>NZ_JBYCZN010000003.1:0-520204 GCF_057586255.1 Priestia sp. SRI_019 | reverse complement strand
TCTTTAACTTCTTTTTTATCTATTTTCACGCTTTCTAAGGTTGGATTTGTTACATCTACCGCTGCAAACGTGGGGTTAATCGGTACTTCTATTACAACCAAACATAGCAACAGAAGTGCTATAAAATATTTTTTCAACATAAACTTGTTCTCCCTTTTCCCTAAAAATAATTGATTATAAAGACCTAAAACTTAAGACTCAAAAATCAGCTAATTATATCATGATTATTAGTAATAAAGGAATATTTATTTAATCCATCCAATAAAGATATTTTTTTATTTATTTTCCATATTTTAATGACTTATTCTATCCATTTATGCTATAATACTAAAGATATCTTTATATCTTGCTTGATAATAAAACCGAAAAAAAGTCTGTTTCTCATATGAGGAACAGACTTTTTTTCATATAAATAATTATTTACTTACTACTTTAGCCGTTTTGCTTTGATTTTTAGCAGCATCTTTTGCAAAGACATCAACTTTTGTTCCTGCCTTTTGCTTTGGAATTCTTACATCAAAGCTTCCTTTTGAGTTGGCTTTTCCGCTTCCTATAAGTTTAGTACTTACTTTTACTTCAATTGTAGCGTTAGCTTCAGTTGTGCCTATGACGTGAGTTGATTTAGTAGTCAAATTGTTCACTTTTGGAGCAGGTGGAGGTGTTTTGTCTTGTACCGTCACTGCCGCTGCTTTACTTGTATTTTTGGCAGCATCTTGAGCTGTTACTGCTAACTTTGTTCCTGCTTTTTGTTTTGATATTTTGACACTAAATGCTCCTTTACCGTTTGCCTTGCTGCTTCCTAATGCCTTACTTCCAACCTTTACGTAAACCATGGCGTTAGCTTCCGTAGTTCCTGTTACTGCCGTACTTTGATCGCTTACAGCATTCACTTTCGTTACAGATGGAGCTGTTTTGTCCTGTACCGTTACTATCGTTGCTGTACTAGTATTTTTCTCTGCATTTTGAGCTGTTACCGATAACTTGGTACCTGCTTTTTGCTTCGGTACCTTGATACTGAATGCCCCTTTGCTATTTGCCTTGCCGCTTCCCAATGTCTTACTCCCAACTTTTACGTAAACCGTGGCGTTAGCTTCTGTAGTTCCTGTTACTGCTGTATTTTGATCACTTACAGCATTCACTTTTGGCGCTGCTGGGACAACAGGCGCTGCTTTATCGTTTATTTGATAAACTTTAGCTCCTTGGGAATAATAGATTTCTCCACTATCAGTTGATATAAATTGTACTTTTGAAAAATCACCTGATGTCTCCCATGCTTTTTTACCATTTGACTGTACAGCTGTTAGACTTGTTTTTCCTGCTAGATAGACACTTTGATTAACAGATTCCTTGATGGAAACTAATTCATTTGTCTTCAATGTCCACTTTACTTTTCCTTCTTTGCTAATGGCTTTAATATATGTTTCTTTTGGTGCATAATCGCCTCGGTGAGCCGAATAATAAGTTGTTCCGCTTTTCCCTGTTTCTATAACAGGAGTAGCAGAAGGTCGATAATCACCCATTCCTACTGGAAAAGGAGCATCGCTTTTTACGTTCCACTTTGCTTGTCCTGTTACTCCATCATAGCTGTATAAAATGCCTGCTTCGTTATCTGCTACTAAAAGATTTTTATTAATAGAATCATAAATGGGTGCTGGCCACACATCAACAGTCATTTTTTTTGTCCATTTTGTAGAGCCGTTTGCATTTAAACCATATAAGTTTGACGGATACCCTTCCTGAAAATAGAACATGTTATTTTGTGGATCTGTTGCAAACACAGAGCCTCCCGATTTCTTCCATTTCACTTTTCCAGAAGGATCAAATACCGTTACACCTTCTATACCGTTAGCATACAGGTTGCTGCTTTTATCCACTAGCAATTCAGCAATTCCTATAGCAACAAATTCATTATGCCACTTTAGTTTCCCTTTGGAATCAAAGGCATAAAGGAAGTTTTTTTCTTCAGGCTCTCCTCCTGCCATATAAATCATGCCATTTGGAGCGATAACGCTTTTGCTTAACACAAGTTCTGGTATATTAACCGTTTCTTGTTTCCACGTTGTCTTGCTTATAATATAAAGCTGTTTGGAATTATTATCGTTTCGCTTATAAAAATATAAACTATCTTTTGTATCTCCAATATAGAATAACGTTAAAGATTTAATACTCCATTTTTTCTGTCCATTAATAATGACGCCAAACTCTTGCTCATCGCTATAATTCTCTTGCTGCTTTTGATAAAGTACTCCTCCGTTATCCCACGCATCTATTACGTTATAATTTTGACCTTTTTCTATTTCATAAATAAGCTTTGGTTTTGAAGCTTCAGCATAAGCTGATTGATTGAGTGGAAAAATTGCAGCTCCTACTAATAAAATGAATAATCCCCATACACTTTTCTTCATCATTTTTCTCATAGATATCCCCTTTATTTTTAATTTACCTGCAAAACTATTACTTCCCTCCCTTTAGGTATATGTAACTAACAAATCTATAATATAACAATAATTGGATTTTAGTAATACTAAAGTTTTATTTATTTTAAATATTCTAACTATAAAAGGCCGTTGAGATAAATATCAACGGCCTTTTATAGTTTATACCTCTACACCAATCTCTTTTAAGATTTTAGTAGTACTTCCTTCTAAGTTAAAACACTCCACGTATTGATTTAACGAACGTTTAATTCGATTAATAACAAAGCGTTCTCCGTCAATATTGCACTCTCGTAAATTATGAAATAACGTTTGAATCTCCGCTTTTACTTCTTCATGGTTAAATGCATAGTGACCGGCAATATCTAAAATTTTATCAGTGAGCTCTTTTTGCTGGAGGATATCTCCGATTTGCAGCTCGCGCTGATCCCCTACCATCCACTTTCTCCATCTTTCACTTTTAATCGCTTGAAGCGTTAAGACGTATTCAACATTTGATTGATGTTCAATGAGCCCATCTTGAGCGAGCTGTTCTTCTACTTTCGCTAATTCAATATATGCACGCGTTTCTTCGGTACCAAACTGCGGAGCAACGTTTGTGGCGGTGATGCCAAGCGGCAAATGTTGCAGCAAAATATGATCATCAATATAATCTCCGTTATGTTCTTTTAGACCTACTCCATACTGTTTGGCGATGCTTGCTAGCTCTTGAGCATTTTTAGAATTAAATGTCCCTACATTTTCTGTCATTTTTACAAGCGTTCCTGTTTGACCTACAATAAAGGTTGGAGTAGGCAGCTGTCGTTTCGTTAGCTCGCTGTTTAATGTTTGAATAAACGTTTCATAGGTTTCTCTTGAAGTTAACCCCCCGTTCGTTTCTTCTGTCCCTACTTCATAGCCAATTTCAGCTAACTCTAAGCGCTTTCGTTCATTTTCACAGTACTGAATTAATTCAATTGTACGACTCAACACACTTTCCATTGGAACCACTTTTCCCATTTCATAAGGATCTTTTGTTGGATCAATATGAAGTAAATCAAACCCGTTAATCAAATCCTCTAAGTATGACTGCTTACCTAACTGCATCGCCAGCTCTTCTTCTAAATGATCATTTCTTTCATTGTCTCGCTGCCACGGACCTCCGTGATCTCGGCACGTGTAATACAAGCCGCCAAACCCTGTTTCAGCCGCTGTTTCAGCAATCGTTTGAGT
The DNA here is from genome assembly GCF_057586255.1 of Priestia sp. SRI_019. Taxonomy (NCBI): domain Bacteria; kingdom Bacillati; phylum Bacillota; class Bacilli; order Caryophanales; family Bacillaceae; genus Priestia; species Priestia sp. SRI_019. The sequence continues at coordinate 516,557 of NZ_JBYCZN010000003.1, read as the reverse complement.
GAACGTTCTTTGATTCCAGTTACAAACGTAGCCTCCGCCTAGTTCTGTTGCATCTACTTGGTTGCGGCTAGCAATAAATAACAGCGGAAAATCTTTTTCTTTTCCTAATTCAAAACAAGCTTTTAATAAAGTTTTAGACATGGGTCCAATTCCTAGAAGCGTAACCGCCTCTCCTTTGTCTTGCATGTTGAGCATTACTTTTACCACTTCGTTAATGTTTACTTTTTGCATGATACTTCCTCCTTTTATGGTTAACACCCCTTTAAAATGGAACGAACAATATGTATACACATATTGTTCATTCGAGGGATTGCTATTGACTTTTAGACGCTGATGCTTTGTTGATCCATCGGTTCTTCTTCAGGCACTTCTTTTGTTACATCTTTCTTTAAAGCATTTACCATAACCGCTGTTACGACTGTTCCTGCTAAAATAGCTCCTATATACCAAAGCTTATGATCGACAACCAATAAAACAATAGGTCCTCCATGAGGTGCATGATCAGTTACTTTAGCAAGGGCGCCAATGACGGCTCCTGTGGCAGACCCTACCATGATAGAAGGCAGCACTCGAAAAGGATCGGCTGCGGCAAACGGAATGGCTCCTTCTGTAATACCTATCATCCCCATGGCGAGAGCTGCTTTTCCCGCTTGTCTTTCTTGATCGTTGTATTTTTTCTTGCTTAATAATGTAGCCAGTCCTAACCCAAGAGGAGGAGTACAAATCGCTATTGCAATAATCCCCATAATGGTATACACGCCTTCTGCCATCATTCCAAAGGCAAACATACAGGCTACTTTATTAATAGGTCCTCCCATATCAAATGCAATCATGCATCCTAGAATAACCGCTAATAAAATCAAACTTGATCCATTCATTTGTTTTAACGTTTCCGTCATAGCTGTCATAAAATACCCAATCGGCTTGGCTAATAAATAGATGTATCCTAAACCAATTACGAGTGAACTAGTAATCGGAATGATAAAAATAGGCATAATTGGCCGAAGCATAGTCGGCACTCTCCAGTTTTTTACCCACTGAACAAAACAGCCGGCTAAAAATCCTAAAACAATTGCTCCGAGAAATCCTGCTTTTACTTCACTATCACCAATCGGTGTATTAGCGATGTACCCAACAATCATCCCCGGCACAAGACCGGGCTTACCGGCAATCGAATAAGCAATATAGCCTGCTAAAACCGGAACCATCATTGTAAATCCAGCTGTACCAATACTTAAGATGTTATTCATTAAAGGGTTGGTGACTTCCATTCCATTTTCTCCAGGTGTTCCTGTAGCTAACGCAGCTGCTATGCAAATACCTCCCACTACAACCGCTGGAATCATGTAGGAAACACCCGTCATTAAATGATTTTTTAAGATCTTAAAAAACTCTTTCATAGCACCACTCTCCCGCTTTCTTTTATACTTCTTGCGTCATAAGCTTTTCTGCTTGTTCCAGTACTTTCTGAGGATTGGAAATGGCTTCTGCTACTCCTACTTTTAATATTTTTTTGCCGTTAAATCTTTCTTCTCTTTCAATGGCACAGCCTACAGCTAAAATAACAACATCCGCTGAGTCAATCTGTTTTTTCTTTAGTTCATTTTCAATGCCCATTGCTCCTTGCGTTTCTATCATCACCTTATGTCCTAATTTCTTTCCAGCCTTTTCTAAAGCAGATTGAGCCATATATGTGTGTGCAATTCCTGTTGGACAAGCCGTAATTCCTACAATATTCATGTTTATTCCTCCTCAAATTTTATAGTGCTATTGCTTTAAGTGTTGAACATACTTCTCTTACACCAGGAGCGTGAATTAACTCTTCGCGGAATTCTTCATCCATAAGCTCCCGGCTAATATTAGCTAAAATTTTCAAATGAACATCCCCGCTTTGAGCTAAAGGAACGCCTATTAAGAAAATTAATTTCACTTCTTTATCATCGTCTTCATCCCATTCGACATGCTCGCTTACTCTCCCAAATACAATAAATGGCTCGACTACTTGATCGGACTTTCCGTGCGGGATAGCTATTGAATATCCGATAGCCGTAGAGAACTCTTCCTCTCTTTTTAAGACGCTATCAATATACTTATCGATTGATTTGATTTTCCCAGACGAATAAGCTAAATGCCCTAGCTCTTTAATAATGTCTAATTTATCTTTGGATTTTAAGTCAAGTGCTACTAAGCTTTCACTAATAACCATTATGTCCCCTCTCCCAACAGCGCCATCACTTCTTCTGCCGTTGTACATTCTGTTAATCTAGTAAGGGTGTTCTCAGAATCAAAGATACTGTACAGATCTGTAAGTATATCTTTGACAACAATTTGTTCACCAAATTTTAAAGCAAGCAGAAAGATAATTTTCACTTCTCCTTCTTCCCAGTCCAGCGCATTTGAGCACGTGGCAATAATAATTTTAGAACGCTCTACATACTGATCTTCTCCGTGAGGGATTGCTACTGTATTTCCCAGTGAAGTAGAAGCTATGTTTTCACGTTGAACAACTGATTGTTGGAAACCTTCCTTGACGTATCCTTTGCTTTGAAGCTGGTGACATAAATAATCAATCAGCTGTTCTTTATGCGTAAAGTCCAACTTAGGAAAGATCAACTGCAGATCTAGCATTTTAAATAAATTGGCACATGTTATACTTGCTTCTTTTTTAGAAAATGTATCTTCCCAAAAAAAGTTATTAATATTTTTAATGTCCACTTCACTTACGAGCGAAGAGATCGTAATGACCGGCTTCACTTCAATATGTAAAGGAACGGTTGAAATAATAAAATCAATGTTGTTTAAATCAAAGCGAGATAGCCTGCCTAAGGAGATAACTTCTGCTATTTCCAGCTGAGGAATAAGCCGCTTGATTCGATTTGCGATTAGCTGAGATGTGCCAATACCTCCAGGACAGACGACAATTGCTCTTTTTAGCCCTACGCATCTTTCGATTGCTGCTTGAAAATGAAGCGTCACGTATCCAATTTCATCTTCATTTACTTTTACATTCAATTTTCTTTCAATAATGGAGCAAACAAGCCACGTCATGCCAAATGTTGCGGAATACTGATGCTTGATTTCTTCTAGAAGCGGGTTTTTGATGTTAATTTGATATTTTAAGCGGTTAACCATCGGTTTAATATGCATGAGCAGACCTGTGTACAGCTCTTTATCACCTTGCAGATTCAGATTCATTACCTTGGTCGAAGTTTGAACCATCTCGTCTACTAACTCTTTTAACGAACTATCCGCGTGGTTTACAAATAGTTCAACATTACTTGGTGAAATATCTTTTTCCATCCCGGAACATAATAAATACTGCTTTATATAGTGGATTTCATTTTCCGGTATATTGATATCGAAACATTCAGATATTTCCCCACTTACTTCTTTAGCAATGGTATACATTTTCAAAACATGATCGGTTTGATGATGCAACTCTGGCTCATTAACAGCTGCTATACGCTGATGGGAGCGAACACGCTTAATCAAAATTAAAATATGAGTGACTAAATTCAAAAAATACGTATGACTGATGCGATACTGAAGCTTTTTCTCTGCACGCTCAATGATGTGTTCTACCTGTGTGACTTCAAGGTCTTCAAACAAGTTGGATAGTCCTGAGAAAGTCGCGGCATCCAGTCTGCTGCTTGATTGAATATCGTAATCCTGCTGATAATTTAAATTTAAAAGTTCATTTGTAATACCAGCAATTGCTCTTCGGGTGCTTTCTTCATTTCCTTTTACCCTTGTGCCTTCGTGATTTTTTACTAAAAGTAAGCCATAGGGCTTTAACCATTCTTTTACTTTCTCTAAGTCTTTTACAATCGATGTTTTACTTACCATAAATTCTTCTGATAACTTTTGAAGAGAAGTCGACTGATTTGCATATAACAGCTGCAGTATAATTTTCATCTTTCTTATTTTAGTTGATAGAGGATCGATTTCTTCTTTTTTTAAATCTAAATCATTTAACAGCATGAGTTTATAATCTGGTTTGGCCTTGATTTTAATTCCTACTCCAGGTTTTTTATGAAGAGTGGCGCTTCCTTTTGATAGATAGCCGGAAACTAGCTTTAAATCATTATGCACCGTTCGCTCTGAAACCTTCATTTTCTGAGAATAGAAATCAATCGTTTTGTACTCTTCTTCGCTAATGATTAACTGTAATAACTTCTTTTGTCGTGTTGTTAACATCTCCATTTCTACAAACCCCTTTTTTATAAATCATGGATTGTAACTGTACTTGTTTTTATTTTTTGTAAACGTTTTCTTGTTAGTTAAATCTTATCACCTTCTTTTGATAACGGGTATATCAATTCTTTGCAACTTCACTGTTGAAGAAAGAGCACAGAACTATGATAGAGAGTACCTTGTAGCTTAAATAAGCCTACTTCATACAAAAAACATGGAGCTAGTGCTCCATGTTTTTCTTAGATTTTAAATCTCCCAATCAATTCTTGCAGTTCCTCCGACATATTTGCTAAATCCATCGCAGATGAAGCAATTTCCTCCATAGAAGCAAGCTGTTCTTCCGTTGTAGCTGATACATTTTGCGCCCCGGCTGCTGCTTCTTCAGCGATACCGTTGACTTCACGAATCGCCTGCTGGACTTCAAGCGTATCTTTGGCTAGATTATGAATAGCGCTTCCGATTTGCTGAATTTGATTCACTACGTGCTGTACCGCTTCGTTAATTTGTATAAACGATGTACCCGCTTGTTCGACTACTGCTAGGCCTTCTTTTACTTCTTTGGTTGTGGTTGTCATCGACTGCAGCGTTCGAGCTGTTTCGCTTTGAATGAGTGCAACTAGATCTTTAATTTGATGCGCTGAGTTGGATGAGCCTTCTGCTAGTTTTCGTACTTCACTTGCCACAACAGCAAAGCCTTTTCCGTGATTTCCTGCTCTTGCTGCTTCAATAGCTGCATTCAAAGCAAGCAGATTCGTTTGATCGGCAATGGTTGTGATGACATCGTTAATTTGACTAATTTTCGCTGAGTGTTCGCTAAGGCCTTGAAAAACAGATGAGAGTTCAGTGACATTTTCGTTGATTGATTTCATTTGTTTGGCTGCTGTTTCAACGGTCGCTGCTCCGCTATTTGAGATTGCAGCCGTGTCGAGAGCTCGCTTAGTGATTTGCTCGACGTTTTCAACAACTTCTGACGTTTGGTTCGTAATGCGGTGAATAATGGTGGAGCTTTCTTGAATTTGATTCACTTGATGGTTGGATCCTGAGGCTAGTTTTTCAGTAATGCTTGAAATATGTTCAATCGCACTGTTGTTTTGTTCTGCACTGGCGCTTAGTTCTTCTGAAGAAGCTGCCACGGTTGATGAAATGTTTCCAACGGACATAATCATTTCTTTTAATCCGCCAATCATTTTATTAAATGAAGCTGTAAGTAAGCCAATTTCATCTTTGGATTCGTAGGTGCCTTGCACTTGAAAATCCCCGTCTTTTGCTGTTTCCATAAGGTTTTTAATATCATTTAACGGTTTTGTAATCATGCGTGCAATCAGAAGTCCAACGGCTATGGTAAGCAGAATAACCAGTGCGCTAACGAGTAATAGAGTGGTCACGGCTGACTTTACACTTTGCTTATTTTTTTGATAAATGCTTTTTGCTTCGTCATTATTTATCTTTTGAAGATTATCTAGCGTGTTGTTTATGGTCGTACGAAGAGTCACTACGTTTTTTGAAAAAACGTTGTAGGCTTTATCTCCTTTTTCATCTTGAGCAAGCTGTATAGCTTCACTTCTTGCTTGTGTTAAGTCGCCTATATTTTCTTCGTATAGAGCCAGTTTTTCTTTTTCACTATCTAGCAAAAATGTTTTTTTATACTGTGCCATGAGCTTGTTATTTTCCGCTTCTTTTTCTCGAATTTCATCGAGGCGCTTACGCTGATAGTTTTCATCTTTTGATAAAATCATTTCAAGCGTATTGGCATCAATCGCACGGTTATTCGTACGAATTTGCCCTAACTGCCTGATTGGCTGCAGGCGGTCATTGTACATAGACTCCGAGCTGTCAGCAATTCGCTGTGTGTAAAAATAGCTGATCACGGCGACTGCAATAAGTGAAATTGTCGAAATTATAACCATGACTAGCAGCTTTCGATAGATACTCAGATTTCGTAATGCCCCCATAACATTTCCCCTTTTCGCTGATGTATTCTTCTGCTTTCACTTTTACACTTCGTTATATCTATCGGTCATAGGGGGTGTTCTATCCATAGTACGCTCGTGACTTTTTATCGGCATAAAAAATAGCTTCTTATAAAAAGAAGCTGGTTTAAAAATAATTTCTCCACTTAGATTTTTGTCCCTGATACTTTCCCTGTGTTATCGACGCTTAGCTTCCAGCTTTGTCCGTCAGGAGATTTAAGGATCAGGCTGTTTCCTTGCTGAAACTCAAGGTTTCCATACATTTTGCTTCCGGACGTTGCAACCCAAGAGGAACCTGGCATTATAGAAGACGTACCGAAGATGCGGTTAATTCGAAAACGCTTGTGGTCTTTTGTGTATTCACTTAGCGTAAGTCTCATTTTATACAGCGTATTGGCGCGCACTTCTGCCGTTACCGTGTTTCCTAAGTTGTTTTTTACGTCTTTTGCTGTTATCCACGCGCCGTCTAGTACTGTTAGATATTCAAATTTAATATTTTTAGGTGACTCACCCCATCCAAATGAAACGCCGGCCATATTCAGCATTTTAATTGGATTTGCAGTAAAGTCCATTTCAATCACAACGGGAGCTGAAGCCGGCACATCAAGGTAGTTCATGCTTTGTTCATCAACTAAGCTGAAGCAGTTGCTGATGCTACCTCCGTACGGGGCTTTTCCAGCTGTTTGTTTGACGGTGTATTTTTTATCAGCTTGTACGAAAATATCGTCTTGATTGCCGATGATATCAGGTTTTCCTGGAAGACCTGGAGCAAATATATTTCGGGTTTGTTCAAAAGGAGACGTAATGTCATTATACTGTCCGTTGTTTAAAATCGATGTGGATAAAAGGTTAGAGGCAAGCTGATTTCGATGTGAGATACTCGTAAATTCTACAGGCGGTTCTCCTCCGTTCATCAAATACGTATCCCAAATATGCCCTTCAAACGTATTGTAAGCACCTGAACATTTAATTGCTCGTTTCGTTTGGCTGCGGCACTGCATTTGGAAATGAACAAAGCTGTTTCCTGACGTTTCATACGGAACGTCACTGATACCGGCTACGTCAACTCCGTACTGACAGCCGTCAATCGATAAATAGCTAAAGTTATTCGCGTTAATCCATGCAGGTGTATTGATGTTGGTGATTTTTTCAGTTTGCAGCAGCACGCCTCTTTCAAAGTTGCGAAGGTGTACAAAGGATACGTTCACAAAGCTGATAAAATCCCACGCTTTTTGGCAGTAAAAATAAATGCCTTTTCCATTATAAGCGCCTGACGTATTGATCATGCTGATGTTGCTTATCGTCGTTTTATTTCCTGTTTCCAATTGCTGTGATCCGTGAAGGTAAATGACTGAAGATATAAAGGAAGGATCGGTCACTTCAACCGTTCCACCTGAAATGGAGGCATCTTTTTGAAGGGTAAATACATGATAATTTCCCGTTACTTTAAGTTTGGTTCCGCTGTCCATTTCAAACGAAATAGACGGTTTAATCACAATGGGTGATGCGATGGCATACGTATAGTCTCCTGTTAGTAGTACGCGTGATAACTTGTTAGCCTCTGCGTAATCGATTGCTTGCTGTATCGCAGGTGCATCATCCGTCACGCCGTCTCTTGTCACACCAAAACAAGCGGCGTCGACTATTCTTTCTTCACTGCAGTTTTCCATTAAACTCATCTCGCTTTCTCAGCAGCTGTAAAGCATGTACTGCTTCTATTACTTTATGCGTTTTGACTACCTGTGGTTCACTGTTTTCATAGAAAAAAAGCTTCCGGTTTAGAAGCTTTTTCCGCTCATGTTTACGTATTGATTAGCAGTTGATGCAATCATTTGACTCGACGTAAAGTGCTGTTCGACTTTTTTTCTCGCTCCTTTAGCAAATCGCTGCTTTTGTTCTTGCTCAGCATACAGCTCAGTGATTTTCTCAGCAAATGCTTGAGGTGAATAAGTCGGGATTAAGTAGCCCGTGTCTCCGTCTGCTATTGCTTCTTTCACGCCTCCTACATCAATTGAAATCATCGGTGTACCAACGGCCATTGCTTCTAAAACAACCATTGGAAAGACTTCACGATGAGAAGTTAAAAGAAGCATATCCATGTTCGTAATAAATGCTTCTGGGTCTTCTACTTCTCCCCATATCTTTATCTTTTCGGATAAGCCTTGCTGCTGGATAAGCTCTTGAATTCGCTGCAGCTCAGGCCCTCCTCCTCCGATATGAAACTTCATATGTTCGTTACCTTTCAGCAGTGAGGCAATTTCGATAAACAGCTCGTGATTTTTTTCTTTTGAAGCTCGTGCCAACAGGCCAATATGACAGTCGAGTGAAGCAGCTTTTTCTTTAAACACAAACTGATTCAAATCCACTCCGTTATAAATTGTTGTCACTTTGCTGCTATTTACGCCAAGGTGCATTAACTGCTCTTGTTCAAAGCGGCTGACGGTAATCACTCCATGTACAAAAGAGTTTACGAGTTTACAAAATAGACCCTTTGCTTTTTGTTCAAGCACCGTTACATTATGCTTTGTATAAAGTATTTTTACTTTTTTTCTTAGCATTCGATTTACGCATACTGCATACATCACCATACGCAGGCTGTTGGCATGAATGATATCAATTTTACACGTTCGCACTTTTTTCCAAAGCACATAAAGATTGTGAAGATGATTTTTCCTGCTTAAAGGCGTAAACCGCTTTTTATATTGAATTTTGTTGTACAGCTCTCCCATTGCAGCTGCTGTATATACGGTAATATCCGGATGATTCAACTGATTTTCGAGCTTACAAAAATACGTTTCTGCTCCGCCTGTAATCAATTTATCCGTGATCAAAAGTACGTTTTTCAAGACTTCACATCCTTTACGATTTTGAGAGGTTTTTACTTTTAGCGTACGCATTTACGCTGTACTGCACAAAATAAGTTGCGCTTTTCCATAGAGGCAGCCGCTCTTGTTTGCGCAGGAGCTTCCAATACCTTGTCGCTGCTTTCAGCTTGTTTCTAGAAACGGAGCGAGATACAAGACGATAATAAGCAAGTGACTCTTGAAGGCCGTAAGCAGTATAGCCTTTTCTCAGCAGCGACAGCCACAGCGCCGTGTCTTCAGGCTGAATGTTTGGCATTGAAATCTCGGAAATTTGTTTTTTATCCAGCATGACCGTCAAACAGCCGATAATGGTGTTCCCCGCTAGCATTCTATAGTTAACGCTTTTCGGAACGTTTACTTCAACGCTCGTTTTTTCACCTTTTTCGTTCATTATGCTGTACCCTGTATAGGAAAAAGCGCAGTTTTTTTCAAGCATGAATGCTACTTGTTTTGTAAGTTTTTCCGTGCGCCACACATCATCACTGTCTAAAAAAGCAAGGAAACGTCCGCTTGCTGCGCTTATACCTTCGTTACGCGCGGCTGCGGCTCCTGAATTCTTTGTAAGCTGAAGCAGCTGAATACGATGATCTTTTACACTAAACTTTTTTACTACTTTAGCCGTTTCATCTGTCGAACAGTCGTCAATCACAAGCAGCTCCCAGTTGAGGTAGGTTTGCTGCTGAACGGATTTTATGGTGGATGAAATAAAGGCTGCACAGTTATAGGCAGGTGTAACAATTGAAACGAGGGGCTGATCCGGTTGAGATTTGAAGTTATTCATTTTGCACTCTCCTCACTTTGGTGATTTCGTAAATAGCCTGACAGCAGCGCTAAGTATAAAAAGAACAGCTCATTTACAATTAACGAAAGTGACATCATTTGAAGCAAAAAACCAACAAACGTTAAAAATAAGTAAGGTTCTTGTTTATGAATTTTTTGTTTTAAAAGCTGAAGCAACACAAGAAGCAAAAAGCTAAAATATAAGCAAAAGCCAATCATACCCGTCTCTGATAAAATCTCTAAAAATGTGTTATGAACGTACAGTGCTTCGCCGTAGTAAAACAAGTTATACTCTGAAAAGTTAAAAGCGCCGATTCCGGCAAACGGATGCGATGAAAAAAACTCGAACGCCCGGCTCCACAGCGAAAACCTTCCGCTTCCTCCGTCGTGTAAAAAATCATCGGCTCGTTCCGTTAAAATGGTGAACACGTTAAAGTTCGTCATAAAATGAGCAATAAGAGCAAGCAAACCAAATAAAAACACAAACGAAAGAGCTGTTTTAAGACTGTTAAGCGAACGAGTAATGAGCAAGTACAGAATCAACACAGCGACCATGGCGATTAATCCGCCTCGGGAAAACGTTAACACGCTTGCTAATGTGCTAAGTAAAAGTCCGACTTTATTTTTAGCACTATAGCTATTCGTTAAAAAGTAAGTAAAAAACAGCGTATTATAAAATACATAAATATTAGGATCATCCAGTACACCAATCAAACGCGGATAGCTGCGGTCAATCATGACGCCCCATTTAATGATTTCTACATCGGAGGCAAATTGAAAATGAACGGCTTGAAGACCTGCAATATAAAGCAGCAAGCTCACGCCGTTAAAAAGTATGCCGGCTCCGGTTAACGCACGCTTGATGCTTCCGCTATGAAACTCTGCTATCACATATTTCATTAAAAAGTAGCAGGCAAGGATAAGCAAAACGCCTAGCATAATACGAAGACTCGCTTCTGGGTACAGAGAAAACGCTCCGGTCATACAGTAAAAAAGATAAAATAAAAGCAGCAGCACTTCATACGCCTGGAGCTTATAGACGTAAAAAGAAGCAAAGCTCAGCAGCAGAAGCGCAAATAAAAAAATCATGTACGGCTTTAATGAAAAGCCAATATTCACGTTATATTTACTTAACGTAACAAGAACAAAAAGGCAAAACAAAACGGTCGGTTTTCGATTTCGCACGTATACACTATCCATTTTGCGCCTCCTTTCTGTTCTCTACGTTTACTAACTTACTTTTTTGCACATAGCTCAGCGCTTGATTTCTAATCTCTCTATCTAGCAGCGTTAGTAGTAACACAAGCAGCATGTTTACACACAGCGCAATACACGGGTGTTGCGAAAATAGCAGCGTGGTAAGCACAATCGTACTGCCAAATAAACAAACAAAGATTGGAAAAGTTTTGCGCATAATGATGACTCTTTCTGGATTGCATAACCAGCAGCCGATAAATAAAATTCCTTCAATTAAAAGCGCGGCATACACGGCTCCCATCACAGAATAAGCAGCGCTTAAAAAATAGTAAAAAGCAATTCCCGATACAACAGCAACTAGCTGAACCCCCGTTCTTCTTCCTTGAAGTCCTTTTGTTGTTAAACCATCTGCTAGTGCTACGCTTAAGCCTTGGAAAATCAGCATCAGCGACAGCCACTTTAACGCATCTCCGGCTGCAGCCCATTTATCTCCGAACAATAACGACACGGCAAGATCGGATAAATGATAAAAAGGAAGCGCCGTTAGCATCCCTACTAAACTCATAAGCTTCACTTGAAGAATGTTTAACTTTAAATGTTTGTCTGTCTGCTGGTGATTATAATGGCGAAATAACACCGGATAAAAAGCACCTGCCACAATTCCCGGAACCTGATACAGTGCCGATGGAATGCGGTACGCAACGGCAAACACGCCGACGGCTGCAAGCGGAATTGTATTTTCTAATACGATTGGGCCAAGCTGCGGCAGCAGCATAATCAGCAGTCCACTTACAATAAATGAGCCGATATTTTTTAGCAGCCCGCGTTGAATTTTCTTTTTTAAATTAAACGATACTCTTTTCCCCACCATCCACAGACTGTACACTCCTGCTAAAAGATAGGAAAAGCCAAACAAAAACGAAATAAAAAACGCGCTTGTATGCATCAGCATTCCAATTGTCAGCAGAACCACCAGCAAAAGAGCTGAATAGATGCGAATAGCTCCTAAGTGATGCATTTGTTCAGTAAGCTGAAAATACGTAATCCCGATGCTTTGCATTGCAAGGCCTGTTACCATCGGCACAATCAAGTAGTACATCATTTTTACAAGTGATGCTTCGTGATAAAACAAGGAAATTACTATATATGCCCCTGCAAACGTCGCAAGCAAAAGTAAAATTCTCATTTTCACATACGAGGATAAAATATGATCCACGTCAGCTCGCTTTTTAGAGCCTTCGCGAAGCACAGTGTTACTTAAGCCAACGTCTGTAAAGTAGCCTAATATCATCGCAAAAGCTAGCGCTACGCTGAACCTTCCGTAACTAGCTGCGCTTAAATACTGTGCCAGTACGATAAGCGCAGCTGCATTTAACAAACGTGATACAACGGTACTAATAAATAAGTGAACAATGTTTTTCCAAATGGAATTTTTCTTCATACATTCCTCTTACTCCATCGTTTTAGCAAATCGCTGAGCTAGCGTTTCATGATAATAGTCATACGTTTTAGCTAAGCCTTTTTCAAGCGTAAAAGCAGGCGACCATTTTAATAATTTGATACTTTCTTTGTTGCATAGTCTGCTGTCTGCAATATCACCTTCACGCACGCTGTGATAAGCAGGTGTTAAGTGACTGCCGGATATGCTTTTCATCGTAAAAAAGAGTTCGTTAATGCTGATGCTGCTGTTATTGGAAATATTAAACGTCCCGCACCCTTCATACTGAATGGCACGTAAACACGCCTGGCTCACGTCTTCTACGTAAATAAAATCTCTTGTTTGACGGCCGCTTCCGTAAATAATCGGCTGCTGGTTCGTAACAAACCGGTCAAAAAAGATTGAAATCACGCCGCCTTCCCCCTGTGAATTTTGCCGTGGACCGTATACGTTGCTGTAGCGAAGAATAACGTAGTCAATATCATACAGCTGTTTGGCAAGCTTCAAATATTCTTCAGACGTAAACTTGGACAGTCCGTAAGGTGAAGCTGGACTCGTTGGGTGAGTAAGCGTAATTGGAGTAACGTCCGTATTTCCGTACACGGCAGCTGATGAAGCAAAAATAATTTTTTCAGCTCTGTGCTTTTTGCATGCATTAATAATGTTGATCGTTCCTTGAATATTAACATTGGCATCATGATGAAAATTAGTAACGGAATGAGCCACGCTCACTTGAGCCGCTTGGTGAACAACATAATGAGGTTTAAACTCGGCAAATACTTTATCTAATTCTTCACTCACAATATCTCCGTAGTGAAAAGAAATGCCTCGATTTTCTAAATTTGCTATTTTCCCCGTTGAGAGATTGTCAATAACCTTTACTTCAAATCCATTTTGATAAAGAAGCTCTGCCATGTGGGAGCCAATAAAACCGCATCCGCCTGTAACTAATACTCTTTTCATGTTATCTCTCTCCTATCTTGATCCGTCTCCTGTTACAATGACTCTTAGCGTTTTTATCATAATTTTCATGTCAAACCGTATATTCGTATGTTGAATGTAGTAAAGATCGAGTTCCAGCTTTTCTGCTGGCGTTAGCTCATATCCTCCGTTAATTTGCGCCCAGCCTGTTAGGCCCGGCTTAACAGCAAGCCGCTGGCCAAATGCAGGAAGTGTTTTTTGGAATTCTTCTATAAATACGGCTCTTTCAGGTCTTGGACCGACAATCGACATATCACCTTTTAACACATTCCACAGCTGAGGCAGTTCATCAATTCGCGTTTGGCGAATCAGCTTTCCTACTCTGGTAACGCGGCTGTCATTTTTAACGGCCCACTGCGCCCCATTTTTTTCCGCGTCACTGTACATCGAACGCAGCTTCATGATGGTAAATGGCCTGCCGTTTTGACCCAGACGCTCTTGAAGAAAGAAAGGTGAACCCGGTGTTTCAATCATCACAATAAGCGCAAATAACAAAATAACAGGCAGTAATACCACAAGTGCCATAAGCGAAATTGCAATATCACATACGCGTTTACACAGCGAGTAAAAAAGCGGAAATTCTTTTTTTAGCACATCGGAATCACCTGTCGTTTTCGAGACAATTTGATTCATCGTTTCACTTCCTTCTATATAAAGTGAGGAGCTAGTGAGACGGACTCCAAATAACGCCTAGCACATGAATGCGCGCTTTTTCCAGCATATTTTTCGTTTTGACAACGGCATCTAGTTTCGTTTTGCGTTCTTCCACAACAAGCATGGTTGCATCACATTTTGCTGCAAGAATATGAGAATCCGTCTCTTCCAAAAACTGAGGCGTTTCAAAAAGAAGCAAATCGTATTCTTCTTTCCATCTTTTTATGAGCTCATCAAAGTACTTGGAAACAAATAGTGTGGATGCGTTTCGAAAGTGAGATCCGGCCGGAAGCACGTCCAGTCCTTTGTATAACGTTTGTTTAATGGGTACATACCGGCCTTTCCCGTTTACTAATACATCCGTTAATCCTTCTGAACTTCCAAGATCAAAGAGCTGATGAAGAGAAGGACAATGCACGTTTCCGTCAATAAGAAGAACGTTTTTTCCTTGTTCGGCAAATGAAATCCCTAGCTTTGCCGTTATAAGAGGCTTTTTATCGTTCACTTCCGCTGATGTGATTGTCAGGCATTTGACTTCATTATTCAGCAGCACCTCAACATTTTTTCGAATCATATTTGTTTGGTTAATCGTTTTGGCATCTTGGTACAGTGAAAATGGATACTTTTTTCGTTTAAAACTCAAGGTTCTCCCTCCTAGTCTTTGCCTCATCACTGCCTTGCTTTTGGTTTCGCTTCATTTTTCGAGGCTCAAGCTCGATATGTCCAATAATCGGAAGTCCGATAAGTTCTTGAATATCTTGTTCGTTTCGTACTGTACTATCAAGATATTCTCTCAGCATTGCTCCCGCTATTCCTACCAACAGACTGACCAAGATAGTAATAGCTGCAACCGGCAGCGGCTTTGGAAATACTTTAAGGCTCTGCGACGGCTCGGTTAATACTTGAATGTTGCTTCCTTTCATTAGCTTCATCGCTTGATCTTTTGAAAGAAGAGCTACTTTATTTGCGATTTCACTTACTGTTTTCGAATTCTCGTTTCTTACGGTAATCGTGACAAATTGAGAATTTTCGTTATGATCAATCGTAATTTGTTCACTCAGCTTTTTGTTAGAAATAGTTAAATTTAATTCGTCTTTTACACCGTTTATGATCATCGGACTTTTAATAAAATCGATATACGAAGAAATTAACTGGGTATTCAGCTGCGTAATATTAGCAATCTCATCTACATTCTTAGATGTTGCTTGATTAACAAGCACTTGAGTAGATGCTTGATACGTAGGTTTTAGTAGATAGAAACAGATAGTTGTGATGCTCATACTCGCAATGACTATGACTAAAAGCATCGTAAGCCATCTTCTTTTTAAAATTCGAAAAAAATCCTTTAGCTGAATTTTATCCTGCATCGTAGACTCACCTCCATACGCTTTATTTCTCTGTTACTTACGACTCACTGCTCCGCCGAAAACAACTTTGTTTCTTGTGAGGAATTTCCCTAATTTGCTGGAAGGCTTTTCAACAAAATGATACGTGACGGAAGCCATCGCCAGTGATACAAGGAAACAAATGCTTAAAATGCTCCAGTACGGCAAAAGCCCGTGTAACAAATACATCAACGAAAACAACACAATGAGATGAGTTAAATATAAGCTGTACGAAACTTTACCTAGAAACGACAGCACTCCTGTGCGTAAAACCTTTGAAGCTGCCGGCGATGCTAAAGCGATAATAATGAACATACAGCTCCCTACCATCACTGCCAGATTGCGGCATAAAAAGTTATTGGTAATCGCGTAATTTCCCATAATGCCTTCAGATAAATAACAGGTAAATGCAATCAGAACGATAAGACCCTTTTTAAATGTGCCAATTTTCAGATAAAGTCGAATAAAAAAATCTCGGTATTTCGCCGTAACTGCACCCGCGGCGAATAAAAGCAAATAATGATAAGAAAGCAAGAAGTTCGTAGGCTCTAAGTTTGATTGATTAAGCAGTAATAGCGCTGATGATGAAACAAAAACGAAAAACAATAGCATTACGATTTTTTTTGCGTCCATTCGCAGCAAAAGAATCATCAACAGAGGAAAAATAATGGAAATTCTCATTTCATGAACAAGCGACCAAATAACATTGTTGTAAGCGTCTGTGTTAAATGTGCCAATTAAAAAGAAGTGCTGAAGAAGTAAACTTGGCGACTCGTTTGTGATCCATGAGTTATTAAACCAGTGGCTTACCTGTGAGATCCCGCCTTGGCTAAATAAGATTTTACATAGAATAGCCACACACACCGCAAACAAGTATGGAAGATAAATTCGGCAAATTCTTCTTACAAGATAGTTCTCATATCGAAAAGAAGAACGTCCATAAAACGGCAGTGCTAAAACAAATCCGCTTAAGACAAAAAACAAAACCACTGATTCATTTCCACTGCTGAATAATAGCCGCAGCGGACTCTCTTTTACCATGGACAGTAAAAAAGAAGAATCACCGTCATACCTATACTCACTGAAGCTTGGATAAATCATGAGATAATGATTTATCACAACAAAAAGAGCTGCTAATCCTCTTAACGCATCAAGTTCTACATATCTTTTTTCCATGTAATCTCCTATCCAAAATGTAATAAATGATGTCATCCCTTCATCGCACAGCGCTCATCTTAAATAGTGCTAGCATACTATACAAAACGTTCACTATAACGAATAAAAAGGCGATTAATCGACAAATGTTCTTAATAAAGAACAATTTGTAAGTGAAGTATAGCATAATATACCTGCACCAAAAATAGGTATTTGAACTCATTTTATTCTTTATAAAGAACAAAATATTATTAAATTTATATTTTTTATCTACACAACGTGTACGTTTATGCGTTATAATGAACAAAAAATCCATAAGCAGAGGATGAACTGAATGTGATAGGGAAAAAGATTAAGAATTTGCGACTGAAAAAAGGCTATTCTATTACACGCTTAGCTGAAGAAGCTAATATTTCAAAATCATATTTATCTCATTTAGAAAAAGGGTTAAACAATAATCCTTCCCTTCAAATGCTTGATAAAATTGCGTCTTCTCTTCATACAACGATTGACGAATTAATCGAAGGAGACATCAGCTGTCCAGCTCTAACTTCAAAATCAGTCCTCAATCTAGAGTGGCTTCATTTAATTGAGCGAGCCATTCAAGACGGCATGACCAAAGAAGAATTTATTGAATTTCAGTATTATTTAAAGTTCCGTAAAACAACCTGATAGGTCCATTCATGAACGTTTAATTTTTTTGTTATAATCGACCTATTTCGACATCTTTTACAAATATTATCTTGTAAAATAACTGTATACTAAGAATACTATTACAAATTATCCAGATAAGGGCAAAACTATTGAAAAATAGTGACGCAAAGCTTCAGGTCTAAGGCCGCTTTTGGCTACGATAGCTGGGTTCCCTGGCAAAGGGTGGATGAATCGTAATGAAAAAAGAACATGTACTGTCAATCGATCAAGAGTGGGTAAGTCTTATGGAATCAGCTCGCGCGCTGGGGCTGACTATCGAAGAAGTCCGGAGGTTTTTGTCGGAGCTTAAGCGGAACTAAATTTAAAAAGCACGCTCAAATTAGAGCGTGCTTTTTTTAGTTATTATTATTCTTCTAACATTTTCTCGTAGAACTGATCGTCCTTATCGAGCTGATCGAAAAATGCTTGAAGAGAGTCTGAGATACGTATATCCATAAAGTACACCGGTGAAGCATCTGCTGTGCCCCACCTTACTTCAAAATACAATCCTTCTACAACTTCAAAGAAAATAAAGCCTTCTCTTTCATCATACATATCTAAATCAGGATCATGGTCATAAAAGTCTTCACGTAAATGCAAGTCTACTGCGCTGTCTGGATCCATAATTCGCTGAAAAGCAGTTGTTTCATCCCTATTTGCAAAGCCATATCCTATTTCCAAATAAAATTGACGGAGCTCTGCCGGGAATTTCGCTCCTAATCTTTGCTCCGCGGCTTCTATCTCTTTTTCTTTCAACGTAAGAAATTTATGCTTTCCATTATGAAGAAAGTCAAATACAACACTCCTATTAAATACGCATTCCTTTTGGCTTGCGTTGATCAAACGTATAAACATGTGTAAATCCGCACTGTTTTGCCATTTCAACTGCTTCTTTCATATGTGCTCCTACCGTTTCGGAAAAGTGTGAATCAGATCCAATCGTTAAGATTTCTCCGCCCAAATCGCGGTACAGACCAACAACTTCCAGTGCCGGCAACGCTTCGCCCAGCTTCCCTCTCATACCTGAAGTGTTAATTTCAATTCCGATATTACGATCAATTGCTTTTTTCAAAATATCTGCAAGAATATCTTTGAACTGATGAAAGTCGTAAATGCCGTACTGTTCAAACGCATAGCGCTTCATTAAATCTAAGTGAGCCAACACGTCAATGTCCGCTTCGCTTACTAGCTTGTACATTTCATTAAAATAAGCGCGGTAAATTGCTTCTTTATCGTTCAGCTCCAAATGTTTACGAAGCTTGATGTTATTAATGTTATGAACCGATCCTAAAATAAAATCAAAGTTCTCTTGTTTCATCGTTTCTTGATACTTCTCTTTTAAATAGTGCGGCTCACAAATTTCAATTCCTTTTTTAATTACTAGCTGGTCTTGAAATTGATCTCTGCATTCCGCTAGTTCTCGTTCATATTTATCAAAATCCATATGACCATACGTTGGCGCTAATGGATTTAATGAAAAGTGCTCGGTAAAACAAATTTCGTTTATGCCGTTTTCTACAGCTTGTTTGCACACTTCTTTCATGACTGCCTGAGAGTCAAATGAATTATTCGTGTGATGATGGTAGTCTACTAGATACATAATTTCGTCACCTCTAGGTTTATTATACATCGACTAATGTCATTCTGCATTTTCACGACTAAAATACCGGCAAAAAAATACCAATGTCTATTTTTGTCGAAAAAATTAAATTGCTATATATTCATAGTCAAATTAAAATATAAAAATGGAAATTTTTTTATTTAAAAGGAGACTATAGTATGAAAAAAGAGTTAAAGTATGGATTTTTTTCTTTTTTTTTGATGGTTACGCTCATTCTTTTTGGAGGCACTTTTCTTCAAACAGCTTCCGCAAGCAGCGACACGTTTTTAAGTTCACTAGAGCCTGTTGATTCTCATGGTTTTTACTCATCTCAGTGGAGCTCTAATCCTTTTTCCGACTCATCCGGAAAAAAAGTTTCACATGCTGTGGGCTTAAGTAATGATTATAGAGGAACTGCTTACGCTACATATAAACTAGAAAATAAAAGTTTTAAAACTTTCCAAGGAAAAATAACCCTCGATGCAAAATGGCTAAAAGGTGATTATGGAAAAACAACAGTTGCTTTCTACTCTGATGACCGATTACTTTATGGGAAAGCTTTAACAAGTACGACACCTAGCGCTGATTTAAAAGTTTCATTACCTAAAAATATTGAGCACTTCTATGTCATTGTAAGGCAACAAGCCGGGAGTAAAGGAACTCATGGAGTAATTGTACAAGAAGGTAAATTTCTAACGTCAGGTTCTTATTTAAACACTCCAGAAACTGCTTATGACTCAGCGTTAACTGTTAATGCATCATACAAGAGTTCTAATTATTCTGATACCAACAACTCTTCTACTGACTTTAAAGATATAAACGGAAATTTAATAACTGAAGGAATTGCATTCTCAAGACCATATGGAGGAGGAGAATATGCCACTTTTGATATTAAAGATGCAAGTTACACGAAATTTGAAACGAAGCTATCGTTAGATGCAGATTATATCAAAGGAAACTACGGACGTACCGTTGTGGGTATCTACGCGGATGATTACCTACTATATGAAAAAGAACTTACCTCTAAAACAAGCGTTCAAACCGTGAAAACAAACATTCCAAAAGGCACAAATCAACTCACACTAGTAGTTAAACAGTTAGGAGGTTCTAAGGGGGTCCATAGAGTAGTTTTTATTAACCCTGTTTTTAAAGCGATAGGAACACCTATTACGGTTCCTTACACAATCTCTCCTATGACCGTAACTGGTGAGAGCAGCTCCTATTTCCAAGAAGGAGGCATATACAACACAGATGAGAGTTCAATCCCACAGTATTCCAACCGTTCTTTAGCTACAACTGGTATGATATTTAATCAAGGTTATAGCGGACAAATGTACGCTAGTTATAATATGAGCGATACTGACGTTAACTTCTTTAAAGCAAAGTTATCTGTAGATAGTCGCTATATTAATGGAGATTACGGTACTTCCGTGATTAAAATTTATGCAAATAACCAGATAATCTATTCAAATACTTTAACGAAGAAAACCGGCGTCATAGATCTTAATTTAAAATTACCTTCACATTTAAATACCTTTAAAATTGTTACCGACCAAAAAGCTGGTACTAAAGGTGACTTACGTGTTACGCTTGGCAACCCAGTGTTTCAGAAAATGCCTACTTCAGCTAACTTAGCTGCTAAACAAATTTCAGTTGTCAATAACTATAATAAAGCTGATACTGTAACTGTTAATTCACTGTCAAAAGGCGACAAAGTCAAAGTATACAATACTAAAGGGCAGCTACTAGCTACTTCGGCTGCGGCGGCTAAAGACTCTGTCACTGTATCTATTAATCAATTAGGCACTGGAAAAGGTACGGTTTTAGTGTCTAGAATTACAGGCAGTAAGTTGGAAAGTGATAAAACATCCGCAGCATATGGAGCTGAAGTGAAACCGGCTGTTTCTTCTGCTATTGTAGCAAAGAATGTAACAGTCGTGAATAACCGTGGCAAAGATGATGTAATTACCGTAAAAGGGTTAATTAAAAACGATATAGCCAAAGTATATGATAGTAAAGGCAAGCTTTTAGCTACTTCAAAACCAGCTGCTAAAGATAGCGTAGTTATGTATGTTAAACAACTTGGAACAGCTAAAGGTACTGTATTAGTATCCCGTACATCTATAAACAAACTGGAAAGCAGCAAAACTTCTGTTAATTACGCTGCAGAACCATCAGTTTCTACCAAGTTAGTAAACAGTCAAGTTAAGGTCATCAATAACCGCAATAAAAATGACATCGTCACTGTAAACAAACTGGCTAAAGGAGAAAAAGTAAAAGTATATAATGCAAAAGGCCAGTTATTGGCTACTTCCGATGGGGCCGCTAAAGATACTGTAACTGTTTCTATTAAACAATTAGGAACAGGTAAAGGTACAATATTGGTGTCACGAATTAGTCCAAGTAAACTAGAAAGTGATAAAGTATCTGTTAACTATAACGCAGAATAAAACTAGTAAAAAGACGTTTCCTTATAGGTGACGTCTTTTTATTGCTACCTTTTCGTCATTTTAAGATTCACTTTCTCCTTCACATAGAGACCCTTTTCACAGCCTAATTCACCTTTTTTCGTTCACCAAAAGTATTTCCACTAAAAAAAGATATTTTTCCTCTTCCAGTAATCCTTCTTTTCTTATAAACTAACTTAATATAGCAGATGTTCTGACATACAACTTGACAAACAACTTTCATTTACAAAAGAGAAAGGAAAGAAGAAATGCAGATTGAAAAAAGTTTCTCTCAAACAAAAAGTCCCTTTCTATCTTACTTAAGCTCTTATGCTAAAAAGATGAAAGGAGAACTAAAAGAAGAACCGAAAATCAATTATAGAGATGCGGTCGTTTCTTCTATTGGAGGCTTAATTGCGATTATCATCAGCAGCGCGATTGCACTAGCGCTTGGTTATCCAATGGCGCTTGCTCCGATTGGTGCAAGCTGCGTACTTGTTTTCGGGGCACACAAAGGTCCTTTATCACAGCCGCGCCACGTGCTTGGAGGGCACTTGCTCGCAACAGTTTCCGCACTTATTATTTGGAGCTTATTTCATCGAAGTCTAATTACGATTGCGATTGTGCTTGCTTTTGTTCTTATTTTAATGATTCTTACAAAAACCGTTCACCCTCCCGCTGCAGCTAGCGCGATTGTCGCCATTAATACTCAGGCAGGCTGGGGATACTTAGGTATTATTATGATTTGTGCATGTGTGGTCGTATTGATTTCTACTGCGTATAACAATTTATTTCAAGATCGGCAGTATCCCAAGTATTGGGTTTGATATTGGACTCATACATAAAAAAGACGTCTTCTCATAGAAGACGTCTTTTTTTATTTGTTTTTACCTACTGTGTTTTTTGCTGTTTCAGGGTCTACATGCAGCTGAATATCAGACGTTAGCTTATGCGTTAAGATTCGTTTTACTGACTCATCAATTCGCTTCTCTGATATCTTTCCTTCTTTTACTGCTTGCAAAATACCGTTATACATCTTTTCCTGGCTGTCGAGCGTATGACAGACTAACAGAACATCTGCGCCTGCTTCTACAGCTCGTACGCCTAGTTCTTCATACGTAAAGTATTTACTCACAGCGCCCATCTCAAGGTCGTCAGTTACCACAAGCCCTTTATATCCAAGCTGTTTACGCAGTAGCTCTTGGATAATAACCGGTGAAATACTTGCCGGGTTTTCTTTATCATAAGCCGGATATTTGATATGTGTTACCATAACGAAGAAGTTATTGTTATCTACGTTTGTAATCATCTGTTTAAACGGATAAATATCTCCATTCTCTAAATCCAGTTTATCTGCTTTAACAGATGATGTTTCTAGATGAGGATCAATATTGCTTCGTCCGTTGCCCGGAAAATGCTTGAGCGCAGCAGTTAAACCGTTGGCATTTAATCCTGACACAGCAGCTTCTCCAAACTCAGTCGCCTTTTTGGGGTCTGTGCCGAACGAACGCGTGTCCGTGTCAGACAAATCTAATACAGGCGCAAAGTCTATGTTAAAACCCATCGCTGCAAGTTCTTTTCCGTTGCGGTTTGCAGCCTGATATACTAGGTCTTTATCATTCTTCTGCCCTAGTTCTTGCTGTGAAGGAATCGGTGATACTTGCTCCTTCATGCGGACAATATCACCGCCTTCTTGATCAACTCCCATCATCAGCGGTATTTGATTGTTGGTTTCCTGCGCTAAATCTTGTAAACTATTTGTTAACGTCGCTACTTGCTTTGGCGTTTTCATATTTCGATCAAATAAAATAACGCCACCTGCATGATAAGTTGAGATCATCGTTTTAATATGCTCATCCACTTCTTCTGTTTGAAAACCAACGACCATCATTTGACCGATTTTTTCTTGAAGCGTCATGTTACTCATAAGTTCTTGTACTTGCTGATCTGTACTTTTAGGCTGACTTTTATTTTTTTCTGCCGAAGCTTTTATTGGTTTTGTGCTGATTTTTTCTGTAGTTGGCGCTTTTACGGCAGAAGAAGCAGGCTTTGACATAGACTGATAAGCCCAAACTGCTCCTGTGATTAATACAACTGCGATTACTGCGTATAGAACGCGAAAGATAGGTTTTTTCATTTTTATTCAGTCCTTGAATCTACTTTATCAAGATGAGCTTCACTTAAACGCCATTTTCCATTCTCTTTTACAAGATCCCAGCTGCCTTCCCAATCTTGAACTAACGTGCTTCCATCTTCATTATCGTCGTAAGACGTCATTTCGATATAAGCAGTTGCTTCGTTTCCATCTACTTCTGTTACTTGTACTTCTGTTACATCATCTCTAGAGTTCGCTTGTAGCCCTTTTGACCAGTCTGCCAAATCCACTGAGCTTTTTCGGCTCGAAGCAAAGTAATTATAAGCTGATGAAAAATCATCACTGGTAATAAGGTTGTAGTGAGACGTGATTGCATCTTTAATATCTGCTTCTTCTGCAGCCGCTGTATCGTTTTTAGCTTCAATTTCCTCATGGTTTCCAACATCATCTGAATCATCAATGTTTACTTCATTTTCCGAATCAAACATTAAATTGACTTCACTCGTATTTTTTCTAATCTCTACAACCTTCGTCTTCTTTGTACCCGATGCAAAATTTCGTTTTGCATACACTTTGACAGATCCGTCTATTGGTAAAGGTCCTAAATAATCAAGGTCTCCTATTTCAGTATCGGTACTTTTTCCGTTCACATACAGCGTTGCATCATCGTAATCTGAATAGACGTACACTTCATAATCAGACCAATCAAAATCAACTCTTGCTGCTTCTTCTTCAGACGTATCAATGCTTTGCTCATTAGACACTGTTCCATATTCGTTTTTAATGACCGCTTTAATTTTATGAGTTCCCGGTAAGAAAGGACCCACATTTTTCTCTTCTTCATCGCTATTGACTTTACCCACTTTTTGGTTGTCGACATACACAGTAGCGCCTTCTTCATTTGACGTTACAGCCGCATAGGCAGGATTTACACGAACGGTATAGTGGTCAAAGATGCCCCATTTCTTCCCGTCTTTTTGCAAATGCGCATATGGTGAAGACATGTCATCCGAATCATCACCAAGAGGAGCTTTTGCTTCATAAGATGCCGTTTCTTTTAATAATCCATCATTAATAGATGAAAGAACCTTTGGATTATGATGTAAATATTCTACAAAAGACTTAGTTTGTTCATCATTTGCGCTAAGCTCAATTTGTCCTTCATTTACATAGCTTTTTACCTTGTCAATATCCTTCTCTTTGACCGCGTTCACAAATCCTTCCGAAACGGCTCGAGGTGACATCACCATTTTATCTACTGCATAATATCCCCCACCTAAAACAATAGCTGCTGCCAGTATAGAGGCAGAAAGAACCTTTGTTTTTTTACTCATAGGCTTGCGTGGATTCGAACGCTGCTGTTGCTCATAGTGAGGCTGCTGAGCAGATGTCACTTCTTTATTTGTCGAAATGCTTTGACCGCATTCTGGGCAAAACCCCTGTTCTTTTGTTAATTTATGTCCACAGTTACTGCAAAAATCCATCTTTACTCGCTCCTTTATTGTGCTATACATAGCTAAAAAGCATCGCGCTAACGATGCTTTCTAGTGCTACTTCATCCTTTAAAACAAACTATCGATTGCATCTCCTGTTATATTAAGAACAATGGTTTTGATTTCTCCTACGAAGCCTTTACTTACCATGTATAAAACGATGATTGTTACCACGTAAGTAAGAAGAATGCCATACACTTTATCTAGACCTTCTGCCACATTGCTTTTAAAGCTCGTAATCGTAAGTGGTATAACAAATAAAATGCCTAACAACCCTACTAGTAAGAAGTATAGGAAAATATCAATATGTAAAAGTGATAGAACAATTCCCACAATAAATAAACCGGTCGGCACAATTAAAAATGTACCAAAGCGTGCAAAAAAGGATTTGAATGAAATATCTAACTTAGCTAGTTTCATAGCACCGTAAGCAACTGCAACGATTACTGCTAAACCGATAAACATAAAAATACTTTGTTTTAATACAACATCCACAAAGCTGACCTTACCTGCTTCTCCGACCAAATCTGAATCTAAAAGCCCTGAAACTAGACTATCACCAGCATCTTCACCTGTTATCGCGCTAGAAAGTCCTCCAAAGATCTTAACAAGCATCGTCTTCCATCCAAAATACATCATAAGAGGAATACTGATAGCGTATAAAATAAATGTAATAAGAGCATTAATAAACTGTTCTTCTCGTACTCCCTGAGCTGTAGCAAGAGGTGCTTTTAATCCTTGCATAAAATAACCGATATACATTTTTGAAATATGTTTAGCATTTTCCACATGCTGATTTGGCTGAGCAGGTTGACTGGCAGGCTGAGAATATGTATGAGTGGCTGAATGATCGGCTGTTGCCGCTACTTGCTCTTTTACACCTTCCTCTCCTAATTTTGAACCGCACTTGACGCAAAACTTGCCACTTTTATTAAGATGGCCACAATTTGAACACTGCAAATTTCTTTTCCTCCTTTTAAAATTTAAAATTTTTCCTAGAAATGTAGAAAAGCTAAAATCTACCTTTCTAAAAAAACACATACTTTAGGATTATACACTATTTCCAGTTATTTAGTACTATTTATTTTATTTTTATGTATTTTTTTCTTTTATTTTAGTAAAAATAAGAATTTGTTAGTCTTTTATATCTATGTTTTTAACATTTTATTATTCCCATGATCTTAAAGACATATTATAATGAGTGAAAATACTTTGTAATAATTTCCACAAAACTTCGCATCATGCAGGATAGAAAGGGAGAAAACACTTGGGAAAATTAGATAACGGGCAAACAATTTATATTCAAAAAGAAACAAACGGAGCTGCTGTTACCGCACTTGTTTTAGGAATTATTGGGTGTGTAATAGGCTTCCTTCCCTATTTAGGGTGGTTTATGGCACCCGTATGGGCACTGGCTGTTTTATTTGGACTAATTGGGCTTCGTAAAAAATATCGCAGAGGGATGTCAGTATTAGGCCTTCTATTTGGGGTAGGAGGAGCTGCATACAAAATTGGCTTTTGGGTAGTGGCAGCTGGTGGATTTATGAGCTTTCTTAGCGGTGCTGCCGACCTTGACAGTACTTCTTCCACTTCTGTTTCCGAAGAAGTATCAGCAGCAGAAGAAGATACGGACGATTCTACGGCACCTTCTGCAGAAGAATCTTCAGAACAAGCTGATACAAGTATTGTTAAAAGAAAAGATGCCGCTTCAAATGATAGCAAGGAAAGTGGAGAAGACTCTGAAGAAGACAGTACAGACACTGAATCTAAGCAAACAGAAAATGAGGCTGAGGTGTTAGAACTTACATCTTTTGACTTTAGTCGTACTAAAGACGTCATTGCTGGACGATCTAATCAACTATTTTTATTTGTATATGTTACTGCAGAATTTGAGGCAGAGGAACCTTTTTTAAGTGAAATAAATAGTCAAATGTCTAGATTTAGAAAAGCAGACATTGAAGTGATTGGAGTAACAAACGCTTCAGCCAAATATGCAGATAAACAGGCTATTCAAAGAGAATCTTTAAAATTCCCCGTTTATTTAGATAAATTAGGTCAGTATGATGAACGAAAAGGTTCTTTCTTTGTTCCTGCCGTATACTTACAAAGAGGAGATGGGACAGAACTTTTAGATATAGGCGAAAATGGTATTGAAGAGATGACAACTGAAGAACTAGCTTTAGAGATCATTGACAAATCCAAACAGTAAGAAGAAAACCCTCGAGTATGACCGAGGGTTTTCCTGTGTGTTTTACTTTGCTTCAGTTGAGCTAATTAGCTGGTAAACTCCTAAGCTTCCATCGTCTAATACTTTTACTTTATGAATACTGTTGAACTTTTTGTATTTAACAGATCCATCTCCGTATGAAATATCATACTCTTCTGATGTATATACTTTATACATAGAATCATCAAGTTTTGTTACTCTATTTACATTGAAGCTTAATAAATCTTCTGTTATTCCTTTGTTGCTTAAATAAGATGTATACTCTTTCTGCTCTTTATACTTGGGGCCATTTGGATCGATAAAAGGCTCTGCGATAGAAAAATCTTCGTTGTCAATCGATGAAATTGTAGCATCCATATATTGTTCCATGAAACTAGACACATCACTATCGGACACTCCAGAAGTTGCTTCGGACTTTTCATCACTCGACTCTTCTTCCTCAGAAGAAGCCGATGCTTTTGCCGCAGCTTCTGTTGTATTTTCTTCGTCAAAATTAAGTGCCACATCTTCCATTCCCTTTTTGATTGACACTTCTTCCGTTTTCTTTTCCTTAGAATCAAATTCACGTTTGGCATATAGTTTTACAGAACCATCCATTGGCAATGGACCTAAGTAATCAATATCGCCAATTTCTGTTTTTGTATCCTTATCATTAACGAATAGGGTGGCGTCATCATAATCTGAAGAAATGTATACCGCGTAATCTGACCAATCAAAATCTACATTCACTTCTCCGTCAGTGGCGTCAATTTTTTGTTCATTTTCAACTTTTCCATAATCATTTTTAACTTCACCTTTTACAGCATGTGTTCCAGGTAAGAGTGGCCCAATTTTTTTAGAAGAGTCACTGCTTACCGATGCAGCTTTTTGACCGTCAATGTATACTGTTGTTGCATTTTCTGTAGACTGTACTTTAGCATACACTGGGGCTATTTGTACGGTGTAATGATCAAAGATTCCCCATTTCTTTCCGTCTTGTTCTAACTTAGCGTATGATGAGTGGTCTTCGTTTGGGACACCTGAACTGAGCGCTTTGCTATCTGCGGCGAGTCCTTCAGAGATAGATTTCATTACATCGGGGTTTTCATTTAAATATGTAATAAATGATTTTGTTTGCTCGTCATTGGCTTTTAGCTTCGTTTGACCATCATTTACATATCCCTTTACTTTTGAAACGTCATTTCCTTTCACGGCTGTGACAAACCCTTCTGATACTGCTTTAGGCGCCATAATTGTTTTATCTATTCCGTAATAAGCGCCTCCCAGTATAGCAGCTGCTGCTATAACTGAAATTGTTATAACCTTTGTTTTTTTATTTGAAGGCTTTACCGATTGTCTCGTATCCTCTACTGAAGAGGATACAGGTTCTACGTGACGCTGTGATTCCACTTCTTCGCTAGAAGCAGCTTTTCTTTCTACAGGATGTCCACACTCTGGACAAAATTCATGCTCATTTGTTAACTGATGGCCACACTCTCTACAATATCCCAATTTCTACACTCCTTTTTTCGTATTCGTAATGGTATGAAAAAGCATCGTTAAAAACGATGCTTTTTGTCAAATTAAAAGAAGTCACTCAATTCAGTGCTTTCTCCCATTCTTGTAATAATTGCTTTTGCTTCTTCTCCTAAGCCATTTGCAATGAATACCGATACAATCGTAATGACTACGTATACAATAAGAGTACTATAAATACGATCAAGCCCATTTGTTGCACTTGGCTTGAAGCTTGCAATAGTAAATGGAACTACAAGGAAAATGCTCAATAAACCAAAGTTCATAAAATATGAAAAGAATTCAACGTGAAGAAACGCAAGTACAAGCCCAATTAAAAGAAGAGCTGTCGGAATAATTAAAAACGTGCCAAAGCGTGAGAAAAACTCTTTAAAGGAAACGTCTACTTTTCCAAACTTTGCGGCCACATATGTTGCTCCAATAATGACCGCGAGTCCAATAAAAATAAAAATCCCTTGTTTAAAGACAAAATCAGTAAAGTTGAAATGAATAATACTATTAATGTCCGTAGCTTTTATAAAACTAACTCCCATATTAAATTCCTCTATATCAGATGGATCCATCTCTGCACTGATAACAGGCAGTTTAAACATACTTCGAACGAATTGAATCAATAGTAGCTTCCAGCCCACATACAGCATAATAGGTATACTAAGAGCATAAAGAATGACTGTGATAAGAGCATTGATAAATTGGCCTTCGCCTGCTGCTTGTGCTGTAGCTGTTGGATTTTTAATTCCTTCTACAAAATAACCCAAAAATGATTTTGACACCTTTTTCGCCTGCTGCACACGCTGATTAGGCTGTTGAGGCGCATACGCTGTTTGCGGCTGAGGTTGAGGCTGATATTCAGATGCAGCTGCCGTCTGACTTACAGCTGCTTCTTCTTGCAGTTTATGACCACACTTCACGCAAAACTTTCCGCCATCATTAAAATGGCCACAATTCGAACAATTCAAATGTTCCTTCCTCCTTCAATAAATTGTTTAAAATATAGTTATATAGATTCACCTAGACAAAATCTATATAATTCTATATTCACACCTTTTAGCATTATACACCATTTTTGGTATTTTAGGAGTGTTATTTTCTAAATATATCCGCTAAAAAAGCTCTGTATAAACTTTGATACAGAGCTTTTTTAGCTATGACTTTATATTTAGTTCACTTCAGTCGAGCTAATTAATTCATTTACGCCTAAGCTTCCGTTAGCCTGCTGCTGAATTTTGTGCACACTTTTGAATTTTTTATGCTTCACGCTGCCGTCACCATATGTAATGTTATATTCTTCTGAAGTATTTACTTGGTAACCGTTTGGTATAGGTTCTACTTTCGTCACCTCAAAATTTAATAAATCTTCTGTAATATTCTTTTGATTTAGATATGCGGTATACTCTTTTTGTTCGCTATACTTTTTCCCGGCTGGATCAATATACGGCGCTGCAATTGAAAAATCATGACTTTTAATCGATTCCATCGTTGCATCCATATACTCTGTCATAAATCTTGTAAGGTCGGCTGTATCGGAAACATCTTCCTCTTCCGCCGCGGCCATATCTTCTGTGTCTGTACGAACACCTTCATCCGCATTTTCAGCGTCTGTATCATCATCTATTACTTCACTATCATCATTACGACTTTCCTCAGATTTAGCTGTTTTCATTTGATATACCATTGGATGCTCTTCTTTAACTTCCTTCACATTCTCTGAAAACGGACCATATGCGTCTTCTACATCATCAAGCAGCCATTTCTTTTTCGTTTCATCGTACACTAAACTGTATTTAAGAACTTTTTCCTCGTTTTCAAACCCTGTACCATAGTCAATACCGTACAATTCTTTACCGACGATGGTAGCTTCCCAACTTCCTTCATCCGTGTAATTCAGTTCACCTGTATTCAAATCAAACGTTGAACCTGCGTATTTAACTTTTAAGTACTCTGTGTCCATTCCATCGCCAATAGATTGTGCGACTGCACGCTTGTAACGATTCGTAATGTTCTCTAATGCATTGGGCTTACCCGTGCTATAAACCTTAAATAAGTTTTTATTTTCAGCAGCTGCTATTTTTATTAATGCATTTTCTAAATCTTTATCTCTACCAAAGTTGTAATAGATTTCATCGCTATCAATGGGAATATCCTTACTTGTCATTTCTCCCCAAGGAAAGTTAGCTGCTACTTTCATACTCATTGAACCATCCGTTACAACAGGACCAAATTCAGGTGTTTTAAAAGGATTAAGCTTTACCTTTTTCCCGTCAATTAACAATTTCCCTTTCATATCTGGAGGATTTTCTCCCAAATCAATGGCAATGTCTTCGCCTTTCAAATCCAGGGAGACTGTTTTTTTGTTTATATTATCCATAAATGAGACTGTGTCTTTTGTGACCAAATCGACAAACTCAGTTTTATATCTTCCTTCTACTTTGTGCATACCAGGTACGTAAGGTCCATACGTCTTCGAAAAATTATTGGAAGAAGCAGTCCCAACTTTTTTCCCGTCTACATAAATGGCTGTATTTTTATAATCCGTTTCTACTTGTAGATACATGGGCTTTACTTCAATCGTATATTTATCAAAAAGAAAAGCTGTTTTCCCGCGTTGTGCTAACTGAAAAGGAAGAACCTCCGGATCATCTTCGTAGCTGCTGCTTAACTCTTTATCTAGATTAATTCCTTTATCTAATGCTTGAGACTCTACTTTTAATACGTCTATCATGTCATTTATTTCATCAGGATGCTTTTGAAAATATGTCATAAATCCTTTAACATTTTCTTTACTTATTTCCAAATTTGAATCCTGAGAACTTAACAAATGAGCAACAGTTTCTTGATCATTATTATGTACGGCTGTTTCAAAGCGTTCAATAACTCTATCTTTATCAGTAAAATGCTCCCCTGCTTTATATCCGCCTATTAATAGGACAATCGCTACTCCTGCAGCAATAAGTTTTCCTTTTGTCTTTTTAGACATTTGCTTAGGTGGCTCGGGTGATTGATTTGATATTCGCCCACCGCTATAATTCCCTTGAAGCGAAGTCTGTTGTGCGCTGTTTTGCTCAACAGGTCGCCCGCATTCCTGGCAAAATTCCGCTCCTTTCTTTAGCTGCTTGCCACATTCTTTACAAAATAACATGTATGTATCCTCCTGATGAAAAACTTTATACTCCTCTATGTTTATCGGTTTGCTTTTGCTTATGTTTACTTTTTATATAATCGATATAAAAATATATAATTCTATATTCATACCTTTTAGCGCTATACATCATTTTTGGTATTTTAGGAGAAGTATTTTTAAACCACTCGAAAAATTATCTTATACAAAACTTATCTGTTTCTTTGAATAGACAACCTGTTAATAAAGTTATAAAAAAGGCTTCGGAATCGTAATTCCAAAGCTTTTTTTAACATTATTTATTCATGGGCAACTACTCGTTATGCTGCTTGTTTTTCAGATGTAGTTTTTGCTTTTTTTCTCTTTCTGACTACAAAAACAATTCCTATTCCTGCAGCTGTTAGAAGTGAAACTGTCAGCGACTCTTTAAAATAAGGCGTTGTATACTTCATCGAAATTTCATGATTGCCTTTAGGCACTCGCACTCCGATAAATGTTCCGTTTACTTGTTCAAAGTCAGCCTCTTTTCCATCTACTTTTAGATGCCAGCCTTTGCTGTATGGAACAGATAGAAATAACATCCCTGCTTTTTTAGCATGTATGTCACCCTGTAAAGAGTTTTCATCATACTTCACATGTTGAAGCGCAGACTGTTTTAACTCATCAACTGATGCTGCATAGTTTTTATAGGAGTTAAAAAGCACTTCCATGTCATCAAACTCATACTGCCCAGGTGATAGCCCAATTGTAATTTCTCCGTTACGCTGAGCATTTTGAATATTAAATGCATAACTGTCTTTTGGATATGAATAAATGTTATTGACCGAACGTTTTTCAAAATTCCTTCCGTTGATTACTAAGTTTAAAGAACCCGTTGTAAGGTTTTTAAAGGTCATTTTAAGAATCGTTTCGCCTGAATTTGTTTCTTTTGTTGTTAACGGAATTCGCATAACTGCATTGTCGCGTGCTGTGTACACATTTCCGTTTTTATCGATATTTTCAAGCTTTACATGTTCCATTCCTTCAAACAGCTGCTTGCTTTTAAGCTTTTTCACATCAAACTGCGGTAAGTTCCCTTGCTTTTCAACTACTGCAGCTTTTAACATCAGCTGATCTTTTTGTACTTCATTCAGTGTATTAAATTGATTTGTCGAAACTGCTTGATTGTACATAAATCCAACAGGAAGAAAATGATCATTTTTATAAATTTTATATCCGTTTAACTCTTTTAGTAACGTAAAACCGTACGGCTGGAAGGCATCACTGCTTTTAACGATATAGTATTTGTTCATAAGCGCTGTTTCTAAATACAGGCGCTGATCTAAATTACTGTACCGGCTTGGTGAGTCCATTTGCGCGATATTATACGTTTCTTTAAAGAAGCTGTGGACATTATCTGGAATCAAGCTTTGATAGCTGCTGAATCCATGATAATTATAATACAGCGGGATATTTTCTTTATTAATTTGATTCCACATCACGCGATAAAATGAATCATCTCTTTGCGTAATATAGTTAATGACTTCTTGATCCGTTTCACTGTCATATCCGCTTCCTGAAAACGTTTGAAGCGTCGACTCTTTTTGAACAAGCACGTCTCCCAGATCCTGCGTAAACATCATAAAGTTGTTGTAGCCAATACTGCCAATAGCAACGGCTGTTACGCATACAAAAAAGACAGCTTTTTTCAGTTGAAAACGAAGTAAAAAAGCAACCAGTACAATTACAAAAAAGATAATTTCAACGCCATCGTTCGGAAGCTCTTTTGGTGATGGCACGTAGGTTGTGTACCATAAAAAGCCCAGAAGAAGCAGCAGTAAATAAATCGTTCGTACTTTTGATCCTTTTTTATCATAGTCAATTGCATATGCCGCTACCATTCCACAGGTAAAAATCAGCATGTAAATCCATCTTGGCTGCATAGCCGACAAACCGTTAAAGAATGAATAAGCATACGGAAAGAAATACAGTCCGATCATAAAGAGTAATAAACATACTCGAATCAGCATTTCTTTTTGTTTGATATACAGTACGCTTAACAAAATAGCAATCAAACCAACAATCGACATTCCAAGCGTTTGCGAAGCCGAGTAAGGATAAAAGAAGTTATACACCACATTATGATAAAAAATATTTGTATAAAATAGTGGAATATCATACTCTTTATCAAATCGTCCTGCATGTAAAAATGCATATACAGTTGGAACAAACGCAAAAGCTGAGAGTAAAAACCCAACAATATAGTATTTAATGAGCGTTATATAATACTTTACAAAGCTTTTAAATGAATAAGATGACGAAGCTAAAAAGTATTTGAACACGGCATAAATATTTAAATATACGCTGCTCATGAAGCCAAAGTAGAAATTTGTTGTTATCACGACAAATACTGCAAAAATGAACAGCCCTTTTTTACCTTGATCCACTAAGCGGTCATATGAAAGAATCAACAGCGGCAGCCATACAAATGCTTCTGCCATAAAATCAAAACGGTTGGAATAGCCGGCAAAAAAGCTAGAACCTCCGTAAATCATTGCTCCTACAATGGAAGCAGTGTACGAACGCTTATTGTATTGAAGCAAAGCATACATAAACATCATGGCGCAAAAAAGCTTTAATGCGCTGATGATTGTATTTAACGCTAGCACATCTTTTAACGTATCTAATTTTAGAAATAAAGTAAGGAGGAAAAAGACGGACGTTGAATAATAATAGCTGAAATTGGCAAACACATCTCCTCCTAAACCGTACTTCCATGACCAAAAGAAATCACCATGTAAAAACTGTTCATGTAAAAAATAACGAAAGAACAGCAGTTGAACCGTTGCATCCGTATTTCGTGTGGTCATATAACCTTCGGATAAGTAGAAATAAAAATACACGCTAAAGATGGTCAGCATAAAAATGACAGCTGCCACAACGTGCACCCCAATTTTCTTTCGATCAAACATAACTAATTTACCTGCCTTTTATTTTTAGCCAAAGCTAACACTGCATATAAAAATCTGACAAAAATACGCCCTTTGTCAGATTTCTACTACTCTATGCTTTTTGAACTAAGATTTTTTTTGAAATAACAAACGTAAAAGGAATAGCAATAACCGAAGCCAAAATAGGCGATACGGTTTCATTCATATGCATTAAATCAACCAATAAATAGAGCGCGCTAGTTGATACTGTGATGTTCACGACATAGGTTAAAGGGAATTGGAAAAACTGCGCTAGCGTCGGTTTGATCTTGTATGTAAAATAAGAATTCAAAAAGAACGAGCCAATCATACTAATCACAAAGCCAATAATATGCGAAACTAAGTATTCAAAATGAAAAAGATAATTGCAAATTAAATAAATTACGTAGTAATTAAATGTATTTAAAAATCCTACAATCACAAAACGTATAAACTGAGCATTAAGCATGGGTATGCCACTTTTGATGATTTTCATGTTTGGCCGTCATTGTCTCCTCTTCAATAATATAGTGCGGACGTTTTTTAGACTCATAGTAAATGCGTCCAATATATTCCCCGATAATCCCTAAAAACGTCAGCTGCAAGCCGCCGATAATTAAAATAGCGGATATTAATGTAAAATAGCCTGGTACGTCAATTCCTGCAAACAAGATTTTCACAAGCATCGTCAGGACATATACAAACCCAAGAACCGTTACACCCATTCCCATATAAATCGATGCGCGCAGCGGCTTATTATTAAAAGAAATCACGCCGTCAATTCCATAGTTTAATAATTTACTAAACGTCCATTTGCTTTCGCCTTCTTCTCTAACTACATTTTCATAGTTAATCGTGTATTCTTTAAATCCGATCCATGAAAACAATCCTTTTGAAAATCGGTTATATTCATTTAAAGAAAGCAAGGCATTCAGCGCTTTTCTGCTTAAAAGGCGAAAATCTCCCACTCCATTCACCAAGGAAACATCAACAAATTTATTCATCATTTTATAATACAGCTTAGACAAAGAAGACTTAATGACCGCGTCTCCTTTTCGATTTCTCTTGGCAATGACTTGATGATAGCCTTTGCTATAATAATGAACCATTTGTGGAATTAATTCTGGAGGATGCTGTAAATCTCCATCCATTAAAACGACCGCATCTCCTTCTGCGTACTGCAGCCCAGCCAGCATTGCCGCTTCTTTTCCAAAGTTTCTGCTGAATGAAATATAAGACACTTCCTCGTATCTATCTGAAAGTTCTTTTAAGCAGCTAAGCGTATCATCCGAGCTTCCATCATTCACAAAAACCAATTCATACTGAAAATCTTCTCTTGCTAAAATGTTGGTCGTATATTCATAAAATGAATGAACGTTATTTCCTTCATTAAAGCAAGGTACTACTACTGACAAAAGCATATCATTCCACCTAACTATGTAATTTCTCGTATTGCCTACATGACAATACATGCCCCTTCCTTCACCAGCCAACACAACTATTTACCTTATATTTCAAAGAAATACTCTGATTATCAGACAAATAGATAGTTCTTTCTCTCTATTTTTTACTAATCCACTAGAAGGAATATTCATACTGGATAGATTTATTTTAGAAATCCAGTTATCATTTTACTATTTATTCATTTTTATTCAATATGTATATCGTTTTTTTCTTTAAAAAAGTATCCCCCTCATTAGTACAAAACCCTTTAATTTCCATTTAAAAACTTCTTTTTTCTACAAAATTATGAATTTCTAGTCAAGTAGACAGCCAGCGGCCTTTAACAGCCAGTTGTTTTTGTTTTACTGTTTAAATAATTTTGTGCTTTAAGCATCTTGTTTTAATTTTCAGAATTGTTTATACTCAAAACATCTTTGTTTTTTTAGAAAAGCAATGGAGGTGACTTTGCAGCACGGTCTATACATACTGGAGGGGGATTTTTTATGTTGAAATTAATTGGGGTTTTGCTAGTGGCAGTGGGATTTTTATTTCGTTTAAACACGCTGCTTGTAGTGACTGTTGCAGGCATCGTGACGGGCCTTGTATCAAGCTTGTCACTGCATGAAGTAATCACGATGTTTGGACAGTTTTTTGTAGATAACCGCTATATGTCTATGGCTATTTTACTTACTCTTCCTATCTTTGGCGTGTTAGAAAAATACGGATTAAAGGAACAAGCGGAAGTATTAATCAAAAAAGCCAAAAACGCTTCTTCTGGAAATGTTTTACTTATATATCTTTTTATCCGTGAAATCTCAGCCGCAGTCGGATTAAATATCGGAGGGCATGCTCAGTCCGTGCGTCCGTTAGTGGCACCTATGTCTGAAGGCGCAGCACGTGCTAAATACGGAGAGCTTCCTCCTAAAGTAAAAGAAGATATTCGCGCTCACGCAGCGGCAGCTGAAAATACGGGCTGGTTTTTCGGAGAAGATATCTTTATCGCAACGGGTGGAATTCTTTTAATGAAAGGATTCTTCGACTCTGTAGGCATTCACGTTGACGTCTGGGATATGGCGCTTTGGGGTATTCCAACAGCCATCGCAGCGCTGTTGATCAGCGCCATTCGTTTCCGTCAGTTAGACCGACGTATTCACAAAAAAATGACGAAACACAAACCAACATCATCTTCAAAGACGGAGGCGAGTTAAATGAAAAGCATCCTGACGCTTGATACGATTTACTACTTACTCGGTATTATTGTTGCTTTTATCGCGATTCGAATCGCACGCGACCACAACCATCCTAACCGTTTAGGTTCTTCTCTATTTTGGGCGCTGTTCTCTATTACGTTTTTATTTGGCAACGTCATTCCGCCTTTTTATGTAGGATGTTTAGTCATTATTATGGTGCTGCTTGCTTCATTTAATCGTGTAACTAAATCGAATGAAGCCGAAACACCTGCTGAAGAACGAGTGGCTCACGCGCAGCGATTAAAAAACAAAATCTTTTTACCGGCTTTATTTATTCCTATTTTTACGATTATCGGCACTCTTCTTTTTGGAAAGATCAAGTTTGGAAACTGGGCATTGATCGACCCAGAAAAAGTCACGTTAATTTCACTAGCAATCGCTGCTGTGATTGCGTTTATCGCTTCAATGGGCGTTACCAAAGCAAAAATGGACGTGCCTGTTAAAGAAGGAAGCCGCTTGCTTCAAGCAGTGGGCTGGGCGGTTATTCTCCCGCAAATGCTCGCAGCGCTCGGCGGTATTTTTTCAAAATCAGGCGTTGGAACAATCGTTTCAGATATTGTGAGTGACGTGCTTCCAACTAACTATGCGTTTGTTGCTGTGCTTGCTTATTGTCTAGGAATGCTGCTATTTACAATTGTTATGGGAAATGCCTTTGCGGCGTTTGCTGTCATTACTGGAGGTATTGGACTACCGTTAATTGTACACATGCACGGAGGTAATCCGGCGATTATGGCAGCGCTCGGCATGTTTGCCGGCTACTGCGGCACGCTTCTTACGCCAATGGCAGCCAACTTTAACATCGTACCTGCTATGCTACTTGAATTAAAAGACAAAAACGCCGTAATTAAAGCTCAAGTGCCGATTGCGCTATCCGTTTTTGTTGTTAATACGTTATTAATGTACTACCTTGTATATCACTTTTAAAGGAGAGTAATAGAATGACAACTGTATTACTAACTGGCTTTGAACCGTTTGAAGGTGAAAGTATTAACCCGTCTTTAGAAGCTGTAAAAGCCTTAGACGGTGTAGCTGTTGAAGATTATCACATTATCGCTAAACCCCTTCCTACTGTTTTTGGTGAATCAATCGCAAAGCTTCATACATATATAGAAGAAATTAGCCCCTCTATCGTCATTTGCGTTGGACAAGCAGGCGGCCGAGAAGGAATTACCGTAGAACGCGTTGCGATTAACGTAGACGACGCGCGAATTCCTGACAACATTGGCCAGCAGCCCATTGATCGTCCTATTATCCAAAACGGCCCCGCCGCATACTTTTCGACACTGCCCATCAAAGCAGCTGTCGAAAACCTGCGCCAAGCTGGCATTCCAAGCAGCGTCTCTCAAACTGCTGGAACGTTTGTCTGTAACCACGTGTTTTACGGACTCATGAACATGATTCAAAACTGCTGTATTAAAGGTGGATTTGTCCATATTCCTTACCTTCCTGAACAGGCTGTCAATCATCCAGGGAAAGCGAGTATGTCGTTGGATTTGATTGTGCAAGGACTGCTTTCTATTGTAAAAACCACAATTGTAACTGAAGATGATGTTTTAGTTTCAGGCGGCGCTACCCATTAATGCTAAAAACCAGTTCATATAAAGAACTGGTTTTTTCTATATGAACTGGTTTTTCATTAAATAAAATCAATAACAGCTATAAACAACCTTCCCTCTCAGTCGATATATAGTATGAACATATTTTCCAATGATGTTCAATAACTTTTATCCCGTCTCAAAGCGGGACACTTCTTGCATACAAGGATGTAAACCAAGAAGTAAAACCATTATACGGAGGTAAGGAAAATGAGAATTAATCACAACATTACAGCTTTAAACACGTACCGTCAGTACAACACGGCAAATAGCGCTCAAGCAAAATCTATGGAGAAATTATCTTCAGGTCAGCGTATTAACAGTGCCGCTGATGACGCAGCTGGTTTGGCTATTTCGGAAAAAATGCGTGGACAGATTCGTGGATTAGATCAGGCGACACGCAATGCTCAAGACGGTGTTTCTTTAATTCAGACAGCCGAAGGTGCTCTAAATGAGACTCATGATATTCTTCAACGCATGAGAGAGTTATCAAACCAATCCGCTAATGGAACAGCTACTGATTCTGACCGTACAGCTATGCAAGATGAATTAAATCAACTAACATCTGAAATTAATCGTATTGGTAACACTACAGAGTTTAACACTCAAAAATTACTCAGCGGAGGGGTTAATTCAAACTCTGGAGGAAAAATCACCAAAACTACAAGTGCTACAAGTGCTACTATTACTTTAGGGACTGTAGCTAACGGAAACACAGCTGCAGGAACATCTATTAAAGTAGATGGTCAAACTTTTGATATTTCAGGTATTACAGTAGGTGGTACTACGGATGCTGATGCTCAAGCAGCCGCTTCTGCACTAGGTGAAAAAACTTCTGGTGGAACAAAGTTATCTGATTTAGTTGACATCCAAACTGACGGTACAGGAAAATTAATATTCACGGCTAAATCACAGGGTTCAAACAGCAGTATTGAATTCAGTTCAACTGCTTCTGCCCCTATAGGTTTAACTGCTTCTACTGCAGCTGTAAAAGGAAATGATGCAACAGTTGAACGCGCTGGTTTACAAAGCTCTGCAACACTTGCAGGTGGTGCTATAACTATTAGCTCTGGTAATGTTCTTAAGATTGCAATTGGAAATGAAAATGCTGTTGATGTGAAATTTGATGCAACAAAGACTTACACAGATACGGAGTCTGGACGCAATGATTTAGTTAAAGACTTAAATGTAGCTTTACAAAAAGCTGGTTTGGACGGAAAAGTAACAGCTGCTTTATCTTCAGATAACAAGTTGCAGCTTATCTCTGAAACTGGTAAAGACTTAGATACTACTGGTTCCACAGCTCCTTTATTAACATCACTAAAACTTACAGGGCAAAAACCTACTAACGTTAACCAAGTAGTAGGACCGAGTGTACAAGGAGCTGGTTATAATACCAAATTCCAAATTGGTGCTAATACAGGACAGAGTATTTCTTTATCTATAAATGATATGCGTTCAGCTGCTCTAGGAGTTGCAGGCACTGCTGGACAATCAGGTTTTACAAAGACTAATTCAGTGACAAATGGAACAGATAATAATGAATCAGAAGCTGCTTTAAATATCTCAACCAAAGAGGATGCAGGAAAATCGTTAGAAAAACTTGACAAAGCCATTGCTTCAGTTTCTAGCGAGCGGGGCAAATTAGGTGCTGTTCAAAATCGTTTAGAGCACACAATAAATAACCTAAGCACATCATCAGAAAACTTAACAGCTGCTGAGTCACGTATTCGTGATGTAGACATGGCAAAAGAGATGATGGAACAAACAAAGAATTCAATTCTATCTCAAGCTTCTCAAGCTATGTTAAGTCAAGCTAACCAACAGCCACAAAACGTACTTCAATTATTACGTTAATTAATAGGTTAAAAGAGTCTCTGTGAAGGAGGCTCTTTTTTATGAAGCTATTATATTTTACTTATTAGTTTATCGGGATCTTATTATTTCTAAATACCAACCATAAAATTGAATAAAAAGGAAAATAAAAGTTACTTTTTAACTATTTATAAGGTACTATATTAGTTGTATTTTAACTTCTTATGAACAAGAAAGATTATTGTAAGAATTAGGATTTAACCCTATAAATCACTACTATTTATAATTAAAAGGAGAATTATATGAAAAGAAATTGGAAAAGTTCGGTGATTACATATTCTGTGGCTGCTTCTTTACTTGTATCTATGTCGGCTTCAGTGAGCCCTGCTTATGCAGCGTCAAATGCTAAAAGTTCATCTGCTGAAACACCGTCGGTTAAAAAGGTTAATTTGTTTAAACGAGTTAGTTCAAACTCTCAAACTGTAGGTATTGCAAATAAACTGCTAAACAATGAGCTTTACGTTAATAGCAACTGGGCTCCTTATAAATTTAATGGGAAGTTAACATGGAAAGAAAATCCTTATAAAGATGACACCTGGTCTTTTTATTTTCAAAGCCTCGATATGGTCGGCTACTTGACGACTGCCTATGAACAGACTCATTCTCAAAAATACTTAGAAAAAGCACAGTGGTACATAGAAAGTTGGATGAATGCCAACCCTTCTCCTCAAAAGCAAGCGAGCCGCTTTGCATGGAGAGATCACAGTACAGCAAACCGAGTAGTTAATATGGCGCAATTTTTGGACCAATATAAAGGTTCTTCTATTTATAATAAAAGTTTTGAAAATAAGGTATTAAAAATGTTAGAAAAGCACGGCGATTTTTTAATGGACGACAAAAATTATTCGTTTGGCAGTAACCACGGCATCTTTCAAGATCGCTCTTTAATTGAATTAGCGTTACTATTTCCAAACATGTCTCACAGTCAGCAATGGTATAAAAAAGGTATGGATCGCTTGCTTGTACATGTAGAAGAGGATGTAACAAAAAGCGGGGTTCACAAAGAGCATAGTCCTGCTTACCACCTGCTTGTCCTTAATTTATTTAAAAATATCAATGGTTTTATTAAACAATTTAATGTGAAAGAACCTAGACTCACAAGCGGTATTTCGAAAATGGAGGATTATTTAGCATACCTTGGGGATCCATCTGGACAGTTACCAAATTTGGGAGATTCCGAACCTTATGACCTTTATTCTTTAAGCCCTAAGGCTCTTACAAGTGATAAACTTCTATATGTTGTTACAAAAGGCAAACAAGGAAAAAAACCTGACAAAGATATTGTATATACAGATGGCGGCACTGCTGTTTTTAAAAATGATTGGAGCAAAGAAACACCTTTATATCTTTTATTTACATCTGCCTTTCACTCTACTACTCATAAACATGCAGATGATTTATCTTTTCTTTTAAGCTATGGAAAAACAAATTTCTTTGTGGATTCAGGAAAGTACAATTACAGCTATACAGACCCTTACCGAGAATATGTTAAGAGTTCCTTGGCACATAATACGGTAACTGTAGACAAAAAGTCTTTTCCTATAACAAAAGATCAAGTAAATAAATCTAAAATTAATACGTCTGAAATAAGTAAAGCGTACAGCTACGTTACCGGCAGCCATGAACTGTATAAAGGAGTAAAAGTAAAAAGAACGCTTATTTATTTAAAAAGCACCAACAGTATTATTGTGCGTGATGTAATGGAATCAAATAAAAACCATACATACACCGATACATTTAATATTGGAAAAGATGTAGATGTAAAAAAATCTGCAGCCAGAGTGTTCACTCTGACTAGTAAGCTTGATAAAAAACAAATTGAATTAATTCAACTCACGAAAATGAACACTATCAAAAATTATAAAGGCTCTTCTTCCCCTATTGCTGGATGGCAATCTTTAGAGTTTAATAAAAAACTGCCAATTACTCAGCTTCAGTTTACGAATAATAATCAAAAAAATGCTGACTATAAGTTTATCATTAACACAGATACCACAAACGGGATAAAGAATTATACGGTTAAAAGTACCCCTACGCATGATATTTATACAATTGTATTAAAGAACGGGAAACGTACAAATGTACAGGTAAAAAAATAAATACAAAATATAATTATTAAAACCTCTCTAATCAATTTAAGTTTATTAGAGAGGTTTTTTACGTTTCTTTTAAAAACCTTCCCCATTCGTTTTCTATTGTACAATTCTGCCCAAACCGGATTTAAGCTCTGGTCATTAGCAAGTAGCCTATCTGCAAGATTATATAGAGTCAGAAATCAACCATCACCTTTCTTATTTTCATCGCTTCTTCTCTCCAACTTTTAACTTACATAAACGAGACTATATACATAACCAATATAAGCCCCTATCTGTATTTTTTAATTTACTTCTATCGAAATTTGTCGAACATTTTTAGGGTAATTCAACCTATTTTTATGGTAAAATCTAAAAAAGATATTCGTTATATAGTATCATTTTAGGTATTTCGTTCTTTAAAGAAAACAAAGAGTAGTGAAGTTAACTTGTTCAGTTAAAGGCAAACCAGTCGAAAGGCTGGGACGCAAAACCTCAGGTCTAAGGTCTTTAGGACTAGGATGGCTGGGTTTCCTGATACATCAGGGGGTAAAGGAAAACATGAACAATCAGCGTGTTGTTACTGGAAGTATTGGAGCTTCGTATATGAGGCCGCGCATTGTGGCTTTTATTCCGGCGCACAATGAAGAGAAATCAATTCGCGACTGCTTGGCGGGGTTAGGCGATCAGCTTCTTCCGAATAATGTGGAGCTTGATGTATTTGTAATTGCAGATAACTGTACGGACCGCACAAAAGAAAAAGCGGAGCTGGCCGGAGATGAATTTGATTTAAATGTAAAAGTACTAGTGACTGAAGGCAATAAACAACGAAAAGTCGGCGCGTTAAATACGGCTTGGAAAAAGATATATGGAGATACACTGGACTTATATAATACGACGCTGACGAAATATCAGCAGCTGTATAAAGAGTCGATTAAAGCGATTTTAGGGATGGATGCAGACAGCCGCTTAGCTCCGAAAGCACTCATTAATTTATGGGAAGATTTAATGACGTCGCGAAACATCGGCGGCGTGATGGCCAAATATACCATGAGAATGCCTAAAAAGAAAAGCTCGCTGTCAAAAGATGATGTGCACTACGAGGAAAAGCTTGCAAGCGGCGAGTACGGCGGACCGATAGCCCGGTGGTGGACCCATCAGCAAAAGCAGGATATGGCAAGCTGGCTGTTGGATCTTCAGTACCACGGCGGAAGCACGTACGTACTCGGCGGTCAGGCTACGCTGTTTCGTCCTGAAGCGCTTCAAAATATAGTAGAAGAAAATAAGCTTGACGGTCCTTGGCAAAATGACAGCGACGTTGAAGATATGTTGCTGACGTGGCAGCTGCAAAAGTCCAACTGGAAA
This sequence comes from Priestia sp. SRI_019, assembly GCF_057586255.1. Lineage (NCBI taxonomy): Bacteria > Bacillati > Bacillota > Bacilli > Caryophanales > Bacillaceae > Priestia > Priestia sp. SRI_019. The sequence goes on along the minus strand of NZ_JBYCZN010000003.1, from coordinate 472,203 downwards.
ACGTTAATCAGTCCAGGTGCTCGATGCTTCGTGGACTCAATGAGAAGCTATCACACGTATCGTGAACAGCGTAATAAATGGAAGTCGGGAACCGTTGATTTACTGACAAACGGAAACTTGGACGTCAGAACCAAGCATAAAGGAAAGTTGTGGCGTTCACAGGTTAAAACGCTGTGTGATTTACTTATTCGCCTGCTGTTTATTGTATTGTTATCGGCTGCGCTTGCGACCGATCAATTTTACTGGTCTTGGCTTTGGGTCATTCCAATTGCTTTAGCTTCTGTCTTAAATATTATGCTCGCTGTCAAAACGCCGATGCACAGGCCGATTGATGTAATACTGGCCGGTCTTTTGATTAGTCCGGAAATTTATTTATGGGTGAATTTAATTACGTTTGGTCAAGTATGGATGGAAAGGCTTGCGGCTAATAAAAAAGACGGCTGGGCGAATCAATACAACGCAGAAAACGGGAAAACGCGCAGTAAATTAGGGCAAGGGATTTTAACGGGCTTTGCGTTTACAGGCATGATTGTTGTCCTGTGTATTTATTTCCGTGACTACTTAACGAGTCCTTCTGTACAGCAAGCTATTTACCCGTACTTAATGAACGGCTGGATCTTACTGACGTATTTGACCATCTATCAGTCTCTTTATATGTTTTACCAGATTTGGACGCTGCGAAAACGAATCGAAGCTTAACAACAAGGGTGATGCCTCTATGAAGAAGCATCACTCTTGTTTTACAGAAATCTGACTCTTAAATACTCTTCTATTTTCTCTTTCCCAACTGGTTTACTAAAAATAAAGCCTTGAATAAACGGACAGTCATGCTGCAGTAAGAAATCAAGCTGTTCTGTTGTTTCTACACCTTCTGCGATGACTTTCATGTCAAGTGCATGTGCTAAGTATAATAGACTTTTTGTAATCGCTTGATGCTTTCCTTTATCACCGATGTTCTGGATAAAGGTTTTATCAATTTTCAGTACATTAAACTCTAAATCTTTCAGGTTTGACAAAGAAGAAAAACCGGTGCCAAAATCATCTAAAGCGAAGGTAACCCCTATTTTTTTTAGTTCTTCCATCACTTTTTTTACATGTTCTTCATGTTGAATGATGGAGCTTTCCGTAATTTCAAATTCAATAAATGAAGGCTGTATTTCGTATTTTGCCAGCGTCTTTTCTACGTACTCCACAAAATCCCGTTTTAATAATCGTTTGGAAGGTACATTCACAGAAACCGGTACCACTTTTCTCCCTTGTTTCTTCCATCGCTGCAGCTGCTTACAAACATGTTCTAATACCCAATCGCCAAGATCAATGATCAAATTGGTTTCTTCCGCTAAAGGAATAAAGTCTCCTGGCGATACACGGCCCCATTCTGGATGATTCCAGCGAATCAACGCTTCTAAACTATCAATCTCTCCGCTTTGTGCATGAACTTTTGGCTGATATTCAATAAAAAATTCGTCTTGAAGAAGTGCATTTCTTAAGCCTTTTTCTAAATGATAACTTTTGTATGCAGCGCTATCCATTAATGGAGAATACAGCTGCCAATCGCTTCTCCCTAATTCTTTTGCGCGGTGCATGGCAATATTTGCATTTTTATATAGCGTTTTAGCATCTTCTCCGTCATGCGGGTAAATACTGATCCCCATACTTGCTGTTACGCAAAGCGAAAAATCGTCAATCATGATTTCTTTTTCTATTTCTTTAAACAGGATGGCAGCTATTTTTTTACACTCGCCAATTTGTTCAAGCGATGTGGAGCAAACGGCAAATTCGTCTTCACCTACTCTGGCTAATATGGCAGTTGGTTCCAAACGTTCTTTTAGGCGTTTCGCTATGTTCATTAATAACTGATCACCTATATCGTGGCCTAACGTATCGTTGATATGCTTAAAGCGATCTAATCCAAAATGAAAAACAGCTAATGAACCGTCGTTTTCTTTCATTTTACTAATGGACTTTTTCACTTCTCTTTCAAACTTTATTCGATTAGGCAGGTTTGTCAAGTAGTCATGAGTAGCCAGATATTCAATTTTATCTAAATACCTTTTTTCCTCCGTTATATCTTCTATAATCCCATCAATACGAATTAAGTTACCATGCTCATCACAAGTAGGGATACAATGGTCTCTCACCCACTTGATTTCTCCTTTTTTCGTTTGAATTCGATAGTGGGGACGAATGGATTTTCCTTGCATTAGTTTTATGTACTCTTTTGTAGTAGTCGGCCTATCTTCTGGATAAACAAAAGCTTCCCATAGATGCCTGTTTTCAAGAAATTTTGCAGAGTTCTCTCCGTAGATGTTCAATACGGCATCTGAGCATAAAATCACTTTGTTGCGTGTCACATCAACTGACCATATTCCTGCATCTAAGTTATTGTAAATAGTTTGAAACTGATGCTCTTTTTGTTTTAATTCATTGGTAATCACCTTGGATTCCGTGATGTCATGCACAACGCCAAGCAGCTGTACTACTTTTCTCTTCTCATCAACTACAGCATCTGCTTGTTCGAACACCATGCGCTTTTCCCCATTTGGCCGTATAATCGTATATTCAATTTTATAACTTTCTCCTGTAGCTAATGAATGACCAACTGCATCCTCCAATCTTTTTCGATCACGTGGATGAATAAAACGAGCGCCTTCTTTAAAGGAAGGAACGAATCGTTGGTCATGCTTCACTCCGTAGATTTTATAAAGCTGATGAGACCAATAACTTTCATCTTCCATAACGTCATAACACCAGCTTCCTATGTTTGCTAGCTTTTGTTCCATTTTCAAATGAGTTTCTAACTTAGATAGTTGTGCAAACTGCTCTTGCTCTTTTGAATAATCCCGGCACACTGCATAAACACCTAGTACTTGATCGTCTACGATACTTGGCAGAAGAGTAATACATAAGTGCATTTCATTGTTTGTCTTATGATAAATAGTTGTACCAAATTGAACTTTCTCTCCCTTTAATGCACGTTGAAAGTAAATTCTCACTTCTTCTTGCTTTGCCTCATGTATAAACTCTGTTAACTGCTGACTTTTTTCTTTATAATCATTTCCTATCAGTCTTAGCGCAGCTTTATTGCTAAAAATAACGTTTCCTACACAATCTATAAAAAAGATGCCCTCATTATATTCTTTTAGAAGCTGTGTATTCATACCGTCAAAATGCTTAATAATCTGTTTGTCAATTGACTGTTTCTTCAACTCTCGTTTATCTTGCAAGACGCTTTTCTCCCTCCTTTGTTTGCCTTGTCTCTGTAAATCATTAAATAAAAAACCCCTTTACTTCTTCTTATAAGCTACTATTGGTAACATTCGACATATATTTTACCCTAATTTAACCAAATGAGGAACTTTCGAATCAAATATATAATAAGGGCTCATTAGCGTAAACACATTTGGTAAAATAAAACATATATTTACCTAGTAAAAGGAGGCCCTGAATGAACAACCAACGAAAAAACCTTCGTCTATTTTCTAGAGGTTCGTTTCAAATTCTTACTTTTTTGCTTCTGTTCTCCCCACTTTTTACACGGATGTTTCGAGAAAACGTATTGCTTTATGTCATGTTTTCTTTAATTATTCTCCTCTTTGATCTTATCATTGAATATATTCTCATCAAAAAGCGAGGATCCGTCCCCCAAAGCTATATGGCTTTTTTTCAAACCGTTTGTATGCCGGTGAACGTGTTTCTTTTATGTTTATTTTACATTGCAAGCTAAAAAGCATCTATCGCTAAAGATAGATGCTTTTTATTTTTATATCCAAGGCTTTGTAAGATATATCTAGCAAAACGTTAGATATTGAACATGCTCGATAACTGTTTAGCTACAATCGCTCCTTGACCGGCTGAAGAGCTGATACTAGAAAACAAGGGAGTCGTGCAGGCGTCTCCAATGGCATAAATAGCTGGATTGCTACTTTGATGCACTTCATTGATGACGATGAGCCCGCTTTGCGTAGTGGTGACTTTTTCTTTAATAAGTTCAACATTGGGCGCTATGCCTAGTCTAATCAGCACTGCGTCTACCAATAAATTCTCGCATTCACTGTTTTTACTTTTTAAATCGATCGATGTGACGTGATTTTTCCCGTGGATAGCCGTCACTTCGGTATCTGTCATCACTTTAACACCGGGGTCGGAAAGAACTTTTTCAACGTATTGCTCTCTTGCTTTAAAATGCGTAGAACGATGAATCAGATATACTTCTTTTGCTTTTGATGCTAAAAGATGTGCTCCTTCAAACGCCCGGTCTCCTCCGCCAATGAGAGCAACCCTTTTACCTTTTAACCGTTCTCCGTCTGCTGAAGCAGAATATACTTCTCCTCGGTCAATCATTTGCTGCTCACCCGGCACTCCGAGCTTTCGCTGACTAGAGCCCGTTGCTAAAATAAGATACGTATAGCCAATTTCTTTTTCCGTTTCTTGCTGCTTTACTTTTACTGTTTTAGAACGTTCATCAATGGAAATTACTTTTGTATTCGCTTCATATAAGCAGTCCATATCGATAAAATGCTGAACCATTTTACGCTGCATTTCGATTCCATTTTCCGCTTGTATTCCGGGATAATCAATAATTTCATTATAAATCTTAAACAGCTGTCCGCCTAACTGTGCCTGCTCTTCAAGAAGCAAGCACTCAACGCCTAGCCTCTTACACCACACGGCAGCAGAGATGCCAGCGGGCCCTCCGCCAATAATCAGTACGTCAACATGTTGCATACAGCTCACCTCGCTTCTGCTTCTCAGCTTATATGGCTTTGTGTTTCTTTACATTTGTCGCTGTAAAAGAGATAAAAATTCTCCTCGAACCTCTGGTTTTTCCATAAATGTTCCTCGAACGGATGAAGTGGCTGTAGAAGCTGAGGACTTTTTGATTCCTCTTCCGCACATGCACATATGCTTCGCTTCAATAATCACCATAACTCCTTTTGGCTCTAACACTTCTTCGATTGCATCTGCAATTTCATTTGTTAGACGTTCTTGAACTTGAAATCTTTTTGCATATCCTTCTACCGTACGAGCAATTTTAGATAGACCTGTGATTTTTTTATCCGGTATATACCCAACGTGCGCAACGCCAAAGAACGGCGCAAAATGATGTTCACACATTGAATGAAACTCAATGTCTCGTATTAACACCAGTTCGTTGTGATTCACATCAAATGTTTTTTCCAAATGAGCTTTCGGGTCTTCTCGGTAGCCTTCCGTGTATTCTAAAAACGCCTTTAACACGCGGTACGGCGTCTCTTCAAGGCCGTCTCTTTCCGGATTATCTCCGCATAAATCAATCAGTTCTTTCACCGCATTCATAAATGTGTCAGCTTGACCGATTTTTTTATCTATTTCAGTTGAATTTGTGCCTAGTGTTTCTAAAAATTTTTGAGCAATTAAATTTTGTGTACTAAGTGCCATCTCTTTATGTCCTCTTCCCTTTTCTTAGTAAGTTTATTTTCAAATGATGGTTTTGTTTCAGCTATTTAAAAACGCTGCTTCAAAATCTTCCGCAGCAAGAGGCTTGCTAAACAAGTATCCCTGCATATGATCACAGCCATTTTCCATTAAAAACGCTTTTTGATATTCTTCTTCCACACCTTCTGCGATTACCTGCAGCTTTAAGCTTTGAGATAAGCTGATAATCGCCTGCGCAATTTCACTATTGCTGTAATCTTCTTGAATATCCTGGATAAAAGACCGGTCGATTTTCAAACAATCGATTGGTAATTTTTTTAAATAGCTCAATGAAGAATATCCGGTTCCAAAATCATCGATAGAAATTGATATACCATATTTCTTTAGCAGATGTAAAGCTTTAATCGTTTCTTCCGCGTTCATCAGCAATGTACTTTCCGTAATTTCCATTTCAAACCATGTGGGATCAAATCTATGGAGCGAAAGAAAGTGCTGTATTTCATTAACCAACACAACTGGATCTTGAAACTGCCGCGGAGAAAAGTTAACTGCTAGCGTCATTTTTTCGTTTCGTTCCTTGTTCCATTTGCTGACTTGAGAACAAGCTTTTCTCATGACAACTTCCCATAGAGACTGAATCAAACCAGCTTCTTCTGCTATAGGGATAAATACTTCCGGAGAAACAAATCCAAGCTCTGCGTCATTCCAGCGAACTAATGCTTCTACTCCGGTGATTACATTGCGATGCGCTTCTATTTTCGGCTGATAGTAAACGTCAATGTCACCTTTTTGAATTGCTTTTCGCAAGCGCGTTTCGATGTGAACTTTCTCAGCTTGTTTTTGATTTAACGAATCATGATAAATACTTACTTTGCTGGCGCCTTGTCTTTTTGAAGCATACATGGCGACATCTGCATACGTAATAAGCGTGTCCAAATTCGTAGAGTGCTCCGGATAAAAGCTTAACCCGCTGCTGATACTGACGAAAACTTCATCATTGTCAATGTAGCAGGGCTGTTGAACATACGCAATGATCTTCTCAGTGATACATTTAACTTCTTCCGGTGTAAAATCACTGAATAAAATGACAAACTCGTCTCCTCCTTGCCTTGTAAGAAAGCTGTTAGCAGGAGGCAGACATTCTTTAATACGGTTGGCTATCAGCTGTATAAGCTGATCTCCTTTTGAATGCCCTAGCGTATCATTAATATCTTTAAACCGGTCTATATCCATAAATAACACGGCTACGTGACGAATGGACTTTTCCTTCGACTCAATTAAGCGCCTGTTTAATTCTTCTTTAAAATATCTTCTGTTTGGCAACCCTGTCAAAAAGTCGTGGTAGGCATGGTACTCACTTTCTTCCTGACTTTTCTTTAAATCGTCCACATATGTTTTTAAAAAGTGAGAAAGGTGGTTGATGTTTGCTACAAGTCCTCCCAGCTCATCTTTTCTTCTTACATTCAGCACCTTGCCAAAATTGCCTTTGGCGATTTGATTTACGTGTTCCATAATATGTTTAATCGGCCGCGTAATGGATGTAGAGAAGACAAAGCTGATAATAAGGACAATAAAGATAAACGGAAGAGACAGCAGTAAATGTTTGATTAATTCTTGCTTCAGCTCTTTTTCAATAAGCCCGTAGTCATACACTACGCCTATCACGTAAGCTGGAGAGTTTTTTTCTTTAATCGGTACCAATGTTTTTAATACTTTTTTATGGTTGATTTCAGCAGTATAGCTTTGTGATTTCCCCGTTTTTAAGGCCTTTTGAATAGACTTTTTATCACGTTCGGTATTTCGATACGTGTAGGTACCGTACCAAATTGGCTGATCTTTTATTCTAATATATTTATTACCGTTTAAATATACGTTTTGATTTCTTTTTCCGAAATTTTTCGGGTTAAAAGCCGTTAGTTCAAGAACGCCTTCAAGATTTTCCGTAAAACGGTCCATCACGTTCGTAGGGCCAAACTTTTTTTCAAAATCGAGGACGTGCTGATCCCGGAAATAAGGATCAATAATATAATTAGTAGACCCGTCGTAATAATAGCCCCATTTGTCAATGTGATTAGGGTTGCTAGAAGCTACCTCAATCGGCCCGCTCCAATAGTGAGGTAAAGTCAGTCCTTTTGTTGTCGTGACCGGCTGCTGAGAAAGCAGCTGCTGAAAAGATGTATACCAATAGCCCCACTCTTTTGTAGACATATTGATTTCCTTAGGGTCAGAAGATTTTACCCCTATAATATCACCTGCTACGGGTGCTAATAATGTAATATGAGATACCATCAGTTTTTTAGCCAGTTGTTTTAACTGGTCGTTGCTGATGTCATGATAATCAGCAGGCAAAGACTGTTGAATCGCAATTGAAGCCGTTCGTAATTCTTGTCCCATTCGATCTTCCATATAGGAAGCACTATTTTTGGAATTTTCGACTTCGTACGCAATTTCTTCTGTGACCAGCGTGATTTCCCTTTGGTTAAATTCTGTTAATCTATTTTTTGATCGAATGTAGTGCAAGGTGTTATTCGCTAGTAGAATACACAATACCAGCAAAGTAAAGAATACGGACAACTTTTTCTTTATCGACACTAGTGATGGCCTCCTGTTTAAAGAACTGATCCGACAGTTTTAAAACCTGCCTATATGCTCTAGCTTTACATCGGATACTATACTTCAATTTCCACAAAAAAAGAATGAACTCATGCAAAAAACCAACCGCTTTGGTTGGCTCTATTCATAGCTAGTATAAAACATATTAAATAAATACTTTTATTTACATGGATAGGGCAAATTTGTATTCTTATAATATTTTAACTGCTTCTGTCAAAATATCAATGCGTAAATTTTAACTTTCTTTATCGATGCTGCTACTTTTTAAACTTCTTCAAAATCCGGTGATACCAATAGATTCCGACTCCCGTTAGCAAAATAATGAGGCCCCACTGATGCGGTAAAAACTTCAGCAGCCATATGGACATGATAATAGTCGCTACCGTTAAGTTACTCAGCCACTGTTCTCGGCTTAGCTTTTTCTTATTCACGATTACCGCCACATAACCAATGGGTGGCGCAAAAAAACACAGCAGCAGCAGAAACTTTTCTGAACGGTACCAGGGCTGTTTTTTCATGTTCTTTTGCTTACACTTCTTCTATTTAAAATGAACTGATAGCCAAACGTCACAATGATCCCTGTCCAAAACATAGAAGATGACGACACTAACTCGGCACCATTATAGGCATACATTATTGTGTTCACAAACAGCAGCAATAAAAGAATATAAAAACCTACCGACACAGCTTTATTCCAATTTTGATGCTCCTGCTTAGAAGCATCTTTAAACAACTTCATCAAAACTCTCCTTTTACATCTGATACATCACTTGTCCATTTAGGAATTCTATATTTATGTTAGCATATTGGGTAGTTTTGGAAAATAGATAAAGGGAATTTTATGGAAAATCCATAATCAATAACATTAGAACTACAAAAAAGATAATAAATGTAAATAAATAATCCTTTTTGGCTATTGTTTTGCACACAAAACGTTCATATTAGTATACAATAATCTCAAAATATGTTTTTTAAGGAGATAAAAGGATGACAACAACTCATAATCAGCTAACAAACGCTTTTCACCGTACGCCGCACGATCAAAACACATTTCATTTTCTTGATGAAAAAGTAACGCTTCTTGTATCAGGTGAAGACACAAACGGAGCTTACGCCGTGGCACACGTAGTGAAACCAGCAAACCAAGGTCCCCCGCTTCACCTTCACGAACATGAAGATGAAACGTTTTATGTAAAGCGCGGCTCCATGATTTTTTACGTAGGAGAAGAAATAATTGAAGCAAAAGCGGGCGATTATGTTTTTGCTCCTAAAGGTATTCAGCACCGCTTTGTGACCGGACCAGAAGAAACGGAATTCATCCTTACTGCTTCTCCTGCAGGCTTTGATTCATTCGTTAAAGAACTCGGTACTTCCGTTCCACAAAATGCTCCTCTGCCGCAAGTGGGACCACCTACTGAGGAAGAAATTATCGGTTTAGTTACCGTCTCTAAAAAATACGGCATTACCTATCCTGAAATTGAAAAAGCAATGAATAAAAAATAAACCAATACATAAAGATCTGCTCTTTACCGAGCAGGTCTTTTTTCTATTTTGATCCCAATTCATCAATGGAATAATTTAACACAATCTTGTTCACACTATACTTATCTGTTTTTTATAAATACGTACCATTTTTATAGATAGGAGGAAAGCCAATTGAACGCAGAAAGCAAGCGTTTGACTTCGCCTGAAATAACGAGTCTATGCGCGCAGTATCAGCAGGATACGCTGGCGGTTTGTGTAGCAAAACACGTTCTTGCAACCGTAACAGACGACGAGATTCGGGCGCTGTTTGCCTTTTCTCTGGAGTTATCGAAAAAGCATATTGAGCTGCTGACTGCCATTTTTCATGCTGAACATTTTCCGCTGCCGAAAGGATTTACAGATGAAGATGTGGACTTGCACGCACCTCCGCTTTTTACAGACTCTTTTTGGCTGAAGTATCTTCACGACATGACCATTCACGGCTTGTCAGGGTACGGCATTTCATTTAGCGTGTCAGTTCGCCGAGATCTTCGAGATTATTATCATCAGTGCAATTTAGATGCCATGGAAATCTACAATCGATCGCTCGACCTGCTTTTAGCGAAAAATCTTTATGTGCCAGCTCCTTATTTTTTAACCCCGAAAAAGCAAGAGTCGATTACAGAGTTGACTTACGCTCTTGATTTTGTAGGGAAGCAGCGTCTTTTAAACGCAAATGAAGCTGGAAATATTTATTTTAATTTACGCAAAAGCATGGCAACCAAAGCGCTTTTAATTGCGTTTAAACAAGTGACCAAACGAAAAGATGTACGGAAAGTAATGGAGGCAGGGCTTGATGTAGCACACAAGCATATTGAGCTTTATTCTTCCATTATGCACGAAGAAAACCTTCATACTCCTCCGCTTTTGGATAATGAAATCACAACGTCTACGCACGCGCCTTTTTCAGAAAAGCTGATGACGTTTCACGCAGGCGCAATGTTTAAAGTAGCCATTACCTATTACGCAACGGCAATGACTACCAGCATGAGGCTTGATATTGTCGGGCACTGTGAAGCATGTATTTTACGAGACTTAAAAGTAGCCGGGCGCTGCAGCGAAGTGATGATTAAAAACGGCTGGATTGAAAAGCCGCCTGAAGCAAGCGATCGTAAGCAAATGTAAGTTTTTTCATAGCAGCTCTTGACCTGAAACGCGTTTCATACTTTATGCTGTATTTATTCCCATCAGCCGGCGTGACACGAACGGTGGCGTTACGGCTGATATATTATCCATAAAAAAATCCGGTATGTTCACCGGATTTTTTTGTATGCTTACATATTCATTTCTTTTTTATACGCCACGTACGAATACAGATAAGGAACCGCCACGCACAGAACGATACTACCCCACATGATAAATGACTTGTATCCATTAGGTAAAAAAGCGCTAATAAGAATCAACAGGCCGCCGATAAAAAAGATCTTTCCAGATAAACGATGCGTCTTTTTCCATACGTTTTCATTGCTCAATGTCCACGGTGTACGAATCCCCATAAAGTAGTTAGAGCGCACGCGCTGCAAGTAGTTTCCGATAATGATAAAAACGAGTCCAGCCATAATCGGAGCAATGTACGACATCGGCACGTTATAGCCCAGCCCCTGTAAAATAGTGCTCATATTTACAAAAAAGAATAATAGCAGTACGGCGTTTAACACGATGTTATACGTTTTTGAAAAGTACTTATAATTTTCTTTACGCGGGTCAATTCGCGGAACAAATGCGATGATAAAATAAATAAGTACCATGATGCCTATTGTTAAGATCATTGCATTGATCTTCGTTGCAAATCCGTCTGCTTCTCCATTTGCTCCCCAGTGAATGGGCATCGTAGCTGGAAGATGCGGCAGTGCAATCAGCCAAGCAACCAGTGTTAAAAGAGTAATGCTTAAAGGAAATACGTGTTTTTTCATTTAACTCTCTCCTTTCTGAAAGCTGAAAAACCAGCCGATTAAATCTTGAAAAACGGTTGTATTTAACGAATAAATCACAAACTGCCCTCTTTTTTCATCTTGAACGAGGTCCGCTTGCTTCAAGATTTTTAAATGATTTGAGATGCTTGGTTTGGTCATATTAAAATACTCGGAAATTTCTCCTGCGGTTAAATCCCGCTCTTTTAGCAGCTCTAAAATCTTTCTGCGAGTGGGATCCGCTAAAGCTTTAAACGTTTCATTCAATTGAAGTTCATCTCCATCACATTTAAGTATTTAGATAATTATCTAAATATTAAACTATAAAGTATAATATGTCAATATCTTGAAAAGGAAACACCTTTGACTCATTTTTCTGTTTTTTCAAAGCAGTCCATGCATACAAACTGCGCTTCTTGATGTAGAAAAGCTTTAATTTCGGTCATGCCTCTTTTACTCGGATACTTCCTCCGCATCCATACTTCTTCATTCGGCTGAATTTCTTTTTGACAAACAGAACATCGCTCTTTTATTTCAAACATACTATCCCTCCATTTCTTTATCTAACTATACGTTTGACTAGTCAAAAAGTTTCATAAAAAAGAGGCTGGAACGTACCCAAATCAATTCCAGCTAAAGACAAACAAATGAGAGAATGAGCTGAGCCGCTTGTGACACCGCTGGTGATTTCCATGCAAGACTTCGCTTTCCGCGGGCGGACGATGAGCCTCCTCGTCGCTTGTGCTCCTGCGGGGTCTCACCTGTTCCGCTTTTCCCGCAGGAGTCTTCGTCTTGCCCTCCAATCACCAACTAAAAGCAACTAGAGACATGAAACCTACGTTCACTTTACCAATAAAAAAATCCGAACGAGTCGGATTCTCTCTCAAGAATCTCAATTCATCGTTCGGATTTTTCTTCAACTAAAATACTTGTGTCCTAGCCTTTTTTAAACATTATAGCGGCGCTACGTCTTCCTGCTGTTTTTGCTGTATTCTCTGTTTTTTCGATTTTCTGAAATGAAGCAGTTCATATACAACCGGAATAACTACGAGCGTAAGAAGAGTCGCAACGGCCAATCCTCCGATTACAACGACTGCTAGACTTTGAGAAACGAGGCTTCCGCTTTCGCTTTGTTTAAATAAAAGCGGCAGCATCGCACAAATCGTAGCAGCAGACGTCATGACAATTGGACGCATACGCGTAGCGGCTGCTTCGACAATCGCATCTCGCATAATCATTTTCTTTTCATTTTGCTTCACGCGGTCTAATAGTACAATGGCGTTGGTTACAACAATACCAATCAGCATCAGTGCTCCCAGTAGAGCCGTTACGTCTACTGGAATACGGCTGATTAATAATCCTAAAACGGCACCGATTGCAGCAAGCGGAAGTGAAAATAAAATGGCAAACGGCGTGCGGATCGTTTTAAACGTGATCACCATAATTAAGAACACAATACCAATCGACACGAGCATTGTAATGAACAAGTCAGAGAAGTCTTCTCCTTGCTGCGTGCTTGCTCCTCCGATTACAACGTCAACATCTTTTGAAATCGACAGTCCTTTATTCTTACCGTCTCCAAAAATCGCTGTTTGGATGTTTTTATTAATCTCTGAAAGATTTTCTGGATTGACATCCGCTGTTACTTGAATATACGGGTCTCCATTTTTATGAAACTGATTTGTTGGCTTTTCAGCTTGCGTTAGCGAAGCTACTTTTGAAACAGGCGACGGTCCTGTCTCTGTCATAATGGAAATATCTTTTAACTCTTTTGGTGATGTGGGATTTAGGACAGATTCAAGAAGTACGTTTGCTTGCTTGCCTTCTAAATCTATCGCTCCAATCGGCGTTTTGTTCAGCATAACGCCAAGCTGCTGTGCTACTTGCTGCGTATTCGCTTTTGTTGGATCTACGTTTAAAGAGTAAATCGTTTTCTTTTCGTCTTGGTTCGTAGAAACTTTGTCTACTCCTTTTATATTGCTGATTTCTTTCTTAATGCTGTTTGCCGTCTTTTCTAACTTGTTCATGTCATTTCCAATTACATCAACGGTAATGGAAGTAGTAGACGCTCCCATTAGTGAAGCAGCACTTACGCTAAGATCTCCTCCGTCATAGAGCTTCTTTTGATTTTGGATTCGTTTCATTAGGGAATCCGTGTTTCCACTGTCTTTTACGGTAATCGTATACGTAGCTTCAGTAGGTGAACCAACGTCTCCCCACTTGGCTCCTTCGTCCGTATTACCAAGCTGCATGTATACTTCTTTTACTTCTTTTTGAGCTAAAATATAGCGTTCAAGCTGCAGTGATTTTTCTTCTACGGTTTTAATTGGCGTGTTATTTGGATAGCTTAACGTTGTGCCTACAAAGTCAGATGAAGAGTTATCAACCGCTCCTTTAGGCATCATCGTGTACGCGCCAATAGATCCGACAAATAAAAGCAGCGAAAGCAGCAGCACAACCCATTTATGATTAAGCGACCACGTAATGACCTTTGTAAAACGAACCGGCTGCTTGTGCTTGCGAATTTTTTCATTTTTTAATAATCCCGCACTCATTACCGGTACAACCGTAAGTGCCACAATTAGTGAAGACAGCAGTGAATACGTCAGCGTTAGAGCAAATGGAAGCATAAAGTCCTGAAGCCCTCCGTTTACAAGGCCGATTGGTAAAAAGACGGCTACTGTCGTTAGCGTAGAAGCGGTAATAGCAGAGCCTACTTCTTTTGTCGCATCAATAATCAGTCCAAGCGAAAACTTTTCTTTTTGCATTTTCCGGAAGATGTTTTCAATAACAACGATACTATCATCTACCAATCTCCCAATCGCTACCGCTACTCCTCCAAGCGTTAAAATATTGAGCGTAACGCCTGATTTAGATAATAGGAAAAGCGTAAAGCAAAGTGATAAAGGAATGGATACAATTGTGATAAACGTAGAGCGAACGCTGCGTAAAAACAGCATGATGACAATAGTCGCAAAAAGTGCGCCTAGCAACACTTCTTTCATCATGGAATGAACAGAATTTTGTACGCTGTCCCCTGTTGCAAAAAATACAGAAGCATTCACATTGTTATAGTCTTTGTTAATTTGCTGAGACAGTTTTTTTACTTCTTTTGTAATGCTAACGGCATTTGAGTGACTGTCTTTTGTCACAATAAGTAAAAGTGCATCTTTTCCGTTAATATGCGTCACGACGCCTTCAGGCTTTTTGACCTCTACTTTTGCAAGGTCGCCTAGCGTTACATTCTGTGCAACCGGCAGCTTTTTTACTTTGTCCAAGCTGTCAATTTTACCTGTTACATTGATGTTGCTCGACTTGTTATTAATGACTTTTTCTCCAACTGCAAGCGACGTATTTTTTCCTTCTAACACGCTGATGACTTTATCAATAGTTACGTTCTTTTGTGACAATTTTTTATTGTCCACTTTAATAGACACGTAGGAATCCGCTGTTCCATATGTTTGAACACTGGCAATGCCTTTAATGTCTTTATATTTAGGGATGAGTTTTTTCTCTGCAAGATCCAGATTGTCTCTTGTTAAT
This sequence comes from Priestia sp. SRI_019, assembly GCF_057586255.1. Taxonomy (NCBI): domain Bacteria; kingdom Bacillati; phylum Bacillota; class Bacilli; order Caryophanales; family Bacillaceae; genus Priestia; species Priestia sp. SRI_019. Next base: position 457,195 of record NZ_JBYCZN010000003.1, on the reverse strand, counting down.
CCTTCTTTAAATGTGAGTGAAATATCTGCGATGGGAATCATAGAGGTATTTAATTGAATAACATTAGGCTTTGATACGCTGGCTGGAAGCTGCACCGAAGACAGCGCTTCTTGGACGTTTGTTCTTGCTTCTTTCATATCCGTTTTGGATTCAAATGAAAGATCGATTTTGGAATAGCCGTCTCCCGTCGTTGAATACACGTTGCTTTTTCCTTTAACACCGGCTACCGCTTCTTCAATCGGTGACGTCACTTGTTTTTCCATAGAATCCGCATCCGTTCCTTGCCCCATAACCACTACTGATACTTGAGGCTGATCAGCGGTCGGCAGGAACTCCATCGGAAGTGTAAAATAACTAATGACTCCTAAAGCTAAAATTAAAATAGACATAATGGTAATAGCCGCTTTATTTTTGAACGACCATTTGGTGAGCCAAGACATGAAATATCCCCTTTCACTTTTTCGTACAAACTTAGCCAAACATTTCTAAAATATGCTAAATGACTACTAAATTATACCTAATGTTTTTTGCCATTTAAAGACTTATTTTTGTAAAAAGTCCCATTATTTGAACAAAATCGTTTATGTATATGCTTTTGCTTAGATAATCAGTCTCTTTACAGCACAAAAAAAAGACGCCGATACCCGGCGTCCCACATGTAGTAAGTGAAAGAAGAAGAAGAATATGCCTACGATTTCTCAGGCAATTCTATGACCTTATTTGGTTTTTTCCCGTTTTTTTATGAAATAAACATATTTAGCATAAATTCCCTTAACTAGCAGCTCGACTGTGCTTTGTTTCCGTATCGTTTTGAATCTTTAACGACGTTAATAAAGCCACGATACTTCCGGCAAAGCCAAATAAAAACAAGTGATGAATGCCTGCCATAAAGCTTCCGCCTGAAGTCAGCAACGCACCCATAATCGTAACGCCGATGGCTGTTCCCATGTTTCTGCAAAACATAAAAAATGACGTTGAAATACCTCTTTCATGTCCTCCTACTAATTGCTGTACACCAATGACGCCAACCGTAGACAGCAGACCAAACGATAGCCCTTGTACAATCATGACGCAAAACACGTAGAAGAAACCGTGGCTTTCATTTAGCATCAGCAGAAGTGTTCCTGAGCCAACGAGCAGCACATTCCCGATTAACAACAGCTTTCTGTAGCCATGTTTTAAAATCCATTTACCTGCAGGTACGGACACAGACATCCATCCGACCGCTGTTCCTAACAGCGCAACTCCGCTCATAAACAGTGACAAATGCGCTACTCGCTGTAAAAATAACGGAATGTAGCTTGACGTTCCGAATAAAGCTACCGTTCCAATAAACGCATTGATATTAATCCATGACAGCGTTTTGTTTTGAAACATAGACAGCGGTACAATCGGAGAAGCATGTTTTCGTTCATGGAGATAAAAAATCACTAATAAAATAAGTCCCGCTACTGCATACACAACTCGGTTTTGTTCCACTACCGTCACAAGCAGCAGTGACGTAACGCCAGCTCCAAACAAGATAGCACCGATGTAATCGACTTTTGCTCTTTTCGGCTCATAGCTTTCCTGATACGGCATTAACGCTAGAAATGAGACGATACATACCGGTAAATTAATAAAGAAAATCCATCTCCACGTTAAATAATCCACAAAAAAAGCGCCTAAAAGCGGAGCCAACACAGCTGATAATCCCCACATCGTTGTAAACAGCGCCTGAATTTTCCCTCGTTTCTCAACTGGAAATAAGTCTCCGGCAATAATAGCGGGAAACGCCACCATAAAACCGGCTCCTATTCCTTGGACCGCACGAAAAAGAACAAGCTGAATCATCGTATTCGCCACGCCGCAAAGCATCGAACCAATTAAAAAAGCAATAATTCCAAACCCAAATACTTTTTTGCGGCCAAATAAATCCGATAATCTTCCCGCTACTGGAGATAAAATCGTACTTGCAATCATGTACGAAGCAAACGACCACGCGTACAAATCAAATCTTCCAAGCTCTTTTGCAATAACGGGCATCGTCGTATTCATAATCGTTGAATCAAGCGAAGCCACTAGCATTGCCAGCACAATACTAACCATTACAGACGTTCTGCTTTTCATGTAACAATCTCCTTATCCCTATAATCTGAGCGTCTAGTGTACTCCTCCTTGCCGTTTGTTGTCTATACTTATGCATACAAAATGCTAAAAAGCTTCTCACTTTACTATGAGAAGCTTTTTAACCCCTTATTCACATATCTTCTTGAACCTTTTCTTGATCAGACAGTTCTTTGTTTCGAGCCATAACCGCAAATCCAGCCATTACAATGATGCTGCTTGAAATTCCGTATAGGATTGGCGTAGTAGAAGAAAGTCCTTCAATCAATAGACCTCCAAGTACTACTAGCGTACTGACAACAATCGCTGAAACTCCGGCTTTTGGATGAATGTCTTTCCAAAACAGCGACACAACAAATGGAACAAAAATCGCTCCTGATAAAATGGCATACGCCACGTCTAAAGCAACAAGCACGTCTTGAATCCAAAGAGCAAAAATAATAGCAAGCACGCCAACAATAAGTGTATTCACGCGCGTTAAAATTAAATAATTTTTCTCTGAAATATTCTTAAGCCACACTTTTTTAATAATATCATTACTAATCAGCGTAGAAGACGCAAGCAGCGTTCCTGAAGCAGTGGACATCAGCGCCGAACAAACGCCTGCCAGTACGAGACCTAATAATCCTTGAGGCAGGATTTGAACTGCAAGCGTCGCAAATATGCTTTGACTGCTTTCTGCGTTTGGCAGCAGCAAATATGCACACATTCCAATTACACTTCCAGCAATCGCGTAGGCAATGCTGTACACACCTGCAAAAATGGAGCCGTTTCGCGCAATTTTTTCTGTTCGCGCCGTAAATACCCGCTGCCAAATATCTTGAGAAACTGCCATACCAAGCGTATACAAGAGGAAATACTGAAAGATTTGACCGTATCCAATGGATGAAAAATCAAAATAAGATGATGGCAAATCTCCGGCAAGGGCTTTGAAACCTCCTGCTTCTGATACGCTCATTGGAAGCATAAATCCAAAAATCGCCACCGTCATCACAACAAACTGAATAATATCAGTGACCGTTACGCTCCACATTCCGCCTAAAATCGTATAGAACAAAACAATTGAACCGCCAATTAGCATCGAGGCCGTCATGTTCCATCCAAGCAGCGCATGAATGATCGTTCCCATGCCAATCACTTGAGTGACAGATACCATGAGTGTATAAATAGCGGCAACAACGGCGCTGATAATTTGCGCTTGAGCGTTATATCTTTTTCCTAACAGTTCGCTGATAGTTGTCACTTTCAAGGACGAAATCCGCTTGATAAAAATCGTGCCAAGCGTAATGATTCCAAGTCCAATCATCGTCACAAACCAAATGCCGGACAGCCCGTGCTCATAGCCAAGCTGAGCCGTTCCAATCGTTGAAGCTCCGCCTAAAATAACGGCAGACAAACACCCTAAATACATGAACATCCCTAAGTTTCGTCCGGCTAAAATAAAATCTTCTGATGACTTTGCTTTTAACGAGCCAATAATACCAGCTACAACCAATACGCCAAAATAGACAAACATAACCGTCATATCCAGTCCGTTCATAACAGATTCCTCCTTATTATGGGTCAATCTATCTTTCATTGAAACAAAGAGCTTCTTAAAGCTTTAGATCACGTGAAGACTTGTGATTTCTGTTAATGCTTCGTCTAACACGCGAAGCCCGGCATCAATTTCTTCTTTTGTAATCGTTAAAGGAGGAATCATTCGAATCACTTCTCCGCTATTTCCGCAAAGGTAAAACAGCACCCCTTTTTCCAAACATTTGTCTAGGATCTCAAGAAGAAGATTTCCGTCACCTTGCTTTGTTTTTGGATTAATAATTTCAATTCCAATCATTAGTCCTACTGAACGAATGCTTCCGATAACTTCATGCTTCGCTTTTAAATGCTGAAGGCGATCCGCTGCATATTTCCCCATTGCTTTTGAGTTTTCAATCAGCTTTTCTTCTTTTAATACGTCTAGTGTCGCAAGTGCTGCTGAACAAGCAATGGGATTGCCTCCAAAAGTTGTTCCGTGTGTACCAATCGGCCACTTTTCCATTAGCTGTTTGGAAGCCACGGTCGCACTTAACGGAAGTCCTGATGCTATGCCTTTTGCGATTGCCATAATGTCCGGCGTCACGTCAAACGTTTGAGCTGCAAACCACTCGCCGGTCCGTCCAAAGCCGGTTTGCACTTCGTCAAAAATAAGCAGAATGCCGTGTCTGTCACACACTTCTCTTATTTTTTGCAGCCACGCTTTCGGAGGGATCACGTAGCCGCCTTCTCCAAGAACCGGCTCTACAATCATGCATGCTACTTCTTCCGGCGTTACTTGATGCTTAAACAAAGTGGCAAAATCTCTTTCCAGCTTTTCCACGCAGTAGATTTCCGGATCTTCTCCTTTCGGACACTGAGTCGCGTCTGCATAAGGCACTTGATACGTTAAGCCCCATGGCTGAAGAAATTTCCGGTATTTGCTTTTTGACGTTGTCACACTAAGCGCTCCGAGAGAACGGCCGTGAAAGCAGCCCATAAACGAAACCGTATAAGGTCTTTGCGTAACGTACTTTGCCAGTTTTAACGCTCCTTCAATTGCTTCGGTTCCGCTGTTGGCAAAGAAAAAGCAGTCCAACCCTCTTGGCAATACTGTTTTTAATTCTTCGGCAAGCTGTAAAATAGATTCGTACATGATTACACCCGACGGGCCGTGCATAAGATGGTCAACGCTATTTTTAATCGCTTGTACAACTTTAGGGTGACGATGACCTGTATTCGCTGTTGCAATACCTGATGTAAAATCTAAATACGTTTTTCCGTCAGCTCCGTAGTAGTAGCAGCCTTCTGCTTTTACCACCGGTAAATTAGGGTGATCTTTCGCCATGCTTGGTGCTAGTAAATCGGGTAAACTGTTCATTAACTGTGTAAGTGATGCCTGCGTCATCTGACTTCCTCCTCGCAATCTATCAAGTAATGTGTTTGTACTTGTTTTACATGCAAAGAGCGTGCCAAAGACGTTAAAAAACGGAATGTTTTTTTAATTTTCTAACAACTGAAGGCTGACTGATTCCAAGTGCTTCCCCTATTTCTGTTGTCGTTTTATACTGTTTTTTGGCTTTCACTAATATCTCTTTTTCCAGCTCGTTTAACGCGTCATTAAGCTTTATTTCCCCATGTTCTTCAACGTGCTGAATCCGTTTTTTTCTATGCAGAGAATGCGGCAAATGCTCCATTGTAATCAGCGTTTGCGAAGACACAACCACAGCGTGTTCAATCACATTGATTAACTCTCGTACGTTTCCTTTCCACTCATGTGCAAGCAGTGCGTGAATAACCGCATTATCAAACGTTCTTTTTCGGTTGTATTTCTTTTCAAACTGCTCGGCAAAATGTGTGAGCAGCGGAAAAATATCTTCAGGGCGCTCGTTCAAAGATGGAATGGTAATCGGTACGACGCTTAGACGAAAGTATAAATCTTCTCGAAATTCTTTTTCAGCAACGGCTTTTTCTAAATCTTTGTTCGTCGCTGCAATTAAGCGAAAGTCCACGGTTTTAGGCTTTCTTCCTCCAACGGAATAAAACTGTTTCTCTTGAATGAGCTTTAAGATTTTTACTTGATGCGCCGGTGACAGTTCTCCGACTTCATCTAGAAAAAGCGTACCTCCATCTGCTAATTCGACCAGTCCCACTTTTCCATTTTTAGATGCACCGGTAAAAGCACCCGCTTCGTAGCCAAACAGCTCAGCCTCAAATAAATGATCTGGAATCGCTCCGCAGTTCACTTCAATAAATGGCCCTTTGCTTCTTGTACTTTTGTTATGTATCAGCTTGGCTAAGTGCGTTTTTCCTACTCCTGACTGCCCTAAAAGTAAAATATTTACGTCTACATTCGACACGTGAACAGCCGTACGAAGAACGTGCTGCATCTTTTCGCTGTTGCATACAATTCCTTCTGTTGATAGATTTTGGTTCCGCAGCAGCATAAGCTCGCTCTTTACGCGCTGCATTTCGCCTTCCATCGCATCAAGATATGTTTTCATTTCCATCAGCTCCGTCACATCATGAGAATAGCTGACGATTCTTTTAATCTCTCCTTTTTCATCTTTGACCGGAATGCCCGTGACGAGTACCTGCTTGCCTTGTTTAGTTGTTTGTACAAGCGTAATTTTCTTCTTTGTTTCAAGCACAATTGGGGTAACGATTGGGGTAAACAACCCTTGTTTTTCAAGTTCATAAACAGACTTTCCCAGCAGTTTTTCAGCTTTTACATCGTAAATGTTTCCCGTTCCTTCATGGATTCGGACAATAATGCCTTTTTCATCGGTTACAAGCAAATCATCTTTTAATGAATGAAGGATCCACTGATTTTCATTCCATTCTGAATTCATATATGCTCCCCGCTTTCTATTCATTTTTGAATAAAATACAATTCGTTTTTGAATAACAGCATTTATTTTTGAATAATCAATTTATTATATCACGAGGGCTTCTTTTTATTTTGAAACAGCAATTGAAATGAAGTTAAAAATGCATTAATATGTTTTTATGAAGTTATAACTTCTTTTTTTAGGAGGCTATATGAATCCATCATTTCAAGAATTAATTAAACATAAATTCCCTGACCTTTCTCGCGGTCAAAAAAAAGTGGCGGAGTTTCTCGTCAATTTTATGGAAAAAGGCTCGCTGTACACGGCCGGGCAAATTGGCAAAGAAGCAGGTGTCAGTGAAACAACCGTTATTCGTCTAGCTTACGCACTTGGGTTAAATGGTTTTTCCGATTTGCAGGAGCTAATGCGAAACGAATGGCTTTCATCTACTGAATCAAAAGAAGCAGCTAGCAAGCCTGCAGCGGAAGAAAAGAAACCTTTTAGTGAATGGCTTTCCCCTGTTGACGAAAAGGAATTATCTCAAGCTGTAGATGCGCTTATCAAAAGTGATCAAGTGTATATTGCAGGTTTCCGTGAATCTCATACGGCAGCCTACTGGCTGTATTATAAAATGAATCAGCTTCGCAATCATGTTCTTTTATCTTTTCCAACTGGATTTTTGCTTGAAACGCTATGCAATCTCACGAGCGCATCAGCCGTTGTTGTATTTTCACTGCCGCGCTATACAAAAGAAGCGCTCGAAGTAGCTCAGCAGGCTAAAAGACAAGGTGCAAAAGTAATTGCCATTACAGACCGCCGTCTGTCTCCGGTAGGTCAAATCGCTGATATCACGCTTTTAGCCGGCACAACCGAACATATTTTATCGCTTCTTGCCCTATCTCAAATTGTCATTAGCAGCATGCAAAAAAGAGATGAAAAAACGGCTGGAAAACGACAAGAACACTTGGAAAAACTCTATGCCGAGCAAGGCATCTTTTTAGAATAAATGATTAAAAGAAAGGAAGTAAACAAATGACTGAAGCTTTAACGATTCGTTCACTCAAAACAACGGCTGAACTAGAAGACGTACGCGCATTAGAAAGCCGCGTCTGGGGAGAAGAAGAAGCAACGCCCGTTCATCAAACCTTAACCGCTGTTAAAAACGGAGGTCTTGTTCTCGGTGCGTTTCTAAATGAAAAGCTGATTGGCTTTCAATATAGTTTTCCAGGGTTTGACGGAAATTGCGTCTATTTATGTTCTCATATACTAGCAGTTGACCCTGCCTATCGCAGCATGGGTATCGGTGCCAAACTTAAGCATGCACAGCGCCAGGAAAGTAAAAAAAAGGGCTATTCATATATCAGCTGGACGTATGACCCTTTAGAAAGCGCCAACGGGTATTTAAATATTGGAAAGCTTGGAGCCGTTTGTTCTACCTATATTGAAAACTGCTACGGAGACATGAACGATCCGTTGAATGCTGACTTGCCTTCAGATCGATTCGTTGTGGAATGGGCATCCGCAGAAGATACAAAACAAGCTCAGCTTCTTTATACGCCAGATCAAATAATGGACGCATCGCTCATTCAATGGACGTTAACGGATGAAGGGTTCCCTTCTGTTACAGATATTGATGAAAAATGGTTGGATCATGACGTCGTGTCTGTAGCTATTCCGTCTGCTTTTCAGCAAATGAAAGAAGTCTCTCCTTCTCTGGCATTAGACTGGCGTATGCGAACAAGACGCGTATTTCAAACGTGTTTTGCTAAAGGATTCCAAGTAACAGACTTCATGAAGTCTCCAGAAAGCAGCGCACCCGTTCATTTTTATATTTTAACGAAAAAAGAGGTGCAAAAATGAACATAAAACGCGTCATTTTACGGCATTTAAAAATGGATTTACTTCATCCGTTTACCACAAGTCTTGGAAAAGAAGTGGATCGAGATTTTATTTTAGTTGAAATTCAAGACGAAGACGGACGATCGGGCTGGGCTGAATCCGTAGCGTGCGCCGATCCTTTTTATAAAGAAGAAACGCTCAAAACAAACTGGCACATTATGGAGGATTTTTTAATTCCTTTGCTTCAACAGAAAGAAATTCAGCATCCTGACGAAGTATCTGAACGCTTTGCTCATATTCGAGGCAATTACATGGCAAAAGCGGCGTTAGAAGGCGCAGTTTGGGATTTGTATGCGCGCAGGAAAAACCTCTCTCTATCTAAAGCGTTAGGAGGCAGTAAAAGTCAAATTGAAGTTGGTCTTAGCGTTGGCATTCAGCCTACGATTGACGAAACGCTTCGCAAAATTGACGCCGGCTTGAATGAAGGATATAAGCGGATCAAAATTAAAATTAAGCCAAGCTGGGATCTTAACTTGACGCGCGCAGTTCGAAACGAGTTCCCTTCTATTCCGCTGATGGTTGACGCGAACTCTGCTTATACGCTTGCAGATGCTGATCACCTTGCTCAGCTTGATGAATTTGATTTAATGATGATTGAACAGCCGTTGGCTCATGATGATTTAATTGATCACGCTGAACTGCAGGCCCGCATGCGCACGCCCATTTGCTTAGATGAAAGCATTCATTCAGCTGAAGACGTTCGAAAAGCTATTAAACTTGGAAGCACACAAATTATTAACATTAAAATTGGACGAGTAGGCGGACTGACAGAAGCCAAAAAAATTCATGACCTTTGTCAAACTCACGGTGTGCCCGTATGGTGCGGCGGTATGCTGGAATCAGGTGTCGGACGAGCACATAATATTGCCATTACCACACTTGCCAATTTTACGCTTCCCGGAGATACAGCCGCATCCTCTAAATACTGGCCGCGTGATATCGTTCATCCGGAAATCACGGTCGACAACGGGATTATTTCCGTTCCTGATACACCAGGCATCGGCTACGAACCTAATCACGATCAGATAAAAGCGCTAACTTTACACGAAAAAATCTATACTTGCTAATCTTAAACAGGCTGGAACAAAAGTATGTTAGTTAAAGGAAGATCCGAACGATGAATGGTTCGGATTTTTTTATTGATATGGTGAGCGTAGGTTTCATGTATATAGCGGCTTTTATCTGTGCAAGACGAAGACGCCTGCGGGACAAGCAGAAAGCAAAGGCTGGTATGAAAATCAACAGCAATATAAAAAGCAATGCCTGCTAACTCCTTTCTCCAATTGATTTTTCTTTAGATTGGATAGATTTAGTTATGTCCCAGCCTCTTTTTCATAGGCGTCTCTCCCAATATGACACGTGCCTTGGCAAGATAAACAAACATATTAGTAAAAATGGTCTTATGCACAATCCTTCTAGTAATAAATGAATATAAATAGAGTGTAAGGGACATGCAAGGGTATATTCATTACAAATTTTAGAAGAAAGGAGCATACTGATGAATATTGAAATTGGAATTGCCATTTTCGTGTTTACAATGACAATGCTCGTCATTTTTTGGAGGCCAAACGGCATCAACGAAGCATGGCCGGCATCCATAGGAGCAGCCATTATCCTGCTTACAGGCATTGTATCCAAATCAGACATTGTTGATATTTTCGGAAAGATAAGCGGCGCTTCTATCACCATTATTGCCACCATTGTCATGGCCGTCATATTAGAAAGTTTCGGATTCTTCCACTGGGCAGCTGCACGACTAGTGAGTTTATCCAAAGGCTCAGGGTACCGATTATATTGGTACATTCAACTGCTTTGCTTTTTAATGACTTTACTATTTAATAATGACGGCAGTATTTTAATTACCACTCCAATTTTAATTCTACTTTTGAAAAACCTTCAGCTAAAACCCCACCAGCAGATCCCCTACCTTTTAAGTGGAGCGCTTATTGCTACCGCTTCCAGCGCGCCTATAGGTGTAAGTAATATTGTCAATTTGATTGCCTTAAAAATTGTTCATATGTCGCTTTATATGCACACGGCGATGATGTTTGTACCGGCGACACTTGGTTTATTATTTATGTCTTGGCTCATGTATACGGTCGTAAAACGCCATTTGCCAAAAAAACTGCCGCATGCTTCAAAAGATATAGAAGAGAGTTTCTTTACGAAACAGTTTCACCCCTTAAAAGGAAGCATTTCTGTTGAAACAAAACGTAAACGCACACAATTTATGCTGAAAGTTTTATTATTTGTGTTTGTTATGCGCTGTCTCCTATTTGTCGCCTCTTATTTCGGCATACCAATCGAATTGGTTGCTGTACTGGGCTCACTGATCTTACTTATTTGGAGATGGTATCACTTACGTACAAACCCGATTGATATTTTAAAGAAAACGCCGTGGCACATTTTCGTTTTTGCATTTTCAATGTACGTTATTATTTACGGATTGCATAACGTAGGATTGACAGATCTACTTGTGAAAATTTGCGAACCAATTGTGAATCGAGGGCTTTTTGAAGCAAGCTTTATCATGGGAGGACTTGTTTCCATTCTCTCTAACTTGTTTAACAATCACCCTGCTTTAATGGTCGGAACCATTACCTTGACTGAAATGGGGCTCGATCCTATTACTCTCAAAACTATTTACCTTGCTAATATTATTGGAAGTGATATGGGCTCGCTTTTATTGCCGATTGGAACACTGGCTTCTCTTATTTGGATGCATATTTTAAAAGAAAATCATATCAAGGTAAAATGGAAAGATTATTTAAAAGTATCACTTATCGTTATTCCGCTTACCACCATCGTTACGCTTTTCCTCCTATTCTACTGGGTTCAGCTCATTTTTTCTTAATACTGATTTACAGGACGGATTGTACTCTTTCGAAGCTTACAGTCCGTCAGAAACAAACAAATGTCTCTCATAAAAACCCACTATATTTTTCTATTGTTTTTTATAGATACACATTCACCCAATAAAAACATTTTTTTACATTCACTAATTATTTAGAACAATTTAAAAAGAAAATCAATAAATATATTGAATCGAATTTCGTTCATGTGATAAGATATGGTTATATTGTTACTTTAACAATACATAGAGCGAATGAAGTAGAAAATATGCAATTGCATAGAACTTTCTAAACCCCACACGCAACATTTAGAGAGTGACATTCATTTTCTCAGTAACACCCATACCTTTCTGAAAAGAGTGAGTACATTAGACTTGCTCTTTTTGTCTGTTTACTAGTAAGGTGCACCTCTTATGTAAGGCTTTGTTTTGCAATAAGACGACAAAAAAACAGGTAACTAAGCATGCGGCTTCTTACCTGTTTTTATATGCTAAAATGATAAAATCAAATTCTATCACGCGAACGCCCTTTACGAAATTGATTTTAATTCTTCAATTAATTGAAAAAATTTCTCTTTGTTTCTTTCTTCTAATGTTTGATCGACTTCACGTAAAATTTGATCTCTTCTAAAATCTCGGATAGCCTTATTTAATACCATTTTAGCAAATATAGAATCGAGGATATCCATGCGGATGGGCTGCGAGTCTGTCGGGTGCTTTTCGATATAAATCAACTCCTATCCTTTCCTCTATTATAACAAATTCTAGCAATGTATCAAAATTTCATTGAGATATGCGCTGCTGTGCAACAGCTTCGTATTCTGATTCTAGTTCTTGAAGCGTAAGCTCGTATAGCTGCTTATTTCCTTTTTTATAAACCCCTGCATCCAGCAATAAATCAATCATTGATGTTTTTTTACATTGTATGTGAGAGTAAGCTTGTTTTGTCATCGTTACACCGCCTATTTTACACTTAAAAATGAAATGATTTCTCTACCTTTCACGACCTTTCTTTATGATACGGCCCGTCCTTTAGCTTACTGTGAAGAAAATGTTAAATTTATGTAATAATGCATAAAAAGAGGCCGGGACATAACTAAATGAATCCAATCTAAAGACGAACAAATAAGATACATGAGCTGAACCGCTTATGACACCGCAGTTGATTTCCCTGCAAGGCTTCGCTTTCCGCGGGAGTCTTCGCCTTGCCCTTCAATCAACTGCTAGAAGGCACAAAACAGATGAAGCTGTATTCACCATAACAAAAAAAACGAACCACTCATCAAACTAGTTGATCAATGGTTCGTTTTGCACTTGGGCTAAAATACTTTTCTCCCAGCTTCTTAGTTCTTCTATTAAAAATCAAAGTTGTCCGGATCTGGACCTACTCGGTGATTTTGGTTTAATTCATTAATTTTACTTACATCTTCAGCATCCAATTCAAAATCAAACACAGATGAATTTTCAACAATACGATGTTCTTTTGTCGATTTTGGAATCGTTACAACTCCGTTTTGCAGATCCCATCGCAGAATAATTTGAGCAACTGTTTTACCGTGTTTTTCAGCAATTCCTTTTAACACATCGTTATCTAGCAATTCTCCTTGCATAAGCGGAGACCATGCTTCTAGCTGAATATCGTGCTTTTGACAAAAAGCATGCAGCTCTTTTTGCGTCAAACGAGGATGATACTCCACTTGGTTAATAACAGGTTTAACGTCTGTATCTTTCATTAAGTCTTCTAAATGATGAATTTGAAAATTACTTACGCCCACGGCTCTTACTTTTTCTTCTTTATAAAGCGTTTCTAATGCTTTCCACGCTGCTTTATACTTACCTTCTACTGGCCAGTGAATTAAGTATAGATCTAAATATTCTAAGCCAAGCTTTTGTAAGCTTGTTTCGTAAGCAGCCAGCGTCTCTTCATAGCCTAAATCTGCGTTCCAAACTTTTGATGTAACAAAAATGTCTTCGCGTGAAAGATCTGCTTCTTTCAGACCTTGGCGAATTCCTTCTCCTACACCTTCTTCATTTCCATAAATAGCTGCCGTATCAATGCTGCGATAGCCTTTGACGATAGCTGTTTTCACCGCGTTCACTAATTCAGGCCCTTCTTCTACTTTAAATACACCTAGTCCAAGCCAAGGCATTTTGACTCCGTTGTGAAGTGTTACTGTATCTTGCAAATGATTACTCATTATAAAAAACCCCCTGCTAATTTCTTTACATTTGTTATTATGAAACAGAAAAAAAGAAAAAGATAGAACCCACTTTAAAGTAAGTTAGGCACTTCAAAGTTCTAAGGTAACTTTTTAGTAACCTGCTATTTTACTTAAAAACCGCTAGAAGCACTTACCTACATGATGCCTACGTTCACGATAATCATAAAAAAAACACGAACTATCCATCAGTTTTCGATAGATAGTTCGTGTTTAACTTTAACTAAAATACTTTGTCTCAACCTCTTTCTATTTAACACTTACGTTCGTTGCTGAACTTGTATTTCCAGCGGCATCTTTTGCCGTCACAGCCAGCTTTACGCCTGTTTTTTGTTTTGGAATAGTTACTTTAAACTGCCCTTTGCCATCGGCTTTGCCCGACGCGATCGGCTTTGTACCGCTTTTAATCGTAATCACGGCATTTGCTTCCGTTTTTCCAGAGATAAAGGTGGACAAAGACGTAACGGCATTCACTGCCGGAGGTGCCGGCGGCGTTGTGTCTTGTACTTTTACAATTTTATACGGACTGTATCCCACTTTATTTTGCAGCACGGCCGTCACTTCTGTTCCTGCTTTTTGAGCAGGAATTTTTACGCTGAACTTGCCGTTTCCATCAATTTTCCCGCTCGCAATAATCTTTCCGCCTACTTTAATATAAATAGACGCATTTTTTTCTCCTGTTCCCGTTACCGCTGTACTTTTTTCAGTAAGCGTATTAACGGTTGGAAGCGCTGGTTTTGTCTGCGCAGCACTGACTGTTACAAACGTATTAGAGCTGTAGTTATTGGCTGCATCTTTTGCCGTCACAGCCAGTTTTACGCCTGGTGTTTGTTTTGGAATAGTTACTTTAAACTGTCCTTTGCCATCTGCTTTGCCTGATGCGATCAGCTTTGTACCGCTTTTAATCGTAATTACGGCATTTGCTTCCGTTTTTCCAGAGATAAAGGTGGACAAAGACGTAACGGTATTCACTGCCGGAGGTGCCGGCGGCGTTGTGTCTTGCACTTTTACAATTTTGTACGGACTGTATCCTACTTTATTTTGCAACACGGCCGTTACTTCTGTTCCTGCTTTTTGAGCAGGAATTTTCACGCTGAACTTGCCGTTTCCATCAATTTTCCCACTCGCAATAATTTTTCCGCCTACTTTAATATAAATAGACGCATTTTTTTCTCCTGTTCCCGTTACCGCTGTACTTTTTTCAGTAAGCATATTAACGGTTGGAAGCGCTGGTTTTGTCTGTACGGCACTAACCGTTACAAACGCATTGGAGCTGTAGTTATTAGCTGCATCTTTTGCAATAACAGCTAATTTTGTAGCAGCAGGCTGCTTTGGAATGGTGATGCTGAACGTTCCATCCGATTTGGCATTTCCTTTGCCAATTACTTTTTTATCAATTTTCACATGCACTTCCGCGCCTGCTTCTGTGCTTCCCGTTACGACTGTATCTTGATTGCTTACAGCGTTCACTTTTGGTGTAACGGGTGCTGTTTTATCCTGCACGGTTACCGTTACAACTGGACTTACGCCCGCTGCGTTTCCAGCCGTTACAGACAGCGTGCTTCCTGCTTTTTGTTTTGCAATCGAGATGCTGTAATTTCCTTTAGCATCTGCTTTACCAGCTGCAAGCTGAAGACTTCCGTTTTTAATGATAACCGCCGCATTTGCTTCTGCGGTACCCGTAACGGCTGTACTTCGATCACTCACTTCATTAACTGTTGGTTTGACCGGAGCTTTTGGCTTTGCCGTAACGGTTATAGTCGATACAGTACTGCTATTTCCTGCTGCATCTTTTGCTTGTAAGCTTAGCTTTGTATTCGCTTTTTGCAGAGAAATGGCAACAGAAAACGCTCCGTTTGCACTTGCTTTAGCCGTTCCCACAGTTGTTGTTCCCACTTTTACAGTAACCGTCGCATTTGCTTCTGCTGTACCTGTAACTTTTGTATCTTGATCACTTACTGCGTTTACTTTTGGCGCAGCTGGTGCCGTTTTATCCTGTACGGTTACCGCAGTGGCTGAGCTTGTTCCACCTGCATTTTGAGCCGTTACAGAAAGCGTGCTTCCTGCTTTTTGTTTCGCAATTGAGATTCTGTAATTTCCTTTGGCATCTGCATTGCCTGCTGCAAGCTGAAGACTTCCGTTTTTAACGATGACCGTCGCATTTGCTTCAGCCGTTCCTTTAAGCATTGTGTCTTGATCACTTACTTCATTTACTTTTGGTGCAAGCGGTGCTTTTAACGTAGATTTAACCGCAAAAGAAGGCGCTTGGCTTTCGTTTCCTGCTTTATCTTTTGCACTTACCGCTATTGTTGTTCCACCTATTTGTACTGGAATTGAAACAGTAAATGTACCGTTACCATCCGCTACTGCAGAGAACGTTGCATCGCCCGCTTTTACCGTCACGGCGGCGTTTGCTTCTGTTACGCCTGTTACGGTCGTATCTTGGTCACTTACTTCATTTACAATTGGAACAGAAGGCGGCGTTTGATCCGTTACCGTCACTACTGTGGCCGTGCTTTCATTTTCAGCTGCATCTTTAGACGTTACAGACACTTTTGTATCTGCTGGCTGCTTGGCAATCGTAATTGCAAATTTTCCAGCTTCGTCAGCAAGGCCCGTTCCAATTACTTCATTTTCCACTTTTGCAATAACAGAAGCATTTGGTTCTGTCACGCCCGTAAGCGATGTTTCGTTGTCTCCTAGTGCATTAACTGAAGGTGCATCAGGTGCAACCGTATCTTTCGGTGGTTCTTGCTCCTGCTCTTTTCGCGGATATTTTGTTGTATAAAAACTTAAAAGAGTAGTTGTTGGATAGTAAAAATCTAAAATTTCACGATAGTCTTTGCCTAGGCTTGCCATTTTTTGAGCACCGTATTGACTCATTCCAACACCGTGTCCATTTCCTTTCCCATTAAAAGTTGTGGATGTGCTTGTTTCATTTGTTTCCGTTACAAGCAGGCTAAGCATCGCACGGCTGTTTAACATCGATTTTAGCTTCGTCGATGTTAAATTCGTTAATTCCAAATGATGAACCACTAGTTTTTGCGAACTGTCTATATCTCCTTTAACGAGGTAGTCCACTGTAATCGCACCTTTAGTCACACGGCCTCCTGATGAAGGAGCATAAAAACTCACCTTTGGAATAGACGTAATTTTAATCGTTTTACCAGGATGCTTATTGGCTACTAACCATGACTTCAAATTATCCGTAACGGTTTTATCTTTTTCAGAAACCGTATTCCACCAAGCGCTATAGTTAGCTAAATCTTTTCCGGTTAAATCAATTTGCGTTTTTTGAACAGCTAACGTCCACGGCGTCTGCTTATCGTATGGATCTTCTTTCACCGGGAAATAAGAAAGCTGAGTTCCTCCCCAAGCGTTGCTGTTTGATTCGGTTCTCCCACCGTTGCTTGATGAGAAAACGGCGTTGATTAATTTATTGTTGTATGTGACTACTTGTCCGAATGTCTCATCTACTGCTTTGTTTGTGCTGTCGTACCACGTATAGCCACCGTATACTTGATAGCTTACCGTGTCATTGATTACTTTTCCTGCATAGCTCATTGCGTATGTTCTCGCTGCTACTGCCTGAGTTTTTAAAGCTTGCAGATTCCAAGATGTATAGACTTCATTTGGCACAACGCCTTTTAAATAGTCTTCAATCGGCAGCGTATTAACAGGTCTGACGTACGTTCCTTTTTCATTTGTAAACGCAACGTCCCCTAAGTACTGTCTGCCGTTAATAGATACGGGATTTTTATAAAGAGACGGTGTAATTTCAAAGCTTGTAAAATCACCTAAGACAGTGCTTCCTTGTTTTAGAGTGACACCTTGAGTTGTTGCTGTTACCGTATACTCTGTATTTGCATTTAAGACCAAATCCGAGTTTTTAATAGTGTATAAATAAGACGGCTTAATTGTAATTGCATGATGATCTCCTAAATAGTTTACTAATTTTACAGACACAACTGGTTCTACCGTTTCAGCTTTCACGCTAGCAAGCGGCGTGAATTGAAACAGCAGTACGCTTAGTACTAAAGCAAATGCCGTTAACTTTCTCATCTTGTTCCCCCATTTTCATGTACTGTCTAACGCATTTTAATATCACTCGTTATATCGACACAGTTTTATAAAAATTAAAGCATTTTACCTAGTTTTCTTTTCTGCTCGTCCACTTTTTTGTCGAAAAAACGCTTTTTTATATCATATGAACGACAAAAAAAACGTGTGACATAAATCAATTGATTTAGTCACACGCTTTTATAGGTCTTTTCACCTTTTATTTTTTCATTTCTTCATATGCCGCTATACCATCTGCAACATGATTCATCAGCTTTGTAAGGTAAGCTCGATCGGACAGGTTACGGTCTTCTTCTGGATTCGTCATATACCCCAGCTCAACTAGCGTTACGGGTACAGTCGACCAGTTAAATCCTGAAAGATCACTGCGATAGCGAATGCCGTCTGCTTCGACAAACTGATCTTTTTTCACCTCTGTCAGAATAGCTTGAGATGCCTGCAGACTGCGTTGATAAATAGACTTTGTATAGGAATTATCTTCTGCAGGAGTAAGCACAGAAAATCCTTTTACAGAAGCATTTTCAGAACCATCCGCATGTATACGTACATGTAAGTCAGCTTTTGAATTATTCGCAAGCTCCGCTCGTTCCCGGTTGCTGATATCTACATTATCAGCACTCCGAGTAAGCTTTACGGTTATGCCTTTTTCTTCGAGCAGCTGTTTTAATATCATGGAGGCTTCCAACGTCAGCTTGTATTCCGGCTTCTTGGTCACTACGCCTGATGTGCCTCCGGAAACCTTTATTTTTGTTTCTGCTGATCCCGGTCCGATTGGCTCTTTCTCCAGGTTAGCCTGAGATTGATGACCAGGGTCAATGTAAACTAAAAAAGGAGGAGGATCCGCTTTTTCAGGCATGTTGTTTTTTACATTTTTCACTTCATTACCTGCTTCATGAGGCTGTACTGCTTGGAACTGTGAGATGGGGTGCTTCACTCTTTCTCCCTGCGCATGAGCTTTTGGTACATTTCCGCTAACGACGGGTTTCTCTGTTTGACCTTTCATCATAAAGAAAAATGAGAGTACTGCTACTATTGCAACAATACCTATTCCATAACTCCATACTAAGCGCTTCATCTTCGCTCACCAAACTTTCGAATAAAGTGGGATATTCCTTATGTTAAAGTACAAAATGTGTTAACGTTATTATCTCACAGAATATGGATTTTTTTGTATAAAACGTTAAAAATAATATTGGCAATATGTTATGTATATGCAAACAAAAACAACACTACATAATGTAGTGTTGTTTTCCAAAAAAATGACGGATGATTAAATCCGTTTTGCACCAATATAACGTGCTTTCCAGTAGCTGTTGCTAAGAGATGTAATCGTCACTCCTTTAGACGTAGAAGCTTGAAGAAACTGATTATTTCCTAAGTACACACCTACATGTGAAGCACCTTTTTTATACGTTTGAAAGAAAACTAAATCTCCTTTTTGAAGCTTTGCTTTTGAAACGCTTGTCCCTACTCGATACATTTGTTCCGTTGTGCGCGGAAGTGTTTTTCCAGCCTTTTTGAAAATGTATTGAATAAATCCCGAGCAGTCAAAACCTTTTGTTGTTGTGCCTCCCCATTTATAAGGAACACCCATTAATTTTTTACCAGTAGCAATAGCCGTATCTTTGTATGAATATGACGCTGCTTCTACTGTTTGAGCAGGTGCAATAAACGGACTGGCTCCGCTAAATAAGACTGTCGCTGCCGTTATAGACCCAATGATGGCTTTTTTCATTTTTCTCCTCCATTATGTAACCGAACGTTACGTTTCTATAGAACTTATTTTTCAATATGTTCGGTTTAATTATAATGAAAAAAGCCTCAAAAACTATTACGCTATGATTAAATAATGTTACAAAATGGTTACTAAGGTATTTTTATCTTTAGATATGTATAAAAGAGATTGAAACATACCTAAGTCAATCGAATCTACAGACGAATAAACGAGCTAGTATGAATCGCTTGTTACGCGGCAGTTGATTTCCGTGCAAGACTTCGCTTTCCGCGGGCGGCCGCTGAGCCTCCTCGTCGCGTAGGCTCCTGCGGGGTCTCACCTATTCCGCTTTTCCCGCAGGAGTCTTCGTCTTGCCCTCCAATCACAAGCTAGAAGCAACTATAGAAATGAAACCTTCGTTCACTCTGCCAATAAAAAATCCGAACGAGTTGGATTCTCCATCAAGAATCTCCATTCATCGTTCGGATTTCCCTTCAATTAAAACACTTTTGTCCAGCCTCTTTTTCTCTTACTTTTCTTTTTGCTGTTTCAAAATTAAGTCCTGTTTCGCTTTGGCATCATGATGCTGCGCTAACTCACGTGAAAATTCTTCATTTGCTTGATCCGGAGCAATTTTTAACTCTTTTGGTGTTTGAGGCAGTGACCCTTTGTTGTTATGTGATGATTTGTGATTATTTGCTCTTCCCATGTTGAGACCTCCTTGTATCAATCATTTGTTTTTCATCTTTAGTTACTATTCCCAATTTTTCAAAGCAAATTCAAACGAAAAAAGATCCGAACGAATAATCGTTCGGATCTTTTTTCAACTACAATGCTTTTGTCCCAGACTCTTTGTTGTTACGATACTTTTTTTGTTACTTCGTTAATGTAAGCTTCCTTGTCTTTATCGTTAAATTGACCTTCCCACTTCGAAATGACAATCGCACCAAGTGAGTTTCCAATTACGTTTACCGCTGTACGTCCCATATCTAACAAACGGTCGATTCCAGCGATAAAAGCAAGCCCTTCTACCGGAAGTCCTACAGATCCAAGCGTTGCAAGCAGTACAACAAACGATACGCCCGGAACTCCTGCAATTCCTTTAGATGTAACCATTAAAATTAATATCAGTGAAATTTGCTGTGTGATGCTCATATCAATACCGTACATTTGCGCGATAAAAATCGCAGCAAGCGCTTGATAAAGAGTAGATCCGTCTAAGTTAAACGAATACCCCGTCGGAATAACAAAAGATGTAATGGCTTTAGGACATCCGAACTTTTCCATTTTCGCAATAATACGCGGCAATACCGTTTCTGAACTTGCAGTTGAAAATGCTAACAGCAATTCATCTTTTAACACTTTTAATAAGTGGAAGATGTTAACGCCTGCCCATTTAGCTACAAGTCCTAGTACAACTAATACAAAGAAAATCATTGTGCCGTAAGCAACAATTACAAGCTTACTAAGCGGAATTAGAGACGCTAGTCCAAATTTTGATACGGTTACACCGATTAATGCAAATACGCCAAACGGTGCAAACTTCATAACTAAATTCGTTACCCAAAACATCGCTTCTGCCGTGCCTTCAAAAAATCTTAAAACCGGCTTGCCTTTTTCACCGATTGATGCAATTCCAAGTCCAAATAGGACCGAGAAGAAAATAATTGGCAGCATGTCGCCTGCAGCAATTGACTCAAATACATTCGTTGGAACGATGTGAACAAATGTTTCTACAAATCCTTTTTGCTCTGTAGCTTCTGCCGTTGATGTGTAGCTGCTGATATCTGATTTTTCAAGACCGCTGCGGTCCACACCAGTACCAGGGTGAAGCAAGTTAGCTGCTAATAAGCCTACAACAATGGCAACCGTTGTAATGATTTCAAAGTAAAGAATTGTTTTTCCGCCTAATTTACCAAGCTTCTTAATATCACCAACACCCGCAACGCCCACAATGATACTAGATATAACAATCGGCACCACAATCATTTTAATTAAATGAATGAATACGTCTCCAATTGGCTGCAGCACTTCAACTGCTTTAGGATTTCCGTAAAAAATGGCCCCTACAATAATACCTGCAATCAAACCAATTAAAATTTGTCCTGCTAATCCAAGCTTTTTGAACATATCTTTGCACCTTCCTTCTTTTTTCTAACAGCTCGAAGCTGTTTATTTGCACTTACTGTATTCAACAGATACAATTCCATTAAGAACTGTTTATTAAGTAGTTCTTTTATTCATAAGATTACATTATCATAGGCATCACAAAATCTAACAAAAACCTACTGAAACTAACAAAAAGTTTTTAGAAAATTACAAAATGAAAACGCTGTAGTTTTTTTACTACAGCGTTTGTTTGACTTCATAATAGAGCATTTGAATAAATTTTTTTACGTTTATACGACTCGGAGTGCTGCTTTTTCCCGTCCCTTTTTCTATATCTCTCATGCGCTGATGCACCATTGAAAAATCGAAAAACTTAGAAGCGTAATTTTCAAATTTAGGATTAAAGAAGTCAACCATACCAAGAGAGGTCAAATGATTTAAAGACTGATAAATAGCTCTTCTTACTCGCTGCTCGGCTGCTTTCATTTCTTTTTGCAGCACGTCTTCTGAAAAAGATGAACCAAGCTTTCTCACGGTAATTT
Source organism: Priestia sp. SRI_019 (assembly GCF_057586255.1). Taxonomy (NCBI): domain Bacteria; kingdom Bacillati; phylum Bacillota; class Bacilli; order Caryophanales; family Bacillaceae; genus Priestia; species Priestia sp. SRI_019. Next base: position 435,332 of record NZ_JBYCZN010000003.1, on the reverse strand, counting down.
TCTCAAAAATCTCTTTGAGAGAAGGAAAATGCTGTTCATACATCGTGCTTTTTTCCGTTTGATGCAAGTAATTGATGATTTCAATCAAATCTTTACTTCCGCTTTCTCCTAAAATCCCAAGTTCTCTTAAAACAAACCTGCAAGCTTCTGCCGGATCGCTTTCTTTTTTATCAAAAGAAGGCGTTTTTTGCTGATTTCCTACATTAAGTACGGTATTTAACGATTCTTGAATTTTCTCCATCGATTGTTGAACATGAATTCGTTCAATTACTTTTTGAATGACCATGAGCACTTCCATACGATTAAGCGGCTTCGTGATATAGTATTCAATGCCAAGCGAGTAGGCTTTTCCAATCAAATCTTTCGTTTCTACCTGTGACATCATAATAATTTTCCCTTTAAAACTATCCTTTATTTTGCGCACGGTTTCAATTCCGTCTTGAATCGGCATTAATAAATCAATAAATAAAATATCGATCTGCTGCAATAAAGAAACTTGATCATTTAACACGATCCCGTCTTCTCCTTCTCCTATAACCTCCCCCAGATCATTATCTTCAATAATTTCGGCTAACATTGAACGAAAGACTTCGTCATCATCTATGATATAAAATCGCATATTAGTCCTTATCCCCCATTAACGTAGAAATAGGTAAATCTATAGCAAATTGAACACCGGGGCTTGGAGACAGATTAACAAATTGAATATTCCCTCCCAGCTGCTCGGTCATTTGCTTAACGTAGACAAGCCCAAGACCCGTAGAAGGCGTTCCGTCCTTTGCATATTTGGATGTAAATCCCGCTTTAAAAATGAGACGTTCATGCCTTTTTTTCACTCCGGGACCGCTGTCTCTTACATACAATAAAATGCGGTCTTCTTCTCGACATACATCGATAATAATCGCGCCTTCTTCTTCAATCGCTTCGACCGCATTCGTTACTAAGTTATTAATTAATGATAAAAACAAGTACACGTGATAGCGAGGATGCTCTCCTAAAATCGAATATGAAAAATGAATATCTTTTGCTAACATCGCCGCATATTTTTCGTTGCTGCGCATGACGATTTGAAGCAGACTTTCGATTTCCATATACTCAGAAAATTCTTCTTTTGTAATGACCTTGGACAGTCCTGCTGATATCCGCTGGTTGTCTTTTTTAATATCATGTACTTCTCCTGCAATTTGTAATGCTTTTTGGCTAAAATCGTGCAGTGAAGTAAGCTCGTGGATATCCGCTTCGTGTAATTCTTCATACAAATCATACGACTTTTTCGTAATTCTTTCAGCGTCCTGCAGCGTTTTTTTCAAATGAATGGATTCCTCATATAAATTTGAAAGCACAACAAGCAGCTGATCATTTTTTTGAGAGATTTGTCGTTCTCTCAGCTGCCCTTCGTAAAGTTTGATCATGCTAAACAGGCATAAAACAAAGAAACTTCGAAAGACGCCTACAATAAAAATTTGCATGAACTCTGGAAACACAATATGATGGTGAACCATCACATACATACAAAGCAATTCCATCCCGCCTGAAACCGTTTCGATAATGATGCTCCATATGCCAATAATCCAAGGCTTTGAATGAAAATCGTTAATTTTAAACCACGAAAAAGAAATGGCATAAACGAGATAATAAATCCCCGCTGAACACCTGATCTGCAAAGAATGCAGAAAATCAAATGATTCGTAATTATACCAGTCAAGGTACATCCGAAAGCCCACTATAGCACTCGCAACTAAAATACCTGGTATTACAGGAGAAACTCTTCTTAAAAGAAGCAGTGAAAAGAAAAAAATGGGCACAGCAAAGCTAACTCTATACGTATCATGAAAAGGATAATATTTAAGCTCTCCTGCTAGCGGCACAACGACTATCATCACTAGAATGAGTAAAACATCTTTTTTTACTACCGTATCAACTTTCATCGTTCACTTCCTGCACTTTTTGAACATAAGTATATAGTTTAGCAATCTAAAAGACAATCGCTCTTCTCTATATTTTTTACATTCCTACTTTCATTTATAAATATAGCCCATATATAAACAGTTATTTATTCTCTTTCATTATTCTCTGTAGTTTTTTAGATTTTCTTGTTTTATTTTGTAATTTTTGTTGTATAGTAGAAGTACCTTTTAAAATGTGAGGCTGTATCACAACTATTCAATTATTATTACATCACCTGATAGCTACACTAAAAAGGAAAACTATTATTTTATAAGGGGAGCTTATTTTACAATGTGGATCATTACCGTTTACTCGAAAAACCAAAGTCCGACTATGTTTGAATTTGAATCAGAGGTAGAGGCAAAAAAGACGTTTCAGGAGATTAAAGGGTGTAAGATCCTATCGGAAGTTATTTACTATAACGACCGAGTTCCCGCTTTAGCGTAAATCAGTTGATGTAGGAAATTTTACAAATTATCGGTTAAAAGCCACGTAAAGAGCCAAAGGATGGAACTATTCCTTTGGCTCTTTGCTGTTTGATTAGAAAAAACGAGGCTGAGACATAATGACATGAGCTGAACCGCTTTTGACACCGCAGTTGATTTCCATGCAAGGCTTCGCTTTCCGCGGGCGGCCGCTGAGCCTCCTCGTCGCTTGCGCTCCTGTGGGGTCTCACCTGTTCCGCTTTTCCCGCAGGAGTCTTCGTCTTGCCCTCCAATCAACTTCTAGAAGGGTCTAACGTTGACCCTAATAAAAAAACGAACCACTAATCAAACGTGTTGATCAATGGTTCGTTTTTCACTTCGTCTAACATACTTTTGTCCCAGCCTCGTTTTGCTTTGTGAGCATACTGACTGCCCACATTACAATAAAGTTGACAAGCAGCGCAATAAATCCGACATTGATATCCTTCATTTGCTGAGGCAGTGACGGGAACAACGTCCCAATAGTAGATCCGCTGATTGTAATATAGGCTACTACAATAATTCCAGCAACAATCCCCCACGCTGCTCCTTGTTTCGTTACAAAGTTATTTTTCTTCAAGCTGAAAAGCAGAGATGGAAACAGCTGTGTCATTAGACTATAGCCCATTAAAATAATTGTTGACAGCGTCGTTCCTCCGTTTAACGTAAAGTAAACAGAAATAAGAGCCACAACCGGTACAAAGCTTTTCGCTAAACGAGCAATACGCGCTTCGCTTGCTTGAGGCGCAAACGGTTTGTATATGTTTTTAGCCAGCAGCGTTGACGCACTCATTAACAGCATCGATCCCGGCACAAGCGCTGTCAGCAAACCCGCTCCTCCTATAATTCCAATAAACCAAGGGTCAAAGGTTTGGATTGAGATCCGTAATAGCGCAAGATCCACGTCTCCTCCGCTTAAACCAGGAACTTTTAAAATAGCTGCAAATCCAACAAAAAATACAAAGAGCAGCATCAGCGTATAAAGAGGACTAATGATTGCATTTTTACGAAATACCTTTGCATTTTTCGCTGTATAGCTTGAACTAAACACCTGCGGCCACATATAAAAACCAAGTACTAGTAAAATAACGGTCGAAATAAACCACGAGACGCTTAATCCTTGCTCAGGAAACTTTAAAAATCCTGGCTTCGCTGTATTCACGGCTTCAAACATCGGACCGTATCCTCCGTAATAATGAAAAGGTAAATAAATGCCTAAAAATCCAATCACAGCAAGCATCATAATATCTTTAATAACGGCCGTCCATGCAGAACCGTGGATACCGGATATCATCACATACAGCGTTAAACTGATAGCTCCCATCCAAATGGCTGCCGGCATTGAAATGGCTCCGTAGGATGCTTGTGATACAATAATACCCAATCCTTTTAACTGCACAACAATAACAGGAATGACAGCAATCACTCCTACAGCAGCTACAAGCACACCAAGGTAAGGGCTTTTATATTTGCTTACAAAAAAATCAGGCTGCGAAACGAGCTTATGATCTCTTGCATACTTCCAAATAACAGGAAGAAGCCAATATGATAAGACATATGATAAGCTAATATAAATTAAGACATAAAGTGCAGGAGCTCCTTTTCCATAAGCCCATCCGCTTCCGCCTAGAAACGAAAACGTTGTATAGATTTCTCCGGCCATCAGCACAAACACTAAAATAGCCCCGAAACCGCGGCCGCCTACCGTCCACTGCTCCAAGTTCATATCCTTGCCTTTGGTTGATCGTATGCCAAGAAAAATAGCGGCCACTAAAAATAGTAAAATAATAATAAGTGCACTATTCATTCTTCTTCCCCTTCCCGATTTCTGGGATCAAGCTTGTACATAACCCCTAAAATAATGGACGTAAGCACCACCCATATCACCATCCAAAACATATTGAACGGCATACCGAGAACAAACGGAGTGACTCGATTAACAAAAGGGAGAAAACCTAATATGCCTACGAACGGAAGGACAGACAAAATATAGATAAATTTCATGACTAAACTCCTCCGACTTTCTAAAACTAACTTCTTTATATTACCACATATTCCGTGTATTCAATGAAGGAATGCTTGCATTTAAACTGAAATAATCTCCAAAAGATAAAATATTCTGTACTATTTTACAAAAATACTGTTTTCATTTTTCTGAATAAATAGTATAATTTCTTCTTATAGTTCGCAGGAGGTATCGTACAGATGAAAACAATAGAGAAAATCAGTACATTTGCAGGAAAAACATTTACGCTTTGGGTTATTTTAATTTCCGTTATTGCCTACTCATTTCCAGAGCATTTTGTATGGATTGGAAAGTACATCGTTCCGCTCTTAGGAATTGTCATGTTTGGAATGGGATTAACGCTGTCAGCGTCTGATTTCAGTGAAGTGTTTCGAAGACCGAAAGAAGTAGCACTAGGCGTGGTGGGACATTTTATCATTATGCCGCTTCTCGCATTCGGTTTGGCGATTGGCTTGGATTTACCAAAAGAAATAGCAGTGGGCGTTATTTTAGTAGGCTGCTGTCCAAGCGGCACATCATCAAACGTAATGGTCTTTTTGGCTCGAGGAAACGTTGCGCTCGCAGTTGCTATCGCTTCTGTTTCAACCATTTTAGCACCGATTGTTACACCGCTTCTTATTTTATTATTTGCAAGCAAGTGGGTCGATATTGATATCATGTCTCTTATTATTTCCATTATACAAGTTGTCATCATTCCGCTTGCTCTTGGATTTACGATCAAAAAGTTTTTTGGAAAAGCTGCAGAAGCAAGTTCCAAAGCTCTACCCCTTGTTTCAGTAGTCGCGATTGTCTTGATCGTATCTGCCGTTGTGGCAGGAAGCCAAGCTCAGCTTGCTAAAACAGGCGGTATCATTTTTGCCGTAGTCGTGCTTCACAACATTCTTGGTTTCACAATCGGCTTCTTCTTTGCCCGCTTATGCGGAATGGATCTAGCCAAACAAAAAGCAGTGGCAATGGAAGTTGGCATGCAAAACTCAGGGCTCGGCGTCACTATCGCTTCCACTCACTTTTCGCCGCTAGCCGCTGTCCCAAGCGCCATCTTCAGCGTCTGGCACAACATCTCAGGCTCAGTTCTTGCCTTTATCTTCAGCAAACTAAAAGACAAAAACCAGCCCTCTTCTAACAAAAAAATGGCTGGCTGATACAATAAACTTATAAGGGAAGCACAAAAAGCTCCCTTGGCGAATGCCACCAACCGAAAGGGGGGTGGCATTCGCTTAGGTATAGAAAAAAGAGACATGGCGCTTTTGCCATGTCTCTTTTTTCTGCATCGATTAAAAACTATTAGCCTCTTCCTGCTTGGAAAGAAGGGTATTTCGTCATACCGCCATCAGCAAATAATGTAATACCTGTTACATAGCTTGCTTGTGATGATGCTAAGAATGCTGCAACTGCTGCTACTTCTTCTGGTTTACCGATGTAACCCATTGGAATCATGCTTTCTACGTCTGCACGTTGTTCTGGATCTGCAAATTTCTCTGCGTTAATTGGTGTGTTCATCGCACCTGGTCCAATGTTATTTACGCGGATACCTTTTGGCGCATATTCAAGAGCCAATGTTTCCGTCATTAGTTTCATACCGCCTTTACTTGCTGCGTAGTGAACAAATAATGGCCAAGGAATCATTTCGTGAACGCTAGACATGTTAATAACGTTTCCTTTAATGTCGTTTTCAACGAAATATTTAATTGCTTCACGGCTTCCTAAGAATGCACCTGTTAAGTTTGTATCAATAACTTTGTTCCAGTTGTCTAAAGATAGCTCATGAGAAGGAACTGGGTTTTCAACACCAGCATTATTAATCATTACGTCTAATGTACCGAATTCTTTAATAGCTGTTTGAACAAGATTTACAACGTCTTCTTCTTTTGTTACGTCGCCTTGAACGATGATTGCTTGTCCGCCTGCTTCTTCTACTTCTTTTTTCGCATCTAAAGCTTCTTCTTCATTGTTATAATAGTTAATAACAACTTTTGCTTCTTCTTGACCGAAACGAACAGCCATTGCACGTCCTAAACCTGTTGATCCACCTGTAATTACAACTACTTTATCTTTTAAATCTGTATACATAATAAAATCCTCCTAGTGTTTTCATTTATTCATACATACTATCATTAACTTTTACGTAAACGTTAACTTTTAGCCATTCCGAGGAATACGCCACCTAAAATGATGAGCACAATACCAATCGTAATTGAAATAAGCTGACGCTTTGTTTTCTTTTCTCCAAGTAAGAAGATACCGCCAAGCGTTGAAATAACGATTCCCATTTGTGATAATGAGAAGCTTGTTGCAACCCCTACTTTAGGTTGAGAAATAAATAAGAACATGTTACCAGCTGCCCAAATCAGGCCTGGAATAATGTTGCGAATTGCGTATTTATTAAACGGTTTGTGTTTATAAGTAAGTATAAGTCCACCAATTAACATACCAATTGCTTGTGGGAATAGTGCCGACCAGCCGTCTACATTAAATAAACGCGCGACAACTACATACACTAAGTATCCAATTGTTGAAACAATAAGGGTAATAATCCCTTTTTTGAATTGTCCAGATTGCTCTGGGTTTTTTTCGCTTTCTAGTGATGTTAGCACGATACCAATAACAATGAAAATAAGAGCTAACACGCCTAAAATAACGGTTGTTGTTGTTGACCACTCGTGAAATACGATAACACCGAACAGTGATGTTGTCACAAGCTGCATACCAGTTGAAATTGGCATGGTTTTTGAAACACCAATATAATCAATCGTTTTCAACTGATTACTTTGCCCAACTGCCCAAAATAATCCTGAAACGATTCCGACAATAAAAATAAGCGGCGTCAACACTGGATGAACTACGAAATAAATAACGGCTGAAAAGATCAGCGCACCAATTGTAGTTCCAAGCGTTTGACTGTAAGGACCTCCGCCCAATTTAACGTTGAACAGGACAATACTTCCCCAGAAAATCGCAGGAAGAATAGCCAAAAGGATATCCATTTGATACTAACCTTCTTTCTCAAACTCTTGATGTAATTGTAAATTTAAAGTACCTTTTATTTAACTAGGTAACTTTATGTAACCAATCTTAGACCTTTTTTCTTGATACGTCAATAATAATATGTCGATTCTGTGACTTTTTTTAAAAACTTTACAATACAGCGTTTTCAAGCTACTGAAAGTTTTGAAAATAAAAAAAGATAGCCTTTTCATTATCCAAATGCTAGTATATAATAACATTATAAGGGTTACTTTTAATATCCTATATACAATAAAGTAGGTGGCATGAATGAATGAATTTGATGAGTTATGTCCAAAAGTGTGGAAAACGTTTGATATAATAGGAAAAAGATGGAACGGACTAATTATTTATGTCCTGATGAGCGGTCCTAAACGCTTTAGTGAAATTCACAGCAGCATTCCCTCTTTAAGTAAACGAATGTTAACCGAACGAATGAAAGAGTTAGAAGAAGAAGGAATTGTAATCCGGCACGTTATTCCTGAACGTCCGGTTCGTATTGAATATATCTTAACTAAAAAAGGATCAGAGCTTGGTATGATCTTGGGACCCGTCAGCAAGTGGGCAAAAACATGGATAAAATAAAAAAGCCTCCAGTGAGGCTTTTTTTATGTTTGGTAGAGGATATAATTATTTTTCCCTTCTCTTTTCCCTTTGTATAACGCATCATCTGCATTTTTTAATAATAAAGCAGCCGATTCCCCGTCCTCTGGATAAATAGAAACTCCGATGGTAGTTGTTGTGCGCAAACAATAGCCCCGTACGTTCCAGCTTTGCTGAAGAGATACGTGAATTCGCCTAGCAATTTGTTCAATTTCCCGTCCATTTGTTACATTTAAAATAATGATAAACTCATCTCCGCCCAAACGATAAATGCGATCGCCTTTCCGTACACAGCTTTTTAATCTCTTCGTGTATGCTTTTAGAAATTCGTCGCCTATATGATGGCCATATTCATCGTTAATCTGCTTAAAATTATCACAGTCAAGAAACAAAAGCGCAAAAAACTCATCGCTTTTTTGCTGCCCTTTTTCAATCACTTTGTTTAACTCTTTTAATAACATCGCCCGGTTGGGAAGACCTGTTAAACTATCGTGAGTGGCTTCAAAATGAAGTTTATTTTCTAGCGCTTTTTGTTCTGTAATATCATTATGAATCGAGACATAATAAGTAATATTTCCGTCTATATCTTTTAACGGCACAATTGTGTTCGATACCCAGTATGACTGATGATGCTTCGTCCACATTTCAAGCTCCCCTCGCCATACTTTTCCGCTTTTTATTGTCTCACGCAGCTCAGAAAGGTCATGACGAAGCCCTGCATCTCGATAATACTTCCCCAATAAATCTTCTTTTTGATAATCTGAATAACGTATATACATATCGTTTATATAAGTGATAGTTCCATTTGCATCTAGAATCATAACGCTAGCTGATTCATCAAGCGCATATTTTATATTTTCAAGTTCTTTCAGCGTATAAGCCAGCTGTTCTTCTGCTTCTTTTTGAGGCGTAATATCGTGTAAAATTGCGTAAGCACCAACCGTTTGATTATTGACCTTGACAGGAATGGTTGTAATGTACACATGTTGTATAGAACGTTGGCTTCTGCGGAATGTTAGTTCTGTACTATAGCTAATTTCTTCATATACATTCCAAGACTTGTAATTACAGACTCCCAGCCTTTTAGCAATATCTCGGTAATTTCGGTGCAGCACATCGCTTGCAGAAAGCTGCAGCGTTTCTAAGAATGCGCTGTTAATATTTAAAATCGTACCGTCCATATCCAGCATACAAACTGCGTGGTGGTGGTTGGTAAACAGCGACTTGTACCACTGTTTACTTTCAATAAGCTCCAGTTCTAACTTTTTAATCGGTGTAATATCTCGGTAAATCACCGAATAGGCGACCAGTTGATTTTGATCATCATAAATCGGTGAACAGCTGACAGATACACACACGCTTTCGCCGCTTTTGGTGTACCTGACTGTTTCATAAGGAGGGAGCGTCTTGCCATTTTTTAATTCTTCGATTAATTTAAGGTTTTCTTTTCCCTCTTCTTTTGATACGATGTCCATCTCTTGACGGCTTTTTCCTATAACTTCTTCTTTTCTCCACTGAAATAGCTTTTCAAATGCTCCATTGACTGTTAAGACCTTCTCATCACAATCAGCAATTAGAATGGCATCTACCGTGTTTTCTAGAAACGCATCGAGTAAACGCGTACTCTCTTCCTGCGTTTTTTTATAATGAATTTCTTGAGCCATGACAAGGACATGTGAAGGGGCTGTCGCTTGATTAAAAAGAGGGGTAAATGTTACTTCATATGCATGCCTGTCGGGCTGAAAAAGCTGTATGTATTGATATTGAATCGGTTCTTTCGTGGCAATAGCTTTTTCACAAAGTGTGTAAAAAAGCAGATTTTCTTCTTTATTGATTATCTCTTTTTCCATTTTGTCAAAGAATTGCTGAGCTGCTTTGTTACATTCTTTATAATACAGCTGATGTTTTTCTTGCTGAATTAAAATAACAGGCTGCGGCATATTCATAAAATAAAATTGAAATACCCCTTCACTATACATACTAAATATCCTCCATCTGCCTTTGGAATTTCACTAAACGTCTTGTTTTGATATGCAATTCACTCATTCTACCAAGCCAACACATCTTCTTTATCCCTTAAAATATTTTAACAATCCCACAAAATCACATAATTTTATAAAAATTCAAGACATCTGCGTTGCATGTAAGTCTAATTTTACCCGTTCTCATATTACGTTAAATTATCTATTTAGTGAATTGTATGGTTTAAGAGTTCAGCAGCCTTTCTCGTCTGAATAAACTGCGGTACTTATTATAAGTTAAGTAGGAAGAGATCGACTGCGGCGTGCCTAGTAAATAGCCCTGAGCAGCATGTAGGTTTAACGAAATCGCTGCGGCTAAATCTTTATCTCGTTCAACGCCTTCTAAAATAAGATTCGTATGCGGATAATAGTTAACAAGCAAATCAATCAGATCTTTCTTTTGCTTGCAGTCGGCTAGCCCTTCCGCATAGCTTCGGTCCAGCTTCATATAGTGAGGCTCATACATGCTCACTTGTCTCATCGCTGCGGCTCCTGCTCCAAAATCATCAATCGCAATTTTGAATCCTGCCTCTTTCAAACTCACTACGCGGGCAAAAAGAGCAGGCGATTCCCATAATATCTTTTCATGAAGCGTTTCATTTAACTCCCATACAACGCGATGCTTCGCATTTTTATAGGTGTTCAACAGATACGTTAAAAACAGTTGAAAATGCGGATGGAGAAGAGTAGATGGAAACACATTGATAAATACATCCTCTGATTTCAACACATCAAACGGAAAGTGCTTGATCGCTCCTTCAATTGCCATCGTATCAAGCTTGTACAAATAATTATGGCGTCTTGCCAGTGAAAACAACTCTTCAATCTGCCCTTTTGCGAAAGCCGTGCGCAGCAAAGCCTCAAAACCCAGCGTCTCCCACGAATTCAACGCATAAATAGGCTGATATACAAACTGAAAGTCTTCATACGTCAGTTCCTTTAACACATGAGCATCCATTCTTTCGTTTAATCACCTTTCGTTTTCAATATACTATTTCTTCCATAACCTAAACTTATAAAAATATATCCTAAAAAAAGATAATTGTCCATTAAAAGTAAGATATTCCATTAGGCGATTTAGATGTTTTGAGACTTGCTGGAGGCTTATGATAGCAACAAAGAAGTGTTTTAGAGGCTTTTATGCTTTTGATAGATAGGCTGTAAAGGATGTTTCAAAAAAGAGATTAAGACATAAGTAACTCACCCCCCATCTAAAGATGAGTAAATTAGATAAATGGACTAGTGTAGATTGCTTGTAACACCGCGGTTGATTTCCGTGCATGGCTTCGCTTTCCGCGGGCGACCGCTAGAAGCACCTAATATGTGAAATTTACGTTTACCATAACAACAAAAAAATTCGAACGATTAATTAATCGTTCGAACATCTCTTCGACTAAAATACTTTTGTCCCAGCCTCTTTAAAACAAGCGGGATTTACATGTCAATCTTTATACACTCGAGGCCTGAAGCAAGCCATGAATGAAACAATAAGGGCCCCGACCTCAAAAATAAATATGTAAACAGCTATTTGATTTGTGTTAGGTTCCCATTGTTGCTTAGAAACTAATAGCATCATATACGTTAATACAAGAAATAAGTTTGCTTGTATTAAGCTTTTCAAGCCGCGATATACTGAGAATTTTTTTAATAACGACGTTCGCTTTACTTTATTAGGAGAATACGAGGATACTTCCTTTTTAAGCAGTTCAACTTTTGCATTTTCAATCAAACTTAAAAAATCATCCAATTTAGCACTTACAAAATGGACTTCTTTACTTTCCTCTTGAACATCTGGAAGCCAGCAATAACGGTTCCCAGGAATAAAAGAAAGGACAGTTTGGACGTGCTGATCGTTTTGGAACATAACGTGGACAATTTCTTGACCATTATCCTTAAAGTCTTGTAAAAACTTTTTCATTTGTATCTCTACTGAATCATCCTCAATCATTTTATTTAAAGCTTTTGATGACATATGATGAAGAGAATCATATGTACTATCAGATAAACTAACTTTAGTTTTGAAAACACAATTCTCTCCCTGATTTAACTTATAAAAATTTGTAACCTCTTCTTCAAAACCTAGAAGAGAATGAGTAAACGAAAAAATATGTTTTTTCTGGAATTGTTGCTCTATGATTATATGATTATTATTTATCCAATAGAAATTCAGACTCTTACCTTTGTGCACAAACTTAATTTTCTTAGGTGCCTCTACTATGTGTTGAATGAGGCTGACCATTGTTTCATTTATTCCTACATCAGTTTCGTCATCCCATAAGTTAAATTTTTGCATAATAAAGTCCGGCCCATATAATATCTGGTCAAGCTCCATTTTTTTGATTTCTTGTTGTTTTCCTACACTTTGCGCTTCTTTTTCATATCCGCATAAGGTTAAGGCTGCGATTAGTTGATTCGTGCTTAAAGTAATAGGGCTCTGTGTCATTTTTTAAACTACCTTCCTTTATCAAATGTTATAAATCATCCCCGTTGTAAAGCCTAATATCCAAAAGCAAATGACAAAAATTAAGGCTAATAAACGATTCACAATAAATGGAGCTCTGTTAATCCTTTTTTGCACGTAATAGTTAGGTGTAAATACAGCCATAACTAAATATTTAGCGCAATAACCTCTTATCGTTGGCTTATAATCATAGACAAATTGCTCATATTGATAAATAGACGCTCGTTGGAAAATTAACGATAATAGCCCATATAAAGCATTACAAAAAAACATGGCAAATAAATAGGCTGACAAGAAAGGGAAACCTCTTCCGTTTCCCCAAAAAAACATTGTACCTACAGCTAATATACTGACAGCTAAAGCAAATCCTATAACTTTCTTCATTTAATGCGCTACCTCTTCTTCTCTATAAATTCACTACTATTTCTCCTAGCTAAAATGTATATTTTCTAGCATTTTCAAAAACCATTCTTGTTTTTTGTCTTCATCACTGCTTTTATATTTATCGCTGCTATCGAAGGAAATCTGTACTATTTTATTAGAACGTTTATCTGCTACATATGCCAAGTATGTATTAGGAATATGTTTCTTTTTATCTACTATTACACGCTTTTCTGTTCCTTTGAAATAAATATAAGCTGATTGGTAGTAAATCCTCGTCTGTGAATTTTCAATCTTATTAGGAACACTTAATCCAAATCTTCTCTTAAATAAAGCCTCCACGTGAATACTCTCATCTGCAGGATTACTGGTCAAAAACTCAGTTTTTATGTAATTTACTTGTGTTTTACCTTCAATTTCTTCATTGTAAACAGCCCACCAGCTCTCGTAAGAATCATTATTTACAGCATAATCCTCTCTATTTTTATGTAAAACTTGATACTCTTCCGGAAACCACATCGTATACTGACCTGTCTTCGACTTAAACTCATAAAACCCGCTGTCCACTTTTTTATCTTTGTTCAAGAACTTGCGCGTAAAGTGGTCATCAAACGCTGGAACGTTGGGGTAGCGGCTTTCGTTTATTAGCCATACGGCTCCTATTAAAATTGATGCTCCTGTAATAACTATCATGATAACTTTCGAACGTTTTTCCATCGGCGTCCCCTCTACTTTATCGTTTGGAACAAACTTTAATCTTTATATATTGAATAGTCTTTAGCATTTTGATTTGCTGCGCTTATGCTAAAAAAAGCTTTTGCTTATAATTAATTCTCCTTAACAAATTTAATATTTTGCAACATTTTTAAAAACCATTTCTTTCTATCCATTTGATTTGTTTCTGTATTTTCTCCTACACTATCGTATATTAATTTGATTACCTTATCAGAGCTTTTATCTGCTACATATGCTACATAAAGGTTGGGTGGATTTTCTTTACTGTCATGTACTATATGTTGGTTAGTACCATGAAAATATGTATAGGCTGAATCATAATAAATTCTTGTATTAGAGGTTTCTAACTGTTTAGGTTTTTTACTGTCTAATTGTTCTTCAAATAAACTCTCTACATAAATTAATTCTGATTTTGTGTCGTTCTCGGAAAATTCAGCCTTGATAGCGTACGTTTGTTGATCATTTTCATAGGATTTAATATAAGCGGCTGACCAATTTTCATATGATTCGCCATTTCTAGTGTAATCTTCGCGATATTTATGTAAAACTTGATACTTCTCCGGAAACCACATCGTATACTGATCTGTCTTAGACTTAAACTCATAAAACCCATTATCTGCTTTTTTATCTTTGTTCAAGAACTTGCGCGTGAAGTGATCATCAAACGCTGGCACGTTTGGGTAGCGGCTTTCGTTTATTAGCCATATTCCGCCTATTAAAATTGATGCTCCTGCAATAACTGCAACAATGGTCTTGGTACGTTTTTTCACCGTTACACACTCCTTTCATTGCTTGAAATAAACCATATTTATGTAAGTTGAATAGTTTTATTTAAATTTGTTGTTATGTATGCTGCATACTACTTACTCATCTCAATGTCTGAGCAATAGCAGTACCTTTTATATTCATTCACTTTCATCCATATAATCCACTGTACTCAAGCAGCCTTATTTTATTTCTTATATCGTTACTTAATAAAGATTTTCACTCACGACTTTTATCCTCGCTAAAATTAATACTTTTTAATATTGTCAAAAACCATAACTTCCTTTTTTCTTGGCTAGTTTCTGTACCTTCACCTATACTGTCGTATGAGAATTCTATAACCTTATTAGAGTTTTTATCTGCTACATAAGCTGTATAAGTGTTAGGTAAATGGACTTCACTGTTATGGACTACATGCCTTTCAGTTCCCTCAAAGTATGCATAAGCGTAGTTATAATATATGCGAGTACGTGAAGTTTCTATTTCTTTAGAATTACTATCGTTTAATTGCTCTTCAAATAATTTCTTCACATAAATAGGTTCAGATTTCCTATCATTCTTTGAAAATTCAGCTTTAATATAGTAGATTGATTTATTTTTTCCAGTGATCTTCCTATATGAAGCAGACTAATTTTCACATAATTTCCCATTTGCAGAGTAATACTCTGAAGCATCATGCAGCATTTGATACTCCTCTGGAAACCAAATTGTATACTGCCCTGTCTTAGACTTAAACTCATAAAACCCGCTGGCCACTTTTTTATCTTTGTTCAAGAACTTACGCGTAAAATGGTCATCAAAAGCTGGGGCGTTGGGGTAGCGACTTTCGTTTATTAGCCATACGCTTCCTATCAAAATAGCTGTTCCTGCAATAACTGCAGTAATGAGTTTTATACGCTTTTTCATCGTTATACCCTCCCTTCATTCTTTTGAAATAAACGGGACTTATTATGAATTGGATAGTATATATTTTTTTGATTCGCTCTTATTCCACAAAAAAAGATTTTAATTTCTAGTATCTTTAAAATCATCAAATTGAACACTTTTTAAGATTTTCATAATCCTCTTATCTTGCTCTCTTCCTTGCCTCTCATTTAATTCTGCTTTTACGTTATCAAAATAAAATTTAATAACTGAATTAGAATGTTTATCTGCTATATAGGTTACATATTCATTAGGTACATAGCCCTCTTTTTCTTTAGTTACTTGCCTATGGGTACCTTTAAAATAAGTATAGGCCTTATCATAATAAATACTCACATTTCTGGTTTCTATTTTATAAGGTTTATTTGAATTAAATTGCTCTTGAAACAGTCTTTCAACGTAAATAGATTCATTTTTTTTTATTTTGTTTGAAAATTCAACTGTCATATATTCTAATTCATTGCTATTAGATACAGCTCTATAACGTTCATATACCTTTCCTTCTTTAACATACTGTTGTTCATTTTCATGCAACAGCTGATACTCCTCGGGAAACCACATCGTATACTGCCCTGTCTTTGACTCAAACTCATAAAACCCGTCGTCTACTTTTTTATCTTTATTCAAGAACTTACGCGTAAAATGGTCATCAAAAGCTGGGGCATTGGGGTAACGTTCTTCATTTATCAGCCATATTCCACCTATTAGAATAGATGACCCTACGATTGCTGCAACAATAGTCTTTTTACGTTTTTTCATCATTCCACACATCCTTTATTGCCCTTGCTCGTACAAACTTTAAAGTTAAGAAATTTTCTTAAGCTATTGTTTAAAACAGAGTGAGTAGACGTTGTTTTTATTCTGTTTTAAAGGTAATATTCTTTAATATCTTTATAATCCATTCCTCACGTTCTTCTGCTGATTTTTCAGAAAGGTGTTCTGTACTATCAAAATAAAATTCGATTACCCGCTCAGAGTTTTTATCCGCAATATAGCCTGCATATGTACTTGGCGTACGTTTATTAAAATCCGTAATTACTCTTTTATCTGTGCCTTTAAAATAGATATACGCGCTATCGTAATAAATTCTTGTTGTATCTGTCTGTAATTTTTGAGGATCATTAATATAAAAACGGTTTTTAAATAAGCCCTCTACATATATCTTTTCTTTATTAGTTTTTTTTTCAGACAGCTCAATATCAATATATCCTTTATATCCATCGCGGCTATTGTTAGCAGCTTTCAAGAATTCATAATATGTATCGTCTTTAACATAATCCGAAGCATCCTTATGTATAATTTGATATCCTTCTGGAAACCACATCGTATACTGACCTGTCTTCGACTTAAACTCATAAAACCCGCTGGCCACTTTTTTATCTTTGTTCAAGAACTTGCGCGTGAAATGATCATCAAAAGCTGGAACGTTGGGATAGCGACTTTCGTTTATGCCCCATATTCCACCTATTAAAATAGCTGCCCCTACAATGATTGCGGGAAGGGTCTTCGTACGTTTTTTCATTGTCATACACCCCCTTTATTATTCTTTTGAAATAAACGGGACTTAATGTAATTTGTTCAACATATAAAAATCCCTCAGACCACTGTCTGAGGAATAGCAGTATCCCTTATGTTAATTCACTTTCATCCATTGATTCTTTATATCGAAGTTCGTACTCTCTCTTATGCATATCTTTAACAGAATGCATAAAACTCATAATATGCTGAAATGCTCCAGTATCATACTGCTGAGCCCTTAGCGTATATCCCCGCTCAGCTGCTTCTAATTTACTTTTAACCGCATCCGCAAACTCACCCGTTTGGTTTTCTAAATAGCTTTTAGCATGCCAAAGCTTTTCATTTACTTCTTGATCCTTTTTGATTAACTCTTTAATCCTTTTTGCCTGCTCGTCTTTGAAGTCATCACTATCAAATTCAAACGTGTATTTACCGCTCGTTGTTCCTGTGTGTGTAAAATCAAAATCAAACAATTAAATCCCCCCTACTACTTCTTTCATGCTTTTAATATCTGAAGCTACCGATTCGTCAGCTTCCATCATCTTCTCGAAATTTTGGAAGAACGCTTCAAGAAACTTTTGATAGTATGTAACTTCCTCTTGAATAGAAGAAATAATCTCTTCAACAGGAGTAAATACACTATCGTCTAGCGGGTCAAACGTTTTGTCAAACGTCACTTTTTCAGCCACACGCTTTTGTCCAAACCATGCGAGGGTAGCGCCGTCTTTATCTGCCTTTTCCATAAATGACTGGGGAGAAGCTTCTTCTCTGGATATTTTCATTTTTAACTTTTTCTTCTTAGCTTCGAAGACTTCGTTAATTTCACTATGTAAATACTGCTTTAGTGCATTTAAGTTTGCTTCTTTGTCTTTGATGGCATTAGCACAGTAATAAACAAACTTCTTCATTTGTTCATAATCTAGCAAGATTTCTTCCTGAGATCCTGAATCAAAAACCTGATAATACGTCTTCATAGCATTAGCTTCTGTGTATTTGACAACGTAATTAATTCCGTGGAGTTTTGCTTGATTTCTTTGAGATATTCCTTTAATCCCTTGTACTAAAACTCCAGGACTTTTTATCGCCTGTTTCGTCAAGAAAAATGCACCTTCTGTTCCTAGCACAATCCCAGGAAGATGCTTAAGCGGCTTTTCCTTAACATCATCAACATATGATGGAATATTGAGAAGAACACTGTCGTCTACATGGGCGTTTGCCAAAGATAATCCTCCAATTATATTGGATACTCCAGAGTTATATCTGACTTCGTCAAGTTTTAAAAACAAGTTCCATTTGGCTAACCTTTTCAGAGGGTATTCTCCAATATTAATCATTTCTTCTGTATTCATATTTCCAAGCATGGTTACTTTATTACCTGCATACCAACTGCCAGGGAAAGATTGCGCATGCATAGGTTCACCTTTTACCCAGGTATGACTGATGGTAGCTTTCTGCTTTTTATAATAGGAGTTGGCTAAAACTACTAATTTTTTTGAAGACACTCCATTTCTTTTACCAGTTTGTTGTTCTACATAATTTGCAAACTTCCTATCTAACCTTTGCAACTGCTTGACATTAACTGGAGCATCATTTAAGCCTCTTATGTTTACAAAATTCTTAGTTATAAGTCCAAGGGTCACTATCAGATGTCCCCCTAAAGAATGACCATCCCCATACCTTTTTATTTTTGAATTTGAGCTTTTAATTTTTTTCTCAACTTCCTCATACATAACTTTTGCATCTTGAACTTGATTATTTCTCTCTCCGCTTCCAATTCCTAATGCGTCATACACGACATCTCCAAAATCTTTAGAGGGTTCCGTTCCTCTAAAGATATAATATACTTCGTTAATGTGATTTTTTTTGTCATAAAAGTGGACAGCGGCACCATCGAACCCTGAATTTTCTCCAATACCCATTTCTTTACTACTATAAATCTCAAAATTTGGAGGTTCTTTCCCTGTAGTTTCCTTGTATATTTCCTTAATTTCTTTTTCCTTACCGGCTAACCCCGTGTACTCAAGTTGAGTAATCTTATTTCTTAAATTATTGTCCAACACGGGTTTTTTACTCATTTTCATTGCCCTCACGGAATCTGATATTTTTTAATATTGTTAGCAACCATTTTTTTTCTGTTACTTTATTATTTTTTTGGCCCCCTTTACTTTTATCAAACCATAATTCGATTGCATTATTGGATTTTTTATCAACTATATATGCTATATATGTGTTTGGAGCATGTTCTTTGCTGTTATGCTTTACTACTTCTTGTGTTCCTTTAAAGTATGTATAAGCTGCATCATAGTAGATCCTGGTACTAGCAGTTTCAAAATTATTAGGTTTATTGGTATTTAGCTGTTCTTTAAACATATTTTCTACAGTAAATGATTCATTTTCAGCCTTTCTTGCATTTGAAAATGTTACTTCGATATAATCTCCCCCAGTATCTCCAGCTTTGTCATTAACATCTTTCGCTATCCACCTTTCATAAGAATTATCATTTATTACATAATCTTCCTCGTTCTCCTTTATAAGCTGATACTCCTCCGGAAACCACATCGTATACTGCCCTGTCTTCGACTTAAACTCATAAAACCCGTCATCCGCTTTTTTATCTTTGTTTAAGAATTCACGCGTAAAGTGATCATCAAAAGCAGGGACGTTTGGGTATCGGCTTTCGTTTATCATCCATATTCCTCCTATTAAAATAGCAGCTCCTGCAATGACTGCAATAATGGTCTTCGTACGTTTTTTCATTGTCGCACACCCTTTTAGTTATGTTATAACCTATGTTTTATACATGTTCGATACTATCATACTTATAATGGGAGAGTCATAAGCAGAACGAATCAAAGAACCATAATTAGGAAGTGGTTATTTTTTACTATCACTTACCCTTTCTATTAAAGAAATAATCACTTCTTTTTTATTATTGTTACTCTTATTAATGATTTCTCTCAATAAAGAAAACCCCACTTTCAAAAAAGTGAGGTTGATTACATAATATAGGCCATTTACTGAACGTTTCGCTCTTCTTGTGCCAGCACATCAATTTCAGCGTCAATTTTCACGCTGTGGGTTTTCCCATCAAGTCCAAGAATCACAATTTCGTATTGCTTGTTAGCAAGAACAACCGATTCGATAATACCTTTATGCTGTCTTAATGCGTATGCTTTTGCACGGCTTTTAGTTAAAGGAATCGTTTTTTCTTTCAAAACATTGCCGGTTTCGGCGTTAATTTTTACTTTGTGCTCTTCTCCGTTTAACGTAAGGATGTCTACTATATAAATAGGAAGAGAGAGTATTTTACTCAGCGATATGGATTGACAATGCCTTTATATTCTTTTAACGCGAGAAGCTTTGCTTGTTCTTTCAACAAAAGTGATCGTTTTTCAGAAATCATTTGACGCCATCCTTTCTAGTTTATAAAACGGACTGCTGTTTCAATTTCTTAACGTACCATATTCTATGTATACGTCTACTAACTAGTATAGCGGGCTTGTCTTAAATTTCTCTTAATATTACATGAAAGATAGCTGAAGAAAGCTGTTATTCACTGAAAAAACTAGACCTGATTAGATCTAGCTTCTTATTGGTGAATGTGAATTCTACATCTTTTTCGTTTCGAATCGTTCTACGGCTCTCATTTGTTTGATTGATGGGGATTTGTGTACGCACATGCCCAGATGAACTTTTTGAAGCAAATAGGGATCAATGTAAAAACCATTTTGAAAGATGTTTTCTTTTTCCTGTTCGTCATGAAATTTGGAGCATCTTACACAGTAATACATATCATAACCTCCTTGCGGACTATTTTATAAATGGGGATAGTTGTGAGTGGTATATTTACCTATAGGATATGGAAAAGAATAAAAGTCGTGCTTGTTTAGCGAAAATGTCCGAAAAGGAGAAGGATTGTCCATGAGCTAAACCGCTGGTTTTTCAAAAGGATTATTTAGAACATAAATCAGTTTGATTGTAACAAAAAAGCCTCTTTCAAAGAAAAAAGAGGCACTTTTTGTTAATTTGTTACTTTTGCGCTGTTTTGATGCCAGTTCCAAGCTGATGCGATGATTTTATCTAATGAAATTCGCGCTTTCCAGCCTAATTCTGCGTGAATTTTATCAGAAGATGCAACTAGGCGTGCCGGATCTCCAGCGCGGCGGTCTGCCATCACAACATTCGCTTTTTTACCCGTTACTTTTTCACACGTTTCGATCACTTCTTTTACAGAGTAGCCAAGGCCGTTTCCAAGATTGTACGTTGCTGTTTTCTTCGTGCCGTCTAACAGTGCTTGAAGCGCTGAAATGTGAGCATTTGCTAGGTCCGTTACGTGAATGTAGTCACGGATGCACGTTCCGTCTTCAGTATCGTAGTCTGAGCCGAATACAGAGATGTTTTCACGTTCACCAAGCAGGTGCTGAAGAATGATTGGAATTAAGTGCGTTTCAGGATCATGGCACTCGCCAATTTCTGCTGTTTCGTAAGCACCCGCTGCGTTGAAGTAACGAAGTACCACATATTCCATATCGTAGGCACTTGCAAAGTCAGCTAAAATCTGTTCGATCATTAACTTTGAACGTCCGTACGGATTAATTGGGTTTGTTGCCGTATCTTCTGTAATGATATCTACAGAAGGAATCCCGTATGTAGCAGCAGTAGATGAAAAAATAAACTTTTTCACATTGTGCTTCATCATCGTTTGTAAAAGTGTTAACGTCGCAGCTACGTTGTTTTGATAATATTTAAGAGGATCTGTTACTGACTCCCCTACTAAACTATTAGCAGCAAAATGCATGACAGCATCAATTTTATGATTTGTGAATACGCTTTCTAAATCTTTCTCATTACCTAGATTTCCTTCTACGAATACCGCTTTCTCATCGATTGCCCAGCGATGACCCGTTGATAGATTATCAAGTACCACAACTTCATTTTTTTTTACTAATTCTTTTACTAGGTGGCTTCCGATATAGCCTGCTCCTCCGATGACTAAAATCATACTGTCAGTCAGCTCCTTTTTATTAAGTGTCGCTACAGATATCGTACCCGTTTCTTTTCCATTTGTAAATATTTCATTTTTCAGTCTCCTGCAGCGATACGATTATATTTTTTATTAGTATAGACAATCAATATGAACTCATTATGAAGAAAAGGGAAGGAAATTTTTATTGCTCTTTTTCACAGAGAATTAGATAATATAGCAGGAACTAATTTACTTATTAAAGGAATGAAAGCTTAATGAGCAAACACCATTCATGGCTAGATGCGCTAAAAGGAGTATGTATTCTTACAGTAGTTGCAGGGCATTCTGGCAACCCTTTTTTTCATCATTATTTCTTTTGGTTTCACATGCCTCTCTTTTTTATGATTAGCGGCTATCTGTTTCACCCACGTTCTAGAATACAAGAAGTACGAGAATGGATTTCGAAAAAATGGATGCGTTTACTTATCCCTTATTTTTCATTTGGCCTGTTAATAGCAGCCCTTATCTTTGTTCAAACATTTAACGTTCGGGAAGTGTTACTGAACATCTACCATTTATGTATTGGCGGGAGAACTCTCGGATATTATTACGGTGTTTTTTGGTTTGTCACTTGTTTATTCTTAACTCACCTTGTTTTTGCCTATGCATCTCTACTGATTAAAAGAAAAAGGTCAATGGTTCTTTTCTTAACTCTATGCTATTTTATCGCTCATATTTATGTCAGCTTTCCATTTCTTCAGCAAAAAAACATTATATGGAGCGCCAATTCCGTTTTGCTATCCATTTGTTATTACGCAATTGGATATTACAGCAGACAAGCTTTTTCGTTTGTTGAGAGAAAAAGCACTGTAATATTGAGCAGCTTGATCATCTTATTGATTGTAGCTTTAGAAAAGCTCAACGTTCTTTCTTATATATTAGATATTAAAGCAAACATTTATACATGGCTGCTTGATTTGATTATTCCTCTTTGCGCAGCAAGCATCCTTGTATATATAAGCAAAAAAATGAGCTTAACAAAGTGGAGTAAACCTTTTGAATACGTAGGAAGATCCTCGTTTACCATTATGTTTTTGCACGTACCGGTTACTATTTTAATAGAAAAATATACTGGCATATCTACTGTCTTTTTGTACATAGTAATGGGAACATTGATTCCTTTAATGTTTCATCTATTGTTCAAACAATTTCTACTTACTAACGCATTATTTTTGGGTGCGTTTCCCATTCCAAAAAAAGACAGCGGACAAACGCTTCCAGTTTCGAAGTAAACAGCAATGTAACCCCTGCAAAAACAGGGGCTACGCTGCTAGATTTGCTGAGGCACTTTCTTCATATCTTTTACTTTATTTTTTAATGGAAGCATCCCTTCAATATGACATTCAATACAGTCCCCGTCTTCAATAACAGCCGGTCCCGGCGTTCCGGTGAGGATGATGTCACCTGGATGCAGCGTCATGACTTTTGAGAAAAATGAAACACAGTATGCGATGTCGTAAATCATATTAGACACTGTATTTTCATGCTGCATGTCTCCATTTAGCAATGTGCGCACTTGAAGTGATTTTACGTTTGATATACTTTCTTTTGTAACAAATTCTGAGCCTATACTGCAAAAGGTATCAAAGCTTTTCGCTCGCATTAAGTAGCGATGATTCGCCGCATGAATATCAGCTGCGGTTACGTCAATTGCTGACGTATAACCAGCAATTACGTTTATGGCTTCATCTGGCTCTATATCCTTACACGTTTCGCCGATTACCACCGCTAGCTCCGCTTCAGCCGTTGTTTTGTAGGACTGCTTTGGAATACGAATGCTGTCTTCTGGTCCAATAATGGCGGTTGCAGGTTTTAAAAAACTAACTGGATCAATGGCACGGTCGTAGTCTTTTAGTTTTTCTTCAGAAGCGGCATAATTAAACCCAATGCCTAATAATTTCGACGGATTACTAATGATAGGAGCTGTTTTTCTGCCCTGCAAGTGCATTACAGGAAAAGAGCTGTTCATACCAAATTTATTATGGGCGTACCATGTTTCAAGGTGGCGAAGTTCTTTATATTGAATCAGAGCCCAAATTGTTGTAGACCAGTTTGTTAAATATTTAGTATTAATATCTTCTATAAGCAGAATGCTGTCATTGTCTAAAATGGCTGCTTGTTCTTTCCCTTGCTCTATTATATTTACTAACTTCATGATACGCTCCTTACCGATGCTTGAATGATACGATCGCTGTTTTCTTTTACCCAATTTAATAATTTTTCATCTTGGTTGTATCCTGCAATAAAAGATAAACCGATTGGCAAACCGTCTAGTTCTCCTGCAGGTATCGTAATTTGGGGAAGACCGCTTAGGCCGGCAATACACGTCATTTGAAGTGTTCGCAATCTTCTGTTTTCTAACTCCGGTCCTTTTGCATCTTTTACAGGCGCGGGTCCTGGAGCTGTAGGAAGTACTAATATTCCTTCTTCTCCAAGCTGTGAGTACATAAAATAGCGAAGTTCACGACGCTTTTCTTCTATATAATTCATATTTAATAATGTAAGAGTGCTCGCCCATTGAAAGCGGCTTCCGATGTCTTCTCCAAACGTTGGATTTTCTTTTTGAATCCACTCTCCGTGCGTTTGCCAGATTTCTTTTCCTTGCAGCAAACGGAAGGTTTCCATATATGTAGAAAAACCCTGAGGAGCAATCGCTATCTCTTCTATAGTAGAGAAAGACTCTATTACGTGATTTATAGACGGCGCAAGAGCTCGCATGCTTTGTTCATCCACAAGTTCCATCACATCTGTTGGTACATAAAGCCGTGTAAATCCACTAGCACGCGACGTTGAATTCAATAAAACCGCTCCTACTTTTTGCAGAGTGTGGCCGTCTCTAGCCATTACACCCACTGTATCAAAGCTTGGAGCAAGTGGAATCAGACCGTTTGTAGAAATGCGTCCGTGAGAAGGACGATACCCGAAAATACCGCAGTAGCTTGAAGGAATTCGAACCGATCCTCCCGTATCTGTTCCGATCGCAAAATCAGTTATTCCCGCTGCGACAGCAACCGCTGATCCGCTTGAAGAACCTCCCGGAATTCGATCTGCGCTTTTTGGGTTTACCGGTGTTCCGTAATGCGCGTTTTCTCCATTTAATCCGTACATAAGCTCGTCAGTATGCGTAACTCCCTTTAGTGCAGCTCCTTCTTTTAAAAGAGCAGCTACTACGTCTGCATGTTCACTTGCAGGCTGATGCGTGGAGAGCCAATCTGGATTTCCCGCACTTGATATATGTCCTTGTACATCAAATACGTCTTTTAACGCAAAACTCAAGTTATTTAACATTCCCGTTCCCGTTGGAGGTACGTAAAGATCACTGTCTACAAATGCGTTCCACGTATCTTTCATTCAACCATCTCCTCATTTCTTATATCTGTTTAGAATATAAAATTTGGAATAAGCTGGTCAATGAATGTGTCAGGTCTGTTAACATTAATATTATGCAAATCTTCCAGCTTCTCTTTTCCTAGAGAAACTAGCCGTTTTATTTCCCTTTTAGCACGTTTGCGAGTAAAGTAGAAACATATCATTTTACGAAAAGGACTATCGCGATGGAACAATCTACTACGCTTTTCTTCTTTATTTTATTAGCTTTTGTGCTAACAAGAGGCATTCCATTTATAGGTTCATTTGCTCCTAGCATTAATCAGCTGCTTCGGCATATTGGACGTTATTTTTCAAATTTAAATACGATGTTTCATGAAGATGGCCACGCGTTAATGGGGCTTATTGTCGGAAAAGGCGTCAATCGTATTGAGCTGTATACCAATAATGAAGGCATAGCTGTGACTGCCACCTACGCGGGATCCCGTGGATGGCTGCCGCGCGTCATTATTGCTTTAGCCGGGTACCCGTTCAGCTCAGCAATGGCTTATTTGTTTTTCTACCTGCTCGTTCACCATCACTACGACTGGCTTTTTTACGGGTTAGGAAGTGTGGTTGTTATTAATTTACTGCTTTGGGTACGTAACGGATACGGAATTGCGTGGCTTTTTTCTATCGGTTTGATCCTCGGTGGTATTTATTATTTACAAGACCCACAGCTTACGCGCTACAGCATGATGTTTGTTGGTGCGCTGTTACTTGTAGAATCTCTATTTTCTGCCTTTATTATTTTTGTGTTAAGCATCAAATATCCACACGATGCAGGTGACGCTACGAGTTTAAAGCAGCTTACCCATCTTTCAGCACGCTTTTGGGGTTTTTTATTTTTCGCACAGGCCGTCTATGTGGCTTATTTGATTTTTCAACTGATTTATTAAAGACAAAATTATAAAATCCCCTAAGAAAACTTTGGGAATTTTATAATTTAAAGGAATAATTTACTTTCATGCACT
This sequence comes from Priestia sp. SRI_019, assembly GCF_057586255.1. Classification (NCBI taxonomy): domain Bacteria; kingdom Bacillati; phylum Bacillota; class Bacilli; order Caryophanales; family Bacillaceae; genus Priestia; species Priestia sp. SRI_019. The sequence goes on along the minus strand of NZ_JBYCZN010000003.1, from coordinate 409,118 downwards.
AAATAATGGTTTACGAGTTCCCTAAATGAGGTATATATTGGGTACTATGAAGTCGTAAAGAGGTGTGGGATACTTGTCATTATTTTTAAAGTGGAAGCAAAAGAAGCAGGAAAAAGAAGCAGAGCGTGTTCTTGAGGAATCAATCTCAAAAAGAAAAGACTACTGGAACACAATTGGACATGTCGACGGAGACGTATTAACTCATTTGTTAAATCCCATGTTTTTTGGCGGGCCTGCTTGGCCATCTGGACGTCAAACATTTATTCGCGTCCAAAAAACAGAGACGGTTATTCTCGCAAGCGACGGCTTGTCCGATCCGTTTCAATCCCCCGAAGAAAAGAGCCGAAAGCAAGGAAAAGGTTTAGAATTCTATATCGAATGCGATGATGAATCTCTGCGCGGACCTTTATCTGATATTCAGGATCACTGGGCATTTGACCTTCTTTATCAAGTGAGTCAAAATGCTGCCGCTCACCCTAATATGCTCGAACTATTTATGAAGCACGATATTCTTTCAATTGAATTTACTGATTTGGACGTACCGTCTCATTTTGTAAATGAAAATGGAGAAATTGGTGTATTGCTAGGCGTTCAGTCTCCTTCTGTTTCAGCTAGCCTCTCTTTACCTTACGAATCTATTAAACTGATTAGCATGAAGCTTCTTACACCAAACGAATTAGAGTATGTACGCGAACAAGGAGCGCAAGGACGCAGGCAGCTTGCTGAAACATTTCAGCTGTCAAAAAGTTATCATATTACCATGACTAAAAGAGAATCTCTTATTTAGAAGAGGTTCTTTTTTTATTTTTGCTATTGAAATAGAGCCCTGTAGAATATACTCCTTATTTACATGTAACTCAAGTTCACATACTTTTTTAAAGCTGCTTTTCATATGAGCGTACTATTTTTGATTCATGGTATATTTTGCTATAGTAAAAAAGAAGATATAAAAAAGGAGATGGACGTTAGACATGGCAGAAAAAGTACAGATTGGAAAATCCGAATTATATGTTAATCCTATTGGACTTGGAACAAACGCTGTAGGAGGACATAACTTATATCCTAACCTAAACGAAGAAGTTGGCAAAGACCTTGTTCATAAGGCGCTAGATAATGGCATAAACCTCCTTGATACAGCGTTCATTTATGGTCCAAAACGTTCTGAAGAACTAATTGGTGAAGTGCTAAAAGAACGTGGAAATCGTGAAGAAACGGTTATTGCCACAAAAGGAGCACATAAAATTGTTGGAGATGAGGTACTGCTAGACAACTCTCCTGCGTTTTTAAAACAGTCAGTTGAAGATAGCTTAAAACGCCTTCAAACAGATTATATCGATTTGTATTATATTCATTTCCCAGACAAAAACACACCAAAAGACGAAGCAGTTGGTGCATTAAAAGAATTAAAAGACGAAGGTAAGATCCGTTCTATTGGCGTATCAAACTTCTCGTTAGATCAGTTAAAAGAAGCAAATAAAGATGGTTATGTAGACGTGGTGCAAGGCCAATATAACTTAATTCAGCGAGAAGCAGAAAACGATATTTTACCTTATACGGCTGCAAACCGCATTTCATTTATTCCATACTTCCCGCTAGCTGCTGGTTTACTTGCTGGGAAATACGATAAAAACACAAAGTTTAATGACCTGCGCGAAGATATGCCTCATTTTATCGGGGAAGCATTTCAGCAAAATCTAGAAAAAGTAGAGCGTCTTCGTCAAATCTCTAGCGCAAAAGGTGTAGAAGTAGCTCATCTTGTTCTGGCTTGGTACTTAACGCGCGATTCAATTGATGTATTAATTCCAGGAGCAAAACGTGCTGATCAAGTACTTGATAACTTAAAAACATTAGATGTTCAGCTCACTTCTTCCGAAATTAAAGACATTGATCATATTTTTAAATAATATAAAAAGAGCTTTGCCATAGGTAAAGCTCTTTTTTCTATACAATTCCGCTGACTAATAGAACAAAAGCCGTAAAGAAGAAGCCCATCTGTACAAAGCTTGTTACGTATTCTTTTGTTTCTTGTTTATATTTCCATTCATCTATGCTTTTCAGCAAAATATGCATGCCTAAAAACCACCAAGTCACGATATAAGGCTCCACCACCATAAAAATCACATCGAGTACTAGAAAAAGAACAAAAGCTACCATGACATATTTGTCCCAACGTTCTAAAGCTAGACTTTCATACTCGTATTTGCCCCAAAATTTGCTGCGAGGTATATGAAGCACTTTTCTTAAAATTAAATCTACTACGACCGCTGCTGCTACTAGCATAATCAGTATATACATCGGCATCCCCCTTCCTTTTTATGGTATCATTTCAGCTCGTTTCTGTTAAGGTCTCAGCTACAAAGTGCTTAAACTGCTTTATTTCTTCTGTTTCGCCTTTTGTTACGATATACGTGTGTGAAGAAGGCCGGATAATTTTTTGCTGTGAAATTACGCTTAACGTTTGATTTTCAACTTCCTTTTTCACCATAGAAAATGGCAAATAAGATACGCCTAAACCTTCTTCAATAAAGCGCTTTGTAATTTCTACTTGCGTCACAGGAAGCAGCTGAATGTGAGGATAACAAGCCTTGATTTGAAGGAGTAAATCTTCCCAATAAACGGGATGATTACTCGTGAGCAGCCGGTAGGAAGATAACAGCTCCTGTTCCGTACGTGCTCCTGCAGAAAACGGAGCGACTAAGACTGCTTTTTCTTTGTGAATTAACTCATAAAACACGTCTGCCTGACCTGGAATCATCCTTGTTAATCCAATATCTGACCTTCTGTCGCTGATGTCTTTTCCCACCTGAAACGAATTTGTGATATTAACCGTGACTTCAATATGGGGATATCTCTCTACAAATTGTTTGATTAGACTCGGCAAAACTGATGCTGCTATTTGAGGAGCAGCGGATATAGTCAGTTTTCGGTTATATCCTTGCTTCCATAACTTAAAATTCCCTACTCCTTCTTCATATGCTCTCACCATTTTTTGAGCATGAGGCAAAAAAAAGCGTCCTGCCTCAGTCAGCGCGATATATTTACCTTTTTTTTCAAAAAGCTCAGCGCCTAGCTCTTGCTGCAATCGCTGAATATGCTTTGATACAGCAGGCTGCGTTAAAAATAAATCTTCAGACGCTTGTCTGAAATTTTCATAAGAAGCCGCTATGATGAATGTTTTTAACCATTTGATCTCCATTTTTTTCTCTCCATCTCTTTCTATTCATAACAAACTGGAATCAATACTGCTTATTTTTGTTTATTTTCTTTTCTATCAAACTTCTATACGATATATGTATCTCAATATTACCAAATAAAGGAGCTGTAAAAATGAAAAATAATGTGAAAGAAAAATTTAATGCTCATGCTTCTCAGTATGATGAGCAGCGCCGCAAACTCATTCCTTGTTTTTTTGATTTTTATTCTATTCCCGTTTCGCTTCTTCACTTTTCGAAAAAGCCGCTTCGCATACTTGATATCGGAGCAGGTACAGGCTTGTTTTCTTCTTTTGTTAAAGAAAAGTATCCGGATGCGCATTTCACGTTGATTGACGTCTCAGATCAAATGCTTGAAAAAGCAAAGGAGCGCTTTAAAAATGAACAGCATATGGAATTTATCGTATCAGATATAACAAGCTACGAATTTGAGCACTCATTCGACATTGTGATTTCTTCACTTGCTATTCATCATTTAGAAGACAAACAAAAACAAAAGCTGTATGAACAAATTCATAATTTACTGCATACAGGAGGAATATTTATTAATGCAGATCAAGTATTAGGCCATTCTTCTATTATTGAAGAGTTATATAAAAAAGACTGGAGCGAACGAATTGCCGCAAGCGGATTAACTCATGAGCAACTTGAGGCTGCTCATGAACGTACGAAGTTAGATAAAATGGCAACCCTACATGATCAGTTAAATTGGCTAACAGCAAGCGGGTTCAGCACAGTGGATTGCATTTATAAATTTTTTAATTTTGTTATAATGTATGCTCAAAAATAACGGTTTAAAAACTACTTGTCTCTTTGCAAGTAGTTTTTTTACTTTTTCCCTCCCTATATTCGAATAAGAATATTTATCTATTTCCGCAAAACTACGCATACTTCTTTTCCAGTTTCGTATATCTAATAATAGCTTCGTTCTCCTGAACTTTTGAATTTTTTGTACATAAAACCCATATAAAGTATTTTTATACTATTTTATGTCTTTTTATGGTATAAAAAATACAACTATGTTACAATATGATTACAAAATAATCTGTATAACGCTTTCATTTCTTTACACGAAAATGAAGAACTGGAAAGGATGTGCTGCTTATGTAAATATAAATCCGCTAGATTAGTAAACTTATATTAGTAAAATTATGCAAAACATCAAGAAAAACTTAGTTATTCTTATTATTATAAATTCCCGCTAGTAAAGTCTTTCTACTTAATGATTTCCTTATTAAGCGCATACATACAGGTATAGAAAATGCAGCTATTCGTCTTTTATTTTATTAGTGAAGAATTTATAGCACTGCCGCACCATACGTTTTTCATTAATGCAGCCTAAGGAGGCGCAGCACATGGCAAATAGAATATCAAGAACAACAATCGTACTCATAGCGGCTATTCTAGCTCTAGCCTGCTTGTTTGTAGGGGTTCCAAAAACAGAAGCTGCTTCAACACCATCTCATTTAATTATCATTAACAAAGCAACAAATAAACTCGCTTATTACCAAAATGGTTCACTGGTCCGAACGTTTTCAGTCGCAACAGGGCGCACGCAGTCTCTTACACCAGAAGGGCATTTCAAAGTAGTGAATAAAATTGTCAATCGCCCTTATTACTCAGGGAACATTCCTGGTGGAGATCCTAGAAACCCTCTTGGCAATCGCTGGCTAGGTCTAAATGCGAGAGGTACATACGGCACGACGTATGCTATTCACGGAAATAATAATCCTGCTTCCATTGGCAAATATGTAAGCAGCGGATGCGTTCGTATGTACGATGAAGAAGTGGCATGGTTATTTAGTAAAGTGACCGTCGGTACACCAGTTGTGATTACAACTTCTTCTAAATTGTTTAACGACATTGCAGCAGCAAACGGATACAATGTTTCTGGAAACTCAGGTTCTACTCCAGCTCCTTCTACAGGAACTGTTTTAAAGAAAGGCAGTAAAGGAAATGCAGTTAAAGAACTTCAGCAGAAGCTAACTTCACTTGGCTATAACACAAAAGGTACGGACGGTGTGTTCGGTGCCAATACAGATTCAGCTGTTCGTAAGTTCCAAAAAGACCACGGCTTAACCGCTGACGGCATTGTTGGTCCATCAACATATAAAGCTTTAGGAAGTTCAGGAACGAAACCGAACCCGACGACACCAACAAACCCAACAAATCCAAAGCCAACAAATCCACCAGCAGATACAGCAATTAACACAAAACAAACGCTTAAAAAAGGAAGCAAAGGCAGCAATGTTCAAGCTCTTCAAAAGAAATTAACGTCGCTTGGCTATGATACAAAAGGCACGGATGGTATCTTCGGTGCCAATACAGAAGCTGCTGTGCGTAAGTTTCAAAAAGACAATAAGCTAGCAGTTGACGGGGTTGCCGGACCTAATACTTTAACTGCTATTTCTAAACGCTAATAGAGCCTGAAATCAGGCTCTGTTTTTTTATTTATAAACCTCTTTTTACATTGACTCCTTAGTGAACCATTACGCCGTCTTTCTTTTCTATCACATACTTAATCAACTGATAAACGTTTCTCATAAGAATTTGCTGCTGATAGATATCATTTTTGGCAGGAATTACGTTTTCTATCAGTCTGCTATATTTGTAGGCTTGATCGTCTTCTTTTTGTTTATAAAGAGCGAGCCAGTCATTACGGGATCTTTCAAGCAGCTGTTCGTTGAAATAGGAATAAACGACGGTTGCAAACTCACCCGCCAATTCTTGAATAACCTGCTGTCGGTCGGTGACGGAATGATAGGTACTTGACCACCCAGACGGCTGGCTTAGAAAATGCTCGTAGACAGATGAAATAAAAGCGGACGCAATGACTGGCACCGGCCCTTCATGCTCTCCTAAGGAAATGTTCAAACATGTTTCTCTATCCATATAAGGAATGTTCAGCGACTCCATCGCTTCATAAAAAGCCTGAGAGACAGTCAAGTTTAAATAAATAGGATGCAGCTCTTGCTGCTTTTTTCTCGGTTCTGATACTAAAGCTGCCTTTAAGTCTTTATACAGAAAGTGACTCTCTTTGGATTCCTCGTGTACACATTCTAAAATAGACGTATTCCCTACTGTTAAATAGTAGTGAAGCTGCTTTTTCATAAGAGGTGAAACGCTTTTAAGCGCATAATCTATCATTTTAGCCATGGCATGTTTTTTAGCATAATCCGTACGGCAGCTTGGAGAGTTAAGCAAATCTCCGTGTGTAACACAAACGTTTACCTTAGCACCGTGACCATGTACGATGAGCTGTTGAAGAAATTGAATATTTAATTCTTTAAGCCCATGATGTACGTATAAAATAGAAGCTGCTTGTTTAAAAGAATCGTGGATGGCGCTCCTATATTCAAAACACGCATGCTCGCAAATCGCTACTCCTTTTTTAAAAGAAAAAGGGCCGCAAACTTCAATTCTACGAAACAATGGATAAATAAGACGTCCGTTATTTTCTTCTTCTTCATTTGTTAGCGCCCCAAAGGAAGACAGCTCTTTTGCTGTGAGACGACAGGATATTGGCCAGTCGTCTTCTCCTACTTCCCACGTTCCTTCCTTGTATTCTTTCAACCGTGATTCGATTGCAAGAAGCATTTGCTCGGTGATTTTCCTACATTCAAGCCGCTTGTGCCATCCCTCTGCAAAATCTCTTCCTTCTTGATCAACAGCGTCTTTTACTATTTCACTTTCTCGTTTAATTGCATCTACAAATTGTTTGAATGAACTATTTTCGTCGCTCATTCTTAAAGGAACATCATCATTAAAATAACGGGCTTTGTATGGGATATCTCCCAAAAGAGCGCGCAGATTAAAAGAGGAATCTCCGTGTAACAACTCAAAGACCAAGTCATAATCCGTGCCTCCTTCAGCATACACTTCAGCGCTTCTTAGTAGGATATTCTCCAATTTCTTTTGCACTTCACTTCGCGTAAAAAAATAGACAGCAGCTTCATAGTGTTGGGAATCCTTCACCTTATACGTAGCAGAATAAGCGCCTTTACTGCCTATTCTTAGAAAATCACATTCCTTTTTTATACCAAGAAGCTGGCGGATTAAAGCTGTTTTGCCGCTTCCTTGTTCTCCGATTACATGAATGTACTCATACTCGCTGTCAATTTGTTCGCTCGTCCTTTTTTCAATATCGTTATAAAAAGCGTTCACTACTCGTTCATCATATCTTGCTTTTGCTCTTCCTTTTGCAGTACTTGTCCAAAAATCCTGCACTCTCAGCAGTTCATTCATCTCTTCAACCAGAATGTCAATTTCATCGTGTTGCTCTGTATACATAAACCGTTTAACAAACGGGTGCGATCTTCCTCTTTCATCTTTTTTAAACGGATGCTGAAACATAATTGACCAGCCTTTTCGCATAGGAGATTGACAGGCTTTTGCACGAAAAACTTTCATTCATTTCCCCTTCTTTCCCTAACATTGTCCTATTTGAAATGTATGGCTTTTAAAGGGGGGATATGTCTATGATTTTCCTCTTTTTAGAAGGATTTTTCCTTCATTTATCGAAGTAATTAATTGAGGTGATGGGAGAATGTTGACAAAGATTGTGAAATGCAGCATACCGACTGATAAAAAAGCATCTTTTTCATATACGCAACAGCATTGGGCTGCTCTTGCACACGTGAATGGTTTCATTGGCCAACTAGGGGGTTGGAACGTGGAAGATGAAACAGATGCTTGTATTTTAGCTCTGTGGGAAGATGGAAAAACTTATCAAGAATTCATGAAGCATACTCATGATTCTATTTTTTATAAAAGCAAGCAGGATCAAACATATACAAGTTTGGACGTTTCCACATCAGATCCGTCCTACTTCATAGGAGCACGCTACAATTATTATCGAAGCAGCGCCATTGAAAGCCGTTATTTAGTAAAGACGGAAATTGAAGTCGATTTTTACGACAAAGAAGATATCCATGAGATGGTAAAAAGCTTGATAAATCCTTCTTATCGCTGTTTATCTCACGTCGTATCACCAATCGAGCATAGCAAGCTTGTCATTTTTTCATTATACGGATCTGCTTGTCCGCAAAAAACAATTGATACCTTCGTTCATCCAAATGTACTGAACGCGTCTCAATACATATATCAATTAGAGAAAAATTGGAACGTTCTTTCCAATTAAAAAATAGAAGCCTAGGCCCGACGCCAAAGCTTCTATTTTTTTATGATATGAACATCTTGATTTTGTACGGTAATGACTTCCTCCGTCATTCCTACAAACAAACCGCTTTCTACTACGCCTGGAATCCTTATCAACTGTTTTTCCAACTCAGCAGGATTTTCAATTTCCGAAAAATGGCAGTCTAGAATGTAATTTCCGTTATCGGTGATAAACGGCGTATGATCATCTAAAAGCCTAAGCTGCGGTACACAACCTGCACTGCGAATATGCTTCGCCGTCATTTCCCAGCCAAAACGTATAACTTCAACAGGAAGAGGAAAAGCTCCTAGCGTCTTCACTATTTTTTTAGAATCCGCAATCACGATAAACCGCTTCGCTGCGTACGCAATCATTTTTTCTCGAAGCAGCGCGCCTCCTCCTCCTTTAATTAAAGAAAGTTCGCTATCCACTTCATCTGCTCCGTCAATTGCTATATCAATATATTCAACATCTGCTAAGGTAACAATGGGAATACCTAGTTTCCTTGCTAGCTCTTCTGTTTTTTGAGAAGTAGGCACCGCTTTGATGTTTAATCCATTTTTTACTCGTTCACCTAGTTTTACAATTGTATAATAAGCTGTTGAACCTGTCCCTAGCCCTACAATCATTCCATCTTCAACAAATTGTGCTGCTTTTTCACCAACTGCTTGTTTTTCAATCATACAAAGGCCTCCTTACTCATATTGTACCCGTTTACATAAAAAAGCAAAAGCATTATGAACCCTTACGTAAAAACTCAGCTGACTATTCAGCTGAGTTTTTTTGAAACTGTGTATTTAGAAGAATTTTCTCTACCCAATACTGCTGTTTTGTACTGTTTGTCTGTTCGCTGCTTTTTAGTTCAAACGTATAGTAAATATACTTGTCTGAATAATCATCATTCACATAAGCATGATAAATGCTATGTTTTCCATCTCTTGTTTGTTTTTTCACATAAATCGTTGCGTTTTTACCTTTTAACATGTAATCAGGCTGAAACGCATCCATTTTATTTTGAGCTGCTTTGCTTTTTTTCTTAGAAAATAAAGCCGTTATTTTCCCAGCATTGTATGAATCATTTTCCTTCGTTGATGCTGTCCATACTTCACTTTCATCTTCACTGCTTTTATAAGAAGATTTATGAATAACATACTGAAGCGGAAACCACATTCTATATTGATTGGTATCCGAAGTAAATAATTCAAATCCATTGTCTGTTTGTTCATGATCGACCAAAAACGTACTCGTAAACTTATCTGCCTGCGCTTCACTTTTAAATTTCCCGCTTTGAAACAGCCAAATTCCTACGGCAATGACCAATGCTCCAGCTACTGATGCGGCTTTTTTTCGATCCATTGTTTCCACACACCTTTTAATACCCCTTTAACTTTTGATAATACCATATTGACGTTTATATCGTCATAAGGAGAAATAACCAAAGGATTATAAGAGCGCACATGCTAATTTAACTAGAGAAAATAAACTTTTTTACAATAGTAAATTTGATAACAGACGCTGAGCTAACAGGCGGTTAGCCTCACCGGGCTCTATCGTATACGTTAGTAGTTCTTGCCCACAAAATGATTAGACCGAATTCATCCACATACATTGTGCAAAAAATGTACTCAATAAAAAAGAAGTGCTGTATGCACTTCTTTTAAGAGTTAATCTTTAGTCTGCTGTTCCATTGCTTCTCCAATGGCTTTTTTTAAATGTCCGTCATGCTTATCAAGCAGCCGGTGCACCTCATCACCTTCTGTAGAAGTAAGAAGCGCAAGGATGGCGGCTTTTGGCGTTTTGTAGGTTTGTAAAATTTCCGCTGCCTCTTCTGATGAGACGCCTGTTAGTTCCGCAATAATATTTTTAGCACGCTGTACGAGTTTATCGTTAGTCGGCTGTACGTCTACCATTAGATTGCTATAGACTTTACCAATTTGAATCATAGAAGCGGTCGTCAGCATATTAAGAACAAGCTTTTGAGCAGTTCCTGCTTTCATTCTGGTTGAACCTGTCACAACTTCCGGCCCTGATTCTGCTACTATTGCATATTTTGCTTCTTGTTCCATAGGTGATTGAGGAGAATTGACAACGCAGCCCGTTACTGTCCCCAGGCTGTTTGCATACGCAAGCGCTGAGAGTGTATACGGAGTTCTTCCACTTGCAGCTATACCTACAAGAATATCTTTATTTGATAAATTAATTGCTTTCAAATCTTCTATCGCTTGTTTTTTATTATCTTCTGCTCCTTCTAACGCATGCCGGAGCGCTTTGTCTCCTCCGGCTATGATCCCAATTACTTGTTCGGCAGGTGTACCGAATGTTGGTACACACTCAGATGCATCTAATACACCTAGCCGCCCGCTTGTACCTGCTCCGATATAAATAAGACGTCCGCCTTGTTTAAAAGCACTGACAATTTCATCTACTAACAGAGCAATAACAGGCAGCACCTTATTGATTGCCTGAGGCACTTGATGATCTTCTTCATTAATTTTTTTTACAATTTCCAGACTTGATAATTCATCAATGTTTAAGGTTTGCGGATTGCGTTTTTCTGTTAAGATATGATTTAAGTTCACTGTGATCCCCTGCCTTTTCCACCATCATTTTTTCTCTATTTATACTCGTTCATGAACAGCTGATAAGCTCCTTTAGCAGATGATACTTGCTGTGTTGCCCACTGGATATGCTTTATTTCTTTTTCACATGCTTTTTTATAAACATCAAACACTTCTGGAATTTCCGTTAAAATGCTGCCTTTGCAGGCCAGTAAGCAGCTCCCTTCAAAGCGCTGTTTCTTATATAAATGAAGAGTCATGTTTGCAAGGTTCTTTCCAGCCTGTTGAAGAATGTCACTAGCTTCTTGTTTATGATTTCTCGCTTGATTTACAACAAGCGGAGTGAGTGAAGCAACTTCTGATTTAGGAGATGAATAGACAAACTTTTTTATATCGTGTATGGTATCTGCTTTTACATGTTGCAAGATTGTCTGACTAAGGCTGCTGTAAGGAAGGCTTTGATCATGCTCTTTCGTCAGCAATATCAGTGCTTGAAGACCAATCCAATATCCGCTTCCTTCATCTCCAAGAAGATGTCCCCACCCTCCTCCGTATTCGTACACTCCGTCTTTTTTCCCAATGCTGACGGCTCCAGTTCCTGCAATGGTTAAAATCCCGTCTTTTCCATGCAGTAGTGCTTCATGTGCAATCATGGCGTCATCATATAAACCTACTTCTACCTGATAACGATCGTAAAAATATCTTTTTATTTCTTCTTTAGATAATGCTTTACTTCCAGCAAGCCCTAGTGAAATGCCTTTACATGTATGACCAGCAAGCGCAGTTTTGCACGCCGTAATACATTCATCAATATGAGTAATAGCCGTATCGTAATGAATAAGCAAATTTCCATAGCCACTTTTTGAAGCAGCGAGCTCTTGACCGTCTAAGCTGTACGCAGCGCCTTCTGTTTTTGTTCCCCCGCCGTCGATACCAATAATATAGTCCATTTTATCACCGCTCACAAAAAGCAAATTTGTCCCATGGCTGCAGTTCATTTAATAAGAATATTTCCTCTTCTGCAATGCGTCCTACTACGTTTGTTTTACCTGAGTTCTCCATGTCTAACAGCGCAATTTGCAGCTCTCCTTTGTACTGTCCGTAGAGTTCATTTTCTATTAAAATATCGCCTCTTCGAATGGAAGGAGTATGCGTAGGCTTGAATTCTTCTTTTTTATATTTTACTCGGCTTTGCGTAGAGCGAATTAAATAATCGGATACGTCTCCGCGGTAAAAATGAAACTCTTCCAGCACAATTTTTTTCTCAAGCTCGGTAATCGTATCATACAGGTTCACGTTAAAAGTAAAGCGCTCTTGCTGAACAACATCACGCAGCGCCTTCATTTCTTCTTCTGATGCATAAGCATTGGCGATAATTGCACAATCAATTAATCCCGTTTTAAAAAGATGCTTAGCCTGCACGTCGATCGGAAGCGTACGGTGCATTTCAAGCGTACAAAGCCCTTCAGTAACAGGCCACGGCCCAAAAGTAGCGCTTGGTGAATTAATAAAGGCTGCTGTTTCAAGGTTATGTTCTTTAAACAATGCTGAACACTTTACAAAGTGATCATACGACAATCCCGCGTATCGATGAGGATAAAAATTATGCGACCCGAGCAGCTGCTTTCGATTCGGTCGGTAACTTAAAATATTATCCACATACTTCGTCGCATTGCTCATATTAATTTCAATTTTTAAGCCGTATGGATTAAAAGTCATAATGGACTCTTCATTTCCCGTATACCCTAAATCAAGACGAATAGCATAAGCCCCTAATTCGTGAAAAAAAGATAAGTCATCATAAGAAATGCCAAGCGCTCCAAATACGCGAGGAGCGATGTCCACTACTACTTCCATCTCTAGCTCATTAGCAAACTCAATGGTTTCTTTAAAATTTGCCATTACTTTTTTCTGATCGCCTTCAACAGAAAGCAAGCATGTAAAAATGCGGGTAAATCCGTATTGATGCGCAAGTGCTATATACGCTTTATCTTTTTCGACAGTCGAATGTTCCGGATAAATCGCAATACCTAGCTTTTTCATTGATTTTCGCCTTCTTTTTTAAATTTTTTAATAAGCTTAATCATATGCTCAATTAATTTTTGCTCTGAAATAGCCGTCATTAAATGGTCTTGTGCGTGAATTAAAAGCAGGGACTTTTCAATTGTTTTTCCGTTTAATTCACGTTGAATAAGCGCGGTTTGCGTTTTATGAGCATGACTAAGCTCTTCTTGAGACTGTTTTAAAAGTTCGTCAGCTTTAGTAAAATCATAGTCTTCAGCTGCTTCTAACGCTTCATATGCAAGTGACCTAGCATTTCCTCCATATGCAATAAGTTCAAAAATTTCATTTTCCATATTTGCTGCTTCTGTCATTTCTTCCATCCCCTTTTTTATAGTGGTGCAGGCGTAATGTTTCCTAATATTACAGGAGACAAGGCGCCGGTTGCACTTGGTACATTGCTTGCATAACCTGAAAGTGTTTCATTTGCGAGCAACGCAAAAGCTACGGCTTCTTTTGCTTCTGAAGACATTCCAATTTCTTCTTGTGTATACACGCTGCAGCGCTTCCCGAGCTGCGTTTTAATCATATTCATCAGCGTATTATTATAACTTCCGCCTCCTCCAATAATCACTTCGTCAATAGAATAGGCAGGAAAAATAAATATTTCATAGTGATGTACAATGGATGATGCCGTGAACATAGTAATCGTGGCTAGCAGATCTTCTTTTTTATGTTTGCTATATTTCTCTAGCAGTCTCTTTGTGTACTGTGTACCGAACAGCTCTCTTCCCGTCGATTTAGGAGGAGAAAACTTCATGTAATCATGATTCATACAGTCTTCTAAAAGCTCTGAAATAATCTTTCCTCCAGCTGCTAAACGCCCATTTTCATCAAATGAAACATTAAAAAGCTGCTGACACGCTTCGTCTATCATCATGTTTCCCGGCCCCGTATCAAAAGCTACTACCGGTATAGGAGATTTTTTTGGCGGAATTAACGTTACATTTCCAATACCTCCAACGTTTTGAAGCAGCCTTGTACGGTCAGCGTGGCTGTACAAAATCCGTTCCGTGTGAGGAACTAACGGAGCACCTTGCCCGCCTGCTGCCATGTCCATCACTCTGAAGTTTGCTACTACCTTCGTTTTGGTTTCATAGGCAATAACAGCCGGCTCTCCAATTTGGAGTGTAGACATCGCTGTACTTCCCGAAGCATAAGGCTGATGGTAAATGGTTTGACCATGCGATCCAACAACATCTATTTGTTCAAGAGAAAAGCGAGCTTCTTGGCACACTTTTTTCACTGCATCCGCAAATGCATAGCCAAGTTTAAAATTTAAGCTGCAGATCAGCTGTACATTTGAATGTTCAAAAGAAAGCGCCTGCTCAATTTCTTTTTTTAACTGCGATGAAAACGGCATGGTAATGAAATGAAGAAGCTTAACTTTACTTTCATAGCCGCTTCCTTCAATCTCCACAAGAGCTGCATCAATTCCGTCGAGTGACGTTCCTGACATAAGTCCAACAGCATACATACTACGCGTTCACTTCCTTAAAAAAAACGGGTAAATACTTGCGATGAGCTTGAAGCAGTTCATCTAAGACCGTCTTAGCCAGCTCGTCACTTGGAACAAGCGGATTAATGCTCAGCGCAACCAGTGCTTTTTCATAAGATCCTGTAACCGCAGCTTCTGCTCCTACTCGTTCAAACGATTTAATTTGCTGCACAAGTCCATTCACTTCTACCGGAAGTTCACCGACAGCGAGCGGTACTGGCCCTTGCTTTGTTACTACACAGTTTACTTCAACCGCAGATTGGTTTGGAAGTGAGGAGATAGCGCCATTGTTTTTTACATTCAATGTTTGAATATCGCCTTTATCGTTATAAATGGATGAAATTAAATTGCATGCGGCATCGCTGTAATAAGCGCCCCCTCGTTTTTCCAGCTGCGGTGGCTTCATTTCTAGATTTGGATTTTTATAGAGTTCAAAAAGCTCGGCTTCTAATGCTTTGACCACTTCAGCGCGTGTGGTACCTGACTGAAAGGTCAGAAGCTCTTCTGCTAATATTTCTTTTGTTTTGTAGTAGTAGCGGTGATAAGGACATAAAATCACGCCAAGAGCTTCCAAAAAGTCCGGTTGCCATGGAATAGGAGCTATGTTTCTCATTGTTACTTGAGACTTGGGATCACTTAATCGCTGAATGACTTCTTGCGTTACTTCCTTTCCTTTGACATACACATGCAGTCCATATACCAAGTGATTTAACCCTGCAAATTCAATGTGAACATCTTCTTTTTCTACTTGAAGCAAGCCCGCGATGGAGTTTGTCATATGTACAGGCAGGTTACAAACTCCTACTACCTTAGAGTGCTTTCCGTAGCGAAGCAGCGCCTCCGTTACCATACCTGCAGGATTTGTAAAATTAATAAGCCAGGCGTTTGGACAAACTTCGTGTATTTCCTCGGCAATTTTCAACAAAACCGGTATCGTTCGTAAACCCTTAAATAATCCTCCCGCCCCGTTTGTCTCTTGACCAATCATTCCGTACTTAAGAGGGATGCGTTCATCTTGAATACGCGCATCAAGCTGACCTACTCTAAGCTGTGTCGTTACAAAATCAGCATTTATCAACGCTTTTTGTCGATCAAGCGTTAAATGAATTTCCATATCAACACCTGCTTTTTTGACCATTCTTCTCGCAAGTGCTCCTACAATTTCAAGTTTCTCTTTTCCTTCTTCAACATCTACAAGCCATAGCTCTCGAATTGGAAGCTCATCATATCGTTTAATAAACCCTTCGACCAATTCAGGTGTATAGCTTGATCCTCCCCCTATTGTCACTACTTTCATTTTTTGCCCCTCCTTGTTAAAAAACGGCTAAATATGTAACGGCTGTGCACCCTATTCCAAGCAGAACAAAGCGTATACAAACGGCGGTTATAGATAAAGCTGCGGTTGAAAGCCGAATGGAAATAAATGTTGTAAGCAGCGCTGCTGATAGGCTTGTAATGGCAAATAAACTATGCTGCGCTGATAAACCAGCATACTGCAGCAGAGGTGTAAAAATAACGTTGCAAAGAACCATGGTTAGCAGAAATAAAAACACAGTTTTATATCGAAACCGAACAAACATTGACCCTCACTCCTACTAAAGAGATAGAAGCCAAACAAGTTGGCTTCTCTTTCTTTACATTTGAACTGAACTATCGGATGGTGCAACCGTTGCTTCATCGCTTTTTTCCATTTCGACCATCTTTCGATCATACATTTTAAAGAACGGAAGATAAATGACAACAGAAATAGCAATATTAATAACGACTAGCACAACCGCCCGCCAGTCTCCTCCGGTTGATAGATAAGCTCCGATCGGCGCCGGGAGCGTCCATGGAACCATTACGTAGGTTGGCGTAATAAGACCTGTCGCCGTTGCTGCGTATGAAATGATCGTTGTAATAATCGGGATAATGATAAATGGAATAATTAAAATAGGATTTAAGACAATTGGCAAACCGAAAATAATTGGTTCGTTAATATTAAAAACCGCTGGAATAAAAGATGTTCTAGAAAGCGCTTTCGAATATTTAGATTTTGAGAAAAACAGCATCGCTAAAACAAGGCCCAGCGTTGCTCCAGATCCTCCGATCCACACAAACCACTGAAAGAACGTTTCAGGTGCAATATACGGAAGTGTGGAAGCTCCATCTGCTACCGCTTCAGCATTTTTCGCTAAGTACACTTCCCATACAGGACGTGCCACTGTCCCAACAACAGAGACGCCGTGTATTCCAAATGACCAGAAAAACGTAATTAAGAAAACGGGTATTAACACTCCTGCTAAACTATCTCCAGCTTCTACAAGCGGAGCAACTAGTTTATCAACTAAATGGTGAAGATCGATACCTAAAACAATCGTAATAATCGTCATAAGTACAACAACAATCGCAACCGGTATTAGTGCTTCAAAAGACCTCGATACCGAAGGCGGCACTTGTTCCGGCATTTTAATGGTGACATTTTTTGCTTTACAAAACCTGAGAATCTCGACCGATAAAATCGATACAATCATCGTTACAAATAAACCGTGACCTCCCAGATTGGTCATTGGAAGCATAAACCCTTCTTCTTCAATCAGCTTTGGAGTCAGCGTAAGAAGTAGTGCAGCTACTGCAATTTGTGCTCCTGACAGCGGATCGAGATTATAGCTTTTGGACAAGTTATACCCTATCCCAAAGGCTATATATAAAGACATAATAAACATCGTTACTCGATACGGTATTAAAATGTTGGCGCTGTTGTCAGCTGCCCATTTCGCAATTGTGCTATCTTGAGGCACAGGCGGAAATGCTAGAATCAAGAAAAAACTTCCAATAATAATAAACGGCAAAGCGGAAATAACACCATCACGAATGGCTTGAAGATGCCGCTGTTCTGATAACCTGGCCATGGGTCCCGATAAATTGTTCTCTAAAAACGACACAAATTTGCTCATATACCCTTTCCCCCTCTATATTCTCCCCTTGTGTAATAAATCCCCTATTTATTTAAAAAGCAGGAATACACCTGCTTTCCTCAGCTAACGAGCTGTTGAACCGTTTTATAAAGCGTCGGACCTCCAAGCGGCGTATAAGCCTGCGGCGGAATGGGCCCGCATGGAACAGAAGCTTTATCCGCTTCCGCTTTCACTGCGTTAAACCGGTGACGAATCTGCGGTGCAACCATTACAACGTCCCAGCCCTTTTGAATTTCCTCTGCCACTTCATTTGTCCCAATTGCCAGCACTTCCATATCTGTTCCGTGCTTTTGTGCTTCCGTTTTTAATGCTTTTACCACAATTGAACTTGACATTCCTCCAGAACATACAAACAATACCTTCATTTTCTCGTTTCCCCCTACCTCTTTATTTTTTGAATTACATTATGTGTATCGATTATGCGTTCAAACACTTGATTGCCTTTTTGAATACATAACCGTATAAACATCGCATCTACAATGGCTAACTGAGCAATACGAGCGCTCATCGTTCCAATTCGAATATGCTGCTCTTCTACTGAAATAGCCAGCAGAATATCAGCTAATCTAGAAGCTGGAGATGATCCGTGCTGCGTTAGCAAAATAACCGCTGCTCCTTTATCTTTGGCTATTTGCATCAGTTCCACCACTTCTTTTGTTTGACCAGAAGTTGATACTACAAACAGCACATCATCTTTTGTCATATTCGTAGCCATCACCATTTGAACATGACTATCTAATGAAAACAGCGCTGAAATATCAATTCGAAGCAGTTTATACTGAGCATCTAGTGCAACCACTGATGACCCTCCTGCTCCGTATAAAAACACTCGCTTCGCTCCATGAATAGCTTCCGCAGCTTCATCAATTGCAGAAGAGCTCACTAAACGACTCGTGTTCATCAGTGCGCTCATACTTTTGCTCATGACTTTTTCAAGCACAGCTTCGGTATCGTCTTCAAAATTAACCGGAAGATTCGGCAGCTGCTCGTTATTCACCTTATGGGCATCTTTTGCTAATTCAATCTTTAATTCTTTAAAACTATTGATCCCTACACGCTGACAAAAGCGGATAATCGTAGCTTCGCTGCACTGACACTGCTTAGCTAGCTGTTTGGTCGTTAAGTTCAACGTGGTCGTAGGATTTTCTAACACGTAATCAGCTACTCTTCCTTCAGCAGGACTGTAATGATTCATTTGTGCATCGATTAAAGTAAGTACGGAAAATTGGCGCATGAATTCCTCCATCGTTAAGTAACGTATTTCTAAAATATTCTTTAAATTACCATTATTATATTTTTTCTGAAGTTTAATTTCAATATTTTTCTGATATTTTTAAAACTTTATTTTATTTTTCAGAATATTTTATTAAAATCTATTGTGAATATAACGACCGCATGCTATATTATGAAAGAAATTTTATCTCAACCAAAAAAGAAGGAGGAACGAACATGCATATTAAAAAATGGGTTGGAGGCATCTTGTTTTTGCTGCTGTTTTGTTCGAGCACATTGCCTGCTAAAGCAGACGTACCTACTACGTATCAAAAACGGGAGCTTCGAGCCGCTTGGATTGCAAGCGTATACAACATTGATTGGCCTTCTCAGCCTGGCCTTCCGGCTGAACAGCAGAAAAAAGAGTTTACTTATTTGCTAGATGAAGTAAAAAGGATGGGGATGAATGCTGTTGTTGTTCAAATTAAACCGACCGCCGATTCCTTTTATCCGTCAAAATATGGCCCGTGGTCAGAATATTTAACCGGTACACAAGGAAAAGATCCCGGCTATGATCCTCTGGCCTTTATGGTAGAGGAAGCACATAAGCGCAACTTAGAATTCCACGCATGGTTTAACCCTTACCGCATTACAATGAATCATACTGATTTAAACAAACTAGCCGATAATCATCCTGCCAAACAACATCCTGATTGGGTCGTCTCCTACGGAAAACAACTCTACTACAACCCAGGTATTCCAGAAGTAAAAAACTTTATTATTGAAGAAGTGCTCGAAGTCGTAAGAAACTATGATATTGATGCTGTTCATATGGACGACTATTTTTATCCTTACAAAATTGCAGGTCAACCGTTCCCAGATCAAAAAACATATGAAGCCTACGGTGCTCAAACGTTTTCCAATATTGAAGACTGGCGGCGTGACAATGTTAATCAGCTTGTTCGAGATTTAAATAAATCTATTAAAAAAACAAAATCATACGTGAAATTTGGCATCAGTCCGTTCGGCGTATGGCGAAACATTGCTAATGATCCAACCGGCTCTGAGACGACTGCTGGACAAACAAACTACGATGATTTGTATGCCGATACGCGTACGTGGATTCAAAATGGATACATTGATTACATCACTCCGCAAATTTATTGGAATATTGGATTTGAACCCGCTGCTTACGATACGCTGCTCAACTGGTGGAGAGATGAAGTCCGCGGAAAGCCAGTTCACCTTTATATTGGACAAGCTGCTTACAAAATTAATAACAACGCGGTGGAAGCTTGGTCTGATCCCGATGAGTATCCAAGGCAAATTGCTCTAAATCACCAGTTTCCAGAAGTACAAGGGAGCATGCATTTTAGCCTGAAAGATTTGAACCGAAACCCGCTCGGAATAAAAGACAAGCTGCAAAACGATATTTATAAACACCCTGCGCTTATTCCAGCAATGCCTTGGCTTGATAATACGGCCCCAAAAGCACCAAAATTAAAAAACGCGGGCCCTCATACAAAAGAAGCAGCGTTTGAAATTCGAGATCACCAGCAGAATGATTCGGCTTATTATGCCATTTATCGCTTTCAAGGCAATAAAAAAGGCGACATTAACAACGCAGAAAACCTGCTGACAACCGTTCGAAAAACAGGAGAAACACAATTGTTTGTAGATCAAAATGCACTCAAAAATCAAACGTACACATATGTTGTAACCTCTGTTGACCGTTTGCATGACGAAAGTGCCGTTTCCCGCACGCTTACTGTAAAAGCAGCTCATTAAAAAAGGTTCTATAGCAAAATGTATGGTAGGATAAAGAAATCCAATGATGCTTTATCAAGCCATTCTGTTATAGAAAGTAGTGAAAAAAGATGGAACCAAACTATGATCGCGCTTTTGGCGTATATGGAATTTGTATGCGAGATAACAAGCTGCTTGTTATTCGAAAAAATAGAGGTCCGTATATTCATCGCTTTGATTTGCCAGGCGGACAGCTAGAGCACGGTGAAACATTAACGGAAGCAATGAAAAGAGAATTTGTGGAAGAAACAGGCTTTGAGATTAACATTGTTTCTCAAGCGGGTACAACAGATTTTCAGTATCCTTGTAAGTGGAAAGAATTTACTCACGTGCATCACATTGCTGTATTTTATTACGTAGACATTGCCGGCGGTGAGCTTCTTTCCCACCCCGTACAGTTTGAAGGCCAAGATTCTTTGGAAGCATTGTGGATTGCACCGCAGGATTTCAACATCGATAATGCTTCGCCTCTTGTTCTAAAAGCAGTGGAATCTTTAAGCTTATTATCATGGCCTTATGAATCTCAGATTTATGATGATTGGGAGCTTAAAACCTCCAAACAATAATAATGATAGTGCCTATAAATTACTCCTGAATATCGTACGCTTAGCTTCTGTTTAAGTTGAAATCAGAAAATATGTTTAATTTCTTTCTAATGGTGGAACAGACAAGTAACACTACTTAATTACTAATAGAAAGGAAGATTAAAATGAGTAAAGGTTTAGGAGATAAAGTTAAAGGAAATGTATCAAAAGCTAAAGGTGAAGTAAAAGATCAAGTGGGAAATGCAACGAATAACCGCGACCTTCAGCGTGAAGGAAAAGCTGAGAAAACAAAAGGAAATGCTCAGAAAGCAGTAGGCGAAACAAAAGATACATTTAGCAATAAATAAAAAAGGACGAGCTTAAATGCTCGTCTTTTTTTATTTAATAAGCTGATTTAAGCTTTTAATGATTACGTTTGGCTGCAATTCTTTATGTTCAGCTACATTTCCTTTTCGGTTGACCCAAGCCGTTGCGAACCCGTAGTTTTTAGCACCGGCAATATCCCATGTATTCGATGACAAAAATAATACTTCTTCTCTTTTGGCGTTCATTTTGTTTTTTGCATAGTGATAGCTTGCCATCGTAGGCTTGTACTGTTTGATTTCGTCTATGGAAATAACGTCTTCAAATAAATGATTCATATTATGATAAGAAACAAGCGGATCAATCATGTGCTTAGGACCATTCGTAAAAATAGCCAGGCGATACCCTTTTTCTTTTAAATAGGCGAGCACCTCTTTGACTTCATCGTAGACATTCAGCTTCATGTAGGCACTCATCAGCATTTTTTCTTCGTGTTCCGTTAAATCAATATCATTTGCTTCTGCTGCATATTTCAGGGATTGATTTGTTAATGTATAAAAGTCAACGTATCGTCCCATCAGCTGATATTGCATGGCGTATTCAATTTGCTTCAAACGCCATAAATGACTAATGCTTTCTCCCCGCTCCGGATACAGCTTATCACACGTTTCAATAACGGTATGTACATCAAACAGTGTTCCATATGCATCAAATAAAATCGTTTTAAATTTCATCTGTGTTCGCCTCCTTCTTTCATTTTACCCACTCGCAAAAAAACATAACGTTTTTTCTGTTAAAAAAGAGGCCTATTAACAGCTGAGGTATGCTCATTTCTTATGAAAATAAAAAAACAGCAGGCTCTCCTACTGTTTATAATCCCACACGACTTTCCATTCTCCTTTTTCACGAACAGCATACACTTTCTGCACCAAATCAAAGTTTCCATATTTCCCTTTATACGTTTGGATAACGGTCATTTCGTAAACAACAGGAAACGCTTTACGATCATTTTCCATCTTCCAGCTCTTTCTTTTTTCAACATCTTCAATGGAATAAGTAAAGGTGTCTACCCCGAAATGATTGAGAAATACGTGTGCTCGATCTTGTATGTATGCACCTTTTGTCCATTTCTTTTTCATGGATGAATGAAAAAGGTCCCATGATTCCGAAAAGTTTCCTTCCTGTTCTAGCGTATAAAATTCTTTTACGGCAGATTTGGCTTGATGACTTGGAGAAAAGAATGTAAATTGAAACACCCAAACTCCCAGCGCAATAACAGAAAGAAACACAGCTACTCCTAAACTTCGCTTCAAAAGCAGTGTTTTTTTTCGATACAAGTAAAAAGCCCCTTTATCAAAAATGCAGTATACAACAGCTTATTCGATATCCAAGCTTTTTAGTATTGCCGGACTGAACTTATCCGGCATATCTTTAAAAAAGGGATTGAGACATAAACATAAAAGATCCGAACGATTCATCGTTCGGATCTTCCTTCAACTAAAATACGTTTGTCCCAGCTTCTTTCGTCGCTATACAATGTGAAAAGCCATTTGCATGGCTGCTAAAAAGCCCACGAACACAAGGCCCGTCACGAGACCCTCTTTCCAATCTGGCCGGTCTCCTCGAACAAATTTAGCAATATCATACGATAGCATCGCTGCTAAAAAAATTGATAAGACAATATACAGCGGCTCCATCTTTTATCACCCACTATTTCTTTTCTTCAGTGTAACAACTTTTTCATAAGTATGCATGTAAGAAAAACAGCTTAAAATTCTTGACGAATGTGTGAAATTTCTCTTTTTTATGCATAAACTACTTAAAAGCGTGAAAGGAAGATGCCGTTTGTCTGCTTTTAATCCTCAGCAATTTAGCGTCACATACCGGCAAGGAAGCACGCCCACCTTTCCTTTTATTGGGCGACGCTATACGCTCACACATTCTGAACAAACAGACGATTTATTTCTTTGGATCGACGAAAAGTTTGCTGTTGATCAATTAAATGAACAGCGAAATGAGCTTTTTGCCGAATGGCTCCACAAAGACGGTGTTGATACGCTGTATGTATACGTATTTATTGGCAATGAACAAACGGAAAAGTCCGTTCAAGCCATACGGCACGCTATTTTCAAACAGGAAATGCCTTACTTGCTAAAAGCATTGCGCTACGGTGATGCCACGTTTTTCAACGCTCACCCTGCTTTAGATCGTTCCCCCATTTACGTACATTTTCATTCCAGCGACAAAGATTTTCATTCCATTCGATATTTTCAAACGCCTTCTCACTATGCCTAAGCATATGAGAAGGGATCTTTACTTCGTTAATCTCCTGTTTTCCAAACTCCATTTCTTCTAGGGTCTCCGGCTCCTTCCATTTGTTTATCTTGAAAATTAATGGTTAACGCTTGAATACCTCCATAAAAGACGTCGCTTTCCTTTGTTTCTATTCGAAACGCAGAAGGAATATTTTTGGTATTTAAATCGGGCTCTACATAAATAGTCGAATCGTCAAAAATAAAGCGCGGTTCGTTTACAGCTTTTTGAAGCGATTCATTTCCGTCAAGGTTTTTAGAAAGTACCTGAGTTAAAATTTGAGGAATCCGCGTTCCGCCCGGAGAACCTATTCCCATCGCCCACTCGCCTTTTTCTCTTATAATAGTTGGAGCCGTAAAAGTTCTTGCTCTTTTTCCCGGCTCGCGATTATTCGGTTCTTTGCTTCCAAACGTATCAGCATTGTTATTAAGAAAAAAGCCGTCAACTTGTTCGCCTGTACCAAAGAAGTTACTCAACGTATTAGTTGTAGATACGACGGTTCCTTCTGAATCAATAACCACAAAATGTGTTGTACTTTCGTGTTCTTCATCGCCTTCACCTGAAGAACGTGTCGGGTGATTGACCAAGTTTGTTATATAATCATCACTGACTAATTCACTTGAGTTTTGATTATGAAAGTCTGGATCTCCGATTTGTTTTAACCGGTCGGAGTAAGCTGCCTTTTTAATTCTGTTCATCGTTTCGTAATATTCTTTGTCAGGCATTGTTTCAAGATTTTCTTTCTCTGTCATTTTTAACATTTGAATCAGTGTAATTCCGGAAAAAGGCGGAGGCGCTGAAATCACTTCCGTTCCATTGTAAGTTGAAACGACAGGCTTGGTTTCTGTCACTTGATAGGAAGATAAGTCTTTTTTAGAAATAGGCGTTGCATCAGCAAGATCTTGTGCCACATCTCCTTTATAAAATGCAGACGCACCCTCTCGCTGAATCTTGATTAGTGTTTTAGCTAACACGGGCTGCGACAGAGTTTCTCCTTCTTCGATTGCTTCTCCCTTAGGATAAAAAGCAGATAGATCGTCTACATCCATCCTTCCTCTAGAGTAATACAATCGAGACGATAAAAGAGAGTCTACTTCAAACCCTTTTTCAGCGTATTCAACAGCCGGCTGAATCAAATCACTCATTGATTTTGTCCCATACTTCTGCTGAATATATTCCATACCAGCGACAAATCCCGGCACCCCGTTTTTACCACTCATAGAAGTTGGAGCGGTTTCCCGGTAATCGATAAAAGTAGCAGGCTGATCTTTTTTGGCAATCAGCATACCTCCACCTCCGCCAATTCCAGATCCAAAAGGTTCGACTACGTTAAGGGCATACGAAATAGCAATGGCCGCATCTACTGCATTCCCGCCTTCTTTTAATACGTCCATCCCTACATTTGCTACCAGAGAATTAGAAGAACTCACACCATAAGAATGATCATTATTTTTTTTAAGCAGCTTTTCAGGACTAAGATCTGTACTCGATTGAGTCATAAAAAAAGCGGCTATAACACAAATTAATAATAAAAAAGCAATAATATTAAACAACAGTAATTTTTTATTCACATATTACCCTCCATTTTTACTCATCTGTATATTTTGTGAAGCGCTTTCATTTTTATCCATAGATTACATTGCACACAAAAAAGACATCGTCTAGGACGATGCCTTTTTGTTACTACGTAAGATTTATTTTCCAGCAGCTGCCGCAGCATCATTTACTGCATCTGCAGCAGCTGATTTTGTTTGTTCAATCATTTTTACGTTATTTTCAATTTTTTGCTGTTCATCTGTTGAAAGAGTAGCCGGATGTTTTAAAGCTCCAAGTCCTGCCACTACTCCTGCTACAATAGCAATTGGTCCTACAATCCCTACGATACGTTTTGCGATCATTTTCTATTCCTCCAATTAAGTTAGTCTGTACTTTTTTCCCATAAACCGTGGCGGCGCGGATCAGCGTCACCTTGAATCTTATTTTTCTTTAAGTCTTTCACAAGAGCTTGAACGCCTCCGTAAAACATCGCGTTATCATTGTTTTTTAAGTCATAGCCGTACGTTTTTAAACCATCCTTCGTTGACTGTTTAAGCTTGGCTTCTGAATAAAACTTATGAGAATCAAAAATGACACGCTTGTTTTCTACTGCATTTTTAATGGAATCTTTGTCTTCAAAATAATCCCCAATTACTTGCGTTAACACTTGAGGAATGCGATTTCCTCCCGGTGTGCCAATGGACATTACCCATTCATCACCTTCACGAATAATAGTAGGGGCTGTAAATGTTCTTGGACGCTTGCCAGTTTGACGCTTATTAATTCCTTCCCCAAACGTATTGAGCGTATTATTTAAAAAGAACCCATCTACATATTCACCGCTGCCGAAGAAATTACTCAGCGTATTCGTTGTTGATACAACGGTTCCTTCACCGTCCATGACAACAAAATGAGTGGTACTTTCATGTTCTTCGACGTCGCTTACTTTGGTATGATCTGTTTCAGTATTATTTAATTTATTACGAAGTAAATGCACGTAATGGTCGTCGATCCAATCATTTGGCGTTTCTTTTATAAAAGCGGGATCAGCAATTTTTTTCAAGCGGTCTTGATAAGCTACTTTTGAAATTTGACCAAGAAAATGATAATAAAGACTAGGATGCGATTCCTTCAGCTTCCAAATATCTTCTTGATCCGTCATTTTTAACATTTGAATAAGCGTAGCACCAGCAAAAGGAGGAGGTGCTGAAATAATTTGA
This sequence comes from Priestia sp. SRI_019, assembly GCF_057586255.1. Lineage (NCBI taxonomy): Bacteria > Bacillati > Bacillota > Bacilli > Caryophanales > Bacillaceae > Priestia > Priestia sp. SRI_019. Next base: position 382,739 of record NZ_JBYCZN010000003.1, on the reverse strand, counting down.
TGACCTTTATAATTCGTCGATAGAGGTTTCCGTTCAACAGGCGCATACTTTCGCAAGTCTTTGTGACTTACTTTTGTTTCTTCTGTAATATCGTCTGCAATTTTCCCTCTATAAAAAGCATTTGGCCCTTCTTCCTTAATCTTTTGCAGCGTGTTCGCTAATTCATGCTGTTTCACAATTTCACCTGTGTTGATAGCGTCCTTATCTGGATAAAAGCTAGGAATTTCATCTTCATTCACATTACCTTTGTATGAAACCAGCCTATCGTGCAAATCTTTGTCCACTTTATACCCATTCTCAGCATAGTTAATGGCCGGGTCGATTAGTTTGCTCATCGACATAGATCCGTAATGGTGCTGAATATAATCCATACCAGCAACGAACCCTGGTACGCCAATCTCATCTTCTTTATCATTCTTAGGTGCAATTTCTCGGTAGTCAATAAATGTTGGAGAGGCATCTGCTGGATCAATCAGCATTCCGCCGCCTCCCCCAAGTCCTGATCCGTAAGGTTCCACAACACCAAGCGTATAGGAAATGGCAATAGCCGCATCAACTGCTGTACCGCCTTGTTTAAGAATTTCCATACCTACTTTTGTGGCCCGAGGATCTGAAGTACTTACTGCATATTCTTGTTTTGGAAACATAAATTGATAAACACATACACCTACTATGAGTGAAAAGATGACAATGGAAACAATAATCGTATTACGTTTATTTATCATCTTTTACCTCCTCTGTGTATGACGGGCTATTAGTTAGCTTGCGCTTCGTTCTTTTTGCGCTCCTCTGCATGTTTTATAATGCGAGAATGATCTAAGTTTAATTCAAACTTGTTTCGTTCTTTTTCTAACAGTTCAGGGTTTGAAGAAAACTTGTTTAAATCGTTATAAATACGCTTCATGCGCCAAGGGTTATCTGTTGGAGTTGGTGTACCTGCTTTAATAACCATTGGAATAACATCAATTTTAGCTTGGCCCTGCTTGTTTAAATGATACTGAACCATCGCTGTATTTTTTGTACTTGACCACCCTTGGTCAAAAATAAAGTTTCCTAAGCTATAGAAAATAACCGAACCTTTATATACATCATATGATTGTAGAACGTGCGGATGGTGACCAATGATAATGTCCGCACCAGCGTCTACCATCGCTTTTGCTAGTCCTTCTTGACGAGGACTTGGCTGTGCATCGTATTCTTCACCCCAGTGGGCATTTACTACAACTAAATCAGCATTTGCTTTCGCTTGCTGAATCGTGCTGAAAATAAGATCCGGATCTGCTTTTAAAATACCTGGGTTGTTTTTTCCAGCCGACATTCCGTCTGAATATACATCTGTAAACCCTACGGTTGCAATGCGGATACCGTCAGCATCTTTATACGAAATATGCTTTGCTTCTTCAGAGTTACGGCCAGCACCAACAAAATCTAATTTGTTTGCTTCAAAAGTAGAGATCGTATCTTCTAACCCTTTTGCACTGTAGTCCATTGAATGGTTGTTCGCTAAGTTTAATACGTCGAAACCTGCATTTTTAACAGTCGCTAGATCAGCAGGCTTACTATATAAATGAATACCTTTTTCCATTGCTTTATATGAATCTACGTCGTTTGTTAAAATCGGCGTTTCGTAGTTCCCGCTTACGTAATCCGAATTTTTAAAGAACGGCTCCACGTTGCGGAATACAAAATCTTCTCCGTAGCGTTCAGTTACTTCTCTTACATGGCGACCCATCATAATGTCTCCGACCATAGTCATCGTTAAATCATTATTGGCCTCTGGATTAGCCGTTTCAGGGTTTTCAAGAGCATCCGAACGCTCCATCCATCCTGAAAGAGCTAAAATTACGATTAAAATTGGCGTTAAGATAAGAGCTTGCTTGCCCGTTGTAGGCTTTGTTTTCTTTATAAACATCAATACTTTTTCTTGAAAGTTTAATTTTTTCTCTTTCAACGCTTTCACCTTCCTTTACCAGCTGCGGTTTGTTTGTGTATTAAAATAAATAATAAACTTGCATAATTCCAAATGTTACACCACTTAATAAAACCGTTGTTCCAACTGTTAAAGGAAGACCTTGCTTTTGCATTGTATTTGCAATTAAGCCCGGTACAATGATACCAATTCCGCGTAATTCAAACACTTCAAACGGCAAGATCGGGAAGAAATAATCAAATGCAACTTTAATCACAATACCCGTAATTAACATCGCTGTAAATTTGCGACGTCCATATAAAATAACTACTTTTGAGATTCCGTACACGACAATAACATACGTTAAAATACTAATTAAGAAAATCATTAAAATGGTAATTGGCTGATCAAATACAAGAGCTAAATACCCCGGTACGATAAGACCTGCTGGCAATACGCCCGTTTTTTCTGTAAAAATTAAGCTTAGTGTAACCCCTAACACAAGGGCAATATATAAATCTGATCCGAACATGAAATGGCCTCCTAGATTAAACTGCTTTTCTCATCTTTTTCATTTCAATAATAGCTTCAACAAGCGGCTCGGCTGAACCGTGGATATTTCCGACACCGTATACAATACGATCTTTTAAATAAGGCTTCATGCGCTCTAAAATTTCTTCTGTAGAAGCGCCTTCCATATCCCAGAATTCTTTTGTTGGCAATTCGCCTCTTTGATGTGCAGCAGCGATTGGTGAGGTCGTCTGACCAATTGCAATCATTACGTCCGCTTCAATGTATGGCATTACATCTTCAGCAAATTGCTCCGTGCGATCTACACGGTCCGGACGGCAGTTCATAATGACAATAGGAAGCTTTTCACTATAGTTCATTGAATCTACACGTTCCCAAATACGAAGCGTGGAAGAAGCGTCGTTGGCAGCAAATCCATTTACTAAAAATGCTGGATTTTTTTCATCGCCAAACGTTGTAATTCTCATAGCTCCTGGGTCAGGCTGAGCATTTAACATTCCTCTCATCGCTGTTTCAGCATCGATACCAAGTGCTTCTGCTACTGCTAAACCGATGGAAGCATTATCAGGGAAAACCATATAATCAAATTCACGTAAATACGCTTCAGATACTTTATCATTGTCAGCTACAATAACTTTTGTGTTGCGCTCTGCGGCTATTTTTTTATAGTATTCCAAATATGGACCTTCAATTGTAACAAGGTGACCATCATAAGGAATAGTAGCAGTGAACGCTTGAGCAACTTCATCTAGAGTTGGACCCATTACATCCATGTGATCTTCTAGTACGTTTACAATAACGCCTACCTTGGCTTGAATCAGCTGATTTTGGAATGTGATTTGATAATCAGGCTGTACAGCCATACATTCACAAATAAGAGCTTCCGCGCCAATATCGGCAACTTCATTTACCACTCGTCGCTGTTCTCCAATGTTCGGACCTTCTTTACGACGAATAATTGGTTCTTCTTCACTTGTATGCCAGTAGATCATACGCGCTTGTGTTCCTGTCGTTTTTCCTACTGTTTTGTAACCTGCTTCTTTTACAATACCTGTAATCAATCGTGTAACGGTGGATTTTCCGCGAATACCATTAACATTCACTCGTACAGGAATTGAATGCAGCTTGCGTAAATGTCTGCGATACTCCCAAACGCCATACCCTACTAAAAATAGGCAGCATAGGATAATTAAGATCATGTTTCATTCTTCTCCTTCCAAACTTCTCCTGTTGGATACGTTATGAATGCTTTTGATTCATAATGATAGATATACGATTTCATAGTTTCACTCCCTTTATATATGTATGGGAGCTAATCAATTAACAGCGCTAGCATGCTGCTAAAACACCTGCTTTGAAAAATGGACTCGAGCACCAATTTCAACAGCTCTAAAACTATCATCTGCGCTCATTAGTGGTCAATAGCTCAAATGTTATATATTCTTACAATTCCGATTGTCTATTTACAGAATTAAAAACTCATCGTTTTATTGAAAATTCACAGAATAGGTCTAAAGTTTATTTACCTAGAAAAATCCCATCGATACCTTTTTTTACCATAACAACAGGAATATTTTATACATCACTCTTACAATTAACACACTAAAATATTACGTAATTAAAAATTTCTTAACTTTAGAAAACGTTTTGTAATATAAAGGTGGGATAAAAAATATTTTATCCCATAAATTACTTTTTATGGATATACCAATTGGATTTGTCTAACAACCGTACTTGTAAGGATGATAGATAGATATAAAAGTAAGAAAAATACATTTATTTATCATTTTCTGCTTACATTTAACTTACTTAAATAGAAAGGACATTAAATATTTTTTTCTAAATATATAAGTATTTAGCCTCCATATGCGTCTAGTTCTTTTGTTGTTGTTTTATAGATTTCCTTTATTTAATAATCAATTCAGTAAATCTAAATCTCTTGACTATGGCCTCTTTTCCTATTTTCATTTCAATATTTTCTGAATCTTTCTACCGATAAAGGCAGCTTTCGTCCGATAAGATTGCCTAGAAAAATGCATGATTTCTCACTTTTTTGGCATATGATGTTATCATAAAAAGAAGAAGTATCATCAAAAGGAGGAAAACAATGGTTGATACAATCCTTTATTTTCTATTTTCTTTTTGCTATATTGTCCTGTTTTTCTTTAGCATATATGTAGTAAGAAAAAACACTTCGCCGTTTTACATGCTTTTTCTTCCTTTAGTAATAGCTGGACTAATTTACGATAATATAATGATTGGGATTGGTTCATTTATCGGTGAAGGCGATACTTTGCGTTCACTCAGCATGCTTCGATTTTGGTTTCACGCTTTATTTACCCCTACTTTGGTGCTCTTTGCATATGGCGTAGCAAAATATTCGACGATTACATGGGCTAAAAAACCTGTTGCCGGCATTCTTTTTTTGCTAACTACGTTTGCCTTAATTAGCTATGAAATAATCGAGACGATTAGTCAGCGCATGGAAGTTGTACGCGAATATGGCATTGTTCGCTATACATTAGTGGGATCATCCGGTCCCCCTCTTATGGTTCTCATTGTGGCGATTATTTTGCTTTTTGTTGGAATTTCCTTATTTCGCAAGACGCGATGGAGCAGTATGATGATTGGAGTAGCCGTGATGATTGTAGGAAGTGCCGTGTCAATTCCTATACCAAGCACAGCCGTAACAAATACGTTTGAGCTTATTTTTATCTTCTCTTTATTTTTAACTCAGCGTCATTTAGTGAAAATACATTAAAAAGAAGCGATTCCCTTGCTTCTTTTTTTTATATTTGATATCTTTTACCTAACGACCGTTAGTTAGATTGAGGAGGAGCTTTTCTTGAGTGAATTATCAACTGTAGAAAAAATTAGAGCTGCAGCAATGGAGCTCTTTGGAGAAAAAGGCTATACAGAAACATCGCTTGCTGATATCTCATCAAAAGTAGGCATCAAAAAACCTTCCCTGTACGCTCATTTTAAGAACAAAGACGACTTATTTTTACTAACCGTGCATGATTTAATGAATTTATTTTTAACAAAGTTATCTGTTATATACGAACAGCATAAAACAAAGTCTGCTAAAGAACAGCTTCACTGCTTTGTTGTAGATTTCTGCACGATGATTGAAAAAGATTCTTTTGGCCAGATGTACCGTCGTCTTATTTTGTTTCCACCTGAACATCTACAGTCAGAAGTAAAAGCTATTTTCTTAAGAAGCGAACGATTGTCTGATCAAATTCTGCATGCTATTTTTACAAAGGGAATGGCTGAAGGCGAAATAATTGAACGTCCGATTGATTTGTATATCAATAGCTTTTATTGTTTAACCGACGGACTGTTCATTCAGCGCTTTTATTATGAACCAGAGTATTATGACCAAAAAATTCACGATGCTTGGACAATATTTTGGGAAGGCATACGTGCTAAATAGGCCCTGTAAAAAGGGCTTATTATTATGCAAGGAGGAATTAAAATGGCTTGGATTTATCTTATTATCGCTGGTTTGCTCGAGATTGTATGGGCAATCGGTTTAAAATATTCACACGGATTTACTGAATTAACTCCAACAATCATTACGATCGTTACAATTGTCATCAGCTTTTATTTCTTTTCAAATGCCTTAAAAAAAATTGCTGTCGGAACAGCTTATGCAGTGTTCACTGGTATAGGAGCTGCTGGCACAGCGATACTCGGAATGACCGTTTTAGACGAAGGCGCAAATATTGGAAAGATTTTATTTTTAGGATTAATGATCTTTGGAATCATCGGTTTAAAGTTAATTTCTACTGAAGAAACAGAAAGAGAGGAATCTTAACATGGCTTGGATTGCATTAATAGCTGCCGGTTTTTGCGAAGTGGGATTTGTGATTTTCTTAAAACTTTCAGATGGATTTAAGCGATTGTTTCCTTCGATTGGATTTATCCTTTTCGGTGCAGGAAGTTTTTATTTTCTCTCCTTAGCGTTAAAGGAAATACCTCTTGGAACAGCTTACGGTATATGGACGGGAGTAGGAGCTGCCGGAAGCGTACTTCTTGGCATGCTTTTCTTTCGCGAAGCAAAAGATATGCGTCGAATTTTATTTATTTTTTGTATTGTAGCAGGTGTAATCGGCCTTAAAATCACTGGATAAGGGTGTACTACTTCCTTTCTTTTCGTGCTATACTAAACTTGTAAACACTTTCAAAAAATAGGAGACGATGACAATGAACCTTGGGTTTGGAGAAATTGCCTTAATTGTATTTGTCGCTCTATTGCTTTTTGGTCCAAAGAAACTGCCGGAATTAGGCAAAGCTGCTGGAAAAACGTTAAAAGAGTTTAAAAACGCTACAAAAGGAATTATGGAAGAAGACGAAAAAGAAAAAGCTCCTCCTAAATAAGAGGCTTATATCTCTTTTAAAAGCTGACTCAAACGTTTGAGTCAGCTTCTTTGTGGTGAGAATATACTGAAATTTGATTTCGACCCATACGCTTTGCTTCATATAAAGCCTGATCTGCTCCATGGACAATTGAAATGGGCTGTACGTTTTCGGATGGAACGACTGTAATTATTCCAACGCTGATTGTGACACACTTAAACACGTCAGAAGCCTGGTGGACAATTCCACGCTCCTCCACTTGCTGTCTAATAGCTTCTGCCATTTTTATCGCTTCATATTGATTAGCTCGAGGAAGCAATATACCAAACTCTTCTCCTCCGTATCTTGCGACAAAAGCCGATTCGTCAAAAACAACGCTTTTAGCGATTTTCGCTACTTCTTTTAAGCATTCGTCTCCTTGAATATGGCCATAGGTATCGTTATACGCTTTAAAATAATCAATATCAAATAAAAGAAAAGAAAGCGGCTCTTTTTCTTTCCGTGCGTATTCCCACTCAATTTCCAGCTGTTTATCAAGAGATCGGCGGTTGTTCAGGCCCGTTAAGCCATCTTTCATGGACAGCATTTCAAGCTTTTTATTGGCTTTGCGAAGATCACACTCAGCCTTCTTTTTCTCCGTAATATCTCGATATTCCCAATAGTGGCCAATATACACATGACCTTCATAGATTGGAATGTAGTCACGCGCATAAATTTTACCGTTAATAAACGTAATTTCTTCATCTACTATTGACTCTTTTGAATAAACGGTGCTTTCTACCGTTTTTAAAAACCTAGCAGGATCTTTCAACATAGGAGCGTGAGATAAAAACAGCTGATTACTTTTCAATCCAACGTATTGATGAGGAGGTCCGGGTATATCAAACATGTCACAAAAAGTTTGATTAATAACGGCTACTTCGCGCTCTGACGTTTCAATCATGGTGCCTGTCTTTGCATTTTGAACCATAACCGAAAACATTTTAGACAGCTTTTTATGCTGACTTGTCGTTACTCGAGATACATATATATATCTGCCTACCAGATACACTAAACACCCACCTATAAAAGAAGCAGGCAGTAAATAGACGATAATTGTAGCAGCGTGCTTGATATCTTTAAAAAGAAAGGACAGTGAGAAAAATACGCAAAGCAAGCTGATAGAATTCATTAATTGAAAACGAATAAATGGACGATAAGGTAAGCGAACCGTCCACCCAGACAGTAAAGCCATTACGATAATTGTAGCAGCGCCTATTATTCCGCTTGCCGTAATTCCAAACAAAAGCAGACGCATTACCCCTATAATACAAGCCGCCATGATAGCGGGTACTATTCCTGCATAAAGACAAACAATTGTCACTGCTAAAAAGCGAAGGTCAAGAATAATAGTAGAATCTATTTTAATTGTATATACCATTAAAATGCTGCCTAATAGTCCGTAAGAACATCCGTAATAAATTAAGCGATACATATTGTACCGTTTTATCCCTTCTACTCTATAAATGATTTGCTCTCGAACTATACTTGCAGCAAACATGAAAGAAATAATTAACGTGATATTAAAGAGAAGTTGACTCACTTTATTCTTCACCTCTTTCCAAAAAGCTAAAACAAAAAACAATAGGCTTCTTAGCTTACATATTGTTTACTGCCGCTTTTTTATAAATCGTACTGTTTGATTTATCGAACAGCACGATTTTTTCCTTCATTAAATAAAACTCTTCTATCCTCTATTCGTCGCCGACAATCCTTTCTATATAAAGAGTGATTATCTTCCTTTTATACAAGAAATTCTACTTGTTAGTATACTACTAAACTCTATTCTTACACATCACCTTTTACCTTTTTTTAATATTTATCCATTTTCTATTTTTGTATTTTTTACTGTAAGGTACGTAGTCGAACTGCAACAAAAATAAAAAAAGAGCGTCGATACAACGAGCGCTCTTTTTTATTTTTGGCGTAAAAATTCCCAAAATCCTGGCGTTTTGGAAAAATCAAACGTCTTAACAGCGGAAAGAATTTTAATCTTTAAATCTTGCTTTACGTCTTCTCTCTCATGCAGTGAAAAGCTTTGGACAGCTTTATTTAGTTTTGGTTCCAGCTTTTTTAATAGACGCCTTGACGCCTCTTCATCTCCAGCTTTCACTTTATTTACAAGCTCATATAGAGTTTCCATTTCTTCACTTCTTTCTTAAGTCAGTTGTTAGTTCTTCCACTTTTTCTTCAAGTCGCTTTATATTGTTTTCTACACGCAGTAATAAATAAAAAGAAAGGACAGCGGGAAATCCTACGTTTCCAACAAGTTGAAGCCACTGAGGATCAAACATATCTATCACTCACCTTCATAATTTTTTTCAACTTGCTTAGCGCACGTTGATAATGATTAGAAACCGCTTGCTGAGAAATAGAAAAATAAGCAGCGATTTCTTTATGAGTCCAGCGTTCGACAATAATCAAGTGCAGCATACACTGCTGCTTGGCCGTTAATTGTCGAAATGCATGATGAAGAATACGATTTTCAAGTTGATTTCCTAAAAATTCATGCTCCCATACAACCACGTCCTGTACTCCTAGCATATCTTCAACTGTTCGATTTTCATCTAGCGCAGCCGGCTGCTGCAGGCGAAGAGGAATATAAGAACGCTCTTTTTCTTTTACACGCATAACATCTCTGGAATAATGTCTGCAAAGCTTGTTAATATAATGAAGCAATCTAACTTCGCTATAAAACTGATGAAATTCTTTGTTTAGAAGTCGTTGTTCTTTTGTATCATTTTTAACAACCGCTTTTTGTAATCGCTCATAGCGTTCTGGTGTCAAAAATGTATTCATTATATGAGTCTGAAGAGTTGCGCTGTGGTTTGTAAGAAATGTATGAAATGTACATTCTTTGTCGTGCCGCTTTTCTTGCTGCGAATAGAGCTGAGTCATTGTGCAAATCTCCTCCTTTTTTTCCTATACTTATTAAAAAGGGAGAAAAGAGTAAAATAACAACACCAAAAACGAACATTTGTTCTTATATAAATTTAACTATATTAGATTTTTTATGTCAATATGATGAAAGGCTTATTAATGATTGAAAAGACTCCGTAAAAAATAAAAAAAGAGATTGAGAGATAACGAAATGGATTCAATTTAAAGACGCACAAATAGGATACATGAGCTGATCCGCTTGTGACACCGCCGTTGATTTCCGTGCAAGACTCCTGGGGGAAAAGCGGAGTCTTCGCCTTCCCCTCCAATCAACTGCTAGAAGGAACGAAACAGATAAAATCTATGTTCATCACAACAAAAAAAACGAACCGCTAATCAAATATTTTGATTAGCGGTTCGTTTTTCACTTCGGCTAAAATATTTTTATCCCGGCCTTTTTATTTCTTCTTCATGTAGAGATTATTCTTCGCCTAAAACGCGGTTAATACGTTTGCGAAGCATCGGCATTCCATTTCCACCCGCTTGGAAATGACGAAGCTGACCTTCTTTATCAAATACATAATATGCTGGTACATATTTATTTTCAAAAGCGTCTGTTAACTTATGCTCACTGTCTACGTAAATTGGCTGAGTAATATCGTGTCCCATTGCCATTGCCTCAATAACACCCATATCTAAGTCATCTTCTGAACGAGGCATATGGACTGCTACAACATTCAATTGATCATCATACTCATCACGAAGATCATTAACTTCAGGCATTGCTTCTTTACATAAATGGCAGCTTACTGACCAAAAGTGGATAAGCGTTGCTTTATCACCTACTAAGTCTTCCTTTGTTACTTCGTCGTTAATCCAAGATGTTGCTCCAGTTAATTCAGGCATTTGTTCACGTAATTTCATGTTAAAATCCTCCTCCATATTAATTAAACTGAATATTCTGTTTTTTGTAGTTAGAAAACTGTCTTTTCTATTTTAATGGCAGCAGTAGAGGAATTTCTCCTCTACTCCACCACTATTTATTAAAGTGTTTTTTGACCTGGTTTCCAGTTAGCTGGGCAAAGTCCGCCAGTTTGAAGGGCTTGAAGTACACGTAATGTTTCTTCTACGCTGCGGCCGATGTTGTTATGGTTTACAACTGCGTATTGCAATTCACCTTCTGGATTAATAATAAATAATCCGCGAAGCGCTACGCCTTCTTCTTCAATTAATACGCCGTAATCACGTGCTACTGCATGAGTTGGATCTGCAGCTAATGGATAATTCAAATCTCCAAGTCCATTGTCTTTACGATCTGTGTTAATCCAAGCTAAGTGAGTATGAATTGTATCTGTAGAAACACCTACAACTTCAGCATCTAGATCTTCAAACTCTTCGTAGTGATCCGATAGAGCTGTAATTTCTGTTGGACATACGAATGTAAAGTCCATTGGATAGAAGAACAATACTGTCCATTTACCGTTTTTCATATTTTCTTCTAAACTTACTTTTCCAAATTCCTTATTTGCAAGTACAGCTTCCATTTCGAAGCGTGGTGCTTGTTTTCCTACCATACGTTCTGCCATGTCAAAATCTCTCCTTGTACAATGTATTTCACAAGCTTATGCTTGTATGTATTATTTTTAATGCAATCAATGACAGCTTCTATTTGATAACGATTATTAGTATCATTATAAACTAGTAATGACTATTGATTACATTCTTTATTATACACGAGCTATTATTATAGTCAATACTTTTTTATAATCATTTTAATCTAGGATTAATTATCGAATGTTTTCCACTCTTTTTATTCTTTCTCTTGATTAATCCTATGTATGCAGGGATGAATAAAGATAGAAGATACTAAAAAACTTCCCTTGTTTCAACATATTTGCTTTTAAAATGTGCTGCGGCAAGATTTTGAATCTCAATTATGCTCTTTATAACCACAATAAAAGAGAATGAGACATAACTATCTCAATCTAATTTAGAGACGAACAAATTGGAAAATGATCTAGCATGGATGACGGGTTACACCGCTATTGATTTCCGTACAATAGCTAGAAGCAACTTCATACATGAAACCTACTTTTACCCTATCAATAAAAAAATCCGAACGAGCTTGATTCTCCATCAAGAATCAAAATCGTTCGGATCTTTCTTCAACTAAACTACTTTTGCCCAGCCTCTGTTATTTATTATCATTTGGATATACAAGACCGATTTGCTCTCGCACTTTATCCATCACGTGCATTGTTAAATATGAATTCTCATAAGAATTTGTGTCCGATTCCATCTTTCCTTGCTTTAACAGCTCTACGAATTCATTTATTTCATAGTACATAGCAGGATAAGGCTGATCGACCGTTAACTCTTCTACCCGTCCGTCATTGTATCGAATTTCTACCTTTTCAGCGGTATGTATTTTGTCAATAACCATACTGCCTTTTTCTCCTTGAATTTCACTTGGCAAATGCGAATTTGTAATTTTAGAATACATGATGACCGCGTCTCGATCTTCATATTCTAAAGCAACTGACCCTTCTCCATCTACTCCAGATTCTAGCATAAACGCCGTTGCCTTTATTTTATGAGGTCCTCCAAACAACGTAATCAGAGGATAAAGACAATATACACCTAAATCCATCAGTGAACCGTTGGCAAGCTCTGGCTTAAAGGCATTAAGCACGATACCTTCTTTGTATTTATCATAACGAGAAGAATACTGACAGTAAGATGCAACGTATTTCCGAATTGGACCAATTTTATGTAAGTTCTCTTGAATCACTTTGAAGTTAGGAAGAAGGGTTGATTTCATCGCTTCCATTAGCAATACCTTGTGATTTTTGGCTGTTTGAATCATGCGAGTTACTTCTACTGCATTGGCTGCGAGCGGTTTTTCACACAGCACATGCTTGTTATTTTTCAAAAATAAGATAGCTTGTTCCGCATGATAAGCATTTGGAGTAGCAATATACACTGCATCAATTTCAGCACTCACTGCCATTTCCTCTAAATCAGTAAATATATGAGGAATATCATATTTATCTGCAAATTCTTCTGCTTTTTCAATCGTTCGAGAATAAACAGCTGCAAGCTGAAAGTCGTCTACATACTGAGCTGATTCTAACAGTCGATCTGTTATCCAGTTTGTTCCTATTACGCCAAAACGAATCATCTTTTCATCTCCTTTTTATCATCTATATTGTATTGTATCGTCTTTAAAAAGAAAAACGAAGAAATAATAAAAAATCTATACCATTTCCAAGTGCTTTATATCTATTTTGTTTTATATAAAAAACAGCTCACAACAAATGTAAGCTGTTTTTTATATGACTCAAACGTAAGCTTATGCTTTCTCACCCACTACAGCAAAACGTTCATTCACATGGTTTTTATTCTCTAATTCATCTATTAAAGCAATCACATAATCAGCATAGCTAATATAGCTTTCATTTTGACTATTTGTGATCACATGATCTTTTCCTAATTGATAGGCTCCCGTGCGAGCACCTTCTGCATCAAAAAAGGCTGCTGGGCTTAAATAAGTCCAATTTATAGTCGATTTTTCAAGTTCTTTTAAACCTTTACCCATGTTTGAAGCCGTTGGATAATAAGCTGCTGGAAAACCTTCTGTGCTCATTAAAGGCGTTGTTTTTTCTGCATCTACAAATAAACTTCCCGCTCCGCCCACTACTGCGAGTCGCGTTTGAACACCTTGAAATACTTTAATAAGTGATTGTATAGACTCAACGTGGAGCTGTTCGCTTCCAGGAGGTGCATTAAATGCATCTACCACAGCATCGAACTGTTTAATGTCTTTTGAAGTAATGGCAAAAATATCTTTTTCCATTACGTTTGTTTGATTTTTTAGTTTAGAAGCATTTCGAACAATGGCTGTTACTTCATGTCCTCTCTGTTTTGCTTCTTCCATAATTAATTGACCTGCTTTGCCTGTTGCTCCAATAACACCAATTTTCATTTTTATTCTCTCCTTTTATTTTAGTTGTAACCATTACAGTTACATGTAACACAAAAAAATTTGAGCTTTTTATTTTTATAGCACTGCTAATTCTTCTCAGCTCGTTGTAACCATTATAGTTACACATCACTCAATTTGTCAACCTCGCTATTCATTTTTTTACGAGATAAAAGATTTTAGCGATTGCTAAAAAGCCACAAAATAATAGTTCATTTACCATTTCAAAATATATCCATATTTTCAACTTATTTTTATCTCAGAGTACTTTTTTATGAAAAAAGGTTTCTTTTTTATAAGAAAGTGTTATAATAGGTATATTATTTCTTGTTCGGTGTTAACAAATAGAAAGACTTTCTTTAAAGTGATTCTTATTGAAATTGAGCAGAGATAGTAATATATTCGTGGATTTTCCACACAGGAGGTACTACAATGGTACAAGGTAAAGTAAAATGGTTTAATGCAGAAAAAGGTTTTGGATTCATCGAAGTAGAAGGACAAGACGACGTATTCGTACACTTCTCAGCTATCCAAGGCGAAGGTTTCAAATCACTTGAAGAAGGTCAAGAAGTTACATTTGAAATCGAAGATGGAGCTCGTGGACCACAAGCTGCTAACGTTCAAAAGTAATTGATTAAGAAGCTGTCACTAATGTGACAGCTTCTTTTTATGTCTATTTAACCAATTAAAATTTGATTTTCCTGCCAAAGGTTAGTCAAATTCGTATCAGCGAGCCGCTGATGCGTCTCTTTTACGCTAAGCCAACGATGCTTGTTGAAAACAAAGCGAGTTTCGGGAAGTTCAGTCCATATTTCCTGTACAGACTGGACATTTAATAGAACAAAGTTTGCTTCGTTTCCTTCTTCCACTCCGTACTTTTCTTTTCCAATCAGCCGGGCTGGTATACTTGTAATCATTCGGAGCAACTGTCGCTGATCATCCGGACTTCCCATATGTGCAGCATAGGCAGTTAGCAACCCTACTTGCAGCAAGTCTGCTTTTCCAAACGGATGAAAAGGGTCGTTCACGTTATCAGATGCAGTAGCAATTGGAACCGCTGCTTTTTGTATGTCGCGAATACGCGTTACGCCTCGTCTTACAATTCCTTTATCTTCTCTTCCCTGTAAATATAAATTAGAAGCAGGTAATGTGACAACTCCAATTTTCGCCTGTTTCAAAAGGTTTAAGATTTCTTTCACTTTTGCATCAGTCATTCCTGCAAGCGAGCAAAGATGCCCCACTACCACTTTTCCTTCCATATCTAATTCAATTGTTCTATGAGCAATATTAATTATTGTATCAACAGACGGATCATCGCTCTCATCCACATGTAAGTCAAGAGGTTTATTATAGGCTTGAGCCAGCGAAAATAGAGCATCAATCTCTTTTTCTGGATTTCTAGCTAAATGAGGACAGCCTCCAATTGCATCAATTTCAAGGTCGAATGCTCGTTCAATTTTATTCATCTTGTGCATATCATCAATGTCTAGGTTAGAGAATAGCGGAACAACCTGCACGTCCATATACGGGCTTAATTCATCTCTCACTTCGACAGCTGCTTGTAAACTTCGAAATAAACTATCTTCTTCCATGCTGCAGTCAAAATCAATATGCGTTCGAATCGTAGTCGTACCGTTAGCTAATGCCTGCAAAGCAGTTTTTAACATTCGCTGCTTAATTTCTTCTTCTGGAAATGCCGGCAGGCTGCTGCTGTAATTTTTAATGGCTTCTTGAAGAGTTCCAGATATATTGGGCACTTGAGGAAGCGAATGAGCTTTGTCTAAATGCATATGCATATCTACAAATCCTGGCAATAGCACACGACCCTGTGCATCAAGTGACGTTTCTTTTCCTAACACGGCCGCGTGCAGCGGAAAAAACTCGTCACCTTCAAGATAACCGTTTTGTAAAACGATAGAAGTATACATTCCATTTGAAATTTTCACTTCAAAAAGAGCGTGGTCGTGCATAATTGGCAAACGAACATTAATTAAGTGAAGCAACATAATTCCCTCCTCAATTTTTCAACTTCTTCATTTTTCATAGACCGCTTTATCTTCTCTATCATTTATTGTTTAAAGCATTAATTCGCCAAATTTCGCAAATCACCTTCTCTTTAGAGACCTTTATTTACAGAGAAAAAAGCAAGAACAAAAAAAGGAGCAGCGTCCCCACGCTGCTCATCAAAGAAAAAATGCTAGAAAATAGATAGAATGTACTTCCCATGGTTAAATGAGGGCTTACAGATAAAGCTTCAATGAGTGATTTCATGCTTTACATCGCTATTCTCCCCAGAAAGCAATGCAGATACAAACAAGAAATTTCCATCACTCGCTCATACTGTAAATAGACACATAAGAAAAAGCCCAAACAAAGGCAGGTCTCTCAAATACAATGAGCAAAAACCTACCCGCCTGGGCTTTTATCCCTTCGGTGTCATATCCATTTCTTTTCAAAAATGAATATGTGAATCGCTTGGACCAAACTTTCTACTAACGTAAAAATGGGAACCTAGATTCACTTTTTACTCATAGTCCTATCATTTACGGTGATAAGGTAGAAACGTCTGAGCCATATTCTCAAACATATATGAGTGAACCGTATTTAGCTTTTTCTTGTCTACAAATATACTACAGGTCTTTCTGTAAGTCAACTATAAACGAATAATCTTTTTAATAAAATTGTATATAGTTCGCCTTTTACAAAAGTTTACTTTTTAAAAAAGTTTGTTAAACTATCTAACACAGTAGTTGCATCTTCTTATAATCCTGCTTATACTTCGAACTACTTACATTACCTATAAAGGTCTTCACTCTGTTGAAGACAAAAAAGCGATCTAGGGTTCCGTTTAACACATGTTAAAGACTGGTCCAAGAGAGAGCGTACGGAACGGTCCGTATACACGGAGGGATAAAAGCCTGGGAGAATGACATCATTCTCCCAGGCTTTTCTTTTTTACTACTATAAAATAAAAATAGAGGAAAGAAGGGATTTATATGAACAACCAACCAGCGTTAAGTAAATCGCTAAAGGTATATCAAATTGTGTTTTTGGGTCTTGCCTGGATGACTCCAATGATTTTCTTTACGGTTTACGGAGTAGCCTACGATGCGGCTGGAGGGCAAATGGTCATTGCTTATTTAATTGCTTTTTTAGCTATCTTTTTTACAGCATATAGCTATAGTCGAATGGTAAAAGCATATCCGATAGCGGGATCTGCTTATACGTATACGAAAAAAGCTATACATCCTCGCCTTGGCTTTTTAGTAGGCTGGGCACTTCTTTTAGACTATATTTTCTCCCCTATTATTGCTATTTTAACATTTGGTATTTTTATGCATACGGAATTTCCTTCTATTCCTGTATACGTATGGGTCATTGTCATGAACATTATCTTAGCTTTAGTCAATATTGTTGGTATTAAATCTGTAGCTCGTATAAGCGGCATCTCTGTTGTAGTTCAGATTCTCTTTATAAGTTTGTTTTGTTTATTTATCGTCAAAGATATTGCAACAGGCCAAGCTAGTTCTTCTACTCTTTTTTCACTTCATCCTTTTTTGGCTTCAGATGTACCGTTTACGACTATTTTTTCTGGAGCTGCGCTCATTTGCTTTTGCTTTTTAGGATTTGATGCAGTTACAACAATGGCGGAAGAAACGATTCAACCGGAAAGGACAATTCCAAAAGCCATTTTCCTTATTGTTTGTATCGCAGCTGTTATGTACATCGCTATCTCTTATTTCACACAGATTGCCTATCCGGGCTTCACGTTTACTAACCCTGATAATGCATCCTACACCCTTGTAAAATTAGTGGGCGGAAATCTTTTAAGCAGTCTATTTATTACGGTATTAATTATTGCAACCTTTACTCAAGGAGTTTCTTCAGTCACAAGCGTTACTCGCTTTTTATATGCTTTAGGCCGTGAATCCGTACTGCCTCAAAAGGTATTTTCATATATTCATCCAACGTTTAAAACGCCCGTGGTGAATATCTTGCTTGTTACCGCTTTTTCGTTTTTGGGAATGTTCATTGATTTAAACACAGCCGTCACTTTTGTCAGTTTCGGTGCCTTAACCGCTTTTACATTTGTTAATGTATCAGTCATTGCCCATTTTTATATTAAGTTAAAGAAACGGTCGTTTACTGAAACAATACTCTATTTAATCTTCCCTTTGATCGGAGCAGCATTTATCGGATGGCTGCTCACACTGTTAAACACAGACACTCTTTTGATTGGTGTCGCCTGGCTTACTATTGGATTTCTCTATTTATTTGTAAAATCTCGACTGTCGGCTCCTTTTGTAAAGAGAGATCATTCAAAAGGGACGGTCCCTGAAAAATAAACTGAAAAATCAGTTTTCATGTCAGATATTCTAACAAACTGCTTGTCAACTCATTTTCACTCGTACTATACTACGGTTAATCGAAAGCCACAAATGGATAAAGGTTCTTACAGCCGTTAAGAACAAAAAAGCTGTCTAGGGTTCCGTTTAACATATGTTAAAGACTGGTCCGAGAGAGAGCGATATAGCGCTACGCTGTATAACACGGAAGGATAAAAGCCTGGGAGACTACTCTCCCAGGCTTTTATCTTTTTTTATTCTAAGGAGGTTATTTTATGAGTTCTATCTGGAAGCAAACAATCCCGGCTGGTGGAAAATGGTCAGGCCGAATTGGAAGAGGAAAATCGGTGACGTTTACCGCACAAGAATCCGGTGCAAATGTATCCCTACTATTATACAACGCTTATGATTTAACAGAACGATATAACATGCCCGATACCTTAAAAGCTCAGCACACTGCTCACTTAACAAAAGGACACGTTCTGATGAGTGACAACGGCAGAGCATTTGCAAGCATCACTGCTGACACCACCGGCTGGCATGATACCATTTCAGGCTACACTACGCGCAGCTTAACTCACCAAAAATACGGCGCATCTACTTATCAAGAATCTCGAAACGAATGGCGAAGAAATGGCGAAGAAAATTTTTCAATGGAGCTTTTGCGCAACGGTTTAACAACACGGGATCTAGTCCCTAACCTTAACTTATTTTCAAAAGTATACTGCGACGAAAAAGGCAATATGAATTTTGTTTCTTCTCATTGTAAAAAAGGAGATTTTATTACACTTAGAACAGAAATGGATTTGCTTTTTCTACTGTCTAATACACCTAACCCTCTAGACCCGAGCGGAACGTACCCTTCTGTTCCGATTGAAATAACCGTAGATGAAGCAGCTCCTGTAAGCTCAGACGACTACTGTTTAAATTTCAGACCTGAAAGTAAACGAGCGTTTGAAAACACATGGTCTTATGATCTATTGCTTGGAAATAAAACACTATCAATGATTTAAAAATAAAGGAGGCTTTATAATGGCTGTATTTAATCGAGCGGAAAGCAACAGAAAAATAGAGAACGCAATTTATGATGAAACGGTACTGGCTGGAGATGGCTGGATGCACGAGCTCAAACCCGGCCAAACGCTTAGAATAATAGATGTAGAAGGCAATCAAGCAGCGGATACTTTATTCTTTGATGCTGAAAACCTAGAAGATCATTACAGTGCAGTATCTACGATTGCTAATCAAGGAAATATTTATTTATCCACCGGCACAGTGCTGCTTTCTCAATCTGGCAAAGAACTAGTCAAAATTGTTGCTGACACGTGCGGACGCCACGACACCTTAGGCGGAGCTTGTTCGGCACAAAGCAACACCGTACGCTATGCACATGACACGCTTCCGATGCATAACTGCCGAGATACATTTATGCTTCAGCTATCAAAATATGATAGCCGCTACACCAAAAGAGATTTAGCACCAAACGTAAACTTTTTTATGAATGTACCTGTGACGCCAAGCGGCGGATTAACGTTTAATGACGGGGTATCTGCCCCTGGATACTATGTGGAAATGGAAGCTATCCATCCTACACTTGTATTGATCAGCAACTGCCCTCAGCTTAACAACCCGTGCAACGATTATAACCCTACCCCTATTCGCTTAGTTATTTGGGATTCATTATAAAAAGGAGTGTTCATCTATGTTTACAAAAGTATTAATTGCGAACCGAGGAGCAATTGCCGTTAGAATTGAGCGAACATTACGACATTTCGGAGTGGAATCTGTAGCTGTTTATACAGAAGCCGATCAAGACAGCCTGCACGTTGATGAAGCAGATGAAGCCATTTTAATTGGCAGCGGCCCGGTCAAAGAAAGTTATTTAAACGAAGACCTTATTCTAGATATTGCAAAGAAAACAGGCGCGGAAGCTATTCATCCAGGCTACGGTTTTTTAAGTGAAAACGCGGAATTTGCTCGTCGCTGTCAGGCTGAAGGAATTGTATTTATGGGTCCTACACCTCAGCAAATGGAAATATTCGGATTAAAACATTCAGCTCGGGAAATTGCGCAAAAAGCCGATGTGCCTTTGCTGCCCGGTACACCTCTTATTACAGATGTATCAGAAGCTGTACGTGCTGCTGAAGAGATTGGCTATCCCGTTATGTTAAAAAGTACAGCTGGCGGGGGCGGAATTGGAATGCGTGTTTGCCAAGATGAAAAAGCGCTTCAAGCAGCTTTTGACTCAGTTTGCCATTTAGCACAAACAAACTTTAAAAACAGCGGTGTTTTTTTAGAGAAATACATTCAAAAAGCTCGCCATGTAGAAGTTCAAATCTTCGGGAATTCTTTTGGAGAAGTAGTGGCTTTAGGAGAACGCGACTGCTCTATTCAACGAAGAAATCAAAAAGTAATTGAAGAAAGTCCAGCTCCAAACTTCCCTTCATGTATACGGGAAAATATGCTGCAAGCAGCTACGCGACTAGCTAAAGAAGTCGGATATAGAAGCGCAGGAACGGTAGAGTTTCTTTATGACGCCGAAGCGGAGGAATTTTATTTTTTAGAAGTAAATACTCGTCTTCAAGTAGAGCACGGCGTTACAGAAGAAGTGTTAAACGTTGATTTAGTAGAATGGATGCTTAAAGAAGCATGCGATGAGCTAGTAAACCTTCCTTCTTTGCTTCCCGTGCCTTCAGGTCACAGTATCCAAGCTCGTATTTATGCAGAAGATTGCTTAAATGATTTTCGTCCCAGCGGCGGGCAAATCGACCAAGCAATTTTCTCTAAAAGTACTCGAGTTGAAACGTGGGTACGAGACGGTATTACTGTAACATCACTTTATGATCCTATGCTCGCTAAAATTATCGTTTATGGAAAAACACGAGAAGAAGCCCTTCTAAAATTGAACGCTGCTTTAAAAGAGACAAGATTATACGGCGTTACTACTAATCTTCAATACTTGCAAGGACTGCTAGAAGAAAAAGCGTGCAAAACAGGCGACGTGTATACTCAAATGCTTAACTCATATAATCCCAGCGAACAAGCACTCGAAGTATTAGACGGAGGCGTTCAGTCCACTGTTCAAGATTACCCGGGACGCACCGGGCACTGGAACGTAGGGGTTCCTCCGTGCGGTCCAATGGATCCTTTTGCTTTCCGCATAGGAAATAAACTTCTCGGAAACTCCCCGGATGCACCAGGGATTGAAATGACTCTCCGCGGCGGCTCTTATAAATTTAGAGACAATGTATCTTTTTGCATTACGGGTGCCAACATGCATGCTACATTAGACGGCGCTGAAATCCCTATGTATAAGACCATTAGAGCAAAGCCGGGACAAATTCTTTCATTTAATGAAGCAACCGAAGGAATGCGTACGTATTTACTGATTGGCGGCGGACTTGATATGCCTAAAATATTAGGCAGTTCTTCTACTTTTACACTAGGAAGCTTCGGAGGACACGGCGGAAGAGCACTTCGTACGGGAGATGTACTCCGTGTCTCTGACCACTCTCACGTTGAAAATGAACTTGCCCTTTCCTATCAGCCAGCCATGACTAAAGAATGGACAATCGGAGTAATTCCAGGACCTCATTGTACAGAAGAATTTTTACAGCCAGAGTACTTACAGCAGCTAACAGATACAAAATGGGAAGTTCATTTTAACAGCTCTAGAACAGGCGTTAGGTTAATAGGTCCCGCTCCTTTTTGGACCCGTGAAGATGGAGGAGAAGCCGGTTTGCATCCATCAAATATTCATGATAACGCATATGCCATCGGCACCTTAGACTTAACGGGAGATATGCCTATTTTACTTGGCCCAGACGGTCCGAGTCTTGGCGGCTTTGTTAGCCCTGTTACCACCGCTTCAGCAGAGTTTTGGAAAATAGGACAGCTTCATCCCGGAGATAAAATTTCGTTTAAATTAATTGACCTTGAACAAGCTGAAAAACTCAAATGTACTCAGGAAGACTTTTTACAGCATATCGGAACATCTGCATCACTTCCTGCACTTACAAATCCAGTAGCACAGCCGCTTAAAAGCGATTATCCGCTGCTGATTAACGAAACGGAAAATAGACGCTTCCCATTTTCCGTCCGCTGCTCAGGCGATGCGTATATACTTGTGGAATACGGAGAAATGGAGCTTGATCTTCTGCTTCGCTTCCAAGTACATGCTTTAATGGAAGCTATCCAAAAGCGTGAGGATTTACCGGTTCTAGATTTAACGCCTGGTATCCGTTCTCTTCAAATTCATATTGATGCAACAAAGATGTCTATTCTTGAACTTTGTCAGCACATTTCAACTATTGATCGCGCGCTTCCTCCTCTTGAAGAAATGGAAGTTCCGTCTCGCATTGTAAAACTTCCACTTTCATGGGATGATCCTGCGACTCAATTAGCTATTGAACGCTATCAGCAAAACGTTCGTCCAGATGCACCATGGTGTCCAAGCAATCTAGAGTTTATTCGCCGAGTAAACGGTCTGAACCACCTTGAAGATGTTAAACGAGTTGTATTTGACGCTAATTATCTTGTAATGGGGCTTGGAGATGTATATTTAGGCGCACCTGTTGCTACGCCTCTAGACCCTCGTCACCGTTTAGTTACAACGAAATACAACCCTGCCCGTACATGGACGCCTGAAAATGCAGTTGGTATTGGCGGTGCGTATATGTGCGTATACGGAATGGAAGGTCCTGGCGGCTATCAATTCGTGGGACGCACGATTCAAATGTGGAACCGACTTCGTCAAACGGAAAGTTTTGAAGCAGGAAAACCGTGGCTTCTTCGTTTCTTTGATCAAATTCAATTTTACCCAGTAGAAGCAGATGAGCTTTTAAAACTGCGCGAAGATTTCCTTCGTGGGAGATTTGAAGCAGATATTACGGAGACAACGTTTAAACTTGGAGAATATTTAGATTTTCTTTCATCTATTGAAGAAAGCACGGCTGCTTTTCGTCACACCCAGCAGGCTGCTTTTCAAACAGAACGAGAAAATTGGAAAGCACTTGGTTTAGCTGAGTACGTCTCTGAACATGAAACAGCTGAAATTACGGAACAAGAACTGCCCGAAGGTACGGAAGCCGCGCGCTGTACAATGCCGGGAAGCGTATGGAAAGTTCTTGTAGAAGAAGGACAAAAAGTTAAAAAAGGCGATACGTTAATTATCGAAGAAAGCATGAAAATGGAGTTTCCACAGCTAGCACCTATGGATGGATATATCAGCTCTATTCATGTGAAACCCGGCGATGAAGTACAAGCTGGACAGCTGATTGCCGGTATAAAAGCCTTTGCTCCAATTACTCATTAAGGACGGTGGATACAATGAAAACAGTGAGCTTGCCTAAAACATTTTCGGTTCAATGGTTACGTGATATGTATATCAAAAAAGAATTAACTCCAGAAGATGTAGTACATCAAATTCTTGCGCGGGTAGAAGCTGACAAAGACATGAATATTTGGATTACCCCTCCCATACTCGGTGAGTTAAAACCTTATCTAGATCGCTTAGCTACGCTAGGCCCTGAAGCGTTACCTTTGTGGGGAATTCCATTCGCCGTTAAAGATAATATCGATGTAGCACATGTACCGACGACAGCCGGATGTAAAGAATATACGTATACCCCTTCTGAACATGCTACGGTTGTGCAACGCCTTATCGATGCAGGTGCTATTCCTCTTGGAAAGACCAACCTGGACCAATTTGCTACAGGACTGGTCGGGACACGAAGCCCGTATGGCGAAACGCAGAATGCGTTAAAGCAAGAGCTCATTAGCGGCGGATCGAGCTCAGGATCAGCTGTATCCGTAGCTCGGGGGCATGCTGCTTTTTCTTTAGGCACCGATACAGCAGGTTCAGGGCGGGTTCCAGCTGGTTTAAATCGCCTAATCGGCTACAAACCTTCCCTTGGAGCTTGGCCATCTGCAGGTGTAGTTCCGGCATGTAAAAGCTTAGACTGCGTCACTGCTTTTGCTCATGAATGGAGTGACGTACTGCTCGTAGATTCCATTATTAGAGGAGTAGACGATCGAGACCCATGGTCACGCTCTGTTGTTCGGGCTTCTTCGGCGCTTCCTGAAAAAATTTATATGGTAAAAGAACCGCTTTCGTTTTACGGGCCGTTTGCTGAGCAGTACGAAAAAGCATGGAAACAAGCTGTGAAAAAGATTGAAGATTTATCTATTCCTATCGAATACATGGACGGCTCGTATTTAAGTGAAGCAGCTGCTTTATTATATGACGGTCCTTACGTAGCAGAGCGCTGGGCTGACTTAGGAGAATTTATCACTTCTCATGAAGAAACAGCCTTTCCTGTAACCGAGCAAGTGCTTCGTTCAGGAGCTAAATCAGAATATGATGCTGCTGCTTTATTTCAAGCTTCACATAAGCTTCAATCCTTTAAACATAAAGCATATCATCAGCTTAAAAATGCTGTTCTTGTTATGCCGACAGCAGGCGGAACGTGGACCCGGGAACAAGTAAGAGAAAATCCAATTGAAACAAACAGTGACATGGGGCGTTTTACAAATCATTGTAACTTACTCGACTTGTGTGCTGTCTCTCTTCCATCTCAGGATGCGGATCTTGATTTACCGTTTGGCATTTCATTTTTCTCTACATTTGACGGCGAACAATTCATTTTCGGACTCAGCGAATTATTTTTAAATGGTGAACGAACGGTTGCTTCAAAAAAAGATACAACATTAGTAGCTGTTTGCGGTTTGCATATGCGCGGGTTTCCACTTGAATCTCAAATGCGTGAACACGGAGCTTCATTCGTACGAAAAGACCAAACCGCTCCTTATTATCAGCTTTTTAAACTGCCTACTTCTCCAGCAAAACCGGGGCTGTTGCGAACACATCAACAAGGAGAAAAAATTGAAGTTGAACTTTGGGAAATGCCTTTATCACTACTCGGCTCTTTTGCCGATTCTATCCCTTCTCCTCTCGGACTAGGCAAAATCACTCTTGAAGACGGCAGTGAAGTAGCGGGTTTTCTTTGTGAAGCTCATGCGACAGAAGATGCGGAGGATATTACGTCTTATAGAAGCTGGCGGGCTATTCGTAGTTGAATAAAAGAGCCGCCTCTAAGTCGAATTTTCGACTTAGAGGCGGCTCTTTTGAATTATGAAAACTTTGATTTAAAAACTCTCTTATTTTAAGGAATTGCTTATTTAGGCCGGTCCTTTTTTATGTATTTCTTCTCTTTTTCATCCACCAGCCTGCACCAACTATCACTCCGATTATAAGAATAACAAATATTAAACGATCAACATCATGCAAATATTTTTGGATTTTTTCAATATCTCCAAGTCCTCCTACATAGAGCAAAAAAACAAACCACGGAAAAATACCTAAGGTGCTGTATAAAACAAAGTCCTTAGATTTGATTTTACTAAGGCCTGCCAAATAGGTGATATAGTTTGCGATACTGATGGGACGAGAAATCGTAATGCTCCATTTTCCATATTTATGAAACCATTTTTGGGCACGCTTTATATTTTTTTCACCAAACCAGCGCTTGGTAATAGATTCAAACCTGTATCCCATAACGAACGGAATATAGTTGAATGCGATATAAATAACGGTATTAGCAGCTGAAACAATAAGGATTTTCCATATTGAGAGCTGCAGCACCGAGCCAATGAGCAAAATCGATAACGTACATGGAAAAGGAATTGCCGCAGCTTCGATTGCTGTAGCAATAAAGATGCCCACTATGCCTAAATTTTGTACAAAATCAATAAACCCTTGCACCTTTTTTCTCCTTTCAATCACACAAATTTCACGTTCTTTCATCATAACTCAAACTATTCGAAATTTCACGATTTCAAAGCAATTTTACTAGTAAAAAAAGCTCATACGCATCCGTTTGCTATATTTGATTATCTTCTATCATATGCAGTTCATAAGTGAAGTAACGCAAAAAAAGAAAATAGCAGAAAAAAACTCTTTTATTACAACTAATAAAAGAGTTTTTTTCTGCTATTATTTAACTTTAGCAATGATTTTCCCTTTCACATGGCGTTTTGAAAGCTCTTCTAATGCACTTGGCACTTCTTTTAACGAGATGATGCGCTCAATCATCGGAGCTACTTTCTTCTCTGCTACTAATGCTAAAAGCTCATCGCCCATTTTTGCTAAATCCGCTTGCGCAATCATGTCATCAATGTGGTGTGCAGCATTTAAAGCTACTTCATGATAAGAAATCACCTTTGTAAAAGGCGTTACTTTTGTATAATCAGGTGCACCAGCAATATGTGCTAAATGTCCTCTATAGGCAATCATATCTAAAGAATCCGTTGCGTTCTTTGCACTCACCGTGTCAAGCACAGCATCTACGCCGCGGCCATTTGTCAGCTCCAATACTTTTTCCGCGACGTTTTCCTCGCGATAGTCAATTACATAATCGGCTCCTAACGACTTCACATACTCATGATTATGTGCTGAAGCTGTTGAGAAAACCATTTTTCCAGCGTTTTTAGCAAGCTGCACGCCAAAGCCTCCTACGCCTCCAGCTCCTCCATGAATTAAGATGGTTTGAATATGGTTCATTGGAAGTTTACGAAATAGTGCTTCATACGCTGTGTAACCTGCCGTAGGCAAAGCAGCAGCTTCTTCAAATGTAACAGCATCAGGAATGCGCGAAATTGAATGAGCAGTTGTAACCGCATATTCAGCATATCCGCCCTTTTTCATAAAGTCCCCGTGATAGACAACGCGGTCTCCTTTTTTCCAATCAACTACTCCTTCTCCAACTTCATCAATTGTCCCAGCTACATCTAAACCTAGAATGTGAGGATATGTCCAATGAGGATTTCCATTAGTAGCCGTTTTATAATCTACGGGATTAAGTCCTACTGCGTGAACTTCAACTACTACTTCCCCTTTATTTGGAAGAGGTTTTTCTATTTCTTCTACTTTCATTTCTGTCCATTTATTTTTATCTTGCAATAATAATGCTTTCACAGTCTAACTCTCCTTTTTAAATCATTTTCCTAGCGCTGCTTTTATTATTTTATCTAAAAATGATTTGCTTACTATTTTTATTTTAAAGGGAGCTTGTCTATAATACAAATTAGAAAATAAATAGATATCCATAAATAAATTTATAAGAAAGGATAGCATAAATGATTGATTTTGAATGGTACCGCAGCTTTATTAGCATTTACAAATATCGATCCGTTTCTGAAGCAGCCAGAGCGAGGATCTTAACGCAGCCGGCCATGAGTCAGCACTTAGCTGCTTTAGAAGCTGAAATAGGGGAAGGGTTATTTATCCGTGCACCGAGAAAAATGATTCCAACAGAAAAAGGTAAAGAACTGTACACGCGTATTGTCCCGTTAATTGAAAGTCTAGAAGCTGCTTCAATTGAACTAAAAATGACCGCTTCATCTCCCGACGCGCTGCCGGTCGTAAAAATTGGTTCTCCCGTAGAGTATTTTACCGAACAAGCTTTAGAAAGAATAAAAGATGCAGGTATCCGCTGCTACAGCCAGTTTGGTATTGCTTCTGTTTTGCTTGAAAAGATACAAAGCGACGAAATTGATATTGCGATTACAACCCAAAGATTGCAAATACCTGGAATTGAATATACGGTCATTGAAGAAGAAGAGTTTGTCTTAACCGTCCCTCCTTCTTTTGAAATGACAGCTAGTAAAGACGTAGAAGAGTTTTTATACAACCAGCGGTGGATTAGCTATGGTCTTGAACTTCCTATTATTAGACGTTTTTGGCGGCAGCATTTTAAAAAACGACCTGAAATTCAGCCTCATCACGTGATTCCAAATCTTCAAACGGTGTTAAAAGCCATTCAGCATCACATGGGAATCAGCCTGCTTCCCCGCTATTTAATTCAAGAAGCGCTTCGAGAAAAAAAAGTAAAAATCGAACTTGAACATTTAGCAGTAAAAAATCAGATCTTTCTTGCTTATAAACTTAAGCATCGAGATCATCCAGTCATTCAAAAAACGATACGCTCGTTAAAAAAAGAAGAGGTTGAGAAATAAGGACATGAATCCATTCTAAAGACGAACAAATAGGATAACATGAGCTGAACCGCTTGTGACACCGCAGTTGATTTCCATGCAAGGCATCGCTTTCCGCGGGCGGCCGCTGAGCCTCCTCGTCGCTTACGCTCCTGCGGGGTCTCACCTGTTCCGCTTTTCCCGCAGGAGTCTTTGCCGTGCCTTCCAATCAACTGCTAGAAGGAACGAAAACAGATGAAACCTCCGTTCACCATAGCAAAAAAGAAACGAACCACTAATCAAACATCTTGATTAATGGTTCGTTTTTCACCTCGTCTAAAATCATTTTGTCCCAGTCTCTTCTTTTTTTGACAGTTGCTGTGCTGAATCTACTCCTACCAAATCTAAAAAGAAAATAAAAATAGGAATACCAAGAATTAGCCCCCATACGCCCAAGAAGTGTTCACCAAACACTAAAATGATAAACGTAATGAACGTTGGCAAGTTTGTTTTAGATGACATGAGCTTTGGATTTAATACATAGCTTTCAAGTGCGTGAAGTACTACCACCATAATTAACACAGATAGTACTTTTACACCGCCTCCTAAACTGTAAGCGATTGTACAAAGTGGAATGAGTGAAACAAATACCCCAAGAACCGGCACTAGCCCTAGTAGGAAGACCATAACGCCAAGTGCAAGCAAATTAGGAAACCCTAACACCCACAGCGCAATAACGGATAAAATGCTGTTCACAAAAGCAATAATAAACTGAACTTCTATTACCTTGCCGAAGGAATTAACAAACTTTCTCCCCAAATAGCCAGCTTCTTTGAAAAACCAGCCCAGCCTAGATTGTTCCAATTGGACAAACAATCGGTGAATCCGCGACTTTTCAAGTAAAAAGAATAGGCTTAACAAGAGTGCTAAGAAAACTTGTGCACTTACTTTTCCAATATTAGATAAATAGCTGTATACTAAATCAATATTCTGCTGAATATTCTCCGGTGATTTGAATCTCTTTAGATTATCGATAATGTAGGTGACGAATGTATTATCAGGGGGGTGTTTGTAAAAATACATCAGCTTCTGTACAAGCTCAGTAACTTGCGTCATAATAACCGGGATATATACATATCCTACAATACCGAGGGCCCCAATCAGTGCGATATAGATGACGATGAGTATAAGCGTTGAATTAAGCGGAAGCTTTCTTCTTAACGCTTGTTGAAGACGACCAATTAAAAAGGTAAAAATAAACGTAAATAACAGCAGCTGAAGCATACTTCTAATGCTGACAAGTAAAACTGTAATGATAATAAGCGTAATGATGCGAACAGTAAGTTTGTTGTGAAGCCAACTTCTTGCAATATTCATGAAACCTTCAATTCTCCTATCTCTCTTTTTCCCAAGTCATTTGTATACATATAAATAAAACGGATACGCTAGACGCTCATATCCGCTTTCGCTATATATAGTGTATCATTTAATATTCAAATTTTACTATATTTCGGCGCTTTTTAGTATGTCTTTATTTTCTCTCCGCTATTCTTTTTCATTTTCCCATATATTATGATAAATTAGCTTGTCTAAATCCCTTCTTTTTTCCCAGTTAGCTTGTTCTAAGATTGGTTTCTCAGGGTATTTATCTGTATAGCCAATTGACATGAGCGCTACAGGATCAATATGAGGAGGAATATGTAAAATGTCACGTACATCATTTTTCTTATAAAAACTTACCCACCCCATGGCCAGTCCTTCTGCATATGAAGCAAGCCACATATTTTGAATCGCACATGCAGTTGACATCATATCGGTTTCTGGAATTGAGTTTCTTCCGAGAACATGAGAGCCTCCTCTTGTTGGATCACACGTTACGCAAATAGTTAACGGCGCTTCTTTTAACCCTTGAATCTTTAGCTCTAAAAAATCTTCTTTCTTTTCACCTTCATAATGAATAGCCAGTGCTCTTCTCTCTTTATCTGCTGCCCAGGCAAGTTTATTTTTCACTTCTGTATCAGATACTAATATAAAATTCCAAGGCTGCATAAACCCGACAGAAGGTCCGCTGTGAGCAGCCTGTAGAATGTTATAAACGGTTTCATTCGGAATCTCATCAGACAAAAATGTTCGTACATCTCTTCTTCCGTAAATCGCTTTATATACCGCTTGCTTTTCGTCGTTTGTAAACGAGTTCATCTTCTTCAACCTCCATTAAATTTTCTTTTTAACTATTTTTCTAAAAAACCATTTAAAAAATGTGATCCAAACTTTATGTTTTCTCGTATTACTATATGAATCTATCATAAAGGAGGTTGCAAACATGTTCAACGACGTTTTAATGAACTTATTTAACGCGGTAAGCAGCATCATTAACACAATTGGATAATTTGATTGTACATATTTAGTAAGAGAGGAGGCATATTACATGCTAAACGAGGTACTTATGAACTTTTTTAACGCAGTAAGCAGCATCATCAACACAATCGGATAAAAAAAGCACAAAGAAAAGGGTAACTGCCATTACCACCGTCTTTATGCTTTACTAGTTCAAAATCATATATTTTACAATAAAAAGAACTCTTTGATTAGGAGTTCTTTTTACTTATCCTAACATGTTCCCTTTTATTTGTATATATGCCCTGCCATTTCAACAGATTCACTTATATGTTGCAAGCATACACATAGGTCTGCAGCTCGTAGTGCAGTTCTTTTAAGTCTTCAGCTGCTTGAGTCAATAACTTCTTTCGCTGAGCTGTATACACATCTAGAATAGCTCTTTCTACTTTTACCTTTTCTTCATATAAAATATCTAACTTATCTTCATTTCCTTCAAGGGAAATAGGCTTTAACATAGCAAATTGATAAATGGGTTGTCCATAATCCAATTTTGTTAAAATGGAACCTACTAATACATCCTGCGAGCATTCATATACGAAGTTTAACAGCGTACTTAATTCTTCTAGACGAGAAATATCCAGCTCTGCATTTTCGTTGATCACAGCCCCTATATATTGAAAGCACTCTTCTTCTAGCTCATTATAAATAGTTGTGATGCGGTGCAACACTTCATTCAACTTCATAAAGTTCCCCCTTCACACACGCTTCTTGATACAACCATATGACAAAACTTGGTGTTTTATACTAACGAAAAAGCGAGGAATATAAACCTCGCTTTTTCTCTTTATCGATACATACTGGCAATGTCTTCAATAAACATAAGCGGTTCTTCTTCTGTTAGTTGTTTAATTGGAGAATAATCCTCTCCACCAAAACTTTGATCTATGTCTTCAATAAACGAAGAAACTTCTTCTGACTCTTCACGATTAGCCGGCACTTCGTATTTCTGTAATTCTGTACGGTGCACGACGGATAAAATATGGCGAGGGAATTGCTGCTTCGTTTTTCCAAAACAGTATACCGGCTTGTGTTTCAAAAAGCGTTCTACTTCCTCTTGCCGGTTATAAATGCTTCCATGATCACCCCAAGCTACCACAACCAGTTCAGCATCTTCCACTGCTTTTTGAATATACTCACCTGTTCTTGTTCCAACAGCTTCTTCCTTTGAAAGCATGCGTAAAAACGAAACATGATCGGTTTGATAGCTGAATAAATAAACGATTTCTAAGACTCCAAATCCCCACTTTTGCGCCAGTTCTATACATTTGGATATAGCTGTATCGTCGCTGTATTCATACGTATTTTCTGGAAATGACAAGACAAACGTAAGTTTACGTTCGTTCACTTCACTCCATTTGCATAATAGAGAGTATTTGTATGTGCCTGTTTCATCAAAAATAACTTCTTTTTTCACTGCTTCCATCCCCCTGCCTTCTTACAATCTTGTTACTTATCTATTGCAAATGAGCTAAGCAGTAATCGTAACCTTGACTGTTAAAAGTTTTATTTTATATGTATTTCAAAATCATGCCTTCATGACAACTTTTCAGCCATTTTTTCAAAAAGCATTTTTTTCTTCTATACATGCTTTTTACAGCTAGTGAACATTCACATATACATCTCTCCTCTTTTCGAACCTCCAGTCAAAATAGATAAAATCAAAAGAATGGTCTATAATAAAGAAATAACCAATGAACTTTTCACTCATGTTTTTGACAGTCACGGATTTTTTCTCAGCAGGTATGTTCAAAACTGATCCTCTGAGAAAATAGAAGACAAATTTGTGTAAAGAAAGGATTTTGTAAATGGCTACTACACACACATTTACAAGAGGAGAAGAAATTGCAAATGCGATTACACACGGCATTGGAGCCGTACTCAGCATTGTTGGATTAACGCTTTTAATCGTACTTTCTTCGTTAGAAGGAACGCCTTGGCATGTTATCAGTTTTACTATTTACGGAGTAACCATGCTGCTTCTCTATGTCTCCTCTACGCTTGTCCATAGTTTTCCGGAAGGTAAGGTAAAAGATCTTTTTGAGATATTTGACCACTCTTCTATTTATTTGTTCATTGCCGGGACGTACACGCCATTTTTATTTATCGCAGTTAAAGGAACCACCGGCTGGACACTTTTTGGAATTGTATGGGGCATCGCTCTTGCAGGAATTGTATTCAAAGCTTTTTTTGTGAAGAAATTCCTTTTTATTTCCACTATTCTTTACGTATTTATGGGATGGATGATTGTATTTGCTTGGGATTCGTTAACTCAAAACATTGCCCATCAAGGAATTGTCCTTCTCGTAGTTGGAGGCGTATTGTATACAATCGGGGCCGTTTTTTACGTATGGCGAGGATTTCGTTTTCATCATATGATTTGGCATATGTTTGTTCTTGGCGGAACCGTACTCCACTTTTTAGCAATCATTTTATATGTATTGCCTATAGCCAATTAAAAAAGGGCCTTCTGGCCCTTTTTTAATTGGTTATAGAATTCCTTACCACAGTTTTGCCATTTGAGTCACAAGCGTATAGACTCCTAGCACAGCCATAATAACGACCACAAAACCGCCAAAAACGGTAAGCCAAGTCGGATGCTTGTAATCGCCTACTATCTTCTTTTTATACGCCGCAATAAGCATTGTACCGAGTGTAATAGGTAAGATTAACCCATTTAATGCTCCAGCTAAAATGAGCAGCGTGACCGGCTGACCAATCGTTAAGAAAACCAGGGTTGAAATTGTAATAAATGCAATGATAATCCAGTTTTCATATTTCTCAATCCTTTTACTGAAGGATTTAATAAAGGAAACCGATGTATATGCCGAACCAATAACTGAAGTGATAGCCGCTGCTGCCATGACGACACCGAATAATTTATAGCCAATATCTCCTGCGGCTAACTGAAAAACAGAGGCAGGTGGATTATCAGGATTCAGTTTTAACCCTTGACTCAACACACCTAATGTCGCTAAAAATAGAAAAATTCGAATGATCGAAGCAATGGTAATACCGGATACTGCTCCTCTTGTTACTTCAGGAATCGCGGCTTTTCCTTTGATTCCTGCATCTAATAAACGGTGACCTCCTGCAAATGTAATATATCCTCCTACTGTTCCTCCTACAAGAGTAACAATCGCCATTACGTCAATGTGATCCGGCCAAAATGTTTTAGATACTGCTTCTCCTAATGGAGGAGCGGAAGAAACTGCAACATACACCATTAAAACAATTAATATTCCGCCCATTAATTGAGCAAAACGATCCATTAATTTTCCGGCTTCTTTGACTAAAAAGATTGCGATAGAAATGATGGCTGTAATGACTGCACCCGCTTTAGGAGAAATACCAAATAGCGCATTAAAGCCAAGACCCGCTCCTCCTACGTTTCCAATATTAAATGCTAAGCCTCCAATTACAATTAGAATAGCAATAAATAAGCCGAGACCTGGCAAAACAGTGTTAGCGATATCCTGTGCTCTTTTTTCTGAAACGGCAATAATACGCCATACGTTTAGCTGAACGCCAATGTCTAATAAAATCGACAGTAAAATGACAAAACCAAAACTTGCGGCGAGAGCTTGTGTAAAGACCGTTGTTTGAGTTAAAAAACCCGGACCCACTGCTGAAGTAGCCATTAAAAATGCTGCGCCGAGCAGCACGCTCCAGTTGCGTTCTTTTTTCATGATGTCACCTCATTGTGGTTGAATAATAATTTGTTCTTCTTTTAGCTTGTCACAAATAGCTTTGGCAAATTCAACAGCATGTGCACCGTCTCCATGAATACAAACGGTATCTGCTTGAATGGAAATCTCTTCATTTTGCACAGTAAATACTTTCTTTTCTTTGACCATTTTAATTACTTGAGAAATAGCCGTTTCTTCATCTTGAATCACGGCGTTTTCAACGTTTCTCGGCGTCAGCATGCCGTTCTGTTGATAGGTTCGATCTGCAAATACTTCCTGAGACGTACGCAATCCCATTTCGTTTCCAGCTTTAATCAATTCACTTCCAGCCAAACCATATAGAATAGCTTCCTCACCAACATTATAAACAGCCTCAGCAATAGCTTTAGCTATGTCTCGATTCCCTGCAGCCATATTATATAAAGCACCATGAGGTTTCACATGATGAAGGGTCCCTCCTTCTGCACATATAAAAGCTGAAAGAGCCCCCATTTGATACACCATTAAATCATAAGCTTCTCGAGGCGTAATTTTCATATATCTACGTCCAAATCCAGCTAAATCTTGCAATCCGGGGTGCGCGCCAATCGCCACATTTTCACTCAAAGCCAGCTTTACTGTTTCTCTCATAACCGAAGGATCTCCGGCATGAAAGCCGCAGGCAATATTTGCTGACGTTACATAGCGTAAAATTTCTTTATCATTTCCTAATCTATAGTTCCCAAAGCTCTCTCCTAAGTCACAGTTCAAATCAACAGTAGCCATCTTCTTCTCTCCTTATATTTTCATTCGAAGTGCTCTTTTAATATGATTTATTTTCTTTTCCTGCTCCATATATAAATGCTGCGCTTCATCCAGTGAAATTGCTTGAAAAGAAACCTTTTTCCCTGGAGAAATTTGCGCAAGCGCTGAAAAATCTGCAGTTGCTACCTGTCCGATTC
This sequence comes from Priestia sp. SRI_019, assembly GCF_057586255.1. Lineage (NCBI taxonomy): Bacteria > Bacillati > Bacillota > Bacilli > Caryophanales > Bacillaceae > Priestia > Priestia sp. SRI_019. The sequence continues at coordinate 347,691 of NZ_JBYCZN010000003.1, read as the reverse complement.
TAGGATATCCTCCTGTGGTTTGATGATCTGCTAATAAAACAATGGGCTGTCCTTCTTTTGGTACTTGAATCGTACCGAACGTCACAGCGCTAGAGAGCAGCTCTTTTTCTTGACCAAGGACTAGTTTCTTCCCTTTTAGCCTATAGCCCATGCGGTCAGATTGAGGGGTAACGTCAAATTCTTGATTAAAGAAATGTTGTTGACTTTCTTTTGTAAACCAATCAAATTCCGCACCCTTCATCGTGCGGATAATAGGCGTCTCGTATGAAGGAATAAGTTTAGGATGAATCGTCCAAAAAGCCTGCTGAAAAGAGCGGTCCGTTTGCTTTTTCACCAGTTTTTTTATAATTGCTTCCCCTGTTTCTGTAGGAGGATGGCTTAATACTTCGTCTCCTGACTGTAATGCTTTACCATGCAGCCCGCCTATCCGAGCGCGAAGTGAAGTAGATGTACTTCCCATAACTGCTGGAACATTAAAAGCACCGGAAACCGATAAATAAGAACGGCACCCTAAAGTCGGAACACCAAACTGTAGCACGCTCCCTTTTTTCACATATAAAGGCCGCCACATCTTTACAGCTTCACCATTAACAGTTGGCGATAAATCCCCTCCTGTCAGGGCAATCAAAGCATCTTGCTGAAATTCAATTTTTGGTCCCATTAACGTAATTTCAATAACCGGCTGATTTTCTTGATTTCCTACTAATAAGTTAGCAATCCTTAAAGCAACTTTGTCCATTGCCCCGCTGACAATCATGCCGTCCTTTTGATATCCATGTCTGCCGATATCTTGAATCGTTGTTAATAAACCGGGACGTATCACTTTAATACTCATCTTCATCCACCTCCTTTTGGGCTTCATATTCCGTTTCAGAAATGGAAACAAATCGGATACGATCACCTGCTTGAAGCAAGCTTGGCGAATCTTTTTTTGGGTTAAATAGTGTAAGAGGAGTACGCCCGATTAACTGCCATCCTCCAGGTGTCTCAATTGGGTACACGCCGGTTTGCATTCCTGCAATGCCAACTGACCCTTTTGGTATGCTGCTTCTCGGTGATTCTTTTCTTGGAGTCGCAATTTCTTCGCTCATCCCTCCCAAGTAAGGAAAACCAGGAGCAAAACCTATCATATACACCAAATATTCTCCACTCGTATGAATGGAGATAACTTCATCAGGCGTTAAGGAATGAAAAGCAGCTACTTTCTCTAAATCCGGTCCGTACTTTCCTCCGTAGCACACCGGAATGTCAATTTGTCTAGCGACCGCTTCAGATTTTTCTTCCTGATGGGAAAGCAGTTCTTCAATATATGTAGATATTGCTGTGTAAGGATTTCTTCTTCCTTTTTCACTCATTATCCAAGGATCATAATAGATTGTAACTGTTGTAAAAGCCGGCACATATTCAATCATTCCCTTACATAATGATTGCTCTAGTACCTGAGTAAACTGCTGAATGCGTTTATGTATGCCAAAATTAATTTCGTCTCCAAATGAAACGACAATGCCGCTGTCACCAAGAGGATAAAGTCGATAATCGTTACTCATTCCGTCTCCTCCTTTTTTACTTAGTATTGTTTGAGCAGCTCTCTTTAATGCTGTAGATAAATACCTTTATTAGAATTACTAATGAAATTATCATTTTCAAATAACAATTTCTTATATATCTAATAAAAAAAAGAACACTAAACCCCTATTCTGTATGAATAACATTATACAAATATAAAATAATTTTATGTTCTACTAAAACAAATTCTAAAGAAAAATTCAACCTTTTTAAAATTTTATCGTCAAAAGGATGATGCTTTTTCAATTTTTTACATAAAAAAACTGCTTTGTTTCTTATACCAAAGCAGTTTTTTGTGTAAGTATCTATACATTCATAGGGAGTAGAACATTATACACCTCTGCGAGCAAAATCTACAAAACGGAATTTATCAAGACGATGACGTGATTCCGTATATTGAAAAAGGCTTGCATCTTCTAGATACACATAGTTTCTTACTACCACAATATGTTCATAGTCTTTCAAATCTAAGTAACATTTATCTTCGTCCGTCAGCTCGTCAACGGAAATTTCTTTTTTAGCAAAGCTGATTTTTAGCCCAAGATCTTTTTCTAAGTATTCATAAATAGAGCCTTTACATATGTCTTTTGTGAGGTGAGGAACATACTTTTTATGAAAAAAATCTTTATCTAAAATAATTTTTTCTCCATCGATTTCACGTGCTCGAATTACTTTCCATATGAGATCTTTTTTTGTCACCCCAAGCTGTGTGCACAGATCTTGATCGGCCTTGACTAATTCAAATTCTTCTACAATAGTAGTCGATGTATGTCCTAGCTTTTCCGCCACTTCTTTGAAGCTAACAAGTCCTGATACTGGAAAATCAAAGCGTGATACGTCTAATACAAAAGAACCTTTTCCTTTCATTTTTTGAATGTATCCATTTTGTGAAAGTAAATTTAACGCTTTCCGTATCGTTTCACGAGACGTTTGATACTGTTCAACAAGCTCATTTTCAGAAGGAAGTTTTGTATTAGGACGCCAGTCACCACGTTTAATTTTATCGACTAACTGTTCGTAAATGCTGATAAATTTATTTTCTTTCAATTGCCATCACCTATTTTACTTTCTATATATACCCAATTGTATAAAAAGAACGATAGATTGTCACCCATCGTTCTTTTTACTTTTTTCTCTATTTTTTTAAATGATACACGATTGATTCATACGGCCGAAGTAAGACTCGCTTGAATTCCTTTGATGAATCTTCGTAGTTAGACAGCAATATTTCACTATGATATCCTTCAAAAGTTATATCTTCTGGCAGTTCAAAAATCGTCTCGCTGCCGTAGAAATTATTTATCACGAGCAGCTTTTCGTCTGCTCCATTTCGGATATAAGCGAAAATCTGCTCGTCTTCTCCAAGAATCAATTCATAGTTTCCATAGGTGATAATCTCGTACTGCTTGCGTAGTGCAATAAGCTTTTGATAAAAGTAAAAAATCGAATCTTTATCATCTAGTGCTTTTTCCACATTAATTTCACGGTAGTTATCAGCCGGATTAATCCACGGCTTTCCTTTTGTAAAACCTGCACTTGGCTCATCGCTCCATTGCACCGGTGTACGGGAATTGTCTCTTGATTTATGTTTTAAAATCTCCAAAATTTCAGTTTCGTCCATTCCTTGTGCACGTTTTATCTCATACACATTTAATGACTCCACATCTCTATATTCATCAATAGAGGAAAATTTCGGGTTTGTCATACCTATTTCTTCCCCTTGATAAATATAAGGTGTTCCCTGCATCAGATGAATTGTTGCAGCGAGCATTTTAGCAGATTTATTATGATAGAGTTCATCGTTTCCATAGCGTGAAACAACGCGAGGCTGATCATGGTTGCACCAAAATAGTGCATTCCAGCCCCCTCCTTTATTCATTTCGGTTTGCCAAGTTGATAAAATCTCTTTTAATTTAATAAAATCAAAATCTGCTAGCGCCCACTTTTCTCCGTTTGGGTAATCGACTTTCAAATGATGAAAATTAAACGTCATGCTAAGCTCGCCCCGGTCCGGATGAGAATATTGAATACAGTGGTCAACAGTTGTCGACGACATTTCCCCAACGGTCATGCTATCGTATTTTGAAAAAACTTCTTGATTCATTTCTCGCATATATTCGTGAACGCGAGGACCGTCGGTATAAAATTTCCGTCCATCTCCTGACGCGATAGAACCATCATCATCTAAAAAGCGCTGATCTTTTGAAATTAAGTTAATAACGTCCAGACGAAATCCATCTACTCCTTTTTCAAACCAAAACGTCATCATATCGTATACGCTGCGGCGCACACGCTCATTTTCCCAGTTCAAATCCGCTTGCGTGACATCAAACAAATGCAGATACGATTGTTCTGTCAGCTTATCATGCTCCCACGCCGAACCTCCAAATTTTGAAACCCAATTCGTCGGAGCACTTCCATCTTCTTTTTGATCTTTCCAAATATAAAAATCTCTGTACGGGTTATCTTTCGATTTTTTAGCTTCTTGAAACCATTCATGTTCAGTTGACGTATGATTAACGACAATATCCATGATGATTTTAAGATCCCGCTTATGCGCTTCTGTTATTAAACGATCGAAGTCCTCCATTGTTCCGTATTCTTCTTGAATAACAAAATAATCACTTATATCATATCCATTATCCCGCTGCGGCGATTTATAAATTGGCGTTAGCCACACTACGTCTACGCCAAGCTTTTTCAAATAATCTAGCTTTTCAATAATCCCAGCTATATCACCCACGCCGTTGCCGGTCGTATCGTAAAAGCTTTTAGGATAAATTTGATAGACAACCGATTTTTTCCACCAAGGTTCTTGCATTTTTAACACCACCATTTAATTCTTTGAATTATGTTGAAACGATTCTGTAGCCGCGACAGTTGATGTAACGGTTGATTTTTTCTGAAGCTTTCCAAGCGTTAACGTTAAAAGAAACGGCACCACAATTACGATGATCATTCCAATAATAAAAGCTGACCAGCTCTGTGGAACAATTGATAACGGAGCAGGGATACCACCGATTCCCACCGATGCTGCTTTTACTCCCGCAACGGATATGACGACACCAGCAATAGCAGAACCAATCACTGCAGAAATAAAAGCAAATCTAAAGCGTAGATTTACACCAAACATTGCAGGCTCCGTAATACCAAGCCACGCTGAAATCCCTGACGTTAAAGACAATCCTTTTAATTTCTCATCATTTTTTGAAAGAATCATTATCGCAAAAGCCGCAGAGCCTTGTGCAATATTCGATAATGCTACCATTGGCCATAAAAACGTACTTCCCACGCTTCCAATCAGCTGTAAATCTACGGCTAAAAATGTATGGTGCATGCCTGTAATAACAAGAGGAGCATATAAGCCTCCGTACACAAGCCCTCCAATAAATGGAGCCGTTTTAAACAGCCATACAACTGCACCTGTAATAACATTTCCTATTGCAAATGTAATTGGACCAATCACAATAAAAGCGAGAAACCCTGTGACTAAAAGAGCTACAGGCGCTACAATCAAAAGTTGAAAACCATCCGGTATTCGTTTTCGTAAAAACAATTCGATTTTTGCCAAGACGAATGAAGCAGCTAATACAGGTAAAACCTGTCCTTGATAGCCGACTTTCTCAACATGCAGGCCAAATAAATTCCACGTATCGATGCTTCCTTTTTTTAATGCTTCTCCGTAAGACCATGCATTTAGCAAATCAGGGTGTACGAGCATGAGCCCAAGGACAATTCCAAATAAAGGGCTTCCTCCAAAACGCGTAACAGCTGACCACCCAATAAGAGCTGGCAAAAAGGCAAAAGCCGTATTCGCAATTAAATTAATCATGCTTGCGAAGTCTTTCCACTGTGTATGAACATCTACGATTGATTTATCATCGTAAAAAATTCCGGCTCCTGTTAGTACATTATTGATTCCCATCAATAAACCCGCGGTTACGATGGCCGGTAAAATAGGAATGAAAATATCAGCTAATGTTTTTATTGCGCGCTGCAGCGGATTTAAGTTTTTAGCCGCTTCGTTTTTCACTTCTTCTTTAGATAGTTCGCCTATACCTGTAAGCGTCACCATTTCTTTATATACTTTATCCACCGTGCCTTGACCAATAACAACTTGAAACTGGCCGTTTGTAGAAAAAGATCCTTTTACTAATTCGTGCTCATCTAGCATACGTTGATTGACTTTACCTTCATCTTTTAAAACAAGTCGAAGACGCGTTACACAATGCGTTGCAGCAGAGATATTTTCTTTTCCGCCAACGGCTTCTACAATGCGCTCAACAGATTCTCGATTCATGTCTTTTCCCCCTTGTTTCCGCTTTCATTTTATTCCTGTATTTCCTATCCCCCATATAAATCTCACCGCAAACCTGTATATACAAGTTTTATGTTTTTATTCTAACCTGTATATACAGGTTCGTCAACAAAAATAAAATTACTTCTTTTTCATTTCATGATATAGTCAAAAAGCAAAGTATATGGAAGGAGACGTTACATGCTGCAAGTAAGATTAATGGGAACACAAGAAGAAATTAATGAAGCAATCAAACAATTTGAACAGAACTACCATATAGAACATCAGTCAAAAGAATATACGCGAAGCGCTAATCCAAAATATGAGCGCAAAAAAGATACTCGTGTTTATCTTTCAATGCACCCTAAAAAATAATTTCCGATTTATTTCAGAGAAGAATAGTAGCTTTTACAAACTAAAGGATTTATATTATAATTTCAGTATTTACTATAACATCCGATTTGTATTTAAAAATCAGAAAGAGGCTTAAAAATGGCATATAACGACATATCTCTTAGAGAGAAAAGTATTGTATTTATCGGCTTTATGGGGGTAGGAAAAACAACTATTGGAGAAATGGTTGCCAAAAAATTGTATAGAGATTTTGTTGATATAGATCAAGAAATCGAAAGAGAATTTAATATGCCTACTTCTCAGATTTTTAAAGAGCACGGTGAAACTTTCTTCAGACAAAAAGAAAAAGAAGTAATAAATCGACTTTCACAGCAGCGTTTAAAAATCATTTCTTTAGGGGGAGGCGCTTTTTTACAAGAAGAAATTCAAGAGATTTGTTTATCTAACTGCATCGTATTCTTTTTAGATTTATCTTGGGATTCTTGGAAAGAACGCATTAGTTTAATTATTGATAGCCGCCCTGTTTTACAAGGAAGAAGCTTAGAAGATATTGAAAAGCTATTTTACGATCGTCAAGCTATCTATTCCAATCACCATTCGAAAGTTGAAACTGATAATTTAGATATTGAAGAAGTAGCTAACTATATCGTTGATTCATTAAAAACAGCTTGGGACATTTATCAACCTTAATGAAATAAAAATTCGTTCCCTTAAAAAGCCTTTACAAAAAAAGACGTAGCTTAATGCTACGTCTTTTTTCATCCCTAATGCGAACTCATATAAAAATTGATAAAAAAGGCAATGGTGATTACATACATCATCCAATGAATTTCGCGACGGCGTCCTGTAAACAGTTTAATCGCTGTGTATGAAATGAAGCCGAATGCTAAACCTTCTGCAATGCTGTAGGTTAACGGCATCATGACAATTGTTAAGAAAGCGGGAACAACTTCGGTAAAGTCGTCGAAGTTAACGTTTCGAATGTCACTTAGCATAAGCGAACCAATAATAATGAGTGCTGGAGCAGTAGCAACGCTTGGGATAAATTGAATGAGCGGTGCAAAAAACAAGGTAAATATAAATAAGATGGCAACCGTTAATGCCTTTAAGCCGGTACGCCCTCCTTCTGCAATACCTGTTGCATTTTCAATATACGTATTTAACGCAGTGCTTCCAAAAATAGCACTCGCCATTGTACCGATTGAATCCGCTGCAAGCGCGCGATTTAAACCTGGAATTTTACCGTTTTTATCTACTAAGTTTGCTTTTTTAGATAGTCCAATCAATGTCGCTAGCGTATCAAATAATTCTACGATGGTGAAAGAAAATACAACTGAAAAAATGCCGTAGGCAACTGCGCCCTTTAAATCCATTTGAAAAAATGTTTCTCCAACGCTTGGCGGCGTAGCGGAAAAGACGTCTTTCAGGGAATGAGGAACCGCTTGTACTCCTACAATCATCGCTAATATTGTCGTAGCAAAAATACTTATAATGAGAGCGCCTTTTACATTTTTAGCCATCAGTACAGCTGCTAATATCAGCCCAAAAATAGCCAGTAAGGGACCTTTATCCATGACATTTCCAAGCCCTACAAAAGTAGACTCGTTTGCCACAACTAATCCAGCGTTTTTCAAACCGATAAACGCAACAAAAAGACCAATTCCAACTGCTATGGAAGACTTTAATACGTTCGGAATGGCATCAATAATCTTTCCGCGTATTCCTGTTACCGTTAAAACAAAAAATAAGACCCCGGATATAAAAACTGCTCCAAGTGCCGTTTGCCATGACAATCCTTGCCCTAATACTACTGAATACGTAAAAAACGCATTTAAACCCATCCCTGGACCGGTTACAATCGGGAAATTTGCCCATAGGGCCATCAGTAACGTACTAAATACAATGGCATAAATGGTAGCTGCAAGAGCCGCTTCTCGGGGGATACCCGCGTCAGACATGATAATGGGATTGACAATTACCATATAACTGACCGTCATAAAAGTTGTAAGTCCTGCTAGTATTTCTTGTTTTGGTGTTGTGTTGCGCTCTGATAGTTTAAACAAGCGCTCTAATATTCCGTTACGCTCCAACACGCGCGCCTCCCTACTTCTAAAAAAAATAAAAAATCCTACCTATTCAAATGTCCTAAAAAAGACACGATTTAGGAGGATTTTACGTTGCAAAGTAAAATCTTTTGTCCTATTATAGTCTTAATTTGTAGATATGCAAAGGCAGAAAACGCTATCATTATAAAAATTTTTATCTTCCGTTAGTTTGGAATTTTGAAAATTTATTTCTCTTATCTTTTTAGTCTGTTGCAAGAGTGCTCTTTTTACTCATTTATACAAAAAAGAGATTGAGACATAACTAAATCAATCCATTCTCAAGACAAATAAATGGAATAAACAATCTAGGCTGCTATTACACCGCTGTTAATTTCCGTACAAGGCTTCGCTTTCCGCGGGCGGCCGATGAGCCTCCTCGTTGCTTGCGCTCCTGCGGGGCCTCATCCCTTCCGCTTTTCCCGCAGGAGTCTACGCCTTGTCCTCCAATCAACAGCTAGAAGCAACTAACCAGATGAAACCTACGTTCACCTTGACAACAAAAAACTCGAATTAGTAATCAATACTCTGATTACTAATTCGAGTTTTACTTTTGTTAAAATACTTTTATTCCAGCCTCTTCTTTGTTTTACATCTTATGAAATCAAAAGTGGAATTCTTTTTAAAAGACGATCAATCGAATGATTTGCTTCTTTCAGCACAATTCCTTGGTCAATGGTTTTTAACACTCGATTTTCCATCACAATTTCTCCATCAACCATCGTTAGTTCTACATCTCCTCGCGTTGCCGAATACACCACTCTGGAAATGGGGTCTACGCCGTAAGACGGAAAGGTATGAAGCTGATTTAAATTTAAAATAGCAAGATCTGCTTTTTTCCCGACCTCTAAACTTCCAATTTCTTTTTCAAGCCCGACTGCTTTCGCTCCGCCGATTGTAGCCATTTCTAGCACGTGCTTTGCATTCATGGCCGTTGGTCCGTGCGAGGGTTTATGAATCGTAGCGGCCAGCCTCATTTCGTTGAACATATCCAAATTATTATTACAAGGAGCACCGTCAGCCCCAAGACTTAAAAATACACCTTGCTCTAATAAACCGGGCACATCTGCGATTCCCGATGCAAGTTTTAAGTTTGAGCCTGGGCAATGACTAACTTTTACTCCTTGATTTTTAATAATTTGCTTTTCTTGATCATTTAGCCACACACAGTGCGCTAAAATAAGGCGTTCATTGGCTAATCCTAAATGATCTAAGTACATGATATTTCTCATACCCGTTTCAGCTTCTACGATGCGAATTTCTTCTTGATTCTCAGAAGCATGAGTATGTACATGAACATTATATGCATCTGATAAATGGCTTACTTCACGCAGCAAATCTTCCGTACACGACAGCACAAATCTTGGGGAGAATGCGTATCGAATACGGCCGTTATTTGAATTATGCCATTTTTCAAGCAGCTCTACACTTTCTTTGATCGAGTCAGCCGTTGTCTCCTGCAGAGCTTTTGGCAGATCATCGCCTTTTTTATCCATCATTACTTTTCCTGCAAGAGCTCGGATTCCACTTTGAGATATAGCTTGAAAAGCAGAGTCCGTATGATGAACAGTTTCCATATCTACAATTGTTGTAGTCCCGCTTTGAATGAGTTCGCCGATCCCTAACAGGGCTGAATAATAGATAGATTCTTCATCATGTGAAGCTTCAAGCGGCCATATTTTCTTCTTTAGCCAGTCTAACAGCTCTAAATCATCTGCTTGCCCTCTAAAAAGCGTTTGACATAAATGAATATGAGTATGTATAAAGCCCGGCACAATCGTTTTATTTGCTGCGTCAATGACTTTATCTACCTTTTCCGGATGCAGGTTTTTCCCGATGGCTGCAATACGATTTCCAACAATATAAAGGTCACCGTAAATAATATCATTCTTCTCATTCATCGTAATAATCTCTGCATTTTTAATTAATGTGTGCGTCATACCTTCTTTCCCCTCTTTCGTAACATCTATCTATTTCTAGCTCAAGCCGAACACTAACATCTTCAAGCAATCTTTCTTACACTGATCTTATATATATATATGATGTATGCTCTGAGTTGAATAAGTGTAGGTAACCTCATGCGCGATAGAGAGTTTGGGTAAAAAAAATTCCTAGCTGATTATACAGCTAGGAGGTTGGATTTATGATAAAATCCCAAGTCCCTTTTTCAAGAGGTTATACGAAATCGCAGGAGAATAATGTGATCTTGTATTTATAATATGGTGTTTTCAGTCTATATACCAGCTTTTTGTCAGAAGTTCTAACATTGTTTTTTTATCCTTTTTCGTTATGTGACTTTTCTTAACACCCTTATTTTTCATGTTATGCAATTTATTTTCGTTTCTTCTATGTAATATTTCCTAAAAATAAAGAATCTATCTTCTGTTTCTATACAAAACAGAAAAGTTATTTTATGATTTGTATGATTAAAAAACTACAAATCTATATTTTAGGGGTGATTAACTTGGAAAAAATAAATGTTGGCTGTCGTTTTACGCTTTCTGTTATGAGTGATAACTTTATCGATATTATTTTAGGCGCACTAAACGAAGTGGATATGTCTAAAGTTCAGCGAAAAACGGACCGTGTTAGTACGTTTATTGAAGGAACTGCAAAAGACGTATTTGAAGTTGTGCAAGCCGTTTATAAAAGTGCTGGAAAATCAGGAAAGCATATTGTGCTGAATGCCACGTTTTCAACAGGGCAGCACGAAGAATATTTCGAAGAAAGAAAAATAAAACAAAAAGAAAACATGTCTTCAAACCAACAGCTTTGTGCTTCGTTCCCTGTATCCACTCAATTCTCTTTGTATCCATTAGATACGCCGCATTATGTAGACATCATCAAAAGCGGAATTGGCGCAGTTAAACAACAGGGAGTATTTGCCGAAACCGTGCCTTTTGCAACAGCTTTAGAAGGAGATGTAGACAAAGTATTCGCTTCTCTATACGAATGTTTTATGAAATCTGTACAGCAAGCTCGTGTCGTGATGACAGTTAATATGTCAGCACACAGTCCTTCTTCAAAACGATAAATTACTTCTTATCTATTTATAAAGATAGAATACTAGAAAGGATTTATATAAATATGGCTACAAAAAGAACGTTTTTTTCTTTTTTTCTGATAAGTGCATTATTATGTCTATTGGTCGTTCCAAACTCTGTTGTGGCTAGCGAAAAACCTGCACATTTAACGGTTGCTTCTTACACGCAGTTCTTGAAAGCGCAAAGTGATAAAAGTTCACTGTATGAATTTTCAAAACTGTCGCGTCAGCAAAAACAAAAAGTTGTACAATCACTAAAGGATCCATCTCTGTTCAAAATGGATATTGAAGAGACCAGCGGCACGGTCGAAGCTGCAAGTACAGCAGCATACGGAGCAAGAACGGCTTCACCTTTATTCAAAACAGCAGCGTATACGGCTTCTTATAAAGCGGCTGGATTTACAACAACAAAACTAACGGTGTATGTAGACTATTACACGAAAAACTCATCGGTGACTTCAGTCAAAAGTGTACGAGGCGTCGTCACGAAAAATGTAAACCCCCTTGTGTCTATTTCAAAAAAGAGTTCAAAATCTTGGGTGCAAAATAATCGAGCGTACGGGCGAATTGACTGGCAGTGGAAAATTGCAGCTAAAAATGCCGGAATTAAAAGACAAACTGCTTACGGTACAGCTTCCGGCGCTTCAGGCGGATCAACAGCTATAGTTAATTGATAAAGAGGAATAAATAATGAAAAAAATGATGTGGTGGATTGTTGGTATTACAATTGGAGTACTTTTACTAGGAATTCTGGTAGGTTATTTATCATTTTACAGCATATAAAAACAGCAGGTAATTTCACCTGCTGTTTTTTATCTAAATGTCATCTTCTTGTCATAAAATTAAAACCTCCACTTACAGTGTCTAAGTGCCTGTAAGAAGAGGTTGGGATCACAATTGTTAGTAAACCTGGTCTCTTCTCATCTTTCAAGCACTGCTTGTGGGAGTTAGCACGGTTCTATAAAGTCCGTTGCCGAGGTTTCAAAGGGCCTATCCCTCCACCTCTCTTGATAAGAAGTTTGTCGAATTTTGTTGATAATTGTTGATAAGATAAATATTATGTTACATGCTGCACAAACAGATGTCAACTACTTTTCAGAAAATTGTTTTCCCTCTAAAACTATGATATCGCTACCATTACTATGACAACTAGGTTACAAATATATAAATTTTTTATATTTTTTTATCACGCTTTTACAGCTGACTTTTTCTCAAAAGAAGTAATAGCCTCATCTAGCATACGAATGCCGGCATCTATCTGTTCTTTTGTTACAGTAAGCGGAGGTACCATACGAATAACTTCACTTGCATTTCCGCAAAAATAAAATAATACACCTTTTTCTAAAGCTAAGTCCAGAATCTCAAATAAGGCGTCTCCATCGCCTTCTCCCGTATCCGGATTAACAATTTCAATTCCAATCATAAGTCCTAAACCACGTATATCCCCAATAACTGAATGTTTGTCCTTTAAAAGATACAGCTTTTCTAACGCATAAGCGCCCATTTTTCTTGTGTTATCCAGCAGTTGTTCTTCTTTCATCACTTGAAGAGTTGCAAGGGCTGCTGAACATCCAATAGGATTTCCTCCAAATGTCGTACTATGTGTGCCAAGGGGCCACTGCTTCATTAATTCTTGAGAAGCTACCGTTGCACTAAGCGGAATTCCAGAAGCAATTCCTTTTGCTATAGCCATAATATCTGGTACAACATCAAACGTTTGTCCAGCAAACCATTCACCGGTACGGCCAAATCCTGTTTGCACTTCATCAAAAATAAGTAATATTCCGTGACGATCACAAATCTCTCTCAACTTCTTCATCCAACTTTTCGGAGGAATAATATAGCCGCCTTCTCCTAATACTGGTTCCAAAATAACGGCCGCCACTTCTTCAGGCGTGACTTGGTGCTTAAAGAGTACTTCAAAATCTTTTTCAAGCTTTTCAGTAAAGTACACATCGCTGTCTAGCTCCGCAGGGCACTCTTTTGGATTGGCATATGGAATTTGATACGTCAGTCCCGAAGGCTGCTGAAATTGTCTATATTTGCTTTTCGATGTTGTAACACTTAAAGCTCCCATCGATCGCCCATGAAAACACCCTAAAAAAGAAATAACATACGGACGCTTTGTGACATGTCTCGCTAATTTCAAGGCTCCTTCAATTGCTTCGGTTCCACTATTTCCAAAGAAAAAGCAGTCTAGATTGCCCGGCGTTACTTTTCCTAACTCATCGGCTAACTTTAATATCGATTCGTACATAATAACACCTGAAGGACCGTGCAATAATTGATCTGCTCCGTCTTTGATTGCTTTTACTACTTTCGGATGTCTGTGTCCTACATTTGTCGTAGCGATTCCGGAAGTAAAATCGAGATATTCTTTACCATCCAATCCATAATAATAGCATCCTTCTTCTTTCACAACGGGCAGATTCGGATGGTCTTTAGCCATCGTCGGTGCTAGCAATTCAGGCATTCTTTCAAATAAGTGACTCCAATCTTTTGACATACTACATCCTCCTTGAAATTATACAAATCAATTAATCTTATTCCGAAATATAGTTACTTATTAAACAATATTAGGAAATTCAGTTATACTAAACGCTTTAATAGAATAGTAATAAAACTTATTTTACTATGCATTTTTATTAAAATCAATTGTATAAATATTTATATATAAAATTAATATGCGGGGTCTCATCCCTTCCCCTTTTCCCGCAGGAGTCTTCATCTTGTCCTTCAATCAACAGCTAGAAGTACTCACATATATGAAACCTACGTTCACCATCACCATAAAAAATCCGAACGATTAATCGTTCGGATTTTCCCTCAACTAAAATATTACTGCCACAGTCTCTTTAAGTATATTTATTCAAGATGTTTGGCATCATTGATCGTTTCAAGACGCCATTTTCCACTTTCATAAGCAAAAGTTGTAATCGATGTATTTTGTAAAATAGTAGTCCCTGTTCCTTGTTCTCCGCTTGTTACATGATGAATGAATGTATTAATTGCCGCTCCGTGACTAACAACTGCTACTTTCTTTCCGATAGACTTCTTCATAATTTCCGTTAACCGCCGAACCATCCGTTCTTGAGCCGCTTCGAGTGTTTCGATATTATATAAAGGTTTTTCTCCCCAATTTGTCGCATAGTTTGGCACAAGCTCATGCAGAACTTCTACGTTTTTTGATTCTAGTTCTCCAAAAGAGCGCTCACGCAGCTGCTCACAAACCTCGACTTTCTCTACCTTAGCAGCTGCTGCAATTTCCCTAGCCGTCTCCTGCGCACGAAGCAAATCGCTTGTATAGATTACATCAATATGGATATCTCGAAAACGTTCCGCTACGCGTTTAGCTTGTTGCTTTCCCGCTTCGTTGAGCGGAATATCAGCATGCCCTTGAATAAGTTTGTTTTTATTCCAATCTGTTTGGCCGTGTCTAATTAAGTAAAGCATCGTAATCCCCCTTTAATCCCGTTTTAAAAATTGATAGACAGCTTTATCAACCTCTGAGCTTTCATGTAAATCCGAATGTGCTTCATGAAACGTTTGGAGATGAATGTGTTCGGTGAACTCTTGCAGTCCGTACGCACTTTCTACTGTTACCACTCCATCTGTCTTATCTCCCACATCTCCTGCTCCTGAAAAAACGTCGATTTCTTTTGAGAAATCTTGACGACTTTCGTACAGCTTGTTTAATGCCATAGAGTGAAAAGCTAAATCACGAGCACCCATAGATTCAATATGATTGCGTGCATGAGGATACATCTCCATTAATTCCTGATAATCTAATCCTTGAATTGGCGATCCTAACGTAACTAACTTTTGAATATATCGAGGGTTAGACAAACTAACAGCTGCTGCTGTTACTCCTCCCATACTATGTCCAACTAAATCAACAGAAGATGCTTTATATGTATCACGTACATCTTGCATAATAGCTTCAATCCATTTTTGCTGCTGTGCAATACTGGCATCTGGCTGTTTAAAGACGATATGAATAAGCGGAAGTTTTCCCTCTTTTGCTTTCATAATATGCTTCCACTGAATAGCTCCATCTTTTTGAACAACGCAGTAAGCTACTTTAGTTCCCCATCCGTTTTGTTCAAATCGTTTAATCATTTTCCCTAAGCTTTTTTGACTACCTAAATAGCCATGAATAAATAAAACCGGCACATTTTTCGATTGGGCACCTCGTTTTATTTGTGGGGCAAAAATATAAAAACAAAGCGAAATAAATAGTATGATACTAATCAATAAAATTAACAGCCGCAAGTTCTCACCCTCCGATCGTCTTGACCATTACACTCATTAATAAAAAAATTTGGAGTAAATTTTATTCTGATACGTCCTGTAAGCTGCAGAACTTGTCATCTTTTTCTTGTCAACGAGCTGCTCAAAGCGCAAGCGCTTTTCCGTAAGCATCTCTGTTAGCCTTTGTTCTTCATTAGCATCCGTGCATATAGAAATCAATTCTTCTATTGTAGCCATATCTCGTTTCAGCTCTTTTTCATCCGTTATCATGTTTGCATTTTTTAATATCCTATACGCTTGGCGCAGTTCTTCAGGTATGTGTGACAAATCTTCTAACTTTAATGGTTTTCCTTCCCCAGGCAGCTTATCAAAGTCACCGTCTTTTATTGCTTGTCTAATTCTTTCTTCAGCAATTATATACGCAATATCCAAGGAAAGACCTCCTTTAAGCAAATATAAAATTCAATCTTACCTTCTATATAAAAGATGTATAAAAAACACAGCTTTTATAACCGTATTTTTTATTATACTATGATTATAAAAATTGAACTACCTTCACTTCTGGGATAGACTATCCTCCCTTTGCGAAATGATTTCCAGAGCTTCACTCCTTTCATTATCAAACTTTCTTGAGCAGTTTCTTAACTAGCTGAACTTCAATAAACGATTCTGCATCAGGTTTTGTTATCTTATCTTACTATATTTATACAAAAAAGCCTCCTTACGCATGTAAGGAGGTGGAAAAAGGTAATTCTAAGGTCATCATGTTATGCCTACTTACTATAAAACCACAATTTGATAGCGTTTTCAACATTTTTTATTACTTTACTAATTTTCTTTTCGTTTAATGAGACTCCGTAAATATAGCGAAGCCTCACCAAATTTCTACTCTTCTTTATCTGATGGAATCATAATTTCTCCTTCATGCTCTTGTTTTTTCAAAAGCAGCTGTAGAATCGTTTTGGATAATTTACTAGGCTGATAAGGTTTAATCAGAAACTCACACACTCCAAGCTCTAACCCTTTGCTTCTTTCGTCTAAAGCAGATGAGATTAAGATAGGAATTTTTTCTGTCTCTGTATTTTCTTTGAGCTGTCTTAAAACATCCCAGCCGTCTAACTTATTTTCTCCTAGCATAATATCTAGAACAACCACTTCAGGCTTTTGCTGATGAATAGAGTTTAATGCGTCTTCTCCGTTGTTAAAATACCGAACATGAAAACCGCTTTCTTTTAATTCTACCTGTAAAAGCGTCGCTAAACTTTTATCATCTTCTACAATCACTACGCTTTTACGGTTATCATTTGTGCTTATCATCTCTTCGTCGTACTGAACTTCATATAGAAGAGGCAGAACAACCGTGAATGTTGTTCCTTTTTTCCATTCCGATTGTACAGTAATGTCTCCGCCATGAGCTTTTACAATTTCTTTTACAATTGCTAACCCTAGACCCGTGCCGCCAATTTTGCGCATATCGGAGTTATCTACTCTGTAGAATTTGGTAAACAATTGACCTAGCGCTTCACTTGGTATACCAATTCCTTCATCTTGAATATCAATATAAACAGCGTGTTCCTTTTGATATACTTTAACTGTAACATTCCCTCCATCGGGCGAATATTTCACTGCATTGCTAATTACATTATTAAACAACTGCAGCAGCTTATCTTTATCTCCCATTACTGTAAAATGCTCTTGATCAGAAATCATATCAAATTCATGCTTATTTGTTTGTATTTTCTGGACCTCAATCACCTGCTTAATAAGCGGCAGAATGTCTTGATACTTTTTATCGTAGGTTTGTTTCCCCGCTTCCATTCTTTGGACGTCCAGAAAATCGTTGATTAAAGACGTTAACCGCTGTGCTTCCTGATAAATAGTAGTTAAATACTTCTTCTGTCGTTCTTCTTTTAATGTTTTATTTAGCATAAGCTCAGTGAACCCTAATACGCTTGCTAAAGGTGTACGCAGCTCGTGACTCACAGTGCTTACAAATTCCGACTTCATCTGATCAACTTCAAATTCTTTCGTAATATCACGATGAACGAACAATACGCCAAACATCTGACGGTTTCGATACACGTATTCGCTATAAACTTTTATAACTTTTCGCTTACCATCCGTGTGCAGGTAATAAACAAAAGACTTTTCTACTTGCTCTCCCTTACAAATGGCTTCAACGTATTGTCTCAGCTGCTGTATATTTTCGACTTTTTGAGAGAGAGCATCTATCCATTGATCGAGAGAAAGCTGAAGAAGGCCGCTTTGATGCTCATATTGAAACAATTCGCTAATCTTCGTATTCACTTGTAGAATCGTACCGCTTGTATCTACAAGCTGCATTCCTTCTTGAATCGAATTTAAAATATCTTGAGATAGCAATCGGTCATGCTCGGACTCTTCGTAAATATAAATTTTTTCAAGAGCAATCGTGATTTGTTTGGCCAGTATTTCAAATGTCTGTAATTCATGTTCTGTGTATTCATCCGCGTAGCGGCTGTAAAACATATAGGCTAGCATATCTCCCTGTGAAGACAGTACCGGTACGATAATATCATACAAATAAAACGTTTGCTGATGATATAGGCGCTCATGTTCTATACACTCTCTTTTTACTACCATACATTTTTTCGTCTTTTGCACATGATCAACGTAATTATTATGAAGATTTGCCACCATCTGTTGAACACTTGCTGAAGATAGACCAAATGAAGCATGTGTCTTTTCATCGGTTAGCATAATAAAACCGTGATCAGCTTTCATCACCCGGCTCATGTTTGTGACAGCACTCGTGAGAACTTCTTGCTTGTGAAGAGAATTTGTTAGTCCATGCACAAATAAATTGCGCAATTCCAACTCTCCTTCTCGTTCCTTTGTTAATTCTAATGCGTGCTGAAGTTCATCTTGCTGACTGTGCAACTCATCTTGCTGTGCAATCAGCTCCTCATTTTGAGCCGTTAACTCCTGTTCATTATTTTGCAAAGTCGATACCATTTTGTAAAAGGCTTGAGATAGCATACCGATTTCATCTCTTCTATGTTCATCAAATGTTATAGGCATTTCTTTTCCAGCAGCAATTTCGCTTGCCGTATATGCTAGCTGACTCAGTGGCTTTACAAACTTATTTAGCAATACCCGTGTAAGCAATAGTAAAATGACCACTGTAAACGCTAAAAATAAAATAAAGAACGTTTGACTTTTCTGCATGTCACTCGACGTGTCATCGTACTGTGTATTTAAGTCTTTAGTTAATTCATTTTGGTAGTCATCAAGTTCTTTTTGCATTTGTTCTATTGATTTAGAAGCAGCCTTCCGCTCAGGGCTAGAGCGGACTCCTTCAATACCTTTTTTGTCGTAAATATTTTTAAAATAAGGAAGCGTTTGATTAAAATACGTGTTTAGCATAACCGTCGCTTCATTTATAAACGTACGTTCACGTCTATCTGCGGCTAGACCTGAAAGTCGATCAAGGTTTTCTTCGATAATTTTTTGCTGACTTGCAGCCTCGTTATACATATCCTCTGAATCAAACGCAACAAACCCACGAGCCTGCAAAAAAGCCTTGTTCATTGATTTATCAATTGTAGATAGCAGCTGTGCCTTTTCCCGTACTTGTGCCCTGTACTGGGCATAATCAGCTGTAATTTCTTTTTGCCGTACAACAAGTACAGTTGAACCCGCCGCAAAAGCAAGTAAAAGGATACTTGCTAAGAGGATGAACTGGGTTGAGATACTTTTTCGTTTTAGTTTATTGTTCATCTAAAATTTCCTCGACACGTTCGGCTAGCAATAGTGGACTAAACGGTTTAGACATAAAATACGCAGCCCCTGCTTCTAACACTCGGCTTTGATCAGCAGCTTGATTCTTAGCTGAAAGCATCAATACTTTTGTATGGCGCTTATCTTTCATTTCTTTCAGCTGCTGAATGACTTCAAGCCCGGTGAACACGGGCATCATATAATCCAAAATAATTAAGTCAAAATCACGTTCTTTGATAAATTCCAAAGCTTCTTCGCCATTTTCTGCTTCCGTCACCTCATGTCCTTCATCTTCAAGCGTATCTACCACTAACATACGAAGCACTTCTTCATCTTCCGCTAATAAAATTTTTGCCATTGTTATTCCTCCGCTTGTAGTCGTCCATACGTTTTTTGCAATATGAAGTAGGACGGCTTTATTCGTTCGTGAAAAGTTGGATACTCCCAATTTTTCCACTTGTATAAGTAAAAATCTTTTAATAAAAGTTCTCCTTTTTTCTGAGTCGGAAACGTATCTTCCACGTCATTGCTCTTCTTATTAACAGCTACGACTCCCACTTGAATTCCTTTTATTTTCTCGCTGGATTCCAATCCTTTTTTAGACCAAATATCTCCCATTATTTCTTTTTGACTCGGGTCTTTTACATTTAAAAGCAACCAAGGAATGCGAAGTTCAGCAATTCCATTTGATTCATTCACTTTAAAATCTGCTAGCGAATCAAATGAAGAAGAGTTAGGATCGCTGTTTCCTTCTTGGAGCTTCCCCGTTTCATAGGCGTCAAAAGGAACGGTTCTCTTGTTTTCCCCTTCTCCAATCGCTAACTCTTTGTTAAGGGCGAGCCTGATTGGGTTAAACATGCCGTTGTCTTTTGTATCGGTTCCTTTTACCGCCGGAATCATTTGAAGCTGATGAGCATATGAAAAATAATACGTATCGTAATAGCTGTCTATCCATAAATGACTGTCTGCTTTCCCGTTTAATTCTGCTACAAAATCAATTCCTTTTGTTTTTAAGGAAGGGATTTGAGGGATCTTTGACTGTCCCTGATTGTTAATCGTGTTAAACAAGAAATAAAGCTTTTGATTTTCCAGTTCTTTTGCACTCACGTGTAGATATAGATAACCTTCATCACTTGTAATGTTCAATGCTTTTAACTTCTTAGACGGCTTATATACCGACTTGCTGTTCAGCTTTTTCCAATCATCTGATTTACCGTCTACTTTGACTTTCAGGTTCGTTCCTGGATCAAAACTCAGCAGTCCAAAATGCTGCTCTCCCGTTTGCAAATTCGTCCAAAATGGCCTGCGGTTCGGATTGTCGTACTCCATCGTATTCCACGTTCGCTTAAACCATTCATCTTGCCATGTAAAGACCATACCGCCAGCCATTTTTTCTTCAACAATGTCTTCGTATAAGAGTGACAGAATCTTTCCTTGTTCTTGTTCCGTATGAAAGCCTTGATCCCACCCGTATACGTTTCTATGGGTGAGTCCTCGCGAAGCCGGAATGCCAAATTCAGCAACAAGAACGGGCATATGATGAACTTCTTTCATATTTTGCAAATAGCCTGCGTAGTTATTTTTCTCTCCTCGATGATCTCGATAAGCGAGGTAACGAGGTTCATAGTTTAAAAAGTCAGGATAGTACGGATAAATATGATAAGAGGCAAATAAGCCCGGCTCAAATTTTTTAGTTATGTGAATTAAATTAGGATTAACAGACACTTTATCTTCGTCTTCAGAAGGCTCATATGGATGAGTAAGCAAATCCGTCGTCACCCAGTTCGTAAAGCTCATAGGCCGCTGCCAATCATATTTATCCTGCTCATAGGAAATTGTTTTTTCCATAAGCTCAGCAAGCCAAATTTCAAAGGGATTGCCTTTTTTGGTATAGATGTACTGCCCTTTAAAATCTTTCATTCCTTTATGTTTTTCATTTGTCGAAAGGGCTACCGTGGGATCCCATTCAACTCCTATAATCCATCCTAAAACATAAGGAGACACGTCTGCTGTATACGTTCCGCTTGCATGTCCTGTTCGTTTTGGCAGTGTTGCCTTTCCGTGAATAACGTTTACAATCCTTTTCATTTCAGCTTCAAATTCTTTTGTATTTTCCTTTGCAAAAGCATCTTGTGAATCATAGAAAACTTCTTCATTCACCCATACCCCATGAAAAAGATAAATAGGTTCTTCGGCTTTTTGGTTATACTCAGCAAGCGCTTCATAAAAGGCGGGAGGATGAATGGTGTATACGCGGATTGAGTTGGCATTCATCTTTCCAATTTCTTCAAACCAGCGCAAATATTCTTCTTTTAAAATAGCAGTCTCACCAGGGAAATGGCCTGGCTTACTAATGCCCATATTTACTCCTTTAATAAGAAAATCTTTCCATTTTCCATTTTGATAAACTTGCAAATAATCTTTTCCTACTTTCCCTGCTACTTTAAGGTCAGCATCTTCATAGATTTCCATATTTTTATTAAAAGTAACAGAAGCAGGCTGCGATTCATTTTGCTGTTGATCGATGATCTTATTCATAAGAGGAAGATAAACAGTCCAGTAAAAAGAAGACTCATCTTCTTTTCCGATTTTCTCTGTCCATTTCTTCCACACCGGGTAAAAAGAGGTTTGATAAATGGAAGGTACTTCTCCTTGATCTGCAAAATCTCCTGCAAAGTAATAAGTATCATATCGCTCTTTGTTATGATGAACGACTGCTGGTATGGACAAAGGGATACCATTTTCCTTTAGCTTGTTTTTTCCTTCCGAATCCAAGTGAAAGGCAAACTGAGCCTGCACATCACTTTTTTGCTGGGGTGTAATTACGTCAAACCAATATTGATAAGCAGATTCATCCTGTAAATTCAATGTTTTCTTTCCTTGTTTTGTATATTGAAACCATACTGGATTTTCTTTTAATTCTTTTTCCGTTATAATAACGAGCTTATTGGATTCATTAACGAATAATAAGCCTCTTCCTGTAAAGCTCCACTCTTTGTTGTACTGCTTTTTGTAAGCACTTTTCACCCAAGCAGGAACTTCTTCACTGCCGAATTCCTCAAAGTAGCGACCAATCCAGCCGGACCACGTAACATTGTATAATTCATACAGTTCTTTGCGAACGTCTAAGGAAGTAGGGCTTCCAAATGTATTAAACTCTCCAATCAGCGTTTTTGTACGTCCATTCAACGCTTTCTTAACGTAGCTCACGTCTTCAGAAGTCATGCCGCCATACACCAATTGAGAGCGATCTCCTCTTTTAGCTTTTACGCCTAAATCTTCTTTGTATACACCATACGTGTCCGTGATATAAATCATATCTGCAGAGTTTGTTTTTGGCAGAGATTTAATGCTGTATGTTTTATCTCCTTTCGGGTAAAACCCTGCATAATCTTTTGAGATTTCATAAGGCTTCCCGTCTTTGCGTACTTTCGCTTGATTCAGCATCCACATTAAGCCTTGATGCTCTCGAAACGTTTGATCTGGCACTGTTTTATCAATGACAAGCATATTCAAATCAGTTGGTTTCTTTAGCTGCCAAATAAGAAATGGAGAAGCCGTTATTGCCATAACCAAAATAATGCCGCCGATTAATAACCATTTTTTCATTGTGAAACTCCTTTTCGCTGCATGTCTCCCCAGCCTTTTTTATTGCGAATAACATCCCACAATCCATGACAGCGCCATATAACAGTTAGAGGTCGATACCAAAAGGATTCCGTCAGCGAAAAAACAAACAGCTTAGCGATATCAGATACTTTTGGATATTTACGAAGGCTCCACTCTTCTAGCAAAACGGCCGCCATCGAATAAAGAGAACCATATACAACCATTAAAAGAAAAAGCAAATAAGCAAATTCCACATAAATCCCGCCTACAACTAGGGAAATAACAATAAACAAATAGCCTAACATTTCCATGACCGGCCCGATTAGTTCAATAAACACAAAATAAGGCATAGAAATCAGTCCGATACTTCCGTATTTCGGATTAAAAAGCATCTCTTTATGCTTCCAAAGACTATCAAATAAACCGCGGTGCCAGCGGTTTCGCTGTCTTCGCAAATATTTGATTTCATCCGGTGCTTCTGTCCAGCATACGGGATCTGGAATATAAACAATTTGATTGTTGGTTTTTTTCTGTTTAATCAGCCGGTGCAGGCGAACGACAAGCTCCATGTCTTCGCCGACTGTATGAGAATACCCGCCAGCTTCAATCACCCAGCGTTTAGAAAATACACCAAATGCTCCTGACACAATAAGTAATAAATTATGGCGACTGAGACCAATGCGCCCCATAAGAAAGGCACGTAAATATTCAATAATCTGCATCACAACAAGCGGCTGCGTATCAAGTCCAATCGATACGACCGCACCGTTTTCGATTTTACATCCGTTTGCAATTCGAATACTTCCCCCTGAAGCAATTACTTCTCCGTCTGAATCAATAATTGGCTTCATAACTTTTAAAAAAGCATCTCTTTCTAACACTGAATCGCCATCGATCGAACAAAAATAAGGATAGTTGGATAAATTAATTCCTGCATTTAATGCATCTGACTTTCCTCCATTTTGTTTATCGACTACATATAAATAATCGTATAATTTAGAACGATATACAGCTTTTACTTCTTTCGTTTCCACTTGCTTTCTCACAACTCGGTTCATTTTCACAAGAGAAAACTCTTCGATGAGCTTTTCTAACGTATCATCTGAAGATCCGTCATTTACTACGATTACTTCATATTCCGGATATTCAATTCCAAGCAGCGAACGTACGCTCCCAATAATCCCGACAGATTCGTTATAAGCGGGAACTAATATAGATAACGGCGTTGTATAGCTAACCGCAAGCAAATCTTCATAAGGTTCTTCATCGTTTAATTGATATTGCTTTCGCAGTTGAAAAGCAGAAATGATAAACATCATAAAATAAAAACAAAGCACAAAAATCATATAAGCAAATACAGCCCATCCGCAAATGGACAATAAAAGATGCCAAACATTATTCCACAACCGTAATTCCTCCTTTTTCAAGCCATTCTGCTGCCATATCTTTCGAAAACCTGTCATCAGTCGTTTTGTATACATGAACTAAGTATTCTTTACCTGTTGGGATTTTCATCATTGACTGAGCAGCATTCGAACGCACAAGAAAATGAGAATCTTTTAGCGACTGCTCGAGAATTGATAACCCCTTCTCATCTCTCGTTTTACCTATTAGTTTTGTAGCCATCATTCTTTCTTGCCAAATACCTGACTGAAGATGGTTCGTGAGCTCCTCTATTCTTAATGGAAAAGATAAAGCATTAAGTGATTTCAACGAACGAATTCGCAGTTCTTCTGATGAACTTTTCATGTGCATTTTTAAGAAATCTATATACTCTAACTTATGATTGATACCAATCATATCGATAAGAGGCAGCTGAATTTCTTCTTGCAGGTCTTCAAATTTATTAATAAATTGCTGAAACTGTTCACTGTTCATAGTTCCAAACAAAGAGCGGTACATAAATTCAGACAGCGGTCTAGAAGCGTTCGTCATGTACACAACAAACTCAGGGCGGTTCAGCTTAACCAAAATCTTTAAAATTTGATTTTTTTCAGCCGCTGTACTATTTTTTTTCTCATACATTTCTACTAATTGGTCTGTTAGCGTAGTTAGACCAAAGTCTTCAATAGCATAAAGGGCATTCATTCTTACACTCCACCTAGAATGATGGAGCTCTTTTTTATATTTGGGAGTAAAAACCTTCTCCGCATAGAGCGTAATGTTATTTAGAATTTCATCGCCTTGCACAGCTGCCGAAAAACCGCTTAATAGTTCCTCTACACCCGCCAGCTCTATTTTATTTTTAGGCTCTACCCGATGCTCTTCATCTTTTCTGAATAAATAAATAAAAAGAGATTCTTTTATACTATCTTTATAGAATTCTACTTTTGCTCGAAAAGCGTTTAAACGCGCTTTTTGAATAAGTAAATAACTTAGAAAACAGACTAAAAGCAATAGCAATCCGCTAAATAAGACATATACCACTTGAAGGGACATCGCCATTTATTTCACCTTCTTCATTAAATGACGTACGCGCGCTTCAAGCTCCATTAACTTAAATGGCTTTGTCATGTAATCGTCTGCCCCAAGTTCTAATGCTCTTTGAATATCTTGTTCGCTGTTTCGTGAGGTAAGCATAATAACCGTATACTGATCGTGACGTTTATTCTGTCTTAATTTTTGCAGCACTTCTAAACCATCCATTTTAGGCATCATTCCGTCTAAAATAACAAAGTACTGATCGCTAGAATGAATCCATCGGGACTCAAAAAATTCGATGCCGTCTTTAAACACTTCTATTTTCACTTCATAGCGATCTCCTACATCAATCTTACTTAAAAGCTCTTTCAGCATCGTTCGAATGATAGAATCATCATCAATAATAGCCATACGAAGCGTTCGCTTTTTAACCAGCTTGCTTTGAGAAGAAGCTACAATTTTTTGACGTCCTGATTCCTTCGCTATATATAATGCTTCATCAGCTTGATGAAGCGCTTTTTCTAACGGCCATTCAGTGTTATGAACTTCTACAACTCCACCGGAAAAGCTGCAATAAAACGAATTGCTTTGATGTGTGAACACTTTTTTCACAAAGAAATCCAACAGTCTATTTAATACTGCTTCTGCCTCTTTTATATTGGTTTTGGGCAATAAAAGAATAAATTCTTCGCCTCCATATCTAAAAATGTGATCTGTTGGACGAATTTCATGCTTCATATACTCTACAAATGCTTGCAGAACCTTATCTCCCATCAGATGTCCATATTGATCATTTATTCTTTTAAAGAAATCTAAATCCAAAATCGCTAAACAAAAAGGATCTTTTAAGCGGTCGTAGCTGGATAGCTGCTGACTGTAGATTTCTTTTAAATACGTTCGGTTATAGGCTCCTGTTAATTCATCAAACATTAAATAGGAGTTAAACATCTGCTTTCGTTCAATATGGTGACCAATTCTAAGCAGACTTTCTTCCATATTAAGAGGTTTAACCAAAAAATCATCGGCTCCTAATTTAAAAGCCTTCAAACGCGTCTCTCTTTGATTATCAACACTCATCATGACAATTGGGACGAACAGTTGCTTTGTTTTATCACGCAAAAATGAAAGAATGTCAAAGCCTGTACCGTCTTTCATATGTACATCTACAACAAAACAATCCGGCTTTAATTCGTAAAAAGCCGTAATAGCTTTTTCTTTAGAGGCAGTTGCTAATACGTACCAGCCTTGTTTTTCAAACTGTTCTTTTAAATACGTCAACATTGAAAGATCGTCGTCAACAAGTAAAATATTCGCTGTTTTTTCACTGATTTCTAGCGGTTTATTTATATCTTCTACCGATTGAATTTCATCTTGATAACAAATTTTAATAATATCTAATAAAAAAGCATTTAACTCCGCGTAATCCCAGGTTTTTTTCTGATTTTTTTCCACCGCTTCCATTAACTCGCGGGAGCGGTCTCCTAAATAATGCAGTCCAATGGTCGCAGCCGTTCCAGAAATTGAATGCAAAAAGCGGTACACCTCTTCATGAGGTATTTCTTTATTTTGATCGGTCCACTCTTGCAGCTGCTTACGGACATTAGCTAATAATGCAATTTGATATTTATCCATCTTATACACCCTTTGTTCGATATAGTTAACACTTACTCCATATTACTCCATCCATTTCCCTATAATATTTTGTAAGTAAATGAAATATTTTCTTACTTTTATTTTAAGTATGTTTTTTTCAAATGAAAAGCAATTCCTTTTTAACCATACTTTTCCTCCAATGATTTTACTTTAAAATGATTCTTTTTTCACTCATTATTTTTTCTTCCCAATAAGCAAAATGACCTGTTACCTTCTTTATAAACGGACCTTCAACCTTATTGACAAAATCAATGAGTCTTTGTTACCCTTATACACGTTGTGAAAAATTTAAAAGTGAATGTTAAGGAAAGCAGCCGTTTTGATGAACGATCAATCAAATCAGGTTCTTTCCTTTTTATATTTTTACTAAGGTAGATACTTTATAAAGTTTCGCTTTATACACCGTGTTCTCTTTGTCATAGGCGCGTTTAGACCGAAAACAGACGGAAAGGAGTATAAAATGTTTACTCAGCTTACAGAAAAAAAACAAAATGCAGACGAACTAAAAGAAACACTTGATGATTTAGAGTTTCAGCTGTTTCGCATGCAGGATAATTTAAAAGAAATAGCCAAAAAGTATGAAGTTATTGGCGTCGATCAGCCTGAAGATAATCAGTTAGTTATTGTATCGGCACAAAATGACGGAAGTGCATGTAAAATTATGCTAAACGAATGCACAAAAGCTTATAGAGGGTCTTGGGATTTTGCTATCGACGGCGTATATGAAGATAATCACACGATTTTTATCGGTGACATTAAAGGGCCTGCTAATAAAGGATATGGCTCTGTATGTATGAATTATTTAAAAGAAGTAGCGGTTGATCAAAATGTTCATGTCATTAAAGGCGATATCGCTGAGCGTGACTGGGATCATCTCGAAAGATTAATTCATTTTTATGAAAAACATAACTTTGAAGTAAATATTGATTATACGAATAAGTGCGGAGAAATTGAGTGGACTCCAGCTTATCAATAAAAAAAACGAACAGACAGCGTCTGTTCGTTTTTTTTATTGATAAGCTTTTTTTAATACTGCTAAGAGGACTTTCTATGCACTGATCTTGTTCAACGATCCACCATTTTACGCCTGCTCTATGTCCTTCTTGCATTACAGCCTTTACATCTACTCCTCCGGTACCAAGAGGAGCAAAAAATTGCTCTCCGTCTGTTGTCATATCTTTTAAATGGATAAAAGGCGTCCGATTTTGATAATGCTTCATCCACTCCACTGGATCTTCGCCTGCTTTAGTCAGCCAATAAATGTCCAGCTCTACGTTTACCTCAGTTTCTTCTAAGATCGTGTGGAGAGCTGACTTTCCAGTTGACAATTTCTTCAGCTCAAAATCATGATGATGATAGCTAAACGACATGCCTTCTTTTTTACAATACGCGTAAATAGAATTTAAAGAATCAATAAGTTCGTAATACCCTTTTTCCGTTTGACGTTCAGGCATTAAATAAGGACAAACAATATGTGAATTTCCAACTTGCTGCTCAAAGTGAATCACTTGCTCTAAATTTGATTCTAATTGTTCAAGAGGCACATGACTAGAAGCTGGCTTCAGCTGCAAATCCGTTAACCATACTTTTACTTCTTGCGCTGTATATCCTTCATACCCTGCAAATTCTACCCCTTGATATCCTAAAGCAGCTACTTTTTGAAGAGTTCCTTTAAAATCTTTTTTCGTTTCTTCACGCAACGTATAAAGCTGAACTCCTACAGGTATTTCTCCCATCTTCTCTCCCCCTGTTCATTGAGAAAGCTCCTATAATAGGAGCTTCTGCTTTTATTTTACTGCACTTCCAAGCATTCCTGAAATAAAATGACGCTGAAGTGCCAGGAAGAAAACAATGATTGGAATGGTTGCAATCGTTACTCCCATCATTACTTGACCGTAATCAATAATCGATAAGCCAATTAAGCTTGAAAGAGCAACTGGCAATGTAGCCATTTCGTTAGATGTAGTCGCAACTAGAGGCCACATAAAGTTATTCCACTGTGTCATAAATAAGAAAATAGCTGCTGCAGCCATAGCAGGCTTCATAGAAGGAAGCACAATAGTTAAAAAGATTCTCATCTCTCCAGCTCCGTCTAAACGAGCCGCTTCAATAAGTTCCGTCGGAAAAGCTAAAAAGTTCTGACGTAATAAAAAGATAGCAAACGGAAAGCACAGCTGCGGAACAATAAGAGCAAAATACGTATCAAGCAAATTAAAATTCGACATCAGCTGAAAAAGCGGAATGAGCGTTGCTTGATATGGAATCATCATAGACAATAAAAGCGTAGTGAAAATTGCGTTTCGGCCTTTGAATTCAAATTTAGATAGCGCATATGCTGCTGTGGAGCAGACCATTAACGCTACAATCACATACACGACTGAAACAAATACTGAGTTAAAAAAGACGCGTCCTAAATCAATTGAAGCATTTAAATTTTGTAGATTTGTCATAAATTGATCGCCAGGCTTCAGCGTTGGAGGGTTTGTAAACATTTTTCCTGATTCATTCGTAGCGCCGATAATCATCCAGTAAAAAGGAAAAATAGAAATAATCGTGAACAGCCCAAGCATGCTGTATAATCCTATTTTGCGCATGATGTTACTTTTCTTTTTAACTTTAGGCACGGTAGCTACTGCGGTTGCTTCTACTCTCTCTAATACACTCATGATTTATCACCCGTAAATTTAAATTGGAAGAACGTTAAAATACCAACTAATAATACAACAACGTACGCAATGGCTGAAGCATATCCAAAATCAAAGTATTTAAAGCCATTTTGATAAATATATAAGCCTAGCGTCATCGTGGAATCAGCAGGGCCGCCTTTTGTTAAGTTAAAAGGTTCGTCAAACAATTGAAGCGTGCCAATTGTTGATAAAATAGTAGCAAATAAGATAACGGGTTTTAATTGTGGAACCGTTACGTGGAAAAACTTTTGAATTCGGTTTGCTCCGTCTAAGTCAGCTGCTTCGTAAACTTCATGAGACAAGCTTTGAAGAGCTGCTAGAAAAATAACCATGTTATAACCTGTCCATCTCCAAGTCATCGCAACGATGATTGAGACTTTAGCCCAGAATGGATCTCCCAGCCACTGAATGGCATCAATACCGAAAAACCCTAAAATAGTATTCATTATTCCTTCATCTTGAAGAATGATTGAAAACAAAATAGAATAGGCAACTAGTGACGTTACTGCCGGCAAGAAAAATGAAACTCGGAAAAAACCTTTTAGCCTTAAAAGCTGACTGTTTAACGCGTTAGCTAGTACAAGTGCTAATAAAATCATTACGGGCACTTGAACGATTAAAATAATGCCGGTATTTCCAAGCGCTTTCCAGAAAATATCATCTCCAAGCAATCGTGTATAGTTTGATAACCCGGTAAATACATACTTTCCACCTTCCATGCTCTGAAAGCTTAGAATAAAAGATGAAAAAATAGGGTAGATGGTAAACAGCGCAAACAGCAAAAGTGCTGGAGCAATAAATAAGTAAGGCAATGATTTATTTGTCTTCATGATGACCTCCTAGTACCGCAAGAAGAAGAGATAGAAGGCAATTTTCTAAAAATCACCTTCTATGCTTCTTGATTATTTTTGAATTCGGTTTTCTAAGCGTTTTTGAGCTGCTTCAAGCGAGTCTTTAACGCCCTTACCATTTGTTACTTCTGACACAGCTTTGACTGCTTCACTGTTTGCAACTGAGTAATTGCCCGTAAAGTTAACCGGCTTAATATCTTTCATTTCATCTGCGAATGTTTTCCAAATCGTTTGATTGTTAAAGTACTCATCTTGTGCAGTGAATAATTTTGAAGAATATACGGTATTTAATGATGGGAATAATCCGCCCTTCATCGCTTCTTCTTGAACTTTATCCGTTGTTGAGAAATACTCCATAAATTTGTACGCTTTATCTGCTTTTTGACTAGTTGCTGAAATCACATAGTTGCTTCCGCCTAAGTTAGAAGCACGGTTGCCTCCTTCTTCAAACGAAGGTAATAAAAACACTCCCCATTTTCCTTTTAAATCTGGAGCCTGCTGCGTAATAGAACCGGATAGCCAAGCACCAGATGGTGAACTTGCTACTTTACCTTCTGCTAAAGCACTGATTGAAGCATCCCAGCCCACTGTATTTTTAACAATGCCTGCTTCTTTTAACTTCTTATTTAATTCCATCGCTTTTTTCGCTTCTTTAGAAGTTAAATTCAATTTTCCTTTGTCATTAAAATAGAATGTCCCTTGCTGCGTCAGCGTCATTCGGAATAGGCCATCGTCATTATTAAAATCTAATCCTAATAAGTCAACGCCAACTTTTTCTTTAATTTTCTTACCAGCCGCAATGTAATCATCCCATGTTTTGATACTGTTTGGATCTACGCCTGCTTTTTCAAAGTAATCTGTGCGATAGAAAACGCCTGTTGGGCCTGCATCAAACGGGAAGCCGTACATATCCCCATCCTTTGATAAAAGAGCTTTCTTAAATTCTGGAAACTTATCTTCTTGCTTATCAAATCCTTTTTTAGATAGGTTTAAGAATGCTTTTGGAAATGCATCCAAGTATCCTTGGAAACGATCGTCTTCTACTAATACGATATCAGGAAGGCCTTTTCCGCCAGCTTGCAATCCTGTTGTTAATTTTGAATAAACGTCTTCACGTCCCATATCCACTACTTTTAATTTAAATCCTGGATTCTCTTTTTGGTATTCTGCTGCTGCTTTCTTTAATACCGGTACGTTAATATTCCAAGCCCATGCAACAACTTCTTTTCCACCGCTACCACTTGTTTCATTAGCGGACTTTCCTCCGCATCCTGCAAGTACTAGGGTTAAAATGAGTGCAAAACTGATTAAACTAAACCAACGTTTCAATGAATACCCCTCCTATAATCTCGTCTCCTAGTGTGGCAAGTTTTTTTGTAAACGCTCATGACTCTTTCTCGAGAGAATTATTGAAAAATAATTCTGTATATTGAAAGCGTATACAATTTACTTAATCTAAATTATATGAATGAATACCTTTTTCCTCAATGGTAAATATAAAAGGCAAAAACCTTACATTTTTGCCTTTTTCTAAATTAGTTTTGTTATTATGGTTTCTATTAACTTTTTCGTTCATAAAAAAAAGCGAATGTACTGTCGTTGTTGAAACAGAACACAATCGCTTATTTAAAAAAATCCAATGTATACTATTTTTTTGCTACATAAGTAACACTTTCTTGCTTATTTGGGACGTTCTAAGGAAAATAATTGCCCCAATTTACTATAGTTAGAACCCGCAAGTCGGCTGACTGGCTTCACACGTTCTGCAGAAACGCGATCGTTTTCTATCACTTTTTCACTAATATGAAACATCACAACTTCACCGATAAACAAATCTGAGCTGTATGCCTCATCCGTTCCTAATGGCACAATTTGGTGAAGCTTACACTCCATCCGAATGCTGGCTTCTTGAATTCCGGGAACCTGCACTTTTTTGCTCGGTGCTAGTGTTAACCCTGTTTCTTCGACTTCACTCACGGAAGAAGGATAAGAAGATGCCGCTTGATTCACTTGTTCCACTAAGTTTTCGTCTACAAGATGAACTACAAATTCTTTAGATGCACTAATATTTTTTGCCGTATCTTTCGTCATTTGACCTTCACTTCTCGAAACCGAAACGGCAATCAGCGGAGGCTCTGCCGCAACTACATTAAAGAAACTAAACGGTGCAGCATTCACTACACCGTCATCATTTTGACTTGTAACAAACGCAATCGGCCGGGGAATGACGACCCCTGTTAACAAATGATAATTGTCTTTTGCACTTTGTACCGCTGGATCGACTATCTTCATTTTACCCACTCCTTTTCTTCCATTTACTTTATTGTATGGTAACGAAAAGAGTATAGATTAGCTAGCAACTTGCTCACCAAATATGCAAAAAAGAGATTGAGACATACCTCCATCCACCTAATTCGAAGACGAACAAATGGGAGTAATGAGCTGGTATCGATCACTTGTGACACCACTGTTGGTTTCCCTGCAATGCTTCGCTTTCCGCGGGCGACCGATGAGCTTCCTCGTGGATTACGGGCCTTCAGGTCCTCATCACTTCTGCTTTTCCCGCAGGAGTCTTCGCCTTGCCCTTCAATCAACAGCTAGAAGC
Organism: Priestia sp. SRI_019; assembly: GCF_057586255.1. Classification (NCBI taxonomy): domain Bacteria; kingdom Bacillati; phylum Bacillota; class Bacilli; order Caryophanales; family Bacillaceae; genus Priestia; species Priestia sp. SRI_019. The sequence continues at coordinate 314,493 of NZ_JBYCZN010000003.1, read as the reverse complement.
AACTAACTAGATGAAACCTACGTTCACTACAACAATGAAAAAATCCGAACGATTCATCGTTCGGATTTTCCTGCAACTAAAATAGTTTCAGCCTATTTCTTTAATTTAACACCGTAATTTTCACTGTACGACGTCCGAATGCTTTTGCAGCTGACTCAGAAGGTACTAATACGTCAATTCGATATCCTTTAATCGCACCGCCCGTATCACCTGCTGTTGCCACTCCGTATCCTTCTACATATACTTTCGAACCTAATGGAATAACGGATGGATCTACCGCAATAATTTTATGAGTGCCTGAACTTACATTTTGTCCAGTGGCTGTTACGCCGCTACACCCTGCACAATTAGCTGTATAAGCTGTTGCTTCTACATACATTTCTTTTCCAGAATGCTTTTGTGTGCTTTCTTCTTTTTTCGTTTCTTTTGCTTCTGAAGAAACGGCTGCTTTCTTCTCTGTAGCCGCAGCTGTTTTTACTTCTTGTTTTGGCTCTGTTTTTACTTCTTTTTTAGCCGTTGCCAGTTCAGCTTGACGTTTTGCTTCTGCATCAGCCTCAGCCTTTTCAGCTGCCTGCTGTTTTGCCACTTGCTCAGCTTGCTTTTGAGCTGCTTCTTTTTCTTTTGCAATCTTATCTTGAATGCCTGTTAATTCAGACTGAAGGTTTGCTTTTTCTGAAGAAGCTGCATCGATTTCATTTACAACCGTGCTGTACTTTTCTTGCATAGTTGTTAACGTTGCTGTTTGTTTGGCAACGTTTTTATCTAATTCAGCTTGTTTAGCCGCTAAGCTACCTTTTGCTGCTTCTAATACTTTTTCTTGCTTATCAATTTCTTTTTTATCTTTTTCAATTTGATCTAAATCATTTTGATGCTGCTTTAAAATATCATTATCCGCTGACAATAACGTTGTGACAGCACCCATACGTGCAACAAAATCTCCAAAGTTATCAGCATTCATTAATGTATCAATAACAACGCTTGTTTTATCGTCTTGCTGTAAAGCAACTAATCGATTTTCAATAATATCTTTACGACTTAACACTTTTTCCTGAAGCAAAACGATCTCTTTTTTCTTTTTCTCAATCATTTTGTTCGCTTCTGAAATCTGTTTTTCAGTCGATGCTAACTCTTTTTTATTGCTAGAGATTACTGTATGTAATGAATTTAATTGTGATTGAATGTTTTGAACATCTGAATTGATAGACTGTTTCTCTTCCTCTTTTTGTTGAACAGCCTTTTCTGTTTCTTTAATTTTATTTTCAGTACTCTGGAGCGCTTCTTCATTCGATTGGGCGTGAGTCTCTGTAATGCCGGTCATGAAGAAAATTCCTGTGACTGCTGCAAGAGTCATACGCTTAAAAATTTTCATAAAGTAATAGTCCCCTTTCCTCATAGACATAGTTATACCATAAAAAACTATCAGTTTATGTTACAATACAGTTAAAAGTTTCCCATAATCTGTATAACCAAGAATCTCTTTCTGGTAATTCATCACCAAAAAGCCTTGATAGAGAGGTTTACTGTTTATTAAAAGAGATATATTTTTGTCATAAACAGGGCAAAATTGCTCTTTAAAAATAGAAATAAATGCTTATTATTACAGGTATATTACAAATTTTTCACAGAAAATTATGTGTTTTACCGTCTTTTTTCGGTGTTTTTTACTTTTTATTACATAAATTCCACCTACATAATTCCTACACTATTTATAAAGTTGTGACTTTTTCACTTCTTTTTTACACTTTATATACATAAAAAGACGCCCATAAATCAAATGAGCGTCTTTTTTCTACACATGTATAAAACCATTATTTGTCAGAGGTTACTAGTTTTAAAGGCACTGGAATTTGCTTATCTACCTTTTTGCCTTGAAGAACATTTTTAGCAGACTTTACGGCAAGTTTACCGATTAAAACAGGCTGCTGGGCTACAGTTGCTCCTAGCTTCCCTTCTTTTACCGCTTTAATTGCATCGTCGTTTCCATCAAACCCTACTACTAGCACATCTTTTCCTGAGCTGTTAATCGCTTGAATAGCTCCTAATGCCATTTCATCATTATGAGCAAATACGGCTTTGATCCCAGGATTTCCTTGAAGAACATTCTCCATAACGTTTAAGCCTTTTGTACGGTCAAAATCAGCCGACTGTTTAGCCGTAATATCTAGCTTTTGATCTGCAACGTTGTGGAACCCTTTTCCTCGTTCACGAGTTGCTGAAGCTCCGGGCACGCCTTCAAGTTCTGCTACTTGAGCTTTTTCCCCTACTTTTTTCACAATGTAATCAGCAGCCATTTGACCACCTTTTACATTATCTGAAGCTACCAGTGTTTCTACTTTTCCTTTTTCTGCTGAACGATCTAGCGTAATAACTGGAATGCCTACATTATTAGCCGATTGTACAGCTGTTGAAATAGCAGCTGAATCCGTTGGGTTAATAAGCAAAATGTTAACACCTTGCTGCATTAAATCTTCTACATCGTTAATTTGTTTGGCTGAATCATTTTGAGCATCTACTACAACTACTTCCATGCCCAGTTTTTTTGCTTCTTTTTGTACCCCTTCTTTTAGCGAAACAAAGAACGGATTGTTTAATGTAGAAACGGATAAACCAATTTTAATATCTTTTAAATTTTTACTTTCAGATGGTTTCGCCCACTCAGGAGGCTGAAGTGAACAAGCCCCTAACAGTAATAATGAAAATGATAATAGCACGAGCCAAATTTTCTTCATGTTTTTCCCTCCTAAGCTGACTTTTTGCGATCAATTAATACCGCGATTAAAATAACAATTCCTTTTACGACCATTTGGTAAAATGACGAAACGCCGAGTAAGTTTAAACCGTTGTTTAACGTTCCGATAATCAGCGCACCAATTAACGTTCCAACAATGCGTCCACGTCCTCCAGAAAGGCTTGTTCCACCCAGTACTACTGCAGCGATAGCATCTAACTCGTAAGACGTACCTGCCGTTGGCTGAGCAGAGTTCAAACGAGAAGTCAAAATCGCTCCTGATAGCGCTGCCAATAATCCTGCTAGTGAGTAGATCATAACCTTAACTTTTGGTACTTTAATTCCTGAAATAAATGCTGCTTTTTCATTTCCCCCGATTGCATATGTTCTGCGGCCAAACGGCGTTTTATGCAAAATCACCCATAGGACAGCAAACGCTAGTACCATCGTAATTGCCGGAACAGGAATACCTAGAAAATAGCCGCGGCCAAATAACTGGAAGTAATAGTTTTCGCCTAAGCCCGTAATCGGATTTCCATCTGTATAAACAAGCGTTAACCCTCTGAAAATTGTCATCGTTGCTAGCGTTGCAATAAACGGCGCCATTTTTCCTTTTGTAATAAGCAAGCCGTTAATCATACCCATTACAGCTCCTAACACACATCCTATTAAAATAGCTAAAATAGGATCTACACCTGACACAATCATACCTGCCATTAACGCACTTGATAAAGCAAGTATAGAGCCAACCGATAAATCAATTCCGCCTGTTAAAATGACAAATGTCATACCGAATGCAATTAAGGCATTAATGGCTACTTGACGCAGCAAGTTTAAAATATTTAAAGGTTCTAAAAAGCTTGGATTTAAAATCGATACAATGACAATAAGAATAAATAGACCTAGTAACGGACCTAGCTTTTGCATCACGTTATCAACGCGATTTTCTTTTATCGCTGTGTTTGCTTTCATTTTACTGACCTCCTGTTGCAAATGTCATAATTTTTTCTTGAGTTGCTTCTTCACTTGTCAGTTCACCCGTTATTTTTCCTTCATGCACAACCAAAATGCGATCGCTCATACCGAGTACTTCCGGAAGCTCTGAAGACACCATGATAATAGCCACGCCTCTGTCTGTCAGTTCATTCATAAGCTGATAAATTTCACGCTTTGCTCCCACGTCAACTCCTCGAGTTGGTTCATCTAAAATCAGCACTTTTGGTCCAATGCCAATCCATTTGGCAATCACTACTTTTTGCTGATTGCCTCCCGATAAGTTACCCGCACTCGTCTCAGACGACTCGGTTTTGATCGTTAAACGTTTAATAAGTAAATCTACAAATTGCTGCTCGCTTTTTTGTTCAATAAAGCCTTTTGGCGAAAAGCTGAATAGACTTGGAAGCGCAATATTTTCTCGAATAGAAAAATCCAGGACGAGTCCTTCTGTTTTACGATCTTCTGTAATGAACCCGAGACCTAATTTAATGGCTTGGTCGGGCTTTGTGATACTGACCCGTTTGCCATTTAAGATAATTTCGCCTTTTTCTAATGGATCAAGCCCGAAGATAGCGCGCATAATTTCGGTTCTGCCAGCTCCCATTAGCCCCGCAACACCGACAATTTCTCCTGATCGCACCGAAAAATGAACGTCATGAAATACACCTTTTCTCTCCAAGCCTTTTGCTTCAAATACAACGTCTCCCTTAGGAGATGTCCTAGCAGGAAATCGATCCGTTAGCTCTCTTCCCACCATTTTGCGAACCACGTCATCGAAGCTGGTTTCTGGAATCGGCTTTTTGTCTACCGTCTGTCCGTCACGCATGACCGTAATGGAATCACAAATAGCAAAAATCTCTTCCATACGATGTGAAATATACACAATCGATACACCTTGTTTTCGCAGCGCATTAATTACGTCAAATAACTTTTGAATTTCTCTTTCAGTAAGCGCTGCGGTTGGCTCATCCATGATAATGACTTTTGCATTCGTCATCAGCGCTTTGGCTATTTCAATCATTTGCTGCTGTCCGACAGAACAAAGTCCCGCTTCTTGATCAAGAGGAATGGTCACAGCTAATTTTTCAAACTGCTTCTTTGCTAACGCTTTCATTTCTTTTGTTTTTAAAAAACCTAAAGGCGTTTTTAATTCTTTGCCGATAAATAAGTTCTCAAGCACCGTCATTTCAGGCCAAACGTTCAGCTCTTGATGAATAAAGGTAATTCCGTTTTGTTCCGCTTCTTTTGGATTTTGAAAATACGTCTCTTTGCCATCAATCAGAATCTGCCCTTCATCTTTTTTATGAAGGCCAGTTAAAATATTCATCAGCGTAGATTTCCCCGCTCCATTTTCCCCCATTAGTGCGTGAACTTCACCTTCATGTAATTCAAAATCCACGCCTCTTAGTACACGGTTTGCTCCAAAGGCTTTATGAATCCCTCTCATTGCAATATGCATGCTGTTCACCTCTTTTAAAAAATAACTCCCGCTTGTAAAATGCAGTTTGCATAAGGAGTTGCTTCTCCTGTACGAATCACAACTTTCGCTTTGCTTGTCAGCATTTTTAATTGTTCATGCGATACTTCTTCTACTAAGATGTTTTGCTTTTCCATCAACTCGTAAGCCTTTTGATTTCTTTCTTTCATCTCAGAAGCAATCACTATTTTTTCTGTAGCCATATCTTCTAACACAGCTACTACTACATCTTCAAAGCTAGGCACTCCTAGCTTTAAAGATAAATCAATTTTAGGCACGTCACTCGGAACAGGTAATCCTGCATCTGCAATGACAATAGTGTCTGTATGACCTAGATCTGTTAGTATTTTCGTAATATGACTGTTAATCATTCCGTGACGTTTCATTTACAGACTCTCCTCCACTTCTTTTCGAGTCGGCATACCGCCTTGTGCACCAAATTTAGTGACAGATAGCGAAGCTGCGCGATTAGCAAACTGAATTCCTTTTTCAAAACCCATTCCTTCGGCAAGTGCCACGGCAAGCGCTGCGTTAAATGTATCTCCTGCTCCTGTTGTATCAATCGTTTCTACTTGATAAGAAGGAACCAATACTTCTTTCTCGCCGTTAAAATAGCGTACACCTTCTTTTCCTTCTGTAATAAACAATTTATTTGGATACTGTTTTAATACTTCTTCTTTTTCTTTTCCTTCAAATAAAAGCTCTGCTTCATGTTCATTTGGAGTGATGTAAGAAACTTGTTCAATCACTTCTGCTTTTAATGGTCTTGCAGGCGCTGGATTTAACAAAAGCGGTACTTTAAGTTCCTGACAAAGCTGAGCAACATATTCAACCGTTTCTTCTGGAATCTCTTGCTGAATAAGTACGATATCTGCTTCTTTAATTTTTTCTTTTGCTTTTTCTACGTAGTCTGGAGTAATATAATCGTTTGCTCCTTTGACAACTACAATGCTGTTATCTCCTTCAGCGAGTATAATGTGAGCTGTTCCGCTATCTGAATCTGTAACCGGTTTCACATTTTTTACGGATACACCGTTTGATTTGAAATTCTCCAGAATTGCTTTTCCGTAATGATCTTCGCCCACACACCCAATCATACTCACATCAGCTCCAAGACGGGCTGCTGCAACAGCTTGGTTCGCTCCTTTTCCTCCAGGAACGGTTTTGAATGATTCTCCTAACACTGTTTCTCCAGCTCCAGGACGAATATTTGATGTTACTACTAAATCCATTGATGAACTTCCAATCACAGTTACTTTAGCCATGTTCCTCAACCTTTCGTGTCGTATTTCGTTCAATAAACGTAACGGGTAGTTGTACTTGCTTTTGAATTAAAGGTTCTTTCTTAATACATTTCATTAACAGACCTGCTGCTTGCTTGCCCATTTCATAAGCAGGCTGACGAATTGTAGACAGCGCTGGAAACGAAAAGCGGCTTTGCGGAATATCATCAAAACCAATTACTTGCAGATCATCGGGCACGCTTTTTTCTAATCGAAATGCCTCGTGTAAAACGGCTGTGGCTACAATATCATTACTTGCAATAATCCCGTCCGTTTCCGGGTACTTTTGAAAGATTTCCTTTGCCCATTTCTGCGCATCGTCAAACGCTAGAGAATTTGTATTTAATACGTAAAAGTCTGCATCAGACTGACTCAAAACAGACAGAGAGCCTTGAAAACGTTCCTGGGCAGGCTTTACATTTACTGGACCTTTGATAAGTGTAATTCTTTTACTTCCTCTTTTGATTATTTCTTCTGCAGCAAGTTTTCCACCTTCAAAACCATCAGCATAAACGGACGGATACTGATCAGAACTTCTATCTAAAAACACGACGGGAAATGTAAGACCTTCATATAGTTTCTGAGCTAGACTTGTTGTTGCCGTGATCATTCCTACTACATGGTTTTGCGTAAACGTTTGGAGATAGGTTAATTCTTTCTCTAACTGCTCATCACTATTGCCAAGAATTAAACGAAATCCATGGCTATGTACTTCATCTTCTATTCCTCGTGCAAGCTGAGGGAAAAAAGGGTTTGTAATGTCTGGAAGCAAGAGCCCAATCAAACGCGATTCACGTGTATAAAGCGAACGGGCTACCTCGTTAGGGCTGTAGTTTAATTTTTGAATTGTATTCATTACTCGCACACGCGTGTCTTCTTTTACATATCCTGTACTGTTTAAAACGCGCGAAACGGTCGCAACGGACACGCCTGCTTCTTTTGCTACATCGCGAATTGTTACCACTTTATTTCCCTCCCTTCATATATGTAACCGTTTACACAAATAATAACATGGAAAAGTGAAGTTGACAATCTTTTTATTAAAAAAAATCACTTCATTAAGAAGTGATTTTTCTTTCATTAGATATTAGCGTCTAGTTTCTTAAATAATTTCAAAAATTGCTCTTGATCTTTCGGTTCATAGCAAGAAAAGAAATGAGCAATCATCTTTTGCACAATTTCATTTGCTTCTTCAATCACTTGTTCACCTTTAGCTGTTAACTCAATGTTTACTTTACGGCGATCTTCTTTAGAGTGATAGCGTGAAACTAACTCTAAGTCTATTAAACGATTAATAACAGGAGTAATTGCACTAGGCTTTACGCGCATCTCTTCTGCCAGCTTGGTTACCCCAATGTGACTGCACTTACCGATAATTAATAAGATATGATATTGAAAAGGTGTAATCCCTTGTGAAAGTAACCTTTCTTTTATCTCTGTCATTACCTTTTTGTTAAGGGATATCGAAATTCTCTGGACCTCTTCAATAAATGTGAGCTGCTCCATGTTTTGACGTCCCCTTTCTTATAATCAGGGAGTCGATGTTAACATGTCAGCCCCCTGCTGCACTCCAAGCGAAACCGAACCTGGGGAGAGCGGCTGGTTTCGCGGAATGCTTATAACCTATTTTCTATCTATTTTATTCCGTACTATTATAATAGAAGAAACTCATTCACTATCGTTTTTCTTAAACGATCTTAAAGCCTTACGAAAAGCGTCATCATTCATAACGTCACGTTCTTCTTTTGTAAAAACCGTGTCGTCTTTTTCGCCTTCTCTAAACTTTTGCAGCACTTGACGATACATATCATCGTTCATGACATCTTTTTCTTTCTTATGTCTAGATGTTCTTGTTTCCGTCTTAGCCTGCGGCTCTTTTGGCTCTTCTTTTGGTGTTTCTTTTGGTGCTGCAGGTTTTTCTTCTGCTACTTTTTTCTCTTCTACTTTTGGCTCTTTAGGAGCATTTGAAGAAGCCGCTTCTTTTTTAGGTGGAACTGTACGCTGGCGCTTAGAAGATGATGCTTTAGCATTCATTGTAATAATTAGTACAACCAGAATCACAGCTACAACGATCAGTAAAATACCTAACATACTGTCACCTACTGTCCTTGTGTCATTCGTTTAGTCACTTGAACAACACGTTCTCCTAATGCTTTACCTAGCGCTTGGTCGTTCTCTGTTAATAATTCGTCACCTTCGATTGGACAAGTAATTCCCACACCGTAATAAGTACCGTACAGCGCATTTTCTGGAATGTTACCTGGTAAGCCAGCGATAACCATTCCTTGATGAAGCATCGGTGTAATTAAATTTAAAAGCGTTGCTTCTAAGCCACCGTGCGTTGTAGCTGTTGTACAGAACACCGCACCTACTTTATCAATTAATTTACCTTCTGCCCATAAATAACCTAATTTATCAATCCACGTTTTTAACCCTGAACTGATTGTTCCAAAATGCCCTGGGCAACCCCAAATAATAGCATCCATTTCAGGCAGTTCACGTACATCTGCATCTTCGACATGCTTTACATATACAGTTGCTTCTCCAGACAGCTCCGCGCCAGAAGCAATTGCTTTTGCTAATGCCTCTGTATGTCCGCCTTCACTATCATATACGATACAAATTTTCATCCTTTATCCCTCCGTTACTTATGAGTTCATATCTTTTGGTGCCGGTAACATACGAATATCGTCTGTTGTTTCTTTTTCTGTCTCTTCCACTTCTACTACTGCATCTTTACGAACATCACGTAGGAAGAAACTTAAAATCAATCCAATAATGGCAATAATAACTGTCCAATAAAACGCGTCGTTAATTCCTTGTACAGTTGCTTGCGCTTGAACTTTTCCAGCTAATGTTGTTAAAGCTTGTTTTTGGGCCTCAGTTTGAGAAAGGTGAAGCGTTTGAGCAATCTTTTGAACAAATACCTGGAAGTTATTCATAAAGAATGGATCGGATGTAGTCATGGAACTGCTCATTTCATTCACATGATATGTTGTGCGATTTGTAAAGATTGTAGTCATTAAACTGATACCGATTGAACCACTCACCTGACGAAGCGTGTTCGCCATTGATGTACCATGGCTGCTTAATTTTGCCGGCAGCTGATTTAAACCAGCCGTCATAATTGGCATCATCAATAATGACATACCGAATGCACGGATCATATAAATAATAACAATATGACTAAACGGTGTTTCAAGCGTTAATTTTGTAAATTCAAATGTTGTCACAACCGTAATCAACATCCCGACAATCCCTAGTGGACGCGGTCCTAATTTATCAAACAGCGTACCAGAAATCGGTGACATAACTAACATGACAAGTGCACCAGGCAAGATTAATAAACCTGAATCAAATGCTGAATAGCCACGAATGTTTTGCAAGTAAATTGGCAATAAGAACATACCAGCATACATGCTAATTGTAATGGCAATACTAATGATATTAGATAATGAGAAAATACTGTATTTAAATACTCTCACATCAAGTAATGGACTCTTAAGTCGAAGCTGCTGCACGACAAAGATGATTAATAAGACAATACCGCCAATCATCGTTGACAATACAACTGAATCCGTCCAGCCATCGTTTCCAGCTTCACTGAATCCGTATAGAAGTAAAGCCATACCTGCAAGAGATGTAAACACAGAAATTAGATCTACTTTTACATTTTGAGGCGGTTTAATATCTTTTAATTTAAAAGCTGCAATAATAAGTACGAGCGCACCTAGTGGCACCATTCCCGTAAATAAAATGTGCCAGTCATAGTTTTGAATAACCCATCCGGAAAGCGTCGGTCCAATTGCCGGAGCGAACATCATGGCTAAACCAAAGATACCCATTCCTTTTCCGCGCATATGAGGAGGGAAAATAAATACGATAATGGTCATAACTAGAGGTGCTAGTACTCCGCCTCCGACTGCTTGAACAAGACGTCCAATTAGCATAATCGAGAAAGTCGGCGCAATTCCGCAGACAAGTGCCCCTATTGTAAAGCAGGCCATTGCAAATAAGAATAAGCGACGAACGCCAAAACGTTCAATTAAATAGGCTGATAATGGAATAAGTGCACCATTTACAAGCATATATCCTGTAAGCAACCACTGTGCCGTATTAGCCGTAACGCCAAACTCTGTAATCAGATGCGGGATCGCAACGTTTAGCAGCGTTTGGTTTAAAATTGCTAAGAACAATCCAAGCATAAGTACGACTAGCAGCGGAATATGCTTTTTAACTGAGCTTTCCTCTGGTTGTATCGTGTTTGCTGACATCAGTTCCTTCCTCCTTTCTTCTCTTCTTAATCATGTACGTTCTTAGTTTTTAGAGATTTTAACTTCTGCGTTCATACCTGGTAGTACGTTTTCAGAGTAGTTAGAAATAGAGATTTTAACAGGAACTGTTTGTGATACTTTCGTATAGTTTCCGTCTGAATTAGAACTTGGCATTAATGAGAAAATTGAGTTTGTTGCATAACCGATTTCTTCTACTTTTCCATCGATTGTTGTTTTAGTATCTCCGTCAACTGTTACATCAACGTCATCGCCAGCTTCAATATCTTTCAATTTGTCTTCTTTAATGTTTGCAATGATGAATAAGTTATTCATATCTACTTCGCTAGCAATTTGTTGACCAGCTTGAACCATTTGATTTTCTTTTACCTGTGTTTTGATGATTTTACCGTCTTCTGGTACTGTAACTGTTTTTTCTCCATCTTCTGATTGGATTTTAGCTACCTCATCATCTTTTGAAACATCTTTACCTTCTTCAATGTTCCAGCTTGCTACTTTACCTGCCGCTGGCGCTACTACTGTATAAAGGTCGCCGGACACTTTTGCATTGTCTGTGGATACATAATTAGATTTTTGAATATAATAGTATCCCCCACCAATAATTAAAGCTAATACTACAATAATTCCGATAAAGTTCATTAAAATTAAACGCCCTCTTGACATTTATTTTACCTCCTTAATATTTCATTCAGTTAAGTATTACGCTAGATAACTTTATCACAAAGATATTTAGTTGTAAATAACTTTGATTTTAATTTATTTTTAAAACTAAACATTTATGTTTCATAAAGTTTTCCCGACTGAATACTTTACTACATCTTTAACTGAAATACAACTTAAAAGTTTTGGTTTCTTTACAAGTACTTTACTTTACTTTAAAGTTAGATATATAAGCATAGGGTTATACACAAAAACAGCTTCTTTTTTTGGAACAAACTCCCTATATACATAAACCACAATAGGTAACTAGCAGCAATTGTTTAACACCTATAATGATAAAGAAAAGGTGATTATAATGGATCAGCAGTTAATAGATAAACTAGAAAAACTTGACCAAGTTAAAACCTCATTATTTGAACTCAAGCGAAAGCTCTTGGAAGATAAAATCAGTGAGCAGCCCTATAATTTGACCATTACGAAATTTTTAATTCTAAAATTCATTGGAGTCAGCTCTAAACGTATGGTAGCCGAAATTTCTTCAAATCTAAAGCTAACCTCCGGCGCTACTACCATCTTATTAAATCAATTAGAAGATGATGCACTCATTAAGCGCGTACGTGACCAAAAAGACCGCCGAATTGTATGGATATCCTTAACAGAGGCTGGCGAAACATTAGTGAACTATGTAATTGAGCAGCGAAATTTATTTTGGCAAGACATGCTTTTTGCTCTAACTCCTGAAGAACAGGATGAGTACCTCCGCATGCTTGAAAAAATGGAAAAACGCATTAGACAAACTGTGGATCGTTAATACTAAAAAGCGTGTGTTCATTTATTTTATGGACACACGCTTTTTAGGACCCGCTACTATTGACGAGCTTAGGAAGCTTTTTGTTTGCTGCCTTTAAAATTCAGGATTATTTTTCAAAAATCCATTCCAAGCCTGTGCTGTAGCTTTCTCAATTTCTTCTTTGGAAGCATGAAGCCTCTTAGCGCTATCTCCATAGCCAATTTCGATTTTACCTTTTTTCAATTCTTCAAATATCGAATCAGCAAAGTCATCAAGCGGTGCTCCAAATGTATGAAGTCCCGGTCCTCCTAAATCCGTGTTCACGGCTGGAGGAAGAATTTCTATCACTTCGGTATTCGTTTCTTCTAATTGATGTCTTAGACTAATCGTAAACGACCTTAACGCCGCTTTTGTTGCGCTATAGATTGGCACCCATGCTCCAGGTGTTAAAGACAGCCCAGACGTTACGTTAATAACCGCAGCACGTTCTTGTTGAACGAAATGAGGAATCAATAACGACGTTAAATGAATAGGAGCACTTACATTACTCATTAGTTCTTTTTCGTAATACGGCCACTCTTCGTGCGTGTGTAAAAGATTTACGCGCTGCTGAATGCCTGCATTATTCACAATAACATTTAATTTCGGGAAACTTTCAGTCGCCCATTTTACTAGCTCTACTCTGCTTTCTTCTATTGATACATCGCACACTTTTGTATGTAATGAAGGGAATTTTTCTTTTGCTTCTTGCAGCTTTGACTCTCTTCTTCCACAAATAATAACTTCATTTCCTTCATTTAAAAACCGTTCTGCAAGCGCCAATCCAATTCCTGATGCTCCGCCCGTAATTAAAATAGTGTTTTCTGACATCTTCATTACTTTTCCTCCTTGTTCAACCATCCCATTTACTTTTTAATAAACAAAGCGCTACTGCATGAATGACAATAGCGCTTTGTTTATTATTTATCTTACAAGACGTTTTAGTCTTGCTTTAAAAGTCAAAGTTATCTGGATCTGGACCTACGCGATGATTTTGATTTAATGCGTTAATTTTTTCAACTTCTTCTGCATTTAATTCAAAATCAAATACGTCTGCATTTTGGATAATACGATGTTCTTTTGTTGACTTAGGAATAGTTACTACTTCGTTTTGCAAGTCCCAACGTAAGATAACTTGAGCAGTTGATTTTCCGTGCTTTTCAGCAATTTGAGTTAACACTTCGTTATCAAGCAGCTCACCTTGTGCAAGCGGTGACCATGCTTCCACTTGGATTCCTTGTTGTTTGCAGTATTCACGCACTTCTGTTTGCGTTAAAAGTGGATGAAGTTCGATTTGGTTTACCATCGGCTTAACTTCTGCATCTGCAATTAAGTCTTCTAAATGATGAACTTGGAAATTTGATACGCCGATTGCACGAATTTTCCCGTCTTTATAAAGCTTTTCAAGTGCTTTCCACGTATCTTTATACTTATCTTCAACTGGCCAGTGAATTAAGTATAAATCTAAATATTCAAGACCTAGCTTGTTTAAGCTTGTTTCAAACGCTTGAAGAGTTGTGTCATATCCTTGATCTGCATTCCACACTTTTGATGTAACAAATAGTTCTTCGCGAGAAACTCCTGATTCTTTGATTGCTTGTCCCACACCTTCTTCATTTTCATAAATTTTAGCCGTATCAATGCTTTTATATCCAGCTTTGATTGCATATTTAACTGAATCTACCACTTCTTGACCATCTTCTACTTTATAAACACCTAAACCTAACCAAGGCATTTTAATGCCGTTTGCTAAGGTCGTCGTTGATTGTAAGTTTTCCATGTTGCTGTTCATCCCCTTTTTTACTATTGAATTATTCGTAAAGAGTAATTGCTTGTGAAATTTGTTCTGCGCACTGTTTAACAAGTGCAGCATGTTCTTCGTCTTTCTCTTGTGAAATACGAAGAGATGGACCTGATAAAGCAATAGCCGCCATTATTTTTCCTTTTCTGAAAATAGGGGCTGCAATACAGCGAACGCCAGGCTCCCGTTCTTCATCATCGACAGCATATCCTCTTTCCTTACTTAAAGCCAAATCAGCTTCAAGCTCGTCCAGCTCGGTAATCGTTCGATCTGTATAAGCTTCAAGCGAAAGTTCATGAAGAATAGATTTTTGTACGCTGTCCTCTTGATAAGCAAGAATACACTTTCCAATAGCATTTGCATGAAGCGGCTTTTTATTTCCTACTTCGGAATGCGTACGAGTGCTATATTGCCCGTTGACCACCTGAGTTGTAACCATTTGTTTATGATGGAGAATTCCCGCGTAAATGGTCTCTTTGGTCTCTTCACTCAGCTTCTGCATAGCAGGAACAGAGAGCCAATTCATTTCATAGTTCGTATGCATCGTATTTTGCACGAGTGCCAGCACCAGTTGTGGTGAAACCGTATAGCGGTTAGACGGGTTTCTTACAATAAATCCATTTTGCTCAAGCGTGCTCACAAGACGATACATCGTACTCTTATTAAAACCGAGCGCTTCCATCATTTCTGGAATAGTCATATTCGGACGGTTTAAAAGCAAAGAGAAGATATCTAATCCTTTTTTTAAAGTTCCAACCTCGGACATGCCCTTCTTCCTCCTTTTATCCGAACAACAATTTTATTATAAAACAAAGCTCTTTATCGTATCAAATAAGGAAACTAAACTAATGTTTTTTCCCTATACGAGAGAATACATGACATAATTGTTCTTCTTAATCTATTCCACTGTTTTTTCTATTTAAACATAAAAAAAAGCCTTAATAATAGAATTTTTTTACAGTTTTTAAAATTAGTTTTGCTGTTCACTCGTTAACTTCTTCAAATCGCTTCAGCTGCTCCAGCTGATTTTCCTTTTTCATAATTTCTTTCTGACGCTCGCCTAGTAAATCGAAATGAGGATAGCCGGATCGATTATCAATATACTTAGCGGGAATACCATACTTTTTTCCCCACTTAATCAGCTTATTTAAGTCACTGCAACCTACTTTTGTTACGGTAGTTGCATGTGGAAAACGCTCATCAAGCCAATAATGAGTTAAAAATGCGATCTCTCCTCGCTTAACAGCTGCTTTCCATGCGTTTAGTTCCGGGCGTTTAATTCCAAATGCCATTCTTTCACCTTTTCTCTTTTATATAAGTAGTTACATGATTTGTTTACTATAAAGAAAAAATATCATTCATATAGAAATCTTTCATAATATCTTGTCTATTTATAACCATCTCTAAATAATAGCGTACTTTCTCAACCTGTTTCCTATCTAAGCATTATTGTATGCTTATGATTTTATCATCATCTTCTCTTATTTTTCAAAAGATCAAACAAACAAATAACGTTTAAATAATAAAGAAAAGCCTTATATATAAAAGAAACTAAAGATTAATTTCAACATTTCTTTTGCGAATGATTTTTCCTTTGTATTGAATGTTGTTCTTTTTTTATTATGGCAGTATGCATTTAGTTTGAACCTTCAGTATATTAAAAACCTTACACTGTTACCATTCTCACAAAAAGACAGAATTTACTTTTTATTCCGAAAATAATATAATTCAAGTGATATGAAGCTTTTCGCTTCATCTATTTATTATTAAAGGGGGAATTCTGCTTGGCGATGAATGAAAATTCTTTAAAGAAGGTAAACAATGCTTCTTCCTCTCCTGATTACACAGAAATTGCACAGTCTGCTTCATTTCAAAAGCTTTTAAAACAAAAACGCAATTTTATTTTACCGCTCTCTCTGTTTTTTCTTGCTTTTTATTTTACCTTGCCTATCTTAACGGCTTACACAACCGTCCTAAACAAACCAGCTTTTGCTTCTATGACCTGGGCGTGGGTATTCGCTTTTGCACAGTTCGTGATGACCTGGACCCTATGCATTCTATACACAAAAAGAGCCTCGAAATTTGATGAACTTGTTGACACGATTAAAAAAGAAGCTGCAAATTAAACAGGGGGTTAAATGAATGAACGTACTAGCTTTTTCACTTTTTTTAGCCATTGTAGGTCTTACGCTAATCATTACGTATGCGGCATCCAAGCGGACAAAAACGACCAGTGACTTTTATACAGCAGATGGAAGTTTAACCGGCTGGCAAAACGGTATGGCGATTGCCGGAGATTATATGTCTGCTGCATCATTTTTAGGCATAGCTGGAATGGTAGCGCTTTCTGGATTTGACGGTTTTTTTTACAGCATCGGCTTTTTAGTTGCCTACCTCGTTGTGTTATACGTTGTAGCTGAACCACTTCGCAACTTAGGAAAGTACACGATGGCAGATATGATCGCAGCTCGTTTTAACGAAAAGAAAGTGCGGGGAGTTGCTGCGTTAAACACGATCACCATTTCCATTTTTTATATGATTGCGCAGCTTGTTGGAGCAGGAGCATTAATTCATTTATTACTTGGGTTAGATTACGTGTACTCTGTCTTGATTGTCGGCGTCTTGATGACGGTTTACGTTGTATTTGGAGGAATGACAGCGACTAGCTGGGTGCAGATTGTCAAAGCCTTGCTTCTGATGATTGGTACGTTCATTATTTCCATTATCGTATTTTCAAAATTTGATTTTAGCTTAGCTAAAATGTTTTCCGAGATGAAAACTGCAACTCCTCTTGGCGACGGCTTTTTAAATCCAGGAAATAAATTCAAAAATCCGCTGGACATGATCTCGTTGAATTTAGCTCTTGTTCTTGGCACAGCAGGCCTGCCTCATATCCTTATTCGTTTCTTCACAGTAAAAGATGCCATCACCGCAAGAAAGTCTGTTATTTATGCAACGTGGATCATTGGCGTTTTTTACATTATGACAATCTTTTTAGGATTCGGTGCTGCTGCTTTTGTAGGATATGATGATATTATCAAAGCAAATGCAGCAGGAAATATGGCCGCTCCCCTGCTCGCTCAAGTTCTTGGCGGAGACTTTCTTTTTGCGTTCGTTTCAGCTGTAGCATTTGCTACAATTTTAGCTGTTGTAGCTGGACTGGTGCTCTCAGCAGCTTCAGCATTCGCGCATGACTTCTATAGTCATATTCTGCGTAAAGGAGCTGCTACTGAAAAAGAACAGGTAGTAGCTGCACGGTGGGCTTCTATTGGGGTATCCATTTTATCTATTATTCTTGCATTATTTGCTCAAACCATGAACGTGGCATTTTTAGTGGCACTTGCCTTTGCCGTAGCAGCGAGCGCTAACTTGCCAATTATTCTTCTCACTATTTTTTGGAAACGTTTCAATACAGCAGGAGCAGTCACTGGCATGCTGGTTGGACTATTCAGCTCACTGTTTTTAGTTGCTATTAGTCCAAACGTGTGGGCACCTGAGCCGGGAGCTGCTATCTTTGTAGGTGAACCGCTCATCACGCTAACAAACCCTGGTATTATCTCTATTCCTCTAGGCTTCTTAGCTGCTTTTATAGGAACACTTCTTTCGTCTAAAAAAGCAGACGAAAAGAAATTTGATGAAATTTTAGTAAAAGCAAATACAGGTATGGGAATCGAAGAGCCTGTCAAACATTAATGCCCAAAAGCCTTGAAGCAGGTTGCTTCAAGGCTTTTTACTAGAATAAATCTTCTTGTAAACCAATAGCGGCAATTTGTTCATTTCTAAACTTTACAGCTAACATATGCTCTTCTTCCCACGTACATTCAAAAAACAAACCAAGTTCTCTTGTATCATGCCGTGCTTCAGGAACAAAGATTTGAATACACTCAACTAAAAAACCGATGTCTTTTCGCTTTTTCACATTCGGAACTAATAAGTCTACCACGTCTTTTTCAACTTGAGTTCTGTATTCATCTCGCACCTGTTGATAATAATCAAAAAGAGCTTTTTCCGTCCTCTTTAACAATAATTCACCTTGAAGCCAAAATGCTTGAAAGGCCTCTTCTTGTCGTTTTTGAAATGGCTTCTCTTTATCTCCATCAATTGTCAGCAACACGTGTTGTTTTTGTCCAAAGAAAGTGACCTGTTTTTCTCCAACCCAGGCCGAGTCATATAACAAAGATCCAAAAAGCGGATGATGTACTCGTAATGTTTGATTCATTGCATACCTGACCCTCTCAAAAAGTGGATTTCTGCTTACATTGGCGTATAATAAATGGTGCTTGAAACAAACTTCTAAACTTATTCTATGTTACCATATTTTTTACAGAAAGGAGTGCCACAATGTGTGAATACAATTAAATCTTTGTACCCTTACTTAAAACCTTACAAATGGCTCGCGCTGTTTGCCCCGCTATTGATGGTAATTGAAGTGTTAGCTGACCTTCTTCAGCCTACTATTATGCAGCATATCATTGATTATGGCATTGCAAACAACGATCAAACATATGTTATCACGCGGAGTATCCTTATGCTCATGTTAGCAGTCATTGGCTTAGCTGCCGGTATCGTCTGCGCCATCCTTAGCACAAAAGCGGCAGTAAATTTTTCTACCGATATTCGGAAATCGCTTTTTGAAAAAATTGAAAACCTCTCAAACAGCAACAGAGACAAACTAGGGACTGGTCACTTAATTACCGTCATGACAAATGATGTAACGAGTGTTCAAAACGCATTAAATATGACGCTAAAAGTATTAGTTAGAGGTCCTTTACTTTTTGCAGGAAGTATTGTGATCGTGTTATTAACTGCTCGTTCTTTGTTTCCTATTATCGTCGTGGTCGTCCCTATTTTATTTTTATGCATTTGGTTTGTGATCACGAAAGCTGGAAAACTTTTTAAAAAAGTTCAGCAAAGCGTTGATCGTGTAAACACAAAAGTCCAAGAAAATTTATCAGGGATGCGTGTAGTAAAAGCGTATGTAAGAGAATCATATGAAATCAATCAATTTAAAGAAGCAAACAGCTCCTTGACGCGAGCTAATATGAGTGCTGTTCAGCTTATTTCGCTTTTAATGCCCGTTATTTTATTTGTCGTAAATATCGGAATGGTAGCTACTCTATGGCTGGGAGGACTTCAAGTCGAAACAGGAAAAATTGAAGCAGGTGTGATTTTAGCTTTTATTAATTACTTAACGATTATTTTAAACGGACTTATGTCAAGCAGCATGGTGCTTATGCAAATTACACGCGCATTCCCTTCAGCTGAACGAATCGATTCTGTTTTAAAAACAAAAATAGACATCCCTCCAGCAAACTCTGCTGCTCAAATCAACAGACTTAAAGGTGATCTATCGTTTCAAAACGTTACATACAGCTATAGTAAAAATGGCGAAAACGTATTAAAAGATATTTCGTTTACTGCTAAACACGGGGAAACCATTGGCATTATCGGCTCTACTGGAAGCGGAAAGTCGACGCTTGCAAAACTTATTTCCCGCTTATATGATCCTGATGACGGCGAAATCTTCGTAGATGGAAAAAACCTTACGGACTATGACGTAAAAGCGCTTCGCTCATCCATTGGGTTTATTCCTCAAAAAGCTACGCTGTTTACCGGCACGATTGATATGAATATTCGAATGGGAAAAGACCATGCTTCTTCCTCAGAAATTGAAGATGCTGCGGATTTTGCATGCGCAACGGAGTTTATTGAAAAACTTCCAGAAAGATATGAGTATCCTTTAACGCGAGGGGCGACCAATTTATCAGGAGGGCAAAAGCAGCGTCTTTCAATCGCGCGTGCATTTGTTAGAAAGCCCGCTATCCTGGTCATCGATGATGCAACTTCGGCATTAGACGCCGTTTCAGAAGCACAGGTACTAACACATTTAAAAGAAGAGTTTGCTGATGCGACCGTTATCATCATTGCTTCTAAAATTTCGTCTCTTCTCCACGCTGATCATATTATCGTCATGGATGAAGGCAAAATTGCTGAACAAGGGACTCATGAAGAATTGCTTCGTTATCGCTCTCTTTATTACGACATTTACCTTGCACAAGGCGGAAAAGAGGTGTTGCCTAGTGAATAATCAAGGTAAAAATCAAATGAGCTCTATTCGCGGCCCTAGAGGAATGATGAAAGGCCCTGTAGTTAAGCCAAAGAATGCGAAAAAAACACTGTACAGAATCTGGTCATATATGGGGAAACGAAAACCTCCGCTTGCGGCTGCGATAATCTTAGTTATTGTGACTTCCCTGCTTAATTTATTAGGCCCTTATTTAATTGGGATTATTATTGATGAGCATATTATCCCTAAAGATATCAGCGGGACGATACGAATGTCCCTTATTCTTGCAGGAATTTATATCACGACATCTTTATTAACATGGCTGCAAACCTATTTAATGGTGAACGTTTCGTTTACAACTATTGGAATGCTCCGCCAAGATTTATTTGCAAAGCTTCAGACTCTCTCCCTTCGCTTTTTTGACAAACGAGCTCACGGAGAGTTAATGAGCAGAGTCACAAATGATATTGATAATCTAAACAACGCTCTGAGTCAAAGCGTTATTCAGGCTCTGTCCTCTATTTTGTCTTTAGTGGGCATTACCATTGCGATGTTCTCGCTCAACTGGATTCTTGCCATTATCACGCTGATTGTTATTCCATTGATGGTTATAATCGTTCGACAAATATTAAAACGCAGCAGTGAAAATTTTGTCAAACGCCAAAAAGACTTAGGTGAGCTAAACGGCTTTGTAGAAGAAGCTATCTCTGGAGGAGAAGTTGTTACGCTTTTTAGTAAAGAAAAAGAATTTTTAACTGTTTTTAATGAACGAAATGAACAGCTGAGAAGTTCAGCCACAAAAGCGGAAACATTTTCAGGCTTTTTAGGTCCTGTCACAAACTTTATTAACAACTTAGGCTTAGCACTAGTGATCGGAGCAGGAGCATTTATGGCGGTTCAAGGTAGCGTTACAGTTGGTATGATCGCTTCATTTGTTAACTACTCACGTCAGTTCTCTCGCCCAATCAGTCAAATGGCAAACTTAGTAAACACCATTCTTTCAGCTATTGCCGGCGCAGAGCGCGTATTTGCGATTATGGATGAGCAGCCGGACGTCACAAACAAGCCAAACGCTCTTTCTGTTACAAAATTTGCAGGGGACGTTGCTTTTGAGAACGTATCATTTGGCTATAACGATGAAAAAATGATTTTAAAAAATGTTACACTGACAGCAAAAAAAGGTGAAATGGTTGCTTTGGTCGGTCCGACAGGTTCTGGTAAAACAACCATCATTAACTTGCTCACACGATTTTATGACATCTCAAACGGAGACATTAAAATTGACGGACGTTCCATCAGTGACTATAACATCCATGATTTACGAAACCGAATCGGCATCGTTCTTCAAGATACCTATTTATTTTCCGGTACGATTGCGGATAACATTCGATTTGGCCGGTTAGATGCCAGCGATGAAGAAGTGAAAAGCGCCGCAAAGATGGCCAATGCTCATTCGTTTATCAAACATTTGCCGCAGCAATACAATACCGTGATTTCAGCTGGCGGAGGAAATTTAAGTGAAGGTCAAAAGCAGCTTTTATCGATTGCTCGAGCCATGCTTTCTGACTGTGATATTTTAATTTTAGACGAAGCTACTTCCAATATTGATACAAAAACAGAAATTGATATTCAACGAGGAATGAGTAATCTATTAAAAGGAAAAACAAGCTTTGTCATTGCCCACCGCCTTAAAACGATTGAAAATGCAGATCAAATTCTTGTCTTAAAAGACGGACAAATTATTGAAGAAGGAAATCATCGCGAGCTGCTAGATAAACAAGGGTTTTATCACAAGCTCTATACGCAACAGTTTACGATTTAAAAGAGGCTAAAATAAAAAGTATGGTAGTTTAAGGAAGGTCCGAACGAGTAATCGTTCGGACCTTTTCATTGTGTTGGTAAACGTAGCGTTCATCCAGTTAGTTGCTTCTAGCTGTTGATTGGAGAGCAAGGCGAAGACTCCTGCGGGAACAGCGGAAGGGATGAGACCTCGCAGGAGCGCAAGCAACGAGGAGGCTCATCGACTGCCCGCAGAAAGCGAAGCCTTGCACCGAAATCCACAGCGGTGTAATAAATGATCGATACGAGCTCCTTTCTTCCATTTGTTTATTTTTAGATTGAATTGATATAGTTATGTCTCAATCTCTTTTTCGTTCTATCATTTATCTATTACAGCTACAATTTTCCCTTTTACTCGACGAGTCGCCAGTTCATCTAATGCTGTTGGCACTTCGTCTAGTGAAATGACTTTTTCCACGAGTGCATTTAGCTTATTTTCTTGTAAAAGCAAAAGCATTCTATTTCCCATCTCCGCAAGTTTTCGCTGTTCTTTTACGTTATTAGACTGATGTACACTTCCTAATGCAACTTGATGAAACGATAGTGGGTGCGCAAACGAAATCGCATCGTTTACATTAGGCGGTCCTGCGATGAATGCAATTTGCCCATTAAAAGCAAGAGCCTTCACTGACTCGTCTGCATTGTCCCGTCCAACGGTATCCAAGACTAAATCTACACCAATTCCATCAGTAAGCTCGATCACTTTTTTCACAAAGTCTTCTTTACGGTAGTCGATTACATAATCAGCACCTAAACTGTTTACAAACTCCTGATTGGCTGAAGATGCGGTTGTGAGCACTGTAAGGCCTGCATTTTTCGCAAGCTGAATGGCAAACCCTCCAACCCCTCCAGCACCTGCATGAATTAAAATCGTTTGGCCTTTTGAAGCGTTCATTTTGTGAAACAATGCTTGATATGCTGTATATCCCGCACATGGAATAGCTGCAGCGTCTTCGAATGAAACTCCTTGCGGCATAAGAGAAACTGTGTGAGCTGTTGTCACTCCGTATTGTGCAAACCCGCCTTTTTTTGATAAATCGCTATGATACACAACGCGGTCTCCGACTTTGACAGTTGTGACTTCTTCTCCCACTTCCTCGACAACACCAGCTGAATCAAGTCCTAATACGTGAGGATATGTCCAACTAGGATTACCGCCGTTTCCTGTTTTATAATCTACAGGGTTCAGGGCAGTAGCTTTAATTTTAACTGAAATTTCACCTTTAGACGGACGCGGCTTTTGGATATTTCCGACTTTCATCTCACTTACTTTCCCTTTGCCTTCTAGCAGTAAAGCTTTCATCAAGATCTCCCCTTTTACATTTCTTCCTTCAATTAAAAGTTCTTTTTCAGTATAATAAATACATGTTGTTTACAAAAGACGGCACTTTCATGTAACCAGGTACCTTCCCGGTAACCTAGGTCTATGGATATTAAATTATTATATCCATATTTCATATCTGTTTATGAATGGAGGATTAACGGTGAAAGCACCCCACTATAATGTACCTGTTGAAGCAACGCTTGAAGTAATCGGCGGGAAATGGAAAGTCGTTATTTTATGCCTATTAAAAGAAGGCGAAAAACGTTTTAGTGAACTTCAGCGAGCTATGCCTGCTATTACCAAAAAAATGCTGTCTCAACAGCTAAAAGAATTAGAAAAAGACGGTGTGGTTAATAGAAAAGTATACAATGAAGTTCCTCCTAAAGTAGAGTACTCACTCAGTGAAGAAGGCGAAACATTACGAGAAATTTTAAATATGATGTGCGCATGGGGAGATAGAAGAATGGGAAACACCCCAAATTGCAGCTAAGTTCTCCTAGCGGCTCTGTTAAAACAAACGAATAGCTATTGCCAGGAGCTATTCGTTTTTGTTTTATCTATTCTCCTACTCTTTCTTGCGATCAACCCCTGTGTAAGAACATCTGACAACACTATAGAATTCTTTCGCATTTTCAGCTATGATGATGTCGAACGATGCAGCCAGAATTGTCGAAATAAAACTCAAGAATGATAGGTGATTCAATGATGCAATTAGGTTTAGATTTATCCCAAAAACAACTATTGAAATTGGCCATGACACCTGAATTACGTCAGTCTATCAACATTTTAAATTATTCTACGGCCGATTTAGTTCATTATCTTCATCAGCAAGTCAATGAAAATCCTGTAATTAAACTGTCTGCTAGCGACTCTCAGCAAAAAGATTCATTTGATACTCGAGAACAGCGTTCATATTCAAAAGGTTATACCGATGACGAGTATAATCCGTTTAATTATATATCTGATCAAACTGTGACATTAGAGAGTCATTTATTAGAGCAGCTGTCTATGCTAAATCATTTACACACACACCAAAAACACATCGTTCAATTTCTAATTGGAAACTTAAATAAAAACGGCTTTTTAGCAATTGAGCCAAAATTGGCAGCCGAACTGCTGAATGTTTCATTTAACGAAGTCAACGTTATGATTCACGTTTTACAAAGCTTTGATCCGATTGGCGTGGGCGCTCAAAATTTTGTCGATTCACTGCTTATTCAAATTAAGGCCAAAAAGTCAAAGCCTCCTCTTTTATACGACGTGGTAAAACACGATATTGAAGATATTGCTAACAAAAAATATCGGAACATTTCAAAAAAATACTCTATTTCGATGCGTGAAGTACAAGAAATTGTTGACTGCTTGCGGACATTAAATCCTCGGCCAGCAGGAGATTTCCACGTCCCGCTTACGAAGTACATCTCGCCTGATGTAACGGCACAAAAAATTGACGGCCGCTATCATGTTATTCTTCATAGCGAGCTGCTTCCGTCCATCGAAATTAACAGTACCTACCAAAAGCTGGTTCATCGCTCTGCATGCGTAACAACCGATCGATACGTACAGGAAAAAATTCATGAAGCTACTTGGCTAATCAATAGTATTGAGCAGCGTAATGCGACGATTTACAACGTGTCCAAAGCCATTGTGGAACATCAGCAAGATTTTTTTGAAATGGGTATTTCGGGGCTAAAGCCGCTTACCTTAAAAGATATTGCTCAAAAAGTAGACTGTCACGAATCAACGGTAAGCCGTGCAACTAACGGAAAGTATATTCAAACGCCACGCGGGCTGTTTGAGCTAAAATACTTTTTTACCAATTCTTTAGAGCGAACTGATGGCGAACAAAGCAATTCTACTGCCTTTATAAAAGAAAAAATCAAAACATTAATTGCCGAAGAAAATAAGTTAAAGCCTCTTTCAGATCAAAAACTCATGTCTCTTCTTTCCAGCGAAGGAATTCAAATTTCAAGAAGAACAGTAGCTAAATACCGTGAAGAAGCAGGAATTGAAAGTTCTTCTAAACGGCGACGATTTTAATATTGCTTATTCTAAATTACAGCTTTATCCCTACTAAAAAGAACCCGTTGATTTTACTCAACAGGTTCTTTTTATCGGTTTCCAATAAATAAAAGCCATATGATATTGATACGTATATTCATATGTGTCATTTATTTTCTTTACATGCTGTAAAATAATCTTCTCAGTTTCTAACTTGTCAATATCTTTAGAAAGCACCTTTGTCGAGTTCTTCTTGATGAGATCTTCGTATGTCTCATAGGTTACCGTTTTGGTTATAGGAACCAGCTTACAATCTGCGTAAATACCCAGTTCATATAAAATATTTAGTAAGTCAATATATTCCTTACGGCGCCATTTAATTTCGTACCCAAGCTTTCTATGTAACTCTACGTAATGAGGCTTTTCTGGCCCCGTTGACATGCCGATAACCGCCAATCGATTAGCCGAATCATTCATATTTAAGAGACCATCGACAATATTATGCATACGGTAAAAACAGTTTATTCCTACTACGGCATCATAGTTATCTGTTAGACGCTCATACTCCCATTTACCTTCTATGAACTTTAGATTAGAGCGGGCATCTGATTGCGTTTGTAAGTAGCGAATAATGCTTGGCGAACAATCCATACACGTAAGTTCTTTTACATAATCAGCAATAGAAAACGTATAATTTCCCCAGCCAGGGCCAATTTCTATAACAGAGTCAGTTGGATTCAAAAAAGCAAGAAGCTCTTGTTGAAGCTGTTTTACTACAGGGTCATTTACTGAATTAAAAGACATTTTCTCTAAATACTGCTGCCAAAATTCATCTTCAGCTCGGTCGTTTATCATCCGTTCCGATATTGAACCGTCCCACTCTTTCAGCCCTTCCTGCCACTTTTTTACACGATCACTTTCATATATCGAAAATTTTGTAAGCTGCATGCATTCACGTTCCCCTCTTTTATACGTAAACCTATACTATCATAAAGAAAAAGAGAGTTCCTTTTTAAACTGGAACTCTCTTTTTATATTAGTTAAATTATGCTGCTGCCTCTTCCTCTGTGTGATGCTTCTCTTTTCTGGCATTGATATAAAACATTATCAATGAAAGAGTGATGAAGATTGCTGCAAAGATTCCAAGTACGCCAGCCTGATGCCATACATAGCCGAAATCATCACCAATGGAAATGATTTCACGGAAACCGCGAATTGCATAGGTCATAGGCAGGTACGGATTAATTGCCTGGAAGAATTCCGGTACAAGTGCTTTAGGGAATGTACCTGCACTGCCGCCAATTTGAAGCAGCAGAATAATAAAGGCTAAATACTGTCCTACTTTTCCTAACCCTGTTGTTAAGAACAAGATAAGTGTAAAGAACGTCACACCTGTAATCATGGTAAAGATATAGAAGTGCCAAATGCTTGTTACGTTTAAATGCAAGCCCCATAGAAGAGCTGTAACAGCAATCGCTGCCTGCAGCATACCTACAATAGTGATGACACTAAACTTACTTAAGAACCACGAAATGCCTGATGTCGGTCGAATTGATGGCTCTTTCATTGGATATACCGCTGAAAACATTAACGTTCCCGCAAACAAGCCAATACATAAGATGTATGGAGCTAATCCGACACCGTACTTCTCTACGTTGTTTTGTTTATCTGATTTTAAATCCGTTGGATTTGAAAACATGCTATATGTTTTATCATCTGCTTTAACATCTTTTGCATCTTTTGCACCATCTGCTAAAGATGAATGAAGCTCGCTTGTTCCATCTGATAATTTAGATGAACCATCATATAGTTTGGACGAACCATTTGTTAACTCTTTAGAACCATTTGCTAATTTGGTTGCCCCGTTTTCTAGCTGTGTTAAACCATTTGCTAGCGCTGCGCTTCCTTGTTCAGACTTTTTAAGTCCATTCACAAGTTGCTGCTGACCGTCAGCAAGCTTTCCTGCTCCTGTATGAGCATCAGCTATACCGCTGTTTAGCTCTGCAAATTTGCTGTTGAACTGCTTTTCTCCGTCTGCTAGTTTAACAGCACCATTATATACTTTCGTTTGTCCATCGTACAGCTGACTTTGTCCATCAGCAATTTTATTAATAGCGCTTTGAATATCTTCTCCACCTTTAGAAAGCTTTTGAAGCGCTGCTGATAATTCTTGCACTTTATCTACTTTTGCTTTTAGCTGCTCTGCTTTTTGCTGCTGTTCATCCATAAACTGCTGAGACGTCAGCTTTTTAATTCCTGCAATCAGCGTTTGTTTTTGCTCATCAGGAATGGACTCATTGCTGTTAATGCTGTCAATGAGAGCTTGCTGCTGCTGTTCAAGCTCTGCTTTTTTTGAATCGACCTGCTGTTTAATCTGGGTAATTTCCTGTTCCGCTTGATTAATTTGCTGCGTAACGCTGCTCACTTCAGCGTCCACTTGATTTAAGCCGCTTGTGAACTGCGGAAGCTTTCCTTGAAGTGTCTGCGTTCCATCATTAAGCTGTTTGGTTGCACTTTGTAACTTTGACAATCCATCTCGAACACCAACAGCTCCAGTTTCTAATTGACTAGAAGCGCTATATAATTGACTGCTTCCACTCTCTAGCTTCCCTAAACCGCTGTTTAGGTTGCCTAAGTTTTCATTAATTGTGTCCGCACCGTTTAGGAGCTTAGCAGCACCTGCATTTAAATCTGTTGCTCCTTTTCGTGCATCCGTTAATCCGTTTGCCAATTTAGCTGTACCGTCTTCGAATGTAACCGTGCTGTCTGCTAGTTTCTTCATGTTATCTCGCAGCGTTTTCGAGCCGTTTTCGAGCTCTCCTGCACCGTCACTTGCTTTTTGAAGGCCGTCCGCTACTTGCTTAAAGCTGTCAAATACCGTTTCAGCATACTGCTTTGTGACTGCTTCTTTAATTTGATCATTGATTTTAGCCACTGCATTTGAGCTAATTTGAGCGCCTGAATAGTTCTTTCCGGCATTTGTATGATAGATAAATTTCATTTTTTTAGGGTCTTTATCCATTAATGTTGTTGCATTTTTGGAGAAATTCTTTGGAATTTCTAACACTAAATAATAGTCCTCATTTTTTAAGCCTTCTAACGCTTTTTCCTTGTTCGTAAATTTCCAGTCAAATTTATCATTTTTCTTTAAATCATCAACAAAATCACGACCGACATTCAATTTCTTTCCATCTAACGTAGCACCTTTATCTTCATTTACCACTGCAACTGGAATTTGATCTGTTTTTCCATATGGATCCCAGTAAGCAGATAAAAAGATGACATTATAAAGTAATGGAACAAATAACAATCCGCAAATCACAACAATAGTCATTGGTTTGGAAAAGATTTTTTTCCATTCTCCTTTAATCATATTCATGTTTTTCAGCCTCCAATAATCCTTACTTCCGCCTGACTGTTTGACCAAAAAACATTTTCGGTCATTAAGTTCTGATTAATGTTACCATATTCACAAGAACAAGGTCAATCGTTATTCTGTAATTAAAAGCTGATTTTAGCAGAAAGTTTAAACTCAGCTTTTTTAAGATAACGTTCATGCTATAGGCTTAAATCATTAACTTCATCCGCATCGTTTTTAACAAATGTCCATTAAATTCATCGTCAAATTCATCTACCAGCTGAAAACCTTTGGAGTGATAAAATGCACGGCCTATTCCGTTTTCCCTTTCTACATTAATGTAAACGATTTTTAATTCCTTCGAGCGCTTCATTCCTTTTTCCAGCAATTTTGAACCGATTCCTTTTCCTTGATAGGCAGGCAGTATATAGATAGATCCTAGTTCTATTTCCCCTTTATTTTGCAGTAAGAAAAAGTTAGCGTATCCTACGATTTTCTCATCAATAGTTGCTACATAAATGAACGAATTACGCAGGCGCCACAGCAGCCTTTTATTGGAGTATGCTTCTGAAAGAAACTGATTCTGAACGCTTCTAGGAATAATTCCTTCATATGTATCATACCAGCTCATCTTTGCGACGTATTGAACAGACGTAATATCTTCTTTTCTCATTTTGCGAATGATTACCTCCACTCACATCCCTCCTGACAATTTGCTGCTAAAATCGTACATAATTTCACCTGAAAAATATAGTTATAAATATATATTTTTAACTGTAACGCTCTAGAAGCATTGATTGATTTTAGAACCTTATGTATAATCGAGATAGATGCAAATTGAAAATGATTATCATTAACAGGAGTGCTGAATGATGAATTTAACTACCGTGAGTATTGGCGACAAAGTAAAAGTTAAAAACATTGAATTTTTAGATAGATCATTAGAACGCCGCCTTCTTTCTTTTGGAGTAAAAAAAGGCTGCGAACTATGCATGAAGCAAAAAACCATCTTAGGAGGACCTTGTATTATTGAATGCCAAGGTCAAATGATTAGCATCCGAAAACGAGATGCGGCTAAAATTGAGGTTGAGACAGCATGAGTACAATTGCACTTTTAGGAAATCCAAACACAGGAAAAACTTCTTTATTCAATATATTAACAGATTCCTATGAATACGTAGGAAACTGGAGTGGTGTAACCGTTGAAAAGAAAGTTGGGTCTATTAAAAAGCAAAACAGCCAGCTGGTTGATTTGCCTGGCGTGTATGATTTTACTCCTCTTTCTTCAGATGAAGCAGTGGTAACTAACTTTTTGTTAACCGGAGAATTTAACAGTATGCTGAATATTGTAGACGCTTCTCAGTTTGAAAGAAGCATGCATCTCACTATTCAAGCATTGGAATATGGAAAACCATTAGTAATCGGCTTAAATATGATTGATGTAGCGGAAAAACGCGGATTGACTTTTCATTTGGAGAAGCTTAGCAAATCATTACATATTCCGGTTTCTGCAATTATTGCCCGCAATGGAAAAGGAATTAATGAGCTTCTCTCCACTTTGAAGCAAGATTTAAAAGCCCCTTCATTTCAATTAAATTACGGGGAAACCGCTGAACAAGCAATTCATATGATTCAAACAAAAGCGGATGTCAGCAGATGGATTGCCATTCAATTTTTAGCGGAAAATAGCGTAATCGAATCAACATTAAAAGAAAAAGCGAGTTACTTAGAGCTGCTTGAGCTTCGAAAAGCGGCTGCACAAAAATTAACCAAGCCGCTTAGCGAGCATTTCTTCGACGTGCGTACAGCATTTATTGAGCGCATTTCCAGCGAGTGTATCGTAAAGGGCAGCGAAACACCTCTAACCTTCACAGATCGAATCGATCGAATTGTGACGCACAAGTGGCTCGGTCTCCCTATTTTTCTTGGCTTAATGTATTTGATTTTTAATATTACGTTTACTTGGATTGGCGTTCCTCTTTCTGATAAACTGGACGTTTTTTTTGGCGGAACGCTCAGTAAAGGCGCTGATTCTCTTCTAAATGCAGCTGGTGCCGCTCCATTTATTCATGATTTAATTGTTGACGGCATCATCGCAGGTGTAGGCGGTGTACTAGTATTTGTACCACAAATTTTTGTCCTGTTCTTTTTCATTTCACTGCTTGAAGATTCAGGATACATGGCTCGAATTGCTGTAGTAATGGATCGTATCATGGAATTTTTCGGTTTGAACGGAAAAGCATTTATTCCGATGATTATTAGCTTTGGATGTAACGTACCGGGGATCATGGCCGCGCGTACAATTGAACAGCGAAAAGAGCGCCTTATGACCATTTTAGTAAATCCATTTATGAGCTGCTCAGCACGTCTTCCTGTATACGCTTTGTTTGTAGGTGCGTTTTTTGTGCAAAACGGAGCAGCTGTGGTGTTTTCTATGTACTTGCTTGGCATTATTTTAGCACTTGTTGTAACGAAAATTTTATCAGTAACGCTTCTTAAAGACGAACAATCAACTTTTATTGTTGAACTTCCTCCTTACCGCGTACCTCAAGCCAAGACTCTTTGGAGAAGCACGTGGGAAAAAGGCCGAAATTTCGTCCGAAAAGCTGGTACGGTTATTTTAGCTGGCTCTGTATTTATCTGGCTATCATCTTACGCTGGCCCTGGCGGTTTTGGAGTAGATATGGAAAATAGCTTTATGGCTATTATTGGAGGTGCTATCGCTCCTCTATTCATCCCTTTAGGTTTTGCGACATGGCAAGCTGTAGCATCACTGATTACAGGCTTCCTAGCGAAAGAAGTGGTTGTTTCGACTATGAGCATCATTTATAAAGTACAAGAAGGGCAGCTTGGCGACACAATGAAGACATTCTTTACACCGCTAACAGCCTATACGTTTATGGTGTTTGTTCTTCTTTATGTTCCGTGCCTAGCAACTGTCGCTGTTATTCGACGAGAAACCGGCTCATTAAAATGGACAGCATTTGCTGTAGCCTACCCTTTGGTTGTCGCTTATCTCGTAGCTTTGCTTGTACACACTATTGGAAAAGTACTTGGTTTTTCTTAAAAGGAGTGAATAATATTGATTATTAACATTTTAATTGGGGTTTTGATATTTGGATATGCCCTTTATCATATGACAAAATTCTTCCGCAAAAGTACTCAGGGAAAATGTGCAAGCTGCGCACAGCAATCTTCTTGTGCAACGGATGATTGCTGTATTGAGTGGGATAAAACGATTCAAGAGGCTCAAAATCAATCATCTTAATACATTAAAAAAGCATCCTGATAGATGGGATGCTTTTTTAATGTTACGCAACTAGTTTTAAAATGAGATGAGAAAGGACTTCCTTTTCCTCTTCACTGCTGACTTTCCATAACTCATGAAGGACTTTTTCTTCTCGGTTTCGAGGTTCCTCATTTTTGGCTAAATAGCTAGCCACTTTTTTTGTAGCGGCCGTTAATTGTTCCTCACTTAACCCGAGCTTTTTACCGACATGAACTTTTTGACTTAAATAATCAGTAAACGTATCAAAGTTCTGCAAAATTGCTTCTTTTTTCTCCGTCCCTAAATTATCTGCCGTTTCTTCAATTTTATTCATGTCTTTTGTAGTTCCTTCATTCATTTGACTCACAGTTAACATCTCCCTTTTAGTGAATAGACTGGTATGTTCTTTCACGCTCAGCTTCTGGTTTTTCGTCTGGCGTCATCTTTTCCTTACTTATTTCAGAAGTTGCATCTTTCACTTTTTCACCAATTTGCTGTAAATCACTTTTAGCATCTTCTACCGTGGATTTTGCATCATGCGTAACGCTTTTCACATCTTCTGCTTGCTTAAAGAAATCTTCATTTACACGCTCGTACAAATGTTTGGCATCATTGATTGCATCTTTTAAAAGATTCGATGCGTTTTTCATTTGCTGCACCATTTTTTCTTTTGTTTCTTGAGGGTTTTCTTTTACTTGATTAATCATGTTTGTAGAAGAGTCCTTTAACGTAACAGCTCTTCTTTTAACAGACGAACGAGTTTTGCTATCGAGTAATGTTATACATCCACCCACAACTGCTCCGACAACAACACCTTTTACCAGCTTGCTGCTGCGGCTTTTTCCGTTGCCAACAGCAGTAGGGCTATTAGCTGTCTGTGGATTGTTATTGATTCCTATATCGTTGTTAATGCCTGCGCTGTTGCTTACAGCAGGGTTTTGTAATTCAGATCGACTTCTTTCCATTTTTACTGCCTCCTTTAGCATTGTTATTGAGTGATTTCCCATCTTTTTTTATCTTTAAACAATTGAACACAAAAAACATGACTAAAGGCCACCTTTTAGCTCCTACTAGTCAAGAATAACTATGTAATAAAAAAGCTCCCCTTTTTTTACGGAAAAGCGCAAGCCGGATTTTTGTAAAAGGATTGTCAGCACCGGTATAATAAGAAGTACTTTAAAAGAAATCTTATACTATTGGTCATAGGGGTGAAGCAATTGAGCCAGCTTAATAAGGAATTTAACTGTGAAAAAGAATTGACGCTTGCTATTATCGGTGGAAAATGGAAGATGCTGATACTATGGCACTTAGGACGTGAAGGAACAAAACGGTTCGGGGAATTAAAATCGCTTATTCCTGATATTACGCCGCGCATGCTGGTTAATCAGCTGCGGGAACTGGAAGAAGATCTGATTGTTAATCGTAAAGTCTATCCTGTCGTACCACCTAAAGTCGAATACTCACTTACGAAAGAAGGAGAAAGTTTAATGCCTATTTTGACAGCTATGTACGATTGGGGTAAAAATTACCGTGATACAGTGCTCGCTAATCAAGAACAAAAGGCGGAAACGTTAATTAAATGATTGAAACTACTCCTTCTGTTCCATAGTTTTTATTTTTTATGCGGATGATGTTACTCAACATCATCCGCATTTTTAATGAAAATTAAGCGGTTACAAGACTGATATGTCCATTAGTATACTGCTGTATACTATCATTTTCCACACTATTTGCGGGAAAAGTGCGTACTTTTAAGAACCTCAAACTGCGGGTACAATAACTACACCAGCTGCTTTTTACGTAAAAAAGCACAAAAGGTATCTATAGATTTCTCTAAGGAGTGGAGTAGAATGGAATTACAATTAGCATTAGATCTTGTTAATATCGCTCAAGCAAAAGAGGTAGTAAAAGAAGTTGAAGAACATATTGATATCGTAGAAATCGGTACGCCCGTTGTAATCAATGAAGGGCTTCGCGCCGTTAAAGAAATTAAAGAAGCATTTCCTAACTTAAAAGTATTAGCTGACCTAAAAATTATGGATGCAGCTGGCTATGAAGTACAGCAAGCTTCTCAAGCTGGAGCAGACATCATTACCATCTTAGGTGTTGCTGAAGATATGTCAATTAAAGGTGCAGTTGAAGAAGCCAAAAAACAAGGTAAAAAAATTCTAGTCGATATGATTGGGGTAAAAGATATTAAAGGACGCGCAAAAGAGCTAGACGAATTTGGCGTTGACTATATCTGTGTACACACAGGATACGATCTTCAAGCAGTTGGTCAAAACTCTTTTGAAGATTTAGTAACAATCAAAAGCGTTGTAAAAAATGCAAAAACAGCCGTTGCTGGCGGCATTAAATTAGAATCTTTACCTGAAGTAGTAAAAGCACAGCCTGATCTTGTTATTGTTGGTGGAGGAATCACGAGCCAAGATGATAAAAAATCAGTTGCTTCTCAAATGAAAGAGCTTATTACAAATTAAGGAGCTTTCTATGCAGACGAGCGAACATTTAAAAACAGTTATGAATGAGC
Source organism: Priestia sp. SRI_019 (assembly GCF_057586255.1). NCBI lineage: Bacteria > Bacillati > Bacillota > Bacilli > Caryophanales > Bacillaceae > Priestia > Priestia sp. SRI_019. Next base: position 280,040 of record NZ_JBYCZN010000003.1, on the reverse strand, counting down.
TTTTACAAACAACAGCTCTAATCGCTGATGATGAAGCTGAGCAGCTTGTAAATGGCATCATCTCATCTAAAAAAGTGTTTGTTACAGGAGCAGGCCGTTCAGGTCTTATGGGCAAGTCTTTTGCTATGCGTATGATGCATATGGGCATTGATTCTTATGTCATTGGAGAAACCGTGACTTCTACTTTCACAAAGGATGATTTATTAATCATCGGATCAGGTTCTGGCGAGACAAAGAGCTTGATTCCTATCGCTCAAAAAGCAAAAGAACTTGGAGGAAAAGTTGGAGTAGTCACAATTTCTCCCGATTCCACGCTTGGCAAGCTGGCTGACTTTATCGTGAAGCTGCCTGGTGCTCCGAAGGATCAAGAACAAAGTAGTTATCAAACAGTGCAGCCTATGGCGTCACTGTTTGAACAAACGCTTCTTCTCTTTTACGATGCGCTGATTCTTCGCTTCATGGAGAAGAAAGAACTTGATACCCATACAATGTACGGAAAGCACGCAAATTTAGAATAAAAAAAGGTCTTGCTCTAGGCAAGACCTTTTTTGTTTTGAAACTTTTTATTTCACCGAATATTTATTTATCGCATAACTAAATGTACTTTATCATTAACTTTTTTTAAAAGCCTTATTCGAATTTTGTTGCATCTCTATAAAAGGGCTGCTCTGCAACTTTAATCGAGTCTGTTGGGCATCCTTCCTACGCTTCCATCATCTCATCTTGCCGATCTTCAGGAACTTCTTTTGTTCCTTCATTGTTATCTAGCACTGCATAAGCAAGACCTTCTGAATCATAATCATAAAGACCTAGTGCGCTCTCTCCACATGCTCCGCAAGCAATACATGTTTCCTTATCTACTATTGTAAAAGCCATAAAAAAACCTCCTTTACCTTTTCACTTTCTCTTTCAGAAAGTTACGTTCAGTATAAGAAGGTTTTTTAAAATTCGTCTTAAATTATTTACTTGGATTCTCTGATATTCTCAAACATTTCATCTACATTTGGCTTTTTCTTAATTAATCCTGACTCTTTTAACCAGTCCACATTTGACTGCCATGATTCTTTCGTTTGACTGCCAAATCCATGTTCAGACTTCATTTTCGGAAGTAAAATATTTAAACTTTTTGTTTCCACGTCTTTTTCAAGAGGAAAGTTTGATTTATCTTGGTTATCTAATAGAATTTGAAGTGATTCTTTTGGATGCTTCTCTGTGTACTCATATCCTTTTGTCGCAGCACGCCAAAACGCTTTAATCGTATCAGAATCTTTTGCCCACGTTTGATCCCCAGTAACTGCCACTAGCTCATAGTAAGATGGTACGCCGTAATCCGAAGGATCAATGTCAACCGTTTTATATCCTTTTTTCTGAAGCAATGGTACTTCATGGTTAATATATGCACCTATTACGGCATCTACTTTTTTGCTAATCAGCGATGAATTTAACTCAAATCCTACGTCTACTAGTTTTACTTTATTCGGATCTCCTCCATCGCTTTTCACCATTTTCTTTAGAACAGATTCACTTAATGGTGTTCCGCTGTAGCCTACTACTTTTCCTTCTAAATCTTTAGGACGCTTAATACCGCTATCTTTCAGCGCCACAACTCGGTTCAACGGAGACCTTACGATTGCTCCTACCGACTTTACCGGCACATCTTCATTTGCTCGTGCCATTGCTACATCAGGCTGATAATAAAGGCCGAGCGTAACTTTCCCCGCAGCTGCTAAATTAAGCGAGTCTGTTGGATTAGCAGGAAACTGTACTTTTACATTCAGCCCTTCTTTTTTGAAATATCCTTTTTCTTGTGCAGCGTAAATGAAGCTGTGCACTGCATTTGGGTACCAATCAAGCATAATTGTAACGTCTTTTAATTTTTTACTGTCACCAGCTTTATTTTCCTTGTCCTGGCCGCAAGCAGCGAGCATCAAAACAAGCATCAGGCTTAAGCCAATTACAAACCATTTTTTCATTCTGTTTTCCTCCACTTTAATGAACGTTTTTCGAAACCTACTACAATAATAAAGAATAAAATACCAAGCGCGGATAAAATCACAATTGGTGCAAATACACCAGCTGCATCAAACTGCGTCATCATGCGACGACTGAAATATCCTAAGCCTGCTTGTGCACCTAACCATTCCCCAATAGCCGCACCTATTATACTAAAGGTAACCGCTACTTTGAGCCCTGAATAAAAATGAGGCAGTGCAGAAGGAATGTTCAGCTTAAAAAATATATCTTTTTTTGTTGCTCCCATCGTTAACATGAGTTCTTTTAACTCTTTGTTTGTGGAACGAAGCCCGTCAAACGTGCTAACGGTAATGGGAAAAAACGTAATTAATACGGTCACAATCACTTTGCTCCAAATGGAGTAGCCAAACCACAGCACAAATACAGGAGCAATGGCAATGGTCGGGATCATTTGTGACGCAATAATAAGCGGATAGAAAGCACGCTCAATAAGCGGGCTCCAATTCATCCACACGGCCAGCATAACTCCCAGCACCACGGATATAATCAGCCCAATTACGACAATAGATAGCGTAGCTGGTAAATGCTTAAACAATAAATCCATTCGCAGCTCCCAAAGCTTCGTTAAAATACCGGTGGGCGTTGGTAAAATAAATGGATAGTTTACAACGCGTGCTCCAATTTCCCAAGCAGCCAGCAAAATGACGACTAAAATAACTGAAGCCCCGTATTTTTTCATGTGTTCACCTTCGATCTAAGCTGTTCAATTAAATAATCTTTCACGTCAAGCACACGCTGTTGATTCAAATCTTTTTGCGTTCGAGGTCTGCTAAGCGGCACTTGAATCTCTTCAAGATGACTTACCGGCTTGTCTGAAAAGATAAAAATACGATCTGATAAAAAAAGCGCTTCGTTTACGTCATGAGTGATAAATAAGATGGTGTGCTTACGCTTTTGCCATTGTTCAAGCAGCCATTCCTGCATCGATAAACGCGTAATGGCATCAAGCGCACTAAAAGGCTCATCTAAAAGCAGCACGTTAGAACCGCTTAATACCGTTCGCAGAAAAGAAACACGCTGCTTCATCCCTCCAGATAAATCACTTGGAAAACGATCTTCATACCCTTTTAAACCAAACTCTTCGAGCAGCTGAGATACTTGCTTATGAGCACTTGCTTTTGACACATTGTGAAGCTCAAGCGGCAGCGCTGCATTGTCTAAAATCGTGCGCCACGGAAGAAGCAAATCTTGCTGCGGCATGTAGCCCACTTTTCCAAGCCGCTTTTCATAAGACTGTCCATTAATCACGATATCGCCTTCACTCTGCTGTTCAAGACCTGTAATGAGACGAAACAACGTACTTTTCCCAGAACCGCTCGCTCCAACGATACTGACAAACTCGCCTTCTTTCACGTCTAAGTTTAATGATGTTAAAATCGGTTGATCACCGTTTTTGTACGTAAAACTGACGTTTTGAAAAGATAACACAGACTTATTCATGAATTGGCCACATCGCTTCGTTATAAGCCATATCCCAGAACATATACTCAAAACGCGTTGTATTTAAGAAAATTTCTTCGAGCTTTTCTAACTCCGCTTCTGATTTGTCTTCAGTAAGTGAGTCGAATAAATTAATGCACCATGTTGCTAGTTCTCCAAATTCTTCTGAGCTGTACATTTCAATCCACTCTCGATAAAACTCATTTTCAGCTCCAGGCTTTTCACTGAGTTCTTTTCCTATTTCCCAATAGCTCCACATACAAGGCAAAAGAGCCGCCACTAATTCAGCTAATGTTCCGCTTTGACCAACGTGCAGCATATAGTGTGTGTATGCAAGCGTTGTAGGAGATGGCTGCGCTTTTTCTAATTCTTTTTCGCTGATTTCAAATTTCTTGGCATACTCACGGTGCAGGCTCATTTCTTCGTTTAATGTAGAATCCAAAAGTGCAGCAAATTTCCCCATCGTTTGAAGATCGGTAGCTTTCATGGCTCCAATCGCAAATAATTTGGCATAATCAATTAGGTAAAGGTAATCTTGAATCATGTAAAAGCGAAACTTCTCCTTTTCAAGCGTTCCGTCTCCCATTCCCTGTACAAAGGGATGATTATGATTTTGACGCCAAATAGGCTGCAGCTTTTCGTATAATCGTTCACTAAATTTCATGATGATCACTCCTTATGCGTATGCAGCCACGTATAAATGAACTGCACCATCACTTTTGTATATTGAACAAGCTGATTTATATCTAATTGTTCGTTCACAGCATGTGCATTTGCTAAATTTCCCGGACCGTAAATAGCGGCCGGAATCCCCGCATCAGCTAGCCATCCCCCATCTGTTACGCTAGTTGACACATCAATTGGAGGTTTTTTCCCTTCTATTTGTTCATGAGTATTTGCAAGCAGCTGTACTCCAGCATGATTTTCATCAATTTCTAATGAGGGGAAGATTTCTCCTCTGTCTTCAATCATTGACGTGCCTCCCCATTCAAAGGTTGGCAGATTATCTTTTAACCATGGATCTGCTTTTGCAATAGCTAAAATGTATTCTTCCACTTCTTTTGATACTTGATCGTATGATTCATTAGGATAATAGTGAACGGTGACCCACAGCCTGCATTCATCTGCAATAAAAGCAGCATGTCTTCCACCTTCGATCACTGCTGGATTAATCGTGTTTGTCCCTGGCAAAAACCCTGGATAGCTCTTTGTAACAGCCCAGTGGCGCTCCAATTCTTGCAGCCCTCCGATCACTTTTGCCATCTTCTCAATAGCACTCGCAGCTAACAGCCCTCCTCCAGCATGAATCATACTTCGGCGTGTACCGTCATGATAGGTTTTACTGCTTTTTATCGTAATCCAGCCCGTGATCACTCCGCCTTGACCTTGAATATGTAAATCACTCGTATCGGCAACAAGCGCAAAGTCAGCTGTATATCCTTTCTGACAGCATTGCAGCGTACCTGCCTCTCCCACTTCTTCTCCTACAACGGATTCAAAAATCAAGTCTCCCGGCAGTTCGATTTCTGCTTCTGTTAAAAGCTGAACTGCAAATAATGCTCCTGCCAAGCCGCCTTTCATATCAGCAACTCCGCGTCCGATTATCATGTTGTCTTTTACCACAGCTTCAAATGGATTTGTCTCCCACTTTTCATTTTCTTGTACCTCAGCTACATCCATATGCCCGTTAATAATTAAACTTTGATAGTCAGCTGATTTTTTTCCTTTTAACGTGCCCACTACAATAGGATCGTTGCAATATAAATCCCACATATCGATGGAAAAACCGCAGTTTTTAAGAAAATCCGCTACGTAGCGCTGCGCTTCATGAGAATTTCGTGCAGGAGGCGCTGGCGTTTTATATGAAACAAGCGTTTTTACTAACTGGATTAGCTCCCCTTTGCGATCCTCTACCTGTTTGACAAGCAAATCAATTGTTTCTTCCATGTATGACACCTTCCTTTACGCATAAAAAAACACTTCTTTCGCAGGAAAGAAGTGTTTTTGTTTATATACAAAAAATTATTATAACGAGTTCGTAAGGAAATACCATACAAAACATCCATTACAATACCTCTTTCCTACGCTAGTATTACCTAGTTCAGGTCATAAGGGTTAAGACTTCTCGTCTCTCTCAGCTTAGAAAGCACCCCTAGTGGCGTTGTATCTCTATAAAATTAAACGATTATCATATGTTTACCTGTAATAGTTTTATCATAGTAAAGCGTTTTATTCAATAGAAAGGTTCATGATTTAGCAATGAAAATAGTTTCCTTTTTAGTAAAATAAAAAGCACACACCTTTTTTCAGTAGTATGTGCTCTTTACTTTTATAAGCTTACTAGTTAGCTATCGGCTTCTTTAAAAATACACCGTTTTTCCATTCAGACAGGAATAAGCTCAAGTTTTTGCCTCGGTTTCACTAACGAAAGCAGCTCATGATCTTCTTCTATCACATACCCAATCACGTTCACATTCGCATTTGCAGGCAAATTCGTTTTAGCTATTTGAACCTCTCCTCTGTAACGTCCGTAGCCATCATTGTCCATTGTAATTGCTCCGATTCTGCGCTCGACTGTATGAAATGGCGGCACTGGTTTTACAGATCGAGTATCAACTAAACGCAGAGCGTCTCTTGATACATCTGGACGCACGCTGTACGTTCCCTCTATATGAGGTGAACGAATGCGCAGCGGAATAATGCTGCTTTCTTGATATTGAACTAAACGCTTTAATAAACTTGAACCGACGCATGAATCTCCAATATAAACCTCCGCTACTCCGCAGCCGTATAAATCCACTGCAGAGGTAAAAGGGCATCTATTACGGTCTTTTTCTCTAGTAGGAAGACCTTGATAAATAGGGCCTCTCTTTTCGCCTTCCCCAGGAATATAAGCGCAGACTGGGATACGAAGTTCATTAAATAAATCTGTCTGCTTTTGAAAAAATGTTTCTTCAAGCCCTGTTTCAGGTCGAGGATAAAAATTATGCCATGCAAGCAGCTGATGATGATGAAGACCTGCACATAAGAGTGCTTCAATTTCTTGTGTGGATAACGTACTTGCATTAACAGCAATATAAAATTCATTCGCAAGCGAAAGAGTTTCTGCTGTGCTAAACCCATCGTCTAGTCTAATACCAGATACGCCAAGTGAAGATAGCGACATAAGGCTTTCAATACCTAAATGAACCGGCGTATGCTTGGATACGTCTGCATACACGCTTATTCCACAATCTCTAGCCACATGAAGCAGTTCTTTTGCCCGTTCAGCCAAATCTCCTTTTTCCTCTGGAATGTGAAGCGAAGTGAATGCATGTGTGACGCCGCACTCACTTGCTTCTATTAATCTTTTTTTAGCATCACTATCATTTAAATAAAACGAAATGCCAATCATTCAAACTCTCTCGCCATTTCATCGTTGAATCCAAAGAAATACGTACAAACAAAGCCGGCTGCGTAAGCAACAACTAACCCGAGTAAATAAAGAAGAATTTGATGCGCATGAACTAAAAACGTAAGCGGCAAACCTGAGACTCCCACTGCTACAGTCGCAATATGAAAGTGCGCCTGAAACGCTCCGCCGATTCCAGCTCCAATACAAGCGGTTAAAAAGGGGCGTCCTAAAGGAAGTGTGACTCCAAAAATAAGCGGCTCTCCAATTCCAAGCAGCCCTGAAGGAAGAGCGCCTCCAATTGCTCGCTTTAAACGCTTTTTCTTTGTTTTGATATAGATAGCAAAAGCTGCACCGACCTGACCGGCTCCGCCCATTGCTAGTATAGGAAGAAGCGGATCATCTCCAATTGAATTGATAAGCTCTAAATGAACAGGAGTAAGACCTTGATGCAGTCCTGTAATGACGAGCGGTAAAAATGTTGCTCCTAAAATAAAGCCTGCTACAACTCCTCCAACCTCTAAAACTCCTAAAAGGCCTTTTGTGATTCCGTCTGAAATCAAGCCGCCGATTGGCATGAATACTACATACGTAATAATGCCTGTAATTAACACCGTAACGGTTGGTGTAATAATAATATCCAGTGACTGAGGGACAAATTTACGCACTCGTTTTTCCACTACGGCCATAAAGATTGCTGCAAGCAACACGCCAATTAAGCCACCCCGACCCGGCAAAAGTGCTTCACCAAAAAGTTTAATATCAGCTACGGCAGGATTAATGACTAAAATACCTGCTAAGCCCCCTAAAGCCGGCGAACCACCAAATTCTTTTGCCGCATTAATACCTACTAAAATACCAAGATAAGCAAATAAGCCGCTTCCGATAACGGTTAAAAGAATAGCAATCTGTGAATCTGCAGGAAGCCACTTCGCTTGAACTGCTGCTTTTGTCACTCCGGTGATAAGTCCAGATGCTACAAGAGCAGGTATTAACGGAATAAAAATACTTGCAATTCGGCGAAGCAAGAGCTTAAACGGAGTTGCATTTTTTTCTTTCAGCTCCGATTTCCGCTGAGCCGCACGATTTTCTAAATTAATACCGCCAGATTCATCAATTAACTTTCCAAACTCCTCTGTTACTTTGTTTACTTTTCCAGGACCAATAATGATTTGCAGCGTTTCTTCTTCCACTAATCCGAGTACGCCTTCAAGCTTTCGTATATCTGCCTTTTTTACAATTGAATCATCTTTTACAGTCACGCGCAGCCGCGTCATACAATGCGTATACGCTTCAATATTTGATGCTCCCCCAAGCATCTCCAAAATAACCTTTGCTAATTGATGATTATCTAAAGACATGTTAATCCCCCTTTGTATTTTCCTCTTAGATGGATACGGTACTGAGGAAACAGACCACAAAATCCCCTTTTTGTAATCGCTTTCTTTTTTTATTTCTTAGTTTTCAAAAACTGAATAGCATCCCTTGTTTTATCAATATACTCAATCGTTTGGTCATACTGCTGCGCTGCAATACTTAAAAATAGTATATCAATCACATAAAGCTGGGCTAAACGAGACGATGTAGCTGCGCTTCGAAACGGCGCTTCTTGAGAATAAGACGTATACAAACAGATATCTGCTAAAGACGAAACGGTAGACTGTCCGTATTTGGTTAAGCTAATCGTCTTTACTCCGCGATTTTTAGCTAAAGATAAGACGTTGCTTACTTCAGGAGTCTCTCCTGAAAAAGAGATGCCCACAACTACATCGTCTTTACTTGCATTTGCGATGAGTGTAGCTGCTAAATGGCTATCTGCAAAAGCCGTGGCATTTTTATTAATTCGAAGAAATTTTTGCTGCGCATCCATAGCAATAATATGTGAAGCACCGATTCCAAAAAAATGAATGTTTTTAGCTTCAATCAGCGCTAAAACAGCCCGCTCTGCTTCTTTATAATTCACAAGCTCGGCCGTATCACTTAGACTTTGAATGCTGTTGCTTGCCGTTTTTTTGACAATAGATTGAATCGTTTCATTTGTTTCAATATCCCGGTATCCTTGCTCCGTATCTCTAGCTAAATCACCGGCTACTCTTACCTTTAATTCTTGAAACCCGCTAACTCCGATAGATTTACACAAACGAATAACAGCAGCACTGCTCGCATTCGCTAGTCTACCTAATTCTCCAGCCGTACTGTTTACCACAGTATGCGGGTTGTTTAAAATATATTCAGCAATTTTCCTCTCCGAATCAGGAAGCTTAGCCACCGTGTTTTTAATCATTGTTAATCCGCCTGTTGACATCGTTTCTCTCCTTTATACGTAATGTTCAATCGCTTTTCTCACATAACCGCCCGCATTATTCAGCAACATCTTCGCGGTGTCATAATTTTCATTTGTTTTGATCATAACCACTGCTGTTTTTACCTCATTATTTGCTTCTTCAAGCGTTTGACTTGCTTGCTCATAAGAAACACCTGTAATTTTACAAATAATACCTATCGCCCGTTCTTTAAGCTTTTCATTACTCACACGAACATCTATCATTAAGTTTTCATACGCTTTTCCTACTTTGATCATAGCCGCGGTAGAAATCATGTTGAGAATCATTTTATGAGCGCTTGCTGCTTTTAACCTTGTAGAACCTGTTAGCACTTCCGGACCTACTACCACCTCGATACTATGGTCCGCTTCTTTTCCAATAAGAGAATGACCATTGCAAGACAGCGCCACCGTTTTAGCTTTTACAGATTTTGCATATCTTAATGCACCAATCACATAAGGAGTGCGTCCGCTTGCAGCAATTCCAATGACTGTGTCTCGTTCATTCAAATAAATTTTTTGTAAATCTGCTGCTCCCAATTCTTCTTTATCTTCAGCACCTTCAACTGCTTTAACAAATGCTTTTTCTCCTCCAGCCATCAATCCCTGTACCTGATCGGGATTGGTACTGAAAGTAGGCGGGCATTCAACAGCATCCAATACTCCCAGCCTTCCGCTTGTTCCCGCTCCGACATAAATAAGCCGGCCTTCCTTTTGAAACGATTCACTTACAAATTCAACTGCCACCGCTACGTCTGGAAGTACTTTTTGTACAGCCAGCGCCACTTTTTGATCTTCTTTATTCATTATGTTTAGAATTTCTTTTGTACTAGCTGTATCGATCTTTGTTGTCTGCTCATTTTGAGACTCCGTTGTTAATAACGTAAGCTGTTCATTCATCTTTTTTGGCTCCTTTTTCATCTTGTAGTGACTTTATGGTTATTATAGTTCGATTGAAATATAATTTCAATTATTTATTTTTATGTTTGAAATTATATTTTAAATGAGACATAAAAAAAGATTTCAGGCATATATCCGAAATCTTTTTTTGTCTATCTATGATTGCTGAGCAAATGTTAACAGATACTCATCTTGCATTAAAACTTCGTAATCTTTTTCACCATTTCTTACGACGTGTACAGGGACTGTTTTTGCTGGAAGTAATTCAACTGGCTCACGATAGCGTTTTGCTACTCCGTTAATAAGTTCGTTGACTAACTGCTCGTTACTCAGCTCACCCGCCTGGTATTTTTCCGCAAGTGGTGTCATGACTTCCGCTAATACACTTGCATCGTTAAATCCTTGAATTTCGACTTGTACGACGTACGCATCATCTTCATCACTATACGCTGCATCTTTAATTTTATATTTTGTAGATGAAAGAGCTTGTAGAAAAGCGCTGCTTACTTCGTTTAACTGCTCATCGGTTATGTTTGAGCTCAATGATGATAAAGCACCTTTAAAATTCGTTTCAAAAAACTCTACAAACGAACTCTTTTGGAACTCCCCTTTTTCTTCTACCTGTTTCTTATCTTGCTGATTCGGATGTTTAGCAACAAATTGATCTGTATTTTGATAAACAGTTGCTTGAATTAAAGCGTCCACGTATTGTCCCGCTTCCTTGGCATAGGCAGCTTGCTTTTCTTTACTTGGCGTTTCAGTGCCGCTATCTTTAGAAGCAGCAGCGGCTTTCGCTTCCACTTTTGGTTTTGTTACATTGTCTAATTGGTTATATGTATACGTATACGTTTGCTTAGACTTTGAGTTTTCTGTTTTTCCGTCTACTTTAACTGAATACGACTGATTTTTTACTACTTTCTTTATTTGCTTCGTTTCTTTATCAATTGTCACAACAAGCGAAAAATCTTTTCCTTTAATTTGGTCAAGGTCTACAGCAGTATCGCTGCCTTGATTTGTTATTTTATAATAAGCTTTAGCATCACCTGCTATAATTTTTTGCTTTTTGTCCTTGCCTCCGTTAAATGTTAATACATACTCTTTGTCTTTTTCGGTGACGTCAAATTCATTTGGAAGGTTTTTATCATATTTTTGATAGTAGCGTATTGGATTTTGTTGAAGCTCCATAGCGTTATTAATTAAAGCCGCAACGTACTTTTTTTCTTCTCCCTGTACTTTTGTGCTTTCTTCTCCAGCCACAGCTAACGTTTCATCACCATCATGATACATCTTCAATTCTTCGCCGTTCATTTTTGTGTTAATGTAACCTGCTTTACTTTTAAAATCAAACTCTTGTACTCCATTTACTTGGTAATCAGAGGCTCCTTCTTCTTTTCCAGTGACCTTCACTTGAACATTTTTCACCTTTTCTTGCGCTTCTTTCACGTCACCCGTTAATTCCTCTGAAGACGGCATCCCACATGCCGAAAGCAATAGAGCGAATGATAGTGCTAAGCTGGTATTCATTATTTTTTTCATATAAGAAACTCCTTTTTAAATATTTTTCCAAAAATAAGAATCTATGTACTTAGTAAATACACAATTTTACCATTTATAAAACCCAACTTTACTAAATTACCATATTTACATTTAAATGGTAACTAACAAAAGAAGGAAATTGCACAATAAAAAAGTCACGAATCCGTGACTTTTTTAACAACCTTCATAACTTATTTTTGTTAACGTTTTCATTTTAATCTCTAATAATTCCATTACTTGTCCCTATCAGTACTTCTTTACCTTGTTGATTTCGATATACTGATTTAATTTTCACTTTTTGAAAACCATCTGCTTTTTCTACTTCAGTTAATATGCATTCACAGGTAACTGTATCTCCTGCAAAAACTGGACGAAGAAATTCACTCACCATTTCTCTTGCAATGTAGTTTAAGTCTCCTCCTATTTTTGTTCCAATACTAGCAGTCATAAGTCCATGTACCATTAGCCGCCCTTTTTCGTCACGTTCTATATGATGTTTGCCCCGGTCTCCAGTCATCTCCGCAAACTGCATGATTTCTTCCTCTTGAAACGTTCTTTGCCACGTAAATGTATCTCCTGCTTTACATTCCATCTTATCCATCCCCTTAAGATTATGAATTTACTTTTTAACTATATCACAAAAATGAACATTCATTCATTTTATGTATCAAAAAAATAGCAGAATAAATATATCCTGCTATTTTTGACAAGTAGGACAGTAATAAAGCCTTCTAGAAGCAGCCTGCACTTTTAAGATAGGCGTGCCGTCAATTCGGCAAGTTTCTCCTTCACGGTTAAAAACCCAGTGGCGGTATGCAGAGCGCTTTTGCCCTTTCTTTTTTAACGTTTCAGCAAGCTTTACATTATTTGTAATGCCATCTGTTTCATAGGACTGTTTGACAAGAGAAATGGTTGCGTCAGCTGCCTTTTTAAGTTGTTCTTCCGTGCAGTCTACGGGACGAGCTGCAGGGTTAATTCCTGCTACAAATAGGATTTCACTGCGCAAGTAATTTCCAATCCCAGCTATAAAGCTTTGGTCTAACAGCAGCGACGCCCATTTTCTACGGTAAAATGGTTTAGAATAAAAACGATTTAAAAGCTCACCTGCCGTTACTTCTTCACTTAAGATATCAGGACCAACTCTTGATACAAAAGGATGAGCTGGAACTTCTTCATCACGCAATACTTCAATATCAGAAGCGCTATAAAGTAGGGCTGATTTTTTTTCATTATGAATCGCAAGGCGTAGCTGTCTGTTTGTAGATGGATAATTGTAAGATGAACGAACATACCATTTTCCATAAAGCTGATTATGTGAGTAGATGGTATAGCCGTTGTCAAAACGAATAAGCATAGCCTTTCCTTTTGTATCTACTCTTTTAATGCGAGCTCCTGTTAATACTTCTTCATAGTGCTGCAAAGATGGAAAAGCAAACCATATCTCGCTGACGGGAAGACCGATAATCGCTTTTTCCACTTCATCAGCTGCTCGTCTAATTTCTGGACCTTCTGGCATATAATGAAACTCCTTTCTTGCCTGACTTTCTTCATTTATTATTTCCGTTTTATTTCTGCTTTGCAAGAAAGAAGCGGTTGGGCTCTTCTTTTCCTAAAAGAACCTTTAAATTATGCATGACGGTTACTCTTATAGTAAAATGTTGATACCTTTTTTTACTTTCTATAGTGTTTATCTTACTTCCTTTGACTTATACTAGTTGATAACCTTTTAGAAACTTGTTAATTATCTATATATGAGGAGTTTATTATGAACAATCAATCATTTTCTCCACTATCAGCCGCCGAGATGGCTGTTATTTGGAAGCAATATATGAACGATAAAGCAATTTCTTGTATGCTCAAACATTTTCTGTGTCATGTAGACGATTTAGATATTCAAAAAGCGATTCAAGGTACACTGCATATCACAACAAAAAACAGTGATGCGCTCACTGCTATCTTTTTAAAAGAAAATATGCCAATTCCGCTTGGCTTTGGAGACGAAGACGTTGATGCTGAAGCACCAAAATTATTTTCGGATTCTTTTTATTTGCTTTATTTGAAGCATATTTCAAATGTCCTTCTGCTGTCAGCAACTACGGGTGTCGATGTTGCCGCAAGAAGTGATGTACGGTCTTTCTTTCGAAGCTTGCTGTTAAAAGCGGAAAAGCTTAACCAAACGATTACAGATTTGTTGTTAGAAAAACAAATCTTTATAGAGCTTCCTCCTATTCCTATTGCAGATGCGTCTGATATGAACGACAAAGAGCTTTTCTTAGGGAGCTATTTTGATGAAAAGCGGCCGTTAACCGTCATTGAAATTTCTCATATCGTGTCAAGCATACAGACAAACTTAATTGCAAAGGATTTAATTTTAGGGTTTGCTCAAATAGCTCCTTCTCAGGACATTCAAGCTTTTTTATTAAAGGGTAGAGAACTTGTGCAGCAGCATATTGAATCTCTGTCACAACCGCTAATGGTAGAAAACATACCTGTCACAATGAAGTGGGATTACGGAGTAGAAAAGTCTTCCGTTCCTCCATTTTCAGAAAAACTCATGATGTTTCACCTAGCTGCGATGATTACTGAAAATGTACGTGGATATGGGCTTGCGATGTCAACGAGCCCGCGTTTAGATCTCGCTTTAAACTATACAAACTTCACGACTGAAATTTTGGAATACGCCAAAGAAGTATCAAGAATAAGCATTGAACAAGGATGGCTAGAAGAGCCTCCGCATATTCCATTCCCAAAAATTCATTTGGAATAAAAATGAGATTGGGGCATAACGAAATGAACCCAATCTAAAGACGAGCAATGCGTTGGACTGCTTGTGACACCGCTGTTGATTTCCGTGCAAGGCTTGGCTTTCAGCGGGCGCCCGCTGAGCCTCCTCCTTGCTTCTCACCTGTTGCGCTTTTCCCGCAGGAGTCTTCGCCTTGCTCTACAAACAACAGCTAGAAGCACCTGCATATATGAAACCTACGTTCATTATGATTACAAAAAAACACGAACTATTCATCCATTTTTGATGGATAGTTCGTGTTTAACTTTAACTACACTACTTTTGTCACAGCCTCATTTTTTGGATTCTCTCCACAGTAAATAAAGAAAATACGGAGCGCCGATAATGCCAATGATTAATCCAGCCGGAATTTCAATCGGAGGAGCAATTCCTCTCCCGATTAAATCTGCTGCTAGTACAAACAAAGCGCCAAGCAAAGCGGCTGTAGGAATCAATTTTTTGTGTCTCGGTCCCACTAACCGTTTGGCCACATGAGGAATAATAAGTCCTACAAAGCCAATTGTGCCAACTACCGATACAACCGCAGCCGTCATTGCCACTGCGCTTGCCAGCAATACTAGACGAATTAACTCTACTCTAGCTCCTAGTCCTCGAGCCACTTCATCACCTAAATGAATTAAATCTAACCGGGCAGCTAACAGCCAAATCAGCGGTACTAATATAACGACCCAGGGAAGTAAACCAATTAATTGATCCCATGTTCTTCCCCATAAGCTGCCGCTCAGCCAAATCAGTGCCGCATTTACGTTTGGATTTGCTTTTGAAATTAACAAGTGAATACCGGATGAACAAAAAGCGCTCACTGCTACACCTATTAATGCAAATCGAATAGGTTCTACTCCTTTTTTATAAGCAAGCAAATAGACGATTACAAAGACAAGCGAGCCTCCTGCAAACGCAGCGACGGATAAAACAGATGGGCTTGCTAAAGGCAGTAAAATAGTGACTGCAACAGCTGCTAATCCTGATCCGCTTGATAGACCTAATGTATCTGGGCTAGCGAGTGGATTTCTCATAATGGACTGTACGACGACTCCGGACACAGCTAGGCCGACTCCCGTTAAAATAGCCAGCAAAATACGAGGCAGACGAAATTCTACTAAAATGGACGTCAAGTCAGGATCGCCAATACCAATAAAAGACGTAATAATGTCTAGAGGAGGTATGTTAATGTCTCCTAAGCTAAGGCTTATCACACTCAGCGCTATAATTAAGACAGAAAGAATGATAAACAGGCCGACAGACTTGAATCGAGATGGCTGCTTTTTTGTTTTATTGACCGTCTGCATATAACTCATGCCTTCCTTTCTGTTTTTTTACGTCTCGCTAAGTAAATAAAGTACGGCGTTCCGAGCAACGCTGTTACTGCACCTACAGGAGTCTCATACGGGTATGTAATAAATCGTGATAGTACGTCTGCTAACAGCAATAAAGATGCACCAAGCAGCGCGCTCATTGGCAAAACGCCCCGGTAATCTACACCTATTAAATAGCGTACCATATGAGGAACAACAAGCCCTACAAAGCCAATGGGACCGGCAATTGCCACCGAAACACCTGCTAATACAATCACAACAACTGCCGTGAACGCTCTAATAGCAAAGACGCGCTGCCCAAGTCCTCTAGCTACGTCATCTCCTAAAGACAATAAAGAAGACGCTCTTCCCAGACCAAACGCAATAAGCAGGCCCGCGATGCTAAAAGGAACCAATACATGAACATGTCCCCAATCTCGCCCAATAACTGAACCGGTGAGCCAGAACATAACGCCTTCTGTTTTGCTTTCATTAAAAATCAGCAGCGTTTGCGTGAGAGACATAAGCATACCTTGTATAGCAACACCTGTTAAAGCAAGCTTTACATCACTGTCGCCTCCTTTAATCAACGAACTCATCACATAAACAATAACAGCGGCAAATGCGCCTCCTAAAAATGCACCAAATACCCCGCCAATCATGCTTACACCAGGCACTAAAACCGTTAAAAATACCATTGCCGCTGATGCGCCTGCATTAATACCAAAAATACCAGGAGAAGCTAATGGATTTCTAGTTAATGCTTGCATCAACGCTCCTGCGACAGCCAAATTAGCGCCAACAAATGCCGTTACCAGTAAGCGAGGCAGACGGACAGTTTGAATAATAGACTGTTCTTTTGATCCGTCAAAATTTAGTATAGCTTGCTTAATCGTTCCAAAAGAAATATGTATAGAACCGATGGAAATAGATAAAAACATTGAAATCAGTAAAAGAATAATAACCGCAAGAAAAATAGCTATTATACGAAGCGGAGATTTGTTTCTTTTGGATAAGCCGTGAACAGCTTTCATAGTAGACTGCGCCTCCTTTCATTTGAAAGTTCATTAAAAAGAAAAAAACAATCCCGCTGGATTGTTCTTTTCTTCGTTATTATTTGCCTTCAAATAATAACTTTTCTGCTTCATCTGCAATACCATTTGCACCTTGTACACTTCGGCGAAGAGACCATTTAAATACATCAACTTCATACACTTGATTATTTTTAACCGCTTTTAGCTCTTTCCATAATGGCTGTTTTGCTAAAGGCGTATGACCTTTTTCATTTCGCATAACAATGAGTTTGTCCGGATCTGCTTTTACAAGCTGTTCCATTGTCATTTTTACACTGTACTCTTTTGTAGGATCTGTTAATGCATTTTTGAAGCCTAATTGCTCAAGAACACCCGTTGTAAAGAAATTTGAAGTTCTAGCATTAATATTACCATTTGCATCAGCGATAACAAGTACATTGCCCGGATTTTTTGGTGCTTTTTCTTTTAAATCCTTCATTTTTTGCTTATGCTCTTCTACCACTTTTTCAACTTTTGCTTTCTTGCCAACCGCTTCTCCTACTTTTAACTCTGTATTTAGTAAATCATCGTAATTAGCATTTAAGTTTTTCAACTCAATCGTTGGCGCAATTTTCGATAATTCTTTGTATACATTTTTATGACGTTCTGAATCGGCGATAATCAAATCGGGCTTCAGCAGTTTAATCGATTCCAAGCTTGGCTGCGCTCGCGTGCCAACTGATTTGTATCCTTTGATTTCTTTTAGTACATCTTTATCAATAAGCTGTTCTGCTTTATCATCATCAGCTACTCCTACAGGTTTGATACCAGCATCTAACAATGCATCAATAAAGCCTAACTCTAATACGACTACTCGCTTTGGATTCTCTTTTACCTTTGTCTCTCCAAGCTCATGCTTGACCACTCTTGTTTTTTCACTTTTTTCATCAGCTGAATTTTCCTTATTCGTGCTGCTGCAGCCGATAAGCATTCCGATTGCCAGCATTGTAATAAAAGCCAGCAGTCCTATTTTTTTCTTATTCAAATGTCATTCCTCCTGCTTGTATCTTTATGTAGATAATCGACTCTTGAAACTGATAATCGTTATCATTATATCAGTTTTATCTATTTAAACAAGCTGATTCGTTATTTTTTACTTAAAAAAATTATATCTATTCTATAAAAAAAGAAAGGACGCAGCAGGAGCGTCCTTTCTTTTTAATCTTCAATACAAAGATACTGAATCACTTCTTTTAAACTTTTCTCTTTCATCGATTCGATGTGTAAGTGATATCTTTCGAATGACAGATGTTTAGTTAACGGATTTGGTACAATCACACAGCGCAAGCCTGCTGCCATAGCAGCTTTCGCTCCATTAGAAGAATCTTCAAATGCTAAAGCTTCAGAGGGCTCTACTCCTAGCTTTTCAATTGCATTTCGGTAAAGAGCCGGATCTGGCTTCACTTTTTCTACATCATCGCGCGTTTGAATGACTTCAAAATAGTGCAGTAAATCTAGCTCTTTTAAAAATGCTGTTACCCAGTCTCGATATGAGCTGCTTGCTAAACCAATTTTTAATCCAAGTTCTTTTGCTTCTGCCAAGTACTCCGCTACACCTTCTCGGGCTACTAATGATTTCATTTTTTCTTGATGACGTCTTAACGATTCTTGAGCTAGTTCCTCTTTTGTGAACTCATTGTTAAACTGCTGAAGCAAGTAATCGTAAAGTGCCGTAGCATCCGTTCCCACATAAGAAGCAAACGTTGCAATCGGTAGATCTACTCCCCTGTCTTCTAACATTTCGCGGTATACCTCATACCACACTGATTCTGTATCAATAATTAATCCATCAAAATCAAACACAACTGCCTTAATCATAATTTACCTACCTTTTTCTATCTTATCGTTCTTACATAGTAACACGTTCAAAATACGTAATCCATAAATGTGGCTTCCTTAATAAGATAGGCTTAAACAGGTAGTTTCTATCCTTACTTTTCTCCGACTTTCATCAAAGGTGACATTTCCTCTGTTTCCTTAAACTCAATGGAAGACAGCTGCCTTCTAAAACCTTTCGTTGCATACACTAAATAAACTAAACCGGCAATCGCCCAGCCGATACCAAGTAAAAAGGAATTGCGCTCCAAGTTAAGCCATAAAACGCCAATCGCTGCTGCTCCTAACAGTGGCATAACAATGTATGACCAAAATCCCTTAGCCGACCGGTGCTGCTTTTGATGAACAGCATAGTGCGCAATAACCGAAATATTAACAAAAGAAAACGCAATGAGTGCTCCAAAATTAATAAATGACGTAGCTGTTGCTAGACTGAAGAAAATGGCACTTGCTGATACAACTCCGACTAATACAATATTTCGCGAAGGGGTGCGCAGCTTAGGATGAACATAACCAAAAAATGACTGAGGTAAAATTCGATCGCGTCCCATTACGTATAATAAACGCGAAACGCTTGCATGCGATGACATGCCTGATGATAATGTTCCTGAAATTCCTCCAGCTAAAAAGACAATTTGAAACAGCGTACCGCTCACATACATAGCAATTTCAGGAGCCGCAGCGTCTGGATGCTTGAATCCTTCTAACGTCGGGAAAACCGCTTGAATAAAATAAGATGTCACAGTAAACATGACTCCTCCAATTAACGCCACTAAAAAAATAGCTTGCGGAATCGTTTTTTTAGGATTAGGCGTTTCTTCTGATAACATAGCCACTGCATCAAATCCTAAATAGGAAAAACACATAAGTGTAGCTCCTGCTATTAGTCCTGATGAGGTCATGTTCTGATTAAAGAAAGGCTTCATAGAAAAAAGAGTCCCTTCTCCCATTCCTCCTAGCAAGGCTTTGATTGAAACAGCAACAAACAATACTAAAATCGTCATTTGAAATACAACAAGAAATGTATTGAAATTGGCGGTGAAATTAACGCTTCGTAGATTTAGCAGCGTAACGATAATGACGAAGCTGACAACCCAAATCCACGATGGTACCGAAGGAAAAATAGATGATAAATAAATTTGAAAAATAAGTGCGTTAACCATCGGTAAAAAGAGATAATCCATTAGTGCAGACCAGCCAACTAAGAATCCTAAATGTGGATTGATTGTCTTTTGCGTATATGTATAAGCTGACCCTGCATTTGGAAACACTTGAATCATCTTTTTGTAGCTTACTGCCGTGAGAAGCATCCCGACAAGGGCTATGATATAAGACGTAGGAACGTGTCCATTCGTCATATCAGACGCAATCCCAAACGTATCAAACACTACCATCGGAGTCATATATCCGATCCCCATTAATACAATCTGCCATAATTTCAACGACCTTTTTAATGTTACTGTTTCATGTTTCATTTATCTTCCCCCTTCACTTTATTAAGAACATTCTGACAATTTAATCCATAAATGCATATGATTTAATTTCTTTATATAAAAATGAATGACTTTCATTCATTTTTATATAAAGGGTTGTTACGTTTACTATAGCAAATATATGATTTATTTCTTTAAGTTGGTAAGGGTTGCTAACAAACTATCTTTTTCTTTTATCATATTATGAAAGCGCTTTATTTTAAATAGCTATATGTTCCTAATCTCCTGCTATATCAACGCAGAAATACCCTCTGAATGAGAGGGATTTCTGCTTACAAGCCATTATTCAATCGTCGTATCCAATGACTTTCTTTTCGTTCTCACTGCAACTAAACTAGCAAAATCATGAATGATTGTAGCTGCAAGCAACGAGGTTATCTGAGTTGGATCATAAGAAGGCAGCACTTCCACCAGGTCAAATCCAACATAGTTAAATTCTGTCAGAGAACGGATCATTTGCAGCGTTTCTCTGCTGCTGAATCCGCCTACTTCAAGCGTTCCTGTTCCTGGTGCACAAGAAGGATCAACAAAATCAATATCAAACGTTAAAAAGCACGGCGTATCTCCAATCGCTGTCTTCATTTGCTCTAAAACCACTGAAAATCCTTGATGTTCAAGCTCCCCTGCCGTTACTACATGATAACCGAGGTCTTTGCTTTCTTGAACATCTCCCGGATGATTTAATGTTCCACGGATACCAATTTGAAAGACCTTCTTTGAATCTACTAGCCCTTCTTCATATGCGCGTATAAAAGGAGATCCGTGCCAATATTTTTCATCATAATACGTATCCCACGTATCTGTATGAGAATCAAAATGAATCATAGCCACTGGGCCATATCTTTTAGCAGCAGCACGAAGGCTTGCTAAGGTAATCGAATGATCTCCTCCAATTCCAATTGGAACAATTCCTCTATCCATAAGAGTGCCTACCGCTTCTTCCATTAATTCATAGCTTCTGTGAATATTATGCGGAATAACGGGCACATCACCAATATCGATAGCATTTGTATCATCGAATGGATATACATTGTGTACCGGGTGATAAGGAAACAGCGTCATGGAAGCTTGGCGAATTGCCTGAGGTGCAAAGCGCGCACCTACTCTGAAAGATGCTGCCGTATCAAACGGCATCCCTACTAGCCCTACTTTTGCATTTCCTCTTTCCGCTGGAAGCCTCATAAATGAACCTGTTGTACAAAATTCTGGTTTGACATCTGGGGACAATGGATATTTCATGATTTACTCCTCCGTTTCGATAATTTCAGTTAGTCGCTAGGCATTTGTACTACTAAAATCATCGAAAGCAATACGGGAATAAGAAACGTTTGACGATTCATATTCATTGCTCCTTGTTACATTTATTGGTTACTTAGCTCATTTAATACTTTTTCAAATGTAGAAATGACTTGATCTACTTCTTCCGCTGAAATAGTCAACGGTGGCTCAATACGAATTGTTTTAGAGTTTACAAGCGTCCCAGCTACTAGAATTCCTTCATCAAACATACCTTTAGAAAGCGCGTAGCCAATTTCATCTTGGTGAAATTCAATTCCAATCATTAAACCTTGCCCTCTGATTTCAAGTACTTTATCTCCATGTTTTTCAGCAGCTTTCTTTAAACCAGCAAGGAAGTATTCCCCTAGCTCTTTCGCGCGGTTTGGCAGCTGTTCTTCAATCAACACGTTAATAGTTGCAATAGCCGCTGCGCAGGCAAGCGGGTTGCCTCCAAACGTTGTTGTGTGCATAAACGGATTATCAAAGAAGCTTGAAAACACTTTTTCTTTTGCTACAACCGCGCCAGCAGGCATAACTCCTCCTCCAAACGCTTTAGCAAGACATAAAATATCAGGTACAACACCGTATAGTTCTGATGCAAACATTTCACCGGTACGTCCCATGCCTGTTTGAACTTCATCAAAAATTAAGATAGCGTCGTACTCATCACATAGTGCACGCACTTCTTTTAAATAATTTTCAGGAGGAAGAATAATGCCGCCTTCTCCTTGAATTGGTTCTAATAAAACAGCTGCCACATCTTCCCCTACAAGCGCGCACGTTTCAAATGTTTTGCGCATCATGTCAATATCACCAAACGGCACGTGACGGAAACCTGGAATTAACGGCAGAAATGGTTTACGGAACATTCCTTTTGCCGTACCTGATAAAGAACCTAGACTTTTTCCATGAAAAGAACGTGTTGTGGAAATAAACGTTGTTCGATCACTATACATTTTCGCTAATTTTAAAGCGGCTTCTACACTTTCTGTTCCGCTGTTTGTGAAAAAGGAATACTTCAAATCCCCCGGTGTAATATCTGCTAAAATTTTCGCAAGCATCGCACGAAGTGGATCTAATAAGTCTTGGCTATGGAGCGCTTGACGCTGAAGCTGATCTTGAACAGCCTTGACTACTTTAGGATGACGGTGCCCCACGTTATAAATTCCAAATCCGCCCAAACAATCAATGTATTTCTTGCCGTTTACATCCGTAAAACAAGAGCCTTCATCTGACCATTCAACAGCTGCGAACTGCGTATCTACCGTTACTGTTTTGCGATATTCTAAAAAGCCCGGGTTGACATGCTCACGAAATCCGTCTACTGTTTCTTTCGTAATCCACTGCGCTTCTTCAGCTGACACTTCGCTTTTTTCAATAAGCCCCAATACTTTGTTGATATATTCGTTTACTTCACCATATGCTTTGTTTACCTCTTGATTTTTCGTCACTGTATTCATTTTAATATCGCTCCTTCTCTACTTTTTAATTTTTAAACCAGCCGATTGGCTCTACTTGTAAATTAATATTAATTTGTTTTACTTCTTGAAATTCTTCCAATCCAAACGTGCCCAGCCCTCGACCAATCCCGCTCTGCTTATATCCGCCCCAAGGCGCTTCGTTAAATGTAAAATGATACGTGTTTACCCAAGTGATGCCCGCACGCAGCTTTTTAATCACTCGAAGAGCTTTTGCGCCGTCGGTTGTAAACACACTGCCTGCCAAACCATATTCCGTATCATTTGCAAGCTTAATAGCTTCTTTTTCGTCTTTAAACGTTTGAATAACAACAACGGGTCCAAAGATTTCATCTTGCACAATTTTCATATTTGACGTAACGTTGCTAAAAACCGTAGGTTCTACAAAGAATCCTTTTTCCAATCCACTGCTGGTGATTCGATTGCCTCCGCATACAAGGTGAGCGCCTTCTTGCTTTCCAATTTCGATGTACTTTAATACTTTTTTCATATGTTCTTCACTTACAAGAGGGCCCATTTCAATCTCTTGTTTCATTCCATTTCCTACTTTAATTTTTTGAGCACGCTCTGCAAAACGTTCAATAAATTTCTCAGCGATGCTTTCTTCTACTAAAATACGAGAACCTGCAGCGCAAATTTGGCCGCTACCTGCAAAAATTCCAAATAAGGCATAATCTACAGCTGTTTCAAAATCAGCGTCAGCAAATATAATGTTCGGTGACTTTCCTCCAAGTTCTAAAGAGACTTTCGTTACATTCTCTGCTGCTTCACGCATAATGTGTTTTCCTGTTACCGTTCCACCTGTAAAGGAAATCTTATCAACACGCTTATCTTGAATAAGCGTATTTCCTACAGTATCTCCGGCTCCCATAACAAGGTTTGCTACTCCTTTTGGCAATCCTACGCTTTCTAAAATCTCAAAAAGTTTTGTAGGAGTAACCGGTGTCACTTCAGAAGGTTTAAATACAATCGTATTTCCTGCAGCTAAAGCAGGTGCAATTTTCCACACGCTCATCAACAGCGGATAATTCCAAGGTACAATCAGCCCGCACACCCCAATTGGTTCTTTTATAACCATTGCTTGCATAGGTGCAGGAACACTGTACGTTTGACCGTCTGGCTTTGTAATTAATCCAGCGTAATATCTAAAACAAGCAGCTGCGTCTTCCACATCAGCCTCAGCTTCGCGATAGGGCTTTCCGTTGTCCATTGTTTCGAGCGCTGCTAATTCCTCTTTCGCTTCCTCAAGCTTATCGGCAATTTTAAATAAGATAGCTGCTCTTTCAGATGCAGAAATCTCAGACCAAATTCCGCTGTCAAAGGCTTCCCGTGCAGCTGTAATCGCTGTTTTCATATCTTCCGCGCTGCCTTCTGCAGCATATCCAATTACTTCACCTGTTGCTGGGTTAACAGTAGGACGCTGCTTCTCTGCTTTTCTCCACTCTCCGTTTATATACATATTTAAAGTTAACGTTTTAACGGCTGTACGATCCATAAGATACCTCCTTGTTAAATAACGACTGATTGTCAGTCATTTTAATAGAAAAAACTTATATTTCTGATAATTTATTGTATATTTTGAATGAATGTCAGTCATTTTGATAGGTGTAATATCAGCAGTGCTAATATTACACGAAAGGCACAAGAGAACGCTTTAAGAATTGAAAAAGTTCTTCCTTTGATTGTTCAAGTGTGACATCTTGCTCTCGCCCGATATAAAAAAGTTCAGCAGCGTTTTCAATCAAGTTGATCATCGTTTTAGCTGTCCATTTAACGTTAAGCTGTTTGATGACTTCTTCTTTTTTCACAGCCTCATTTAATACCTCTTCAAACCAGTTGTAATAAGGTAAATAAATAGCTTCCCATGTTTCTAATGAATAGTCAAAAGCGAGCCCCGAATAGCATAAAACAAGAACATCTCTATATTCATCCGTTGTTTTATAAGTTTCGTCAATCATTACCTCTAATGTACTTAAAAAATTTGTTGCTGTTTTAGCTCTTTCTTTGATTTTGTCAAGCGATAAAGAAAGTAAGTTCTCTGCAATAGCAGGAACAAGGGCATTTTTAGATCTGAAATAAAGATAAAAAGTTCCTTGAGCTACACCTGCACGCTTCACAATGTCTGAAATTGACGTTTTATCAAGCCCCTTTTCAGATATAACTTCAATCGCCGCCTGTAAGATTTTATCGTATTTTTCACTTGTGCTTGTAACCAACTTTTTCCCTCCACCTATAAAATGAATGACTTTCATTCATTTTACTATAAGCAACGCAAATTATGCAAGATAAATTTTTCTGAATCTTTAAATTTAATTAAAAAATCGGCCGTGTGCCGGCTTCAAAAATATTTTTTTATTTTATCATTTTACCCTCGCTCTTTTTATATGTCTCAGTGTTATTTCTCTTCTTTTGACAATCCAAAATAAATGCTGATATAACGCTCTTTAAGCAACTATTCTTCTGAAAAAGTATCTTTATTAGAAAGATACTTTTCTGCGTTTATTTATAAAGCTTTATCGCCTAATTATCCTTCACTTAAAGTTGACGGAGTAAAAAAAAGAGTGGTAACATGTAAAACTGATTCTACAGTCACTTATTTCATCCATTTATTTCCCATATTTTCTCTTAACTACGATGTACATTTTTAGCTAAAAATAACTTTATAACGCCGAAAAATCACCCACTCTATTTCACATTTTATATTTTCTATGTTTACCACCTAAAAAAACCGGGTATACACTTCGTTGTGTTTAGCATCCGTTCTACATATCAGTCAGATTGATTTAAAACTTTATAAAGGAGTTACACTGCATGAAGAAACTATTGTTAATCAGCATGATTTGTTTTCTTCTAGTTATTACTTCAGCTTGCGGCAACGGTAACGGGACATTTAAAGATAAAAAAACCATTACCATCGGCATGAATAACTATACCGAAAACATCGCCTACACGTACGTGTGGAAACACATTTTAGAAGATCGAGGCTACAAGGTTAGAACTGTTTTCTTAGAGAAAGCTGGTGTTTGGGTAGGAACAGCTAATGACGATATTGATATTTCATTTGCACCATGGCTACCTACAACAGATGCGCCTTTTTACAAAAAATATAAAGATCAAGTGAACATCGAAGACCCTTGGCTTAAAAACGCGCGCTTAGGATTCGCAGTTCCCGCCTATATGAAAGATGTGAACACAACGGAAGACCTTGCTAAGGTTGCTTCTGATGTCGATAACAAAGTAATTGGAATTGACCCAGGCTCCAGTATTAATGGATTAGCCGAACAGGCGTTAAAAGATTATAACCTTAAAAGCTATACGCTTGTAAAATCGTCTGAGGCAGCTATGCTCAGTGAACTGCGCAAAGCCTATGATGCCAAAAAAACAATTGTTGTTACTATGTGGAATCCTCACTGGGCTTTTGCAGACTTTGATATCAAATACTTAAAAGATCCTAAAAATTCGTTTGGAGACCCTGACAACATTTACACAATGACAAGCAAGGAATTTAAAAAGACAAATCCTCAAGTCATAAAATGGATGAATAATGCACAGATGAATGATAAATTAATCAGTCCTCTTCTGTCACAAGTTGAAAAATCTTCGAATCCTGAAGAAGCAGCGCAAGAATGGGTAAACAAGCATAAAAAGCTAATCGACAGTTGGACAAAAGAGTAATGAACGTAAATGAAAACAACAATTGAGGTGGACATATGGAACACGTAAAATTAAAAGTACAGAATATAACCAAAGTGTTTGGTAAGAATCCGTCAAAAGCGATTGATTTACTCCAAAAAGGAAAAACAAAAAAAGAAATTCTAGAAGAAACAGGAATGACAATCGGGGTTAATCAAGCAAACTTCGAAATTAAATCCGGTGAAATCTTCGTTATTATGGGCCTGTCTGGAAGTGGTAAATCCACTTTAGTTCGTATGTTTAATCGCCTTGTTGAACCAACATCTGGATCTCTTATTTTAGACGGTGACGATGTAGTAAAAATGAACAAAGAGGAACTTCGCGACATGCGCCGAAAAAAAATGAGCATGGTTTTTCAAAACTTTGCCCTATTCCCTCACCGTACGGTTCTTGATAACACAGAATACGGATTAGAAGTTCAAGGTACACCAAAAGCCGAGCGTGAAAAGAAAGCAAAAGAAGCGCTTGAATTAGTAGGTTTGAAAGGGTACGAAAATCAATACCCTGGTGAACTGAGCGGCGGTATGCAGCAGCGCGTCGGACTGGCCCGAGCACTTGCCAATGATCCTGATATTTTATTAATGGATGAAGCATTCAGTGCACTAGATCCGCTTATTCGTAAAGACATGCAAGATTTCTTACTGGAGCTTCAAGAAAAAATGGAGCGAACAATCATTTTTATTACCCATGATCTTGATGAAGCTCTTCGAATCGGAGATCGCATCGTTTTAATGAAAGACGGCAGTGTTGTTCAGGTAGGAACACCTGAAGAAATTATGACAAACCCTGCCAATGATTATGTTGAGCGCTTTGTGGAAGACGTTAATGTAGCTAAAGTATACACAGCTGAAAGCGTGATGAACCGTGCCGAATCTATTACCGTAGATCGAGGTCCGCGCGTGGCTCTTAAAATCATGCAAGAAGCTGGTTATTCAAGCATCTACGTCGTAGACAAGAAAAAAACTCTTTTAGGAGTTGTAACTGCAGATGATATTAGCCGTGCCATTAAACAAGATAAACTGACAGCAGACGTATTAGATACGGATATTCCAACTGTTACAACAGATACGCTACTAGAAAACTTGTACGACAAAATGGTTATCAGCCGCTTTCCGCTACCGGTTGTAGATGAAAACCATCGTCTGCGCGGCATCATTAAAAAAGAACGAGTGATTGAAGCACTCGCCGGTACTGATAGTAATGAGGTGAACGTAAATGAATAGTATTCCTAAAATTCCCGTTGGCAATTGGATTGACCATTTTGTCACGTTTTTAAATGATAATATCAAAGGTTTTTTTGATGTTATTTCAGCTATTGTCGATGGTATTGTAAGTTTTATTGTACTAGTGTTAACTTTTCCACCAGCATTAATTTTAATCTTAATTGTCGGAATCATTGCTTGGTTTTCAAGTAAAAAATGGTCATTTACTATTTTATCGATGATTGGCCTGTTATTTATTCTTAATCTTGGCTACTGGCAAGAAACCATGGACACACTAGCCCTCGTTTTAACAAGCGTACTGATTTCGATTATAGTAGGAATTCCGCTTGGCATTTGGGCATCTCAAAGCGAAAAGACGGCTCGAATTATTACGCCAATCTTAGACTTTATGCAAACAATGCCCGCATTTGTTTATTTGATTCCAGCACTTTTCTTTTTTGGGATCGGTGTGGTGCCAGGTGTTATCTCGTCTGTTATCTTTGCAATGCCTCCGACGATTCGCTTAACGAACCTAGGTATTCGCGAGGTACCCGCTGACTTAGTAGAAGCAGCAAATGCCTACGGTTCAACAACAAAACAAAAATTATTTAAAGTACAGCTTCCATTAGCTACAAAAACCATTATGGCCGGAATTAACCAAAGCATCATGCTATCTCTTTCAATGGTTGTTATTGCCTCTCTTGTAGGTGCTCCGGGACTTGGTGCGGAAGTATACCGTGCAGTTTCTCGACTTGAAGTCGGCACGGGCTTTGAAGCTGGAATTTCAATCGTTATTTTAGCGATTATTTTAGATCGTATTACGCAATATTTTGGAAATCGTTCAAACCAACGAGCATAAGTAAAAAAAGAAGCCAACTCCGGTGAGTTGGCTTCTTTTTATTTATTTTTGTAACACGCTACAAAGATTGCTTCCCCTTGAAACGATTCAATTCTTTGTTGATTCGTTTTGATGTCAAAAAACTGCTTAAATCCGCTTGGTATATTCAGCATATATTGGGTAAGCTCACGCTTTGTCTCTTCCGGAACATTCATCATCCCGCACCAGTCATCAAATAAAAAACGCTTTGGAAAAGTTGTCAGCACTTCTGTACGGAACCCTTGCATTTCCAGCATAGAAAGCCACTCTGTTTTTTTATAAGCACGATAATGGCTTGGATCTCTTGTCTTTTCAACTCGATTATAAAACTCGTCATAAGCATTCACTTCCGGTGCTACATTATCAATGAGCAAGAACTGTCCGCCTGGCTTTAACACTCGGTATACCTCTTTGATGAACTGTTTAATATTAGGAAAATGGTGCGGTGCAATTCTGCACGTTACCGTATCAAACTGGTCATCTTGAAATGGCATTTCTTCAGCATCTCCTTGAACAAACGATACATTTTCATGACCATTTTCTTTAATAAAGCCTTCAGCACTTTGCAGCATTTGAGGAGTTAAGTCAAAAGCCGTTACTTCTTGAAAGACAGGTGCTAGCTTATTTGCCACGTGTCCTCCTCCTGTTGCTACATCAAGCAGCTTTCCTCCTCTATTTTCTTCAGCAATTTCCGCTAAAACAGCTAAATCTTTGCCTTTCGCATGACCTTTACTTTTGACGTACTTTCCAGCATTCCCCCCGAACTGACTGACCACTATTTCTTTATTACTCATCTATTCTCCCCCCATTTTCCTCTTTAAAACTCTCTATTACTTTGCCTAGTGCATTCACATATTTATTATGAAACGTGTGAATGTATTCTTTTTCTTTCTCCCCATTGATGAAACATGCGAAACAGCGGAGGAAGAAGCAGCCAAATGGTTAAAATTCGAAGCACTTGGACGGCTACTACCAACGTCGAATCGGCTTGCAGTACAATTGATGTAGTCGCCATTTCTGCAATGCCTCCAGGAGCAAACGCTAAAATAGACGTAATAAGCCCGATTCCAGTTATTTTGGAGACGAATAGTGCACAAACAAACATAGCAGCAATTAAGCCGATTGTATTAATAAGCGCAACAACTATAATTTTTTTTACGCCGATAAACATTTCTTTATGAAAGCGTGAACCAATGCTTGACGCGATAAAAATTTGCGATAAAATCATCACAGAATGAGGCCAGTATGCTTGAAGATTATAGCCCGCGTACGATGAAGCAGCTGTTTGAACAATCGCAACAGTAAGCATTCCCCCTACTAACCAAGGAGCAGGAAATTTTAGTTTTTTTCCTATATAATAGCCTACTACTGCTGTAACGATTAAAACGCCTGTCCATAGCAGTGATTCCCACCCAAAAATGCTTGGAGTAGCTGCCACTGCATGCCGACCTGTATTACTTCCCCAATAGACCACAAATAAAGGAACAGCAAGCACAACTAAAAACACGCGCATTGTTTGAATGATGCTTACAACTGCCGTATTGGCCCCTACCTCTTCAGCCATGCCTGGCATTGCGCTCATTCCTCCAGGAGTCGTGCCGAAAAAGCTTGTTAATAAGTCTGTGGAACTGAACTTCCATAGCAAATAACCGGATAATAGAGAAAAAACAACGGACAGCAAAAGCATGATCGTAATGGTGGACCAGTGAGATTGAAACGTAGTTAATACAGACAAGTTAATCTTTTGACCTAATTCAATCCCTAAAATACACTGTCCTGCGTACAGCCAATATTTTGGAATACCTTTTTTGCTTGTTTGAGATAAAAAACGCGGCTTTCGGAAAGCTAGAATAGCAGCTAAAATGAGGGTCCCAAGCATCCAGGCAATGGATAAACCTGTTAACGATAAAAGAAATCCTCCCACGCTTGTTAATAAAATAAAAAATATAGACTGTAAAAAAATAATTCTTGCGTTCATATCTACTTCCTTCCTTCTACAAGGCTTTTCTTTCTTACACCGAACATTCCTCTTCTTAACTATAGTATAATTTTAGAGATAATTAAAATATCGAAATTTTATTATAAACCATTCATTTTTTTTATTCCTGGAGGGATAGTATGGACGATCGAGATTGGCTTATTCTACAAGTGTTGTATCGAGAAAAAAACATTACAAAAGCAGCCAAGGAGCTGTTTATCTCTCAGCCTGCGCTTACGCATAGACTGCAGCAGATGGAAAAGGAATTTCATGTTCAGATCGTGAACAGAGGACGCCGCGGAGTTCAGTTTACACCGCAGGGAGAATATTTAGTGAAGTGCGCAGAAGAAATGCTGCTCACGCTTCAAAAAATAAAAGAAAATGTGTTAAACATGGATGATCAATTAACCGGTACTTTGCGTCTAGGAGTGTCTAACTTTTTCACTGACTACAAGCTCCCTGGACTATTGCGGTTATTTAAAGAGCGATTTCCTGACGTTGAATTCAAAGTCACGACCGGATGGAGCAGCGACATGGCCCACTTACTTTATAAGCACGATGTTCATATTGCGTTTGTAAAAGGTGATTATAACTGGCAAGATCAGAAAGAGCTGCTTTTTAAAGAAACGATTTGCATTGCGTCTGCACAGCCTGTTGACATAAACAACCTTCCCAATATACCTCGAATTGACTATCACCAAGATCGTTTTTTAAAAACATCTGTTGATAACTGGTGGGCTGAAAATTACTCTCAGCCTCCCCTTGTCAGTATTGAAGTGGATAAAGCAGAAACATGCAAAAAGATGGTTGTAAACGGACTCGGTTATGCGATTTTGCCGAGTATGCTGCTTGATGACGCAGCAGAGATTTACAGATACACGTTAAAAACAAAAGACCAGCAGCCTTTAACGCGCAGTACATGGATGTTTTATCATGAGGATTCATTAAAAATTAACATCGTAAAAGCTTTTATTGAGTTCATTCAAAACTTGGATTTAAAAGATGTACACTGATAGAAAGAGGTTGACACAAACGTAGTTTAGCCGAAATGAAAAAATGAACCATTAATCAAAATGTTTGATTAGTGGTTCATTTTTTGTTGTAGCAAACATAGGTTTCATCTGTTTCGTTCCTTCTAGCAGTTGATTGTAGGGCAAGACGAAGACTCCTGCGGGAAAAGCGGGACAGGTGAGACCCCGCAGGAGCGTAAGCGACGAGGAGACTCATCGCGCGCCCGCGGAAAGCGAAGTCTTGCACGGAAATCAACTGCGGTGTCTAAAGCAGTTCAGCTCATATATCCCATTTGTTCATCTTTAGATTAGATTCATTTCGTCATGTCTCAACCTTTTCTTTATCATGTCTACTCGTCATTTGTTCCGCCCATTAAGTCAGAATACAGCTTGCTTTGCTGTTCAAGAAAGACTTTAGCCCCGCTGCTATTTTTATAAAAAGAGGTTAAATCGTTATCTTTAAGCAGCTGTTCCCATTCTTTTGTATGAACCATTTCATACACTGTCTTATTCCAATATGCTACCTGCTCTTTGGTCATATTAGGCGGTCCCATTAGGCCTCTCCAATGGCTAAATGTTACGTCAATTCCCGCTTCTTTCCACGTTGGGATCTCTTTTAACTCTTCTAGCCTGCTGGGAGAAGAAACGGCGAGTATTCTTACCTGCCCTTGTTCATACTGCTTTTTTACTTCTGATAAGGACATAGGTGCTACATCTAGCTGATGATGAACGAGCGCATCGATCACTTTATGACTGCTGTTGTAAACGAAGAACTCAAGCTTGGAAGAGTCTACGCCTGCCTTTTTATTCAGCTGCATGAACGATAAATGATCGTCGTTTCCTAAGCGAGGTGATATTCCTACTTTCATGCTGAATTCACTTTGATTTAACGTGCGTATGAGCTGTTTTAAATTATATATAGGAGAGTTAGCAGGAACTACGATGACCTCCCATTCAGATGTTAAAATAGCGAGCGGAGTAAAGTCTTTATAGGTTAATTGACTTTGCCCTAGCAAATTATTTGTAATCAGCAAACTGGAATTTCCGGAAACAATATTCCCTTCTTTTCTCTGTTTAATATATTTCCATCCTTCTTCACCTTGCCCACCTATTTTATTACTAACAGAAACGGGTACCTTCACAATCTTCTTTTCCGTTAGCACTTGTTGAATGGCTCTTACTGTTGCATCTGCTCCTCCGCCTTTTGCACCGGCTGCCACAATTTCAATTTCCCCCATATCAATACGGTCTTTTTTAGAGGGAGAAGAACAGCTAACAAGCAATACACTTATAAACACTATCATGAGCTTTTTGATCATATATACCATCCTTCAAGGCTAATGCTACGCTAAATAGTACTTACGTTCCGGCCGTCCAATAATCCCATAATCATATTCAACGTGACATTCACCAGTTGATACTAGATACTCTAAATATCGTCTAGCTGTCGTTCTAGATACTCCCATGTGTTGTCCCATCTCTTCGATCGTAATTCCTTTGATGCTTTTTAAAATGTCTTTTGACTTTTGTAATGTGATACCATCAATACCTGAAGGAAGAGATTTATCCGCTTTTGGCTTTGTTCTGACATGTCCAAAGTACGCATCAATAAATGATTGATCAACTTCTTCATGCGTACTAAACAGTTCCTTTTTCTCTTGATACTGTTTAATAGCATTAATGAAGGATTCCATCATAACCGGCTTAATCAAATAATTAACGACGCCGTTTCTCAAGCAGATTTCTACAATGTTTTTTTCTGTTGCAGCCGTTACCACGATAACGTCAACTTGTGGAAACTGCGCTCTGATTTTCGGCAGTAAATCTGTTCCCATTTCATCTGGCATATAGATGTCTAAAAGAAGTAAATCAACTTTCTTCTCCTTTAGCATTTCAAGCGTCTCTTTTGCATTCAACGCTTTACCTACAACTTCTACACCATCTACTTCTAATAAAAATCGCTCTTGAACTTGAGCAATTCGAAAATCGTCTTCTGCAATTGCCACTCGTAACATTTCGACTCTCCCCTTACTTCTCATGATTCAGTTTTTTGGAAGGTAAACTGAAAAAATGGCTCCTCCTTCTGGCTGATTATACACTTCAATAGATCCTCCAAGTTCATCTACCATTTTCTTTATATTTGCCAGTCCGTATCCTCTGTCTGTACCTTTGGTTGAAAAACCTTTTGTGAAAATTTGATTTAGTACTTCTTCTGATATACCAGGTCCGTTATCCATCACTTCAATAATTAAATCATGACCAATATCGGTAATAAAAAACGACACTTCTTTTTCAGACTGCTGACTCACCGCTTCAAATGCATTATCAATTAAGTTCCCAATAATGATAATGAGATGAGAAATTTCAATATGTTTTGGGAGCGTATCGAGTGTACTCTCCGAATCAACCGAAAAGTGAATTTTCTTTTCAGATGCTTTTCCAATCTTCCCAAGCAATATTGCTTGAACTTTAGAATCTAATATCTGATCAAATAGAATACGATTTTGTGTTTGGTGTACGGCTGATTCTTTTTGAATAAACTCAAATGCATCTTTGTACTGCCCTAACTGCAGCAAACCCGACAAAACATACAGCTTATTCGTAAACTCATGCGTTTGAGCTCGTAAATCCTCTGAATACTTTCGTACTTCTGAAATCGTATTGATTAAGCTTTTTAATTCTGTCTTATCACGAAAACTAGCGACCACTCCTACAATTCGCTGATGTTCAATAATGGGTGTTAAGTTTAAGATAAACGTTTTTTCATTCAAAAAAATCTCTTGGTCGCTTCGGGCTATTCCTGTATCTAGCACTTCAATCATATTCGTATAAGGAAATACTTCAATGATATGATGATGTAAATATTCCATCTGTAGTCCGAGCATATTTTTAGCTGATGTATTCATCATCGTAATAAAGCCTTGATGATCAATAGCAATAATTCCTTCTTTTATCGACAGTAAAATCGCATTTCGTTCACGGTATAAAGAAGCGATTTCATGGGGCTCAAGACCGAGAGTATCTTTTTTAATACTTTTAGCTAAAAAAATACCCCCGATCATACCAAGCAATAAAACCGCTAGTGAAAATAGGATAATTTGCTGAATACGCGTAATGAGCTGAGCATGAACATGAGACTTTAAAAACTCAACCGTCACCACTCCCACGACCTCCGTATACTTTCCGTGACTGATGACAATAGGCGCTTTCCCCATAATTGCAGGACCTGTGGTTCCCTCTCCGTCAAGCGTATAATATCCGCCAAACAGCAGTGCTCTATCGTTAACCGCCTCTTTGTTTTTCTTTCCTATCCATTTTTGATTAGAATGAGAATAGATGAGTTGCTCACGGTTTTGAACCACAATACTTGCTGCTCCGATTTGTTCCCTCACTTGCTCGGCAAGCGGCTGAATATAGCGACTCGGCTGTTTTTTTTGAAAAGCAGCTTTGACTTCCGGCATAAATGATATTGATTTGGCTGCTTGAAGAGCCAGCTGCTCAGCTTGCCTTTTAGATTCTACAAACTGCATGTAAGAGAAAATACTCGCTAAAAGAACAATAACAGTTATGATTAATGCTGCGGATAAACCTACGATTTTTGTTTGCAGCGATACTTGAAACCATTTTTTCATTTCATCGCACCTTTAGCCTTTACCTTATAGTTCTATTCTTCTTCTATTTTATCAAAATTTTTTGTATATCCGCTCCTTATTCCAAAAGCTTTTTAGACAAAAAAACTTATCAATCCCAAAATCGGAATTGATAAGTTTTTAGGTTCATGATCTTTACAGCGTAATAACTCCTGTAATAATAGCTACTAAAAGCATCACCATCGCTGTTCCAATCGTCCACTTTAAAGTAAAGCGCTGGAATTCACCAAGTTCGACTTTTGCCATACCGACCAATAGATACGTAGAAGCAACTAAAGGACTTAGTAAGTGAACAGGTTGACCAATCAATGAAGCGCGGCCAATTTCTGCAGCATCAATACCGTATGCTGAAGCTGCTTGAGCAATAATTGGTAAAATCCCATAGTAGTAAGCATCATTTGACATAAAGAACGTAAATGGCATACTTGTGATGGCTGTAATCACAGACATGTAAGGCCCTAAAGCATCTGGAATTAATCCTACTAAACTATTACCCATTGCATCTACCATTTTTGTACCTGATAAAATGCCTGTGAATACGCCTGCTGCGAATACAAGAGATACAACAGCAAGTACATTACCAGCATGTGCTGTGATACGCTCTTTTTGAACTTCTAAATTTGGATAGTTAATCATGATAGCGATTGCAAATCCAATCATAAATAGAATTTGAAGTGGCATAACTGCTGTGATAAGTCCTACTAATAATAGAGCTGTTAAAGCAAAGTTTACCCATAAAAGCTTCGGACGCTTGTACTCGATTCCTTCAGCAGCGGCTGCTTCCGCAAAAGCTACTTGAGCATTTGTGACGTCCTGAATATCAATAACACCTAAGCGCTGACGCTCTTTTTTTCCAAAATAGTAAGCTGTGAATAATAACCAAACAGCTCCACCAATCATGGCTGGAATCATTGGTGTAAACACCTGTGAAGCATCTAACTTCAGTGCGCTCATCACACGAGCAGTAGGTCCTCCCCAAGGTGTTAAGTTCATAACTCCACTGCCCATAATAGCGATACAGGCTAAAATCATCGGCTTCATGTTTAGCTTTTTATAAAGCGGAAGCATCGCTGAGAGCGTAATCATATATGTTGTTGTTCCGTCTCCGTCTAATGAGATAATAAGAACTAAAATAGCTGTACCAATTGTGATTTTTAGTGGATCACCTTTTACGATTTTTAAAATTCTTCCTACAACTGGATCAAACAAACCAGCATCAATCATAATCCCAAAATATAAAATAGCAAACATTAACATAACGCCTGTAGGTGCTAATTCTTTTACACCATTTAAAGCCATTTCTCCAATATCACTTGTGAATCCCCCTATGATTGCAAACAATACTGGAATAACCATTAAAGCAATAAGCGGCGTTAATCGTTTTGTCATAATCAAAAACATAAATGTACAAACCATCAAAAACCCAAGAATAGCTAACATTATTACCCCTCCTATTTTTGAATCCGCTTTCATAACAGTGGAAGCGATTCGTTTGTATGTATGACCCGCATATGTATGCCAGTTCGTCTATACGATTACAACATCGCTTGTTCACTATTAAGTTGTACCTTAAAACTTTAAAATTTTCTGTTTTTTCTTAAAATAATCATAATTTACAGGAGGGTATAGTGTAAATAATTCGTACTATAAAAACTTTTAAAACTTTATGGGTAATTAAATCCTTTTTGTTCATTGGAAGGATAAAAGAAAGGAAGAGGAAAAAGATAGGAAAATGAAAAACGGAGAGAGAGGAACTATTCCCTTGAATTATTCAATTTGAACTCTAAGAGAATAAGCTCCAGGATGAGGAGTTTTATTCCATTGAGTAAGAGATTCCTCTAAAAATGGAATGTTCTTCAACTTCTTTGTTTGGAACTTTTCTATTTTTGAATATTTCTCTAAAGCATACGTATTAGCAAACATTTCCTGCGTTCTATTTCCTTCCTTTAAAAGCGTTCCATTTGTCATACGATCCACATGATGGCCTAATTCATGCAGAATGATAAAAGCAAATTGATGAGGCTTTTTATTTTTTGTTGTATCGATAAAGACAATAGGACATTCCGTTACTGTATATTTAATATAGTCAATTTCAAACTGAAGTTTGCGCTTCTCTTTTGGAAGATTATCATTAAACTGGCCATAGTACACGCCTAGCACATCTTTTCCTTGCACCTTTACACTGCCTAAGCAATACACGCCTTTTAGCCCCTCCCAGTCTTTTTCGTCTGTTACATTAGCAATTTCCTGCAGGGCGGCTTTTTGCTTCGCACTCATGACTCCGTGAAACGTTACGCCATAAATTTGGATTTTTTCACTACGCTTAAACATCTTCTTGCCTCCTTTGCTAAATTCCTTCTACAACATATTATTTATTAATAAGTATATTCATTCACAATACTTGGTTAAAAACATGAAGTTAATGTCAAGATTCCCGTTTTAATGTTTTTTAACCCTGCTTATATGCTGCTTCGTTTATTTTCTATTTTTACTATATTACATATATAGCCATTAATAAAATATCATTTTTTTATGATTTATCATTACTTTTTTTTATTTCTATTTTTGTTTATCGATAATCTGAAGCCTGCGTATCATTTTTAAATTTAAAACCATTGCTATATAAAGAAAAGGATAGCAAAAAAACGAGTATAGCGTCTTCCATTCGTTATAATAAAACACTTCTGTTTGGGCAGAAATGTATTCAAACAGTGTTGTAAGAATTACCCACACTGTAATATATAAAGCTTTTTTAGCCAAACTCTTACTCCCGGGATAAAAATTTAAAAATACACTATTCGTCGCAGGATAAATAAAAATAAAGACTAAAAGATATTCAAAATCTACTCCTTTTGTAAAGAAGCCATAAAGATCATATTTAACATCAAGATATATATCTGCTACCGATCCTAAAAACATAACAAACAAAGAGGTTGTGTACATTTCTATCCAGCTGATACGTTTTGGCATGACTAGTACACTCAAAATAGAAATCACCGTTGTAAGAATTAAGAGCACCATGCTGAGGACCTCGTTTTCTATAGGAGATAGAAACAGCTTTCCCATTGGATATTAAATTCATTCTGAAGGCTAAAAAATTAAGACTTCGTAAAAAAAGAGATTGAGGCATAACGAAATCAAGCCAATCTAAATACGAACTGAGATAAATGATTTGGACTCCTTGGTACGCCGCTGTTGATTTCCGTTCAAAACTTCACTTACCCTTCTGCGGGGTCTCAGCCACTCCACTTTCCCCGCCGGAGTCTTCGCCTTGCCCTCTAATCAATAGCTAGAAGCAAATATATAATCTACGTTCACCATCACAATAAAAAATCCGAACGAGTTGGATTCTCTATCAAGAATCTCGATTCATCGTTCGGATCTTCCTTCAACTAAACTACTTTTATTTCAGCTTCTTTTTGTTAACGAAAGGAAATGATGCAAGAACCAAGCTCTTGCTGTCCCCATTTAAGTGAAAGCTCATCATGATGAGTAAGCGGACCTACTCCCTCAGGTGTCCCTGTAAAAATAAGATCTCCTTTATCAAGACCAAAATGTTTTCCTGTAAAATCAATAATCGTTTGTAAGTCAAAAATCAAATCTTTAATATTCCCCAGCTGCACGCGTTCATTGTTTTTCACTAACGAAAAGTCTTTCTTCTTAGATGCTTCTACTCCTTCAAATGGAATAAAGTTTCCGACGACCGCTGAATGTTTGAACCCTTTTGCAAGCAGCCAAGGGTGCTTTTTTTGTTTTAATTCGCTCTGCACGTCTCGAAGAGTCAAGTCTAATCCAATCGTCATCTCGTCAACGAGTTCATCCACCGTTATGCCTTCTTTGT
Source organism: Priestia sp. SRI_019 (assembly GCF_057586255.1). Taxonomy (NCBI): domain Bacteria; kingdom Bacillati; phylum Bacillota; class Bacilli; order Caryophanales; family Bacillaceae; genus Priestia; species Priestia sp. SRI_019. The sequence goes on along the minus strand of NZ_JBYCZN010000003.1, from coordinate 240,909 downwards.
AAGATTGTCCAATATGAAGAATCAGTTCAGTTTCGAAGTGCACCTCTCCTTGGTCGCTAGGAAGAGTGAGTGATTGTCCATCTGCTTCAACGAGAGCGTGAGTAGGTTTGGAAAATAAAAAAGGTGATGTTGGAATATCATTATGTAATTCTTTTGCATGCAGCGCGTAGTTTCGGCCTACACAATAAATATTTTTAATATCTTTCACTTTCATCATCCCTTCTTTCGTTCAAATAAAGATTTTTTAACTTGTATTCTTTTATTTTACAAGAAAAAAAGAGTGGGACATAATAAAATGAATCTAATCTAAAGACGGAACATGGGGATAAATGAGCTGAACTGCTTGTGACACCTCTGTTGATTTCCGTGCAACAGCTAGAAGGACCTGCCCACACGAAGCCTACGTTCACCATGACCATAAAAAAACACAAACGATCTATTTTTGATAGATCGTTCGTGTTTAACGTTAGCGAAACAACTTTTCTCACATTCTCTTTCTTTCAATCCGTTATTTTCTAGCCCATTTTGTAATGCCTTTGATATCATCTGGAGTTGTACGACAGCACCCTCCGATTAACTGAGCACCTGCTTCATACCAGCTGTGAGCGCTGCAGCCATACGTTTCGCCAGCAGATGTCCCGTTCCATGTTTTAGATTCAGCATCATAATGCTCCCCTGAATTTGGATACACAATGACTGGCTTATCCGTTTGAGATTTAATTTCTTTAATAAGTGAAGAAATATATTGAGGCGGCGTACAGTTAACTCCAAGAGCCGCTACTTGCTCATAAGAATCCAGATAGCGTGCACACTCCGAGATTAATGTTCCGCTGCTAATGTGCAGGTCATCTTTTGCGCTGAACGTAATCCATGCGTACGCTCCTTCAAACTCTTGTAGCAGCCTCGCAATGGCTCTTGCTTCCATTACATTAGGAATAGTTTCACAAGCTAATACGTCCGCTCCTGCTTCAACTAATGCTTTCATACGAGGACGATGAAATTCCATTAACTCTTCTTCTGTTACGTCATACTGTCCAGTATATTCCGATCCGTTTGCTAAAAATGCTCCGTAAGGCCCTACCGAAGCGGCGACAATTGGTTTGGGACGATTAAGACGATTCTCTTCTTGCTGCCAAAATTCATCTCTTGCTTCAGCCGCAATTTTTACAGATGCTTGAATTAACTCGCGAGCCTCTGCTTCACTCAAACCACGTTCAGCAAAACCTTCAAATGTGCTTTGATAACTTGCTGTAATTGCACAGTCAGCTCCCGCTGCAAAGTAGTCTTGATGCACTCTCTTAATCAGTTCCGGCTGCTCCATCAGCACTTTTGCAGACCATAAGCTGTCGTTTAAATCACAGCCATATCTTTCAAGTTCAGTTGCCATTGCACCATCTAGTACAATCACAGGGAATGTATGTAAAATTTGTTGGATAGGATTCATTGTTTAATCTAGGGTTGTCCACTAGCAGTTAGCTTCGATTACCCTATCCTCCTTTCAGATAATTTAAAATATATGCAAAAAAGTCTAAAGGACTAGGCAACTTTTGTCAAGAAACCGAAAAAACAAGCATGGATTTATAACCAAGCTTTTTTTAACCGCCTTATTCCTTCTTCTATTTCTTCTCTCCTCAAACTTCCGAAGCCTAACAAAATATGAGGCTTTTGTTTAGGTACTTCCGTAAGCCAATAACGAGAGGTACCGTAGACCGAGACATCTTGCTTTCGAGCTGCGTTAATTAATTGCTGTTCGTTCATATCGTTGTGCACGCGTACAAGTATATGCAAACCTGCCAATTCACCTGATATCGTAATGTTTTCGTTAAACTCTTTCTGTAAAGCTGCTAAAAGAGTACTGTGTTTCAGTTGATAAGCAGTTCTCACTCTTCTTAAATGCTTATTCCACTCTCCATTTTTCATTATCAGCCCGAGCGTCTGTTGATGGAGAGTTGGAACAGCTTGCGCGTATAAAGAGAAACGTTCATGATATGTTTTTAGAAGAACTTCAGGTAACACAAGGTAACTGATCCTTAAAGAAGGCATAAAAGATTTTGAAAATGTACCTGTATAAATGACGCGACCATTCGAATCCAAGCTTTGCAATGAAGGAATGGGACTCCCTTTATAACGAAACTCTCCGTCATAATCGTCCTCGATAATAAACCCATTGCAGTCATTCGCCCATTCAAGAAGCTCTATTCTTCTTGAAACAGGCATGATCATTCCGTATGGAAACTGATGAGACGGTGTGACATAAACAGCTCGTGCTTGGCTATCATAAAGCTCTTGAATGTTTATGCCTTTGCTGTTAAGCGACACGGACTTTAATGAGAGTCCATGCTGTTTAAATACAAAGCTAGCCCCGTCATAGCAAGGATTTTCAAAGGCAATATCTCTGATGCTTTTCTTTAACATCTGCGCTAATAAACTGAGTGATTGCTGCGTACCTGCTCCAATAATAATTTGATGTTTTGAACAAACCACTCCTCTTGACTGATAAAGGTACGTCGCAATTTCTTCACGCAGTGATTCTTCTCCTTGACTTTCTTGGTACGTGAACAGCGCTTCTCTATAAGTTTGAAGACTTTCATTGTATCGTTTTTTCCACTCATTCAAGGGAAACAAACGGCTATCAACTTTTCCATACCGAAAATCATAGGTACACGACTTTGTTTCTGAGTGAGGGTGTGAAAATACAGTCGGCTTTTTATCTGTTTGCAGTAAATCAAACCGTGTATTCGTTACGTACAGTCCACTTTTGGGCCTGCTTTCTACATACCCTTCAGCTAAAAGCTGCTGATAGGCCATATCTACAGTATTTCGACTTACGTTTAAGTAATCAGCAAGAGACCGGATAGAAGGCAGTTTGTCATTCACTTCTACCCTGCTGGATACAATTTCTTTTTTTATATATTCATATAGCTGGTGATACAAAGGTATATCATCCTTGCGGTTTAATAAAGGTGTGAACTTCACGCTAGCTCCTTTCATCTGTCCCTATTTTATTTTTCAAATCTGGCTCTTTTAGAGGAGATACATTTCTTTTACTATAAGTGTAGGTCATCTGATTAAAAAGGAGAAGATTTAATGACTACTATTACAATTCGTCAAGCTAATGCTGATGACATGGAAGCACTTATTTCATTAATGAACGAATACATTGTTGATTTTTACAAGCGCCCTCAGCCTACCAAAAAGCAGCTGAGAAATTTGATTAATCACTTGTTTCACCATCCGGATGCTGGCGTTCAGTTTATCGCGACTCAAAATGACGAGGCAGTAGGTTTTTCAACGCTTTATTTTACATTTAGCACCACGCGTGTGAAGCCTGTAGCGATTTTAAATGACTTGTACGTTATAGAAAAAGCAAGAGGACAAAAAATTGGGGAAAAGTTATTTTCGATTAGTCACCAGTATACGAAAGAACATCAGTATGCAGCTATGTCTTGGGAAACGGCTTATGATAATACAAGAGCCCAAACGCTGTACAGAAAAATGGGCGGAAATGTAACGAACGATGAATGGATTCACTACGACATTTCAAACGATATTTTATAATATTCTTCCATCCATAAAGTTTTAACACGTTCTTAACACTCCTTTCATAAATGTGTTTTATGATGAATACGACAAATAAATCAGTTTCTGTATGTATTTGTCACATTCTCTGTTAAAGTTTTCACAAAGTGTTCAAACTTTAAGTGAAAACGCTTTCTATTTTTGTGTATAATAAAAATATGCAAATGAAAATGAATGTTACAGCTCGTTAATCATACACATTTTAAATATGGAAGGAGTTTTGAAAATGATTTTAAAAGCATTAAGAAAAAACGGGGCCGTTACAATTAACTATTATAAAAACGGTTTGCTTCAAACGTTTAAAGGAAAAGTACAGCGCCTAGATTTAACAGACCAAACGCTTTCATTAAAAGATGAACAGCAAAATACTTTCTCTATTCGCTTATCGGGAATTAAAGAAATTTATTAATGAATAGTTTACAGTAAAAAAGAACATGATGCTCATTCTGCTTTGCAGAAGTCATCATGTTCTTTTGATTTTAGCTTTATTTAGCTGATGTTTCTGTTTCTTCTTTCCCGTACATATATTTAGAAGGGTCGACTGTTTGGAAATCCTTCAGCTTGTGGAAACGAAGTAAGTCTCCATAAAGCACTTGATCAGATAACTCCAGTTCTTTCGCTACCTTCTGTTTATAAGCTTTCATTTGATTATTTTCTTTAAGCGCTTGGCCCGTCTTAGAATCATAATACGTTCCATCCACTAATGTATACTTCGGAGATACGTAGTTGCCATTACGGAATGCCACTACATCATCATGATTTTCAGAAAATAAATCTGTACCAAATTGGATAAATTCTTTGCTGTCAATCCCTACTAAATGAAGAAGAGTTGGCACAACGTCAATTTCTCCACCGTACGTATGATTAACTCCGCCTTTTACTCCAGGAACGTGAATGAATAGAGGTACACGCTGCAGCTGAGCATTTTCATAAGGCGTAATTTCTTTTCCCATTACTTTTTCCATTGCCGCATTATGATTTTCAGAAATACCGTAGTGATCTCCATAAATCATAATCACAGAATTATCATAAAGCCCAGAAGCTTTCAGTTCTTGGAAGAAAGATTGCAATGATTCGTCTAAATAACGAGCCGTTTGGAAATAGCGGTCAACTGTTGCATCGCCCGTGTTAGCCGGCTGGATGCTTGCCTCATTGTTTCCAAGTAAAAATGGAAAATGATTTGTTAACGTAATTAAATGCGCATAGAACGGCTGTGGTAAAGACTGCAGCATTGGAACAGATTCTTTAAAGAACGGTTTGTCTTTTAAGCCATAATTAATTTTATTTTCACCCGTCATATTGTAATAACTTGCATCAAAGAACTTATCCACACCGAACTGCTTGTAAATTTCGTTACGGTTCCAAAACGTCTTATAGTCTCCGTGAAGCACAGCGCTCGTATAGCCAGCTTTTTGATCTAAAATAGCTGGTGCTGCCTGATACGTATTGCTTCCTTTCAGTACAAAGGCAGAACCTTGAGGAAGGCCGTATAGAGAGTTGTCCATCATCAGCTCAGCATCTGATGTTTTTCCTTGTCCTGTTTGATGAAAGAAGTTATCAAAATACGTAAAGTCATTTCCATGGGCCAATGAATTTAAGAAAGGTGTCACTTCCTGGCCATTTAATTTGTAATCAATTAAAAAAGACTGAAATGATTCCAAATGAATTTTAATAATATTTTTCCCTTTAGCTTTTCCAAAATAAACGGAATTAGGCTCCGCATAGTGACTGTTTTTAAAATTAACGACGTTTGTTAAATCATTGCTGCTTGCAAAAGCTCGCTGTTTAGAGTTTTGAGCAGTTTGAACACCGTCATACATCGTATAATTATATGCCCCTAAATACTTTACTAAATAATTGCGGTCAAAAGTTCGAGATAGAAGCTGCGGGCGATCAATTTCTGCTAATGTTAAGTTGACAGAAAAGACCATGAATCCTAAAGAAAGAATGGTTACAGCATTCTTAACCGATACTTTTTCATTATGCCAGTCAATTTTTTTACTAAAAAAGAAGAAAAAATAAATAATAAAATCAACAAAATAAAAAACATCATGCGCTTTTAATAAATCCATAATGCTTCCGCCCATACTTCCTGCATTACTTGTTTGCAATAGTGTAGGAAGCGTTACAAAATCGTTAAAAAAACGATAATAGAGAATGTTGCTGTATAACAGCAGCGTCATAATGAAACTGCCTGCAAGAATCCAAGCTCCTGCTTTCTTTCCTTTAAAAAATAAGCCGATTCCTAAAAAAATCAGCACTGAACTCACAGGGTTTATGAACAGCAGCATTTGCTGCATTACGCCGCTTACGCCTAAGTTAAATTCAGTTTTATAAGCCACGTACGACTTTATCCACATTAAAACAGCGGCTAATATGAAATAGTGCAGCGGCTTAGAAACGATTAGCTTCATTTTGATTTTCCTTTCTCGATTAGTTTATGAGTAGATTCACAAAGAACATATAGAAAACCTTTATCATTATACTCATAGAAAATGAAAATTAAATGAAATCCTAGCCTTCACAACTATAGATAGATTCTTTAAATTCATATACTAGTTTACCTAATACCCATAAATAAATAAACTAAAATCACCTTTTTTATCATAAAACCTCTTATCCCCTCATATACTGTATTCTGTTGCAACACCCTTACTGCAAACTTGTGCATTTTTTCACAATTTATCTACAAACTATTCTCATCTTGCTGTATAATAATAATTCTGCCTTGAGCATTCTCCAAATTCTTATGTTTAAGCCACAGCTTTCTTTTCATAACAGATGCACACATGAAAGGAGATGAATAAATGATTTTAAAAGCGTTAAAGAAAAACAAACATGTAACCGTGAATTATTACGAAAATGGCCTGCTTCAAACCTTCAAAGGAAAAATCCAAAATTTAAACCTAACCGACCAAACCCTCTCCCTACGAGATGAAAAACAAAATATTTTTTCCATTCGTTTGTCTGGCATTAAAGAAATTTATTAACAAAAAAGATCCTGAAGAATTCTTCTAGGATCTTTTTTGTATTTTTTATCCATTGATTATTGAAAAATCATCCAATTGATGTTAAATTAACTTTACATAATGTTAAATCAACTTAACAAATTTATTAAAAAGGCAGCGGGTGATCATATTGACTCTTATTAATCACGTAAAAGAGCTTAGAGCTAAACATGGATATACGCAAGGAGATTTAGCTGAAAAAGTTGGAGCCACTCGCCAAACCATTGCAGCTATTGAAAAGGGAAATTACGTTCCTTCCCTACTACTTGGTTTAACAATTTGTGATGTCTTTCAATTAAAAATGGAAGATGTTTTTAGACTTCAAAAGGAGGAGAAAGATATTGAGTAATGTTATTAAATCTTATTTATTGAATGTAGTGTCTCTGTTATGCGTAGGTTGGTTTTTATACGATTTTTTAAGCCTAAATATTCAATTTAGTGAAGTTATGACCCACCCTGAACCCCCTTGGGAAATTACTATGTCTATAGGCTCTTTTGCTTCTTTAATTGTTCTTTTAATCGTCTCATTTTTTTACTACCGCGCGCGTAAAAAGACAAAGAACGTTTCGCCTTTATTATTTCCTTTTGAATTTGCAGAAGAAGATGAACGTGAAAAGATGATAACAGCAGAAGCTTGTAAAAAAGCCTTTGTTTTCCTCCTATTTTCTATTCCTATAGGTGCTATATTAATAGCTTTTTATCCGCTGTTACCTAATTCTTTTAGCTTCTATCCCATTGCCGTTCTTTTGCTTCTTTCTCTTGTACAGTTAACGGTTTATTACGTATCAATTAGTAAGATTTATCGGTGATTAAAAAAGGGTTGTTCTTTTTAGAACAACCCTTTTTTAATCTAATAATTCACTTAATTCCCCCACAAAAATAATCCGACCTACATCTATTTCACTATTTTTTCATTTTCTCTGTCTATATTGAACTATAACAATTGAACGATGTATGTTACCTTCCACTGCAGTTTTTCTTCAGTGTTCAGTTGCAAAATATGAAAGATAAAAGGAGCATATCAATGGCAGCTAATAAATGGACAAAATGGATGGTTGGTTTATCGAGCGTTGCTGCATTTACCACTTTTATAGGACTTTCTCAAAAATATGATCAAACAAATTCAACAACTACAGCACTAAATAACGATACATCAGCCGATAATTCATCTCAAACTCAAACGGAAGATGAGACGGACCTATTTCCAGATTCAGGATCTGACTCCAATACGGACAATGGAACTAACGGACAAGATCAATGGTCAAATGACAGTTCTAGTGAACAAAGTGATCAATGGTCAGACGATGACTCAAGTAGCCAGCAAGATCAGTGGTCTAATGATGATTCCGGAAATAGTCAGGATAATTGGGGCAATAGCGATGATTCTTCTATGCAATCAAGACCTTCTTAAGGATGTGATGTAATGAGCTACTCATTTAAAGCAATGAATACCGAATTTAATGTATACCAGCTTGAAACACATGTCAGCCAAAAAGTGGAAAGCTGGTGTTATCTTGTAGAAGAAACCCTAAGCCGCTTTCTTCCAACAAGCGAACTTTCACAGCTTAATTCGCTGAACGGAAGATTATTTTTACCGTCAAAAATGTTGTATGAAGCTGTAAAAACAGCCTCTTACTATTACAATGAGACAAACGGAATTTTCAACCCATTTCTGTATCATTCTATTCAAACTCTAGGATATGACCAAAGTTTTGAACAACTGCCTAGCAATCAGCTTCCTCAAGAAGTAGCAGCTTTTGATACTATTAACCCTATTATGATTCACAAAGGAATGAGAAGTATTCAGGTTGCTTCTAATGTCGGTCTGGATTTAGGCGGAATCGCAAAAGGTTGGAGCATTCAGCAAATGGCGAATCAATTAAAGAAAAAAGGAACTTCACTTGGGGCAATCGATGGAGGCGGTGATATTGTAACATGGGGGCCTGCTAGTAAGCACTGGTCTATTGCGCTCTCTCATCCATTTGATTTATCAAAAAATCTTAGGAGTATTAAAGTAAAGAGCAACAGTGGCATTGCCACAAGCAGTGTGGGCAAGCGATTGTGGAAAGTAAACGGACACACTCACCATCATATTATTGACGGCAGAATCAGCAAGCCTAGTTCATCAGAGCTTCTGCAAGCAACGGTCGTTTCAGAAGACTTGACCGTTTCTGAAGTCTATGCAAAATGCATACTTATTCTCGGATGGGACGCCGGATTAAGGTTAGCTAAAATACATCACCCTTCTTTAGAGGTCATTGCGGTTACAAAAGAAGGCAAGGTGTTAATCGAAAAAAATGTGAAAGGTCAGGTATACCATTATGGCTACTCTCCTCGCGCAATTTAGTGCCCACTTTCCCGTTTGGAATACCATTCGGGCAGCCGGCTTAACTTCTTATTTATTAATGTTTGTATCGGTTGCCGCTGGCATTTCTCACAGCTTTTCATTTTTTAAACCAAAACGAAAAAAACAGCTTTTGCTGGTTCATCAATCATCAGGGTGGTTCGGGTTATTATTTGGTATGATTCACGGACTTGTTTTATCATTTGATCAATCTATTCATTTTTCACTTTCTGACATTTTAATTCCGTTCACTTCCGATTACAAACCAATTAGCACAGGTCTTGGTACTATTTCACTCTACATTTTATTCGTACTGATCCTCACATCCGATTTTATAAAACAGCTGGGGAGAAAAACATGGAAAGCCATTCATTTTCTTGCTTTCCCAGGCTACTTGCTTGCACTGTATCACGGCATTACTTCTGGAACAGATACACAGCAGCCGCTTATTCTTGGGATGTACAGCATCACTGGCTGCATCGTTTTGATTTTGCTTTTTTTACTAATTCAACACCAGTCAGCTCCTAAGAACCAAAAAAAAGCTCAGGAAAACTAAAAAACGCACTCTATGATAGAGTGCGTTTTTTCTTATCCGCGTCCTGCTTGGAATGATGGGTACTGTGTCATACCGCCGTCAGCAAAGAGCGTAATCCCTGTTACATAACTTGCCTCTGAAGAAGCTAACCATGCAGCAACCGCTGCAATTTCTTCGGGCTCTCCGATGTATCCCATTGGAATCATGCTTTCTACATCTGCACGCTGCTCAGGATCAGCAAATTTCTCAGCGTTAATCGGTGTATTAATCGCTCCCGGCCCAATGTTATTTACACGAATACCTTTTGGAGCGTATTCTAATGCAAGTGTTTCGGTCATGAGCTTCATTCCGCCTTTGCTTGCTGCGTAATGAACAAATAACGGCCAAGGAATTTTCTCGTGAACACTCGACATGTTAATAACTGTTCCCTTAATATCATTTTCTACAAAATATTTAATCGCTTCACGGCTGCCTAAAAAAGCTCCCGTTAAGTTCGTATCAATGACTTTATTCCAATCGCTTAAAGACATTTCATGAGATGAAACCGGATTTTCTAACCCTGCGTTGTTAATCATAACGTCTAGCTTTCCAAACTCTTTAATAGCAGATTGAACTAAATTGATAACGTCAGACTCAACTGTTACATCACCTTTGACAGCAATTGCCTCTCCGCCAACTTTTTTAATTTCTTCTAAAACGCTGTTAGCTTCCTCTTCTTTCGAACGATAGTTCACAACTACCTTGGCTTTTTCTGTCGCAAAACGAATCGCCATTGCTTTTCCTAAACCTGTAGATGAACCTGTTATGACAACTACTTTTCCTTCCAAATCTTTATACATTGTTAATACCCTCCTAGTTAGCTTTTGGCGAGCCCTAACATGACTCCTGCTATGATGATCAGTATAATTCCAATAATAATCCCAACTAACTGACGCTTCGTTTTCTTCTCACCTAAAATGATGATCCCGCCTAATGTTGAAATGACGATTCCCATTTGAGAAAGCGAAAAGCTTGTCGCTACGCCTACTTTAGGCTGCGAAATAAATAAAAACATATTACCAGCGGCCCAAATAAGACCTGGGATAATATTGCGAATTGCATATTTATTAAATGGCTTATGCTTAAACGTCAGCAATACTCCTCCAATAACCATACCAATTGCTTGAGGTAATAAAGCCGACCATCCGTCTACATTAAATAGACGGGCTACTACAACATAAACTAAATAACCAACGGTTGAAATTAATAAAATAACAATTCCTTTTTTGAAGTTTCCTTTTCCTCCTTCAGCCTCTTTCTCTTCTTTGCTTTGAAGTGATGCTAAAACAATCCCTACAATAATAAAGATAAGAGCGAGCACACCAAGAATAATTGAAGTTTTTGTAGACCACTCGTGAAACACAATTACTCCAAATAATGAAGTGGAAACTAACTGAAGCCCAGTTGAAATAGGCATCGTTTTAGAAACTCCAATTAAATCAATACTTTTCAGCTGATTACTTTGTCCAACTGCCCAAAATAGCCCCGATACAACTCCAACCCCAAAGATTAAAGGTGTAAGCGTAGGGTGTACAAAAATATAAATACCGATAGAGAAAATCAAAGCTCCCAATGTGGTTCCAAGCGTTTGACTATAAGGCCCTCCGCCTAGTTTCACATTGAAAAGAACAATGCTTCCCCAAAATATGGCTGGTAAGACGGCTAAAAATATGTCCATGTTTCAAAACCTTCCTGTGCTAAAATTAAATGTCAAAGTGCATATTCCCCAATTTTTCCGCCATTAATCCTTTTTCAGGGACATTTTATGAATTAATGACCGCACGAAATATTCTTTAGATAGCGAAAACTGTATACCTTAATTTGTTCTAGGAGAGAAAAAGATATACTTTCTAACGCAAAAAACAGCTTTTCCAAATAAAAGCTGTTCTGTATCATTTAATTTATTTTTAACATATAGCGATTAATAGGTCTCCCCACTCTGCCGTATTCAACTGATAATTTCAGCTCGTTTTCCTGTTCTAAAAACTCTAAATACCTTCTTGCCGTCACACGCGCAATTCCTACGCCGTCCGCTACTTCTTCAGCAGAAATTGGATGATTTTGTTCGGAAAGATATTGTTGTATCCTCCTTAGCGTAACCGCATTTAGCCCTTTTGGAAGCAAATCGGCTTTTTCTTCGAATTGCTGAAACAGCATAGAATCTAATTCAGACTGAGTAATATGTTCTTTTTGACTTATTTTAACTTGAAACGAACGATACTGCTCAAGCGCTTGCTTCATTCGTTCAAACTTGAACGGTTTCATAATATAATCCACCGCTCCGTATTGAAGAACTTTCCGTACGGTTTCAATATCACTTGCAGCCGTAACTGCTATCACGTCTGTTTTATAGCCATTTGCTCGAATTTGCTGTAAGGTAGTTAAGCCATCTTGATTAGGCATATACATATCAATAATCGTTAAATCAGGCTGATGCTGTTTAATGAGCTGCATACCCTCTAAACCATTCGAAGCTGCAGCGATAACGATGAACCCTTCAACTTGTTCAATAAATTGGCGGTTCACTTCCTGTACCATAGGATCGTCTTCTATGAGAAGCACCGTCCATTCTTTTTTATTCATTTCCCACTCCCCCTATAAAAAGAATGTAATGATAAAAGTCGTTCCAACATCTAATTCTGACTCTACTTCGATCTGACCGTTTCCTTTTTCAACAATTTGTTTTACTAAATGCAAACCAATTCCTCTATTTTCTTTTGCTTTGGTTGAAAAACCTTCATCAAAGATTCTCTCTACTTGATCCTCATTCATGCCACACCCGTTATCTTCAATTAATATAGAAAGAATCCCGTCATTTTGTTCCATACTTATATAGATCTTCCGTTCACGATGCTCCAAATGTTGATATGAATCAAAAGCGTTCTCAATTAAGTTACCGATAATAATCACAAAATCATGATGATCTAGGTAAGGAGGAAATGAGTGAAGCTCACTGTGGCGATCGATAGCTAACTCAATTCCAAGTTCTTTGGCACGACTGACTTTGCTCAACAGCAATCCCGATATACTTTCATCTTTGATATGCTTATGAAGAAATTGGGTGAGCTCTTCTTGCTGTTCAGACACTTGAAAAACATACTGAAGAGCCTTGTCTTTATTTCCAAGTTGGATAAGCCCTGCAATCGTATGAAGTTTATTCATGTATTCATGGTTTTGAACTCTAAGAGCGCTTACAAATGATTTAACTCCTGTTAACTCTTCAGCTAATTTTTTAACTTCCGTTCGGTCTTGAAAAATAGCGACCGCACCGACTGTGTGATTATTAACCTTAATCGGCACACGATTGCTTAAAATATTCAAATTTCGAACTTGAAGCTCTCGATTATAAACAGGCTGATTAAGCTGCAGAATTTCTGGAAGTCTTGTATCTGGAATCACATCATAGATCTTTTTTCCAATTACCTCATCGGGTACATCCATCATAATTTTCGCTTTATGATTAAAAATAGTGATGTTCTCCTCTTTATCAATGGCAATGACTCCTTCATGCATGGCATTAAAGGTCTCCGTTCGTTCTACGAACAAACGAGCAATTTCATGAGGTTCAAGCTCAAACATCTCTTTTTTGATACGAGATGCAAGCGCCCACGCTCCCCACCCTCCAAAAAAAAGAGCAAGACCTGAAATAAGAAAGATTTCTTTTTTTAAACTTAAAATGACCTCTGTAAATTTCGGAAGAAGATAGCCTGAGACAACTACTCCTACTTGTTCATGCTGATCGTTCACAACGGGCACAAAAGAGCGAATGACCATTCCGCCTTCTCCTTTTGCTTTATCGGTATAGGTATGTTCTGCAAACGCCTGTCCCTCATCATCTCCTTTAGAGATTTTTCCAATCATGCTTTGCAAAGGGTGAGACAAACGTTCATGATTCATATTCATAACCACTACATAATAAGCACCGTGAATAATGCGAATCGGCTCTACAATTTGATTAATGTTCTTGCTATCTTTTTCAATTTTTTCTCGAATTTCAGGCATTTCAGCAACTGTTCTCGAAGTGATTAAAGCCCTTTGCTCTAAATCATTTTCTTTTGACTGTACAAAATTATTAATCACCACGATACTTGCTAAAAACAACGAAAAGACCACGATAAAAAAGATTAACCCCGTCATTTTCGTTTGCATGGATAAGCGCGTCATAGCGGAACACCTACTGCTGATTGAAGTTTATTTTAATTTTACCACGTTGAGAAATTGCGTGTTAAAATATTTGTAGAGAAAAATTATCGAATCGCGGGGTTGGACATTTTGAAGATGTTTATAGGGGCAAGTATCATTGTCAGCGTTTTCTTGATGATCTATGTTTTTTTGCAGTATACGGTTATAAATCAGGATAACGTGTATCATGACGATGAGCAAAAAGGATTAAATAAGCAAATTGTGATTAATTTTAGCCACGTTGTAGCCGAAAACACTCCAAAAGGCTTAGCCGCTCAAAAATTTGCTGAAATCGTTAATCAAAAATCGGATGGTAAAGTTAAAATTGAAGTATATTCAAACGGTGTATTGTATTCAGACGACGAAGAACTTGCCGCCCTTCGCCGAAATGATGTACAAATGATTGCACCTTCCATTTCAAAGCTAAGCGACCTCTCCCCTACGTGGCAACTTTTTGATCTTCCCTTCATTTTCGATGATTACAGCGAGGCAAAACAAGTGTTTACCGGTAAAATCGGACAGGATTTGTTGAGTACGCTGCAAGAGAAAAACATTAAAGGGCTTGCGTTATGGAGCAACGGCTTTAAACAAATGACTAGCAATACGAAACCTTTGCTCCATCCAGCAGATTTTCAAGGTCAAACGTTTCGCATTATGCCAAGTGAAGTAATCAAAAAACAATTCGAACTTCTTGGCGCTAAGCCTCAGGCTGTCTCGTTTAATAAAGTATATCAATCCCTTGAACGACAGGAATTTGATGGACAGGAAAATACCATTTCTAATATTTATTCAAAACGTTTGTACGAGCTGCAAAAATATATGACCATCAGCAACCATGGATACTTGGGCTATGCTGTTTTAATGGATGAAAAGTATTGGGACAGCCTCCCTGAAGATGTAAAACAACTATTAAGTGATGCAATGGTAGAAACAACTAACTGGATTTGGACTCAATCAAAAATGATGAACGATGAACAGCTGCAGCAAATAAAAAATAAATCTGGCATGCGCGTTTATTACTTAAATGATTTACAAAAAGCCGAATGGAAAAAACAGTTTAACTCTCTTTATCAATCGTTTGAAAACAATGCAACAAAACAAACGCTTGATATCATTCAGCAAATAAAAAATATCGAAAGCAAAAAGTGATGACTAGATGTTCATCACTTTTTTTGACCAAAATGACCAAAAAGAACATTATCACCAGAAATATAAATAGTTAAAATTATCAGTTAATATAAGGATAAGAATAATGTAAGCGTTAACAAAAAAACACTCTCGAAAGGAGCATTACGTATGAAATTAAGTTTTAAAAATCTAACTGTTCAAGTTGTTATCGGTATCCTTCTTGGTATTGCAATTGGCTTCATGTTTCCTGAATTTGGAGCTAAATTAAAAGTATTGGCTGATATCTTCATTAAATTAATTAAAATGGTGATTGCCCCAATTATTTTCTTAACAGTGGTCATCGGTATCGGAAGCATGGGAGACTTAAAGAAAGTGGGACGAATTGGAGGTAAAGCTCTTTTATACTTTGAGATTGTCACTACTTTTGCCTTAGCAATTGGAATTATCGTTGTAAACTTTATTAAACCTGGGGCTGGCTTTAATATCAATGGCGCAAACGGAGCTGATGTTACTCAATATACGCAGCAAGCAGCTGAAGCGGAGCATGGCTTTATGGAGTTTATCATGGGAATTATTCCAGACAGCGTATTTGGCGCAATGGCAAATGGTGAATTATTGCCAATCTTATTCTTTGCCGTACTATTTGGAATGGCTACAGCTACACTCGGCGAAAAAGCGGCTCCTGTCATTACATTCTTTGAACGCTGTACAGATATTTTCTTTGGCATTGTTAATATGATTATGAAACTTTCACCTATTGCGGCGTTTGGAGCGATGGCTTATACGATCGGTAACTTTGGAATAGGCTCTCTTCAAAAACTCGGTTTCTTAATGGGATCTGTTTACATTACTATGTTCTTATTTATTGTATTTGTACTTGGAACCATTGCTAAGATTTACGGATTTAATATTTTTAAATTCATTGCTTTTATTAAAGAAGAAATTCTACTTGTATTAGGTACGTCTTCTTCCGAATCTGCACTGCCAAAAATGATGGACAAAATGGAGAAGTACGGATGTTCAAAATCTGTAGTAGGACTTGTCATTCCAACTGGTTACTCATTTAACCTAGATGGAACAGCCATCTACTTATCCATGGCTGCTATCTTTATCGCTCAAGCGTATGGAGTCGACCTGTCGTTAATGCAAGAGATTACGCTGCTTGGTATTTTAATGCTAACGTCTAAAGGAGCTGCTGGAGTTACTGGCTCTGGATTTATTACACTAGCAGCTACGCTTGCTGCATTCCCGATGATTCCAGTTGAAGGAATCGCGCTGTTAATCGGGGTAGACCGCTTTATGTCAGAAGCTCGTGCTATTACGAACTTAATTGGAAATGGTGTAGCAACTGTAGTTGTATCGAAAATGGAAAATGAATTTCATTCTCCTGTAGAGAGGATACAAGACGTTAATTCCGCACCTCCATTAGCTAAATAATAAAAAAAGAAGTTGAGACATAGCGAAACGAATCCAATCTAAAGACGAATAAATGGGATACATGAGCTGAACCGCTTATGGCACCGCAGTTGATTTCCGTACAAGACTTCGCTTTCCGCGGGCGGCCGATGAGCCTCCTCGTCGCGTGCGCTCCTGCGGGGTCTCATCTGTTCCGCTTTTCCCGCAGGAGTCTTCGCCTTGTCCTCCAATCAACTGCTAGAAGGATCTAAATAAATGAAGCCTACGTTCACCACAACAAAAAAAACGAACCACTAATCAAAATTGATTAGTGGTTCGTTTTTCACTTCATCTTAAATACCTTTGTCCCAACCTCTTTTTAGGATTAATGCGTTTCTTTTTTAGAACGTCCGCTAAGTTTCCCGACAACAACAACTAAAATAGCTAACAAAATAGGAACAATCGTATGCAAATACGGATTTAATCCTTCTAATACATGTCCCACCGCTTTGTCTTTAAAGATCATTTCACCAGCAGTATAGCCAAGAAGCGCTGCTCCGGCAATGATGATAATCGGAAATTTTTCCATAATTTTCATTAAAAGCTGACTTCCCCAAATGATTAACGGAATGCTGATAACAAGACCAAGGATAATGAGTAGAATATTGCCGTTAGCCGCACCCGCAACCGCTACTACGTTATCTAAACTCATAACAAGATCCGCTATAATAATTGTTTTGATAGCACCTGCTAGAGTTGAATTCGCTTTAATATCTCCGTCATCTTCACCTTTTAAAAGACTAATTGCAATCCATAGAAGAAGCAGGCCTCCGATGAAATTTAAAAATGGGATTGTTAATAAATATACCGCGACAAACGTTAGCCCTACACGTAATACAACCGCTCCTAATGTACCGAAAACAACCGCTTTGTTTCGATGCTGGTCCGGAAGATTCCGACAAGCTAAAGCAATCACGACTGCGTTATCGCCACTCAGTACAATGTTAATCAGTAAAATTTCTAAAAGATTTAAAATAAAACTCTGATCCATAAAAAAACTCCTTGATTGATTTTTATTAGTCTATTTCTCTATCTCTTATTTCATTACTAGAAATAGAGAACTAAAACTCTATCAATATAACCCCTTCTTACCCTTTAATGAAGAGAAGTAGTTATTTCACTAACAGTATTTTATCACTAAAAAGAAATTTGAAATAGGTATTTGTAAAGGAAAAGTCAGTTCATTACAATAAATCAAACCTTATCCTTTATCTTTCATCTGTTTTTCACCATCACCCTCTATTATTAGTAGCAGGAGAGCATTTATAAAAAACAGAGTAATTTTTATAAATAATACAAGCCTCCAATGCTTCTTCATTATTTTGTAGTTTTTCGGCAGCTACGATATAAGAAGGGAGAAAATAGGTATGATTTTAAAAGCATTAAAAACAAATAAATTATTAACTATTAACTATCAAAACAACGGTTTTGTTCAAACGGTAAAAGGTTATATTCAAAACTTAAACTTACTCGAACAAACGCTTCTATTAAAAGATGAAAATCAGCATGTACGATCACTTCGCCTATCAAGCATTAAAAATATTTATTGATAAAAAAAGAAGAAATTCACGTTCCCATAACCATAAAAAGATCCGAACGATTCATCGTTCGGATCTTTTTTCAACTAAATAAAAAACTTTTGTCCTATCCTCTTTTTATTTAACTCACTGTATGACGTGCGATTACTTCTTTAATTGATTCATATACAATTTCAACCATTGTTTTTAATTCTTCGTCTGTCATTGAAAGAATAGGCATCATCGTAATCACAGGACCTAGCTCTCTAATAATTAAACCTTTTTGGCGAGCCGCTAAAATGATGTCTCCCATCACTTTTTTATCTTCAAAAATAGACTTTGTTTGGCGGTCTTTCACAACTTCGATTCCTGCCATTAATCCTCTTTGTCTAATGTCTCCCACGTTAGGCAGTTCATAAAGCTTTAATAGATAACGTTTAAAAACTTTTTCCTTTTCTTTTACACTACGGATTAACTCCCTTTCTTCTATCAGTTCAATATTTCTAAGCGCTACTGTACAGGCTAATTGATTTCCGGTATACGTATGTCCATGAAAGAACGTTTTATTTTCATCTGGATGAGCTAAAAAAGCATTAAATATCTTTTCGCTTGTTAACGTAGCCGCAAGCGGCATATACCCTCCTGTTATCCCTTTTCCTACACACATAATATCCGGTACAACATCTTCTTGTTCACATGCAAACAGCGTTCCGGTTCGTCCAAATCCAACGGCTACTTCATCACAAATCAGCAATACCCCGTACGCTTTGCACAGACGCTCTACTTGTTTTAAAAAACCGGGAGGATGTGTAATAATACCCGCGGCTCCTTGAACAAGCGGTTCAATAATCAAACCGGCTACTTCTTCTCCTTTGTTCTGCAAGAGCTTCTCTAGCTGTTGAATACAGTAAGCTGAAGCTTGCTCTTCCGTTTCTACCCCGTCCATACGGTAAGTATAAGGAGAAGGTGCGGGAATTCGTTCAAACAGCAAAGGCTTAAAGATGCGATGAAATAAATCCATGCCTCCCACACTGACTGCCCCAATTGTATCTCCATGATATGCCTCATTCAATGAGATAAATTTATTTTTGTTTTTGTACTTTACAGAGTCGAGATTTTGCCAATATTGATAGGCAATTTTCAACGCAATTTCGACAGCGGCGGAGCCTGTATCAGAGTAGAAGACTTTCGATAAGCTGCCAGGGGTAATTTCCGCTAGCTTTTTGGCTAACAAAATAGATGGAACGTTTGCGGATCCAAGCAGCGTAGAATGCGCTAATTTTTCCACTTGTATATGTAAAGCTGTATTTAATTCCGGATCATTATGTCCATGCACGTTCACCCATAGAGAAGCGTATCCATCTAAATATTTGTTTCCCTCTACATCATATAAATAGCTTCCTTCCCCTCTTTCAATAATAAGAGGATTGGATTGACGGTAAGCTTTCATTTGTGTAAACGGATGCCATACATATTCTTTATCCCATTTCTCCAGCTCAGCTTTTTGATACGGCACAGTCAAACACCTCCTGAATATGTTGAATAACATTTTTTTGCCTCATCATTTTCTCAATATATGCCTCTAACTCTTCATCGATATGTGTGAATACTGGAACGGTCATTAAAGATGATATTTGAAGCAGCTTTTCAATCGTTCGAACATTATCGTTATGAATGATACTGCTGTGATTAAAACGATTAAAAATGAGTCCGTTGATTTTAAGGTGATGCTCACTTGCATATGAAAAGGTAGAAAGCGCATCGTGAATAGCTCCTAACCCTGTTGTTCCAACAGCAATAACCCGCATCTGTGCATCTATGATCAAATCTTTTGTCATATAGAACGTTGTTTCCTTCTCAATTAAAGGTACGGCAAGACCTCCCGCTCCTTCTACGAGCACTACATCAAATTTCTTTTTTAATTCATTAATGCGTTTTAAGACGATTGAAGGCTCTACTTGCTTGTTGCTCAGTGCAATAGCCAAATGAGGAGACGTCTCCGGCTTTAACTGATAAATACCCGTATCTGCTACTCCGAGCCTTGTTTCAAACCAGTGAATATCCGGATAACCTCCAATTTTGTCTTGATAGCCGGTTTGAAATGGTTTGCAAATTGTCGTTTTTATTCCTAGACGACCAAGTACTTTATACAAAATACTTGTAACCAGGGTTTTTCCAATATCTGTTCCAGTTCCCGTAATAAAATACGCTTTGCCCATTTTCTTTTCTCTCCTTTTTTTCTATGTCTTAGTTACCCCGCTTTAACCCGCTTTGATGACAAACGACTAAATTGAGGCTGCATTCGGTGAATCAGCACTGAACATAAAATACACAACAAAAGATCTCCAGGCATTGGCAAAACAGCTCCAAAAAGAAGTGTATCGCTCAGTGAAAGAGGCTTTTCAAGTATCCATTTCATTGCTCCGTAAAGCCAGAAGCAGCCGACTGCGTACACAATAGCTAACGTAGATAAATTAGCTGAAAAGATAGAAAAAGGTTTCTTTAAGTCATATTTTTGAATAAGGTAGCCGTTCATAAATGCACCCATAGCATAGCCAATTAAATAGCCAAACGTTGGTTTGAAAATATACCCTAAACCTCCTCCTTCTGCAAAAACCGGAACACCGATTAACCCAATACCTATGTAGCATAGCTGACTATACAAACCTAAACGCGGACCTAACAGCGCACCGGCTAAATAAACAGGAACAATTTGAAGAGTAAACGGTATGTAGGGAATAGGAATTTTTATAAATGCACCAATCGCCGTTAAAGCTGCAAATAAGGAAACATACGCCATTGTTTTCGGTTTCATATTCACCCTCCTTTCTCTTTTCGCTGCTTTAAGTTTGCAATAATTCCTTTTTATTTGTCAACTTAATTTTATTTTAAGTTTACAAATAAACAATAAAAAAAGACGCAAAAGCCCATGCTTTTGCGTCTTTTTTTATAAAATTACTTTTTTGTCGTCTTTAAGCTGCACTTCTTGACGGCTGATAGATAAATCAACTTTCTTTTTTACACGTGCGTGATAATAAGCATAAAACAGCAGCGCTAGTGGAATACCGACATACAGTGCCATTCGCTGTTCTGCATCAAATGCCATGCTTCCCAATACGATTGTATTTAATACTAATGCGATTAAAGGTAATACCGGGTAAAGAGGGACTTTAAATTTTAAATCCTCGATTTGCCCTCCTTGATTTATATATCTTTTTCTAAATGCAAGCAGTGATGCAGCAATCGTAATCCAGCCGATTTGTGCACCTAAACCCGCTGCAGAAATGAGCCATACAAATACTGTTTCTTGAGCAAAGAATCCTGAAAGTAAAGATAAAAGCGCAATGCCTAATGTTAAAAGCAGAGCATTCATCGGCACACCGCGTTTATTTACTTTCATGAAAGCTGAACTTGCCATGTTATCTTTTGACAATGAATACAGCATACGCGTTGCTGCATAAAGACCTGAGTTAGCTACAGATAACAGTGCCGTTAGGATAACAAAGTTCATAATATCTGCTGCATATGGAATACCAATTTGGTCAAATACAACAACAAATGGACTCTCAACTACGCCTGCTTTTTCAAGCGGAATCATACCCGCTAAGACAGCTACAGCTAGTACAAAAAATACAAGCGTTCTCCATACCGTTTGTTTAATTGCTCTTGGTACAGTCTTGTCTGGGTTTTCACTTTCCCCAGCTGCTACACCAATAAGCTCTGTGCCTTGGAATGAAAAGTTAACTGTAATCATGGTAATCAACACGGCACTAATTCCGTGAGGAAACACACCGTGAGCCGTATAATTAGAGAAAAGCGGTGCGCTGTCTCCATTACTTAATGGAAGAAAACCAAACATAGCAGCTCCACCAAGCACGATAAATAAAATAATAGCTAACACTTTAATGCTGGCAAACCAAAACTCCGCTTCACCAAACGCTTTAGCTGATAGTGCATTTAATGAGAATAATAAAAGGGCAAATATAGCACACCAGATCCATACAGGAGAATCAGGAAACCATCTTTGCATAAGCTGACCTGCTGACAAAAATTCTAATGCAACCGTTACAGCCCAGCCCAACCAATATAACCATCCAAAAGCGAAACCAACACCAGGGCCAATAAATTTTGTTGTATATGTCTGAAACGAACCGGAAACTGGCATTGCTACTGCAAGTTCCCCTAAGCAAAGCATTGTTAAGTACATAATGAAGCCACCTACGATAAACGAAAGGATCGCTCCAATCGCTCCTGCTTGGCTAATCGTGTATCCTGTTCCTAAAAAGAAACCTGTACCAATAACCCCGCCGAGCGAAATCATAAACAAATGTCTGCTTTTCATCGTCTTTTTTAATTCATTTGTTTGCTGTTGTCCTTCTATCATATTAACGACATTTCCTTTCAACCTATTTATTACGAGATATTACCTAGAAAAAAATTAATAAACCTTTGTTTTCTATGCATATTTACTTACATATTTATGCGGTGTTCTCAATTTAAATGAAACAGCCTTTTGTAATCTTAACATAATGCTCACTAGATTTAAAATATTTTTCTACAAAAGTAAAATGAATTTTTCTTGAATAGTGTGATTTTCTTTTACTGTGGATATTCATAACCATTTTTCTGCAAATGAATAGGTGATGCAACAAGAAAAAAAGCTGTGCTTTCTAAGACGAAAGCACAGCTTTTTTTAACTTTTTACCAAACAAACAATCCAACAATCATAGCACTTAATAACGAAACAGCGATACCGCTCACAAGCAGTTTCCATACGTTTTTTCCAATAATCGTTGATTTACCTTCTGATAACGTAGAATTATACGTCCCATAAATCATACCCACCGTACTGAAGTTAGCAAAAGATGTTAAGAATGTTGTAGCAACTGCAATCGTATGCGGTGGAAGTGTATCTAGATTTTTCTTCAAATCCATCATTGCCACGAATTCATTTGTTGCTAGCTTGATACCCATCAGCTGAGCTACGTACATTGCATCATGTCCCGTTAGCCCTAGTAAGAATGCGAATGGACTAAAGATATAAGAGAAAATCTTTTGTACAGTCAAGCCGTCTACGATAACGCCTAAAATACCGTTAAGCGCAGATGTAAGAGCTACATATCCAATAACCATCGCTAAAATAACAATAACCATGTTCATTCCGACTAACATACTGTTTGAAATGGTAGAGAAAAAGTCTTTTTTCTCCGACTTTGGCGGTACGTAAATCATATCTTCTTCTTTTGTAACATGAACTGGATTCAATAAGCTCACTAAAATAAGCGCGTTTAAACAGTTCAGTGGAATTGCTGTAAACACATACGTAGCGGGAACCATCGTTAAATAAGCACCGATAATAGATCCGCTAATACTGCTCATACTCATAATTCCAAACGTAAGCAAACGGTTGTCTTTTAACACAGAAAGCTGATTACGAATAACCGCTAATGCTTCCGTATTTCCTAAAAACATCATTTGAATAGCGAAAAAGCTTTCTAATTTAGGCAAACGAGAAACTTTTGAAATGACCCAGCCTACTTTATCAATAATCCACGTTAAAATACCAAAGTAAGATAAAATATCAAAAAATGTCACGACAAAGATGATAGGCAGTAATGCACTGAAGAAAAAGTCAACCGTTTCATTTCCCATTACGGATGGGAACGCAAAAGCAATTCCATCGTTAGCACAGGAAATTAGCCAAGTAAAGAACGAAGCAATTTTATTAATGATCCATGTTCCGATTGAAGTTCCTAACATAAACCAAGTAATGAGGACTTCAACGACCAATAGTGAAGCAATAGGACGCCACTTTATTTCTTTCTTTTTAGGAGAACATAAGAAGACGACACCCATTACTACAAAAACGCCTAATAAATTTAATAAAAAGTACATGCAAGCCACTCCCAGGTGTGTATTTAAAAAACAAAAAAAGCTCTTACTTTTCATAAATTCTGACAATAACAGAAAGTATGAAAAGTAAGAGCTTTGAAAGAAGACTGTATTCATGAGAATACGCCCTTCTTTTTGCTGCTTATATCCAAACTTTCTTGTAGTCTAGTTTTTTACGGTTACTAGGTAGAGACTATCAGACCATATTACTGATAATATACAAGATCGTAATCTTAGCTGTATTCAATTGATATGAACAAATTCTACCCTTTATTTTTTTAATAATCAACACTTTAAAAGTTTTTCGGAATAATAAAATTGGTATGAAAATTCTATTTATTTATTACTTCTTTTGAACTACTCATCAGAAAATTACACAAAAAAAGTGAATTTAACCGTTCTTTTAACTCAATTATTTTCCTATTTTTGAAACAAAGAATTTGATTCTTTGATGAGTATGTTTAAATATCTACTTCGCTTTTCATTTAATTCCTCAAAAAAATATTTCATTTTTACGACTTGAGACGTAGAAAAAAATAATCCTGCTGTTCGTTGAAATTAACCGCTTTTCATTTTACACTTTATGGTAGAAGAAACAAATTTAATTTAGGTAGAAAGCGGGTTATAACGTGAAAAAAATATTGGCTTTTATTTTAGTGATAGGTGGTACGGCAGTCCTCTTTTCTACTGCGTTTGCACCCTTCTCTTGGTCGTTAAGTTCATTCAAGACGTCCAAGTCTGAAGCAGCGTTATCAAGTGATATTCAGCGTATTCAAATCGACTCTCCAAGCATTAGTACAACTGTCGTGCCGCAAGATCGTCAAGATATTAAAACAAAAGTAGAAGGTAAAGGAAAAGTAGATGTAAAGCAAAATGGAGACACCCTAGTCGTCACTTATCAAAAAAGTCCTTTTCAATGGCTTTCTATTTTTTCAAATACAAAAGTGACAATCTACATTCCTAGAGATTATCACCACAACCTTGCGCTTACGGTAGGTTCTGGGGACCTTCAAGTTGCTACACAGCCTGAGCAAGCGCTTCAGCTGAAAGATGTTTCGATTAAAGTAGGTTCTGGAAATGCAAATATTTCAAACTTGAGGAGCACCTCTCTTCGTACGGATGTCAATTCTGGAGATTTACAGCTGAGTAATGTTGAAAGCCAAACGGCTAAATTTGCTGTAGGCTCTGGGGAAATTAAAGGAACAAACTATCAAGGAAAACTTCAGGCGCGCATTGGATCTGGTGATCTCTATATGGATTTTAAAAAGCTAGAAGAGGCCGTTTCTGTAGATGTAGGATCTGGAGATGCCGTGCTGGTTCTTCCGAAAAGCGCTGGTTTTAAAGTGAATGGAAAAGTAAACAGCGGTGATATAAACAATGACTTTAAGTTAAGCAATGCAACCGTAACAGAAGGTGTCTTAAAAGGAAAGCACGGAAATGGAAAATATCCTATTGATGCAGCTGTTTCAAGCGGAGAATTAACGTTAAAATCAAAATAAAACGAACACGGAAGTGTTCGTTTTATTTATGGTCTCACTGCAATATACCATGCTACTCCTACGATTGATCCTATGAATACGACTCCGTAAATAATAGATAAATTCACTATACTTTTCTTTTTAGATTTCCCGTAATCTTCATCTACTTTCTTTGCAGCACTGATCGTACCTGCAAGGGCAGCAACGCCGATAATAATGACAAGAAGCAATGCTAATTTCATTCATTCTCTCCTCCATATTTCGGTGATTGAATAAGATTGAATACCAAGATATTATTTATTTCATTTTAAGCAGCACGATTTAATCAGAATATGAAAGCGTTATATCTTCTCTTTCTATCATAAAGCTAAATTATGTAAAATCAACCATCCAATCGTGCATTATTTTCCTCCGCCACTTTACATACATAAAAAATTCCCGAGCTTCACTGCTCAGGAATCTTTACACATTTTAAGGTTTTAAAATGACTTTAATGCAGTTATCTTGATGACCATTAAAGATTTTGTAAGCATTAGCTGCGTCTTCTAAAGCGACTTTATGAGTAATGATTTCTTTTGGATCGAATTCTCCTTTTACAATTTGATCATATAATTTCGGCATAACTGGAATGACAGGAGCTTGCCCCATTTTGAGAGTTACATTTCGAGCAAAAAATGCTCCTAACGGAAAACTGTTATAGTTGCTTCCGTATACCCCGGTGATTTGGACGGTTCCACATTTACGAACGGCTTTTGTCGCAATTTGAATGGGTCCGAGCGTCCCACCTTGAAGCTTTAATTTTTGTTCAATGTATTCAAGAGGCGACTTTTTGCCATCCATACCTACACAGTCAATCACCACATCAGCTCCGCCTTTTGTGATTTCTTTTAAATGCTCCCCCATATCTGGGTATTCTGTAAAATCAAAGATTTCTACGGCATTCATTTTCTTTGCATGCTGCATTCGGTATGGAACATGATCTACTGCGATAACCCGTTTGGCACCTTTCATCCAAGCAAACTTTTGAGCCATTAACCCTACTGACCCGCAGCCGAGTACGATAACGGTATCACCTTTTTTAACATCCGCATGCTCTACACTCCAATAAGCAGTTGGAAGCACATCTGATAAAAAAAGAAGCGATTCATCTTCTAATTCGCACGATTCTGGAATCACAAACGGTGTGAAATTCCCAAACGGCACTTTTAAATATTCAGCTTGACCTCCTGGATGATTTCCAAACTTTTCAGTATATCCAAAATAGCCGCCAGAATCATAATGTGGATTAGAATTATCACATTGGCTCGTTAAATCATCCTTACAGTACGCACACTGTCCGCACGCTACGTTAAATGGAATAATAACGCGATCTCCTTTTTTTACTTTTGTAACATCCGGTCCTACTTCTTCCACAATTCCCATTGGTTCATGACCAATAATATAACCGTGAGGCAATGGCATGTTTCCTTGATATAAATGCAAATCAGAACCACAAATAGCGGTTGACGTTATTTTAATGACAATGTCATCTTTTTTCTCTAACTTCGCATCTTCTACTTCTGCTACTTTTACCTGATTAGGTCCTTGATACGTTACCGCTTTCATTTTTACCTCCATTTTTAAAACCTTGATGCTACTTAAATTTATCTAAAGGCATGTATTCTATCCGGATAAATCAAGGAAAAATAAAAAAGCAGCGCTTACGCATCTGCTTTAATGATTATTAAAACTGAAAGACATGTTTTCCTACCAGTACATCTGCCATCTTTACAAAGCGCTTAATTTCTAATACGTCATGAACCCGAACTATTTGTACGCCTTGTGCAATCCCAGCATATACAGTAGCTGCGGTTCCTTCCATTCTTTCCGTAGGAGGAGCATCGACTATTTGTCCAATAAATCCTTTACGAGAAGTAGCAAGCAGCACAGGATAGCCCATCTTTGTCAGCTGATCTAGATGCTGAATCGCTTCTACATTATGCGCAGCCGTTTTTCCAAAGCCAACGCCTGGATCTAAAATAATCTGATCATCTCGAACTCCTGCAGCTTTTGCTATTGATATGCTTTCTTCCAAATCACTTATCATATCTGTAATCAGATTTGTATAGTTGGGCTCATGACGGTTATGCATTAAAATAATAGGAACATTATAATCAGCTGCCACTTGAGCCATTTTAGGATCAGCCTTTGCCCCCCATATATCGTTAATAATATGTGCTCCTGCTTCTAGCGCATGCTTGGCCACTTCCGATTTGTATGTATCTACGGAAATCGGCACCTCTACGCGCTTAGCCACTTCAGAAATAACGGGCACAATCCGTTTAATCTCTTCTTCATCGCTAATTCTTGTATAACCAGGACGAGTTGATTCTCCTCCGATATCAATGATGTCTGCTCCTTGCTTTACCATTTCCTCAGCATGAGCAACCGCTTTATCTACATCGTAGTATTTTCCGCCGTCTGAAAATGAATCTGGGTTTACGTTTAAAATCCCCATAATAAGCGTACGGTCCGCATAATTCAGCTTATACTTTCCACATTTAATGACGGATTGAGACGTTAAAGTTGACACTATCCTCAGCCCCTTCGTAATTTGCAAATTGATGTATATTTATAAATATCATGTATTTTGAGAATGTCATACCGTTCGTAATTATATCAAAAGTCGCCGGTCCTATGTGATTTTTCTTAGAGTTTCTTTCTTCTATAGTGTGAGATAAACATTAAAAGTGAATACATAGATAACATTAAAAATCTCTATCGGACTTGTCTTCAGGGTCTTTTTTCCTTTTCTCACATCTTTTGTGAGTCTTTTTATTCAAAAAGAAAGGATTCGCATGAAAAGTGTTTAATTTATAGAAATAGTTGGGAATTTATAATTAAGCAACTTCCATTTTTATGGAATTCATTTTAAGGAGGATGACTATGACTCAACAACCGTTACAAGTCAAATTAATTCCTTATACAATTGAGTCGATTATCGATTCAACAAACGAAACGCCTAAAGGAGTAAGCTTAATTCAAGCGCCTGCTATTTGGGAACAAAGCAATCAAGGAGAAGGCACTGTAATTGCAGTTATCGACACTGGTGTTGACACAAATCATCCTGACTTAAAAGATTGTATTATCGGAGGAAGAAACTTCACTACGGATTATGACGGAGATTCTTCTGTATTTGAAGATAATAATGGGCACGGCACTCACGTGTCTGGTACCATTGCTGCTGCGCTCAACAATGAAGGGGTCGTAGGGGTGGCACCCAAAGCAAAAATTCTAAGCTTAAAAGTACTTACCGGTGAAGGATCAGGAAATTATGAATGGATTATTGACGCTATTAACTACGCCGTCGAATGGCGCGGTCCTAACAATGAGCGAGCACGAGTTATTTCCATGTCACTCGGGGGACCACAAGACGTTCCAGAACTGCACGAAGCTGTTCAAAGTGCTGTGAATAAAGATGTTTCTGTCGTTGTTGCGGCTGGAAATGAAGGTGACGACCGCGAAGAAACCTTTGAATATTCATATCCAGGAAGTTACAACGAAGTTATTCAAGTAGGAGCAGTGGACAGCAGTTTAAATCTTGCTTCTTTTACCAATGTCAATGAAGAAGTGGATTTAGTGGCACCGGGTGTTAACATCATCTCTACTTTTTTAGAAGGTAAATATGCGACTCTTTCAGGAACTTCAATGGCAACTCCCCACGTCGCCGGAGCTTTAGCTCTATTAATTAACTTATGTGAGAAAGATTTTGGCCGCTCTTTAATTGAAGCTGAAATCTATGCTCAACTTGTAAGAAGGACGCTCCCTCTTGGATACCGGAAAAGCTCTGAAGGAAACGGATTTCTCATGCTCGATTTGGTAGAGAAAATACATGATATTATTAACGTAGCCCGTATCAATCCTAGTAAGTAATAAATAAGAAAACCGGATCATTACATGATCCGGTTTTCCCAGATTAACGAGAATCCTTCTTGGTTCTCGTTAACTTGAAATAAAGACAAACCATTGCTTATCTTTATTCATATCTTAATGCTTCGATTGGATCTAGCTTCGCCGCTTTGTTTGCAGGAAGCATGCCGAATACAATGCCAATCGTCATGGAAAACAACACTCCTCCAAGTACTACTTGCCACGAAATTAACGACGGCCAGCCAGCAAATAATGAAACAAGAGCTGCCCCGCCCGCGCCGAGACCAATTCCAAGCAAACCACCAATTAACGTAAGGGTAATGGATTCAATCAAAAACTGAGTTAGAATTTGTCTTTTAGATGCTCCCAACGCTTTACGAATACCAATTTCTCTTGTACGTTCCGTTACAGAAACCAGCATAATGTTCATAACGCCAATTCCTCCAACAAGCAATGAAATGCCTGCAATTGACCCAATAATCGTGGTCATAATGCGCGTTACATTTCCAATACTATCTGCTATTTCTTCTAAGTTCTGCACTTGGTAAGCATCTTCCGCATCATGCAAGTTATTTAACAAATCCGTTGCGTCATTGCCTACTTTTTTTAGCTGATCAGAGCTTTTTGCTTGAACGCTAAGGTTTGTGTAGTCAAGCTTACCGAAGCTTGATTTGTACGTATTATTTGGAATGTAAATAGTCGGTATTTCATATGCTAAAAAGCCTTTTGGCTTTTTTGTCACACCAATAATTTTGATAGGCTGTCCTTGAACCCATACTACTTGTCCAAGAGCTTCTTTTTTATCAAACAGCTCTTTTTTCATATCGCTCGTAATAACACCTACTCGATTACCTGACAAAAAATCAGCGCTGTCTAGCATTCTTCCTTTTGAAACTTCAAGCTGATTAACTTCAATATACCCTTCATTAATTGCATTAACAGTCGTATCCGATTCCTTGTCTCTATATCTTATTCCCATTCCCATTGAGCTAGAAGCTACCACATTCTTCGCTCCCGGAATACTCGAAAGAGCTTTAATATCATCCTCTGTAAAGATGGGCTCCCCCGTCATGGAAAGGTCATCAGCTTGCATCTCATCTTCAGGAGGCTCGTAGTAGACATCAACTGTATTGCTTGCTCCTGTTATTTCTGACTTAATCATCTGTTCTCCGCCTTGACCGATAGCAACAACGATAATAACCGCCCCTACGCCAATGATAATACCAAGCATTGTCAAAATTGAGCGCATTTTATGAGCAAGAACCGAGGAAAAAGCCATACGAATATTTTCTATTAAACTCATAAGCTATCGTTCTCCTTATCGCTATGACTTAGCACTTTACCGTCACGAACGATAACTGTACGCGATGTATATTCTGCCACTTCAGGTTCATGCGTAATGACTACAACCGTTGTGCCATCTGCATTAAGCTGAGAAAATTGCTCCATAATATCAGCACTTGTTTTTGTATCCAGAGCTCCTGTTGGTTCATCTGCTAAAATAAGCGTCGGATTGTTAACAATAGAACGAGCAATAGCAACGCGCTGCTTTTGCCCTCCTGATAGCTCGCTCGGTAAATGTTTCATCCGCTCACTCAGCCCTACTTTTTCAAGCGCAGCTTCTGCTCTGGCTCGTCTTTCCTTACGCGTTACACCTGCATATACCATTGGAAGCTCTACGTTTTCTACCGCTGTTAAACGCGGCAACAGCTGAAATTGCTGAAAAACAAAACCGATATGAATATTTCTTACTTTTGCAAGCTGCTCATCACTATAAGTGGAGATTTCTTGTTCATTTAATAAATAGGACCCCGACGACGAACGGTCTAAACATCCGATAATGTTCATTAGCGTTGATTTACCTGAGCCAGAAGGTCCCATAATCGCAACAAATTCACCGTCATAAATCTTCAAATTAATATCTTTTAAAATTGGCACTTCCTCTTTGCCAAGATGATAACTTTTATGAATATTCACAAGCTCAATCATTGAACAGTCACTTCCGCACCATCAGTTAAGTTCTTTGTAGGATTTGTAATGACTTTGTCTTTAGAAGATACGCCGCTTTTGATTTCAATAAATTTATTTGTTGTTTCTCCAATCTTTACTTTCTTACGAACCGCCTTTTTATCTTTCACCACATATACATATTTTTCACCGTCTTCATTTACAACTGCTTTTATCGGCAAAGATGAAGCCTTTTTACTGCTTGTTTCAATTTCAAGCAGCAGCTTAAATCCCGGCTTAATCATCGTGATATCCTGGTCATCTACTTTTACTTCAACTGGATATTGATTAGCCCCATCATTGCCCGCTTCTGCTGATGCCTGCTGCTGAGGTAGATAGTCAATTTGTTTAACGCTCCCTGCCCATTCTTTATCAGGCAGCACATCTGATGTAATTTTGACAGCTTGACCGGTTTTAATTTTTAATGCATCGTACTCAGACAGCACACCAGTAGCTAAGTATTCATCGGTATTACCAATATGTATAAGCGGTTTTTGAACGTCACTTGTGTTATTAACCGCTTCTTTATCTACTTCTAGCACCGTCCCATTAATATCACTCGCTACGTCTAAATTACGTTCTTTTTTAGCAATTGATTTGGCTTCTAGTTTGTTTCGTTCTAAATCAATTTTAGCCGTTTCTAAATCGAGATTGAGCTGCGTACGTTCTGTATCGATTTGATCTCTCGCTTCTTGCTTACTCATTTCTTTTTCCAATTCTTTTTGTTTTTTATTTAAATTAGAAAGCTGTTTGCTTACTGAGTCAATTTGCAGCTGACTGGATTTTTTTTCTAGCTTGTTTTGTTCTTGCTCTAAATCAAGCGTATCGCTTTCGTATGTTACAAGAGAGGTTCCCTGCTGTACACGAGATCCTTCTGTTACGTGAAATCGTTCAACCTCGCCTTTTTCAGCATCAAAATAGACATATTGCTCATCAGCAAGCTTTAACGTACCGGGAACCATAACTGTATTTCTTAACTTTTTTTCCTTTATATTTGCTACGCGAACATTGATTGCTTTCCCACTTACACTTTGTGCACGATATACGTTAATTCCAATAACCGCAACAATAACAACTGCTACAGCTGTAATAATTATTCCTTTTTTCATTTACAACCCTGCTCCTTTAAGCGCTTCTGAAGCAGCTCCTCCAACTCCTGAAATAGCGGCTCCTAAGATGAATAAAATAATCACTGCAATAATAGAAGCAGCTTTTGATACATTTGCCACTTTTTGTAGTCCTACTGCTGTCAGAATAAGTCCCCAGATAGAAAAGATTTCAATGGAAGTAAATACTCCTCCCATAGCACCTTTCGCACCAACCATTCCATTTAACGAAGTCACATTCGCTGAAGTATGTGCTAGTGCAGCTACTCCCGTATTAATTAGCTGACCGATTGCTGTGATGAACGTAACAAACAAATTTAAGCTAAACATTTGGCGGTACGTTGTTTTTCCAGTCCCTAACTTTGCAATTAAAAACAGAATCAAACTCGTGAATGCCAGTGTAGCAACTATTGCAATCACTCCTCCAACTGCTCCGCCGATCATACTAAATGTTGAATTCACTTCAATGCCAGCTTCTTTTTGCTGCTGTAATGCCTCTTTTGCCTGAGGGGTATAGACGGCTAGAATCGTTGTTGCAGCTGTTAAGATGAGGATAAGTAAAAGAGGTCCCCAAATGACCGGGTTGCTTTTCATTTTCTCAAACTGTACAACTGGACTTGTAATAAAACCAAAAATAGAGGGCTTTCCTTTCTCTTGGACTTCCGAAGATACGTTAACTTCTGTGCTCATAATCAAACTCCTTTTATTTTGTTTCGTTATTAGCTCTTAAGACCCGTCTTTTGCTGTTTTTTAAAGTTTTCTAGCAAAATCGACTCTTTCTAAGAAACTCTCAAACACCTAATATTCTAACATAATTATACAAAATAATTTACATTTTTCTTACATTTTATATTTTTTATGGTATTTTTAGAAATTAAAGAGATGTCTGAATGAAAGTATTAATCTTACTTAATAATTTCTAAATATTCTAATTATTATTTGACATCATTTAATAGAATCCGTATATTATGATTAAAGTTTATTATTCCTATGTTTTTTATAAGTTTTATATCTAAGGAGGAGTTTCAATGTCTGCTAAGAAACCATTTCGTCCTGAAACACAAGCCATCCATTCTGGCCAACAGCTTGACCCGACTACTTTTTCGCGTGCGGTACCTATTTATCAAACAAGCTCATTTGGATTTAAAGATACGGAGCATGCTGCATCTTTATTTAATTTAAGTGAACAAGGCTACATCTACACTCGAATTGTAAACCCTACTACGGACGTTTTTGAACAGCGAATTGCTGAGTTAGAAGGCGGAGTAGGTGCTCTAGGAGTAGCTTCAGGTCAGTCAGCTACTACCTTTTCCATTTTGAATATCGCTTCCGCAGGAGATGAAATTGTATCAGCAAGCAGTTTATATGGGGGAACATATAACCTCTTTTCGTCTACGCTTCCTAAACTGGGCATTACCGTCAAATTTGTAAACGCCGATAATCCAGAAAATTTTAGAAGTGCAATCACTTCCAAAACAAAGGCAATTTATGCTGAATCCGTTGGAAACCCGCAGGGAAATGTGTTAGACATCGAAGCAGTTGCAGACATTGCCCATGAACATGGAGTTCCTCTTATTATTGATAATACGGTTCCAAGCCCTTACCTTCTTCGTCCCATCGATTTCGGAGCAGATATTGTCGTTCATTCTGCTACTAAGTTTCTTGGAGGGCATGGAACAGCAATTGGGGGTGTTATCGTAGACAGTGGAAAATTTGATTGGGAAGCGAGCGGGAAATTTCCAGACTTAACAACTCCAGATCCAAGTTACCATGGCCTTGTATACACAGAAGCTGCCGGTGAAGCTGCTTATATTACCAAAGCGCGCGTTCAGCTTTTACGAGATATTGGCGCTGCTTTATCACCTTTTAATTCCTTTTTACTCCTTCAAGGGGTAGAAACACTCCATCTGCGATTAGAGCGTCACAGCGAAAACGCATTAAAGGTAGCGAAATTTTTAGAGCAGCATGAATTAGTAGACTGGGTACATTATGCGGGGCTTCCTTCTCACCCTTCCTATTCATTGGCAAAAAAATACTTACCTAAAGGACAAGGAGCCATTTTAACCTTTGGTGTAAGGGGAGGAAAAAACGCTGCGGCTAAGTTAATTGATTCCGTTCAGTTATTTTCTCATTTAGCCAATATCGGCGACTCGAAGTCACTCATTATTCACCCGGCAAGCACCACTCATCAACAGCTATCTGAAGATGAACAAAAAGCTTCCGGCGTGACGCCAGAACTCATTCGTCTATCGGTTGGAACAGAAGCAATCGACGACCTTCTTGAAGATTTAGATTATGCCTTAAAAGCCAGCCAAAAAGTGAATACAACTGTTTAAAAGCTGTGATTTTTCACAGCTTTTTTTATATCGCCCAATAACTTTTTATACTTTCCCTTATGCTACAATAAACAAAACGAATGAAAAAGGAGCTACTATGAACACGTTCAATTCAATACCTGCTATTACATTTACAGACGTTCATAAAACATTTAAAGATAAAGAACATAGTGTTTTAAAAGGCATATCGGGTACAGTGATGCAAGGCTCGCTCGTCATGATGGTAGGACCATCAGGATCCGGAAAAAGCACCCTTCTTTCCATGTGCAATCTACTTTCTGCACCTGATGAAGGAAGTATTGAAGTATATGGTAAAGACATTAGCAAATGGATTATTTCTGATTTGCGAAAAAAAGTGGGCATTGCTTTTCAATCAGCTCCTGTTATTGATGGAACAGTGCGAGATAATATGATGCTTGTTCAAAAACTGCACGGCAAACAGGATATTATGCCTGAAGAACTCTGTGCCTTAACCGGTCTTTCCCCTGACTTGTTAGACCAGGATGCCAGAGATTTATCCGGTGGTCAAAGACAAAGGTTATCATTAGCCCGCACGCTGTCCAACGGATCTGACCTTTTACTTTTAGACGAAATCACTTCTGCTTTGGATGCCACTTCTGCTCATGAAATTGAGCAGCTTATTTCTCATTTACATAAAGAGCAGAATAAAACGATTATTTGGGTTACCCATAATTTAGATCAAGCGAAACGTTTAGGAGAGGAAGTCTGGCTTTTAATGAACGGAGTGATTGTAGAAAAAGCGAAGACGGAGACCTTTTTTCATGCTCCTGTAAAAGCTGAAACAAAACAATTTATTGAAGGAGCCTTTCTATGAGTTCACTTTCACTGATTTTTACAATTGTTTTTGTTTTTATTGCTCTTTTTTTATCAAAATCTTTTCGTATAGGACTCGAAAAAGATATTATCATTGCCAGTATTCGAGCAGCCGTTCAGCTGTTAGTAATCGGATATGTTTTATCGTTTATTTTTGACGCGAATCATCCTGTTTTTATGATTCTCATTTTATTCGTTATGCTCACAGTCGCTTCTCAAAACGTTGTAAAGAAAAAAAAGCAGGGATTTAAAGCTTTTTTTCGTGTATTTGTCACTCTTTTTATTGTAGAAATCCTGACCCAAAGCGTTATGCTCGGTCTACATATTATCCCTGCTACTCCGCGCTACGTCATTCCTGTCAGCGGTATGATTATTGGAAATTCGATGATTTTGGCTAATTTATTTTTAAATCGGTTAGATGCTGAAGTAAGTCGAAGAAGAGAGGAGATTCAATTAATTCTGGCGCTTGGGGGTACTCCTAAACAAGCTATTCATAGTATTTTAAACGCCGCAATCAAAGCTAGCATGATTCCTACGGTAGAAAGCCAAAAAACAATTGGACTTGTTCAGCTTCCGGGTATGATGACAGGCCAGATTATTGGAGGGGCAGATCCGATACAAGCTGTCAAATTCCAGCTGCTTATCGTTTTTACTATTCTAGCGTCTGCTACGCTTTCCTGCGTCATCTTAAGCCGATTAACATACCCTACCCTTTTTAATAGCTATCAGCAGCTTATCCGTGAGCATACATAAAAAGAAGAAGGGAGACTCCTTTCTTCTTTTTTTATTGAGCAGCTTTTTTTAATCTTGATCCTACGTCACTTCCAAAGGTCACTCCTAAATCACCTAGCCATCTTCTATAGGCAATACTCAATCGGTCCGGATTCAAATGAAGCTCTGCTTGTAAGTCAAGCGGCAGCTCTTCTGGTTTTTGACTTTCCACAATACTGGTATCTTGTTCAATAATAAGCTGCTGAAAATCGCGGAAATATTGATCAGGTGCATCAAACGAATAGTTTCTAGAAACTAGCGCAAATACCGTGGACTTTCTTTCCTCTTCAGGTAAAACCGCAAACAGCATTGAAAAGATTTCACCCGTTTCATAGTTCACTTTTTTCAATCTTGCAATAGTAGGACGAAGAATTTCAAAGGTATAATAAATAGTCGCAAAGTTACCCGTACCATCTGCATCTGCGTACACAGCGATTTCATCAGAAACGTATCGGTTATCTTTCCAATGCACCTTATAATCAGGAATTTCGGCGTAGTCAGAGTGTCCAAGGCTTCCTTCGTGAACAAAAGCCAAATGGCTTACATCTAGAAAGTTTTCTACGACACGAGGAGCTGCTGCCTGCAGAGTATGAGGGTTGGCGCAAACCGTTTTGAATCCGGAGTTAAGATGTTCTTCATACAAGGGAAGAGGAGTATCACCCGCCTCTCTGTTCATCTTCACCCATATAATTCCGTACTTTTCAACGCAGTCATATACCTGTGCTTTTGCTTTTGAAGGAATAGCTCTTCCCGGCGGCTGTTGAGGAATTTTCACACAAGCCCCGGCATCATCGTATTTCCATCCGTGATAAGGGCATACAATGCAATCATCTACCACTTTTCCAAGAGATAACGCTGCACCGCGATGGATGCACAAATCTTTAAATGCTTTAATGGCATTAGATGTGCGAAAAAGCACAACTCGCTCTTCTAAAATCGTTACTTGCAAGGGCTGATCTGTTAAATCATGTGAATAAGCTGCAGGCAGCCATTCCTTAGCCAATACTAAATCTTTAATCATCTGCATCGCCTCCGTACAATAAGTAAATTTATTTCTTGTTTATAAAAAAAACCGCAGAAATAGAAGGAGTGCTTCTAATTCCGCAGCTTTTTCGTTCCGTAAAACAGACTATAAGCGCGCGAAGATTCTACATGATTGCAGATAGAGCGACCTTAGCACTTCATCTACAATGACAATACGTGTTCATCGCTATTTTTTAAACTCAATACTTAAACCCTTATATATTGAATAAAGAGCGGCCAGCCGCTAAAAGCTTTTCTGTCCACTGATTTCTCTTAGTTTTACTTTATCAATTTCCCACTGAAAAATCTCTTGATTTGTAAGCATCTCTAACATAATTTTTTCGGTTAAACGAATAAAAGCTGCGGTTTTAAAAACCGCAGCTTGCTTTATTATGAGCTCATATAACTGGCTGTATATTTTTTCGTCTGCTTTTGTATTTCTTGATTTAAATGTTTGAAAAATGAGAGGGTTTCTTCATAATCCGTCGCTTTTTCATGAAACTTCAATGTAAGACTTTCTTCAAACAACGTTTCTCCTTGATGACCAACCGCTTTCAGCTGAACATCTGTAACAATACCTTGCGAAATCGAACATAATAAATAATTAAAGCAATGAACCGGAACGATATGCATGAGATGAAAATCATCGATAGTTCTATCACTTTTTGTTTTCTTAAATTCCACGGTGAGTTCTTCCGGATGAATAAACACATTTATATGCTGTTTGGACAAACAAGTAGGATTCATTTTTTGTGTATACTCACAAAATTCCAGTCCAATAAATACAGAATTCTCGGAGTCAGCTTCAATGAAGATTTGCGAATTTTTTACCATTGTCCTCGTCCTCCATATTCAATCTAGTTCCCCCATCACTCGCATTCAGTTGTAGAATATTTCCATCTTTTTTCTATTCTATCATTGATTTTTCTCAGTGCCTATTTAACAGGCGGAAGTTCTCTTTAAAAGAGAGGGAACTGACAGGCAGTTCTTTATGTGAGAAAAATAGGCAAAAGACACCTCTTTTATTTTCTTGAGGTGTCTTTTGGTAGCATCAGCCTGTATTACGCAACCCTGCTGCAATGCCGTTAATCGTTAATAACGCTTCTTTTAAAAGTTCTTCATTTAACGTTCCAGCCTCATCTTCACGCAGCTTGGAAATGACCTTAACTTGTAAGAATGTTAGAGGGTCCACATACGGATTTCGTAATTTAATAGATTCTTTAATCGTAGGAAGATGATCCATTAATTCTTTTTGACCTGTGATTTGAAGAATCATTTCTTTTGTGAGATTATACTCTTTTTTAATGGCGGTAAAAATCCGCTCTGAAATAGCCGGGTCTTGTACCATTTCCGTGTATTCTTTTGCTGCCATTAAATCTGCTTTTGTTAAGGCCATTTGCAGATTATCGACGGTCGAGCGGAAAAATGGCCATTCTTTATACATTTGCTGAAGAAGCTGTATATCTCCGGACTTCTCTACTAAATGCTGTAAGCCCGTACCTGCAGCGTACCAGGCTGGAAGCAGCTGTCTGCTTTGCGTCCATGCAAATACCCACGGAATTGCTCGCAAGTCTTCAAAGCGATCACTTCCTTTTCGACTCATTGGACGTGACCCAATATTTAAAGCTCCCAGCTCAGGAAGAGGTGTAGCTTGTTTAAAATACGTTAAAAAGTCTCGATCTTTGAAAACAAGCTCTTGATACTTACGTAAAGAAGCAGTTGAAATCTCGTCCATTGTTTCTTCCCATTCATGTGTACGAATATCACATTGTTCAGCTTCTTGAGAAACATTTGCTGCCGCTGTAAGAAGAGCTGAGACCGCTTGTTCAAGGCTTCGGTAGGCAATGTCATATAAAGCGTATCTAGAAGAAAGAACTTCTCCTTGCTCTGTAATTTTCACGCCGTCTCCTAGCGTCTCAACAGGCTGAGATAAAATGCTTCGGTTTAACGGTCCACCTCCTCGGCCTAGTGAGCCGCCTCGGCCATGGAAAAACTTCAGACGAACTTGATACTTCCTCGCCATATCGTGAATTTCCTGCTGCGCTTTATATAGCTTCCAATTAGCAGTAAGCGTTCCTCCGTCTTTACTTCCATCTGAGTAGCCAAGCATAATTTCTTGCAAATCCTGCTGTTTCCTTAAGTGCTCACGATAAAAATCTAATTGAAATAGCTGTTCCATAATTTTAGGACCCGCTGTGAGATCATCAATCGTTTCAAGCAGCGGAGCTATATTTAACTTACTTTCAATGCGGCCATCTGCATGAAGGCGATAAATACCCGCTTCTTTGGCAAGTACCATGACTTCTAACAAATCACTTGCAGACTGCGTCATGCTGATTAAGTAGACTTCAATAGATCTTTCTCCAAATTCTTTATGTGCTCGATGTATCATATTAAATACTTCAATTACTTGCTGCGTTTCTTTAGAGTAATTCTCTACAAACGATAGCACAGGTCTTGGGTCTTGAAGAACTTTCCCTAACAGCTCAACTTTTTTCTCTTCTGTTAACGCTGAATAATCTTCAGCTAAAGAAACCGCATGGAAAATTTCTTTGATTGCCGCTTCATGTTCCCCGCTGTGATTACGGATATCAAGCGTTGCTAAATGAAAACCAAACAGCTCAACTTGGCGAATTAATTTACATAAGCTTTTTAACTGATAATCCTGAGGCTGGTGCTTTTGCAAACTGTCTTTGATTAGAAATAAATCATGTAGAAGTTCTTCCGACCTTTGATAACCCGCTTCCGACTCTCCAACTAAATTTAATTTATGAAGCATAATCGTAAGCTTGCAGCGATACACTTCGTGTTTGATTCTCCATCGCTTTTTCTCAGGCAGCAGAGATATTTCTTGATTAATAGAATCAAGAAGATTATCTGAAACTGCGACTCTTTTTGTAGACTGACTTAACCTTTGTCTCAATTGAGTAAGCGACTCTTTATATTTACGAATAGCTAACTTTCTTTGTTTGACAAGCGTTTGCCACGTTACTTTGGGAGTTACGTTTGGATTTCCATCCCGGTCTCCGCCAATCCATGAACCAAATCGAAGAATATTAGGCACCTTCCAATTTTCTTGGGGGTAATTCTCCTGCAATGAATTTTCCAACTCCTGATGAAGTTGAGGAAGCACTTCAAATAACGTTTCATCAAAATAATATAATCCATTCGATACTTCATCCATTACGGTTGGCTTGCGATCTCGCAGTTCATTTGTTTGCCATAAAATCAACACTTCGCTAAACAGTCTTTCTTCAATTTCCGTACGTTCGCGTTTTGTTAACGTTGGATTATCCAAATTTTTCAGAAGCTCAGCCATTCGTTTATGAATATCAAGAACACTTCGTCTAGTGGCTTCTGTTGGATGAGCAGTGATGATGAGCTCTAGAGATAAAGTTTGAAGCAAGTTAGCAATTACGTCTGGCGCCACGCCATTATTTTTAAGCGAAACAACGGCACTTTCCAATGAGCCCGGCTGCATAATAGAATCTTCTTGCTGCTGATATTCCCGTCTGCGACGAATTCGATGATTTTGCTCTGCAATATTAACTAAATGAAAATAAACTGCAAATGCCCGAATAACCTGCTCGCGCATCGGCTGTTCAAGAGTAACGATTTCATTTTTTATTTCTTTATAGATAACTTCATCTTTGTTTTCTCTAAGTGATTTTGCTACTTCGCGTATTTTTTCTACTTTGTTGAGCAGTTCTTCTCCACCTTGGTGAACCAGAACTTTCCCTAACAATTGACCGAGAAATTTTACATCACGGCGCAGGGCAGTGCTGCTGTTTTGTCTTTCTGCTGCTTCTACTGTTACCATTAGACACGACACCTTTCTTTATAAATGTTGTACTTTTTAAACTTTTTAGAAAATTATATTAAATTCATATTACCATGAACGAAAATAAATTTCATATAATTTTATTTCCTCCTCTCGTTCAGGAGAGGAGATTCATCAAATATAAAAAGAGGTTAAGACATAACTAAATGAATCCAATCTAAAGACGAACAAATGGGATACATAAGCTGAACCGCTTGTGACACCGCAGTTGATTACTGTGCAAGACCTTGCTTTCTGCGGGCGGTCGATGAGCCTCCTCGTCTCTTTCGCTTTTCCCCCGTAGTCTTCGTCTTGCTCTCCAATCAACTGCTAGAAGGAACGAAACAGATGAAACCTACGTTCACCATAACAAAAAAAACGAACCACTAATCAAACACGTTGATCAGTGGTTCGTTTTTCATTTGAGCTAAAACACTTTTGTCTCGGCCTCTCTTTTATGCTACCAAGGTTGTCCTAAATCCAATACCGATGCCAGCTCATTGCTTTTTTTACGCACTTGTTTACGCGTGGCAGCACGATCTGCCCCCGTTTGAAACAGGTATTTTTCTTCTTCTGTTTCTGGAATAAGCTCCGGTACTGCACGAGGCTTTCCATCATCATCCATTGCCACAAAAGTTAAAAATGATGTGGCTGCAATTTGACGCTCCCCGGTTTTTAAATTTTCTTTAATCACTTTCACAAACACTTCCATGGATGAACGACCTGTCCATGATACGTATGACTCCAAACATACAGAATCCTGAGGCGTAATAGGGTGCAGAAAATGAATAGAGTCTGCTGAAGCTGTTACACACTCTGTACGACTGTGACGATAAGCTGAAATGGACGCAATCATATCAATATCACTCATTAACTTTCCACCAAATAACGTATTGTGATTATTAATATCATTAGGAAAAATGCGGCTCGTTCGAACAGCCTTTGTATCTTTACAATAATTTGCTTTCATTAGTAAGAACCTCCATTGATGCCTATCATAATAAGAATAAAAGAATGAATGAACCTATACTAGCATATTTTGATAAATTTAGCTTTACAAAAAACTCGTTGATTTATTTACAGAAAACAAAAAAGAGAAGAAAAATTCTTCTCTTTTTTTGTCTATCGAATATAGCTTGATCCAAACGTTTTACCTAAAGAATCACTGTATAGGTCACTTGACTTTACAGTCCATTTCCCATCTTCTTTCACCATAAAAATTCGTAGGGGACGACTTCCTTCTTTCGTTTCTAATTCATTTACAATATCTTTGAAATGAGAAGCCGCAAACTCTTCAGAGTGTTCTGTATCGTAATCTTTCGTTTCATCTGTATATGCTCGCTTAAGCTGCGATACGTATGAATACAAGTCTGATAAATTAAGAGTAGTGTACTCCACCTCTACTACTGCTTTATTATTTGCATTCGCAATCACATTTGTTTTTACACTTGCTTTTTCTTTTAAAACATCTTTATACATGTTAAAAAAGTCTTTTTTTGCTTTGTCGGTTAAACTATTAGAAAACGCACCTTTTAATTCTTCGTTAAACGCTTTTTTCTGTTCTTCTATAACAGCTGTTTTATCTGCTGTTACATATTTATCATAGTCTACGTTTTCTTTATTTAAGTAAAGGACTTCTGTATAAGCTTGCAGAGCTTTTTCTGGGTCTTGCAGCTTATTATAGCTTTTCGCGTATTTCTTTGTATCCAGTGTTAATGTCACTTCGTCAATTTCTTCATCATAATCAGATGATTTTGGCTGAAGCCCAATTTTGTACTTGTTATCTTTTTTGACTTCAAAGACAAACGTTAAATTTTTTTGCTTTCCAGCACCAATTTTGTCAGATGCACTGCTTTCTAGTCCGAGCTCACGACTGTTCACTCCCGTTTTTGGAGACAGCTGTTCATCTCCTTCGTACAAATAAACACCGTCATAATCCGATAAAGATATACTGTTTTTGGAGACATTTTTCACTTTTAAATCAACTTTCAACAGCCCTTTTTCTTCACTTGTATCTCCTTCATCACTATCTACTAAAATGTAAGAAGCGCTGTCAATAGATACTTCAATCGCCTTATTTTTAGCCGAAGTGGACCCTCCCGTTTCCTTAGAACTGTTGCAAGCCGCTAATACTAGCATAAGTACAAAAGCTAAAGCCAAAACATTCATTTTTTTCACAGCTGCCTAATCCCCTTTATTTTGTTTTTTTAGAACTTTATCCCAAATAAAGGTTCCCTCTGTATAAATACTTAAACCTTAAAATCTATATT
The DNA here is from genome assembly GCF_057586255.1 of Priestia sp. SRI_019. Lineage (NCBI taxonomy): Bacteria > Bacillati > Bacillota > Bacilli > Caryophanales > Bacillaceae > Priestia > Priestia sp. SRI_019. The sequence goes on along the minus strand of NZ_JBYCZN010000003.1, from coordinate 197,676 downwards.
TTTTACAATATTTTGATAAAAACTAAGTCTAAACTCTCCACTCACCTAAATAAAAAAACACGAGCACGGGCTCGTATTTTTTTATTTAGATTTAAAATTTTCTTGATTGATTTGTTCAGCTTCTTTCATATATCGGTTAGCTTTGCCACTTTTAATTCCCCAGTAATAAAAAGCTAATGATACGCAAGCAATCACTAGCATATCCCATCCGAAAGGCAAAATATTTTTGCCTCCGAATTTTTCGCTTCCTATGTAGGAAATAAAAATCATGCACGCTAAATAGATAAGCATCCAAGCCCCGGTTAAAAATTCTTTTTTAAAGCCCACCCATTTATTTTTCGCTTGGTAATAAAAATAAACAGGCAGGCCAATTGCCATAATAAAGATCACTTCACCTGTAAGTGGCCACCTTGCCCAGTAAAGCGTCAAGGAAGCAAAAACGAAGCCGCATGGCGCAATAACTGATGCCCCTTTTAAATAAAATGGACGGTAAAAGTGTGAAGCCGTTTTTCTTAATGTTATAAGCGCTACAGGACCCATAATATAAGAGATAAGCGTCGCTACTGAGATCACTTCTGCTAAGACACCCCATCCTCTAAATAAAAAGAGAAACAAAAAGCAAGCTGCTAAATTTAGCCACATAGCTGAGCGCGGGACATTGTAAAGTGGATGAAGAGTACCAAATATCTTTGGCAAATATCCATTTTGCTGCATCCCGTATAACATTCTAGAAGTAGTTGCCGTATATGTAGCACCTGTGCCGGAAGGAGAAACAAATGCGTCTGCGTATAACACAATTGTTAGCCAGTTAATTCCAAGCGCAATCGCTAAATCAGCAAAAGGAGAATTAAAATTCAAATGATTCCATCCATCAGCAATTGATGACGGACTTACTGCTCCGATAAAAACAATTTGCAATATAATGTATACAATTCCTGCAATAAAAATTGAACCAATTACAGCTACCGGAATCGATTTATTAGGTGATTTTGCTTCTCCTGCCATATTTACAGGACTTTGAAACCCATTAAATGCAAACACAATACCTGATGTTGCCACTGCCGTTAAAACACTGGCCCACCCATAAGGGGCAACCCCATGCTCACTTGAAAAGTTTCCACTATGAAAACCAGCAAAAAATAAAGCCCCTGCCGTTAAACCAGGAATAATTAATTTAACAATCGTAATAAATGAGTTTGCTTTAGCAAAGAGATTTACCGTCCAATAGTTCATAAAAAAGTAAACGAATAATAACAAAGACGCAACTGCCAACCCCTTGGACGTCAAAATTCCATTATCTACTAATTCGTGAGTCCAGCGAGCCCATTTCCACGGCCAAGTACTCATATATTGCACAGATGCAATAGCCTCCACTGTTATCGTTGAAGCGATTGAAATCCAGTTAGCCCAAGCAGCCAAAAAACCAATAAATGATCCGTGTGAATACTGAGGATATTTAACCATCCCCCCTGCTTGTGGAAACATCGCGCCCAGTTCAGCATATGATAGAGCAATGGTCAAAATAACCACCATTCCAATAACCCATGAAAAAATAGCCGCGGGTCCCGCAATTTGAGCTGCTTTCCATGCTCCAAACAGCCACCCTGAACCGATAATCGAACCTATGCCTGTCATGGTTAAAGCAAATGTTCCCATCTTCCTTTGCATATTGCTCATCCAAATCTACTCCTCTTCCCTAGGAAAATAAAAAAACACTTGCGAAAATTTCTCAAGTGTTTGCCCAGGCGCGCGGCTTATACGCTATATGCTCCCCCATGGTCATCCATGTTGCGCCAGTCACATATAGGAATATATTTTTTATCAGTATATAACATTCATTTCTATTACTCAATACACAAAAATGTTTACATTACTTTTATAAAGATAATAAATTATTCGTAAAATTCCGAATAAAACTTCTAAAAACCTCTTTTTAATTACAAAAATAACTAAAATCCTATCTTTTCTTGTTGTTTGATTCTTTTACTCCACGAGTAGATTACCTTCTAAAGATTATACTAATATATAGTATTCATTTACATAATAAGAATTAGCAGCTATATATCCATAGAATTCTTGCACTAGACCCTTTACTTATATACAATATGAAGAAAAGATACTAAAGTGAACTGTCCACCACTTAGCTACGCTTGAAGTGGGAGACTTCTTTTAGGAAAACGTTAAAACCTACATATCATGCACTTCGCAACAAATGAAGTACTTCGAGCAAACTTCTCTGTTTACGCAAGCAAAAAACAGGGAAAATTACGAAAAAAGATTGTTAGAGGGATGCTTATGAATTATGCAAATGTAAAAGTTCTTTATTTTGATGACGACGGAACCATTCCAAATCACCCTCGTCTTCCAGTTTTATTGTATGAACACGTATTTATTAGTAAGAAAGAGAAAGTGGAGAGCATTTTTAATTCTCACAACTGGAAAAACAGCTGGGTAGGTGGCATACATGATTTTCACCATTACCACAGCAATTCCCATGAAGCACTAGGCGTAATTAGCGGATCTGCACGTTTAAAACTAGGTGGACATATGGGGGAAAATATCGTGGTGCACGCTGGCGATGTGCTCGTACTTCCTGCAGGAACAGGGCATATGCGTCTGCAGTCAACTGCTGATTTTAAAGTGGTTGGAGCTTATCCAGAGGGCATGGATTACAATTTACGAACAGGAAAACAAACTGATCGCCCTCACGTATTTGATGAAATTGCACAAGTACCTATTCCTACAACAGATCCTGTTTATGGCGACAAAGGACCATTGACAGAGTGGTGGAACTAGACAAGCACTTATTGTCTAGTTTTTTTATTTGCTCTGTTTTATTCTTTCCATGAATCTCTATTTGAACATACAAATTCTTTTCTTATGATGCAATAGCAATATACTTTATCTCAGCGAAATAACAAAAACTTCCCGGTCAAAACTAAATTTCTTCTTTTTCGTGCTTTTTTTGCTTCAAGAGCAGCTTCGCTTAGATTATTCCCCTTTTTTTCTTTCATAATCATTTCAAATATACTCTCATCACAAGCTCTTTTTTGTTTTTCTAAAAAAATTTTCATAGATTATAACGAAATTTTCAAAAAACTTATTGCTTTACCATGTCAGACTTGCTATCATAGTGAACATTGTTAGATAAATTTTTAATAGGAGGAGTAAAATTGAACAGAAAATTCATAATTTTTATTTTATTCATCATTCCATTTATTGCTCAATTCGCTGTTTTACCTTTTGTAAATAACATTCATCCAATTATTTTTGGATTACCTCTTTTGCATTTATGGTTATTTTTATGGGTCTTCTTAACGCCTGTGTGTACATTTATTATTTATCGTTTACAAAAATCTTGGGGGGACATTGAATAATGCAAGGAAATTTAACGGCACTTTTAATCACATCAGCAATTGTTCTTGTTGTTATCGCGATTGGCTTTATAGCAGGACGTGACAAATCATCTAGAAGCTCAGTTGAAGAGTGGGCTGTAGGTGGAAGACGTTTTGGAAGCCTGCTCGTCTGGCTTTTAGTAGGAGCAGATTTATATACTGCTTATACATTCCTAGGTCTTACAAGTACAGCTTATCAGGGAGGAAGCATCGCATTTTTTGCCATCCCTTACTCTGTTTTAGCCTTTTTAATTTCATACTTTTTTCTTCCAAAGCTTTGGACTGTTGCTAAAAAGCACAAACTTACTACGCTTGCTGATTATGCCAGAGAACGTTTTAGCAGTAAATTTCTCTCCTCTTTAATTGCTATAGTAGGTGTATTGATGCTCATTCCATATATTGATCTTCAGCTTAGCGGTATTCAAGATACCCTTCGCGTTGCAGGAACTGGCTACATTAACGTAAAAGCAGTCGTTATTCTTTCATTCTTTCTTGTGGCTCTTTATACCTTTTTCAGCGGAATTAAAGGTCCCACATATACGGCAATTATTAAAGATATTTTAGTATGGGCCATTATGTTATTTATGGTTGTTTCTCTGCCAATTATGCATTTTGGAAGCTGGGGCAACATGATCGACAATGTTGCAAAGGATGCACCTCAGCTATTAACGATCCCAACACAAGGACCTAAAGGCATTCCATGGTTTATTACAGCATCACTCGTATCTGCTTTAGCTTTATTCATGTGGGCTCACGCTGCTACAGGTGTTTTCACTGCTAAAAGTGCAGATTCGCTTCGTAAAAATGCTGTCTTCTTACCTCTTTACAATATTGTTTTAATTCTAGTCATCTTCTTAGGGTTTATTGCTTATCAAGTATTACCTCAAGATACAACGGATCCTAGATTAGCATTATTAACCTTGATTCAATATTCATATGGCGGCATTGGCCAAGGCTTAGCTTATGCAACGATTGCTCTTGCTTCATTAATTCCATGTTCTATCATGGCTATCGGAGCGTCTAACTTATTTGCAAATAATATATTCAGAGATTTAATTAATCCAAATGTACAGGGTAAAACATTAACAATGGTTACTCGTTCTATGGTTTTCGTTGTTATTGGACTGGCACTTTTATTCGGTTTATTATTCCCTCAAGCGCTTGTTTCCCTACAGTTACTAGGGGTATCTGGTATGGTACAAATCTTCCCGGCTATCGTTATCAGCCTGTTCTGGAGAAATCAATCGAAAGAAAGTACGATTGCTGGATTAGTAGTAGGGCTAGTTGTAACGTTTACCGTCCATGCCACAGGAAATTCATTTGGTCTTTATGAAGGATTCTGGGGATTATTATCTAACTTACTCGTAGTTGTTATTTTAAATCCAATCTTTTCGGCCAAAACAAAAGCAGCAACTAACGGCGTGAAAGAAACACTGTTTTCTAAAGGCACTACGCAAACTGAATTAAAGAAAAACGCATAAAAAAGTTCAGCCAATTGGCTGAACTTTTTTTAGATAATATTCTCTTTTTCAGAAGGGGGTGGAGTAGATTCTCTTTCCCAACATTCAATATTTTGATTGTTTTCTAACGCATCTCTATAAAAGACTGGATTTTTTCCTTCCTTTTTCTGCTGAGTATAGTCATGCAAGGCGGAAAATGCCACTTTCGATAATAGAAAAATAGCAATCAAGTTCACGACTACCATCATCCCCATAAATAAGTCTGCCAAATTCCATACAAGCTGAAGCTGAGCAATCGATCCAAAAATAACCATCGCTAAAACACCTACACGATAAGACCAAAGCCACATCTTATTTGAATTTAAAAACTCAATATTCGTTTCTCCATAATAATAATTGCCAATTAACGTACTAAAAGCAAATAGAAATACCATGATAGCTAAAAACCCTGATGCCCAAGAGCCAATATGGGTACTAAGAGAAGCCTGCGTTAGTTCAATGCCGCTTAGTCCCTGCTTATAGGCGGGGGATAAGAGAACGATAAATGCTGTGCTTGTACAAATCACGAGTGTATCCGTCAAGACACCAAATGCTTGGATAAGACCTTGTTTAACTGGATGACTCGTCACTGCAGTTGCCGCCGCGTTGGGAGCACTTCCCATACCTGCTTCATTGGAAAACAGTCCGCGCTTTACTCCATTGATTAACGTTGCACCAATTGATCCCCCAAGCGCCTGTTCAAATCCAAATGCATTTTTCACAATTAGAGATAGAACCGCAGGCATTTGATCAATATTTTTAAAGATAATGAACAGAGCCATTCCAATGTATAAAACGGCTAATACGACCACGATGTATTCCGATATCTTGGCGATGCGTTTGATTCCGCCAAAAATAATTACCGCAAATATAACTGTCATAATAATCCCAACCAACAAGCGGCTCGTTCCAAAAGAGTTCTCAAATGCTAGCGTAATCGTATTAGACTGCACAGCGTTAAACACCAGGCCGAATGATAGTGTAATGAGTACAGCAAATAGCCCGCCCATCCACCTTTTATTTAACCCTTTTTCCATATAATAAGCGGGTCCTCCTCGAAACCCGTTTGATCCTTTTACTTTATAAATTTGAGCGAGTGTACTTTCTACAAAACTTGATACTGAACCGATAATGGCAATAATCCACATCCAAAATACAGCACCCGGGCCACCAAGTGCAATAGCAATCGCTATCCCTGTAATATTTCCCGTTCCTACTCGAGCTGCCATGCTTATGCAAAAAGCTTGAAACGGGGAGACTCCTCCACCTTTAGCCGCTCGTCCTTCTTTCAAAACAAGTACCATTTCTTTCAACATGCGAAACTGCAAAAAACGAGAGCGAATCGTAAAATAAATACCAATTGATACAAGTAAAATAATTAATAAATTCGACCAAAAAAAATCATTGATGACGCTAATCACACTTTCGATTGCTTGTTGCATGCCTATCACCTCATTAAAAATTTGGTAGAACAAATGCAAAACATGAAAGTTTTTTCTCTTGGTGTTTATATTATTGAAGCCAATGAAGAGTACGTAAATAGACTAAAAAATACTCAAATCCCATTCTTTTGCGATTTTTTTTAGCAGCGTAACGCCTTTTACGCTATTCCCGTATTCATCAATAGCTGGACTGTATATTCCGATACCGCATCCGTCTGGAAATGGAGACTGCTTTTTCGTATTAGGTGGCACCAATGACATGATCCCTCCCGATACACCGCTTTTAGCTGGCATACCAACAAATGCCGCAAACTTTCCTGAAGCATTATACATACCGCATGTAAGCATGAGCGCTTTTGTTAATTTAGCTACTTCTTTTGGAATTACTTGTTTGTGAAACACTGGATGGTATCCGTCTAATGACAGAATTAATCCAATCAGTGCAATATCTTCAGTCGTTACTTCAATTGAGCACTGCTTTAAGTAAACCTCTAGAACTTCTTCTACTTCTCCTTGCAAGTAGTTCGTTTCTTTTAAATAGTAGGCAAGCGCACGATTTCGATGAGACGTTTGCCATTCTGATTCAAAGACCGTTTCATTAATGAGTGGTGTTTTCCCGGTAAGCATCGTTATCACATCAAACAAATAGCTTAATTTTTCTTTTGCCGTCTCCCCAGATAAAAGAGATGAAACCGTTAAAGCACCAGCGTTAATCATAGGATTGAACGGCTTTCCTGGTTTATGCATTTCCAGTCTTATAATAGAATTAAATGCATCTCCAGTCGGCTCTACATCCACTCTCTCTAGCACATAAGGAATGCCGCAGCATAAGCAAGCTGCTATAAAGCTAATGACTTTGGAAATACTTTGAAGAGTAAATACCGATTCATAATCTCCAGATTGGATAACTGTTCCGTCAGCACCAATCAAACAAATACCTAATTGAGACGAGTCCATATCTTTCAGCGCTGGAATGTAATCAGCCGTTTTTCCTTCTGACGAAAATTCTTTTATTTGTTGCACCCACTCATGTAACCGGTCTTTTGCAGTGAGCTGTAAGTAAGACATTTCCTGTTCAATTTCTCTTTTCATTAAAATCACCTCATCACTTAATTAACCTTTTATTTTAAAGCGCTTTCATAAAGCGAGATTTCATTTTCGTTTTTAATGTACAATGCAACCTACGAGAGCATACAAAAACCTACAAAACTTTTTGGAATTATATTTTTATCTTTGACACTCTTCTCCATTGTGCTGGACGCTGTCACAATGTATACTAATTCACGAATCACTTCAGGAGGTGAAATTATCTGAATTTTAAATCTTTCATTCGAAAAGATCCGTACATTTTATTGCTCATGCTCATTACTGTCCCGCTGGCGGGAGAGTTAAAATTTTATCCGTTAAATGAAACATTTCGAATTACATTTGGAGCTCCTACATTTTTCTTTTTCCTGTTGCTTTTAAAACGGAAAACCGTTTTAGCCGGGGGCTTGTTAACCGCTTTAAGCGTCGTTCTCTTTCGCATCATGCTCGATTATATCATGCTCGATCATTTTCAATTTGCGGCTTCTGCACATACGCATTACCCTACGTTTTTCTTCTACTTTACGTATGCACTTTTATTTTTTATTTTTAAAGTAAGCCGCATGAACTATAGTGCTATTGTAATTGGAGTGATTGGACTCATCATTGAAATTGCTGCTGATGTAGTGGAACTAACTGCGCAGTATATAGTTTTGCACACAACAATCCATGTCGATTCATTATCTGACATGGCCGTTATTGCTTTTGCTCACAGCTTCATTGTACTTAGCTTTTTTAATATGATGACGATTTATGAATCACAGTCACGGGAACGTCAAATTCGCAAACAAAATGAGCACATGCTAATGCTCATTACAAGCCTTTATGAAGAAACCGTTCATTTAAAAAAGACCCTTCATAATACAGAAGCCATTACAAAAGCTTCGTACGATTTATACCGTGTATTAAATCAGCAGGAAAAAGATCATTCTGTGCTAAACCAAACGCTCAGTAAAAAAGCGCTTCGGATTGCGGGAGATATTCACGAAGTAAAAAAAGACAACCAGCGTATTTTTGCGGGCTTATCTAAAACAATTTCAAATGAAAGTTTCCAAAATTATATGAAAGCAGAGGAATTAATCGAGCTGATCGTACGCATCAACAAAAAATATGCCGATTCTCTTCACAAACAAATTACCTTTTTTTCTTCTGTAAACGGGGAACATTTCAGCTACCACGTTTATACCATTTTATCGATCATTAATAACTTGGTAGCAAACGCAGTGGAGGCGATTAAAGATGAGGGAAGGATTGTTTTATCGGTACATAGACAAGCTGAACATGTAGAATTTCATGTACAAGACAACGGTCCTGGAGTACCTTTAAAGTACGAAAAAGCTATTTTTGAACCTGGTTTCACCTCAAAGTACGATCAATTTGGAAACCCCTCTACTGGGATTGGTCTTTCTTATGTAAAAGATATTGTTCAAGAACTTGAAGGTACGATTAAAGCTACACAAGAAGACAGCGGAATGACCTTTATCATTCAAATCCCCCTTCGTAATCTAATTCAGAAAGGATGAGTTTATGCGATTTTGTATTACAGATGACGATTCAGCTATTCGTTCAACGCTCAGTCAGCTGATTGAAGATGAGGATTTAGGAGAAGTTGTAGAAGAAGTCGTCGACGGAAGCTTTTTAGATGCCTCTACGTTAAATTTAAAACAAATTGATATTTTATTTATCGATTTACTTATGCCAGGACGGGACGGAATCGAAACAATCCGTCATTTAAAAGATTCATTTAACGGAAAAATGATTATGATTTCACAGGTAGAGTCCAAAGAATTGATAGGAGAGGCTTACTCATTAGGAATTGAATACTATATTACAAAACCAATTAATCGAATTGAAATTTTAACGGTTATTCGAAAAGTAATGGAACGAATCTCCCTTGAGAAATCAATCGACGATATTAAGAACTCATTGAATAGTTTAGCGACAGCTCATCACGCTCCCCCTTCAAGCCAGCCGATAACGAAACAAGCCCATCTATACGATGTAGGAAAATTCTTATTAGCCGAGTTAGGTATTGTAGGAGAAAATGGTGCAAAAGATTTACTGGATATTTTACAGTTTCTGTACACTTATGACCAAAGAGAAAGTGTGGAAAAACATTTTCCTTCTCTAAAAAATATTTTTGTAAATGTTGCAGAGAAAAAATTAGGAGCTCACGCGTCTTCTATTGAAATTAACCGTGAAACCAAAGCTTGTGAACAGCGTATAAGACGAGCAGTTACTCACTCACTAAATCACTTTGCTTCTATTGGATTAACAGATTTTTCAAATCCAAAGTTTGAAAATTATGCTTCTAAGTTTTTTGACTTTACAGCCGTTCGTAAAAAAATGAAAGAATTGCAGGGAGATTCTAAAATTTTGCCGATTCGCATTAACACTAAAAAGTTCATTCAAATATTCTTTTTTGAAGCAAAGCGCTTGTTAAGCAAGGAAAAAAGCTGGTATTGATAGAAAAGACGGAGAAGGTGCAAATACCTCTTCCGTCTTTCATACTAATTGATTCAGTTTTACTAAGAAAGGTCCATATACAGTACGCAGAAGCAGCATCTTTTCTCCTCTTGCATATTCCACCAGAGAAAATGCTCCTTTTTCTGTTTCTACCTGTACATCTACAGAAACTGGACACTCTTTTAACTGATTAACTATCAGTTGCGCTTGTTCCACCGACAAATAAGAAGAAAGTCGAATAAGTATATCCAAATCACTAGTTGTTGTAACAACTTCGGCACCACTTGCAAATTCGAATCCCACACTGCCGGTTGGTCCCCACGCAAAATCTTTTAAAATAATAGCAACTTCTTTTAAAGCACCTATGGCTGGCATGTTTCTAAAGTGGCCGTTTTGAAAAATAGTAACGAGATCTTCCGGCTTAATTCTTTGTTTAATGGCCTGCTCAGATACAAATGCTCCAAAACGCTGATTTCTTCTTTCTCCTCTTACTCCAACAGGTATCAGGCTATCTCGATGAACAGCCCGCCTTACAACGACAAGCGGAGCCTTCGCTAAAGAATGCGCCGCCCAATCGGGGATGGGTGTATAACTGATAAGCTTTGCTTCCTCTTTTAACTGAAGCAAATCATGAGCTATATATTCCATTGTTTTTCCAACTCATCTCTTACTAATAAAGAAGCTTTTCGCCCTTCCTTCCTTGCTTGCTCACTGTATAGCCGGGTGCTTAAATCGTACAGACCTTCACGGCGTACATCTTCTACTGCTCCAGTCAAAATATCTTGAATCGTTTGAATGTCGCGCTCTGTGGGCTGCTCTGCTTGAATACCGCTAACCAGCTCATATAAAGCGCCAAGTGAGGCAAATGATTCAATATCATAAGCCATGGACGGGACTTTCTTTGAAGCTTCTTCAAGTTCTTTTATACTTCTTTTAGTAATGCGCGCTGCCGACTGTTTGGACATGGCGTGAACATTCACTCCTTCGTCTTTTAAAGCCACAATTCGATTTGATTGGTATCCATGAGCCAAAAATGCTCCTGAAATTGCTTTTCCAACAATTAGCGTAATAACCGGATGACCTGCTAAGCGCGCTGCTGCATAAGCATCAGCCGCAGCACCGCACGCATAGTGAATACCTAGAAGTTCTTCATGATAGCCATACGCTTGACTCGGTACGTCTACAATGGCAATTATAGGGCGCGGAGATTGATTTCGATCTTCGTTTATTACTTCACGAACGTGCTTGGCAATTGCCCATCCTTCATCTAGTCCTACTTCCCCTTTTCGTGCACGTACGAAACGATTATAAGGATTAGGTACAACCGATATATATCGGACCTTTTCTCTTCCTAGCAATGCGTCTTTATAAAGAACGGAAGGAATTTCAAAATCTGCTTCTTCATCATTTATTAAGGCGTTGATCCACACGCGACCGCGGCTGTTGGGCATATTACCTGGAACTTCATTCAGCGAGTAAGAGACTGTTGAAGGGATATATTCATTTTTTGTTGCTTTATACAATTCTTGAAACTGATCAGGAGCCATTTTTTCTGAAGGATCAACCTTACTAAGCAAATGTCTGTAAAAATCTACTTGTTCTGTTTTACTAGTTACTTTTTCTTTCTTCTGAAACGTCTCTTGAACCGCTCGTTGAATAGCAGTGACATCATCCTGTGCTAAGGCATCTGCAAACCCGGTTTCATAGCGTTGAATACCGCCAATCGTTTTCCAGATTAAGCTTCGGTCTCTTGCATCAAACTCTTCAACCCCTGCTTCTTGTTCGATCACTTCAGGGCCGTTAAGGCCAAACCTTGCTTCTTTTGTCATAATGAGATAACTAAAGAGTGAAGCAGTTATGGACATTCCTCCAAAGCAGCCTACATTTCCTGAGATAACTCCAACAACAGGTGTATGCTCACGCAAAGCAACCACAGCTGAGCCAATTTCAGATATCGACAAAAGTCCATAATTCGCTTCTTGGAGCCTTACCCCTCCTGTATCGAATAGAAAAACAGGTCTGACAGGAACACCTTTTTTGTGATTATTAAGGGCTAGTTCTAAAGCTCCTGCAATTTTAGCTCCCGATACTTCACCAATGCCTCCCCCTTGAAACCCCCCTTCTATTGAAATGACAACGGCTGGCTCTCCTGCTATCAGCCCACCTGCTATAATGACGCCATCATCGCTTTGAGGAACAATATTTTGCTTAGGTAAATGAGGCGATTCGATTCCGTCAAAAGGGCCAAGCAGCTCATAGAATGTTCCTTGATCTAAGATTGCCTCCGCTCGTTCTCTTCCATTTAACTCAATAAAGCTTTGATTATTCACTCCCATTTTCACTCACCTCCAAAGCTTGTGCAAGACGCAAGGCGACTACACCAGGCGTAGCACCGAAATCATTAATTACAATTTTCGCTTGAATGGTATGAACGCTAAAGAACCGGTCTAATACGGCTTTCCAGGTTTCACTAAACCCTTCACTTCCTGTTCGTACTGATACATGAGCATGTTCTTCATCCGAAGGAACCAATAAAATTTCTAAATCCCCTGAACCAACAACGCCTACATGTGCGCGCTGAGTTAACTTTCGATCGGCTTTGTATTTAAACACTAACGTTTCCATTAGCCACTCCTCCCTGCAGACGTTTACGATTCTTTAAAAAGAGATATTCGATCTAAAAATAATACAGCAGCCAGCAAATCTGCACTTCCGCCTGGAGAAGCGTTAGATGATAGAAGCATATGATCTAACGCTTCTAGCCGCTGTTTTCCCATTGATGTAGATACCCCTCCAGCTTGTAACACATTGGATGCCGCCATTTTAACCTCCTCTAACACAACCGGACCAGCACGATGCAAAATACACGTATCATCAAGGTTGGCAATTAATGTTACTAAAGTATCAATCCTTGCTGATGTTTCATGTATGCCTAGCTTGCGAGCTTTATGTAAAGCAGGCAAGCCTATATGAATCACGTGGGGAAACCCTTGCTTTGCCTCTCCAGCCGCTCCTTTTACGCCATACTGTTTTTTCACACGAAGTCCATTAGATGAATGCAAAGGACAAAAACGATCTTCATAACGAGCAATTTGTCCTGCAGCTTCTGTGATGGATGCAGGTGATGCTTGAATACCGCAGACTGCTGTTGCAGAAGCAAGTAGACCTAATGCCCAAATGGCTCCTTTGTGTGTATTAACACCATTCGTAGCCGCGTACATAATTTGTTCGCCCTCGCGTCCGATTCGAGCAATTTCTTCCCTTAGCATCTGACTTGGCTGCTTTCCTTGACTGTATAATGCAATCTGTAAAAAGGTCGGTTGTAAAGCATAAGCAGAAGTTAACAGCGTCTCAATATTCATATCTTGATGAGATCCAGTTGTTGCTGCATCTACAAGCCCAGGCTTAGGTGTAAGCACCGCTTCATCAACCAGAGCGGTAACTGCCATTTTAGCTATTAGACATGAGTAAAACACAGCTGGTCTTGGCTCTTCTTGAATACTTTGAATACGCATATTCCTTACCAGCTCCTAAATTTAGCAGGCGGATTATACAAGCCACCCGACCATTCTACTAAATCTTCGACACTTCTTGCTGCCAATAATGAACGCTTTGCTTCTGTACGGCGAATCTGTAAATCTTCGGGAAAAGCCACTAGGCCATCTCTGCGCATCTCTTCCACTTTATTTTGGTTATGTCGCAGGCCTATAGGTGTTACCCCTGCTACTGCTTCAAGCGCTGCTTTTCTTTCGTCCAAGCTTTGTGCTTTATATAAATAAGCAATTCCTTCTTCCGTCACAACATGCGTCACATCATCCCCGTAAATCATGACAGGAGCAGTAGCTAATCCTGCTTGTTTCGCTACCTTTATCGCATCCAAAGACTCCACAAAAACAGGCTCATTTCCTGATTGAAAGGTTTCAACCATTTGAACAACTAGCTTTTTGCCTCTTGCTAGTTCGTGCTGCTCGTTTATCATATCCAGCCAAGCAGGGGTAGAATGTCGGCGTCCTCTAGGGTCATGCCCCATATTAGGTGCTCCGCCAAACCCTGACAAACGTCCAGATGTGACGGTAGAAGAATTTCCTTCTCCATCTATTTGCAAAGTTGATCCTACAAAAGCATCTACCGCATATTGACCAGCCACTTGACACATCGCACGGTTTGAGCGCAGGCTGCCGTCGCGTCCTGTAAAAAACACATCTGGACGCGCTGCTGTGTATTGTTCCATTCCTACTTCTCCGCCAAAGCAGTGCACGCTCTCGATCCATCCGCTTTCAATAGCTGGAATTAACGTAGGGTGAGGATTCAGAGCCCAATGCTTGCATATTTTACCTTTCAGTCCTAGCTTTTCTCCATAAGTAGGCAGCAAAAGCTCAATTGCAGCGGTATTAAAGCCAATGCCATGATTTAATGATTGTACGCTGTGGCGTTCATAGATCCCCCTAATTGTCATCATACCCATTAAAATTTGGAGTTCTGTAATATGACGAGGATCTCGCGTAAATAAAGCTTCCAATTGATAAGGCTGATCCGCCACGACGATACAATCAATCCAAGAAGCCGGAATATCAACTCGCGGAAGTTCTTCAACAAGTTCATTTACCTGCACAATAACAATTCCATCCTTAAACGCCGTTGCTTCGATAATGGTTGGTGTTTCTTCCGTATTTGCTCCTGTATATAAATTACCTTGTGCGTCCGCTTTGTCAGCAGCCACTAAGGCAATGTTCGGAATTAAATCAATGAAAAGGCGTCCGTAAAGCTCTAGATATGTATGAATTTCTCCCATTTTCAACGTCTCATCTTCAATCATTTGAGACACGCGAAGGCTTTGAGCACCGGCGTACGAAAAATCAATTTTTTCAGCAATTCCTTTTTCAAATATGTCGAGATGTTCGGGACGTGAAATACTAGACATAATCATATGAAGGCCGTTTACTTTATCAGCGCTTACTTCATTCAGCGCCTTTGATAAAAAAGATGCTTGCTTTTGATTGTCTCCTTCAAGCACTACTTTATCTCCGGGTGATATAAGCAATTCTAACGCTTCAATAATGTGTTCATTACCCAATAACTTTCCTTTAAGAAGATGGTCTATTTGTGCAAGGCGAGCTGCTTTTTGATCTCGGCGAGTTGTCCATGATTTTGAAGTTTTTTTTATGCCACTCATGTTCTAGCTCCTTTCTGACATTTCTAAATTAATACGCTTACATTTTTTCTTTTTCCATTAAAATCAGCAAAGTTTTCATCGTAGATTCGGCTGCCGAAATAGCCCTTGCTTCAGGGAAGCTCTTAGCAGCCAAATCTGTTAGCACTCTTCCTGGATCCATTTCAATATATAATCTTGTGCCCATTTCATACATAACTTCCGTCGTATCATGCCAACGAACGGGCAGGGCAACACTCGCTGCCAAGTCTTCCTTAACATCAGCAGCTTTCCATAATTTCCGGGCTTTACAATTACCTATAAAAGGAACGATCGGGTCTTTTCCTTTCACTTCAGTTATTGTTTTTCGTAATTCACTCGAAACTCCTTCCATAAGAGGACAGTGAGAAGGCACCGTTACATGAAGCATTTTAGTTTTTCTAGCGCCTTTTTTAGATGCTTTTTCAAGAACTTTCTCGATTGCTTTTAAGGTGCCAGAAATCGTTATTTGATCAGGAGCATTTAGATTCGCTACGTACACAGGAGCTGCATCAGTTGATAGTTCATGTACAATAGCGAGAAGCTGATGCTCGCGAAGTCCCATTACAACCCCCATACCATAACCATAAGGATAAGCATTTTCCATCAGTTCCCCTCTTTTTTTCACAAGAAGAAGAGCTTCTTTAAAAGATAACACTTCAGATGCAACTGCTGCTCCAAACGCCCCTACTGAATGCCCCCCTACTACGTCTGGCGAGTATCCTTTGTTTTTAAACGCCCTAGCCGCAGCTACTCCTGCAATAAAAAGACATATCTGAACATTTTTATTATATTTCAATTTTTCTGACGAATCTAACGATAATACGTCTTGATTTAATGCCTCACTTGCTTCTTCAAACGTAGTCGCTAATCCCCATTTATTTTTTATATCATGAAGCATACCAGCATATTGTGCACCTTGTCCTGGAAATAGAAATGCAACACTCATCGTGTTTCTCCTTTCGACTTTATATCATCCAAGGAGATAATGGATAATTTTATTATAAAGAACATAGGATCAATAACTCTAATACATATTTCTTATATATCCTATAACTTGAAATCTATATAAAAAAGAGGTTGGGATATAACTAAATGAATCCAATCTAAAGACGAAAAAATGGGATACATGAGCTCATATGGCTCGCTTGTTCCATCACGGTTGATTTCCGTGCAAGACTTCGCTTTCCGCGTGCGTCCCGTGAGCCTCCTCGTCGCTAAACTTCTGCGAGTCTCACCTATTCCGCTTTTCCCGCAGGAGTCTTCATCTTGTCCTCCAATCAACCGCTGGAAGCAACTACATACATAAAATCTACGTTCATCCTATCAATAAAAAAATCCGAGCGAGTTAGATTCTCCATTAAGAATCTAACTCGCTCGGATCTTCAACTAAAGTACTTTTAGCTACAGATGAGCCGGAAAATGCGGAAGCACTTCTTCACCAAGCTCATGTATAACTTCTTCAGCCGGACGCTTACTATCAAAAAGAGCAAAAAAGAGATGATTAACTCCTATTTCTTTATAAATAGAAAGAAGCTCAATTAATGTATTACGACGATACGCCTTATGATGTTGAAATGTAGTCATTTGCTTCCTCTCCTTTTATAGATAAGAGATCATCGCAAAAGGCGATGATCTCTTGTTTTATTTTGCTTTTGCTTCTATTGAGCGGCTCCATGCTGTTAATAAGACCGCTCCTAAAACCATAACTCCTCCAATCCAAGGAGTATGAACAAGACCAATTGAATCAACAATCAGGCCGCCTACAAAAGAACCAATAGCAATTCCAACGTTAAATGCAGCAATATTAAGCGCAGAGGCTACGTTCACTGCTGAAGGAACATACTTTTCAGCTAAGTTCACGACCAGCACTTGCAGTCCAGGTACGTTCATAAATGCCAATAAGCCCATGGCAAAAATCGTAATCGTTCCCGCTACTTTAAATGATGCAGTAAACGATAAAACAACTAAGATAACTGCTTGAATTAAAAACATCCAAAATAATGCTTTTAACGGGTTTTTATTCGCAGCTTTTCCTCCGATTGTATTTCCGATGGCTACCGCTACACCGTATACCAGCAGTAAGATACTAACCGCGCTTGGTGCATATCCTGTTAGTTTTTCAAGAATAGGTGCTAAATACGTATAGGCTACAAACGTTCCGCCATATCCTAAGGCAGTAATAGCAAACGATAGTAAAAGCGGCCCGTTTTTCAAAATTTTCAATTGATCACTAAACTTTGCCGGGGGCGCTTCTTTTAAGTTTTTAGGCACTAAAAGAGCACTTGCAATAATGGCAATAACCCCAAGTAACGCTACTCCCCAAAATGTTGCTCTCCAGCCGAAAGCTTGTCCAATAAATGTACCAAGCGGAACACCTGTAACCGTTGCAACTGTTAAACCTGTAAACATTAAAGCAATGGCACTTGCCCGCTTATCTTCCGGTACCAAATCAGCAGCGATAGTCGCACCGATAGAAAAGAAAATCCCGTGTGAAAATGCAGTAATAATTCGTGCTATAAGCAGCAGTCCAAAGCTTGTTGATAAAGCTGCTACTGAGTTTCCTACGATAAAAATAACCATCAATAGCATCAACAGTGATTTTCTGCTCATTTTACTTGTTAAAGCTGTTAATACGGGAGCTCCAAATGCAACTCCCATTGCGTATCCTGAAATTAATAACCCTGCTAGTGTAATGGAAATATTTAAATCATCTGCAAGCGATGATAATAAACCTACTGGAACGAACTCTGTAGTTCCGATCCCAAAGGCGCTAATAGCTAGCGCTAATAGCGGCAAAGCACCGCTTTTTTTACTTTGTTGTGTTTGTGAAAGTGTATTCACTTCTTAACGCCTCCTGTTCGTTATAATAACTTCTTTATAATAGCTTCTTTTATGGCTGATTAGCTTAGGTACCTTTCATATATTCGCTAACTCGCCATCAACAATTGTTATTATGAGCGATGTAAAACCAAAGAAAAAGTACGCACTTTCAAGTGATATAGGTACCTGGAGGTTACAATAAGCGTAAATACTAAAGTCATGAACTATTGGGTATTCTAAAAAAATGCTTACACCTAGAAAATTCTGCTCTATAGTGGTATGATAAACATCAGAAAAAATGCGAAACCATGCATTTAACCGTTATCTCTAGAACAAGGAGAGTTGTTAACGTGAAAAAATATAATATTCCAGTGGAAGCGGCACTAGAAGTCATTGGAGGCAAGTGGAAAGTCGTTATTCTTTGCCACTTAATTAAAGGGACAAAGCGCCCTGGAGAATTAAAAAGAATTATGCCGCGCGTTACACAAAAAGTATTAACGCAGCAGCTTCGTGAACTTGAAGCAGACGGCATCATTGTTAGAAAAATGTACAATGAAATGCCCCCTCGAGTAGAATATTCTTTAACAGATTACGGATGGTCTTTAAAAAGCATTCTTGATTCATTGTGCTCTTGGGGAGAACATCATATTGAAAAAACGTATCCTGATAAAGAAGCTGTACTTATGCAGCCTGTAGAAGAAGTCACTGTTTCTAATTAAAAAAGCTGACTAGATAGTCAGCTTTTTCATTGCCTTACTTTCTTTGTTTTTTAGACGATGTACGTATTCAGGAGGAGCCCATATGACAGAACAATCAAAAAAGAAAATTAGTCTTCAAGATGCTATTAAACAGCAGCTTGCTAATAAGAAAAACCAATCTTCAAATAAAGCTAAGAACAGCAGTACTAATCAAGCAACCAAAAAGCTGACGAGTCAACAAACGAAAAAAACGAATAATCAGCGAAAGAGAACAGGTGTATAATGAACGGACAAAATAGAAAAGACGTAGCTCCTGGAATTAAAGTCGACATTGTTTTAAAAGCAGATCAGCGCTCTGGAAAACTGACACATGGAACGGTCAAAGACATTCTGACCAATTCAAGCTTTCACCCTCACGGCATTAAAGTTCGTTTAACAGATGGACAAGTCGGACGTATAAAAGAAATTTACCCAAATTAAAAAAGCATGTATTCTACATGCTTTTTTAATTTATCCTTCAAATAAATCTACTTATCATTTCCTACTTTTGTTAAAATAAAGAAGCACTGTCGTCCCCTTTCTTTCCCTTGGGAATTCACGCAAGGAAAAAAAGGTGGTGGATAGTCTGAGACAAATCCTCAAGTCATTTTTCCTAGATGCTGAGAATGTTCAGCTCCTAACGGCTTACGTCGAGCTTTTAGGAGCCATAGTCGCTCTTATTTTGCTATTTTTCCAGTAGCAAAATAAGTAATCACCGATAAGTATCGTCTAAAAGGTTCTTCATCCATAAGGCTCGTGTGCTGATTGTCTTTAGGGAATGGTGTTTGGCGGCACTTCCCTATAGTAAAAAGACAGCTTCCTTGCAGAAATGGACAAGGTGTAATCAACTACGGCCGATTATGGGTGCGGGACCTTTTTCTTTATTAGTCTATGTCTTTTTTTCCCTTCCCATACACAAAAATAAAAAAACCTCCGAGTTGGCGGTCTCGAAGGTTTTTTCTAGTGAATCGTTTTCGACAAATCCTCATCCGGGCTAACAAGGTTCAGATCTAATAAGATTATGTGATGAATTTCTTCACCTTACAAGCTAAACTTGTCAAAGCTAAGAATTCATTCGCTTGTTAAGAATAACTGAACGTGCGCTCCAGATTGTCATTTTTCCTAGCCTCAGTATATCATACTTGTTGAAAACAGGTAAAAAAAGTGTTCGACAAAGCTTGTCAGCAGCTCTTCACCTATGTCATATTTTTCAAAACAAAAAACATTTTACAAATATGAAGGAATTTCATACTATTAGATAAAAGATAAAACATAGAAGATAGAAGTATTCTGACTTGGAGAGGATTTCAATGAAGCAACCTCAGTTAGAAAAAGAAATTCGAGCCTTACAATCAGATATTTACCAATTAGCTAAGAAAACAAGCAGCTATTCTCAGGGTGAGATTTTAAAATTAAGTCAAAAGCTAGATCAAAAAATTGTTAGTTACCAAAAGCTTTTTAACCATACCAAATAAGAGCCGCGTAGGACTTTCACATGCTATCCCTCAGGTACCATAAACCTACAAATAAAACAGATATGTTTTATTCGCAATAGGTACATCTCTGCTTCCCTAATTAATAGGGAAGTTTTTTATTTAGAAAATTAAAACCTTCTCCTTTCCTTTGATTAGTTGTCATACAAATTGGGTATTCAATCAGTAGGCCTTGAAACCTATCTAAGAAACATAAAGGAGAGAATGCATGATGAGTAATGCTGATACTACCGAAACAAAAAAAGGAGCTGACTTACTAGTAGAAAGTTTGGCAAGTCAGAATGTGCCTTATATTTTTGGCATTCCAGGAGCCAAAATTGATGGCGTATTTGATGTTTTGAAAGAAAAAGGGCCGGAAGTAATTGTTTGCCGCCATGAACAAAATGCTGCGTTTATGGCAGCTGCTATGGGAAGGCTGACAGGTATGCCGGGTGTTTGCCTTGTCACATCAGGTCCAGGTGCCGCTAACTTAGCCACTGGCCTTGTCACTGCTACTTCTGAAGGTGATCCAGTGGTAGCCCTAGCAGGAGCCGTTCCAAGAGCAGATCGATTAAAAAAGACGCATCAATCAATGGATAATGAAGGATTATTTAAATCTATCGCCAAATTCAGCGTTGAGGTAGAAGACGCTGCAAACGTTCCAGAAGTGATAACAGACGCCTTTCGCGAAGCTGTTTCTTCTCCTTCAGGAGCATCTTTTGTCAGCTTGCCGCAGGATGTAATGGATAGCAAAACATCAGCTTCCACTCTATCCGTTTTAAAAGCTCCTACGATTGGGACTGCTAATTTAGACGCTGTTGCCCAAGCTATACACACTATTCGCACAGCAAAACTACCTGTCTTGCTTTTAGGTATGAGAGCAAGTAAATCTAAAGCAGTGGAATCAATCCGTCAGCTTATAACAGAACATGACCTTCCTGTGGTGGAAACATTCCAAGGTGCGGGAGCTGTTTCACGAGAGCTTGAAACTCACTTTTTTGGGCGAGTAGGTCTTTTTCGCAATCAGCCTGGAGACGCCTTATTGAAGCATGCTGACGTCGTCTTAACAATCGGATATGACCCAGTTGAATACCCTCCTTCTCTTTGGAACTCAGAAAGTCAAAGAAGCATTATTCATTTAGATGATTTACAAGCACAAGCTGACCACCATTATCAGCCGGAAATGGAGTTAGTAGGGGATATTCCAAGCACAATTGACCTTTTAGCGGATAAACTCCCACATTTAATACGTTCAAAAGAAAGTGCTTCTTTTTTAAAAACACTAAAAAGCAAACTTGAACAACCTGACGATCAGTACGAGTTTTCTAGTGACACTCACCTTCATCCCCTACAATTAATTGAAGCTCTGCAGAACTTTGTTGAAGATGATACTACCATCACATGTGACGTTGGTTCGCATTACATATGGATGGCTCGTTATTTTCGTTCCTACGAACCTCAGCATTTACTATTCAGCAACGGTATGCAGACACTAGGCGTTGCTTTGCCTTGGGCCATTTCAGCTGCACTCGTTCGCCCCCATAAAAAAGTTCTGTCCATGTCTGGAGACGGCGGGTTTTTATTTTCAGCTATGGAGCTCGAGACAGCCGTTCGGTTAAACTTACCAATTGTTCACATTATCTGGAACGATCAAACCTACGATATGGTTGGCTTTCAACAGCAGATTAAATATGGCCGAAAATCTGCAGTAGAGTTTGGCAGTGTAGACTTTGTTACGCTTGCTGAAAGTTTTGGTGCCAAAGGATTTAGAGTTAACTCACCCGAAGAATTCCCGGACACTCTAGCAAGCGCTTTTCGTGAACGAGGCCCCGTTATCATTGATGTTCCTGTAGATTATAAAGATAATGAAAAATTAAATACACAGCTACTGCCAGATCAAATTAACTGAAAGGACTGAGTAAAGAATGAGCAATAAAGAAAAATTAACGATTCACCAAACTTCCACTATGATCGCTTTATTAGACGGAGTATTTGACGGTGTTGTCACATACAATGATTTAGCTAAGAAAGGTGATTTCGGCATCGGTACATTTAATCAATTGGATGGTGAAATGATTGCCTTTGACGGAGAATTTTATCATATTGCTGATGGAAAAGCGGCACCTATTAGTAAAGATGCAAAAACACCTTTTGCCATTATGACAACCTTTTATGAAGATATCTCTTATCGTGTAGAAAAGGAAATGAATCGTGAACAACTAGAAATCTTAATGAACGAGCTTATTCCTAGCCCGAATTTATTCTATGCAGTTCGCATTGACGGGAAGTTTAAAGAAGTAAAAACGCGCACGGTTGCAAAGCAAGAGAAGCCCTATCCTTCTATGGTAGATGCGGCTGCTGATCAGCCTACATTTACATCTTCAGATGTAAATGGAACACTAGCAGGTTTTTACACGCCAGAATATTCTTCAGGCATCGGTGTTCCCGGCTACCACCTGCACTTTATTGATGAATATAAAAAAGAAGGGGGACATGTTTTAGATGTCTCCGTTCAGGATGTTACAATTCAAATCTGCAAAAAAACGAAATTAAATCTCAATTTATCGGAAACAAGTGAATTTTTAAATGCTAACTTAGAAGACCATGATGTAGAAGAAGAAATTGCGACTGCTGAATAAACAACGATACTTTTACTGATAAAAAACGCTCATCGTCATGCATGACGATGAGCGTTTTTTATTTAATCGAGTTCAGGCTTCATTTCTAGCACAACACAGAAACCTTCCGCCTATACGTAAAAAGAGCCCGTATCTTTTAAAACATAGAAAAATGGTATTTCAGCCTCTTTTAGACATCTAGCCATTCGATCCTTAAAGTTATCTAATTTAATTATATTTTTTGCTTCTTCTAACGTAAAATATCCCACATCTTGCGTTTCACTGGAGACAGAAATTTCCCCGCTAATCGCTTTTCCCTTTAATAAAATAACAGTAGTAGATCGTTTAACATCTTGTTCTACTCCTAGAAAGTTGGTCACTTCAATAACAATTCCAGATTCTTCTTTAACTTCTCGTATACCCGCATCTTTTATCGATTCACCTGCTTCGACAAAACCACCGGGAAATTCCCATCCCCGTCTATGGTTCTTGACTAGAAGCACGTGGTGATCTTGATTTATTACCATAACTGCTACAGCTAATTTTTGATTCAACTTTTTCTCACTCTCCTTTTAGACCTTTAAGATATTGTTCAAGAAGGTGAAGAAATCTTTCTATCTCTCTATATGTGATATCACCAATATTTGCTATTCGAAACGTTTCTAATTTATCAATTTTACCAGGATAAATGGTGAATCCTTGTTTATAAAAAAAATCATGCATAATATCAAAATTATACTTTTTATGGGAAGGCTCGATGATAGAGGTAATAATTTTAGAATGATGTGTTTCAGGAACCAAATAGGTTAACCCAAGCCGAGTAATTCCATCCGTTAAAGTAGTCCATGATTTTGAGTAGCGTTCATATCGTTTCTCAATTCCTTCCCACTGAGTTTCTATAATTGCCTGCTTTAAAGCGTACATAGTCTGAACAGGAGGAGTAAAACGCATTTGTTTGTTCATTTGGAAATATCGATACTGATCATATAAATGAAGATAAAGGTTACGAGGCTTTATTTGCTCCGTTTTTTCTAACCGGGCTTTATTTGCTATAACAAACGACACGCCTGCCATTCCTTGAAGGTTCTTATTTGCACTTGCAGCCAGATAGCTTATATTCATTTTTTGCATGTCAATTGGAACAGCTGCATACGAACTCATTGCATCCACAATCATTTCGATATTTTTCACTGCACAAAATTTCCCAATTTGTTCAATATCATTAAGAAGCCCTGTGGAAGTTTCACAGTGAACAAGCGCCAGATAAGAAACGTTCGTTGAAATCTTTTTTATAAAAATTTCTAAGTCGTTCATATCAATAGCCTGCTCGGCGGAGCTTTTATATTCTAAATAATTCAGCCCATAAATTTCAGCGATTTTACACATTCTTTCACCGTATGGACCATTATTGATAATAACAACCATACCGTTATCAATTACTGAACTTAAAATCGATTCCAGTGCCGCCGTTCCAGATCCGCCGAATAATACCGTAGTATACTTCTCTGGATTCCCCACAAATTTTGTTAGTTCAGCAGAGATAAATTCCATCGTCTCTCCAAATTCTTTTTCTCTCGGGCAAATGTCTTCCACTATTTGAGCATATTTGACGGTATCTGTTGTAGTTGCCGGCCCGGGGTTTAAGAGTATATTTCTCTTAACTGTATGCGTAATATCTTCTCGAGCTTTAATAATCGGATAAACAATAGTAGTTGCTCTTGCCCAGTGATCTTCATCATCCACTTCACACCATGCCAAATTATCCAGTTTATGAACATACAGATTTGCTTTTTCGGAAATTTTAACGAGGCCATATTCATAATCGATCGTTTGATTAAACTGAAACAGCGTATTTGCTTCATCACAAAGTCTCTGAAATGTAGCATAAGAGAGTTTGGTTAAACCAACTAGTTCTGCATAGATACTATTCAACTCTTCTTTTTGTTTTGACATATTCTTAAGGTTATTATTTTCATCAGCTTCAATATAAACTTCATCGCCAGCACCGTTCAATTTACTCGCTAGTATGACATCTGATCTCGAATGGTTTACTAATGTTTCCAACGCATTCTTTTCATAAATTACATCTGATTCCAATAGTAAAAAATCTTCTTTAATATAATTTTTAAATTGATACAGCGTAAACAGACTTCCTGTTGTTTCGTATCTAGAATTATAAACACATTTTATTTGAGGATATCTAACCATTAGCTTTTCATATTCTTCTTTCATATATCCTGTTCCAATAAAAATCGTCTTGACTCCTGCTTCTATTAACTTCGAAATGGAATGTTCAATAATCGATTTTTCATCAATCATCAAAAAACCTTTAGGACGGTTTCCAGCTCTTTTACGAATCCTGCTCCCCATCCCTGCAGCTAGAATAACAGCTGTTTTAATCATCTAAAAACACCTGCAGTCTTTCTCTGACTTCATAAGGCTTCATTTCAGGACGCCCCAGGTTCTTTTTAGATCCTTTCGCTATTTTAAGATATAAAAACGTTAATTTTTTATCATTTTTCCACTGTTTTATATACGTCTCTAACTCGTTTAAGTTATGAACATGAATGGAATTTTGATACCCACAGGAAGAAGCAATATCTACAAAATTAATGTTATGAGAGACCGTATGTTGTCCCCCTGTAGAATCATGAGTTTGATTGTCTAAAAGAATGTGTAATAAATTTTCCGGACAATAGTACCCGTTGGTTGCTAGATTTCCCATGCGCATAAGCAAAGCTCCGTCTCCATCAATCGTAATGATGTTCTTTTCATTCCTGCTCAAAGCTAAGCCTAAACCAATGGAACTAACGCACCCCATAGATCCAACCATATAAAAATTATTTCTTGCGTCTTCTATTTCGTAAAGCTCTCTTCCTGTTTTTCCTGTAGCGGCCAATTGAATAGTATCGTTTTCTTTTAATGAATTAACTACTTGTAACGCCTCATACCTTAAAGGTAACTCGTCGGTTGTTATCTTTTCACTTTTCATTTTAGGAGTAACGTTTTTTATTGATTTTTCTAAAAGCTTAACTGGCTCAAACGTTCCTTTTTTTACAATAAAGAAGTAGCTTTCATTATTTTCAACCGCTTGATTAGCCCGCTGTAACTGTTTTTTAACTTCGGCAAAATCAAAAGATAAATATTCCCATTTTATTTTCATCGTATTTAGCAGGGCAGGAGTAATTTCTCCCATTAATTCATGCTGCGGTTCATCTGGACATCCAGGTTCTCCGCGAAAACTGACAAATCCAAGGACAGGAATTTTAAACGGATGAATAAGAGAGGTTAAAGGGGAAACAGCATTTGCTAATCCGGAGTTCTGCATTAAAACAACCGCTTTGTTGCCAGCAATTGATGCCCCAGCAGCAATCGCTACCGCTTCTCCTTCGTTTGCTGCTGCAACATATTCACATTCGTTGATAGCGTAGTTAATAAGATGTTTAAGATAGGAACAAGGAACCCCGCTATAAAATTGAAAACCTAGTTTTTTTAATTGAGTTCCAAATACGGATGTACTAATCATTTTTCCCACCATCTTTTTGAATCTTTGTATACGTTTCGATATCTATCCATGACCCCACCGTATATTTAACAGCAACCGGGTGAATTAGATTAATATAATTAAAGAAATCAGAAAACGTGAGCTGAGCAAAATCTTTTCTTTGTGCCAGTTCTTCCAAAGCTTTTTTTACAACCTCAGTGCCTTTTCCGGAAACTTTCCAAAGACCAATGAATTCACCGTGAATGTTGTTAGAGTTTGGATTGCACGACATTTGAATCAAGTCTACTGTTTTGGAATACAGCTGCTTGGAATAGGGAAGTTTAGACGTTACATAAGATGTTTGATTCCCTTTTAACTCATAATCAGCTCCTGCTACGATCGTGATATCGCCACTTTCATGAATTAACTCCTCAAAAACATGTGTTTTATATACGATGTTACTATCGCTGATTAAAGTAGCCGTTCCTAGCTTATCTCTTGCAGCATAGAGATGATATAATTCTCCTTTATTAGGAAATGCCTTATCTTCCATAGCTTTGTTGGAATCTACTTTTATACTATTTGTCACGCCGACTTTTTTTAACTGATTTATCTGCTCAGTTATTAAAGCTTCATTTGCTGATTCTTTTACCAGAATCATAGCGTTCGTGCTATGATTGGCAGAGCTTAAATAAAGTTTCTCTGCCATATCGAGCTCCTCAGCTTTTTGAAGACGGAAAACTTCCTCAAGCGGAGAGACATTTTTTTCTACGTTAATCAAACTTTTATCGTAATAAATCTGAGCGGACGTTTTTTGCATAGCTGTAATGGAAGATCTTAAGTTATGGTTGGCCCAAATGCTCAAGCTAATTCCTAAATCACTAAATTTATCAGTTGGAACTGAATAATATTTGGTTGGAACAATAATAACCGGGAGCCTGTTTCCCCACTCTTTCATAAAAGCTTCAATCTCTGTCATATCTGACCTTTTACTATGAATCAAAACGGCGTCGGTTCCCGCTTGACGATAAGCTTCTGCACGTTTTAAAGCTTCCTTCAGCCCCCACCCTGCAATAAAAGCTTCTACACGCGATACCACTACAAAATCTTCGTCATTTTGGCTATCTTTCATTGCTTTAATTTTGCCGCAAAATTCGTTAATATCTGCAAGCGGCTGTGCTTCACCTTTAATAAATGAGTTTGTTTTTGGAAACAATTTATCTTCAATACATACGCCTGGAATGTCTCGCTGCTCCAATTTCTTAACTAATCTTCGTGCATTATTAAAATTTCCATAGCCTGTATCACCATCAAGAAGAATTGGAACGGACGTTGCGTCACTCATAAACTCTAAGATGTCTAATACCTGTGTCCATGAAGCCTCGTTATTATCTCTTACACCCAGTGCTGCAGATAATGACAGGCCGCTGGCCCATATTCCTTTGAACCCTGCTTCTTCCACAATCTTTGCAGATAGCGCACTGTGAGCCTCCATAATAAACTCTAGCTGTTTACTTTCTATCAACTCTCTTAGCTGTTTAGTCTTCTTCATGTCTATCCTCCTTTTACTCTTCATTGTCTGGAATAAGTTTATTTCTTAATTCTTTAAAAGTAGGTTTTTTCATAACGCGATGCGTTACTTTTAATAAAATTATTGTATTTCCATTTAAATATGGAGCTAGCACATTGTATACTTCATCACCAGTGTTACAAAAATAGACTTTGTTAGGATCCATTCCACATTTTAAAGCTCCTGTCCCAATAGCTTTCGCTTCTTCTCCTACTACCACTAAAATATCAATCTTTGATTCCGCTGCTTTTTTTCCCATATCTTCATATTGTTTAATTGCATAAGATCCTTCTCCTAGCTGAGGCATGTAACCTAATAAAGCGATAGACTTTTTCTCTTTTGACATATCACCAAGAACTTTAAGAGCTGTAGCCATCGATAAAGGTGAAGAGTTCCATGTATCATTAATTACCGTACATTCATTCATTCCTCTTTTAAATTCCAAATGTTCTTCTACTTGTTCAAATAAGCTAAGTCTTTGTGTGGCAACGGAAATATCAACGCCCACATAAAATACAGCAGCAATGGCAGCCAGTGCATTATACACATTATGTTCACCATATCCAGGGATAAAAGCATCGTATTCTTTGTTTTGGTGCTTTAAAGTAAAAGCCATTCCTCCATTAGCATATTTAATATCTTTTGCTTGAAATTGGGAATCCTCACCTTTACCTATATATACAACATTTTGAAGATGACTAACATCAAGCACTTTCTTAATATTTTGGTCATCTGCGTTTAAAATCAAAATGCCGCTATTTGGATCTAAGCCTTCTACAATTTCGGCTTTTGCTTTCATATATTCTTCAGGTGTTTCACAATCAGCGAGATGGTGCACGCCTATATTTAATAGAATTCGTATTTGCGGCTGAAAGTAGCGACACGCAACTTTTAAATAGCCCGGATAAGCGACCGGCATTTCAAAAACAGCTACTTCTGTCGTATCATCAATACCTGTTAAATAACGTAGATTTACAGACATAGAATTCATACTCATCCACGTAGCTTTCACTTTATAATCTTCAATTAATATTTGCCGGATCATCTCTTTCGTGGTCGTTTTTCCACAAGTTCCTGTAACACCAATAACAGGAAGATCAAAAAGCCCTCGGTAGTATTCGATAAATTTCCAATAAGCCTCTTCTAATTGATCTGTTTTAACAAGAATAATATTTCCCTCTAAGTTCGTGCACAGCTCAGGGTGATCTGTTATAACGACAATTGAATGATTTCCTTTCCAATACTTCCCTCTAATCGGTTCTCTATCTAAATGAAAGATGAGTGTATGATCCTCTATATCCTTTTTAGCGTAGTTTATAGCATGTTTAATAACAGGATTTCCTGATCCATAACAAAGGTCTCCCCCCGTTTGTTTAAGAATTTCATTTAATGTGAAGTGCTTCATGTTAAATCCTCCTTTTCTTCTTCGTAACCAGCCAGTGAAGACGCATAATTGAGCAAACGAATTCCCGCCAAAGTACGCAGCTTGTAGGCTCTAATTTGTGAGAATAGACTATCTGGTTTTGCATTTATTTCAAGTAACTTTATGGAACCGTACTGATCTATACATAAATCTACCGCCAGCTCCCCAAAAGGACCTACTTTCTCCTCTACTGTTGCAACAATATTTTTAGATATTTTAGCTAATTGGTTTATAATGAGCCTTCTGTCTGTTGGATCAGGATATAAACTGTTTAATATTTTACTGAGGCGCATATTCGTTTCAGAATCTTCCGTTAGCACATCTTCACCGGTGAGACGCGCAACCATACCCGTTCGAAGCCAAATTTGCTTTTCATTTTTTTGCATATAAACCCGTATTTCTAAATTTTTATCTTTATGCTGTTTTCTGCGAATTCCTTCTTGAACAAGATAAGGATTGTTTTTCATCAAGGGAGTGAGCAAAGTAAATAATTCTTCCATATTACTGAATTGATGCAGCTCTTTTTTATTAAGATCAAACCAAAAGATGCCTGTTGGTCGGCGAACGATGCGCATGACTCCTTTACTTAAGGCCCCCCCAAGCGGTTTTAAATAAACTTCTCCGTAGCTATCAAGCATTTCTGCAATGTCAGCAGAGTTTTGTACGAGACGTGACTCTGGAAGAAATTCTTCATATTCTTTCATAAGAAGTTCATACGTTGCCCACTTATCTCCCGTAAGCTGAAACAAGTTTGAAGAATTAACAAAAGGAATTTTATAAATCGCCTGAAGTTTTGCTCTTACTTCATCTATTAAAATATTTTTTCTACCATCTATGAAATAACGGTCATAAATAACAGCAGGAAAAGGAAAGAGCCCTTCACCGTTAATGGTTGTTCCTTTAACCAATTTTTTCTCCCAATCAATATCTTCGGGTTCAAACACATATACAAGCATTCGCTTTTCATTTGCTAAGCGACATAGATGATGGAAATAAGTTGTTTGTCTTTCAAAAGGACGGTTAGCAAGAATGCCAATGATAGGACCTAAAGTTATGATGCCTTCTGAAGCTGATAGCTTGGGGCACCAATCTTTTGGGAGAGATAGTTTATCACGGAGAGATTTAGAGAGTTGAACCATATTTGGATGGCGAAATGAAAAAGGATAAGAATGCACAGTTGCAGTTGATATTGCCTTTCCTGCACTAACAATCGTAGACTGCCCCTCTTTAAGGCCGTATTTTAAACGGAGCTTTTTGGGGATTTGGATAATATGTCCGCGGTCATAGATTTCTTTAGAAATCTTTGCATTCCAATTTCTGCGAATATCATTTGATTCATCACAAGGAATTTCTTTTTCTATCATTTCAAATAGAAAAGATAGTTCATTTTGATAGTGTGGATAGCTGGATGTTTTCATAAGATTGCCCTTGATATGTTTCCACATTCGTTTAAGAAAGATTTTATTTCCTTGATAGTAGGCACGCTGCGTAAGTGGATGAAATAAAAATTCGCTTTTTAATTCATGATGATGGGTAGCAACTAGCTGAGCAAGAGCTAAAGTGGAGAGAGTAATTCTAGGGTCGATAATCCAAGAGCTTAAAGTTAAATACTCAAATCCATACGGTTTCTCACGATAGCGTCCAAGACCTCCATGGTTCGTTTTCCGTCTGAGTTTAGCAGTCTTAGATTCTTCTATCAGCGCTACGGGAATAGCCAGATAGTGATCAAGAGCTCTTAATAAGGATAAAGAAAGCGGGATGCCAAAATGAATGTGTCCTCCACATTGGTATCCAGAAAAAGGCATGCTGCCTGCCCGAAAATGAACATTTTCATAAGGTACCTGTGCAGATGCTTTTTCTATTAATTTTTGGATATTCTGGAATAGTTCTGTTGATGAATTCGCTTTTTCAGGCCTAACTTCTACTAATGGATACTCACCGCTATCTTGTTCTATTTGCCTTTCATCACAGCCTACCGCACCTTCAAGAGAAAAAAAAGTAGAAGCTGGTAGAAGTTCCCCGTCACAGCTTAACATAAACTCAACATCAGCACCCATGCTAAAAGGGATAGTAGGCTTTAGTGGATTTTCTATCCACTCACTTTCTGATGAGTTAATATCTGTGACAATACACTCTCCACTTTCTAATATCCCCATTTTGACAAAGCCGCTTTTAGCTCCTGTTACATAAAGCGCTCGAATGGCTATGCTTACCAACATTTCCGGTACATCCATACCGTTTATCTGTTCTAATTTCCAGCCGAAGGCTTTTGTTCGAATGGGTATTTCATTAAATACAACGTGTTCACTAGTAACTACTTGTACTGATTTTACACTCAGCCCTTCCACTTCTAGGCAATATTCTTTGTCTATTGCATACATTTTCGTAAAATAATCATATCCTTCATATATTGCTTGATCCTTTGTATTTACGATAACAACATCTCTTCCGCTGTGATGACCATACTTCCTCCCTATCACTGGATATGAACAGGTTTTGGGGTCAACTAATTCAACAGATGGTACATTATTCAGATTAAGAGTTTGCAACGTCATTTCTTTATCAGATAATATCCCTAACTCTTCTTTCATTGGATCCATTTTAAAGCCTCCTAATTAGAACTTTCTATCTTATTTTGCTACTTTAATGCCCTATAACAATAATCAGCTACTCACATAGTATGTAACTATACAAAATACTCCTGTACATTTATCTATTTATTTCCACCATCTCTAAAAACTTTTTATGTATTTACTTAACCCGTGTAATAATTCACCGATTTTATTTTTACTGCATTTATTATAGAAAGGATAGATTTCAAACGATATAAAAGGAGAAATAGTCAATGGCATTAAAATTCATTCATGGAAACTACTTAAAATATAACAAAGGAACTGGTTTTATAAGCTGTCACGTAGACGCACTTCATGCAGAACCACCCGCGGCTGATTTATTTACGGATAAAATCGTAGAGAATGTAGTAAAGAAAACAGGATGTGCTGGAATTATTAGTACGGTTTCCCGAACCGTAGCAGATTTAAATAGAAATCTAAATAAAACGAACTATGAGGGGATCCAAGAATATAGAAGCACAATCCAAGAAATTATCAAATCTTTGAAGATAATAGATAGCAATAATTGCCTTCTAACACCCTATTTGCATTTGTCTTTCCATGGAATGAAGGACACACATTACGGGCCCCATGCAATTGAAGTAGGAACCTTATATGGACAATCTTGCTCAAAGGAAGTTAAGGACTGGTTTCAACAAGCCCTGAGTAAAAAATCCGAAAATTCGTTTCCAAAAATCCATGTAATATTTGATAATAAATTTATTGGAAACGAATCAATTGCTTTTCACAGACAAGGTGACAATAGGAACTATACAGGCTACAGCCATAATTTTAATACGTTTCAAATTGAATTATCCCGAACTCTGCGCAGCAAACATAGATCTGCTATAACAAATATATTTTCCGAGATTATTCATGACTTTCAACAAACATTCGTCACTACTTAGTTTTTAGGAATCTTTTCCGTCTACTATTTCTTTTATATATTTAGGTAAAACAAATGATGCGCGGAAAATTTCAGGATCAACATATTGAGTATGTGTATGCTGCAGCTTCGTCAAATCGGCCTGAAGAGGATCCATTTTTTTAGAAGCAATCGTAAAACTCCAAATGCCGCATGGGAAAAGAGGTATCGTCACCAAATATGTGCGGACAATTGGAAACAGTTCCTTTAAATTTTTAACTGTGCCTTGTAGCGTGGAAGTATTGTAATAAGGAGATCCCGATTGAAAAACAACTACGCCATCATCTTTAAGGCTATTGTAGACATATTGATAAAAATCAGGTTGAAATAATTTTTTTCCTGGTCCAACAGGGTCAGGTCGGTCAATGATAAGAACATCATAAACTCCCTTTTGTTCTTGAATCCACTCTATTCCATCTCGATGTATCATATTGAGCCTCGTTTCACCATCATAACAAGAAGCCGGAGTTAGCCATGTGCGGCAGATTTCTGTAACTTTTGGATCAATTTCGACTACATCGATTTGTTGAATTCCGTCATACTTCATTGCCTCTCGTGCAGGACCACAGTCCCCTCCGCCAATCATCGCAACTTTTTTAGGATTTGAATGCGTTATAATCGGCACATGGCTAATCATTTCATTATAAATAAATCCTTCTCCTGTTGAAATTTGTGGAGTACCATCTAGCACCAACATTTTCCCATACCATTTTGTATCCACAATACTGATTTGTTGATAAGAAGATTGCTCATAGTGAAGCAGACTTTTTACTTTATACCCCATTTTTACTCTAGCCTGTCCAACATAACTCCATATCCAGAGAACTCCATAATCATCCTTTTTATAACCTGAAAGAGGATGCTTTTCTGTCACTTTTTCCACCTTCTATTTCAAAAATTTGTGTTCTATATAAAATATGAATTTTTTTTGATTTGGCTATAATTCGATAGCACAAATTTATAGGTGCTGACTCTATTAATCTCTTCTAATTTCAATTTTTCTTCCATTCTTTCGACGATATTTCTACTTACTGTTCTTTTAAAGCTTTTTAACCGTTTCTTCATCAGCACTTAGATAGAGTGTAAGTTATCTCTCCACTTTTATCTGCATCCGTTCTTCAGCAAAAATACGGAAGAAAACCTAACACAGAATGATACATAAGAAAGAAAGCGTAGTATCATAATTACCATATTGCAACAGCTTTACGCTGCATATAAAAAAGGAGGTTTTTAAGTAATGTTTTCTAAACGGCCCTTATCTGTACTTCTTATCTCGACTTTATCTATGATTATTGCTTTTTCAGTATGGTCTGTCTTCGCACCTATCGCTGCAGATATTCAGGTGATGTATTCATTAACCAATGCTGAAAAAAGTATCTTAATTGCCACTCCCGTCTTATTAGGTTCTCTGATGCGAATTCCGATGGGGATTTTAACAGATCGCTTCGGAGGAAGAAAAGTGTATTCTTTGACGATGCTGGCTCTTCTACTCCCTACCGTTTGTGCAGGCTTTACTCATTCTTATACCATGCTGCTCTTTTGGGCATTTTTTATTGGCATGGCTGGAACAACATTTGCTATTTCCATTACATATGTCTCTAAATGGTATTCACCTCAAAAACAAGGTTTTATTTTAGGAATTGCCGGGATGGGCAACTTAGGATCGGCGGTAGCAAGCTTTAGTATTCCACTTATCTTTTCTTCTTTTGGCTTGCCTTGGGTATTTTGGAGTTTAGCAATTGCGGTAGCCTTAATGGCTCTTTTATTATGGGTAGGAACTTCAGACCACCCTTCTGCTACTTCCCCCAAAACGCTACAGGAATCTTTATCGGTATTAAAATTTAAAGAAACGTGGTTTTTATCCGTTTTCTATTTTTTAACATTTGGTGGGTTTGTAACGTTCAGCATCTATCTTCCTACCATTTTGCATGATCAATTTAATGCTTCAACTGTAGACAGTGGGCTGAAAACAGCTATATTTGTCATACTAGCAACGTTTGTACGGCCTCTTGGAGGGTATTTATCGGATGTATTCGGAGCAAAAAAAGTACTTACCTTCGTCTTTACCGGAATGCTACTAATAGGGTTATTTATTGCATTTACCATCACTGCCTTCTCCCTATTTAGCGTAGGTTGCTTACTTGCAGCCATCACTCTTGGTATCGGAAATGGAGCTGTTTTTAAAATGGTTCCATCTGTTTCAACAGGAAATATTGGAGCTGTCACCGGGATCGTAGGAGCATTCGGAGGAGTAGGCGGCTTTTTCCCTCCTATTGTGCTAGGCTTTATAAAAGATACAAGCGGAGATTACGTTGTCGGTTTTTCTTTACTAGCGCTTTTTGCCCTATTCTGTCTCTTACTAAATTATTCTGGATTCAAAAAACAAGATGTACGTATTAACCAAAAGCACCTTGCCTGATTCCATGCAAAAAGCCTCTTTTTTCAAGAGGCTTTTTGCATCAGCATTTTTAATAGCTGCTTCTTTTTACAGAAGGGCTAATATTCACAGCACTTACTTTAAACCCTGGCATCTTACAGGCGGGATCTAATTTTTCAGAAACAAGATTATTAACATTTTGAGAATCCGCCCAGTGAAAAGGAACAAATACGGTATCTGGCCGAATGCCCTCTGAAAATTTGCTTCTTACCACAATCCTTCCATATGAAGATTCAATTTGTACTAATTCTTGATTCGAAATTTCATATTTTTTCGCTGTTGAAGGGTGGATTTCCATAAAAGATTCGAAATTTCTAGCAGATAAAGACGCACTTTTTCGCGTTTGTACACCCGTTAAATAGTGCGACATCACTCTTCCCGTTGTTAAATAGAGAGGATATTTTTCCGTTATTTTTGCTTTAGGTACAATAGCTTGATTCGAGACAGGGACCATCATCGCTTTTCCATCACTATGAGCAAAATGTGTTTCAAACAGGCGCTCGGTTCCTTTATCTGTTAAGCTTCTGCATGGCCATAAAATTCCTTTTTCTTCTCGTAATCGTTCGTACGTAATACCGGAGTAATCAGCGATTCCTCCTTTGCTTGCCATTCGCAGTTCATTAAATATTTCTTCAGCTGATGAAAACGAAAAATATTCCTCTTTCCCTAAAACTTTAGCAATTTCACATAGTATTTCCCAGTCGTGTTTGATTTCGCCGCGGCATGGAAAGCTAGCTTCGCGTAATGTAACTCTTCCCTCTACATTTGTCATGGTTCCTTCATCTTCCAAGTAGGAAGATGCTGGTAAGATCAAGTTTGCTAATTTTGCCGTTTCTGATTCAAACATATCTGCTACCACTAGAAATTCAAGCTTTTCAAAAGCCTTCTTAACAAAATTAGCGTTTGGATTTGAAACTGTTGGATTTGAACACATCAAAAACAGCCCTTTAATTTCACCGTCATGAATTTTTTCAATCATCTCATATGCAGAAACACCTTTTCTAGGAAGATCTTTCTCCTCTATGTTCCACACATCTGCTATATACATCCGGTGCTCATGATTTTCGATTGAACGGTAGCCTGGAAGCTGATCGGCTTTTTGACCATGCTCTCGGGCTCCTTGCCC
Organism: Priestia sp. SRI_019; assembly: GCF_057586255.1. Classification (NCBI taxonomy): domain Bacteria; kingdom Bacillati; phylum Bacillota; class Bacilli; order Caryophanales; family Bacillaceae; genus Priestia; species Priestia sp. SRI_019. Next base: position 161,373 of record NZ_JBYCZN010000003.1, on the reverse strand, counting down.
ATTTCCTTGACCGGTAATGGCCCCATATCCGCAGCGAGGTTTACCGATTTTCCCAACGGAAAGTAGAATATTCAAAAAATTTTGCACCGCAGCACTTCCGTCTGTTTGCTGCTCTACCCCTCTAGCAGTAAAAATCATTCCCGTTTTTCTTTGACCAAACATACGGGCAGCTTGGTACATCTCTTTAAGTGGCACTCCCGTTATTTCTTCAATGATATTAAATTCTAGAGACGCCACATATTGAATTACTTCTTCGAATCCATTGACACGTTCTTGTAGAAATCGTTCATCTAGATACTCTTCTTCGATAAGGACCTTCAAGATTCCATTGGCTAATGCCGCGTCGCTCCCCGGTTTAAGTTTCAAGTGTAAATCAGCTATTTTAGTTGTAGCGGTTTCTCTTGGATCAATTGCAATAATAAAAGCTCCGTTTTCTTTTGCTTTCTCAAAATAAGGCATAATCGTTGGCTGACATTCCGCAATATTTGTTCCAGCTAACATAATACATTCAGTAAACGGAATCTCTTGCAAGCTATTCGTAAATCCTCGGTCCATGCCAAATGTTTTACTAGCAGCAGAAGCAGCAGCCGACATACATAAGCGTCCATTGTAATCAATATACTTTGTCTTTAACGCAACTCGAGCGAATTTCCCTAATAAATAAGCTTCTTCATTTGTAATAGAAGCACTTCCATAAACACCTAGCGCATCTGCTCCATTCTTCTCTTGAATCTCTGTAACGTTTTCTTTAATATAGTGAAGAGCTTCTTTCCAAGAAATCTTTACAAACTCTCCTTTTACTTTTAATAAAGGATATTGAATCCGATCTTTATGCAAAGGATGCTGATGCGCATTCATTCCTTTGATACATAACCTTCCTTGAGAAGTAGGGTTGTCTGTTCCAATTGTTTTATACGTTTTCCTTTTTACATGTGTTTGTTCAACTAACTGCATTTTGCACTGCATGCTGCAGTAAGGACACTGCGTATTATAGATACGCTCGGTTTCAACTTGCTTTTGCTGCTCACGAAAATATTTCAATAGCATCTCAGTCAACGTAGATCACCCTTCTTTCCTATAATAAATATGTGATTGCACGAGAGCGTTCTGAGCTGAGCTGCTTTATTAAATACTCTCGATTGTCTACCTCAAACAAAACTTCTCTGACATGAACAATTCCCACTCGTTCGATCCAGGTCCCGACAGTTTCTAAATAGTTCCCCGTTTCACGGTAATATTGAATCAAAGAACAGCTGATTTCTACTGCTTCTTCGTTTGTTTCGGCCACATAAAACAGCTCGCCGCTTCTAGCTTCTGCGCTGCTTCCGCCGGCATATATTTCCCATCCTCTGTCTATTCTTTTTAATCCTATATCACTTGTTGTTACACTCTCTGCAATGTGAGAACACGAAGCAATACTGATTTTGATATCACATGGAGTCTTTACATATTCAAGCTGTTTATCTAATTCATTTGATAAAGCAAGAGCAGGTTCATACTGACAAATACACGTTCCTTTTCCTATATAAACAGATACATTTTTAACTGTACGTTCATATAGCTGCTGAAGTCCTCTATCTATTTCCTCCCTTACCAACGGAAGATATTCTTTTTTCACTCCAATGAGTTGAATGCGCTGATCATTTGTTAAACGAATAGTAGAGATGTTGTACTTTTCAGCTACATTTGCTATGTTTCTTAATTCCTGTACATTTGTCAGACCACCGTGAATTTGCGGTACCACTGAGTAAGTCCCGTCATGAAGCAGAACGGCCTGTTCATTCTCGGTAATAAATAAAGAATGTGGATCGCTTTCATGATGAGGATTCATCATTTCTAAATAGTAATGAAGACCGCCTTCACATAACGAGCAGCCTTTTATGTTTTCAAATTTTAACACTTCCCTCACTTGCTGAACTGTTTCAAATTGATATCGCTGCATCTCTCTTACCAGCTCATCTTCTGATAAGTGTGTACACGCACAAAAAGTCTTTTCTTCAATAACTTCATCAAACTCATCGCTTTGAATATATGTTAAAAGATTTGTTACAAGAGGTTTGCATCCTCCGCATGAACCTGAAGCTTTTGTACAATTTTTTATTTCATCTACTGTCGTTAAATCATTTTTCTGGACAGCTTCAATAATAGCTCCCTTTGTTACACCGTTACAGTTGCATACGATATCTGGAAGTGACATGGAAGCTACTGCATTTTCTTTTTCATGTTGAGAAGGAAATAACTGTACTTTTTCTGCTTGTGATAAATCCTTTTTTTCACTAATCATTTTTGATAGCTTTACAGCATCACTGGTATCTCCAAAAAGAACAGCTCCCACTATTTTCCCTTCGCGAAAAACGACTTTTTTGTATATGCCATCTAGCATATTCGAAATCGTAATAGCTTTTGCACCTTGATTTTCCTTGAACTCTCCGACTGAGTACACGTCTATTCCTGATATTTTTAACTGAGTGGAAAGAACGGACCCGCCATAACCTTCGTTTTTTATTTGGCAAAGATGTCGCGCTAAAACTTTTCCTTGTTCGTAAAGAGGCGCAACAAGACCGTATGTCATCCCTCGATGTTCAGCGCATTCACCTACTGCATAGATATCTGGAATGCTCGTTTCTAAATAATCATTTACGATAATTGCTCTATTTGTCTCTATTCCGCTTTTTTTAGCTAGATTAACATTTGGCCTCACTCCTGTAGCCATTACAACTAAATCAGCTGCAATTGTGCTATTATCATTAAATCGGACGCCCTCTACTCGGTTTTTCCCTATAATCTCATCCGTATGTTTGTTTAACAGAAAACTCATGCCTTGCTGTTCCAATTCTTCTCTTAACATAGCAGATGCTGCTCTGTCTAACTGTCGCTCCATTAAGAAACCCGAATGGTGAATAACTTGAACATCCATTCCTAGATTTAATAGTCCTCTAGCAGCTTCCAGCCCTAACAGACCTCCTCCAATAACCGCTGCTTTTTTATACTGTTTAGAAATTTCAATCATTTCCTGACAGTCTTCAATGGTACGAAAACCGAGAACACCTTCTTTTTCAAGCCCTTTAACGGGGAGCATATGCGGGCTCGAACCGGTAGCAATAATAAGCTTGTCGTACCTCGTCTCTCTGTTTTTATCTGTTTTTATTATTTTTCTCTTGGTGTCTATGTGCGTAACGCTTTCTCCTTTAAATAAAGTGATATTATTTTCCTTATACCATGCCAAAGAATGAATATTGATATCTTCAAGCTTTGTACTGCCTTGTAAAACGGTTGATAATAAAATCCGATTATAGTTAACGTGAGGCTCACTTCCAAAAACAGTAATATCAAAACAATCTGGAGAATGAATAAGAATTTCTTCAATACAGCGCATTCCCGCCATTCCGTTTCCGATTAATATCAGCTTTTGTTTCGTCATATAAAAACCTCCAACACATAGATTCAGACCGTAAAATATACATTTTTTATTATTTCATAAACTTCTCTAAAAGAAATGAACCTTGTTATAACTTCTAACATTAAAATCTGTTTAAAGCATAGGAATACGCCGATACCATTCGTTGAAAGCAAGCTTTTATATAGAAGATTAATATGCTTTAAAAAGGGGTAGAAAAAAGGATGCTGTGCTTATATCACCTTTCCCTACGCCTTATAAGTAATCTATATAAAATTTTGTTATCTTCTTTTTGCCTACTATTTATTTATTTTGAAATCAATTATGATAAAAGAAAGAGTCTGAATTGGAGGTTTAAAACATGTCAATAACTGTTCACGCCACTCAGTGGATTCATTTTCAAATTAAATTGTATAACCTTCATTCCAAAACGAGATCGCTTAAAGATCAAAAACTAGAATTACCTCTGCCAGAATTCCATCAAAACCTGATCATATTTACATCAGCAGCTCATCATGGCCTTACGTTTGGATATCAAGCCATTCAATGGGATACACCCTATACTTCCTTTCCGATTTACATAGAGCATCAGTCTATTCCATGGTCCACTTTAGAACAACGTTCCCCTAAGCACATAACCGAACATATTACAGCTATTTTCTTAGAGACAATGTTTTATAGACAAAGTCAATTCAAACAATGTCAATTTTGTTTTGAATTTATCATTCCTGAGAGTCTTTTTGACCATACAACCTGTCAAAACTGCGCATCACGACATTTTGGAGTGGTGTATTAATTAACAAACAAAAGCCTGAAGGAGTCAAAAAATCTCTGACTCCTTCAGGCTTTTGTTACATGACTAGCTGAACAAAAAGTGGAATAACGGCAACTGTGACGACGCCTACAATAACAACTGCAATACTTGCCATGGCTGCCTCTACTTCTCCCATTTCAATCCCTACGGCTACTCCTAGCGCATGTCCAGAAGTGCCAAGAGCTAATCCTTTCGAAATTGGATTCTTCACCTTGAATACTTTTAAAAATAAAGCGCCCAGCGCATATACGATGACTGCATTAAAAATAACAGCAAAGGAAGTAATAGCAGGAATACCTCCAATATCTTGAGACAATGGCAGCGCAATCGCTGTTGTAGCTGCTTGTGGAAGCATTGATTTCATCACGACTTCATCCATATGAATACCTTTCGCAATCGCAAAAATAATCGCTACCGAACAAATTGATCCTACCGCAATAGAAGAAAGGATTTGCCACCAGTACTTTTTTAATTTATCAGCTTGTTTATATAAAGGGATGGCAAAAGCAATCGTTGCTGGTTCTAAAAAGAAGCTGATAATTTTTCCGCCGCTACTGTACTCCTCATAAGAAAAGTGACCAATTTTCAAAAAAGCAATCCCGAGTACCATTGCCACAAATAAAGGAGTAAATAAGAAAAACCCTTTTGACTTTTTAAATAAATACGTTCCAATACCGTACGCAGCTAAAGAAACCACGATTCCAAAATACGGATTCATCTTTCCAACCACCTTGTCTCTTTATAATTGATATTAAGCAATGCCCTGTTTTTTTGTTTTTTCACTCATAGCTACATCTTTTATTTCTTCTTTTGCTTTATTATCTTTTGTCATGCCAAGTATAAGCTGTGAAAATAAGCCTGTAACGCCTAACAAAATAATCGTTGCCACGATGATAACTAAACAAATTTGAATGCCGTACTGCTGCATAACACCTAATGAATTCATAACAGAAATACCTGCTGGTACAAATAAAAATCCGATCAAAGAAGTTAAAGCCGTTCCCAGTGATTCAACTTGCTCTAGTTTAATAATCTTCAAGCATAGTGCAAGAAATAACAGCACAAGTCCAATGACTGAAGCAGGCATTGGAAAAGGCAAATGCTCTGCAATAAAATCTGAAATCAACATAATTACGGAAAAAATAAATGCTTGTGTTAAAAAGCCATACACTTTTTTAGCACTCATTTCTTTCACCTCTCTCTGTTTGTTGACTTCATTATATAAAATGAAAACATATTAGAAAGCGTTTTCAAATCAAAGAGTCGAATATTTGTGCTCACTTACAAAAATCGAGCCTTGAAATGCAAAAAACAGCCTGCTAAAATGCATACGCAAGCTGCTTTTTCCTTAAATTCCTAAACGCTTCTTCAATTCTTTAGCATATGTACGGCTGACAGGAACTCTCTCATCGTTTTTCATCACTAAATTATATGTAGAATTAAACCATGGCTGTACCTCGGAAATATGATGTACGTTGACGATATAACCGCGGTGCACACGACTAAACGACTGAGAAGGGAGCTTTTTTTCTAGCATAGCCAGCGTATCAGCAGTATGATAGGATTCGGTTATAGTCTGAATGGTGACTTCTCCTTCTATTAACCCTACAAACAAGATGTCCTCTATATTTACTAACACAATCGAATCGTCTACAGAAATCGCTAACTTTCCAGTTTGAGAAGAAGACTCTCCGATCAATTCTTCTTCTTTCAAAGCGGGATGAGGAACACGCATTTTTTTATATTTATGAATGGCCTGCACCACTCTTTCTTCATCAAAAGGCTTCAAAATGTAATCAATTGCATCTACTTCAAAGGCTTGTAAAGCGTACTGATCGTACGCAGTTGCAAATATAACAGCTGGCGGATTTTTCATTTTTTTAAGCCTTTTAGCAATATCAAAACCGCTGTCATCTGACAGTTGTATATCTAAAAATAATAAATCCGGCTTTTCATCCATCATTTTATCCAACGCCTCTTCGATACTTTCAGCTTCTTCAATGAAGTCTACTTCTTTCGTTCGATGTAATAAATATTTTAATTCATCTCGTGCTAACATTTCATCATCTACTATTAGTACTCGCAGCATATTACATACCCTCGCTTTTTAATTCCATTGGTATAACAAACGAAACCGCTGTTCCTTCTTTTACGTCAAACTCCAGCGTTGTTTCTTTTCCAAATAATCCGTGCAAACGTTGTTTAATATTGTAAAGAGCCGTCCCCGTTCCTTTTTCTGAAAAAACGGGCTGATTGCCAAGCATCTGCAATCGTTTTGCGTCTATACCTTGTCCGTTGTCTTTTACCTTTACGTATACATATTTATCTTTTGTCTCAATATAAACTTCTACACAACAGTGCTTTTGTTTACGCGGAAATGCGTGACGAATGGCATTTTCCACAAGCACTTGAAGAATAAACGGGGGAAGCAAGACATCATCTAGTCCTTCTTCAATATACATGTCAATTTCGTATTTATTAGGGAACCTGGCTTGTTCAAGCGATAAGTATGCGTGAACGTGATCAAGCTCTTTTGATAACGGAATTAACAGCTGCCTTGCACCTTGCAAATTAGAACGAAAATAAACGCTTAGCTGCAAAAGCAGCTTTCTGGCTTTTTCTACGTCCTGTCTGCACAGCGCCGATATCGTATTAATGGCATTAAATAAAAAGTGAGGATTCACCTGTGCCTGTAAAGCTTTAATCTCCGCATCTTTTAGCAATTTACTTCGAAGCTCTGCTTCGCCGAGCTCTAGCTGAGTTGAAAAAAGTTTAGCCAATCCTTCTGCCAGCTCTTCCTCTACCCGGCTTAACCCGCTCGCATCTTTAAAGTACATTTTTAATGTTCCGATTGTGGTACCGTGAGAAGTAAGCGGCATCACAATGGCAGCATGAAGCGGGCAATCTTTATGCTGACAATCAATTTGTTCTCTCGATTTTGCTTTCATAATTTTTCCTGTCTTCAGTACTTCGTGAGACAGCCCGGTAATTAAACTATGCGAAGGAACGTGATGATCAATTCCTTCCCCTACATGAGCTAAAATTTTGTGCGTATCAGTTAGCGAAACAGCATCCGTACCTGTGAAGCGATGAATAATATTTGCAACATTTTCACATGATTCACTAGTAAGACCCTGACGAAAATGTGGAAGCGTTTGATCCGCGATTAATAATACTTTGTGTGTCTGAAGCGCTCTCATTTGTTCCTCTTGCCGTAAAATGGACTGAATAATAGATAAGAAAATATAGCTTCCCGTGCCATTTACAATAATCATTGGAATAGCAATAATACTCACTAGCGTCCATGCCGAATCAAACGGTTTAGCAAATAATAAAATAATCAGCATCTGAAGCGTTTCCATCGCTATGCCTACAAGTGCTGCAAAGCGCGGTGTAATCGTTCGATGTTTTTTCCGGTAGGCATAGCCGATATATCCAGTTAACACCCCTGCTAAAACGGACGAAACTGCACAGCTAAACGCCGTACTCCCTCCTAACATAAAGCGATGAACGCCAGCAAGTAGTCCTACTCCTAAACCAACAAAAGGACCGCCAAGCAGACCGCCCATTTCTACACCCATAATTCGCGTATTTGCAATCGAGCTTGATGGATCTACTTTTAATAATAAGTCTTCATTTCGAATAATGGTTCCTTGAATTTCAATTCCCGTGTAGTTGCTAATAATGCTAAAAAGAGAAAAAATAAAAATAAGTACAGCTTTTCCTTTATACCCTTGCTGTTTGCGGAGAAATTGCCGAAAAACTTTTGTATGTGCCAGCAAAAAACCTAAAATGACAATAACTCCGACTCGTTCTACCATCATAATTAATAAGTGAATCATTTTTAGCCACCCTTTGCTGTCTGTTTCTATTTTATATTGTTACACTGATGGTGGCAGAAATCTAGCTTTACACATATAAAAAAGCTGTTCGAATACGTACTGTATTCGAACAGCTTGACTTTAAGCTTGAATAGGTTTAAAAAATTGAGGCAAGTAATCTTTATGAGCTTCTAGCATCTCATCTACAATTTGCTTAGCTAGTTTATCAGAAGCTACAAGCGGATTAATGGTTAATGCTAAAATAGCTTTATCATAATCTCCGGTCACTGCTGCTTCAGCTGCAATCCGTTCAAATGACTTAATTGTTTGAACAAGACCTCTGACAGGTACAGGAAGGTCGCCGACTGAAATTGGCTTCGGTCCATCTTTTGTAATGATACAGCTTACTTCTACGGCAGAATCAGCAGGAATGCTTGCTATGGCACCATTATTAATAGTATTTACAGGCTGAATATCGCCTTTATCCGTGTAAATGGATGTAATCAATCGAACGGCTGCATCACTATAATAGGCTCCGCCGCGCTGTTCTAATTGAGGCGGTTTAATGTCTAGATTAGGATCTTTATACAGTTCGAACAGCTCTTTTTCCAACTGTTTTACGACTTCTGCTCTGGTTTCACCTTTTTCATAATTAACAAGCTCTTTTTCTACCATTTCACGCGTTTTATAATAGTACATGTGATATGGACAAGTTAACGCATTTAGGGCTTTTGTAAATTCTGGCTCCCATCCAAGTCCCGCTACATTTTTCACAAAGCTGCTGTTAGTTGGATCACTTAGTAAATCAATAACTTGATCTTTGACGCTTACGCCATCTACATACACATCTAATCCGTAGACCATATGATTTAAACCAGCAAAATCAATTCGAATGCGAGAGTGATCTACATCAAGCAGCTTAGCAATGCCCATTTCCATTCCGATTGGCACATTACAAAGTCCTACAATCTTTTTAATGTTACTATAGCGAAGCACAGCTTCTGTTACCATGCCTGCAGGATTTGTGAAGTTAATCAGCCAAGCTTCTGGACATAACTCTTCAATATCACGGCAGATATCTAAAATAACCGGAATTGTACGAAGTCCTTTAAATAACCCGCCCGGTCCGTTTGTCTCTTGACCAAGCACCCCGTATTTAAGCGGTATTCTTTCATCTTTTGCTCGGGCGTCTAACAAGCCAACGCGAAATTGAGTCGTTACGAAATCCGCATCTTTTAATGCTTCTCTTCGATCTAACGTTAAATGAACACTAATTGGCAAACCTGATTTTTTCACCATTCGCTTCGCTAAATTCCCAACAATCTCTAGCTTTTCTTTTCCTTCTTCCACGTCTACTAGCCACAGTTCTCGAACTGGAAGTTCATCGTATCGTTTAATAAATCCTTCTATTAGTTCAGGCGTATAGCTTGAACCGCCGCCAATCGTTACAATCTTAATACCTTTTGTCATAGTGTAATCCCCCCAGAAATTTTGATTGCTTCATATAAATCTACAAATTCAGTGGCCATTTCTTTTACCGTCATGGCATTCATTAAATGATCTTGAGCATGAATCATAAGCAGAGAAATTTCTGTGCTTTCCCCTCTAATTTCACCTTGAATTAACGACGTTTGGATATGATGAGCGGCATTTAATTCTTCAGAAGCCTGTGTAAGCTTTTCACGCGCTTCTGAGAAATTTCCGCTTTTGGCAGCCGCTATTGCTTCCATTGCTGAACTTCTGCCGTTTCCACCGTGTAAGATTAATTTAAAAATATATTCTTGAATGCTTTCCATCCTTTATCCCTCCTCACACAATATCTTTCTTTGTATCACTTGGTACCCCTTCAGCTACAGGCTGTATACCGTTTTCTTCAGTGAATTTTTGTTTATCCCACATTCTAAAGAAAGGATAGTAGATGCAAACAGAGATTCCAATGTTAATAGCTTGCATAACTGCACCCGATAATTTCCCTCCTGTTGCCAGATAGCCAGAAATAATCGGAGGCATAGTCCAAGGAACCGCAATACCTGCTGGTTTTGCTACGAGTCCTGTCGACATGGCAATATAGGTTGCTACTACCGTCACAAGAGGGGTAATAATAAACGGAATAAGCATCATTGGATTCATCACCATCGGAAGTCCAAAGATGATTGGCTCATTGATATTAAAAAGAGCTGGCCCTATTCCTAATTTACCAAGCTGCTTCATTTGTTGACTGCGCGCTTTTAAAATCATCGCAACGACTAAAGCTAACGTTGCTCCGCTGCCTCCGATATTGATCCAAATATCAAAGAACTGCTGTGTAAAAATATTTGGTAATGCTTCATGGTTAGCAAAAGCTATTCGGTTTTCATCCATAGCTCCATACCAAATGGGAGCCATAATTCCACCCACAATATTCGCTCCATGAAGTCCACATGACCACATGAGCATAATAACAAGCTCGGCAACTAGCGTACCGCCTAAACTGCCGCCTAACACACCTAAAGGCTTTCCAAGCAATTCTCCAACGATATTATGCAGACTTCCAAAATGAGTTTGTTCTACTAACAAACGTAAAATCCAAATAAATGCTATTACCGTAAAGCCAGGAATAAGAGCAGCAAACGATTTTCCAACAGCGGGAGGAACTCCATCAGGCATCTTGATGACAAAGTCTTTTTGAATAAACCATCTGTAAATTTCCGTAGAGAGAATCGCGACAATCATTGCTACAAAAAGCCCTTTACTTCCCATTAAAGCGGTTGGAATTCCGCCGTCTACTAAAATAGCTTCTTTGGCTCCACTTGGGAGAAAGGACACTTTATACGGAGTAGCAAGTAAAAAAGCAGCAAGTGAAATAGCCCCTGCGGACAAAGCATCTACTCCGTATTTTTCAGCTAGCCGATAGGCTATTCCGAAACAAGCAAGCAGCGCCATAATATCGAATGTAGCTCCAACTGGATAGGCCATTTTCGTTGCCCATTCTTTTCCGAAAATCCCTGCCATAAAGTCGTTGTAACCTGGTATCGGTAAATTCGACAGTATTAAAAATACTGAACCGATAATAATAAGCGGCATTGTCAGAACAATACCGTCTCGAAGTGCTTGTAAATGGCGTTGACCCGCCATTTTTCCCGCGATAGGCATTACTTTGCTTTCAAGCATACTATTAAATTTGCTCATGTAGTCCACACTCCTATTTTGAAACTAGTTGAACTGCAAATTTTAACACTTGTTCTCCATTACACGTTCCGTAGTGAACAGGATTTATAACGTCAACTGGCACCCCTTTTTCTTCACCAAGCTTCTTAAGCTGCGGCAATAAGTAGCGCACTTGAGGTCCTAATAAAAGTACATCCGCTTGATCAATATGGTTGCGAACAGAGTCACCAGGAACCGCCCAAATTTTATACTCCGTACTTTGCTCATGAGCGCTCTTTTCCATTTTTGTTACTAGTAAACTTGTAGACATTCCAGCTGCACAACATAATAGAATATTCATTTGTCATTCCCCCGTTTTTTTATTTTGCTATCTGTTTTGTTGATAGTTTTATCTTAAAATAAAAGCGCTTACATTTATACACAACCTTTTTCCGCTACTAACGGAAAAAATATGTTTGAACATTCAGATAAAAAAGAAGTCCCTCTCTCAGACTTCTTTTTTTATCTAATATTTTTCATAAACACCTCGATAAATTCCTCATAATCCTTGCACTTTACTAAGCGCTGCACGACCTGCTTATCATCCACAACGCGGACTAACAAACTGTACATCTTCTGCAAATCGCCTTGATTATTCGCTTTTACACTTAAAAGGCAAATAAATTGTACGAGGTTTCCTTCCCACATAATCGGTTTTTTCAACGTGCAAATGGCCCAAAACGTCGTATCCGTCTGAGGAACCATAGGATGAGGAATCGCAACGAGATTGCCAAAACTTGTTGGTGATGCAGCTTCTCTTTCAAAAACAGATTCTATAAATTGAGAAGGAACTAGTCCTAGATGAGTTAATTTCTCTCCTAAAAAATGAAGTACTTCTTCTCTCGTTTGAAATTCTTGCTGTAAATATACTAATTCTTTTTTTGTGTATTCTAAGGAAGGTAGCTGTTTGTTCTTCATTAAACAATCAATTTTTTTAAAATCACTGTTTCCTAGAATCGTACTTACTTGTACTACAGGAACAGGAAGATGATCTGGAATTGGAATGGTACTAACAATAAAATCTAAAGAGTGCAGCGACATTTGGTGAAGCTTATAATACTGCGTTGTGCCTAAAATAGTCAGATTTAATCCAAAAGTAGCCTGCAGCTTATATGATAATAGCTTGGCACTCCCTACTCCCGATGCGCATACAATCAAACAGCGCTTAGGCTGATTGATAATTTTTCGACGTTCAATAGCCCCTCCAATATGTAAAGCTAAATAGCCAATTTCCGTTTCATGCATGTCGATTTCAAGGCGATTTTTCAAAACCTTCCCAGCTATAATCCCAGCTTCAAAAGCCAGAGGGTAATGACTCTTAATTCCTTCAAGCATCGGGTTTCGCAGATTCATTCCATATTTATAGCGATTGATAGCCGGTTTCAAATGCAAGCTCATGCCAAGGATCAGCTCTGAATCTTCACTAATTCCTAAATGAAGCTCTTTTTCAATTGCTTCTAATATAGCTGCAGTTAATTCATAAATATTTGTGTCAATAAACTGCTTCACTTCTTTTTCTTCATGATTGCTATTGTTGAGCATTTTTGTACCTAACAAATGAATGGCGATATATGCCGTTTCTGACTTCGGAAAACGAATCTTGAATGCATTTTCAATCTCTCGCACAATTTCAGCTGCCACTTCATATTCTTTATGCTCCATAATCTCAAGCAGATCTTCTGAATACAAAGAGATAAAATTTTCTTCTTGTATTCGCTTACAAGCTATCGCTAAATGAATGATTAAATTGTTTAATCCAATGTCTGAAACCATAATATTGTATCGTTTTATTTGATTTAAAATGTGGGCTTTAATCGTTAAGATTGATTCTTGGGGCAGGATAGATATTTTATTGTATACCATATCTATTTCTTTATCTTTTCGGTTGAATATGTACTCAGACATACAGAATCTCATTTTCATTTCGTCCCCTTTAGCTTTCAAGCCATAGTTAGGACGTTTTTCTAAAAGAATATCATATTTACAAAGCTGTTTTTTAACATCTCTTAAATCGTTTTGAACCGTTGACTTGCTAATATACAACTCGTCTGCTAAATCTTCGAGCTTCAAATATTCGTCTGCTAGCAGCAGCCTTTTGATTAAATAATGCACGCGGTCATCAGGAACGGTTGGAATAGAAGTTGCATCAAATAATTGATTAGCCGAAAGTTCTTTTAATAGGTGATGGAACTGTTTTTCATCTAAAACGCTAAGTTCATATCCTGTCCCACGAGCTGATTTAATTTTAGCTCCGTACTGAGACAAAATGTCATCTAGCTGTTTTATATCCGTTCGAATAGTTCGAGAAGATACTTGATTTACTGTTGCTAAATATTCACTCGTAACGGTTGATAGTGTAGACTGTACGGACATTAGTTCTCTTAATATGACGATCATTCTTGAATTAAGCATGTTTGCTTCTCTCCATTCTCAGAAGATTTCTCCCTTATAAAACAAATAAAAAGGGGTGGTTATTTTAAACAAAAACAAAAAACACCTAAACAGCAACAAACAGAAACTACCTTTTTCTGTCCTTGCAGCTTAGGTTTTGCCTGCTTCATCAGTAACAACCCTAAAACAATAGGAATAAATGTCTTTATTTGTAATCTATCATTCTTTCTCTTTTTTTTCAATTTCAACTAAAGCATTAGGCTTAGTGGCCTTAATGAGATTTATGTGGTCTGTTTATACCGGTGTAGCCCCAATGCAAACGTACGGATTAAAAAGTCTAGAGTCTCATCAGTGCTTAATGACATTCCAAATCCCCCTTTCTGCTCCAAAGAAGAAAACCCATGTAAAATACTGCGAAGACTTCTAACAGCATGAAGGGCTTCATTTTCCGGAAGCTGATACGGTTTCAACACCTCCAGCACTAAAAACACAATGTTATCAGATACTTTTTGTACTTCTTCATCCTGTATCCTTGTTGCTACCGTTGCCGTTGCTTCGTATATTCCCGGAGACTTTCTTACAAATGAAACGTATGCTTTACTTAGCCGATAAACAGCGTCTTCTCTAGAAGCATGTTCAACAGCACTTTTTAAAAGATGATATAGCTGCTGCAGTCCACTTAAAGCCAGTTCTTTGCGCAGCTCTTCTAACCCTTTTATATGGTTATATAAAGACGGTGGACGAACATTTAATTCTTTGGCTAATGAGGCAATTGTAACAGCATAAAACCCTTCACGATTGGCCAAATTTTCACCTGTTTGAATCACCTTTTTGAAATCTAGTCCTTGTCGTGGCGACATTCCTTCATCCCCTTTTTTCTATTTTTACTTTTGCTTGTTGTATTACTTTTTCCATCAATTTTAGCTGCTGAGAAAGAATTCTTCCGTGTCCAACAGCAAGAAGTGACGGGTTTAGTTCATGTAGCTTTTCTGCACTTTTAAGCGCTAGCTCTTTGCTCCACGTTCCAAAGGCAGGAAACGGAAACAGCGGTTTTAACTGACCTGATACCGCAATTCCTCCTCGCACTTGGAACGAATCTCCGGCAATCAATGCGTTCGTTCTCTGATCCAAAAAAGACATAGATCCAGGTGTATGTCCAGGTGTAAAAATAGGAGCAAGTGAGCCTATATAAGAATCTTCTTCGATGAAATGATCAATTTTAGTTGAAACCTTTCCTAGTTTTGGTATTCCTCCACGGATTGGGTTTTGAGGTTCTTCAGAATCGAGTGTGAAATCTCCTGAAAATAATCGATAATCTCTTTGCGACATATAAACAGAAGCATTCGGCAAACTTTTCTTCAAATGATCAATCGCTCCGATGTGATCTTCATGAGTATGTGTAAAAACAATTCGAGTAATCGGTTTTCCAATTTGATCTGCAGCTTTCAAAATACCCGACGCGCTGTAAGGAAGAGCTGCATCAATTAATGTAAGACTGTCTTTCTCTTCGACTAAATAACAATTTACTGGAAAAAAGCGAGGCAAAAACGTCAGTTGATACAACATTTTCTCACGAACTATTCTCATTTCTTCATCCCCTATTATCAAAATAAAAACTAATACCATTAGTTTTATCAATCATATATTGGAAAAAACAAAAAAAGTGTGAGACATAACGAAATTAATTAAATCTAAAGACGAACAAATGGGATAAAGAAGCTCGTATAGATCACTTGTTACACAGTCCCCACAAAAAAATCCGAACGCGTTTGATTCTCCATCAAGAATCAAACACGTTCGGACCTTCCTTTAACTAAACTACTTTTTTCATAGCCTCTATTAAAATTAAACGTCTTTTCTTTCCCCAGTAGCAGCTACTACAA
Organism: Priestia sp. SRI_019; assembly: GCF_057586255.1. Lineage (NCBI taxonomy): Bacteria > Bacillati > Bacillota > Bacilli > Caryophanales > Bacillaceae > Priestia > Priestia sp. SRI_019. Next base: position 145,881 of record NZ_JBYCZN010000003.1, on the reverse strand, counting down.
TCGCACTGCCTTTCTTTAACTCTTCTTCATATTTTTTTGTTTCGTCTTTTGATAAGCCTAGTGAAGCCATTTTTGTTCGAAGCTCATCTTCTCTGGTTAAAAATAAACTCGCTGCTGAATGTAAAGGACCTTCTTCAGACAGTCGAATAATATTTGTGTCCGTTACTTCTGTTAAATTTTTAGAATTTTCCTTGTCATACGTAAACACGTATACTTCATCTTTCTCAAAACCTTTCTCTGCAAATTGATTAACTGCTTCGTTAATGTTTGCTCCTTTTTCTACTACTTCAACATGTTTCATTATTTATAACCTCCTGTTTCTATCGCACAACTTTCTTTTATACTTAGCAAAAAAATAAACTTCTTACTACTATATATACCCGTTTTCAGAAAGGAAAACCCGCATTTAGAGCTTTGCAGAGAGTTTGAATATCATTCCACATTATCCTTTAATAGAATGTATACCTCTTTTGATTAACTTATTTGAAACAATCATTCAGCTTATTTTCAGCTACCATTCATAAGAAATTCATCTGCATTGCTTATTATAAAAAAGGAAAAAGACGCTAATCAGGTACTTTATACGCATAATGAATGTCTGTGTCAGAGTAAGCCAGATATGAATGCAACCATTCATATCCGCTTTTTGTATGAAAGAACCTCTAACAACATCCTGTCCATACGTCTTACAACATACTATAATTCTCCATATTAACTAAAAATTCAGGTTATATAGGAGGTTATAAATGAACAGCCATCCACAGCCACAGTTAAAAAAAGAGTTAAAGATCCGGCACATCACCATGATTTCTCTTGGAGGAATTATCGGTGCTGGATTATTTATCGGAAGCGGATCACTTATTAACACCGCTGGACCAGGATCTATTTTTTCGTACGCATTTGCTGGCTTGCTCGTTATTTTAGTCATGCGAATGCTTGGCGAAATGTCTACTGCAAATCCTTCCAGCGGTTCTTTTTCCACTTATGCAAAAGAAGCATTAGGCCCTTGGGCCGGCTACACGATTGGCTGGCTTTACTGGTTTTTTTGGGTTATCGTTATTGCTGTTGAAGCCATTGCAGGTGCAAATATTATTCAATACTGGTTCCCGTCTTTGCCGTCTTGGGGAGTAAGCTTGGCTCTTACTTTTTTATTAACGATGACCAATCTGTACTCTGTTAAATCTTTCGGAGAATTTGAATATTGGTTTTCCCTCATTAAAGTCGTCAGTATCGTTCTTTTTTTACTTTTAGGTATAGCTATTATTTGTGGATTCATTCCAGGAATTGATTCTCCCGGCACTTCCAACCTTTTACACAAAGGCGGATTTTTACCGAATGGAATTAGCTCTGTATTTTTAGGCATTGCCCTTGTCATGTTCTCCTTTATGGGAACAGAAATTGTCGCAACCGCAGCAGGTGAATCGTCTCAGCCTGAAAAAGCCATTACCATCGCGACCAATACCGTTATTTATCGCATCTTATTTTTCTATTTAGGATCTATCTTTATTTTAGTGACGGTTCTTCCATGGAATTCATCAAGCCTAATGAAAAGCCCATTTGTATCTATTCTTGAATTAGTGAATGTACCGGCCGCAGCTCAAATTATGAACTTTATCATTTTAACAGCCGTTCTTTCCTGTCTGAATTCTGGCCTGTATACAAGTTCTCGCATGCTGTTTTCCATGTCTCAAAACGGCGATGCGCCAAAAAGCTTTTCAAAATTAAACAAAAAAGGCGTGCCGGTTAGTGCGATATTAGCATGTACAGTTATCTCGTACGTTAGCGTTATCTTTAACTACATTTCACCGGACAAAATCTTTTTGTTTTTAGTGAATGCATCAGGCGGCGTAGCGCTTCTTGTGTATCTTGTTATTGCATTTTCACAGATTAAAATGAGAAAAAAATATGAAAAAGAAAATCCTGAAGCATTAAAAATTAAAATGTGGTTATTTCCTTACTTAACTTACGCTACCATCCTTGCCATCACTAGTATTTTTATTGCCATGGCATTTATTGATTCATTACGTTCGCAGTTCTTTTTAACTCTTTTAATTGCTGTACTCGTCGTAGGTTCTTTTTTCTTTCAGCGTACCAAAATGACGAGTGGCTTAGCAGCAAAAGAAAATACATCAAAATAAAAAAGGTTGAGACATAACTAAATGAATCCAACCTAAAGATGAACAAATGAGATACATGAGCTTGACTGCTTATTACACCGCAGTTGATTTTCGTGCAAGGCTTCGCTTTCCGCGGGCGGCCGCTGAGCCCGCAGGAGTCTTCGCCTTGCCCTCTAATCACCTGCTAGAAGGAACGAAACAGATGAAACTATATTCACCATCAAAAAAACGAACCACGAATCAAACATATTGATTAATGGTTCGTTTTTCACTTGGATTAAAATGCTTTTGTAGCAGCCTCTTTTTATTTAACGAGATAAATCTCCTACAATTTTTGTTCCGTGTAATTCAGCTGCTTTTGTTTCTTTCATAACCCGCTCTGCGTTGCCTTCATGAATTCCTCCGCCGGGCAAAATAATAATACGGTCGTCAGCATATGTGATCAATTCTCGGATCATATGCAGATTTTGCAAAGCAGACCCTTTCCCTCCTTTGGTCAAAATACGGTCTGCTCCCAATTCAATAAGTATATCAATGGCTTTGTATTTATCTTTAATCTCATCAAATGCCATATGAAATGTAATGCTTAAAGGACGAGCTTCTGCTATTAACTCTTTAGTGCGTCCGTAATCGATTTCAGCTTCTTCTGTTAAAATGCCGAATACTACTCCGTTTACTCCAAGGTCTTTACATGCTTTAACGTCTTTTTTCATAATTTGAAATTCTGCTTCGGAATATATAAAATCACCGCTTCTTGGGCGAATAATTACGTTGATATCTGTATCAAGATGTTCGCTTGCATATTCAATGGTGCCGTAACTTGGCGTAGTGCCTCCTTGACTGAGATTGTCACACAATTCAATGCGGTCTGCTCCTAGCTTTTCTGCTTTTTTTGCCTGCTCATACCCTTCTACACAGGCTTCTTTTATGTACTTCATACTTTTAACTCCTTTATTGACTCTATAAATAAAGCCCATCTTTAAAAAGATGGACTTCCTTTTGCTATTTAATCGCTTTATGAACTTTTAATTTCTTTCCTTTAATCGTTTTGTTTTTCATTGCTTGTAACACTTTTGGACCTTTTCCATTCAAAATCTCTACATAAGAGACATTTTCTTGGATCGTAATAATTCCAATATCGTCTGCGGTTACTCCGTCTAATTTCGCAATTGTTCCCACAAAATCAACCGCTCTAATTTTCTTTTTCTTTCCTCCGTTAAAATACAGCTTCATAATGTCTTTATTTAATGACTCGCTTTTGTCCTTTTTAACTTCTGGACGCTCATTGATTTTTTCAGTAAAAGCGGATGCTGCCTGCTGTACTTCTTCTTTAGAAGGAGGAGTAGATGTTGGAATTGAAAAACCGATATATTCTTCAATTTCCGATAGCATTCTCTCTTCATATGGCGTTACAAATGTGATAGCATTCCCTTTTTTACCGGCACGTCCCGTTCTTCCTGTACGGTGAACGTAGCTTTCTTTTTCTAACGGAAGATCGTAGTTAATAACGTGTGTGATATTATCAATATCAATGCCTCTCGCAGCTACATCTGTCGCCACTAAATAGCGGAATTTACCTTTTTTGAAATCATTCATAACCTCAAAACGGTCTTCTTGTACCATTGCCCCGTGAATTTTATCACAAGGATACCCAAGATCATCTAAATCATCTAACAGCGTATTTACCTGCTCTTGTGTGCGGCAAAAAATGATGCAGCTGTCTGGGTTTTCTACTGTGGTTACGTCTTTCAGCAGTTCAAATTTACGTTCGTTTTCTACTGATATAACAGAATGGTCAATCGTACTTGTCGTTAATCCATTTGCTTTGATTTCAACATCAACTGGCTTTTTCATATACTTGCGAGAAAGCTCTTCAATATCTTCAGGAAGGGTAGCGGAGAAAAGCATCGTTACACGCTCACTAGGAAGATGTTGAATAATTGCTTCTACTTGGTCAATAAAACCCATATTTAGCATTTCATCTGCTTCATCAATAACCAAATAACGAATTTTCTCTAATGCAAGCGTTTCTTTTTCTATATGATCAAGCACTCGTCCAGGCGTACCTACAACAATATGTGTTTTTTGCTTTAATTCTACTTTTTGCTTGGCAAACGGTGATTTCCCATAGACAGCTGCTGCTTTAATTCGCTTAAAACGGCCGATATTTGTAATATCTTCTTTTACCTGCGCAGCCAGCTCTCGTGTAGGTGTTAATACTAAGGCCTGGGGCTTATTTTCTTCCCAGTTAACTAATTCACACAGTGGAATGCCAAAGGAAGCCGTTTTTCCACTTCCTGTTTGAGACTTCACGACCATATCTCTTTCTTCTAGTGCAATAGGGAGCACCTTGCTTTGTACTTCCGTGGGATGATTGTATTGCAGGCTAGAAAGCGCCTTAGCTACCTTGTCACTAAGACCATATTGACTAAAACTTCTTTGATTCATTTTGTACCCTCATTTATTTTAAATTAGTGATTATCTTTATCATGACCTGATGCACTATGTTTCATTATACTTTAATTCTTCTATACGCGCTCAAGATTTAATGTAGCATTGATTTGTCAAACAAAAGAGAAAAGCCGCTCTCTTATTAATAAGAAAACGGCTTTGGTATGAGCGATGAGGGATTCGAACCCCCGACCCCATCCCTGTCAAGGATGTATTCTCCCACTGAACTAATCGCTCGTGATATGTATTGACTATATTATAGAAAGAGTTATCCAATTTTGTCAACTATTTTTCCGCAGTTCCCAAGTTGGAAGGATCGTCTTTACTTTTGATAAAATAAAAACATGCCCTAAAGGAGCGTGACGGGATGAAAGTACCAACTTTAAAAATTGACAGCCGTGTACTTCAAGGATTCGCTTCCAAAGAGACAATCGAAAAAGCGCTGTTACATGAACGTTCTGCTAAAGATAGAGAGAAATGATTTACTAAGAGGTGCATTTGATGAATATTAATTATTATTTTAGTCGGTTTTTAGCTAAGAAACCGGATAGCTCAACGTACGAAAGCTTAGCTGCTTTACAGAACAAACACATGCTTCATGTTCCTTTTGAGAACTTAGATGTTCTGTCTCAAACCCCTATTGTAATTGATTTAGAACGAATTTTTCAAAAAGTAATTGTAAATTTACGTGGAGGATTTTGCTACGAATTAAACGGTCTATTTGGCTGGCTGTTAAAAGAAAGCGGATATGAAGTCTCTTACGCTTCAGCTACCGTCAAAAAACCCGATGGCACGTGGACCATTGAAGGAAGTCACGCTACAAACCTTGTGACGATTGAAAATCAGTCTTACATCGTAGACGTTGGATTTGGAGATTCTGTGCGCAAACCAATGCCTTTAAATGGCGAAGTAGTAAGAGATGTAAGCGGCTCTTATCGTATGACAAACGTTGCTGAGCATATGTATGATTTGCAGCGATGGGAAGATAGTGTATGGAAAACACTCTACCGTGTGTCTACTATTCCTAAAAAACTGACTGACTTTACTCCGATGTGTGAGTTCAATCAAACGTCAGCTGATTCTCCGTTTGTACACAAACGTCTTGTTACGATCGCAACCCCTACAGGGCGCATTACCCTCTCTGGTGAAACGCTAACTGTAACAGATGGCGGGAAAAAGACGAAAAGGAACGTTTCAGAAGAAGAAATACCTGATATTTTACAAAATCATTTTTATATTATTAAAGGATTTTATTAATATGTCCTTACACAAAAAAACCGGCCTCTTATGGGGCCGGTTTTTTTATAGGGGTAATCATCCTGTTTTCTACAGGAGACTTTAAAATAATTGAGGTATTCACATTTCCATAAGGAATCAGTTCATCCACGAGCATTCTAAGTCCATCCATTCCAGACACGGCTGCTTTGATAAAGTAAGAAACCGGCCCCGTTACGCGATGACATTCAAGCACGTCTTCATTTTGCTCAATAAAGTCTTCAAATTCCTCTGGTTTTCTTTTTAATTCGCTTACTTGAATAAATAGCTGTGTATCTCTTCCTAAAGCTTTCGGAGACACCGTAGCGCTGAAACGCTGGATCACCCCTCGTTCCTGAAGACGCTGCAGCCTTTCTGATACACTTGGACGGCTAAGAGCCAGCTTTTTTGATAAATCACTAATCGTCATACGTCCGTCCCTTTGCAAAATAGACAATAGTTGTGCATCGATTTGATCCATCCAAACCTTTCCTTTCAAAATGAATATAATAAATAAAATCTTTATTCAAGTTGATAACAGAACAAGTATTATTTCCTTCATTTATACATGTGTTTTCTTTATTTAATATCCTATCATTAAAGTAGATAATTGAAAATGAAAATTCAGAAAAGACAAACAAAGGGGTTTATTTATGCGAAAAGTTTTATGGATTATTCTTGGATGTACGATTGCAAGTATTGGTGTTCTTATCTTGCGGCACTCTCACGTAGTGACGGGGGGAACAGCTGGTCTGTCTCTTAGCTTGTCATATGCCTTTCCCTTATCGTTTGCGGTGATCTTTTTTCTCATTAATATTCCTTTTTATCTCTTTTCCTTCTTTCAAATAGGATGGAAATTTACCGCCACAACTATAGGATCAGTGTCTTTACTATCGCTTCTCACTTCACTCGATCACTTGCTTCCTTCTTTTACACTTCCTAGCCTGATGGGTGCTGTTACGGGCGGACTAATTGCCGGCCTTGGCTTATCCATTTTATTTATGAACGGAGCTTCTCTCGGCGGTGCTAATATTCTAGCGTTATTCGCGCAGCGAAAATTCGGTTGGGATCCTGGAAAAGTGAATTTTTCATTTGATTTCCTTGTCGTGCTGTCGAGCATGTATTCAATTGGACTTTCAAAAGGAATTTTCTCGATTATGTCCATTGCGATTACAGGTTTTGTTATCAGCTACTTCAAACAAAAGATTGCTTTACACAATCGACCAACATCCACTTCTGCCACACAGCCTTTAGATAATGCGCTTTCTAAATAAAAACCACGATTTAGCTACGGCTAAATCGTGGTTTTTATTTACATTTTTTCTACTTTTATAAAATCAAATTGGGCTTCATACCCTTCTCCTTGAGGACTACAGGCATAAATACCAACTTGAACAGGTTCTTTGGTTGAGTTCAATAAGTGAGCGAGTCGGAGCTGAGTCCAAGAATCTCCATCACTTGAATAACAAACGGTGTAATCATCGTTTTTACGCTGAATTTTAAAATAAAGCGCTGATTTGTTTTGAGTAAAATTTTGACTGGACCAATCTGAGAAGCCCTGGTTGGTTACGACTGCTCCTAATTGGTTAGGACCATCGGGATTGTATTCAACTGACGTTTTGATCCACGTATCTTTTGATACACGAATCATGAGACCTGCTTGATCGTAGCGATTAACTGGATATGTATGCACCTTTGTCATGATTTCAAAGTCGCCTTCTACTTCACGGTAAAGAAAGTGTCCATTGTCCGCTTCAAAGCCATAATGAGTACGCTGCCAAAAATCCGTTTTAGCGTCTGTTTTAATCACTAATCGATTCGTTTCTGTGTCAATTTGAAATTGAGCTGGTGGACAATACCAAGAAACGTCTGAATCTAATTTTCCTTCTGAAAAGTTTGTGAAAAATACTAGTTGATTACTCACTCTCTGTCATTCCCTTCTTAGAAGCTATTATTCTTCTATTTCTATTTTGCCATAATTTAACGAATAAATAAAATATTTTGATTATTTTTCTTGTAAATTCTTTTCTTTCATAAAAAAATAAGACTCTTTTACATAGAGTAAAAGAGTCTTATTTTTAAATTAATGCATTTAGAATAAGTGCTCCCGCAAAAGCAATAAAGGATAGAAGCGTTTCCAGAACGGTCCATGTTTTGAACGTTTCTTTCACTGTTAATCCTAAATACTCCTTCACCATCCAGAAGCCAGCATCATTAACGTGAGAGAACATTAGTGAACCCGCACCCGTAACGATAACAAGCAGTTCTAAGTTAACACCGGACATGTGCTCAATGATTGGTGAGACAATACCAGCCGCTGTTGTTAATGCAACTGTTGCTGAACCTGTAGCAATACGGATTAATCCAGCAATTAAAAATGCAAGTACAAGTGGTGATAGAGATAGATGTTCAGACATTTGACCAATCGTTGTGCCTACTCCGCTATCGATTAATACTTGTTTGAAGCCACCCCCTGCACCAATAATTAAGACAATAGATCCTACAGGAAGCAAACATTCTTCCGTTAGTTTTTTAATCACATCTTTTGTCATACCTTGACGTTTCCCAAGCAGGTAAAACGCTGCAAAACAAGCAATTAAAAGTGCAATTAATGGACTTCCTATTAATTCTACAAACTTCACTACGCCGCTTGGCAATCCGTTAATAACAGGTGCTATAGCTGCTAAGATCATTAATAGAACGGGCAGTAAAATGACAAAAAATGAAACGCCTGTACCAGGAAGATCTTTTGATGTTGTCGTAATACGAATTAGATCAGGTTCTCCTTCTGGAATCACTCGTTTGTGAACCCATTTTGCAAAAACTGGTCCAGCGATAACTGCAGCTGGAATTGAAATGATTAATGCGTATAAAAGCACTTTTCCCGTATTTGCTCCGTAAATACTAATAGCTGCCATCGCTCCTGGATGAGGAGGAACGAGACCGTGAACAATTGATAATCCTGCAATAACCGGCAGAGCAATCAATAATATATTTTGTTTTGTTGTTTTATGAATGGAAATAACTAAAGGCAGTAGAATTAAAATTCCTACTTCGAAGAAAACAGGAATACCAATAATGAAACCTGCTACTAGCATCGCCCATGGCAGTCTTTTCACACCGAATATTCTTACGAAATAATCCGCTACCTGCATGCCGGCACCTGAATCGGCCATCAGCTTACCTAAAATCGTTCCCAGCGCTAAAATTCCTACTAAGTGGCCTAAAACACCGCCCACTCCCGTTTCGTAAGCGCCAACAATTTTATCCATTGATAACCCAGAAGCAATTGCCAAAAACAAACTCGCAACCGTTAAACTAATAAACGCATGCCATTTAAAAACTGAAACACCTACAATAACAATAACAATTGCGGCAACTGTAATAGCTAATAAGTATGCATCCATCTTGCTTTCCACCTTCCCTTTAAGTAAACGCTTTCTCTATGTAGCAAAAAAGCTCTACACCCTGTGAATTTTTAAAAAAATAAGTTCCAATTATCGAAATCGTTTACATTAATTAATTTAGAAAACGATTTCATTTTTTTATTACTTAAATTATATGAAAAAAAAATTCTTAAATCAATAAAAAAACTCAAAAAAATTTTATCAATTTTCTTCCATACAGTTTTAACACATAAAAAAATCCAATCATGTTAATGATTGGATTTACCTTATTTATTTGGTGATGGTTGGATCAGCTGTTTGACTGTCGATAATCGGTTTTTCGCTTGTTTTTAACGTTATTTCTTCATATTCCCCCGGCGCTAATACACTTTTATCTTCTCTCATGAGATACGTGTAAACAATGATAGAAATGAATAGACCAAATGTCCAGGCATTATCCCATAAAAAGCGCAGTCCAGGAATCAGTAAGCCTAAAACGGGTATGGCCACGCCAATTACTAATGCATAAATACCGTTTTTATTAAAACCTGTTGAATAACTGTAGCGACCGTTTACCTCATATAAATCCTTTAATGCCATCTGTCTCCTTCTTACAAGCCAGTAGTCAGCAATGGCGATGCCGTCTATAGGGCCAAGCAGCGCTCCGTATGTTCCAAGCCAGCCGAAAATATAGTTCCCGAAATTAGACATGATGTACCATGGCTGAAGTAAAATAGCAAAAATACCGGTCACTAGCGCCCCCATCGCAAACGTGATTTTCTTTGGATTCAGATTCTCAATTGCACGGGCTGGCGCGACAATATTTGCTCCCACATTAATCGTTAAAGAAGAAAGCACGATAACGATTGTTCCTAAGAAAATGATAAATGGAGGGAATTTAGCTACTAACGCCACTGGATCCCAAATAGCTTCTCCAAATATAACGATTGTTGCTGAGGTAACAGCAATTCCAATAAATGAAAAAATACTCATCGTCAACGGCAAGGAAAAAGTTTGCGCAACCATTTGAGATTTCTGACTTCTAGCATATCGACAAAAATCAGGAATGTTCAAAGCGAGCGTCGCCCAAAAGGCAATGACTCCGGTTAAAGCAGGGAAAAATATGGCTAGAAATTCTCTGGTTGATGTAAATTTAGAAGGCGCAGATAAAATGGGGCCCCACCCTCCCGAGTTGGTATAAGCCCATATAAAAAGAATAATAGCTGAAATACCAATAACCGGAGCAGCAATCGCTCCTAATACTTTAATCGCTTGCGGTCCTTTATATGCTACTCCTACATTTAAAAGCCAAAAAAGAGCAAATACAATGGCTGTATGACCAGCTAAACCATTCCAAGACGAAAACGAAGCGCTTAAAAGTGTATCAATTGCTTCCGTTCCAATCCATGTATTAATTCCAAACCACCCAGCAGCCACAATGGCCCTAGCCAGTGCTGGGATATGTGCTCCTTTATCTCCAAACCACAGGCGGGCAAATACTGGATAAGGAATGCCAAACTTGGTTCCAGCGTGAGAATTAAGCAAAATAGGAATAAGAACAATAACATTTCCTAAAAAGATTGTACCAATTGCTTGCCACCAGTTCATTCCAAGCGTCATCATTCCGCTCGCCATTGTGTAAGCCGGAATACACAGACACATCCCAATCCAAAGCGTGGCAAAGTTAACTCCTTTCCAAGAATGCTCTTTCATCGTAGTCGGACGTAAATCCTCATTCCAAAGGTCACTGCCGCTCAGCTGATTGTGCGTCTCATCTGTGAGCGTCACAATTCCATCTTGCTCAATTTGTGTTTTCATCCATAAAACCCCTTTTCATAAAATAAGTTCATTCCAAAAAACAAATTTTGTTTGAATTTTCTGAAATATAAAGGCGTTTGTGACGATTCCTTCTAGTATGTGATAAATACTAACGTTATCCCTTATTATATTTAATGCGAAACGGGGATACACTGGACAAATTGTAACATTATTTGAGGTAACTTTTATATATTGTGTAGTGTCAACTCTTTTGATTGTTAGATAACCTAACACACAAAAAATCATCGCTTGAAAGCTTCAAGCGATGATTTTGGATATTAATGTACGTATTTTTTTTGAAAAGCCGTAATGCTTTCGTACTCTTCTTTAAATAAGCGAGCCAAACGAATATAGATAGTCGTTAACTCTTTATATACTTCACTGTTTTCTTTGATTGGATAATGATGATTAGTCGCTCCAACCATATCAGAAACAACGTTTAATGAGTCAACTTCGCCAAGGCTATATAAGCCAAGGATAACTGCTCCTAGACATGAACTTTCAAAACTCTCCGGCACGGATACTTCTTGGTTAAAAATATCTGCCATCATTTGACGCCAAAGTGCGGAACGTGCAAATCCGCCTGTTGCCTGAATCTTTGTAGGCTCTCCAATTAACTCTTCAAGTGCCAATAACACCGTATACAAGTTAAAAATAACGCCCTCTAATACAGCACGAATCATATGTTCTTTTTTATGATGCAAACCTAGGCCAAAGAATGAACCTTTCGCATTTGCATCCCAAAGCGGCGCACGCTCTCCTGAAAGGTAAGGGTGAAACAATAAGCCGTCCGCTCCTGGTTTCACTAAAGCTGCAATATCCGTTAATACTTCATACGGATCTTTTCCAAGGCGTTTAGCTGTTTCTACTTCGGACGCTCCAAACTGATCGCGAGCCCATCTAAAAATCATACCTCCGTTATTTACAGGGCCGCCAATTACCCAGTGGTCTTCTGTCAACGCATAACAGAAAATACGACCTTTCGGATCGACTACTGGCTTGTCAGTCACTGCTCGAATAGCTCCGCTTGTCCCGATTGTCACAGCAACAACGCCTGGTTCAATTGCATTTACGCCTAAATTTGATAATACACCGTCACTTGCGCCTACAATAAAAGGCGTATCTGGAAGTAAATTCATGTCAACTGCAAGCGCTGGGTTTAACCCTTTTAACTGATGCAGTGTTGAAACAGGAGTGGATAACTGATCGGTTGTAACACCTGCTACTTTAAGTGCTTCTTCATCCCACGCAAGATTTTTCAGATTAAACAAACCCGTTGCTGATGCAATCGAATAGTCGATAACATATTCGTTAAACAACTTAAAGAATACATATTCTTTAATCGAAATGAACTTATGTGTTCCTTTCACTAATTCAGGCTGTTCATTAGAAAGCCATGTTAGCTTAGAAAGCGGCGACATAGGATGAATAGGCGTACCCGTACGCAAATAAATCTCATGACCGTTGTATTCATTTTTAATTTTTTCCGTCCATTCTGCACTTCGATTATCTGCCCACGTGATACATTTTGTCAGCGGTTTTCCCTGCTGATCAACGGCAATAACACTGTGCATAGCTGAGCTGAATGAAACGCATAAAATATCCTCAGGTTTTACATCGCTCGTTTTTACAACCGTTTGAATTGTACGTACAACTGCTTGAAAAATTTCTTCAGGATCTTGCTCAGCCATCGCGGGCGTCGGCGAGTATAATGGATACTCAATCCCATGATTTGCAATGACTGTACCGTCTACTGAAAACAATACAGACTTTGTACTCGTTGTTCCGATATCTACACCTATTGCATATTTTTTGCTCATGCTGCTGTCCCCCTACTTTACTACTTTACTTATTTACAACACCGTGACCGCCGAATTCATTTCGAAGTGCTGCTACAACTTTTCCTGTAAATGTATCTTCCTCTAATGAACGATAGCGCATCATTAACGATAAAGCAATAACAGGAGTTGCCGTTTGAAGATCAAGAGCAGTCTCTACGGTCCATTTCCCTTCGCCAGAAGACTGCATGACTCCTTTAATACTGTCTAGTTTAGGATCTTTTGAAAACGCATTTTCCGTTAGTTCCATCAACCAAGAACGAACAACAGATCCGTTATTCCAAACGCGTGCTACGGCTTCATAGTCGAAATCAAACTGACTTTTTTCCAGAACTTCAAATCCTTCAGCAATGGATTGCATCATTCCATATTCTACACCATTGTGAACCATTTTTAAAAAGTGACCGCTTCCGCTTTTACCTGCGTACATAAATCCATTTTCTACGCAAATATCATTAAAAACCGGTTCAATTGTACGGAATACTTCCGCATCTCCACCGATCATTGTACACGCTCCGTTTCTTGCGCCTTCCATTCCGCCGCTTGTCCCTACATCAAAGAAGTAAATACCTTTTTCCTGAAGATCATGAGCACGTCGAACAGATTCTTTATAATTAGAGTTTCCTCCATCTATTATAATATCTCCTTCTGACAGAAGTTCTTTTAGTTCCGTAATAACATTTTCCGTTACTTCTCCAGCCGGAACCATAATCCATACAACTTTAGGTGAAGGAAGAAGTTCATTAACTAACTCTTCAACAGTAAAGGCGCCGGTTGCTCCTTCATTTGAAAGTTTTTCTACCGCTTCTTTATTTACATCATAAGCTACTACTTCATGATGGTTGTCCATTAAATTTAATGATAAATTATATCCCATTTTTCCTAAACCGATTAATCCAATTTTCATTTTACAAACTCCCTTTGAAAAAAAATTTCACATTACCTCCATTATACGAATTATTTTTCATTTTGCAATCGTTTACAAGAAAATTTTTTTCACTCATATTTTTGTGCTATACTCTTTTTACTACTAAATTCGTGGAAAGGAACATCAGTTATGACGCAAAATTGCTTAGGAAAAATTCGTTCTCACTATGCTAGATTCAGTGAAAAAGAGAAAAAAATAGCAAATTATATTTTAGAACAGCCGGAACAAATTATTCACAGTACCATTAATGAAGTAGCAGACGATTTAAATGTAGCTGATGCAACAGTCTTTCGCTTTTGTAAACGAATTGGCTTCAAGGGCTATCAAGCGATGAAAATAGCGCTGGCTGCTGAAATTATGACGCCTATTCAGCAGATTCACGAGGAAATTGCTGAAACGGATAATGAAAAAACGATTGCTGAAAAAATCTTTCGCTCCAATGTGCGAACGCTTGAAAATACATTACAAATACTAGAAAGCAACGCTATTGAAAAAGCCGTCAAACTTCTTATGAAGGCGGATAAAGTTCAGTTTTATGGCACGGGCGGTTCTTCCGTAGTGGCTATGGATGCTTTTCATAAATTTGTTCGAACAGGAATTAAAACGTTTGCATTTATTGATTCCCACTTCCAGCTTATGTCCGCTTCTCAATTAACAAAACAGGATGTAGCGGTAGTGATTTCTCATTCTGGAACAAATAAAGACACGATGAACATTTTAAATACAGCAAAAGCCAACGGTGCCAAAACGATCGGTATTACCGGTTTTCCAAAATCTCCATTAAGCCAAAATGTCGATGTTTCTCTTTATACGAGTTCAGAAGAAACAGAATATCGATCTGAAGCTCTTGCCTCGAGAATTGGACAGCTAAGCCTCATTGATGCTTTGTACGTTAATGTAATGATTGCGAATAAAGATGCCTCTAAACACTCGCTTGAAAAAGTACGTGATGCCATTGCTGAAACTAGAATTTAATGTTTCGCCCTTATATATTCTTCAGCTATAACATCAAACAGAGCATAGAATATATGCTCTGTTTAGTGCAGTTCTTCGCTTAAAATTTTCGAGTTTTAATTCTCATTTAACATTTTCTAAGTTGCTACATATGATAAAGCACAACTTTTAAAAAGTAGGTGAAGTGTGTATGGAGATTATCTATCGCACTGCAAAACTCGATGATTATACAGAAGTAAATAAAATATTAGGGGAATCACTAGAACTCCACGCAAATGCGCTTCCTTCTATGTTTGATAATCAGATGGCTGTTTTATCTCCGGAACAATATCAAGCTACTCTTTATTATGCAACCATTGATATTCTTGTAGCTCAATATCGAAATCAAATTATTGGGGCGTCTGTTGTGGAATTAAAATATAACCCTCCCACTACATTAGCTCCTCTTTCCTACACAGCGTACATCCAATATTTTGGCGTTAAGAAAGGCTTTCAAAATTATGGCGTAGGAAAAAGTCTTTTTTCTGCTACGAAACAGTGGGCTGTACAAAAAGGAGCAAATGACCTCCAACTTACCGTATGGGCATTTAACGAGAAAGCACGTGCTTTCTATGAAAGTCTTGGGCTGAAAAACTTAAGCTACCTTATGACTACTTCACTACAGCCATAAATCGTTCCAATAACGGAGACTAGACACGTATCACCTACGTGCCTAGCCTCCGTTATTCAAATAAAAGACTAAATCATTTCGACGTGTTAATTTACACAGCTTATATACATACTAAAAGAAGTTTATTACGTAGCCGGATTGCCTTCTTGCAGCTGTTCTTGTTCATCACGCTGACGGTGAGCTAAACGACTTGCCGCACTAGAAGCTACGCTCGCTACTAAATCATCTAAAAAGGTATTAACTCCTTTTTCTTTTTTACAGTCCAGCTTTTCAATAATGCCTACTTTTACTTTATCTAAATAGCCAAAGGTCGTAACAGCGATACTGCCATAGGTTAAAACGGCACCTAAAGCAATCGTTTCATCAACACCAAACAACCCTTCGTCTTGTTCTACAATACTTTGAAGAGGTTCTGATAATTTATTTTGCTCAGCTAACTTATCAAGTTCGATTCCAACTAGAAGCGCATGCTGAATTTCTCTTTTTTGCAGTACTCTTTCTACGCTCTCAGCGCATTCCTGAATGGTTAGAGCCGGATGATAAGGAAGCTGTAAATCATACACAATTTCAGCAATATCCAAAACTGTTACGCCACGCTCTTCTAGCAAATCAAATGTTGCCTTTGCTACTTCTTTGCTCGTTGGGATTTTTTTCGCTGTCATGTCTCTCTCTCCTTTTCAAGTTGTTGCCTCTCTTTATATTAAATTCGATGAGAGGCGCTAAAAACCTTTTTTGTTTCATCCACCTGAATTCATAAACTCGTCACATATCTCTTTAGGCGCTCATTACATTTACTTGCTATAATGAAATTATCTAATCAGGAGGTTTGTCTACTGTGGAAGAAAAACAAAGTAAATTTAGCAGAGGCTTATTATTATTTTTCATTGGCGCAACAGCCCTTTTCTTTATCGTCTTAATCGTTCTGTTTCTCATGTCTACGTTTGGAAAAAGCGAAAAAGAAGCCGTAGCTCTTTTAGCAGGGAATCACTACGCTATCGTTAAGGAAGAGAATTCATATACTCTTTATGATCAAAAAGAAAACAAGCCTATTTTAGAAGATGTAAACGGCTATTTCGGTGCTCGCAATATCCGAAGTTATGTAAAAAATGACACAGAATTGGTTTCGATTGATGAAAAAGAAGAAGAATATACGAAGAAGCCGCTAGAAAAAGCCAGCCAAGCAGAAAAAGCTATGTTTAAAAAAATGAAAAAATTAGATTAACCAAAAGCGCTTCAGTCGATTCTGAAGCGCTTTTTTAGTGACGCATGCCTCTTTCTCGTCATTCGCTAAAAAATTCGTTACAATAAAATAAAGAACGGTTATTAGAAAATGTGTTACAATAAAGGTAACGCTTTCATTCAAATGCATAGGAGTCGATTATTCATGTCAGAAAGTAAGCGGAAGTTAGAAGAAATTTCTTTTTATAGTGACGCACTGCAAGAAGATGTCACGTTACTAGTCTATTTACCGTCAAACTATTCTACGCTCTATAAGTATTCCTTACTTATTGCCCAAGACGGAAAAGATTATGTTATGTACGGACGGACACCTCGTTTAATTGATGATTTAATGAACGAGTCAGAAATCGATCGTACTATTTTTGTTGGAATTCCATATAAAAGCGTGGAAGACAGACGCGATAAGTATCATCCAGAAGGAAATCAAGTAGATGCTTATATTCGCTTTTTAGCACATGAACTTGTGCCATTTTTGGATAAAACATATCCTACATATCAAATGGGAAAATCACGTGTTCTAATTGGTGATTCGCTTGCTGCTACAGTTTCACTGCTGACGGCCATTGCGTATCCTCACACGTTCGGGAAAGTAATTATGCATTCTCCCTTCGTGAACGATGCTGTATTACAAACGGTCAACTCATTTGCTTCTCCTTCACTTCTGGATTTGTATCATGTTATTGGAACTGAAGAAACGGCTGTCAAAACAACACAAGATGGTATATTGAATTTTATTGAGCCTAACCGCTTGTTGCACGAACAAATGAAGCAGCGTGGATATTCTGTTTTTTACGAAGAATTTAATGGAAACCATACGTGGAAATACTGGCAAAAAGACGTAAAGCGGTCGCTTCAATATATGTTGAAGTAGAAAGATATCATATTTTTCGAAAATTTGTTATAATAAGCTCGCTTTATACATATTTTATGATCTTACTTTGGAGGGATTTTTTATGAAATTTGGCGTTGTACTTTTTCCATCTAAAAAATTGCAAGATGTAGCGAATTCTTATCGAAAGCGCTATGACTCTCACTATTCATTAATTCCGCCTCATCTTACATTAAAAGAAGTCTTTGAAGCTACAGAAGACCAAATTGATGAAATTGCGGCTAACTTGCGTAAAATTGCCGAAGAAACAAATCCATTTACATTAAATGTAACGAAAGTAAGTTCATTTTCACCAGCCAATAACGTTATTTACTTAAAAGTGGAACAAAAGCCAGAACTGACGTCACTTTATAATAAACTTCATGAAGGCAATCTCGAACAGCCAACTGAATATTCATTTATTCCACATATCACAATTGGCCAACGCCTTTCAGATGATGAGCACTTAGATGTATATAGCCAGTTGAAACTTGTAGATGTCGCTCATGAAGAAACAGTGGATCGCTTTCATTTAATGTACCAGCTTGAAAATGAAACATGGACTGTGTTTGAAACATTTCGTCTTGGAAAGGGATAAGATACGTGAACATCAAAGTACTAACGAACAAACAAAATCCTTCTGATGCTTACTTCGTACGTCAAAAAGTATTTATAGAAGAACAACAGGTTGATGTAGAGCAAGAAATCGATGAATACGATTCCGAAGCCCTACATTTAGTTGTATACAAAGGAACTGCACCAATTGGTGCGGGACGCTTCCGTATGGTAGAAGACTATGGAAAAGCCGAACGGATCTGCGTTCTTTCTTCTTATCGAAAAGACGGTGTAGGGAAGCTTTTGATGGATAAGTTAGAAGAGCTGGCAGCAGAGCATGAGATTGAAAAGATTAAGCTGCATGCTCAAACGCATGCGGAAGGATTTTATAAAAAGCTAGGCTACGTAACGGTTTCAGGTGAATTTATGGATGCTGGAATTCCGCATGTAGAGATGGTAAAGAAACTAAGTAAAAAACACTAGGAATTGAACCTGGTGTTTTTGCTTTTTTAAAGGATAAGAACCTTTGCTTTGCTTATACTAATACCTAATCATGTGAATTAGGTGAAAATATGGATGAACTTATCGGAATTGCGCTAGAGCTTTTTTTCGGATTTATCTGCTTGTTTATTTTAACTAAATTGTTAGGAAGAGCGACGATCACTCAGCTTACCACTTTTGATTTTATCTCTGCTCTTGTATTAGGAGAGTTAGTAGGAAATGCATTATACGACTCAGAAGTAGGAGTAGGAAAAATTTTGTTTTCCGTTATATTTTGGGGTGCGCTTATATATGTGACCGAAGTTATTACTCAAAAAAACATTCGCCTGCGTTTGTTTTTAGAAGGACGCCCAGCTATTATTATTCGAAAGGGAAAAATTTCGTACAAAGAACTTAGCAAAAATCGATTAGATATCGACCAGCTGCTTCATATGCTTCGTTCAAAAGACATATTTTCCATTCGTGAAGTTGAATATGCGATTTTAGAAACAGATGGATCACTAAGCGTATTGCCAAAATCTGATTATGCTAAGCCAACCAGAAGCGATCTGCAGCTGTCTCCTTCTGAACCTGCTTTACCTATTGCCTTTGTCAGTGATGGACGTTTACTTTTGAAGAACTTAATTCAATCTGGCTTTGATGAAGACTGGCTAAAGACACAGTTAAAAAAACAAGGATTTACCGATTATAAACAAGTGCTTTATGCTGAATGGCAGCAGGGCAGTACACTTTTTATTGAATCTTACTAAGATGTTTTTTACTTGTTCATTACTTTGCGAAAAAATCGTGAGCGCATTTATTCTGCTGCGCTCACGATTTTTTCTATTATACGCGTGTATCAATCACTATGCCCTTATTTGTTAGCTTGCTGTATACACGCTCTGCTGCTTGAAGTTTTTTTCGCTTTTGTACTGAACTTGGTGTCAATTCCAGTAAGTGAGAACGCGATTCAAACTCTTCGTCAAAGCTTTTTCCCTCAATAGGCCAAATACGATTTGAAAAAGAAGCATTATTTTTTTGAAGGCGATTTGCATATTGAATAGATTGATAAGGCGTGACGGGCAGTATATATCCCATATGAACCCTCCTCTTTTTCAAGATACCTTCTACTCCGAGACCTCAGTATTTTTCTCAAGAAGTATCGACATTGAAACAGCTCACTTAAACTCTCTACTTTAGACTTGTTCAAAACAGCTGACACCTTGTATCTATACCGCCTTTTTTGAACATATGTAATGTCTTATTCAATATATACCCTTTTTTACATCCTATCCCTCCAAAAATATCCGTGCTCTTTTTTAAAAAAGATGATTTTGATATGATAGACTTTGACTATAAAATAAAAACTGTGCGTATACACACATCTATATCGATGTAGAACGAGAGCGGCTTCTTGCTTTAACTCCCTCTTATTTACTATTGATTATTCACGAAAAGGAGGCCATGTTTTTTGCAACGTGCACTTTATCAAAATCAGATACTTAACCTTGCTATAACGGCTAGAGACCGATTTCAATATTTATATGAAGCTAGTCTCCGAGGAGAAATAACGTGTGCTCACTGCGGAGAACCAGTTAAATTATATCTGGGGATTGAGCATTCTCCTTACTTTTATCATGCTCAAGTTCCCCATGAAAGAGAAGAGTGTTCAGAAAGACTATCAGAAACAACAGCTGTGCAACAAATAAAAGAAAATCCGGCTGAATACAGAGAAACCAATGGATTTCGTATTCCTAAAGGACGAGCTATTGGTGAGAAAAGTTCAACTGTAAAAGAGAAAGCGACATGGAGGTCTTCTGCACCTTTTTCAAGTGTTCCTGCTTTTCGCTTAAAACCAGCTGTTCCTAAACACTCTGACTCTCCTTATTTAAATGAATTTAAAGAGAGCGGTATTGAATTAGATTCGAACCAATGGAAAGCTGTTACACATTCAGAAGGACCGCTCCTTATTCTAGCTGGTGCGGGAAGCGGAAAAACGCGTGTATTAACAGCTCGCACCGCATATATGATACAAGAAAAACAAATTGATCCAAAATCCATTATGCTGGTGACTTTCACGGCTAAATCAGCTAAAGAAATGAAAGAACGATTGGCTACATATCCAAAGATGTCCGG
This sequence comes from Priestia sp. SRI_019, assembly GCF_057586255.1. Taxonomy (NCBI): domain Bacteria; kingdom Bacillati; phylum Bacillota; class Bacilli; order Caryophanales; family Bacillaceae; genus Priestia; species Priestia sp. SRI_019. The sequence goes on along the minus strand of NZ_JBYCZN010000003.1, from coordinate 125,187 downwards.
CTTACATCTTCGTCAAATGCTAGTTGGAACTTTTCACAGCATTTTCTTACGTATGATTGTTCATCATAATCCTCAAGCGTGGCAAATGGACCGCCTGCTAAAATGGGATTGGCAAAAAGAACAGATTGTGAAAGAAGCAGCAAGAGAGCTCCACGTGGATGAAAAAGATTTTCCGTTTGATCAGGCACTTCAGCAAATCGGCTATTGGAAAAACACGCTTGTTGGCGTGCAAGATGTTCGCCCAAAGGACAAATGGGAACAAGATGTGCACTTTTTATATCGTCGCTATGAAGAAGTCAAAAAGCAAAAACAGCTATTCGATTTTGATGACATGCTGTATGGATGTTATGAAATGCTAAAACAAAATCCCGATTTACTCACTCGTTACCAAAAAAGGTTTCGCTATTTTTTAATTGACGAATTTCAAGATATTAATAAAGTTCAATATAAAATTATGAAAATGCTAAGTGAAGACTCTAAAAACTTGTGTGTCGTAGGAGATGATGATCAATCAATTTACGCTTTCCGCGGAAGCGATCCTTCGTTCATTTTAAACTTTGAAAAAGATTTTGCTAATACAACTGTTATTACGTTAAACCAAAATTATCGTTCAGCTCACGCCATCGTTTCTTCTGCTAATAAAGTCATTGCACGAAATACAGCGCGCCGACAAAAAGAAATGGCTGCCCAGTTTGATAATGAGTTGCGACCTACATTCTTCTTTCCATACGACGAAGAAGAAGAAGCAACAATGATTGTAACGGATATGAAAGAAAAGATTAAGCAAGGGGCTTCTCCAACTGAATTTGCGGTTTTGTACCGCACTCACGCTTCTTCACGCGCCATCTTTGAACGTTTATCACAGTCAAACCTGCCATTTTCAATCGAACAAGATGCGGATTCGTTTTATAAAAGACGCATGGTTCGAAGTTTACTTTCATTTCTACGCTTGAGCGTGAATCCAAATGACGCAAGTTCGCTACAAGATTTAGTAAACGCACTCTTTTTAAAGAAAACAGCAGTCAATGACTTAAAAGCAGCAAGTATTCTTCATGATGGTACATTTATTGATGCACTTGAATATCTTCAAGATTTAAAACCGTTTCAGCAAAAAAAGCTCAAGAAAGTAATTCCTTTATTCAAGTCGCTAAAATCAATGTCTCCTTCTTTGGCACTTGAGACGATTTCTAAAGATATGGGATTCGATGATTTTGTCAAAAAACGCGGAAATGAAGGAAATATGATGGAAAAAGGTTCGGATGACGTGCGGGATTTAAAAGTTGTAGCACGTAAATTCAAAACCGTACCTGAACTCTTAGAGCATGTGGATCATATGATTGCCATGAACACAGAGATGAAAGCTTTAAGCAAGCAATTTAACGAAAGTATTCAGCTAACCACAATTCACCGAGCAAAGGGTCTTGAATATAAGCATGTATACGTACTGAGTAGCGTAGATGGCGGTTTGCCTCATGATTATGCACTCGAAGCTTATAGAGGCGGAGATGATGTGCCGCTTCAAGAAGAACGCCGTCTTTTATATGTAGCAATGACACGTGCACAGAATTCACTTTATTTATCTGTTCCGCAAACTAGAAGGGGTAAAACCGCTTATCCTTCAAGATTCCTGAAGTCGTTTATAAAAAAAGTGTAAAAGAAAAACAGGCTGGGACAAAAGTAGTTTCATTAAAATGAAAAACGAACTATCTATCAAAAACGGATAAATAGTTCGTTTTTTTATAATCATGGTGAACGCAGGTGCTTCTAGCGGTTGGTTAAAGAGCAAGGCGAAGACTCCTGCGGGGACAGATGAGACCCCGCAGAAAGCAACAGCGGTCGAGCAAGCCGGATCATGTATCCAGATTGTTCGTCTTTAAATTGGATTTCTGTAGTTATGTTTCAACCTCTTTATCTTACTTCAAGCTAGCGTCCATAACTAATATTCTCATCATCTATTATTAACCAAATATTCCACTAAGAGGTAGATATTCATACGTGGATACGTTACACTACGTTATGTACTGTACTACTATATTTTAGGGGGCTCCATTATTGAACACAAAGCTTATTCATGAAAATGAAAAGATTTTTTTCATTCTGTGTATGGTTATCAGCTTATTAACTTATTTCTTTTTAATTATTTCACTCATTGGTATTATCTACCTTGTAATCGGTTTTTTAATTACATTTATACTCCACGGTTTCTCCATTGCTCAAATTCGCAATAATGGAGTTAGATTGACAGAGAAGCAGTTCCCCCACACTTATCATCAGGCAAAACATTTATCTTCAGAGCTGAATTTAGAGCTGCCCGATATTTATATTATTCAATCAGGCGGCTTGTTAAACGCGTTTGCTACACGTTTTTTTGGACGTCACTTTGTCGTTTTATACTCGGACATTGTTGAAATGATTGAAGATAATCAAGAAAAAGAACTTTCTTTTATTATTGCCCACGAATTAGTTCATATCAAACGTAAGCATACACTCTACCACTCACTTATTCTACCTGCTCTTTGGGTTCCTTTTTTAGGAAAAGCTTACTCTAGGGCCTGTGAATATACATGTGATCGCATAGCTTCCGTTGCGATTGGTGATGCAAAAGCTGCCACTCAAGCACTCACTATACTTGCGGTTGGTCATTGTCTAAATAAAAAAGTAAATCAGGAAGAATTTGTTCATACGCACTCACAGGAAAAAGGTTTTTTTATGTGGTTGAATCAAGCCACTTCAACTCACCCTCCTATCGCTCATCGTATTAAAGAAATTAATTACTTAGCACAGCATCCCGAACTGTTTGATCTTGATTCTAACGCATTTCAAACAAATGAAATTGCATAAATGGAAAAAAGCCCTGACGTGTCAGGGCTTTATATAAAACATTAAATTATTTTTTCTCATTTAGCATTTTAGCGATGGTCGCAAAATCAATGGATTGATTATTGTTTGCAATCGCCTTAACAATTTGTTCTTCTTTTTGTTTTGAAATTGGCTTATTCGCAATTTGTGCTACTCGCTTCACAATATTACGCACCGTTTGCTCATCTTTAAAATTAGCATTTTGTACAGAATTCGCAAGTTCAAAGATATCCTTCATATTAACGCCTGTTTTCTTTTCTATATTTTTAAACATATTATTATCCATTTTGCATGACCTCCTTTATTTATACTTCATCGTATGCACCATGTGCCTAGATGGTGCCCTTTACATTTAATAAAAAAATAAAGTACGAGTGAAACTTCACCCGCACTTTTCGGTGCCTTATTCATAGAAGGGATTAATTGTAAAAACAAACACAACCAACAATAATTAATAGAATGAATAATACAACGATTAACGCAAAACCACCGCCGTAGCCACCACCGTAACCACAACCACCGTAGCCAAATCCGCAGCCCATAATATTACACCCCCTCTGTTTTACTCTCTATACTGTATGTTCACTCAAATGATTTTGTATGGGCTTTTCAACTGTGTACATTAAATTTCATTGTCCAAACGGATCTTCAACATCTTGCTCATCAAGTCTTTTTACATTTTGCTGCAGTTTCCTCTCTTGCTGTTCCATCTGCTTTTCTGCTTTTTCTACTTCGTTCATTCTCTTTCGATGTTCTCCCATCATATGCTGTTCAAAAAAACGTTCAAATTCATCGAAAAAATCCGGCATCTCTACACCTCTCTCCACTCTATGTAAAAAAGCATTGTCCGAGTGACAATGCTTCTATTGCTTATCGCTTTGGTAACTTTGAACCACAGCCGCAACCACCTTGTTTTGGAGAAGGGTACTGGACTGGCTTAGGAATAGACTGCCCTTTCTTTACCGATTGTTTTGTCATTGGTTGTGGATGATAAGGCAGGGGCTGAGGGTATTGATTAGGATTATAATTATAATGATAATACATCATGTTTCCCTCCTTTTCACAGCATCCTATCTATAACATTATATTCAGGACTAAAGAAAGACGTTCTATCTTATTTGTCCATTTTGCGCTGCAGGGACAAAAATAAGTCCGTGCTGTTCTTTGGTTTCCTTACTCTTGGCCTTTCTCCTCCCTTTTGTTCTGTCACTTCACGCAGCCGATTTTGCAGTTCTTGAATGGTACCTTGAGCTTGATGATTGTACTGTACAATGGACTGTTCGGTTTTTGATTTTTGTTCATTAACGCATACTTTCAGCCAATCTATTTTTTCCTCTAGTTTTCTTTTTTCTTCTTCATGCTTTTGCTGTAATGCCACTAACTCTTCCTTAATATCTTCATATTCAAATTCTTGGTGCTTGAATTTTTGATATTCTTCTTTATAAAAAGCCAACTCCGACTTCAATGAAGCAATATATTTTTTCGTTCTTTCCTCACTCATGCCCTTCACTCCTCCATTATAAATAACCCACAGCTTCTAAAAAATCAGTTAAAGATGAATAACACTTTTTATTAACATGAATATGCTGTAATTGAGTTTATTATTTCCTTCATTTTTTATGCTCGCTCCAACTAGAATTTATTCCGATAAATTCCGCTTTTACTAAGGAACATAAAAGCAGGTCATTCATACACTATAGTAGTCCGATACCTAGTAACGAAAAGCGTAAAGGAAGGACAATTACAATTAGGAGGTTTAAAAATGGCAGAACTTTTTGAATCATTATGTATCCGCGTGCCTAAAGTGTACGACTGGGTTAGACGTCAAGTTGTTTTACCACAAATCTTTACGAATGACACTTCATTATTTAAAGAAGAAGCACTTAAAGATTTGGGCCATGACGTAGAAGTGGAAATTGTTTTAACAGATAGTGAAGGTCACCCTGTAGATCCTTCAGATGAAGACGCACTTGATAACGTGATTGAGCTTGTGCCACACGGTGGTCGCAGACCTAAAAAAATTGTGTTACCAGATGGAGAAGTTGTTGTTCTTCATGAGGTAAAATTATCAATTAGCGGCTTTTACCGAGTTAAGTTAATTGAATTGAGTGGACATCACAAACACGATGAGGTTGAATCTAGCGTTATTCCTTGGAAAATACATCAGACATTCTATTTATGCGCTCCGGAAGGAACAGAGCCTGTTGTACACCTTGAATCTTTTGAAGGAACTGATGGTTCTCTCAGATTATCAGATTGTCACTTACAGCAACTAAGCTTTGATCTTGTATTGTGCCTAAGTGTCCAAATTGAAAAAGATGTAAAAGTTGAAGTAGAGGGAAGCTTCTGCTATCCTCGCCCTGAAATCATTTCCACAAGCAGCTGCTCACCTATTGAATATCCACCTCAATGTGATGCTATTTTCCCTGGAAAGCCACATCACGATGATTTTGATGGAGACGACGTAGAGTCAGACTTCGACCTTCACGACTTTGATTAACGAGATAAAAAGCCAGAGGAGAATATTTCTCCTCTTTTTTCATCGTTTACAAGCTTTGTGCATACATATAAATAAAACTGCTGTGGGCAGCTCAGATTTACAAACTTAATTCATAGCTCAGCAGGAAAGGAGACTACTAAATGAGTCGTAACTCCCCTTCCCCTAAAGATGATTTAACTCAATTAAAACAAAAGCTCATTCACTATAAATCGGAAATTCGGCACGTGCAAAATCAATTAAAAAGCTATGAACGAGCTTTAGAACGAGAAAAAGAAAATACATCGTTTTGGAAGAAAAAACACGCTGAGACGCTTTCTACATCTGAAAAAGAAGTAGAAATTGAAGGATTAGAAAAAGAGCTGGATTTACTAAGAAACGAGCTTTCTGAACAAAAAATTATTGCAGAAGCATTTCGGGAAAAAGCCTCGAGAAAACAGCCCGTTATTGAAGAAAAGATTGTGGAAAAAGTAATCGAAAAAATTGTGGAAAAACCTGTGGAAAGGTTCGAAAAGAGTGATATCCTCTGTTTCTTTCAACATTCTATACTGCTGCCAGAACAAGATGAAAGCGAGCTGACGATATTCGGCAACGTAATTATTCAAAATCAAACGAGCAGTACTTTACGCTCTCCGGTGCTTTGCTTAAAAATGAAACCCACTGCTTCGGCTATATTAAGCGGGAAGCTCATTGATGAAAAAGACATTGAAGTTTCCAGTATCCCCTCTTCTTCTCTAGAATGGCGCTATGCTCATCCAAAATGGAACGAAAAAATTCAAAATGACGGTGAATATTGGATTAAACCTATTAAGCAAACCGTATTAAAGCCAAAAGACAAATTACTATTTGACTCTTTTCAAGTAGTCATTCCGCTGTCCTCTGATACGACTTCATTTATTCTAGAAGGCTTTTTTTATAGCGAAGAGTGGCAAGAAGGCATTCCTTTTTTTAATAAAGTAGTGCTAAATTTCCCTTAATTATTAAAAGACATATTGATGTTCAATATGTCTTTTAACTCGTCCATTTATTTCATAAACGATTCTATAATTCCTGCACATCCTGCAATAGCTAAGATTGTAATGACAGGTATAGCAATATGCGGGACCGCTACATAACTAAAATAAATCCCTACCGCACACCATATGCCCGTACACCAATAACAGCTGAGCAGCTCTCCAATCCAATTTTGCAGTCCCTTCCCTTTTATCTCTAAATAAGTTACCGTATTTCCTTGTTCATCTTGATCTTCTACGATTTTATGAAACGGTTTACGAATAAACGCTGTAATTTTATCAAAAACAATTAGACGAGTAAGTCGAAACGTCGCAAAGACAAATAATGTTAGATAAATCCATGTCATCTTCATTCCTCCGTGCATTCACAAACTTATGAAAATAAAAGCTAACGTGCTTCTTCACTGTTAGCTTTTAGAGTTGCTTAAATTTTAATGATAGATATGGTCTGAATATCATGAAAAGTCAATACTGTTTTCTCTTTATTAGGGGGAACGCTCACGTATAAACTTCCTTCTTTTAATTCTAAAATTGTTCCTATATATTTTTGGTTTTGACACGTAATTTCACAAATTGGCTGAGACATATGAGGCGGGAAGCTGCATAAAAATTCAACTTTTTCTTTAATCGTCATAGACTGAAACATTTTATTTGGCTTTTTAGTCTCTGATTGCGGTATATCTACGGGAACAATTGAACGCTCTTCCTCTTTTTCTTGCTTAATCTCTTCCACTTTTTCTACGTCAGGCTCTTTGACTTCTTGAATGGAAGAAAAGCTGGGCTCTTCTTTTAACACGTGCTCTTTCTCTATTCCTTTATTGTCTTGCTGTTTTGAACTAAAATAATATTGCATAGAACGCTGATTTTGCGTAGCGTTTGGCTGGACAATGTACATTAGCGGCTCGTTTTCTTCTGACTTAGATTTTGAGTTAGTCATGAAGCATACCTCCAATTGCTTGTTATCGTTCTTTTAAAAATGTATGCTTGAACACGGAAAAACTTGTTTATTTTTTTGCGGTAGCCTTTTTAACAACAAAAGCAAGGCTGTACTTTTATTTCCAGCATTTAAGAAAACACAATAAAAGAGGTTGAGACATAACGAAGCTAATTCAATCTAAAGACGCACAAATGGGACACATGAGCTGAACCGCTTGTCACACCGCAGTTGATTTCCGTGCAAGACTTCGCTTTCCGCAAGCGGCCGATGAGCCTCCTCGTCGCTTGCGCTCCTGGGGGGTCTCATCTGTTCCGCTTTTCCCGCAGGAGTCTTCGTCTTGTCCTCCAATCAACTGCTAGAAAGAGCTAAACAGATGAAACTTATTTTCAAAACAACAAAAAAACGAACCACTAATCAAACATTTTGATCAATGGTTCGTTTATCACTTCAGCTAAAATAATTTTGTCCCAGCCTCTTTCTCTCATTCAATAATATAGAAAACTAAACCTACCTAGATACCTTTATCTAATTTTATACTCAAGAAGCATACGCAATTCATTCACATACGAACGAGACCCCGTTACAATCAAACGATCATCAAATTCAAGCTCTGTATCGCCATGAGGTACAATGGAATCTTTGCCTCTAAAGATTCGAACAAAGATCACATCTCCTGTAAATGGGAACTTGCGAAGCTCTACCCCCTCGTATTTAGGGTTACGCATATTAATTTGATAAAGTGCTGTTTCTTGATTGGTTAAGATATTTAAAATATTTGGCGATTCGATTAAAGCTTTTAGCAATGCAGTCGTAGATAACAGCACAGAAAAAACTTCAATGTTATTTTCTTTCATCTTTTCATCTAATACAGGACTTTCTACACGGGCAATAACCCGTTCTGTACCATATTGTTTTGCAAATAGAGCAATGTCGCTATTTCTCTCTTCTTCCCCGGTGGTTACAACTAATACATCCGCATCTAAAATCCCCATACGTATTAAAGTTTCCTTACTATATCCATCGATGTCGACGATATTAAAAATGGAATCCGACGTACGGTTTTCAATTTTGTCCTGCGTAGGATGATAAATCGTAACATCATATAAATCAAGATCCATTTCTCGAATAACCGGGAGTGTAAATTGATTTGCACCGAGCATATTAATCTTCAGCTTTCTGTCACTGATTTCAGGCTTTGGAAACAGCTTTCTAAAGATAATAGGTGTAATAATACATGTAATAATCGCCACCAAAATCAGCGCACCGGACATTTGTGAATCAATAACACCAATATTTTCACCAACCGTTGCTGCTGCAATAACGAGTGATAAAGTCGATGTTAAAAGAAAACCCGATGCCAAAACGGTTTTCATATCATACCATTTTCTTAAGATTAACGCGGGGACTAGCTTGGATATCAACAATGCAATGAATAATAAAGGCATTAAAATCAGCACTTTTTTATCACTGAACAATGACCAAACATCAAGCTTCACTCCTACCATCACAAAAAAGATAGGAATTAAAAATCCGTAGCCAAACGAATCTAATTTATGAACTAAATTTTTGTTAGGCGCAAGAAGAGAAACGAGTGATCCCGCTAAAAAAGCGCCTAAAATGTTTTCAACACCAATTGACTCCGAAAGGCCCACTAGAATGATAATGAGTGCAAATACCGCGCGCGTGTCAATTTGAATTGTACCTTTAGACATTGTCTCAAGAAACGATCGGTTTTTAAACTGCTTCCCTATGAAGTATAAAATCACTCCTACTCCAAATAAAATTAAAATCAACCATGTATTGCTATTTCCTGATTTATCATAGACGGAAGCAAATACGGCTAGTAAAATCATCGTGACTAAGTCCGCAATAACCGCAATCAATAAAATGGTCTGTCCAATCGGCTTTTTCATAATCTGTGCATCTTTTAAGGTCGGCACTACTACTCCTAGTGAAATGGTAGAAATAATAAGCGTCATCAAAAAGGCATTATCAATAAAACCGGTCCATACAAAAACATAGGACAAAAATAGTGAAACCGCAAAGATAGCTGCAAACACTAGTATAGAAATGGAAAAAGCATTTGGCACCTTAGCTCCTGATGCCTTTTTGTCTTTTGAATTTCCTCCAGCAAAAGCAGAAAAATCAATTTCTAAACCACTTAAAAACATCAAAAAGATAAAGCCTAGAGTGGAAAGTGTTTCAAGCCACATATCCTGCTCCACAAGGTCAAAACCACTTTTCCCTATAATTAATCCCATAATAATTTCAGCTACGACTACAGGTATAATGTTGAGTTTAAACCGATGCAACAGTATAGGCGTTAAAAAGGCCAAACTAATGACGATAACAAGTGATGTAAAGGACGCGTGCTGTTCCATTAGATTCCCCTCCTTTTACCTTCGTTATTTATAAAACGAAGACGTTAGTATTCAAAATTAAAGGTTAATCATAAAAGCTTGAAGGTTCTCTGTCAACTATATGAACTGATAATGAAAATCCGACATGATTACTCATGTCGAATTCTAAAGTCCCTTCATTATTTTAAATAACTCATAAATGTTGTCGCTAGACCGAAGTAAATTAAAATACTGATAAGATCATTGATCGTTGTAATAAATGGTCCTGATGCGACTGCAGGGTCAATTTTGAACCTGTGCATGAGAAGGGGGATAAACGCTCCTGCTAGTGTAGCCACAATCAATGTTGAAAATACAGAGACGCCTACCAAAGCGCCTAAAATAAGATCACCTTGCCAAATATAAACAATTAATACAACTAAAAGTCCACATGATGCGCCCGTAATCATTCCCGTAGCTGCTTCTCGGATTAACAGCTTAAATTTGCTTTCTTCTTCGATTTCTCCCGTCGCCAGTCCGCGAACCGCAACGGCTAGTGCCTGTGTTCCTGTATTACCAGCCATACCGCCAATCAAAGGTATAAATACAGCTAAAATAGCTACTTGATTCAACGTATCTTCAAAACGTCCAATTAAACTCGCTGTCATCATTCCTAAAAACAGCAAAATGATAAGCCAAGGCAGCCTCTTTTTGGCCGCTACTAAAGGATTGTGGTCAATCGTATCATCTACATCACTAATACCCGCTAATTTAGAATAGTCATCCGATGCCTCTTCATCCAGAACATCCATCACATCATCAACCGTAATGATCCCGAGAAGATGCTGCTGAAAATCAACAACTGGAAGCGCAAGAAAGTTGTAATCGCGCATAATACGCGCAACTTCTTCTTGGTCTTCTGCTACTGACACGGATACGACTCGTTCATTCATCACTTCGCTTATCATCGTATCTTCATCTGCTATAATTAAATCACGAAGAGAAATAACACCTGCTAGATGCTTTTGTTCATCAATAACAAATACATAATAAATCGTTTCCGCTTCTGGAGCTTCCCTGCGTAGAATGTGCATAGCTGAATGTACGGTTTGATTTTCACGAATGGCTACAAATTCAGTCGTCATAATACTTCCAGCGGTATATTCCTCGTAATGAAGCAACTCTTTAATTTCATCGGCTGCTTCTTCATCCATAATCGTTAAATAGCTCGCCACTTGTTCTTTATCCAATTCATTTAATACGTCAACGGCATCATCCGCCGACATTTCCGACAGCATGTCTGCTGCAAAATTGGGATGCATCTCTGAGAGAATTTCTTGATAATCTTCTTCTCGTATCTCTACATTTTCAAAGATATCCGCCATTTCTTCCGGAGATAACATCTCGTACAGCGCAAATCTAGAAGGCTCATCTAATTCTTCAAAAAATTGAGCTTGGTCATACGTATGCATATGTAAAAATTCTTCACGAAATGCATCGATTTCATTTTTTTCTAAAAGTGATAATAAATGTTCGGCGAACCATGCCTTTTCTTCTTTTTCAATTGAATCTGTCATGTCTTCAACCTCCCTGTCGCACAAAACTCATTTAACTTTATGATGAATTTTGTTTTTTTTCAACTCATAGCTCTTTACTCTTTTCCCAATAATATATAAGTTCTACACATAGTTTGCTCCATATAAGGGTAATTTTATATCGTCAAAGGAAAAACCTTTTAAGGATGTGGATAAAAGATGAAAGTAGATATAATAGGGGATATCCATGGGTGCTATGATGAATTAAAAGCGTTAACAGAAAAACTTGGGTATGAGTGGCAAGACGGGATTCCTGTCCATTCTGACGGACGGCGCCTTGGATTCGTAGGTGATTTAACAGACCGAGGACCTCATTCACTAAAAGTGATTGAGCTCGTATGGTCACTTGTAATAAAGCATCAGCAAGCTTACTACTGTCCAGGCAATCACTGCAATAAGCTATATCGCTTCTTTTGCGGTAACAAAGTGCAAATTACTCATGGGTTAGAAACGACCGTTGCTGAGTACGAAGCTTTACCTTCAAGAGAACAGAAATTCATTAAAAAAAAGTTCATTGAGCTTTATGAACAATCACCTCTATATGTGCAGCTTGATCAAAACCAATTAATTATTGCTCACGCCGGTCTTAAAGCTGAATACATCGGCAGAACGGATAAAAAAGTAAAAACCTTTGTGCTATATGGAGACATTACGGGTGAAAAACATCTAAACGGCATGCCTGTCCGACGAGATTGGGCCCAACATTATAAAGGAAAACCGTTTATCGTGTATGGGCATACACCCGTAGTAAAAGCCAGAAAAATTCACAATACCATTAATATTGATACAGGCGCAGTTTTTGGAGGGGCTTTAACGGCGTTTCAGTATCCTGAAAGGAATATTATATCTGTACCGTCATCTATGCCTTATGTAGAGGAAAAATTTAATCACTTCGGGTAAAAAGAAAGTCGCTTTTCATTTAAAAAAGCGACTTTCTTTTACGATTTGAAGTTTCTGCATATCTGGCGGCAAAGGTGCTGTAAAAGACAAAGTTTTTTGTAAAAAAGGATGAAAAAAAGTGAGTTCATAGCTGTGAAGAGCTTGACGAGAAATAAGATGATTCGTTCCGCCATATAAAGTATCTCCAAGCAGGGGATATCCTTTATAAGCCATATGAACACGAATTTGGTGAGTTCTCCCCGTCTCAAGCGAAAGAGCAACTTCTGTAAAAGAAGAATACTGACGAAGCGCCGTATAGTGCGTAATAGCAAATTGCCCATCTTCTCTTACTTCTCGTTCGATGATACTTGACTCTTTTCGGCCAATCGGTGCCTCTATCGTTTCTTTGCCAACAAGCTTACCATGAACAAAAGCTCGGTACACGCGTTTAATTTCATGTTCTTTTTGTGCTTTAGAGAATAAGTAATGAACGTGCCTATGCTTAGCGACAATAAGCAGTCCAGATGTGTCTCGGTCCAACCTATTTACAAGATGAACAGTCGAGTTAATGTTATTTTTCTCATAATAATAGAGCACAGCATTACTTAGTGACCACGTGAGATGTTCTCGAGAAGGTATACTTGGCATATTTGGCTGCTTATTCAAAACTAAAATATACTCATCTTCGTATACAATATCCAAAGGTATAGCTTTAGGAAGAAGACTTTCACTTGCTTTTTCTGGTGGAAACGCCACCTTGATTTCGTCACCTTTTTGCAGAATATATCGAACCGTTGCATGCTTTCCATTTACTTCAATTGCTCCTCCTCTGAACTTAATATCCGTCAGAGAAGCTTTGGAAATATCATGTTCTTTTAAAAATTCACGAACCGCTACACCCTCGAAAGAATGATCTACGGTCCAACTCAACGTAAAAACTTGTTTCATTCTCTTCCCTGCCTTTAATCATCACATACAAAAGAGTCTCTGACACGCTGCCAGAAAGGAAACGCACGAAAGCGAGCAAATCGAATTTTTTCGCTTGCTACTCGAAATTGAATCGACTTTACATCTTTATGTAAAAGAGTTAAATGATCAATGGTAATTTGGAAGTCTGCGTCGTTGACAGGCTTTAACAGCGCTGTATGATGTCCAGGAAGAACCAATGGAGAACCTATCGTACGGAACACTCGATTGTTAATAGAAGCCATTTCAGCAATTTGAATAGCTTGAAGCGAAGGATGTAAAATCGCGCCTCCCAGGGATTTGTTGTAAGCTGTACTTCCCGAGGGAGTGGATACGCAAAGGCCATCTCCTCGGAATGTCTCAAATCGCTGCCCTTTAATTTCCACATCCATTACTAAAGAACCTTCTACACTTTTTACCGTACATTCATTCAGAGCTAAGTATCGAGCTTCGCGTCCACCGTTTGTGTAGCGAATAATCACTTCGAGCAGTGGATACTCTACAGTCTGATAGGGTGTCTTTGCAATAGCAATCACCAGCTTCTCAATCTCATCAGGTGTCCAATCTGCATAAAAACCTAAATGGCCGGTATGAACCCCAATAAAAGCGGTCTTGTCAAGTCGGTTTCGATAGCGGTGAAACGCATAGAGAAGCGTTCCATCCCCTCCTACTGACACTACAATATCAGGCTGGTTTTCATCATATTCTAAATGAAAATCTAATAAATACGTTTTCATTTTTTGCATAAGCGTATTTGATATTTGGTTGCCTTTTGATGTAATAGCAAATTTTATTTTCTCCACCTAATTCTCTCCCCCTATCCATCCAATGTACAAAGCTGTTGCTGAGTCATAACTAAGATTCTTCCGCCGATTCTTTTTTTCGTGAGAAAATAGCCTGAGCTTCTTGAATCTCACCTCGTATTTGAGACATTTCTTCATCGAGCTGAGTAGCCGCTTCAGAAGCACGCTGAAGTCGCTTTTTGATATTCTCAGGAAATTTCCCGCTGTACTTATAATTTAAAGAATGCTCAATTGTAGCCCAAAAATTCATAGCCAGTGTACGAATTTGAATTTCCACTAAAATTTTCTTTTCACCTTTAATTGTTTGAACAGGATAACATACGACCACATGATATGAACGATAGCCGCTTTCTTTTTTATGAAGAATATAATCTCTTTCTTCAATCAATTCAAAGTCTGTGCGCTGACGCAGGAGCTCTACGACCGCTTTAATATCGTCCGTAAATTGACACATCATACGGAGTCCCGCAATGTCCTGCATCTCTTCCTCTAAGCGATCGAGAGAAATTCCTTTTCGAGTCGCTTTATCCAAAATACTGGCGACAGGCTTTACTCGTCCCGTCACGAACTCAATAGGTGAATGCGTAGACTTCATATCATACTGTGAACGAATTCCTTTTAACTTCACCTTAAGTTCTTCAACGGCTTGTTTATACGGTGCTAAAAATAAATCCCAATGCCTGATCATTAATAACACCCCCCTCTTTTCTCTCTATTAATTATTTTCTTTATCTAAAAAAACTTCCTCTACTCTTGCTACCATCTCGTCTCCATAATTCACATTTCCTTCGATGTTACTGATGAGATAAGACAGCTCTTCTTTAACGGCTGATAGCTCAATTACTTCCTTATTAATTTCTAAAAATACTTTCATATCTTTATGTAAGACGTGCTTTAAATTCGCCCAAATATTATCACTAAGGCCAACATACATAAATTGATCATTAATATCTACAACATATACAAATGACATGTTATCTGAGTCAACAAGCATTTGTTTTGTATCTTCCAATTGTTCAATTTTCGTCTCAATAGGGTCTGCTTTTAAATGTAATTCATTTGATTTCATCACACAGGTAGTGATGTCAATTCGATTGTGCATAAATAAACTCCTTCCAACTATACAATTCGTTACTATTTTAACACATTCCAGGAACGTTTAATAAAGGTAAAACCTAAACAATCCGTATTTCTTCATTTTCCAAGTTCCCCATCTGGATATTCCTGTTAGGAAATGTAGTTTTACTGTCTCAAAAAGTGTGATAAATTAAGATGTAAAGTGCCTTACTAAAAGACCTAAATTAAAAGGATGATTTCATTGAAACAAGAAATTGAAATTGAATTTAAAAATATAGTAACGAAAGAAGAGTTTGATCGTCTCCGCTCATACTTTCAATTAACTGAAGATCAGTTTGTTTCTCAAGAAAACCACTATTTTGATACACCTGCTTTCTCATTAAAAGACTGCGGGGCTGCCCTGCGAATTCGAAGCAAAAAAGATAAGTTCGTTCTCACGCTCAAACAGCCTCATCAAGAGGGTCTTTTAGAAACACATGAAGCATTAACAAATGAACAAGCTAAAGAATTGCTAGATGGCAGTGCCAAGATTCCGTCAACAATTCAACAGCTTATTACTGATTTACAAGTTGATAGCCATGCGCTAACTTATTTTGGCACTTTGCGTACAAGTCGAGCAGAAATTCCATATAAAAATGGGTTACTTGTACTCGATCATAGCTTTTATCTAGGTGCTGAGGATTATGAACTTGAATACGAAGTAACCGATGCCAATGAAGGAGCAAAACACTTTGAGCAATTGCTTACGGAGCTTGATATTAAAAAGAAACCAACGGAAAACAAAATTCGACGGTTTTACAAGCGAAAGTATACGTTAATGGATGGAGAATAAATTTATGAGCATGAATATTAACAATTACATGTCTTCCGTTCAATTTCCTGGAACGCAGCCATTTTCAGTTAACAACCAGCTGCCAACAGCTAACGTGATGCTTGGTACAACTTTACTCTCTGTATTTGCTCAGCTTTTTCAAGACTACGTCAATCAAGAGCCTCAAATGAGTACCAATCTTTACTTGAAAGCAGCGCAGTTGTTTCCATCTACGGCAGTTCAAATGCAGTCCGAGCCATCTGTTTTTTCTTCAGGTGAGGCAGCGGCTTCAAATGCTGCCTTACCTGCACAAAAAAACGAAACGGCAAAGGCCAGTTCTCAGGATTTACAAACGATCATTACAGAAGCAGCGGCACGCTACCAGCTGGATCCTAAACTTATTCGTTCTGTTATTAAACAAGAATCAAACTTTAATCCATCTGCCAAAAGTTCTGTAGGAGCGGCTGGGCTTATGCAGCTAATGCCAGCAACCGCTAAAGCTCTTGGTGTAGAAGATCCGTACGACTCCAAGCAAAATGTATTTGGAGGAGCCAAATATCTTCGACAAATGTTAGATAAATACAATGGAAACGTGAAATTAGCGTTGGCGGCCTATAATGCTGGACCAGGTAATGTCGATAAATACGGCGGAGTACCTCCTTTTCAAGAAACGCAAAAATATGTAAATAAAATTATGTCTTCTTATCTTGTGTAAAAGAGCCAAATCATTCGCCACTCGAACATGGAATGGCTATAGTTTGCCGAGGTTACACTATATAAATAGAAGGAAACGTTTGTGAAAGTATTCCTTTGTTTCTCATAATTAGTGATTCGCCACAGCATGATAGACTTTTCTTATGTAAAATTCCACTTTATCTCTTTTCCAGTAGAAGAAGTAAGCGGATAGTTTGAGTTAACCAAATGACACTGCTAAAATTAAGGAAAGTAAAAAACACCAAAGAGTTAAGACGTATATTTCTTATAACAAAGGAGTTATCAACATGAGAGAAAAAATCCACTCCCCTTACGAATTATTAGGCGGTGAACATACGATTTCAAAACTTGTTGATGCTTTTTATACACGCGTTGGACAACATCCTGAGCTCGCGCCAATTTTTCCTGATGATTTAACAGAAACAGCACGAAAGCAAAAGCAATTTCTGACACAATATTTAGGAGGGCCTTCGTTATACACTGAAGAGCATGGTCACCCTATGCTGAGAGCTAGGCATCTTCCTTTTGAAATTACACCGTCAAGAGCTAGAGCTTGGCTGACGTGTATGCATGAAGCAATGGACGAAATTAATTTAGAAGGCCCTGAGAGAGATGAACTTTATCATCGTCTTATTTTAACTGCCCAACACATGATTAATTCACCGGAACAGACAGATGAGAAAGGATTTTCACATTGAGTAATCTAAATAGCCAATACCCATCCTTGCATCAGCTTTGTCAAGGTTCAAATAAAAAACCGCTTGAAATCTATGTATTTGTTGACCCTCTTTGCCCGGAATGCTGGGCACTCGAGCCTATTCTAAAGAAGTTACAAATAGAATATGGTCAGCTGCTATCCCTCAAGCATGTGCTTGGAGGAAACTTACAGCAATTAAATATTGGAGCACAGCAGAAATTTGAACATATTGCAAAATCGTGGGAGAAAACTGGAAGCCGTTCCGGTATGTCATGTGACGGCAATCTGTGGCTTGAAAACCCAATCGATACTCCTTACGCTGCATCAATTGCGATTAAAGCGGCCGGTCTGCAAGGAAAGAAACAGGGCATTCGCTTTTTGAGAAGACTTCAAGAAGTAGTATTTTTAGAAAAACAAAATGTTACAGAAGAATCTGTCTTAATACAATGTGCAAAACATGTGGGGCTAGATGTTAATGAATTTGTAAAAGATTTGCATTCAGATTACGCTGCGAAAGCCTTTCAATGTGATTTAAAAATCACGTCGGAAATGGATGTCGATGAGATTCCAACTCTTGTGTTCTTCAACGAAAAAGTTGAAGAAGAAGGCATTAAGATATCAGGATACTATTCGTACGAAACATATGTACACATCATTAAAGAGATGTTAGAAATTGACCCAGATCCAGCTTGTCTTCCGCCTCTTCGTTCATTTTTAAGCTACTTTCAATTTGTTGCTTCAAAAGAAGTTGCAGTTGTGTATGGTTTATCATTAGAAGAGGCTGAAAAAGAATTGAAAAAACTTCAGCTTCAGCAAGTTGTTGAGAGAGTTCCTGTCAAATACGGAACCTTTTGGAGAAGTACTGAAAAGAGCTGTTAATCATTACATGTTGATGCTTATCCTAAGCATCAACTAAACAAAAAAGACTTGGCTTTCGCCAAGTCTTTTCGTTTGTCTTAAGACAACAAGGGGATGGGAGAAATTTTTCACGGTCAAACAAAGGGGTATATGTTTGTTTTGTGATAAACTTCACGATTAATACTATAGCAAATTATGTCGACTTTTGGCAACCCCTTTTTTCAATTTTATTCATTTTTTTATAAAAAAACTTCATAAACAGCCAGATTCACTCATATAGTACAACCAATTATGCTTTTAATAGAGGTGTTAACTATGAAAATTGCTGGAATTACTCTAGGGGTTGTTATTCTTTTGTTTTCTTTTTTATTCTATATTTTATCTCTTATGCAGCTTGTTCCTCTCCTTATCGCAGGCCCTCTCTTATTTTTAGCTATTCTTATTATTTTTACATTGCTTAACAATCACAACAAGTTTCGAGGATTTAAAAAATGAAGCAGGATACAGCTCCTGCTTCATTTTAATTTTATTGATTTAATAGACGTTCCATTTCCGTTAATTTCTCTTCAAATACGGCTAGCGCTTCTTCAATAGGCTGAGATGTTGTCATGTCCACTCCTGCCTTTTTCAACACTTCAATTGGATAATCAGAGCTTCCTGACTTTAAGAAACCTACATAGCGCTCAACAGCTGCATCTCCTTCTTCGAGGATTTGCTTGCTTAATGCTGCTGCTGCACTGAATCCTGTAGCATATTGATAAACGTAGTAATTGTAATAAAAATGAGGGATACGAGCCCATTCTAATCCAATCTCTTCGTCAATTACTAAGTTGTCTCCAAAATACTTTTTATTTAAGTCATAATACAATTTTGTTAACAATTCAGGTGTAAGCGGCTCTCCGTTTTGAGCACGCACGTGCACATCGTGCTCAAATTCAGCAAACATCGTTTGACGGAATACCGTACCGCGGAACCCTTCTAAATAATGGTTAAGCAAGTACAAGCGCTGCTTTTCATCATCAATTGTTTTTAGTAAATAATCGTTTAGAAGCGCTTCATTACACGTTGAAGCTACTTCTGCCACGAAGATTGAATAATCTCCGTAAGGATATGGCTGCGTTTTTCTTGTGTAATAACTGTGTACAGAATGGCCAAATTCATGAGCTAGTGTAAACAAGTTATTTACATTATCCTGCCAGTTCATTAAGATATAAGGATTGGTGCCGTACGTTCCTGAAGAATACGCACCGCTTCGTTTGCCTTTGTTCTCATGGACGTCTACCCAACGATTTTCAAATCCTTCTTTTAACACGTTAAGGTAGTCTTCACCTAGTGGTTTCAGACCTTTTAAAATATAGTCTTTTGCTTCTTCATAGGTTACTTCCATTTTTACGTCTTTTACTAAAGGCGTATAGAGATCATACATATGAAGCTCTTCAATTCCCAATACTTTCTTACGTAAATCAATATATCGATGCAATAAATGCAAATTATCATTCACTGTTTTAACTAAGTTATCGTATACTTCTTCTGGAATGTTATTTGTGCTAAGAGCTGAGTGACGAGCTGAATTATAGTGACGAACGCGGGCGCTAAAATTATCTTTCTTCACCGTGCCGCTTAATGTACTTGCAAACGTATTTTTAAATTTACCGTACGTTTCGTACACCGCTTTAAACGCTTCTTCTCGTACGCGGCGATCGCTGCTTTCTAGGAAACGAATATAGCGTCCGTGCGTAATTTCTACTTCTTCTCCATTTTCGTCTTTAATGGAAGGGAATTCTAAATCTGCGTTGTTTAGCATTCCAAACGTGTTGCTTGAAGATCCTAGCACTTCAGAAGCCTGAGCAAGAAGCGCTTCTTCGCTTTCTGATAAAATATGCGGACGCTCGCGAGTAATTTCATCTAATGCATGAGCATATAACTTTAGCTCTTTATGTTCCGCCATGTACTGTTTAATTTTTGATTCTTCAATAGACAAAATTTCTGGTGTTACATACGATAGTGCACTTGCAATTTGGGTATAAAGTGTTTTGATGCGATCATTTAACCCTTGATAAAAAGAGTTAGTGGTATCTTGATCGTAGCGCATATGAGCATATGTATAAAGTTTACTAACGCGCATTGTGAGCTCGTCTTGCTCTTGAAGAGCGTCATATAAAGTTTGAGCGGACTCTCCAAGTTTTCCTTTGAATTTTTCCATTTGCGGAATAAGAGCTTTTACTTCTTCAAATTCTTTTTCCCATGCGTCATCTGAAGCAAAAATATCCTCTAGTTTCCACGTATCTTCTACTTTTATCTCGCTTCTACTTGGTAACTTTTTTACTTTTGATTGTTCACTCATGGTCATCCCTCCATCTTTTTCTACCTGTCTATAACTGTTCGCTTTTTCTAAGGCGAATCCTTTTTATTTCTCTCGTTATTGTATGTTGTTTTAAAAGAATTAATCAAAAGTCAGTACGCTTTTGAAAAAAGGATTCTTTCTTAAGCGTACTGATTTTCAGTGATTATGTCACTTCTTTTGCTTGATTTAACCACCTTTTCATCATTTGTCCATCTTCTAAAAAAGCATCAGATGTTTGCTTTGGAATCGTGTAGGGCCTTCTGATTTTGTATACTCCAGAAGTTATATACGTTAGCATTCCTAGCCGGCATAATACCTCTATATACTCAAACAGGGGCTGTTCCATAGCAACAGGAGCCATGGTTAAAGACCGAAATATAATATGCCTCTTATGAATTCTGTAGAGCCATAGCC
Organism: Priestia sp. SRI_019; assembly: GCF_057586255.1. Lineage (NCBI taxonomy): Bacteria > Bacillati > Bacillota > Bacilli > Caryophanales > Bacillaceae > Priestia > Priestia sp. SRI_019. The sequence goes on along the minus strand of NZ_JBYCZN010000003.1, from coordinate 104,384 downwards.
GGCATAACTCTTGTTCTGTAACTAAATCCCCTACTTGCTTCTGCTGCATTAAATCAAGGAGCAGCCACGTTTGCCATATAGTAGCAGACGTTTCAACCATGTATAAAGAAGACAGCGGCATGCCTGCTTCTGCTGGAATATGGGAGGGAGGAATATTTTTATCATAAAGAGCGTGTAAAAAAGGCTGAAGCTTCTGATTAGGATAGAGGATATAATGCGTTCTCCATGCCTTCTTTTTCTTTATCCATGAAGAGAAAAATTGAGGTTGTGTATGTGTAGAAAAAAGATCATGAAAGGTATGCTCGTGAGGAGAAAGCACGACAAGCTGTGCATAACAAATCTGAGATGAAAAAGGAATAAGATGTTCAAGTTTCAACAGTTGATTAGTAGAAGGTGAAAAATAAAGAAGTGTGGGCGTATAATCGGAAAGAGTAAGAAACTGCCACTCTTGAAAAGAAAGTTGATACATGTAAGTGGATAAGCGCTTCATTCTTTTTGCCCCCATAATCCAAAGAGGCATATAATTTCCTTTCTCATAATGAATAGAACGTTTGGTTAGCACTGAGGAAGATAAGGAAGCACATTGAAATTCGATTGCATATTTTTGCGAGGGCGTATCTACAAGAAGATCTGGACGCTGCATAATGTCAGGAAGATAACTTTCTAACTCGACTTCAACATGAGAACTAAACCAGTGAAACAGCTTTCGTTTTCCATCGAGATGATAATCTGTTTCACCTTCATGCTGAGCGACGCACGTTTTTTTCAAGTGAGCAAAATGAGGGATTTTTTTTGTACCTACCTTTAACTGTACAGGGGATTGACAAGAGGGACAGTAGAACTGCTTTTCTTTTTTCCACAGCTTAAGCTGTTCAAGCGAAAAGCGCTGAGCTAGTGAAATGAGGCCTTCTTCTGTTTGGGCAACTAACAATCGTACATTTCTCCTTCCTATAGCAGCGAGCTATATCCTTGTATTCGACACCTTTCTACTAAACCCTTTTCTTTCAGAAAAAAACCACATTACAGCATACGCAATGTGGTTTACAGCGATTATAATAGCGGTGAAAGCAAACGGGCTGTTGATTCAAATAGCCGCTGTATAAATGGCCGCTTTTCAAAGTCTTTAAAGTGAAGCTCACTCGTTTCTTCTAAATCTTGCATATATTCATATACGAGCTTTTGAGTACTAGCTGTGCGATATAAAAAAGCATTTACTTCAAAATTTAAATGAAAGCTTCTCATGTCCATGTTAGCTGTTCCAATAGAGGCAATTTCTCTATCAACAATCACAATCTTGCTGTGCATAAATCCTTTTTTATACTCATAAATTTTCACACCTGCTTCTAGGAGCTCCGGAAAATAAGAGCGTGATGCATGAAAAACAATTTTTTTATCGGGCTTCTGAGGTACAAGAAGCCTTACATCTATACCGCTTAGAGCAGCTACTTTGAGGGAAGTAAAAATATCTTCATCAGGTATGAAGTAAGGAGAAGCAATCCAAATGGACTCTTTCGCAGACGTAATCATCGAAAAAAATAAGTGTTTGATAATTTCCCACTCACGGTCTGGTCCGCCAGCAATCATTTGAACACCGCCGCACTTTTCCATATCAATGTCAATTAAATCCGGCGATAGATACGTTTGAGTAAGCATCGTCTGACCTGTCATATAATACCAGTCTTGCAAGAAAATAAGCTGTAATGAACGAACTGCCTCCCCCTTCACCATCAAATGGGTATCTCTCCAAAAGCCAAAATGGCGACTTTTCCCCAGGTATTCATCACCAATATTCAAACCTCCCACAAACCCAATTGTTCCATCAATGACTACAATTTTACGGTGATTACGGAAGTTAATTTTATTGTTGAGAAATGGAAGCCTAACGGGCAAGAATGGAATCATTTCTACGCCGGCGTTTCTCAACTCATGAATATAGTGCGATGAAAGTTGAAAACTCCCCACGGCATCATATAAAAAACGTACATAGACGCCTTCTTGTACTTTCTGAATTAAAATATCTTTAATTTGTTCTCCCAAGTGATCATGACGTACGATGTAATATTCTAAGTGGATATGATGCCTTGCATGCTTTAATGATTCGATAATTTCATGAAACGTCTCTTTTCCATTCGTTAATGCGCGCGTATCGGATGAAAAAGAAATGGGGCTTTTACCAAGCTTAACGGCTAGCTTCAGCATTTGTTTTCTACTTGTGCCTAACTGTTCAAAGTGATTGTCTAATACCCCAGAATCTCTTTCCATCTTTAAAAGTACCTGTTCATCCAGCTTTGCTTTTTTGGCAAATAAACGACGTTTTCGCGTATTGCGTCCAAATAACAAATAAAAAAAGAAGCCTATTACAGGGAAACCGCCTAATACTACGAGCCACGTTAGCGTTTGAGTTGGATGACGGTTTTCTAATGAAATAACAAGACCGATGAAAACAACACTAATCGTAATTAAGATACTTAGCACGCCGATAAATTTCCCGTCCCAATATCCTTTTGTAAAATAAAGTAGCGCAATGATACCAACAACAAAAATTAAAAGCTGTAATCTATTTTTCAACTTGTTTTCACCTATCCTAAAACCAATCTTTCGTCATTAACACCGGATCCATGTACCGTTATTATCCTCAAACTGGGGATTTTAACCCTACACTTTTCTCGTTCAGGAACTAGTTTCCTTCTTTCTCCACTTATGTTCGTTTCATACAAGCAGAGAGCTTTTCCCAAAATGAAGACAAAACAAAGACCGATTTCATATACATGAAATCGGCTGCTATTATCGTAAAGGAAAATACTGCTTTACTTGTTCAAGTGCATTTTCACTGATTAATTCTTTTCCATACTCCATTAAACGATGAACTGTTACGTTTGATTCATTTGCATATTCTAAAATGATACTTAAAATGTTATCAATTTCAGCTACAAAATCTTCATCGTCTGTAAACTCAACGTATAAATAATATTTTCCTTCAAACACGTACATGCTGTTGATGATATCATCTAACTCTAAATGGTGACTTAAGGAAATTAAATGTTCTAAGTCTTGAAAGCGTGCGACGAACTGTAGCCCTTCGTCTTCTATAATTTCTTCTTCAAAATCAGCTTTTTTATTTTGATTCGCTTGATGATCAAGTAACGCTTCAATTTTTCCATCTACAGGGATATCGATTTTATCATTTTCACCAACAGGTACTTCGAACTTTTGACCGTCTTTTGAAACTTGTGCTCTCGTTACAATAACTTCTAGCCCCTTCTCAAGCGCATGTACTTGAATCCAAAGAGGACCTTCTGCTACAAACTCTTCTTCTTGATGAATTTCGTCCATCATCTCCCAGAATAGTTCTTCACTGCGCTCTCGGCTAAACCAAATTTCATTGCGATCAAATCCACGTTCTTCAATATCTACGTAAGTGACAAAGAATTTTACTGTGTTTTCATTAATGCGTTCGATTTCCATTATCATCTCTCCCTTCGGAAAAATCAGTGAAGGTAATCCGGCCATTTCGAACATTACCCCTAAACGATGAAGGGACTATTTTACCCCCGTGTTAAAGCAATATTACATGTACTTTCTCACTTTGTAAAGCATTCTAACTTGGGATATACAAGCATACACTATTTGAGTGAACCTTGTATATCTATTTTATGACAAAATGCGAAAGAAAGGAAATAAAAAATACTCTGACAACTCATAGCCACCTTACACCTTACTTTGTTATATACATAATTTCTTTACCCTATGAACGCTTTTTGTTAAAAATGAACACAGATAAAGCAATATAAGCTACTTATCCTTACATATTGGGAGGGAAGACTATTGGATTTAGAATTAATAACCTCCATTCTTCTTATTATCGGTATCGATATTGTATTAGGTGGAGACAACGCTATTGTTATTGCCTTAGCAAGCCGCAACTTACCTGAATATCAGCGAAATAAAGCTATTTTTTTAGGGACTGGCTTAGCTGTGATCGTTCGCATTGTACTTACTATTTTAGCTGTTTATTTACTAACTATTCCTTACTTGCAGCTCATCGGCGGTTTTTTATTATTGATCATTGCCTTTAAGCTTCTTGTATCAGAAGGTGATGATGCATCTTCAATCCGTGCAGGTGTGACATTAGGCGCCGCTGTAAGAACGATTGTATTTGCTGATATTGTAATGGGACTAGATAATGTAATAGCTGTAGCAGGCGCAGCTCATGGAAATATTATCTTGGTTGTTACCGGATTACTCGTATCCGTCCCCATTATTGTTTGGGGAAGCAAGCTCATTTTGTATTTGATGGAGCGATTTCCCCTGCTCGTTTATGGTGGGGCAGCTATTTTAGCTTATACTGCTGGAAATATGATTGGGCATGAAAAGAACTTACATTCATTCTTTGCAGACCATACATCTCTAGGAACATTTATTCCGTTTATAACAATTGCTGTCGTGCTAATAAGCGGCATGGTTGTTAATAGCTTTCGTTCAACTAAATGATAAAGAAAAGGCCATACTAAACATTTTTATTTAGTATGGCCTTTTCTTTAGTTTAATGAGCACAGCAGTCTTTTATTCATAAAACACTTTGTACACTTAAAAAATAATCTCTGTGAGTAAAAAAAGAATAGATGGTACGAGTAAGCAACCAAGACCTGTATAAAATGTAGCTGTCATGGCTCCGTAAGGTACAAGTTTTACATCTGTCGCGGCTAAACCAGCTGCTACACCGCTCGTCGTCCCCATAACTCCTCCATAGATCATTGCTGTACGAGGGTTGTTTAATTTAATTTTCTTAGCAAATACCGGTGTTAAAATCATAACTGAAATGGATTTAATTAATCCTACTGCTATACTTAACGCGATAATATCAGAAGAGGCTCCAATCGCAGTTCCAGAAACCGGCCCCACAATATAGGTCACGGCTCCTCCTCCGATTGTGGTCAAAGTAACGGGATCTCTATATCCAAAACAAAGAGCAATAATTACACCTATTACAAAGGAATAGAAAACCCCAAAAAACAAGGCCGTAATACCGCTGATTCCCGTTTTTTTGACTTCGCTAAAATTGGCGCCGAATGCAGTAGCAATAATGGCAAAATCTCGCAGCATTCCTCCGCCCATTAAACCAATTCCTGAAAATAACTGTATATCAGAAATCCCTTTCTCTCCTCCTGTATTCACTCCACCGATATAAGCAAGGATTAATCCAAACATAATAGCAATAGCAGATCCGTGAACTCTTCCTTTTGTTAATTTATCTGATAAAAAATAAGCAATATACATGACAATCCCAATAATAGCAAATGCCGTAATCAGTCCGTTATTTTCTAATCCTTCTTTGATCATATTCATCATTTCATCTGCTCCTTAGGTAAAATAGAAAGCTCTATTTCTTGTTCTTTCACCTTCGCTTTCTCTCCTATTCTGCTGATAAATGGTATGGATAAAAAGCCTACTACGACTACTACCAACCCTGCAAGAAGCGCCATGCCTCCTCCATCAAGAGCAGCTACAACATTTTGCTGTGCAGACATTGCTACCACGATAGGAATATAAATACCTCCCCAAAAAGCAATGCCTTCTTCGGATTTTACTTGGAGCTTATTTTTCTTCTTTAAATAATCCACCGCTAGTACAAGAAGAAGCATAGATACCCCTACTCCTCCAACGTTGGCTTCTACTCCCATCAGCCCTCCTAATGCGTCCCCTACAACTACCCCTATCAACATGCAAATAGACAGCAGCGCTACACCGAAGATTATCATATTACTTCCTCCCTAACCCATTATTGAAAGCGTTTACTTTATGGTTTAAAAATAGTGTAAAGGAAAAAAGTTGAATAACCTATGCGTTTTTAGTTATATACTTATATCAAAAATGACATAATACAGTTTTTCTCTACTGTTCACTTTAGATTTATTCGAAAAAGAAATAAAAATCATGACATTTAGTCATGATTCTTATATGTATTCATGAGGTATACCGGAGGGTAAATGTTTAAAATAATCAATCACAAACTGCCTAAAGATTTGTTGTAAATCCGTCACGTAGCCTCCGTTGTTCCAAGCTAAAAAGATAGTACGTTCAAATGTTTCCTCTTCAATTTTCAGCAGTTTTACATCTTTCCCTGTAGAACCTCCCCAAGTTACTTCAGGAATAAAACCTATTCCTTGCTTCGCTCTAATCAAACCTCTCACTGTTGCTGGGTCATCGCTTTCAAACGTAATTTGAGGTACAAAATTCTGTTCCTTACAAATTACATCCGTTATTTTCCTTAGCTCTTTTCCTTTCTTTAGCACAATGAATTTCTCATTTTTAAGTTCATTTAACTTTACACGTGATTGCTTGGCTAAAGGATGATCAAGAGGCACTGCAAGCAAAATCGATTCACGGAGCAAAGGAGTATGTTCGATCTGACGGGTTGTTAATGGAAAAGCTGAAATACATAAATCAAAATCAGGCTGTGAATTAGAATTAGTCAAATGCTGCATCAGTCGAAAACGCACCTGAGGATATTGCTCCCGAAATCTGCTTAATAGCTCTGGAAGTAAATGTGAACTAGCTAATACAACAAGGCGAATTTCTTCACATGGATCGTTCGACATATCCTTTAGCTCGTGCTTTGCGTCTTCCAATGTTTTTAAAGCAAGTTCTACTTTGGCACAGAATGCTTTACCATACCGATTTAATTTAATGTATTTACCGTTTCGATCAAACAAACGAATGCCTAGCTCTTTTTCTAACTGTGAAATCGTTTTGCTGAGTGCAGGCTGAGATACGTATAGCTCTTCGGCAGCTTTACTGATATGTTCTAGTCTAGCAACTACTTGGAAATATTTTAGCTGTAAAAGCTCCAATCCGTTCACCACCACTTTTATGTGTTTAGTTACTCTCTTTCTTTACTAATTACATACATACTTCATTTTCCCTGCTATTTCGACAAAAAATAAGCAGCAGGGAGCCAGTGGCTCCCTGCTGCTTATTTTTTATATACCAACTTCAAGCAAACGTTACTTGGTTGGTTCCTTATTTAAATCTTAAACAGACAAATATAAAAATTAACCATTCACAAGTCTTTGAGCTTCGCGAAGTTGGAAAGTACGCACTTTACGTGGTAAGAAACGACGGATCTCGTCTTCATTGTAACCAACTTGTAGACGTTTTTCATCAATGATAATCGGACGGCGCAATAAGCCAGGATTTTGCTGAATTAATTCATACAAATCTTGCAAAGGCATAGCGTCTACCTGAACGTCTAGTTTTTGGAAAGTTTTCGAACGTGTTGAAATGATTTCATCTGTTCCATCTTCTGTCATACGTAAAATTTCTTTAATCTCGTCGATTGATAACGGCTCTGAAAAGATATTACGCTCTGTATATCCAATATCATTTTCCTCTAACCAAGCTTTCGCTTTACGACAAGATGTACAACTTGGTGATGTATATAATGTAACCATTTACTCCTTCACTCCTTCTATCATAATCGGTCATAACATTTAAAACATGAACTGTAAATCATGTTGTTTTATACAAACTTCAACGAGTGTAAATATTTAATGACTGATAATGAAAATCGATACTACTTTATAATTACTTTTAAAAAATAATATCTATTTGCATTATACTATAAACTTCATCGGAATGATATACTTTTTGAAGTGGACTAGTACATTAGTTCGTTCCTTCACTGTCATTATTTTCATTGCCGATTTTCTTCATTATTTATTTACCACACTACTATTACGAATAAACCTGTAGATTAGTTTCATTTTTTTATTATTTTTTTCTTTTACAAATTCCTGAAATTTTTCAGTCACTAAAAAAGCCTTGCAGAAGAACTGACTTTTCTGCAAAGCTTTTGAGATAACCTCTTATTTATTTAATAGCTGATGTGCTGCTTTTTCCTCGTCTCATTAAGATAGGATACAGTAACAGCCCGATTACAAATAAGCCAATACCTAAGAAAAATGTTTTTAAATCAGCTGTCCCTGTCTTAATCACCCAAAGTGAATAAATAAGTGCTAACGAGGCAATGATTCCGTCTTTTACTCGGGATCCTTTAATCGTGTCGTACGTCTCACCCGTCACAATAAGCTTTAATTGATAAACTGTCGTCACGAAATAAGGAACTAAATAAGCGAGAGTAGCTACAACAATAGCGAAATTATAGGCTTGCGAAACTGTACCTGAAATAGTCGCAAACAAAAACAACTGTGTTAAGCCATTTGTTAATGTTAGTGAGCGGGCTGGACTATTGTTCTGATTTGTTTTAGCAAACCACTGTGGAAACAACCCTGATTTTGCTGCTTGATAAGGAACTTCTGCACTAACAACAATCCATCCAACCGTAGAACCTAATAAAGAAATAAGTGCTAAAATGGCCATTACGTAAGCACCTTTATGTCCAATCACCATTTCTAACGTATCTACCAAAGGTTTTTGAGACTGCTGAAGCTGAGCTGTTGAAAGAATCCCCATAGCTAGAAGCGTAATCCCCACATAGATAACCATTGAGATCAATAATCCAAGCAGTGTTGCTTTCTTCACTACTTTTTGGGATTTTGCACGGTTAGATAACAGTACAGCCGATTCAATTCCGATAAACGCCCACAGCGTAGCAATGGCTGCCCCATTGACCTGACTTCCCAATCCTACATTTATACCCTTTGAATTAACAAATTCTGTACTGACCAGGTTGGATGCGCTAAATAGCGATAGCGCCACAACAATAAATAAACCGAACCCAATAATTTTAGCTGCCGTTGTGATAAAGTTAATATTACCGGCGCTATTGATATCTCGCTGCAAAATAGCTTGAATTCCCCATAGGACAATAGAACATACTAAAAACGTAATGAATTTTCCAGCTTCTAATTGAAAATCTCCAACTGAAAATAAAATATCCTTACTCTCCATTACTGGAAAGAACGTTGTTAAATATCCCGCAAACGATATGATGACAGATGCTGTTGCAGCCCAGTTGGCTGCCCAGTACCCCCAAGCCATGCTATACCCTGCTACTTTACCTGCTTTAGGCGATGAAAAAAGATTCGCCGCATAACTTTGAGGCCCTCCTTTTAATTCGGGCTTTCTCATGACTAAATTCCCGAATACAAGAGCAATCATGAACACGCCAAGACCTGTTGCAATCCAAGCAAGTGTTGAACCGACTGGACTTGATACGTTTGCTAAATTAGAAGGAAGCATAAATACTCCACCGCCTACCATATTACCAACTACAAAGGCTGTTAAAAACCAAAGTCCCCATTTTTTATCTTTCATTTGCTGTGTCTCCTTTTGCTTTCTAAAAGCTTAAACTTTTGAGATAGAAAGCTCGATGCTAATCTATTAACACGTAATAATTATTTGTTTCTTCATTCATCTCTTCATTCGTTTAACAATATAATATATTAGCACACTAAAGCAAAAAGTGAAATAATAAATCCTTCATTTTCTTTTGGAAAAAAATGCGGCTGGGACACAACTACATCAATCTAAAGATGAACAAATGGGATATATGAGTTCGTATGAATCACCCTTGTTACACCGCTGCTAATTTCCGTACAAGACTTCGCTTTCCGCGAGCGGCCGGCGAGCCTCCTCGTTGCTTCCGCTCCAGCAGGTTCTCGCTTTTCCTCGGAGGAGTTTTCACCTTGCCCTCCAATCAACAGCTAGAAGCCCTACATACAGTAACCTACGTTAACAATCACCATAAAAAAATCCGAACGAGTTGGATTCTTAATCAAGAATTCAACTCGTTCGGATCTTCCTTCAACGAAATTACTTTTGTCCGAGCTTTATTTTTTATCTTTTATGAAAACCTTTTGAATAGTAGACAACAACCAATAAAACAAACCATACCGGACCTACAATAAGGGCGATTCTTGTATCAGAGGAAAAACCCATCACCACTACTACTCCCGCTAAGAAAGCAAGAGAGAGATATGACGTATACGGGAAAAACGGAAGCTTATATTTTAAATCACTTACTTGGTGATCCCTTAATCCCTTGCGGAAGCGAATTTGAGAAAGTAAAATAATTCCCCATGTCCAAATTGCTCCAATAGTAGCAATACTCGTCACCCAGGTGAACACCTTATCAGGAACAACATAGTTTAAGCCAACTCCGATTAGCAGTACAACAGCTGAAGCAATAACTGCTGCACCAGGCACGCCGCCTTTTGTTAAGTTGGCATAGCGTTTTGGAGCTTCCCCATGCTGAGCTAAATTAAATAACATACGGCCTGTACTAAAAATTCCACTGTTACAAGAAGATAAAGCCGCTGTTAACACTACAAAGTTTATAATCCCTGCTGCAGCGGGAATTCCAGCTTTATCAAATGTTAAAACAAACGGACTTCCTTGTGTTCCGATCTCTGGCCAAGGATAAATAGACATAATGACAAACAAAGCTCCGATGTAAAAAATCAAAATTCTCCATAGTACATTATCAATTGCTTTTGTTAATGTCTTTTCTGGATTTTTGACCTCTCCTGCTGTTACCCCAATCATTTCAATACCAAGGTAAGCAAACATAACCATTTGAAGTGATAAAAGAACACCTTTCATACCATTCGGGAAAAAGCCCCCGTGACTCCATAAATTACTGATTCCTGTTGCAATACCGCCATTTCCAATTCCAAAGATAATCATGCCTAGTCCAAGCACGATCATAAGGATAATCGTCACTACTTTAATAAGAGAAAACCAAAACTCTAGTTCGCCATATGCTTTTACAGCTAAAAAGTTAACCCCTGTCATAATAACGAGTGCTGCAAGTGCCCATATCCACTGAGGTACACCCGGGAACCAAAACTCCATATATACTCCAACAGCTGTAATTTCAGCCATACATGTAATAATCCACATAAACCAGTAGTTCCAGCCTGTTAAATAACCAGCAAGTGGTCCTAAATAATCGTTAGCATACTTACTAAAAGAACCTGCTACTGGATTTTGCACTGCCATTTCACCTAGCGCTCTCATAATAAAAAACATAACAAGACCACTGATTCCATACATGATAAGAATACCAGGACCCGCTAACCGAATAGCGGATGCAGAACCTAAAAACAATCCAACTCCGATAGCTGCACCTAAAGACATTAAGCTAATATGTCTTTCCTCAAGTCCACGGCTTAATTCTTTTTCTTGCGTGTTCCCTTGCATAATTCTCTCTCCTAACATATCCATTTCATTTAATAGCGATAGCGGCTACGTGTATAGCATTAACTTATTTTTCAGCTAAATAATTCTAGGCGGTATATGTATTAAAAATCTAATATTACAAGTTTCACACCTGCACTTTTATCGCTATCACATCTATAAAATACAATATTAAAAAAACTTTACTTTGTTCATTTTATCAAAAATCACAAAAAATGCGATAGTTTTTTGTGATTTTCACAAATAAACTTACGATAGAAATGTAATAAAAACCATTTTTTTATATTATATGTTCTTATTCTACTATAATTATCTAATTATTAAGAATAATCAATCGATTATTCTTCTATATTTTCAATTATAGATGCTTACTTTTCCCTAAAAAGGGTAAAGATAAGATAACTGTTTAAACACTATTATGAACATCATCATGAAAAGATCAGTAGGAGGGTGCTATGAATTGGTATGAAAAATTAAGTCAATATTTTCCCATTGAAGAAATGAAATCAAAGAAGCATATCGAAACTCTTTTACAAGAACGCAGCGATATTTATCATAAAAATGAAGGACCCCATCACGTATTAATGTACGTGGAAACAAACCAATTTATCTTTATCGATTACCTCTTTGTTTCAAAAGACGCTCGAGGTCAAGGGCTTGGCGGTAAATTAATTGATGAGTTAAAACAGCACAACAAACCAATTATCTTAGAAGTAGAGCCTGTAGACTATAAAGATTCAGACTCAGCAAAACGACTACACTTTTATAAACGTGCAGACTTTAAGCATGCTCAAACAATTGGCTATAACCGTCGGTCATTAGCTACAAATGAAATTAACCAAATGGAAATTCTATATTGGTCTCCTACCTCTGAAACAGAGGAAAGCATTTTAAATAAAATGAAAAAAACGTACGAGTTAATTCATACGTACAAAGACAAAGAAATATACGGTGCGTCCTATCAGCCGGCAGATCAAGTGCTAAAAATTGATAAGAATCGTAAAGACGGCGATATCTTAGCAGATTTATAAAAAGAAGGTAGACATGCGTCTACCTTCTTTTTATATTTTTTGAATTATTATTCAACATATAACATTATTAACCACTTATATTCCTTTAGTTATAAGGTTTATACATAGATATTTTGTCTTAAATATAAAATTCTGAAAATTTTTAATAGTATTTTTCAATCCTTTACTGTATAATACCTGTAAAGCGCTAATGTTACTTGTTCTTACATGTTTTTTTGCAACTTGAAGCTTAGTGTTCTTTGATAATTAAATAAAAAACGACCTCGTTGTGAGATCGTTTTGTTATGTTGTATATGTGGCAAACTCTGCTTGAGAACAAGACACGTAGTGACCTGGAGATACTTCTCTAAGCTCCGGTTCTTCACCGTTATAGTCATGGATACTTGGATCATAAATTTTGCGCTGACGTGTTTTTTCACTGTCAGGATCGGGAAGCGGAATAGCTGAAAGCAACGCTTTTGTATATGGATGAACAGGGTTTCGATAAAGTTCATCACTTGGTGCAAGCTCTACAATCTTACCTCTGTACATAACGCCGATGCGGTCACTGATGTATTTTACCATTGACAAATCATGGGCGATAAATAAATATGTTAGTCCACGTTCACGCTGTAACTTCTTCATTAAGTTAACAACTTGAGCTTGTATAGATACGTCCAAAGCTGAGATTGGTTCATCTGCGATGATAAAATCAGGTTCTACTGCCAGTGCTCTTGCGATACCGATACGCTGACGCTGGCCGCCACTAAACTCATGTGGATAGCGATTGGCATGTTCTTTGTTAAGCCCGACTGTTTCAAGAAGCTCGTGAACCTTTGCCATACGCTCTTTTTTAGTCTTAGCTAAACCGTGAATGTCAATGCCTTCTGCTATGATATCTGCTACGGTCATACGAGGGTTAAGCGACGCATATGGATCTTGGAAAATCATTTGCATTTTACGATTGAATTTTTTAAGCTCTGAGCGGGATTTGCGACCATGTACATTTTCGCCATTAAATAGCACCTCACCGCTAGTAGCATCGTATAAACGAATAATCGTTCTGCCTGTCGTTGACTTTCCACAACCGGATTCACCTACAAGCCCTAATGTTTCTCCGCGGAAGATGTCAAACGTCAGACCATCAACTGCTTTAATTGTTCCTTTACTTGTGAAAAAATGTTGCTTTAATCCTTTAATCTCTAATAATTTATCTGTCATATTATTCACCATCCTTCGCTACGAGTACAGGTGTGCTGTATACATTATCAACTTTACGCATGCGGCGCTGAACTGAAGCAGGCGGCTCTACTTTTGGTGCATCGGGATGTAACAGCCATGTTTTCGCATAGTGCGTATCAGATATTTTGAACATTGGAGGTTCTTGCTCAAAATCAATTTTCATTGCGTATGGATTTCGCGCTGCAAATGCATCTCCCTTTGGAGGATTCGTTAAATCTGGCGGCGTTCCAGGAATAGCAGCAAGCTCTTCTTCTGCCTCGTTATCTAAGCTTGGCATAGAAGCTAGCAGTCCCCATGTATACGGATGTTTTGGATCGTAAAACACTTCATCCACTGTGCCGGTTTCAACAATTTGACCAGCGTACATAACGGCTACTCGATCTGCTACATTTGCTACTACACCAAGATCATGGGTAATAAAGATAATAGATGTATCCGTTTTTTTCTGAATGTCTTTCATCAACTCTAAAATTTGAGCTTGAATTGTTACATCAAGCGCCGTTGTTGGTTCATCAGCGATCAAGAGTTTCGGATTAGAAGCAAGAGCCATTGCAATAACAACACGCTGTCTCATCCCGCCGCTGAATTCATGCGGATATTGATTCACACGCTGTTCTGGAAAAGGAATTCCTACAAGCGTTAATAACTCGACTGCCCTTTTTTTTGCTTCTGCTTTAGATACTTTGGAATGCTTGATTACGACTTCACCAATTTGAGCCCCAACTTTCATCGTTGGATTCAAGGAAGTCATCGGATCTTGGAAGATCATACCGATATCTTTACCGCGAATAGCTTCCATTTCTTTATCCGTTTTCTTAGCTAAATCAATACCGTCAAACAGCATTTCACCGCTTTTTATTCGGCCAGGAGGCATCGGAATAAGGCGCATGATCGTTTGTGAAGTTACACTTTTACCAGATCCTGACTCACCAACAATTGCTAAAGTTTCACCTTTATTTAAGTGGAAGTTAACGCCGCGAACAGCTTGAACTTCTCCGCCATATGTTTTAAATGATACAGCTAAATTTTTTACTTCTAATAAACGTGACATATGAGTCCACTTCCTTACTTACGTAGTTTTGGATCTAACGCATCTCGTAATCCATCACCAATTACGTTGAACGCTAAGATTGTTAAACAGATAAACAAACCTGGGAAAAATAAGCGCCAAGGATAGTATTCCAAAGCAGGTAAGCCTTCTGAAGCCATTGTTCCCCAGCTTGCAAGCGGTGCCGGAACGCCTAGTCCCAAGTAGCTTAAAAATGCTTCTGTAAAGATTGCTGAAGGAATCGTTAGTGTCATTGTTACTAAAATTGGACCTGTTGCGTTAGGAATAAGATGTTTAAATAAAATACGTTTTGTTGTTGCTCCTAATGTTTGTGAAGCCATTACGTACTCTTGATTTTTCAACTGCAATACTTGTCCACGTACAATACGGGCCATGTTAATCCAGCCGGTAATGGTCATCGCCAAAATCATCGTGCCTAACCCTTGGCCAAGCATAACCATTAAAATAATAACCAGTAAAAGGTAAGGAACACCATATAAGATATCCGCAACACGCATCATTGTTTCATCCGTACGGCCGCCGCGGTATCCAGAGATGCTTCCCCAAACTACGCCGATGAATAAATCAATTAGAGCTGCTGCTAATCCGATAAATAATGAAATACGAGCGCCTTCCCACGTACGAGCAAAAACATCACGCCCTAATTCATCTGTACCGAACCAGTGCTCAGAAGATGGAGCCTGATTGGCATTCAGTAAATCATTGGTTGCATAATCATATTTCACCATCAATGGACCAAATATAGCCATAAAAACAAGGAGAACCATTAGTACTACACCAAACATAGCAAGCTTATTTTTGCGAAAACGAATAAAAACATCTTGCCAGAATGAAAGACTCGGTTTTTCAATCTTTTCTGCCTGAGCGCGGTCAATCCCTGCTGTTTCAAACATTTCTTTAGGAATTTTCGGAAGTTGCTGCATAGTTACTCTCCTTTCTTAGCACCTGTAAGTTTAATTCGAGGGTCAATGAAGCCGTATGCAATATCTACAAGCAAGATACAAAAAAGTAGTAAAATACTGTAGAACACCGTTACGCCCATAATCGTTGTATAATCTCGGTTTGAGATACTGAGTACAAAGTGTGAACCTAATCCCGGGATACCAAATATCTTTTCAATAACAAAGCTACCCGTTAAAATCCCTGCTACTAAAGGCCCCATATAGGATACAACTGGAAGCATCGCATTTCTCATGGCGTGTTTAACTGTAATAACGCCTCTGCTTAAACCTTTTGCTTTTGCTGTACGAATATAATCATTGCTTAATACTTCAAGCATACTCGAACGAGTTAATCGTGCGATAAACGCCATAGGGGTTGAAGCAAGCGCAAGAGCTGGTAACACCGTGTGTGCCCAAGATTCCCAGCGTGCAACCGGAAAAATTTGTAGTTTCATAGCCAAAACGTATTGTAATACCGCTGCCATGATAAAACTCGGAACTGAGATTCCTAGAACTGCAATAACCATCGCCGTGTAATCTTGCCACTTATTATGTTTTAAAGCAGCAATAACACCAAGTACTACCCCAATAGCAATTGCTATTAAAATAGCTTCCATCCCTAGCATGAATGAAACAGGGAAGCCGCCGTTAATCAAATCATTTACCGTTTGGCCTTTATATTTGAAAGATGGACCAAAATCCCACTTTAAAATTGATGTTAAATAATCAAAGTACTGATGGTACCAAGGCTGGTCTAAACCGTAATACTGATTTAGATTTTTTTGAATTTCAGGGGGAAGCTGCTTTTCTGATGTGAATGGACCTCCTGGAACAGCACGCATTAAGAAAAAGGTCGCTGTTACGATCAGCCATAATGATAGAAACATATAAATAAGTCGTTTTCCTATATATTTGAACACCCTGACACACCTCCATATTTTTACAAAATTCGCGCACAAGAAAGAAAAGTATATGGAGCACCAGGCCCCATATACCCTTTGTCATAATTGATGTTACTTACTCAAAATGAGCCCACTTAATCTGAATGTCTCCAAGTCCAGACATCACAACATCTTTCAGCTGCTTGTCTTGTACCCAAGCGTTTGTATAGAAGTAGATTGGTGCCACTGGCATTTCATCCATGAAAATACCTTCTGCTTTTTTCAACATTTCCAGACGTTTTTTAGGATCTGTTTCTTTTTGAGAGTCAATTAATAACTTTTTATATTCTGGGTTTTCCCAGTTTGTATCATTGTTTCCACCTTTTTTATCACGGAATAATTCTAAGAAGTTGATTGGATCGTTAAAATCTCCTAACCAGCCCATACGTCCAACTTGATAATCTCCTTGGTGTAATTTTTCAATGTAAACAGCCCACTCAGAGTTGTCTAACTGTACTTTAATACCAAGGTTTTTCTTCCACATATCTTGAACAGCTTGTGCAATTTTTGCATGTTTTTCATCCGTGTTGTATGAAACCTTAATTGCTGGTAGTTCTGAAGCATCTTTAAGGCCCATTTCTTTCAAGCCTTTTTCTAAATATTCTTTTGCTTTTTTCACATCGTTGTCTTTGAAGTAACCTTTTTTGTTATCTTCAAACATTGTTGGTGGTACAGCCGCCATCGCTGGAACTGAACCGTCTTTTGTAATTTGTTCTGTAATACCTTTACGATCAATTGCATAAGCTAATGCTTTACGAATGTTCACGTTGTCTAAAGGTTTTTGTTCTGTATTAAACTTGTACCAGTAAGTACCTGCAATCTCTTGAATGTTTAATGAACCGTCTTTCTTTAATTCAGGAAGTGCATCAGCCGGTAATTGACCAGTAGGCATACCCGCCCAGTCTAACTCACCGTTTTTAAACATTGAAAGTTCAGTGTTATTATCATTGATCATGTACATTTCAACTTTTTTAAGTTTTACAGCATCTTTATCCCAATAGTTTTCATTAGGAACTAACTCGATTTTGTCATTATGTTTCCAAGCTTTAAGCTTGAAAGGACCGTTTGACGTATAGTTTTCGCCTGCATTTGTGTACCATTTTTCATTTGATTCAGCAATTTTCGTATTCACTGGGAAGTACGTATAAAAAGCTGTTAATTCTAAGAAATATGGCGTTGGGTTTTCTAATGTTACTTCAAGCGTTTTATCATCTGTTGCTTTAACGGCAACATCCTCTAATGAACCTTTTCCTTCATTGGCAGCTTGTGCATTTTTAACATAGTATAATTGATATGCATATTGAGATTCGTTTTTAGGATCTAACGCCCATTTCCATGCATATTCGAAATCTTTTGCTGTTACAGGGTCACCATTTGACCATTTTGCATCGTCGCGAATCGTAAACGTATATTTAGTTTGGTCATCGCTGACCTTCACATCTTTCGCCATTGCATTTTCAGGTTTTCCATCTTTACCGATACGAGTTAAACCTTCAAATGTTTGTAATAATACGTTTGATGACGTTGAATCATTAGCTAAGCCTGGGTTTAGTGAAAAAGGCTCAGTTTTAATGTTTACGCGAAGCTCTTGCTCTTTTTTCTTGTCGCCGCCATCACTGCTAGCATTTTCACTGCCACCAGATTCTTTGTTAAATCCACATGCAGCTAAAAACAAGCTCATTACAAGCAGCAAACTGAAAAGAATCGACAACCTTTTCTTCATTGCGTGTTACCCCCTATTAAATTTTGTTTGTGTAGCAACCATATTTTTTTGATATGCACTAATTTCTTAATCCTCTTTCAATACAAAATAATCAGTTATTTTTTCACGTAGTAGAGCGTTAAAGACCTCGCTGCAAAATTATTCTTCTACCCTATGAAACTGTCATCAATTGTTTACATGCTGTAAATCCAATGTATGCGCTTAATATGTAGAAGACTCATTCATTACAAAATTCGCTAATTGAAACAAAACATTGTCTATTTTGTGTTTTCTGAAAAATTAAGAAATTGTAATACCTTTGTAAAAAATATGTTTGTTACGCCTATTATAAATATTTTAAAAATTTATTGCAATACTATTATTTAATGGTATTTTTTTGTCATGAGGGAAAAAACCTTATCTTATAAGGATTGTGCCTACTTGTCAGACTTCTAAAATCTTTTTTGTAGTATAGGTATTACGATAGTATTACAAAGCTATTAGAAATACTAAATAAAAGATTTTTACCAAATCCTCCACCAAATTTTCATCAAGAAATGCTTTAATTAAAAGGTTCTTGTCTTTTTTTGCCGCTGAAAAATTCCAGTAAATTGTCTTATAAAACTTTTTAGCGATAAGATGTTTAAATTCCTGCTTTTTCGCGTTATAATAACGAATAACTATATAATTAAAGCTGTGAAAAAGAGTAGTATGCAGAATTTTCATTTTTAGAGAGTTTGTGGCTGGTGAGAACAAACATTGAAACCTGCAGAATGGACTTTGGAGCTTTCAAGTGCAAAGCTTGAACGTTGACCTCAACGTTATATGAATAAAGATAGTTCACAATTATGTGTGCTAATTAGGGTGGCAACGCGGTCCATTCGCCCCTAGCTTATGCTAGGAGCGGATGGGCCTTTTTATGTTGTATTCGTAAATTAGCATCATATATGTGCAGATGAAAGGAAGATTTGATGAAAACAATTTTTTCAGGTATTCAACCAAGCGGTACAATCACTTTAGGTAACTACATTGGAGCGATGAAGCAATTTGTTGAACTTCAACATGACTATAACTGTCATTTTTGTATTGTAGATCAGCATGCGATTACAACGCCTCAAGATCGTTTAGCACTTCGTAAAAACATTCGCAGCCTTGCTGCTCTGTATGTAGCGGTAGGAATTGATCCAGCAAAATCGACTTTATTTATTCAATCGGAAGTACCTGCCCACACAGAAGCGGGATGGATGTTACAGTGCGTAGCGTATATCGGTGAACTTGAACGTATGACTCAGTTTAAAGATAAGTCCGCTGGAAAAGAAGCAGTATCAGCAGGATTACTAACTTATCCTCCATTAATGGCAGCGGATATTCTTTTATACAACACCGATTTGGTTCCAGTTGGTGAAGATCAAAAGCAGCATTTAGAATTAACGCGTGACTTAGCTGAGCGCTTTAACAAAAAATACAATGATATCTTCACTATTCCTGAAGTACGTATTCCAAAAGTGGGCGCACGCGTCATGTCTCTTCAAGATCCTACGAAAAAAATGAGCAAGTCCGATCCAAACCAAAAAGCTTTCATTACGCTCTTGGATGACGCAAAAACAATTGAAAAGAAAATCAAAAGTGCCGTAACAGATTCAGAAGGTATTGTTCGCTATGATAAAGAAAATAAGCCAGGTATTTCAAACTTATTAAGTATTTATTCAATCCTAGCCAATAAATCGATCGAAGACATTGAAGCAATGTACGAAGGCAAAGGTTATGGTGACTTTAAAGCTGACACAGCTAAAGTGGTAGCTGAAGCACTCGCTCCAATTCAAGAAAGATATTATGAATTAGTTGATTCTAGCGAGCTAGATGATATTTTAGATCAAGGTGCCGATAAAGCAAATGCAACGGCTAATAAAATGCTTCGCAAAATGCGAAACGCAATGGGAATTGGCCGTAAACGTTAAAAAAACGACTGCTATGCAGTCGTTTTTTTTAATTAACTTTTGGCTCTTGTTCAATTTCCCAAAGTTTCTCAAAGAAAGGTTGTCCTTTTACTAAGCGCTCGCATAATAATTTATGCTTCGGTGACCACCCTGACTTCGTTTCATCGTATAGCTGACTCCATACGTCTTGAAACGACATCTCTTGAATGTCTTCGTATTTCGTTGGATTCCACTCCGTGTACCAGTAGCGGATTTGAGCTGTATTTTTTGTGGTATGTAGCTGATCAAGTGCCATAAATAACAGCTGTTTTAGCTGACGTTCTTTACGTGTTAGTCCTCTCATCGTTTCAGGAGACGGTGAAAGAATATGATGCTCTTTTTTATTTAGCTCGTCTTCACTGAACTTATATTCTAGCTCTTCTTGATCCGCAATCATCTCATAGACTAACTGTTCCTGTCTTGGAATTAAGCGGCTTTTTCGAATCGGAATATGATATCCCATCGTATCAATTGCTAAAATATTCGTTCCATCTGTAACGATAAAACAATATTCAACCTGCGTGCGTTCATGATTTTTCCGAATGTATGCTTTCTGATAGACATCTTGTAGTAGTTGTTGAGGTAGCTCGGAAAGATCATTTTCAATGTAATGAAATAAAAGCGGATTTACTTTTAATAACGGTGCTTGATCGAGCAGTTCTACACAATCGTCTTTTCTCCACTCATGGAAATGACACACATTATAACCGTTTTCTTCGCCTTCAAACCAATTAACCCATACATCATGAAGATATAGCATAATTTACCCCTCACTTACTATCTGTTTGTTATCCATCAGTATAGGCAGAGAAAGGAATTTTTATTCCAAATGATGTTATTTTTCTAAAAATTAATTGTAAAATACCTTCGTTTTTGGCTATTATTCAAATGCACTTATTTCGAAGCACAGATATAACGCCAGTGCTAAGGATTCCTAAAGGCTTCATGAGCTATATCCACCCCTATAAGCAGAAAAAAATCCGAGTTTCTTCTATAGTAATAGGTTTGTCAGAAGGTCTGACAAACCTAAAAAAATCTATCACACTTTTGTGATAGATTTTTAACGAAGAGATTTTGGATTCAAAGCATCTTTTAATCCTTCACCAATGAAGTTGATAGCTAGGATTGTAAATGTAATAGCTAAACCTGGCGGAACCCACATCCAAGGCTTATTCTGCAGCACATCTGATTCCCTTGCTTCTGTCAGCATATTCCCCCAGCTTGGCGTATCAGCCGGCACGCCAAAACCGATAAAGCTAATCGCTGACTCAAACACAATAAGGATAGCCATCTGCAAACTGGCTTGAACCACAATCGTTGAAAACACATTTGGCAGCAAATGTTTAAAGATGATTTTAAACGGGCTGCACCCAATGGAAATAGCTGAAAGCACATATTCATTTTCTTTTTCAGCCAAGACTTTGCTTCGAACCAGCCGGGCCGTACTTCCCCAGCTTAGGAAACTAACAACTAGGATGAGCGTCCAAACGCCTGAGATCTTTCCAATTAGGATTGTATTTAACACTACAACGAAAACAATTAGCGGAAAGTTTAATACAAAGTCTGTAAAACGCATTAAGAATTGATCCACTTTGCCCCCGTAATAACCCGCAATCGAACCAATAAGAGTTCCGATTAAAATAACGAGCGTTGTACAAGCAACTCCAATCAGTAACGAAGTTCTTCCTCCATACAGCGTACGTGCAAATACGTCTCGCCCATTAGTATCCGTTCCAAACCAATGCTCACTAGAAGGCGCTGCATTCATCGCCATATAGTCAATACGTGTAATATCTGCTTTTGTAAGCAGCGGTGCAAAAATGGCAAGAAGCGTAATCACAATCATAAAAGCTAAACTTATCATGGCCAGTTTATTTTTAACAAACTTCTTTCGCGCAATCGCCCATGGAGAAAGATTTTTAGGAGCTTTCATATTCACTTCTGGCTGTACATCTTTTTTCGTTACAATTTCCATACTTTCTCCTCCTAATCCAAACGAATACGCGGATCTGCTACGCCGTATAACAAATCAGCAACTAGATTCCCAACCAGTGTTAAAATTGAAAACAACATTGTAAGCGACATCATAACTGAATAGTCACGCGTTGCTACAGAGTCAACAAACAACTTTCCAATTCCTGGATACGTAAAGATCGTCTCTGTAATGATAGAACCGCTAATGATTGTTACAAAATCAAACCCTAAAAACGTAATAAGCGGAATCATTGAGTTGCGTAAGATATGAACATTATAAATTTTAGATTCTTTTGTCCCTTTTGCTCTAGCAGTGCGCACAAAATCTTTGCGACTGTTTTCAATAATATCATTGCGCAAAAACTGGGTATACTGCGCGGTCGACATCAAACCAAGAATCAGCGCGGGTAATATAACGTGATGAATTCTACTTTGAATAAATTCCCATGATCCCTCTTTCAGTCCTACTTCAACAGAACCGCTAAATGGAAACCAACCTAACTGAAAGGAAAATAAATAAATGCCTACGATCCCTGCGATAAACGATGGAACCGCTAATGCAAAGTAATTATATCCTGCAATAAAGTTATCTGCTAAGGTATACGGTTTTCTTCCTGCATACATACCTAAAATAAATGCAAACACATACGTAATCAAAAGCGAAGTCAAAGCTAAAAAGATAGTATTAGGCATACGCTCTAAAATAATATCTAATGTCGGTAACTTATGAGTTGTTGACTTTCCTAAATCTCCTTGTGCCACTCCCTTTACCCAGTTCCAATATTGAACGTAGATAGGATCGTTATATCCTAGCTTATCACGCATTTCCTCAATGTATTTTGGATCTGTATTACTAGGGTTGATTTCTCCCCCAAAAGGGTCCCCTGGCATCATTTTTGCCAGGGAAAACACAACAAAGGAGATCAGAATCAACATTGGAATCATCCCTAAAATACGTCTTAGTGAGTATTGCAGCATCGTTGACTCTCCTTTACATGTAAAATACTTATTCCGTTACAGACCATTTCTCCGGATCTACAACTACCGTTGATGGATCTAGAGTTACGTTTTTCACACGCTTATTCACAGCATAAATATTGATGTTTTCCCATAAAGGAAGTGCTGGCAGCTGCTCATTAAAGAATTTTTGCCATTTTACATATACACCTTTACGGTATTTATCATCAAATGATTTTTCACTCAAACCGTCTTTAAGCATTTCATCAGATTCCTTATTTACCCAACGTCCATAGTTCCATTCAGCATCAGAGCTCCATAATCCTGTAGGATCTGGATCTGAACCAGTGTCCCAAGAACCAAAGAACGCTTCTAACGCCTTATCGTCGTTATCTTTCATTTCATTGTACAAGTTAAATTCAACAAGTGAACCCGTTGCTAATTTTGTTTTAATACCAATATCATTCCATGCTTGCATTATAGCCTTCGCACGACCCTCGAAGTTGGCTGGACCAGCATAGTGACCGAATGAGATCGTAAATGGTTTTCCGTTTGGATCTTCTACAAAACCATCATTATTCTTATCTTTATAACCAGCTTCAGCTAATAATTTTTTAGCCTTTTCTGGACTATACTTGTACTTTGTTAAATCTTTTTGGTCAGCAGCAATCCAAAATACAGATGGAATAACTGTGTTAGAAACAACCGCTTTATCGTTCATAAATGCTTTTACCATTGCTTTTCTATCTATTGCATAAAGCAATGCTTGACGAAGTTTTAGATCTTTGAACTTTTCGTAATCATCTACGTTTTTACCAGCTTTTTGATCACGATGTCCAAATCGTAGACCAATATACGAATAACTAGTTGATTTCCCTTCCAAAAAGTCTAAGTTTTCTGCTTTTTCAACTTGCCCTAGATCAGCTGGGCGAACATCCATAATGTCGACATCGCCTTTTTTCAATGCTCCGGCGGAAACAGATGGATCCAGTACTTTTACAACAACACCATCAAGGTGAGGTTTACCATTCCAATAATCATCATTACGTTCCATTTGGACATATTCACTTGCTACCACTTTTTTCACTTTAAACGGTCCAACACCAATAGGCTCTTTACGAACTTGTTTGGACTCTGCAAGATCTTTTACAGCAATTCCTTCATAGTACTTTTTCGGCATTGGATACGGCCACAAATTGTCTAAGTTATTTACACGAACTTCTTTAAACGTTACTTTAAATGTTTGTGGATCTACTACTTCAACTCCGGAAATAGAATCCGCTTTGCCGTCGTGATATTCTTGAGCGCCTTTAATGTGCTCAACGTTTACATAGCGTGGACCTGTATAGTCTTTATCGGCAATCGTTTCATACGTATATTTAAAATCATCTGCACTTAATGGATCTCCATTATGCCACTTAATCCCCTTTTTTAATTTAAACGTGTAAGTTAGTTTATCACCACTCACATCCCAAGTAGCTAAGTCAGATTTAATCTTTAATTTCTTATCATAAGTAAAGAGACCTTCATTGATAAATTCTAAGATTTGGCTATCATATGCACTACCATACAATGCGTACTCAAAAAGCCCTTCCGGCGCTCCGTCAATCCCATACGTAATCGTTCCGCCATCTTTTGGCTTGTCTGTTTTTGCACCTTCAGTTTTTGTTTCTCCGCCTTCTTTATTACTAGAAGTTGAAGAACTGCTTCCACCGCTGCATGCCGCTAGAAAAAGCGATAGCACAAGCAAAATGGAAACAAGTGATAAAAACGATTTCTTTTTCATCATGACGTTCCCCCTATTTAACTAATAATCTGTTCGTATGTAGCTTTTACGAGTTATATAAATGGCAAGCTACTTGATGGCCAGGTCTCACCTCCTTTAAGGCAGGTTTCGTTTGGCTGCACTCTGCCATTGCATGTATACAGCGAGGATGAAACGCACAGCCTTTTGGCGGATCAATTGGACTTGGCACATCTCCCTGCAAAATAATACGTTGTTTTTTCTTTCGTGGATCTGGTTCAGGTATAGCCGATACAAGTGCTTGCGTATAAGGGTGCAATGGCTCTGCGTATAGACTTTTCTTATCAGCAATTTCCACTAAACCGCCTAGGTACATAACACCGATACGGTCACTCATATGTTTAACAACACTCAAATCATGGGCAATAAATAAAAAGGTTAGGTCGAATTCTTGTTGAAGTTCTTTTAGAAGGTTTAAAACTTGTGATTGGACAGAAACGTCGAGTGCCGATACCGGTTCATCAGCAATAATAAGTTTTGGACGAAGTGCAAGTGCACGTGCAATTCCAATCCGCTGACGCTGTCCACCGGAAAATTCGTGAGGATATTTATAGTATGCATCTTCCGGTAACCCTACTTTTGTAAGTAGATTCATAACTTCTGATTTTAATTGATTGGTTGATTTCCCTGTAAAATTCCGAATTGGTTCAGAAATAACATCTCCAACCATTTGCATTGGATTGAGGGAAGCATAGGGATCTTGAAAAACCATTTGAAAATCTTGTCTAATTTTACGGAGAGAAGTTCCTTTTGCTTCTGTGATATCTTTACCATCGAAAATAATTTTTCCACTAGTTGGTTCCAATAGTCTTAGAATCGTTCTTCCTGCCGTGGATTTTCCACAGCCAGATTCTCCTACTAGACCGAGCGTTTCTCCTTTTCGAATTGCAAAAGAAATACCATCAACTGCTTTTACATCACCAATTTTCTTTCGAAAAAATCCGCCGTGAATAGGATAGTAGGTTTTTAAATGCTGAACTTCTAGCAATACATCTTTCACCGCTTTAGTCATTAGCTTGTCTTCACTCCTTTTGACGGATAGCTATTTTTATACAGCAGACATGCGACATCATGCCCCTGTGAATCCTGGCGAAGAACAGGCGTAACGGAACTGCAGTCTTCCATTGCATGAGGACATCGGTTAACGAAACGACAGCCTGTCCGCGGCATGTTTACAAGAGAAGGCACAATTCCTTTGATCGTATTTAATACTTCTACATCATCTTCCATGCGTGGAATTGAGTGAAGAAGCGCTTTCGTGTACGGATGTTTCGGGGCATAAAATAACGTATCAACATCTGTATGTTCCACAATTTTTCCGCCATACATGACAATCACTTCATCACACATCTCAGCAACTACTCCTAAATCATGTGTAATCATAATAATAGACATATCATTGCTTTCTTGAATTTCTTTTAGCAATTCTAAAATTTGAGCTTGAACCGTAACATCTAGGGCCGTGGTCGGCTCATCAGCAATTAAAAGTTTAGGCTGACAAGCTACCGCCATGGCAATCATGACACGCTGCCTCATTCCTCCTGACAGCTGATGCGGATATTCATCGATGAGCTTTTCGGATCTCGAAATACCAACTCTTTTTAAAAGCGCAATGCTTTTTTCACGCGCTTCCGCTTTCGATATATTCATATGGTTAAACAATACTTCCTGCAGCTGATACCCAATGGTTAACACAGGATTAAGGGATGTCATCGGTTCTTGGAAAATCATTGAGATGTCTTTCCCCCGAACATCATTCATCTCATCTTCTGATAAGTGCGTAAGATTCTTTCCGTTAAATAAAACGCTTCCGCTTCTAATTTGACTATTTACTTTAGGTAATAGCCCAATAACGGATAAAGACAATACGCTTTTTCCACAGCCAGATTCTCCTACAACCCCTATAATTCGCTTTCGTCCGACTTGAAACGACACGTCGTCCACAGCATTATGCCAGGAATCATTAATGGAAAAAGCAGTTTGTAAGTTTTTCACTTCTAGTAAAGGTGTTGATTCGACGGGCTTTTTATCCATTTATAGTGCACACCTCATTTTTCTAAAAATTGTTATATTTGAATAAGATATTATTACAATTTCATTACAAAATCAATATATTTTGAAAATTAATTATATTTTTTATTTTTAAAATAATGATTTCTGAATATTCCTTCGGCACTTTAACGCATAAACCTCCTAATTTTTTGTTGAAAATAGGATAAAATTTACTATTTTTAACTTTAGGTATATAGAACTTGTTTTTTTACAGTTGGAACGCAGATTTTTTTAAGATAGTATTGGTGCTAAGAGGAAGCAGCTGTGTAGTAGTTAAAGTGTGAGGCTTCATACATGAAGTAACAAGATGATAACCAATATTGTAGCCCATCATTTCTGGATACCAATTTTGGCCGAATAACAGTTGATCATATTTCTTTTCATCAGCGCGCAGATTGTAATAAGGTTTAACATGCTTTTCCCACATTTTTTTAGCTTCTTCAATGGTATAATAATTTGTCCACGGAGCTAAATATTTTTTACCACAATACTCCTCTACAGCTCTTTCAGCTAACCCTTCCATCATCATAGCGTCTAACAAAGTAATCGTTTCATCAGATTTATTAATGGCTTTTAGCCTGCAAACGTGATGGTATTCATGGGTAAGTACCGCTAACATTTCTTCATCGGATGTATGACTTGTCATAAACACAAATAATTTATCGATAAAAGCGACACCTGCTCTTCCATTAAATTCACGCTGCATTTTTCGATTTCTAGGATTGCTTGGAAGCACTAGCACCGCTACATCGGGTCCATTCCATGCTTTTTTAAGCTTTTCATAATGTGCTTTAACTTTCTTCCAAACCTGTCTTTTCTTCATTTCTTCTAATTCTTTTATAAACATTAAAGAAGGCGGACACATTCCATAGTTAAAAAGTAATTCCATATATTCTTTTTCTTTTAATTTCTTAAAATAGCGCGCAAGATAACGGCTTATTTCTTTCGGCTCCGTCCAAGTAGAAGTTGAAACAATCGGCATGTTTTCCCCACACTTTCTTCATCCTTTTGTTTCATGATATGTTCACAGCTACTCTTTTGGTTATTAAAAATAAAAAAAATTCTAGGCATCAGCCTAGAATTTTTCATTATGCTTCGTATTTTTTAAAGATGATTGTTGCATTGTGACCGCCAAATCCAAGTGAGTTGCTTAGCACCGCTTTTACTTCTTGCTTACGGGCTTTGTTTGGAATGTAGTCTAAATCGCACTCTTCATCAGGTGTTTGATAGTTAATTGTTGGAGGAAGAATACCGTCTTGAATTGCCTTCACACTAAAAATAGCTTCTACTCCGCCAGCAGCTCCTAACAAGTGGCCAGTCATTGACTTTGTTGAACTAATTGCTACTTTTTGAGCGTGGTCACCAAATACTTCTTTAATAGCCATTGTTTCAAATTTATCATTGTATCCTGTACTTGTACCGTGAGCATTGATGTAATCAATATCACTTGGCTGTAGGCCTGCATCTTCAATGGCATGACGCATTGCACGAACGCCGCCTTCTCCTCCTGGAGCTGGCGCTGTGATATGGTGAGCATCTCCTGTTGAACCATAGCCCACAATTTCAGCATAAATACGTGCGCCGCGCGCTAGTGCATGTTCAAGCTCTTCAAGCACAATAACACCCGCACCTTCTCCCATAACGAAGCCGTCGCGGTCTTTATCAAACGGACGAGATGCTGTTGCAGGATCTGGATTTGTAGAAAGTGCTTTATTCGCACAGAAACCAGCAATAGATAAACGCGTGATTGGCGCTTCCGTACCGCCCGTCACCATCACGTCTGCATCTCCGCGTTGAATGACTTTAAACGCATCACCAATAGAGTTTGTACCTGTTGCACATGCCGTTACCGTACAAGAGTTCACGCCTTTCGCCCCTAAAGCAATAGAAACTTGTCCTGTTGCCATATCAGGAATCATCATCGGAATGAAAAATGGACTTACACGGCGGGCACCTTTTTCTAATAACGTTGAATATTGGTTTTCAAACGTTTCCATACCGCCAATTCCAGAACCAATCCAAACGCCGACGTTTGGAGCAATTTCTTCTGTAATAGTCAAATCCGCATCTTTAACAGCCGCCAATGCAGCTACCATTGCATATTGAGTAAAGCGATCCATCTTACGAGCCTCTTTGCGATCAATAAAATCTTCCACGTTAAAATCTTTTACTTCAGCTGCTACTTTAGCCGGGAATTCATCTGCATCTAGTCTTGTTAAAGGACCAACGCCAGACACGCCTGCTACTGCGTTTTTCCAAGCTGTTTCTACGTCATTTCCAATTGGTGTAAGCCCACCAAGTCCTGTTACAACTACACGTTTTTTATTCATCGTACATTCATCTCCTTCAGTTGCTTTAAAAATGTAGTGTTATTTTCCCCATCTAATAGCAATAGCTCCCCATGTTAAGCCGCCTCCGAAGCCAACCATTACAATTAAATCATCATCTTGAATTTTCCCTGCTTCAAGTTCATGAACAATTGAAATTGGAATCGATGCTGCTGATGTATTGCCATAGTATTGGATTGTTTTAGACATTTTTTCTTCAGGCAAATCTAATCGCTGTCTTGCAGCTTCCATAATACGAATATTCGCTTGATGAGGTACAAGAAAATCCACATCCTCTTTTGTTAAACCCGCTTTTTCAATTACATTAACAGCAGATTCCCCCATTTGTCGAACAGCAAACTTAAATACTTCACGTCCGTTCATGACAATATGATCAAGCTCGTTTTGATACAAGTGCTTGCCTCCCGTACCGTCCGACCCTAGTTCAAAGGATAAAATACCTCGTCCTTCTGATACAGGTCCCATTACAACTGCACCTGCTCCGTCTCCGAATAAAACAGCCGTGTTACGGTCGTCCCAATCTGTAATCTTAGAAAGCTTTTCTACACCGACCACTAATATATGCTTGTAAGCATTGGTTTCAATAAATTGCTTAGCTGTAATCATGCCGTACATAAATCCTGCACATGCAGCACTCACATCGTAAGAAGCTGCTTTTGTTGCTCCCAATTTTTCTTGTAGCATACATGATACTGTAGGAAACGGTTGATCTGGCGTTACCGTAGCAACAATGATCATGTCAATATCTTCTGCTTTGACGTTAGCTTTATGTAAAGCTTCAACTGCTGCTTTATAAGCTAAATCAGATGTGTCCTCGTTATCAGCTGCAATTCGGCGCTCTTGAATACCTGTGCGCGTACGAATCCACTCATCTGATGTATCCATTACTTTTTCAAGATCTAAATTTGTTACAACTTTCTCTGGTACATAACGTCCAATTCCTAGAACACCAGCGTTCATATCAACCTCTCCTTTAAATAAAAGGCTTATATTCCTATAAAACCTATATCCGTCATTTCATTTATCGATTATATAATCAATTATTATGAGTTGGTACTAATTTTACTTCATTTTTTATTTTTTGTCTATATAGGTGTTCGTCCTACTCAGGTATCTATCATGCTACATATAGTAATCATACGGGACCCTCTTACTCTAGTATGGAACATTAGGTAAGAACTTACCCACCATTAAAATAGTGAAAGGAATGAGTATCATGGCAAGAAGACAAAGAAATGAAGGTTTTTCTGATTTTATGTTTGGAGCTGGGCGCAGAAAATCAAGAGAAGAAAGAGAACGAGAGGAGTGGGAACGATTATTTAAACAAATCGATGAAATTGTACTCGCCGTCGAAGAACTAGCTCCTCTTCTTAAACAGTTTGCCCCTTTAGTCGATTTATTTTCCAAACAAAAATAACAGCTCGGATTCTACCGAGCTGTTTTCTTTAGTTGTTTTCATTTTCAGCTAATGCATCTTGCTTGCCAAGCTCATAAGCGTCGTTCATTACTTTTGTTAGTAATGTCAATACCGGCTGTACGTGTTCCATTGATAACTCAACGCCTGTTTCATCTAAGATCTGTTTTGCTTCTGGCAAGTACTTCATTGCAATTTGCATGAATTGCATATTTTGCTCTTCCATAGTGAAATCTCCTTTATTAAAAACATTTATTCCTCCTTATATTAGCGAATCTATTCTATAAGTACAACTTTCTCCTTTTAATGAAGAGGTAAAAAGAATGTTCTCATATGTTTTTTTTGCAGATAAATGCCTTCTTTAGCCGTTACTTTTGAAGAAAAATGCAGCAGTTCTTTCGCTTTCCTGCTGATTTCATATTTTTCTTGAGCTGCTTCTTCCTTCACCTCCATATGAGTAATGTTTGCTCCTGCGCTCCAAGGCTGTAACTTTTCTTCCAC
The DNA here is from genome assembly GCF_057586255.1 of Priestia sp. SRI_019. Classification (NCBI taxonomy): domain Bacteria; kingdom Bacillati; phylum Bacillota; class Bacilli; order Caryophanales; family Bacillaceae; genus Priestia; species Priestia sp. SRI_019. The sequence goes on along the minus strand of NZ_JBYCZN010000003.1, from coordinate 73,293 downwards.
TAAATGAACCACTTCATATGAATATGCAGCAGTTTTACAGCGTCTAAGTGCACTGACGGCATCTTCAATGTAAATAATAAAATCCGTGCCTTCCATAATGTTAAAGGCCTCTTCGTACCCGGCAATATTTTTGGAATAGCACATTGACAAAGGCTGCCAAGGTCCGTAAAGAGTCGGCGTTCTGACAATTATAATGGGCCATCCATCATCTTTATATTTCTCTATCATTCGCTCAAAATGAACGTATAGCCTTCCTTCACTACTGTCCGGTTCTGGAATCGTTGTTTCTTCAATCTTTCGCTGCTGGTCTCCAAATACGCGCATGGTAGAAACAAACACAAATCGAATGTTGAATTGACGGCATTTGTTAAGCGCTTGAATGAGCACTTGCTGCGCTTTTTGCATTTCTTGTCTTAAAAAATCAGGATGATAAAAATCTCCTCCATCGAAATACGTAAAGTAGACAATATCCGTTTCTGAGGTAATCATATCTAATGACTCTCCTACTTCAGTCGATGCATAATTAGCGTTTCGCCCTAAGAAAAATTTCATTTCTTCCTGCAAATCATCTTCTTCTTTATGAGCAGAATGTGTATACCCTTTTACTTCTGTACCTTCGTCTAAAAAAGCCATACATAAATGAAAACCAATAAAGCGGTTTGCCCCTATTACTACTACATTTCCCATATCGCTTCCTCCAATTCTTCATTCATCATTTATTCAACAAAAAGCTTAAATCCCTATAGTTATGAAGGCCACTCATTCCTTATTTCAAAGAAGCTCACCTGTAAAAGCATCATGAACTCTTTTTTCATTTTATCTCTTATACAAAAAGCCCCTATGATATGTATAATCATAGAAGCTTTGCTTATAACACTTTTTCATGTTGTTTATAAAATTGGAGAAGGGACCGTTCAAACAAATAGTTTTTTTCCGGTAAATAAAGTGAAAGCATAATCGGAGAGTGAAGTTCTTCACGATGTAGTTCATATTTTTTACTGTGTGCAATTGGATAATGAGTAGAGGCATTAGGCGCCGTCCATATCTTCACGGGCAGCGTTGATTTTAATTCTGTAACAGAAGGGTACTCCTTAATTAACTTTGATACTTGCTTACGCTCCACTTTATAAGCTTGAGTCAAGTCCTTCGTGAATTGTTTATAAAAGAATTTATTGTTTTTTTCATGTTCTGCATGCGTATGAAGATCAATACATGGATTTAGTAAACCAGCTGATCGAACGAACGTATTCCCGTCATTTTCCATTAGCTGCAGCGCTAACAGAGCCCCCATTCCTTCAGCTAAAATATGAATTCGTTTATTTAAAATTTCTTGTTTCATTACTAAATGATAAAGTTGTTTTGCAAGGTGATATGCTTCAGGAGACCCCCAATGTCGGCCATATAAATTGGAATAAAATACTGTGTATCCTTCATCTTGTAAACATTGCAACAGCTGTGACCTTCCGCCGTGCTGAATCCATAAGCTAGTTGAACTTTCAACAAAATGATCTTTATCACCCAATACTAACACACCGAAACCATTCGGTCGTTCAGGGACATGTACGACATTCCATTGCGTATCTAAGCTAAAAAAGCGTCGATGTATCATAGCTCTTCCTCCGTAACTTACTAGTTGTTCCATACAGTGTATGATAGAACCATCAAAAAGCGCACTAGAATAATGCCTATTTCTGACTTATTGCTCTTTTGTTTCTATATGGGAACACGCCCCTTATTTATTCATAAAAAATTCAATTTCTTATTTGACTGCTATATGCTAAAATGAAATCAAACTGTACTGTAAACGAGGTGAATAGAATGCGTGTCGTAATGGCTTTTGTTTGGGGCTTTTTACTAATGAATATGGCAGTGTACGTAATCTCTGCAATGACGGGCGGTACTTACAGTTTCGCAACCGCTTCCATCCTTGGAGTAGTTTTCACGCTAGTTGTAATTTTGATTGGAGAACTGGGTGTACCGAATAAACCAGCAAATAATCATCACTAAAAAGTGTTGGCTGTAAAGCCAGCGCTTTTTTTATCTTTTGGCATAGGCTTTTCTCAGCAATTTCTTTCGTTAACTCGTATTCAAAACAAATGACTGAAGCTATTTTTTACATTTTTATACATTCATAATCATTGATTATCCCAACCTTTAACTATATAATTTTAGAATAATCAAACTATTAATTTTAGGAGTGAATACTGCTGTGACTAAAGAAAAAATTGGTTTTATCGGAACAGGCGTTATGGGTCAAAGCATGGCCGGGCATTTAATTGACGCAGGATATGAAGTCCTTGTTTATACGCGAACAAAAACTCGTGCTCAAGCACTACTTGAAAAAGGGGCCATCTGGAAAGAAACCGTTCAAGAAGTGGCTGAACAATCTGATGTTATTATCACCATGGTAGGCTATCCTCACGATGTAAAAGAGATTTATTTAGGCAAAGACGGTATTATACATAATGCAAAGAAAGGCTGCTATACAATTGATATGACAACATCAAGCCCTATCCTTGCACGTGAGATTTATCAAGCAGCAAAAGAGAAGCACATTCATGCGCTTGACGCTCCTGTTTCAGGAGGCGATATTGGAGCTCGAAACGCAACATTAGCGATTATGGTAGGAGGCGATGCTGAAGCGTTCTCTGCCGTTACGCCTATTCTTGAAAAAATGGGAACAAATATCGTTCTTCAAGGCAGCGCTGGAGCTGGTCAACACACAAAAATGTGCAATCAAATTGCTATTGCCTCCAATATGATGGGTGTATGCGAAGCGATACTTTATGCTGAAAAAGCAGGATTAGATCCGGACACCGTTCTAAAAAGTATTGAAACAGGCGCAGCGGGAAGCTGGTCATTAAGCAATTTAGCCCCTCGCATGATTAAAGGAGACTTCGAACCGGGCTTTTATATTAAACACTTTATTAAAGATATGAAGATTGCCATCGAATCAGCTGAAGAAATGGAGCTGTATACACCAGGATTAAAATTAGCAAAATCGCTTTATGAACAGCTTGAAAAACAAGGCGATGAAAATAAAGGAACGCAGGCTCTATATACCCTGTTAAAACAGCATGCCATAACTGTATAAAAACAGGCAGCTCATAATGAGCTGCCTGTTTTTATTAATAATTTACTCTTGATTTAACGAATTCATAAAGCGACTGAATGCAAGCTGTCCTTCAGCAGTTTGTTTAAACACACCTGCATGTTCTAAAATAGTCGCAAAGACTAAACCAAGCTCTTGTTGGAGAATCTCGTGAACATTTTTCTCTTCAATATGCGGATACTTTTTCTTGATGTGCTCAGCCCACTCCACGTGTTTTTGCACTTGATCATGCCTGCTGGCTAACTCGCTCAGATTATTCTGAACTAATCCTTTGGCCACTAGACTCATTTCGTCTTTTAAACGACCAGGTAAAACTGCAAGCCCCATTACTTCAATTAAACCTATATTTTCTTTTTTGATATGATGAACTTCTGCATGCGGATGATAAATGCCATCTGGATGTTTGCTGTTTGTTCGATTGTTTCGCAGTACTAAATCTAATTCGTACAAATCTCCTCTTTTCCTAGCAATAGGTGTGACTGTATTGTGAGGAGTTTGATCTGTAAAAGCTAAAATGCCAGCGCTTTGATCACTATATGATTTCCATTTCTTCAAAATAAAATCTGCTGCTTCCACTAATGGTGCAAGGTGCGGACTTTGAAGACGAACAACCGACATCGGCCAATGAACAATTCCAGCTTTCACATCTGGATGCGCTTTGAGAGAGAACAATTTATTTATTCTTGCTTTAGCCATAGGAAACTCATGATAGCCTCCTTGAAAGTGATCATGCGTTAAAATGGACCCTCCTACAATGGGTAAATCTGCATTTGACCCTAAAAAGTAATGTGGGAATTGTTCAACAAAGGCAAGCAGCCGCTCAAACGTTTGCTTTGAAATATGCATAGGTGTATGCTCACTCGCAAAAACAATAGCATGCTCATTATAATAAACATACGGTGAAAACTGCATGTACCACATCTCTTCCTGCAATTCCACAGGAATAATCCGATGATTTTGACGAGCTGGGTGGTTAATACGACCTGCATAACCAGCATTTTCTTTACAGAGAAGACACAGCGGATAGTTGCTTTCCTTCAACGATTTGCTTGCTGCAATTGCTTTTGGATCTTTTTCCGGCTTAGACAAATTAATCGTAATTTCAAGCTCTCCAAAATCAGTGTTTGTTACCCATCTTTCGTTTTTAGCAATTCGATCTTGGCGAATGTAGTGAATGTCTTTTGACAGCTTATAATAGTAGCTTGTGGCTTTTTGAGGACTTTGTTGATAATAATCATAAAATAGTCGATTAACCTCTGACGGCATGCTTGCAAAGCATCCCATTATTTTGGTATCGAATAAATCTCTATACGTGATAGAATTCTCGGCAATTCGATTGTTTTTGGCAGCCCAATCAAGCATGTTGTCTAAAATAGCAGCTGGATGTTCCAGACGTTCTTGTTTGACTTTTACCATGATGTATTCATCGAGCTTTAACACTTCCAGCAGTTTATTTCTCACCACATCTATATCCCATTTTGTTAATAGATTCTTTTGCAGACCATATTGAATAAGTCGGGTGATTTCTTCATGAATGTTGACTGACATACACTCGTTCCTTTCTCTATCTGTTTTTTCTTATACTGCTTCTAATGTGAGTTCACGCGCTCCTTCTCCAACGGTAACCACGTAAAATTCAGCTTCTAAACTTGTTTTCTTGTAGTAGGCTTCTTTTACTTCCTCAATAAACCTATCAACCTGTGCTTTTTTTACGATGCTGATTGTACAGCCCCCAAAGCCTGCACCTGTCATGCGTGATCCAATCACGCCTTCTTGCAGCCAAGCTGCTTCTACAAGAGCATCTAGTTCTTTTCCGCTTACTTCATAGTCATCTCTCAGCGAACGGTGCGACTCATTCATCAATTGACCAAACCCTTTTAAATCACCGTTTTGCAATTTAGCAACCGCTTCTTTTGTGCGTTCATTTTCATATACCGCATGTTTAGCGCGCTTACAATCTACTTCGTTTTGTATCAAAGATTTATGCTTTTCAAATTGTTCTTTGGTTAAATCACCAAGCGAATTAATGGAAAGTGACGTTTGTAAATCTGACAGCGCTCTTTCACACTCCATACGGCGCTCATTATATTTTGAATCTGCCAGCCCTCTTCGCTTATTTGTGTTAGAAATAACGAGCACAGCATCTGTTAACTGCAGCGAGCTATACTGGTATTCAAGAGTTTGACAGTTTAACAATACGGCTTGATTTTCTTTTCCCATTCCAATTGCAAACTGATCCATAATCCCGCAGCTTACGCCGATAAATTCATTTTCAGCTTGCTGCGCCATTTTTACAAGGTCCATCATATCGATATTCAATTCAAGAATTTTATTTAAAAGTACGCATGTGACTAACTCAATTGATGCGGATGATGAAAGCCCTGCTCCATTAGGAATGTTGCCAAAAAACAAGATATCAAAACCAAAAGGAAGGTCATATCCGTGCTTTTTAAAGGTATCCATTACTCCTTTTGGATAATTAGCCCAATCATCTTCGATTTTGTACGTTAATTGCTCTAAAGAGGATTCAATAACGCCTGCTTCAGAGAAGTTTTTAGAGTACATACGTATTTGTCGATCGTGACGTTTTTGTACTACCGCATACGTTCCTATACTCAATGAACAAGGAAAAACATGCCCTCCATTATAATCAGTATGTTCTCCAATTAAATTGACACGTCCTGGCGCAAAAAAGCAGCGAATAGCTTCTGACGAATGAAATATTTGTTTGAACTCTTCGATTAATTTTCCCAGCATTTATTATCACCTATTTTAAGTAGTTTTTTGGAAACGGATTCATATGTACATTGTAAAGTCCAATTTTCCTTGCCTCAATGGTAAAATTACTATCGATAATCGGTACTTTTTTGCTTATCCCTTTAAAAATGATTCTTTTGAATTGACGATGAACTACTCTTGCGCCAAAAAGGTGTTATCTTTATGTGAGCCTTGACTTGCAAATTATAAGAAAATAATAGATTTAGAGACATTCCCTAAAAATAATCACGATATTTTCAAAAAATTATAGAAAAATGAAAGCGATTACGTTAAAGTAAGAATTAAGTACTACTTTATTTCAAAAAGAAGGTGAAAATTTGCTCTCACATTTCCAAGCTCAAGAATATTCAACGTACGCATACAGGTTTTTAGAATCCCGCACAAATGAAGTTGCGCAGCTATGGTCTGTTGGGTGGGATGAAGTTTTCTCTCCCCTTTATAACTGGAGCGGAAATCAGCGAAAAGACGTAGGGAAATATATTTTTCAATACACGGTTTCTGGATACGGAATGATTGAAATAGATGGACAAGAATATAAAGTGGATGCTGGGAAAGCATTCATCGTCAATATACCTGGAAATTATCGCTATTACTTACCAAAGGAAAGTGAAAACTGGGAGTTTATTTTTCTTACATTATACGGAGATGAAGTACAAAAATGCTGGGATTATATTCAGTCAACCCACTCCCCTGTAATACGGTTTCATCCTGAATCAGCACCTGTTCAGCTGCTTGCTCAAATATATAAGCGGGCAAGTGAAAAACATATAGCAGATCCATTTCATGCCTCAAGCTTATCTTACCGCTTTGTAATGGAGCTGTACCAATATATTAAAAGCATGGACAGTTTTACAGAAGATTGGCCTGAAAGTATCATTAGCTCTATTTTATTTGCCCGTAATCATTATCATGAAGAAATCGGTCCGGATGAAATGGCAGATGCAGCTCATTTATCTCGCTATCATTTTAGCCGGTTATTCAAACAAACGACTGGGATTACGCCGATTCAATACTTAACGAAGCTTCGCATTCAAAAAGCGGCCGAGCTACTGCATCAAACCAAGTACTCAATCGAAGAAATTGCTGAAAACGTCGGCTATGCAAATGCCAATTATTTAACAAAAGTATTTCGCAAAACGACCAATATGACACCCGGGCAGTATCGAAAAAGTGATGCATCCATTGATGAGCACTTTGCATTGCCAAAATAAAAACGACTTCCATAAAAGGAAGTCGTTTTTATTTTTTATCGGGAATTTCTACTACTACAGAACCTTTTTCGTAAATAAAAGTCAATTTTTTACCCGGGATAATCATATTTTCTAAAATATCTCGTGCAGCTTGAAGTGCAAACTCTGTCCGTTCTGCCTTTTCCTGCACTTCTTCATTTTCAGCTTGAAGATCATTTTTATCCAGCGCTCTTATTTTAGTTAATGCCTGATCTATAAAATCGTATGCTTCGTCATATATAAGCTCTATACGGTCCTTCATGTGCTCATTCATGCTCCTTTGCCCATTTTGTATTATCATAAATGAATTAGATATATTCTACAACCTAAAACTGAATAAGTTTTTACACTTAGCTCTCACGTATTTTCTTTTATTTATTTTAAAAGGAGAGCTGCTTTTGATAGCAAAAAAAGACCATTCAGTTTATCATGAATGATCTTTTTAGGAAACTTATACGCTGACAACAAACTCATCATCTTTTACATCAACTGTCACTTGACTATAATCTTCAATTTGCCCTGCAATTAATTCTCTAGCAATTTTTGTTTCAATATATTTTTGAATAAACCTTTTTAAAGGGCGAGCTCCGTATACCGGATCAAACCCGGAGGCTGCAATATAATTTTTTGCTTCTTCTGTTAACGTTAACGAAATATGACGATCGGATAAACGCTTTTCAAGCTGAAGCAATAGCTTATCGATAATCCCTTTTACTTCATGAACAGTTAGCGGTTTGAATAAAATAGTGTCGTCTACTCGATTTAAGAATTCTGGACGAAAATGCTGTCTCAATTGAGCCATCACTTGCTCTCTGGCGTTTTCAGTAATCTCGCCTTCACTTGTTAAACCGTCTAATAAAAATTGAGAACCGATATTCGACGTCATAATAATAACTGTATTTTTAAAATCAATGACTTTTCCTTTTGAATCTGTCGCTCTTCCATCATCTAGTATTTGAAGGAGCACATTAAATACTTCGGGATGGGCTTTTTCAATTTCATCCAACAAAACGACTGAATAAGGCTTGCGTCTTACCGCTTCCGTTAGCTGCCCGCCTTCTTCGTATCCTACGTAGCCAGGAGGAGCTCCTATGAGCCTAGAGACCGCATGCTTTTCCATGTACTCAGACATATCAATCCGAACCATTTGTTCTTCACTGTCAAATAAAGAATGTGCCAACGTTTTGGCTAGCTCCGTTTTTCCTACTCCGGTAGGTCCTAGGAAAATAAATGATCCAATCGGACGGTTCGGGTCTTTAATGCCTGCCCGTGCACGAATCACAGCATCCGTCACTAAGGATACGGCTTCGTCTTGTCCAATTACACGCTGCTGTAAAATTGACTCAAGCTTCAACAGCTTTTCTCTTTCTCCTTCAACTAGTTTTGATACCGGAATTCCCGTCCATCTTCCTACAATTTCAGCAATTTCTTCTTCTGTTACTTCTTCTCTTAACAAACGGTTTTCTTGTGCTTTTTCAGCTGCTGTTTCTTCCAGCTGTTTTAGTTCTTTTTCAAGAGCTGGAATGCGTCCGTGGCGAAGTTCAGCTGCTTTATTTAAATCATATTTCCCTTCAGCTTCTTCTAGGTCTCGCTTCGCTTTTTCAAGCTGCTCCCGAACATCTTGCACCGTTTGAATCGACTGCTTTTCTTTTTCCCACTGCAGCTTCATTGTATCTGCACGCTCTTTTAAATCAGAGACTTCTTTTCGAATTGCCTCTAACCTTGTGATGCTTGCTTGATCTGTTTCTTTACTTAATGCCGCTTCTTCAATTTCGAGCTGCATGACACGTCGTGTTACTTCATCTAATTCTGATGGCATCGAATCAATTTCTGTTCGAATGGTTGCGCATGCTTCATCAATTAAATCAATTGCTTTATCAGGTAAAAAGCGGTCTGAGATATAACGATCAGACATAACCGCTGCTGAAACAATCGCTCGGTCATGAATGTTTACACCGTGATGAATCTCAAATCGTTCTTTTAAACCACGCAAAATAGAGATTGTATCTTCTACTGAAGGTTCTTCAACCAGCACCTGTTGAAAGCGTCTTTCAAGCGCTGGATCTTTTTCAATATACTGACGGTACTCATCAAGAGTTGTAGCTCCTATACAGTGAAGTTCTCCTCTAGCAAGCATTGGTTTTAAAATATTCCCTGCATCCATCGCTCCATCCGTACGGCCTGCGCCAACGATTGTATGAAGCTCGTCAATGAATAAAAGAATTTGACCGTTGCTTTTCTTAACTTCTTGAAGAACAGCTTTTAAACGCTCTTCAAATTCTCCCCTGAATTTCGCTCCTGCTACTAAAGCTCCCATATCTAATGAAAAGATGGTTTTATCTTTTAATCCTTCAGGCACATCTCTACGAACAATACGCTGTGCTAGACCTTCAACAATCGCTGTTTTACCAACGCCAGGTTCTCCAATCAAAACTGGATTGTTTTTTGTTTTTCGCGATAAAATGCGGATAACGCGGCGAATTTCTCCATCTCGTCCAATGACGGGATCAATGTTCCCTGCTCGTACTTCTGCTACTAAGTCTCTTCCATATTTAGCTAACGCTTCATATGTAACTTCTGGGTTTTGGCTTGTAATACGCTGATTCCCTCGAAGATTAGTAAGCACATCTTGCAAGGCTTTTTTTGTTACACCGTGACTTGAAAATAACTTGCCATATTCACTAGAAGAAGGTTCCTGGGCTAACGCTAAAAAGATATGTTCAACTGAAACATAATCATCTTGCAGACGAGATGCTTCTTCTTGAGCTTTAACAAACAGCTGCTGAAGTTTATTTGTAATATAAACCTTCCCTGCTTCAGCACCGCTTCCTGTAACGGCTGGTTTTTTCGCAAGCAATTGATTTACCTGCTGCTGAAAAGATTGATGATCGATATGTAAATGATCTAATATGCGAGGAGCAATACCATCTTGCTGATGAATGAGCGTATAAAGCAAATGAGCAATATCGACTTCCTGCTGATTTCGTTTAATAGCTTCGGACTGCGCTTCCATCACGCCTTCTTGCAATTTTTGGGTCATTTTATTTATATCCATTAAACATCCTCCTTCGATACATTTGACCTTTATTGACCTTTATTTCATTATACCCAGCAATAGGAAAACAAGTAAAGCCATTCAATTTAGAATGGCTTCTTTATTTTTCACTATTAAGGCTTGCGCGTATATGTCCAGTGGCGATCATCGTTTGCCGTCTCTGGAAAACGCTCTCCTGCTTTTAATTTAACCTTTTGAGGATTATTTACGTTACTTCCTGTTTCACCAATTTCAATATACACTCCGTTATTAGGAGCTTTTTGACCTGGTGTAAAATGACGATTTTGTCCCATTGTCCTGCCTCCTCATTCCTGAAATGAAATGTTCTCCTATACTATTCCCTTAAGATTTCTGTTTCATAATGGAGATGTTTTCATATTAGGAAGAGAAAAAGAGCAGACCTTTAGATCCGCCCTTTTGTATCAATGAGTAAATTTAATAGCTTGTTCGATTTCAGTTTCTCCAGCTAACATTTCAAACGTTTTTCCTATCGTAGCTTCTTCGTTCAGACATTCTACAAGCACGGTTGCTACATCCGCTCGAGGAATCGTCTGAGATTTATCTTGAATATCATTATTGATATCAATTTTCCCAGTAGCTTGATCATTCGATAAAGTTCCTGGTCGTACAATTGTATACTGCAGATTAGACTGCTTTAGGTATTCATCCGCTATCGCTTTCGCACGCAGGTAAAGCTGTAAGCCTTCTGGTCCTTGTTCAGGTGTGTCTGTTCCCATTGAACTTAACATAACAAAGCGCTTTACACCTTGATTTTTTGCTTCATCAATGATATTTTTAGCACCGTTTTGATCTACAGCGATTGTCTTTTCGTCTCCGGTATTTCCTCCAGAACCTGCTGCAAATATGACAGCGTCCATACCTCTTAAAGCATCTGAAACATCTTGCTCCAAGTCACCAAGTACAATGTTAGCGCCCAGCTTTTTTAAAGCGTCTGCTTGTTTTTCGTCGCGAATCATCGCATAAGCTTCGTGCTGTGTGCTGTTTGCGACTTTTTCTACCACTTGTTTTCCCGTTGTTCCGTTTGCTCCAACAACTAATACTTTCATCATAAATCACCTTTCGTTCTGTTTAGTATACAATTGGTGTTCCCACAATTAATTCCCTTTAAACAAAGAAACCTTTCTGAGAATATCAGAAAGGTTTTTTTCTTAGCCTAAAATTGCTTGAAGCAAAGCTTTTTGTACATGCATACGATTTCCAGCCTGCTGAAAGACAACAGAATTTGGTCCATCAATAATGCTTGCTGTTACTTCTTCTTCACGATGCGCAGGCAAGCAGTGTAGAAATAAATAGTCTGACTTAGCATAGGCAGCTAGCTCTTCATTTACTTGATAAGGAGCAAATATTTTCAAGCGCTGCTGTGCTTCTTCTTCCTGTCCCATACTTGTCCATACGTCTGCATAAATAGCATCGGCATTTTTCACAGCCTCTACAGGATCTTTTGTAATCGTAACCTTTGCCCCTGTTGTAGCAGCTATTTTATTAACATAAGCTGTTACAAAGTCTTTTGGCTCATATCCATCAGGGCATCCAATTGAAATATCTATCCCCATTTTTGCACATGCAATCATTAACGAATGCGCTACATTATTTCCGTCTCCAACGTAAGCTACTTTTAGCCCTTCAAATGATTTCTTGTGCTCGTAAATCGTTAATAAATCAGCTAGAGCTTGACAAGGATGATAATCATCTGTCAAACCATTAATAACGGGAATGGATGCGTAATCTGCAAGCTCTTCGATCTTGCTGTGTTCAAACGTACGAATCATTATAGCATCGATGAATTCAGATAGTACGCGCGCTGTATCAGCAATCGTTTCTCCGCGTCCAATCTGTAAATCCTGGCTGCTTAAAAAGAGGGCGTTTCCTCCAAGCTGCATCATTCCCGCTTCAAATGAGACTCTTGTTCTTGTTGAAGATTTTTCAAAAATGAGCCCCAGCGTTTTTCCTTTTAACGATGTTACGATTTCACCATTTTTATGCTTTTCTTTCAGCTCAATGGCGCTTTCCAAAAGTGACATAATATCGTCTGATGATAAATCTTTAAGCGTAAGCAAATCTTTTCCTTTTAAATTGGTATTTACCGATACTGTACTCATGATACTGTCACTTCCTTTTTAGTTTTTTGAAACCATTCTTGCAGTGATGAAACGTGATATTCATCTACTTGGAACGATTGGAAAAATAGCGAAGCCGTTTCTGCCTCCGTCATAACCATTAAACCGTGTTTTAACGCTGACATACGGCTTTCTTTATCTTCAGGCTGTAAACTTACATATAATAAAGCTTCTTTCGTTTTCACCCATTCACTAACTTCTTTATCTTTAACAAGAGTTAAGCCCGCGCTTTGCACAAGTTCTTCAAGGCCCTGCGCTTCTCCGTTGATATACACTTCTGCAGCACCTTTTTTACTTAACACATACTGATGGAATACTTTTTTTGCTGCTTCTTCAATCGTTGAAGAAATCGCAATTCCTTCACCAGTTGACTTCATCTCCGGTCCAACAAGTGGATCAACTCCTGATAATTTACTTGTCGAAAACACTGGAAACTTGATAGTTGTGTAAGCTGGATCCGGCAATAAACCTAGCTTTTCACTAATTTCCGACAATGATTTCCCAAGCAATATTTGAGTTGATAGCGAAACAAGCGGCGTGTTGCACACTTTGCTTACTACAGGGACTGTACGGCTGGCACGCGGATTAACTTCCAGCATGTAGACTTCATCGTTGTAAATAACATATTGGATATTCATAATCCCTTTATATTGAAGTTTGTTTACAATTTTTTGAGCGTAGCTCACTATTTTTTCTTTATGTGCTGCTTCTACTGTTTTTGCTGGTAAAAGCGCATAGCTGTCTCCTGAATGAACGCCGGCTTTTTCAATATGTTCAACGATTGTCGGAATCAACACATCTTTTCCGTCTGCTACCACATCAACTTCTGCTTCTTTTCCAGGGAAGTAAGCATCAATAAGCATTGGGAAATGAGACGCTTTAATAGCCGGTAAACAAGCCTGAAGCTCGGTTTCGTTTTGAATTGTCAGCATACCTTTTCCGCCAATCACGTAAGAAGGACGAATGAGTAATGGGAATCCCATATCTTTTGCTTTTTGTACAAGTTCTTTCGCATCTTTCGCCATTTCACCTGGAATATGAGGAATATCACAGTCATCTAAGAGCTTATAAAACAGGTCACGATCTTCAAGTGCATCAATGACATCATTTGTAATACCTAATAAATTAACGCCAGCTTCTTCTAGACCTTTAACAAGCGAAATAGCTGTTTGACCTCCGTATTGAACAATTACATCCGTCACATTTTCAGCATCAAGAACATTTAATACGTCTTCTACTGTTACAGGTTCGAAATATAAGCGATCTGCTACTTCAAAATCCGTACTTACCGTTTCTGGATTATTGTTAATTAAAATCGTTTCGTATCCTTCTTTTTCAAGAGCTAGCACACCGTGTACAGAGCTGTAGTCGAACTCTACTCCTTGCCCAATACGAATGGGTCCAGAACCGATAATCGCAACTTTTTTATTCGTTGATGGTTCAATCTCACTTTCGCCGTAGTAACTAGAGTAGAAATAAGCCGTTGAAGATTCAAACTCCGCTGCACATGTATCCACCATTTTATAGCTTGGCGTAATATGTAATGCTTTACGTTTCGCTCTTACGTCAAGTTCTGGCACATTCCATACGTTTGCTAGATACGCATCTGTAAAACCATGCTCCTTCACTTGTTTAAAGTGTTCAGCTGTAATCGAATCAAAACGTACTTCTTTTAAAGAGGCTTCCATTTTAATCAGCTGTGCAAAGTGTGTTAAATAGAAATAATCAATTTGTGTTACTTCATGGATATACTCAGACGTTGTGCCTCGGCGTAAAAGCTCAAGGATAACAAAAATACGCTCATCGCTTTGTTCGCCCAGCTTGCTTTTTAATTCATCTGTTGAAAGTTCTTGCAGTTCTTCTACTTCTAATCCTTGTAAGTCAATTTCTAAAGAAGATAATGCCTTTTGGAAGCTACGTGTAAAGTTACGGTCAATAGCCATTACTTCTCCAGTTGCTTTCATTTGGGTGCCAAGCGTTCTTTCAGCGTAGAAAAACTTGTCAAACGGCCACCTTGGAAATTTCACTACTACATAGTCAAGAGCAGGTTCAAAGCTTGCATACGTGTCTCCTGTCACAGGATTTAATAACTCATGAAGCGTGTAGCCTACCGATAGCTTTGCAGCAATTTTAGCAATTGGATAGCCAGTTGCTTTTGATGCAAGAGCAGACGAACGGCTCACACGCGGATTTACTTCAATTAAATAGTACTGCTTGCTTTTTGGATCAAGCGCAAACTGAATGTTGCAACCGCCAATAATGCCAAGCGATGAAATAATTTTAACTGAAGCAGAGCGAAGCATTTGATATTCCACGTCTGTTAGTGTTTGAGAAGGAGCAACGACTACCGAATCTCCAGTATGGACGCCTACGGGATCGATGTTTTCCATATTACAAATTGTGATGCACGTATTGTTTACGTCGCGCATAACCTCATACTCAACTTCTTTAAATCCAGCGATGCTTTTTTCAATTAAGCACTGAGTAATAGCACTTTCACGCAAACCTGACGCTGAAAGCTTTTCAAGCTCTTCCATAGAATGAGCAATTCCTCCGCCCGTTCCGCCTAATGTATAAGCAGGACGTACAATAACAGGAAAACCAATTTTCTTGGCAAAAGCTAACGCTTCTTCTACTTTTGTAACAACTTCACTTTCCGGCACCGGTTCATTCAGTTCATTCATCAATGCGCGGAACTCTTCACGGCTTTCACCTTTTTTGATTGATTCAATCGGTGTTCCTAAAAGTTTCACATCGTATTTCGGCAAAATGTTTTGTTCATGAAGCTCAAGGGCTAAGTTTAAACCCGTCTGTCCGCCTAATGTTGCTAACAAACCATCCGGCTTTTCTTTTGCAATAATTTTCTCCACACAGTCTACTGTTAATGGTTCAAAATAGATTCGATCTGCTACGTGAGTGTCCGTCATAATGGTAGCTGGATTATTATTGATTAAGATAACTTCGTAACCTTCTTCTTTTAATGACAAGCATGCCTGAGTTCCTGAATAATCAAATTCTGCTGCTTGCCCAATTACGATTGGTCCTGATCCGATTACTAAAATCTTTTTTAACGTTTGGTCTTTAGGCATATACTTTTCCGCTCCCTACTTGCTGTACTTTCGTCATAAATTCATCAAAGATATACGTGCTGTCACTTGGTCCAGGATGTGCTTCTGGATGGTATTGAACTGACATAACAGGAAGGTCTTTATGCATTAAACCTTCAACCGATCCGTCATTCACATTTTTAAATCGAACGTTTAATGGCGTAGACGTAATCGTCTGTTCGTCTACGACATAGCTGTGATTTTGAGACGTCATACACACTTTGTTATTCGTTAAATCAATTACAGGCTGATTAGCTCCTCGGTGACCGAACGCCAGCTTTTTGGTTTGTGCCCCAAAAGCAAGCCCAATTAACTGATGTCCAAAGCAAATTCCTAAAGTTGGATACGATGAAATAATTTCTTTTAATTCATCCAGCTGACTGCTCACTTGGGTTGGATCTCCAGGTCCGTTTGATAAGACAATGCCATCCGGCTGCAGCTCTTTTACTTGTGAAGAGCTTGTAGAATAAGGAACAACTGTTACTTTGCACTCTCGATTTAACAGCTCTTGTAAAATTGATTTTTTATAGCCAAAGTCCATTAATACAACGTGTTTTTCACCGTTTCCGTAAGTAACAGGCTCTTTTGTTGATACTTCTTTTACTACATATCCATCGCATTCAGCAGTAAATGCTGGCGGCTCAGCAGATGTCGAAAAGGCAGATTGCATCGTACCTTCTTTTCGAATTCGTTTTACGACCGCTCTCGTATCCACATGTGTAATAAGCGGAATGTTCCATTTCTTTAAATATTGTTTAAAGCTGTACATGGCTTCGTAATGGAACCCTTCATCTGAACATTCGTATACGACAACGCCTGCTACATGAGGCTTTTTGCTTTCATAATCTTTTTCATTGATACCATAGTTCCCAATCAAAGGGTACGTAAAGACGATAATTTGATCTTTGTAAGATGGATCAGTCACAACTTCTTGATAACCAGTCATTCCAGTAAAGAAAACAATTTCTCCTTCTGCCTGGTGCGTTGCTGTATGTTCAATGTGTCCGGCGAACGAATCGCCGTTTGCTAAGTGTAAATATCCGTTCATTGTGCATCCCTCTTCGAATAATTATTTATAAAACAGAATTTTTATACAAACATATTCAAAAAAATTTGTATTATGAAGTAATTTTTGTTTGGCTAAACGCTTCTTCAATGATATGAATCGCTTGGTCCAACTCTTCTTTTGTTACAGTTAACGGCGGCAACAATCGTACTACATGCGGTCCTGCTCCCAGTGCTAGCAATCCTTTTTCACGCATAGCTGCAAGCAATGCTGACTGATGTTCTCCGCATTCAATTCCAATCATAAAACCTTTTCCACGAATATCGGTTACAAATGAATAATCTGCTACGCTATTTTTCAAAGCATTGGTAAAATAAAGGCTTTTTTCTGTAACCTCTGCCAAAAATGCTTCATTAAAAATAATGTTTAAGGTTGCTTTGGCTGAAGCTAGTGCAATTGGGTTTCCTCCAAAGGTTGTTCCGTGAGTACCAGGTCCAAATGCTTCTTTGAGATATCCTTTTCCAATCATCGCACCAACCGGCATTCCGCTTCCTAATCCTTTAGCTGCTGTAATAATATCTGGTGACACGTTAAAATGCTGATAAGCAAATGGTTTTCCTGTTCTGCCGATTCCAGTTTGCACTTCATCGACTATAAACAGTGCTTCATGCTTTTTACACAGCTCTTGAATGGTTAATAAAAATGCTTCGGTTCCTGGAACCACTCCGCCTTCTCCTTGAATGACTTCAACCATAATTGCTGCTACGCTGTCGTCCATTTCTTGTTTTAATGCTTCTTCATCATTGTATGGCACGTAAACAAACTCATTAACAAGAGGACCGAAGCCATCATGAATTTTTGCCTGCCCTGTAGCTGTCATTGTAGCAAATGTACGTCCATGAAATGATTTTGTAAACGTAATAATTTTGTGTTTTTGTGTGTACTTGCGCGCTAATTTAATCGCCGCTTCGTTGGCTTCTGCACCGCTGTTACAGAAAAATACTGCATCACCGTTTGAATGTTCCACAAGCTTACCTGCTACGTCTTCTTGAATCGATTGATGAAATAAATTTGACACGTGCCACACTTTATTTAACTGCTCTTCCACCGCTTTTTGAACATCAGGATGACGATGACCTACGTTACAAACAGCGATACCTGAAATAAAATCTAAATACTCATTTCCTTTGTTATCTATTAATTTTGTTCCTTGCGCCTCTTCCACATGGATATCAAACCGTTGATATGTTGGAAACAATGAACTCATCGCTATCTTCTCCACCTTTTCCACTATATTTAATTGCTGTACCAATCAGCTTTCCTTCCTTATCTAAAAATCCATCAGTTCCGCTAATAATATGAACTTCTTCAAGTAAAGGAGATAACGCATTTACCGCTGATGTTACTTTCGGAATCATTCCGCCGTAAATTACTTTTTCTTCAATAAGTGCATCAATCTCTGACTTTGTAAGTTCTGGAAGCAATGTTCCATCCTTTAACACACCTTTTACATCCGTTACAAACATCAGCTTTTCAGCATTTACTGCTTGTGCAACGGCTCCGGCTGCCACGTCAGCATTAATATTATAGCTATTACCTTCTTCATCTGCTCCAATGGAAGAAACAACTGGAATATACTGACTGTCAGTTAGTTGTTTTAATAATGTATCGTTTACGCCTTTTACTTCTCCAACGTAACCTAGACGTTCCACATCAATTGCCTCTGCTTTAAGCAATAATCCATCAATTCCTGATAGTCCTACCGCTTTTAAGTTCGCTTTTTGTAGATCTTTTACAAGCTGCTTATTAACCTTGCCTGCTAATACCATCGTCACAACTTCTAATGCTTCTTTGGACGTTTTTCGAAGCCCATCTACAAATTCCGTTTCAATGTGAAGTTTGGTAAGCGTATCTTGAATATCAGGTCCGCCTCCGTGCACAACAATGATCTGATATCCACTCGCTTTTAACTGCTGAATACTTTCAAAAAAAGCGCTTGTTAACTGATTGACAATGCTGCCTCCGCATTTTACAACGACGATTTTTTCATTGCTCATTTCACTCTCTCCTTACGTTCGATAACTGGCGTTGATTTTGACGTAATCGTAAGTCAAATCGCAGCCCCACGCTTTGCCAATTCCATTTCCCTGCTGCAAGTCAACATAGACTTCGACCGTATCATTTTCTAAATAAGCCTTTGCTTCTTCTTCACTAAATGAAACAGGCTGACTGTTTTCTAACATCTGGATATTGCCTAACGAAACATTCACTGTTTCTGGATTAAGCGCTACTCCGCTGTACCCAACTGAACAAATAATTCGTCCCCAATTGGCATCGGCTCCATACATGGCCGTTTTCACTAGATTCGAGCCCACAATTTGTTTAGCAATCACATTTGCTTCTTCGTTTGTATGAGCCCCAGATACGTTTACTTCAATTAGTTTTGTTGCTCCTTCACCGTCGCGTGCAATTTGTTTGGCTAAATCTTCACACGTCAAGCGCAGTGCTTCATAAAACGAATTCCATTCAGGATGATCTGGTGTAAGCGACTGGTGATCAGCTTTTCCATTTGCTAAAACAACAACCATATCATTTGTCGATGTGTCACCATCCACTGTAATTTGATTAAAGCTTTTATTTGTAATAGAACCTAGCGCATCTTGCAGCACTGAAGCTTCAACCTTAGCATCCGTTGTGATAAAGCTAAGCATCGTAGCCATATTTGGGTGAATCATGCCTGATCCTTTCGCTGTGCCTCCAATAGTAACTACTTTGCCGTCAATTTTTGTTTCATAGCAAGCTGACTTCATCACTGTATCTGTTGTTAAAATAGCCGTTTGAAATTCTTCTGCTTTTTCTTTGTTCGACGAAGGACTTAACAACCCAATGCCTTTCACGATTTTTTCCATATCTAGAAGCTCTCCAATTACGCCTGTAGAAGCTACCGCTACATGATGAGGTAGGATATTAAGCTTTTTCGCACATGTATTTCGCATTTGGTATGCATCTTTTAATCCTTGTTCTCCCGTACATGCATTTGCACATGCGCTGTTCACAACGATCGCTTGCAGCTTCTGCTCCACTGCTACACTTTCTTTTGTAACAGCTAAAGGCGCTGCTTGAAAGGCATTAAGCGTGTAAACAGCTGCGCAATTAGCTGGCACCTCGCTTACAATAACTCCTAAATCTTTTTTAGCATAACGTAAACCAGCATGAACGCCGTCTGCTGAAAAACCTACCGGCGTTACAATTGTACCGTTCTCTATTTTCTTTATCTTTTCTTTCGTTTGTTTAACCGTAATCACTATACGTTCCCTCCTGCTTTTATCGTGATTAGTGATGCTGTTGACTTTATGGGAAGACAGGCAGTAGTCCGATACCCGCTTGCTGTTCAAATCCCATCATGATATTGGCATTTTGAATGGCCTGACCGGCTGCCCCTTTTACTAAGTTATCAATGACAGAAACGATCGTGACACGCTTTGTTCGTTCGTCA
Organism: Priestia sp. SRI_019; assembly: GCF_057586255.1. Taxonomy (NCBI): domain Bacteria; kingdom Bacillati; phylum Bacillota; class Bacilli; order Caryophanales; family Bacillaceae; genus Priestia; species Priestia sp. SRI_019. Next base: position 53,372 of record NZ_JBYCZN010000003.1, on the reverse strand, counting down.
AATGTAATACCGATATCGCAATAATTTGATGCACTTACTTCTTTAGTAGAAGGAAATTCACCAGCTTTTCGAACGCGAACGAACGGGGAGTTTTGATATGTATCTACATATAGCTGATGGAGCTCTTGAACTGAGCTCTCTTCAGAAAGTTCAGCGTATATTGTACTCATAATCCCTCGCGTCATTGGAACTAAGTGCGTACTAAACGTAACATGGCCAATTTCCTCATCCCACTTTTCTAAAATAGATTCGATTTCTGGGATATGCTGATGTTGATTAACTTTGTATATTTTCATATTTTCATTGATTTCAGCATAATGAGCCATTTGCGAAAGCCCGCGCCCTGCTCCTGAGATTCCGGACTTCGCATCAATGATAATAGAGTTTGATTTCACCATTTGTTTACTAACGAGGGGAGCTAGCCCAAGCAGTGTAGCTGTTGGATAACAACCCGGGTTCGCAACGAACGTACTGCTTTCGACTTCGTCTGCAAACCATTCTGATAATCCATACACAGACTGTTGTAAAAATGCTTCGGCTGCAGCAGGCTTTTTGTACCATTTTTCATAAAGCGCTTCTGTTTTTAATCTAAAATCTCCAGATAGATCTACTACTTTGATTCCTTCTTCTATTAATTGAGGTACAAGTTTGCTAGAAACACCGGACGGAGTTGCTGTAAACACTAAATCTAATTCTTCAGCCATCTTCTTAGGGTTTATATCTTGCAGCGTATATACAGTATTAGAAAGGTGAGGATAAACTTCTGCTAGTTCCACCCCATCCTGAGAGGATGAATAAACTGCATAAACATGAAAATGTGGGTGATTCGCTAACAAACGAATCAGTTCTACTCCTCCATACCCTGTTGCTCCAACAATTCCTACCTTGTATTCTTTCATTTTAAAACTCCTTTTTCCACGTATCTATTTGAATTATTTATCATTATAATACCGTATAAAAATAAAATCAAATGAATATTTAAAAAATCCAACACTTTATTCTATATTTTTAAACATTTTTATTTATTCATAAGTTTTTATTTTTATAACTATCTTTCTATTTTTGTTTAGAAATTGTTCACAGATAGTTTTGGAAAACACTGGTTGTTTTTGTGTATAATAAGAATATCGATAAAATCATCCGTATGACATTTTTTTCATACGGCTAGTGGACGTACAGCATATACAGACTGTTCTAACTTAATAGATTCATAAATAACAGTCGCAAAAATTTTAATTAAAAGGTGATAACATGATGAACATCACAACGGATTCTTTTTCAAATGAGCTGCAGCAATTTTTTATGAACTTTGATCATAAGCTTTCGTTTGAAAAAGGTGACTTTCTCTTTCAAGAAGGTTCACCTTCAACTCATTTATTTTTTATTACGTCAGGGGCCGTGCAAGTAGGTAAAGTGACGCCGGAAGGACGCGAACTGACGCTTCAGCTGGCGAGTTCAGGAGACTTAATCGGGGAAGTCATGCTGTTTTGCGGATCTACTCCCCATATGCTCCAAGCAAAAGCCATTGAACCTTGTACAGCAATCAGTATTCAAAAACGGTTGTTAGAAAACGAACTAGCACAATACCCTGCTCTTTCTATGGAGTACATGAAGTGGATGGGACTCCAAATCAAGCGAATGCAGACAAAGTTTAGAGACTTAATTCTAAATGGAAAAAAAGGTGCTCTCTACTCTACTCTGATCCGCATGTCTAATAGTTTTGGAGTAATGAAGCCAAATGGTATCTTATTAAACGTAACGTTGACAAATCAAGAAATCGCCAATCTATGCGGGACATCTCGAGAAGTGGTCAATCGCATGCTCGCTGAGTTGCGAAAAAACGAAGTGATTTCGATGGCAGATGGAAAAATCATCATTCATAAGCTCTCTTTTTTAAAGAAAGAAATAGACTGTGAGGACTGCCCTTTGGAATTGTGCAGAATTGAATAAGAAAAAAAGCCATCGTTGATGGCTTTTTTCTTATTGAACACCTAATGCAATTTTAGCGTAGCGCGTCATTCGATCTTTATCCCATGGAGGATTAAATGTGATATTCACTTCTACATTTTCTACTTCTTCAAGAGAAATTAATTGTTTTTTCACTTGTTCGCCAATCACACCAGCCAGCGGGCAGCCGATAGAAGTTAACGTCATCGTCACGATAACTGTGTTGTTTTCTTCCATTTCTACACCATACACTAAGCCTAAATTTACGATATCAACGCCAAGCTCTGGATCAATTACTTCTTCTAGTGATTCCATGATTTTATCTTCTAACTGTTTATCCATATTCATTCTCCTTTCTCTTACTTCCGTAATTATCTTCACGTATTAAATATACCCTTAAACAAATTATCGTAAGCAATCAATAACTATGTCTTACACCGTAACAAGACAGCTTTTGCATGTCAATCGTTCTGCTTTGCTCCTAAGGAAAAGTTGTGTAAAATATGGGAATACAAGCATGAATATTAGTAGAATTCAATATAATCGTATAACTACTTCAATTTAAAAGGAGCCCTATATGAGAAACAATCAACACTTAATCGCCTTAGATCTGGATGGAACATTGTTAACGAATGAAAAAACCATTTCACCTACAACAAAACGGGTATTAGAAAAAGCCAAACAAGAAGGACATATTGTAATGATTGCAACTGGTAGACCTTATCGTTCCAGTGCTATGTATTACAGCGAATTAAATTTATCCACGCCTATCGTAAACTTTAACGGAGCGCTTGTTCATCACCCCCTTCAGCCTGATTTCGGCACGCATCACGAACCTTTAAACCGCCGCACTGTCCATGACATTGTGACAGCTATGCAAGACTATCGCATCAACAATATCATGGCAGAAGTACAAGATGATGTGTATCTTCATTTTGAAGATCGAAAATTAATGGATGTACTTAGCCTAGGGGATCCTAAATTACAAACGGGTGATTTGCGTCATACGCTGCAGCACGACCCAACGTCTATTTTAATTCACGCAGATGAAGAACATGTGCAAGATATACGCTCTCACCTTTCAGATGTTCATGCAGAAGTACTAGAACACAGACGCTGGGGAGCACCTTGGCATGTCGTTGAAATTGTAAAAAAAGGACTTAATAAAGCTGTAGGTCTTGAGCGCGTAGCTAATCATTATCAAATTCCACGCGAACGAATTATTGCGTTTGGAGATGAAGACAATGATTTTGAAATGATTAAATTTGCAGGACACGGTATCGCCATGGAAAATGGTATTAACGAATTAAAACAGCTAGCGCGTGAAGTAACAAAATCGAATGAAAATGACGGTATTGCTTATTATTTGGAAAAAACGTTAAATTTATAACTTAGCTTTTTTTGAAAAGCAAGGTAAATTTTTATCGCTATCATTTTTTTTATTTAGCACACACTATAACCGACACTTCTTAAGGTGTCGGTTTTATTTATATTACGAGGAGGAATTTATGATGGGCAGAGGCAATCGATCAAAACGTTTTGTGAAACAAGGTGCAGACGCAGTTCAAAAACATGATGAACGAATTCCTTATCATATGACTATGGCAGAGGCAGAAGCATTTCAAGCTCAGCAGCGCCAAACTCCTCATGGAGGACAGTAACTTATGAAAAATTCACTTTTTGGTCAAGTAAAAGATGCGATTCGAAACGCAGTATCCGGCCATTCAGAAGATCAGCTTCATCGTCAAAAGCACGGCAACGGGGAACTTGATATTTCAGAAGGCGTATTAAACAGTATTGCTTCTAACGCTTCTCCTGAGGAGCAAGAGCAGCTGAAGCAATTCCAAAACTCATTGCATCAAGCGTATGATACAGATGGAGAATCACATTCACAAGAGAAAAGCGCAGACATTATGTCCGATACGCTGTCTCATATCGTTCAGAATGCTTCTTCCGAAGAGAAGGCACAGCTTGAACAGCTTCAAAGCACTTTAGAAGGCGGTCAGTCTCACGCTCACGGTAAAGCTCACACGTCCAGTGAAAGCGTGGCAGCTGATATATTATCTCATGCACAGCAAAATGCTTCTCCTGAAGAAAAGAGCCAGCTTGAACAGCTTCAAAGCACTTTAGAGGGCGGTCAGTCTCACGCTCACCGTGAAGCTCACACGTCTAGTGAAAACGTAGCAGCTGATATGCTGTCTCATGCACAGCAAAGCGCTTCTCCTGAAGAACAAGCTCAGCTTCAGCAGCTTCAGAATACATTGGGAGCTGCTGGTCAAAATCATCAAACGTCTCAGGCTCATACGTCTGCAGGTTCTGATGAAAACATTGCAGCTGATATGCTGTCTCATGCGCAGCAAAATGCTTCTCCTGAAGAACAAGCTCAGCTTCAAGAGCTTTCTAATGACTTAAAAGGCACACATTAATAAAAAAGAGTCCAGGTAATGAATACCTGGACCTTTTTTAATCCTTGCGAAACAAACCAAAGATTCCCGTTGTCTGAACGATATTGGTAAATGCTTTAGGATCTACCTCTTTAATCACTCGCTCCAAGTCAAATAATTCGTATCTAGTCAAAACAATCATTAGCATTTCTTTATCTTCGTTTGTAAAGCCGCCTTTAGCCGGTACCGCCGTAATCCCTCGCACAAGTTTGGCGTGAATTGCCTTTCTTAGCTCCACTCCTTTTTTCGTTACGATCATTGCTGTGAGTTTGACATGACGCGTATGAATAACATCAATGACGCGAGTAGTTGTATAAAGCGTCACAAGCGTATAGAGTGACTTCTCAGCCCCATATAAAAGACCTGCTAGCACGATAATAATTGCGTTTAATATGAACATATAAGTGCCAATTGGTCGGTCCTTTACTCGAGATAAAATCAGGGCAATAATATCGAGCCCACCAGTTGAAGCTCCAAACTTCAACGTAATTCCTACCCCTACCGCTAAAATAACGCCTCCAAAAACTGCGTTAAGGATGATGTCTTTAGAAAGTGCTTGAATAGGAATAATTCCAAGAAACAAAGTTGTTGCAGCAACGCTGATAAAGCTGTAAACAGTAAATGACTTCCCAACTTTTTTCCACCCTAAAATAGTTACAGGAATATTTAACAACAACAGCAGCACTCCAGTGGAAATAGTAAAAGGGGTGTAATCTGTCACGATACTCGAAACAAGCTGCGCTACTCCTGTAAAGCCGCTCGAATATACATTAGCGGGTATCAAAAACAAGTTGAGTGCAAGCGCATTCAATAATGCTCCTACCAAGACGACTATCGTTTTTTTTGTTTCAAGCCACATATTCAAATGACCGACCTCCGCTTTTTTAAAACTTCTTACTCTCCTATACCCATTTATAAAATGAATAAAGTCAGCATCTTTAAAATAGTTAGTACATATAGTATGTACGATTTGGCAGAATTAAAAAAACTTATTCAAAAATTGTATTTTCCTCAAAGTGCTTATACACTAATACTATGTCGTATATAACGCTTCTCAATGTTTATACATCAAACTCATTTAATATTTTATAAATGCAATTAGGAAGGTGACATTTATGTCAATTAAACTTTTAACCGATAGTGCAAGCGATTTGCCTTTATCCTTTTTTCAAGAAAATAACGTTGGCTTTTTACCGCTTCGCGTAAGCCTGGATAATCAAGAATTTTTAGATCTACAAACCATTGAGCCAGCTTCTGTCTACGAAGCCATCCGTAAAGGCAAGATGCCAAAAACATCTCAAGCGGCTCCAACTACTATGTATGAGGTCTTTGAGGACATAGCTAAATCAGGTAATTCGTGCGTTTATTTAGCTTTTTCTTCAGAATTATCCGGTACATATCAAACAGCAATGATGATTCGAGAAGAACTCCTAGAAAAGTATCCCGATTTCCAATTAGAGATAATCGATACGAGATGTGCATCTCTTGGCCAGGGAGTAGTTACTTATTATGCAGCACAATTGCTACAACAAAACCTCTCACTTGTAGAGATGACAGAAAAAATAAAACAATACGCGCTGCATATGGAACATATTTTTACGGTCGATGACTTAGATTTTCTTGCTCAAGGAGGACGGGTTAGCAAAGCTTCTGCTTTTGTAGGAGGTCTGCTTAATATTAAGCCGCTGCTTCATGTGGAAGATGGAAAATTGATTCCAATCGAAAAAATCCGCGGCCGTAAAAAAGTATTTAAACGCATGCTTGACGTAATGGAAGAGCGAGGGAAAAATCTCTCTTCTCAAACCATTGGAATTAGCCATGGAGATGATTTAGAAACAGCTCTTCAGCTGAAAGAGATGATTCAAGAACGTTTTGGAACCCAACATTTTATTATTAATATTATTGGTGCAGCCATAGGTTCTCACTCTGGCCCAGGGACGATTGCAGTCTTCTTTTTGAACGAAACCATCGAATAATTTAAAGAGATCAGGGCATTCTAAAGGTACGACCAAAAAGGGGTGTATCACAATGCCAAAAACGAGCGATAACGATAAAAAAGCAAAAGATAATAATGCAAAGCTTCACGAAAAGAATCTGCAAGCTAAGCATAACCGTGAGCTTGGAAAACATTCATTTTCTAAAAAAACTGATCACTTATAAAAAGAAGCCGCTGAATTTTCAGCGGCTTCTCCTTTTAGTTTTCTTCTTTTTTAAAATATGTCCATCCTTCTTCTTGATAAACTTTTCCTTCTTTCATCAGTTTACCAAGCGCACGTTTGAACGCAGCTTTACTCATATTAAAACGCTCACGAATATCTTCTGGATAACTTTTATCCCAAAATGGCATCACGCCACCGCGGCTTTCCATGTAATCGTATAGTACCTGTGCATCTTCATCCATGCTTTCTTGCTTGCGCGGAAGAAGCGAGACGTTTAGCGTTCCATCTTCTTTTACATTAATGACACGGCCTGTTACATACGTACCAAGCTTTGGTTCTTTGCGTCTCTCGCTTTCATGAATAAATCCAACATATCCTTCATCTGTCATAATAAATGAACCTACGCGCAGTACGCGATAGATATATCCGCTCACTTCACGATTAAAAAGTTCAGGCGGAGCATCCAATGCCATTGCTTTCATGACATCGTCTGTAGCAATTTTCCCGTACATCTTACCGCGCTTTGAAATCTTCATTGTACAGTAAACTTTGTTTCCAACTTCTGGCCACAGCTCTTCTAGCGCAGGTAAGTCGGTTGAACCAATTAACATATCTTTGTTCATTCCGATATTTACAAACACGCCTAAACCTGGATTAACATCTACGACTTCAACCCACTCATAGACTCCTTCTTCAACAAGAGGTAAGTGCATCGTTGCCGTTAAGCGATCGTGCTGATCAAGATATAGAAAAACTTCTACTTCTTCTCCTTCAGCAAGTTCTCTTGTTGTTTCATTTTTATGTAGCAAAATTTCTTCTTCGCCTTCTGCTAACATATAACCAATCGGCGTTTCACGGTTTACTGTTAAATACGCTTTCATCCCAGCTTCTACATTCATCGTTCTATCCATCCTTTATATAAATTAGTAGTGACTATTCCGTCACCACATACCTTCTCACTTTGCATCGAACAGCATTTTAAATTTCAAATCAACTTAAATGCATGCATTGTTTAAAAAAGCTGCTTCTATAGCTTACAACAAAAAGCATAACTTGTATTGTATCAATTACCGGCTCTCTATTCAATATCAGTTGTATACAGTTTGTGTTTTATTTATAATAAAAGAACAAACTCTTTACATATGGAGGTTATTATGGCTAAAGATAGTTCATTTGACATTGTGTCACAAGTCGATTTATCAGAGGTAACGAACGGCATTACCATGGCAACAAAAGAAATTAAAACCCGCTACGATTTTAAAGGCAGCAAAAGCGAAATCTCGCTCGAAAACGAAGAGCTTGTTCTTATTTCAGATGATGAATTTAAGCTTGAACAGTTAAAAGACGTACTGATCTCTAAGCTCATTAAACGCGGTGTACCTACACGCAATATCTCATACGGCAAAATTGAGAATGCTTCTGGAGGAACGGTTAGACAACGCGCCAAGCTAATTCAAGGTATCGACAAAGACAACGCTAAAAAGCTAAATACAATTATCAAAAATACCGGTTTAAAAGTAAAAAGCCAAATTCAAGATGATCAGCTTCGCGTAAGCGGTAAAAATAGGGATGACCTGCAGCAAATTATTTCGGCTATCCGCAGCGCTGATTTACCTATTGATGTACAATTTATTAATTACCGCTAAAAAATGAATGCCCTCGGCATTCATTTTTTCTTTTAACGCCTCTTTCTATTCGTCCAATCTTATCCCTATGCATAGATACACTTTCTTAACAAATACTAGTATACGCTTACGTACTCATATTAATGAAGGAGTGTATACCAATGAATCAAAATCAAAAACAAAACTTCCCTCCTCAGCATCAGCAAGCGCAGCCAGGTATTGAAAAAGAGATGCATCCAATCCCTACTTCTATCGCTCCAGACTATAAGGCAAGCGGAAAATTACAGAACAAAGTAGCTGTTATCACGGGAGGAGACAGCGGAATTGGACGTTCTGTCGCTTATCATTACGCGAAAGAAGGCGCAAATGTTGTTGTGACCTATCTTAATGAACATGATGATGCAAATGAAACTAAAAAGCAGGTTGAACGCATGGGAGCTTCTTGTTTGTTGCTTGCTGGTGACATAGGAGATGAGCATTTTTGTCAAGAAGTCATCTCAAAGGCCATCCAGACTTTCGGTAAAATAGACATTTTAGTCAATAATGCAGCTGAACAGCATCCTCAAAAAAGCATTACGGATATTACGACTGAACAGCTTACTCGTACGTTTCAAACGAATATTTTTTCAATTTTTCATCTGACCAAAGCTGCATTGCCTCATTTAAAACAAGGAAGCGCTATTATTAATACAACGTCTGTGACAGCTTACCATGGGCATGATCAGCTGATTGATTACTCTTCAACCAAAGGGGCTATCGTTGCTTTTACACGTTCTTTATCAGCTTCGCTCGCAACAAAAGGCATTCGCGTCAACGGCGTAGCTCCGGGACCCATTTGGACACCTCTTATTCCGTCTACGTTCGACGAACAGCAAGTTGCGACATTTGGGTCTAATACACCTATGAAACGAGCAGGACAGCCTTCTGAGCTCGGACCGGCCTATGTATACTTGGCAAGCTCTGATTCTTCTTATATGTCCGGGCAAGTTCTGCACATTAATGGGGGATCCATTGTAAACGGATAACATTTCTCTTCGGTCATTCATTTATTTTTATGTGGAAACACTATCAGAATTCAGCTATTTTTGTTTAAATAGAGATATGAACACCGCTAAAGGAGAGTATTTGAATGACCGATACATTAAGCACTCTTAAACATATATACGAAACCATTTTAAATAAAGTCGATGCCGGTATCCATGCGGTCGATGAAACAGGAAAAACTATTATTTATAATGAAAAGATGACAAAGATGGAGCTGATGGATGAACAAGACGTTTTACATAAAAACTTGTTAGATGTGTTTATGTTCAAAGAAAATCAGCAAAGCACGCTTGTACAGGCGCTGCAAAAAGGAAAAGAAACGGTTAACGTCAAGCAAACATATTTCAACAATCAAGGACAAGAAATCACGACGATTAATAATACCTTCCCTATTTTAAAAGACGGGGTCATTCAAGGAGCGGTTGAAATTGCTCAGGACGTGACGAAACTAGAGCGTCTAATCCGGCAAAACATTAGGCAAAAAGGAAACACACGCTTTACGTTTGATAGCATCATCGGAAACAGTCAAGCGGTTCACGATGTGATTGAAGACGCCAAGCGCGCTACTAGAACTCCTTCTTATGTCTTAATTATTGGAGAAACAGGCACGGGAAAAGAACTATTTGCTCAAAGCATACATAATGGCAGCAGCCGCTCTTCTGCTCCTTTTATTTCACAAAACTGTGCTGCGCTACCGGATAATTTAATTGAAAGCCTTTTATTCGGTACGAAACGTGGAGCTTTTACAGGTGCAATGGATAATCCCGGTCTTTTCGAACAAGCGCAAGGAGGCACATTACTGCTAGATGAAATCAACTCGTTAAACCCAAATCTTCAGGCTAAGCTTCTTCGAGTGCTGCAGGAAAAAACCGTACGAAGAATTGGGGATACAGTGGACAAACCGGTTAACGTTCGAGTGATCGCGAACATGAATGAAGATCCAATCGATGCGATTGCAGAAAACCGATTACGCAAAGACTTATATTATCGACTTGGCGTCGTGACACTTTTTATTCCTCCTCTTCGTGAACGAAAAGAAGATATTATTGAATTAACAAAGTTTTTCATCAAAAAATACAATGATTTGTTTCAGATGAATGTAAAAACCGTAGATCACCAAGTCATGTCTTCTTTTCTCTCTTATGACTGGCCAGGGAATGTACGGGAGTTAGAACACATTATTGAAGGTGCAATGAACTTGGTAATGGACGAAGATGTTATTCACTATTCTCACCTTCCTTTCCAATACAGAACGAAGTTCCAGCTAAAGCAGCATGAACATTTTGAAAATAAAGCAAGCAGTGACGCACCTTCTTATCCAAGCGCTTTTCACCCTTCTCTTCCTTTAAAGGAACAGCTGTTATCGTTCGAAGCCGAATGTATTAAACAAACGCTTGAACAACACAGCCACAACATCTCAAAAAGTGCTAAGATACTAGGGCTGACCAGACAAAGCTTGCAGTATCGTATGAAACGATTAAACATCCGCTCTAAATAAAAAAAAGAAGTGCACAGTGCACTTCTTTTTTATTTTGCTTTATAAACCGGTGAATCCGATTGTTTTTGATCAATATTTTTCTTGATTCCTACGTGATAATACACGTAGAGTACAATGATTAAAGGGACACCGCAGTAAAGACCAATTCGTTGATCCGGAATAAAAATTAAGCTGATTAATACCAGTCCATACAAACAAAAACCTAGAATAGGAACGAACGGATAAAGCGGCGTTTTAAATTTCAATTCCTTTATGTCTCCTCCTTCCGCTAAAAAACGACGGCGGAACATAAATTGAGAGGCACAAATGGACATCCAAACAATAATGGTTACCATTCCTGAAATTGAAATAAACCAAAGATATACGGTTTCAGCAGCCACGACGCTTGTAATCAACGAGCACCCTGAAATAATCATTGTCACAATTAATGCGTTAATTGGAACACCTTTTGAAGATAATTTCTTCAAAGGTTTTGGCCCCATATTGCTGTTTGACAGTGACCAAAGCATCCGAGAAGCAGCATAAACGCCGGAGTTCGCCACTGATAGAACGGCTGTTAAAATGACAAAGTTCATGATATCCGCTGCGTATGGAATGCCAATTTGATCTAATACGGCAACAAACGGACTTTCAATGACGCCTGCTGTTTTGTATGGCAGAATAGAGACTAAAACAAACATAGCTAACACAAAGAAAAACAGCGTTCTCCAAATGACGTTTCGAATAGATCTCGGCAACGTTTTCTCAGGACTTTCACTTTCTCCTGCTGCAATGCCGACCAGCTCCGTTCCTTGAAACGAAAAGTTAACCGTTACTAAAGTCAATAAAACTGCCAGTATTCCATTTGGAAAAAGACCTGCGCCTTGGGTGAAATGTGAAAGAAACGGTGCGGATTCTCCTCCCTTGAAATCGATAAAACCAAAAACAGCAGCTCCTCCAATTAAAATAAATAGAATAATAGCCGTAACTTTAATACTCGAAAACCAAAACTCAGTTTCAGCATAGCTTCGAGCAGAAAGAGCGTTAATTAAAAATGTAATGACGCCAAAAATCAAGCACCATGACCATATAGGTACATCAGGAAACCATCTCTGCATTAAAATTCCTGCTGACGTAAATTCAAGCCCTGTCGTATTTGCCCAGCTGAACCAGTACAGCCATCCAATCATAAAGCCTGTAGAAGGCCCTAAAAACCTTGTAGCGTATTCTTGAAAGGAACCTGAAACCGGCATTGCTACCGCTAGCTCTCCTAAACAAAGCATAACTAAGTACATGAGGAAGCCGCCTATTATATATGCAAGAATGGCTCCTCCCGGCCCTGCCTGGCTTATAGTAAAACCCGAACCTAAAAATAGGCCTGTTCCAATCACGCCTCCTAACGCAATCATAAATAAATGTCTGCTTTTCATTGTTCTCTGTAATTGGTTTTGTTCTGTATGTCTATTCATCGGTACCTCCGTTCTTCATTTTCTTATATGTGGTTTGTACAAGCATGACTACTTTTTAGCATCTGAACAGTTGTTTCTTGAATCAACTTAGGAAGGACGGCGAACGAATAAGGCTTGTACACTCGCTCTGTCCACTTATGTCCGTCTTTCCCATATACCCCCATATTGATGGACGGAATATTTAATTCTCGAATTTCACGGAAAGGAATCGCCCCTGCAATCCCCCATCCCGGAAAGTTACGTGTAAAAGCATCGATTTCCTCATCTGTCTCATGAAGAGATAAAAAGCTGCCATCCGCTAGGTAGGGGAAAAATTTTTTAAACTGAAACGTCTCTCCCGTCTGTTTTCCAACCTTCTCCACAGCCGCTTGCAAGGGATAAAGAAGCTGCTGATCTCTGCTTTCTTCTTTCTTCAAGTGATTATGAGGCAAGTAAGGCGGTGCAAAAAAGACAATTACGCGCGGACTTTGATGCGGATCTAACCTTTGAAGTTCTTCAATTACTTTAAAGCACCTTGTTCTAAGTTCTAAATGCGCATACTGTTCAAAAGCTCGTTCAATACAAGCCTGAGCATTTATCTCTTTTTGATCCAATTCTTCCAGGTAATCTTCCAAACTCACAACATCTACTTTCCAAGACAAGTTTCGCTTTGGTAAATTCGTTCTCCGAACAAAAAATTCGTAATAATCAGAAAGTTTTTCCTCCACTTTTTCACATGCTTCGATTGATAATCCAATTAATTGACTCATCACTTCTTTGGCCGTTCGTTCATAGATGAAATAGTTAAAATACAAATGACTACTTACAGCAGTTTGCACATTATAAGCCTCTTTATTATCTCGTTGATACAGACAGGAAGGTGGCAGTACCAGCTCTCCTTCAATATTTTCAGCTAGATTAATATTGTTATGGATGCTTCCTGTAATCTCAGATGCAATCAAATTAGGATCTATACCAGCAAGCGTATCTCCTACGTGTACCTCCCTTCCGTAAATATAAAAACATGGAAGCAGTTTCCCAGCGGCTCCTGTATAAATATAGCGCGTGGAATCTCCATCGTAAAGAGGTGTAATAAAGTCGGTATTAATCGCTGCTACATATGAAAGATTTTTTTCTTTTTTCAAACGGTTCAGTTCAGAAACAGCAGAAATAATTCCAGCATGCTGACTTTCCTCATCTGGGTTGACCATAAAAAGGACGTTTCCTTCTAATTTATTTGGATGCTTAGTAAAATGCAGCACATTGGCTAAATGTACAGCAATTCCACTTTGCATATCAACGGCTCCTCTTCCAAACATCCATTCACCTGAGCGAGCATCTCGCTGTACATCTTCATTAATGTTATGCATAGAGAAATAGCGCTGAAGTTCTTCTGGATCTAATGCTATGTCTTTTAATGGACCAAAATCTTCAATGCCAACCGTATCTAAGTGAGCGTGATAAATCATTGTTTGAGCATTTTTTTTGCTGCCTTGAATAAAAGCAAATACATTTTTTCTACCTAGCGTATCGCCATTAATTTTCTGTTCCCAAACATGAAGGGGATTTTCTTTGAAATAAGGAAAACTTTGAAGCGTGTTTTTAATGAAATCAGCAATCTTTACTTCGCCGATTGTCCCATTGATACTTTTGATTTTCACTAACGCTTTTGTTAAACATTCAACTTGCTCTTCCATGCTTAGCTGTGAGAGTTGGATATACACTTCTATTCCTCCTGCCTATCAAATAAAAACGTTATTTAGCTGCATATGAATAAAAATAGTACGATATATACATATCGTACTATTTTTATTTACTTTAAACCGATTACTCAGCAAATACTTTTTCAATTCGTTCAATTGCCCAGTCTAACTCTTCTTTTGAAATCGTTAGCGGCGGAGCAAAACGAATAACCGTACTGTGCGTTTCTTTACAAAGCAAACCTTGGTCTTTTAATTTTTCACAATAAGGACGAGCTTCTTCGTGTAATTCTACCCCGATGAATAGACCTCGGCCGCGCACTTCTTTAATAACTGGATTGCTTAAGCTTTGGAGCTTCTGCTTGAAATAAGAACCTAATTCTAATGAGCGCGCTGGAAGTTCTTCATCTTCAATTACTTCCAAAGCAGCTAATGATACGGCACAAGCAAGCGGGTTTCCTCCAAATGTTGAACCATGAGAGCCAGGGTTAAAGACACTTAAAATGTCTTCATTAGCGACTACGCAAGAAATAGGGAAAACTCCTCCTCCAAGCGCTTTACCTAAAATCAGCATATCTGGTTCTACGCCTTCCCAATCACAAGCAAACATTTTGCCTGTACGCGCTAAGCCAACTTGGATTTCATCAGCAATAAATAGCACATTATGTTCTTTACATAAGTCAGCTGCAGCTTTTAAGAAGCCTTCTGGAGGTAAAACGATACCTGCTTCACCTTGAATTGGCTCAATTAAAAATGCGGCTGTATTTGGTGTAATAGCAGCTTTTAACGCTTCTAAATCACCATAAGGAATGGTTTGAAGCCCCGGAAGCATCGGTCCAAAACCACGTTGATATTCTGCTTCAGACGATAATGAAACAGCTGTCATTGTACGACCGTGGAAGTTGCCCACACATGCGATGATTTGTGCTTGATTTTCAGCAACGCCTTTCACATCGTAAGCCCAGCGGCGTGCAGCTTTAATGGCTGTTTCCACCGCTTCTGCTCCCGTATTCATTGGAAGAGCCATATTTTTATTTGTTAATTTACAAATCTTTTCATACCATGGACCAAGCTGATCATTATGAAACGCTCGTGACGTTAACGTTACTTTATCAGCTTGACGTTTTAATGCTTCAATAATTTTTGGATGACGATGTCCTTGGTTAACAGCGGAATAAGCGCTTAGCATATCCATATATTTATTATTTTCTGGATCGTGTACCCATACGCCTTCTGCCTTTTCAATTACAATCGGCAGCGGATGATAGTTGTGTGCCCCAAATTTTTCTGTTTGCTCAATGATTTTCACCGTTTTTTGTGTTTCAGTTGTCATATTTACTCCTCCTTATTTTCCAATCAGAATGTTTCAGATGTTGTTTTTGCTTGCATGTGAAGAACAAGATAATCCGGTCCGCCTGCTTTTGAATCCGTTCCTGACATATTAAACCCGCCAAAAGGCTGGTAACCAACAATCGCTCCTGTACATCCTCTGTTAAAATACAGATTTCCAACATGGAACTCTTCACGGGCGCGTTCAATATGCTCGCGGTTGTTTGATAATAAAGCGCCTGTTAATGCATATTCTGTATTGTTTGCAATCTCCATCATATGATCAAAATCTCGCGCTTTAGAGAATGCTACTACCGGACCAAAAATTTCTTCTTGCATGAGACGAGCTTTTTCATCTACATCCGCAAAAATAGTTGGCTGAATAAAGTATCCAGTTGAATTGTCTGCTTCTCCTCCCGCAACGAGACGCCCTTCTTCTTTTCCAATTTCAATATACGATAATACTTTATTGTACGAAGCCTCGTGAATAACAGGTCCCATATAAGTTGAAACTTCTTCCGGGTTTCCAACGGTTAATGTTTTGGTTAGCGCAACTGCTTTTTCAAGCACTTCATCATACACATCTTGATGCACAACAGCACGAGAACCAGCGGAGCACTTTTGCCCTGCAAAACCAAATGCAGAGTATACAATTGAAGAAGCAGCTAAATCCAGATCCGCATCTTTGTCTACAACCACCGTATCTTTTCCGCCCATTTCAGCAATAACGCGTTTTAGCCATTTTTGGCCCGGCTGTACTTTTGCTGCTCTTTCGTAAATGCGGCAACCTACTGCGCGCGAGCCGGTAAATGAAACAAAGCGTGTTTTTGGATGTTCAACTAAGTAGTCACCGATTTCAGGTGTAGCACCCGGAATAAAGTTTAATACGCCTTTCGGTAAACCTGCTTCTTCCATTACTTCTACAAATTTCGCTGCTACTACAGGAGTGGCATCAGCTGGCTTTAATAAAATCGTGTTGCCTGTTACGATAGCTGCTACTGCTGTTCCAGCCATGATAGCTAACGGGAAGTTAAAGGGTGAAATAATAATACCTACGCCAAGTGGAATATAATTGTACTGATTATACTCACCGTCTCGACTCTGTACTGGAGAACCATCTTTTAACGTCAGGACTTGACGTGCATAGTACTCTAAAAAATCAATTGCTTCTGCTGTATCAGCATCTGCTTCGTTCCAAGGCTTTCCTGCTTCTTTTACAAGATAACTAGAAAATTCATGCTTTCTGCGACGGATGATGGCCGCTGCACGGAAAAGAATATCTGCTCGATGTTCTACTTTCCATTTTTTCCACGTTTCAAAAGCTTTTAAAGCTGACTGCATCGCTTGCTCTGCTAGATCTTTATTTACTGTCGAGACATATCCAATCACTTCTTTTATATTCGCTGGGTTAACAGACGTAATTTTCTCTTCAGTTTCCACTTTTTCACCGTTGATCACAAGCGGGTACGTTTTGCCAAGCTGTGTATTTACATATGTTAATGCTTCTTGAAATACCTTTTTATTGTTTTCGTCCTTAAAATTTGTAAATGGTTCATGAGAATAAGAAACTACCATGATATATACCTCCTAGTATGCAAATCTTTGTTTACTTTATAGTTATGCAAATAGCGTGCCAACTTTTAATAAAACTTTACAGCCTATTTGTCATCAAGGTTTTCATCACTTATATCATTCTTTCTTTTTGATACAGGAAAAAATAATTGGCATGTGTATATTTTTTTTGCACTTTAAATGCCAATATCTTTGGCACAGAAAATATATTGAGACATACCTAAATCAATCCAATCTAAAAACGAAAAAATCCGAACAAGTTTGATTCTCCATCAAGAATCAAACTCGTTCGGATCTTCCTGCAACTACAATACTTTTGTTCCAGCCTCTTTCTATTTGTTTATAAAGTTATCTCTTCGTCATTTGAATGGTTTTACAGGATTGTCTTTTAATCATTTTGTGAGGAACGCGCACTTGTTCTGCAACAGCATATGGCGTTTCAATCTGCTTAATCAAGCAGCGTACAGCCTGATAACCAAGTTCAAAAATATTAATATCAACAGATGTGAGAGCAGGTCTAGCCATTTCGGCGATCAGAACATTATTAAAACTGACAATCGAAATGTCTTCAGGAACCGAAATTCCCAGTTCATCCAATGTATTTAAAACGCCTAATGCCATTAGATCGTCTGCTACTACTAGAGCCGTTGGACGTTCTTTTAGAGATAAAAGTTCGCAAACAGCTTCTTTTCCTCCCTTCTGTAGAAATTCTTCATGAATCACATACTCGTCCCGGTAAGGAATGTTTGCTTTTTGAATCGCTTTATCATAGCCTGTTAAACGGTCAATGGTAACGACTAATTCAAGACTTCCGCCAATAAACGCAATACGCTCATGCCCAGATTCAATTAAATATTCCGTCGCTTCTTTTCCAGCTTTAAAATTATCATTATCAACAAACGTGATGCTTTCACTATGTTTAAACGGCTTTCCAATAACTACAAACGGCACGCTCTGTTCTTGCAAATAAGAAAGTACTTGATCATCAACTTTGGAGTACAGCAAAATTAATCCATCTACTCGTCTTCCCTGTACCATTTGAACAACTTCTGCAAAAATCTCTTCTTCCGTTTCTCCAGTGGACATATAAATCGCTCTTTTGTTCTCGTGAGCTCCGGTGCTGATTCCTCTTAGCACTTCGGGAAAGAATGGATTTTGAAACACCTTGTCTGCTGAGCTCGGCATCACTAGGCCGACTGCCTCTGTCGTTTGATTTGCTAGACTTCGCGCAATAATATTTGGGTGATAACCAAGTTCTTTCATAGCCGATCGCACGCGCTGTTTTGTTTTTTCACTAATTCTTGAGCTGTCTGCAATGACGCGAGATACCGTCGAAGGGGCTACATTTGCTAAATTTGCCACATCTTTTATTGTTACACCCATAATTCCACCTCTTAATTATGTTTTCTTCATTAATACTTATCCAATTATAATTTGACAACTACGACGCGCTGTCCTTTTTACGTGATTGAGAAATTTTCTTTTCTTTTCTTCTTTTTGAAGATGCTTTGTACAAAAAGATGCCAAATCCCGTATAAACAGCAGCAACCGCTGCGATATATCCAATATTAAACCCTGACTTTTTCACTACTTTATATACATTTGTGGTCTCAGGCTCCAATGAAATGTTGTATACATCGTCAACGGGTCGTATAATTCCTTCCGTTATTAACCCTCTTAGTTCATTTTCTTTTCCAACTTTTTTGAGCGGGACATTAATGTCCGACGTTTCCTTTGTATTATTAATCACAACAAACGTCGTTTCGTCCTTATACCTTCTCTTGTATACAGCCACACCTTTTTGCTCAGACACAAGGGTAAAGCTTCCTTTTCGAAGAGAAGGCGACTTTGCTCTAAGTTCAGCCAGTTTTTTTAAATGATCTATAATATCGGGATTAGCTAAAAAATTCATCATCCCATAATTTTCTGCTCCCTTTCCCCCATTCAGCGCAATTTCCGTTCCATAAAAAACGATTGGTACACTCGGCGAAGTATAAAGATACGAAAGCCCTTGCTTTGTTCGGGCTCCAGGATGATTTTCACTCTTCAATGCTTGTGCTGTAAAACGTGTGCTATGAACATCATCTAAAAAATTGGCTAAAGGCTGATTACTTCCTTTCCCCCACTTGTCATACAACATTTTCTGCGGACGATTAGTACCGCTAAACGTAGCAGCAGTGGCTTCGGCTAGCGTTCTATCTACAAGCAAATCTACTCCTAACGAATCAACCTGTTCATTTTTTTTAAATGGTTGCCCTTTTATTTCTCCTATTAATAGAAAAGAAGGATTCATGCTTTTTAGCGTCTTAGAAAAGGATGAAATAAATGCAGAAGGAGCTTGATCGATATCTTTAACGTAATATCCGTCAATATCTGCTTGTTTGCTCCACCAAGCGGCATTTTTAATAAGGTATTTCTGCACAGCGCTTTCTTTTAAATTAAGGTGAGGCAATGCTTTAATTACTTCGTTATCTGTACGAGATTCATTACTTATCCATGTTTTTTTTTCTTTATCTGCTGCCCAGGAATGATTGTTACTGATTGTCAACGGAAATTCGACCATAATTTTTATATTGCGCTCATGTGCTTTCTTCACAAGATTTTGTAAGTCTTTTAACGTTCCAAAATGATCGTCTATTTTATAATGGTTGGTCACCGCATATCCATGATAGCCTGTCTCATCATTTTCCATAAAAGGAGTTAATAAAACAGCGGTAAATCCCATCTCTTGAATATAGTCTAACTTTTGTGCTACTCCCTGTAAATCGCCTCCATAATAGGCATCTGAACGTTCATAGTTAACATTTCGATCATTCTGTTCACTTCCGTTATAAAAACGGTTGATCATCAATGAGTATATTACCTCATCACGTATATCTTTATGATCTTGCGCTGAGGCACTGCTTCCAAAAAGCAATAATAGTATAAGCAGCATACTTATCGTTTTCCATTTCATCTATTCCCCTCCTATAGACGAACTGTTTCAAACTCACTTTTGTTTCCATTATAACGTTAACGCTTACATTATTGTTAAATAAGTTGATAAAAACAAAAAAAGTGATTAAAAGTTTTTACTTTTAATCACTTTTTTTCATCTATATACTGCTATACCGTCTCATTTACGTTCGAGATATGAGGTTTATCCGATACTTTACCAACTTTATTTAATCGATCAATCAATCCAACACCAAATTCAGGATGAAGGTTACCATCTCCTGTCGCTACGAAACTTTCACGAAATTCGTATGCGGATGAACCGTGTTCAGCAAAATCTAAACCAGCAATTTCTTCTTCGCTTGATACTCGAATAGAAGAAAAACGCGTGAGAACAAATAAGAATAACCCAACCGTTCCAATTGTCCAGCCCATCACAGCTATGATTCCAAGAGCTTGAATACCTAATAGCTGTACGCCTCCGCCATAAAATAAACCATTAGCCGTATCAAACAGCCCCACTGCTAACGTCCCCCAAATACCGCAAATTCCATGAACAGTAATAGCACCAACTGGATCATCTAACTTCATTTTGCTATCGATAAAATGCACAGCTTCTACTAGAATAATTCCTGCAATTAGCCCAATGACGATTGCACCTGGAATCGATACGTTTGCTGTTCCAGCTGTAATTCCTACAAGTCCAGCTAAAGCACCGTTTAATGTTAAGCTAGCGTCAATACGTTTGTAGCGAAACTTTGTATATAAAGCAGAAGACAGGACTCCACATGACCCAGACATTAATGTAGTTGCGATGATTCCTGGTACAAGGGCAGGATCCGCTGCTAATGTACTTCCTCCATTAAATCCAAACCAGCCAAACCAGAGGATAAATACACCTAATGCGCCAAGCGGAATATTATGTCCTTGAATAGCATTGACTTTTCCATCGCTTCCATACTTTCCAAGACGTGCTCCTAGAAAAGTAACTGCTACAGCCGCACCAAGAGCTCCAGTCAAATGAACAACTGTCGACCCTGCAAAATCTACGAAGCCTAGTTTAGACAACCATCCTCCTCCCCACACCCAGTGACCTACAACTGGATAAATAACAGCTACCATAGCAATTGTGAGCATCATATAGCTCGATAATTTCATACGTTCTGCTACCGCTCCTGAAATAATCGTAGCGCATGTTGCTGCGAAAACAATTTGAAAGACAAAAAAGCTCATTTGATCGCTTTCTCCATTTAAAAAGAAACCGCTCGAACCGATAAATCCTCCTTTAGAATTTCCAAACATAAGCGCAAAACCAACCACAAAATACAAGACGGAAGACACAGCTACCGTTAGCATATTTTTCATTAAGATATTAAGCGAATTTTTCGAACGAGTGAAGCCTGTTTCAACCATCGCAAACCCTGCGTGCATTAAAAACACAAGTACTGCCCCAAACATTACCCACATCATGTCAATTGATGCGCTGACTGATTCAACAGTTGGGTCAGCCGCATTAACGCGTGTTGCTGCCAACAAACTAATAAACAAAGCCGCACTAATTTTCTTTTTCAACGCTTAACTCCCCCTCTATTAAAAGAACACTCTCTTTTTATAAAATAGCCTCTACACCTGCTTCTCCTGTTCTAATTCGGACAGCATCCTCTACCGGATATACAAAAACCTTTCCGTCGCCTATTTGATTCGTAGAACAAATTGATTGAATGATCTTAATGACTTCATCAACTTGTTCTGTTTCTAAAATCATTTCTACCTTGACTTTAGGTACTAGTTTGATTTCAAAACTTTGTCCCCTGAACAGTCCCTGCTCTCCTTTTTGCTGACCGCATCCTGCTACTTCTGAGACCGTTAATCCGTTTATTCCTACTTCCTCTAATTTTACGCGCAGTGCTTGAAATTTTTCTGGACGAATGATGGCTTCTACTTTTTTCATCGTAACCCCTCTTCCATGTTAGTTTTATTAACATTTAATGTTATATATATTATCATATAGGTAATTTTCTGAATATTCAAGTTAATATGTAATAAAAATGAGACTTTTTTCTTATTTACATAATAGTTAACGCTTTCATATCTTTTCAAAAAAAAAAAAAAAGTAACGCAAAGGAAAAGTAATTCCTTTGCGTTACCCCGTAGAAATAGATGTCATAATTTTCTTTTTTACTTGACTTGTGACAAAGTGCTTTTCTGTAAATACGTCATAATTTTCTTTTCGAATTTTATCAAGAATCGCTCGGTATAAATGCGCCGCTCCTGTAAGAGGCAAACGAGAAGCGACTGGATATTTATGAATCGACTGAAGTCCTTTTATATAATACATCTCCGCTTCTTTGGCCAGGTGCTCCCACATCTCTATAAATTCAGAAGTGACCCACCGGTTCTCTAATAGCATGCGCGTATATCCGTAAGAATTCATAAGGTCTTTCGGTAAATAAATGCGCCCTCGCTCTAAGTCTTCCCCAACGTCTCTTAAAATGTTGGTCAGCTGCATCGCAATGCCTAATGCAACTGCTTCTTCTTCTAATTCTTTATGAGTAGTTGGAGCTAAAATTGGTAAAAGCATTAACCCTACCGTACTCGCTACATGATAAGAGTATGTTTTCACTTCATCAAGCGTATCGTATTCTTTTTTTACTAAATCCATTCTCTGGCCGGTAATCATATCATCAAACGCTTGAACATTCATCTCATATTGTTCAAATACATTGCGCAGAGCTACCCACATGGCGCTTTCGTTCAATAGTTCTCCATTTTTAAATCGGGCAAATTCTGATTCGAATTGCTGCAGCTCTATTTCAGGGTTGCATCCTTCATCTACAATATCATCGACTTGACGGCAAAATGCATATACTGCCCATACTGCCTTTCTTTGTTTTGACGGCAGCATGGAAAAAGCTTTGTAAAACGTTTTTGAGTTTTCTTTAATAATTTCTTCACACTGATTGTACGCTTTGTCTAACGAAATGTTCATCATATAGGACCCCTTTCTCTATTAAAGGATAAACCATCATTTCCTTATGGCTTACAAGATCTTAAGAAAGCTTTGCAACCGCTTGAACAGATGATTGTTCAATAAGATGATCAGCTAACATTTTTGCTCCTTGCATAACAATGGGCACGCCTCCGCCTGGATGAATAGATGCTCCGACCGCAAAAACATTTTTATATTCGTACGGCTGGTACTGAGGTCTGAATACGCCTGATTGAAACAGCTCAGGAGCAATACCAAAGCTTCCTCCTTCGTAAAGTCCAAATGCTTGAGCATCATTTGGCGTGCGTACTTTTACCCACTCTATTTCTTTACGAAGCTCTTCAAACCCTTTTTCTTCTAAAGTTCGAATAATTCCATCAACAAAATCTTGCTGATTGCTCCAATCAATGTGGCCACCTGATGGAACCGGTATAAGTGCATATAGCACACTTTTCCCTTCAGGGGCTAACGATGGATCAATAACAGAGGGATTAAATGTATAAATAGCGGGATCTTCAGGAATCGTTTTATGCTTAAACACTGCTTCCATATGTTTAGCTAAATCATTGCCCATAAAGTATTGATGCACATTGTGATGATCATATTTTCTCTTCAAACCAAGATAAAGCAGCAGACAGCTGGACGAAGGCACATACTTCTTTTCTTTTTTTCGAGCAATTTTCGCCATATTAGGAAAGTCGCCATTTAAAACAACTTGATCAAATGGATAAAGTTGTTCGTCAACAATAACCCCTTCCGTTTTGTCTCCTGTTATAGAAAGCTCTTGAACCGCCTTATTCAAATGAATGTTTACACCTTGCTCTATCAGCGCCTTTTCAAGAAGTGGCACAAGACTTGCGTATCCGCCTTTTACGTAATAGATGCCATGAGCATGCTCACTGTAAGGAACAAGGGAATAAATAGCGGGCGCCGAATAAGGATTTCCTCCAATATAGAGAGATTGCAGGGAATAGGCATCTACTAGACGTTCATCATGGAAATACGTTGAAACAAATTTTCTCATTGATTTATTTGCATTCATTTTTTTTAATGCCTTGATGTTTTGCCATGTCCAAAAATCTCGTTTATTTACAAATGTTTTTTCCAAAAATGCCTTACTTCCTAATTCAAATCGCTTTTTTAATTCAGTCATAAAACGCCGGTAGTTTTGCTCTTCGCCTGGAAACAAACGGCTAATTTCCTCTAACTGATCTTTTTCAGTCGCTTTTTTTGTATAGGTCGTACCGTCTGGAAAATGAATATCATAAAGTGGATCACAGCGTATTAGTTCATATTGAGAAGCAGAAATGCCTGCTTCATCTAAAATACGTTCAAGCATTAAAGGCAGTAAGACAATCGTGGGACCTTCATCAATTTTATAACCGTCTTTTTCTACAAACGCCAGCCGGCCGCCAAGCTTGTTTTCTTTTTCGAAAATATCAACAGAAAATCCTCGTTTGCTTAATAACAAAGCGGTAATCAAACCGCCTATGCCGCCTCCAACAATTGCTGTTCTCATAATGCACTCTCCATTTCCTTCATGGTTTTAAACGGCTCATTCAGTAATTGTCCGTCTCTTTTTAAGATGAGCTTTGTCGTAATGCGAGATGATTCCAGAATAGTTGGTAGACCGCTTCCTGGATGAGTTCCTCCTCCAACTAGCCAGCAGTTTTCTAATTCTTCAAATTTATTATGCGGACGCAGCACCATCATTTGAGTGAGCTGATGTCCAAGGTTAAATGTCGCTCCTTTATAGACCAGCACGTCTTCTTCCCACTGCTTTGGTGAAATGATTTTTTCAACTTCAATATGACTCTCTAAATCTTTGAAACCCGTTTTCTTTTCTACAATTTTTAATACTGCATCCCGAAAATCTTTTTGTTTTTCATCCCAGTTTACACCGCTGAAATTATTTGGAACCGGCGCTAAAATATAAAGAGCAGACTTTCCTTCCGGTGCTAAAGTTGGGTCCGTTACCACAGGGTTTTGAATGTAGATAGAAGGGTCTTCTGAAAGAGCTAGCGTTTTCGTAATTTCTTCTACATTTTTTTTATAATCTTCAGCGAACACAATCGTGTGATGAGGCAGGTCTTTGTACTGTTTGTCTATGCCTAGATAAATCATGAAAGTAGAACAAGAGTATTTTTTCTTTTCAAGTTTTTCAACTGCATATTTTTTAAGGGTACCTTCATCTATTAAATTCGTCATGGCATGAGCAAAATCTCCATTGATAATGACGTCGTCTGCCCCTATTCGCTCTCCATTTTCTAGAATAATTCCTTTTACTCTCTTATTTTCAATCCATAGTTTTTGGACACCTTGGTTTAAGTGGATGTGCCCTTGATGTTCTTCCACTACTTTTGCCATTGCTTGAGATAGTTGGTTTACTCCTCCTATCGGATGGAAGATACCGTAAGCGTGTTCCATAAACGATAAAATAGAAAAGGCTCCTGGACATTCCCAAGGGGACATTCCCAAGTACTTCGATTGAAAAGTAAAAGCTAATTTCAATTTCTCATCAGTGAAATACTTGCCAAGTACATCATAGAGCGTTTTACCTAAGGATAAATGCGGCAGTGCTCGAATTGCTTCAGGCTTTAAATAGTGATGAAAACGATCCATCTCGCCCTGCAATAAAGGCAGCAAAGCCGCCATCTTTGCTTCGGTGTCTTTCATAAAGCGTTCATAGCCTTCTCCGTTTCCTGGGTATAAACGTTCGATTTCTTCTTTCATCTTTTTATGATTATCCGTCATCTGAATCTGCGCATCATCGAAAATAAGCTCATACATGAGATTTAGACGTTTTAAGTCCATATAATCATGCGCATTGCGATTAGCAGCTTGAAATAATTCTTCAAAAATCTGTGGCATGCTCAAAAATGTAGGACCCATATCAAACGTATAACCCGACATTTTAATCGCTGAATTTCGCCCGCCCACGTATCCTTGCTTTTCATATACATCTACTTTATAGCCATGACTTGCTAACAGCATCGCTGCCGCTAGTCCTCCTGGACCTGCTCCAATCACGATTACGTTTTTTTGCATACATACACTCCTAATCCTATACAATAGTTATACAAACATTATACAAAGCTTTATTATTAAACACAACGATAAACTGCTTGTCTTTATTCGAATCATAAAATTACCAATAACTAAACCATTAAAATATGACGTTTGTACCATTTTTCCAGGGTTTCAGTACACTTTCCCTTTATTCGGTGCTTTCAAGCTTTTATTTTATATCTATGTAAAGTTATACAAAAATAGACTGCGGTCTTCTTCTCTAGTTAAACGTACAAAAAAGAGAAACAGATGACTTTATTTCATAAAAAAAACCCTCTGTACTGAGGGTCCTGTCATTCCACAATTTGAATATTATTGTGAGTAAACCAGACGTGAATTTGAGCTAGATGAGCTAGCAGCTGAGGTCCTGTCATTAATTGACCAAACCACGGTGCTTTAAATCCTTCTCCGCCTGTATCAATAATATGCTTTAACTGTTGCTTATCAAAAAATTCATGAAGAGGTGACTGTTTATCTTGTAAAAGAGATTGAAGCCATACAGTTACAGCTTTTGTATAAGCTGGGTTATGCGTTTTAGGATAAGGGCTTTTCTTGCGATAAAGAACGTCATGAGGCAAAATTCCTTCAAGCGCTTTTCGTAAAATCCCCTTCTCTTTATTGCCCGTCATTTTCATCTCCCACGGAATATTCCATGCATATTCCACAAGGCGATGATCTGCAAAAGGTACGCGTACTTCTAAGCTTGCGCCCATGCTCATACGATCTTTACGATCTAATAAAGTTGTCATAAACCAAATCTGATTTAAATAAAACAGCTTTCTCCGCTGCGCATCTTCTAACGATTCACCTTCTAATTCAGGCACTTCCTTTAATGTTTCTTCATATCTTGCACGCACATAATCTTCTAACTGTAATTTCTTTCTCCATGAACTTTGCAGCAAATCAATTCGAGCGTCTAATGAACGCATCCACGGGAAGGTATCCGAAGACAAATCATGTTTTCGGTGAAACCACGGATATCCTCCAAAAATTTCATCCGCACATTCTCCTGATAAGCTCACAACAAAATCTTGTTTGATTTCACGGCAAAACCAAAGCAGCGATGAATCTACGTCAGCCATTCCAGGAAGGTCTCTCACCTCTACAGCCTCTGTTAAATGTTGCACAAGGTCCTCCGTTGAAATAATGCAGCGGTGATGATTTGTTTGAAACGTATCCGACATGAGCTTTATATAAGTTCCATCAGAATTTGGCTGAAACTCATTTGCTTTAAAAAATTTATCATTGTCTTCATAATCGATAGAATACGTATGAAGAGAGCCCTTGCCGCTTTCTTTGAACGCATTTGCAGCAATTGCTGTAATGGCGCTTGAATCTACTCCACCTGATAAAAATGTACAAACCGGGACATCTGACACTAGCTGTCTCACAATCGCGTCTTGCACTAAAAATTTAACTTTTTCTGTAGTTTCACCTAAATCATCTGTATGCTGCTCACTTTTTACGTTCCAGTATCGCCAGATTTTCAACCCGTTACGAGTAAGCGTGAGCGCGTGAGCCGGGCGCAATTCATTTATTTCTTTAAATACGCCGTGGCCGGGAGAACGAGAAGGTCCTAAGCCAAACACTTCTGCTAATCCATCTAATCCTACTTCCGCTTTCACCTCAGGATGAGCTAATATCGCTTTTAATTCCGATGCAAATTGAATTCCACCTTCATAAGATCGATAGAATAAGGGCTTCACTCCCATTCTGTCGCGTGCTATAAATAACTTTTCATTGGCTTCATCCCAGATTGAAAAAGCAAAGATACCGTTAAAATGATCTACGCATGATTCTTTCCATTCTATATAAGATGTTAGAAGTACTTCCGTATCTGAATGTCCCTGAAATTGATAACCTCTTTTTAGTAATTCTTTCCGAATATCTTCCGTGTTGTAAAGCTCTCCATTATAGCAAAGCGTATAGAGCTGTTCATTTTTTTCTCTTGTCATGGGCTGTCTTCCGCCTTGAGGATCTACTACAACTAAGCGTTTGTGCCCAAAAGCAACATGCTGCTGTGTCCATACGTTGGTGTCATCAGGACCTCTTTTCGATAAAGTGTCAGCCATTTTTGTTATTGTTGCTGTTTCATTTAAAAGCGATCGCTTTAAGTCGACCCAACCCGTTATACCACACATCGTTTATCATCCTTTCTTTCACGCTCTTGTTTATGAATGAAATAATGCCATTGTATGCACGCAATAGTTACAGTTGAATTGTCCTTATATTTTATTTTCACTTTCGAGTTATAAAGAGAGCTTTTTTAGGCAATAAAAAAATATGGATAAATTTCACACGGAGGTTTGATTATGACTCATTATTCTAAACAACAAGCTCTGAACAATCAGCCGCGTTCCTTCGTGATTGGTACGGTTGAATGTGTTGATTCACAGTGGATTTTCTTTGAAGATGAAAGTGACGAAGCTTCCATGCTCCATGAAGTAATGGATGATACATTAGAACTTCTTATTGATACACGCTGGGAAAAAGCCATTATGGTTGATGACCGTCAAATAAAGCTTCACGATGGAACGTATTTATTGCGAAATGGGGATAAGCTAAGACTGACTAAAAAGCTACCTTATGCATACGAACAGCTGCTTCAATCACTACCGAAAGAGACCTTTTTATCATTCACTCAGCACTTAAATTCATTAAAATTCTCTCTTTATGATTGTATTTACTGTCACAACACATTATGTTTTTTACCGACAGACGGTGATACAAAAGGTGCTAATTTTATCATTTATGACAATGAGGAGAAAATTTGTGCCGTTCAGCATTTATTTGAACGAGGCACGCATCACCTAGATCGATTTGAATATACCGTTAATGATGGAGAACGTTCAATGAATCTTTTTTTAGATTAAAGCAAAAGAAAAGAGTGTGAGACATAACTTCATCAACCCAACATAAAAACGAACAAATTGGATATATGAGTTCGTATGGATTGCTTTTACACCGCTATTGGTTTCCGTGCAAGGCTTCGCTTTCCGCGGGTGGCCGATGAGCCTCCTCGTCGCTTGCGCTCCTGCGGGGTCTCAGCTGTGCCACTATTTCCCGCAGGAGTCTTCGCCTTGCCCTCCAATCAACAGCTAGAAGCACCTACACACATGAAACCTGCCTTCACAATGACAATAAAAAAACCGAAGTATTAATCAATAATTCTGATTAATACTTCGGTTTTTCTTTCAACTAAAATCCTCTTGTCCTAGTCCCTTTTCTTATCCTAGTACGACATATCCGTAATAGAATACTAAGATAAGCGCAATTACAAGAACTGCCCAAGCAACGCCTGTACGCTTTCTTTTTTCAGTACGAACAAGTACCATTTCCATTCCCACAAGCACTAACACTCCGGCAATTCCTTTAATGAGCGCTGCGCCTTGAAAATGGTACCAAGCTGCTAACATATGCAGACCTGATACTAATACTAATAAATATAGGAGTCTCGCCACCATATGTAGGATTTTTTGACCTTTAGCTTTACCTGCTCGATGTAAAATCAACGAAACCACAAACGAAATAATTAATAATGTCCAAAGCGTTACATGAATATGTAGTGGAGCCATTCATCTCACGTCCTTTCTGAAAATATCATATCATGAAAACCTTTCCTTCACCAATAATAGAAGGAAAGAAAAGGATTTTTAGCGGCTGCGTCCATAAGTAGCATACCGAATGAGTTTTTCAAGGGGTCCATCTGAAAATAGGCTCATCCATATCCGGCTTCCCAGCAGTTGAATAAAAATGATAATCCCCGCAATAGCCAAACCTTCTACAATTGAAATATGTCCGTAGTATCCTAACCCATATGAGTAAAAAAGAAATGTGCTTACAATGGACTGGACAATATAATTAGTTAAAATCATTCTCCCCAAAAGGGCAAATGGCTGCATGACTTTTTGAATAGATACACTTCGCATAGCTAATGTGACCAACGTTACAATAAAAATTGCTCCTGCCGTTCCTCCGATTGTATCGTGAATATACGATGTCGCTACATTGTGATCCAAAACATACGGCAATACGGATGATGCTGCATACACGATGAATGAAATAAGACAAAGCCACTTTGTCTCCACTATATATTCTTCTATTTCTTCGAACCACTCGCTTTTTGCCATAAAACCGCCTAATAAAAACAGTGGAAATAGCGATAAAAACAGAAAAGGAACCGTATTTAAATTATACGCGTAGTACCAATCAAGCAAGCGCTGATGAAAGATTGACGCAAAACTTCCGTGTCCATATGCTTGAAGCGCTTGGTCAATAATAGGCTGGTGAATTCCCGCTGCTGTCTCTCCTTCGTTAACCAAAGCCGCTACTGTTAAAATAACAATCATAATCACAGCATAAATGCTAAATATTCCGGTTCCCCACGCTAATAACACTTCTTTCTTTGCTTCTTGAAAAAATAGCATGATCAAAGCAAAGAAGCTGTACATCACAATCATATCACCGTGCCAAATAAATAAAGCATGAATAGCACCAACAAGAAGCAAAGCCGTGATTCTTCGTACATAAAAAGGAGTAAAACTTACTTGCCTTTCGTATGTACGCTGGAACATTTTCATAAAACCAAATCCAAACAAAATAGCGAGCAGCGCGTAGCCTGTCTGCCCTACAACTACATCAACTAATCCATTAGCAACATAATTCATTCTTGAACCGTCCAACAAATTATGGTCGTAATAGGAAGCAGGTGAATAAAAATTCGGCATGTTTATGAGCAAAATACCAATAAGTGCGATTCCTTTTAATACATCTGCTGCCTCAATGCGCTGTTCTTTATCAGCTGCGTTCATTTTGAAACGTTTCATTCTTTCACACCTTACATTATTTCATTATTGCTTTCACATTATATCGAACGTAAAAGTTTTTCTTCAATGTTTACTATTTCCATACCTCTTTTTAATGTTTTACTTCCTTCCTGCATATAGATAAGAAAAAAGCATTAATCACCTTTCTGTCTAGGCTTCATATGCTGTTACTAGACTAAATTAAAAGGGTGTTTGCCTATGCCTGCCATTGTTGGTGTTGTTAATCTTAACAGTGTTGGTTCAGCCAGCGTCTTTCATATTGGAGATGTTTATACAATAGCCCCTATTTCCACTGCTAAAACATTTGCTGGCGCAGGTTCGTTTAATACAGGCGACGGATTATATGTTGTGAATCAGCAGAGCTCAACCAATACGTCAGACAATGATGTAAATGACCAAAATGTTGCTGGAAATCTATAATAAAAATGAAGCTCATACAGGAGGATGCTTATGAACTTTTACGTGAATCAAAGTATCTGTATTCAAAGTATGAAAATCAGTGCCGTAAGTAACTCTTCAGTACTTCAAATCGGAAGCGTAGGTGTTATTAAACCGAACTCAAATCTCTTTAATACAGGAGGGTTTACAGGCGCTGCACCTACTGAAACAAAAAAAGGCATTCTTGGATCTGTTTCTCCTTCTACCTTTACTCCCGGAACCGGTGCGGGCACTGCCCCAGCTCCTTTTTCACAGTCGTTAACTCCCCCAGTTCGAGACAACGACTGACATGTTACAACCTTCATCGCCATATGTATATATATAACTATTTTCTTTATCCGAAGATAAGGGAATCGAGGTGATTGAAGGTGGATAACATGGACTATATTCAGCAGGTACATCAGTATGTTCAGCAAATGTCTTCGTATATTCAGCAGCAAGAAGGACGCATTGCTCAACTTGAAAAAAACGTACAAGAACTTCAGAAAAAAATAAAAGAGTTAGGTGAACAGCCACCTATTAAAATTGATAAAATTGAATATAAATTTGAACAGTTAAAAATCGATTCTTTAGATGGAACATTAAATATTGGATTAAACCCTCTTACACCTGATAACTTAGAAGATATCATTATTAATGAGAAACCAGAAGTAACATTTTCGCAAGGAGCTCAGCAACAAGGGCAGCCGCCTCAAGGTGAGCAGCCGGGACAACCCGGAGGTCCTGGACCGCAAAATCCTAGCTTAAAACCGTTGAACCGCCAGCTAGAAAAACAGTGGGTCTCTGA
Organism: Priestia sp. SRI_019; assembly: GCF_057586255.1. Lineage (NCBI taxonomy): Bacteria > Bacillati > Bacillota > Bacilli > Caryophanales > Bacillaceae > Priestia > Priestia sp. SRI_019. The sequence continues at coordinate 21,584 of NZ_JBYCZN010000003.1, read as the reverse complement.
TATTCATGAAACGATTTTAAATGAGCTTAATCAATATGGATTTTCTATGGTTCAACATGTGCTTGATGAGCGCTCAATGATGATTGATGAATCGTACTACGAGTTTATTTTAGAAGATATTAAAAAGCAGCTGCAGCAGCGGATTACTTTTTATATACAGCAAGTTCAACCGGAGGAAATAGAACGAAATTTTGAACAAATCAAACCTCAGATTATCGGTAAACTTTATGAAGATATGAAAAAAGGAATTGACGCATTTTTAACGTATTTACCTGAATCTTTAAAGAAAGGTGGACCCCCTTCATGAACTTTAACGTTGTAAACCGCGAATTGCTTGTTGGAGACGTTAGTATTACAGGCGTATCTTCTTCTTCTCTTTTTTTAATTGGTGATGCAAATTATATCTCTCTATCCTCGACATTTGATACGCCGGCTGAATCTTTGATTATCGGACCTTATGTGCCACTATCGTTATCATAAAGGAGCTTACGTATGCTTTCACGCACATCTTCTGTTAATTATATAGAAATTAATTCCTTGTCGGCGAGCTCTTTTTGTCAAATTGGAGATTCAACCGAAATTCATCTACTTAATAAAGCGTTAGCTGATCGGAGACAGTATCCGTTTTTCTACGGTCGAGAAGGAAACTTTGATGATTACGCTATCTTTAATGAGCCTATTCCTCATGGCGATTACGAACCTATTCCCGTTCAAACATGGAATGAAATACCTTTGATCCGTGTTAACAGAATCGATATAAAAGGTTGCTCATTCTCGTCAGTTATTCATGTTGGATCAACGTGCAATGTGTATGCAGAAGCCCGCATTAAGCATATTCGTGAACTGATCAACGATGAACCTTCACAGGAAGCTGAAGCCGGAACATCGAAAAAAGCTGCCTCAGCACCTAGCGGCAGTGAGTGAACCTTTTGAGAAACGGCTCATATACTAAACTAATATCACGAAAAAAAGGGTGTGAACCTCATGCCAGCAATAATCGGACCCGTTAGTATCACGAGCGTCGGAGGCGGTGTCGTAACGTTTGGAGATACGTTCTACGTCTCTCCAAAAAGCGCTGCTAAAACAGCCTCAGGCTCTGGTTCCTTAAATACAGGTAACTTTGTTAATACGAATAACGGCATTTCAGGAACAAATACGTTAGATCCAGATTTATTCGATCAAAATATAGCAGCAAACGCTTAAAAAAACCCCTTATCTTTGCTATTAAAGCGGATAAGGGGTTTTTTATTCACTTGGATTTTCGGCTGTTTGATTTCTTGGTTTTAGGTAATTTAGAAGAAGGCTGTTTACGAATCCATTTAATAAAAGAGCTAATTTTAGCATCAGCTTGTAATAAAGAAATCGTATTAAGACGAATGGCTAATTCATCATTTGTGTATAACGCATGAATTTGTTTATGACACGGAATACATAAGTTTGCCGTTGGTTCAAACGCTCCGCCCATTTCCTTTGGCGTTAAATGATGTACGGTCGTCAAGACATCCTGCCTTCCGCATAATTCGCATGTTCCTATCCGCCTGTCTTTTTTGTTCATATAGATTTCCTTCCCTATAAAGTTTCTACTCTTACACTAGTTCCTTTGCCAGAAGGCTCGGACGGCTCAACAATCAAACGTTTTGGCAGGCGAGCACGAAGTTCTTGTACGTGACTGATGACTCCAATTGATAAATTATTTGATTGAAGCTTTTCAAGCGCTGTAACAACGGTATCAAGAAGCTCTCCATCAAGTGTTCCAAATCCTTCATCTAAAAAGAAAAACTGCAGCGGATATTCTCCTCTTAGCTGAATTTGTGCAGATAATGAAAGGGCCAAAGCCAGCGAAGTTAAAAATGTCTCTCCACCAGATAAAGTTGAAACCGGACGTTTTACGCCTCCATTTGCATCATCTCTCATAATAAAGCCGCCTTGGGAATCAACTTCAATCGCATAGCGCTGACGTGTTAATATACCTAGACGCTCAGAAGCATCTCGGCTAACGGACATCAGCTGTTCTTCAGCAATATATTCCACGAAAGCATTTCCTTTAAATACTGTTTGAAGCTTTTGATACTGTTCAAATAACGCTTGTTTTTCTTCACGGTCCTGTTCAAGCACTAAAAATCGCTCATGCCGTTCTTTGACGCTTTTTAACGTTTGCTCAGCTGCTCCCTTGAGCTGAACCGCTTCTTTCACAGCCGCTTTTATATCATGAAGCAGCTGCTGAGTTTCTTCAAATTGGTGCTCTTCTATGGACTGGTGATTCAGCTGAATATTTAACTGTTCAATTGATGACTTCATCTGTTTTATGTTGTCCCAATAAGCCTGAACAGTTTCATCCAACAATTTCATCTCATCATGTGATAACAAAGCTTGCTGAACTTCTTTTCCTTCGCTGAATAAAGAATTCCCTACAGCTTCTTCCCATTTTTCAGCTGCTTTTTTATACTGCATATAAGCTGTTTCTAGAGATTCGCTCGCTGCTTTTTCATCCATTTGCAGCGTTTGATACGCTTTTTGAACAGTCTGCCAATGTTGATATGCCTGCTGTTCATTCGTCTCTAACTCCGCAAGTAAAAGAACTGTTTTTTGCAGCGCCTGTTCAATATCTTCTTGATCTGTAAGCGTACGCAAGCGTTCAATTTGCGAGTGAACAAGAGATTGTTTATGAGACAGCATTGCTTTTAATTCTGTAAATTCTTTTTCGCCCGCATATTTCTCTTCTTTTAGACGTTCGATTTTCTTTTGCTGATTTTCAAAAAATACGCTACTTTTTTCAATTCGAGCCTTTATTGTCTGCTCTTCTTTTTCTCTTTCAGTCAGCCTTTCATTAATTTTTTCCATCTCTTCAAATACAAAGGAAGGATAGTCTTGTTGAAAAGCTTCTTTTCCTGCTTGTAGCGCCTGTTTTTGCTGATTTACTTTTCCTTCTAATTCAGCTTGTTCTTTTTGATAATGAGCAAGCTCTAATTCAATCTTTTCAAGACTTTGCTGGACCTTTTGTACCTGCTTGAGAATTGCCTGCTGTTTTTCACTTACCTGCAAATAATCCTGCTCAAGAGATTTGATTTCAACTTCTATTTTCTTAGCATAATGGCCAAAGGCATCTGTATCCATTTTTCCTAAAGCAGGAATTTCGCCAGCTTCGTTCATAAACTCAGCTAACTCAGGTATTTTTTCAACAAGAGGTTTAGCTAGCTGTTCAAGCTGCATTTTGAGCGACGAATAGCTAAATCGCTGTTCGCGCAACTGATTAACTTGATCTTCGAACTGATCCGCTGATTCAGTTATGACGTCATCTTCTTGTTGGTGTAATACGGGGTTAGGGTGATGCTCAGAGCCACAAACCGGACAAGGCTCACCTTGGGTCAGCTGCTCAGCTAATTGATGAGCCAGACGGCGTGACCATTCTTTTTCTTTGCGTCTTTTTAGATCGCTCATTAAACGATCTGCTTGTTGAAAAAGCTGCTGAAACTCTTTTTCCCGCTCACATACGGTGTGATACAAGCCTTGAATATCTGAAAATAACCCTTTACTTTGTTCTATTGTTTGCTGCTCTCTCTCTTGATGTGTTTGTTTTTGTGTGTGCAAATGCTTAAGCTGTTCGGCTTTTTCTTTATACGTTTTTTGACCTTCATCTAGATTTTTTTTATCGTTATTCCATACTTGATAACGATAAAATGCTTGCTGAACAGCCTGCCGATAATCAGATTGAATTTCCACTTTTGTTAATGCTTCTTTTAACTCTTTTTGAAGAGTCAAGCCTTGCTGATACCGCTTATCAGCTTCCATTAATTCATCATTTTTCGCTTGAAGTGCCTGCTGCTTTTGCTGAAGAGAAACTTCCGCTTCTTTTATTTCTTGCTGTCCTTCTTTAATTTGTTTTTGAAGATCAGAAGCTTGTTGAAGCTGTTCTTTTTGAACAACTAATTTGGGCTGCTGTTCATTTTTTTGTAAGCGAGCCTGCTCATATAAACTATTCGATCGCTTATATTCCTCACTTTTTTGAACAATTTGTGCTTTTAATTTTTCTACTTTATCTTCGTAAAGCTTTTGCTGCTTTTCAGCTTGTTCAAATGTTTCTAAATAGGGAAAAAGACGTTCTGCCTGCTGAGCTTTCGTCACCACATCTTGCTTTTGTTTAATCTCCTCTTCCTGCTTAGAAGCATGCACTAGTTTTTCTTCTAGCAGTGTTTTTTCCTGCTGCGCTTTCCAAAGAGACGCCTGCTGATCGTATCTTTCCTGCAAATCAGACGCTTCTTTTTCTCGTTTTTCCAAAAGTACAATGCTATCACTTACAAGCTGCTCGGCTTCCGCTACTTTCTCTGTTGAAGCTTCACCTAATCCCGTTTGTTCTGCCGTGATTTTATCTAGGTCTGTCTTTAGCTGCTGAACTTGATAGCGTATTTTCTTACTAAGCTGATCTCCGTACTGCTCGAGATTAAAAAGGCGCTGCAGCATTTGACGGCGCTCCGTCCCTTTTAATGATAAAAACTCTGCAAACTTTCCCTGTGGTAATACAACAGCTCTTGTAAAATCATCAATAGTTAAACCGAGAAGTTCCTGTACCTGCTGATTTACATCATTCGTTTTATCTGCTAATACGTACGTTTCATCTTCAATTTCAATCAATCGACTTGAAGCTGATTTTACACGAAGCTCATCCGTCCGTTTGAAGCTTCGTTCAACTGTGTAACGCTTTTGATGACTAGCGTTTTCCAGCTCGAACGTAAACGATACTTTCAGTTCATTTTCCCCGTGATTTAAAATTCCTTGTGTATTATTGGCTGCACGCTCTACTTTTCCGTATAAAGCTAGTGTAATGGCATCCAAAATGGAGGATTTCCCGCTTCCTGTAGGACCAAATATTCCGAAAACACCGCCTGAACACAGCGCTTCAAAATCCACAGTTTGTTTTTCTCTAAAACTGTGAAGCCCCGAAACGGTCAAGTTAATAGGTTTCATTTTTCATCCTCCTTTCCCGATACTTCTTCATCGTTAATAAAGGTTAAAAACAGTTTGACTAATTCATCATCAGGTGCCCCTCCGCCGGTTTGCCTGCTGTAAAACTTTGTAAACAGTTCTTCGATCGGCACTTCGCGCTGTGAACGTGTTTCGAGTGCTAGTTCTTCTGCTTTGAATACCGGACGGATATGAATAAAACCTGGATGAAGCTTGCGAAGACGATGGATTTCTTCTAGTGAAAGTGCATCTTCTACGTGAACTTCTAAATCAACCCATGCCTGCGTATCTTTTTGCTCATCAAGCCACGTATATACTTCTGACAATCCGTTTTTCGCTTTCCAACGTGTCAAAGGCTTTCCGCTGGATAATGGAATTTCAGTCATCTCAATCTCTTTTCCTGGCTTAGCATCTAAAATGGTAACGGACTTTGCATAGCCTGACTCTGAAAAACTATAAGCAAGAGGTGAACCGGAATATCTTGCAAGGGTGCTGGCGCGATTGATCATTTGCGGGCGATGCAAATGTCCTAATGCTACATATTGAGCATTAGCAGGTAAACTAGTTGCCGCCACCGTATAAGCTCCTCCTACTTCAATTGGACGTTCTGAGTCCGTTGAACTTCCGCCTGCTACATAAATATGACTCATGGCAATATTAACGCTATCTGTTGTGAACTGCTCACTCATTTTATCAAAAATACCTTTTACTCTGGCATCATATGAGTTTCGAAGAGCCAGCTCATCATTTTCTTCTGCTAAAAGTTCCTTTAACCTTGATTCAGATGGGTAAGGAAGAGCCGCAACCTTTAACACTTCATCTGATGTAGGAATGTGAATGCTTTCTACATCGGTAGTAGGCAAACCAAGAAGCGTAATATTTTGATGAACAGCTAATGGAGAAGCCGCCGACAGCCGATCTGGGTTGTCATGATTACCTGCAATAACAATAATCGGACGTTTTCCATTGTTGCTCAACCTAGACATACTTTCGTAAAAAAGCTGCTCTGCCGCTGCTGGAGGGTTAACCGTATCAAAGGCATCTCCCGCCATGAGAATAGCATCTATCTTTTCTTCTTCCACAATGTCTGCCAGTTCATCTAAAAACTGTGCTTGCTCAGCTAGACGGCTTCGACCTTCTAACGTTCGCCCCAAATGCCAATCCGCTGTATGTAATAAACGCATGTTACTCTCTCCTTATTGGTGAAAAAGAAGAAGACTATCGCCTTCTTCTTTTTTTATATTTCAACAGCATGTCCACCATCTAAAAAGTACAGATAGCGATGCTGAACAGGTTGTTTTACGATCCGCTCAATAGCCTTTGCGTAAAGCTCTAGCTGAATGCGGTATCTGTCAATTAGAAATGGTTTTGCCCGTTCAAAATCCCCTTGAAAACGATCCGAAATGTTATCGGTTTTAAAATCAAGTAAAACGAGGCCTTCTTCCGTTTCATACAAACAATCAATAATACCTTGCACTAAAATTGTTTCGTCTTCCTGCTCCCAATGATCATAGATTTCTTTAGCGGAAACACCTAAACTAAAAGGCATCTCTCTATAAACCGTGCGAGCCGTTCGAATACCTTGTGCAATGTCACTGTCTAAAAAGTCTGCTACATCATTTGCATCAACAGCATCCGCTTGTTCTTGCGTCAATAATTCTTTGGTAACCATTGATTGAATAAAGTCTTGAACCATTTCAAGGGTATAAGCTTTATTTAATGGAAGCTGCTGCATAACAGCATGTGTAGCTGTTCCTCTTTCAGCTCCTGTGAGAGATTTCTCTTGAAGAAACAGCGGACGATTTTCAAGAGGTGCTTTAGATCCCCGAACGAGATCGTCGCTTCCACCTGCATCCGTCAGCTGCTGCTGCCTTTTTAGTTCAGAAACAGATTGCTTCGAACGATGAACGGAAGCTACACGATAATCATAAGACCAATTTAAGCGTCTATACACTTCGTCTTTATAATCGCTCGATTCTGAAACTGGCTCATGCTTTTGAAGAGCGTTTAAAAGCTCTTCATGATGCTGCTGCTCTTCAAGAGGCTGTTCGGCTAGATCACCTGCTAATAACGTTGAAAGTTTCCAGCTTGAAGCATGCTGATGAATCATCTCAGCCGGCTGGACCGCTCCTTCAACCATGTGACTAACATGTTGGTGACGAATTAAAGAAGGTCCAATCCAGTCTAAATAACATTTTGCATCTCTTCTCACGTGAGCTGGAAGCGTCCAATCTTCATGTGCCATAACGGAGCTCCATTGTCTGAGCTTTTCTGGTGCGTCTTTTACTGTTCCAACTAAAATAAGTTTTTCTTTCGCACGCGTCAACGCTACGTATAATACCCGCATTTCCTCTGCCATGCTTTCTTTTTTCATTTTTTTCTTCATGGTCTGCTGAAGAAGAGTAGGGTACGTAATACGCAGTTTTGGATCAATATATTTAGATCCAAAACCTAGTTCTTTATCGAGTAAATATGCTTTATTCAAGTCCATTAAGTTAAACTGACGAGCAAGACCAGCTACAAAAACAACAGGAAACTCAAGACCTTTACTGCTGTGGATTGTCATCAAACGCACCACATCTTCTTGTTCTCCCAGTGCTCGAGCAGCTCCTAAATCGTTCCCTCTGTCCTGCATGCGTTCAATAAAGCGTAAAAATCGAAACAGACCTCTAAATGAAGTTGCCTCGTACTGGCGAGCGCGATCGTAAAGAGCACGTAAATTGGCTTGACGCTGTTTCCCGCCAGGAAGTCCGCCAACAAATTCAAAGAAACCCGTATCGCGGTAAATTTGCCATACCAGTTCTGACAAAGAGCTTTGTCTAGCTTGTGTTCTCCATGCTTTTAACTGCTCATAGAAATACTTTACTTTATCGCGAAGTTCTTCATCATCTGAAACCGCTAAGTACGTTTTTAACGCATTGTAATACGTTCCTTTCTTTTGCTCTGCTCTCAGTGTAGCTAACTCTTCATCTGAAAGCCCTACTACCGGTGAACGAAGAACAGAAGCTAACGGAATGTCTTGATGCGGGTTATCTACTACTTTTAATAAAGACATCATAATCATCACTTCAGTAGCATCAAAATAGCCTGTTGATAAATCGGCATAAATGGGCACGCCTTCTTGCTTAAATTCATCCATAATCTGCGCAGCCCAAGGCATGGAACGAAGCAAAATAACAAAGTCACGATACGTCACGTTTCTCATAATATCGAGCTTGCGATCATATATTTGAAAACGGTTTTGAACGAGTTCTTTGATTTTGCGCGCCATTGCTCTTGCCTCTAACTGAGCCGTTTCAAGCTCTGCTTCTGAAAAAGCGACGAGAGAAGAATCCGCTTCTTCTTCTGCATTTTCTTTCGCAATGAGCAGAAGCTCCGTTTCCATTCCTTCCACTTTTGGATACGATGCTCCTAATTTTAAAGAAGCATCATCGTCATATGCAATTTCTCCTACTTCTTCATCCATCAGCTGGTTAAAAATAAAGTTTGTAGCATCAAGCACTTGAGAACGACTGCGGAAGTTTTTATTCAAATCGATACGTTTTCCGAACTGGCGACCATCTTGTGTAAAGCGCTTGTACTTTGTTAAAAATAAAAATGGCTCCGCTAAACGAAAGCGGTAAATGGATTGTTTTACATCTCCAACCATAAATAAATTCCCTTGTTCTTCACTATCTCTTGTCACTAGTTTAATCAGTGTTTCTTGAACCATATTTGTATCTTGATATTCGTCAACAAGCACCTCTTCAAACTGAGTGCGATATTTTTGGGCAATGGACGAAGGCTTAAGCACTCCATCTTCTTTTACACTCAAGATTTGCAGGCAATAATGTTCTAAATCAGAAAAGTCTACTAACCCTTTCTCTTTTTTCATGTGTTCATATCGTTCACCGAAGCGCTGAACTAAAAAGATTAGCGTTTCAATAACGGGCTTCATTTTCTCAAAATCAGCCATGTAGCCATGCAAAGGCCTAGAAAACAAATCGGCATGCAGTTTTTCAAGACTTGTTTTAGCTTTTTTGCGAAGCTCTCCGAAATCATCTAAAAGCTGCGAGTCGTACGCTTCTCCTTTACATGGCTTTAAACGAGTAAAATTCAAATTCTGCATTTCCTCATGCAAATCAGCAAAAGAATGCTTAGAAGCGCTGATCAGCCGATGAATTTGAGCCAGGTCTTCCTCTGCATTAACGGCGCGAGGAGCAGGCCCTCCTGGCAGCTTTGTTAACTCTAAGCCCTGTTTTAAAATGGACTCAATGCCCATCAGCTGCGTTGTTACTTCTTGTAAAAGAAAAGATAGAAACGGAAGTGAATCAATAGAAGAGTCTTCTGTCACATCATATTGACTCACGATCATTTCAAGCCAGCCGTTTGGGTCAGGGTTAGATCTGGCAAAGTCATATAGCTTTCTTACCATAAGCTGAATATCTAAGTCATTTCTGTCACTTGTATAACGATCAATTAAATCAAAGAATCGCTCGTTCTGTTCAATACTGTACTGTTCTTCAAACAATTCTTCTAATACTTCTTCACGCAGAAGATCCGCTTCCGTATCATCTGCAATCCGAAAACCAGGGTCTACATCGATCAAATAATAATACGTTCGAATGACTTCTAAACAAAAAGAATGGAGCGTAGAAATCGACGCACGGTTTAATAAATTAAGCTGTCTGCGCAAGTGCAAAGAAGATGGATTCTTTTTTAACTCTTTTTCCAATGCTTCTCCAATTCGATTTCTCATTTCGGCTGCAGAAGCATTTGTGAACGTAGCAACGAGTAATCTATCAACATCGATCGGCTCATCACCCATCGTGATCTTTTTAATAATACGTTCAACTAAAACCGCTGTTTTTCCTGAGCCAGCCGCCGCGGCTACTAATATATCTTGACCGGATGAAACAATGGCGTTCCACTGATCATCCGTCCACTGGGAGTCGGCCGGTTTTACGTGTATATCTTCACTCATCTCGTTTGGCCTCCTCTCGAATTTTATCTAAAATAACACTTTGACTCTCTGTACTAAGCTGACGATATTCGTTGTTTTCCATTGATTCATCGAACTGACAAATTGAGCGGTATTCACAAAACGCACATGGTGTTTTATCTTTTAGTTTATAAGGCGAAATGTCAATTTTCCCATTTGTAATCTCCGTACCTGCCTCCACAAATTTACCTCGCACATACTGACGGAGATGTGTAAAATCTTCTTCGCTCGCAACCGAAGAATTGGAATAAAAGCCCCCTGTCTTTTTAATGCCAGCTGATATAACCTGTGAGTGCCCTGATTCTAACGTTTCGTCCATTAACCTTACTGCTTCCTCGTCTCCTACAAGCAGTCCTTTCATTTTAAACTTCTTGAAGATTTCGGCTTCAATTTGATCAGGTTGTAATGCTTTAGTACTGTTGATCATTGGATTATGAACATGGAAATAAAGAACGCCAGCAGGCAATGCTCCTCTATTGTCATGAAGAAGCTGTTCAGCATACGTCACGACTATGTCTAAATAAGCTAAAATTTGAAGAGATAAACCGTAGTACACTTCCACTAAGTTTAATGCTTTATCGCTTGATTTATAGTCGACAATACGCAGTAAAAGTCCTTTGGAGCTTTCCGCTTTATCTACCCTGTCAATTCGGCCAACGAGTTCCATCGTATGGCCATTTGGCAGTGTGAACTGCATAGAAGGCAGCTCCGCGCTAGGTCCAAATCCAAGCTCCAATCCAACAGGAACAAACCCGCTCACCTTAGCGTGCTCACTTAACACAAGCGACGCCCGTTCAAGAATTTGCTGCAGCTTATGCGTTAAATAATGGTGACGATTAGAGCTCAATAAAATCTCGTTTTGTAAGCGCGGAGCAAGTTCGTGCACCGCAGCCGTAGAAAGCTGCTGACAGTCTTTTCTCGTTAAGTTCTTCCATTCTTTTTGATCGCCGCGAAGCTCGTCTGAAATCATCTTCAGCGCCGCGTGAAATAACTCGCCTATGTCAGGAGCTGCTAATTTGAAAACTTTTCGTTCTTTAAGTTTGAGCCCATGAGAAGCAAAATGAGCGTACGGACAGGCTTCAAATTTCTCCATTCTCGATACACTTGCTTGAATATGCTTTCCATACAGACGCTGACTCGTTTTCTTTGTTAACCTTTTTGCTTCGTTTTTATAAAATAAGCTGCTTAGTACCCTCTCACTGTATGAGTTCCAATTTGGATTTTCTACATAAAAATTATATACATCCCACCAAGCCGAACTCATCGGATAATGGCGTTTCCAACCTTGCAGCTGACTGGCTAAATACGCGATGCTCGTTAAAGGATTTGTGATATAATCAACTTGCTTTTCTTCTTCTAAATCCGTAGGCTCCATCATTAACAGCTTTTCCTGCAGGAGCGGAAACAGCTCTTTTACTCGATTAATAACGAGTGAAGGCAGCAGAGTCTTCCCTTCCTCATTGGCAAGAGGATACGAAACATAAAGTTTTTCAGAAGAGCTGGAAAGTGCTAAATAAATGAGAAATTGTTCGTCAAACAACTTTTGCCTTCCAGTTGGCGCAAGTAATAAACCTGATTCAAGCAGCTGCTCTCTTTCTTTCTCAGATAACAGGCCATCGCTTTTTGGTTTAGCTGGAATCACACCGTCATTTACACCTAACACAAAGCTTGCTTTGATACCGGATAAACGCGAACGCTCGAAGCTTGCCACAACCACTTGATCCAGTGCAGGCGGAACAAGTGCAAACTGCATGCTGTCAAGCCCTGTCTCAAATAGATCTGCGAACAAAGAAATCGATACTTTCTCTTCTCCCATCATTTCAACAAACTGATCAAATAAGTGAAGAATTGCTTTCCATACCTGCTCGTGCTCTCTTGCTTCTTGAAGCTTTCCTTCTTCTTCACATCGATTGCGCAGCGCTTCTATCTTTTGTGGAATATCTAAATTCGTTAAAAAACGATAGAGCGCTTCTGCTTTTTCTTTTCCTATTTTTCCTTGTTTTAATTTTTGCTGAAGCGAATGAATAGGAGGAACAATCATATTTTTTAATTCATTTATTTTTTGCTCAAAAGCAAACTCTTCGTCCGTTTTCCCAAGGTTCATGTCTTCAAGTGAACGATATTTTCTGTAGGTAAATGGTTCCTTGCTCGTCCACTTAGATCCTTGAATACCGTAAGCGAGTACATAATTTTCTAATTCATCCATCTCTTCGCGAAGCTGGTGCACATCAGATGACAAAGGAAATAAAAGATCTGTTTTCACTGCTCGAAAGATGGTTTCATATCGCCATGACCCGCTTACCACCTCTAAGACTGAGCGAACAAATTCAACGAGTGGATGGTGAAACATCGCTCGCTTTTGATCAATAAAGTACGGAATTTCGTAATCTCGAAAAATGGTTTGAAGCAAGTCATGGTAATCTTCTGCATTTCTAACAATCAAGGCAATATCACGGTAGCGATAGCCGTGATCGCGCACAAGTGAAAGTACTTCTCTTGCAATGCCTTCAACTTCTGCTCTTCGGCTAACAGCCGGCAGCAGCTGAATGTGCTCGGGCTCTGACTGAAATTCCGGCGTTGGCCGTTCATCATAATATCGTTCTAAATAGGCAAGCTCTGGACTGTTTTGATGCCTTTTTTGTTCGTTACATACGATTGGCTCTTGAATCTCTATCCCGTTTTCAGCCGCCAGGCCCATTATTTCTCGGTACGTTTCGCTCGTTAACCGAAACAAGTGCAAGTCATTTGGAATAAAATCTTGATATGAATAATCAGAAGTCACCGCTATTTTTACTTCTCTACAAACTTTCATTAGCTCTACTAATACGGTTAATTCTTGAGGAGTATAGTGATGAAATCCATCTACATAAATCGTTGCTTGAGCAAGATAGCCAGAAGACGCTACTTTTTCACTTAGCAGCTTCAAATAGTCTTCTCCATCTACATATTTCGTCATCAGCTGTTTTTCTAATTCTCCGTAAATGAGATGTAAATCATGTAATTTATCAGCAAGGACTTTCTCATCTTCTGCTTGAAGCTTTTTCTTCATCTCTTCGAGAGACGGGGCATCTACTGTGTACTGTTTAAATTCTTTAACCATTTTTTCCAGTTCTTCAATAAACCCTGCTTGTTCTGAAGAATTCGCAAACAGTCGAAGCTCTTCTTTTTGATGTTCGATAATTTTTTTAAGCATCATATGAATACCTGTTTGATCCACATGATAGCGGCTAATACCTCCGACTTCTTGCAGGATACGCCATGCAAGACGTGTAAAACTATAAACTTGAGCACGCATCATGCCTTCTAACCCAGGTGTTTGAACAAGCGCATACTCCGACTGAAATGTCATCTGTTCAGGTACAATATAAATAAGTGGATGCCCAAGCGGAGCATTTAACAGCTCTTGGCGCATGCTATTTAAAAGATATTCCGTTTTCCCGCTTCCTGAACGTCCTAATAAAAACTGTAGCCCCACGTTTTCACCCCTTGATTTTTTTCTCTATGTTTTCATTTGTTTAAGTACAAAATGGATAAACGCCACGTAAACACGTGACGCAGTCGTCAAAATTTTATAGTGATAATCATCTAAATCTCTCTATCTCTCTCCTTATTATTTTACTGAACTTACAGACAAAATTCCACTTTGCCGATATGTGAAATGCTGGATGAAACAAAAAAACTTTTCAGTAGTCAAAAGACCACTGAAAAGTTTTAGAAAAGCGAATTATTTTCTACTTTTACATCATGATTCCACCATCTACATGAAGTGTTGTACCGTTAATATAGTTGGACTCATCAGATGCTAAATACAGGTAAGCATAACCAATGTCAGAAGGCTGACCTAATCTTTGTAAAGGAATCGTGGATTTCATTTGATCAATGATTTTGTCTGGCATCGCCTTCACCATATCCGTCTCAATAAACCCGGGAGCTACAGCGTTTACATTAATTCCTTTTCGTCCCAGCTCTTTAGCCCATGTTTTTGTCATTCCTACTACGCCTGCCTTTGTCGCCGCATAGTTTGTTTGACCAACATTTCCATATACGCCAGATACCGAAGATGTGCTAATAATTTTCCCTTTACCTTGAGCAATCATATGCGGTACCACTGCTTGTGTACAGTGAAAAACGCCTGTAAGGTTTACATTGATTACCGCTTGAAAATTTTCAACTGATAATTTGGTTAGCATTCCATCTCTGGTGATACCTGCATTGTTAATTAAAATATCTATTTTAGAGTAGCGTTTCACTACTTCTTCTACCATTGCATCTACACTGTCTCGATCCGCTACGTTCACTTGAAAAAATGCTACATCTCCGCCTTCTTCTTTTAGCTGAGCTGCTCGTTCTTCTCCCGTTTTTGCATCGTAGTCAACCATAGCGACCTTTGCACCCTCTTGTGCGAATATTCGAGAGGCTTCGAACCCTAATCCATTTGCTGCACCCGTAATAATTGCCACTTTATCTTTTAATCTCATGTCACCCGCGCTATAAGACGCTTACTAACAACGATTAATCAGCAAGTCGCTTGAATCTTAGTAGCGCATTCCCCTCCTCAAAACGACGCCAAGCACGTCTTAATGATCATTCGGTGCTTTTCTAGTAATGATCCCTCTACTTACATCTTAGTAGTCAAGCTCAAAAATCATTCATATAATTTTCAAGAAAACGTTTTGAAATACATGAGGTGATAATACATGTTGAGAAAAAACATGTATATCTCTAGAAAACAAAGGGTTCATTACTTAGGTGCAACTAGGAATAGACGTCTAATTTATTCCCAGTTTTTTCTTTTATTTTAGCATATTTTTCATAATTGATAAACAAAAAACTTGTTCATTGCTGGACAGATACTCTGTATATGCATTGTTCTGTCAACCGAATAAACAGACAAATAACTTCGTTAAGAAAAATTTTAAGATCCTTTCAAAAATGCTGTTGTATCCCTATAAGAAAAGGCTTTTCTATAGTTTACAATACCCCTTTTGGCTGTATGTATAACAAAAGACTGCCTATTAAAAAGCAGTCTTTCATCACTATTTGTTATATATAAACAAACTATTTGTCATACTGTTTCACTTTAGATTTTTCATTTAATCTTCGTTCAATTTGTTTTCCAACAAGCCATAGAACAAAAATGATGACTAAAACAAGTACTGCTTTCAGAGGCTGTTTCACAAATGAAACAAAATCGGCTCCAATAAAGCTCATCATAAATATCATCACCATTTTACCGGCTAATACAGCCAGCATAAACTGAGCCATACTAACACGTGATAGGCCTGCTACTACATTAATTGCCGAAGACGGGGTAAAAGGGAAACAAAGCATAATAAACAGCGGTCCGAAACCGTGTCTTTCTACCCAAATCATAATCTTTCGAATTTGCGCATGCCGGCTGATGAAATGTAAAAACCTCGCCTGTCCATATTTTCTAAAAATCAAAAAGACAAGCAGTGATCCAACGCAGCTGCCAACCCATGAAATTAAAAAACCTAACCATAAGCCAAAAGCGGCAGCATTGGCCATTACAAACGCAAAAAGCGGCAAGATAGGGATAAACGCTTCTAAAATAGGCAACAGCAGCCCCGGAATGATTCCAAATGATTGATATTGTTTTAATAACTCGAGGACGCCGTCTAATGTCAAATAATGCTTTAATGTTTCAAAATCCATCGAATGTTCTCCTTATTTAAACAACTGTGCTACTTTTCACTTATTGTACTACTTTCCTTTACCAAACAAAAGTTTTACAGCGTTTTACCTTTCCTGTCCCTTTACGTTTACTATACAGCCTTTATTTACACACACATATTTGGTTGAGCAGCCATGCATTTTTTACTGAGACTGTTTTAAATAACGTTTAAACCAGCTTGTTAAATATTTTAGTCTTGCCGTTCGTAAATTAGGCTTACCGCTTCTAGAGAGTTCATGATTAGACTGAGGAAAACGAATAAATTCTACTTCTTTATCTTTTCTTTTCAGTGCCACATAAAGCTGTTCAGCTTGTTCAATTGGACATCTATAATCCTGTTCGCTATGCAAGATTAACAGCGGTGTTTTAACGTTCTCCGCTAAACGAAGCGGCGAGTGGCTCCAAAGTTTTTCCGGATTGTCATAAATATCAGCTTTTAATTCCCATTCGGTAAAATAATAGCCAATATCACTAACGCCGTAAAAACTTGTCCAATTTGAAATAGACCGTTGCGTCACCGCTGCTTTAAACCGATTTGTACTTCCTACAATCCAGTTTGTCATAAACCCTCCGTAGCTTCCTCCTGTTACGCCAAGCTTATCTTCATTAATATAAGAGTAGCGCTTAACTGCTTCGTCGGTTACTGCCATCAAGTCCGTATAATCCATGCCTCCGTAATCCCCTCGAACCGCATCTGTAAATGCTTGACCATATCCTCTGCCGCCTCTTGGATTAGAAAAGAGGATATTGAACCCTTTTGATGCAAGTACTTGGAATTCAAGCATAAATGTATGACCATACATAAGATGCGGACCTCCATGGATTTCTAAAATGGTTGGAGATACATCATTGGCAGCAGCAGCTTTTACTACCCAACTGTGGATATGTATACCGTCCGTAGAAGTCGCGTAAAAAGATTCTGCTTGTATGAGCTGCACATGCTTTAAAAATGAGTCATTAACGTTTGTCAGCTTCACTAATTCTTCTGTTTTTAAATTTAGAGAATAAAGATCTCCCGGATGTGTAAATGTACTGATTGCCACAATAGCTTCCTCACAATCAGGAAGAACAGATACCCCATATACGTGAGCATTATCCATAAGTACAGAGTCTAACTTTCCATTCACAGTTCCTTTATATATGCCTACAGAACCCTTTTCACTTACGACAAAATAAAATTCTTCATTACTGCCCCACATAATTCCCGCTGCGGTTCTTCCAAAGTGGAAATCTCCTGCTACCATATCTCCTATTTCTAAGTCTATACCAGCAGTGATACAAGCTGTTTTTTGGCTAGAGATCTGATAAATATATATGTCATTCATTGAAGCCGATCCGTATGTACGTTCATTTCCAATGTAAGCTATGTATGACCCATCCGGTGACCACGAAACTTGATGAAAATATCCTGTTTCCGCTGTAATAGATGTTACTTTTTTAGTATCACGATGCAAAATAAACACATCCATCGTTAGCGATAAATCCGGATTCTCTCCTCGGCTGCTGCAAAATACAATTGAGCTTGCATCAGGGGCCCAGCACCCTACAGAGTGATGATAAGGTCCATCCGTTACAAACGTCACTTCTTTATTTTTAAGTTTAACGACAGCAACTTGAGTATATTCACCTTTTAAATAACCGCTAACATCGGATTTGTACAGTAAACGTTCCACTTCATACGGCTGGGGATGTTCATGATTTTGTTCAACTCTTACAGCTTTTTCTTCTACTTTTGTGGAAAACATAATTTCGTCACTATAAGGAGACCAAACTGGATTACTAACGCCTTTTTCAAGATCTGTGAGTGCTTCTGCTTCCCCGCCTGTCGCTGCTAATAGGTAGAGCTGCACGGCTTGACTGCGATCGGATAAAAAAGCAATCCACTTGCCGTCCGGGGACCAGGCGGGAGAATGATTATTTCCTTTGTAGTACGTTAATTGCTTAGTTTCTTTCGTTTCAAGATCTAACATAAACAGCTGCGTTTCATACGCATTTTCTATTTTCTTCGTTTTTCGAACCGTATAAACTACACTTTTTCCATCTGGAGAAATCTGAGGATTATAAACAGACTTCAATTCATACAAATCCTCTATCGTTACCGTACGCTTTTTTAAATCATTCAATTTCTTCGCCCCCAAGGATTCATTTTTAAATCAAATAGTCAATCGATAGAAACGAAAATAGCGTTTCCCTCTTACTTTATCATTTCTAAAAATAAAAATCTAAAAATTTAGAAAATTAGTTGTTTTTTCTTCTTTTAATCTATATAATAATAAAAAGGGTGCAGAGGTGATGAGGTATGAACAATGAAAAATCGTACACGGAAATGATGAAGTCCCTCGCTCGCAAGAAAAAAGTAATTGATACTGTGAGTATGTTGGATGTTTATATCGAAATGGTAATTGATGAATCGCTTTTTAAGCGTCAAAAAGAACTGTTAGAAACAAACATTAACACGGCATTAGATCAACGTGATGAAATTGCTTTTTATGAGTTATCAGCACAGTACCAATCCCTGCTTCAAACATCTACTTAATATTTTAAGAACTTAATTCATGTTAATGATTTATATGTACGTTTAACAGGCAGATCCTTTCTTCTCAGGAAGAACAGCTGTCTGTTAAATCGTGTTTACTACATAAAAAAAGATTCTTACATCTGTAAGAATCTTTTTTGTTAGGATTTTTCCTATGAGTGGAAGTAACCGACCGTTCCACTCATAGATTTTTTGTTATTTATGTGCTTGAAACTGCTCTTCTTCCGTTGAACCTTTTAAAGCTGTTGTAGAGGAAGTCCCACCAGAAACTACTTGCGCCACTTCATCAAAATAACCTGTTCCTACTTCACGCTGATGTCTTGTAGCTGTATATCCATTTACTTCACTAGCAAACTCTCTTTCTTGTAACTCTGAATAAGCTGCCATTCCTCTTGTTTTATATCCTCGTGCCAGCTCAAACATGCTGTGATTTAAAGCGTGGAAGCCAGCAAGCGTAACGAATTGGAATTTGTATCCCATTTTTGCGATTTCTCTTTGGAATTTTTCAATCGTTTTCTTATCTAACTTCTTCTTCCAGTTGAAAGATGGTGAACAGTTATAAGCAAGCATTTTGCCTGGGAATTTTTCATGAATAGCATCTGCAAATTTTTGTGCTTGTTCCAAGTTTGGTTCAGACGTCTCACACCATACTAGATCAGCATACGGCGCATATGCTAAGCCACGAGCAATAGCTTGATCGATTCCGGCTCTCGTGCGATAAAAACCTTCAGCGGTGCGTTCACCTGTAATAAACTGGCGATCTACAGGATCAACATCACTTGTAATTAAATCAGCTGCATCAGCATCGGTACGAGCAATCAGAAGCGTTGGAACACCCATTACATCAGCAGCTAAACGAGCAGCAATCAAATTTTTCACAGCGGTTTGAGTTGGAAGCAATACCTTGCCGCCGAGATGACCACACTTTTTCTCAGAGGATAATTGATCTTCAAAGTGTACGGCAGATGCTCCCGACTCAATCATTCCTTTCATGAGTTCAAATACGTTTAACTGTCCTCCAAACCCTGCTTCTGCATCTGCTACAATTGGAGCAAAGTAATCGATATCCCCTTCTCCTTCTAAATGCTGAATTTGATCGGCACGCTGGAGCGCTTGATTGATTCGTTTCACAACATGCGGCACGCTGTTTGCCGGGTATAAACTTTGATCAGGATACATGTTTCCTGAAAGATTTGCATCTGCAGCTACTTGCCATCCGCTTAAGTAAATTGCTTTTAACCCTGCTTTTACCTGTTGTACTGCTTGATTCCCTGTTAAAGCTCCTAATGCATGAACGTATGGCTCTGTTTTTAATAAGTTCCAGAACTTTTCGGCTCCTCTTCTAGCAAGCGTGTGTTCAATATCAATGGACCCTCTTAGCCCAATGACTTTTTCTGCAGAATATGGACGTTCAATTCCTTTCCAACGCTCATCGCTTTTCCAGTTCTCTTCAAGGTTTTTTACACGAATGTCTTTCATTCTTTATACCCCCTAATGAATTTAAAATTCTATATTCATAAAAATATAAAACGCAGCAGTTAGAATATGTCTGTTTCATGATGAAGTAAATTAGCAGTTTGCCATAATATTAGCAAGAACGCAGATGAAATAAGTAAGTAGTTGAAGGACATGTAGTAAGACTTAGCTGAGGTGAATATACGCTGAAAATTTAGACTGCTATCTTTTCAATCACAAATAACTATTCCTCCCTATTGTTATAAAACAGTTTTTATTTTACATACGTTATTATATAACAGTACTTTCGAAAATGAAACCTCCTTTTAGAATTTTTTTCCTACCCGCAAGGAGGCTTTTCTATTAATACCTACGTATAAAAGGCTTCATATATCCTTTACTTTTTCTTATATCACTTATTCATTTCTTTCATACTTCTCAACAAATGAAATTCTTTCCAGAATTGTTGGGTGACCATATCGGAAAATCTTCACTAAATACGGCGGATTCACCTGAGATAATCCTGATTTTGTTAAGTCCTGAAATGTTTTAACAGCAGCTTGTTTATCTCCTGTTAAATCCATGGCGTACGTGTCAGATTGAAGTTCATGATGACGCGATTGCATATTTGTTAAAGGACTCACAGCAAATGTAAGAACAGAAAAAATAAGTAGAATAAGCGGTAATGAATTTAAATCACTAAGAGAAGTGACTTTTAATGTTTTTCCCCATCTCTTAATCAAAAAGCTGGCTAAATGTTTCGTTAGCCATAAACCTACAATCGATAAAACTAATGCTGAAGCAATCCCCACATAAATATGCTTCTTCACATAGTGACCCATTTCGTGCGCCATGATAAACAAAATTTCTCGTTCCGTTAATTTATTAAGAGTAGTATCCCATAACACAATTCTTGAATTAGAACCTATTCCCGTTACATATGCATTGAGAGAGTTCGTTTTTTCAGACATGTTTACTTCATATACATGCTTAGCAGGTATATGAGCTTCATCTGCTAAATGCAAAATTTTCGTCTCCAGCTCTTTATTCTTTAATGGATAAAAATCGTTGTACAACGGATCGATAACCACTGGTTGAATAAACGTCAAAAATAGCGTAAATGGAATAGATACTAGCCACGCATACAGCCACCATTTTTTTGAAAACTTACAAATGAATGCATATAACACAGCAATCACTAAAAACATGGTGGCATAGTTTACCCAAAAATCTGTAAAAAGATCTTTCATCCATCCTTGGAAAGATTGCGTCGTAATATGGTAAGCCTTTGAAAGCTTATAGCTAATCCAGTCCATAGGAAAAGAATAGATCAGCAGCAGAACAGATAACCAAAATACATAAATAGCAGTTTGGAGAAGACCGAAACGGCTAACGTCTTTAGACCACTTATTAACTTTCTTAGACACACCTAACACTAAAATTAAAATAAACCCTAGCCACTCATATGGAATTCGGATAAAAAAGAGCGCATCTCTAATTTTTGAATATTTTTCGGTCAACATAAGTTCTCGTGCATTCATAAACGTAGCCGGGTCTACGCTGGTGCCTTTTAATGATTGTGGAATAGAGGTATCACTTATATAGAATAAATACACCCAAATGCACGCTCCATACACAAGAAAAACTCCGATGGACCACCAAACAATTTTTTTCACGCATTCCCCTCCTTTTGTACAAACAGTATGCCGTTATTACTATTGTAGGTTTTTTTTCGAAATTTAGAACAAGCGTTTATAGATGGGCTATAAGAAATGCAATTTTGGGCGAGGAAATCATAGAAAAACGAAAAATAGAGTTTAGACAAAAGAATAAACTCTGTTTACAAACAAAAAAAGCAGTTTGCATATGCAAACTGCTTTTAAGATGACCCGTACGGGATTCGAACCCGTGTTACCGCCGTGAAAGGGCGGTGTCTTAACCGCTTGACCAACGGGCCA
>NZ_JBYCZN010000002.1:0-1618114 GCF_057586255.1 Priestia sp. SRI_019 | reverse complement strand
ACCTGGAGAATGGGAAATAACCAGTCTTTACATAACGGACAAAGCAGAAAATACGTTATCTCTTTACAATGAAATACCTGAGGGTAGCTTCATTTTAAATAATTACGAAGATGACGAAATATCCCCTGTTTTTAAAGAAATAAATGTAAGTACTCATCTTGTTGATAATTACAACCGCATCACCGTAAAAGCAACTGATGATACCTTAGTAAAAAGCGTAACGGTTAACTACATAAAACCGAATTCTAAAAAAACGGAAGCTATTGTGTTAGACAAAGGCTCTGATCAAGAAACCTTTTTTAAAGAATGGTACGTTCCAAGTGATGCCGAAGTTGGAGAATGGAAAGTAGCATCTATTGAAATTGTTGATTTAAATGGAAATAAAACAAACGTTACAACAAATATTCAAGATGGGAATTTTACTATTTTAAAACCTATTAAGCCTTTAGATAATTATGTAGTAACAAGTAATGAAGTTTGGTCAAATCAAGTCATTGATCATGATGTTTACATCGGACCAAATGCTATTTTAACTATTAATGGAAACGTAAGAATAAACGGTAACATTTACGTTTTGGGTGCGCTTAGGAGCTACGGAGGTTTAAGTATAAATGGAACAATCTATGCTAAAAACTTTACTTCCGGCTATAGCAACTCGTTATATAACGGGTATGTCGTTCTAAGCGGAAGTAATTCTATTTCAGGATTAAGTATTTCAAATCAGCCGTTAAAAGATGTTCCACTTACAGTTTATAATACGCCGTTAAAAGCGGTTAACGGAAAAGTGGACATTGAAGGAGTAACGGTGCCTGTTGTAGATGTATATCTAAATGATCGCCCGTTAGGTTTAAATAGTAACGGAACATTCCGTTTAAATGGTTATAATGTGGAAAATCAAAAGCAGTTAACGTTCAAATTTATTGATGTGTTTGGAAATACAACTACTAAGACATATAAAGTGTACGGTGCTGTGCCAGTCAGCAAGCCGACAGTGAATGCTGTAAGTGATCTGGATACAACGGTGACGGGTACTGCTGATGCGGAATCCGTTGTAACGGTCAAAGCAGCGACTAGCACATATAAAGCTACAACAGATAAAAATGGCCAATACTCTGTCTTAATTAAAAAGCAAAAAGCTGGAACGAAATTAACGATTACAGCAACAGATGAAGTAGGCAATAAAAGTGAAAGCGCATCTGTGAACGTTTTAGATAAAACAAAACCTCAAACACCAAAAGTTAATGCAGTAACAAATGAAGATACTAAAGTTACTGGAATGGTAGAAGCAAAAAATAGCGTATACGTGAAACTTGGGTCTACAATCATAGGCCGAGCAACAGCGAATTCAAAAGGGCAATTTACTGCAACTATACCAAAGCAAAAAGCGAAGACAAAATTAAGCATTCTTTCTAAAGATGGAGCTGGAAACTATAGCCCGGCAGCTTCTATAACTGTAGGATATGTGGATCGAATTGCGCCACCATCACCAAAAGTGAATCCTGTAAGCGACCAAGATCAATTGGTTACGGGAACTGCAGAAAAAAATGCAACGATTGAAGTGAAAGCAGGAACTAAAACATACACAACAATTGTTAAGGCAGACGGAACTTATAGTGTAAGTATCGATAAACAAAAAGCAGGATCTACTTTATCTATAACAGCAACGGATCAAGCAAAAAACAGCAGTGGTCCCACTACTGTTATCGTACAGGATAAAACGAAACCTAAAGCGCCAAAGGTGAATGCGGTAACAGCTGATGATACAAAAGTGACAGGTAGTGTAGAAGTAAAAAATGCAGTCTATATAAAAGTCGGATCAACTATTATCGGCCGGGCAACAGCGAATACAAAAGGAACGTTTACTGCAAACATTCCAAAGCAGAAAGCTAAAACAAAATTAGTTATCTTATCTAAAGATGCAGCAGGTAACTACAGTCCTTCTACTTCTATTTTAGTAGGCGCAGCAGATCGAATAGCACCGCCAACACCTCAGGTAAATGAAGTGAGTGATGCAGATCAAGCAGTGACAGGAACAGCTGAAAAAAATGCTTTAGTGGAAGTGAAAATTAACGGTAAGCTATATAAAACGAGTGCTAAATCAGATGGTACCTACAGTGTAACGATTGATAAGCAAAAAGCAGGAACAGTCCTATCTGTAACAGCGAGAGATTCATCAAACAACACGAGTACTCCAACAAGTGTAACAGTTCAAGATAAGACGGCTCCGCTGCAAGCAACAGTAAATCCTGTAACTACGAACGATACAAAGGTCACAGGAAAAGCTGAACCGAAAACGTTAGTATTTGTCAAAGTGGGAGCTACGATTATTGGAAAAAATCAAACGGATAAAAAAGGTAGTTTTGCTGTTGCTATACCAAAACAAAAAGCGAAAACGAAAGTGAATGTTGTATTAAAAGATGGAGCTGGAAATTATAGCCCATATACTCATGTAGTTGTTGCAGCTGGTTCTACTGAACAATCTTTATCGCCAGCAGTGGATCAAGTAACATCGAGGGATACGAAAGTAACAGGAAAAACAGAGCCCAATGCTCTTATTTATGTGAAAGTGGGAGCAGATATTATTGGTAGAGGAAAAGCCAGTGCAAGCGGCAGTTTTTATGTAAACATTCCATCTCAAAAAGCCGGAACCAAACTAAGTGTAACAGCTAAGAAGACTTCCGGTAAGTATACACCATACGCGGTTCTAACAGTAAAATAATAGAGTTTTGATTATAGCTTGTCACCCAATTGGTGACAAGCTATTTGTATATTTATAGAATAATATGTTGATTTTTGTTATTATTTTCGATTTCGTACCGATATTAAACAAGAGATTTTCGAGGAGGATTATTAAAAACGAAAAAGGAGTAAAAAGATTAATGAAAAAAATAGAAAAAATTTTCTTTGCAGTCATCATTATGCTTATTGCTTTAAACGTTGTGAACAAAGCAGAAGCAGCTGAAACAGAGCCATTAATTTCAGTGAAGCTATCAAACTATTTAGGTAGCAAAAGCTCAATTACGATTCAGTCATCAGAAATTTATCGCATTAAAGATACTAATTTAACCTTAAGCGCTAAAAAAGATTATGAAGTGAAAGTAACATCTAATGGCGTAGCTATTTATAAAGGAACAGAGAAGCTTGGGGAATTTTCTAGCTTTGAAGTAACTCCTTCTACATATAGTGCGACATTAAGTATACAAGGAAGAAAGTACTTAGGTGATGTAGCATTCACGAATGAAAGTCAAAAGTACGTTCGTCCCATTAATACATTGCCAATCGAAGATTACCTAAAAGGTGTAGTTCCAGAAGAATCCTTAAAAAATTGGACTTCTTTAAATACATTTAAAGCTCAAGCAGTAGCAGCTCGAGGGTACGCATTAAAACATCTAAAGGACTCTGACCTTACGGATACACAATTTAAGCAAGTGTACGGAGGAAAACAAGAACTATCTATTACTCCTCTTACTGATAGAGCTATTGAAGAGACGTTTGGTGAAGTGGTGACGTACAAGGGAGGAGTAGTAGAAACTTTTTTTTCTTCAAGTAACGGCGGAATTATTGAGGCTAACTCCAACTACTGGACTAAAGGTGATCCACTACCTTATTTCCAAGTAAAGAACGACCCATACGATCCTCAAATGCCGTGGAAAAAGGTCGTAAATAAGCAGCAAATTGATTTATCAACAAAAGATTTAGCTGCATCCGATACGTGGTGGAGTCAAACGAACGAAAAAGATTTAAAAATGACTGATAACATTAAAAACAAAATGAAAGCTAACGGATTAGATATAAAAGACATCAAAATCACTGAGATTACAAAAATAGATTTTTATGACCGTGGGTCTGGACAGCGTGTCACAAAAGGAGATCTAAGCGTTCGTTATATTAAGAAAAATGATGTGGATAAAGAAGGTAAAATCCTTATTCATGATTGGGATTTAACAGGAGAAAGTGCTAATACAGTTAAAAATTTAATTGAAGGATCATCTATGCTAAATCTGTACGTGACTAAGATTGAGGAAGGTGATACGTCGTTTACGATTCGTGGAAAAGGTTTTGGACATGGAGTAGGGATGAGCCAGCAGGGATCGAACGTAATGGCCAATCAAGGAATGGATTATAAAGAGATTTTAGCATTTTATTATCCAGGTACAGCTCTTACTGAATATTACAGCACGAAAGCAGAACGTTCTTATAAAACAGCTCCATATGCAGCTTCCTTGAATTCAATTAATGAAACGGATACAAAAATAACGGGAAAAGCAGAAGCGAATACACTTGTCTACGTGAAATTTAATTCTACGAGTGCTGCGATTGCTGCCAGAGGAAAAGCGGACAGCAACGGAAACTTCTCTATTTCTATTCCAAAACAAGCAGCGGGAACAAAAATATATGTCATTTTAAAAAATGATGTGAATTATAGCCCCTATGCTTCAACGGTGGTAAAAGCAATAGCTGCACCTAAAAATCCGGCAGTAAATGAATTGAAAGAAACAGATACAGCCGTAAAAGGAATAACAGAGGCAAATGCGCTTGTGTATATTAAGCTTGACTCTACTTCCGGACAGATTGAAGCCAGAGGAAAAGCAGATTCAAAAGGAAACTTTACTGTTGCAATTCCAGCTCAGGCGGCAGGAACGAAAGTATATGTTATTGCCAAAAATGCTGTGAAATACAGCAAGTATACAGGCGTTACTGTTAAAGCTTATCCTGCACCAGCGGCACCTGTGCTTAATCCAGTTACAGAGGATGATACCGTGTTAAGCGGAAAAGCAGAAGCAAATACGACGGTATATGTAAAATTAGATTCTAGTAAAAACACCACTTCTTTTAGAGGGAAAACAAATGCAAAAGGTAGTTTTTCTATCTCTATTCCAAAACAAAATGCAGGAAGAAAAATGTACGTAATCGTAAAAAATACTATAAAATACAGTTCTTATTCTTCCGTTACGATTCAAGCAAAACCAGCACCTAAAGCGCCTACTATTAACTCGGTTATCAGAACCTCTACAGCTGTATCTGGAAAAGCAGCGCCAGGAGCTTTAGTCTATGTCAAAGCTGGCTCAAGTAAATCTCCTATTGTCGGTCGAGGAAAAGTAGATGCGAGAGGAACATACAAGGTATCCATTCCTTCTCAAAAAACAGGAACTAGAATGTATGTCATCATAAAAGCTGATGGTGTATATAGTCCTTACGCATGGACTACTGTAAAGTAAAGCTTACACCTATTTAAACACACCTTTTCTTCACAATATTTCGTATACGTAATAAAGAATTTCATGGTATAATGTAGTATAAAATACCAGTTAAATAGGAGAAAAGAATTATGTCTTTGTCAGCGTATATTATTGAAAATGAGAAGGTGTTTAAAGGAGCTCAGGACATTAAATATTTATTTATGCCTGCAAGCAAACCCTCTAAACATTTAATTGTTGTGTTTTCTGGTTTCAACGGAAAAGAAGAAGAAGGTGTCTTACCTTACTATAACTATGTGAAATATCTTAAAGATATAGATTGCCACCGCTTATTTATCCTCGATCAATGCTTAGGGCATCCTTGCTATTATTTAGGTCATAATAAGAAGCTTGACTATGAAGTATCAGTTGCATCACTCATTTATTCGATTTCGAATGAATACAAGATTATGAGAAAAAATATTATGACGGCCGGATCTAGTAAAGGTGGAAGTGCGGCAGTATACTTTGCGTTAAAGTATGATTTTGGTCACGTAATTGCCGGTGGCTTTCAATTTAAAGTAGGGGAGTACTTGTACACAACAAAGCGTTATACAAGGCAGACCGTTTTAAAAGTTATTACAGGCGGAAATACTCCGGGTCATAAAGATTATTTAGACCGAATCTATGTGGATCTTGTAGAGAAAGGTACATATACAACGAATATTAATGTGCATGTAGGAAGCGGAGACTCGCATTACGAAAAGCATATTAAGCCTTTTATTGAAATTTTACAAAAGCGAAACATTCCATATAATCTCGATGTCCAAGACTACAGTGAACATGGAAAAGTCGGAGTCTATTTCTCTCAATATTTAATTGATCAAGTTTCAAACATAACAGGTCAGCTCGTGATTAAAGAA
Source organism: Priestia sp. SRI_019 (assembly GCF_057586255.1). NCBI lineage: Bacteria > Bacillati > Bacillota > Bacilli > Caryophanales > Bacillaceae > Priestia > Priestia sp. SRI_019. The sequence continues at coordinate 1,612,014 of NZ_JBYCZN010000002.1, read as the reverse complement.
GCCGCGATTACCAATGAAAATCAGATGATTTCGGTATCATGCAGTGTGCCTCAAGACTCTAAAGAGCCGGTACACTTTGCGTATTACGTGTTTAAACAAGGACAAGCGGATCCTGTGAAAAAGGTATCATATTCTCCTAGTGCAAAGTTACGTTACAAAGTAGAACATCCTGGAAAATACAGCGTTAAAGTATTTGTGAAAAAAGGCGATCAAAAAGTAGCAAAGCGCACGCCTGTAATAGAAGTATAAGTAATGAAAAAAGCAGCTTATGAAATAATCATAAGCTGCTTTTTAGTATGTTGCTTATTCTGCTTTAAATGGAACTGAAATCTTTGTACTTTCTAGCTTTTTACTGCTTGTTCGAGTCAAAAACACATTGCCTTTATTCTTTCCAAGCTGTTTAACAGATATTTTAACGTAATAAGTAGCGGCTGGCTTTGACGTTGCAATCAGTTTGTTTTGGCTATTATATACTTTAACAACATCACCTTTATATAAAGACTTAACGGTAATAACGTCGTCTTTGTTGCGGTTATTTTCGATGGTTACTCTGCTAGCGGAAAGACTGGACGAAGTAACCGGTTCAGCTGCGTAAGAAACAGCTGTTTTTACGCTTTCAAGTTTGTTAGGTGTAAGGCGAGTAAGATATACTGTTCCTTTTCCTGTACCAAGCTGTTTAACAGAAATCACAACAGAATCTTTTGCGGCAGCACCTGACGTAGCAATAAGCGTTCCTTTTACGTCATATACTTTTACTTTGTCGCCTTTAGTAAGTGATTTAACTGTGATTGTATCGTTTTTTCCTTTGTTATTTACAATGGTTGTTTGCTGAGCTGAAACAGAAGACGACACAGCTGGTTCAGCTGCAAAAGAAGCTGATACCGTAGCGCTTTCTGCTTTATTAGGACTGATGCGAGATACTAAAATCGTACCTTTCCCTGTACCAAGCTGTTTAACAGCTACTTTTGTATAATTCGTTGTTGCAGGTTTAGAAGTAGCAAGCAAAGTGCCTTTTGAATTGTACACTTTAATAACGTCACCTTTTGTGATCGAACGCACGGTTACAATATCATCTTTATTGTAATTGTTTTCAACAGAAATACGTGATGAAGACAGTTTGCCAGAGGCAGGAAGTTTTTGAAACACTGGATTACCGAATAGAATATTTTGAGTTCCTTTTGCTCCTGCTTTTGAATCTACAGTAATCTTAAAATATTTGGTGCGAGCCGGGATTTGTAATGCTAAATTTTCAATGTTTGTTGACTTTTTAATTGTTTTCGCAAATATTTGCTTATTGTCTGCGAAGATTTTTACTACGGATGAACCGTGATCACCTTGTACGGACTCGTAGTCAAGAGATAACTTGGCCTTGAACACATTTACGTCTGTATCACTAATATTATATTGAGCATAAGACGGATCATAGGTTATGCCTTTTAACAGAATACTGCTGCTTCCCAAAGATCCGTTTGCATAATGCGTTACATAATCTGAAGAAGTGGGTTCATCTTCAAGCAGCATGTATGAGTCGTCTGCTCCAATACTTTGAGGAGACGTTGTGTATGGTACCGAAACAAACGAAGAGCCAACGGTTTTAAACACAGGTTGGTTAAAGGTAACAGAGTGAGTTCCTTTTGCTCCTTTTAATTGCTGAGCAACAATTTTAATTTGTGAAGTATTCTTAGGAATATTGACTTTCACTTGCTGAATAGGAGTCTTAGACGACAATTCTTTTTCATACAGAAGATAAGAATCAGCATAAATGCCAACAACTGTTTTGCCATAATCTCCAGTGACATTATTCGAGTCAAGCGATACTGAAGTTTCGAACACATTATAGCCTGTATCATTTACATTGTAGGTTGCATAAGCACTTCCACTGTCGTAACTGTGCAGCTGGAAGCCTTTTGTAATAATATTTCCATTAATGTCTCGGAACGTTTTAGTGTCGCCTGTTATGTAGTAGTACTCGCTGTCAGAAGATCCAATACTTAAAGCCGAATGATATTGCGTGTCACCTACGTTTAAGAAAGAACCTGTTTTGATGAATTTTGCATCTTGAATAACAACTAAATGAGTACCTTTGCTGCCATCTAACTGCATAATCACAATAGAAAATGTTTTTGTGTTTTTTGGTAACGCTACGTTGTAGCTCTGTGACGAACTTGTTCGGTTCATTTGCTTCTCATAAACTAAGCGATCATCTGCATAGAAACCTACAGCTGTTTTTCCATAATCGCCTTGCAAGTAGCGGCTGTCTAACGTTACTTTCCCTTGAATATGAGTGTAATTCTGGCCTTCTATATCGTACGAAACATACGACTCATCACCAGCACTATAAGTTTTTAACCCAAATCCGTTTGACACATTTTTTCCAGCGCTATCTTTAAAAGCTTCATCGTTCCAATCGGTATAATAACCAGTAGAATCGGAAGGATCTAAGGATGTTAAGAAAGGACTTGAACTGGCTGCATTTGCCTGATGAGGAAGAGCTAAGTTCATAAACAGTGCAAATAGTGCAATGAACCCTAACCATTTTTTTGTTTTCATACTAAAGTCTCCTTAAATTAAAATATTTTACCATTTAAATATTTTAATTGACCTAAAAGAGCATAGCAATTTGTTTTGTTCGACATTTTGTGACAAAAGGTCTATATTTATGGATTTCGTATAAGTATTAAGGTCTGTAAAGGAAGTGGGAAGAGAGAGAACTTTTGCTAGTTTCAAAAACTTTAAAAAAGAAGTCAGGGGTATACATGGAGAACAGTATAGAAAAGGTGAAGATAGCTTATTGATGAAGAATTTGAGTGCCTATACGACGTTTATGAAATGGTAATGAATAGAGGAAAGCTAAGCTTTTTATTTGGTCACTAGTAAACAGTTTATTACATAAAAAAGATCTCTAAATTTTAGAGATCTTTTTGTATCTGTAAAATAAAAATAAAAACAGTGCCCCACCAAATGAATCGATAGCCACATCCATAATTCGCCCGTCACGTCCAATAATAAAAGCTTGGTGCAGTTCATCTAAAAAAGCAAAACAAGCGAGTAAAACCCACGCTTTTACATATCTCCAAGAACTTTTTTTAAAATTCCAGTAAATTAATAGTGCTAATAAGCCGAAAAAACAAATATGAGCAAGTTTACGTAGGAAAAACTCTAGCTCCAGCCCATAAGAATATGAAGTATAAAATTGACTGCCAGGATGTAGCACAGACCAAAGAGTGGTATTATGATTCCAGACTGAAGCATTACTCCATGAGTGCGGATCCGTCACTTGAAGGTGAGGAGTATGGGAAAAATGAGAAATAGCAAGTATCATCGCAACAACACAAATTCTTTTTAGTATCATACAAAAAATTCCTTTTGTTTTTAGATTTATCTTCATATCGTAAGAGAAAAGTAGTGAAAATGCAAGAAATATTCATGTGTCTCTCTATATATAAATCCTCTCCTAAAATATTTTCATATAGAAATATCAATTATTTCAAGTATGGGTGTCAGAAGTTCTAACACATTACTAAATTTAGAAAAAAATGAGACTATCAGCATTTAACGACATGAAAAGGTCTTTTGAAGTGAAAATATTATCATTTCATTCAAGAAAGTTGTTATATCGCAAATTTCGACAAAAAAATTCATCCCTCTTTTCCTATTTTTGTGATAACATTAATTTTGCGATTGCTTCATAAGTTATAGGTCTAATGACTGTTAATAAAATCTTATAGAAATAATTGAGAATAGATAAGATAAATGAACTATAGAAAATCATCGTAGATAAATGTATCGAAGCCTTAGAAACTTGTTGAAATTAAAGACAAGTTTTTAATTTTTATCTAGTGAAGGATGAATATTCAAGAAAAGTCATATAAAGCGCAATATGTATGGTGATGTCTCCTCAGCCACTATCAAAGGAGGCACTCGGCCGCACTGTGGGTAGAAAACTACCTTAGACACGTTTGTTGTCAGGAGTGTGGTGTGAGGTGGGGTTAAATGCCCCTATTAATTTATAAGCATTAACGAATGCGCTGCAGCTACAGCTGCAGCGCATTCGTAAGTGCTTACAAAAAAATATATATAAATAGGAAGAAACAAGGAGTGAATGACGGTGAAAAAAATTAAAAAAGCTATTATTCCAGCTGCTGGACTGGGCACGCGGTTTTTACCCGCAACGAAAGCAATGCCAAAAGAAATGCTTCCAATCGTTGATAAACCAACTATTCAATATATCGTCGAAGAAGCAGTTCAATCAGGTATTGAAGACATTATCATTGTAACAGGCAAAGGAAAACGTGCGATTGAAGATCATTTTGATTATGCTCCAGAACTTGAAAATAATTTAGTTGAAAAAGAAAAGTACGATATTTTAGAAAAAGTACGTCAATCTTCAAACGTAGATATTCACTACATTCGTCAGAAAGAACCAAAAGGGTTAGGTCACGCCGTATGGTGTGCGCGTAACTTTATCGGCGATGAGCCATTTGCCGTGTTGTTAGGCGATGATATTGTCCAAGCAGAAACACCTTGTCTTCGTCAGTTGATGAACGAATATGAACAAACGCTTTCGTCCGTAATAGGCGTGCAAACGGTTCCTGACAATCAAACGCACCGCTACGGCATCGTAGATCCAATTTCAAACGACGGCCGTCGTCATCAAGTAAATACATTTGTAGAAAAACCAGCGGCAGGTACAGCTCCTTCAAATCTAGCAATTATGGGGCGCTACGTCTTCACTCCTGAAATCTTTAAATTTTTAGAAGAACAAGAAGTCGGAGCTGGCGGTGAAATTCAATTAACAGATGCTATTCAAAAGCTAAACGAAATTCAGCGTGTATTTGCGTATGACTTTGAAGGTAAGCGCTATGATGTAGGAGAGAAGCTAGGATTTATTCAGACAACCATTGAATTTGCTCTGCAACATGCTGATTTACGTGATAATTTATTAACAATTATGGAAGATTTATTGAAAAAAGAAACAAAGAAACCGGTAGAAATAGAGTAGAATAGAAGGAGTGAGTTGCGTTGCCATCAGTTGCTGAACCTAAAACGGAAACTTCTATTCAACAAACACAAGTTGTACAAAAGAAAGTTCAGCCTAATAATCAAGCCGGGTACCTTTTGGCTAAGAGATGTATAGATATAGCAGGAGCAATCGTTGGTTTACTTGTTTTGTTTGTTGTTTTTCTTATTGTTGGTCTTTTAATAAAGCTCGAAGACCCTAAAGGTTCAATTTTCTTCTCTCAAAAAAGAGTGGGGAAAAATGGTGAAGAATTTAATATGTATAAATTTCGTTCCATGGTTTCAGATGCAGAAGCAAAATTAGCTGAATTACTTGAACAAAATGAAGCTACGGGCGCGATGTTTAAAATGAAAAATGATCCGCGTATCACGAAGATAGGGAGATTCATCCGGAAAACAAGTATTGATGAACTGCCTCAATTAATTAACGTTTTAAAAGGCGATATGAGTCTAGTAGGACCCAGACCACCGCTTGTAAGAGAAGTAAACGAATATACAGAATACCAACTGCAAAGATTGCTTGTCACTCCGGGCTGTACAGGACTATGGCAAGTAAGCGGAAGAAGTAATGTTGGATTTGAAGAAATGGTCGAATTAGATTTAACATACATAACAACACGTTCCCTCACGGCCGATATTAAAATTATATGCCGAACTATTTTTATGATGTTTGGCTCAAAAAATGCTTACTAAACCAAGGAAAGCTGGTGTCTTAAAATGAACAAAAATTCAAAAATTTATGTAGCTGGCCACAGAGGACTTGTCGGTTCAGCTATCGTGCGAAAACTGCAAGAAAAAGGCTATAGCAATCTAGTGTATCGAACAAGCGCTGAACTAGATTTACGAGACAAGCCGCAAGTAGACGCATTTTTTGCTGAGGAAAAGCCAGAATTTGTTTTTTTAGCAGCCGCTAAAGTAGGCGGTATTGTAGCGAACAATGAATATCCGGCAGAATTTATTCACGATAATTTATTGATTCAATCAAATATTATTGATGCAGCATATCGCAATGATGTAGAGAAACTATTATTTTTAGGAAGCACATGTATTTATCCAAAATTAGCGCCTCAGCCATTAAAAGAAGAATACTTACTAACAGGTGCGCTTGAACCAACAAATGAACCATATGCAATTGCGAAAATTGCTGGAATCAAAATGTGTGAATCGTATAACCGCCAGTACGGCACAAAATACATCTCAGCAATGCCAACTAACCTTTACGGTCCAAACGATAACTTTGACCTTCATACCTCACACGTTCTTCCTGCACTTCTTCGCAAGTTCCACGAAGCGAAAGAAAGCAATGCACCGTTTGTTGAAATGTGGGGAACAGGCACACCAAAACGTGAATTTCTATATTCAGATGACCTAGCAGATGCGTGTGTGTTCTTAATGAATACATACGAAGGTAATGAAATTGTAAATATCGGTGTGGGAGAAGATATTACAATTAAAGAACTTGGCGAAAAAGTAAAAGCAGTTGTTGGTTATGAAGGAGACATTCAATTTGATACATCAAAACCAGACGGAACGCCTCGTAAACTAGTAGACGTAACAAAACTAAACGCTCTTGGCTGGAAAGCAGAAACTGCTTTAGAAGACGGTCTTCAAAAAGCGTATCAATGGTTCTTAGATAACGAACTAGCTGCAGCAAAATAAGTAAATACTTTCACTTAAACTAAATTATAAAATAACAGTTGATATATATGGAGGATACGATGAAAACAGCATTAATTACAGGTGTAACAGGACAAGATGGATCATACTTAGCAGAACTTTTACTAGAAAAAGGCTATGAAGTGCACGGACTAATTCGCCGCAGCTCTTCTTACAATCAAGAACGTCTGGAAGATCTTTTAACAGAAGCAGCAGCAAGCGCATTATTAAATAATTCAAACTTTCACCTTCATTATGGTGACGTAACAGACGCACTAAACGTTACGCGTATCATTGGTGACATTCAGCCAGATGAAATTTATAACCTGGCTGCACAATCACATGTACGTGTGTCTTTTGACATGCCTGGATACACATTAGATGTTGATGCAAAAGGTACGTTAAATATTCTTGAAGCTGTACGTATTTTAGGATTAACAGATAAAACGCGCGTGTACCAAGCTTCTACATCTGAACTGTACGGAAAAGTTCAAGAAGTTCCGCAAAAAGAAACAACGCCTTTCTATCCACGTTCTCCATACGGTGTAGCAAAAATTTACGGATTCTGGATTACAAAAAACTACCGTGAATCTTACAATATGTTTGCAGTAAACGGTATTTTATTTAACCATGAGTCAGAGCGCCGCGGTGAAACGTTCGTAACGCGGAAAATTACGCTTGCAGCTTCACGTATCGCGCAAGGAAAACAACAAAAATTAACGCTAGGAAATTTAGATTCTTTACGCGACTGGGGTTACGCAAAAGACTACGTAGAATGCATGTGGTTAATTCTTCAGCATGACAAGCCGGAAGATTTTGTTATTGCAACAGGTGAAATGCACTCAGTACGTGAGTTTGTACAGCTTGCATTCAAACACACAGGTATTGAAATTGAATGGAGCGGTGAAGGCTTAGAAGAAAAAGGAACAAATAAAGCAACGGGTGAAGTAATTGTAGAAATCGATCCTAAGTTCTTCCGTCCAGCAGAAGTGGATCAACTGTTAGGAGATCCGACTAAAGCGAAGACACTATTAAACTGGAATCCAACGAAGACTTCATTTGAAGAGTTGGTTCGTATTATGGTTGAAGAGGATATGAAAAAGGTTGAAAATGAAGAGAAGATTAAGGTAATGTTTGATTGATTTTAGAATTAGTTAGTTAGGATAAAGAGTGTGTTAGTATGAACTGAGATAAATGTTTTATCTTAACTTATAAAAACTAAAAATAAGAGAGGATTATATACAAAGTTGATTAGAATTATAAATGCCAACTTTATGCTACTTGTATTATTTGTATCGCTACCGTATTTTCCGAATGCTATAATGGGTATCATCCAAGATGTACCTGTTATGGGTTCCTTTTCATATTCTCCCGATGTGAGAATTAATGGGTTAATAAACGATTTTAGATTCATTAAAGAATTAATGGTTTTACTTTTAGGTTCTCTTATATTCCTAGATTTTATGAGAGGGCAGTCAAAGGATAACGTGAAAAAAGCAAGTATTATTTTTATTTCAATGGTTATTACGCTAAGTTTTGGTATTTCCTCACTATTATTTACAAAGTATTTTTCAACTAATATGATTATAGCGGGCATGAGAATTCTCGTTTTTATTTTTATCCCTTTAATGGCAGCAGTTATATATGGCAGAGTTATTTCTAAAAAAGGGCTTTTCTTAATAGCAACTTCAGCTCTACTATGTAATCTTATAATTACAATATTTCAAGGCATTGTTATTAAAGATTATTATGGATGGGCCATAGGGAATCATAGGCTTGTGGGAGCCTTTGAAGGGTCGGGGAATTTAGCTACGTTCGCTTTAGCTTACGCAGTTTTATTATTTGTTTTGAAATTTAATTACAATTTCATAACTAATAAAGTCTATATCTTGTTGCAACTAGTTACATTATTCGTAACCGTTCAAACAGGAACACGCATTGTAATGTTATTAACCCTATTTTTGATATTTTGTTCCATTTATATGTTAGTTACAAATAGGTCTTCTCGCGGGTTGCTAGATTACATCTTTTTTATTGCTATCGTCGTATCAATACCACTCATTTTAAATCTTACGAATTTAGTAGCAGGCCGAGGGGATGCGCTCAAAACTAATCTTGAAAATGGAAGGTTCACTTACATTTTTGAATATTTATCTGGTGCAACTTTTAAAGAAGTATTATTTGGAAGAGGTATAGGTTATGGAACAAATACAGCTTTAAGTTTAGGTAGCCAATATAATATTCAAGATGTTTACTCGGTAATTGTAGACGGAACTTATAATACAATTATCACACAGTTCGGTTTTATAGGGCTGTGTATAGTTTTGTGTCTCTTATTTACGCTAATTATTTATTTAATCCATCTTTATAGAAATAATATTGTCTTTGTGTTAACTTTCGTATTAGTGTTCTTTCTCATCTCATTCGTAGGAAATATTATTGAGCATTATGGATATCTTGTATTAACAATCTTTACTATTTATTTAGTATATATAAAAGAAGAAAAGAGTGTAGGTGTTACAAATGAAAGTTAGTATAGTTCATCCGTTAAAACATCATGTTTTTCATAGTATTAATGGGATTAAAAAATCTTCTCATCAAACTAATGCTCTATTAGGAATGTATGACAAGCAGAACATGATTAGTAATATTTTGAAAAACACCAAGTACAAAAATAAATTTAAAGGATATAGATTAGAAGAGATAGACGAGGTGGTACAGACTAATTTACACCTTAATTTATATTTTTTAGCTTTTCAAAAATATAAAAGCTTACATGATAATTATGTGAATTTTTTTGATCGATCCTCTATAAGAACAATTAAGAAGAGTGAAACTGTTCATGTTCTACAAGATTATTGTAGTCAAGTAATTAAGTATGCTTACAACAACGACAAAAAAATTGTATATGAACAGATACAACCAATTAGTTATACTCAAAGGTTTACTTTGTTAGACGAAATTAAAAATAACAACTTTTCATTACAATATGTTGACAACTTTTTCCCAGAAGGAAAGATACAACAACACATAGATAATATGAAGATGGCTACTCATATACATACTGCGTCTGAATTATCTTATCAAACTGCATTAGAAATAGTAGGTGAAGATAATTCAGGCAAAATATCACTGTGGCCGTATGGAGTGAATCCTAATATGTTAGGAGCCACAGTTTCTTTAGAAGAAATAGAAAATAAGGAAATAGAAAAAAGAAAGATCAAAGTTCTATATATTGGTAGTATTAGTTTAATCAAAGGAATACCATATCTTTTAGAAGCCATACAGAAAATGGAGAATGCTCCAATAGAGTTTACTATTATTGGAACTCCTCGCTTACAAGAAGATCAGAAGTTAATTAAAAGAATAGAGGAGTTAGAAAACGTAAAGTATTTAAAAAGTGTTCCTAATTCTAAGATTGGTGCTATTTATAAGGAAAATGATATTTTTATATTCCCAGCTTTGATGGAAGGATTTGGGATGGTTACATTAGAGGCCATGACTTATGGTTTGCCTTGTATTGTAAATAAATATTGTCAAGGAGTAGTAACCGATAATATGGATGGATTTATTGTTAATCCTCAAAATTCAGAAGAAATTATAAATTCTCTAGAATATTTCTTAGAAAACCCAGATGAACTTAAGAGGATGTCTATAAATGCTTACAATAATTCTCAAAAATATACTTGGAAAAGGTATTCAAAAAAATGGAGTGAATTTTACAATACTTTAATGTAAAGGTGATAAAATTGAAGATAGCTATTATTGGAGATAGTATTTCCGAAGGAATTGGGAGTAAGAAAATAAATTATTGTAAAATATTAGAGAGTCAGTTTAAGGATTTTCAATTCAAAAACTTTTCTTTAACGGGGACTACTATTAAATATGCTTTACAACAAAAAGACAATATATTACATTATAATCCTGAAGTGTTAATTGTTTGTTATGGTCAAGTAGAAGCTTTAACAAGACCTAAAGATAATACAATCGCTTATAGATTAGCACCTAGTAGATATAAAAGACTAGGAATGATGGACCCTAGAGCTTTATATACAAGCAAGTCATTAAAGAAGTTAGTTCAAAAATTCGACTCAAATATAAGATATAATTTCAAGAAATTGTTAATTCGTAATTTAGGATATGTTCAATGGGTAGGTATAGAAGAGTTTGAAGAATTATATATGAAATTTATTGAAAGCGTCAGTAAGAATATAAAATACGTAATTTTATTATCAACTGTCAATATTAATGATCATTATTTCCCTTACTGTACTAATGAATTCCAAAAATATAATAAAGTCATTGAAAAGATAGCGTTAGAAAAAAACCTATCATATATTAATATATATAATCAATTAAGTCATTATGAATTTGACGAAGTTTTCTTACATGATCATTTTCATCCCAATTCCCAAGGTTACGAAGTTATAAGTCGTTCAATAGCAGAAGAAATAAATAAACTAGGTAGTTGAGGGGATATTTTTTGAGTAAAAAACCAATTAGTTTTTTAGCTAAAACAACTTTGTATGTAGGAATTTTATCCTTTATGATTAAATTTTTAGGTTTTTTTAGAGAACTATTAATAGGATACTACTATGGAACAACTTATAAAGCAGATGCTATTATATTATCTTTAACACTTCCTACAATTATTTTTGCAGCATTTCAATCAGCAATCGGTACCTCATACGTGCCGATTTTTTCTAAATTGAAAAAACAAAAAAAACAAGATGCTACTCAATTTACTAACAATTTAATTACAATTCTAAGTTTAGTTAGTTTATTAATAATGCTAGTTTTGTTAGTGTTTAATAAGCATGTCATGAGTATGTTAGGTGGAGAACTTAGTACAGAATCTCTAAGCTTAACAACTAAATTAACATATTTTGTGATACCTTCTTTGGTTTTTTCGAGTGTTTCTGTAGTTCTAACAAGCTTTTTACAATGTCATGAGGCTTTTAAGCAAGCCTTATTAGCAAGCTTTCCTAATTATGTTTTGGTTATAATAAGCTTTTTCATAGCTCCTATCTTTGGAATATACGTTATAACATTAATGGTTTTTATCGGAAGTATAATTCAGTTAGGAATTTTATATGCATTGGCTAGAAGATATGGTTATCGTTATTATTTTCAATTAGATTTTAGGCACCCTAATCTTAAGTCCCTATACACATTATTAGTTCCAGTTACCGTGGGAATAGGAGTTCAACAAATTGTAACGATAGTGGATAGGTTATTAGCCTCAAGTGTTGGAGAAGGTGGTATAGCAGCTTTAAATTATGCAGGAAAGCTAAATGGCTTTATATTTGGTATTATTTCGTACGCTATAGTTACGGTTGTTTTCCCTTTAATGGCTAAGATGAATGCAAAAAGCAGTGATCAAGTCAATTTATTAGAAAACTCTATAAAAACAACTAATATATTACTAATTCCTTTAATAATGTTTACTTTATTATTTAATAATGAAATTGTAAAAGTATTATTTGGGAGAGGTAGTTTTACAGAATCAGATATTTTTGTTACTTCGGGGATTCTGTTTTACTATACTTTAGGTATGATATTTTTTAGCTATAGAGATATATTAGTTAGGGTATTTTATGCAGTTGAAAATATTAAGGTACCCTTAATTAGTGGGGTTTTAACAGTTGTATTAAATGTTGCTATGAGTTTAAGTTTTATCAAATATTTGGGGATTAACGGAATTGCTCTTGGTACGAGTCTGGCTATAGCAGTTACTACCATCTTCTTATTTCACAGTGTACATAAATTTATTGGGAGTTTAAAATGGAGAAACTTAATTGTGAATTTATGTAAAGTTTTTTTTAGTTCTTTAATTTCCATCTTGACATTATATTTTGTGAATCTTAATTTACAAAAAGTTATTATTTTAAATAGTAACTTTCAGTTACTAATTTATATTGTATCTATGTTCTTGGTTTTTATGGGAATATATTTTCTCTTTTTTAATTACATAAATAGAAAAAGAAGTATATATTTTACTAACCAGAAAGACATTTAACTTTTATGGAGTGTTTTATAAAATGAAAATTTTACATGTAATTTCTAATTTGGCACCTCGGTATGGAGGACCCTCTCAGGCTATCCTGGGGATGACTAAGAGTTTGGCGGAATCTGGGCACGACGTAACTATTTTTACTACGAATCAAGATGGAAGGGATACATTGAATGTACCTATTAATCAATTTATAGTAAAGGACGGTGTGAAAATCAAATACTTTCCTATTCAAAATCCGCGTTTTTTTGGTACATCGTTCCCTTTAGCTAATGCTTTAAAAAAAGAAATAAAAAATTTTGATATAGTGCATATACATTCATTATATTTATTCCATGGAGCTATGGCAGCTCATTATTGTAGAAAGTATGACGTTCCTTACATTGTAAGACCTCATGGGACGCTAGATCCATTTTTATATAAAAGACATAGGAGAAGAAAGGCTATTTTAGAGTTTTTATTTGAAAATAAAAATTTAAGTCAGGCTGCAGCTTTACATTATACTACGGAAGAAGAATGGGAATTAGCTAAAGAATTTATTAACAATCCAAATGGTTTTGTTGTTCCAAATGGTATTAACCTAGAGAATTATTACAGTCCCAAATCCCTAGATGACTTTTATGATAAATATCCAGAAATTAAAGGTAAAAAAGTGGTATTGTTTTTTAGTCGATTAAATTTTAAAAAAGGTTTAGATTTATTAATTGATTCTTTCACTCAAGTCGCAAAACAAAAAGAGGATGTACACTTGATGATTGTAGGGCCAGATAATGAAGGGTATGGGGTACAGGTTAAAGAGTGGATAAAAGAAAATAATATTGATAATAAGGTAACATTTACAGGAATGCTTTCGGGTGATGAAAAATTACAAGCTTTATCAGTAGCAGAAATGTTTGTGCTTCCATCATACTCTGAAAATTTCGGGATTTCAGTTATAGAAGCTATGATTATGGGATTACCTGTTATCATATCGAATAAAGTGAATATATATCGTGAATTACTTAAGTGTGATGCAGGAGAAGTAGTAAATTGTAATAGTGAAGAGCTTACTAGAAGTATCTTAAAATTATTAGATGATACCACATATGCTCAAAGATTAGCTAGTAATGGAGAAAAAATGGTTAAAGAATATTATCAGTGGTCTGAAGTAGGTAAGTCGCTTGAAAAAAATTATAAGTCAATTGTAAATGTGTAAATAAATATATGAGATGGTTTTGGGGGAGTATTCTTGGTAGATTTAACTGTTATTATTCTTACTAAAAATGAAGAGGCAAATATAAAAAAATGTATTGATTCTTTTAATGGAATAGTTAAAAGGTTTGTTATTGTTGACAGTTACAGTACAGATCGTACTAAGGAAATATGCGAGGGATTAGATTTAGATTTCTATGAACGGAAATTTGATAACCATGCTTCTCAATTTAACTGGGCCTTAGAAAATACCAATATAAACACAGAGTGGGTTATGAGAATGGATGCGGATGAGGAACTTACTCCAGAATTATCTTTGGAAATAGAAAATCGCTTAAAAATATTACCTTCAAATATAAATGGTATTATTTTAAAGCGTAGAGTATATTTTATGGGAAAATGGATTAAACGAGGCGGAGTCTATCCTCAATGTCTTCTTCGTATATTTAGAAATAGAACTGCAGTTTGCGAGCAAAAAGTAATGGATGAGCATATTATACTCTTGAGTGGAGAGTCAATAACTTTCAAAAGTGATCTAATAGATAATAATACTAAAGATTTGGACTGGTGGACTAATAAGCATAATTGGTATTCTAATAAAGAGGTAGAAGAATACTATAATACACAGAAATTAATGACTCAACAACAAGAAGTTAAGCCTAGTTTATTTAGAGGACAAGCTGAAAGAAAAAGGTGGATCAAAAATTTCCTTTACTACAAGATTCCCTTATTTCAACGCCCGAAATGGTATTTCTTCTATAGGTATATAATACGCTTAGGTTTTTTAGATGGTAAAGAAGGTTTAGTATTTCATTTTTTACAAGGATACTGGTATCGATTTTTAGTAGACTCAAAAATTTATGAGTCACAACAATTGGGTAAAATTGCAAAAACAGATGGAGACTTAAAGTAATAATTATTTAAAAGCATTGGGTGAAAAAATGAAAAATAATATAAAGTTAGAGAGGTATAATCAAGATTGGTACTCTCGGGGTAGAAACGGCCTTATAGTAATGATATGGTGGTTTGTTCAAGCTACAATGTTCCGGTTTTCTTTACATAACATGTATAATTGGCGGAATTTTTTAATACGCTTGTTTGGTGCTAACATAGGCAAAGGTGTTAGAATTCGTTCTAATGCAAAATTTACTTATCCATGGAAAGTAAGCATTGGTGATTATTCGTGGATTGGGGATAATGTTCAGTTTTACAGTCTAGATGAAATTCATATTGGATCTAACTGTGTTGTGTCTCAGGAAAGTTATTTATGTACTGGAAGTCATAATATTAAAGATCCTCATTTTGGTTTAATTACAAAACCAATTGTTATAAAAGATGGTTCATGGGTAGCTAGCGATGTGTTTATTTATCCAGGTGTCACAATTAATGAAATGGCTGTGGTAGCAGCTCGAAGTACGGTCATAAAAGACATACCGGCCAACGAAGTACACGCAGGTTCGCCTGCAAAGTATGTTAAAAAACGCTTTGAGGAAGATGAATTACTGTGAAAAAGAAAAAAATTGCCTTCGTTATTAATTATTTTTATCCTGACTTTGCATCTACGGGTCAGTTACTTACAGAACTATGCTTAGATCTTCAAGAGGACTTTGAAATCACAGTTATAGCTGCTCAGCCGGGTTATGCAGGGGAGCAAACTAAAACAACTAAACTATTTGAAGAAGATTACTTAGAGAATATAAAAGTCATTCGTATTCGCTTGCCGAAAGTTGATAAGACTTCCAAAGTAAGCCGAATGAAATATATATTCTCTTATTTTATGTTAGCAAACCTTGCTCTGTGGAAAGAAAAAGGTGTGGATGCTATTTATACTATTTCTCAGCCTCCTGTATTAGGCGGCTTAATTGGTACTATAGGGAAATTCCTGAAGCGTTCAAAGCATATTTACAACATTCAAGATTTTAATCCAGAGCAAGCGGCAGCTGTGAGCTATACTAATAAACAATCTATTTTTAAATTAGCTAAAAAAGTTGATATGTTGAGCTGTAGTTATTCGGACTGTGTTATTGTAGTTGGAAATGATATGAGTGAAACATTAAAAAAACGTTTTGATAATAAGAAGGTTCCTAATCATGTAGTCATTAACAACTGGACCAATGAAGATGAGATTATTCCTTTTGATAAAAAAGATGTTCACATCCAACAATTTCTTGAAGAGAATGATTTACAAAATAAATTCATTATTATGTATTCTGGAAATATTGGTCTTTATTATGATTTGGAAAATATCATAAGGGTGACTGAGCACTTTAAGAGGTATGAAGACCTTGCATTTGTTTTTATCGGAGAAGGTGCCGTTAAGCAAAAAATGCAATCATTTGTAGACGAAAAAGAAATTAGCAACGTGCATTTCTTACCGTATCAACCAAAGGAATTTATTAAGTATTCGTTAAATGCTGCTGATGTTCATTTAGTTGTGAATCAAAAAGGAATCAAAGGTGTATCTGTGCCTAGTAAGATTTATGGTGTTATGGCGGCTGGAAAACCAATTTTAGGTGTATTAGAGCAAGGTAGTGAGGCTCAAATGTTAATTGCAAAAGGCAAATGTGGTGTTGTAGTGGAACCGCAAGATTATCAAGGAATTACTGAGCAAATAGAGTATCTCTATAAATTAGAAAAAGAAAAATTATTAAATTTAGGTTTTAATGGACGGGACTATTTAGATCAGCATCTGAAGCGTGAAATTTCGATTAATAAATATCGTGAAACATTACATAATGTTTTACAATCTTAAGTGATATGTGAAAGGGTGCTTGAAAAATGAAAATTGCAGTGGCTGGTACAGGCTATGTTGGTCTAGTAACGGGTGTTTGTTTAGCAGAAAATGGCCATGCTGTTACTTGTGTAGACATAGACGATAAAAAAGTGGCGTTAATGAAAACAGGAATTTCCCCTATTTATGAACCAGGTCTTGAAGAACTAATGAATAATAATATGGAACGTTTGCATTTTACAACAGACTATCAGTCGGCTTATAAAGATGCAGACGTTATTTTTATAGGTGTTGGTACTCCAGAAAAATCCGATGGCTCAGCAAATTTGAGTTACGTGTACGGCGTAGCGGAGCAAATTGCTTCTAGCATTGAAAAAGACTGCGTAGTAGTAGTGAAATCCACAGTGCCAATTGGTACGAATGATAAAATTGAGAGTCTGATTAAATCTCAGTTGAAACATGACGTGAATGTATATGTTGCTTCGAATCCAGAGTTTTTATCACAAGGAACCGCTGTAAGAGATACGTTGTATACTTCTCGAATTGTAATTGGAGTAGAAGAAGAAGCTGCTGGTGAGACATTAAAAGAAGTATATAAAAACTTTGATGCCCCTATTGTCGTAACGAATAGAAAAAGTGCTGAAATGATTAAATATGCATCTAATGATTTCTTAGCGTTAAAGATATCATTTATTAATGAGATTGCAAATCTATGTGAGATCATTGGCGCAGATATTGAAGATGTGGCGCTTGGTATGGGTTATGACGGTCGTATTGGAAATAAGTTTTTAAATGCAGGAATTGGTTACGGGGGATCTTGTTTCCCGAAAGATACCAAAGCATTACACTGGCTGGCGAATTTCCATGATTATGAGTTAAAAACGGTTAAGGCTGCGATTGATGTAAATGAAAATCAAAAGCTTAAGCTTATTAAAAAATCCAGAAAATATTTTGATAGTTTAAAAGGATTAAATGTAGCTGTGCTTGGTTTGACCTTCAAGCCGGGAACAGATGATTTACGAGAAGCACCTACGCTTGTAAATATTCCGCTTATGTTAGAAGATGGAGCAAATGTTAAGGCTTGGGATCCGATTGGCATTGATAATTTTAAGAAAGTACATCCGGAAGATGTGACATATTGTTATTCAATTGAAGAAACGCTTAAAGATGCAGATGTTTGCTTTATCTTTACAGAGTGGGATCAAGTAAAGCACTTTGATTTAGCAAATTACAGCAAATTAATGAAGAATCCAATTGTTATTGACGGTAGAAACTGCTACGACCTAGAAAGTGTAAAAGATGCAACTATGGTGTATGATTCTATTGGAAGAGAGACGATTCATAACTTAGAAGTTTCATTAATTTAATGGTATAAGTTTAAAATAAAGTTAATTTAAAATAAATTACGTGTAAGAGCTGCAAAGAAGCAGGTCTTTTTTTATTGGAGGGAAATAAATGAAACTTGTGTTGTTATCAGGTGGGTCTGGTAAGCGTCTGTGGCCATTATCAAACGATACGCGTTCGAAGCAGTTTTTAAGGGTACTAGAAGGACGAGATGGACAGAAAGAATCGATGGTTCAGCGCGTCTGGAATCAAATTGAAGCGGTTGGGTTAAATGAGTCAACGGTTATAGCTACTTCTAAGCTTCAGCGTGATATGATTACAAGCCAAGTCGGAACGGATATTCCGTTGATTATTGAACCTGAACGCCGTGATACGTTTCCGGCCATTGCTTTAGCAGCTTCATACCTTCATTCCGAGGAGCAAGCATCTGAAGATGAAATTGTTGTCGTACTGCCAGTTGATCCGTACGTGGAAGACGGTTTTTTTGAACGTGTAAAAGTTTTAGAAAGTGTGCTTCGTGATTCAAAAGCTGATTTAGCGTTAATGGGTGTTACACCTACGTATCCTTCATCTAAGTACGGATATATCGTGCCGGAAGGAAAGGTACAAGGAGACAGTTATTTTACAGTGAATTGTTTTACAGAAAAGCCGAGTGAAGAAGCAGCTGTTGGATTAATTAATCAGCGTGCGCTTTGGAACTGCGGCGTTTTCGCGTTTCGCTTAGGTTATTTGCTTCAAATTTTACAAGAGAAAAACCTCCCGCTTCAATTTGACACGCTGCACAAAGAATATACAACGTTGCCCAAAATTAGTTTTGATTATGA
Source organism: Priestia sp. SRI_019 (assembly GCF_057586255.1). Lineage (NCBI taxonomy): Bacteria > Bacillati > Bacillota > Bacilli > Caryophanales > Bacillaceae > Priestia > Priestia sp. SRI_019. The sequence continues at coordinate 1,593,236 of NZ_JBYCZN010000002.1, read as the reverse complement.
AGTAGTAGAGAAAGCCAGCCATATTGTCGCTCTTCCATATGATGGTTATTGGAAAGATCTTGGTACTTGGAATACGTTAACGGAAGAAATGGCGACATCTCAAATTGGAAAAGGTGTATTAACGGATGATTCAACTAATACGCATTTAGTAAATGAGTTAGATATTCCGGTTACGGTGCTAGGGGTGAAAGATGTAGTTGTTGCGGCTAGTCCAGACGGAATCTTAGTTGCGGATAAAGCATCTAGTCCTAAGATTAAAGAGATTATTGGTAACTGGAACTATCCTCCAATGTATGAAGAGCGTCTGTGGGGCTGGTCACGCGTGTTAGATTATGCGAAGTATGATGAAGAAACTGAAATGGTAACAAAACGTATTCATATTTCAAAAGGAAAGAACTCGACGTATCATTATCATAATTTACGTGACGAGGTATGGACGATTGTACGTGGAGAGGGGGAGCTTGCCCTTGATGATTACATTCGCCGCGTAAAAGCAGGAGATATTATTCACTTGCCAGCTGGTAAAAAGCACGGAATTCATGCGTTAACTGACCTTGAATTTATTGAAGTCCAAACGGGGAAAGTCATTTCAAATGAAGATGTAATTCGCCTTGTGTATGATTGGAACGATGTAATCAAGCAATTCCAATCGTCAAGACCGCAGGTGATTTTGTAAAAGATAGAAGCTTAGATAAAGTCAAAGCTTCTATTTTTTATGTAACTAATGAGGAGGTGCTTCTGGTTGAAAACAATTGCCTATTATATTTCAGACTACGGATATGGCCATGCGACTAGAAGCACGGCCATTATTCGTGAATTATTAAAGCAAAATGAAAAAATAGAAATTATTATTTGTCATTCATTTGCGATTGAGTTTCTTAGACAATCTTTTAAATATGAACAGCGCGTGAGGTTTCGAGAGATTTTAACGGATGTCGGCTACGTGCTAAAAGAAAATTCACTAGAACCAGACGCTGATTTGTTAAATCATCAAGTTGCTTCTTATGTATCAAGCTTTCATACGAAGCTTATGTATGAAAAGAGCTTTATGAAAGTAGCCAATGTTTCATTTGTGGTTTCGGATATTTCTCCGTTAGGAATCGCAGGTGCCTATCTATTAAAATTGCCTTCTCTGGGAATATCAAATTTTACGTGGTTCACAGCATACGAAGGATTAATTGGTGGCCTATCGCTGAAATTTTTAGAGGATCGATACAAGCAGATGACATATCAGTTTTCGCTGGCATGCAGTGATGAGCCACATTGGGGTATAAAAGAAAATCAGAGCTTTGGTTTTTATTCAAGAGAAATAGAAGATTATGAAGTACAGCGTATTCGCAGAGAGATCGATCCTGAAGGTGAGAGTCACATCATCTACTTCGGTCTAGGGATGAAAGTAGATATTGGAACGTTGTCTGACTTGCCTATTTGGCAAAGTCCTAACTGCAAGTTTATCGTTTCATCGAATGTCAATGTTACTCATCCCAATATTTATAAAATTCCTCAAGATGAAACAGAAACGCAGCACTATGTAGCAGCGGCTGATCTTGCTTTAACAAAAGCAGGCTGGGGTACGATCAGTGAAGCGGTTTGCGCTGGGGTGCCGCTGTTGATTACAAATCGCAGCAGCATGAAAGAAGATCGTCATACGATTGATTATTTAGTTCGTCACCAGCTATGCGACTTAATAGAGTGGAAAGAGTTAGAAAGCTTAGTAGTGACTCCTTCGCTCATTGAGACATGCAGGCGGCAGCAAATCAATCGCTATAAAAACCAAGCGGTACATATCGCCGAAGAAATTAATAAAAAAATAAACAGTAAGTAAGGAGTTCATTCAAAACGATGAAAAAAGCACCTATTTTTTTAGCGCCTCTATTTCAAGAACGTATCTGGGGTGGAACCGAGTTGGAGAGTCAGTACGGGTATAGTATACCTTCTGCTCAAACAGGCGAGTGCTGGGCCATTTCTGCTCATCCAAACGGTCCAAATACAGTTCGAGAAGGTCATTATGCCGGCAAAACGCTAGGTGAGCTTTGGGATGAGCATCCAGAGATATTTGGGCATTTTAACAGCCCTTGCTTTCCGCTTTTAACAAAAATTTTAGATGCTAATGACGATTTATCCATTCAAGTGCATCCAGGTGATGAGTATGCACAGGAGTTCGAAAATGGTGAGCTCGGGAAAACAGAATGTTGGTATATCCTAGACTGTAAAGAAGATGCGACGATGATTTTTGGTCACCGTGCACAAAGTAAAGAAGAATTTATGCAGTTAGTAAACGAAGGTCACTGGAATGATTTATTGCAGCGTGTAAAAATCAAGCCCGGTGATTTTTTCTATGTTCCAAGCGGTACGCTGCATGCTCTTTGTGAAGGAACTCTAGTTCTTGAAACGCAGCAAAGTTCAGATACAACGTATCGTGTGTATGACTATAATCGCCTCGGACAAGAAGGAAAGCTGCGAGAACTTCACTTAGAAAAAGCAATTGATGTGACAACCATTCCTCATACTGAATCACATATAGAGCCTATTAGTATTCAAGAAAAAGGCGGCACCATCACTACTTTTTTAGAAGAAGATTATTTTTCTGTCTATAAATGGGATATACAGTCTTCGCTTGAGTTAGTTCAAACTCACCATTTTACATTAGGAAGTGTGATTGAAGGAAACGGAATGCTTTGGACAGAAGAAGGAGAGTTTCCGCTGCAAAAAGGAGATCATTTTATTTTGCCAAGTTCGATTGAAGCATTTACTTTAACAGGCCAGCTCGAAGTTATTGCTTCTCATCCAAATGAGAAGAGTCAGCGTATGTACGAAGCTGCAAATGTTGCTGGAGATATGGCGAAAATCTAACGAACCCTGTAAAAAACATAATAGGCCATTTATCATAGAACGTATAAATATTTTACATGTTGTGTCGATATAAAGATAGAAAGAAAAAATAAGAACTGTCAATATTTCATTTAATTTACAAAAGAATATAGTAAAAGAATCTTTTGTCAACTATAATGAACAGTATATTGAATTTTTAGAAGTTACTAAGTTCGGAGGTCAACTATGGAAGAGACAATTAGTTTGCGAGAGTTGTTTGCAGTGCTTCGTAAGCGTCTTTGGCTTATTGTACTGATTACAATTATCGCTGCAACCGTAAGTGGAGTAATCAGCTTTTTTGTGCTAACGCCTGTGTATGAATCAAAGACACAAATTTTAGTCAATCAAGCGAAAAATGATCAGCAATTGTACAATACGCAAACCGTTCAAACAAACGTACAGCTTATTAACACGTACAATGACATTATTACAAGTCCGGCTATCTTAGATAAAGTGGTCAAAGAGTTAAAAATGGATAAGTCTGCTCAATCCCTAAGCGGTCAAATTCAAGTAACAAGCGCGCAGGACTCGCAGGTAGCACAGATTGTCGTACAAGATACAAGTGCAAAACGTGCAGCTCAAATTGCGAATACAACGGCTTCTGTTTTCCAAAAACAAGTGCCTAAGCTTATGAATGTAGACAATGTTAAAGTGCTGTCAAAAGCAACGGTTGGTGAAAGTGCAAGTCCTGTTAAACCTCAGCCGCTTTTAAATATTGCGATCGCAGTAGTAGTTGGCTTAATGGTAGGTATTGGGCTATCATTCTTACTTGAGTACTTAGACAACACGTTAAAAACGGAGCAAGATATTGAAAATATTCTAGACCTTCCTGTAATTGGAGTCGTGACGAATATTAAAGATGTGCCTAAGCCAACAAACGTATCGCGCCCAGATGTAGCTGCTCGCGTAACGCAAAGAGGTGAAACGTATGGCTCGTAAAAACAAAGCTCAAAAAAATGATAAAATGCTGACGTTAAAAAGACGTTTGCTCGCTCATAACAGTCCAAAAGATCCGGTAGCAGAACAGTACCGTACGATTCGTACCAATATTCAGTTCTCAAACGTTGATCAAGATATTAAGACGATTGTCTTAACGTCAAGCGGAGCGGAAGAAGGGAAGTCTACGACCTCTTCTAATCTAGCAACGGTTTACGCGCAGCAAGGTTTAAACGTATTACTTATTGATGCTGATTTACGTAAACCAACGGGTCACTACACATTCCGTTTAGAAAACCACATTGGTCTTACGAATGTATTAACTCGTCAATCTACGTTAGCGCAAGCGGTTCAAGAATCAGAAATTCCTCATCTTTCTGTTCTAACAAGCGGTCCGATTCCGCCAAATCCATCTGAACTGTTAGCATCTGCTCAGATGACCGAGTTGTTAAAAGAAATGAAGAAACAGTTTGATATGATTATTTTTGATACGCCGCCGATTTTGGCTGTGGCCGATGCGCAGATCTTAGCCAATCAAGTAGATGGCACGATTTTAGTAGTCAGCAGCGGTAAAACAGAGAAAGACGCTGCGTTAAAATCGAAAGAGTTGTTAAGCAATGCGCAAGGCAAACTACTTGGAGTTGTGTTAAATAACCGCAAAGTCGAAGAAGGTAATTATTATTACTACTATGGTCAAAACTAGTTAGTAACCAGCGCCTCTCTAGTTCGAACTAGAGAGGCGCTTTTTTTGCGTTTATTTTTATAAAGTGTAGGTGTTTTGAACCACAAACAAAAGGTTTATTAGTAAAATATATTTATAGCATTCACGTTTCATGATAGAATTTACGTAGTATATTTGTAGATAATTAGAAGAAAAACTATTATTTTCTATGATGATTACTGGCTAATAGAGGAGGAGTTATTCAACATGTCCACCAAGACAATGAATAAAGCAAAAGAAGCTGACCATTCAGCAGCTTATTTACATAGGGATGAAGAAAAAGATCTTATTATTCAAAAATTAATTAACGAAAAAGAAGCATTAGAGCAGGAATTCACAGAAATCCTTGAATTTATTTTGAACGATATGAAAAACCAAGAAGACTTATTCTCTGAAAAAAACAAAGGATTATTGATGCACTTAAATCATGATTCTCTGTACAAACAGAAATATGAAAAAGCAACAGCTGATTTAAAGCATTTGCATGCGATGAAAAAAGAAACGGATAAACTGATCACGGTGTTAAAAGAAAATGAGAAAAAAGAACAGCAGCGAGCGGTGCAATTACAAAAAGAAAATCAGCAAATGAACCATAAGTTAGCAGCAGTTAGTGAAGAAACGCAGCAACTAAATCATAAGCTTGCTTCAGTTAATGAAGAGAAACAGAACGTGATGAAAGAAGTGACAGCACTAACAGCTGAAAATGAAAAGGCAGTAAATGAACGAACAGCACTCACTAAAGAAGTGACGTCGTTAAAACAAGCGGAGCAAGAAGCTTTGAAGCAAAATGAAGCACTAGCAAAAGAGATTCAACAGCAAAATGAAGAAATGAAAGTGATGAAAAAAGAAAAAGAGCGTTTGAAGACAGAAGTTCTTACGTTAGAAGCTGCTAATAAGAATATGGAAAGTGAGTTAGAGTCGTTAAGAAAGCAGTTGACGAATGCTAACGCACAAATCAGCGAAATGAAGAAAGAAAAAGAACAAATAAATAATCAAGTAGCTGAGCTTCAAGATGAAAAAGAAAAATTAGAGCAGCGCGTATATAGTTTAGAAAACTCGAAGTTAGGAAAAATTACGGTTTCATATTGGAAAATGAGAAATAAGTAAAAACGAATGAATAGCAAAGTCTATTTAATGAGTATGAGTGGAGGAACACATGAGTAATCGTTTTTTGCCTTTATATAACCAGTATAGAGTAGAAATGAAAAGTTTGGACTTCTTATTAAAAGCCAAACACAGCTATCCAAAAGATATCCTTAGTTTGAATAAAGAAAATTGGAGCATACATACGGAAAATGTAACAGTAGCGAATGAAGCGAACTCACTGTATGTAGATCATACGATGAGTAAGAGAGATTCGTTTTATATTGCGTATTTAGAAGAGAATACTAACTTTAGTACAGGTCCAATGTATGACTGTCAATTAGAGCCTGATCAAAAATACCTTGTTAATTTTAACGGTCTCACAGATGAGCATGTAAAAATAGATTTATTTGTGATTTCGTATAAAAATCAAAAGAAAGTGAATATCCAGTCGGTTCATTTGAATCGCAGTCAAACGATTGAAACAGAAAAAGACGCTGATTCATTTCGGATAGCCATTCGTTTTATCGGAAAAGGAAGTTCTGTGATTCAACAAGTTCAATTTGTTGAATTAAATACAATTTTAGAGACGGTTTCACCTTCTGTGCAGCCGAAAAAGCAACCGATTAATTTAGAAGAATACAAATGGCAGCATGTTATTACTTCTAATGAAATGTTCAATGAGAAGTGGTTTGTTCCTGAAGCAAAAAATACAGCAAAGGTTACGGTTTCTGCTAACTGTATTCATGCGGATTTCGATTTTGAAGAAAATGAGTATCAGTATATTTCTTACAGAGAACAAAATATTAACTTCGGCCAAAAATCAATGAAGTTTCCATTGGAAGTTGATTCTGAATACCGATATGAAGCGACGGTAAAAGGAAATAAACAAGATACAGCAGGCGTTCACTTTTTCCTTATTTTCTATTCGGAAAAGGGAACGAAAGAGCAAGTTGAAGTAGTAAATTTAAATGAAACAAAGTCGATTCAACTTGATTCTTCGGTTGTGTCTTGTCGTCTTGCGGTTAAATTTTTTGGCAAAGGGTTTACAGAGATTGAAGAAATTGAGATTAAGAGAAAACGAGAAAATAACTTCTTGTCTCATACACATCTACGCCAGCTAGGGTTTGATGTCCCTAAGAAATTAAAAGATGTGAAATTAGCCGTGATTTGTGATGATTTCACGATGCAGTGCTTGAAGCCGGAATGCGACTTGATTACATTTGGGCCAGATGATTGGAAAGCACAGTTTACGATTACCCGACCTCACGCTCTTTTTGTAGAATCTGCATGGCACGGTAACGGAGGAAGATGGACGAGGAAAGTAGCCAAAGGGAACGGTAAAAGTAATTTAGATCTTTTTGAACTCATTAACTGGTGCAAAGAAAACGAAATTCCAACAATTTTCTGGAATAAAGAAGACCCTGTTCATTTTAATGCATTTGTAGATATCGCAAAGCATTTTGATTATATTTTTACAACGGATCAAAATTCAGTGGAGAATTATCAAAAAAGAGCTAACCATAAGAATGTAGCTGCTCTTCCGTTTGCGGCTCAGCCTTCTATCCATAATCCAGTGGAGCTATATAAACGCGAGAATGGAATTAGCTTTGCGGGGTCTTATTATGCTGTTAAATATCTCGAGCGTCAAAGAGATATGAATATGCTGTTAGAATCGGCTGCACATTATAACTTAACAATTTATGATCGAAATTACGGGAAGAATTTAATTGAATTTTATTTTCCAGAGCACTTGCGACAGTATACAACAAACAGCTTAAAGCCATCTGAAATTGACAAAGCGTATAAAGGCTATAAAGTTGCTTTGAATGTAAATAGTGTTGTAGATTCACCAACAATGTTTTCACGACGTGTATTTGAATGCTTAGCCTCAAATACGCCAGTTGTAAGTACCTATTCAACGGGAATTGAAAATATTTTTAATGATATCGTGTTTATGGGAACGACGGAGCAGGAGTTTAAAAAAGAATTTGACAAGCTGTTACATGATGAGGCTTATTACAGACGCCGAGCGCATCAAGGTTTACGAAACGTACTGCAGCACCATACTTATGAGAATCGCTTAGAGTATGTGTTCAACCAAGCTGGTTTTGACTTAGAAGCGACGTCTGTCAAGATTCATGTATATAGTTTGATAGAAAATAGCAGTGAGATGAAACGTGTATTGGATATGTTTAACGAGCAGTCATATGATCACAAAAAGCTAACGTTTATTCAAACAAAGCCTTTCACTTACGAACAGCTGAAAGCGGATCTGGAGAAAATAAATGCTGTATGTGTAACAGAAGATGAATTTAAGCAGTTATCGCTTCAAGAGCAGTCAGGCCATGTTGCTTACTTTGATTCATCTAACTTTTACGGAAAGCATTATTTAATGGATTTAGCATTAGCTACAAAATATACAACGAGTGAAGCAATTGGAAAAGGCAGCTATTATACGTATGAAAATCAGCAGTTTGCATTATCATGCGCTGATAAGAGACATGTCTATACAAATGAGTTAAACATTGACGCTTGTATGCTAAAATCAGAGGTTTTACGTGAAGTAAGTATGAATGAATTAGTAGAGATTTTCCGTTTGAAAGGTTCAGTTGATTTTCTATTTGTAAAAGGATACCGACTTTTTTCTATAGATAGTTATAACTTTGTTCGAAATCTCAAAAAAATTCCTAAACAGGCTAAAAAGCAATTAAATGACTTGGTGAATATTTAAGACGGGAGTTATACAATGAAGACATTTTCTTTAACACCTACCGAGGTTCTGAAATTTGAAGATCACTGGGTGTACGGTAAACAAACTAGCTATACGTTTGATTCAAAACGTATAGCGCAAGAGTTGATTATTGATGTGCAAAAAGTAAAGGAAGAGGCTAGTCATACATTTATTTCTTACGGTGAAGATGTAGAAGTGGACGTTCGTGCTGACAATACGTATATCGCTACTATTCAAGGAGATACGTCAGATAGTTTGGATGTTCAGCTTATTGTATCAGGCCTAGTCAATGGAAAAAGTGTACTAACTGAGCAAATTGGATTGGATATTAGTAAAACGATTAGGTTCCCTGAAGGTGCGGAAAAAGCAAAAGTAAAATTACGCGTAAGCGGGAGCGGACAAGCAAAAATTAGAGAAATCAGCCTGTCTGCTTTCTCAGAAGAGCTAGTGGAAGTGGAGCAAGCTATTTATCGTAACAATCAAGAAGCAGAATATCTTGTTTTAACAAACGTTTATCCTGAAAAAAATAACCTCTATCGAAATATGTTTGTTCATAGAAGAGCGGAATTATATGAACAGCACAATTTGAACGTGGATGTATTCAGATTAAACGTAAAAGAAAAAGCATTGGGATATTATCATTTTGAGAATATCTCTGTCTTAACAGGTGGTCAGAAAGAATTGACTAATGTACTAAATGGAAAAAGATACAAGAAGATTTTAATTCATTTTGTTGATCAGCATATGATGGAAGCAATTGAAGCCAGCAGCGTAAAACAGACGCCGATTCTTGTCTGGATTCATGGGGTAGAAACTGAGAAGTGGTATAGAAGATGGTTTAACTTTACCACTGATTCAAGCAGTCTGGAAAAAGCACTTGCTTCTATTAAAGAGAATAAAAAACGAACAGATTTTATGAAATCTATCTATGAGAGCACAGCGTTAAATATTAAATTCATCTTTGTTTCAAGGTGGTTTAAAGAAGCGGTTGCAGAAAGTGATACAAATTCATTTGTTAAAAACTACTCTATTATTCATAACGTAGTAGATGATCAGCTGTTTAACTATGTGAAAAAAGATCCTGAGCAGCGTAAAAAAATATTGAGTATTCGACCATTTGCATCTCATAAGTATGCAAACGACCTTTCAGTGAAGGCTATTTTAAGCTTATCTACAAAACCTTATTTTAATGAGTTAGAGTTTAATATTTACGGTCAAGGAGCATTGTTTGACGAAATTTTGGAACCTATTCGTTCTTTTAGCAATGTTCATATTCATAACCATTTTCTTCCTCAAGGAGAAATAGCAAATATTCATAAAGAACATGGTTTATTTCTATGTCCAACTCGTTTGGATGCGCAAGGTGTTTCTATGTGTGAATCGATGTCAAGTGGATTAATTCCTATAACGAACGGTGTAACTGCAATCCCTGAGTTTGTGAACGACGATTGTGGATTCTTAGCAGCACGAGAAGACGCTGAAGGACTTGCTGAGAGCATTGATTATCTTTATCATCACCCAAAAGAGTTTACGAGAAAGTCAGAAAATGCAGCTCAGCGTATGAGAGAGCAGTGCAGTATTCATAAAATTATTGATCAAGAATTAACTGAAATTCTGGGTTGATAGAGAGGGAGTAAATAATGAAGAAACTTGATATTTTAGGAAGCTGTGTGACAAGAGATGCTTTAGAGTTCACAGAAGAAAGCCAGTATACGCTGGAGACGTATTTTGCCCGTTCTTCTCTCATTAGTCTCTATTCACCGAAAATTGATATTAAAAGAGAAGACATTCAATTAGCTTCAGATTTTCAAAAAGAGATGGTGTACTACGATCTTACGAAATATTTTCCACGTTACATAAAAGAAACTGAAGCAAACTATCTTCTTATTGATTTTATTGATGAAAGAATGGAAGTGCTTGAAAGAAACGGCAGCTATATTACACGTTCAAATGAATTTGTTCATTCAAATGTGAATGAACAAATTCAATATGAGGCAAGTGCGTTAAACAAAGAAGAAATTAACGAACTGTGGAAAAAAAGTGCTTTGCAGCTGATTGAAGATTTAAAAGGCAGATTTAATCCTAAACAAATCATACTGCACAAAGCTCTCTGGCGATATTCTTACATTGACAAAAATGGAGAAGAGCAAACGTTTAAAGAGCATTACTGGATCAAGCGGAACAACGACAAAATAGATGGTTACTATGAATTCTTCCAAGAGAATTTTCCAGGCATACACGTAATCGATTTAAATGATCAGTATCATGCTGATGAATCTAACAAGTGGGGGCTTTCTCCATTTCATTACGAGGAAAAATATTATAAAGCATTCATTGAACAGTTGAATAAGATATGTAAATAAGTACTATAAGATATATTGATAACAAGGAGAAAAGATATAGTTTCTCAGGTGAAAATATGCAAAAAGACATAAGTATTTTATGGTAAATTAAAACGTTGAATAAAAGAGTTAATCTTAAATTTGTCTTTAAAATGTAGTTTAACTAGGCTTAAAAAGCGCTTTTTAAGCCTCAAACAGTGGGTAGATTGAAATAGATAGATTTGTTTATAATATTCTAAAAAAATGACAATAGACTCTGAAGAGGAAAATTCGACAAAAAAAGACATAGAAATACATGTCATAATATGCTAACATAAGTATTGCTTTTATTAGGTCTTAAGAAGGATAGGGTGAAAGTTAATGATTGACTTACATTGTCATATTTTAGCTAATATTGATGATGGTTCTCGAAGTGATGAAATGAGCGTAGCTATGGCTAGAAAAGCTGTTTCAGAAGGAATCACCCAAATTGTGGCCACACCCCATCATCAAAACGGCCGATATGTAAATGAGAAAGACCTTATTGTTAAAAAAGTGAACGCCCTAAATGAATTACTCGTTAGAGAAGATGTCCCTTTAACCGTATTACCAGGTCAGGAAAATAGAATTTATGGCGAAATTTTGGAAGATTATCAGAATTCTAAAATATTAACTTTAAATGATACTGGCAAATATATATTTATAGAATTTCCTTCTAGCCAAGTCCCTTATTACACCGAGCGACTTTTATTTGATATTCAGTCTAAAGGGATTGTTCCCATCATTGTTCATCCTGAACGAAACAGTCGATTGATAGAAGAGCCAGAGCTTCTTTATAATTTAATCAGTAAAGGTGCATTGGCTCAAGTAACGGCTTCTAGTGTAACGGGACGATTCGGAAAAAAAATAAAGAAATTTTCTCATCAGTTAATAGACGCTAACCTTGTTCATTTTGTTTCGTCGGATGCGCATAATCTTGATGGACGTTCTTTTCATATGCAGGAAGCTTTGGAGAGCATTGAAAAAGAAAATGGAAGAGAAATGATTTACGCTTTTTTAGAAAATGCTGAGTACGTAATAAAAGGGCAAATGTGTTTTAAAGAACCTCCAGAAAGAGTAAAGAGGAAAAAAATTTTAGGGATTTTTTAGAAGTCAGATAGGTGAGAGAAATGAAAACTTTTGATACATTACCTAAAACAGTAAAAAAAACTGTCCGGTACATTAGTCAAGACGCTTCTTATGATCAGCTTCTTGTCTTAAAAAGGTATTTGATGGAAGCAATAGATAAAAAAGAGCAGGAATTTTATAAACGAAATAACTAAGCTTCTAGTAAACTAGAAGCTAGTATTTCTTATACATACTTACATGAAATCAGGTGACTCTATGAAAAACCGTATTAAAGTAATGACGATTTTTGGAACACGTCCAGAGGCTATTAAAATGGCTCCTCTTGTATTAGAATTAAACAAACGTTCAGAAGAATTTGAATCTATCGTGACCGTAACAGCTCAGCACCGTGAAATGCTAGACCAAGTGCTGCGTGTGTTTGATATCACACCAGATCACGACTTAAACATTATGAAAGACCGTCAAACGCTTATGGATGTAACAACACGCGGACTTCAAGGACTAGATCAAGTCATGAAAGAAGTTCAGCCTGATATCGTACTTGTTCACGGCGATACAACAACAACCTTCATCGCAGGTCTTGCGGCTTTTTATAACCAAATCAAGGTAGGTCATGTAGAAGCGGGACTTCGTACATGGAATAAATATTCTCCGTATCCGGAAGAAATGAACCGCCAATTAACAGGTGTATTAGCGGACCTTCATTTTGCTCCTACTACAAAATCTGCACATAACTTGTTACAAGAAAATAAAAAAGAAGAAACGTTATTTATTACAGGAAACACGGCAATTGATGCACTTAAAACAACTGTATTAGAAGAGTATTCTCATCCGGTATTAGATCGTGTAGGCGATGACCGTCTAATTCTGTTAACAGCTCACCGCCGTGAAAATCTTGGTGAACCAATGCGCAATATGTTCCGTGCAATCAAACGAATTGTAGAGGAACATGATGACGTACAAGTAGTCTACCCTGTACATTTAAATCCTGTTGTTCGTGAATTAGCAGATGAAGTGTTAGGAAATGATCCTCGCATTCAATTAATTGAACCTCTAGAAGTAGTGGACTTCCATAATTTCGCTTCGCGTGCTCATATCATTTTAACGGATTCAGGCGGCGTGCAAGAAGAGGCTCCTTCATTAGGTGTACCTGTATTAGTGCTGCGTGATACAACAGAACGTCCTGAAGGCATTGAAGCTGGAACGTTAAAGCTTGCAGGTGTAGAAGAAGAAACCATTTATTCACTTGCTAAAGAGCTTTTAACAAATGAAGAAGAATATGCCCGTATGTCTAAAGCATCTAACCCGTACGGTGACGGCTTTGCTTCAAAACGTATTGCTGATGCAATTAGTGAATACTTTACTGCTGAAAATAACTAATTTTTAGATAGGGGATTTAGGCGATGTCAAAAGTAAAAAAAGCAATTATTCCAGCTGCTGGACTAGGTACACGTTTCTTACCGGCAACAAAAGCAATGCCAAAAGAAATGCTGCCGATTGTAGACAAACCGACCATTCAATACATTATCGAAGAAGCAATTGAGTCTGGTATTGAAGACATTATTATCGTAACGGGTAAAGGAAAACGTGCCATTGAAGATCATTTTGACAACGCACCGGAATTAGAACAAAACCTAGTAGAAAAGGAAAAGTTCGAGCTTTTGGAAAAAGTGCGTCAATCCGCGAATGTAGAAATTCATTACATCCGTCAAAAAGAACCAAAAGGATTAGGGCATGCGGTTTGGTGCGCACGTAAATTTATTGGAGATGAGCCGTTTGCTGTACTGCTAGGAGACGACATTGTTCAAGCAGACACGCCTTGCCTGCGTCAGCTGATGAATCAGTATGACGAAACGTTATCATCAGTCATAGGTGTGCAGACGGTTCCAGAAAACGAAACGAATCGTTATGGAATTGTAGATCCTATTTCTAATAAAGGACGCCGCTATCAGGTTGATACCTTTGTCGAAAAGCCAGCATTAGGAACAGCTCCTTCTAATCTAGCGATTATGGGCCGCTATATTTTTACGCCTGAAATCTTTAAATTTTTAGAACAGCAGGAAGTAGGAGCAGGTGGAGAGATTCAATTAACGGATGCAATTCAAAAGCTTAACGAAATTCAGCGTGTGTTTGCCTACGATTTTGAAGGAAAACGCTACGATGTGGGTGAAAAGCTAGGGTTTATTCAAACGTCGTTAGAATTTGCTCTGCAGCACGAAGACTTACGTGAAGGTTTACTTACATTTATGAATGAGCTATTACAAAGAGAAAACGTAAAAGCTTAATTGATATTTCACTAGTTCGCTTGGTGAACTAGTGAAATTGTATTGGAGTGAAGTTGTTTTGACAAAAAGGGTACTTGTGATTTCTCAACATTTTTATCCTGAAATCGGTAGTGCAGGAAATCGTATAAAAAATATATATAAACTCTTAAAAGATGAAAATTATGACGTAAATGTACTGACCACTGAGCCTACATATCCAAATAAAAAGATATATGATGATGAACAGTTTTGGGATGATCATTCAATTGATGAAGAAAATGATGTAACGCGCATCGGTGTGAAAAATCGCAAGTATTCCAGAAGTATTATTAATCGTTTGATGTATTATTTAGAGATTGCTTTTAAAATGATGTTCTTCATTTTAACTGACCGAAAAAAGTATGATGTGATTTTCGTTACGTCTCCGCCTATCTTTATTGCAGTAGTTGGATTGCTTGCAAAGTATCGCTATCGGAGACCTCTTATATTGGACATTCGGGATCTGTGGCCGGAGTCATTAAAAGGCGTAGGTGTGTTCAACTATCCCATTGTCATTTCTGTTTTCAGCTGGCTTGAGAAAGTACTGTATGTAAAAGCCAATCATATTATTGTAAACAGCCAAGGATTTATCCACTTTATGACAGAGAAATATTCAATTCCATCAAGCAAAATTCATTTTATGCCCAATGCTGCCAACGGAACTGAAATTTCTATGGTTGAATCTGGAAGCGATACGTTTAAAGTGATGTATGCAGGTAATATTGGGTTAGCGCAAGATGTAACAGTTCTAATGGATCTTGCAAAAGAATTGCATGAGTATAATATTGAATTGACGGTTATGGGATATGGGTTTAAAAAGAAAGAATTTGTTCAGTTTGCGAAAGAGCATAAATTAACGAATGTTCGATTTATTAAGCCTACAACTCGTCAAAAATGTTTACATATTATTTCAGAGCACCATATTGGTCTTGTTACATTAAACGGAAAGCAAGTATTTGAAACAGTGCTGCCTGGTAAGATTATTGATTATATGACATGTGGAATTCCAATTGTTGCATCTGTTTCTGGTTATGCAAAAGAGATGATCTTGTCACATGAAGCTGGAATTGTGTCGGATACAAATACAGCAGATGAAATGCTAAGACATATTTTACATTTGTATCAGCATCCTTCTAAGCGCAGTAAGATGTCTCGCAACAGCTTGAATTATGTAAAAAAGCATTTCTATTGGGAGAAAAATATACAAGTGTTATTACAGTTGATTGAGAATAAAGGTTCTGAACCTCTGCAAGTAGAACAGTCAGAATCAGTTGATAAGGTTGAAGTATTATGAGAAAAAATGTCTGTATGTTTGTATGGAATCACTTTACAAATGATGCGCGCGTACTGCGTGAGTGCACTGCGCTATCCAAAAATGGCTACTCCGTTGATTTAATCTGTATTCATGATCCGAAAAATTCAGATTTAAAACAGTATGAAGAAGTAAATGAACATTTTCATGTTCATCGCGTGAAGCGCTATCCTTCTTCCCTACTCTTTATGAAAAAAGCGTATCGTGCACTTCTAAAATATAAAGTGCTCGCTCTGATCGCTTTTTTGCTGTGGTTAGGAGCAGCATACGTAGCTCCTTACGTAGTCCTTCCTGTTACAATTGTAGCTGCTCTGTTATTAAAAACGAAGCTGCAAGTGGTCTGGGTAAGAGGAAGCATTATCTTAAGGATGATTTTAAAAGGCAGGAAGAAGAAGTACGATATTTATCATTCGAATGATTTAAATACGCTTCCTCAAGGATTTATCTGTTCAAAGCTTCGCTTTAAGCGTAAGTGCCTTGTGTATGATTCTCATGAGGTACAAACGAGCCGAACGGGTTATGACAGCGGCGTATACGCAAAAATGGAAGCTTTCTTTATTAATAAGATTGACTCCATGATTGTAGAAAATCATACACGTGCTAAATACAATGAAGATTTATATGGTTTCTATCCGAACGTCGTCTATAACTATCCATTTCAACCCAAAAAGCGTCATCAAGAAACAATTGATTTACATGAACGTTTAGGGCTTCCTGAAAATGAAAAGATTCTGTTGTATCAAGGCGGTATTCAAACGGGAAGAGGCCTTGAAAAGCTCGTTCAAGCAGCGCCGTTATTTAAAGAAGGAACGTTAGTCTTTATTGGAGATGGACGTATCAAGCCAGAGCTAGAGCGTATGGTAGCGGAAATGGATTTGGAAGATAAAGTAAAATTCATTCCGAAAGTGCCGCTGCAAGACTTACCGAAGTATACAAAAAATGCGTATTTAGGTTTCCAAGTATTAAATAATGTTTGTTTCAATCATTACTCCGCTTCTTCAAATAAATTATTTGAATATATCATGAGCGATGTGCCGGTGGTAGCATGCGATTTTCCAGAGATTAAAAAAGTAGTAGAAGGCGAGCATATAGGACTTTGCGTGGACTCGCATGATTACGAAGAGATTGCTAGTGCTGTCAATCAGTTGTTAAGAGATCCTGTTCTGCGTGCAACCATGAGTAACAACTGTAAAACAGCTAAATTTAAATATAATTGGGAAAATGAACAGCTTCAATTTCTGAAAGTCTATCAAGCAATATAAAGTAGAAAGGAGTTATTTGAAGGCATGGCCGTAGAGTTAAAAAATCATGTATCTGCAGATGTATTAGAAAAAGAATTGGCTTTAGTCAAAAAAGAGCTGATTTCACAACTAAATATGAGAGAAAAAGAGCTCAAAGAATATAATGACTTGCAAAAGCGTTACGTAATGTTAGAGAAACGTTATGCTGCGATTACTCGATCTTTTTTAGGGAAAGTAACGTTAAAGTATTGGAGACTACGAAGAAAACTGAGCAATAAAAACGTATCAAAGGGGAATGCTAAATGATAATCGATGTTCAAGAACGGATGAAATTGATTAATCAAAAGAGAAAATGGGTAACCGCTCCGCGTGTTCAAAATTTAGAATTTGCAGAAGTTGAATTCAACAGCGGTTGGTTTAAGAAAAGTGACGCAGCTATTTCTTTTGATACTCAGTCAAGAGCTTTTACTACAGATTTAAGTTCTACTGAATATACTTATTTGACCTATCGTGAGCAAAATTTAGACTTTCAAAAAGAGCCTCAAGAAGAGTTAATTACCATTAGTGATTCTTACAAGGAAATTGTGAACTTTAGAGGTGAAGCTAAAGACCTTTCAGTAGAGCTATTCATTATTGAGTATGTTAGCGGCTCGAAAAACGGCATGCACAGAGTTGAGCTGAATAGTGAACAGACTATTTCATTCTCTTCAGATACTGAAAAAATTCGCTTAGCCCTTCGCGTCAAGGGAAAGGGATCGTTCAGAATTGATAAATTGCTAATAGGTGAACAAGCGTATTGGGCTCAAAAATCTTTATCAATTGAAGGAAACTTCGTAGCTTTAGAGCAGAATCAATGGTTTATGCCTAAATCAACAAAGTTATATTATGATCCATTTACACGTGCATTTCATGCCAATTTCGATCAGAAACAATTTGCGCATATCGCTCACAGAGCAAGTAATTCAAATTTCGCTGTTGCTCCTGCTAACCCAATTATTATTAACTCGGACAAGCTCCGAATTGATTTTAACGGTGAAAAAGAAGCAGCTATCGATTTAAGGCTAGTGGTAATCTTTTATGAAGATCTTAAAAAGATTTCCGCTGAGGAAGTGCAGGTAAACAATAAGCGACTTATTACAGTACCAGAAGGAGCTAAATACGTAAGGTTAGCGATTAGAGTTGCTGGAAAAGGACAATTCACTATTAACAATATTGTTCTTAATAATATCGGCTATTGGTGGAACGAGAATGCCTCGTTAACTCAACATAAAGTATCGGTGAATCCAGACGTTAAATTATCATTGACGAAACAATCTCTAAATGGTTGGGAACAAACGGATGGAAAGATTGTTTATCATCCATGGAATCAATTCTTTGAATCTGCCTTAGTAGGTCAAGAATTTATTCATTTAGGCTGTGATGATCTAAAAAAGAAGCAGCCCTACGCTATTAATACTAAGGAAAAGCACCTTTATACAATTACTCCGTCAAGTGACCTCTACGGGGATGTTCAAATAACGCTATTTATTTTAGGATTTCAGCGTAACACTCAAACCGAAGTACATCAGGTTAATGTGAATGAATCACTAGAGCTTAGATTTGGTGCAGAAACGGAACGAGTAGAATTTTTAGTGCGAGTAAGCGGAGAAGGTTTTTTCAAAAGCTTACAAGTGAATGTAGATGAAAAACCAGTTGAAATTACTAACAGTCTTGCATTGGAGCTAGAAAATTCAAACTGGTTCAAGGGAAATAATAAGTCTGTTCAATTTGTTGATGGAGCAAACTATTTGAAAGCGCATGTAGATATTGAAGACGGAAAAAATATCTATATGTCTTATAAAGAAACAAATAATAGTTTTAAAATGCTTCCTACTCATCATTTAATGACGATGCTGCCAGATCATGAGTATGAATTCTTAGTAAAAGGGATAGCTGCTGATGATGCAACTGTAATTCCAATGTTCATCGGTTATTCTGGAGATGACAAAGTTCAAGTATTACAGCTGAAGTTCAACTCCATTACGAAAGTAAAGCCTCATGAAGACGTAACTCAATTTAGATTTGCCTTGCGAGTAGCAGGCAAAGGTAATATTGAAGTGACTGATATCATTGTCAACGAGATGCAAAGTCTTGAGGCTACATCTACTGTTGAATATCTGAGTAAATCAGAGATCGATGCATTTAGTATTTTGCCGCCAAAGCCAATCAAAGAATTAAAAATGGCTGTTATATTTGATGAATTTACGACGGCATCTTATGAAGATGAATGTCATCTCATTAAAATGACCCCGGACAATTGGCGTGAAGTCATGACAAAAGAACATCCGGATCTCTTAATGGTAGAGTCTGCTTGGCGTGGAAATGAAGGAACTTGGAATAGACGTGTAGGATATTACGGTGAAGAAAATATGAAGGCGTTATTCGGATTATTACAATGGTGTAAAGAACATAACGTGCCTACTGTTTTTTGGAACAAAGAAGATCCTGTGCATTTTAATCGTTTTATTGAGACGGCTCGTCGTTTTGATTATATCTTTACTACTGACGAAAACATGGTTCCATATTATCAGGAAAGAGCTGGTCATGAGAACGTGTTTGCGCTACCGTTCGCTGCACAGCCATCTATCCATAACCCGATTAAGATTGTAGAAGAACGAGAAAATAAAGCTTGTTTTGCCGGTTCTTATTATCGTCATCATGAAGAGCGCTGTATAGATATGGACCGTCTATTAGATGCGGCTGCTAAAGTAGGGTTGGATATTTATGACCGAAACTACTTGAAGAATTTAAAAGGCCTTATGCCAAATCATCAGTTCCCAGATCGTTTTCAACCTTTTATAAAAGGAAACTTGAAATACTATGAAATTGACAAAGCCTATAAAGGTTATAAGGTAATGATTAATGTAAATACCGTAAAAGAGTCTCCGACAATGTTCTCTCGCCGTGTATATGAAGGGTTAGCATGTGGAACGCCTGTCATCAGTACTTACGCTCAAGGGATTGAAAAAATCTTTCCAGAATTAGTTTATATGTCTGAAAAGCCTGAAGATCTCTACCAAGAGTTCAAAACGTTATTAGAAAATGAACAGTATTACGAAGAAAAAGCACTGACAGGAATTCGAGATGTGTTAACAAAACACACGTATACGCATCGTTTGGCGGATATTATTGATAAAGTAGGTCTAAACTTTGCAACTCAATTGCCAGATGTCACGGTAGTAGCTTTTGCACGTAATAAAGAAGAGTTTGAAAGAGTTGTTTCTCAATTTAACTCTCAAAAATATGAAAATAAAAAATTATATGTATTAATAGATACATTTGATGGTTATTTGGATCTTTATAATAAATATAATACGTCAACTGTTCAAACATTTGTACGCAGTTATATGCACAACTACTTAAATATTCGTGATTGGATTGAAACACCGTTTGTCACATATTTTGGACCAAATAGTTTATATGGCGAAAATTATTTGCTTGATTTAATGCTTAGCACCACTTTTACAGATAGTGATTTTATTGGTAAAAGTTCATATTTTACAGCAGTTGGCGAGGAATTAAAGCAGCAGCATCAAGGGCATGAATATGAATTTAATCCATTTTTAAGTCCAGAGCGAACGATTGCTAAGACAAATGCTTACAGCAATATCTCTCTTGAAGAAGTATTTTTAATGTTTGAAGAAGAAAAAGACCTTTCTTTCTATGCGAGATTTGGAAAGCAGTTTTTCAGCAGCGATAAGTTTAACTATGTTTACGTAAAAGATTGTGCAGAAGCAAAATTGGATTCTATCCTAAAAAAAGTAGAGCTATGAGGTTTTAAAAATGAAAAAAACAAAGATATTATTTGCAGGTCATGACTTGAAATTTGCTCAAATTATTATGAACAGTTTAAAGAATCAAGGTATCTATGAGCTTCGAACAGATGAATGGACAGGCCATAATTTACACAATGAAGACGCAAGCTATGAATGCTTAGAGTGGGCAGATGTTATTGTATGTGAATGGGGATTAGGAAATGCAGTCTGGTACTCAAAGCATAAGAAACCGCATCAGCGCTTAATCGTTCGAATGCATCGACAAGAAATTGAAACAGAATATCCATTTCAATTTGAACTGGATAACATTGATCATATCATTGCTATTTCACCGTATGTGTATGAAGAGTTTTATCGCGTTTTCCGTTTTCCGCGTGAGAAAATGAAAATGATTTATAACTTAGTAGATACCGAGCGTCTAAATAAACCTAAAATGAAAAATGCACAGTTTAACCTTGGCATTATCGGTATTTGTCCAAAAATGAAAAGGTTAGACTTAGCAATAGATGCTTTTGAAAAACTATGGGAACAGGATTCTCGTTATAAATTGTATGTAAAAGGTAAGCTTCCTCAGGAGTATACGTGGCTTTGGGGGAGAGAAGAAGAAAAAAATTACTATGAAGAATTATTCCAGCGTATTGAGACAGCTCCTTGGAAAGAATCTGTTATATTTGATGGATTCGGATCAGACATTGATGAATGGCTTTCTAAAATCGGATTTGTCCTTTCAACAAGTGATTTCGAAAGTTTTCACTTATCACCAAGCGAAGGAATGGCCTCAGGTGCTTATCCGCTTATCTTGAAGTGGGATGGCAGCGACACCATTTATCCAAAAGAATTTTTACTTTCATCAGTTGAGGAAATAGTGAACAAAGTGATTACTATTAATTCGTCATCAGAGCCGCAGTATAAGCCCCAGCGCTTAAAAGAGTATGTTACACATTACTTTGGAGTGGAAAGAGCAACAAAAGAATGGCAACAATTAATTACAGCTCCAATTAACTAGTTATATACATTCAAGTACTATAGAATAGATAGTATTAATGTTTATATAAGAAATTTTCAGTAGCAATCGGGAGGATATAAAATGAAACTTTGTACAGTAGGATTAGGATATATTGGGTTACCAACATCTATTATGTTTGCAAAACATGATGTGGACGTTGTAGGTGTCGACGTAAGTCAACGCGTAATTGAATCATTGAATAATGGAAAAATCCATTTAGAAGAGCCTGGTTTACAGGAAGCGTTGAATGAAGTAATTGAAAAAGGTACATTCCGCGCAGCATTACAGCCGGAAAAAGCAGATGCATTCATCGTAGCTGTACCAACACCAAACCATGATGACCAACACAAATCTTGTGATCTATCATATGTATTAAGCGCTGTAAGTAACGTCATTCCTTACTTAGAAAAAGGAAACGTATTAATCGTAGAATCTACAATCGCACCGCGCAGCATGGATGACCATGTAAAACCGTTAGTAGAAGCAGCTGGCTTTGAAGTTGGAAAAGACGTGTTCTTAGTACATTGTCCAGAACGTGTACTTCCAGGACAAATTCTTCACGAACTAATTCACAACAACCGTATTGTTGGAGGACTTACGCCAAACTGTACAGAAGCTGGTGCAATGGTATACAGCACATTTGTACAAGGTGAAATCATTAAAACAGATGCAAAAACAGCAGAAATGTCAAAACTAATGGAAAACACATTCCGTGACGTAAACATCGCGTTAGCAAACGAATTAACAAAAGTATGTAATGAATTAGAAATCGATGCATTAGAAGTTGTTCAAATGGCTAATAAGCATCCGCGTGTAAACCTTCATACACCAGGACCGGGTGTAGGCGGACACTGCTTGGCTGTAGACCCGTATTTCATCGTTGCGAAAGCGCCTAAAACAGCTCAGCTTATTAATCTAGCAAGAACAATTAACACGTCTATGCCTCAATACGTAGTAGACAACACAAATGCTCTAATGGAAAAAGTAGACGGCCGGGTTGTGACAGTATTCGGTTTAACGTATAAAGGAAACGTAGACGATATCCGTGAAAGTCCAGCAATGGAAATCTATGATTTATTAAAAGCAGAAGGCAAATACGAAATTCGCGCATTTGATCCTCACGTGGAACAAGATTGGGTTGAACAAGATATCAAGGAAGCTGTACGCAACTCTGACCTAGTTCTTGTGTTAACAGATCATAATGAATTCAAAGAATTAAACTGGAGCGAATTAGAAGGTATGACAACAAAACGTATTTTCGATACGAAAAACGTAGTAGCTAACCGTTCTGACGATTTCAGCTACATTAACTATGGCAACCTACATGCATTCCTTAAGAAGGAAGAAGTAATGGCATGAATCTTGTAGGGAGGATTTTGAAAGAACAATCCTCGAATTTTCATTTGATTTTAAGGCTAGCTCGTTACGATATGAAAGGCAAATACCAATTGCATTATTTAGGAGCTGTATGGCAGTTTTTAACTCCTGTTATACAGGTTCTTCTATATTGGTTGGTGTTTGGAATTGGCATTCGAGGAGGAGCACCTGTTCACGGTGTACCATTTTTTGCATGGTTAATGGTAGGGCTAATTCCTTGGTTTTTTATTAGTCCATCAATTCTTCAAGGTTCTAACAGTGTATATGCAAGAGTAAGTCTCGTATCCAAAATGAAGTTCCCGGTAAGTATTTTACCTACAGTAACTATCATTAGTAACTCTTTTCAATTAATTGTCATGTTAGTTGTATTAGCGTTTATTTTTATAGTATATGGAATTAATCCTGGACTACATATCTTGCAACTGCCTTATTATTTGGTGTCATTATTTGTTTTCTTGTTTGCCGTTACGTTGTTAGGTTCTACAATTTCAACAATTGTAAGAGATTTTCAACAAGCCTTACAAGCCATTATGAGAATGATGGTGTATTTATTACCTATCCTCTGGGATCAATCTAGACTTCCACACGTATTCCAAACTGTGTTGAAGCTAAATCCTATCTATTATTTAATAGAAGGGTTTCGTAATAGTTTTCTAGGATATGCTTGGTTCTATGATGATTGGATATATACACTGTATTTTTGGGTTGTTACATTATTAATACTGTTAGTAGGATCCGTTCTACATATAAAATTCAGGAAAAAGTTTATCGATTACTTGTAATCTAGGAGCTTAAATTTATGAAGCTAAAGGTTCAATTTGAAAATGTAAGTAAAAAGTACGTACTTTATCAAAAGCGATCTGATAAAATACGAGAAGTGTTTTTTCCAAAGAAGCAGAATGAAAGCTTTTATGCATTAAGAGATGTTTCATTTTCTGTCTATGAGGGAGAAGTAATTGGAATTGTTGGGGTAAATGGTTCAGGAAAATCAACCCTTTCTAATATCCTATCTCAAGTGGTTCCTCCTACTTCTGGAGAATTAACGATTAATGGTGAAACTTCATTAATTGCCATATCTGCAGGTCTCAACAATAATTTAAGCGGCTATGAAAATATAGAATTAAAATGCTTGATGCACGGCTTAACCAAAGAAGAAATCAAGCAGATTACCCCGAAAATTATTGAATTTGCGGATATAGGTAAATTTATTAATCAGCCTGTTAAAAATTATTCTAGTGGAATGAAATCCAGACTGGGCTTTGCAATATCCGTTCATACAAACCCTGATATTTTAGTAGTTGATGAGGCCTTGTCCGTTGGAGATCAAACATTTTATGATAAATGTTTAACAAAAATTAATGAATTTAAAGAAGATGGAAAAACTATTTTTTTCATTAGTCATTCCGTATCTCAAATTAGAAATATTTGTGATAAAGTAATTTGGATGCATTTTGGTCAATTACGAAAATTTGGCCGTACAAGAGCTGTGCTTGCCAGCTATAAGAAATTTATAGAATGGTTTAATAAGCTGAGTGATGAAGATAAAAAGTTATACAAAACGAAAATGCTAAATCAGCAGCAAGCTGCAATTTTTCATGTGAAAGAACATAGAGAACCTATTTTGACGACTGCTGATCAGCGTTTTCAAAGACATCAGAATCAAAAAATGCATAAGAAGAGAAGAATTCAATTAAGGATTCAGCTAAGTTTATTATGTACCCTTTCTGTTTTACTAGCTGTTTTTATGTTTTTATAAAAGCGTTATAAAACAGGGAAGTGTGTAAGTTTCACTAAAAAATACGAGGTGACTAAAAATGAAAGCAAAGTTATTTATTCCTGTTGTAGCGGGTATGTTATTATTTGCAGGTTGCAGCAATAAAGAAGAAGCTTCATCTCCTAAGAAAGCATCAGAACAATCAGAAGTTAAAACAGAGCTTACAGCGGTTTCACTTAAAAACTTCGGTAATAAACGTTTAGAGGTAACAACAAAAGCTAAGGGAACTGATGTAAAATATGCTTATTATATTCATAAAGATAATAAGTTATTTAAAAAGATTTCCTACTCTAAAGACAGTTCTTTGAAGTATCCTTTAAAAGAGTCTGGTCGTTACAAGGTACGTGTATTTGCAAAAGGCTCTGACGATAAAAAAGTAGTTAAAAGTACGAATTCTGTTAATGTAGTAGTAGATGATAAAGATAAAAAAGATAAGTAAATAAAAAAAGTGTAGCTTTTGCTACACTTTTTTATTTATTTTAGATTTAAACTTTCTTTTAATTCAGTAGACAGCTGATTGCGAGTGTCATCAGACACGGCATAATAGTAGATACCATTAATTTTTTCGCCTTTTCCATCTATTTGAAGCTGCTCTGAATTTTTACGTGCGTCTTTATAGTTTGATTGAATCTGTTTCATATCATCAAACGTAAGGTTTGTTTTTACATTTTGACCAATCGCATCTAAAATCGTACCGTAGTTTGTTAAAGACTGAACGCTAGCTCCTTCGTCAATAACGCCTTCAATCACTTGACGCTGACGCTGCTGACGTCCGAAGTCACCACGAGGATCTTGTTTACGCATACGTGTGAAAGCCAATGCTTCTTTACCATCTAATTTTAAAGGCCCTTTTTGGAAGCTGTAGCCGTCGTAATTAAATGCAAGGTTATTGTTTACAGTTACGCCGCCAACAGCGTCTACAATGTCTTTAAAGCTTTCCATATTCACTTGAACGTAGTAGTCTACAGGAACGTCTAAGAATTTTTCTACCGTGTTTACGGACATGTCTACGCCTCCAAAAGCATAAGCATGGTTGATTTTATCTTGTGTTCCTTTTCCTACAATTTCAGTTCGCGTATCACGTGGAATACTCACCATTTTCATAGACTGTGTCTTTGGGTTTACCGTCATTAAAATAGTAGAATCTGAACGTCCTCGGTCACCCGCACGCTGATCTACTCCTAATAGTAAAATAGAAATAGGATCTCCATTTGCCAGGCTCACTTTGCTTGAACGTTTTTCAGATACATCACGTTTTAACGGTTCGTGAGTTTGTGTAAATGTCTTTTCAACGGAATGCCATATGCTATATGCATAGCCTGCTACACCTAGAATTAATACTAAAATAATACCAAGAATAATTTTAAACGCGCGTTTCTTTTTCGGTTTTTTTCGTTTGCGTCTGCGCGCATTTGAAGATTGTACTTGTTCTTCCATGTGGGGCCTCTCTTTCTTTTCTTTGTATATTGATAAAATAAATGTCTTCTATGTAAGCCATTATTCTTATCTTTTTCATTAAGAAACACGTCAAAATGATTAAAAAAATGACAAATTTAATCAAAAATCTTCATGTACTTTAAAATTATATTATAATAAAAGAAAAAAAGAAAGATATAGTAAGGGAGACATTTTATGAAAATTTTAATTAACGTATTTGCTATTCTCATCTTTATCTCATCTTTGGTAGCAGGAAAGATGTATTGGAATCATCAATTGGACAAACAGTTCGAAACAAAGCCTACGAGAGTAAGCGCAGCAGAAACAAAAAAGGATCTACAAACCGAGACTAAGAATCTGCCGGAATCAATTGTAAAAAAATTAGAGAATGCAAAGAAAACAGGAAATCCCGTAAAACTTGTAATTGTCGGGTCCGCTCCTGAGAAAGACGTCAAGACGTGGGGAACTTTATTGAAAGATAAAGTAGAAGATACATATGGGACGGATTTAATAAATGTAGAGTTGTATGAATACAAACAAATGAATACATTACAATTTGTGAAATCAAAAAAGTATGAAGATATTACAAAAGCAAAGCCTGATATCTTGCTCTTTGAACCATTTTTATTAAATGATAATGGAGTAGTAGGAATCGACAACACGCTTGAGAATTTAGATGTTGTTATGAAGCACATTGAAGCTGGAAACAAAAACTTAGTAACGATTTTTCAGCCTTCAGCACCAGTTTATCAGGCAAAAAATTACCCCAATGATGTAAAAGCTCTAGAGGATTTTTCAAAAGAAAACGGGTACGAATTTATTAACCATTGGAAATCTTGGCCGGATTACAATTCAAAGGAAATTACAGAATACTTAACCGATGTACCAGGTCAGCCTAATGAAAAAGGTGAACAAGTATGGGCAGGCTTTTTAATCCATTACTTTACCAATAATTAAATACAAGTAATGAAAAAACAAGATCTTTTATGAAAAGATCTTGTCTTTTTGAGTAAGGTTATTTAGTTCATGAAGAAACTTTTGGTAATAGGAAGATTCATAATGTCTAGGAGATAAACCCCACTTATGATTTTCATCAGCCAACACTTCACCTTTAATTTCTAAATAACAAGCATTATGAATGTTATCAGCTAAATAAGAATACATGTATTCAAGCTTTTCATTATTAGAATGAATTTCTTCAATATTATCAAAAGATTGAATGATGCCGTCTTTATCCACATATTTTTCTTGCCATAGAGCTTTATGTATAATAACTTGTTCGATGCTACTGTTGTTAATTTCTTCGATAAATCTGTCAGCTGAGCTTTTCCACAGTTCATCTGTTTTATCTGCAAATTGTTTTCCTTTTAAGTCTGTTACTAAATTTGATCTAGTAAATTCGTCAGAATAAGTAAAATAACTTTCTCCGCGTTTCATAATTCTTAAACGTTCAGATAGCAAGTCGATGATTAAGACTTGTGCTTCGGTTTCTCTTACGTTTTTAAAAAACAATTTATTTAAATCGTTATACACACATCTTTTTTGAAAGTTTGACTCTAGAGAAATGCGATGTATGGATATGTTCATGGAATTTGATGCTAGAGATATAATATTGGTTCTAGCAAAATAACTATTTATTTCATATTCATGATCAAACATAGCAAACGGATCTCTAGAAACACAGCTTCCTAGAATATCTATCTTTTTATTCAAATCAATTAACAGCTCCTATTCAGTGTAAATCTGTCCTATTTTTAAACACATATAAAAAATATATACGAATAAGGATAAAGATGTCAATGTAAAATAGGTATATTTTCATTCCTCTATTTCCTTTTTACTAGAATGAAAGCGTGGAAAATCATTGTTATTTACTCCCTTAATCGAGAACAAAAAATTACCTGAGACATTTCAGTACAAAACAAAGGTCTATCGCTACTTAAACAAAGCATAAAGGAAGATTTATACTTATATTGGAAGAAAGAAAAAAAGTAGTGTGCTATAATATAACTCATGGAATACTATCCATGATCTGAGGCATAGAAAGAGGAGAAAAAAATGATAGATATATATACCAATATCTTGCCAAATGTGAACAGTGGTCCCAAAAGTGTAGAAGAATTTTTAGAAATGGCAAATGTATTAGTGAAACAAGGAGTAACAGAAGTCGTAGCAGCACCTCTTTATGACGGAAAAGATTCCAGCTGTAGAGAAAGTGTTGATCTTGCAAATGAATGGTTAAGAAAATCTTCTATTTCGTTAAGCGTTTTACCAGGTCAAAAAGTAATTGCCTCTACCAATATGATTGTATCAAATGAAGAGTATTACACGATGACAATAAATGAAAATGAAAAATATATGTTTTTACACATTCCACAAGACGTGGAAATTGAAGTGTTAGAAAATATTGCTTACGAGCTTCAGCTAAAAGGTATTGTACCGGTTTTAAATGAGCCTGAGTGCCATTCATTATTTGTGGAGAATCCTCCGCATTTGTACAAGCTCGTAAAAAATGGAGCAGTCGTTCAGCTGTCTGCACAAAGTGTGCTTGGAGGCAACGGCAGTAAAGCTAAAAAAGCAGCTTATCAGTTCATTGATCACGGATTAGCACACGTTATTGCATCAGGCGTGAATCGTGAAAATTACCAGCAGTACGGTCTGCAAAAAGCTTATTCTGCCGTGTCCAAAAAATACGGCAACAGCAAGCTTTATCATTTTATGGAAAATGCAGAGGCTATTGCGAGCGGGAAGGCTGTTTATAAACAAGAGCCTGAACGCATCAAAAAAACAAAATTCCTAGGAATCTTTTAAATTTTCCCTTTGTACCCTGATTAACTTCTGTTTAATCAGGGTATTTGCATACAAAGACCTATTCCAGTCCCTTCTTTTCTCATCATTATTTGGAGTTATTTTACAAATTTTGTTTGCGTTTTCACAAAGAGTAATAGTAAAATATTGTTAGTTAAGTAGATGACAGGAAAGTACGCGGTTTTCCGGGGTTCATGGTGGTAAATGTCGAGAAGAATACATAGTTTCACACTAGAAATCGTCGTAGAATAGAGCTATACAAAGCGCAGGGAGGGAAATAAAGTGATTGATATTCATACGTACATATTGCCCAATATCGATAGCGGACCTGAGGAAGTAGACGGCTTTTTGAAGATGGCACGCTCCTTAGCGGACCAAGGCGTTCAGTCCGTCGTGGCGACGCCGCTTTATGATAGCGATCAAGAGTTTATGAAACACCATTTATTTCTCTATGTGAACGCAGCTAATGAATGGCTCACGAATTCATGTATTCCTCTTCAAGTATTACCAGGTCAGCTTGTCCCTTTATCACCTCAACTTCTGCGAAACTATGAGCGAAATCAGCTTCTTACGCTTAATCACACCGATAAATATTTGTTTCTTTCACTGCCTGACTATGATGTCTCACCTTATTTTGAAAAGATACTGTCTAATCTTCTTACAAAAGGCGTTGTGCCGATTCTTCGTTCACCAGAATGTCATCCGATTTTCCGCGATCACCCCGAGCGTTTGTATGAGCTTGTTAAAAAAGGTGTGCTCATTCAGCTAAGCGCCGCTAGTATTCTTGGTTTAAACGGAAAAAAAGAAAGAAAAGCGGCGTGTACGTTTATTAAGTACCGCTTAGCCCACGTGATTGCCTCTGGCGTTCATGCTCGCAATTACCACGACTATTCACTTTCAAAAGCGTATGATTATATTTCCGATATGTACGGTGCGTCAGAACTTTATTTTTTTATCGAAAATGCAGAAGCGATTATCGACGGTCGTCCGGTGCATCAATTAGACCCTGAGCCGATGAAAAAATTTAGTTTATTTAAATTATTTAGCTGAAAACAAGGGACTTTTCCATAAAAATGGGAAAGTTCCTTGTTTTGTCTTTCTTTCATTGTGGTATGGAATAGAAACAAAGTTAAAGAAAGGAAGGCTGAATATGATAAAAACTACAGCTGGAAAAGCAGCTATGTCGGTATTAAAAGAATGGAATATTGATCACATTTTCGGTATGCCGGGAGATTCAATCAATCATTTTATGGACAATCTGCGAAGTGAAAAAGATGAAATTGAGTTTATTCAAGTCCGTCATGAGGAAGTAGGAGCACTTGCGGCATCTTCTTACGCTAAGATTACAGGCAAAATCGGCGTATGTCTGTCGATTGGAGGGCCGGGTGCAATTCACTTATTAAACGGCTTATATGATGCCAAAGCAGACGGTGCACCGGTGCTAGTGCTAGCTGGACAGGTGCCTCGCGCGAAGCTTGGTAATGAATCGTTTCAAGAAGTGAACTTAGAACGTGTTTTTGACGATGTGTCGGTGTTTAATCACCGAGTAGATTCGCCGGAATCGTTTCCGCATCTGCTTCAGCAAGCGATTCGAACGGCTTATGCGAAAAAAGGCGTCGCGGTCTTAGTTATTCCAGATGATATTCCGTCTTCAACGATTAAAATTGATGAAAAAACGCCAGTTGCGAATGTATCAAAAACCATTTCTCACAGTGATCCAGAAGATGTAGCTAAAGCGCTTCTAGCGATTAAATATGCAAAAAAACCGGTTATTTTAGCAGGAACAGGTGCCAAGCACGCCAAGCTTGAATTAGCGCAGTTTGCAGAGAAAATAGCGGCGCCGATTATCTTTACGCTTCCGGGTAAAGGAATACTGCCTGATCATCACCCTTATAATCTAGGTCAGCTCGGTCAAATTGGGACAAAGCCGGCGTATGAAGCGATGGAAGAAACCGATTTGCTGATTATGATTGGAACTTCGTTTCCATATCGTGAGTTTTTACCAGATGGAGTCGAAGCAATACAGCTGGATTCTGACGCCACACAAATCGGCAGACGCTATCCTGTATCTATCGGATTAGTCGGAGACTCTAAAACGACGCTGTCACAGCTTGCGCATAATTTAGATTACCAAGAAAACCGCCGTTTCTTAGAAGAGTGTCAAGTTAATATGGAAAACTGGTGGAAACACGTAGAAAAAGAAGAAAACGAAGTGAGTACGCCAATCAAGCCGCAGCAAGTCATTCCTAAGCTGCAAAAAATCGTTGATGATGATGCGATTGTATCTGTTGATGTTGGGAACGTGACGGTATGGATGGCAAGACATTTCCGTATGACGAATCAAAAATTTGTGATTTCAAGCTGGCTGGCAACAATGGGCTGCGGACTTCCGGCTGCGATTGCAGGAAAGCTTGCTCATCCTGAAAAACAATCGGTAGCCGTGTGCGGTGACGGAGGCTTTACGATGGTCATGCAAGACTTTGTGACGGCTGTGAAGTACAAGCTGCCAATTGTTGTAGTCGTCCTTAATAACAGTGAAATCGGGATGATTAAATATGAACAAGCCATTCAAGGTCACTTGGATTACCAAACGCAGCTTGGTGAAATGAACTTTGCGAAGTTCGCTGAATCGTGCGGAGGAATTGGCTACCGCGTTGAAAAACACGAGGAGCTCGAAACAGCGTTTGAACAAGCAGCGCTTGCGAATGTTCCTGTAGTGATTGATGTCGTTGTCGCAGATGAACCGCCGCTTCCAGGCAAAATTTCATTCGGACAAGCAGCCAATTATTCGAAGCATATTATGAAAAAGTTCTTCAAAGAACATGAGCTCGAAATGCCGCCGCTTCGAAAAGGACTAAGCAGAATGCTTTAATCAGTGACTCTCCGTATAGGAGAGTCTTTTTAGGAGGGATATCATGGGAGTGTTTGAAATCATTTTACTTGTTTTTGGTGCGGTCATGATGCTTGTGATTATAGTGCCTGTTATTATGGCTATTATTCTTTGGACGAAAGATGAAAAACAAGAAGAGCATTCGGTTTTGAGAAACTATCCGCTGCTCGGGAAAATGCGCTATATTTTTGAGAAAATGGGGCCTGAACTGCGTCAGTATTTATTTTTAAATAATAACGAAGGCAAGCCGTTTTCTAGAAATCAATACGAGCAAACCGTTAAGTCGGGTAAATACCTCAACCGAATGATGGGATTTGGCTCAGAGCGTGATTTTAACGAACCGGGCTACTACATTCGTAATGCGGTATTTCCAAAGCAGCGCGACGAAATGAAAGCGGATAATACGCAAAAAATTAAAACGAAAGTATATAAAATGGACGCCGATAACTTATTCAGCCGAAGAGAGCACCGAGAAGAAAAAGAAGCGGATCCGTTTTATTTGCGGGATGAAGAGGCGGTCGTTATAGGTCCTTCATGCAAAAAGCCGTTTGTTGTAAAAGGATTAATCGGTCAATCAGGTATGAGCTTTGGAGCGCTTGGTGACCACGCGATTACGGCTTTGTCACTAGGTTTAGGACGAGCAGGCGGCACGTGGATGAACACGGGAGAAGGCGGACTGTCACCCTATCATTTAAAAGGAAACGTGGATATCATTTTTCAAATTGGTCCAGGGCTTTTTGGCGTTCGGACAAAAGAAGGCGAATTTTCATGGGAAGAATTTAAAAAGAAAAGTGAAATGAAGCAAATTAAAGCGTTTGAAATTAAGCTGGCCCAAGGAGCTAAAACGCGAGGCGGTCACGTAGACGGTTCAAAAGTAACGGAAGAAATCGCTGAAATCCGCAACTTAAAGCCAGGAGAATCGGTAGACAGCCCAAACCGCTTTAAAGAGTTCGCGTCGTATCCTGAAATGTTTCAGTTTATTGAAAAACTTCGAGACGTAGGCGGCAAGCCGGTAGGCATTAAAATGGTTGTCGGAAACACAAATGATCTTGAAGAAATGGCGGCGTATATGAAAGAGACGGGAAGCGGTCCTGATTTTATTACGATCGACGGAGCAGAAGGCGGAACAGGCGCATCGTTTCAGGAATTAGCGGACGGAGCGGGCGTACCTCTGTTTTCAGGACTTCCTTTTGTGGATGAACTGCTTAAAAAGTATGGCGTTCGTGATGAAGTAAAGCTCTTTGCATCGGGCAAGCTGTTAACGGCAGATAAAATTGCGACGGCTTTATCACTGGGTGCCGACTGCGTAAATATTGCAAGAGGCTTTATGTTTTCTGTTGGCTGTATTCAAGCGCAGGTTTGTCACAATAACCGTTGTCCGGTAGGAGTAGCGACAACGGATCCAAAGCTGCAAAAAGCGCTTATTATTGAAGAAAAGTCATACCGCGTGTGCAACTACGTGCTGTCATTACGTGAAGGGTTGTTTAATTTAGCCGCAGCAGCCGGTATTGATTCGCCAACGAAGTTTTCAAAGAAACACGTGGTGTTCAAAAACAGCAGCGGACAGTTAGCTGATATTTCTGTAAAAAAAAAGATGTATGTATAAAAAGCTGCCAATCGGCAGCTTTTTTATTGTCTTCTTTGAAGCAAATGCAGGCAAAACTCTAAGTCTTTTTGAAGGTGCTCTTGCATTAATGCTTCCGCTTTTTCAGCATTGCGTTCTTTAATCGCGTTATAAATGTCTTCGTGTTCGTCAATTAAAAATGGGCGGTTGTAAAAAACCACGGTATGACGGAACAAGTAAATGATCGACTGCATGCGGTCGATGATGTTAATCATGACGTCATTGTTGCTTGCGTTCACAATGATGGCGTGAAAACGCTCATTCGCGCTCATAATGTCTTCAAATGAGCCGTTTCTTCCAATGTCTACGCATTCCTTTAATTCTTCTAATTCGTTATCAGACAAAAAAGTTGCGGCAGCTTTAGAAGCTGAGCCTTCTAGCAGCATTCGCACTTCAAACAAGTTGCGTAAGTCTTTTTCTGTCGGCGACACGACTTTTTTTCGAACAATCAGTCCTTCGTATTCTAAGCGTCTAATGGAGTCACGAATCGGCGTTCGGCTGAATCCAAGCTCGCTCGCTAATTTTTCTTCGACAATTTTTGTACCGCCTTCAAGCTCACCGTTTAAAATTTTGTCTCGAATCATCTCATAAGAAGGGTGATGAGACGAACGAGAACCTTGATTTCTTAACATACTCTACTTCACCTCTAGCATTCGACACGAGGAAATCTCGTCTCTTTCTCTCTTTATTTTTTATCATTTTGTACGCGTATACCCAAATCATACTATAACTTGTGAAAAGGTGGGACTGAAAGTTTCGCTTTTAGAAATAAATTTCATTTAAAAAAAGGCTAGACAAATAAATAAAATGCGAATATGATGAGTGTATACAAAATCATCAGAAATGTATACAAAAAATATTTTAACGTATACATTATTTTTTAAAACATATTTGAAAACGTATACAACAAGGGGAGGAAACGAAAATGACAAAACGCGTTGGATTTATTGGACTTGGAATTATGGGAAAACCGATGACACTCAATTTATTAAAAGCAGGTTTTGAGGTAGCGGTTTACGATATTAATAAAGCAGCAGTAGAAGAAGTGAAAGCAGCAGGAGGATTTGGAGCAGAAAGCCTTGCTGAAGTTGCAGTGAACAGCGACGTGATGATCACGATGCTTCCGGCTTCACATCATGTAAAAAGCGTAGTTCTTGGAGAAGAAGGGTTGATTCATAGCGCAAAAGAAGGAAGCGTTATCATCGATATGAGTTCCATTTCACCGGTAGCATCAAAAGAAATTGCGGCCGAACTTGCACAAAAAGGAATTCACATGCTAGACGCTCCGGTTAGCGGCGGAGAGCCAAAAGCAATTGACGGCACGCTTGCGATTATGGTCGGGGGAAATGAGCACATCTTTGAAAGCGTTTCACCTATTCTTCATGCGATGGGAGCAGAAATAACGCTTGTTGGAGACAACGGAAGCGGCGTAACGGCGAAGCTTGCAAACCAAGTGATTGTAAATTTAAATATCGCAGCGATGTCTGAAGCACTTGTACTAGCAGCCAAAGCAGGCATTGACGTTGAAAAAATGTATCAAGCGATTCGCGGCGGATTAGCAGGAAGCGCTGTATTAGATGCAAAAGTACCGCTTATTTTAGACCGCAACTTTGTAGCAGGCGGACGCATTGATATTAACTTAAAAGATATGACAAACGTGATGGAAACGGCTCATGACATCGGCGTACCGCTTCCGCTTTCAAGTCAGCTTGTGGAAATTTTCCATGCGTTAAAAGTAGACGGAAAAGCAAGCGATGATCACGGCGGAATTGTACAGTACTATGAAAAGTTAGCAAACGTTGAAGTGAAAAAGAAGGTGGAAGCATGATTAAACAAGATGAAAAACGACTTGTAAGCGATGTGTTTAAAAACATTCCAGCGGTCGATGAGGCACTTGTACAAAAAATGCTCGATGATGAGCTGCTGACGTTTAATCAAAAAATCATCGTACTGGATGATGATCCAACGGGTGTTCAAACCGTTAACGGCATTTCCGTTTATACAGACTGGAGCAAAGACAGCATTAAGCAAGGATTTTCAGAAGAAAACTCCATGTTTTTTATTCTAACGAATTCACGCGGATTTACCGCTTCTGAAACGGAAAAAGCGCACGCGGACATTGCCGCCGTTATTACAGAGGTAGCGGCTGAAGTAAATAAAGAGTTTTTAATTATCAGCAGAGGTGATTCAACTCTTCGCGGTCACTATCCGTTAGAAACAGAAGTATTAAAGAAAACCGTTGAACAGCACTCAAATCAAGTGCTTGACGGTGAAGTGATCTTTCCTTTCTTTAAAGAAGGCGGACGATTCACAGTTGATAACATTCACTATGTGCAAGATGAAGACTACTTAGTGCCGGCAGGAGAAACGGAGTTTGCAAAAGATCGTACGTTTGGCTACAGTAAGTCTCATTTAGGCGAGTGGGTGGAAGAAAAGTCAGAAGGAAAATTTAAAGCAAGTCATACGACATATATTTCGCTCGGAAGCATCCGTGCACTTGATTTAGTGACGATCACAAATCAGTTAATGGAAGTGAAAGACTTTAACAAAGTAGTTGTGAACGCAGTGGATTATGTGGACGTAAAAGTTGTGACGATTGCACTTCTTCGCGCGATGAAGCTTGGAAAGCACTTTATGTATCGAAGCGCTGCGGCTTTAACAAAAGTAATGGGCGGCGTGAGCGACAAAGACCTTTTAACAAAAGAAGAGCTCATCAAAGAAAAGTCGTCAAACGGCGGATTAATTATGGTTGGCTCGCATGTTAAAAAAACAACAGAGCAGCTGGAAGAATTAAAGAAATGCAGCTTCATTGAATTTATTGAATTTGATTGTCATCTTGTCTTAGAACCTGAAAAGTTTGAAGCAGAAGTGAACCGTATTATCACTGAAGCAGAAAAGCTTATTTCCAAAGGTCAAACGGTAGCTGTGTATACAAGACGCGAGCGCTTAGATCTTGGTGAAGGCAAAAAAGAAGAAGAGCTTAAATTATCGGTAAAAATTTCAGACGCGGTTACAAGCATTGTTCGCCGCTTAAACGTTCGTCCAAACTTTATCGTCGCAAAAGGCGGCATTACGTCAAGTGATATTGGCGTAAACGGCTTATCGGTAAAGCGCGCGACGGTTGCTGGACAAATCAAACCCGGCATTCCGGTATGGGTAACGGGAGAGGAAAGCAAGTTTCCAGGCATTGCGTACATCATTTTCCCTGGAAACGTCGGAGCCAAAACAACGCTTCGTGAAACGGTTGAATTACTAAGTAAATAGAAAGAAGTGAACGTACGAGGTGCGTTCACTTTAGAAAATATTTGAAAGCGTATACATTATTTGGATGTACGTACATGAAAAATGGTCACACTAAGGGGATGAACATATGAATTCAGTATTCGGATTAAGTCATGAAGCAAGTCTTTTGCTGTATGCAATTGTATCGATTGTTGGACTTATCTTTTTAATTGCTAAGTTTAAAACAAATCCGTTCGTAGCGCTAATTGTCGCGGCTTTGTTTATGGGTCTTATTTCAGGAATGAAGCTGCCTGATATCGTAACGGCTTTCCAAGAAGGAGTAGCGAGCGTCTTAGGATTTATCGCGATTGTTCTTGGTCTTGGAACGATGTTAGGTAAAATGATGGCAGAGTCAGGCGGAGCCGAGCGTATTGCCCGCACGTTAATTAAAGTATTCGGTGAAAAGAACGTACATTGGGCAATGATGGTTGTAGCCGTTATTTGCGGTATCCCAGTCTTTTTCCAAGTTGGTGTTGTACTATTAATTCCGCTTGTATTTGTAATTGCCAAGCATACGGGTACGTCACTTATTAAAATTGGTTTATCATTAATTGCCGGCTTAGCCGTTGTTCACAGTTTAGTACCTCCACATCCAGCAGCGATGC
Organism: Priestia sp. SRI_019; assembly: GCF_057586255.1. Classification (NCBI taxonomy): domain Bacteria; kingdom Bacillati; phylum Bacillota; class Bacilli; order Caryophanales; family Bacillaceae; genus Priestia; species Priestia sp. SRI_019. The sequence continues at coordinate 1,555,968 of NZ_JBYCZN010000002.1, read as the reverse complement.
TAGCGGTAGATATCTTTAAAGCAGATTTAGGTAAAACGATTTTGTATTCATTAGTTGTGGCATTCCCAGCTGCAGCGGTGGCAGGTCCTATTTACGGATCGTTCATTTCACGCCGTGTTCACGTAGAGCCAACGGGTGAAATTATGGAGCAGTTCACAGAGTCGAAGCATAAAGATCTTCCTGGCTTCGGAATTACGTTATTCACTATTTTACTACCGGTACTATTAATGCTTTTAGCAACAATTACTGGGTTTGTTTATCCAGAAACAAGTACGATTCGCTACGTAACAAACTTTATCGGAAGTCCAATCGTTGCGCTATTGATTTCGCTAGTGTTTGCTTTTTATTCGTTCGGTTTTGCAAGAGGGTACAACAAAGATGATTTGTTAAAATTTACAAACGAATGTCTTGGACCCGTTGCTTCAATCATTTTAATCATCGGTGCAGGCGGCGGTTTTAATAAAATTTTAACAGCAAGCGGTGTAGGTGACGCAATTGCAGGATTTGCTCAAGATGCACACCTTTCTCCTATCGTGCTTGCATTTGTGATTGCCGGGTTAATTCGTGCAGCAGTTGGTTCAGCAACAGTAGCAATGACAACAGCAGCAGGTATTGTAGCACCAATTGCAGCAACAATGCCAAACGTAAGCCCGGAGCTGTTAGTACTAGCAACAGGCGCAGGTTCTGTGATGCTATCGCACGTAAATGATTCTGGCTTCTGGTTAATCAAAGAATTCTTCAATATGTCAGTGGCTCAAACGTTAAAAACGTGGACAGTGATGGAAACGATTCTATCATTTGCAGCGTTTGCAATGGTTCTTATTTTAGACATTTTTATTTAAAAGAAAAGCGCTGGCTTCAGCGCTTTTTTCTTTGGATATAAAATAAATTCAAAATATTTCAAATAATGAGAAAAAAGACTAGATTTTCCCCTTTTCGATAGTATAGAATAGTTATAAAGTAGCAAAAGGGGGTAGATGTATGACAAATGTTGAAAATTATCAAATTGGTTTGACGACAAAAGCATTGATTCCAGTGAATGACCCTATTCACCGCACAAAGGTGCTGGATGCAGCAGGAGAATACATGCTAAGAAAGACATGTAAGCAATTATTAGAAGAGGCGTGTATTCGAGAGTTAAGTACATTTAAAGGATCCATTGCCGCTGTTCGAAAACTATTTCCCTATAAACAGCTTACACCTCTTGTCATTAGTCGTTCACAAGCGATTATTGCGTTTCCTACATCTTCGCCCAATGACTACAGCTGCGCTTGGATTTTCTCCTCTCATGTTCATACTTCACATACGCTTGCTACAGTTCATTCACCCTCTATGCTGATTCACTTCAAAGACGGAACGTTCATCCCAGTGAAGCTTTCTTATTATAGTTTAGAAAAAAAGCTGGCCAGAGCGGCTGTTATTCGTAATTACTGTTTAGAAAGTCCGCTTGTCTTGGCATAATGCGTTCGATTTATCGAATAAACTTGTCCTACATATGAACAATCGTTTGGACTACACATATGAACGGAAGGAGGAAGCTTATGATAAGCTTCCTCCTTTTCTTACTCCTGAAGAAGTGAGGCCTTTAGCTTTTTGCGAGCTGCTTTTCCCCAGTTTTTAACGGCTCCCGTGGAGACTCCGTATTTACAGGCAATATCTTTATACGAGTAGCCTTCTAGTAGATGTTCGATTACATAGATTTTTTCTCTTCCCGTTAAATGTTCGATATGCTGCTTAATGATTTCACTTTCTAGCGGAACGGGAAGAGCGGGATATTCATTTAGTGAAAGCAGGTTCTGCTCAGCCGGTGTTTCACGTTCTTCGTATAAAATGGTGCCTTTTAAATGAGAAAGGATCGTACCACGCACGGTTGTGTAGGCATAAGCAGAAAAAGATCCTTTGCTTTCGTCAAATTTTTGATACGCTCTCCATAAACCAATCAACGCAATTTGATAATATTCGTCGTAGTCTTTGTAAATATGAAATTTTTTAATCATCGATACAATTAATGGATGAAAAGATGAAGCGATTTGATCAAACGAGCTTTTTTGCATGTGGCATTCCTTTTTCAAAAACGCGTTTTTGCTGTATTCCGCCGGTATCTCTACTGTACAAGGGGAAGATCACATGTGCGAATGAACGTACATTATGTTTTCTTTTTAAGAAACGTGACGTAATTTCCCCGGAAACTTCACGTTTCGCTAGGAAATATGCGAAGTATACGTGTATTTGTAGAGATTTTACGTACGAAAGGTCCCCCATTCCAAATTCTACTAATCTATACTATTTATATATCGATGTAGCAACTCTACCATCACGGAAGAGCGGTGATGGTAGAGTTGCTAGACCTAAGCGGCAGTCACCCTCCCTTGCGGGTTTGCGCCTGCCGCATATGTGAACCTTTTTGGGCAAATTCAGTGGAGTATTTTTGTGTTGGTCCTTTTGTTTATTCTATTGAATGTAAGTTTGGTGGAGAGGATATAGTAGTTTTTAAAAATGGGTAAAGGGGAGATTGAATGAAGGCGATGGTTGGGATAAATGTGGCGGCGGCTGTTTTGTGCGGCGCGGTGATGTATGCAGGAACGCAGCACTGGCAGGAGCAAACGGAAGCGCAGGCAAGTGAAGTGAAGTCGGCTGTTGTACATAAAGAAAAACAGTTTTCTGATGTATCTGCTTATACACAAAATCTTCCAGACTTTATTACAAAGCAAATTGAGTCGTCTGTCGCAAATAAAAAACCTCTGACTCTTGTAATTGCCACATCCGCAAAGGAAGCAGGGTGGCCTCAGCAGTTAAAAAAAGAACTAGCAGCTACATATGGAAGTGATCTATTTACGGTTAAAACACTTTCATATGGTAACGGGACAACGGATGTGCTTTTATCCTCACATATTGCCGATCAAATTGATCAACTTCAGCCAAACATTATTCTGTTTGAAGCACCTCTTAAAAATGACTACCAGCACCTTACGCTAGATGAGACGCTTGAAAATACAGACAAGCTGATTCATCAGCTCAAAGACTTGAAAAAAACCCTTATGATTCAGCCGTCACAGCCATATATTTCACAAACGGAGTCCTATGAAGAAGGGGTAGAAGCGATCAGGGGAGTCTCTGAAGCAAACTGGGTATATTATATGAATCACTCGCTCATTTGGCCGTTTCATTTAGGCGAGTATATAAATAAAGACAGCGGTAATTTAACGAAAAAAGGAAATGAAGTGTGGGGAGAGTACGTTGTGAATTGGTTTACGGGAAAATAAAAAACAAGCCTTCTTTCTTTTGAAAGAAGGCTTGTTTTTTTCATAATTTTGCTAGATTGTGACTTTTCTTCGTTTTATAGTAGTAATTTTTGGTATCTCTACACTTATAAAGTTTAAAACCAAAAATCTCTAAAGGAGTCCAAACCTTTTTGATGTTTACGAGTGGCATTACGATTCCTCATCCTGTTCTTTATAGAGTTTATATTAATTCATTATAAAGAACTTAAGAGGGATAGTAAATACTATAAAGAACAGGTTATCTAAAAAATTCTTTATAAAGAATTTTTTGGAATAACTATTTTTGTTACATAAATAGTTAGGAGTGCTTGATCTGCAGTAGCCGCAATAGTCGATTTATCTGCTGATAAAAGGGGTAGATCACAAGATACTAACTCAAGTCTTTAGAACAAGACTATCAAACTATCGCTCATTTTTAATAGGAGTGATTTTTATCATAGCTCAGGTTATTTATTCTTGTTACATTAACGTTGTGAAAAACATCACAAAATAAAATGCAAAGGATGATTCAAATTAAAATGTAATTAGAGCACTTATTTTTTTTGCTTGCTGTTAAAGCAATGGAATCGCATACATACCATTATAGTGTTAGATAACCTAACACATAAGTTGAACGATTCAGAAAATTCATATATCTTAAATGTATCTTTAAAGATGCATAGGAAATATATCTTTGAAACAAGCAGGTATAGACGCCAGGGGAGGAATGGAAGATGCAAAAAAAGAAACTCGTATTGATTGGAAATGGAATGGCTGGAGTTCGAGCGATTGAAGAAGTATTGAAGGTTTCAAGCGAAGCGTTTGAAATTACGATTTTCGGAAGCGAGCCTCATCCGAACTATAATCGTATTTTACTATCAAAAGTGCTGCAAGGAGATACGAATGTTGAAGACATTACGTTAAACGATTGGAACTGGTATCAAGAAAACAATATTACATTATATACGGGCGAAACGGTTACTAGTATCGATTCGATAAAAAAAGAAGTAGCGACAAACAGCGGCAGAGTAGAATCGTATGATGAGTTGATTTTAGCAACGGGCTCTCTTCCTTTTATTCTTCCGATTCCAGGATCTGATAAAAAAGGAGTTACGGCTTTTCGAGATATAAAAGACACGGATGAAATGCTGCAGGCTTCTCAGCAGTATAAAAAAGCAGCGGTTATTGGAGGCGGACTGCTTGGATTAGAAGCAGCGCGCGGACTGTTAAATTTGGGAATGGACGTATCTGTGATTCATTTAGCTCCGTATTTAATGGAACGCCAGCTTGATCCAACAGCGGGCAAATTGCTTCAAAACGAATTAGAAAAACAAGGCATGAAGTTTTTGCTTGAAAAACAAACGGCGGAAATCGTCGGCGATGAGCGAGTTGAAGGATTATCTTTTAAAGATGGGACGTTTTTAGACGCTGATTTAGTCGTGATGGCCGTTGGAATTAAGCCAAACGTTCAGCTTGCAAAAGAAGCGGGACTTAACGTAAACCGAGGAATTGTTGTAAATGACTATATGCAAACGGATATTCCAAACATCTACGCGGTTGGAGAATGTGCAGAGCATAGAGGAATGGTATATGGACTGGTGGCACCTTTGTATGAACAAGGAAAAGCATTAGCAAAAGCGATTTGCGGAGCAGAAAAAGTGGCTTATGAAGGGTCGGTTTTATCAACACAGCTAAAAGTGTCAGGTGTTGAAGTGTTCTCCGCAGGAGATTTCACGGAAGATGAAGAGAAAAAAGCGATCAAAGTGTTCGATGAACAAGACGGCATTTATAAAAAGCTTGTTTTGCGAGGCAATCAAATCGTAGGAGCCGTTCTTTTTGGAGACAGCAGCGACGGAAATCGACTGTTTTCAATGATTCAAAAGCAAGAAGATGTATCCGATGTCGCAAAAGTATCGATTTTACAGCCATCTGGCGGTAACGCGGGTGAAAGCTTAGTAGCAAGCATGAGCGCCGATGATATTATTTGCGGCTGTAACGGCGTAACAAAAGGTACGATTGTGGAAGCGATCCAAAAACAAGGATGCTCATCGGTTGATGAAATCAAAGCTTGTACAAGTGCCTCTCGTTCTTGCGGAGGATGTAAACCGCTTGTAGCGGAAGTGCTTCAGCATACTCTTGGCGCTGACTTTGACACGGCGGTGCAAAAAGAAGCGATTTGCGGCTGTACGACTCTGTCACGAGATGAAGTTGTCGAAGAGATTAAAGCAAAAGGCCTTTCGCATACGCGTGAAGTGATGAATGTACTTGGCTGGAATAATGAAGAAGGCTGTTCGAAATGCCGTCCGGCGCTAAATTATTATTTAGGTATGGTGAATCCAACCGGATACGTTGATGAACGCGAATCGCGATTTGTGAATGAACGCATGCACGCAAATATTCAAAAAGACGGCACGTATTCTGTAGTTCCTCGCATGTACGGAGGCGTCACAAATGCAGAAGATTTACGAAAAATTGCAGATGTTGTTGATAAATATGAGATTCCGCTCGTAAAAGTGACGGGTGGTCAGCGTCTTGATTTGTTTGGTGTTAAAAAAGAAGATTTGCCTAGCGTATGGGAAGAGTTAGATATGCCTTCTGGCTACGCGTACGGTAAGTCGCTGCGGACGGTGAAAACATGCGTGGGCGAACAGTTTTGCCGTTTTGGCACGCAGGATTCAATGGGCGTTGGAATTGCGCTTGAGAAAAAATTTGAAGGACTATGGACGCCTCATAAAGTGAAAATGGCTGTATCTGCTTGTCCGAGAAGCTGTGCTGAGTCAGGTATTAAAGATATTGGCTTTATTGGAATTGACGGCGGCTGGGAAATTTACGTGGGCGGAAATGGAGGTACGCATCTTCGCGGCGGAGATTTATTGTATAAAGTAAAAACAGACGAAGAATTGATGGACATTACAGGAGCTTATTTGCAGTATTACCGAGAAACGGCTAATTACTTAGAGCGTACGTCTGCATGGATTGAGCGCATGGGACTTTCGCACATTCAGTCCGTGCTTGATGACGCTGAGACGAGAAGAGAGCTGAATATGCGTATAGACGAAGCGTTATCTACGTACCGTGATCCTTGGAAAGAAATCGTCGAAAGCAAAAAGACGAAAAAAGAGCTGTTCGAAACAGTTGTCACATCATAAAGCTGGGGGGAAATAAAAATGGTGAATAAAAACATTACAAAAGTATGCGTAGGGTCGATTCATGATTTTCCGGTAAGCCTAGGTAAAACAGTGAAAGTAAACGGAAAAGAAATTGCGGTGTTTAAGCTATCAAGCGGAAAAATACGGGCAATTGAAAATCGCTGTCCGCATAAAGGCGGGGTGTTAAGTGAAGGAATCGTGAGCGGCGACTCGGTGTTTTGTCCGATGCACGACTGGAAAATTTGCTTGCATGACGGTAACGTGCAAGAGCCTGACAGCGGATGTGTCGATACGTACGAAGCGTCTGTTGAAGGAGATTTACTGTATCTTTTAATTGAAGAATAAGTACCGTGGCGCGTTGATTTTCAACGCGCCACAAAAATTCAAGGGGACACACTAAAAGGAGCGAAGCAAAAATGAGAACAGGAAAAGTGTACATTGTAGGAGCCGGACCAGGAGATCCAGATTTACTAACGATAAAAGCAGCCAAATGTTTAGAAAAAGCAGATGTTATTTTATACGACCGATTAGTGAACCCTGTTCTTCTTCAGTATGCAAAAGAAGGAGCCGAACTCGTCTACTGCGGGAAAAAGCCTGGTGATCACTGCGTTTCTCAAGAGGATATTCATGATTTGCTTGTATTCTACGCAAGAAAAGGAAACACCGTCGTGAGGTTAAAAGGCGGAGATCCGTTTATTTTCGGAAGAGGCGGTGAAGAAGCAGAAGTGCTCGCTCAGCATAGAATACCATTTGAAATCGTTCCGGGTATTACAGCGGGAATTGCGGCACCGGCTTATGCTGGGATTCCTGTGACGCATCGTGAGCTGAGCCGTTCGTTTGCCGTTGTGACGGGACACTGTTTGAGCGGCAAGCCGGAAAGTATTCGCTGGGAGCATTTAGCAAAAGGAGTTGATACGCTTGCGATTTATATGGGCGTTAAAAACTTGCCTTATATTTGCCGTCAGCTTTTAGACGCCGGAAAAAGCGCGGATACACCGGTCGCTCTTATTGAACAAGGTACGTCGGTTTATCAGCGCACGGTTACAGGCACGCTTGGCACTATTGTAGACACGGCTGCTGAACAGCAAGTGAGTAATCCTGCGATGATTGTGATTGGTGAAGTGGTGAAGCAAGCTTCTGCTCTTTCTTGGTTTTTGGAAAAAACAGAAGAAAAAGTATGCGTCTAAGATGAATAAAAGGAGGAAACGCTTTTGCTTAAGAATTCACTGCAGTCGATGAATGAGTTAGCCCGTGAAAAAACGAAGCTTGTGAATGATCATTTGCCGAGTTATTTGCTGTTAGCTGTGCTTGCGGGTGCTTACGTAGGACTTGGCGTTATATTAGCTCTATCGGTAGGAGCGCCTTTAGCTTCTGCTTCTTTACCGGTCGTTTCTCTTGTGATGGGGTTATCTTTTGCTGTTGCTCTCCTGCTTGTCGTATTTGCAGGAGCTGAATTGTTTACGGGGAATCATATGATTTATACGATCAGTACGCTATCGGGAGTCACGACATGGAAAGATACGTTTAAAAACTGGACGTGGTGTTTTATCGGAAATGCGATAGGTGCGTTTGGGCTTTGTTTGTTAATTACCGGAACCGGTTTGTTTAAAGGAATTGAACCGAACCATTTACTTATGACGCTGGCAGCTAAAAAAATGAATTTGCCGGTCAGTGAATTGTTTTTTCGCGGCATCCTTTGCAACTGGCTTGTGTGTCTGGCAATTTGGACGGCTGCGCGTACTAAAAGCGATGCGGCAAAGATCATGCTTATTTTTTGGATGCTGTTTGCATTTGTGGCTTCAGGATACGAGCACAGCGTGGCAAATATGACGTTTCTTGGTCTAGCTTTATTGCTTCCCCATCCTGAGGCGATTTCGGCTGCTGGACTATTTCATAACTTAATTCCTGTTACACTTGGAAACATCGTAGGGGGAGGATTGTTTGTAGGAAGCATTTACTGGTTTGTGAACGCTAGGCAGCTAAAAGAAGCTAAAAAGCGGCCGGCTGCTCTCTCAGCTGACTTGGATTCTGCTAAACTGTCTAAATAGCAAAAAACCGCTCTTTGTACCATATAGTCTGCTTTTTAAAGCTAACATCACGGTATTTTAGAGCGGTTTCTTCTATATAATATAAACTGCTTAAAGCGTATTCACATCTATACGTATCGAACAAGCAGTATTGTTCTTCATTTTATAGAAACAGGAAGTCTGTGAGAATTGAATCCGGACAGATTCTGTTGAAATGAATGTGTGAGGGTGCAGGTATCATCGAAGAGGCAGAGGGCATCTTAGAATTTTAATGTTGTTTGGCATTTTATGCTCTTTTTGAGCATCCTTAAAGCAGTTGTACATTGCTTTGCTGCCTGAATGATTAGCGGAGTGAATTGTAATTCGATCGGCATATAAATGATGCTTTACCATAAAATGCACGAGCATTAATCCATTCCGTGTCTTACTCAGTAAATCGTGATCGAGTGATAAATGTTCAACATCGAATGATCTTAGCAGATCAATACATTCATCAATCGTTTCGGCTAAAACATGACCGTCAGGGCATTTGCGATAGTCGTCTAGAAAAACATTGATTTTCATGACTGATTCTCCCTTCCTTGCCTTGTATTTAGTGTAACATACATAATGTCATATACCTACCTAAGTCTATTCGACACGTTTTAAGCTATTCCTTCTTAAATAGGGGTAAAAACACGAATTTTTATCATTATTTGCATATTCACGGCGAATAAACAGGAAATAAGGAAAGAGATGTCGAACGAAAAAAGAGATGTCGAACGAAAAATGAATAAATAAACAGTTTAAACTGGAAATTAACTTTTTTTATTCTGTGATCTTTGTTTAACAAGGTCATTTAAATCCCAGATTTGACAAGGGGTGGAAAAGGTTTAATGAATAAAAGATTGTGAGAAAAAAACGATAATTTGCGATTTTTTTAAAATAAATTGGAAATTTCTCTTTACGAAAAAGATGTTTGGGACGTATAATTTGATTTAAGGATTTTTTGGAACATAGTATGACAATATGACAAAAAAGAAAAGTAAGGTGAATAGAATGGGTAAGTTATTTAGTATCGGTGAAGTATTAATTGATATGATTCCAGCTCAAAAAGGTCTTCAATTGAAAGAAGTGGAATCGTTTACGCGTGTGCCAGGCGGAGCGCCGGCAAACGTTGCAGCAGTTGTTGCTACATATGGTAATGAGTCAGCGCTTATTACAAAAGTTGGAGAAGATGCGTTTGGAGACTTTCTAGTAGACACGCTTCGTGAAGTAGGAGTAGGTACTGATATGGTCTATCGTACAGAAGAAGCAAACACAGCTTTAGCTTTCGTTTCCCTGCGTGAAGACGGAGAAAGAGATTTCAGTTTCTATCGTAATCCTTCAGCAGATTTATTGCTAACTGAAGACGAAATTAACCCTGATTGGTTTGCAAGCAACGATGTTCTTCACTTCTGTTCGGTTGATTTAGTTGAAAGTCCTATGAAATACGCTCATATGAAAGCGATTAAAAGCATGAAAGAAAAAGGCGGAGTTATCAGCTTTGACCCAAATGTACGTCTTCCCCTATGGAAAGACCATGAGCTATGCCGTCAAACGATTTTAGAATTTATTCCAAAAGCGCACATCGTCAAAATTTCAGACGACGAGCTATCGTTTATCACAGGCATTGAAGATGAACAGCAAGCAATTCAGTCTCTATTTACAGGTGACGTTCAAGTAGTTGTGTTCACAAAAGGTGCAGAAGGCGCAACGCTTTATACAAAACAAGCTGTCTATGAATCAAACGGTTACAAAGTAGCGGTTGTTGATACAACAGGTGCAGGAGATGCGTTTATTGGCGGATTCCTTTATCAGCTATTAAGCCGCGATGTGTCACAAGAAAACTTAACGGCTATTCTTGACCGCGACCATGATGCTATTTTGCGCTTTGCAAATGCAAGCGGTGCCTTAACGACAACTGGAAAAGGTGCGATCAGTTCAATTCCAGCTAAAGAAGTAGTAGAGCAATTTTGTAAGCCTGTAGCTAACTAAGTAGCTTACTAAAATGAAAAGGCTTTATCTCTTCTTATTTTCAATCAGCAGAGGCGTCCGTTTCTGCTGATTGCAGATCACATAAGAGGGAGAAGCGAGCTGCGGAGTAAGAAGAAAAAAATTTTTTCTGTTTTTAAAAAATAATCAAAAAAATTTCTAGCTAAATAATAAATGTTCGTGTTAGTATAATACGAGCAGCAAGAAATAGCAGTTTTACCACCATTTATGAAAACGTTATATATTTATCGATGTAGGAAATTTAATAGGATCAAAGAGCGATCCTATTAAATTTTCTAAACCTAAGCGGTTGATGCCCCCCTTGCGGGGTAGGCATCATCCGCATAGGTGAACCTTTGGGGGAATATTCAAGGGGAATAAGCGCGTAACCCTTGGTGAAAGAAAAGCAGTAAGTTATTACGTACTACGTACATAGATTAGAAATAGGAAAGTAGGTTAAGAGAAAGATGGATATTTTGCTAGGTGTTCTTCCTTCCGTTGCGTGGGGAAGCATGATTTTAGTTAGTATGAAGATGGGCGGTGGACCTTACAGTCAAACGCTGGGAACAATTATTGGAGCTTTGATTCTTTCATTTGTTCAGTTTATGATTGTGCAGCCGGTGTTAACGCCAACGCTCGTTATTGTCGGAATTGTTTCAGGTTTGTTCTGGTCAGTAGGTCAAAGCAATCAGTTTAAAAGTGTTCCATACCTTGGTGTTTCAAAGTCAATGCCGATTTCAACGGGTATGCAATTAGTATCAACAGCTCTTTTTGGTGTTATTGTATTTAAAGAATGGTCAACGCTTCAAACGATTGTACTTGGATCTATTGCGATTCTTTTAATACTAGCAGGCGTGGTGCTTTCTTCATTAGACGGTAAAAAAGAAGGAGCACAAGGGACTCCAGGACAAACGAAAAAAGGAGTTATCACTCTTATCATTTCAAGTCTTGGGTTCTTAGTTTACGTAGTTATCGCACGTATCTTCAACGTAGACGCATGGGCAGCTCTATTCCCGCAAGCAATCGGTATGTTAATTGGCGGCTTAATCATTACATACAAACATAAGCCATTTAACAAATATACGATTCGTAATATCTTACCAGGTCTAATCTGGGCATCTGGAAACATGTTCTTATTCTTATCTCAATCAAGACTAGGCGTAGCAACAAGCTTTTCATTATCGCAAATGGGTATCGTTATTTCAATTTTTGGCGGTATTGTCTTCTTGGGAGAAAAGAAAACAAAGCGTCAATTATTTTATGTATCTCTTGCGAGTGTACTGATTATTTCAGGCGGTATCTGTATCGGCCTCGCAAAAGCCCACGCTTAATGTATCGATGTAGAAAAACCCCCATGGCTAAAGTACAGCCATGGGGGTTTTTCTAGAACTAAGGGTTTGAGGCACCCCTTGCGGGGTAGCCTCAAACCCTTAGTGAAGGTCAAAACCTTAGTAAAAACCAAATCTTAGTGTTCTTCAGTGCTCTTCGGAATTTCAAGGCTGCATGTTTATGTTGGGGTTTCTCATTCTTAAGGCTGATTGTTTTTCATTCTTTGTTAGGAAGCTGTTTGGTATGAGATGGCTTATAGTAGTAGAAAAGGATGGAGGGAAGGCTATGATTAAGAGTATTTATGAGACGCATGTGCAGGTTCGGAATTTGGAGGATTCGATTGAGTTTTATAGACGTCTTGGGCTGACGTTTGTTCATAAAATTGAAGAGAGGCGCTGTGCTTTTTTCTTTGTTGGGGAACAAAAGCAGATGCTTGGACTTTGGGAAACCGATGAAAAAGAGCTGAAAAGAAGTCATTTTGCTTTTGGAATTGAAGCAGCAGATATTCATGAAGCGTTAATGTGGCTGCGTTCAAAAGGTATTGAACCGGAAGAGACATCGTTTGGAAAGCCGCAAACAGAGCCTATTGTTCATACGTGGATGCCGGCAGCTTGCGTGTATTTTAATGACCCTGACGGTACCGTTTAGAGTTAATTACACTTTTAGATGATAAGCCCGTTATATCTAAGGATTTTCCTTATTTAAGTGAATGGAATAAAGAGACCGGAACGAAATTATTTTAGCTCAAGTGAAAAACGAACCATTGATCAACGTGTTTGATTCGTGGTTCGTTTTTTTGGTTATGGTTAACGTAGGTTTCATGTGTGTAGGTCTTTCCAGCAGTTGATTGGAGGGCAAGGCGAAGACTCCTGCGGGAAAAGCGGAAGGGGTGAGACCCCGCAGGAGCGCAAGCGACGAGGAGGCTCACTGGCCGCCCGCGGAAAGCGAAGTCTTGCATGGAAATTAACTGCGGTGTCATAAGCGATCTATATGAACTCATGTATCCCATTTGTTCGTATTTAGGTTGGATTCATTTCGTTATAATTCAACCTTTGTTTGTGTATCATAAACATAAGTTTGACATAATAATAAACATATAATATATTTGTTTATAAATTAATAAACAAAATAGAAAGGTGTCTATTTATATGGTGAACGATTTGTTTTGGGAATCATCTTTTGAAGATATGAAGAAAGGGTACGGGGAAAGCGAAGATCACTACCACTGCTTACTGTGCGGTGAAAGCATTGAAAAAGGCATTATTTATCCGGTGGAAGGTGTTTTTTATGAAGCAAAACGCTATATGAAGCTTCATGTGGAGCAGCAGCACGGGTCTGTATTCCAACATTTAATAGCGCTAGATAAAGATGTAACGGGTCTGTCTGATCATCAAAAAAATTTAGTGAAGTTTTTTAAAGAAGGAAAAAGCGATAGTGATATTCAAAAAGAAATGGGAATTGGCAGTTCATCGACCATTCGAAATCACCGCTTTACGTTAAAGAAAAAAGAGCGTCAGGCAAAAGTGTTTTTAACGCTGATGGAACTGTTAAACGAGGGGGAAGAAGAGAAGGCGGTATCCGTAACAAATACGGCGCCTAGAAGAAGTCAGCGCTACAGCGTCAGTGATGAAGAACGTGAAAAAATTTTAGCGAAGAATTTTCCGCAAGGTTTAAACGGACCTCTTCGCACCTTTCACTTGCAAGAAAAACACCGTCTTGTTGTTCTTGAAGAATTAAGCGGGCATTTTGCTTTTGGAACAACGTACATCGAAAAAGAAGTAAATGATAGGTTAGCACCTTTTTATGATGACTACGCCGTGCTGCGTCGCTATTTAATTGAGTACGGTTTCTTAGAGCGCAGCGCAGACGGAAGCAGCTACTGGAGGAAAGTAGAGACAGGGATGAGTGAAAAAGACTATAAAAAGCAAATGAAGCAGCTAGCGAAAGAAGTAAAAACAGAAGGCGGCGTGTATCAAATAAAAAACCTTCAAAACAATAAGATTTACATTGGCTCTACGCCTAACATCAAAACGTTAAACGGCGTAAAGTTCACGTTAAAGACGAATACTCATCAAAATAAAGAGCTTCAAAACGAGTGGAATACGTACGGAGGGAATGCTTTTTCAATTGAGATGCTGGAAACGATTAAAAGAGAAGAAGAAAAAGCACTTTCAAAAAAGGAATTGCTGAAACTGGAAGCGAAATGGTTAGAGAAGCTGCAGCCTTACGGCGAAAAAGGCTATCATTCGCCGAAAGCTGATACAAAGGAGAAATAGGTGTGAAGAATCAAGATGCTAAAATTGAAGTAGTGGAATCAGAAAAGTCCGTCAGTAAGCTGATGCTTGTGTTTTTGATTCCGCTCATGTTAAGTAATGCCATGCAGTCAGTTGGGCAGCTGGCGGGGAGTATTATTGTGGGAAGAGCGCTTGGAGTTGATGCGTTAGCCGCTATTTCCGCTTTTTTTCCTCTGTTTTTTCTGCTCGTGTCGTTTTCGATTGGAATTGGTTCAGGAAGTTCCATTTTAATCGGGCAAGCGTACGGGGCACAAAATGAAAAACGCGTCAAAGAAATTATCGGCACCACGCTCACGTTTACCTTTTTAGTAGGGGTTGTGCTTGCCGTTTTGGGAAGCATATTTGCTCCGGATATTCTTCGGATTATGGGAACGCCGGCTAATATTATTGATGTAACGGTTCACTATGCGCGCATTTTGTTTGTGGCAATTCCTGTTTTGTTTTTATACTTTGTTTATACGACGTTTATGCGCGGAACCGGAGACTCTAAAACGCCTTTTTACTTTTTAGTTGTGAGTACGGTCTTAAATATCATTTTCCTTCCGATTTTAATTTTTGGATGGATCGGAGTACCAAAGCTTGGAGTGTACGGCGCTGCGTACGCAACAGTGTTTTCAACCGTATTAACGTTCGTTATTATGACTATCTATTTACGCAAGAAAAATCATCCGTTAAAGTTTGACTCATCTATTTCATTAAAAATGGACGGAACGCTTTTAAAGCTGCTTATGCGTTTAGGGATTCCAGCTAGTATCAATATGATTTTAGTTTCTCTTTCTGAAATCGCGGTTATTACGTTTGTAAATGGATTTGGCTCAGACGCTACAGCAGCGTACGGAGCGGTGAACCAAGTGGCAAGCTATGTACAAATGCCGGCAATCAGCTTAGGAATTGCGGTTTCTATTTTTGCGGCGCAGTCGATTGGCGCCAATAAATTTGAGCGTTTAAAAGAAGTGATCCGCTCTGGAATTATGCTGAATTACGTTATTGGCAGCGTATTGATTTTACTTATTTATCTCTTTTCCAATCAAATTTTAGGTCTGTTTTTAACAAGTCAGCACACGCTTCATATTGCTGAAGAGCTGTTAGTGATAACACTTTGGAGCTATTTGATTTTCGGTCATGCGCAAATTATTACCGCTACGATGCGAGCAAGCGGTACGGTGCTTTGGCCTACGGTATTTAGCATTATGGCTATTTGGTGTGTGGAAGTACCCGTAGCCTACGTGTTATCGCAGTTTACACCTCTTGAAATCAAAGGGATTTGGATTGGATACCCAGCGGCGTTTGTGGTCAGCTTAATCCTGCAGTACAGCTATTATCAATTTGTATGGAAGAAAAAGAAAATTGAACGCCTTGTCGGATAAAAAACGAGTGGAAACGCTCGTTTTTTATTTTTCCTAATTAAAACACCCTTAGCTAATAGTTTTAATAGGATAGTGCATATAACTTTTTGATGAAAAGAGGGTATGACACTATGAGTAAATCTGGATTTGTACCGGATAATTCAAATATTAAAAAAAGCTCAGGAACGCCTAATCTGTCAGTGAACTATAAGCAAAACGTCCTGTTCAAACGAAACGACCAAAATATAGCGTATCAACTAACCTCAACTCAGATGCCTGCAATGCTTGGGGGTGCTTTTGTTGATTTATATATGACGAAAGGGCATATGAGAGAACCGCACTGGCACCCAAACGCATGGGAGTTAGATGTCGTCGTTTCAGGTGAAGTGCAGGTGTCTGTCTTGGACCCTGATACAAGCAGCATGCACAATTACCGAATAAAAGAAGGGGAAGTTGTTTTTATACCGATGGGCTGGTGGCATTGGATTGAACCTCTATCGGAAGAAGCGCATCTGCATCTCTTCTTTAACAATGATCAATTTGAGTCTACAGAAGGATCCGACGTGCTACGCTTAACGCCTCCGATCGTGTTTCAAAAAGCATATGGGGTAAGCGCAAGCGAAGTAGCAGAAGCCGTTGCTCCGATTACGGATACGGTTGTGATTGGACCGCCTAATGATCATACTTTTTATCAAAAGAGCTATCTCAAAGATGAACGGGATGAACAAATTGTGATTAAGATAAATGAAAAAGTAGTGCCTGCTGAAGATAAGTAGCAAAAAAAGAGGCTGGGATAAAAGTCTTTTAGGCGAAGTGAAAAACGAACCATGAATCTTTAATTCACGGTTCGTTTTTCTGTTATGGTGAACGTAGATTTCATCTGTTTCATTCCTTCTAGCAGTTGATTGGAGGGCAAGGCGAAGACTCCTGCGGGAAAAGCGGAACAGATGAGACCCCGCAGGAGCGCAAGCGACGAGGAGGCTCAGCGGCCGCCCGCGGAAAGCGAAGTCTTGCACGGAAATCAACTGCGGTGTCACAAGCAGTTCAGCTTATGTATCTCCTTTGGTCGTCTTTAGATTGGTTTCATTTTGTTATGTCCCAGCCTCTTTTTCGTGAAGCGTTTTTTATAAAAATAGCTCCTTACGTTTTAAGTGCTTATACAGCCGCGTTGTGACTTGTTTTTGGTTCCATTCGTTTTGCGGAAACTGCTGCTTGTCTACGTGAGCAACGGCCGGCTTATAGGTTTTTTGAATCCGTTTGATATCATTAAACGTTGCGTTGGTTTCAATGTGATCAGCGAGCTTGAATACAAGAGAATGCAGCTTTGCAACGTTGGGTACCGTGGCTGCTTGACTGAAAATGGCTTTCGCTACAGACAGCTGTCTTTCATGGGCAGTAAAGACGTCTTGTTCATTACGCTGCTTTAAATAAACAAGCGCTTCTTTTCCGTTAAGGCGAATTGATCCTTTTGGAAAAGCAATATTGCTGTGTTCAAAAGCACGTTTGTTTGTGACGATAATGCCGCCTAATTTATCTACAGCATCGACGACTGCCTGCTGATCCATTTTGACATAATAATCAACAGGAAGCTTTGCATATGCTTCGACTTTCTTTACAACAGCATTCATATTTCCTTGGCGATAAATAGTTCGCAGCGTTTCATCGCCGAGCTGAGTTGAACCGGGCAAGTGGGTCATTTTTATTGATTTATGCTGCTTATTAACAGTCATATATACAAATGACGTATTTTGATGGTTTTCTTGAATTAAAAGCAGGGAAAACGGTTGTCCTTTTTTTAAATTGACGTGTGTTTTGTTACCATGCTCAAGCGGTACATACGTTTGATCCACGGCAGCTTTCACCGTATGATAGCCTGCAAACGTGATGCTGACAAAACTGACGAGTAAAAACAGTACGAGACCGCCAATCCACTCTTTTTTTGCTTTACTGCTCATCGTCTCACCTTTTTTCTATCGAATTCGTTCGTAGTATTGCCATCTTAAAAGGGGAGTAAAACAAATGAGCGCTATTTTTATTGCGTATCTTGCTTTTTCTTGGCGTAGGTTTTGAGTTCTGTAATTAAAATTGCTTGTTCTTCCACATCGTTAAACGCTTCAATACCATAAAGGTATTCAGTGTGCCGTTTTTCTTTCCACACGCAAAGTCCGGTAATATGGATGGGTTTTTCATTTAAATAAAAGCTGATTTTTAGCTGAATTTGATGGTTGAAAATAGGTAAATCAAGCGGCGTAATTATTTTGATTCCTTTTGGTGAAAGGTCGATAACAGACAAAGGACCGGGCTTAGAATCGATTTCTTTATTGTCGTATTTAGCAATGGAAAACGTTCCAACAATGGGAGTCTCAAATAAAAAGCGAAACGGTTCTTCACGTTTAAAATGCATGTATCATCAGTCCTTTTCGTAATCTAAGTTTGTTAAGTAAGTATTCGATGAAAGTCTAAAAATTCCTACACGTTTTTCCCCATGACCCATATAATGTTTATCGATGTAGAATATCTACCATAACCAAAGGGCGGCCATGGTAGATATTCTAGACCTAATCGTAGGTCACCCCCCTTGCTGGGTTGGTGGCCTACGATTAGGTGAACCTTTGTAGGAGGATTCAGGCGGTCTTAGTTATCGATTGCCGATTGTGAGTGCGATCGGATTATTAAATAGCGGGTATACTAGTAGGGCTTTTATAGTATCGGAAGTTTTGTTTGAAACTTTAAATAGAGAGGAAAAGGTTTTGAAAAAAGCGCTACGCTAGAGTTGGATTGTATGTTAAAATTAAACTTTGTGAAGTAGCTGTATTACAAGTCAGCGTTCCTTCAACTAATTAGGAGGTGAGATGAATGGGCACTGATGACCCCATTTCGATGAAGGTTACTGCAAAACAAGATAGGGGCAACAAAGGTGTATATGTTCCTCTCATTTCAACGAAGGAAAATACCCCTTAATGCCTCAATGATGTGAGGTGAAAAATCAATGATTAAAACATACTTATATGATGATGAAACAAAAGAAATGGTAACGAATCTTGATTTAGGAGACGTGCATGAAAAATTGCGCAATCCTAATAATTTGCTGTGGATTGATTTGTATGATGTCCACGGACAAGAGCTTGCTCAAATTGCTAAATTATTCGATTTTCACCCATTGGCGATCGAAGACTGCTTACACGACAGTCCTCGCGCTAAAATGGATGATTACGAAGACTATAAATTTTTCGTTTTTCACGCGCTTCGCTATAACGAAGAAAGTGATGACGAGATTACGACGCTTGAGTTAAATGCCTTTGTCGGATCAAATTACGTAGTAACAATTCATAAACATAAAATGGGCTGGCTTCGCAAAATGGATGCTGTGTGCTCACGTTATCCAAAGTTTATGAACCGCGGCGCCGACTTTTTACTGTATGCTTTGATTGATGGCATCACGGACGAATACTTTCCGATTTTAGACCGAATTGACATGCGTATTGATGAATTAGAAGACGAAATCTACAACAAAGAAGTGCGCGGAGTGACGGAAGAGTTCTTGGCGTTAAAAAGAACGATTATCTTAATCCGGCGCGTTATTCTGCCTCAGCGCCGAATTTTCTTAACGGTGAATGGAAAGTGGAAATTTGATATACGAGAAGAAAATGTTCCTTTCTACATTGATTTGCTTGACCACTTAGAGCGTATTGTAGACTCTGCTGAAACGTTTAGAGACCTCGTAAACAGTGCACTTGATACGTATTATTCTATTACCAATGCAACTTCATCTGAAAAGCTGAATGTCTTAACGTTAATTTCAACGATTATGCTTCCGCTGACGTTCGTAACCGGATTTTTTGGAATGAACGTACCGATTCCATATCAAAATTCCCACTGGGCTACTGCTGTTATTATTGTTATGTTAATTGTGTTAACGTGGGGAATGTGGAAATACTTTAAAAACAAACAGCTGTTATAACAAAAAGGCACTTGGCCATAAGCCAAGCGCCTTTTTTCTTTATTTTGTCACTGTTTTTGTTGTTGCCTTACTCGTATTGTTCGCTTTGTCTTTTGCAGTTACGCTTAAGACTGTTTTTTCTTTTTGCTTTTTAATTTTTACTGAGTATTGTCCTTTGCTGTTAGCAGCAGCAGAGCCAATGCTCTTTTTATTTGCTGTTACCGTTACGGTAGCATTTGCTTCTGCTTTACCTGTTACAGCGATGCTTTTCGTTGTGACAGCATTGACGCTTGGTGCAGCAGGGGGAGTTTTATCGCTCACTTTTACAGTCGTAGCTTTACTTGTGTTGTTGGCTGCGTCTGCTGCTGTTACGCTGATTGCTGTACCTGCTTTTTGTTTCTTAATTGTTATGCTGTACTGACCTTTTGCATTGGCTTTTGCTTTGCCGATTTCTTTGTTATTTACTTTGGCTACAACAGATGCATTTGCTTCAGTTGTTCCTTTAATAGCCGTATCCGCGTCGCTGACTGGATTTACTTTAGGTGCATTTGGAGCAATAACGTCACGCACCGTTACTTTTACTTCTTCACTTTCTTGTTTTTGGCTGTTTGTAGCCGTGATGTACAAGACTGTGTTTTCTTTTTGTTTCGGAATTTTTACTTTGAACGCGCCTTTTGCATCAGCTTTTGCTGAAGCAATCACTTTCTTAGCGCTATTTTTAACATTTACCGTAAAATTCGCTTTAGACGTTCCTGTTACGTACTCATCTTTATTCGTTACGGCTTTTACCGCTGGTTTGGCAGGTGCTTTTTGAACAACTGCACGAATGCTCGTACTTGCTTTTCCGTTTGTGACAACCACTTGTAAAACGGTATCAGCTTTTTGAGCTGGAATGTTCACAGAGAACGTATTTTTTGCATCAGCTTTGGCAGTGCCAAGTGTTTTTGAGCCGTTCATTACTTTAACAGTTGAACCGCTTTGAGCTTTACCTGTAACCACTTTTTGCGTGCTGACAAATGTATTTACCTGCGCTTGCAGCTGCTGTGCACTTACCGCGCTGTACGCATTTAAACGTCCCCATCCTGATACGTAATCGTAGCCTGGAGCAGGAGGTTCTGCTGGACTTTCTTCATCATCGTATACAGGAGCATCTTTTTCATCAAACTTAATATCTTTAGCTGTATCGGTTAGGCGTTTTTCAACGTCTTTTGGCTTTAAGCCTGGGTTTTGTGATAGCAATAATCCCGCAACGGCTGCCACGTGAGGTGTTGCCATTGATGTTCCGCTTAAATAAGTGACGTTTCCGTCTGGAACAAGACTTGGAATATCAGAGCCAGGAGCTGTAATATCTAATCCTTTTCCGTAGTTTGAGTAGTCAGATACGATATCTAAACGGTTTGATGCGCCTACTGAAATCGCATAGGCAGATGAAGCAGGGTAAGAGAGTTCTTCCATACCGTCGTTTCCACTTGCAGCTACAACCGTTACGTTATGATCGTATGCGTATTTTAACGAATATTCAAGCACGCGGCTGTAAGATCCGCCAAGGCTTAAGTTAATGACTTTTGCACCGTGATCAACCGCGTATTTAATACCGTACGCAATTTGTTCTGTATCTCCGCTACCAGATGCGTCTAGAATTTTAACCGGTAAAATTTTTGCATGAGAATTAATGCCGGCCATTGAATAGTTATTGTTTGCAGAGGCTGCGATAATACCTGCTACGTGAGTTCCGTGTCCGTTGTCGTCTGTTGCATTTGACGAACGATCCACGTAGTTATAGCCTGCTTTTGTATCCACGACGCCTTTTAAATCAGCTAGTGATGAATCGACGCCCGTATCGGCAACGGCAATAACCGTATCTTTTAATTTTTGACCGTTTAGTAATTTTTCAAGCGATTCATATTGAATATCGGCATGTTGCGTACCGTCATTTTTACCCGTATTGTTTAATGACCATTGATACGGATATTGTGAATCCATTGAAAGAGCGTGGTACTCTTGAACCGGCTCGATAAATTCAGTTTCAGGAAGTGCCTGAATTTGTTTTGCCGTCATTTTACCTTGAGCAGATGACGTGCTGAAGCTTTTTGCATTACTGTCATCTAATTGAATGACAAACATATTATCAAAAGAGGCAGCTGATTGTTTTAATGGATTAATAGATTCAATGCTTGCTGATTTTGACTGTGCTTTTGTTTTGAATGATTTAGCATTTGCACCATCTTTTAATTTAACAATATAGCGAGTTTCAGCTTTTGTTGAAACGCTGTTTGCGCTGACTAACTTAGCTCTTACTAATACAGACGATACGTTTAAGTCCGTTACGTCTTTTAATTTTGTCTGTGCGGCTACTTTTTCCAAGTCTTTCTTTAAAGCAGCCGGAACGGATTTATAAGCGATGCTGTATAAATCATTGATTGCTTTTTGATCAGCACTTGTAATCATATATGTGCTTGATGCGCCGTTTTTCGCCACATCTGTAAATAGACCCTTTAGCTGCACTAAATCTTTGTATACTTGTTCGCGCATCGATTTGTCGATGATCATTTTAGAGCTGATAAATGGAGCGGCTTTGTAATAAAGAGAAGAAAGGTCTTTTCCGCTTGCTGTTTTTGAAAGCACAGCGTCGCGAATCGTACGCAAATCTTTTAAAATACCTTTTCCGTTTTCTTTTTGGCTTGTACTTAATTCAGCCGGGCATTCTTCTGCCTCCATTTGAGAAGGGGGAAGTGAAGCGCCTTCATAGCTGATTGTATATGGAACTTCTGTTTTTTCATTCGGCTGTGGTTCTGGAGAAGTCGAACCATCTTCCGCATCTTCTTCAATCATGTCGTCTTCGCTTCCATAATAATCAACTTTCACATAATAAGGGCCGGTCCAAGCGATTGGAAAATCTAGCTGAGCAGGCTCGTCTTTGTAGGAGTATCCCATATAACGGTCAAATGCCACGTTATTTTTGGCATCTTCAAGACTAGAGTAAACCGTGATGTTTACTTCATCATCACTTTGAAGCTTAATTCGGTAGTGTGAAAACTTTGCTACCTCTTGCTTAGAAGGATTAATTTTGTACCAATGTGTTTGTTCTGGTTCTGTAAATGTTCCTTTTGCTGCTTTACCGATGCTTAATGTTTTTTCATTAGCAGGAGGATTGCCTGCCGCTTGTGTTTTCAGTAAGCCTAATTGGCTAAAACACAAGGTGAACATTAAAGCAAAAGCAATAAAACGATAAATTGACCCTTTTTTCATGTTAAACCTCCAAAAAAATATAGTAAAAAACAGGAATTACATACCTATTAAACCATAAAGTTTAAAAATTTGTAAATAATTACTGTTTCTTATTTTAGTATTTTGTCAAGTTATTAATCTCGCATAAGAAATGGTGAGATAAGTCCTAGTTGCAAAAAGTAGAAAAAATTGGAATAATAAAGATTAAGCCTATTTATAAGAGGCGAGGGTATGCTGAAAAGGGAAGAAGGGAATGAGAATTATTTTTAAAAGCAGAATCTGTTGGAGAAAATCTGATCGGTTTCTTTTTACCTGTGTTTATAAAGAGGAAATCGGGCTATATAAATAAAGATTGGAAAAATTTTCAGTCTAATTAAGTTCATTTGTAGCATATAATACGAGCTGGATTTCTTTTATAATAAACAAAAGCAAAGAAAGAGCAAATGGTGAAAAGGAGTGAAAGAAGTTGTCAAATGTGATGCAACGACAGGAAAAACGAATGAAGTTTGATGCCGAACAGCTTGCACCCCTTGATATTGATAAAGAGACAAAGAAGTTGCTAATAGAAAAAGGATTGCCCAAAGAAGCTTCACCATTTCTAGAGTTCGTTTCATCCAAAGGAAAGCTAACAACGCTATGCGAAACATTTGAGTTATCATCTCGCTACCAGCACTATTGGTTTTTAGGAACAACAGGCGCTGGAGATCCAATTTGTCTTCATCAAAAAAACGGTTCGGTTGTGCTGCTCGATACGTCCAACGATGACTGCGAGCGTTTCGTGAATACAACTTTTCCGCAGTTTTTAACATGCTTAGATGTGTTTGAAGAGCTAGTAGAAGAAACGATTCAAGCTAACGGAGAATCTGCATACTTAGAGAGACACATTCCTGCTGAGGTGCTGCAGCGATGCAAAAAACGCATGAATGAAATTGATGAAGCTTGCTTAGCCCCTTATTCTTTTTGGTTCAAAGAACTTTCTTTTTAATATAGTAGAAAAATAGACATGGCCGTTTTGGTCATGTCTATTTAGTTATGGCTGCAGGGCTATTAATTATAGATAGAATAAATAAAAATGATAGTATATAATGGATATAAATTCCTTTTTTAAAGTAAGGAGGAGGGTGTAAATGATTTCTTTATTTGGATTAATGGGTGCTTTCTTTGTGCTGCTTTTTGGTGCGTCTTATTTCTTCTATAGAAACAACTCACCCGTGCAGTACGGAATTTCACTTAGCAGCATGCTGATAAGCATATTTCTATTTCTATATAGCATATTTGGAGTTGGCGGCTTTGAAGGAATGGGGGTTGGTGCTTTAGCGGCTGCTTTGTTCTTGGCGTCGGTTCTGAGCTTGTTCGTCAGCGTTCTTTTTACCATCATAAATAGACATGGGAGAGGTGCTGTGTGAAATGGGAGAAATAACCTTTAGAGAAGCGGTGCGGGAAGATTTAGAACAAATTGTTGAAATGCTTGCTGATGATATGCTTGGAAGCAAACGAGAGCGCTACGAATTACCGCTTCCAGACTGTTATGTTCAAGCATTTCAGGCAATTGATGCGGATCCAAACAATGAACTGATTGTCGCATGTAAAGATAGTAAAGTAATAGGTGTTCAACAAATAACCTTTACGCCCCACATTGCACGACAAGGTGGGTGGAGGGCAACGATTGAAGGAGTTCGAACCGCTTCGTCAGAGCGCGGAAAAGGGGTTGGATATCAGCTGATTACATGGGCGATTCAACGAGCGAAAGAACGTAACTGTCAGTTAGTACAATTAACAACTGACAAGGAACGGTCAGAGGCTTTGCGTTTTTATCAAAAGCTTGGATTCACAGCTTCTCATGAAGGATTAAAGCTCCATTTGTAATTCGCTATTAATGATTGTATCTCCGTGGTAAGAATTTTTTGATTAAAATGAATTTTTTAGTTTAGTTCAATTGAAACGTGGTATACAAATAGTACAGAGCCGATAGAAATTTTTCTAAGGCTACTGTGAAAGGTAAATACTTAGCTTCATGAAGGGACTGGTTTAGTTTTGGAATACTTAACAGCAACTTCAGCAAACGTATTACCTCACATGAAAAGCAGATATTCTGATCTGACAATTGGTACTCTCGTTATGAACCGATATACGTAGCGAAAGGGCCTCACAAGGGCAAATGAACATGAAATAATTAGCATGATATGAAGGGAAGAACCTGCATCAGTTTTGATGCAGGTTCTTTTTTGTGAGATGCACAATAAAACTTATATAAAGCTTCGGCAGGGATTTACATGTAAAATTTATAGGTATGGTAAACTATTCGAAATTGTATCGGCACGAAAAAGAAAGGAGGAGTTCTATGGATACACGCGAGCTCTTTTATTATATTTATCAAAAGAGTGTCACAGCGGAAAAACATTATTTACCATGGGCACTTTCTATGCTGGAGCATGAACAGGATTCTTTATCTCTTTCTATTTTAGCTTCTCTCCAACCACCTTATAATCTCTTTGAAATAGAAGATTATTTTCAGCGTACTTTAAAAGAGCTTTCCTTATTGAAACCGAGTGAACAGGAATGTACAGATTACCTGATTTATACGCGCCTTCAAACGATTGTGCAGCATGAAGAGAGGGCACTAACAGAAGCCAACCACTTATACACCATGTTCATTGAACTCGACTGTCCGACGGAGTTAGTAGGTTGGCTTGAAATTAGTGATATGATAGATGACTATCAGTACGGAGACAATTATTTTAACATTACGGATGAAATCATACATACAACAATTATGAAAGAAGCTAAAAGCCAGCTAGAACATTACCGTAAAAAAATCTTCAAATGAATGCACTGCGAAATTTCTTATAACTTATTTGACACCTAAGGTATAAAAGAGTATACTTATGTTAAACATAGTAATTATGTCGGATAAGTAGGTTATGGTGCTGTGAACAAGACTTCTACTGATAAAGAGGAGATCTAGTCCAAATCGTACAGTCCGACTTTGATGAGATGCTTTCAAGCATCTTTTTTTTGTGCAAAAAACAGCCGCAGGGGCTGTTATAGGGCAGTAATTCTTCCTTTGTAAGCATCAATCAACCGCTGGTTATGTTCATCTGAACCTTCCATGTTTCCGCTTAAAAAGACAGGAGGCGTGATGCCGCGGCTGAGCAGTTTTTGGATGGCTTTAGATAGGACATCATTTAAGATAGCGCCTCCAATTACAGTAGAACCAGAAGCGAAAGAAATGTCTTGCTGACGAAGAAGAACGTCTCCTTTTGGAATATGATTATTAATAACAAGATCCACGACATCATGAAGGTATTTTCCGCTTTTATGTCGCGAAGCCCGGCTCGTGGCATAAGAAGGAGAGGTAAGCCCGATCACAAAGGCGCCTTTTTCTTTGGCAATTAAGGCCACATCAATCGGAACGGGGTTTACGCCCGACGTAGAAATTACAATCATGATATCGCCTGGTACGATATCTTCTTTTTCCATAAAGGTGGAGGCATAGTCGTTTTTACGCTCTAGCTGTGAAGAGCGCGAAGCTCCTTTATGAAGCATCAGTTCTTCTACAAAAATAGGATGAATCGGTGCAAGCCCTCCGGACCGGTAAAACACTTCTTCCGTTAAAATATGAGAATGACCGCACCCAAATAAATGAATGAGGTGATGAGAAGCTAGTTGCTGTGAGATTTTCTCGGCTGCGGATTCCATTGCCTGCTGTTCATGCGCCTCCACTTTAGCAAGCAGTTTTGTTAGTTCCTGTAGATATAAACTAGACATAAAAAAACTCCTTAGTTAAGATCGTGTCATGTTAATCGTAAACTTATAGCGGTCTGCTCGGTACGAAGACTTCACCACTTCAAGCGGCGTGCCGTCTTGCAAATACGTATTTCGTTGAATCAGTAGAACCGGTGAATATGAGCTGATTCCAAGATGCTTCAATTCGGTTTCAGAAGCTAAAATGGATTCTAGCGTTTGATTTGCTTCGCCAATTTTCAGCCCGAGCTCTTCTTCAATATAGCGGTAGAGAGAGTCATTAACAATGGATTCTGTTAATCCTTTGACCAAGTTAGCGGATACATACACGCTTTCAAGGGCCATTGGTACTTCGTCAGCTAAACGAATACGCTTGATTTCATAAACGGGCGCATGAAGAGAAATGTGCAGCTGCTCGGCAATTTTTTCTGAAGCCGCAATAATTTCAAAGCTCAGCAGCTTACTGCTTGGCACCATTCCGCGCGCTTTCATATCTTCTGTAAAACTCGTTAATCCAACGAGCTGCTGCTCCAGTTTTTTTTCAGATACGAAGGTGCCGCGACCTTTTTGACGGTATAAATAACCGTCGTTTACTAAATTGTTAATCGCTTGGCGAACGGTCATTCTGCTGATTTCAAATCGTTCTGCAAACTCTCGTTCAGAAGGAAGCGAATCATTTGGTTTTAACTCTCCGTTTTCAATTTGTTTTTTCAACTGTTCTTCAATTTGATAATAAATCGGAAGAGGTGAGCTTTTATCAATCACTTAAGTTCTCTCCTTTATGTAAACCTCCTCATCTAAAAAAGACGAGGAGGCTATAAATTAAACCGTAGTCGATACTTTAGCTAAAGCTTCTTGGTCCGCAATAATTGTAACACAGTGATGCTTCTTTAAAATAGAAGCAGGGAAGTTCTCTGTAATTTCTCCGTTAAGCAACTGATACATCGCTTCTGCTTTGGCTTCCCCGGAGATAAGCAGTAAAATTTCTTTACTTTTCATAATCGATTCAATTCCCATTGTAATAGCCTGAGTAGGCACTTCGTCAAGAGAATTAAAGTAGCGCGCATTCGCTTTTCGCGTTGACTCTTCTAACGTCACAATATGAGTAGGAGAGTTGAATGACGTACCAGGTTCGTTAAAGCCAATATGTCCGTTTTGGCCGATTCCAAGAACCTGAAGGTCAATGCCTCCGTGATTTTGAATCATTTCATCGTAGCGGCGGCATTCTTCTTCAGGCGTATCAGCTAGGCCGTTAGGAACGTGCGTGCTGCTTACGTCAATATCAATGTGATTAAATAACGCATCTGCCATATAGTAGTGATAGCTGTTTGGATCTTGCGGCTTCATTCCGACATATTCATCTAAGTTAAAGGAAGTAACGTGTTTGTAAGACGTGCCGTGCTCTTTATGATCTTGAATTAAACGATCATACAATCCTTTCGGCGTGCCTCCCGTTGCAAGTCCCAGATTCATATTTGGCTTTTCATGAAGTTTGCTAATCAGCATATCAGCTGCTTTTGCACTCATTTCACTGTAGTTTTTCACTTGGATGATATTCATTGTTAGTCCTCCTTTTGAAAGCTCAATGTGCC
This sequence comes from Priestia sp. SRI_019, assembly GCF_057586255.1. Classification (NCBI taxonomy): domain Bacteria; kingdom Bacillati; phylum Bacillota; class Bacilli; order Caryophanales; family Bacillaceae; genus Priestia; species Priestia sp. SRI_019. The sequence continues at coordinate 1,528,046 of NZ_JBYCZN010000002.1, read as the reverse complement.
TCGGCAAAATGTCATTTCAACATCTAAGTTTTCATTTAACACCACGATATCCGCATCTTTTCCAATTTTAAGGCTTCCTTTTGTATCAAACAGGTTAAGCTGTCTTGCTGGGTTTTCAGCGGTCATTTTTATGATGTCTTCTAATGAGCAGTTCGTAAAGCTCATCGTGTTTTTAATCGCATCGTTCATCTTTAAGATGCTTCCTGCTAACGTTCCGTCTGCAAGGGTAGCGGTTGTGTCGTTTACGTGAACAGGCTGTCCGCCTAAATCATACGTACCGTTTTTTAGCCATTTGGCACGAAGAGAATCCGTGATAAGAATCATGCGTTCACTTGTAATTTGATCGTAGGCAAGCTTGACCATTTCAGGTCGGCAGTGGATGCCGTCTGTAATCAGCTCTACAAATAATTCATCTCTCAAATACGCGGCGCCTAATACGCCCGGCTCTCTATGGTGAAGACCGCGCATGCCGTTATATAAATGCGTAATATGAGAAGCTCCTGCTTCGATGGCTTCACCAACTTGATCATATGTGCTGTCGGAGTGCCCAATAGAAGCGACGACGTGTGTTTCTTTTAAATAAGAAGTAAGCGCTAAGCCGTTTGGCTGCTCCGGAGCTAACGTAACAAGTTTAATATGTCCTCCGGCTGCTTTTTGCCACTCTTGAAACAGTGCTACATTCGGATCTTGAATGTGAGTAGGAGGCTGCGCACCCGCACGTTTCGGTGAAATAAACGGACCTTCTAAGTGAATACCAACTACTTCAGCATCCGCATCTGTTTGTTCTTCGATATAAGCGCCCGCGTTGCGAAGCGCTTTTTCAACCGCTTCATTCGACTGCGTCATAGTGGTTGCTAAAAAGCTTGTTGTACCTTCTTTTGGGAGCGTGCGCGCCATTGTTTTTAATGCTTCTGCCGTACCGTCCATAGCGTCCGCATTGTTAACGCCATGAATATGCACATCAATGGCACCAGGAATCACTTTATAGGAAGGAGAAAGCTCAATCACATGATCATTCGGCTGACGGACGTATTGATGTGTCTCTCCGATTTCAGTAATTTTCTTGTTCGTTAGTTTAATATACCCGTTTTTTAATGTCTGATTTTCACTATAAACGGTTACATTATAAATAATGATGGATGAATGTGTATCCATACATACACTCCTTTGCTCGTTGTATTGATTTAAGTGTAACGCTTTTTGGAATAGTTGTCTAGACCAGTTAATTATTTTTTGTGAACTAGAAAGTTTTGTAAGGGCTTTTAACATTGATATAGAAAGGTTTTTAAAAAGAAAATTGGTATAGACAACTATATATTTTATGTGCTAGTATGAGTCCATGCAGTAAAACCGCCGTTATTTCAGCTGATTATGTACTCATGGGCTGGGATGAATGCGGTAACTTGTCATCCGATAAATATTGTTACGAAAATCCTTGCTCGTGACATCGGGTTAAATACGTTATACAAAGGGGATAGAAACATGCTGAATTTTTTACAACGTATTGGTAAATCGCTTATGCTGCCAATCGCAGTATTACCTGCTGCGGCATTGCTTCTTCGTTTGGGTCAAAAGGACTTATTGGATATTCCATTTATGGCACAAGCCGGAGATGCAATTTTTGCGAATTTAGCACTACTGTTTGCACTCGGTATTGCTGTAGGGCTTTCAAAAGATGGAAGCGGCGCAGCAGCACTTGCCGGAGTGGTCGGTTATTTTGTGTTAACAAAAGGTACTGTAGCTATTGATAAAGATATTAACATGGGTGTACTCGGCGGGATTGTCTCGGGGGTAACGGCTGGTTTACTATACAATCGTTTCTCAGCCATTAAGCTGCCAGAGTGGCTCGGCTTCTTTGCAGGAAAGCGGTTTGTACCGATTATTACGTCAGTCGTTATGCTCGCGCTTGCAGGAATCTTCGGTGTTATTTGGCCGCCGATTCAAGATCAAATTAACAACTTAGGAACGTGGATTACAGGAGCAGGAGCGCTTGGTGCAGGTATATACGGATTTTTAAACCGTCTGTTGATTCCAATTGGACTGCATCACGTGTTAAACAGCTTAGTATGGTTTGTATTCGGAGACTATCACGGCGTAACGGGAGATTTGAATCGATTCTTTAAAGGCGATCCAACGGCAGGAACATTTATGTCTGGATTCTTCCCGGTTATGATGTTTGGTTTACCGGCAGCAGCGCTTGCGATGATCGCAGCAGCTAAAAAAGAAAAACGCAAACAAGTCAGCGGTATGTTAATCGGACTTGCTGTTACTTCTTTTTTAACGGGAATTACTGAACCAATTGAATTTTTATTTATGTTCGTAGCACCGTTATTATATGTTATTCATGCCGTTTTAACAGGAATATCAATGGCTTTAGCCGTCGCTCTTGGTATTCACGCTGGATTTGGATTTTCAGCAGGGGCCATTGACTTCTTCTTAAACTACGGAATTTCACAAAAACCGCTGCTGTTAGCGGGAATTGGAATTGTATATGCAGTCATTTACTTTGTCATTTTCTATACGCTGATCAAAGCGTTAAATTTAAAAACGCCGGGACGTGAAGATGATGAAGAAGTAGACACATCAAACGAAACGGTTGTGGCAACAGGCGATAAGTATGTGGATATGGCATCGTATTTTATTGAAGATCTAGGCGGAAAAGAAAACTTAACCGTAATTGATAACTGTGCGACTCGTCTTCGCTTACAAGTAGCTGATGCCGGCAACATTAACGAATCTGCTTTAAAGCGTCACGGAGCGAGAGGAATCATGAAGCTCAGCAAAACAAATGTTCAAGTCATTGTCGGAACAGAAGTAGAGTTTGTTGCAGACGCAATGAATCAATTAGTTAAATACGGTACAGCGTCAACCGCTGCACCTGTTGAACAACAGGCTGTTCAAACAGATGCACACACAGAGTTTGTGTTACCGTTTGAAGGCGTTGTAAAGCCGCTTAGTGAAGTGGAAGATCAAGTGTTTTCACAAAAGATGATGGGCGACGGCTTTGCGATTGAACCGATTGAAGGAACGCTCGTATCACCGATTAACGGTGAAGTCATGACCGTGTTCCCAACAAAACATGCGATTGGCTTAAAAACAGCAGAAGGAATTGAAATCCTGATTCACGTTGGATTAGATACCGTGAATTTAAAAGGAGAAGGATTCGAAGCGCTTGTTCAAGAAGGTGACAGCGTTCAACAAGGAACACCTCTTTTACAGGTGGATTTAGAGTATGTTAAAAAGCATGCACCGTCTATTGTGACACCGGTTGTATTTACCAACTTGCCAGCGGATAAAGAAGTGAAGCTGTTAAAAACAGGCTACCAAAAGCAAGGTACAAAAGACGTTATTACATTTTAATAAAAAGAGGCTGGAACAAACCTGTTCTAGTTAAAAGAAGATCCGAACGATTCATCGTTCGGATCTTTTTATTGTGATGGTGAACGTAGATTCAATCTATTTAGTTGCTTCTGGCTGTTGATTGGAGGGCAAGGCGAAGACTCCAGCGGGAAAAGCGGAACAGGTGAGACCCCGCAGGAGCATAAGCGACGAGGAGGCTTACCGGCCGCCCTCGGAAAGCGAAGCCTTGCACGGAAATCAACAGCGTTGTTACAAGCAATCAGCTCATGTATCCTATTTGTTCGTTTTTATATGGGGTAATCTAGTTACGTTTCAATCTCTTTTTCTTTTCTTCATAATTGAGAGAATTTTGTGTTAAAATTTAGGGTGTTTGATACAGCTAGTGCGGAGCAGAGAGGGAGTAGAACAAGTGAAAAAAGAAACGGCATTATTCAGAGTAAAGGTGACAGCATGTTTATTATAGGAGCATTAGTCAATGGATTAGCAATTGTTGTAGGAACATTAATGGGCAAGCTTGCTCACCGCATTCCTGAAAAAGTAAGCGTGACGGTGATGCAAGTGATGGGTTTATCCGTTATCATCCTCGGTTTGCAAATGGGTTTTAAAAGTCATCAGTTTTTAATTGTAACTTTGAGCTTAGCCATTGGAGCGGTTATTGGTGAGTTCATTGATTTAGATGAAAAGCTAAACCTTTTAGGCAATATGATTGAACGAAAATTTCAATCTCAGCAAAACGACAAGCAAACATTTAGTATGTCACAGGGCTTTGTGACAGGAACGCTGATCTTTGTTATTGGAGCGATGGCGATCGTCGGGGCATTAGACAGCGGAATACGCGGCGATCACAGCGTATTGTTTACAAAAGCGGTGATGGATGGATTTATCTCATTATTATTAACGACTACGCTTGGAATAGGCGTCATTTTCTCAGCGGTGCCCGTATTTCTGTACGAAGGCATCATTGCGCTATTTGCTACGCAAATTAATGCGGTTGTGCCGCAAGATTTAATGAATAGTATCATTGCCGAAGTCACAGGAGTAGGCGGCGTGTTAATTTTAGCAATTGGAATTAATTTATTAGAAATTATTAAAATTAAAGTTGCTAATTTACTGCCTTCGATTTTAATTGCGGTCGTGATTGTAGTTGTACAGCATACATATTTTTCATGAAGAAAAAGCTTGTGAATAGTATTCGCAAGCCTTTTTGTATATATGAGTAAAAGTTAAGGAAGTAGCAGGTATAAAATGATGCGTGGATAATGGTATAGAATGAACTAACAACAAAAAGGAGGATTAAAAATGCCGAGTCCTGTTTTCAACAAAATGAATACGGTATTTATCCACGTATCCAATTTAAAGTCTTCAGTAAAATGGTATAGCGAGCTATTGAATCAAGAATACAAGATGAGCGAGGTGAAGAGCCCCGTTTATAATCTTAACATTGATGGGGAAACAGGATTAACGCTGGACGCAGGTCCTGAAGGAACAGCAAAACAAATAGCGGCTAGTCTCCATCCAATTTTTAATTTTCATACGGAAGATATTAAAGAAGAGTATGAATTTGTTAAAGGGATGGACTATACGATTGAGTCTCCGATTACTTCTTTTGAGGATTTTTCTTTTTTTACGATAAAAGATCCGGATGGACATGTGGTCATGATTTGTACAGGTTAAGTCGTTAGCTCCAGAAGTTTAAGGTATAGTATACTAATAAGAAAACCCTAATGAGATGAAGTAAGGAGAAATACTGCTTATGAAAGACAATCAACCGATTACAGCTCTTATTGCTGCACAAGTGGAGAAGTTAGCACGTCAATTTGGCTATGACTTTTTATCTGAAAAACAAGGGAATCAAACGCTTTGTCAAATTCTTCAGCGAGATGAAGACGGATCTATTTTGGCAACGCCGCTTAGTTTTCATTTACATATGAATGAAGACAAAGGGACGGGAGATATTATTTACTACCATGAACAAGGAGAATTTAAGCGCCAGCAAGTGAATGTATATGAAGAAAATAGTCTTGTGAACGTGTTGTTATTTATCCAAGAGCGCTTAAAGGTCAATCGATAGAAGCGAGTTTCCTAACATATTCATAGAAAAAAAGCAGGGAGTTCCCTGCTTTTTTTCTATGAATTAATATAGCGCAATCCTACGCGGTTATTAAAAATTTGGTTGTGATTTTTAAAGACAAAAGCACCTGCTGTGTGATCAATCACCAGCTCATTGTCGTATACTTCTTCCATGTCATCATCAACAATAAATTCTAAGTCTTCAACCGTTACAACTTTTTCATAGGGTTGAAGGCTGCGCTTTGAGATGATCTTCATTTCATAAATTGTATTCACAATATCGCAGCTCCCCCGGTCAAAAGAAAGCTGAACCATTTGATTTTGTTCTACGTTCTGCAACGCTTCTTTTGCAGAAGGAGTGACGCGTATGTTCATAATGATATCCTCCTTTGTCTATCCTCAAATTAAGTTGTGTGAAATGTATTTAGGAATACTTTATTCGATTTTTATATCACGGGCAAGAAAAAAGCTTTCTTATATTTATTATTTCCCTTTCAAAACGGAACAAAACGCTGATGTTTTTATCATGTTTTCATAAAGACGTACATAGATATCACCTGTATGTGATGAAAGGAAAGAGGAAAAAACTGCGCTTTGTAATTCTTAGGTGTAAATGCTTAAAAATAGGAATATATTGTAATAAAATAAGAAGTTAAGTCATTTACCTATTTTAATAGTTATTGAGATAGTTTTGAATAATTGGTTTTATTTTCAATATATTGGGTACTTAAGTAGAGTACTTTGCACACGATATTGCACCGAAAGACATCGGTTTATCGGACTAATTATTGTCTTATTTTGTCGAAGTAGTAGAATTTATGGAAACCATTCCTTATCATGTACAAAGTGACTAACAAAATACATAGGAGGTTCTGGTGTAGATGAGTGAGAAAGATCAAAACAGAACAACAGACGAAACAGCGGCTTCGCTAGAAACAGCGCCCGCTCCCAAAAAAGCGCCGGCTAAATGGATTATCATTTTGGCAGCTTTAATTGTGATTATTGGAGGAGCAATTACATTTGCTACGGTATTTAAAAAATCCCCTAAGCAATTATACTTAATTTCTGAAGTAAATACGTATCAAAAAGCAGCTGATGAATTAGAAACAAAGTACAGTGAAACGATGGCTTATCAGGAAAAAGCGATGAAGCAGCCTTCTACTACAAATGCTACTATCAAAGGCGGCTTTAACATGGATTCACTTTCCTATGATCCAAGCTTTAAAATGATTCAAGACCTTATCAGTAAAGCTGAAATTAAAATTAAAGCGGAACAAGATCCGAAAAAAAGTGAAGGATACGGTTCACTGGCTCTTAATATCGGCGGTTCAAAAGCGCTTGATCTAGAAGGTTTTCAAACGAAAGAAAGAATAGGCTTTAAAGCCCCGATTCTAGCAAATGAATATTTCTATTTAAACTTAGACGAATATGGACAGGTAGCGCGTAAGTTCGATCCTTCGTATTCAGGTCCTGAAACGCTTGATATTAACACAAGCAACGTGAGTTTAGAAGACTTACAGTTAACGGAAAAAGAAAAGACCTACATTGCAAAAGAGTACGGAACGTTCATTTATGATCAGCTAGACAGCGATTATTTTACAAAAGAAAAAAATGTGGATTATAAAACAAATGGCAAAACGCTTCAGTTAACAAGCGTGACGCTTAACATGTCTGACAAAGAAACAAAACAATTTATGGATAAGCTTATTGCGAAGGTAGCAAAAGATGACAAGCTTCATACCATCTATGCAAATCACGTATCTAAGCTGTTTAAATCTTCAGCAGCAACGAATCCAGAATTGAAAGATATGGCAGATCCAAAAGAATTGAAAAAATCAGTAAAAGAAAGTCTTCAAGACTTCCAAAAAGAAGCAAAAGATACGACTTACCCTGGCGGTGTTAAATCAACTGTGTACGTTCAAGATGATGTTGTGGTAGCTCGCGATATGAACATGGGCGTAAAAAATGCTTCTAACGATAAAGGCAAGCTTAACGTAGTGACTAAAAATATTCCGTATGAAGATAACAAAACGGCTAAGCAGTTTAAAGCAGTTCTAACTGATAGCACTACCGATGATGCGTTTACGTTTGATATGAAAAATGACGTAACAACGGAAAGTGAAAAACGAAAAGAAAACATGTCTATTCATTTGTTAACAAAAGATTCAAAAGATGAAGACACGAATATGACGTTTAAAATGAATTCAGTAATCAATGGTAAAACCGATGCGAAACAAACGGCTGACCGTACTTTCTCTTTAGACTTAGGTGATCAAGAAGATCTAGTAGTAAACGGGGAAGTAAAGCAGAATCAAGCAATAAGTGCTTCAAAAGGAAAAGCAGATTATTCGTTTGATATTCGTACAAAAATAGGACCAAAAGCAGATCCGGCAAACGTTACGTTAAAAATTGACTCTGCTTCTCAATTAAAAAAATCAGCAGCTATTCCAGAGCTTGATGCGTCTAATGCAACAAATGTAAAAGATGTAACGCCTGAAGATATGCTGTCGATTCAAGAAAATTTCGCTAAAAATGTTCAAGGTCTCATGATGAATATGGGAACCGCTGGTTACTAAAAGGTGCAAAGCAGATGAAGATATATTTCTCTTTGACTCTTTTTACATGTAAAGCTCTATTGAAAAATATAAAATCTCTCATACTGCTAATAATGATCCCTGCTCTGTTTTTACTTGGAGCAGGGATCATTATTAGTCAGACCATGCAAAGTGAGGAGAAAGTAAATCGGTTTCCCGTGGCCATTGTGGATAAAGATGATACTGCACAGACGAAATACGTCATCGAGCAGCTGACTGAAGGTAAGCTTCGCAAGATCATGAAGCCGCTTTACACGAATGAACAGAAAGCTAAACAGCTGCTGCAGGAAAATAAAGTGGCAGCCATTGTAACGCTGCCAAAAGGTTTTAGTCACGATATTGCTCATGGAAAAAATCAGCCTTTACACGTCATTGGGAACAACAATAAGCCGCTTCAGTCACAGCTGTTTCGCTACGTGATGGAAAGTGCAGCCGACTACACGTCAGCCGCTCAAAGCGGTATTAATACGGTTGATACCTTTTTAGAAAAAGAAAATGTTTCCGATGAAAATAGACGCGCAGAGTTTAAGAAGAGCTTAGTAACGTTTGGGCTTCATGTATTAGATAGAGGAAGTTTATTTGATGAACAAGTAGAAACGAGTTTCTTTCAGCAGGATATGAAGCAATATTATGTCCTGTCTTTTGCTGCTTTGCTGCTTATGATTTGGAGCTACGGCGGATGGCTGCTTGCTAGTGAAACGCAGACTTCTCCCGTGCTGGCTCGAATGAAAACAAGAGGTGTATCGTTTGCCCACATTTATTTAGCGCAGCTGACGGCTCTGTTTGTTCTTTTGCTGCCGGTATCTGTCGTATTGTTTGGAAGCCTCATTAAAGGACTGAAACTGCCTGTAACCGGTACGTACGGAGAGCTTTTTTTAGGGGTAAGCGGAAGTTTGGTTGCTTTTTTATGTTTGTTTTTACTGCTTCGGGTTCTTTTTTTATCACAAAAAGCTTATCAACTAACCGGTTTGCTGTTTATTTTGCTGAGTGCGATTTTAAGTGGACATGTTGTGCCGGTCGTCTATTTACCGGACTGGGCGAGTGGTTTTCAGAAATGGTCACTCAACACCCGCGTCTTGGAGCTGTTATTTTATGAATTTGATGGATATAACACAAACGAAGCTTTTCTTTACCTTAAGCCTATTCTCATTACGGCAGCAGGAAGTTTTGTTCTTGCTGTTGGCTACGTGATGATTATGCAAAGGCGGTGGAGAAAATGATCAGTGAAAAAATAAAGCAGCTGCTGAAGCGCCCTATGCTTATTGTCATGATCTTCTTTTTACCTTTAATAGGAACGGTCATCAGCAGCTCATTTTTAGCAAAAGTACAAAGTGGTTCGAAAATACCTGTTGCTCTTGTCGATCAAGATCACAGCAACATGTCTAAACAAGTGATGGATCGACTACAGAAAACAACAGAAATTCAGTTTCTTTCTCTGAACGAAGAACAAGCGAGAAAGCAGCTGGCAAAAAATAAAATTGACAGCATTTTTATGTTTCCTAACGGATTTCAACAAGAAGTAGAAGCGGGGAATTATCAAGGGGTCATTGATTTGCTCACGCTGCCTTCTTCCGTTGCCACAGAAGCGGTTCGAGAAGTTGTGGCGAGTGAAGTGACAAGGTTAACGACAAATGTTAAAGCGGCAAATGAAGTGCGTTTTTTATATAAAGTTTATAACATTTATGCAGGACCGGATTTATGGAAAGAAGCCTATCGTTATACCGATAACCAGTGGAAGCCAAAGCCGCTGATGACAATTGATTACGAGGCGCAAGGAACGAAGCATACGAAGCAAGAAAGCGTTCAAATGACCGGATACGTGCCGCTATGGGGATTCTTTACGCTTTTACTTTGCTGTATCACATCAGATTGGATGATTAAAGAGCGGAAGCACCTTTTCAAACGAATGAAAACGATGCAAAAAGGACTTTACGGTTATGTTCGAACCGTCAGCGCCGCTTATGCCGTGCTATACGTGCTTCAAGCTCTCATAAGCTTTGCTCTATTTAAATGGCTGTATGGAGTAGCGTCTTACGGTGTGCTGCTGTATATGTGTATCTATGTGATTGTATGCGTTGCTTTTAGCACGTGGCTTGCAAGTGAAAGTCAGCGAGTTGGATCTTATTATATGATCAGCGTCGTCATGGTCACAGGACTCAGTATAATAGGAGGGAGCTTTTTCCCGGTAGGAGAGCTTTCTGCAACGATTGAAAGAATAAGTCAGTGGCTTCCGCAGCATCTGCTTCTGTATCAGCATGCACTGCCGCTTACGTTCATTTGGAAAGAGATAGCTGTTTCCATTGCATGTATATGTTTGTGCGCGTTTAAAATAGTGTGGAATGTGAGGAGCATCAAATGATTGAAATTAACAATGTTAGCAAAACATACGGAAAAAAACGGTCGTTAGCAAATGTTACGCTGACCGTAGAAAGTGGAGAAGTCATTGGTCTTTTAGGACCAAACGGCGCTGGTAAGTCGACGCTTCTGTCTATTTTGTCTACCATTACGGCTCCTTCAAGCGGGAATGTCACGATTGGAGGCTTATCGCTTAAGAAAAATCAAAAAGCGATTCGAGAAGTCATTGGCTACGTTCCACAAGATATAGCGCTGTGGGAAGAGCTTAGCGTAAAAGAAAACATGAAAATGTGGAGCAAAATGACTTCACGCTCTCTGTCGAATGAACAGCTTCAGTCTCTTTGCTCAGCTGTACAGCTCGAAGGAAGATGGAAAGAAAAAGTGAAAAATTTATCAGGAGGCATGAAGCGAAAGCTAAATATAGCCGTTTCACTTATTCATGACCCGTCCGTTTTGTTAATGGACGAGCCGACGGTCGGAATTGATTTGCAGTCAAAGCTTGAGATCATTCGTTATATTAAACAGCTGGCGGCAAAAGGAAAGACGATTATCTATATCACCCACGATTTGAATGAAATCTTAGACGTGTGTCATCGGTTTGCGGTCTTAAAGGAAGGAAAGCTGGAATTTGTCGGCACGATGGACCAAGCGAAGGAAAAGACTGGGGAAGAGGCAGAAGAGAACGTTGTGTATAAGCTGCTGCATGATTAAAGCAAAATAATAATAAAAAAAGAGCCGCTTCATGAAGAAGAGGCTCTTTTTATTATGCTTGTGTAACTTCTTGTTCTGGTGAATGACTTTCAGGCTGCACGCGTTCTTCTTCAGGAAGGGCACGTACTTCTACTTCTTTCATTTGGTGACCGTCCATTTCTTTTGCGATAAACTCGTATCCGAAAAGTTTGAACGATTCGCTTTCTTGAATATCGATATTTTGCATCAGCATCCAGCCCCCAATTGTATCGATATCGTCGTTTTCAATTTCGATATGAAGCACTTCGTTAACTTCTTCAAGCAGTACTTTTGAGTTAAAGACAAAATGCTGATCGCTGATTTTTTGAACAAGCGGCTTTTCATCTGTATCAAACTCATCTCGAATTTCTCCAACGATTTCTTCTAAAATATCTTCAACGGTAACGATACCTGCCGTACCGCCGTACTCGTCAATCAACACAGCCATATGCGTACGTTTCTTTTGCATCGAGCGCAATAGGTCTTGAATCGCTACGGTTTCAATTACTTGAATAATAGGATTCATATAAAGCTTCACGCTTTGCTTTTTTAACGCATCGTTAATTACGACATCGTTTAGAATCTCTTTGACGTTGACTAAGCCGATAATGTTATCTTTGTCTCCGTCAACGGTAACAGGGTAACGAGTGTAGCGATCTTCTACAGCAAGCTTTAAGAAATCTTCAATGCTGTCGTCTTCAGAAACAGCTGAAATTTCTGTTCTTGGTACCATGATTTCGCGAGCAACACGGTTATCGAATTCGAAAATGTTGTTCACGTACTTATATTCAGACTGGTTAATTTCCCCGCCTTTAAAACTTTCTGATAAAATAATGCGCAGCTCTTCTTCACTGTGCGCAAGCTCATGCTCTGAAGCTGGCTTTAATCCAAACATTCCAGTTAATAAACGAGCAGATCCATTTAGTAACCAAATGAACGGGAACATAATTTTATAGAATAAAATTAATGGACGAGCAAACAATAACGTAACTGTTTCAGCTTTTTGAATCGCAAATGTTTTTGGCGCTAACTCACCAACGACTACGTGAACAAACGTTACAAGCGCAAATGCGATAATGAATGAAAAAATATGTGTTAAAGATGCAGCAACACCCATTTTTTCAAACAGCGGTTCTAAAATCTTTGCAACAGTCGGTTCTCCTAACCAACCGAGTCCTAAAGCAGTAATCGTAATACCAAGCTGACACGCAGATAAATACTCATCTAAGTGTGTCGTCACGGTTTTAACCGCATTCGCTCCTTTTTTTCCTTCAGCAACAAGTTGATCTACCCGTGAACTACGAAGCTTCACAATTGCAAACTCTGAAGCAACGAAAAAAGCAGTGAGTACAATTAAAATCGCAAAAATAATTAAGTTAATGGTTATCAATGAATATACTTACTTTATAGTGCTATAAAGTAAGTAAACACCTCCTGTAAATAATAAATTTACGACAGCAGCATCAGCAAAGAGTGCAAAAGAGTGACGCTTTCTGGTGAAAGCCGATTCATCATTACTTTTCGATCTTCTTCATTCAGCTTTTCCATAAGCGGTGCAACTTCTTTTAAACTGTCGTTTAGTACGTAAAATTTGGATGCTAATTCGTCTTTGGAGTGGCTATTCTCGGATTGCTCTATAGAAAATAGAGAAGAAATCTCTTCAAGAGAACGGCCTTCGCTTTTTAATTTTTCAATTAAGTAAAGACGTTTCAGCGCTTCCTCGTTATAAAAGCGATAGTTAGAAGCAGAGCGTTCTGCTTTTAACAACCCAATGTTCGTATAATAGTCAACCGTGCGTTTCGTTACATGTGCCATCTCTGCAAGTTCGCCAATTTTGTATGTCGCAACCCCATCAGAATACCACCTCCTTTAACTATGTCAACCATCACGTGATGGTTTTTATCTGCGTAACTATTTATCTTTTATCCTATCGTAATTAAGTATACGCGCGTGAGATCAAAAAGTTTCATTTTTTTATTAGCATTCAGTATATCTCAAAATAAGGTAGTTTGCCAAAGATTTTATAAAAAACTCGCTTATATTAAGCGAGTTTTTTAGTAGGATGACGTACGATAATGTGCATGCGTTCATACACATATTGAATACGTTCAGTATATTCCATGAACTCAGGGCTCATTGGAGATAGCTGATCAGCAATACGATGCATAATAGCAGCTTCTTCTTTTAACGAATCTAAATTTTGAGTTCGGTCAATTCTTGCTTTAAATGGTAACGAAATCATGTTATTCACCTCGTTGTTATGTTACTTGTTATGAGTCGCTATGTCCGTGACTTTTATCACTCTAGTCAAAGGTGATAACGTAATTATTTGATGTTTGCCGGCATTTTGTGTAGGATGATTAGAAAAGGGTTTTTATGGGAGAATGAAATGAATTTAAAACGAATGCACCACGTAGCCATTATAGGAAGTAATTATGAACGTTCAAAAGCTTTTTATGTAAATGTGTTAGGATGCAAGATTATAGAAGAAACATATAGAAAAGAAAGAGATTCATATAAGCTAGATTTAGAAGTAGCTCCTGGCTATCAAATTGAGTTGTTCTCGTTTCCAAATCCGCCACAGCGTCCTTCAAAACCTGAAGCGTGCGGCTTACGCCATTTAGCTTTTGCGGTTGAAAGCGTAGAGGATTCCAAGCGTGAACTAGAGCAGCAAGGGATTGATGTGGAACCTATTAGGGTAGATGAACTAACGGGAAAAAAATTCACTTTTTTTGCTGATCCGGACGGGTTGCCGCTAGAGCTTTATGAAGAGAAAGAGGGGGAATAAGGAGTATGTGCAATTATTTATTTGTATACGGAACGCTTCTTGAAGGAGAAGGTAATCACGGATTGCTGCATCATGCGCGCTCTATTGCCAAACAGGCAAAAACAAAAGGGAAATTATATGACACAAAGCACGGCTATCCTATGCTCGATATCGACAGTGAACATATTACGTACGGAGAAGTATATGAAGTGACCGATCAGCTTATGTGGAAGGCGCTTGATGAATTAGAAGGATACATTCATGAAGGTCATAAAGACAATGAATATGATAAAGTTGTGCAAACGGTTGAAACGGACCAAGGTGAATTTGAAGCCGTTGTGTATGTAGCAAGAGACCGTTCGCTGCTGCAGGAATTTATCCCGGGCGGAAACTGGCGCGTGTGGAAAGAAGATCTATTAGAAGGCATGCTGTACTTTGCTTACGGTTCATGTATGGATAACGATCGTTTTATTAAGCACGGGGTGGATCAGCATTTCCAAGACTGTCTCGGCAGAGCTGCTTTTAAAGGCTATACGCTTCGATATAACCACGTTATTCATGACGGAGGACGTGCAGACATGGTTGAAGAAGGCGGAGTCGTTGAAGGCAAACTGTACCGCGTGCCCCCTGAAGCGATTACGTACCTTTACGGCAGAGAAGGCGTAGATAATAACGGCTATCGTCCTGCTATTATTTCTGTCGAGCATGAAGGTAAGATGGTGGATCATGTGCTTACTTTTTTTGTGTTAAATAAAGAAAAAGAAGTCGCACCTCCGGATCACTATTCGACTGAAATTATTCGAGGAGCAACAGGTGTACTCAGCGAAGAATACGTTCAGAAGCTAATAGAGCAAGTTCATGCGCTAAAAAATAGCGATGTTGTAAATAACTAATATAAAAAGAAGCAGAGACAACAGTAGTTTAGTTGAAGAAAGCTCCGAACGAGTAATCGTTCGGAGCTTTTTATTGTTATGGTGAACGCAGGCTTAATCTATTTAGCTGCTTCTAGCTATTGATTAGAGGGCAAGGGGAAGTCTTGCACGGAAATCAACAGCGCTGTAACAAGCAGCCCAGATCATTGATCCCATTTGTTCGTCTTAAGATTGGATTGATTTTGTTATGTTATATGTTGCATCAGCTAAATGAAACAGAGAATTCTGTTTGAAATACACCGTCTTTTGATAAACGGTTGATGCCTAATTTTTCTTTGAAATTTCCGTTGTGATCATGCGTATCTGCAATTCCAAACCAAGGTTCGATGCAAAGAAAAGGAGCAATTGTATGATTTTCTGCATCATACTTTGACCAAATACCGACATACGGGAAATCATTAAACTGAACGTTAATTTGATTTTCATTAACCGCAGATTTAATTGTAATTCCGTCAATATGGCTAAAAATTAATGCATCATTTGCAAATAAATCTGCGCTTAGCGGCAGCTGGTGCAAATTTTCTGCAGCCCCTTTTTCATGAATAAGAGCGTCTTTTAACACAAATTCCTTCGGCGTAGTTTCAGAAGGCTCTATTTCTAAAAAGTAATCAGAAATCTGCTCGTTTTCACGTAACGGAATACGAAAAGCAGGGTGGGCTCCAATTGAAAAATACATATCGCCTTTATCTTCATTCACTACTTTCCACTGAAACGTTAATCGGTTGTTTTCAAGACGATAGCTGATTTCAACTGCACATTCAAACGGATATACGTCTTTAAAGCGGCCGTTTGTAGCGAATTGCAGCCGTGCCGTTTCGTTTGTTTGTTGGATCACGCTAAAAGCAGAATCACGTAAAAAACCGTGCTGTGGCAAAGAATATATGCGCTGATCAACGGTATACTGATCATTTTTTAATCTGCCCACAATTGGAAACAACACGGGCGATACTCGTCCCCAATAAGCGGGGTCGCCGCTCCACATAAACTGCAGGTCTTTTTCTTTATGAAATACTTCTACAACTTCCGCTCCCTTTTCTTGAATGCTGACTTTCATTTGGTTATTTTCTAGTACAATCATTACAACATCTCCTAAATCATTCTTGTACGCTTGAGCAGTCTCAACCGTACTGGCTTTGCCTATATTATACCCTTCTTAGCAAAAAAGGTATTAATTTCCCTATTTTTGTTCAAATTAATATAGAAAAAGGAGGGTTCAAATATGAATCATGCAACATTATTGCTCATTAAATTTGCAGCGGCACTTATTGCGTTTGGTATAGGCCTTGATTTGTTTTTTGATGCAACCATCGGAGACATTATTTCTTTTAGCTTGCTAACGACAGTTGTGACATATTTAGTAGTGGATCGAATTGTACTGCCTCGAGTGGGCAATCGCGATGCCATTATTGTTGAATTTGTTCTAACCTATATGAGCGTATGGATTTTTGGCACATTGTTATTAGACAGCTACGTTCAAATTGCGTGGGGAAGCATTATTTCTGCAGCTATTATTACATTTGCCGAGGTTTTTGTTCACCGCTACTTATTCAACCATATTGAAACGAAACATACAGCGAGAACGCGTCCGGCTTTTAAGCGAAAACTAGCGTATGACACAGAATTTGCAGAAGAACAGCATGTAGAAAACAAGGAAAATCCAAAATAAAAAGAGGCTGGAACAAAAGTAGTTTAGCTGAAGTGAAAAACGAACCACTAATCAAAATGTTTGATTAGTGGTTCGTTTTTTTTGTTATGGTGAACATAGGTTTCATTCTTCTAGCAGTTGCTTGGAGGGCAAGGCGAAGACTCCTGCGGGAAAAGCGGAACAGATGAGACCCCGCAGGAGCGTACGCGACGAGGAGGCTCATCGGCCGCCCGCGGAAAGCGAAGTCTTGCACGGAAATCGACTGCGGTGTCACAAGCGGTTCAGCTCATGTATCCCATTTATTCGTCTTTAGATTGGATTCATTTCGTTATGTCTCAACCTCTTTTTATGTGTTAATGCATAAAAGTCATTTCCTTTAAAGGCCAGTATTTCATATTGACTTCTCCCATGATTGAAGAAATCGGAGTGAGGCCAAAATGCCTGCCATCTCGGCTAATGCGTCTATTGTCACCTAGCACTAATACGTATCCATCCGGTATCGTGCCGTCTGGAGACAGTTCGTACGTGGAAAAATTTTCAGTAAATCGTTCGTAAGCGGGCACCTTGGATAAATATTTATGAAGATGCGGCTCTTTTTTGACTTTGTTATTTATATAGAGAACATCATCTTTGTATTCGACCGTTTCTCCTGGTAAGCCCACGATCCGCTTTACTAGAAAATCACTGCTATAGGGAGCTTGCAAAACGACAATGTTAAAGCGCTCCAGCTTGCTGTGTTTGTTAATAATAATTCGATTGCCTTCGTGCAAAATAGGCTTCATAGAATCGCCTTTTACAGTGTAGGGCTGAAACCAATAGTGCTGAACGACAATAGAAAGCAAAACGGTGCCAAGGATGACGCTTGTGTATGTAAGAATTTCACGCTTTATTTTTTTATTGACCATAATGGATGAACACCTTCTTAACGGTAAGACTGTCAATTTAAGTTTTTCATAGAGATATAACAGTGTTGATTGTACCATTCAGAACTAAAGTTTTCCATATCTATCTATCTATTTATGCGTATATGCCAAAAATATGCTGGGCGGAACAAAAAATGAAAAGAGCCGCTATTCTCTAGAATAACGGCTCTTCTTTATTATAACTGAGCGCGCTCAGTTTGAGTAGCTGGTTGATTTGGTTCTTCTTCCACAACAGGCTCAACAGGCTTATGCTGCTTGACTTCTTCTTCCAGCTCAGCAATTCGCTTGTTTTTCTGTTTCACTTGTCCTCTTAGTTGAACAATTTTCACAAAGCTCAATGAAGCAGCAACAACTCCTCCAAACACGGCCGTTGTTAAGATGATTAAAATAAGAGGCCATTTTTGTGAACCAAATACATAGTTAAATTGTACAGGATCGTTGTTAATTACAGCTAAAACAGCAATGATAAGAGCAAATATAAGTCCTAAAATAAAAAAGCTCTGTCCTTTCATAAGCTGCACTTCCTTTCTTTTACAACTTTTATAGCAAAACTGCTTACCTTAAGTGTTTGCCATCTTGCTTATAGGTATACGTATCCACATTTAAACAAAATCAAACATTTTCTTGATTATATATATCTTTCTTTTAAAACACAATATATCGATTGGTGTAGAAACTTTGACATGTCCAAAGACCTGGTAGAGTGGAATTTCTGAGGGGAGGGAGTGGATATAATACTTCATTGTCATAAAAAAAGCACGCGTGCGCCGCGTGCTTTTTTTATGTATAAACTTAAAATGCGTTTAGGGTGTTATCGCTTAACCACTGTTTGCGTTCAGCTGCATCTTCGAATAACTCATCTGCATTTGTAAATTGAGAAGCAATGACATATTCAATTGTTGCAAGAGGAGCTGTTAGCAAACGCCAGTTTAATACAATTGTATTATCTTGAGTCGTAGCGTATTCTTCACCTAACTCGTCCCACTTAACAGATTCAGGAGCATTGTCTGCTGCTTTTTTAACAGATTTCAAAGCTTCTTGGAATTTTTCACCTGCGCGGCCTTGGTACCATTCTGTTAATAGTTGTCCAATACCTTCATTTGTTTGCTGCTCGTTCCAGCTTTCAGGTACTGTAGCAATAAATTTTGCACGGAATGTCATTTCAGCCTTTGCTACATCTCCACGAACGATGTTTAAGCGGTATTGACGTCCTAGGTAAGGGAATTTGTCTCCTTCTTCAAAAGAACCAGTTTTAGCTGCAGAAGCTGCTGCTTTAGGAGCCTCTTTTTTAGCTGTTTCTTTTTTTACTGCTTCTTTCTTTGGAGCAGCTGGCTTTTCCTCAGCTGTCTGTGAACCGTTTAGTTGTTTTAAAATCCATGTTGCTTTGCGTGCGATGATTGAACGCACATTGTTTTCATTAAGACCTCTCGGGATAATAACTTTTACCCCTTCTTTGTCACAAATTTGCACCGTGATATCGGTTCTATTTGGAACGACTTCAATTTTGTAGTCAATTGTTTGATTGCCTGTTTGATACGTATACATAAAATTTTTCGTACTCCTTTCTACAAATCTTCATTTTATAAGCAAAGGTAGAGTTTGGTCAAATGAAAGAATAATCAGACAGTTATCAACTGCTGTTGCAGCGCCTTGCAGAATGATATGTATTCCAATGTTTAGTGGAAAAGCGCCAATAATAATTGTTTCAATTCTTCTTTAGTTTTTACAAAAAAATATAAAAATATGCCGATACTACTAATATAGATTAGACATTCTATGTCTTTAGATTGTATAGGGGATGAAAAAATGAAAAAAGTTTTTCAAAGTTTACGCATGAAAATGCTATGTATGATTGCAGCCATGGTGGCCATAACATCTACTGTAATTGAAGTAACAAATTATTATCTTATTGTGAAACAAGAGCAAGCAGCTTCGATTACGCTAGTGATTACATTTCTGTTTGTTTCTTTTACAACTACCGTGTTCTATTTTATCATACGTCGCTACATAATTGCGGTTGAAAATTTGTCAAAAACAATGAAAGGGATTTCAAACGGCGATTTATCTGTAGATGTTGTTCCTTTGAAAGGGAAAAATGAGATTAGTACACTCATATCTTCATTTAATGAAATGATGACTCACATGAGAATGCTGCGTCAGAAAATAAGTAAAACAAAAAGCACGGTCAGTCATTCCTCAGAGCAATTGCTTGCAAGCATGGAGGAAACAAAAACAGCTGTAACAGAAGTTACGATGTCTATTCAAGAGATTGCTGCGGGTTCTGATAAGCAGTTGTCAAGTGTGGTTGAAACCGAGCAAGCTATGGTGGATATGGCCAAGCTACTTCAGAAAATGACTGATCATTCTTCAAAGGTACAACAATCGATGAACAGAGCCTCTGAACATGCTTCTACGGGAAATGTTGCGGTGAAAGAGGTGACGAATCAAATGAATAAAATCTATGAAACAGTTAAGATATCCACCAGTGAAGTAAAGGGGCTCGAAGATCGTTCCGCAGAGATTGGCCGCATTATTAATACGATTACAAGAATTGCTGAACAAACAAATCTTCTTGCACTTAATGCTGCTATTGAAGCTGCAAGGGCTGGAGAACATGGAAAAGGTTTTGCTGTAGTAGCGGGGGAAGTACGTAAGCTAGCGGAAGAATCTAAAACGTCCGCTATACAAATCAGTCATCTGTTAAAAGAAATTGAAGCGCAGGCAAAGCAGGCTTATCAAAACATGGAAGTCAATACAGAAGAAGTCACGCTTGGCATTGCCACTGTCGAAGATGTAACGCAACAGTTTTCCACAATTATTGAAGATGTCTTTGCCGCTCAAGGACAAATGAACAAAATGACAAAGGCAACAGGAGAGATTGATGGGTATTCATTTAAGGTAATGGAGTCTGTCATGGCCCTTTCGGAGATCGCTAAACAAGCAGCTGCTTACGCTGAAGAAGTAGCTGCGGCTTCACAGGAGGAGTTAGCATCTATAGAAGAACTTGTGGTGTTGGCCGCTAATTTAAAATCTACGGTAAGTGAGTCCTGAAGTCTATCTTGATATGTACGTAATACGCGCAGTTTTCTGCGTGTATTTGTTTTATTTATACCCTTTATAGAAAACGATAAATAGAATTGACACGTTATAAAAGCAGTTGTATAGTGAGTACGCAAGGCGGCAGTCTGTCTTTTTTAATTCTTAGTAAACTTATAAGTTAAATAAAATATTTAAGCACTACATAAGGAGACGAAGAGATGAAAAATGAATTCCGTTTGGCAACAAATGACGACGCAGATAACTTATTGAACTTAACTCTACAAGCATATAAGCCTATTCGAGAGCTAGGCATTCCTTTCTTAGCAGCTACTGCTGATCTTGCCCTCGTTAAGAAAAATATTTCTCAAAACCTTTGCTATGTATATGAAGAAGATAAAAGAATCGCTGCAACTGTGTCGATACGAATGCCTTGGGGAGAACATCCAGGTCCGTTTGCTGTTCCGCACCTTTGGTGGTTTGCAGTAGACCCGTCGTTTGCCAGGAAAGGCGTTGGTTCTAAGCTGCTGTATCTAGTAGAGGAAGAGGTAATAAAAAATACGTTTAAATCACCAGGTGTGTCTTTAGGAACAGCAAAAGAACATCCTTGGTTAGTTGAGATGTATGAACGAAAAGGATATGTTCAAGCTAAAGAAAAGCACCTTGCAGAAGGTTATACGACCGTATTTCTTTATAAAAAATTCAATGAGGTACACTCTTTGTCGTAAAAGATAGAGAAGTGATCTAAATTAAGAAATGTGAAAGAGTGATAAAGATGACAGATCAATTACTACTAAATGAGCTAATAGACATACGCCGTGAGCTGCACCGGTTTCCAGAGCTTTCAATGAAAGAATATGAAACAACTAAACGTATTAAAAAGTGGTTAAAGCACTATGATATTTCTACAGCGGATGCATTCCAATTAGACGTAGGAGCAGTAGCAGAAATTGTGGGAGGAAAGCCGGGACCTACTATCGCTATTCGAGCTGATATTGATGCGCTGCCAATTGAAGAAAAGACCAATCTGCCATTTGCTTCTGAAGTGAACGGTGTTATGCACGCATGCGGCCATGATTTTCACACGGCTTCTATAATCGGAGCAGCTATCCTTCTTAAAGAGCGTCAGCAGGAGCTTTGCGGTACGGTTCGATTTATCTTTCAGCCAGCCGAAGAAACGGCTTCTGGGGCAAAAATGCTAGTGGAAAAAGGTGTGCTTGAAGGAGTGGAAGCGATATTTGGGATGCATAACAAACCGGATCTTCCTGTAGGGACCATAGGTATCAAACCGGGACCTTTAATGGCAAGCGTTGATCGTTTTGAAATTGACGTCAAAGGAGTAGGAGGTCACGCGGGCATCCCTGAAAAAACAGTAGATCCGATTGCTGCTGCTGGTCAAATTGTTACTAGTTTACAAACCATTGTCAGCCGTAATCTCAGCCCCTTTCAAAATGTTGTTGTCAGCATAACTCAAATCCACGGAGGGAGCTCGTGGAACGTCATTCCTGACAAAGTAACGCTTGAAGGAACGGTGCGTACCTTTCAAGAAGAAGCGAGAGAAAAAATACCGGCTCTTATGAAACGAACTGCTGAAGGGATTGGCGCAGCTTTCGGGGCTTCAGTAGACGTTAAATGGTATCCATATCTTCCTGTAGTCAACAATGATGATACGCTGGAAAAAATGGCTATTAAAGCGGCAGAAGATCTTAGTTATCAAGTCGTAGAAGCTGAACAATCGCCTGGAGGAGAAGATTTTGCCGTATATCAGCAGCATGTACCAGGATTTTTTGTATGGATGGGTACAGCTGGAGAATATGAATGGCACCATCCTTCTTTTTCATTAAATGAAGAGGCATTACTTGTAGCAGCTTCTTATTTTGCTAATCTAAGCTTTCATTTTTTGAATTCATTCCATTACCAAAAAAATTAAAATATTTTTATTTTTCTATTTACGCGGATGAAATTGTTTGATAAAATAAATTTTAAATTAAAAAAGTTATCACGAGTGGACGAGAGATCTGGCTCTTTGACTCCACAGCAACCTACGAATGTAAGGTGCTCCTACCAGCAAAGCATGTGCTTTGGGTGATAAAACGGGTGAAAAACTCATTTTGCATCAAAGCAAAATGAGTTTTTTTTATTTTTCTAAAAGGAGAGGGTTTTATGAGTCATACAGCAGTTGCAGCACATACAGGAGAGAAAGCATTAAAGGAAGCCGTGAAATTATTAGGAAAGCATTATGAAGTAGCTTATCGTGAATTAGAAACATTTTACGAAATTGTGGTCGAAAACCAAGTTCGTACATATGCTGTAGGCATAGATATTAAAGATGTACAAAAAGCAAATGAACTAGAAATTTATTCATCATGCTGTTCCAAGCTTGAGCGAGTAGGCTGTCTGTTATAGAAGTCTGCTCGCGCCTCTATTTTTTAAGTATTTTTAAATAGAAAGCATGTTTTTTGACAACCGAAGAATCTGGTGGGTATAATCATTACTCACTAGGTTTCAAAATTAATCATAAATTGTCGAAATTTTTACACAAATTAAAGGTTACATTCGAAATGAATTGTGGTATGTTATAAAACAAGAATATTTTATGAAAGGAGCATTGAAATGGAAATGTCTCTTGAACACGGAAACGATGCAGGAAGCGAACAGCTTATTGATCGTATCCTAGACTTTTTAGAAGATGACCAAAAGTAAAAAAAGAGTGTGCGGTGCTATCCCTAGCCGCGCACTCTTTTTTTATCATGTGCGTAAAGGCAGCGCCATACTATGATACATAGGGATAGAATGAAAGGGTCTCTGTCAAAGGGATTGACGAATGGTTTTGTTTGATAGAAAATTTAGAAAAAGGAAAGAGATGAAGGGTATGTCGAACAAAACATCTTTGTATCAAACAAAAGAACAGTTAAAAAAACTTGTAAGCGAATTGGTTTCTATACCTAGCGTGACAGGAACGATGGCAGAAGTGGAAATGGCTGAATCGATAGCGTCGTATTTATTGAAGCTGCCTTACTTTCAAAAAAACGAGCAGGTCGAGCTTCATTCAACAGGAGACGGGCGATCGATTGTCACAGCTTTTGTTCAAGGGAAAAATACGAATAAAACAGTTGTACTCGTAAGTCATTACGATGTAGTGGATGTACAAGATTATGGACAGTGGAAAAAAGATGCTTTTCACGCTCATACATTAACGAGTACTTTTTATAACCATATGGAACAAGTTCCAGCACACGTACAAAAGGATATGATAAAAGGAGACTGGCTTTTTGGCCGAGGAACGATGGACATGAAAGCAGGCATTGCCCTGCATATCAGTATGGTTGAACGAGCATGCAACGGAGAGTTTGACGGAAACATCCTGCTGCTGTCGGTGCCGGATGAAGAAGTAAATTCGCTTGGGATGAGAAAAGCAGTGCCTGTTCTTTTAGAACTTGCCCGCAAACATCAGCTGGATTTTTCTCTCATGCTAAATGCAGAACCAGTGTTCAGCCGCTATCCCGGAGATCAAACGAACTATGTGTACTCAGGATCGATTGGGAAGATCATGCCAAGCTTTTTGTGTTATGGAAAAGAAACTCATGTAGGGGAACCGCTAGCTGGGTTAAATGCTAATTTACTAGCTTCTTATTTAACAAAAGAAATAGAATTAAACGTTGATTTTTGCGAAAAAGTAAGAGATGAAACGAGTCCACCTCCTACGGTGCTGATACAAAAAGATTTAAAAGAAGAGTATTCAGTTCAAGTTCCGCACTCTGCCGTTGTATTATTTAATTTATTTATGTTAAACCGCTCTCTTAAAGAAGTAACAGATCTGCTGTTGAAATCGGCTGACAAAGCGGCTTTGAATGTGAAAAAACATTATAATAAAGCCGCTAGGCAGTACGCTGCGGGAATGGAGGGTTCATCTCTTGACGTGAACGTATGGACGTATGAAGAACTTTATACTCATGCAGTCAAACAGCACGGTGAAAAATATGTGCAAGAAATGGAAGCGGCACTTTTGGAACAAGAGGATGATGATAGAAATAAAACCATTAACTTAGTAAACTCTTTAGCTGGTTTATGTAAAGAAGCAGCTCCGATGATGGTCTTATTTTTTACGCCGCCTTTTTATCCGGCCGTTTGTTCACATGATGATCCCTTTGTACAAGAGATTTTGTCAAACGTACAGGCAACTGCCAAAGAGCAATTCCAAGTGGAGCTAGTTGAACAAAGTTATTTTGGCGGAATTTCGGATTTAAGCTATGCCAGCCTGCAGCATCCGCTTCATACATTTAACACGTTAGTAGCCAATATGCCGCTATGGAATAAAGGGTATCATATCCCGCTAGAAGAGCTAGAGGAGCTGAAGATGCCGGTGCTGAACATTGGACCGCTGGGAAGAGATGCGCATCAATGGACCGAAAGATTAGACGTTCAGTATTCCTTTGAAATTTTGCCTCATTTCATTTATCAAGCTATAAAAGAAGCGCAGAAATAAACATCCGCCTGCGGATCTTTATTTGTTGAATTTAAACGAAGCTCCTTGTACGGTAATTTGTTGCGATGTTAGAGCGTGATCCAATTCAACCAAAAATGGACGCTCTCCAACTTTTTTTAATGTATCATGGACAACACCTTGTGTTCCGCTGCAAAAAATAAGGTTTCCTCCATTGACATATAGTTTTTGACAACGTGCATCAAGTAAAGAGTCTTTGTAGCTTTCGCCAGACTGAACGCCCAGCAGTTTCGTCCACTTGCTGATGGATTCTTCGAGGTTATGTACAGCACAGTAAATATTTTTTAGCTGCAGCTGACCAGCTTGGTGGGAAGAAAGATCCGCTAGCTTTGGCTTGCGTTTTTCTTCTGGTTCACCCCATTCAATAAAAAAAGGAAGAGGCAGGGAATCGTGGTCAGCTTCAATAAAACACATTTTCCATTGAAGTCTTTCTCCATCATTGGTTTGACGAGAACCCGCTACAGGGCCTTTTACACTGTAGCCCTTGTCTTTCAGATTGGTTATGAGCAAATCTATATCATCTGTACGAAGGGCAAATCGCCCAAAATGACCAAACGGCGTATGTTCGTTAACAAGCTGCTGAATAAGGTCATTATCTGTAACAGTTTGAGCGAACGCGATGTCTCTAAGCCCAAGCCATTCAATATAGCTGAGGTTAAAATAAGCCAATGTGTTAAAAGTGCCCCATTTTTCATGGATGCCGCCTTTAATGACATTTATCCCGTATTCGTTTAGTTCTTTCTGAGCTTTAATAGGATCAGGTGAAAAATGAACAAGATGATCAAAAGATAAGTGCATGGATAGGCCTCCTCTTAAGAGAGATTCTTTCCCATTATTATACGTTGTTTTCTTTTTTAAGAAGAGTAAAACGAATGATTATGTAAAATAAAAATCTTAAAAAAAGCAAGCCGCGTATAGTTTAAACTCGACTTGCTTTAGATTTATTTAGCGGCGACAGCCATGCCCTTTAAAGCAGCAGCCAAATGATTTATTAAACCATGGGTATGAGCAGCAAGGTGAACCGCAGCGACAGCGGCGACGGCTAGAACGGCGAGTAGAACGGCGAGTAGAACGACGAGTAGTGCGGCGAGTAGTGCGGCGAGTAGTGCGGCGAGTAGAACGGCGAGTAGAACGGCGAGTAGAACGGCGAGTAGTGCGACGAGTAGTGCGGCGAGTAGTGCGGCGAGTAGAACGACGAGTAGTGCGGCGAGTAGTGCGGCGAGTAGAACGGCGAGTAGTGCGACGAGTAGAACGACGACGAGAGCGTCTGTGAAGAGCAGTTGGCTCTTGGTACATAAACGTTTCAAGCTCAGTAGAAGCAATCGCTTCTGTTGCTTCTCTAATTCTTTCAGCAGTGATATGCATATAAACACCTCCTGGCTAATTCGGTACATAATACAATATGTACAAGGAAGGCGTTTGGATATAGTGAAAACATGGAATTTGTCTAAATTTGTGAAAGAAATGGAGTGGTTTTCATGCTTCAAATCCTCGAACATCAAAGAGTGGATATCGCTCTTCAAATAGTAGCTGTACAAATAGAAGCTTATCAAGAAGAAGCAAGGCTCATTGGTTTTTCAGATATTCCTCAGCTTACAGAAAGCAAAGAAGATATTATGAACAGCAAGGAAGTGTTTATCGGAGAAATGATTGAAGGTAAGCTAGCTGGCGTGCTGTCGTTTGAAATAGAGAATGAGCGATTAACGATTTGCCGCCTCGTTGTGCGTCCTCGTTACTTTCGAAAAGGAATCGGAAGCCGTCTTTTAACACATGTACTTCAAATATATTCAAAATGTGAATGCATCGTGTCGACAGCCGAGCGAAATACACCTGCGATTAAGCTGTACAAAGCGCATCAGTTTTTAATTATAAAACGTACTGCAGCTGCTGATAATCTTGTGTTAGTAACGATGAAAAGAGATTGAGACATCGTTAAATTAATCCAAAGACCAACAAATTAGCGACATAAGGTAGGAGTTGGCTGTTGATTTTCGTGCAAGACTTCGCTTTTCGCGTGCGGCCGCTGAGCCTCCTCGTCGCTTCCGCTCCTATTCCGCTTCTCCGCCTCGCTGTCCAATCAACGCATCTAGCATACTCATAATAATAAAAAATCCGAACGCGTTGGATTCTCCGGATTCTCCAGCAAGAATCCAACGCGTTCGGATCTTCTTTCAACTAAAATAATGTTGTCCCAGCCTCTACGATGAGAGTGTTTGCTCAGAATAATCTAGAGCTGTATGGCGCTGAATCAGCAGTAAAGCAGCTAAAGTGACAACTGCCCCAATAATAAAAGGCAGCGTCATATTGAGTTTAAAGGCAAATGCACCAAGCAGAGGGCCAAAAATACGCCCTAAGCTATCCATTGAGGCGGTTAACCCCGAAGCAGAGCCATATCCTACTTTGGTTCTCATCGTAATTAATGAGAGGACACAAGGACGAATAAGGGCATTACCTGCTGTAAATATGCACAAAAATAAGGTAGCATTAACGGCGCTAGAAGATAATAAAATAGACGTAAACCCTATTGCTGAAACCAATAAGCCAATAGCCATCAGCTTTTTTTCATTTCCTTTTTTAAATCGCTGCAGCACACCGCCTTGAATCAGCGCTTGAGTTAAACCGCTCGCCATAAACATCCATCCGATTGTCGTAGGAGTAGCATTGATTTTCGCTATTTGAAAAAATTGAAAAGTAGCTTCTAAACCAGCGAGCGTAAAAGTCGCTAAAAATGAAAGAACATATAAATACTTCATAGCTCCTTGAAAATCTGACGTGAAGTCATGCCACCTCGATGTCTGTACTTTATCAGCAGATTCTTTTCGTAAAGATTCTTTTAACGTAAAGAATGAGAACGCTGTCATAATCAGTGATAAGATACCAGAGATAACGAAGGGAACAAACAAGCCGAAAGATGAAAGGACACCGCCTAATGCCGGTCCAAAAATAAAGCCTAAGCCAATCGACATTCCTAACAGTCCCATTGCTTTCGTGCGGTTTTCTTCATCTGTACTATCAGAAGCATATGCAAAAGCACAAGGAATAACCGCTCCGGCAAACAAACCTCCGATGATGCGTGACGTATACATTAGAGTCAGAGAGTTTTCTGCCACCGAAAAAAGAAAAAAGCTTGCACTAAAGCCAAGTAAGCCCCAAAGTAAGATGGGACGGCGGCCTTTTATATCGGAAAGCTTCCCCCAAAAAGGTGCGGTAATAAAAGATGCGATCGAATAGCTAGCCATTAGTACTCCTAAATTGACCGTGCTTGCACCCGTGGCACGAATAACTTCAGGTACGATGGGGATGATCACTCCGAAGCCGACAAATACCATAAAAATAACAAACATTAATGTTCCAAGCTGTTTGTTCATATGCAATTAAGCCCCTTTCTCTGTAGAACATGCCGTGAGTTTAGTATACCAAATACAAAGAAGTTTTTTACGTATATTTGGTAAAAAACGTTTTATTTACAAATGGATAACTATGTTAATATTTACCTGTTGTGCTGAGGATGATACAATTAAAAGAAAAGGGACGTGAAGCGATTGCCAATATGGATTGTATTTGCTGGGATCATAGGCGGTCTTTTAGGATTTGGGGCGCTAGTGGACTATATAGCTAAAAAGAGAAGTATCGAGCTAGATCCAGAAGAAGGAATAAAGAATGCTTCTGATGCAAAACAAATCTATGTGGAAAATTATCTTTATCAAACAAAAGAAAATAACAATCACTTTCAATAAAAAAAGCTTGGAGATTTCTCTCCAAGCTTTTTTAATGCGGTAAAAAGATGAGCTGATAGAGAAATAAAACAGCAAAGACATACACAAGTGGATGAACTTGTTTGCCTTTTCCTTTTACCAGCTTCATTAACGGATAAGAAATGAAGCCAAGCGCAATTCCTGTTGCAATACTTGATGTAAGAGGCATCGCTAGAACAACTAAAAAGGCAGGGAACGCTTCATCAAAGTCATTCCAATTAATTTTAGCTACAGCACCCATCATCAAGCTTCCGACAATAATTAATGCAGGGGAAGTAATAGCTGCTACGCCAGAAACCGAGCTTACAACCGGACTAAAGAACGCTGCAACAATAAATAGAATGGCTACCGTCACGCCCGTTAGACCTGTGCGTCCGCCTGCTGCTACACCAGATGAAGATTCAACGTAAGCCGTTGTTGGGCTTGTACCAAATAAAGCTCCAATCGTTGTACCAAATGAGTCAGCAAGCAATGCTTGACGCACGCGAGGCATCTTATTACCTTTCATAAGACCGGCCTGTTGAGCTACGCCTACCATTGTACCTGTTGTATCAAAAATCGTCACAAGTAAGAAAGAAAAAACAACTGTGTACAAATCATGATGAATAACATCTCCAAAAGCAGCAAAAGGATTTGAAATCATTAAGCCGTCTGGAAGGTGAGGGGAAGCAAACAAACCTTTATCAAATGAAAGCTGTCCTCTAAAGAAAGCAATTAATCCGGTAATAATCATACCGAAGAATAAAGCGCCGTTTACATTTAGCGTATATA
The DNA here is from genome assembly GCF_057586255.1 of Priestia sp. SRI_019. Taxonomy (NCBI): domain Bacteria; kingdom Bacillati; phylum Bacillota; class Bacilli; order Caryophanales; family Bacillaceae; genus Priestia; species Priestia sp. SRI_019. The sequence continues at coordinate 1,498,605 of NZ_JBYCZN010000002.1, read as the reverse complement.
AAATGATTGTAATCGCAAGTCCGATCAGTGTTAAAACTACTTTTTCAGACTGCAAATCACCAAGTCCAATTAAATTTGACTTATTTGCAACAATAATACCGGCTGAACGAAGCCCGATAAAAGCAATAAATAAACCGATACCAGCACTAATCGCGTGCTTTAAATTGTTTGGAATAGCTTCAATTAATTTTTCACGAAACGATGTTAACGATAGGATGATAAAGATAATACCCGCTACGAATACAGCTGAAAAAGCAGTAGCATAGTCGATGCTTCCATTTGAACCAACAACTAAAGCAGCAAAGTACGCGTTCATTCCCATACCGGGAGCAATCGCGATTGGATAGTTAGCTGCAAGAGCCATCCATAGCGTAGCTACGACTGCTGAAATAATAGTAGCTGTAAATACTTGATCAAAAGGAACGCCGGCGCTGGACAAAATAACTGGGTTCACAATGACGATATAAATCATGGTTAAAAACGTTGTAATACCAGCTAAAATCTCCGTTTTAGCATCCGTGTTATATTCTTTTAACTTAAACATAAGTAACCTCCAAAAATAACGAACATTAAAAGCAACATGATATATAATATTCGTTTTTTACTTGAAATGCAATAGATTTGCATATAAAAAATCAAAAACTGAAAAAGTGACGATAAAAGAGCTAAAACAAGTGTGAAATATTTCTTTTTTTCGGTGCTTTTTATAGTGTGTGCGTATAGAAGAGGCTCATACGAAAAAAAGCCGCTTGGGCTGCAGCGGCTATGTTGCTTGTTTTGAGGCAACGACTATTGGAAATTTTATTTTAATGGAAAGAGTTAAATCGTGATACGTATATTCCAAGCGTCCGTGGTAGTTGGAAACAAGTTCAGAAATGATCCACGTGCCAAGGCCTTCGTGGCGTTCTTTCTTTTCTGTAACATGAAAAGAAGTAAACAAGTGATCTTGACGTTCTCGTGATAAAGGAGCAGTAGAATTGCTGACTTCTAAAATGTAAATGCCGCTTCGAATCATACTCGAAACGGTTATCTCTTTTTTCTCAGAAGAATGAGCGGCTTCTAAAGCATTATGCAGTAAATTCATGATGAGATTCATTTGGTCCAGGTGCTTTAAAGGCAGCTGTGATAACGGTGAATCTAATTGAACATTCAGATGTATTCCCCACGTATGTGCTTGATTCTTGCTTTGATGTACAACAGAAGCAACGTGCGAATGTTCACCTTGAATATATGAATGGGTATCATTCAAAGCTTCAACGTAATCTTGAATATACTCTTGTGCCTGCTGTCTTTGGTTTGTTTCTAGAAGATAGGACACGGCACTGACATGTTTAATAAAATCATGTCTTTCAGCTCTTAACGCTTGAAAAAGCTCATTGTTTTTTTGAATTTCACGTGAAGCACTGCTTTCCCGGTTGGTTACAAATATGTATTGTTGATAAGACGAAAACATGTCGGTCATGTAACCAATCATTGCGATAACGGTTAAGCTAACACTAAAAGGTGAAGATAGGCTAAATAAAAGCAGGAAAAAAGACGTCAGTACGATTGCTTTTTTTATAGTTAGTAAAGGAGCCGTTTGGTATTTCTTTCTCCATATAAAAAATGAACCCATTATAAAAGAACTAAGTAGGAGATGTAAACTAACAGGCAGGTCTTTAAAAAAGAGGAGCACGAACACGGTTAGTAAAACTAGTGTGTAAAATAGTTTCATTTTAGATAGTCCCTCCTTTAAAAGTATTCTTTTTGCAAGATGTCTAAATTTGTTTTCGTGATTAAAGCTGTTTTTTCGGTGCCTTGAAACATCACCGAGTAGGAGTGCTTAGTATACAGGGAGAAATTTTGAATATAGGAAATGTTGATAATAAAAGCTCGATGCGACCTTAGAAAATGAGTCGCTGTTAATTCTTTTTCAATTTCGTTTAATGATTGATAGGTACTAAATTCTCCATTTGTCGTTATGATTGTGGTAGAGCGACCCGTTCGTTCTGCAAATATAATATCTTGTTTGTTCAGCACTTGCATTTCGGTTTTTTGTTTTAAAATAAGCTTATCTCTTGTGTCAGTTGATTGTTTTTTTTGATGAAAACGCTGAATGCCTTTTAACAGACGCTCTTTAGAATAAGGCTTCATAATGTAGTCTAAAACGTTGAGTTCAAATGCATGAACGGCAAAGCCGCTGTGCCCAGTGACAAAGATGACTTGAATATCAAGTGCGTAAGCATTGATAAAGTCTGCAAGCTCATAACCTGATAGCTTAGGCATTTCAATATCTGTAATTAATAAATCAATTTGATTTTTTTTAATTTCGTTATAAGCTTCCTCCGCGCTGCTAGTCGAAAAAAGTATGTCTATATCATCTTCTCTTTCTAAAGAAATCCTCAATTTCTCTAAATCATATGAATGATCGTCCACTAATCCTACCTTCATAAATAAAAACCCTCTTTGTTTCATTCTATTGGATATTACCACACTATTTTACCATGATTTACAAGATGGAAAGGACGTTTCGCGACATAAAAAACCCTCTTTATGACAAGATGGAAGATGCTGTATAAAAAATAAGCTAAGATATAGTCAATCACGGTAAAAGGGGAGAGCGGATATGATTGAAATCAAAGGTGTGACGAAATATTTTAAAGAGAAAAAGCAAACAATTGCAGCTGTTCAAGATATTCATGTAACCATCGCACAAGGAGAAATTATAGGGCTATTAGGTGAAAATGGAGCGGGGAAAACAACTCTTTTACGTATGCTATCGACTGTACTTGAACCATCGGAAGGTAATATGTTCATTCATGGAATTAACATTCATAAACAGCCTGATAAAATCAAACAAAGAATTGGCGTGCTATTTGGCGGTGAAACAGGTTTATACGACCGTTTGACAGCTCGTGAAAACTTAGCTTATTTTGCTAAGTTTTATGGCATGAGCAAACATGAAACGAAGACAAGGATCGAGGAACTGGCCAAACGTTTTGGAATGAAAGACTACTTGGATCGCCGGGTCGGAGGCTTTTCAAAAGGAATGCGTCAAAAAGTAGCCATTGCACGCACTATTCTTCATAACCCGGACGTTATCCTATTTGATGAGCCAACTACAGGATTAGACATTACATCAGCAAACATGTTTCGTGAGCTTATTAAAAGTCTGCAAAGAGAAGGAAAAACGATTATTTTTTCCAGTCACATTATGGAAGAAGTGGAGATGCTGTGTCAGTCTATCATCATGATTCATAAAGGGAAAATGATTTACCAAGGAACAAACGAACAGCTGTATAAAGAAGAAGAAAGCAGAGACTTAAACTACATCTTTATGTCGCGTATCGTGAGGGGGGCTTAATATGATTTGGCACATTTATAAAAAAGAGTTAATTGATTGTTTGCGAGATCGAAAGACGATTATCTTTAGCGTGTTGATGCCGATTTTATTAAATGTAGGAATTATCTTTTTTGCCGACAAAATGATGGCTAGTAATCAAACAGATTCCATGTCTGTAGCTGTTGCAAAGGATCCTGATGCCAGTGTAATCGACTGGTTAAAAAACGATGACAATATTAAAGTAATTGAAAGCAGAAACCCACTCAGTGCTGTAGAACAAGGGAAAGCGTTAGCGGCGTTAAAGGTACCAGACGATTTTTCTTCAGAAGTGCGTAAGATGAAATCGCCAGAAGTTACTGTTTATACAGATTCAGCGAGCATGAACTCAGGTGCTACCGCAGAGTATATACAAAACATACTGAATAAACATCGAGAAGCTATAGTTAGCGAACGCTTAGACCAACTAAATGTGAATAGTCAAACGATAACTCCGTTTAATGTGGTTGAAAAAGGAGTGTCTAAAGAAGATGACGGCTCTTTAACAATGATTGCGATGTTTGCGCCAATGATTATCATTATGGGCGTTTTAGGTGGCATTCTTCCTTCTGCCAATGATATTTTTGCAGGTGAAAAAGAACGAAAGACAATGGAAGCTTTATTGATGGCTCCTGTCAAAAGAACTCAATTACTGGTTGGAAAATGGCTTACTATCTCTACATTCGGTATAATAAGCGGCCTTTTGTCTACATTGGCATTTGTTTTCTCTGTACGTTATTTAACAACTGTATTAAATGATGCACTGCAGCTTAGCGGTCATTTTACAACCTTTATTTTATCTTTTTTAGTCACCCTTACCCTGCTAGCGCTGCTAGGAGCTATGGTATTATGTATTCTTAGTCTTTTGGCAAGTTCGGTTAAAGAAGCGCAAAGCTATACATCCCAAATTATGATGGTAGCGGTACTTCCATACTTTTTACTGATGGGAAAATCCGTACACGAACTGCAGCCCAGCGGATTTTTAATTCCTATTTATAACGTATTTGCACTCATGAAACAGCTTCTCTACGGTGTCTATGACATGCAGAGTCTTGTCTATACAATAGGAAGCTTGTCGGTTTGTACAGTTGTTTTATTTACGATTGGTTATACGATGTTTACCAAAAGCCGCTGGGTGCTTGGTAAAGGGTAAAAGACTGGGACAAAAGTATTTTAGTTGAAGGAAAATCCGAACGAGTAATCGTTCGGATTTTTTCATTGGAATGGTGAGCGTAGGTTTTATGTATGTAGTTAGCTGCTTCTAGCTGTTGATTGGAGGGAAAGACGGAGCCTCCTGCGGGAAAAGCGGAACAGGTGAGACCCCGCAGGAGCGGAAGCGACGAGGAGGCTCACCGGCCGCCCGCGGAAAGCGAAGTCTTGCACGGAAATCAACAGCGGCGTTATAAGCTCTTCATAATAGCTCATTTACCTCATTTGTTTGTCTTAGATTGAATTAATTTCGCTATGTCTCAACTTTTTTTGTAGGGAAAGAGCAATCGAAAGAGAATGTAGAAAGAAAGGAGAGTGAAACAGTTGCATCCTATTATAGTAGAAGAAATTCCTCATTCGATAAAAAAGTATGTAAAGCAAATCGAAAAAGTGACGTTTCCAAAGCAAGGATGTACATCGGATGTTGGGATCCTTCATACCGCTAAAGGGAGATATGTTTTAAAGCGGGCAAAAAGGGAAAAGTACAGAAAATGGTTATATAAGGAATATTATGTATTAAAAAATATACAGGCACTGGCGGACTTTCAAAGCCCGAGTGCTTACAAATTTGTTCAAACAGCTGTTATTGGCTGGAGCGGAGGAACCTGCGGAGATGCCCGTATGATATGGCCCTTGCTGTTCGCTTTGAAGGCGGAATTTTTACCGGTAAAGAGCGCGCTGCTTTTTTTAAGGGATACGGCAAGCAGATTTCACAGCACGAATTTTGTTATTTTGCAGAAGGATTGTACGAGTTTTTCTAAGCAATAATGACATCATTTTCTTCATTTGTTGAACGTCCACTTTCTTTGACGAATTCATACTAGTTTTGTCACGTATGAAGGGATTTAAAAATTTCTCTCGAAATGGCTAGTAAATGAAAAAAATGGAGGGATGGAACATGACGATGAAAACGGTAGATGTGGCAAAGTCGCTGGGAATACATCCAAGTACGGTATTAAAGTGGGTCAAAATGGCGGATATCGAGCTAGAGAGAAATGAATCGGGACACTGTGAGTTTACAGAAGAAAATATTGAAGCACTTAGAAACTTTCAAAAAAACCGCAATCGTCAAGCCGTCGTCAAAGTGGTAGAAAAAGTAGTAGAAAAAGAGGAAGTCGTTATATCTGATGAACGTGCGCAAGACATGCAAAAGCAGCTTGATCAGCTTTTTTTAAGGCTGATTGAAAATGAAAAGCGTACAGAAGAAAAAGCGGGAGAAGTAGTGACCTTTCAAATTTTAGAGCATCGTTCAGAAATCGATCGATTAAATAAAGTTATTACGAAATTAGAAAATCGAGTAGTGGAACTTGAAAGTCAGTTAAAAAGTGAAGATAGCTTAAAAGCCAAAAAGCCTGTTCCGAGATGGAGAAGCTTTTTAACCGGTATTTTTAGCTACTAGCGGCAATTTACCATAACGGTAAATTGCTTTTTTTATGGAATTTTATGAAAAATACATCAATTCGTACAGGTTTGTGGAAAAAAATCTCAATAATAGTTGACGAAACGCTTAGTAATTTGATAAAACTAATTAAGTTAAGAAAGTGAAATACTTTCGTAAATACATATTCGTTATCATGTGATAGCGATAAGGAGAGTGACAAGTGAAAAAAAGAGAAGAGCTCGTTCAAGAAATGGAGACGCTGTTTCGCTTTGTGTTCAGACAGCTTCGCCAAGAAATTAATGAAGTATACAATTCAGAGCTATCAACAAATGAATTTATGGTGCTTCGTATGCTGGTTGGTTCAGGCAGACAGCGATCAACTGATTTATCCAAGTATCTTCAAGTGTCAGCAAGCCACATTACGGCGGTAACCGACTTGCTTTTATCAAAAGGCTACATTGCACGCAAACGGTCTGAAAACGATCGGCGTATTATTGATATCGAACTGACCAAGGAAGGACAGGATATTTTTAATGCTATTCAAGAGAAGAAACGAGCCTATTTCCTTGAGCGTTTTGAGCACTTTACAGATAAAGAAATTGAAACGATGAATCAGCTGTTTCACAAAATTAAAGGTGATCAAAAATAAAGCGCTTTAAATACGGAAGAATAATCAGTGAATATGAGCTTCACTGATTATTTTTTTGTTTTAAAACGCAAAGAGTATAAAAGGCAAGTTAGTTGGTGAGAACATAAAATCAGCGTATAATAATAGAAAGAACACATGAAGGAGGTCATCTTTTTGACAGAACAATATGAAGTAGCAACTTTTGCGGGCGGCTGTTTTTGGTGTATGGTGAAGCCTTTTGATGAACAGCCAGGCATTATAAAAGTTGTATCTGGCTATACAGGCGGTCACAAAGAGAACCCGACGTACAAAGAAGTATGCTCAGAAACAACGGGCCACTATGAAGCGGTCCAAATTACATTTGACCCAGAAGTTTTTCCATATGAAAAGCTTTTGGAACTATACTGGCCGCAAATTGATCCAACGGATGCAGGCGGACAATTTGCGGATCGAGGCGACTCGTATCGAACAGCTATCTTTTACCACAATGAACACCAAAAGGCACTAGCTGAAGAATCGAAGCAGCAATTAGAAGCAAGCGGTCGTTTTTCTGAGCCGATTGCTACCCAAATTCTACCGGCAAAACCGTTTTATGAAGCCGAAGAATACCATCAAGGTTACTATAAGAAAAATAAATTCCGCTATGCTATGTATCGACGCGGATCTGGACGTGATCGTTTTATTAAAGAAAACTGGAAAGACTTTGGACGCGACGAGCAGCTGAAAACGACATTAACGCCCATTCAGTATGAAGTGACTCAAAACGATGCAACGGAACCTCCGTTTCGCAATGAATTTTGGGATCATACAGAAGATGGTATTTATGTAGATATCGTATCAGGAGAGCCGTTGTTTAGTTCAACTGATAAGTATGATGCCGGATGTGGATGGCCGTCTTTCACAAAAGCGATTAATAAAGATGAAGTAAAAGAAAACATGGACGTTAGTCATAATATGGTTCGTACAGAAGTAAGAAGCAAAACGGCTAACTCTCATTTAGGTCATTTATTTGATGATGGTCCGCAAGATGCAGGCGGCTTGCGTTACTGCATCAACTCAGCAGCTCTTCGTTTTGTTCCGAAGGAAGATTTAGAAAAAGAAGGATACGGGGAATACGCTGTTTTATTTAATAAATAAAATAATATGAAAAAAAGAGCGTGATTCAACTTAAAGTTGGCTCACGCTCTTCTTTTTGTGCTTTCTTTTGTTTTATTTTGGCTCGAATGAGGCTATAGAGAAAAAGGAAGGGAATGTAGCCATAAATAAAGTAAAAGCCAGTCATGGATAATCGTGTATTAAGCTGATCGATGGTTTCCCGATCATCAAAGAAAATAGAGAAACCAAGAAGGGCAATAAGAACTAATATGAGAAAAATCGTAGGCGGCTTATTAAATGTTTTACTAAATCCACGAATTGTACACCATACGCTGACAGCAATAGTAGGAAGAACGACTAAAAGCCACAGAGAAATTAAAATATATTCAAAACGCTGTAAAAATGGAATTTCAATAATTTTGGCCATCGTTAAAGTTGGCCATATGGTACGAGCTAACTGTCCTTGACTAAAGTAGGCAAATGAGACTAATGCTGTGCACAAGTATAAAAAAGTGCTGAACAAAATGCCATATTGCCCCCACTTCTGACTAGTAGAGCCATTTTTTATAAAAGGATAGAAAAAAAGCACGGATTCAAATCCTAAATTCTCAAAAGTCATCATTTTAGTTGAAATTAAAAATTCCCATATCGTGTGGTCAAATAAAGGAAATAAATTATTAAGGTGCCCATATTTTAATGGGTAAATCAATGCAAATATGAGCGGCAAGGGGAGCATAACCCCAAAAAAAGCAATCCCAGTGATCACACGAAACCCACCGGAAACTGTATAGTAAATAATGGGCAAGTAAACAAGTGATACAACCCATGTTTCCAGCTGTGGAAACATCCATATTTGTAAAATCTCTACGTACGTTCGATAAATCGTTAACGCAAAAATAAAATAATAAGCCGATGCCGCAAGAGTTAAAGCTCCTCCAAGGTATTTTCCAAAATATAGCCGGTGAATATCAATAATATCGCTGTTTTCGCGGGTTAAGATATTAAAGATCATCGCTAATAAAATACAGACGCTGATCGCAGCAAGAAAGATAGATATCCACGCTTCATATCCAGCACCTTTAATAACATAACGCTGAAATCCTAGTATTCCAACGCCAATCTGAGTAGAGTGAACTAAGAAAAAAAGAAAAGAAGGGGAAACTTGATTTTCTTCTTTAATTGTATTGTGCATCTTTTCTTCCTCCTAGTTGCTAATACCGGTTTGAATAAGATGAACGCGAGCTTTTACTTCAATATTCATATCCGGATATTGCGCTTTGAATTTTTCACTGTTAAACCCTCGCGTTTTACTTCGAACATAATCTGTAAAACAAATGGGGTCGATTTTGTGCCGCTGAAGCTTCTTAATAAAGGCATCCCCGTCTTTTTCAATCTCTTTTTGAAGCGTTTTTTCAACCATTTTAATACGAGCCGGGTCTGTTAAATCTATCCATCCAGGAAATTCTTTTACAAGGCCGTCAACAGTTAAGTGCGCGACAATACTTGGATGCTGATGATTTCCTTTAATTTCATACTTTGTTTTGGTGCGCAAGTTTTGCAGTATAATTTCGCCTTTACGGTCACTTTCTTTAATTTTTACTGAGTAGCGGCCGTGCTTTGTTCCGCTCGTTAGCAGCTTGAATAAAAATGTTTCTTTCATTCCGATGGTTGTAACGACTTTTTGTTCTTTAAAAAGCGCCAGTCCCTTTAATTTAATGGCATCTTTTTGCTGGGCTAAAACAGGAAGATAAGGGTCGCGGTCGTCGCTAAAAAAACTGAATAAAAAAATTTGTAAATTGGTGTTAGGCAAGTTTTCTGTTCGGATATTTTGTTCAATCAAATTAGAAATAAACTGATAGTCTTTAATTTTCTTTTTCGTAACGGAGCTCAATAATTCATGTGCGTTGCCATCTGCAATGCTTAATTTAATATTACGTCCAAGGTCTGGATTTCTAGCAATTGTATTTACTAATTCATTCACGCCATGTGTTGCAAATTCTTTTCCCATGACGATGCTCCTCAGCTGCCCAAAAGCCACCGGAAGAGATGATTTATTGTTTAAGCGAAGTGGAATATCAAACGATGAATTAGCAGTAGCCGCAATAATACTTGGTTCTTCCGTTGGTCCATATTTATAGATAGGGTATAAAATCGTTCCTCTGACTTTATTGCTTTGAGGAATATAATCATATCCTATGGAGTTGACTACTTGAATTTCGTCAATCGTTTCACGGTCTGCACAGCTTGTTAAGAAAGTAAGGCAAGTGCATAAAATAAGTATTCTCTTCATGACGTTTCCCCGCTTTACTCGTTATCTAAATTACTTTTTCTTTTAGTCTTATTCGCTTTATTAGGGTTATAGCGGAAGCGTTCTAAAGGACGCAAGTAGCTTGGCCGCTTAGCCGTATGACTATAGGGCAATCGCAGAAAGGTATCCCTATACTCTGTTGGACGAAACGGAAAAAGCGGAACAAGATAAGGCATGCCCAAAGATTTTAAACGAAGCAAATGAACCAGTAAGAAACAAAAACCAAAGGTGATGCCGACTAAACCGAACGCAGTGGCAAACAAAATAAACGGAAAACGTAGCAGTCGGATGGTATTAGACATTTTAAAAATTGGCGTTGTAAAAGAAGCTAAAGCTGTCAGTGAAACAATAATAAGCAAAATATTGCTTGTTAACGCCGCTTCGACTGTTGCTTGCCCAATAACAATCCCGCCTACGATTCCCAGTGTTTGACCTACTTTTGTTGGAAGTCTGGCCCCGGCCTCACGAAGCAGTTCAATGGTGATTTCTAAAAAAAGTACTTCGATGACGGGTGGAAAAGGAACGTTGGTCCTTGAAAAGATAATAGGACCCAGCAGGTCTTTTGGAAGCATCTCATAATGATACGTAACAATGGCTACATAAAGAGGCGTAGCAAAAATAGAGAAAAAGACGCCTAAAATACGAATAACTCGGAAAAACGATCCTAGAACCCATGGTAAATAGTAGTCTTCAGGTGAAATAAAGAAGTCAAGCAGCGTTGACGGCCCTGTAACTGCGTAGGGTGAACCGCTTGAAAAGAAGGCAGCTTGCCCGTTTAACAGACTAAACAAGACTCGATCAATCCGCTCTGTTGTTAAAAAAAGCGGAAACGCTGTAGAAGAATTATCGGAAATTAATTGATCAAGCATTGTACTATCAAAAATGACGTCGAAATCTATATCTTCAAGGCGCTGGGTCATAGTGTCCACGTGCTGAGGGTTCGTTACGCCTTCTAAGTAAACAAGCACCACGCGCGTTTTCGATTTATTTCCTACGGTGAGTTCTTTAAAAATAAGGTTTTCGGAAATGACCGTTTTTCTCATTAAGTAGAGATTGACATCTAAATCCTCTACAAAACCAATTTTAGGACCAACAACGCTGAACTCATTTTCCGTTTCATTTTCTTTTCGAAACCCTGTATCAAAACTTTGAACTTTAATAAGCGCTACTAGCTTATCGTCTTTATGCAATTGAAACATCACATAGCCGCGCAGCAGTTTTTCTAAAATTTCTTTTGTATCTTTTGTAACAGAAATATCTTCAATCGGCAGAACATTTTCGACTTCATATACGCTGCTTAAGGTGAAGTCTAGTTTTTGAAAAGGCTCAAGTATTTTATCTTCAACACTCTGCATATTTACGAGCTGCTTAAAATAAGTAATGATGTATTTGCGATGCTGCGAACCAATGGCTAATGTTGTGAAATCACTTGATTTTTTAAATTGTTTAATCAGTTCATCCAATGTTTTTTTGGGCTGATCGTCTGCATTCTTTTTTTTAAATAAATGTTTAAACATAACCGTGCCCCTCGCATGACTTTCTATTACTGGTAGTTTGTTCATGTACTTCCTTTTTATTCGACTATTTTTTCTCAAGAAGAAAGAAAGAATATAAAGACAAACTTTACACTCTTTTACAATGGATAAACAGTGGGTTTACGTTTAAATGATAACTTTAGAAATGTCAAAGATAATTACATAAAGGAGCGGGTACATTGATATGAAGAAAAAATTAGCAGGTATTACACTGGCAGGAGCAGTAGCATTGGCCTCGTTTGGTGTAGGAAACTCACTTATTCAAACGGAAGCACAAGTGGAGCATAAGTCAGCTAAGAAACCTAAAAATGTCATTATGATGGTAATGGACGGAACGAGTTCAAATGCTACTACACTCGCAAGATGGTACAAAGGAAAACCGTTACACATGGATCAGCTAATGGCCGGGGGAGTACGGGCATATTCGGCAGAATCTGCTATTACCGATTCCGCTCCGGCAGCTACTGCTTTAGCAACAGGAAATAAATCAAATTCAGGCTATGTAGGCGTGTTGCCTTCGGTAGTAAATACGCCTGGGGTTAAATCCGTAGAAAAAGAAGATCAATTTCGTCCGGTAGCAAACATTCTAGAAGGAGCAAAACTTTCAGGGCGCGCGACAGGAATCGTGGCTACTTCTGAAATCCAGCATGCCACACCAGCTGGTTTTTCAGCTCATAACTATAGCCGTGATGATTTTCAAACGCTAGCAGAGCAGCAAGTATATCAAAACATGGATGTAGTACTTGGAGGAGGTAAGCAGTCTCTTCTTCCAGGAGCAGAAGAAAAAAGCCGGAAAGACGGTGAAAACTTAGTCAATGTATTGAACAAAAGAGGATATGACTTTGTAGAAAACAAAAAAGAATTAGAGCAGTCACGCGCCAAAAAAATCTGGGGGAGCTTCGCTGACCGAGACTTGGCGTATGATATGGACCGCCCACAGACAAAAGCAGAACAGCCGAAGTTGTCCGAGATGACAAATAAAGCAATAACAACACTATCAAAAGATAAAGACGGGTTTTTCTTATTTGTTGAAGGAAGCAAAACGGATTGGGCAGCTCATGCGAATGATCCAGTAGGAATGATTAGCGATGTACTAGCGTTTGATGAAGCAGTGGGCAAAGCAGTAGAGTTCGCTAAAAAAGATGGAAATACGATGGTTATTGCGATTGCCGATCACGGAAACAGCGGCCTTTCAATTGGTAATGCAAATACAACAAAAGGATATGATACCACACCTGTTTCTGCGTATATTGATCCATTAAAAAAAGCAAAAATGACGTTAGAAGGTGCTACGTCTAAATTAAAAGAAGATTTATCAAACAAAGAAGAAGTAGCTGCTTTGTATGGGTTATCAAATCTAACTTCAGAGGAAAAAGCGCAGCTGGCTAAAGCAAGAGATAAAAAAGAAATCAGTGCTACACTATCCAAGTTATTAGCCAACCGAGCAAACCTTGGATTCACAACGGGCGGCCATACGGGTGAGGATGTATTTCTGTATTCGTACGGCGTAAATCGACCAACGGGGCACTTTGATAATACGGATATTGCCAAACATATGGCTAAATCAATGAATATTAACTTAAATGAGTTAACGAATAAATTATTTATTGAAGCAAATAAAGCTTTTAAAGGCTCAAAGGTAGCGGTTGACTCAAAAGACAAAAACAACCCTGTGCTGGTTGTTACAAACGATAAGCGAACGGTGCGTTTTCCAGTAAATAAAAATATTGCTATTGTAAACGGAAAAGAAATTCAAATGGACAGCGTGGTGGTACAAGATAAAAAGAATCGCTTTTTTGTACCGAAACAAGCACAGCAAATCGTCACAAAAAACAAATAAAAATTTTATTAAAAACGGGCTGAAAGTGAATCTTTCAGTCCATTTTTTTACAAGAAGCAAAGGGAGGGTGCATCTATTCTATATTAAGTAAATGAACAGGGTACTTTGCTTTATTGATATAAGGGTCTATAGACTTATAAAAATGGTAATTTTAATAGTCTTAATGCATGTTATTTACTGGATGTGGTGATATAATAGTCATAGTTCAAAATGTAACTAGTCCAGAATACATATGTAAGTTGGTCGCTTTGTATGCTAAAATTTTTATAGTAAATCCAATAAAATAAATACCTACACTTTTTGGATAAATTTCGTGAATAAATAGACTATACATATTGCGAATGTAATTAATTACCTTTATTGAAAAGTAAAAAAACGAATAAAAGTATGGGTGAAAGAGCGTAGAACATGTTTTAATAGTAAGAGAAAACAAAATGATTGAAAAAAGCGTGTCGCCTTTATTGAAAATGTTAAATAAAGATTTTGGCATGCTGATTTACAGATTATAAAAAGGGTATTAAATCATTGTTAGGAAAATAAATGATAATAGATAAACGGTTTTTATGTCTTCTTCTAGAAAACCTACAATTATTGCAATATTCCCCATGAACAATCGTTGTGCGTTCCATTAACGATTAGCGTCCGTGTAGATCATTCATCTCAACATAAAAACACTATAACTATGTGTAGACATGCATAAAACAGAATGGGCAATAGTTCGTACTATACTTTAACATTGTATCCTAGGGGGAGTCAGGATGAACAAAATTAACTTAATTATTGCCGATGATAACGAAGATTCGGTTGAAATTTTAGATTATTTTATAGAACAGCTTCCGGAATTTGAAGTAATTAGCACCTGCAAAGACGGAGAGCAGCTTGTACAGGAAGTGATGGCTAAGAGTCCAGACCTTTTGCTCGTAGACATTAATATGCCTACGATTAACGGTGTAGATGCCATAAAAAAGTGCCTGCGCATTAAGCCGAATTTAAATTTCATTTTTATCACCGGTTATGATGAATTTGCTGTGAAGGCATTTGAGCTGTCAGCACTGGATTACATTGTAAAACCGATTGAAAAAACCAGACTTTATATGGCGTTAGAGCGCGCAAAAAACTCCATTGGAATTGATAAAAATCAGTCAAAAAAGCCAGGTGAGCAATTAAAAAGACTGCCTGTAAAATTTAATGGTTCTACTTATTACATTCCAATTGATCAAATTATTTTTATCGAGAAATCCGGAAAAAAATGCTTGATTTATACTCAATCACGTGTCTATGAGACATATGAAAATATTAGTGATATCTATATGTATTTGAACCCTTCTGTATTTAGTCAAACACACCGGTCTTATATCGTGAATTTACAGAAAGTTTCGCACATCACACCAAAAAACGAAACATATCTTGTTTATTTCTTAGAAATTGATGAATATGCTCATATCTCAAAATTAAAAATCCAAGACGTTCAAAAACAGCTGCATCAGTTAATGACGAATTAAAAGATGCTGCTGCTTCTAAAATAGCTATGTTGATGAAAGGACGAAGCTTATGTAAGTTTCGTCTATTTCATGTGTCTGCTTTCGGAATAAATGATCGTAATATAATTCTTATGAGGAGAGTTAGATAGAAGAAGTAACGTTAAAGTGAAAGGAAAGAAAATGATTTCAATTACTGGTCACTATAATGAATTTACCGTATTTCTTGCTGTCATTGTAGGGATTCTTGCCTCTTATACAGCACTTGATATTATGAGCAAAATGATGAAAAAGAAGCGGAACAATTATTTGTGGCTCACACTGTCAGCAACTTCAATGGGGCTTGGGGTGGGGGCGATGCATTATATTGCGATGCTTGCTTATTATGTTCCTGTTAGCTTTCATTTTGATGCTGTACTTTCTGTCCTTGCTTTAATAACAGCAATTAGCGGATCATTAGTTGCGTTTTGGACATTCTGGAAATGGCGCACGTCGGTATGGTCAGGGCTTATTTTAGGAAGCAGCATTCTGGGTACGCATTATATTGCAATGACAGCAATCGAAACAGAAGCACACATTCATTATGCCGTGCTATCTGTTTTGCTTTCCATCATCATCGCCCTGGTCGTTGCATTTTATGCGATGCACTTGTTTTTTCGTTCGAAAAGCGTGAAAGCTAATCCGTTTCTTAAACTTGTTAGCTCTATTTTGCTGGGTATTGGAATTTCAGCTATGCATTTCATCAGTATGTATGGAATGAAGCTGCATATTGCACATTCAGTTGCTAGAAGGTGGGGCCAGTGGCTGCCGTATCAAGCGCCATTTTCCAATATTATTGCAAGCATCACAATTACGCTACTCATTGTCTTCCTGCTCGTTGCTGCTTTTAAGCGTCAGGAAGAAGTGAGGGAAAGTCAATTAAAAGAAGAGTATTATCAATCTCTTTTTAACTACAACCCTAACATTGTGTGTGCAGTTGATTTGTACGGCAATATTCAAACGATTAATCCAAAAGGAATCGAGCTAACAGGATACACGTTGAATAAAATGGAGACAATCCTGTTTCCTTCTATGTTCAGAGAAGCTGAAAAAGCTGAAGAATATATGTGGAAATCCCTGAGCGGAGACTCTGTATATTATGAGGCAACGCTGATTCGAAAAGATAATCAGCCTGTATACGTTGAAGTAACGCAAATGCCCATTATTGTTCATGATCAAATTAAAGGCAGTTACGTCATCGCCAAAGATGTGACAGATCGAAAAATGGCTCAACAGCAGCTTTTGGATTTGCAAAAAGATTTAAAACGCACGCTTTCACAGCAAGATGGTACTATTTTTAAATTTGTGAAGAACAGTAAAGGATATGTCTATACGATGTGCGAAGGCAAAATGATTCGTGAAATGGGATATGAGGAAACAGATGTTGTCGGAAAAACATCTGATGAATTTTTACCTGAATCCTACGCAAGAGATAATAGGAGTTATTATGATAAAGCATGGGCGGGAGAGAAAGTGTCGTATGAAATACTTTTGAACGACTTTGCTTACTATACGAAGTTAACGCCTCATATCTACAAAGGAGAAGTACAAGAAGTTATTGGTTCTATAGTAGATATTACTGATCTTCACGAAGCAAGAGAAAAGCTGGCTAAAAGTGAAAGCATGTATCGATCCGTTCTTTCTACAATGTCAGAAGGGGTGGTGTTTCATGACCTTGAAGGTAACTTAATTGCTGCCAATGCATACGCTGCTAAGATTCTAAACGTGCCTTATGACCAAATGTTATCGGTTAACCCGTTTGGTTTAGACTGGGAAATTATTCATCCTGATGGCACAGCTTTTGCACTCGAAGATATTCCATCTGTCCGCTGTCTTCATACAAAAGAGCCTGTGCGAAATACAGTCATGGGCATTTATTTAAATGAGAAAAAGTTGACTTGGCTTTCGGTGAATGCTGAACCTCTTCAAGAAAGCAAATATTATAAAGGCGTAGTTGTCACATTTTATGATATTACAAAGCAGCAGGAACAAGAACAAGACCTGCTTCATTCCAATCAGCAAATGATTATAGCCAAAGAAGAAGCTGAAAAAGCAAATCAAGCTAAGTCAGAATTTTTATCAAAGGTAAGTCATGAACTTCGAACGCCTTTGAACAGTATTTTAGGTTATGCACAAATATTGGAAGAGCAAGGGGAAAAAGATTTAACAGAAAAACAATTGAATCGTATACGAAAAATTTTAAAAGCAGGTAATCATCTTCTTTATTTAATAAATGAAACGCTTGATTTATCGAAGATTGAATCAGGTCACTTAGCGATTAACCTTGAACCAGTGTCGGTAAAAGAAGCAATTGAAGACGCACTTAAAATTATGAAACCATTAGCAAAAGATAAGCATAGTATATTTTATACTCGCTTTCACGCATACCAAGAAGTCTTTGTTGAAGTAGATGAACTTCGGTTTCAGCAGATCTTATTAAATCTGCTTACAAACGCCATTAAATATTCGCCCGCTTATCGCAATATCACTATCTATACTGAGATCACTCAGCATCACGTCACCATATTGATTAAAGATAGGGGCTTTGGAATTCCAGCTTCAGAATTAAATCGGATTTTTGAACCTTTCTACCGTGTAAATAGACTAGAAAAAGACGGAACAGGAATTGGGTTGGCGCTTGTAAAGCAGCTTGTTGTATTAATGAATGGTACGTGCGGAGTGCGAAGTGAAGAAGGAAAAGGCAGTACATTTTGGGTTCGTTTTCCCTTAGTACATTCACCTGTTCCTAAACAATTATCTGATGAAGGAGAAGCCGAGCCGTTTTTGGGTTTTTCCATGCCGATTTCAATTGTGTATATTGAGGATAACGATACAAATATTGAGCTTATGCAATCGATTCTTTCTCCATATAAAAACGTTGAGCTCCT
The DNA here is from genome assembly GCF_057586255.1 of Priestia sp. SRI_019. Lineage (NCBI taxonomy): Bacteria > Bacillati > Bacillota > Bacilli > Caryophanales > Bacillaceae > Priestia > Priestia sp. SRI_019. The sequence continues at coordinate 1,480,846 of NZ_JBYCZN010000002.1, read as the reverse complement.
AGTTGCCAAAACAGGAGAAAACGGCATCGGGCTGATCAGGTCCATTTTACCAGATATGATCTTAATTGATATTGATCTGCCTGATATGAATGGTTTTGAGGTATGCACACAGCTTCAGCTGGAAAAAGAGTTGAAGCATATTCCGCGAGTCGCCTTGAGTGCAAGCGCGATGCAAAGCGATATCGATCAAGCTTTTTTAGTCGGTTTTAGTGAATACGTAACAAAGCCTATTCATATTGTAACGTTTTTGAATGTATTAAAAAGCTTAACAAAAGCTTAACAAAAGTTTAGAAGGCTTTTAATTGACTTATTAGTGGACCTTTTGTAAAATAAAAACAACTTAATACATTTACTTCTTAAGGAGTAAAGGGGAGTAGCGTCAGGGAAACCTGAAACAAAGTCGTCATTACATGGAGCATTCCATCGGCTTTGTTGGCATAATGATTATGCTTAGCAAGACCTTTGCCATATTTGGCAAAGGTCTTTTTGTGTTTTATTCCGGTAATGAGAATAAATAAACTTATACAAGAAACGAGAGGGGATTTTTATGGATGCATCGCTTTTGTTAGAGTATGGATGGGTATTGCTAGTGCTGGTTGCATTAGAAGGGATTTTGGCGGCGGATAATGCTCTTGTGATGGCTATTATGGTCAAACATTTACCAGAAGAAAAACGCAAGAAGGCATTATTTTACGGACTAGCCGGTGCCTTTATTTTTAGATTTGGTTCGTTGTTCTTAATTTCATTTTTAGTCGACGTATGGCAGCTTCAAGCTATAGGAGCCATTTACTTATTGTTCATTTCCATTAATCATATTGTGAAGCGATATGTAAAAAAAGATGATCATGAAAAAGTGAAAGAAGCAGACGGGAAAAAGGGCTCAAGTTTCTGGATGACGGTTTTAAAAGTAGAAATAGCAGACATTGCTTTTGCCGTTGATTCAATTTTGGCCGCTGTGGCTCTCGCCGTTACGTTGCCAACAACAAATCTTCCTCAAATTGGCGGACTCGATGGCGGACAATTCTTGGTGATCTTCGCCGGAGGAATTATGGGATTAATTATTATGCGTTTTGCTGCAACTTGGTTCGTCAAACTATTAAATACGCGCCCGGGGCTAGAAACGGCAGCTTTTGCTATCGTAGGCTGGGTAGGGGTTAAGCTAGCAGTTTACACTCTTGCTCATCCGGAGTTAGGTATTATTAGTGAACACTTTCCTGAATCAAAAGTATGGAAAATTACGTTTTGGGTTGTGTTACTTGGCATAGCAGCTTCAGGCTGGTTTCTATCTAAAAACAAAGAACAAACTGATCTTGAAGGCTCAGAGAAAGAAAAAGATTCATTAAAGAAAATTGAAAATCAATAATACAAAAAAACGCGCCTTCAATGTCAATTGAAGGCGCGTTTTCTATATTGAGATAAAATACCTAGTTTAGATTGTTTAGATAAAGGGTAAAAGAACTAACTGCTGTTTAATTATTTTATATCCGAATGTTTTGCTTTTTCGTTCATATTCTGTAGAGAACAGAAGCAGCCGTGAGTAATTCAGTTCAATGAAGTTTATTTCAGTTTATAAACATATATTTCAAATGTATGTTAATTGGTAAAATTGAGCTATTATGGGTTATAATAAAGGGAAATTAAAAGGAGCATAGCGCTTCTCAACCCTGTTTGTCATCAAAAGAATGGATATTAACATGGTATAAAGCAACTGAGTATAGTAAAAGAGGTGAAGCCAATGCTCACAAAAGTTCAAACGCCTCCATCGCTTGAAACGCTTGTACTGACGATTCAGCAAGGGGATAAACAATTACATAACGAAATGATTCAACAATATAAACCGTTTATTGCTAAAGTTGTTTCAGCTGTATGTAAACGTTATATAAGTGAAGCTGACGATGAATTTAGCATTGGTCTGATTGCATTTAATGAAGCCATTGAAAACTACACAATCCAAAAAGGACGATCTCTTCTTGCATTTGCGGAACTTATTATTAAAAGAAGAGTCATCGACTATATTCGAAAAGAAAAGAGAAATCAAACGCTGCTCTATAGCCGAATTGAAAATGAAGGTTTTATTCAAGGTAAGGTAGAGAGGGATATATCGCTTTCTAACTATAAAAAGCAAAGTGAAACTTCATGTATTCAAGAGGAAATGACTTATTTTTGTCAAGCGTTAAAATTGTTTAAATTAACTCTTGAAGACATTATCAACACGTCTCCTAAACATAAGGATGCAAGGGGAAATGCAGTCGAAGTTGCATCATTTATCGTCAATGAAAAAGAATTAAAAGATAAGCTGTTTTTAAAGCGGCAGCTTCCTATTCGCTTGATTGAAAAACATGTCAAAGTGAGCCGGAAAACAATTGAAAGAAACCGTAAATATATTATCGCGATGGTTATTATATTAGCGGGGGACTACGTGTATTTAAAAGATTATATTATGTAAGAAAAAGGCACACGCAGGTGCCTTTTTTTAGCCATGTTATGAAGTTATGTTTTATTTTTGTGTGCTGCCGCTTAAGTGAGCTTGAGCTTGTTGCACCAAGCGTTTTGTGATTTCTCCGCCTACTGAACCGTTGCTGCGTGCAGCAGTGTCAGAACCTAGAGTTACCCCAAATTCTTGAGCGATTTCATATTTATATTGATCTAAAAATTGTTCTACGCCTGGTGTTAATAGTTTATTTGTTCTAGCCATGATTAGTCATCTCCTTTTTTAGTGGTACAGCAGTTCACTGCTGTATCTGTATTATTTGTTGTTTCCTATTTTGCATACTGGTAATGGTTTGCAAGAAAGTATAAAAAAGCCCAGCTTTCAAAGAAGCTGGGCTTTTTTATATATTATTTTACAACTGCATATTGCTCAAGAGACTGAGCAAATGACTTTTGAAGAGATTTTACTTGTTCTACGTATGCATCAGATACGTGTTGGAATTCTTGGCGCGTTTTCTTTTGCTCTTCTACTAATTGTGTTACTACTTGATGATATTGTTCTTGAGCTTGCTTTACTAAAGAATAGCTTGATTTGCTTTGGTTAAGAGAAAGCTCTTGTAATTTATTTAATGCTTCATGCGTGCGGTTTGTCCATTCTTCATAAGAATCGGCAACAGCGTTTCCAGCTGTTTTACGTAAGTTTTCAACTGTTTTTTGTTGAAGATCTTCTAATTCAGCTTTCCATTGTTTGTCTGTTGCTTGAAGTTGTTCAACTGCTTTTGTTACAAATTCTTGCTGTTGCTCAAGTGCTTTTAACGTCCATTGCTCAATTTGTTTGTTTCCGTCTGCAATGTTTTGTAACCCCTTTGTCCATTGTTCCCACATTGCATCAATTACTGTATCATACTTTACTGTTGACATAATCAAATTCCTCCTTGAATAATTTGGTCTGGCGAACAGTTATCGTAATGAACAAAACGTTAAAGAAGAAATTCGTAGTTGTGTGATAAACCTAACATTCCGCGCTCGCTGGTTGACCGTGAAATTTAACATTATATTAGGAAACGCAGATGTACTGCGTGAATCCCTTTAATCGTTTTCTTCCTCTTTTGATTCTTTTGACTTTTTAGAAGAAGAAGAGCTAAAAGGGAACAACATGTCGGTATACATGTGAAAAAATGAATCTAACATGTTTTGATACTGTTCAAGTGAATTAGCCCACATGCTTAAATATTGTTCGCCGGCATCTGTTAATGAATAAATCCGGCGTGCAGGTCCTTCAGCTGACGTATCCCATTGCGATGTAATCAAGTTGTCTTTTTCAAGCTGTCTCAGCGTGCGGTAGACATTTCCCTGATCAACTGATGTGAATCCAAAGCTCATTAGTTGCTGAATGAGCTTGTAACCATGTAGATTCCAACCTCTCAAACTTAAAAGAAGAAAAGGAACCATCAAGTTTTTTGGTGCACCGCTAATCGATTTTTCTAAGTTGTTTGAATTAGAGGTGTTATCTTTTTCACTTGATCCCAAGGTAATCACCCCTTCGAAAAAAGAGAATTTGTTTTCCATATGTGTAATTTACACCTAGATGAAAAAATTGTCAACACTTTAAAACAGGTCTTTCAAATACAGGAAAAAAGAACGATTTTTTGGATTTCGACAAAAAGCGTCAAAAAAATTCAAAAATAAACAAAGATTTAGAATTGTTTATTTTGGAAAACGTATTTATAATAGTACATGTAGGTAATTTTTATAACATTTATAATTTGTTGGTAAGTGAATTGTGAAAAGATTTACATTATCCAATAAATAAACGCAAAATTGGTTGCGTTTACTTAGAGCTTCTAATATGTCGCTTGTCACATTAAGTGTCCATATTGAAAGCCATCACTTTTAACGTACACAAGAAAGGAGATGGAGTTTTGGAACAGCAAAAAGTATTTGATCCGTTTCAAGCATGGAAAGACGTATATGACAAAACCGAATCTTACTGGGGTAAAGTTATTGGGGACAATATGAATCGTGAAGAATTTTCCCAGCTCATGGGAAATGTGCTAAATATGAACCTTCAATATCAACAAGCAGTAAATGAAGTAACGGGGCGCTATCTGCACCAAGTAAATGTACCCACAAAAGAAGATGTAGCAAACGTTGCGTCATTAGTTATCAATGTGGAAGAAAAAGTAGAATTATTAGAAGAGCAATTTGACGATCGTTTTGATGAACTAGAAGCACAGCAAGAAAGTGCATCTGCTTTGAAAAAAGACGTCACTAAGCTGAAATCTGATGTCAAATCGTTAGACAAAAAACTCGACAAAGTTTTGTCTCTTCTTGAAGGGCAGCAAAAAACACAAGACGAGTTAAAAGAAACTATTCAAAAACAAATTAAAACTCAAGGTGAGCAGCTTCAGGCTCAGCTTTTAGAAAAACAAGAAAAATTAGCTGAAAAGCCAAAGGCAGAAGATAAATCTGAAGCAAAACCGTCAAACGCTCAAAAAACTGAGCAGCCGGCTCGCAAGTAAGGTATAGGGGATTTTATAACAACATTAACTGCTGTATTTACAGTAAAAATCATCGCTGAAGAAGCAAGGGGGAAATTTTTCATGACAACATTACAAGGTAAAGTAGCAATCGTAACAGGCGGATCTAAAGGTATCGGGGCAGCAATTACACGTGAGCTTGCTTCTAATGGAGTAAAAGTAGCAGTAAACTATAACAGCAGTAAAGAATCTGCAGAAGCAATTGTCAAAGAAATTAAAGACAACGGCGGAGAAGCTATTGCGGTTCAAGCTGACGTGTCTTATGTAGATCAAGCAAAACACCTAATCGAAGAAACAAAAGCTGCGTTTGGTCAATTAGACATTCTAGTAAACAATGCTGGAATTACGCGCGACCGTTCATTCAAGAAGTTAGGTGAAGAAGATTGGAAAAAAGTAATTGATGTAAACTTACATAGCGTATACAACACAACATCAGCTGCGCTAACGCACCTTTTAGAATCTGAAGGCGGTCGTGTTATCAATATTTCATCAATTATTGGTCAAGCGGGCGGATTTGGTCAAACAAACTACTCAGCTGCTAAAGCAGGTATGCTAGGATTCACTAAATCATTAGCTCTTGAATTAGCTAAGTCAGGCGTAACAGTTAATGCAATTTGCCCAGGATTTATTGAAACGGAAATGGTAATGGCAATGCCAGAAGAAGTTCGTGCAAAAGTTGTAGCAAAAATCCCAACTCGTCGCTTAGGCCACGCTGAAGAAATTGCACGCGGAGTGGTTTACTTAGCAAAAGACGGCGCGTACATTACAGGACAACAGTTAAACATTAACGGCGGCTTATACATGTAATAGATGCTGGCCCTGACTTTTGTCGGGGCTGTGCTTGTTAACTAACTACTAATGAAATGAAAGGGTGTGTATATTCGTGGCAATTCCTTACGTGCAAGAGTGGGAAAAATTAATCAAATCAATGCCAAGTGAATATAAAAGTTCTGCAAGACGTTTTAAGCGTGCATATGAAATTATGACAACAGAAGCGGAACCGGAAGTTGGATTAACACCAAAAGAGGTTATTTGGAAAAAGAATAAAGCGAAATTATATCGCTATACGCCAGTAAAAGATAACCTGCATAAAACACCAATTTTACTCGTATATGCACTGATCAATAAACCGTATATTTTAGATTTAACGCCTGGAAACAGCCTTGTTGAATACTTATTAAATCGCGGTTTTGACGTGTATTTACTTGACTGGGGAACTCCTGGGCTTGAAGACAGCAATATGAAGCTAGATGATTATATTGTGGATTATATTCCAAAAGCGGCGAAAAAGGTGCTCCGCACTTCTAAATCTCCTGAGTTGTCTGTTCTTGGTTACTGCATGGGCGGAACCATGACATCTATTTTTGCTGCATTAAATGAAGACTTGCCGATTAAAAACTTAATTTTTATGACAAGTCCATTTGATTTCTCGGATACAGGTTTATACGGGGCATTCCTAGACGATCGCTACTTTAATTTAGATAAAGCAGTAGATACATTTGGAAATATCCCTCCAGAGATGATTGACTTTGGAAACAAGATGTTAAAGCCAATCACGAATTTCTACGGTCCATATGTAACATTGGTGGACCGTTCGGAAAATCAGCGTTTTGTTGAAAGCTGGAAGCTCATGCAAAAGTGGGTGGCTGACGGCATCCCATTTGCTGGTGAAGCTTATCGTCAGTGGATTCGTGACTTCTATCAACAAAACAAATTAATCAATGGTGAACTTGAAGTTCGCGGACGCAAAGTAGATTTGAAAAATATTAAAGCTAATATTTTAAACATTGCTGCTAGCCGTGATCATATTGCGATGCCGCATCAAGTGGCAGCTTTAATGGACGCTGTTTCAAGTGAAGATAAAGAGTATAAATTGTTGCAAACAGGTCACGTATCTGTTGTATTTGGTCCAAAAGCAGTGAAGGAAACATATCCTTCAATCGGCGATTGGCTAGAAAAACGCTCTAAATAAAATAAAGACGAGGCTGGGACAAAAGTATTTTAGCCTAAGTGAAAAACGAACCACTGATATTAGTGGTTCGTTTTTTTGTGTAAGCAGACAATATTGAGTGATGATTCTTTATGCGGGCTGTCGGGATTTATGATATCTAATGACAAGTGAGGTGACTTCTTTTATACTAATGTAGTCACCTTCTTAAACATGGGATTTTTTACATGGATATTGCGATCCGTGTAACAATGAGTATGCTTTGGGAAGAAAGAAGAAAACTATTAGTATTATAACAAAAAAGGAATGTCAGATTATGCCGCAACCATGGAAACGACGAGTAAGGCAGATGTCTTCAGCTCAAATTATTGTTACATTTTACATAGTGGCTGTTACGCTTGGATTTCTATTACTTAGTATTCCAGAAGCTTTAAAGCCGGGAGTGAAGTTAGCATTTATTGATCGCTTATTTATTGCCGTCAGTGCGGTAAGTGTAACAGGGCTGACACCTGTCTCTACTCCGGATACATTTAGTACGACGGGCTATTTTTTGCTCGCTTTTATTTTTCAAATCGGTGGTATTGGTGTAATGACACTGAGTACATTTATTTGGATGATTTTGGGTAAAAAAATCGGTTTAAAGGAACGTCAGCTCATTATGACAGACCATAACCAATCCCGCTTATCAGGATTAGTTGACTTGATGAGAAATATTTTATTTATTATTTTTGCCATTGAACTAGTTGGCGCCATTGTTTTGGGATTACATTTTCTCCGTTATTATTCGAGCTGGACAGATGCGTTTCTGCATGGTTTCTTTGCTTCTGTCAGCGCTACAACAAATGCTGGCTTTGATATTACAGGATCTTCATTTATTCCGTATGCCCATGATTATTTTGTACAAGTGGTAACCGTTATTTTAATTACGCTTGGAGCGATTGGATTCCCTGTATTAATTGAAATTAAGCACTATTTTTTAACATTTAAAGATAAGCGTAAATTTCAGTTTTCGCTATTTACGAAGCTAACGACTATTATGTTTTTTCTGCTGTTAGCAGGGGGGACAATCTTGATTCTTGTGCTAGAGCATTCAGGATTTTTAGCAGATAAGTCTTGGGATGAATCGTTTTTTTATGCGTTTTTCCAATCCGCTGCTACAAGGAGCGGAGGAGTGGCGACCATGAATATTAATGAGTTTTCGCTTCCTACGTTAATTATGATGAGCGCGATGATGTTTATCGGGGCTTCACCGAGCTCAGTAGGGGGAGGAATTCGTACGACGACGTTTGCATTAAATATTCTTTTCCTGTTTTATTACGTAAGAGGAAATAAGACGATTAAAATTTTTCGCCGCGAAATTCATGAAGATGACATTATTAAATCAGTAGCTGTATCGATGTTAGCGGTAATCATTTGCTCGATTTCTCTTCTTATTTTAAGTATTACAGAACATTTTTCTCTCATTGAGCTTATTTTTGAAGTGTGTTCAGCTTTTGGGACAACAGGTTTATCAATGGGAATTACAGGAGGGCTTTCTGATATCGGTAAATGCGTTATTATGATTTTAATGTTTATTGGCCGAATCGGCATGTTTTCATTTATTTTAATGCTTCGCCGTCCAACGTCTGGACCGGATTATCACTATCCGAAAGAACGTATTATTATTGGATAAAAGGGGCTGAGGTAAAAATATGTTAATTGAAGAAGGATCCGAACGAGCTTAATTCTTAATCAAGCTCGTTCGGATCTTTTTATGATGGTAAAACATAGGTCTCATATGTTTAGCTGCTTCCAGCTGTTCAGATGAACTCATTTATCCCATTTGTTTGTCTTTAGATTAAAGTGATTTCGTTATGTTTCAACAGCTTTTTTACAGCTTTTTCTGCTTATATTACGCATCAGAAAGTGCATTCTAAGAAAAGGAAGTTCAATGGACTTCCAAGCATAGGAGGGATATATGATGGCAAAGCGTAAAGTAGGGTACAAATCAGCACTGACTAACAATAATACACCAAAAGAGAGCCTTTCAGATGCAGAATTTGCGGCTGAATATGCTGGCGGCGAGGAGCCGGCTAAAGGCGCGAATCGTAATTCGAAAAAAGGAAAGCAAGGTAAATAACGATGAGCAAACATAAACAAAATAATAAGCATATCGCAAGCACTGAAGCGAAGCAAAAACAGTTACTGCAAGAAGAGTTCGGAGCGGAAATGGGCGATCCTAACGCAGCTAAAATATATGAATCTTTAGGAAAGACAAAGTCTGATAAAGAGCAAAAAAAGAAAAAAGAATGTTAAAGAAAAAACCTCGGATATCCGAGGTTTTAGCTTACAACTGGAAGGCCAAATGCCTCTACAGGTGCTGAATAAAGTTTTGTATCATTTGCTTTTTGATCATAATAAGCAAGAAGAACAGATGGTTGTTCATTTATTTTTCCCGTTTGTTTATAATACATATAGTCAAATGGCAGAATCTCTAAAACAGTGTGCTTGTATAATTCTTTTTCAGCGAGCTGCTCAGCTTCAAAAGCCTGTCCCATAATAGAAGGGTTAGCAAGCATTTGCTGATAGTAATGAGAGCGGATTTGTTTTTCTACTTTATCGTCCCACCAAGGTTTACGAGGCTTATGCTTTTGGTTTTGTAAATAATCAATTTTCATAAACCCTTCAATCATTTCTTCATTTGAAAAATTCTCTGTTTCAATATACTGTCTAAGGCGTCTGAATAAATCTTCAAGCTGATGGCCGATTCGAACCCAGCCCATTTCATCCCAATAAGTCCCGAAGTTTTGGAAGAAATCAAAAGGTGTATCATAGCAGTGCTCTACTAAAAACTCTATTGTTTCATCCATTCGATGGTCATTCCAAAACTTTTCTAAAATATCTTCTACATGTTTAATACGTACGACATCTGAAAATGGCAAGACGTTATTGCTTAAAATTTCATAAGGCGACTGATCCATGTATTGATAATTATAGCGAGGCGCACTTAAGCGTAAGCCGGTGCCGCGAAGCATTTTCAAAAAGCCTAGCTGAAGCTCTTCAGGGCGAAGTGCAAATACATCATTAAACGTATTTTTAAATGAGTTATAATCTTCGTCTGGCAGTCCCGCGATTAAGTCTAAATGCTGGTCGATCTTTCCGCCTTCTTTTACCATTGTTACGGTACGCGTTAACTTTTTAAAGTTTTGTTTGCGTTTGACTAGTTCATTGACAGCATCATTTGTAGATTGAACGCCAATTTCAAAGCGGAATAATCCTTTTGGCGCATGATCGTTTAAGAACTGAATAACTTCTGGGCGCATAATATCGGCAGTAATTTCAAATTGAAATACGGTGTCTTCACGGTGTTCATCAATTAAAAATTGGAACATTTCCATGGCGTAGCTGCGGCTGATGTTGAACGTGCGGTCTACGAACTTAATCGTGCGCGCTCCGTTATCCATCAAATAGCGAATATCCTCTTTTACCTTTTCTCTATCGAAATAACGAACGCCTACTTCAATAGAAGAGAGACAGAACTGACAGCTAAACGGACAGCCGCGGCTCGTTTCAATATACACAACGCGTTTTGAAAGTTCTTGGCGGTCTTCTTCAAAACGGAAAGGAGAAGGCATTTCGCGCAGGTCAATTTTATTGCGCTGCGGGTTTACAACTGGTTTTCCTTCTTTTCGGAAAGCCACGCCGCTTACGTTTTCAAATTGACGCTCTCCGTGAAGTTCGTCCAACAGCTGCTTGAATGTTTCTTCTCCTTCACCGATCGCGATAAAGTCAGCTTCAGGAATACGCTCTAGCCAGTGAGTTACATCATAGGTTACTTCTGGTCCACCGAATATAATGATGAGCTCGGGATTGATCTTTTTAAGCATTTGTGCCACTTTAATCGTTTCTTCAATATTCCAAATGTAACAGCTGAAACCAATAATATCTGGGTTGCGTTTATATAAATCCGTGACAATGTTCATAGCAGGATCTTTAATCGTATATTCGGCCATATCCACTTTATAGTCAGGCTCTGCATAGGCTTTTAAACATCGAAGGGCTAAAGAAGTATGGATATACTTCGCATTCAATGTACTGACAACAATGTTCATTCAAAAAGCTCCTTTTAACTCGTAATATGAAATCAATTTACTATTTTAGCACATTTGAGAAATAAAGTATAAATACCTTGGCACTTTTGTTGTGGAGGGGAAAGGATTTCGGTAAAATGTAACAGAAACGTAAAAGAAGAAAGAGTCTCGGTTAATGTAAACCTTGGTGAACGAAAAAAATGAGGTGGAAAACGTGGAATATAAGCGAATTAAGCCAAAAAAAATATACGAAGAAGTAGCTGAAACGCTTCTTGAGAATATAAAAGAAGGCAGCTTAAAGCCTGGTGACCGTTTGGATTCAGTGCAGCAGCTCGCAGAAAACTTTCAGGTAGGGCGCTCAGCTATTCGTGAAGCTCTTAGCGCTTTGCGAGCGATGGGGCTGCTGGAGATGAAGCAAGGAGAAGGCACATTTGTACGCGAATTTAACTCTGATATGCTGTCTTTGCCTGTAACTAGCGCTGTATTAATGAATAAAAATGATATTGAACATTTGCTTGAAGTGAGAAAAGTATTAGAAATTGGGGCTGTTCGTGCTGCAGCTCAAAAGCGGACGGATGCGGACCTCAACCAGCTGTCCGATAGCCTGGAACAAATGAAAGGAGCGTTTGGCAATGAAGAGCTGGGAGAGAAAGCAGATTTTGCTTTTCATTTAGCTATTGCCAAAGCCTCGCAAAACCCTCTTTTAGTGAAGCTTATGAATAACGTATCAGAAATGATGATTGAAACAATGAAAGAGACAAGACGCATCTGGCTTTATGCAGAAGAAAAAACGGCTGAACGGATTTATAAAGAGCATCAGCAAATTTATGAAGCTATTCTTTCTCAGCATGCAGAAGACGCTCAGCATTTTATGATGAGTCATCTTGATAATGTTGAACACGTATTAATGAAATACATACCGGAAGAAAAATAATGCCATTTCAGGTAGAAAAGTGTGCACCAAATAACAGAAAAACTAAAATTCAAGCACCTTCCGATAATTTATGCTTGCTCTATTGTGAAAAGATTTACATAATAGAAACTAGGATTGTCAAATGGAGGGTTACAAAGTATGAAAAAGCAATATAGTGATGATAGTTTAGCTTTGCATACAGATCTATACGAACTGAATATGGCGCATACGTATTTTAAAGACCACATTCATAAACGTCGTTCTGTATTTGAAGCTTACTTTCGTCGTATGCCGTTTGAAAGCGGTTATGCGGTGTTTGCCGGCCTAGAAAGAGTAATTGATTTTATTGCTAATTTCAGATTTAGCGAAACGGATTTAGATTATTTATATGAAGAATTGCATTATGAAGCGGAGTTTATCGACTATTTAAAGCAAGTTCGATTTAGCGGTAATATTCGTTCGGTCGTAGAAGGCGAAATGATTTTTGCTAATGAACCGATGCTACAAATTGACGCTCCTTTAGCAGAAGCGCAGCTTATTGAAACGCCGCTTTTAAATATTTTAAATTTCCATCCGCTGATTGCGACAAAAGCATCGCGTATTCGCTTGGCGGCGGGAGAAGATAATTTATACGAGCATACGGGTACAAATCAACTTATGGAATTTGGCTCAAGAAGAGCACATGAGCTGGACGCTGCTTTTTACGGAGCAAGAGCTGCTTATATCGGAGGCTTTGACGCAACGAGTAATGTCAGAGCGGGAAAAGTATTTGGAATCCCCGTGTCCGGCACTCACGCTCATGCGCTTGTTCAAGTCTATCGTGATGAGTACAGCGCGTTTAAAAAGTATGCGGAATCACACCGTAACTGTATCTTTTTAGTAGACACATATAATACGTTAAAATCAGGTATTCCCAATGCTATTAAAGTAGCAAAAGAAATGGGGGATCGCATTAATTTTATCGGTATTCGGTTAGACAGTGGAAGACTTCCATATCTTTCTCAAGAAGCAAGAAAGATGCTTGATGAAGCTGGCTATCATGATGTGAAAATTTTTGCTTCGAATGACCTTGATGAGTACAGCATTCTAGACTTGAAAGCGCAAGGTGCCAAAATTGATGGATGGGGAGTTGGAACAAAACTCATGACGTCCTTTGATCAGCCTGCGCTAGGAGCGGTGTACAAGCTGGTTTCGATTGAAGATGATCATGGAAACATGGTGGATACAATTAAGCTGTCAGAAAATCCAGAGAAAATTTCAACTCCTGGTCTAAAAGAAGTATACCGAATTGTAAATCAAGTGAACCACAAATGGGAAGGCGATTATATTACGATGCAAGACGAAGTGCCGAACGAAGAGCAGCACTTAAAAATGTTTCATCCGATTCATACACACGTCAGCAAGTTTGTCACGAACTTTAACGCACGTAAAATTCACCAGCCAATCTTTTCACAGGGAAAGCTTGTGTATGAACAGCCTACAATTGAAGAAATGAGAGCCTACTGCTTACAAAACTTAAAGCATCTATGGGATGACTACAAGGTCATTACAAAATCGAACGAAGATGTATTCCGTCCTACAGAGTATCCAGTAGACTTGAGTACAAACTGCTGGGATAACAAAATGCAAAATATTGAAGAGACTAGAAGCAAGTTACTATCTGATACCGTACTTGTGTAGATTCCGTCAGCTAGTAATGAGAGGAGAGTTTTTTTATGAAAGAGCTACAAAAGCAAATTATTGAAGAAATGCACGTCCAAAAAGAAATTAATCCCGTGGAAGAAATTCGCCGCAGCGTTGATTTTCTGAAATCTTACATGAACAAATATCCTTTTTTACGTTCGTTTGTACTAGGTATTTCCGGCGGCCAAGATTCTACGTTAACGGGAAAGCTGGCGCAGCTAGCGGTTAATGAGTTGAACGAAGAAGCGGGAGAAGAGCGCTATCAGTTTATTGCTGTTCGTCTTCCATACGGTGTGCAGGCAGATGAAGCAGACTGTCAAGATGCACTTGCTTTTATTCAACCAACAAAATCTATTTCTATTAACGTAAAACCAGCAGTAGATGCGATGCTTTCTGCTGTTGAAGAAGCGGCAGATGATAAAGTTTCCGACTTCAATAAAGGAAATGTAAAAGCACGTGAACGAATGATTGCGCAATATACGGTAGCGGGCATGTACAGTGGAGTCGTACTCGGAACGGATCACTCTGCTGAAGCTGTTACAGGATTTTATACAAAATTCGGTGACGGAGGAGCTGACTTAGTACCTATCTTCCGTCTGAACAAGCGACAAGGAAAACAAATGCTAAAAGAATTAGGCTGTCCCGAGCATCTATATATGAAAAAACCAACGGCTGATTTGGAAGAAGATCGTCCACAGCTTCCGGATGAAGAAGCGCTTGGCGTAACGTATGAGCAAATCGACGATTATTTAGAAGGCAAAGATGTAGGTGAACATGCAAGTAACGTCATTGAAGGTCACTTTTTAAAGACGCAGCATAAACGCCAATTGCCAATCACAGTATTTGATGATTTTTGGAAATAAATAAGTAAGAAGCTAAGACAAAAGTAGTTTAGTTAAAGGAAGATCCGACCGGTGAAGATTCTTGATAGAGAATCTTCACCGGTCGGATTTTTTAATGTTATGGCAAACGTAGGTTTCACGTATCTCAATTTCTTATTTTTTATGAAAAAAAGATAGCAAACAAAGAAAGGTATTTTTGAAAAACTAGTGAAATTAGAAAAACATAGGAGTATAATAGCATTAAGTCATCTGATGACCTGTTAACTAAAAGAAGTAAAATGATCAGCTTGGAGGGAGCAAATGATGAAAGTATCTTTATTTGCCACATGTTTGATTGATATGTTTCAAACAAATGTAGGAAAAGCGACGGTAGAATTGTTAGAACGATTAGGATGCGAAGTGGATTTTCCAAAGAGTCAAGTTTGCTGCGGCCAGCCTGCATATAACAGCGGTTACGTAAAAGAATCAAAAGAAGCAATGAAAAACATGATAAAAGCGTTTCAGCATGCAGAGTACGTTGTATCTCCGTCTGGATCGTGTGTGACAATGTTCAAAGAGTATCCTCATCTTTTTGAAGGTGATGCTGCATGGCATGAACCTGCCGTGAAGCTTGCTGATAAAACGTATGAGCTAACAGATTTTATTGTAAACGTTTTAAAAGTGGAAGATGTAGGAGCCAGCTTAAATGGGAAAGCCACTTATCATTCTTCCTGTCATATGACGCGTTTGCTAAACGTAAAAAAAGAACCTTTTACACTATTAAACAATGTAAAGGGTCTTGAAATGGAAAACCTTGAAAACAGTCATAACTGCTGCGGATTCGGCGGGACGTTTTCGGTTAAAATGGGGCAAATCTCTGAACAAATGGTAGATGAAAAAGTAGGCTGTATAGCTAAGACAAACGCGGATTATTTAATTGGAGCTGACTGCGGCTGTCTTATGAATATTGGAGGAAGAATTGAACGAAAAGGACAGCCTGTAAAAGTGATGCATATCGCTGAAGTGTTAAATAGCAGAATGTAAAGAAAGGAGAATACCGAATGTCTATGAAAATAGGAAACGAACAGTTTAAAAAACGCGTCGATGATGGAGTCAATAATGCGTTTATGCGCTTTGCGGTTTCAGGTGCTCAAGAGCGCTTAAGAAGCCGTAGACTAGATGCCGCAGAAGAGTTAGGAAACTGGGAAGAATGGAGAGCGCTTGGCGAAGAAATTCGTCAGCATACGCTTGAAAATTTAGATTACTATTTAGAACAGCTGACTGATAATGTAGCAAAACGCGGAGGCCACGTTTTTTTCGCTCAAACAGCTGAAGAAGCGAATGAGTACATAAAAAATGTAGCGAAGCAAAAACAGGCAAAGAAAGTGGTTAAATCCAAGTCAATGGTTACAGAAGAAATTCATATGAACGCTGCTTTAGAAGAACTAGGCTGTGAAGTTATTGAAACGGACTTAGGAGAATATATCCTGCAAGTAGATGATCACGATCCGCCTTCTCATATCGTAGCTCCTGCGCTTCATAAAAATAAAGAACAAATTAGAGATGTATTTCAGGAAAAGCTTTCTTATAAAAAGACAGAAAAACCTGAAGAACTAGCTCTTCATGCCCGGGAAATGCTGAGAAAAGAATTCTTATCAGCAGATATTGGCATCACGGGATGTAATTTTGCGATTGCAGAATCTGGATCTATTTCACTTGTTACGAATGAAGGAAATGCAAGGCTAACAACAGCACTTCCTAAAACGCAAATTACGGTTATGGGAATGGAACGGATTGTGCCCACATTTGAAGAGTTTGAAGTGTTGGTAAGCCTGTTAACTAGAAGTGCAGTAGGTCAGCGGCTTACAAGTTACGTAACAGCGCTTACAGGGCCTAGACTTCCAGGGGAAGTAGACGGACCGGAAGAATTTCACCTAGTGATTGTGGATAACGGGCGATCTGCGATTTTAGGAACTGAGTTTCAATCTGTTTTACAGTGTATTCGCTGTGCGGCATGTGTGAATGTATGTCCCGTGTATCGCCATATTGGAGGACATTCATATGGATCTATTTATTCAGGTCCTATTGGAGCTGTATTATCTCCTTTGCTTGGAGGCTATGAAGACTACAAAGAGCTTCCATATGCCTCAACGCTATGTGCAGCCTGTACAGATGCCTGTCCGGTCAAAATTCCGCTGCATGAGCTATTGCACAAGCACCGTCAGCGAATTGTCGAGAAAGAAGGAAAAGCACCTATTTCGGAAAAGCTGGCGATGAAAGCATTTGGCTTGGGAGCAGCTTCTTCTTCTCTATATACAGTGGGCGCTAAAGTAGCACCGGCAGCCCTTACTCCTTTTATGTCAGGGAGCAGTATTTCCAAAGGACCTGGTCCATTAAAAGCGTGGACGGAAAGCAGAGAGTTTCCAGCCCCTACAAAAGAGCGCTTACGAGATTGGTTTGATAAAAGGAGTGATGGTGATGAACGGAAGCATTCAAAATAGAGACAGTTTTTTAGACAACATTGCTGCTAATCTTAAGCGAAGCAGGAGAACAGGCGGTGTAGTGAAGCCACAATGGAAGCATGCTCCTCAGCATGAGGTCTACCGCAACTATTCGCCGGATCAATTAAAGAAAGAGCTTGAAAACCATTGCGAACGTATTCATACTCGCTATGTAGAAACCTCATCACAACACTTGCCAGATGCCCTTGAGGAAGCCGTAGCGAACTATGGAAATGGTCTTGTCTGCACGTGGAATGATCCCAGGTTTTCCGAATATGGATTGAATCCGCTGATGGAGAAATGGGAAACAAACCGTAACCTTCACGTATGGAATTCGGTAAAAGGCAATGAGAATGTTAAACTAGCTGAACAAGCAAACGTCGGCATCACGTTCAGTGATTTGACGCTGGCAGAATCTGGAACGGTTGTTTTGTTTAGCAGTGCTGAAAAAGGACGAGCGGTAAGCTTGCTGCCCGCCACTTATATTGCAATCATACCTCAAAGCTCAATTGTTCCTCGCATGACACAAGCCGCTGAAATGATTCATGAAAAAGTAGAGCGAGGAGAAACGATTGCTTCTTGCATTAACTTTATTACGGGACCGAGCAATTCAGCTGATATTGAAATGAATTTAGTCGTTGGCGTGCATGGACCTATTCAAGCAACTTATATTGTAGTGAATGATCGATGAGACTGTGACAAACGTATTTTAGCCGAAGTGAAAAACGAACCGTGAATCAACATGTTTGATTCACGGTTCGTTTTCTTTGTTATGTTGAGCATAGGTTTTAGCTGTTTCATTCCTTCTAGCAGTTGATTGGAGGGCAAGGCGAAGACTCCTGCGGAAAGAAAAGCCTTGCACGGAAATCAACAGCGGTGTAACGAGCTGTTCAGCTCATGTATCCAATTTGTTTGTCTTTAGATTAGATTGATTTAGTTATGAGCCTCTTTTATTCATGCTACATTTCTAAATAGCGGGATAATGTGAAGAAATGTCGCATTTTGAATAAACGTGCCTAATTTTAAAAAGGTAAAAAGCAAATCTTGTAGAATATTAAGTCTATAGATAAAAGGTGGGGAAATGGGAAGTGCAAAAGAAAGGAGCAATGAGCATGTCACCACACAGAGAATTAACATCTGAAGCTGCGCAAAAGCAGCAAGGTGAATTACAGCAGCTACGAGCTATTTTTAATGACGTATTAGATGCCATTGTCGTATTTGATGAGTATTTTCAAGTTATAAATGCAAATGAATCAGCCTGCGGGCTGTTTGAAAAAACAAAGGATGAGCTATTAACATATCAAATGAAAGATTTTCTGATGTATTTTCCGTATGACATGATTGAAGCGTATTATCCAGCACTTTTAGAAGAAAGCTATTTCAAATATGAAGGCGCGATGACGCTTCGAAGCGGCATGATGAAGCATGTTGAATTTACTTCACACAAACATAGTCACATGTCGGGCATTATTGTGTGTACATTTCGAGATATTACGCAGCACAAAATGATGGAAAATGAACGGTTTATTAGCCATCATATGTTTATGGATGTATTTAATGAAGCGGTAGACGGAATTGTCATTTTTGATCGAACGGGTCAGCTTATCGACGCGAACCCTTCATTTTGCGAACGATTAAATTATACAAGAGCACAGCTTCTAACCAAAACATTAGAAGAGCTTGTAGAACCTACTTATCATTATAAGGTGAAAAAATTATGGAGAACTCTGCATCAAGAAGGAAAGACAAGCGGTGAGCTACCGATCAGGCTCGAAAATGGAGACGTTACTTTTTTTGAATTTACCACAACGGCTAATATATACAGTCAATACTATATGTCCATTATGAGAGACGTGACGGAAAAACGGCTGATGGAGCAGCAGCTGTTGAGAAGCGAAAAAAATTTCAGGGCTATTTTTGAAAATGCGATTGAAGCGATCTTGATTTGGAGAGACGATGGTGAAATCTTGAACGCTAATCTTGCTTCTTCGCGTACATTTGAGCTGCCGTTAAACAAATTAATTGGAAGCAATTTGTATACATTTATCGATACAAAAAGCTTTAGTGCGTTAAAGGTGCTCCAAACGTTTCAAACAAAAGGAGAAATTCGCAATCAGCTTCCTTTTTACATGCCAAATGGAGAAATCAAACAGTTGGAATTCACAGGGAAAAAAGGCATTATAGAAGGAGACCATTTAACCATTTTTCGAAACATCAGTGAACGTACAAAAATCGAACAGGAGCTTCGAAATAACGAAGAGAAATTCAGACAGATTTTTAATGGTTCGATCGATGGGTTAGTTTTATGGGACGGCAAGCGAAATATTATTGATGTGAATTCTTCTCTTTGTGATATTCTAGAACTCAGCAAAGAGGAGATTTGTGCACACTCCATGGAGGATTTTATTTCTTCAGCGAATTTAGATGCGGTCATTGAGCATAAAGAAACAATTGAGCAAAAAGGGGAAGCTGAAGGAGAGATTACGTACGTTACGGGGAACGAAAAAGTTAAAAATATTGAATTTTCCACGAAAAAAGATATCTTGCCAGGTCTATATATGACGCTTTTAAGAGACGTAACGGAACGAAATCAAATGCAAGAGCAGATTCGAAAATCGGATACGCTTCAAGTAGTCGGCCAGTTAGCAGCTGGGATTGCGCATGAAATCCGCAACCCAATGACAGCTTTAAAAGGGTTTGTGCAGCTGTTAGAAAGCAGCATTCAAGAAGACCACTCTCTTTATTTTGATATTATTAAATCCGAATTAAAAAGAATTGAAACCATTATTACAGAGTTTCTAGTACTGGCTAAGCCACAGGCCGTAAAGTTTGAAAAGAAAAATCTAGCTGCGGTTGTGAAAGAAACGATTGATTTATTAAATGCTCAAGCGCTTTTAGAAAATATTCAGTTTGAACTAAGTGTGTCCCCTCAGCTGCCAATGGTATACTGCGAGCCGAACCAAATTAAGCAAGTACTAATAAATGTCATTAAAAATGCAATTGAAGTCACGTCAAACGGAGGAAGAATTATTGTTGAAGTTTACTCTACAGAGCCGCACTACGTGACGGTCTCCATTCGAGATCAAGGGGACGGAATGCCCGAAGAGCGCATCAAGCGCTTAGGAGAACCATTTTATACGACAAAAGAAAAAGGAACGGGACTCGGTTTGATGGTCTCATATAAAATTATCGAAGAACATAAAGGGCGAATTGAAGTGGAAAGCAAAATAGGAGAAGGCACAGCTTTTCATGTTATTCTTCCAGCTTAATTAGAAAGGATAAAAAATATGTACTACGGAGAAATGAATTTATTTTCTGATTTGAAAATTTATATTGTAGCCTCGGAAAAAGGGGTTCAACATATTTGGTTTGATAGCGATGATCACAACGAGCAGCTTAAAAAACTTGTCCATGACGAGAATTATCATCATGTGAAAGAAGCAAAGCGACAGCTGCAGGATTATGCTGAAGGGCGCACGTTAACATTTGATTTGCCTTTGGATATAAAAGGAACAGACTTCCAAAAAGAAGTGTGGTTAACGCTTAAAGGTATACCTTATGGACAAACGTGGTCTTATAGTGATGTAGCAGAGTCTGTTAATCGCTCTAAAGCCGTAAGGGCTGTGGGACAAGCGAATCGTCGAAATCCACTGCCTATTATTTTACCTTGTCACCGTGTGATTGGAAAAAATGGAGCTTTAACAGGTTATGCAGGTTCCCAAACTCATATAAAAGAGAAACTATTAATGCTTGAAAGAAATGTAGCAAAAGGCGCTCTGGAGTTAAAATAACTATTCACCGTCCAATTTCCAGCCTTCTCCTTGCACAAAAACACCGTCAATTTGCTGAGGAGAAGGAAGGGAATTTAGTTCTTCATCTTTGGATAAATCGAATAGCTGATAGTGCTGCTTACGATTCAGCGCTTTGTTTTTATCCGTGTTTT
Organism: Priestia sp. SRI_019; assembly: GCF_057586255.1. Taxonomy (NCBI): domain Bacteria; kingdom Bacillati; phylum Bacillota; class Bacilli; order Caryophanales; family Bacillaceae; genus Priestia; species Priestia sp. SRI_019. Next base: position 1,459,997 of record NZ_JBYCZN010000002.1, on the reverse strand, counting down.
GCTCTGAACTCATATTTACTCCCCCTTATTCAAAAAGAATCCCCTATAATATATGTAGAAAAAGAAGAGAGTACTGTTACAATTGTGTTACAAATGCAGGTGAAAACCAGTGCTCAACAAAAAAAGCCGCATAGCAGCGGCTTTTTTTATTGAGCGGATTGCAGCAAAACTTTTTGAATGGATTCCAAAGATGGAGAATGGATAATTCCATGCTCTGTAATAATGGCCGTAATCAGTTCGCTTGGCGTCACATCAAAAGCTGGATTGTATACAGAGATTCCGTCTGGAGCAATTTGCGTATCTCCAATGTGTGTTACTTCTTTAGGTGAACGTTCTTCAATAGGGATGCTGCTGCCGTCTTGAATCGATAAATCAAACGTGGACTGCGGCGCTGCTACGTAAAATGGAATACCGAATGCTTTCGCTAAAAGAGCAAGTCCATATGTTCCAATTTTGTTAGCCGTATCGCCATTTGCTGCAATGCGGTCAGCACCTACAATAATCCCATTAATTCCTTTTGTTTTAATGGTATGAGCGGCCATATTATCCGTAATCAGCGTAACGTCCACTCCCGACTGCTGAAGTTCCCATGCTGTTAAGCGAGAACCTTGAAGAACGGGTCTTGTTTCACAGGCAAATACTTCAAGCGGAATATCGCGCTGCTTAGACAAGTGAAAAGGTGCTAAGGCTGTTCCATAATAAGCTGTAGCAATTGAACCAGCATTACATATTGTCATGATTTTATCTTTCTTTTTAAATAAAGAAAGAGCATGATCTCCAATTCGGTAGCACGTTTCTTCATCTTCTACTTGAATTTGAATAGCTTCATGAACAACTTTTGTTTTAGCTTCATTAACGGACGAAGCGGACTCAGCGCTTTTCGCTACGCGTTCCAATGCCCAAAATAAATTGACGGCAGTAGGGCGTGAACTAGCTAAATACTGTTGATCAAGAGCTAGCTTTTTGTTAAATTCCTTGACTGAATCTGTGTCATAGCTAAGCGCAGAAAGAGCAAGACCAAAAGCCGCCGTAATGCCAATTGCAGGGGCTCCGCGTACTTTCAAGGTAGTGATAGCATCCCATACGTCTTTAATGGTTTGCAGCTTAATATATTCAACTTTGCCAGGAAGCTGCTGCTGATCTAATAAAGTAATATATGATTCATTCCATTCCACTGAGCGCGGAAGTGATAGTGTATTTGTCATGGTGATACCGATCCTTTCATTGTGTACATTATTCGTTATCGAAGTAAATGTTCAAATTCATTTGGTGAAACGTCTTGTTGGTGCAGAAGCAAATAGCGTCCAATTTTTAACGCAGTACGTTTAGTGTTAATTTTTCTTTCCTCTGAAGAAATTTCGTCTAAGTCCGCCACGTGAGCTAAGCCAATTGTACGTCGAATGATTTCACATCCTGCATATCCAACAGCATCTTGCCACGTTTGCGTTAGAATTTCATGTAATAAGCGCTCATCTTTAGCGAAAGGTTCAGTGTTTTCAGAATGCCAAAGCACAGTAAATGTATCTTTAAATACGTTCCATGTGTTCGTAATGTGTGCAAATAACGGTTCGCGATTTGTTTCTCGAGAAAGAGCATTTAAAAACAAATTCGCAACAAATTGTCCTAAATCGAATCCAAACGGACCGTAAAAAGCAAACTCTGGATCAATCACTTTCGTTTCTTGACTGCTAGCAAAGATGCTGCCCGTATGTAAATCACCGTGGATTAGCGTTTGCGCATTTGTTAAAAATTTATATTTTAATTTTGCTGCTTGTAGCTTTACATCACTATCATTCCACAATTCTTCTACATCAGGACGCAACGCTTTTTCGAATTCATTTGTATCAATATCAAAAAAAGGATCTGTAAAAACTAAATCTTCCGTAATATTGCATAAGTCTGGGTTGCTGTACTTAACAACTTCTTCTTTTTTATCCTGAGGCTTTAAGGCGAAATCAGACGTTTTGAACGCAATATGTCCTAAAAAAGAACCGATATGCTGTGAGAGCAGAGGATAACTTTCACCTTGAATAAGTCCGGCGCGAGAAATCGTTAAATGAGACAGGTCTTCCATGACCGTAACAGCAAGCGTTTCATCGTGGTAATAAACAGCGGGCACAAGTTCTGGCGTAAATGCACCAAATTGCTTGAGCGCATTGCTTTCAATTGTGGCACGGTTCAAGGATAGAGGCCAGCTTTCGCCTACAACTTTTGCATAGGGAAGCGCTTGTTTGACGATAATGGATTTATTCGTTTGATCATTTATGATGTGAAAGACGAGATTTAAGTTGCCGTCACCAATTTCACGGGCAGTCAGTGCTTCTGTGGCATCAAAAAGACCTAGCTTTTTCACAAGTTTGATTGCTGAAATTTCTGTTAAAGGCTGATACTTCTCTGTTTTTGTTGTTGACATCGGAATCCCTCCATAGTTTATTAAACTGATTTGTTTACTAAGTTAATAGGTTTAAGAGTATATGGAGGCTTTTATAATTTTAGAAAATATAAAAGCCTCTTTCGTTGGAAAGAGGCTTGATTGTAGTGTTCAAACCTCTTATCTGCCAGAAAGAATTACTTTCTGTTGGAATTAGCACCGTGCCTTTGTAAAACATGTTTTACGGGTGTGATCCATCTTAGGATGGAATGACGGTCGGTTGCTGGGCTTCACAGGGCCAAATCCCTCAGCCAACTCTTGATAAGAGTACGATTACTTATTCAATTTTGATTTGTTTGAATATTTTATGATATCTGGTGAAAATCGTATCATGCAAAAAAACGGCTGTCAATACATAATTAATAAAATTCTGTACGGCGATCTGTAAAGACAGGAATTTGTTTGCGAATTTCTTTTACAAGTTCCAGGTTAACGTCAGCACTTAAAAGTTCTTCGCTATCGCCAGCTTCAGCGATTATTTCTCCCCACGGATCGATGACTAAGGAATGTCCGGCAAATGTGTTATTAGGATCTTGGCCTACACGATTACATGCGATTACGTAGCATTGATTTTCGATTGCACGGCTAATAAGCAGTGCTTTCCAGTGGGCAAGTCTTGGAGCCGGCCACTGAGCGACAACAAACAAGACTTCTGCTCCGCTGCTAGTATGAACCCGAATCCATTCTGGAAAACGAATATCGTAACAAATAACTCCTGCGCATAAAGACTGTTCAAGTGTAAAAAGATTTTTTGCTGTTCCTGCTTCTAAATACAGGTGTTCATCCATTAATTTAAATAAGTGCAGCTTACTGTATTGTGATACTTCACGACCTTTTCGGTCAAAAATATACATCGTATTCGTGACGCCTTGCTCTGTTTTTTTCGCGATCGAACCTGCCACGATATTTACTTCGTTCGTTTTAGCAAACTGAGAGATTAATTGCTTGGCTTGCTGCCCTTCATCATCTGCAATTTCGTCTAGCCGCGTCAAATCATAAGCTGTATCCCATAGCTCAGGAAGCACAAGGATATCAGGGTTTTCTTTCAGGGCTTCCGTCATTTTTTGTTCGATATATTTTCGGTTTTTAGTTGGGTTTCCAAACGCAATATCAAGCTGCAAACACGTAATTTTTACACTCACTTTATCATCCGTCCTTTTTTTAGTAGTTGAAAAAAATGACTTTACAAGTTGAGTATTACAATATATTATTTGTGACTAGAATTTCAAGAATTTTTTGAGAAGGTGTGCGATGATGAAACAATTTGAGCAATCGGAACTATTAAAAAGTTTACCAAAACAATTTTTTGCATCACTTGTAGGCAAGGTAGGAAAAGTAATGGCCCAAGGGCACGACGTTATTAACTTAGGGCAGGGAAATCCTGATCAGCCTACTCCTTCACATATTGTAGAAACACTGCAAAAAGCAAGTGCTAATCCTATGCATCATAAATATTCTCCATTTCGGGGGCACCAGTTTTTAAAAGAGGCCGTTGCGACTTTTTATAAACGAGAATATGGCGTTGATGTGGATCCTGAAAAAGAAGTAGCTATTTTATTTGGCGGAAAGGGTGGACTTGTTGAAATCCCGCAGTGCTTATTAAACCCTGGAGATACGGTGCTGGTTCCGGATCCTGGGTATCCTGATTACTGGTCTGGAGTAGAGCTTGCAAAAGCAAAGATGGAAGTGATGCCGCTCACGGCTGAAAATCATTTTCTACCCGTATACGAAGAGGTAAGTGAACGTGCTAAAGAACAGGCAAAGCTCATGTTTTTAAACTATCCCAATAATCCTACCGGTGCAGTGGCAACGGCAGAATTTTTTGAAGACACCGTGGCGTTTGCTGCCAAGCACGATATTTGTGTGGTACACGACTTTGCCTACGGAGCAATTGGATTTGATGGTAAAAAGCCAATCAGCTTTTTACAGACTCCTGGTGCAAAAGAGACGGGAATTGAAATTTATACTCTTTCTAAAACGTATAACATGGCGGGATGGCGAGTTGGATTTGCTGTAGGAAATGAAAGTGTTGTAGAAGCTATTAATCTTCTTCAAGATCATATGTATGTCAGCCTCTTTGGGGCGGTTCAAGAGGCAGCCGCCGCAGCTCTGTTGGAGTCTCAACAATGTGTAAATGATTTAGTTAAGCGCTATGAATCTAGACGCAATACCTTTATTCAAGGGCTTCGAGAAATTGGTTGGGATGTTACATCTCCAGCGGGCTCCTTTTTTGCATGGCTAAAAGTTCCTGAAGGATATACTTCTGAACAGTTTTCAGATTTACTTCTTGAAAAAGCTCACGTTGTAGTGGCGCCTGGAGTAGGCTTTGGAACATATGGTGAAGGCTATGTGCGCGTAGGACTGCTGACGGATGAAGAGCGCATGAGAGAAGCTGTATCTCGAATAAAAAAATTAGATTTATTTTAAAAACGCATTGACAATCCTTTTTGAGTTGGCTTAATATGTAAGAAGTTAACGAGATTAATAACCGATAAATCCTAGCGGTATTTTTTATTTAGTATATAATCTATGAATTTAATTTAAATAAATAGCAACTTTCTTATTAAGAGTAGGTGGAGGGACTAGCCCGATGAAGCCCGGCAACCGACTTAACGCATGTTAAGCACGGTGCTAATTCTTGCAGCAGCAGCTGAGAGATAAGAAGAGCAACGAAAGCCTCTTCTTAATCACAGAAGAGGTTTTTTTATTAACGATATTAAACAGCAAGGGAGTTTTTAGCATAATGAGTGAAATCGTTGCAAGCTACTTACTACACGATAATAAAAGAAATTTTCATAAAAAAGCGGAAGGAATTGCTTTAGGACTAACCGTCGGCTCATGGACAGATCTGCCGCTTTTAGATCAACAGCAGCTTCAAAAGCATAAAGGGCGCGTCGTTTCCGTAACTGAGCTTCAAGATTGCGAACGTGTAAACGGATATTTAGGCGGAGAAATTAAGCAGGCAATTGTCAAAATTGCGTATCCAACTGCCAACTTTTCAAAAGATTTACCGGCTATTCTAGTTACGGTTTTCGGAAAACTATCACTTGATGGAAAAGTGAAATTATTAGACTTGGATTTTCCTGCTGAATTATTAGCTCAATTCCCAGGCCCGCGCTTTGGAATAGAAGGTATCCGAGAGAAACTAAGCGTTTATGACCGTCCGCTTGTGATGAGTATTTTTAAAGGCGTGATTGGAAGAGATATGACGTACATAACAACTCAGCTGCGTGAGCAAGCGCTTGGCGGAGTGGATTTGGTTAAAGACGACGAGATTTTGTTTGATAGTGAACGAACACCTTTTGAAGCTCGCGTTACAGAAGGGAAAAAAGTACTGAATGAAGTATACGAAAAAACGGGACACCGCACGCTGTATGCTGTTAATTTAACGGGTCGAACGTTTGAATTAAAAGAAAAAGCGAGAAAAGCAGCTGAGCTAGGAGCCGATGCTCTTTTATTCAATGTATTTGCTTACGGGTTAGACGTACTGCAGGCACTTCGAGAAGACGATGAAATTAACTTGCCGATTATGGCACACCCAGCTGTTAGCGGAGCGCTTACGCCATCAGAGTTTTACGGTTTTTCAAATTCATTACTGCTTGGAAAGCTATTGCGTTTAGCCGGAGCGGATTTCTCTCTGTTTCCATCACCATACGGAAGCGTAGCGCTTTCTCTTGAAGATACGACAGGCATTGCCTACGAATTAACGCGTCCTGTATACAAATATAAGCAGTCTTTCCCGGTTCCTTCAGCAGGAATTCATCCTGGAATGGTACCGCAGCTTGTGAAGGACTTTGGAATCGACAGCATTATTAATGCAGGAGGCGGAGTTCACGGTCATCCAGACGGAGCTATCGGAGGAGGAAAAGCATTCCGTGCGGCGATAGATGCAGTACTCTCTCATCAAACATTAGCCGAAAAAGCTGAAGAATCAAAAGAGTTGCAAAAAGCTTTGCAACTATGGGGAACAGTAGAGGTGAAAGCATGACATCGTTAAAAATCTTTTGTGACTTTGATGGAACAATTACAAATAGCGATAACATTATTGCTATTATGAAACAATTTGCTCCTCCGGAGTGGGAAAGTATTAAAGACGACGTGTTGGCACAGCGTGTCTCCATTCAAGAAGGAGTAGGGCAAATGTTTGCCTTGCTCCCCGTGGAATTAAAAGAAGATATTATTTCTTATATTTTAGAGACGTCTGCTATTCGAGATGGATTTGATGATTTTATTGCCTATACAAAAGAGCACCATATTCCGCTTTATATTGTAAGCGGAGGAATTGACTTTTTTGTAAAACCACTTTTGGGAAATCGAGTTGCAGAGGAAATGCTCTACTGCAACGGATCTGATTTTTCCGGTGAGCATATTTCCATTACGTGGCCTCATACATGTGATAAACAGTGTACAAATGACTGCGGCTGCTGTAAGCCAACGATTATTCGCCATCTTTCAGATGAAAGAGATCATACGGTTGTTATTGGCGATTCCATTACGGATTTGCAGGCTGCCAAATTAGCTGATACGGTCATTGCACGTGACTTTTTAATCAAAAAATGTGAAGAGCTATCTCTACCGTATCGTCCTTTTTCTACTTTTTATGATGTGATTCGCCATTTACAAGAATTAACAGAAGAGGTGAAAGCATGAGTATTATGGCTCAGCAGCGATTACACGAGCTTGCGGATATAAAAGATGAGCTGGCAGAGCGCGATTGGTTCTTTGGTACAAGCGGAAACTTAGCAATTAAAGTGGACCAAAACCCGACAACTTTCTTTGTATCAGCAAGTGGAAAAGACAAACGAAAACGTACAAATGAAGATTTTTTATTAGTTGATCAATACGGAAAGCCTGCAGAAGACACGCATTTAAAGCCTTCTGCTGAAACGCTTCTGCACGTTAAGATTTACAATTTAACGAATGCTGGGTGCAGCCTTCATGTACATACAATCGACAACAACGTGATCTCTGAACTGTACGGAGATGAAGGCGTTATTTCATTCAAAGGTCAAGAAATTATTAAGGCGCTAGGTATTTGGGAAGAAGATGCGGAAATTACTGTTCCGATTATTCCGAATTACGCAGATATTCCGACACTAGCAGAAGAGTTTTCTCATCATATAAAAGGCGATCAAGGCGCGATTTTGATTCGTAACCACGGGATTACGGTATGGGGGAAAAATGCATTTGAAACAAAAAAAGCGCTAGAAGCCTATGAATTTCTATTTAGCTACCACGTCAAATTACTGTCACTTAAAGGCATTAAGCCAAAGGTGCATTTATAAAAGGAGGAAACAACAATGGCGCACATTCGCTTACATGTAAACAATAAAAGAATTGAAACTCAAGAGGAAGTATCAGCTTTTCTGGCAAACAATGAAGTTATTTATGAAAACTGGGACATTACAAAACTTCCAGAAAATCTTCGTGAAAAATATGATTTAACTGATGAAGAAAAAACAGAAATTTTAAACGCTTTTGGTGAGGATATTAAAGATATTTCTGAACGCCGCGGCTATAAAGCTCAAGATGTTATCTCGTTATCGGAATCTACACCAAATATTGATGAATTGTTAAAAAACTTTCAGCGCAAGCATATTCACACAGATGACGAAGTTCGCTTTATTGTAAGCGGTCATGGAATCTTTGTTATCCAAGGAAAAGACGGCGAATTTTTTGATGTTGAATTAGAGCCGGGCGATTTAATTTCAGTACCAGAAAATATTCTTCATTACTTTACACTAATGGAAGATCGTAAAGTAGTCGCTGTCCGAATTTTCGTGACAACTGAAGGATGGGTACCTATTTACGCATAACAATTACTTGTAAAGCATAGGTCATCATCACCCCGCTTTTACATCTAAAAGCGGGGTATTCTTTGGATTATTATAAAACTAACTATTTTTATATGAATAATAAGTTTAATGGGAGGAACATCATGAAAAAGAGTGAAAAAATGCTGTGGCCACTTACTTTGCTCGTGCTTCTAGTCTTTGCGCTGGCTGCCTGCACGAAAGAACAGCCAAGTCTAAACGAGAAAGCACAGGCAGCTCCAGCGCAGCAAGCGGCTTCTGCTAAACCTGTACAGCAAGAAGGAAAAAAGGTTACGAAAGATACAAAAATTGCGCTTATTTCTGAATTTACGTCAGGCACTCACGCTGCTCAGTACATAACAGGTGTGACAAAAGCGGCTAAAAAAGCAGGGGTACAGCTATCCGTTTCTGATTCAAACAATGATCAATCCAAAATGGCTGCTTATTTAGACACGGCTATTAACCAAAATGTTGACGGTATTATGATTGACCACGGCCGGGCTGAAACTCTTGAACCTGGCGTGAAACGTGCGATTGCAAAAGGAATTCCCGTTATTGCAACAGACGTAGAATTAAAAGTAGAAGGCGTTACAACAATTGACCAAGACGATTATATGCTTGCGCTGCAGGGTCTAAAACAAATGATGCAGGACATTAATGGAAAAGGAAACATTGTATATGCGTTTGTTGGAGGCTTTGCGCCGATGGAAAAGCGCGACAGCATTTATAAAATTATGATGAATCGCTACCCAGATGTAAAACAAATTGCTACGTTTGGAAGCGCAACGGACAACACCTCATTAGACACACAAAATAAAATGGCAGCTGTGTTGAAGCAGTATCCAAATAAAGGAGACATTGCGGCCGTTTGGGCACCTTGGGACGAATTTGCAAAAGGAGTAACAAGAGCGATTAAAGAAGCAGGACGAGACGAGATTAAAGTGTACGGAGTAGACTTATCTGATGAAGATCTGCAAATGATGCAGGCAAAAAACAGTCCGTGGAAAGCGTCAGCTGCTGTAAACCCAGCTTCAGTAGGAGAAAAGCAGGTTGATTTGCTTCTTAAAAAGATTTCTGGTCAAGAGATCCCTCGTTATTATTCCTTTGATCCGGTTTTAGTCAAACAAACAGATTTGCCTAATCAAACGATTAATATGGATCAGCTTAGTCAGTACGTAAAAGAATGGGGCAATAAAGAATAGAAATGGGGGGACAGATATGACGAACGAGCTTTCAATGAAGAACATTACAAAAAACTTTGGTTCTTTTCAAGCGCTGAACAAAGTTGATTTTACTGTTCAAAAAGGGGAAATCCATGCTTTATTGGGAGCCAATGGTGCCGGTAAAAGTACGCTGATGAAAATATTGTGCGGAGCTTACGATGAGTACGAAGGAAAAATATTCAAAAACGGAGAAGAGATCTCCATTTCTTCTCCTAAAGAAGCTAAGCGCCACGGCATCGGTATTGTACATCAAGAAGTAGATGTAGCGCTGGTTCCTTCGCTGTCAGTAGCTGAAAACATTGTGTTAGACGTGCAGACTTCTAATAAAAGTAAGACATTTGTAAACTGGAAATCTATTTATAAGAAAGCGGAAGAAGCTCTTTCTTTACTTGGCTCTTCTCTATCCGTTAAAAAAAATGTCGTTGACCTAACTCTATCAGAAAAACAGCAGGTGCTTATTGCACGTGCAATTGTACAGAATGTTGATTATTTAATTTTGGATGAACCAACCGCACCTCTTAGTGTGGAAGAGACGAAACAATTGTTTTCTGTGATGAGAGAGTTAAAGAAAAGCGGAGTAGGCATTATTTACATTTCACATCGCCTTCAAGAAGTGGTTGATATTTGCGACCGCTTAACGGTTTTAAAAGACGGACGCTATGTAGCTACAAAAGAAACTGCACATACATCAATTGAAGACGTGATTACGCTCATGTTAGGAACGTCTTCTGTAAAACAGTGGGTCAAAAAATCAGTAGAAATTGGAAACGAACTTTTACATGTAGAAGCATTATCTCTTCCAGGGCGCCTTTCTACTATCTCTTTTCATGTAAAAGAAGGAGAAGTAGTCGGTATTGCAGGGCTTGTCGGAGCGGGGAAAACGGAGCTTTGCCGCAGTCTATTTGGTTTAGAGCAATATGTGAGCGGCAGCGTTCGGTTAAAAGGCAAGAAATTAAAGTTGAATAAGCAGCCGTATTATTATATTGCACAAGGTCTTTCTCTTGTTCCTGAAGAACGAAGAAAAGAAGGAATTTTTGTTCATGAATCGATTGCCGATAACTTAGTTTTGCCAAGTCTGTCCCGCTTTACAAATTATTCATTTCTAAAGCGAGGAAAGATCAAAGAAAAAGCGCAGAAAACGACTGGGCAAGTTGGCGTAAAGTCTCATTCTATCGAGCAGTCAGTTGGAACGTTAAGCGGTGGAAATCAGCAGAAAGTAGCAATCGGAAAATGGCTTGTTACGGACTCTAGCGTGCTGTTGTTTGATGAACCAACTAAAGGGGTCGATGTGGGCTCCAAACGAGAAATATTCGACTTAATTACAAATCTTGTGTCACAGCAAAAAGGCGTTGTTTATGCAACCTGTGAATTCGAGGAGCTGCTAGGGGTAGCGGATCGAATTTATGTTATGTACAACGGGAAAATCGTGAAAGAATTATCCAAAGAAGAAGCAACTAGTGAAAAATTATTTTATTATACAGCAGGAGGAGTAAAAGGATGAGTGCGGAGTATGTAACAGAACCTGTAGCGAAACCAAAGAGAAAAATAAGCGTTTTCGACTTTTTTTATAAATATGGGACAGTCTTAATGATTTTTGTTATTATGATTATTTTCTCCATTGCCACACCTAACTTTTTAACAGGAGAAAACATTAGTGATATCCTGCGCTCTATTTCCATTGTTACCTTAATAGCGCTTGGTGTAACGATATCGTTAACCGTCAACGGACTCGATTTATCTGTAGGGTCTACGGCTGGGTTAGCCACTATTTTATCAGCCTCTATGCTTGTTTTACACAGACAAGAAATTGCAGTCGCTATCATTGTTCCGATTATTGCATCGCTTCTTATCGGGTTAATAAATGCTTTTTTAGTAGTGAAAGTAAAGATTCCTGATATTTTAGCCACTCTTTCCATGATGTTCATCGTACAGGGGATTTTATTAACGTATACAAAAGGCTCAGCTATTTATACCAATATGCCTTTACCAAGCGGAGACAGAGCTCCGGGAATTTTTATTCCATCTTTCCTTGCACTGGGGCAAGGTCACTTACTAGGTATTCCTGTTCCTGTTATCATTATGCTGCTGACTGTGCTGCTTGTTCATATCATTTTTTCCTATACGAAGTTTGGGCGTTTTTTCTACGTAACAGGAGGGAACATAGAAGCAGCAAGACTTTCGGGCGTACCGGTTAATCGTTACCGTATGTATGCCTATATGTTTTCAGGTTTGCTTGCTGGAATTGGAGGAGTCGTTTTAGCTGCCCGTATTGGAGTAGGAGAAGTAAACGCGGGTTCACCATTTTTAATGGATGCCGTAGCTGCTACATACATTGGCTTTTCCGTATTTGGAGCAGGGAAACCGAATGTATTCGGGACGCTGATTGGCTCTATTTTAATTGGTGTGCTGTTAAATGGGTTAACGATGCTAAATGTTCCGTATTATATGCAAGACATTATTAAAGGAGCTGTATTAGCAGGAGCCTTGGCTTTAACATATTACCGCTCGAAACAAACATCTACGGCTGTGTAAACAGCCGTTTTTTTTCGTTTGAAATCGGGAAGAATAAGGAAAAACAATAGTATAGCTTATTATTTATGTAGAAAGAGGGAGTATAGATGAAACGTGTCGTCATTATAGGAGGAGTAGCCGCCGGAATGAGCGCAGCTTCACAGCTTCGCCGGATGAAAGAAAAAGAAGAAGTGGAAATCCTTGTGTTTGAAAAAGGTGGAGATATCTCTTACAGCGCATGTGGCATGCCTTATTATCTGTCAGGAGTTGTAAAAGAAAAAGACGATTTGATTGCTCGGACGAAACAAGAATTTGAAGAGCGAAACATCTCCGTCCATCTTTTCCACGAAGTTAAAGAAGTAAATCATACAAAAAAATACATAGTAGTGCAAGATGTAAAGACGTCAACGGAAAAAGAGATAACATATGATGAACTCATCATTGCAACTGGAACAACGGCTGTTAAACCCAATTTTATGAGGGATCACATGCCGAATGTATGCACATTAAAGTCATTAGAAGACAGCGAAAGAATCTATACATATCTACAGGCTCACTCCGTAGAGAAAGTCACCATTATCGGCGGAGGATATGTCGGAATGGAAGTAGCTGAAGCAATGAAGGCTTTGGGAAAAGAAGTACGGGTTATTGAACAGGGAAAGCAGATTCTATCTATTTTAGATCAAGAAATGGCAGAGCATTTACAAAAGCAGCTAGATGACGATATTTTATTTCATTTCGAAGAAGAAGTGGAAGCATTGCTGCATTCAGATGGTTCCGTCACTCACGTTCAAACAAACCGTCAAACGTATCAAACAGATTTAGTGATTGTAAATGTAGGAGTTCATCCGAATACGCAATTCTTAGAAAGAAACGGACTAAGGATGCTTGAAAATGGAGCTATTTTAGTAAATGAGAAGTTGGAAACCAACGTGCCACATATCTACGCAGCAGGAGATTGTGCAACGAGCCATCACCGCGTATTAAAAAAAGATGTTCATATTGCTCTTGGAACCATTGCCAATAAGCAGGGAAGGGTTCTTGGTTACCGATTAGGGGGAGAAAGTCGAGAATTTCCCGGTGTTATAGGTACAAGTATTGTCAAAGTGATGGACTATGAAATCGGAAAAACCGGCATTTCAGAAAGAGAAGCAAGAGAAAATTCTCTTTTATATAAAGCCATCACGGCCGAGGCTCCGAGTCATGCTTCTTACTATCCAGGAGCTGAAAAGATTGTGATAAAACTTGTTTATCATCCTGAAACAAAAGAGATTTTGGGGGTTCAAATGATTGGGAAAGAAGGAGTATCAAAACGAATCGATGTATTTGCGACAGCTATTACTTGCCGCCTCACAACAGATGAAATAACCATGCTAGATCTTTCGTACGCTCCTCCTTTTGCTACGGTATGGGATGCTGTACAAATTGCTGCTCAGAAAGCTGAATAAAAAAGAGGCTGGGACAAAAGTAGTTGAGTCCAAGTAAAAAACGAACCATTCATCAACCTGTTTGATGAGTGGTTCGTTTTTTTTTGTGATGGTGCACATCGTTTTATTTGTTTCGTTCCTTCTAGCAGTTGATTGGAGGGCAAGGCGAAGGCTCCTGAGGGAAAAGCGGAACAGGTGAGACCCCGCAGGAGCGCAAGCGACGAGGAGGCTCAGCGGCCGCCCGCGGAAAGCGAAGCCTTGCACGGAAATCAATTGCGGTGTCATAAGCAGTCCAGCTCATGTATCTCATTTGTTCGTCTTTCGATTAGATTTATTTCGTTATGTTTCAATCTTTTTTCGATTCGACAAGCAGCATCTTTTGTCGAAAAACAAGTTGTAAAAAAAAGATAAATGGTATTCCTATAGTAATGTAAGCGTTTGTAAATTCCGACAAAATAATTTTTTTGCAAAAAAAATGTCTATTATTGCGACTCTATTTACATATTTAGTAGAATTTGTAATAATGCGTTATAAGCTAATTTCTTTGTCATAGGAGAGGATTTTGTGTTTGGAGTGAGAAATAGAACGAAATCAGAGAGATTATTAGTAGAAATCGTCCAAAAAAGACAAAAGATGGTGCAGCTCGGAGAAGAAAAAGGTTTGACTAATGAAGAAACCGTTACCTGTAGTCAAGAGCTTGATCAGCTCTTACTCGTTTATCAAAAGCAGCGTTTAAAAGAAGAGGAAGAAAAGACATCGTTTGCCACACTGATTAGCCGCTTTTTATCTTTTTCAAAGCTGTAATGCAGGACAAGCATTCGGGATCGGGCAGTAAAACAATTATGCTGCCCGTGGCCTCTCTTCACCTTTAAAAAATGTTAATTAAAAAGATCATAAACAAAATACCAAAAATAAACGAATAAGTAGCAAATCTTTCGTTTCCATCGCCGTGACTTTCCGGAATCAACTCTTTATAAATAATAAACAGCATGGCTCCAGCAGCAAAAGCTAATCCATATGAAACGAGAGAATCAACAAAATTAGTTAAATAAAACCCGAGTAAAGATGTTACAATCTCAACGGAGCCTGTAAGGGTAGCAATTAAAAATGCTTTTATTTTACTGATATTTTGCTGAGCTAAAAATAGCGCGACCAACAGTCCTTCAGGTGCATTTTGAAGACCGATTGCAAGGGCGATTAAGTTCCCTGTATTTTCAACATTTGAAGCGTAGCTAACACCAACAGACAATCCTTCAGGAAGGTTGTGCAAAGTAATAGCGGAAACAATTAAAAGTGCTTTTTCATCAAATTGAATGCCGGTTTTAGAATGCTCAAGGTCAATGTGAGGAATATTCTGCTCCAAGAGTGTTAATGTTACAACTCCAAGCAGTAAGCCAATTGCTAAGGAAAAAAATCCGCCGCTTTGAAGAGATTCTGGAATCAAGCTCATAGTAGAAGCAGCTGTCATAATACCTGCAGTGAGCGCAAGAAGTATATCTTTCCAGCGATGAGTGAGTTCTTGATTCAAAAACATAATAGGCAAAGCGCCTACTCCAGTCGATAGCGCAGAAAGAATGCTTCCAATTAGTACCTCAGTCATAAACCGTCTCCTTTTCCGTATTCTTCTTTTTATCCTCAATTCACATCGTTCTTTTAGTGTATGTTTTTTTGTTTTCTATGAGCATGACTATTTTAAAAATGAATAGCTTTATGCAATAACCTTACAAAAAAGTTGAACCAGTGAAGGTTCAACTTTTTAGGTAAAGTACAGCTCCTGAACTTGGTTAGCAATGTGCTCAAGCTTATTGGAAACTTGAGGAATGCCATATCCTACATACAAAGGAGATGTGGCAAAGCGAGGAATGATTTTCGCCGCAATTTTGCCGTTTTTAAGGTTATAAAAAAATAAGTTATAGCTCGTGCAGCTACGATGAAAATGATTTAATAAATAGTGAGCAGCCGTTTGAAGATAATCTGCAAATGTGTGCAGCTCTTTGTCAAGCTGATCCGTTATCACGTTAAATTCAAAAAAGCCCATTCTAGGTTTTACAGATAAATTAAATGTGACGTGTTCATTTTTTGCAATTGTGACTCCTTCAAACTGCTCTAGCTTAACATTTTCATTGACATCCATCTCATTTAAACCAATAATTTGCATATGAGGATGCCGTAACGACCCCCCAGACATAGGTCCATGGTTTTTGAAGAAAAGAACAGAAGCATATTCACCGCTGTTCATCATCGATATCCATCGTTCAGTAGCAAAGCTCAGCAAGGTGTACAGATGTTCTTTTGGATAAATAGACAGTTCTGAAGAACACTCATCGGTCTCAATAATAACCGTCTGATAAGCATCTTGCAGAACGGGAAATTTATTTTTTAGCCAAATGATAGGTCCTTGTTTTTCAATAATGCCAGTAAGAGATTCTACGTCGCAAAAGGGACAGGGGTTTTGCCGGTTAACGATTGTTTCAGGCTTTTGTGAACCAATCGCGGAATTAAATAATAAATGGGTTGGTTTCATAATCATTCACCTTTTTATGTAATGGTCATATGTTTATTGTATTAAAAGCATATGTATAAATCCACTTATATACATTTTTTATCAAAAAAATTGTACAAGCGGAGAGAATAACCGATGAAATAAGTCTGCTTTGATTGACTTTGAAGGGAAATTTTAGTATTATCTTGATATCAAGATAATATTAAAGGAACTGATTAAAATGACGAATGATGTAACTAGAGAAGAGTTAGACCAATCTCTTAAATTATTTATTGTACTATCTCGTGCCAATCGTTCAATTAATGATCATGTGCATAAATTTATTCAACAGCATGGAATGAATCCAACCGAATTTGCTGTCCTAGAGTTATTGTATCACAAAGGTCAACAGCCTCTGCAGCAAATTGGCGGAAAAATTTTACTCGCAAGCGGCAGTATTACGTATGTAGTAGACAAGCTTGAGAAAAAAGGCTTCTTAGAGCGCGTTGCTTGTCCGAACGATCGCCGTGTAACCTACGCAGCGATCACTCAGCAAGGCAAGGAAATGATTGAAAGTATGTTTCCGAGTCATGAAAAAAGAATTCATGATATTTTATCCGTCCTGTCTAGCGAAGAAAAGGAAGTTGCTATTTCGATGCTTAAGAAACTGGGGCACTATGCAGATGAATTTTTACCGGAATCGACTAATTAATTAAAGAAAGCTCGTTTGTTTCTGTTAAACAAACGAGTTTTTTCTATGACTTCTTTCATAACCCATCGACATAAAAAATAAAAAGTGACAAAAAATTGAAATTAACAGGAATACAGCTGGATAAAAACGAATTAGGTTACATACAGACAATAGAGGAAGGGGTACAAATGATGAAATTTGAGAATTATACATATACGCGACCTGATATGAATGAAATTGAAAAGCAGTTTGAAAAGGCCATTACACACTTTACGGAAGCAGCGTCAGTCAGTCAGCAAAACGAGGCAATTCGTCTAGCAAATGATGCGTATTCCCAGTACAGCACAATGGGGAACATCTGCTATATTCGTCATTCTATCGACACAGCGAATGAATTTTATAAAGAAGAACAAGACTATTTTGACGAAACACAGCCGCTTTTAGAAGGATATGTAGAGAAATTTTACAAAGCGTTAATCTCTTCGCCTTTTAAAGAGAAACTAGAAGAAAAGTGGGGCAAGCAGCTGTTTTCTCTTGCTGAAATGCAGTTAAAAACGTTCTCTCCTGAAATAGTAAAAGAGCTGCAGGAAGAAAATAAGCTATCGTCTCAATATACGAAACTAGTGGCGTCAGCTAAAATTTTATTTGAAGGAGAAGAAAGAACGTTAGCTCAGCTCGATCCGTTTATGGAGTCACCTGATCGAGAAATGAGAAAAAAAGCAGCAGAAGCGAAGTTTCAATTTTTTACCGATCATGAAGAGGAATTTGATGATATTTACGACAAACTTGTAAAAGTGCGGACCAAGCTTGCTGAAAAATTAGGCTATAAAAATTTCGTAGAAGTGGGCTATGCTCGTATGTCTAGAATAGGCTACGATGCTGAAATGGTTGCCGCTTTTCGCAAACAAGTAAAAGAGTATATTGTTCCCCTTACTGAAAAACTAAAAAAGCGTCAGCAGGAAAGAATTCAAGTAGAGAGCTTAACTTATTATGATGAACCGTTTCAGTTTGAAACAGGAAACGCAGTGCCAAAAGGTGATGAAAAGTGGATTATTGAAAATGGATGGATTATGTATAAGGAGCTTTCTAAAGAGACGGACGAATTTTTTTCCTTTATGCTTGAAAATAATTTGATGGATTTAGTCGCTAAAAAGGGCAAAGCAGGCGGAGGCTACTGTACGTTTATTGAAGAATACAAAGCGCCGTTTATTTTTTCGAATTTTAATGGAACATCAGGCGATATTGATGTGTTAACGCATGAAGCAGGGCATGCTTTTCAAGTGTATTCCAGCCGAGATATGGAAACCAATGAGTATCACTGGCCTACGCATGAAGGAGCTGAAATTCATTCGATGAGCATGGAGTATTTTACATGGCCTTGGATGGAGTTGTTCTTTAAAGAAGACAAAGATAAATACCAGTTTTCTCATTTAAGCTCAGGATTAACTTTCTTGCCTTACGGAGTAGCGGTAGACGAATTTCAGCATGCTGTATACGAACGCCCTGAGATGACGCCTTCGGAACGAAAACAAACGTGGCGAGAAATTGAAAAGAAATATATGCCTTCTAAAAACTATGACGGCCATCACTATCTAGAAAGCGGGGGCTTCTGGCAGCGCCAGCTTCATATTTACACGTCTCCGTTTTATTATATTGATTACACGCTCGCTCAAATTTGTGCATTTCAATTTTGGAAAAAAGATCGAGAAAACCATGAACAAGCATGGCAAGATTACGTTCATTTGTGTAAGCTTGGCGGAAGTAAGCCGTTTTTAGAATTAGTAGAGGAAGCGAATTTGATCTCTCCATTCGAAGAGGGCTGCGTGCAGTCTGTAGTAGATGAAATTGAAAACTATTTAAATAGTATTGACGATAAAAAGCTATAAAAAAAGAGATTGAGACACAACAAAATCAATCCAATCTAAAGACGAACAAATGGGATAAACAATCTAGTATGAATCGCTTGTTGCACCGCCGTTGATTTCCGTGCAAGGCTTCGCTTTCCGCGGGCGGGCGGTGAGCCTCCTCAGCGCTTATGCTCCTGCGGGGTCTCACCTATTCCGCTTTTCCCGCAGGAGTCTTCGCCTTGCCCTTCAATCAACAGCTAGAAGCGCCTAGATTAAATCTACGTTCACCCTCATAATAAAAAATCCGAATGAGTTTGATTCTTAATCAAGAAACAAACTCGTTCGGATCTTTCTTCAGCTAACATACTTTTGTTCCAGCCTCTTTTTTTAATGATTAATTTCTTGTTCCCATAAAGGAATCGTAAGGGTAACGCTGGTTCCTTTGCCAACAGTGCTTTTAATCTCAAATGTTCCTTTATGCTGATACAAAATGTTTTTAATCACAACAAGTCCAAGACCGGTACCTGAGGGCTTCGTGGTAAAAAAGGGCTTTTGAATGTGCGTAAGCAAATGTGAAGGAATGCCGACTCCTGTATCTTTAATGAAAATAGTAAGATCTTTAGTATGCTGAGTAACGTTTAAATGAATTTCTCCTCCGCTAGGCATAGCTTCGAGCGCATTTTTTAACAAATTAATAAGTACTTGCTTAATTTGATTTGCATCACAGCAGATGTATGTATGCGGGGCTTCCACCTGCGTTTTAACTACGACATTTTTTAATACACATTCTGATTCATACAGAAGAATAACGTCATTTAAAATAGTAGAGAATGCGTGCTTTTTCATAACCGTGTCATGAGGTTTAGCGAGCAATAAAAATTCTCCAACGATTGAGTTAATACGATTCAGTTCACTAAGCATGATGGTTGTATAAGAATGATAGCGGCTGCTGTCTTCATGAATAAGCTGAATAAACCCATTCAGAGAAGTAAGCGGATTTCGAATTTCATGAGCGATTCCCGCTGCCATTTCGCCGGCTAGAGATAACTTATCGGTTTGACGAAGAAATTTTTCTGTTTCCTTTTCTTCGGTAAGATCGCGTGAAATACCAAAAAGCGCAACGACCTGTTTATCACGATTAAAAATAGGTGAAACAGTACTTTCTACATCAATTATTTTTCCGTCTTTTCGCTTGTCCTGGGTTTCAAAGGCTACTAGCTTTTCTCCTTTTTTAACCCTTTCTAATCGGCTTTCAGCGTCGCCTTTTAAGCCGGCAGGAATAAATGGAATGGCTTTTCCGACAATTTCTTCCGCTTTCCATCCGTATATTTGCTCAAAAGCATCGTTTACTTTAATCACTTTACCGTCTAGACTGAACACGGCAATGGCGTCGCGATTGTATGTAAAAAAAGATTGTAAATACTCTTGAGCTGAATACAGTTCATCTTCGGTTTTGTTCATTTTGACCGTCGTAATAGCAATCAGTTTTTTAGAGAAATGAGCACAGTACAACAAAATAATCATTGTGATCAGCGTAAACAAAATGAAATAAACGATATCTAATTTCACGAAAGTCACAGATGTAAAAAGAGTGTTGCTTACATAAAAGTACAAAACAATCATCATGGACATTAATGTAGAAATTACAATAGCGACATAGCTATAATAAATAAAGCTAACAATAATTCCAAGAAACAAAAATAAATAATTAATAACGGCAGGTTCAATAGATGTCATGTACGCAATATAGGCATAATAGCATATAAAAAAAGAATACATAATGATAGCAGGATGAAAACGAAAGTAGTACATAGCCGTCACTACCAATAATAAAATTCCTCCGCTTATAAAAACAATCATATGAGGATCAGCTGCAATAAAGTGGTATAACACAATGTGGACAAAATATAGCAGCCAAAAAATAAGTAAAAGAATAAAATTCCGTTTTTTTATGAGGTTGTGTGATTCCATAAAAAATCCCTTTCTTAAATGGTGAATAATTTTATAGGAGAATAACTTTATAGTCAGCTAGTCGCACGATATAGTGATATATCACTCATATTAGCATAGTTACAACTGTGTGAATAGCTGAATTGAGCACTTAGACCAAGGAAGATAGATCTAGAATACAGCTAGTCATAAACTATTAAGGAAATATGAGGGGAATATGAACGAAATGAAGGGGATGTAAAGCTTTTGTGATAACCTTGTAAAAATGAACTTTTTTCTAATTGGATAGGCTATACTGCCAGTAGAGCCATATGAATGGTGACTACATAGAGGCTCAGATGATTCGAAGGGAGACGGTAAAATGAACAAAAGTTTATTAGTCAAGTTATTTGGATCACTTCTAGCAATTATGTTAATCACAGCATGCAACTCACAAACGGATGAAAAAGATGCCACAGAACAGCAAACAGAACAGTCGGGTGATACTCAAGCGGAGGATACAACTACAGATGATTCACAGGAAACAATGAAGCAAGACGAAGCAGATGATTCATCTGGGGATGAAGCAGCTGATGATCAAGAAGAATCAACGGATAGTGCTGATGAAAAAACAGACGAAAGTAAATAAACGTAAGTATTTCTATAAAAAAAAGCGACTCAAGTAGAGTCGCTTTTTCTATTAGTTTTGTACGGTGATTTCGCTTGCTTCATTTAACGTTACGTTCACTGTAGATACGTCTCCGTCATCTAACAGTAAATCTGTAATTCGATCTTCAAGCTGTTCTTGAATTGCTCGGCGGAGCGGTCTAGCACCGAATGCAGGGTGATAGCCAAGTTCAGCCAGTTTTTCTTTTACCTCATCCGCTACGCTCAGCGTGATGTTTTGTTCTTGTAATGTTTCTTTTAATTCAGCAAGCATAAGGTCAACGATTTTAATCAAGTTATCTTTTTCAAGGTGATTAAACTCAATGATTGTATCAAATCGATTTAAAAACTCTGGTTTGAAATAAGATGAAAGTGAATCTAAAACGGATGCCTGTTTAAGAGCGTCATTTTCTGCGTCAAACCCAACCGTAATTTTCTTTTCACCTACACCAGCGTTACTTGTCATAATGATAACTGTGTCTTTAAAGCTTACTGTGCGACCTTGACTATCTGTTAGACGTCCGTCTTCTAGAATTTGCAGAAACATATGCTGAACGTCTGGATGAGCTTTTTCAATTTCGTCTAGTAAGATGATGGAATAAGGGTTACGGCGTACTTTCTCTGTTAATTGTCCTGCCTCTTCGTGACCTACGTAGCCAGGAGGTGAACCGATTAATTTAGACACCGCGTGTTTTTCCATATATTCACTCATATCTAGACGAACCATAGCATCTTTTGAGCCGAATAGTTCTTCAGCTAATGTTTTGGTTAACTCTGTTTTACCGACACCTGTTGGACCGACAAATAAGAATGAACCAATTGGGCGATGCTTCGCTTTTAATCCAGCGCGAGAACGTCGAATCGCTTTTGCTACTTTTTCTACAGCTTCCTGCTGTCCGATTACTTTTTGAGCTAAGTGCTCCGCTAAATGTTTCATTTTTGCTGATTCATTTTCTTGAAGTTTACCAACAGGGATACCCGTTTTCTTTTCAATAATTGCTTGAATGTCAGCAATATCCACATTCATTTTTTGCTGTTCTTCGTTCAATTGTTTTTCAAGAGCAGCTTCTTCATCCCGCAGTTTTGCCGCTACTTCATATTTTTCATTCTTTAACGCCTGCTCTTTTTCTTTTGTAATTTCTTTTAAGCGAGCGGCCGCATCGTCTTTATTTGTAATGCCTGCCTGTAAGTTCATTTTTGAACCTGCTTCATCTAGCAAGTCAATTGCTTTATCAGGCAAGAAGCGATCTTGAATGTAGCGGTGTGATAAATTTACACAAGCGCGGATCGCTTCATCTGTATAGCTAACGCCGTGATAATCTTCATATTTACTTTGGATTCCTTTTAGAATTTCAACGGCTTCTTCTACAGACGGTTCGTGAACCATAACCGGCTGGAAGCGTCGTTCAAGAGCCGCATCTTTTTCAATGGAACGGTACTCTTTTAAAGTTGTAGCTCCGACTACTTGAAGTTCGCCTCGTGCAAGAGCTGGTTTTAAAATATTGCTTGCGTCCATTGAACCTTCCGCTGAACCAGCTCCTACAAGAAGGTGAATTTCATCGATAAATAAAATCACGTTTTTTCGCTGTTGAAGCTCAGAAATTAACTGCTTCATGCGCTCTTCAAATTGACCGCGCACGCCGGTATTAGCTACGAGAGATGCTACATCTAACAGATATACATCTTTATTTAGCAGCTTGGCAGGAACTTTTCCTTCCGCAATTTTTAAAGCTAACCCTTCAACAACAGCTGTTTTACCAACACCAGGTTCTCCGATTAGCACCGGGTTGTTTTTGTTTCTTCTATTTAAAATTTCAATGACGCGCTCTACTTCTTCTTCGCGGCCAATAACAGGGTCAATCAATCCCGTTTTCGCAATTTGAGTTAAGTTTCGACCAAATTGATCTAAAAAGCCGCCGCCGCCATTTCCTTGCTGTGGCTGCTCCGGTGCAGCTTGTTCGTGCGCCATTTGCTTGAATAAATCATCGATGTTCATAAAGCCGCCACCTCCAAAACCAGATGGGATTTTATGTTCTTTCATAAGTGCTTGATAACATGTATGACATAAACGATATTGAGATTTTTGATTATTTGTTTGTACATTTAATTGAATAGATGCTTCACGTTTATTACAGTTTTGACAAATCATTTAATTAGCCTCCCTAAATGATTTTAATCGAAGATCAGCAGGTGTTTGACCTTTCTTGACCTTTCGTAATTTCATTATACTTTGACCTTTTCTGACTTTCAAGTCTTTTGCTTAAAAAATTTTGAGGGAAGTTCCTCGCTTATGTACAAAAGGTAGTACATTAAAAAAAGATGTGTTTTATGTGTACCCGTTCTATACATGTAAAAACATAAGAGGCATTTTGTACAATGATCTGCTTGGAGAGGGAATTAATATTAATAAGAAGAAAAGTGGGAAAATGAGTGCAGAGCTTACCGTTGGATAAAATAAGTTATTGACAGCAAGAAGGATAAAAATTATACTCAAGAAGGTTTGCACTTAACTGCGTAAAAGCATAAAAGCGTTTAAGTGAAAAAGAAAGATAGAAAGGGAATACCTTATGAAAAAAGAAATTTCATTTATACAATCAATAGCGGTGGTTCTGGTGCTATTAGCTATTATTTTTGTTTCATTATTTACGTTAAAGCTGCCGCCTCATATTCCGCTGATATTTGGTGTAGCATTTATTAGTGTGATTGGCTTTTTGTTGAAATATAAGTGGACAGAAATGGAGAAAGGGATTTTAGACGGTGTTAGACTGGGCATTAAGCCTATCCTTATTTTAATGCTGATCGGGATGCTTATTGCGATTTGGATGGTAGGAGGAACGATACCGACGATTTTATCCTACGGTTTCCACTGGATTTCACCGCAGTACTTTTTAATTAGTGCTTTGGTTATTACCGTATTAGTTTCAACATTCACGGGAAGTTCATTAACAACCGTCAGTACGGTAGGGGTCGCTTTATTTGGCGTAGGAACTGCTATTGGTGTACACCCAGGGCTAGCAGCGGGGATGATTGTTTCAGGAGCTGTGTTTGGAGATAAGATGTCTCCCTTGTCTGATACAACAAATTTTGCTTCTGGTATCGTTGGAGTGCCGCTTCCTAAACATATTCAGCACATTACGTGGACGACGGTTCCAAGTATTGTTATTACAGCAATCATTGCACTGGTAATCGGAATCAACGGAAATCAGGAAAGCGTCAATTACGGGGAAATTCAAGGAATTCAAGACGCATTAAAACATACGTTTAATTTACACGTGTTAACGTTGCTTTCTCCACTTTTAGTTCTTATTTTTTCGATGAGAAGAGTCGATGTACTGCCAACGTTAGTTTTAGGTATTGTAACGGCCATCATTACAGGAATGATCACACAGCATGAATTTACGCTGAGTCAATTGCTAGGCGTTCTTCAAAGCGGGCCGGCAGTAGAGTCAGGAAATAAAGTAGTGGATGCGATCGTAAATAAAGGCGGACTGCAGTCCATGATGTTTTCTATTTCCCTTATCATGATTGCCTTGTCGCTAGGTGGCTTGATGAGAGCCGTTGGAATTATTGATGCTTTGTTAGAAGGATTAGCAAAACAAATTCGCCGCAGCGGAGACGTTATTTTTGCTACGCTTCTATCTTCAATTGGAGTGAACGTTATTACAGGAGAACAGTATTTATCGATTCTCTTACCTGGACAGACGTTTAAGCCGCTGTATGAAAAGTGGAATTTAGATCCAAAAAACTTATCACGAACGCTTGAAGACGGCGGAACGGTTATTAATGCTATTATTCCGTGGGGTGTCAGCGGCGCTTTTATTTCAACTGCATTAAATATTCCAGCAGCTGATTATGTTCCATTTACATTCTTTAGCATTTTATGTCCTATTTTTTCAATTATTTTAGCATATACAGGCATTGGCATTGCCAAGAAAAAAGCTCAGTCTTAACTGGGCTTTTTTTTTTTGAAAAAGGACAGGTAAAAAACGACAAAAAAAGTATCATTCCACTTTTCAAATCTATAATTTAATAATACAATTTACTATACGTCTTTCTTGTTAATGTATTTGTATGAATTCTTATTTCTTTACAGATGAAGAAATTTGGGTTTTGCGGTATGATAAATAAGCTGTATTGGCGATGGGATGAATGCCCTTTTTAGCAAACATTTAAGAAGGGTAAAGCGAAATGAAAACACTCATTATAAAAGAGAAAAGATATTTATTGAGGAGAGGGTTTCTGTTGAAAAAATGGGGCATCATTGCATTAATCACTGTAGCTGTGCTCGGTGTGACAGCGGTTTTTAACCGAGCTGAAAGTGATGATGTAAATAAAGAAAAATTGAATTTATTATCGCCTTATTCAAATAAAGTAGATGTATATAGCATTACGTATCCTAGTGATAATTTAAAGATAAAAGGGTTTTTAGTACAGCCTAAAGACATTGCAGACAAACATTATCCGCTTTTAGTATATAATCGCGGAGGAAATCGCGAACATGGCATGATTCGCGCAAAAACACTTCAGTATTTGTCATACTGGGCAAGTAAAGGCTACGTCGTTGTTGCGACTCAATACAGGGGAAATGGCGGAAGTGAAGGAACAGAGACGTACGGCGGTAAAGATATTGACGACGTATTAAATCTTATTAAATGGGGAGAACAGCTTCCTTATGTAAATCACCAGCGAAAGGTAGCGCTAGGATATTCACGCGGCGGCATGATGACGTATTTGACGATGAAAAACGGCGTTAAATTTGATGCAGTTGTCGTACAATCAGGTATTACCGATATGTTTCAATTTTATGATCAAAGAGGGACTGAAATGAAACAAGTGCTGCGGACAATTGTAGGAGATCCGGCACAATATCCAGAGAGGTATAAAAGTCGTTCTGTTGTCTATTGGAGCGATAAAGTAAATTCACCTCTTTTAATTTTACAGGGTGATCATGATCGTAAAGTTCACCACACTCAGGCTGAAAAGCTTGTGAAACAACTAGATGAGCAGGGAAAAGAATACAAATATGTACTGTACAAAAACGGAGACCATCCGCTAACTGCATATTATGATCAATATAACGCGGAAATTGATAAATGGTTTAAAATACATTTAGCTAAGCAGTAAAGAAATTGGAAGCAGTTTTGATGAATGGAAAAGAGCAGCTTGTTTTATCCTACTACATGTAAGCATATAAAAAGGGGATGAAGCAAAATGACTCAGTCTAAAAGTCAAAAAGAGCGTCAGTGGAATGTACGAAAACAATCACAAAACCCATCGCATGGAAAAGTAAAATCTTTTGAAGAACTATCAGAAGAAATCACGCCTAAACGTAAATAAGGTAACCATCATATAAAGAAAGACACAAAAAAGGAGAGCTGACGCTCTCCTTTTTCTATGTTTGTTTATGGATTTGTGGACCACATGCCCGCAGATTTGATAAAAATACGCGGATGCAGTTTTAATTGTGCTACCATAATTTCTGCTAGGTCTTCAGGCTGCATCACTTTATCAGGATTGCCATCCGTTAAGTTTTCTTTATATGCTAATTCCGTTGCTACTGTACTTGGTGTTAGCGCTGTTACACGAATATTGTGTTTGCGCACTTCTAACGCTAGAGATTCAGTTAAGCCGAGCACGCCAAATTTTGAAGCGCTGTAAGCACTTGTAACGGGAGCGCCTTTTTGACCAGCAGTGGATGAAATATTGATGATGTCTCCACCGTTTTTTTCGATTAATTGAGGTAGAACGGCGCGCGTTACGTAGTAAACGCCCATTAAATTCACATCAATGATTTGTTTCCACTCAGCTGGGTCTAGCTCTAAAAAGCTTCCGAATTTACCGATTCCCGCGTTGTTGATCAAGATATCCGTTGCCCCTAATTTTGTATGTAGATGCTCAACTGCTGCGTTTACTTCTTCCATAGAAGAAACATCTGCTGTTGCATAAGCAACTTGTACATCAAATGCTTCTAGTTCAGAAGCAACAGCCTTTAAATCTGCCTCTGTACGAGCAATTAAACCGATATTTACGCCTTCTTTTGCTAATTCAATCGCAGTTGAACGACCGATGCCTTTTCCTGCTCCTGTAATAAGAGCTACTTTGCCTTTAAGTGATTGTGCCATGTATAGACTCCTTTCAATGTTCCGCATAAACATTCTTCATAATAACAAAGAATTATCCATTACTATCCTATAGAAATGCACAAATGATGTCAAAAATAAAGATTATTAAAATGGCTTCAAGTATAAATTTCCTTTTCATACAAAAACTATAGAGACTAAAAAGAAGAAATTCCGTTTCTTTTCGTTCAATGTAGTGGAGGATGAACAATGCGTATAAAAAAACTATCTGAGTTAACGAATAAATCCAAACAGCGGAAAGAAAAAGCTGATGAATCGAAGGACTCTAAGGACACTAAGGATACTAGTGCTTCTTCTACACAGGAAGAGCAGAAATTATCGGAGAGGGTGGGAGATAATTTATCCCGCATGAAAAAAGCACTGGGACAGAGCACGGATTTAGTTGTGCGAGAGTTTCGAATTTCGATTGAAGAAAAATTTACTTTAGGTGTTGCTTACATCGACGGATTAGTAAATAAAGACGAAGTTGAACACTATGCGCTGGACTCCATTATGCACTATCACGATGAACATTTAACACATGATGATGGCATCGTTAATATGTACGAATTGATTAAAAGCTATAGTTTGGCAGCGGGTGAAATCATGGAAGCAAAGACACTGGATGATGCTCTTCTTCATGTGTTATCAGGAGACACCGTACTGTTTTTAGAAGGGTATCAAACGTGTATTGTGGCAAGTACAAGAGGGTGGAGAGACAGGGCTGTTTCTGAACCACAGTCTCAAACCGTTGTAAGAGGGCCTCGAGACAGTTTTACAGAAACACTGCGAACGAATACCGCATTGATTCGGCGCCGAATAAAATCTCCAAAACTTTGGATTGAATCACAGCAAATAGGAGAGTTTACAAAAACGGATATTGCGCTCGTTTATATAGACGGCATTGCGGATGAACAGATCATTCAAGAGGTAAAGGAGCGTCTTTCTAAAATTGATATAGACGGTATTTTGGAGAGCGGATATATCGAAGAGTTGATTCAAGATGAAGATTATACACCTTTTCCTACTATGCATAACACGGAGCGTCCAGACTCCGTGGCAGCAGGTCTTTTAGAGGGGCGAATAGCCATTTTAGTAGACGGTACACCTTTTGTATTAATGGTTCCTGCCCTATTTATTCAATTTTTTCAAGCGGCCGAAGATTATTACCAGCGCGCAGATATTAGTACATTGATTCGCTTAATGCGCTACATGGCATTTTTCTTAGCTCTTTTAACACCTTCTGCTTATATTGCTTTAACTACTTTTCATCAAGAGATGCTTCCTTTTGCTTTGTTAATTAGTATTGCAGCTCAAAGGGAAGGTGTTCCTTTTCCAGCTATTATTGAAGCGTTTATTATGGAAATCACGTTTGAAATTTTGCGAGAAGCAGGAGTCCGATTGCCTCGAGCAGTAGGTTCAGCGATTTCGATTGTGGGAGCACTCGTTTTAGGAGAAGCCGCCGTACAAGCGGGATTAGTTTCACCTGCAATGGTTATCGTTGTATCCATCACCGCTATTAGTAACTTTGTGTCACCTGTGTATGATATGGCTATTGCAGTAAGGATGCTGCGCTTTATTTTAATGGTGTTAGCAGCTACTTTTGGCTTGTTCGGTATTATCCTGGGGTTAATTTTAATGATTCTACATTTATGCAGCTTAAGGTCATTTGGAGTCCCTTATATGACACCTATGGCTCCATTTGTGAAGCGTGATCAAAAGGATGTTCTGATTAGACGTTCGATCAAAAAAATGAAAACAAGGCCAAAGCTTATTAACGAGAAGAATATTTCACGTCAAAAGACGCAAAAAAACTAAACTGTGTAAAGGTGGCCGTTTACTATGAAAGCATTTCTAATGTTATGTATCTGTTCAGTGCTATTAAGCGGCTGCTGGAGCAGTCGAGAGTTGAATGAACTAGCCATTACGGTTGCTGTCGGAATTGATAAAGCAGAAGATGGCATCATTGTTACAGTTCAGCTGATTAACCCTGGTGATATTCAGGCCAAAACCCCTACAAACGGGCCTTCTGTTACCACATTTTCTATTAAGGCTTCGTCTGTAATGGAAGGGTTAAGAAAAATAACGACAAAATCTCCGCGGAAAATTTATCTTTCTCATTTACGAATGCTTGTCATTAGCGAAAGCATGGCGGAAGACGGTATCGCTGAAGTGCTTGATTTCTTTGCTCGGGATCATGAAGTGCGTACCGATTATTTTGTTGTTATTGCTAAAAACACGAAAGCAGCGAGCGTGCTGAACGTATTAACAACAATCGAAAAAATACCAGCTAACCACATGTTTGCTTCATTAGACGTATCACAGCGTATTTGGGCACCAACTAGAGGAGTAAAGTTAAATGAACTGATCAGTAATTTAACCAGCGAAGGAAAGCAGGCGGTGTTATCAGGAGTATTGTTAAAA
Organism: Priestia sp. SRI_019; assembly: GCF_057586255.1. NCBI lineage: Bacteria > Bacillati > Bacillota > Bacilli > Caryophanales > Bacillaceae > Priestia > Priestia sp. SRI_019. The sequence continues at coordinate 1,430,434 of NZ_JBYCZN010000002.1, read as the reverse complement.
GGCAATGTGAAAAATGCAGGCGATATGTCTAGTATTTCTCGCACCAATCTTTCCACCCTGCTAAATTTCAAAGGGTTAGGTGTCTTTCAAAATGATAAGCTTATCGGCTGGTTCAATGAAGACGAAAGTAAAGGATATAACTATATTACAGGAAATGTAAAAAGTACGTTAATTGTTATTCCATGCGAAAAAAAAGAAAAACAGCATGATATCATTGGAGTAGAAATGCTTCGAACGAATGTCAAGGTGACAGCTACTATGAAAAATCATAAACCTCATATTCACGTTGATTTAAAAGGAGAAGCGAACGTGGCTGATGTAGAGTGTCAAGTGAATTTACAGGACCCAGCTGTAATCAATATGCTCGAACGAAAAACAGCAGCTGACGTAAAAGAAAAAATGAATGATGCAGTAGAAAAAGCTCAAAAAACCTATAAAAGCGATATCTTTGGTTTCGGCGAAGCGTTTTACAGACAAGATGTAAAGAAATGGTACAAAATGAAAAGAGACTGGAACAGAATTTACGCAGAGGATTTAACCGTCGATTTAGATGCAAAAGTTCAAATCCGTCGCTTAGGCACGTTAAATAACTCATATATGAAGCAAATGAAGCATTAAGGAGAAAGAAAATGGAGGGATTTATCGCCTTACTTGTACTGCTTGCTTATTTGACTAAAAAAACAATGATCAACTTCCGAAAGGAAAAGTATTATCGTGAAATAGCCGTCTACCTTTGTCTTATAGGTTTGGGTCTATTCTTTTGGGGATCGATTACACTCCGTAAAGAAGTTCCTACGCCTCTGTACTTTTTAGAGGCAGTAATTAAGCCTCTTACTAGAACCATTCATCATCTGTTATTCACGTGAGCAAGCATGTAGGAGAGAAGGTGTGTATGATGCAAATAAAGGAATTTATTAGTCCAAAACAATTTCTTTTTTTAATTTATGTTTTTTGTATCGGAAGCGCCATCTTGGCAGTTCCGGCTACGTTATTAGAGACGAATAGACAAAATGCGTGGTTTTGCGGTGTGCTTGCTATTGGCTTTGCACTTTTAATCGTTGCGGTGCTTTTATGGCTGATTCAGCGTTACCCTCAGCAAACGTTCATTCAAATAGCTAAACAGGCGCTAGGTCCTTATGCCGGAACGTGTATTTCTCTTATTTACATTTTCTTTATGTTCATTCAATCTACGTTTTCGCTTCGAGACATCAGTACATTTATGACCACTCAAATTGTCCCTGAAACGCTGCCTACGTGGATTCATGCCCTTGTTCTTTTAGCTGTTATATACGGAGGGTATCTAGGTATTGAAGTGGTAGCGAGAACCGCGGAAATCTTTTTGCCGTGGATTGTGGTCCCCTTTTTATTGTTAATTGTTTTAAATGTTCCTCAGATGAAAATTGATCGTCTTTACCCTTTGTTTGAATTCCGCATGGCTGATTTAGTGTTAGGGACCACGTATTTCTTAGGAAATCCGTTTATGGAATTGATTTTTGTGCTAATGATTACGCCTCATATAAAAGATGGCAAAAAGGTAAAAAGAATGTTTGTTATCGGCACTGTCGCATCGGGTTTGACGATTACGATTGCAGTTGCGGCTTGTATATTAGCTCTTGGTGCGAATATTGCGTCGATGCACAGCTACCCAGTTTATTTATTAGGAAAAATGATTTCGTTAGGTGCAACGATTCAGCATGTTGAAGTATTAGTAGCTATTATTTGGATGTTATCTATCTTTTTCAAAGTTGTCATTGTGTTCTATGCTATTCAGTTAAGTATCGTCCAATTGTGTAATTTACGGGTGCGCAATTTTTTAAGCTTTCCTTTAGGTCTAATTATTACAGGCGTGGCGTATTACATTATTCCCAATACAGCGTACTTCAATTATTTTGAAAAATATTACTGGCCGTTTTATTTATTTGTACTAAGCGTTTGTTTTCCGTTGTTATTTATTGCTCTTTCTTATATAAAGAAAAATAAGGCAGCTAAAGGCGATAGAAGCCAACAAACATAGCATTATTTATAAGCATGTGGTATAATACGATGACAATTCAAGAAGAAACGCCGTACACGTTTGTATACGTACGGGAGAGGTTCGAAAACTCCCTCTATAAAAAACTAAGATCATCGTTGATGACAAAAGACACGGTTTTAGCGTGTCTTCTTTCACGTGCTTTTCTATCAACACGTCTTTGTGACGTGTATGCTGGCGAGGACGTGTATCTTAGTTGCTTTTTAGGGAGATTGCTGGAAAAGAGCAGTCTCTTTTTTGTGTTATAAAATTAGTCACAAAGGGAACGAACGGTTCAATAAAGTTTCTTCTTCTTTTGATTTCAATCAAAAAGGAGACGAACAGTAATGATGAAAAATGAAAAAGCGATTGTTGTATTTAGCGGAGGTCAAGATAGCACAACATGTCTATTTTGGGCTTTGAAAAACTTTAAAGAAGTAGAAACGGTTACTTTTCAATACGGTCAGCGTCATAGCCAAGAGATAGAGGTAGCAAAAGCTATCGCAGCTGATTTAGGTGTGAAGCATACCGTACTAGATATGTCACTTTTAAATCAATTAGCACCAAATGCCTTAACGCGAGATGATATTGAGATCGAGCAAAAAGAAGGAGAGTTGCCTACAACGTTTGTGGACGGCCGCAATCTGTTATTTTTATCATTTGCATCCGTGCTGGCTAAAAACAGCGGAGGCCGTCATATCGTAACAGGCGTTTGTGAAACTGATTTTTCGGGATATCCAGACTGTCGAGACGTATTTGTGAAATCGTTAAACGTCACGCTTAATTTATCAATGGACTTTGAGTTTGTGATTCACACGCCGCTTATGTGGATTGATAAAGCAGAAACGTGGGCGTTAGCGGATGAGCTAGGAGCGCTTGAATATGTGCGTGAAAAAACATTAACGTGCTACAACGGTATTGTTGCTGACGGATGCGGCGAATGTCCTGCATGTCAATTGCGAAAACGCGGGTTAGATCAATACCTGCAAACAAAAGAAGGAGGAGAGAAATAATGTTGCAACAAATGTATCCTCAAGTATTTCATAACTATGAATATGAACTGAACAAAGATATGCAGTTTGCTGCGGCACATTTTGTTCCTCACACAGAAGCAGGTAAATGCCGTCAAGTCCATGGACATACGTATTTTGTAAATCTAACTGTTGCCGGAGATACATTAGACGAAGCGGGCTTTTTAGTAAACTTTGCGCTATTGAAAAAAATTGTTTCTGGTCAATTTGATCATACATTATTGAACGATCATTCTATCTTTAACGAAGAAAATCCAAATGATTTTCCTACAACTGAAGTTGTTGCTCGTAAAATTTATGAGTTGGTTCAAGAATATCTAGACACACTACCAAATAAGCCTTCTTGCGTACAAGTATTCGTGCGGGAAACGCCGACAAGTTACGTAGTTTACCGCCCAAAGAAGGTGAAAAAACGTGGCTAATACAATTCCAGTACTTGAAATATTCGGACCAACGATTCAAGGGGAAGGAATGGTTGTAGGACGTAAGACGATGTTTGTTCGTACCGCAGGCTGTGATTATTCCTGCAGCTGGTGTGATTCAGCTTTTACGTGGGATGGATCAGCTAAAAACGATATTCGTCAGCTAACAGCAGAACAAATTTGGACGGAGCTAAAAGAAATTGGAGGCGAGTGCTTTGATCACGTCACCATTTCTGGAGGGAACCCTGCGCTTATCAAGGCGATTGGTTCACTTGTAGAGCTTTTGCACAGTCAAGGGGTAAAAGCAGCTCTTGAAACACAGGGAAGCCGTTATCAGGATTGGTTCCTAAAGATCGATGATTTAACGATTTCCCCTAAGCCTCCAAGTTCATTAATGAAAACAAATTTCCCCGTATTGGACGATATTATAGAGACATTAATAAAGGAAAAACGCATGGCACATATAAGCATAAAAGTCGTTGTATTTAATGATGAGGACTTTGAGTATGCAGCGTCTGTTCATGAACGTTATCCTGAGGTTCCATTTTTTGTTCAGGTAGGCAACGAGGACTTAACGACAATCGATAATGCGTCGTTAACACAAGAATTGCTTAAAAAGTATGAGTGGTTAATCGATAAGGCAGTGGCAGCTAAAAACATGAACGATGTAAGAGTTCTGCCGCAGGTTCACGCCCTTGTTTGGGGAAATAAACGAGGCGTGTAAGCGCATAGCAAAAAATTTACAAAGAAAAATAAAAACAGATATATACAAAATAAAAAAACGCTGTTAGAATGACAATCGTAGAAAGAGAGGAAATGCAAATGAGCGGTCGAAAAGATGAAGAATTAGAAGGTGTATCACTCCTTGGAAATCAAGGAACAAATTATTTGTTTGAATATTCACCAGAGATTCTAGAAGCATTTGATAACAAACATCCAAATCGTGATTATTTTGTGAAATTCAACTGTCCGGAATTTACGAGCTTATGTCCAAAAACAGGTCAGCCGGATTTCGCAACCATTTATATTAGCTACATTCCAGATGAAAAAATGGTAGAAAGCAAGTCGTTAAAGCTTTATTTGTTCAGCTTCCGTAACCATGGAGATTTCCATGAAGACTGTATGAATATTATTATGAATGACTTAATTAAACTGATGAATCCAAGATATATTGAAGTATGGGGAAAATTCACACCACGCGGCGGGATTTCAATTGATCCATATACAAACTATGGCCGTCCCGGTACGAAGTATGAAGAAATGGCTAATTATCGCCTGATGAATCATGATTTATACCCAGAAACAATTGATAATCGTTAATTCGAACAAACAGGTTGTGTATGCAACCTGTTTTCCATTGCAAAAACAACAGGTGAGAAGGTGAAAGAATGTCACAGAGATCAGCATTAGTATTAGGTGCAAGCGGACTTGTTGGTCAAGAACTTTTAAAAATGTTATTAAGCAACAGCTTATATAACCATGTGACAGTGTTTGTTCGAAAAAAGCTACCAATCGAACACACAAAGCTACGTCAGCTTGAAATTGATTTTTCAGAGCTTGATAAGCACGAAGAATGCTTTGCAGTTGATGATGTATATTGCTGTTTAGGCACGACAATGAAAAAAGCAAAAACAAAAGCGAAATTCATTAAAGTGGACTACGAATTTCCTTTAAAAGCGGCTAAATGTGCAGAAAAATATCGCTGCAAAAACTTTTTAACGATTACAGCAATTGGTGCTGATCTTCGTTCGCCATTCTTTTACAGTAAAGTAAAGGGGCAAGTAGAAGAAGATATCGCAAGCTTATATATCCGTTCTACTCACTTTTTCCGCCCATCGTTATTATTAGGCAAGCGCCAAGAGTTTCGCCTATTTGAAAAAATTGGGGGATACACGTTAAAGTCGTGTTCATTTTGCCTTGTAGGAAAGTGGAGAAAGTATCGTCCAATTAAAGCGTATAACGTAGCCAAATCGATGATGAAAGCTGCTCTTGAAGATAAATGTGGCGTTCATGTACATGAAAGTCAAGACATTTATACAGGTGAATGCTATTATTCGTTTACCAACGGCAAGCGAGTATTATCAAAATAAAGAAAAGCCTCTTCATAAGAAGGGGCTTTTTTTCTATCTTCCGTCACCATCCGCATCTCCACCGCTATCTCCATCGCCATCATGATCGTGGTTAGAAGCAGATTCACTCCAGCTTGTGTAGGAGTTAGAATCTTCCTCGGCATAATTCATGGGTTCAACGGATGTTTTTTTATTTGAAGTTTGTTTGCGTTTAAAAACGAACTGCACGATGAAAAAAAGAATGACAATAAGAGCAACGATAAACAATACAGTATCAAACATGCTAGTAATTCCTTTCGGTAAGAAGATAGTAGTAGCTTGTTCTTATTGTCACACGAAAATAAGCCCCTTTCAAGAAAAAATGGGGCCTGTTTTTGTTTCTTTAAGGAAACTTTTTTTATCTCAGCCATATATTATTGTATAAAGAAACATTTTAGAAAAGAGGGAGTACAGTGAAAAAAAGTTCGAAGGATGTTAAGGTGCAACAGTATATTTACCTCATGTATAAGCTGGGGATTATTACAGAAGAACAAAAGAATCAATTCTTTCAAAACCAATAAAAAAGCAACCGCTTTTGCTTTCCGGCTGCTTTTTTCCTTTACATAGCTGGATTAATGATGGTGTAGTTTTTGTGGTTGACAACAGTTCGCTGTTCTAAGTCTAAATCACGGTAGTTTGTCATGTAAGTCAAATCTACAATCACGGAGTTTTCATTTACTTTTTCGACAATGCCCTGTAAGCCATTTTTAAATTCTATCAAGTTTCCTACCTCTGCTATTTTCATGATTTATCGCTCCTTTGTTTTAAATTAGTTCATTATAATTTTTTGAATAATTTTAATTTTAAAAATAGTAAAACTAGTTAGCGTTTTCTTTTTTACAATTTTGCCTTAAAACTGGGAATTAGTAAAGAGTTTTTTGAAAAAATATAAAATAAAATTGAAAAAATAAGTAAAATGTGCTGAGAAATAAAAGGAATTGGTAGCTTTGAAGTGGTAGCTTTAATGAAAGAGAGAAGCAGGACAGTTCCATCTTTGTGTATCTTTCGTTATAATAAACGAGGTATAATCTTGTCATAAATTATAAGAATTAGAAGGTGTAGAAATTGAAAGATACTGGACTCGTGCTCGAAGGAGGCGGTATGAGAGGCCTTTATACAACTGGAGTTTTAGATTACTTTATGGAAAGAAATCTGTACCTTCCGTATGTAATTGGCGTTTCAGCCGGCGCTTGTCATGCCACTTCTTATTTATCTAGACAAATAGGAAGAAGTCGCAAAGCTAATTTAGATTTTTTAGAAGATCCTCGCTACTTGTCGTGGAAAAATTATTTTAAAACAAAAGAGATATTTGGAATGGATTTCGTTTTTGATGAAATTCCTAATCAGCTTCTTCCATTTGACTTTGAGGCATTTGCTGAGCGTACAGAGAAGCTTGTAGTAGGAGCAACGGATTGTGTGACTGGAGAACCCGTTTATTTTGATGAGTATGACCGGGACATTCTGACAGCGGTTCGCGCTTCTAGTTCCCTTCCATTTTTAGCACCTGTCGTTACATATAAAGGAAAAGAGCTGTTAGACGGAGGAATCAGTGATCCGATTCCAATCAAAAAAGCAGTGCAGGATGGATATAGAAAAAATATTGTTGTGCTAACGCGAAACGAAGGATATCGAAAAAAGAAATCAAATATGCTTTGGTTATTGAAGCGCAAATATCGTCATTATGATGGGCTGACTCGTGCGCTTGAGAACCGCTATAAATTGTATAATGAAACATTGTCATATATTGAAGAACAGGAAAGACAGGGGAATATCTTTGTGATTCGTCCGCAAACCCCTCTTGTAGTAGGGCGGATTGAGAAGAATCGTGAGCGTCTTGACGCTCTTTACAACCAAGGATATAAAGAAGCTGAAGCTCAATTTGCATCTCTGCAAAATTGGCTGAACAGTTAAAAGCGAGGTGAAACTGAATGGATGAACAAACAGCCATAAACATGTTGAATGAGTTAAGTGAAGGAAAAGTAACCGAAATTAAAGTCAAAAAAGAAGACTTTCTTGCTTTTCGCCCTTTTTTAGTAAATCGCCCTGATTTCAAACATTTTCGTGGAATAGCTGGACGCGGTGGGAATTTTACCTATACGTATCTAGAAATTCCTAGGAGCTAAACGAAATGATGGCATTATTTGATTATGCCTTATATAATGGATGTATGAGCCTGTACAGTAGAGAATATACTGTTACAAGTGCTTGTGCGTTTATTTAGTAACGTACGGTAAGAGCGAATAAACGTGTTTAGTTATAGGAGGGATATTATGGATGAGTTTCGAAAAAGTACAGCACCTTTTTATTTTGCAGATCATATATGGAAAGATAAAAATGGAATGACGACTTATGGGATGCTGTTAACGAACCGGCCCGAAGATGACGGGGACTATGACCTCCATTCGTTATTAGAAGAAGCATATGTAGATCATAAAAAAATTCTAATTACTACTGTTTACGACAACAGTGAACAGCAGTTGACCGGATACGTGATACATTTATCAGATGATCAAGACGTCTTTACGTTTATGGATGATACGGGTGCTAAGCTAGTGATTGATTTCTATGATGTTGTAGAAATTGAGATCGAAGATTAAAAAGAGCTGAATGTTGATTACAACATTCAGCTCTTTTGTGTAAAAGTAGATGAATTTAAATGTTTATCATAAGAATTATAAGGGAAAGACAAATGAAGAAATTTCTGATTAAACTGAAATAAACCGGGAAAATATACCTGTATTTCAGAAAAATTACCGTTATTATGACAAAAAACAAGGTACAATGTCATAATTGTGTTCCGAACGTAATTTTGTTCATCAAACTTAAAGAAATGTAATTGAATCGTTCGGTGAAACCCCTATATAGCTATGATAGAGTAATACCATACGAAATTTCAGGAGGTATTACCTATGAAACATAGTTATATGAAATCAATGGTAGTAGCTTGTTTAGCTACTCTTTCATTTATAGGTTTTAATGCAACAGCTACGGCTGCAACTAATTATAAAGTAGTCAAAGGCGATAGTCTTTGGAAGTTAGGTAAAAGATATAGTGTAACAATTGACGATATTAAAAAATTAAACAATCGTCAAGGAGATATGATTTATATTGGTGAAACATTAGCGATTCCGAGTAAGACAAAAGTGCTGGCTGCTGAAACAACGGAACCTTCAACGGCAGCACCGGCTAATACAGCCAAGTCAGAACCAAAACCAGAAGCGAAACCGACGGAACAGCAAACACCTGCAGTTTCGATTTCAGCAAGTGAAAAAGATTTATTAGCACGCTTAGTAGAAGCTGAAGCAAAAGGCGAATCATATGAAGGAAAAGTAGGGGTAGCAACAGTGGTGTTAAACCGTGTAGATTCTCCGAAGTTTCCAGATACGGTAACAGGAGTTATTAAACAAGTTGTCGGAAAAGCATACGCTTTTTCACCGGTCCAAAACGGATCAATTAACAAACCTGCTTCAGAAGATTCGAAAAAAGCAGTAGAGCAAGCATTGACTAGAAAAGATCGTTTAGACGATTCCATTTACTTTTATAATCCAAAAACAGCTACCGATAACTGGATTCGTTCACGTGCTGTAATTAAAACAATTGATCATCATGTATTTGCTAAATAAAAAAGAGCCGTTCTGGCTCTTTTTTTTAGTCTAAAAAAATATCTCGTTCCAAACTGCCTTCAGAACCCGTTAAAACCAGACCAATATCGGTATCAGCTTCTAAGTTCTGAACGATAGTAAAAGGCACTTTATGTTGGTTAGCCGCTTGAATATAGGGGGAGAGGTATGAATAAGACAAGGAGCCATTTAAAAACAAATGACCGTCTTTCACTTTTTTTAAAAGAGGCTTTATTTTTGCTGCATCCTTTTTCATGACTTGCCCTTTTTTTAGCGCAAGTTCAATATTTTCACGTAGAGCAGTTAAGAAATATCTTCTTTCGTCTCTTTTTGTTTCCTTTGCTCCGTACATTCCTCGTTCTAAGTATTCTTCTAGTTGATCAGACATTGCGTCACTTCCTTTCGTTATAAACTATAAACGATTATGGCTATAAGTAAAAGGGACAGGAAAAAAGGAAAATCGCTGTGCTATATCACCTGTTTTTTTTGCTGAGTACAAAGAAAAACAAAAAATGTGTTGAAATTTAGCCTGAAATATTGTTTAATGTAAATAGATAGAAAATCATATCGGTTTTTTATTAAAGGTTTGTAAGCGATTACAGATATACATACATAGCAGCGTTTGGGGAGACGCTCCTATGATTTTATGTTCAAAGCGCATTGTATAAAAAGGGGATTATATAGCTTTAGGGCATATACGGTCAAGCAAAGGGTCAGATAAATTAATAAAAAATCGCTATGGATTTTCATAAGAAGAACGGTCAACATTTTTGTTGAGCGTTCTTTTTATGCGTTCACATTATGTTTATTTCTCATTGCAGCAGCTGCTGAAAATTATAAAGGTGCATTCCTCGTTTTATCTCTCTTATTTTACATAAGTTACATGTAGTATGTTTCAAAGCCTTAAAAAATATATGTTTGTACGCTTGTTTAATCCTAATGAGGTAGTAGAAAAGGAATATTTTTTAAGAAATCACAAAAAAAGAGGCGATTGCCTATGCAAGAAGTAGGTGAATAACATATGTAATAAAGAGAATGAAATATAATTTGAGGAGGCATGTATCATGCAAGAATTTGATATTAATGACTTAAGAAGACCATTCGGTGGTTTTGGAGGCTTTGGTCGTCCAGGATTCGGTTTCGGTCGTCCAGGTTTTGGTTTCGGTCGTCCTGGTTTTGGCTTCGGCCGTCCGGGGTTCGGCTTTGGCTTTGGTCGCCCTTGGGGTTGGGGCTTTGGAGCTCCATTTCTTGGAGGATTAGTTCTTGGAAGTGCACTAGGAGGTCCAGGTTATTACGGTTATCCAGCACCATATTATCCGCCGTACCCACCATATTATCCTTATTATTATTAAAACAGTGAGCGCTGATAAAGCGCTCTTTTATTATGTCCAATCCAAGGTATATATAGAATGAATGCAAGACGTTACGTTTAGAAAATGATAACAGTTTTAAATAAGGAATGAACGCTTAAGCTAAAGGAGACAAGTTTTCCTTGCAACAATTGTTGATTTTGCTATAATAACTTCGGTGGCATTTTTGGTCACTGGGTGGGCGAGGGATAGATGAAAAGAAGGAAATTAGATTGAACGCATTATTTGAAAAGTTGTTTCGTTTAAACGACCATCAAACAACTGTCGGAAAAGAAAGCTTAGCTGGGGTCATTTCATTTCTTTCCATCGTGTATATTATTGCTGTTAATTCAACCATTTTGTCTGATGCCGGTATTCCGCTTGAAGCAGGAATATTCGCAACAGTAGCTTCGGCTTTTGTAGGCTGTGTTATTATGGCTTTTTGGGCAAATGCGCCTCTTATTCTGGTGCCAGGTATGGGGATTAATGCATTGTTTACGTATACGATGGTTCAATCAATGGGGTTATCTTGGCAAGAAGGGTTATTGGCAGTAGTGATATCCGGCTTTCTTTTTATAGCATTAGCTTTTTCACGACTGTCTGCCAAAATTGTCTCTTCAATTCCGCATTCGCTAAAAGAAGCGATAACAGTCGGTGTTGGCTTATTTTTAACATTTATCGGTTTGCAAAAAGGGAAGCTTGTAGTTCCAAGCGAAAACACTTTTGTAGCACTTGGAGACTTGTCAGATCCGTTTGTGATCAGTACGCTGTTGACGTTAATTATCACAATCGTACTGTTTATCCGAAATGTGAAAGGTAACTTTTTGTTAAGCATGATTGCTGGATCAGTCCTTGCCTTCTTACTTGGTGTAAGAAGCGGTGCAGAAAAAGGACAGTCCGCTGGGAGCGTGAACGACTTCTTTAGCAGCTTTGGCACATTGTCGTTTGGAGCTATTGGAGACGTTGCGTTTTGGGCAGCTGTCTTTTCATTAACAATGGTATTGATTTTTGAAAATATCGGTTTGCTGCATGGTCAGCTAGGTATGATAAATCAAGATAGCAAATTTCCGCGGGCCTTTCAAGCAACAGCCGCCTCAGCTTTGCTAAGCGGCGTGTTTGGAACAAGTCCAACGGTGTCTTCTGTAGAAGGAGCATCTGGTATTGCAGCAGGAGGGCGAACGGGTTTAACATCGCTGATTACAGGAGTTTTATTTTTAAGTTCACTTCTGTTTATTCCATTTATCAAGCTGGTTCCAGATAGTGCTATTGCACCTATTCTCATTGTTATTGGAGCATTGATGATTCAAAATATCAAAAACATCAATTTACAGGACTTAACAGAAGGTTTCCCTGCATTTTTAATTATTGCGCTTATTCCTCTTACGTACAGCATTGCTGATGGAATTGCATTTGGGTTCATTGCGTATCCACTGCTTAAATTATTCCTTGGTAAAATGCGTGAAGTATCGATGTTTATGTATGTAAGCGCGCTGTTGTTTTTCTTGAATTTTGTGCTGCATTATATTGCTTAAAATAGACAGCTGAGTACTTTTGCTCAGCTGTTTTTTGTGTTTGCGGTAAAGAATCCTCTTTTTAGATATCATACTCCGTATTTCGTGTCCTTTGGCTAATCTGCCGCTTCTAAAATGACGTTTCCTGCGTAAAGTAGTACAGAAGTCGGAGGGGGATATAAGGGGGAGAAAACGTTGGGAATTAAATTAATTAAAATATCAGCCGTTTATTTTGGAATTGGCATCGTATTGGGTTATTATATGTCAATTGTTCACAACTACGCTTTGACACCTGTTCACGTGCACATCAATTTATTAGGATGGACGTCGCTTACGTTAGCGGGAATTATTTATTATTTGTTTCCTACGTTTAGCGAAAGTAAATTAGCCAAACTGCACGTATGGTTGCATAATATAGGATTACCGGTCATGATGATTGGTTTATTTTTCATGATCGTACTAGAAAACCCAGCTTTTACACCCGTATTGGCAGCAGGAGCAACACTTACGGCTATTGGCGTTTTAATTTTCGTATATCACATCCTTAAAAATTTGAAATCTGAAGGATAAACGAAGAAGGTCGGTGACGATGGCTGCTAATTTCAAAAGGAAAAAGAACCAGCTATAGCGAATATACATGTAAACAAGGTGAAAGTGTGATTTACATAAAGGTGTGCTAGGCATCTTTATAAGGAGGGGTAAGCTGCAGGGATTTCTAGCTCTTATAAAAGCCAATAAAAGGGCTGATTATAAGTTTCTTGCGGCGGAGATACTATGGGAGAACATCAACAATTAGTGCGTGTTAGGGAGCTAGCAAATGAAATTATTCGACTTCGTCTTCAAGACCGTACAACTTATGACGAATTAGAGTTGCAAAATAATGTAGAGTTGTTGTCTCGTTCTGTGGTTGACTTAGTAAACATTATTTTAGCCGAAGATGTGGATTCTTCTACGTCTTTAAAAGCTACAGCTTCTAAAATGAAAATGGTGTATAATAACATGCATCAAGCTGAGAAAAAAGATTATTTGCATTTCTAATTGCTAGGCTCCTTTTCGCCACAAACGAAATGGAGGTGTACGAGGCAGATGCTATCGTCACTAACGACTTCTGAAGCTATTGTAGCATCCGTTCTTGCACTGATTGTCATTGCCGTTTCCATTATCTTTTTTGCCACTCTTATTATGGTTGTTGTTCGACGAGAAAGAATCAGCAGCTTGGTTAATCACGGAGAGCATGCAGATGGGAAGCAAAAAAGCTTAGGTGAATTTTTTCGTTCTTTACGAAAAAAATAACTACCGTTTTCTTATTAAGTTTTCTCATTAAATAGATAAAAGCGGTCAATTTAAACGTTGACCGCTTTTTTTAGGTTGTTTGCTTATTTTTTTCTAAAACAATACGCGCTGCTTCACTAACAGATGACACAACAGCAGAGGCGTGGCGCTGAACGGCTTCAGGAGCTGTAGCCATAGCGAAACTGTTCGGCGTTAATTGAAACATAGGAATATCATTAAATGAATCCCCCACACATGCAATTTCCTCTGGTTTTAGCTGAAGATGATTTAATAAAATTTCAATGGCATTTCCTTTGCTGATATGCTTAGGCATAATATCCAAACACTGCTTGGCAGAAATATATGTATCAATATAATCACCAAACTCTTCGTTCACTTCTTTTTGCAGAGCTACCATTTCATCGTGATCTCCAAGGACCGTGATTTTAGATGGAGAAAGAGCGTGACCAAATGAATCTGTCATTTCAATTTGTTCTTCGATAGGGAAAAACATGTGATTTTCAATTGCTTCAATAATTTCATTTCGCTGCTCTACATAATTCGTGTCGTTTGAACAGACAAGCGTAATACGGTTAGGATCTATCGTTTTTTTATAAAGTTGAACTGCTAAATCATCTTCAAACACTTTTCCATGAAGTTCTTGATTTTCTTTGGTCCACACAAATCCTCCGTTTTGGCTTATGCGATGAAAAGTATTATTAATATCAGTAGAAATTTTTAAAATTTCCGTATCCATTCGTCCCGAAGCAATACAAACCTCTACTCCTTGGCGCTGAAGTTCACTAAGTGCGTCTGCATTATGCTGTTCTACGTATTTTTCTTCGTGTAAAAGAGTGCCATCTAAGTCGCTTACAAATAATTTGATCATTTCTTGAAAATTCCTTTCCCCGAAAAATTTGCTGTGATAAGAGCGTTACAAATTTATTACATTCCTTATTCTATCAGTGTTTCCCAAGAAACTCATAAAAAAAGCTCAAACCGGCTGTGAATTCAAAGAGATTAAGACATAACTACATCAATTCTTTCCGCAGGAGTCTTCGCTTTGCCCTTCAAACAGCTAGAAACAGCTACATGAAATCCAGTTCACGATCACAATGAAAAAAATCCGAACGCAGTTGATTCTCAATTAAGAATCTGGATTTACCGTTCGGATCTTTCTTCAGCTACAATCCATTTGTCGCAGCCTTTTTTTCAGGTTTGTTCACTGTAAAAAACAGCCGCTGTCTAAAAGACCGCGGCCATATTTTACAATACGTTAAAATATTTCGCTTCAGGATGTGCAAAAACAAGGGCTGTAACAGAAGCTTCTGGTTCCATCATGAAACCGTCTGTTAACTGAATGCCGATGTCTTCAGGTTTAAGTAATTTAAACAGTTTTGCTTGGTCTTCAAGGTCTGGACATGCAGGATATCCGAATGAAAAACGCTGACCTTGGTATTTGGCTGAAAAACGCTCCGCCATTGTAAAGTCAGGCGAATCAGGGAATCCCCAGCGGTCACGAATTTGCTGATGAACACGTTCTGCTAATCCTTCAGCCAGTTCAAGCGCAAGAGCTTGGAACACGTGACTCTTTAAAAATTCGCCGTTTTCTTTGAATTTCGCCGCGCGTTCGCGAATGCCTGTTCCTGCTGTTACAGAGAAGAAACATACATAGTCCATCTCTTTTTCTTTAGGCTTTGCAAAATCAGATAAGCACAGGAACTGTCCTTTTGCTTGTCGAGGGAAGGTAAAGCGTTCAATTTCTGTTTTCTCATCAGCAGGATCATAAATAATTAAATCATTTCCGTCTGCTTGAGCAGGGAAGAACTGATAAATAACCGCTGGCTTAATTAAGTTTTCTTTTAGGGCCAGTTCGAGCAGGTCATCAACGGTTTCTTTTAATTGAACAGCACGCTCGTCTTTTTCAGCAAGCAGCTTATTCACTTTTCCTTTTAGTCCTAAGTGATGGCCTAAAAGCATCTGCCAGTTAATATACGGAAGAACCTGTGCCAAATCGTAGTGTTTGACAACGTGCCGCTTTAAATCAGCCGGTACAAAAACAGGAGCGTCCGTTGAAATGGCGGATCTTTCTAAAACAGCCGTAGCTGCTTGAGTGGTTTGAGGCTGGCGTTCTCGAACCGTTACTTTCTTTTCTTGCCGCGTTTTTAAATCTGCTAAAAGCTGAATAACTTCTTCTTTATTCTGCAGCTTATTTGCTAACGCTAATCCGTCCATCGCATCTTTGGCGTAGAGGACCGCACCTTCATATTCCGGGGCAATTTTAAAGTCAGTAAATTTACGGGAAAGAGCAGCCCCTCCTACCATAATTGGAACATCAATGCTTGATTGTGTTAAATCTTGTGCAGTTAAAACCATTTGCTGAGCTGACTTTACTAGAAGACCTGACAGGCCAATGATGTCTGGCTTTTCGTCTTTTACTGCTTCAATCAGCTGCTGCGGCGTTACTTTAATCCCTAAATCAATTACTTTAAAACCATTGTTGCTTAAAATGATGTCTACTAAGTTTTTACCGATATCGTGCACGTCGCCTTTAACCGTCGCAAGAATCACTTTGCCTTTTCCAGAATCATTTTCAGTTGCTTCCATATGAGGTTCTAAAAAGGCAACGGATGCTTTCATCACTTCCGCACTTTGAAGCACTTCAGCTACAATCAGCTGGTTGTCATTAAACAAACGTCCAACTTCCGCCATCCCCTTCATAAGCGGTCCGTTAATAATATCTAAAGGATCATCATATTGAGCTAAAGCCTGTTCTAAATCAGGAAGCAATCCTTCTTTTGTACCTTCGACAATATACATTGCCAATCGTTCTTCGAGCGTTAGCGTAGAAATTTCTACTTTTGCTTCTTTCTTTTTATCACGATAAAAGTCGGTAAACGTGCTTAACGTTTCATCAGTTGTGTTAAATAATAACGCATTAGCAAGCTCAATTTCAGCTTCTGGAATAGAAGCATAGCGCTCTAATTTTTCTGTATTAACAATGGCATAATCCAGTCCAGCCTGCGTACAGTGATAAAGGTAAACCGCATTTAGTACTTCACGTCCGACTGGAGGAAGACCGAATGACACGTTACTTACGCCGAGAATGGTCAGGCAATCAGGCAGGGCTTCTTTAATCATTTTAATTCCCTTAACTGTTTCTTCAGCAGAACCAATATATTGTTCATCACCAGTCCCTACAGGAAACACAAGAGGGTCAAAAATAATATCTTTTGGATTAAATCCATGTTTTTCAACAAGCAAATCATGTGAGCGTTTAGCAATTTCTACTTTTCGTTCTGCAGTAACGGCCATGCCCGTTTCATCGATTGTACCAACAACCAGAGCTGCACCGAATTTTTTTACTAGCGGTAAGATTGCATCAAAACGCTCTTCACCATCTTCTAAGTTAATGGAGTTAATAATGACCTTACCTTGTGAGTACGTTAAAGCTTTTTCAATAACTTTCTCGTCCGTTGAATCGATTACAAGAGGAACCTTCACTTTTTTTACAACTTCTTGAATAAACTCCTCCATGTCTTCCATTTCTTCACGGTCTGGATCTGCTAAGCAAATATCAATAACGTGAGCACCATTTTTAACTTGAGCACGCGCAATTTCAGATGCTTCTTCAATTTTTCCTTCTGCAATCAGACGCTTGAACTTGCGAGAACCGATTACATTCGTACGTTCTCCCACAAAAAGAGGGCGCATAGAATCGTCATATACAAGTGGTTCAATACCGGTTACAGCATGGTTATGCTCGGAGCGATCAAGCGAACGAGGCGCAACCTCTTTTACCGCTTCAGCCAGTGCTTTAATATGAGCCGGCGTTGTACCGCAGCATCCGCCTACAAAGTTCAGCCAGCCTTTATCAGCAAACCCTTTAATTTTTTGAGCAAGCAGCTCAGGGGATTCATGATAATTGCCTTCTTCATCCGGAAGTCCAGCGTTTGGATAACAGCTAACTGCTGAAGTGGCTAGGTCTGAAAGAGAGCGAATATGATCCGTCATAAATTCAGGGCCTGTCGCGCAGTTAAGTCCGACTGAAAGAGGCTTCATGTGTTCCAGTGATAAGTAAAAAGATTCGATATCTTGACCAGCGAGAGTTGTTCCCATCGGCTCAATTGTTCCTGAAATCATAATAGGAACTTCGGTTTTTAGTTTTTCAAACGCTGCTGTAATGCCTAGAAACGCGGCTTTTACGTTCAGCATGTCTTGACAGGTTTCGACTAAAAGTAAGTCAACGCCGCCGTCTAACAAACCCCGAGCTTGCTCTTCGTACGTTTCGACTAGCTCAGGGAATGTAATACCGCCGGTAACAGAGAGTGTTTTAGTCGTAGGACCGATAGCTCCAGCTACGAACCTAGGCCATTCGGGAGTTGAATATTTATCGCGGGCTGCACAAGCAAGCTTCACAGCTTCGATATTCAATTCATACGCCAAGTGACCTAAATCGTATTCATCAAGTACGGTAGATGTTGAGCCAAACGTATTGGTTTCAATGATGTCAGCACCTGCTGCAAAGTACTCTTCATGAATGCGCTGAATCACATGAGGCGCTGTTCGAGTCAAATATTCGTTGCAGCCTTCATATTCTTCGCCGCCAAAATCTTCAGCGGTTAAATCAGCATCTTGAATCATCGTTCCCATTGCTCCATCGATGACGAGTATTCGCTTCTTTAGTTGTTGTTCGATAAGTGAGCTCATTTATATCTTCCTTTCTGATGTAACAAGTTGCTTGTCATGAATATAGCGTGTTAGAATTTCGGTCATTTCATAGCGCATAAACGGCGTAATTAAGTAAATACCGTCAAAAAGCTCATATGCTGTATCAATTAAGTTTTTTGCAATCGCAAGACCTTCGACTTCACCGCGAATTCGGTCATTTCCCGTTGCGTCCATGCGTTCTAGAATATCTTCTGATAATTTAATTCCAGGTACTTCATGGTGAATAAATCGAGCGTTTCTCGCGCTTGTTAACGGCATGATCCCGATGTATACCGGTGTTGTTAAATGTTTGGTTGCTTCATATACCTCTTCAATTTGCTTAGTTGAATAGAGAGGCTGAGTAATGAAATAGTGAGCCCCGCAGTCGATTTTCTTTTCCAAACGCTGAACGGCTCGGTCTAAGTGACGCACGTTTGGGTTAAAGGCAGCTGCGATGGAAAAATTGGTTTTTTGACCAAGTGGTTTACCCGAATAAGATAGTCCTTCATTAAATTGAGCGATTAAACTAATCAAGTCAAATGAAGATAAATCGTAGACCGAAGTGGCGCCAGGGAAATCGCCAACTTTTGACGGATCACCGGTAATTGCAAGAACTTGATTCATTCCTAGCGTATGAAGTCCCATTAAATGAGATTGAAGTCCAATTAAATTTCGATCGCGACAGGTAATATGAATAAGCGGTCGTGCTTTTGTTTCTTGCTGCATCAGTGTTGCCATTGCCAAGTTGCTGATGCGAGGTGAGGCAAGAGAATTATCAGCTAATGTAATAGCATCTACGCCGACTTTATCGAGTGCTTTTGCGCCTTCTAAAAATTTCGTCGGACCCAGCTGTTTAGGCGGATCTAGCTCGACGATAACCGAGCGGCGCTTCTTCACAATTTCATGCATATGAGGTTTATCCTGCTGCTCACGCTCTTGAACCGTAACGGCTGGTCTCATTTTAACGACTTTACTTGTAATCGGAGGCAGGTCTTTTAAGGCAGATGACATTGCGCGTACGTGAGCTGGTGTTGTACCGCAGCATCCTCCAATTAAGCGAACCCCCTGTTCGCGGAATAAACGTGCGCTTTCTACAAAGTAGTCTTCATTCGTTTCATACTCCAGCTTTCCTTCCACATACGCAGGAAGGCTGGCATTAGGGTAAGCAGATAAGAAAGCACGATCAGGAAGCGGTACTTCTTCAAGAGACTGAATCATATGGTAAGGACCTAAACGGCAGTTTAGCCCGACAACATCTGCTCCTAAGTCTTCTAATTCTTTTAATGCATCTGCTAAAGGACGCCCATCTTGCAGTACGCCAATATCATGCAGGGAAACGTGGGTAATAATAGGCTTATCCGTTTCTTTTCTTGCCAGTGTAAGAACGGTTTTTAATTCTTCGAAATCATAGTATGTTTCAAACAAAAGGCCATCCACGCCTTCATTTAAAAGCCAAAACATTTGTTCACGAATGCTTCGTTTAACTTCTTCTAAACTAATAGCGTTTTTTTGGAAAGAACGAATTCCACCGAGTGTACCAACCACGTAAGCCTGATCTTTTGCAGCTTGTTTCGCTAATTTTACACCAGCAACATTGATGTCTTTGACTGAATCTTCTAATCCATAACGGGCAAGTTTTTGATAATTAGCAGCGTACGTATTTGTTTGAATAACGTTTGCACCAGCTTCTACATAGGCTCTGTGAATACGAGAAACCTCTTCTGGTTTGGTGATGTTTAGTTCTTCAAAACAGCTGTCAATACCGTGTGAGTAAAGGAGGGTACCAGTGGCACCATCCCCAATTAAAATTTTAGACTTTAAATCTTCAAGTAACCCCATGTCAAAACCTCCTTAAATTGTTCCGCTTCTATTTCACGAGTGATTCGTTTTATGCAATATGCCGATAAAATAGAAAAAGTCTTCTTAAGAAGAAGACTTTTTTCGCCTTCTTATCTTCCAAGCAATAAATTGCTTGCTGGATTTAGCACCATGTCTCTAACGACTGGTTGCTGAGGTTTCAAAGGGCCAGTCCCTCCACCTCTCATGATAAGAATCAATTGTATATAATTGAAACATATTTTTTTAAATAGAAAGAATACTTATTTAATAATTTATCTGATTTTTAGAAATTATACAACAGTAAATTGTGAATTTCCAGCAAATATTGAGGAAAATTTAAAAGCTAAAGGGAAAATATCCGTATATTTTGTTTGAAAATGACTATTATGTTAGGGGTTAAGGAGTTTATTGTGAGAAATACAAAAAGAAAATAAAAA
Organism: Priestia sp. SRI_019; assembly: GCF_057586255.1. Lineage (NCBI taxonomy): Bacteria > Bacillati > Bacillota > Bacilli > Caryophanales > Bacillaceae > Priestia > Priestia sp. SRI_019. The sequence continues at coordinate 1,410,124 of NZ_JBYCZN010000002.1, read as the reverse complement.
AGAAAAAATAAACGAAAAGGTACAAGCGCCGGGATATGCGTAGATTTACACGTAAAAAGGCTCGTCTTTTTTTAACCGTTTCTACATATAGTGAACTATGAAGGGTAGAAGGGTGATGGGCATGAAAAGGTGGAAACTCACGCTGCAGGTTGCTGCTACGTATGTAGGCACCGTTGTAGGAGCCGGTTTTGCAACAGGCAAGGAAATCGTTCAATTTTTTACACAGTACGGGGAACTTGGAATGGTTGGAATTTTGGTCAGCGGCTTGTTTTTTATTTGGCTAGGTTCGAAAATGATGCTGCTTTCGCACGCAATAGGGGCTTCTTCTTATCAGCAGCTTAATACATATTTATTTGGTGATGTGCTTGGAAAAGCGGTAAACGGCGTAATGATTGTCATTTTATTTGGAGTAACTTCAGTCATGCTAGCGAGTACGGGAGCAATAGGAAAAGAACAGTTCGGGCTGTGGCCTCCTGTTGGGATGATTTTTACAATTGTTTTAACTTATATATTTATCGCAAGAGGAATTAACGGTATTTTAATGGTTAATTCTCTTGTTGTGCCGATGATGCTTTCATTTGCTTTTATCATCTTTGTGCCAAATATCAGCTATTTCTCACTGATTCAAACGAAGCCGGATTTAATGCTCGTCACGCAGTGGAAGTGGGCGGTTAGTCCCTTTTTATATATTTCCCTAAATCTAGCTTTGGCTCAGGCCGTTTTGGTTCCATTAGGAAGCTCCGTGAAAGATAGGAGCGTGATTAAAAAAGGGGCCGTAATTGGAGGATGTGTACTTACGTTTATGCTTGTTTCTACTCATCTTGCCCTTTCCAATTTGCCTTATTCATTTCAACTTGATATTCCGATGAGTGCCGTTGTTAAAAATATCTCAGCGTGGGTGAATGTTTTATTTACGGTAGTTGTGTTAGGGGAGATTTTTACTACATTGATTGGAAATGTATTTGGAATCGCTAAGCAGCTTCAGTCATTTCTTCCCCTGAATGACAAACAAGCTTTTGCGTTTATTATCTTGGCTTGCTTTATTATTGGGCAATTCGGATATGCCCAGCTTCTTGAGTTTTTGTATCCGATATTTGGCTATATTGGACTAGCTTTTGTATGGATGCTATGTATTAAAAAAGAAAAAATAAGCTAAAAGCTGGATTTTAAAGAATAGATGTGAAAAAACGAAGTTAAATGATGTGACAAGTCGATTTTACTTTGCTATAATGTAAAACAAATGAGACTCTAGCAGTCGAATATATTATCCTTCGGGGTCGGGTGTAAGTCCCAACCGGCGGTGATAAAGCGTATGCTTTTAAGCCCGTGACCCGTTTTCATATGATGTATGTTAGCGGTGGATCTAGTTAAAATCTAGAGCCGACAGTAAAAGTCTGGATGGGAGAAGGATCAGGAAGCACAGTTGTTTTTTTGTGTTGAATTAATAAGGGACACGCTTGCCTTTTTTAAAGCTACCCTTGTTTTTGTACACAAAATATAACTGTTTATTTCGTATACAATTAGCGGAATTTTGCATAGATAAAACTGATTCAGCTCAGCCGACCCCTTGGACATTTGTTCAAGGGGCTTTTTTATTTTCAGTGGTTGGGGGAAAGATAAATATGAAAAAAAAGCAGCTGCTATTTCAAAACGGTATAAGAAGTTGGAATAGCGCCAAAGCAGGTGAAGAAAATGTTCACAGGTATCATTGAAGAAATTGGAAAAATAAAACGTATTCAAAAGGCCACAGAAGCAATTGTTCTTACGATTGATGCGAAGACCGTGTTAGAAGATGTGAACTTAGGGGACAGTATTTCAGTTAACGGCGTGTGTTTAACCGTAACGGCTTACTCTCAAAATGAATTTACGGTCGATGTCATGCCGGAGACGATTAAAGCAAGTACCCTTCAGCTTCTAACCGTTGGATCACGTGTTAACTTAGAGAGGGCGATGGCTGCAAATGGCCGGTTTGGAGGGCATTTCGTTAGCGGACACGTTGATGGAATTGGAACCATTGTCAGCAAAACACGCAAAGGAAATGCCTTTTATTATGAAATTCAAGTCGATCCTGAACTTCGTGAATTTATGATGTTAAAAGGATCTGTTTCCGTAGACGGAACAAGTCTTACTATTTTTGATGTCAGCAACCAATCATTTACTATTTCTCTTATTCCTCATACGGTGCTTCACACGGTCGTTGGAGACAAACAGCGAGGAGACAAAGTGAATATCGAATGCGATATGTTAGCTAAATATATGCATCAGATGATGACAAATAAGTCAACCCCTGGGGCCTCGAATCGTTCAGGTAACATGAAGGATTTATTGCAGCAGCATGGTTTTACAAATTAACAGTGAGGTGAAAGAGATGTTTCATAAAGTAGAAGAAGCCATTGAAGAGTTAAAAAAGGGAAAAGTGGTTATTGTATGCGATGATGAAGATCGAGAAAACGAAGGAGATTTTATTGCATTAGCCGAAAAAACGACGCCTGAGGTTATTAACTTTATGGCTACTCATGGAAGAGGATTAATTTGTACACCTGTTAATGAAGAAATTGCACATAAATTGAATCTTCACCCGATGGTAGCGAACAATACGGATGTACATGGAACAGCATTTACAGTAAGTATTGATCATATTTCAAGTACAACAGGTATCAGTGCATACGAACGCTCTGCTACCGTTATGGCTCTTGTGAATGAAGCGACGGTAGCAAGTGATTTTCAACGCCCAGGACATATTTTCCCATTGATTGCAAAAGACGGGGGCGTTCTCCAGCGTGCAGGTCATACAGAGGCTGCTGTTGATTTAGCAGTATTAGCAGGAGGAAAGCCTGCGGGTGTTATTTGTGAAATTATGAATGAAGATGGAACAATGGCACGCGTACCGGATTTAACAAAAATTGCAGAGCAATTTGATTTAAAAATGATCACAATAAAAGATTTGATTGCCTACCGCCGCAAACATGACCAGCTTATTAGCCGTGAAGTAGAAGTGAGCTTACCTACTGCATTTGGTGAGTTTAAAGCTGTAGGATATACAAATAAACTTGATAATAAAGAACATGTGGCTCTTATCAAAGGCGATATTGATCATAATAGCCCCGTTCTCGTTCGCGTTCACTCTGAGTGTTTGACTGGAGATGTGTTTGGTTCTGAACGCTGCGACTGCGGTCCTCAGCTTCACGCAGCTCTTACGCAAATTGAAGAAGAAGGACGCGGCATTCTGCTGTATATGCGTCAAGAGGGCAGAGGGATTGGCTTATTAAATAAGCTAAGAGCATATAAGCTGCAGGAAGAAGGATACGATACGGTAGAAGCGAATGAAAAACTCGGGTTTGCGGCAGATTTACGAGAGTATGGAATCGGTGCTCAAATCTTAAAAGATCTTGGAGTCAAACAAATGAAGCTTTTAACGAATAACCCTCGTAAAATTACCGGGCTAAAAGGCTACGACCTTGAAGTGGTCGAGCGAGTGCCTCTTCAAATGCCGGCAGTGGATGCCAATAAAAAATACTTAGATACAAAAGCTAAAAAATTAGGTCATTTATTACATTTATAATTTTACACTTTTTTTCGTTATAACAAGTGAAGCTAATTCATGAAAAGAAATGTAAATAACTATATATTACTACTAGCAGGAGGAACAAAAGATGAATCATTTATATGAAGGAAATTTAGTAGGCACAGGATTAAAAATTGGAATCGTGGTAGGGCGTTTTAATGAATTTATTACAGGCCGTTTACTTAGTGGAGCAGAAGATGCGCTCAAACGTCACGGCGTAGCTGATGAAGACGTAGACGTGGCTTGGGTGCCGGGCGCTTATGAAATCCCATTAATCGCCAAAAAATTAGCTGAATCTAAAAAATATGATGCAGTGATTACGCTAGGAACCGTTATTCGAGGAGCTACTCCACACTTTGATTTTGTATGTAATGAAGTAGCAAAAGGCGTTGCATCTCAAAGCTTACAAACAGGCGTGCCAATTATCTTTGGTGTATTAACGACTGAAACAATTGAGCAAGCAATTGAACGTGCAGGAACAAAAGCAGGAAATAAAGGATGGGAAGCTGCAGCATCAGCTATCGAAATGGCTAACCTTTCAAAAATGATTGAAGGATAATAGATACCATTCCAGTTTTTATAAGCTGAAGAGTTAAAAGAGGCTGAAACAAAAGTATGTTAGTTGAAGGAAGATCCGAACGATTCATCGTTCGGATCTTTTCATTAGTAGAGTGAACGTAGGTTTCATTTATATGGTGGCTTCTAACTGTAGATTAAAGTCTAAGGCAAAGACTCCTGCGGGAAAAGCGGAAGAAGTGTGACCCCGCAGAAGAAGCGTAAGCGACGAGGAGGCTCAGCGGCCGCCTGCGGAAAGCGAAGTCTTGCACGGAACTCAACTGCCGTGTAAAAAGCGATCCATACTATCTCATGTATCCCGTTTGTTCGCCTTTAGATTGAATTGATGTAGTTATGTCTCAAGCTCTTTTGAATAGAAGCTAGCTATGTATAATTTGGCTAAAACGTCTTACTCTAAGTAATAATTAGGTCGTAAAAGGGAGACGTCTATGCCTCATTATACTGCTTTTTTTGCATTGATTATTATCAGCACAGCCGTTTTGCTTACGGTATTCATACGTAAAAAAGATAAAAAGCTAGTCGTTTTGCTTTTCTTTATCATTGGAATGGCTTATGTACTAGAGTATGTTGTATTTGTGTTGTTTGAAAGTTACAATTACGATCCTGATTTTATGACCAATGAATATTTTGATAATTTGTTTGGGTCCTTAACTTCTCAAGCGTTTGCTTTTCCAATCATGGCTATGGTGGTAGCTGCTTATCAATTAAAATTTCGCTATATTTTAATTATTTCAGCTATGTTTATGGGGGTTGAAGAATTATTTTTACACTGGGATATTTATACACATCACTGGTGGAAAACAGTTTATACAGGCGCTTTAATGACTATAGGCTTTAGCATTTCAAAGATTTGGTATGTATGGCTAACAGAACGGTATATGATATTTGTGCATTACGCTACATTTTTTCTCGGAATGCTCGCCATTACTTCTACTATTATGTTTATGCTGTTAGCATATTTTCATAATAATTGGTTTTATACAGGATGGTTTGCGTCGGCTACTCATGATTCCGTAAATGCAACGATGATTTACGTTTGTATTGTTACGATTCTCCTCGTTTGGAGTGTAGCTAAAGAATTTTTTGTGGGAGCTGGAATGATTATAGCAGGGCTGCGTATAGTAGATATTTTGCTGATTCACTACGGGGTTTTGCTGGTATCTATTACCACTTCACTTGTTCTTTTTACGCTTCTACAAGCGGGTGCATTCATTCTGAGCGTTATGCTTCAAAACTTTATTATGAAAAATTGTTATGGGACGAGCAAAAAAGACGTTGCGTTTCCAGCGAAGAACTACTAAGATAATACGTAACTCAAATAGTTTAGTTCAATAATATTTGAAACAAAGAAAAATGAATTGACGGTTATGCGTATTATTTGTAAGATAGGAAAGCAAATAATAGAAAGCCGAAACAGGGGAGTGAAGGATTCGTGAAAGAGTCCTTTTTTGTAGAAAAGGTACTTAATAATAATGTATTAATTGCTAAACACCTTACCTATGATGAAGTTGTGCTAATTGGGAAAGGAATAGGGTTCAATAAGAAAAAAGGCGATGAAATCAATGCAAAAGCCGTGGAGAAAATGTTTTTGTTAAAGAGTGAAGAAGAGCAAGAACAGTACAAGCAGCTTTTAGCGCAAGTGGATGAAGACGTGATTGAAATGATGAATGATATTGTAACGCACATTCAAAAGCGTGTTAACATTCCTTTGAATGAGCATATACACATTTCATTGACGGATCATATCGCGTTTGCGATAAAACGTTTTCAGCAGGGAATGGGGCTTAAAAATCCATTTTTACTTGAAACAAAAGCTTTATATCCAGAGGAATATACGATCGCGTCTGAAGTGGTAGAAATTATTAGTCGCAAAATAGGCGTGCAGCTTCCAGTAGGAGAGATTGGTTTTATTGCGCTTCATATCCACAGTGCGCTGACTGAAAAAAACCTGCTTGAAGTGAATCAAGACTCGCAGCTTATTCAAACGATTATTAATGTGATTGAAGAATCGCTTCATCTGCAGGTAGACAAAGAATCTGTGCACTATATGAGATTGATTCGTCATTTGCATTTTGCGATTGATCGAGTAAAAACAGGAGAAAAAATAGAAGAGCCAAAAAAAATTGCTTTGCTATTGAAAGAAGAATATCCCCTGTGTTACAATGTGTCTTGGAAAGTGATAAAAGTAATGCAGCAAGCGTTACATTTACCTGTGTATGAAGCAGAAGCCGTTTACTTAACGATGCATCTGCAGCGACTTATAACAAAAACGGATTTATAAAATCATTTCAATACGTGTTACTGATACGATCAGGCATGAGTGAGAAATGAAGCGATGTGTAATTGGATGAGTGTATCCATTTATCGTTTCTTTTTCCTCATGCCTTTTTTTGTTATAAGAAAGCGCAATCATTTAAAGCTTAGGCTTCAGGACACAAGGAGATGTAATGAGTTTTCTAGTTAAAGAAAACGTTTTATGAAAGCGCGTTAATGATTCACGTATCAAATAAATAGCTTGTTGCACACTAAGTATATAAAAGGGGGTAAACGCCATGTTCAAAAAGCTTTTTGGCGTCTTACAAAAAGTTGGTAAAGCACTTATGCTACCGGTTGCGATTTTACCGGCAGCAGGTATTTTATTAGGCTTCGGTACAGCGTTTCAAAATGAAACATTATTAGACTTATTACCAGCCTTAAATGCAGATTGGTTCCAGCTCATTGCTCACGTAATGGCTAATGCCGGCGACATTATTTTTGGTAATTTACCGCTATTGTTTGCCGTTGGGGTAGCCGTTGGATTAGCTGGCGGTGATGGAGTAGCAGGAATTGCGGCCATTGTTGGTTATTTAATTATGAACGTAACAATGGGTACAGTAAAAGGGTTAGATACATTAGACGCAGTAGAATTTAGCAAGTTATTGAAGGAAAGCCCAGCATATGCAAGTGTACTAGGTATTCATACACTGCAAACGGGAGTATTCGGTGGTATTATCATCGGGGTACTTGCAGCTTCAATGTATAATCGATTCTTTAATATTGATTTACCAGCATATTTAGGTTTCTTTGCTGGAAAACGTTTTGTTCCAATTGTAACTGGAGTTTCAGCTATTATCGTAGGGTTAATTATGGTAGTAGTATGGCCAGTAATTCAAAGTGGTCTGAACACTTTCTCAACAAATATGATTGATTCAAACTTAACCTTATCAGCATTTATCTTTGGGTTAATTGAACGTTCATTAATTCCATTTGGGCTACATCATATTTTCTATTCACCTTTCTGGTTTGAATTTGGGCAATATGTAGATAAAGCAGGTAATGTGGTTCACGGGGATCAACGTATTTTCTTTGCACAATTAAAAGATGGCGTGCCTTTAACAGCAGGAACATTCCAAGTTGGTAAATTCCCGTTCATGATGTTCGGATTACCAGCAGCAGCTCTTGCAATTTATCACGAAGCTCGTCCTGAAAACAAAAAATATGTAGCTGGTATTATGGGTTCAGCTGCTTTAACATCTTTCTTAACGGGTATTACAGAGCCGCTTGAGTTCTCATTCTTATTCGTAGCGCCAATACTATTTGCAATCCACGCAGTATTTGCTGGTTTGTCGTTTATGGTTATGCAATTATTAAATGTTAAAATCGGTATGACGTTCTCCGGGGGAGTCATTGACTACATTCTATTCGGGGTTCTACAAAACCGTACAGCATGGTGGCTAGTTATTCCAGTAGGTTTAGTTCTAGCAGTTATCTACTACTTCGGTTTCCGCTTTGCAATCCGTAAATTTAACTTAAAAACACCGGGACGCGAAGATAAAGAAGAAGGTGCAGATGATGAGAAAGTAGAAGCAGCAGAGCTTCCAACAAATGTTTTAGCTGCACTTGGCGGTAGAGAAAATATTACACATTTAGATGCTTGTATTACGCGTTTACGTGTTTCAGTAGATGATGTGGGTCACGTTGATAAAGACCGCTTGAAAAAACTTGGAGCAGCTGGTGTTCTTGAAGTTGGTAACAATATTCAAGCTATTTTCGGTCCGAAATCTGACACGTTAAAAGGTCAAATTCAAGACATTATGAATGGCAAAACGCCGGTTGTCACAAAAGAAGAGACAAAAACAATTGAAAAACCTGTTGCAACATCTGAAGTAGGAAGCGATAATGGTAATGATATTGTTTCACCGATTGAGGGAGAATTGGTACCTTTATCGGAAGTACCAGATCAGGTATTTTCACAAAAATTAATGGGTGACGGTTTTGCAATTATTCCGAAAACAGGCACAGTAGTTGCGCCAGTGGACGGAAAAATAGTAAACTTATTCCCGACGAAACATGCTTTAGGTATTGAATCAACGACTGGACGTGAAATTTTAATTCACGTTGGTATTGATACAGTTAATTTAAAAGGCGAAGGTTTTGAAGCTTTAGTTGCCCAAGGCGATGAAGTGAAAAAAGGACAGCCTCTATTGAAAATTGATTTAGACTTTGTAAAAGAAAATGCGCCATCGACGATTACGCCGATCATTTTCACGAATTTACAAGCTGATGAAAAAATTGATATCTTAAAGCAGGGCCAAGTTTCTCAACAAGAAGCAAATATTATTAACATTTCAAAGTAAAAAGGAGATTGATTTAACATGGCACAAAAAACATTTACAGTAACAGCAGACTCAGGAATTCACGCACGTCCAGCAACAACTTTAGTACAAGCAGCAAGCAAATTTGATTCTGATATCAACTTAGAATTCAACGGTAAAACTGTAAACTTAAAATCAATCATGGGCGTTATGTCTTTAGGTATTCAAAAAGGCGCTACAATCACTATCTCTGCAGAAGGTTCTGACGAAGCAGATGCACTTGCTGCTCTTGAAGATACAATGAGCAAAGAAGGATTAGGCGAATAATGACAAAGGAAATTCAAGGCATTGCCGCTTCTAGCGGCATTGCTATTGCTAAAGCATTTCGTCTAGAAAATCCAGAATTAACCGTTGAAAAAAAATCAGTAACTGAAGTTGAAGCAGAAGTAGCACGTCTAGAAGCTGCGCTAGAAAAGTCAAAATCAGAACTTGAAATTATTAGAGAGCACGCTCGTAAAGAACTTGGAGATGACAAAGCAGAAATCTTTGAAGCTCACTTATTAGTTCTAAGCGATCCTGAACTTATTAATCCAATTAAAGATAAAATTACAAATGAAAATGTAAACGCTGAACATGCACTTGATGAAGTAGCGGCAATGTTTATTAATATGTTTGAGTCAATGGACAATGAATATATGAAAGAACGTGCTGCTGATATCCGTGACGTAACAAAACGTGTATTAGCTCATCTTTTAGGTGTAAACGTTTCAAATCCAAGCTTAATTTCAGAAGAAGTTGTCATTATCGCAGAAGATTTAACGCCGTCTGATACAGCACAGTTAAATCGTAAGTTCGTAAAAGGATTTACAACAGATATTGGCGGACGTACTTCTCACTCAGCAATTATGGCGCGTTCAATGGAGATTCCAGCTGTTGTAGGTACAAAAACAGTTATGGAAGACATTCAAAACGGCGTATTAGTAATTGTTGATGGTTTAGATGGCGAAGTTATCGTTGATCCAAGCGAAGAAACAGTAAAAGCTTACGAGAAAAAAGCCGCTGAGTATGCAGAACAAAAAGCTGAGTGGGCTAAGCTTGTAAATGAAAAAACGGTTTCAGCTGATGATCATCACGTTGAACTTGCAGCTAACATTGGTACACCAGAAGATGTAAAAGGCGTATTAGAAAACGGCGGGGAAGGCGTTGGCCTTTATCGTACAGAATTCTTATATATGGGCCGCGAAGAGCTTCCGACAGAAGAAGAGCAGTTTACTTCTTATAAAACAGTTCTTGAACGTATGGAAGGTAAACCAGTGGTTGTTCGTACTCTTGACATTGGTGGAGACAAAGAGCTTCCTTATTTAAATCTACCAAAAGAAATGAACCCATTCTTAGGATTCCGTGCTATTCGCTTATGTCTAGAGATGCAAGACATGTTCCGTACACAGCTTCGTGCGCTTCTACGTGCAAGCGTATACGGTAATCTGAAAATTATGTTTCCTATGATTGCTACTGTTGATGAGTTCCGTCAAGCAAAAGCTATTCTTTTAGAAGAAAAAGCTAAACTTCAACAAGAAGGCGTACAAGTTTCGGAAGACATCGAAGTAGGGATGATGGTAGAGATTCCTTCCTCAGCGGTAATCGCAGATTTATTTGCTAAAGAAGTAGATTTCTTCTCTATCGGAACAAACGATTTAATTCAATACACGCTTGCAGCTGACCGCATGAATGAGCGCGTGTCTTATTTATATCAACCGTATAACCCAGCGATTCTTCGCTTGGTGAATATGGTAATCAAAGCGGCTCACAAAGAAGGTAAATGGGTAGGCATGTGCGGAGAGATGGCAGGAGATGAGATTGCAATCCCAATTCTTTTAGGTTTAGGCTTAGATGAATTCTCAATGAGTGCAACATCTATTCTGAAAGCTCGTTCTCAAATCCGTCAATTATCAAAAGCTGATATCGAACCTCATTTAGATACAATTCTATCAATGTCTTCTACGGAAGAAGTTATTGAGTTCGTAAAATCAACTTTTCATATTGGATAATAAAAAGGTGTGATCATATATGATCACACCTTTTTTATCTTTTAAGCGAAAATAGTAGGCAGAAGCATATTCGCAAACAGCATTGTAAGAAGTGCTGCTACGATCATGCCAAGGCTAGAAAAAGTACCTTCAATTTTTCCAAATTCAAAAGCTCTTGCTGTACCTGTCCCATGAGAAGCTACTCCTAAAAGAAGACCTCTTGCCAAAGAAGAGTGCAGTGCGAGGAGCTTAATCAGTTTTGGAGCGACCATACATCCTACTACACCGGTTATAATCACAAACATAATGGTGATATTTGGATCTCCTCCTAGCGTCTGAGATACATTCACGGCAATAGGAATCGTAACCGATCTTGGAATCAAGCTATGAACCAGCGTTGATTGTAAATGAAACACTAATGCTAACAGCATGGAAGATATCATGGCAGCAAACGTGCCGAGCCCTACGCTTAAGCTGATTTCAACACGATGTTTTTTGAGTAAATCAAAATACTTAAACATAGGAACAGCAAAAGCAACGGTTGCTGGTCCTAGCATAAAGCTAATAGCACTGGCACCTTGCTTATAATGATCATAAGAGCCATTCGTTACTAATAAGATGCCAATTAAAAGAATGGGGGCTAGTAAAATAGGGGAAACTAGCATAGACTTATATTTTTTATAGAGCACTTTTGTGCCGACATAAACGAGCAGTGTAAGCGGAAGAGCAATCCATGTGAGTAATGTCATTTTAGCGAACCTTCCTTTCTTCTTGAAATATGTTCTGCAATGATTCCCGTTATAGACATCACAATAATTGTACTGATTGTGATAATAATCACAATCTGGATTCCAAAATGCATCAATACATCTCCATAATTGATGAGTCCAACGACGGCTGGTATGAAAAATAATAATAGTTCTCCCACTAACAGTGTTCCACCTTGTTCAACCCAGCTTAATTTAATTACTTTAAAGTACAGTAAGAAAAACAGTAAGAAAAATCCGATGATACTACCTGGCACTGGGAGGTCAAACCACTGTGAAATACTTTCTCCTATTAAAAACAGAGCCGTTAGTAATAAAATCTGTAAAATCACCATAATCAATTTCATGATTAGCCTCCTTTATTTATGTTTTTATTCATTCATTCCTAGTTTGTTGAGACAATAATGGAGTCGTCTATGCTGAAAAGACGACTCCATCATGGGAAAAGAGAAACTATTTGGATTTTGCAAATGGGGATACAACTTAAGTAAATGAATGCTACATACTTATCTTACAAAAAAACGACTATAATATGAAATATATAATAACTATGATAACTATTCTTTTTAGTTATAGTTGAAAGAAATCTCTTTACAAATGCGTTGGTAACCTTTTCAAAAAAGAGTTTGTGAAATATAAGGTGCAATTATTTAATAAAAGGCAATCAAAAAAAGAGATGGAGACATGCCTAAATTAATTCCATCTCAAAACGAACCAATAGGATAAATGATTTAGTATGAATGACTTGTTACACCGCCATGAAAAAAATCCGAACGAGTTTGATTTTCTATCAAGAATCAAACTCATTCGAATTTTTAATTAAACTACTTTTGTCTCAGCTTTGTTAAACTGTACTTTTAATATAATCAATAAAAGCCTGTGTAGCATAAGAGATATAGCGATCTTTTTTAACGATTAAAGCAATTTCCCATGGAATAGCATTCTCGAGATTAATTACTTTCATATGCTCCAAATCAAGCTTTTCACATAATGAATAAGGGAAAAGAGCAATGCCGAGATTAGCAGCTACCAGCTCTCCAATGAAGTCCCACTGAGAGCTTTTAAAAGCAATATTAGGTGTAAATCCATTTTTTAAACATTCGTTATAGACCATTTCATGCATGGTGAAGTCTTCATGAAAGGAAATAAGCGTTTCGTCTTTTAACTCTTTTAATGAAATCGTAGAATGCTGAGCCAACGGATGAGATTTATGCACAACAAGCTGCAGTGTTTCTCGAGCTAAAGGAGTCGTAAAAAACATGTTTTCATCAACTGGAAGTAAAACTACGCCCACATCCACTTCTCCTTGTTCCACAAATTTTTGCATTCTTTTAGCTCCATATTCCACTAATTGAATATGAATCTCAGGGTATTGCTCTCGAAATGCTTTAATGATAGTAGGAAAAAACAATGTACCAATAATAGGGGGAATACCTATTTTGATGGTTCCTCTTTTTAAATGCATTAAATCATAGAGGGAATCCGATAAATCTCGGAGAGAAGATAAAATGCTTTCAGCTTGCTCGTACACGATTATTCCTGCATCGGTAAGCTGAACTTGTTTGCCAGCGCGATCAAACAAAGGGGTGCCGAGCTCTTCTTCTAATGATTTAACCATTTTACTGAGAGAAGGTTGAGAAATATGCAGGGCTTCAGAAGCTCTTGTGAAATTTTTATGTTTAGCCACTTCTGTTAAATAATGCAAATGGCGGACATCCATTTTGTATACCTCCGTGTTTATACATGCTAATTAATAAGATACACACATTCTACCACATTCACAATCAGCTCTATACCTTTCTTTTCTATCAAATAAAATGATCAGTAGAAGAGGCAGTGAATACAAAAGAAATTGCCAACAATATATATTTACACATTGTTTATTTTAGAAGTATAATATATAAATCAGTAGAACGGTTACATATCGATCACAGAATCAATCAATAAGGTGGTTAGAACGGTTGAGTAAAGCAGATGAAATAAGAGATATCGTTTATATTAATGGCCATGTAAATAAAAAATGCTTTATTACATATGGAATTGAATTTAAAGAGTTTTATCATTCCCTTCCTACGCCGCTTGCAAATATATTATTGTTAAAGCATGGTTTTGAAGACAGTGATTACCACTACCAAACCCATATGGACTACGTAGAAGAAGAACAAATTCATCTTTTAGCAGAAGATGATGTTTATAATTATGGTGACTTTTGTTGGATTGATTTTGAGGATATATCTTCGTTGGATTTGTTAGAACCTCAAGATATTGCAGCGCTGCTGTATTTAGGTCATTTAAAAAAACCGCTCAATTCACCATTTAATAATAAACTCGGTAATCAATTTGTTTATTTAGCTCATGATGATGGATTTTATAACAAAATCTATTTTCGAGATGTATATGATATGAAGCATATTTTAAGCCGAATCATTCCGTTAAAAATGTCAGAAATTAAGCAAAAAAGATTTGTATTTAGAAGGAAGAAGTTAGAGTATCCAATATTGCCGCTCGTGTTAGCAAATACGCTTCTTACTTTAACGAATGACGGTTTGTTTATTGATTTCGAACATATGGTTCAATCCCGTAAAGATATTAAAATTCCTTTGTATACAATCGGTGATTTTGACGATATGAATGAAATGTATAACGATCGGTTTGAGCACAAAGAGATGAGTAAATTGCAGGCGCATCTTGTTCTCACTCATAAAGAACTAGAGTGGAGCATTGAAGAAGTTCAATAATCTAAAAAGAGGTTGAGACATAACGAAATGAACCCAATCAACTGCTAGAAGGAACGAAACAGATAAAACTATATTCACCATCACAAAAAAACGAACCACTAATCAAACATGTTGATTAATGGTTCGTTTTTTACTTGGGCTAAAATACCTTTGTCCCAGCCTCTTTTTGAATAGCCGTATAAAATGGATTTTTCCATTCCATTAGTACGGCGTAGTTGTGTGAATCTTCATCTTCAATATAGTTTGCTGCGAGACCAATAGGCGTTCTGCCACAGCGCATTAAAAAGGTCATAACCGGGTCGTAGAGAGTTCCGGCTGATACAAGGTTCATGTATTCAACGGGCGTGTATAAGGAAGACACTGATGCGTATCCAGGGATGCGGCATCCGCCGAGCAGCCTTTCTAACTTGTAGTGAATCACGACTTCATATAAAGACTGCAAAAGAAGCTTCCCAAGCCCCATCGATCGATGCGAAGGAGTGACGCATACGTCCACTACATAAAGCGTATTACCAGAAGGGTCGTGCGTATGAATATATCCGCTTCCTGTTACTTCATCCCATGTGTGAGCCGCATTTCCTTCCACTGAAACAATCGTGCTTGTGATAGATCCGCATATTGTTCCGTCTATCTCCACGCATAGCGCTCCATCGGGAAAAAGGGAAACATGGTTATTTAACTGATCTTTGCTCCATAATAATTCAGAAGGGAAAGGAGGGGGAAAACTTTCTTCTTGAATCCGAATCAACTCATCGAAGTCGCTTGATGTATATGATCGTAATGTACATGTTACAGGCTTATTTTGATGAAAGACAAAGCATTGCTTTTTATACACTGCTTTTTTGCCTCCTTTAGAAAAAATTTTCAGATAATTAAGTATACCATATGGAAAAAAGAAACTATTTCATATTTATTGAAGAATTTGACGAGAACGTGATAAAGTTAAAAAGATTCGAACTATTAGACGAGGTGAAAGAAATGGATGTTGAATTAAAAGGAAAAACAGCGCTTGTATTTGCGGCCAGCCAAGGGCTTGGTAAAGCGATTGCTGCCAGACTTGCTGAAGAAGGCGCAAACGTTATGATTGCAAGTCGCTCAGAAGAGAAACTAATTCAAGTAGCAGAAGAGATTTCATATCTTGGAAGCGGACAAGTGTTACATAAAACGGCAGATGTCACGAAAACTCAAGACATTCAAGATGTTATTCAATATACAGTAGATAAGTTTGGAACCATTGATATTTTAATTAATAATACAGGAGGTCCTAAAGCTGGGAACTTCCTTTCGTTAACAGATGATGATTGGAAGCATGCATTTGAGTTAAATCTCCTCAGCTATATTCGTATTATCCGTGAGGTAGTGCCCGTTATGAAAAAGGGCGGAGGACGTATTGTCAATATTGCTTCTTCTTCCATTAAAGAGCCAATCCCTGGGCTGATTCTATCCAATACATTCCGTACAGGAATTGTAGGGCTCACCAAAACCCTTGCTTCAGAGTTGGCAGAGGACGGTATCTTAATCAACACGGTTGCGCCAGGAAGAATTGCAACAGACCGAGTGAAAGAGCTAGATACCATTCGTGCTGAAAAATTGGGAGTAGGCGTTTCAGAAATTGAAGAAGAGATGAGAAACCAAATTCCTCTTAAGCGCTACGGTCAGCCTGAAGAGTTTGCTAAAGCCGTTGCTTTCTTTGTCTCAGGAGCGAATTCATATATGACGGGCCAGTCATTTCTAATCGACGGAGGCATGGTTAAATCCATTTAGTTACATAGAAAAACCCTGCAGCTGCAGGGTTTTTTGTTAAATCCAAGTTGTAACTTGATCTAATGGTAAACGATCGCTAGCATGTGCTTCTTTAGCTGCTTTTCCAACTGAAATAAGCATAACTGGAATGTATCGATCCTCAATTTTAAACTCTTCTACAAATTTTTGTGCGTTAAATCCGCCCATTGAACATGTGTCATATCCTTTTGCTTTTGCTGCAAGCATGAATGTCATAGATGCAAGAGAAGCATTCGTAAACGCGGCATCGCGGGCAAAAGCACCATTTTTATAAGCGCCGTTAATTTGTCCTGACAAAATGTTTTTAACGTCTTCTGTCATGTGACCTGCTTCGACTAGTGGGTTGTACACGTCATCTACATTTTTATTGGCTTCTAAATCACCTAAGACAGCTACTACAGCGCCTGCTTCTGTAATTTGTTTTTGGTTATAAGCAATTGGAAGTAGACGTTCTTTCGCATCTTGGTCTGTAATAACAACGAAATGCCAGTGCTGTAAGTTCCAAGCTGATGGTGACTTCACTGTTGCTTCTAAAAGTTCCGTTAATTCTTCTTTGCTTAATTTAGCTGAAGAGTCATATTCTCGAATCGATGTACGTTCATTTACCACATCAAAAAAATCTTTTGTCATAATAAAAACCTCCGTTAAAAGTATGTATTTCTTTAGTGAATCGATGCACATTTTATAATGATACACTATTGAAGTCAATTTATATGCTTCTAGTATACCCGCTCTTATGTGCTATCACTCAGAAAAAAATGCATACACTTCTTACCATCGGCTTAGCGTGATTGACGAGATGTAAGATAAGCTTCAATTCGATCACAGGCTTCACGCAGTGTGTTCATGGAATACGCATACGACAGGCGTACATATCCTTCACCGTGGGAAGAAAAAGCGCTGCCGGGTACTAGTGCAACACCTGCTTCTTTTACTAACTCCAGGGCAAAATCAAATGAATTGCTGTGGAAGTTCTGAATAGAAGGGAAGATATAAAAAGCACCAGTCGGCTTTTCTACGTCAAATCCCATGTTTACTAATCGATCATACACATAATTCAGCCTTTGTTCGTATTCTTTTTTCATATCCACCGCATCGTTTTTACCTGCTGTCAGTGCTTCGAGTGCAGCTGCTTGAGAGACAGAAGAAGCACAGCTCACGTTGTATTGATGAACTTTTAAAATATGTTTGGCTAAATAAGAAGGAGCAAATAAAAGGCCAATTCGCCAGCCCGTCATGGAATGAGACTTTGATACTCCGTTAATAACAATTGTTTTCTCTCTCATAGAGGAAATGGAGGCAATGGACTGATGTTTTTTATCAAAAACGAGCTCGCTGTATATTTCATCAGATAGTACAAAAATATTTTTATCGCTTAAAAGAGCAGCAATTTCTTCTAATTCTTGCTGTGACAACGTCACGCCTGTAGGATTAGACGGATAAGGTAAGATGACGCATCTTGTTTTAGACGTCAAATGTTGTTGGATTAAATCCGCTGTTAGTCGAAATCCTGTTTCGGTTGTATCAATATGTACAGGTTTAGCGCCGTTTAACCGGATAAGCGGTTCGTATCCTGGGTAAACAGGTCCAGGTAAAATAACTTCGGAATCTTCTTCTAAAATGGTGCGAAGAGCAATATCAATTGCTTGGCTAGCTCCAATGGTCACAATCACTTCATCAGCTGGGTTATAGTGCAAGTCATATTTTTCTTTGACAAATTGAGCTGCTGCCTCGCGCAGTTCTATTGTTCCAGCATTGTGGGTATAAGAAGTTTGGTTATCATCAATTGCAGATTTTGCCGCTTCTTTTACATGCTGTGGTGTTAAGAAGTCAGGTTGTCCAATTGTGAGGGATAAAACATCTTGGTATTGTGAGACCATATTATAAAATGTACGTATTCCTGATAGTTCAATTTCTTTGACACGTTTATTGATTAAATGCTCCATGGTTTCAAATCCTTCCGCGTATTTTCAACTCATTTTATCACAATGAAAATAGGTAAAAAACCACTATTTGCGCATTTTGCAAATAGTGGTTTTAAGTTAGGTGTTATATAGCTTATTATAAGCAGTTGTTAGTTCATAAAATTGTTCTTCGTCTCTGTTATCTAACGCATCGTCGATAAGAGATTTCAAATGCTGTTTATTAAAGTTTGTACTCATAGCCGTTAAAATACGATCAGCTTCTTTCGCGTAATAGTGTTGGTAAGGTGTGTACTGAGATGAGTGAGGATAGTGATTCATATTTTTTCGATAAGAACTCATAACATAAACCTCCTTTTTTAAAATAAAACGCAGCTTCTATTACTTGAAATGTACCCTTTCTATATAGTTGTTAACCCTGTTTTTAGCTGCGAATGTGCTAAGGTATGTGTTAGGAAATCAGAGGTTCCTTGCTTTACGTTCAATTCTAGATTCAAAAAAATAAGCGCATAAAAAGACCTGCATATATATGCAGGTCTTGTATATTAGTCAGTGTGTATTTGGCCTTCACGCCAATAAACGGGGGAAACGTAGCCAAAATCAACTTCATGATCGTCCAATGTTACAACGCAGTGATCAGAGCCTTCTTGTTCTTTAATATCTTGATATACAGCTTCTTCTACGTTTTCAATAATGGTCATTTCATTATCGTCATTAAAAAGAATGACGGAGCCTTTCATATTACGAACACCTTCTTTTAAGATTATTCATTCACTTTGTGTAGTATAAACCGTTTTGGCTGTAGAGTCCACAGCTATCTTCGATTTCTTGTTGAAAATTTGTGAACAGGCTTTTAGGAATGAATAAGAAACCCTCTAAATAGAAGAGTAACCGACTTGTCTATTCTTTCTTGAAGGGCAGTAGAGTCGGGTTGGTTGGTACACCAGTAGAGAAGTGTGCCAAAAAAATTAAGTATAGCAATAGAAGCCATTTCTTCGGCAGGGATATCGACTATAAGTTCGCCTCGGTCTTGTCCTGTTTGAAAAACTTTTGTAAAATGAGCGCGCATTTTTTCAATTTGAAGAATTTCAGATTGTTGAAAGGAACTGTTGGTAATAGCAATATGAAACCAAGAACGGATTAGGTGAGGGTTCGCTTCTTCGTTTGATTGTGCTAGTAATAAAAACAGTTGTTTAACAATGGCAGCAGTTGATTCTTCGGTTTGGAGGAGCTGTTCTAATTTATAGGAGATACGGTTTGTAAAATTAATTCCAAGGTAGTGAAGAACTTCTTCTTTTGTTTTAAAGTAATTAAAAAATGTTCCCTTTGCTACACCCGCTTCATGGGTAATTTGAGACACAGTCGTTTTTTGATATCCCTGCTGTTGGAATAAAGAGATAGCTGCTTTTTGGATGCGTTTTTTTGTTTCTTCTTTTTGTAATCCTCTGTTCATAAATTACACCTCGTTTGAATAGGAGTAGTCGTTTGACTCAAGTTCATAAGCTAGTATAGAGAAGTAAAGCAGAGCAATTAAAAAACTGAGCAGAGGATAAGACGAAAGGGATCAACGCTCATGTTTTTATATAGTATATAATATTCTGTTAATTCGTAAAACAATATTTTATGTATATGTTTTAGGGAAAAAGGATAACAAAATAAGAAAATTTTTCTTTACGGATATAAGAGGCGGTCACTATAATAGGAAATATGGACTATTAGATAAGCAGGTGAGATGAGAGGAGTAAGTGATATGAATCGAGATAAAGGAATACTGTTGGAAAGTGGTACAAACGAACTGGAAATTGTCGAATTTGAGATAGGAAATGTTTGGTTTGGCATCAATGTAGTAAAAGTTAGAGAGATTATTAATCCCGTATCTATTACACCTGTTCCAAATGCGCATTCTTACATAGAAGGTATTATAGAACTAAGAGGGGAAGTACTTCCTGTCGTTGACATAGCAAAAGCGTTGAAAATGGAACCTTCAAATACGCCGGAAAAAGATAAGTTAATTGTTACAGAGTTCAATCAGCAAAAAATTGTCTTTCATACCCATGCAGTGACGCAAATTCACCGTATTTCTTGGAAAGAAATTGAGAAGCCTTCGGATTTGTATCAAGGTTTGGAAACGCAGATTACTGGAGTGGTGAAATTAAACGGTCAAATGATTCTGCTGTTAGACTTTGAAAAGTTGATTTCTGACGTGAACCCTGATGCGGGTATTAATCAGTCGAAAATAAAAAAGCTAGGGGCTAGGGAACGCTCTAATAAAAAGATTGTCGTGGCTGAAGACTCGCCGCTGCTGCGCCGAATGATTGAAGATACTCTTGCACAAGCGGGTTATGAGAACACGGAATTTTTTGAGAACGGTGAGGAAGCATGGCACTATCTAAGCTCGGTGATCGATGAAGGAATGGAAATCAGTGATCAAGTCCAGCTGCTTATTACAGACATAGAAATGCCGCAAATGGATGGGCATCATTTAACTAAAAAAGTGAAAGAAAATCCTCAGCTTTCTATACTTCCAGTCATTATCTTCTCTTCTCTTATCACAGAAGATTTACGTCACAAAGGAAAGATGGTAGGAGCGGAAGGACAAGTAAGTAAGCCAGAAATCGGAGAGCTTGTTGAGTTGATCGATCTCTATATTTTGTAGAATCACAAAAAAGTGCCTGAACGCAGATTGCTCCACTTCAGGCACTTTTTTTTAAAAATAACTTTTACCCAGCGGTTTAAACACAGGTGCTTGCCGTTTTCTTGGAGTCGAAACAGGGCTTTTGGCCGGCTGTATGAGATGACCCGTATATTTAGATAATAAGCGCTTTGCATAAGATAATGACATAGTCGTTTTGGGATTTCGATACTGATGGTTTAAATGGCCGAGGTGTGATAACTCTTTGAAGTCTTCTTTCTTTGGAGGCATATGGAAAAAGTAGTCTCCAACTGATACAAGTACATCTGATTTTTGTTGACTTTTACCAGGGTTTGGCGAAAAGTGAAGTCCTTCTTTTTTTGCTTTTCCTTCTAAAATTAGTTGATCTAATGCAATTTTCTTTAACGTATATAACTGCTTAGGATCAGGAGCAGCTTTTGCGTGACGATTTACAGTGAAAATAGCTTGTGCAATCTCAGATACAGACGGGGTCAAAGAGCCTTGTCCATTTGCTTGAGACATACGTTCACTCCCTTTCTATCATATCAGCTGTTCAACCTATAAGCTGAAAGCTGATACGTTCATTATAGCGTGTCTTGTCCCATTTGAAAATAATTACACGAAGAAGTATTTTGGTAATTAATGAAATTTCCTATGTATAGGGTTTGTTTTGTTACGCTTCCTTATACAAGTAAAGTGGAACAGCACGCTATACTTTCTATTTTAAAAAATGCTGCTCGCACAGTTAAACAATCATTAATTAGTAAATCCTGAACTATTGAGCCATTCGTCGAGAAGGGCGAATATAAACACCAGTACCATTTGGCACAATTTGAGCTAGCTCATTTACTTGGGCATTATACATGCGAATGCACCCTTTGGATACGGCTTTTCCAATAGAACTTGGATCATTTGTTCCGTGAATGCCATATGACTTTTTAGACAAGCTTAGCCACATAGTGCCAAAAGGCCCCCCGGGGTTTGGCTCCCGGTTAACGATAACAAAGTCTCCAGTAGGTGTTGCGCTCAGCATTTTTCCTGCTGCAATGGGATAGACTTTTTGTACGATATTATTTTTTCGTAATTCAAGCTGTTTTTCAGCAATAAACACGTGGATTGTGTAAGGAATGAGCTCTTTATCAGGGAGGTTTGGAATGATGATTACTTGCCCAGGCTTCAGCGTGCTATGGCTTACAAAAGGATTAGCCATCCACAGGTCTTCAACCGGAATCCGGTAGTCACCTGAAACGCTTTGCCAGGTTTCACCGTGCTTTACTATATATATCATTAGCTTCGCTCCTTTGATGTATGACTATATTGTAACAGTATACGATTGAAAAAAGTAAAAGTGACCTTTGTGAGCATAAAGTTATTTTGAAAAAGGTGTTGAAATTACATTGACTTATAAGCATGGACTGATTGATATAGGTTCAAATACGATACGCCTTGTTATTTATGAATACAAAAAAGGCAGAGGGTTTAAGCAAATTGAAAACGTGAAAGTAGCTGCACGGCTTCGAAATTATTTAAGTAAAGAAGGAGTGTTAACAGCTAAAGGAATATATACCTTGCTTGATACGCTTAAAACGTTTGGAGTTATTACCAAGCATCAGCAGCTCCCGCACGTTACCTGTGTGGCCACAGCTACGATCCGTCAAGCGGCTAATGCAAAAGAAGTTCTAGCGCTTGTAAAAAAAGAAACCGACTTTTCTATTCAACTATTGTCTGAATATGAAGAAGCGTACTACGGCTTTGTTGCCGTTATTCATTCCACTTCGATCGAAGAAGCCATTACAATTGACATTGGAGGGGGAAGTACGGAAGTTACGTATTTTCGCAATCGAGAGTTAGTGGAGTGCCACAGCTTTCCGTTCGGTGCCTTATCTCTGCGTCTGCAGTTCGTCAAAGGCAATATCCCCACTGCAGAAGAAAAAATGAAAATCCGCAATTTTGTAATCCGGCATTTCCATACTGTCCCGTGGCTTTTAAATCGCCAAGTTCCGATTGTAGCAATTGGAGGAAGTGCAAGAAGTATGGTGCAAGTGCATCAAGGTTTTATCCACTATCCTCTCGCCGGTCTGCATCAATATGAAATGAATTTAGCTGATATATTGCATGTGAAATCTGCTATAGGCTTATTGTCTTATCACAATCTTCAAAAGCTAGACCGCTTGTCAAAAGATCGTGCGGATACAATTTTGCCAGCGATTGAAGTATTTCAATCATTATATGAAACAGTGAACGCGACTCGCTTCATCTTAAGCCGCAAAGGCTTAAGAGAAGGGGTGTTATTTAAGGAAGCGTCTGATGCTAATATCCAGCCAATGTACCCCGATGTCATACAGCAAAGTTTTCAAGAAATAATGGAAGAGTTTGAAGTAAGTAAAGATTACGTCAAACAGCTTACGCGCACAGCTATTATGATGTTTCAGCATTTTAGGGAGCAGGGGCCGGTTGATTTAAAAGAGGATGACTTAGCGCTTCTTATAAGAGCTGCGCAAGTGTATGATATAGGAAAGTATATTGATGCGGAATCAAGCAGCCAGCATACGTTTTATGTGCTTGCTAATCGTACAATTGATGGTATTTCACATATAGAACGTTTAAAGCTCGCACTTGTTTCTTCATATAAAGGGAAGTCTTCTTTTAGGCAATATGTTGCTCCTTTTAAAAAGTGGTTAACAAAAGAAGAACAAAAAAAAGTCCAGCTGCTCGGTGCGGTTTTAAAAATAGCTGACGGTTTACATGCAACAAAGCGAAATGTTGTTCAACATATTGACATGAAAAGCGATGAAAACACAGTTACGATTAAACTATTATGTACAAAAACCTTTCGTCCTGAACAATATCAGGCTGAAAAACAGAAAAAGCATCTAGAAAAAGTAGTGAAAAAAAATATTGTTCTTGAATTTACTAAGCTTTAGAATAACGCTGAATCGGTTAGAATATTCAGTATAGCTAACTAGATTAAATCCATTATCCTGGAAGGTGAGGCTAATGTTAGAAAGTAATCGCACTTATAAGCAAACCATACAAGTGGCTGATTCAGCTTATTACAATAATCGTGAATTGAGCTGGCTGGCTTTTAATAAGCGGGTGCTGGAAGAAGCAGTAGATAAGAAAAACCCTTTGCTTGAGCGGTTTAAATTTCTAGGAATTTTCAGTTCAAATCTGGATGAGTTTTTTATGATTCGGGTAGCCGGATTAAAAGATCAAGTGAAAGCTGGATTTAGCAAACCTGAGAACAAAGCAGGCTTAACTCCTAAACAGCAGCTATTTTCTATCTCCAAACAAAACCACGATCTAGTCAAGCAGCAGTATGATACGTATATTCACACACTTCTTCCCGAATTACAGAAATACGGCGTGGAAATCATTACGGTTGAAAAGCTGGAGAAATTAAATCTAGATAAGCTTGAACAGTATTTTGACGAGCAAATCTTTCCCGTCTTAACTCCTATAGCCATTGATGCCTACCGCCCGTTTCCTATGTTGATGAATAAAAGCTTGAACTTAGCAGTCGTCCTTTCAGAAAATTTAAATGATGAGAAGCAAATTGCCGAGGTAAAAGGAAAATTAGCTATCGTTCAAGTACCTTCGATGCTAACGCGCTACATTGAAATAGCCACGTCAGATTCTACCCGTCTATTTGTATTGCTAGAGGATGTAATTGTCTATTTTATTAAAAAGTTGTTTAAGGGATACTGCGTTTCTTCCGTTTCTCAATTTCGAATTACCCGCAACGCAGATATGACTATTCACGAAGAAGACGCTCAGGATTTACTAAAAGAAATTGAAGAAGAGTTACAGAAGCGAAAATGGGGAGCGGCTGTTCGGCTTGAGATTAAGAATCCATATGATCAGGGTGTACTAGCGTATTTAAAGTCAGTACTTGAAATTGACGATGAAGATGTGTATGAGATCGAAGGACAGCTGGATTTAACCAGTTTATTTTCGTTTTATAGATTACTTAAATCTACGCATGAAGAGTTGGCTGAAAAAGCCTTTATTCCTCAGCTTACAACAGAGTTACATCCCGATCAAAATGTTTTCGACCAAATAATGCAAAGAGATATTTTGCTTCACCATCCTTATGAATCATTTAAGCCGGTACTTGATTTTGTTAACCGTGCAGCAGACGATGAAAATGTGCTTGCTATTAAGCAAACGTTATACAGGGTAAGCGGAGATTCTCCCGTTATTAAAGCATTAAAACGAGCGGCTGCAAAAGGTAAGCAAGTGACGGTACTAGTTGAACTAAAAGCGAGGTTTGATGAAGAGAATAATGTGCAATGGGCTAAAGAGCTAGAGCGGGCAGGGTGCCACGTGATATATGGAATGACTCATTTAAAAACGCATGGTAAAATTACGCTCGTGGTGAGAAGAGAAGGAGAGCATATTAAACGATTTGTTCATCTTGGTACTGGGAATTACAACGATGCGACGGCAAAGATCTATACGGATATAAGTCTTTTTACTGTCAACCTAAACATCGGGATAGATGCGGCCAATTTTTTTAATTACTTAAGTGGCTATACGCAAAAACCAGTATATCATCATTTATCCGTTGCACCATTTGATATAAGAAACGATTTTTTGCATCTCATTGATCAGGAAATCCATTATCACAGAAGGTATGGAAATGGAAGAATCATTGGGAAAATGAATTCATTGACGGATAAGGTTTTAATTATGAAGCTATATGAAGCTTCTATAGCTGGTGTGACAATCGAACTCATTGTTAGAGGAGCGTGCTGCTTGCGCCCTCAAATTCAAGGCGTTAGTGAGAATATAAGAGTAAGAAGCATTGTCGGACGATTTTTAGAGCATAGCCGAATCTATTATTTTCATCATAATAAACAGGAAAAGTTTTTCTTTTCATCTGCAGATATGATGACAAGAAACATGGTGAAACGAGTAGAAATTTTATTTCCTATCTTGGATACACATTTGAAAAAAAGGGTGTGGAAGTGGCTTGAAGTTATGCTTGCTGATAATGTAAAAGCACGAGAACAAGACCAAGAAGGGAATTATCATTACGTCATAAAAAAAGAACATGAGCTCTCTATTAACAGTCAAGAGATCTTTTGTCAATATGCTCTTTGCGGCGATCAAGAATAACATAAAAAAAGCCGAAGACTCGGCTTTTTAGTCATGTTATTATCTAGGAATGGGACCAACAGGACCGTATCCAGGTCCGTAGTATGTGTTATAAACAGGAGCACCGCCTCCATAGCCGGCACCAGGGTAGCCTCCTCCAGGAAATCCACCGCCGTAAAACGGAACTGGATAAGGATAAGGTGGTGGACAGCACCCAGGTCTGCCTCCAAAACCGCCAACAGCTAGTCCGCCAAGCAGCCCACCAGCTAAGCCAGCAACAAAAGGAAATCCAAAAAAGCGCTCGTCACCATTTGGAATATTACGATATCCTGTATAGGGATATTGATAGTACATAATTTAACCTCCTTGTCAGTTGTCTTTGTAGTGTATGGCTGAACGGAAGCTTTTGAGCCTGGTTTATTTCTTTAAGACTAGAATTAGGCGGTCATGATCAGCTAAAAAAAGACAAAAAACATAAAAACGCCCTTACAGGGCGTTTTTATGTTGATTGCAAGGTGAAAAGCGTAATTTCAGGCGTAGCTAAAAAACGAAAAGGAATGCGAGTGGTTCCTAAGCCTCTATTCACATAAAGCTTCATTTTAGAATCTCCAACTTCGTACATTCCTTCGGGGTAAACCGTCCCAAAGGGCGGTGTAATCAAAGGACCGTAAAAAGGAATTTGAATTTGGCCTCCATGACTATGGCCGGAGAGCTGAAGATCTACTGGAAAAGGAGCTGCTTTGACAGCAACGTCAGGTTCATGAATCATAGCAATAGAAAAGATATCCGGCTGTAATTGCCCTAGCGTTCCTTCATATTGTGGGTTCCCAAGCATAATATCATCGAGTCCACAAATATGAATGTAGCTTTTATCGGGCATGGAAACCGTGTCAACTTCATTTACTAAAAGTCTAAATCCTGCGTCTTCAATGGCTTGTTTGTAGATATTTGTTCCATATCCCCCGTGATCATGATTACCATATATGGCATATTTTCCAAGAGGGGCCTGAAGCCTCTGTAAAATCGGGGGAATTCTTTCTGGATGCGGGTATTCATTAGGTACATCCATTAAATCTCCGGTAAATAATATAATAGTAGGCTTCAAATTATTTATGGTCACCATAAGCTGTTCCAGTTGTAATAAATCATAAGAGAGTCCAAGATGAATATCACTAAATTGTAAAATTTTTATTCCGTCAAAGCTTTTCGGAATGTTTTTAGAAGTAATTGTATGACGAACAATTTGCAGACGTCTAGGCTCAATATATTTGGCATATGTATACCCAAAAGACGTGGTGAGCAAAGACCCTAACGAAATAGACGCTAGTCCTTTCAAAAAAGATCGTCTTGTATACGTCTTTTTCATGCAAAATCAACCTATTCCTTATAGTTTTCAAGTCTTCATTATAGCATTGTTTTTTTTATCATCACAACGAGAAGTCTGCTTTTAAGTTAAATGGATAAAAGTTTCACTTTATTCAGAAAAAATAGTAAAATGATAGTTGTAAAACACTTATGTTTTGGGGAGGAATATAAATTGAAGAACAAGGTCGTAATTGTTACTGGCGGTTCAAGTGGAATGGGAAAACACATGGCGAAGCGATTTTCAGAACAAGGTGCTCATGTGGTAATCACAGGCAGGTCAGCCGATCGATTACAAGAGACAGAAAATGAAATTAAAACGTTTGATGGACAGGTACTTTCAGTGGTAATGGATGTACGCAATCCAGAAGATGTGGAACGAATGGTTCAAGAAACGGACAAGGCATTTGGCCAAATTGATTTTTTAGTTAATAACGCTGCAGGCAATTTTATATGTGCAGCTGAAGACTTATCCATTAACGGATGGAACAGCGTAATTAATATCGTATTAAATGGTACATTTTATTGCAGTTCCGCAGTAGGAAAATATTGGATCGATAAAGGTACAAAAGGGGCCATTACAAACATTGTGGCTACATATGCCTGGAATGCAGGAGCAGGTGTTATTCATTCAGCTTGTGCCAAGTCAGGAGTTTTAACCATGACGCGCACGCTCGCGGTCGAGTGGGGAAAGAAATATGGTATACGGGTAAATGCGATTGCACCAGGGCCGATCGAGCGAACAGGAGGAGCCGATAAATTGTTTGAGTCAGAAAAAATGAAAGCGCGTACATTGAATTCTGTACCACTAGGACGCCTTGGAACTCCTGAGGAAATAGCAGGATTAGCCAGTTTCTTATTCTCCGATGAAGCATCTTATATCAATGGGGAATGCATCACAATGGACGGGGGACAGTGGCTAAATCAGCATCCTTTTTAAGGTTGGATACGCACTAAAAAGTACAAAGCAAACCGAGAAGGGCTAGCAAAATTATGCTATTCGTATTATACTAACGTAAAGTGAACAAGGAGAGGGGAGAGTTGAGTGGACCCGTTAGATGTATTAACAAACATAGAGAAAACTCTTCCGTATTATCAAGCAATTTTTAGTGCAGATGGACATAGAGTAATTGGCTATGAAGTGTTGGCGAGGTTTCAAAATGAAGGGGAAATTGAAAGTCTCGGCCCATTCTTTCATGATGATGCGATTCCGGATGAATATCGCATAGAAGTTGATTATGCTGTTTTAACGCAAGCGCTCGAGCATATGTTGACCCAGGAAGAACAATTTTTAATTTTTATTAATCAGAACCCTAATTTATTAATGAACGATCATGGAGAATCCTTGCTGGAATTATTGCAACTTTTCGAAAATAAAGGATTATCGCTTGATCGAATTGTTCTCGAAATTACAGAACACAATTTTAGTGGAGATTTGGAATCACTTCAACACTTACTAAAGTATTATCAAACATATGGTATTAAGATTGCAATTGATAATATAGGAAAAGAAAGTAGTAATCTAGACAGGATTGGGTTGCTTTCACCAGATATCTTAAAAGTAGATTTACATATTCTGAGACAAACGGACATGGCGCAGTCGTATCAAGACGTATTGTATTCTTTATCTCTGTTAGCAAGAAAAATGGGTGCTACGCTTCTATACGAAGATATAGAAGCCTCCTATCAGCTGCAATATGCATGGAGAAACGGAGGCAGGTATTTTCAAGGTTATTATTTACATAAGCCGGCTGCTGAACTTGTCGATCCGAACATCTTAAAGGATAAACTAAAGGAACGTTTTGAAATGTATATCGCTCACGAAAAGAAAAAGCTGCTTGCTGTTTACCAGCTGACAGAACGCTTTCAAGATAAAATGCAGCAGGTAATGACAAAGTGCAGAAAGCTAGAAACGTATGACGATATGCTGCCTGTTATTGCAGAAGAACTATCCAACGTGTGTTTTCGCCTTTACATCTGCGATGAAAACGGATTTCAAAAGTCTTCTAACTATGTAAAGAAAAACGAGGATTGGATTCTTGAACCTGAATATGTAAAGAAAAATTGGAGCTGGCGCCCATATTTTCTTGAGAATATTATTCGAATGAGCTATGAAAAAAAAGGCATATTATCAGATTTGTATAATGATATTGAAACAGGTGAGAATATCCGGACTTTTTCGTATCCGATTGATAATATGCACTATATATTCCTTGATATTTCATATTCTTTTTTATACGAAAGAGACGTTTTGTAGAGAATAAATAAGTTAAAGTTAAACCGGCAACCAGCAAAAGTGGTTGCCGGTTTTTTATGTTTTTTTAGAGGAGAACGACAGTCGGTTGTAGGGATATGCATAGGCAGGGGAATTTTCGGAATTCTAATAAAAAAGAAGTTAAGGAGCTGATTTAATTTGAAGAAAATATGCTTACTTGTCTTTTTGCTGATTGTCTTGCACTCAGGAAAATCTGTTCATGCAGAAGTATCAGGAGAGACTAGGCATGAAATCTTTATAATTTTGCAGGACGCTTATCAGGCTCAGCTAAGAGCTGCGTCTGCCCATGCTAACCCAGACGCTGTTCGCGAGCTGAAATTGTTTTTAGATGATGAGTATGCATCTGTGTTTTTTAATGAGGCTCTCTTACAAAAAGCTCAAGGGTATGTCGGAGAGGGACCTGAATATTTAACACACTATATCCCTTTCTTTTCTTTCGATGAACAGACAAAGGTAGCTCTTCATTCCAACCAAAACAAAGCTTATGTCTATCAATTTTTTCCCGCTGTGCATAATGAACGGGTAAAATACCAAGATCATTACGAAATGATCACGTTAGTAAAAAAACAAGGGAAATGGAAAGTGCAAAAGTTTATATATAGTAAGAAACACTCAAAATAGCTGAGGAAAGCTTATTTTGAGTGTTTCTGTTACCCGATGTTAAGAAGCTTCTCAAGCGCTTGAAGGTCAAATCCTCTGATGATTTCCTGGTCAACACGAATGGTCGGAGTGGAATAAGACTCCAACTCAGTAGTCATTCGTTTTCGAGCAGAAGCATCTTTAGATACGTCAAATTCTTTATAGGAAACGTGATGATGCTGTAAAAACTGTTTAACAATTTCGCAAGGTGGGCAAGCTGGTTGTGTGTACAACTCTATAGATCTCAATGAAAGCACCTCCCTATATTAAAATGAATAGTGTTAAAGTAGAATGAAGTTTTGTATGATACATAGTATATCGCTATGTTATTATAATAAAAAACGACATATATCGCTATAATAAGGCATTTTCTTATGAAAAATCACGTAAAGTACTTGTGTTTTTTTAGTATGTGGCATATAGTGAAATGGTGTCTTTTAAGTATTAGTTTAGATAAAGGTTTTATTTGAATTGATATTGTAGAAAAGTCGAATGCGTAATGATGTAATAGGTGAAAGGAGAGATTATATGTCACAATTACAAGGTATTTTAACTCGTCTTGTGAATCTCCGTGAGCAAGCAAGTGGAAGTGAAGCGCCACAACGCTTCTTCGAAGTAGAGGGAAAAAGAATTTGCAGCGTGAAATATCATGCAAAAACTGAAACATACGAACTTGAAGTATATCAAGATGGTGAAAAGCCAGCCGTTTATCAATTCGATAACGTTGATATGATTGCAATTGAAATTTTTGAACTTATTCATTAAGGGATAAAGCAAAACGAATGCCGCAAAGGATTTTATACTTTGCGGCATTTTTTTGTTACTGCGTATGGAGTTTTTGCGGTGGCTTCTGCCCTATTTTCCCGAGAAATATCGACAAAGTGATAGCGGATTTTCTGATAAATGGAAGGAATGGGTCGAATGCCGTAAAAAAATCAAAATAAAAAAATTCAGATAATTATGAACTTTCGTTGACACTTGTTTTAAAAAAATCTAGACTTAACATATAAGGGAAAACATTGAGTGTGTCTGCTTCTATTCCCTCTTAAAGGTTCGCATTTACGTAAGCAAGCTATTTTCATTTTGTAGCTTGTTCTTTTTCTCTTTACACACGTGGAAGTTATGAGAAATGGAAGGAGAATGTATAAATGATTGATATTGATCACAATCAGTTAAATCAAATTGAACTTCGAGATCTGCTTGTCACTTCTGATAAAGTTGCTCATGTTCAAGTGGGAAATAATTTAGAACATGCTTTGCTTGTGTTAACAAAGACTGGATATACGTCCATTCCCGTATTAAATCCAAGGTTTCAGCTGCAGGGGTTCGTGAGCATGACGCTTATTTTAGATTCGATTTTAGGATTAAAGCGCATTGAATTTGAACGATTAGAAACCATGAAAGTAGAAGAAGTTATGAATCAAAATGTTCCTCGCGTCTCCATGAAAAAATCCGTATTAAAAGTCATAAATGCCATGATTAACCATCCTTTTTTGTGCGTAGAG
This sequence comes from Priestia sp. SRI_019, assembly GCF_057586255.1. Lineage (NCBI taxonomy): Bacteria > Bacillati > Bacillota > Bacilli > Caryophanales > Bacillaceae > Priestia > Priestia sp. SRI_019. Next base: position 1,378,639 of record NZ_JBYCZN010000002.1, on the reverse strand, counting down.
AATGAAGATGGCATTTTTGAAGGGATTTTAACACGAAGAAATTTGTTAAAATCATTAAGAAGGCAGTCCATCATTCTCCCGAAAGAGTCATTTCAATAATTTTTTTAAGAAATCGTGTTTCAGCCTATCTTTCTCCGTTTTTTTCTTATATGATAAAGGTAAAATGAAAGTAAAAAGAGGCTTGAAAGGAATAACTGAATGCAATTAATAGAATGTCGAATGCTCGTTGTATTAGCTCAAGAATTAAATATGAGAAAAGCTGCAGAGAGATTATTTGTATCGCAACCAGCTTTATCACAGAGGCTGCAAACCATTGAAAAAGCATGGGATACACAAATCTTCATTCGTTCGCAAAAAGGACTGTCATTAACGCCTGCTGGAGAAAAGATTGTTCAATTTGCAAAAGAAGTAGTAGAAAAAGAAGATCGGGTTCGTGAGGACTTGCATCATTTAGATAATGAAGTATATGGTACACTCAAATTAGCGGTGGCTTCGATTATTGGACAGCACTGGCTGCCGGCGGTGCTAAAACGCTATATGGATCGCTACCCACATGCTAAAATCTCTCTTGTAACCGGCTGGAGCAGTGAAATGCTTCGCTATCTGTACGAAGATGAGGTACATATTGGAATCATACGCGGAAATCCGGATTGGAAAGGTGTCAAAGAACATTTGTTTACAGATCCTCTTTACCTAGTTGATTCAGAAATTGAAAGGGCAGCGGAAGTAGTAAATACTCATCGACCATTTATTCAATTTAAAAGTGACTCAACGTATTATCAAGAAATTTTAGAATGGTGGCATCGAGAGTTTCATACTACACCGAAGCGTACGATTGTAGTGGATCAGATTGAGACGTGTAAGCAAATGGCTTTAAATGGTCTTGGCTTCGCTATTTTACCATCGATTGCTATTAAAGAAGCTGGAAGCCATATTCACCGGACGCCGCTTCTGAAAGCAAATGGAGAGCCAATTACGCGAGACACTTCTTTAGTTGGATATGAATCAGCGTTTAAACTGAAGCAAGTTCGAGCATTTGTTGATATTGTACGTGAATATGTAACAGAAACGGTATAAAGCGAGCCTAGATGCTCGCTTTTTTTATTTGCAATCGTTATCTTTTTATTAAAACGATAATGATGCTTGTCATTGTGAAAGCATTTTGTTACATTAAATGAGACATTGCTTACTTAGGAGGAATACATAATGAAAATGATGGATGCTAATGAGATTATCTCATTTATTCAAAACAGCACAAAATCAACACCAGTAAAAGTTTACGTAAAAGGTGAAGTAGAAGGAATTGACTTTGGTTCATCTTCTAAAACATTCGTAACGGGAAACACAGGTGTAGTATTTGGTGAATGGAAAGAAATCAAAGCTGCTATTGAAGCAAACGAAGGAAAAATTGAAGACTACGTAATTGAAAACGATCGCCGCAACTCTGCGATTCCTTTATTAGATATGAAAGGAATTAAAGCTCGTATTGAGCCAGGCGCTATTATTCGCGATCAAGTTGAAATCGGCGACAACGCTGTTATTATGATGGGGGCATCTATTAACATCGGCTCTGTAATCGGTGAAGGAACAATGATCGACATGAACGTAGTACTTGGTGGTCGTGCGACAGTAGGTAAAAACTGTCACATCGGCGCAGGTTCTGTATTAGCTGGTGTTATTGAGCCACCTTCTGCAAAACCAGTTGTAGTAGAAGATGATGTAGTAATCGGTGCTAATGCTGTTGTTCTTGAAGGTGTAACAGTAGGTAAAGGTGCCGTAGTTGCTGCAGGTGCAATTGTGGTAGAAGATGTAGCTCCTTACACAGTAGTAGCAGGTACGCCGGCTCGCGTTATTAAAGAAATTGACGAAAAAACAAAGTCTAAAACAGAAATCAAGCAAGAATTGCGTCAATTAAACGAAGAATAAGAAAAACGATCAGTTTACGCTTTTTCTTTGTTGAATTAATAGGTTTTAGCGATTGGGATACTGAATCCTTAAACGTATCATATGGACAAGTTGGAAGCGTGGGCAACCACGCTTTCTTCTTTATTTCGTGAGGAGGACATACACATGGCTGAAAATGAATTTGTGAAAATAAGAAGAGAGCTACATAAAATTCCTGAATTAGGGTTTCAAGAGGTGAAAACACAGCGTTTTTTGCTTGATTATATTAACACTCTTCCGCAAGAGCGCTTAGAAGTAAAGACGTGGAAAACAGGACTCTTTGTTAAAGTACATGGTACAAACCCAACTAAAACAATAGGTTACCGAGCAGATATTGACGGTCTTCCTATCACGGAAGAAACGAATTATTCTTTTCAATCACAGCATGAAGGACTCATGCATGCCTGCGGACATGATATGCATATGGCCATTGGGCTAGGCGTACTGACTTACTTTGCTCAGCATGAAATAAAAGATCATGTATTGTTCATCTTTCAACCTGCAGAAGAAGGTCCAGGAGGAGCACAGCCGATGCTCCAAAGCGATATCATGAAAGAATGGCTTCCAGATTTCATCTTCGCCCTTCACGTAGCGCCTGAATATCCGGTTGGGTCGATTGCACTGAAGGAAGGGTTACTATTTGCTAACACGTCTGAGCTATTTATTGATTTAAAAGGAAAAGGCGGCCATGCTGCTTATCCACATACAACAAATGATATGGTAGTTGCTGCATGTCAGCTCGTTTCACAGCTTCAAACTATTGTTGCTCGCAACGTTGATCCGCTAGACAGCGCTGTAATTACAGTAGGGAAAATTCAAGGCGGGACGGTTCAAAATATTATTGCGGAGCGAGCTCGCATAGAAGGAACCATTCGCACGCTATCTCCTGAATCAATGACGCGTGTTAAAGAACGAATTGAAGCGATTGTTAAAGGAGTAGAAGTAGGGTATCAGTGTGAAACAGCCATTGATTATGGTTGTATGTATCATCAAGTATATAATCACCATGAAGTCACACGAGAGTTTATGGAATTTGCCAAAGCGCAAACGGACTTGGATGTGATTGAGTGCAAAGAAGCAATGACAGGAGAAGATTTTGGCTATATGCTAAAAGATATTCCTGGATTTATGTTTTGGCTTGGTGTTCAGTCTGAATATGGTCTTCATCATGCAAAGCTGCAGCCTCATGAAGGCGCAATAGATACTGCGATTTCACTTATTACAAAATATTTTGAACATAAAGGCAATCAATAAATCGTATAATCATTTTTCCTTATGGCTAAATTAATACCATGAGGAGGTGGGCAACGATGGCACGAATTGGTGTAGAATACGGTTTAACAGATGTACAGGCTGCACTTCAGCAGCTCGGACATGAAGTGGTACAATTACGCAACGAAAGTGATGCACAAGGGTGCGATTGCTGTGTTGTAACAGGACAGGATTCAAACGTAATGGGGATTTCTGATGCAGTAACGCAAGGCTCAGTTATTACAGCTAGCGGATTAACGGCAGAAGAAATTTGTCAGCAAGTAGGCAACAAGGTACAAGGATAAAAGAAAGCCGAAGGAATAAATCCTTCGGCTATTTTTTATGCATGCTGAGGCTGCTTGGCATCTTCAGGCTGCTTTTTATCAATATTTACTTGATGAGGGAACGGAATATCAATACCGGTTGCGTCAAACGCTTCTTTAAACTCTTTGCGAAGCTGACGTTCAACCCCCCACTGTTCACCGTTTTTAGCTTTGCCCACTACACGAAGCACAACGTCCGATGCGCCTAAACCTTGAACTCCTATCACGCTTGGTCCTTCTACAATGTTTTCATTTGTTGCAGCAACGCGCTCGCATACTTTTTCTAGTACGGAAATTGCTTTGTCAATATCATCATCATACGAAATGCCAATATCAATCAACGCGCGCATATTGCCTCGGGAATGATTGCTTAAGCTTGTAATTTCACGGTTAGGCACATAGTGCAAAGTTCCATCAAATCCGCGAATTTGAGTAGTACGAAGACCTACTGATTCGACAATTCCTGAAAAACTTCCGGTTGTTACATAGTCGTCAACATCCAGCTGTTTTTCAAGAAGTAAAAAGAAACCTGTTACAACGTCGCTAACCAGTCCTTGAGCACCGAACCCGATTGCTAGACCCACAACTCCGGCACCAGCTAATAGAGCTGTGGCATGGATATTTACTGCTTCAAGCAGCATAACGACAAAAATGAAGATAAGTACATATGAAAACACATTAACGGTTAAACTTTTGAGTGTGAGCATGCGTCCGCGCGTAGTATTTTCGCGCTCACTCATTTTTTCAAAGGAACGCTCAATAACTTTTTTACCAATTGCTCGTACAAGTAAAAAGACGATAGTAATGGCAATAAGTTTTAACACAATCACTCCGGCATTGGTAAGAAGCTGTTCCCAGTTGATGTCTTGCATCTTAAACATTCGTTGTTCATCCTTCCTATGTTCTGTTTCAATATTACTAAGTGGGAATGTATTCTGTGGAAAAGATTTTGTAAGAGTATGAGCACATTTGTTTATTCCCGATATTAGACATGCTAAACTGAGAAGGTAAATAAATGCAACCCTTTTATAGCATTTTTTTGCTGAAGTCAGGGTTTAATTTGCCCTAAAGGCGGGCATAACAACTATGTTACCATTATAAGATGTTGTTTAAATTCATTCTTAATTAATATTGACTAAAAAAACAATATCCATTATAATGAAAACCGTTATAACAGTACATAAGTGAGAATGTTTTATACATTTTCTCATTTAATAATTATTTGGAGGGATCATGTATGCCAGAACGTATGGTAGGTAAACAAGCTCCACGCTTTGAAATGGAAGCTGTATTATCAAACAAAGAATTCGGTAAAGTTAGCTTAGAAGAAAATATTAAAAATGACAAATGGACAGTATTATTCTTCTATCCAATGGACTTTACATTTGTATGTCCAACAGAAATCACTGCACTTTCTGACCGTTATGATGAGTTTGAAGATCTTGACGCAGAAGTAATCGGTGTTTCTACAGACACAATCCATACACACTTAGCTTGGATCAACACTGATCGTAAAGATAATGGTTTAGGTGATCTTAAATATCCATTAGCAGCTGATACAAATCACGTTGTTTCTCGTGAGTACGGCGTTTTAATTGAAGAAGAAGGTGTAGCACTTCGCGGTTTATTCATCATCAGCCCAGAAGGCGAATTACAATATTCAGTTGTAAACCACAACAATATTGGCCGTGACGTTGATGAAACTTTACGTGTTCTTCAAGCGTTACAAACTGGCGGACTTTGCCCAGCTAACTGGAAACCAGGTCAAGCTACTTTAAACGCGTAAGCACAACGTTTAAAAGGTCTAACGTCCACGTTAGGCCTTTTTTTCATCGGATAATAAAGAACATATAGTCAATAATAGTGAAAATAAGGGAGGCTTTTATTCATGAAATTACGTCAGCCAATGCCTGAGTTAACGGGCGCTACAGAATGGTTAAACGGAGAGGTTACAAAAGAGCAGCTAATTGGCGAAAAGCCAACGCTTATTCATTTTTGGTCAGTAAGCTGTCATTTATGTAAAGAAGCAATGCCTCAAGTAAATGAATTTCGCGACCAATACAAAGATCAATTAAACGTAGTAGCCGTTCATATGCCGCGCTCTGAAGATGATTTAAACTTATCAAAAATTAAAGAAGTAGCAGCAGAACATGATATTACGCAGCCAATTTTTGTAGACAGTGAGCATAAATTGACGGATGCATTTGAAAATCAATATGTACCGGCATATTATGTATTTGACAAAACAGGTCAGCTACGCCACTTCCAAGCTGGTGGAAGCGGTATGAAAATGCTTGAAAAGCGCGTGAATCGTGTATTAGGCGAGAACGAATAAATACAGGCAGTTGTAACAGGTGAAAAGCATTCGATGCTTAGTAGAACTTGCATCGAATGTTTTTCTTTTTTGTGTGTAGGAAGTAACTGATAAAGGAAATATAAAAATGTGGATTTTTTCTTGTGAGTTTACACCATACTAACACTAACAACATGATACGAAACTTACTATTGGAGGTAATTTACATATGAAATTAGGTATGATTGGCTTAGGGAAAATGGGAGCAAACTTAGTATTGAATTTACTAGATCATAATCATTCTGTAGTAGCATTCGATGTGAACAACGAAGCCGTACAGAAAGTATCAGAAAAGGGAGCAGAAGGCGCTTCTTCCATTAAAGAATTAGTGAGCAAATTAGAAAAACCACGCATTGCTTGGGTCATGGTTCCGGCTGGAGAGCTCACGGAAAAAGTAATTTCTGAGCTCCAAGAACTGCTTGAAGAAGGAGATATGATTATTGAAGGCGGTAATTCCAAGTATAAAGATTCTGTACGACGTGCTGCAGCTTCTGCTGAAAAAGGAATTCACTACTTTGATGTTGGAACAAGCGGCGGAATGGAAGGTGCCCGAAACGGCGCTTGTATGATGATTGGGGGAGATAAAGAAGCATTTGCTACAATCGAACCTATTTTCCGCGACATCAACGTAGAAAACGGCTATCTTTATTCAGGTGCAGCAGGAAGCGGCCACTTCTTGAAAATGGTTCATAACGGAATTGAGTACGGCATGATGCAAGCAATTGCTGAAGGTTTTGATGTGTTAGAGAAAAGTGAATTTGACTATGACTATGAAGCCGTAGCTCGCGTATGGAATAATGGCTCTGTTATTCGCTCATGGTTAATCGAATTAATGGAACGTGCATTTTCAAAAGATGCAAAACTTGAGGGGATTCGAGGAGTAATGAACTCTTCTGGAGAAGGCAAGTGGACAGTAGAATCAGCATTAGATTTACAAGTGCCAACGCCAGTTATTGCTTTATCTTTAATGATGCGCTATCGCTCACTTGAAGACGATACGTTTACAGGTAAAGTAGTTGCCGCTCTTCGTAATGAGTTCGGCGGACACGCAGTAGAAAAACAATAAAAAAAGAAGCTGGGATAAACGTATTTTAGACGAAGTGAAAAACGAACCATTGATCAACATGTTTGATTAGTGGTTCGTTTTTTTGTTATGGTGCATAGTTTCGTCTGTTTAGATCTTTCTAGCAGTTCAACTAATGTATTCCATTTGTTCGTCTTTAGATTGAATTCATTTAGTTATATCCCAGCCTCTTTTTTATGACTATTTACCTTTTTTTGAAAAAATATCTAAAAATTATGGTAATTTATTTCGGGAACCGATATATTTAAATATGTGTGGCACATTTTAGCTAAAGGAAGGACGGGGTATATGGAAACGTTTAAAAAACTAAAAGATTTTTATTTGCCGTACCGAATGTACTTTTTTTATTCTGCTATTTGTTTGTTATTTGTCACCTCCATCACTGTGATTTACCCTATTGTGTTGCAATATACGATTGATCATATTGTGTTAGGAAAACAATATCAGCTAGTCGATAATGTAGCATTTATTTTTATTGGGCTGATGATTGTCAAAGGAATCTTTACATATATTCAGCAATATTACGGCGACTTATTTGGAATTAAGTCCGTGTATACTCTTCGCAATAAACTTTACCGCAAACTTCAGTATTTACCGTTTTCTTACTATGACAATGCTAAAACAGGGGACTTGATGTCCAGGTTGACAGCTGATGTAGAAGGATTTCGTTTTTTTCTATCTTTTGGCTTCTCAGAATTAATTCGCTTCGTTATTTTACTTACTGCCAGCTTTTCCGTTATGTTCTACTACTCTATTTCACTCACTCTGGTCACAATCTGCCTGCTGCCATTTTTGGGGGTAGCTGTTTATCGTTTTGATAAACGTGTTCATCCAGCGTTTCGCTTAATTCGCCAATCGTTTGGGGAACTTAATACAAATGTTCAGGAAAATATAAGCGGCATACAAACGGTCAAGTCATTATCAAGAGAAAAATTTCAAACCTCTAAATTTAACGACTCCAACGGAGTTTATAAACATCGAAACATTGAAACCGCGAATGTGTGGGCAACTTATTTCCCTTTAATGGAGTTTATAGGAAACTTATCTATTGTTGGTCTCCTTGCGTATGGAGGAGCGCTTGTTATGAACGGAAGCGTACGTCCGGGGGAGCTTGTTGCTTTCTTTAGCTTAACCTCTTATTTAATGTGGCCTATTATGAATCTAGGGTTTGTTATCAATATGTTTTCACAGTCTAAAGCTTCAGGTGAAAGGCTGCTAGAAATTTTAGAAGAAGAAGAAAAAGTCCATGAGCATGCCGGAAGTTTCTCTATTAATGGAACGGTCGAGTTTCAACATGTTAGCTTATCCTATCCAAACGAAGAAAAAAAGTCGCTTGAGAACATATCATTTTCTGCTTCTAAAGGAAAAGTCGTAGGTTTAATTGGAGCAACTGGAGCCGGCAAAACAAGCTTAACACAGCTGCTTACGAGGTTTTACGAACCGACTTCAGGACAAATCTTAGTTAACCATCGTCCGATTAAAGAGTATCCGCTCTCTGTTCTTCGGAAAGAAATTGGCTTTGTACTTCAAGAAACGTTTTTGTTCTCAAGCAGCATAGGAACCAACATCTCTTATGGCGTGCCGGGTATTTCTAGAGAAGACATTATTGATGCTGCAAAACGAGCGCAGGCGCATGATTTTATTATGGAGCTTCCAGATGGGTATGACACGATGCTGGGAGAGAGAGGACTGGGGTTATCAGGAGGACAAAAGCAGCGCATTGCGATTGCACGAGCGCTTATCTTAAACCCGAGCATCTTAGTATTAGATGATGCGACGAGTGCCGTTGATATGAAAACAGAAAGAGAAATTCAATTGGCTTTAAAAGAAGTGATGAAAAATCGTACGACGTTTATTATCGCACACCGCCTTTCTTCTTTGCGACATGCCGATGAAATTTTGGTTTTACATGAGGGTCAAATAAAAGAGAGAGGAAGCCATGAAACGCTCATTCAAAAGCAAGGGATTTATAAAAATATTTATGACATTCAATATGAAAGCAATACGTCGGTGATGAACGTATAACAAGGGAGGAATAGAATGGAAGCCGAAAAAAATAAAGTTGTGCGAGAGCGCTTTTATTATCAAACAGATCAAATCATTGACAAGATGTTTAACTGGAAGCAAATGGCCCGCTTGTTTCGTTACCTTCATCCATATCGAAAAAATTTGCTTCCTTTCTCGTTTCTTATGGTCATTATCACGACGGTCATTAGACTTGCTATTCCTATTTTGATAGGTGTCTATACGCTTGATCACGCTGTAAAAGATAAGAATAGCACGCTGCTCATGCAGTTAGTTTTCATAATCTTTAGCTTGTATGTCCTCTCTTATATTTCGAATGTTTTTCGAATTAAATGGATGAACCAACTCGGGCAGCACGTTATATATGATTTAAGAAAACATTTATTTACGCATGTTCAAGGTCTGTCGCACCGGTTTTTTGATACGCGTTCAGGAGGCTCTATTCTTGTAAGGATTATGAATGATATTAACTCTCTTCAAGATTTATTTACCAACGGGGTAGTTAACCTGTTTATGGACCTCTTATTGTTAGTTGGGATTGTAGTTATCTTATTTTCTCTCAGTCCTGCTTTGACATGTGCTGTTTTAGTCATTTTACCGATTATGTTCTTGATTTCCACAAAGCTGAGAAGAAAAATTCGTCGGTCATGGCAAGTTGTTCGTATGAAGCAGTCAGTATTAAATTCACATTTAAATGAGAGTATTCAAGGCATTCGCGTCACTCAATCATTTGCTCAAGAACAAGAAAATATGCTGTTTTTTGATCGCATAAACAGTGAAAATTACGAGAGCTGGAGGCAAGCTACTCGAAAAAATGCCATGTTTCGACCGGTTGTAGAACTCACAAATGCTGTCGGAACGGCTATTTTAATTTGGTTCGGTGCCGCACTTATTCAAGATGAACGGCTAACAATTGGTATTTTTGTATCATTTGCTTTTTATCTTGGAATGTTTTGGGAACCGATTTCTCGTTTAGGGCAAGTGTATAATCAATTATTAATGGGAATGGCTTCATCCGAGCGTATTTTTGAATTTCTAGATGAAAAACCTCTCGTCACAGATTTGAAAACCGCTACCTCTTTAGACGGTATGAAGGGAAAAGTCCAGTTCAAACACGTCTCATTTTCTTATGATGGGAAGCGGAAAGCTCTCAACAACGTATCAATTGACATAAAAGAAGGCCAGACGGTTGCTTTAGTGGGGCATACTGGATCTGGAAAAACGTCCATTGCTAATTTAATCACCCGTTTTTATGATGTGAACGAAGGGCAGATTTTAATTGATAATATGCCTATTCGAGATATTACGTTAGCGAGTTTACGAGCGCAAATTAGTATTGTGCTGCAAGAAACCTTTATCTTTTCAGGAACCATTATGGAAAACATTCGGTTTGGAAAACCGGATGCTACTGATGATGAAGTGTTTAAGGCCGCAGAAGCGGTAGGGGCTGCAGGTTTTATAAAGCGTCTGAAAAAAGGCTATAATACGGAAGTAGAAGAACGAGGGAACGTCTTATCCGTGGGAGAGCGTCAATTGATTTCATTTGCTCGAACGCTGTTGGCTGATCCTCGTATTATCATTTTAGATGAAGCGACAGCAAGCATTGATACAGAAACGGAAGTGAAGATTCAACAGGCGCTTAAAACGCTGTTAAAAAACAGAACTGCCATCATGATTGCTCATCGGTTATCTACTATACGAGAGGCAGATAACATCATTGTATTAGATCATGGAAGCATTATTGAAACAGGGAATCACGGGGAACTAATGCAGCAAAAAGGCGTATATTATTACCTTGTTCAAACCCATGCTACAGCTTAAAAAACAGAGGGAGCTAAACTCTCTGTTTTTCTATGAGTGTGAGAAATGGTAAAGAGGTATAAGTGTTAACGGGAAAATGAGGTTGATGCAAAAGAATTGTGGTAAAATAACGGTAGTTCAGATTTTTTCCTGTACATAATGGAGGAATTCAAATGAAAAAAGAATTTGCAGTCATCGGATTAGGTAGATTTGGAGGAAGTATTTGTAAAACATTAAGCGATCAAGGAATGGAAGTTCTGGCGATTGATATTGATGAAGAAAAGGTAAATGAGTATGCTAATGTTGCTTCGCATGCAGTAGTAGGCGATTCAATGGATGAAGGGGTTCTAAAAAGTTTAGGAATTCGTAATTTTGATCACGTTATCGTAGCTATTGGTGACAATATTCAGGCAAGTATTTTGACGACCCTTATTTTAAAAGAGCTGGGTGTTGAAAAAATAACGGTAAAAGCGCAAAATGATTATCATGCCAAAGTGTTATCAAAAATTGGCGCCAATTTTATCGTGCATCCCGAACGAGATATGGGACGAAGAATTGCCAATAACATGATTTCAAACAGCGTGCTGGATTATTTAGAGCTATCTGAAGAACACAGCATTGTCGAATTAGTAGCGAGCAAAAGAATGGCTGGCAATACGCTGATTGAGTTAGACATTCGTGCGAAATATGGCATTAACATTGTAGCCATTAAGCGTGATCGAGATATCATCGTTTCTCCTCAGGCGTCCGAAACGATTCAAGAAGGGGACGTGTTGATTGTTATTGGAGCAGATGCAGATATCAACCGCTTCGAAAATAAATTTGCCAGTGCTTAATAAAAAAGAGCAGATGCAATTGCATCTGCTCTTTTTCTTGTATTAAACCTCCATAATGATTGGTAAAATCATTGGACGGCGCTTTGTTTTTTCGTAAAGGAATGGAGCCAATGTGTCTGTAATTTCATTTTTAATCTCAGACCATTGTGACGTACGACGTTCCATCACTTTGTTCAAGTGTTTTGTAATAAGAGATTGTGCATCATTAATTAAGTCACCAGATTCGCGCATATAAACAAAACCACGAGAGATAATGTCTGGACCAGCAGCGATCTTGAAGTCTTTCATATTGATGCTTACAACGACAATAACAAGACCTTCTTCAGATAAGATGCGGCGGTCACGAAGTACGATATTTCCAATGTCACCAATTCCGCTTCCGTCAATATATACAGAGCCTGAAGGGATTTTTCCAGCTACTGAAGCTTCGCTGTCGCTTAAAGCTAGCACCTCTCCATTATCCATAATGAAGCAGTTTTCTTCAGGAACTCCACAGTCTGTTGCAAGTTTGATGTGCATCTTCTGCATGCGATACTCACCGTGAATTGGCATAAAGTATTTTGGTTTCATCAAACGAAGCATTAATTTTTGCTCTTCCTGTCCGCCGTGTCCAGAAGTATGGATATCGTTTAGAGCACCGTGAATAACCTCTGCTCCTGCACGGAATAGCATATCAATTGTTTTGCTAACACTTACTGTATTTCCTGGAATAGGTGAAGATGAGAATACAACCGTATCTCCAGGGATAATTTGAATTTGGCGGTGAGTGCCGTTTGCAATTCTAGATAGCGCTGCCATCGGTTCACCTTGGCTGCCTGTACATAAAATAGTCACGCGGTTAGCTGGAATTCGGTTAATTTGAGAAGGCTCAATGAACGTATCTTTTGGACATGAAATATATCCAAGCTGTTGGCCAATCTCAATAGCTGCTTCCATACTGCGTCCGAATACAGCAACTTTACGGTTATGCAATACGGCTGCTTCCACTACTTGCTGTAAGCGGTGAATATTTGAAGCAAACGTTGCAAAAATAATACGGCCGTCTACTTTACGGAAAATGTCATGAATGCTGTCACCTACGCGGCGCTCAGACATCGTAAAGTTAGGAATTTCACTGTTTGTACTGTCTGAAAGCAAGCATAGAACGCCTTCTTTACCGATTTCAGCCATTTTTGTTAAGTTAGCCGGTTCGCCCACGGGTGTAAAATCAAACTTGAAATCTCCTGTATGTACGATTTGTCCGTTTGGTGTTTTTACCACAATTCCGTAAGAATCAGGAATACTGTGAGTTGTGCGGAAGAACGTTACCGATGTTTTACGGAATTTAATTACGTCATCTTCAGTAATTTCATGAAGCTGAGCTGTGCGAAGCAACCCATGCTCGTCTAATTTGTTGCGAAGAAGCCCAAGGGCTAATTTCCCTGCATAAATAGGAATGTTTAATTCTCTTAATAAGTAAGGAATTCCGCCGATGTGATCTTCATGACCATGTGTAACGAAAAGGCCACGGATTTTATCTGCATTTTTTACCAGATAACTGTAGTCAGGAATAACGTAGTCAATTCCTAAAAGCTCATCTTCAGGGAATTTAATTCCTGCATCAATAAGAATAATTTCATCTTGAAACTGTACGGCATACGTATTTTTACCGATCTCGCCTAGTCCACCTAGGGCGAAAACTGCCGTTTGATTATTTTTTACAAATTTCATTTTCATCATATCTCCAATACTTTAAAATCTTCATGCTGTTGTTCATATTCTAGATAGTCTCCAGTCACTGCTTGAACAAACTCAATATTAATTGAACGCGCTTTTAGCTTTTTACGAACGTCACGCTCAGAATCTGCGTTCACATACACTGTTTTTGTATTTTCACGTACAGCTACTTCATTCAGTTTTTCTTGAAAATAAACTTTAAAAATCATAACAAAAATCTCTCCTTAATTCCGAAATTCAAATAACTTATTTTATTATATTATAAAATGTGTATGTATTTCATGTATTTTCTAAAGAAACTTGCTTTCACTACATTTTAGTCATCTAAATATAACAAGTCAATTAATTATAGAATAATATTAATAGGAAACGGATACAAGACTATATTTTCCGGGCGTATAAAAAATAAGGGCTATTCCATTGTACGATGCAGACACACACTCTGCAAATTTTACAACAGAAAGCCCTAAAAAAATCGATTATGCCATCGTTTTTTTACGCAATAATTCATTCCAGCGTTTTAGCAGCCTTTTTCGAAAATCTTTTAACATGATTTTTCAGCTCCTTTGTTTTTTTTGCGATACCTGCCTGTCTCTCTCTGTACTTTTATTATATGATGAAAAGGGAGAGGTTTCTCGTGGTTAAATATGGAAAAAATGTAAATTGAACCGTCCATTTATAGAGAAACGAGCGCTTGTTTGATATAATTGGAAAGGCTTAACAAAGAGATAAAAAATTATAAAAAATAAGGTGATAAACGTGGAACGAAAGATTATTTTTTTTGATATTGATGGAACGTTATTGGATCATGATAAAAAACTGCCTGCTTCTACAAAAAAAGCTGTCCAGCTGTTAAAAGAACAGGGGCATGAAGTGGCAATTGCAACTGGAAGGGCTCCTTTTATGTTTAAAGATCTGCGTGAAGAGTTGGATATTCAAACATATATTAGCTTTAATGGTCAGTACATTGTTTTAAATGGAGAAGTTCTTTACAAAAACCCTTTAAATAAAGAAGAGCTTCAAGATTTAACAGCTTTTGCTGTTGAGCATGATCACCCTGTCGTATACATGGATCATGAAGATATGAAATCAAACATTGAATTTCATGATTATATCGAATCCAGCATCAGCACGCTGAAAATTGGATTTACCCACCCTCACCACGATCCTACTTATTTCAAAGGGCGTGAAATTTATCAATCCCTCTTATTCTGTACAGCGGGAGAAGAAGCTCCTTATGAAGAAAAATTTAAGAAATTTGACTTTATTCGCTGGCATGAATTTTCAACTGATGTTCTGCCAAAAGGTGGATCAAAAGCGCGAGGAATTGAGACCATGATTGAAAAGCTTGGCTTTGACAGAAAAGATGTATATGCATTCGGAGACGGCTTAAACGATATCGAAATGCTGGAATTTGCCGGAAATGGCGTAGCGATGGGAAATGCGGAAGAAGTCGTGAAAGAAGTTGCTAACCTTGTTACAAAAGATGTAGCAGAAGATGGTATTCTTCACGGATTAGAGCTAGTAGGATTATTAAAATAAGAAAAACGCGAGCTTTAGCTCGCGTTTTTTAGCGTTCATATGGAAAAGCATTTTCAGGTTCTTGAAATGGATTTTCTTTGTTAATGTAATCATAAAACATAATTCCGTCTAAATGATCAATTTCGTGCTGAAATACGACAGCAGGAAGGCCTTTCAAACGAATTTTCACTTCTTCGCCTTCAAGCGTTGTGCCTTTTACTGTGATACGTGCATATCGAGGAACAAATCCTGGGATATCTTGATCGACAGACAAGCAGCCTTCACCGCCTGTAAGGTATGTCTTTTCTACTGAGTGGCTAATGATCTTAGGGTTAAATAATGCATAGCTGTATAGCTTGCCTTTTTCATCCGTAACGTGTACCCCAATCATTCGTTTTGATACATTAATTTGAGGAGCGGCAAGCCCGATACCAGATCGCAGTCCATATTTAGCAGCAATTTCAGGATCTTGGCTGTTTTTTACATATTCTAATAAGCTATGTAAAATCTTTTTATCTTCTTCAGAAGCAGGTAACGGTACTTCTTTTGCTACTTCTCGCAGCGTTGGGTGTCCGTCTTGAATAATATCGTTCATTGTAATCAACTTTCACATCTCCCTAGGCTATTTTATAGGTATAAAGTGTACCAAATCCGTATAAAAAAGTCATTACCTCGACCTTGACCACATAAATGTTTCCACTAATTATATGTATCACACATATGGAAAAACATGCATAAGAAAAAATAAAAGCGACCGTTAGCCGCTTTTATTGTATAATTACCAGCCGCCACAGCTGCAGCCGATAATAACTAATAAAATGAACAGTACGATTAATAACACAAAACCTTTATTAGAACCGCCACAGCCATATCCACCATAACCCAACATAATGTAACCTCCCGTAGTTATCAATCCCAAGGTAAAAAGTAATAAACTCCCTTTTTTTCACGATTGGGTTAGTATAATATATTAAAAGGTGGAAAAAGGGTGTAGATAAATTGCTAATTTCCTACAAAAATTGTATAATGGCCCATGAATAAGGGAGGATTTACCAGATATGAAATGCGTCGGAAGATATATAGTTATCGGCATTGCTGCTATGTCACTAGCAGGCTGTGCAGAGGGCTCATCGCCTGAGCTTGAGGTATACAATGGATTAGAAAAAGTGGTAGCACAAGAAAAGCAATTTGCTGATCAGCAAAAACCGTTAGCTGATTTAGAACAGCAAGAAAATGCGATATACGACCAAATTATTGAGCTAGGGATTAAAGATAAAAAGAAAATAAAAAATAAAGCACAAAAAGCGCAGCAGTTATTAGATGAGCGTGAAAGTAAATTACAAAAAGAAGAAAAAAGCATCAGCGCTTCGCAAAAACAGTTTGAAGCGACAGAGCCAAAGATCCAAAAGCTAGAAGATGGCAAAGCAAAAGAAGAGGCGCTTGAACTATCTTCGTTAATGAAGAAGCGTTATAAGGCCTACCAGTCCTTACATGATGCCTATCTTCATTCCATTGAATTAGATCGTCAGCTATATACGCTCTTTGAGAAAGACAATGTGAAATTAGAGAATCTTGAAACACAAATCGCTTCGATCAACGCTACTTATAAAGAAGTTGAAAAGAAAAAAGAAACGTTTAACACATTAACAGCTGACTATAACAAAGCCAAAGAGGATTTTTATAATAAAACGAAGTTAAAGGTGAAAAATAGCGAGGATAAATAAGAAGGCCTGTGAAGTTTACAGGTCTTTTTTTTTTTGGCTGAAAAGGAAGGTTTTCTGAAATAAAGAAAGAGTTTCGACATGATTCAAGTAAAAATTACAAAAGGTTATTGTTTTAAAAATTCGTTTATTTGTGGCAAGATAGGAGATGTGCAGACATAAAAAAAGAGAAGGTTATTATAAAACATATAATACAGTTTGTGTCTGTGTAATAGTACAGCATGTCTTTTTTATGTGTTTTATTTCACAAACTAAAAAAGCGTAATTTCTTGATGTAAATGCATTGACGAACTGTTTTAGTGTATTGTAAACTAGGTAGCGTAGTAAGTGTTGTATTAATCATTTTTGCAAAATAATTAATACAGTTTAACGAAACGCTCGTTTCGCTTAAACTTTCCTTTTACGTAAATGTTTGCACAGAATTCGCTGGGGAATACATAGAAATGTTAAGGATTAGCGAATTCAAAAAGCTACTCGACAAAATATGACTTTTACTTGTCCATTTGGGACATTCTAAAAGCGTGTATGTTTGTTTGATTAGTAAAATGAATTTATACGGCTTAAATGAAAGGAAGAGGTGACTTAGATGGCTGCTAAAACTAAAAAGGCTATTATTGATGTATCAAAGCAACTTGATAAAATCGCTGAGCAGTACCAAACGTTCCAAATTCTTAATGAAGAGGGCGAAGTAGTAAATAAATCAGCGTTGCCAGATTTATCTGACGAAAAATTAAAAGAGTTAATGACTCGCATGGTATACACTCGTATTCTTGATCAACGTTCAATTTCATTGAACCGTCAAGGTCGTTTAGGTTTCTATGCACCAACTGCTGGGCAAGAAGCTTCTCAAATCGCTTCACATTTCGCATTAGAAAAAGAAGACTTCATTTTACCTGGGTACCGTGATGTGCCTCAGTTAATTTGGCATGGTCTTCCACTATATCAAGCGTTCTTATTCTCTCGTGGTCATTTCCACGGTAACCAAGCGCCAGAAGGTGTAGATGTACTTTCTCCACAAATCATCATCGGTGCACAAATTGTGCAAACTGCTGGTGTGGCACTAGGTCTTAAAAAGCGCGGTAAAAAAGCAGTAGCGATCACTTATACAGGTGACGGCGGAGCTTCACAAGGTGACTTCTACGAAGGTATGAACTTCGCAGGTGCATTCAAAGCTCCAGCAATCTTTGTTGTACAAAACAACCGCTTTGCAATTTCAACACCAGTTGAAAAGCAATCTGCAGCACGTACAATCGCTCAAAAAGCAGCGGCTGTTGGTATCCCAGGCGTTCAAGTAGACGGTATGGATGCACTAGCAGTATACGTTGCAGTAAGCGAAGCTCGTGAGCGTGCAGTAAACGGTGAAGGTCCAACTTTAATTGAAACATTAACTTACCGTTATGGTCCACATACAATGGCTGGTGACGATCCAACTCGTTATCGTACAGCTGAGCTTGACACTGAGTGGGAAAAGAAAGATCCACTTGTTCGCTTCCGTAAATTCTTAGAAGCTAAAGGCATCTGGAATGAAGAAGAAGAAAACAAAGTAATCGAGCAAGCTAAAGAAGATATCAAACAAGCTATTAAGAAGGCTGACGATTATCCAAAACAAAAAGTTACAGATTTAATGGAAATCATGTACGAAACTATGCCTTCAAACTTACAAGAGCAATATGAAATCTACAAAGAGAAGGAGTCGAAGTAAGCCATGGCGCAAATGACAATGATTCAAGCGATTACTGATGCGTTACGCACAGAAATGAAAAACGACGAAAACGTATTAGTTTTTGGTGAAGACGTTGGCGTAAACGGTGGAGTATTCCGTGCGACTGAAGGTCTTCAACAAGAATTCGGCGAAGATCGCGTATTCGATACGCCATTAGCTGAATCTGGTATCGGTGGTCTTGCTGTAGGTCTATCGACTCAAGGTTTCCGTCCGGTTCCTGAAATTCAATTCTTTGGTTTCGTATACGAAGTACTTGATTCTGTATCAGGTCAAGCAGCACGTATGCGCTACCGTTCTGGCGGTCGCTGGAATGCACCAATCACATTCCGTTCACCATTTGGTGGAGGCGTTCATACACCAGAACTTCACGCTGATAGCTTAGAAGGTATCGTAGCATCTCAACCTGGTTTAAAAGTTGTAATTCCTTCAACTCCATACGATGCAAAAGGTCTTTTAATTTCATCAATTCGTGATAACGATCCGGTTGTATACTTAGAGCACATGAAGCTTTACCGTTCATTCCGTCAAGAAGTGCCTGAAGAATCATACACAATTGATTTAGGTACAGCTGATGTGAAACGTGAAGGTACAGACGTAACGCTTATCGCTTACGGTGCAATGGTACACTCATCATTAAAAGCAGCTGAAGAACTAGAAAAAGAAGGTATCTCTGCTGAAGTAGTGGACTTACGTACAGTTCAACCTTTAGATATCGATACAATTCTTGCATCAGTTGAAAAAACTGGTCGCGTAGTAGTAGTTCAAGAAGCTCAAAAACAAGCTGGTATCGCAGCTAACGTTGTAGCTGAAATTAACGATCGTGCAATCTTAAGCTTAGAAGCACCAGTATTACGTGTAACAGCACCGGATACTGTGTTCCCATTCTCTCAAGCTGAGGGCGTATGGTTACCAGACCACAAAGATATCGTTGAAACAGCTAAGAAAGTACTTGAATTTTAATTAGCATTTTACTGTGATAGAAATCAGCTTTGTGCTGATTTCTGTCTTAGATAAAATAAACACTAACAAATTGAACGCAACTAACTAGGAGGGTGAAGACACGTGGCATTTGAATTTAAACTGCCGGATATCGGTGAAGGTATCCACGAAGGTGAAATTGTAAAATGGTTCGTAAAAGCTGGAGATGAAATTGATGAGGATGATGTACTAGCAGAAGTACAAAATGACAAAGCTGTTGTTGAAATCCCATCTCCTGTAAAAGGTAAAGTATTAGAAGTAAAAGTTGACGAAGGTACAGTAGCTACTGTAGGACAAGTTATCGTTACTTTTGATGCTCCTGGATACGAAGACTTAAAATTCAAAGGTGACGATCATGATGATGCACCAGCAGAAGAAGCTAAAGAAGAAGCTTCAACTGAAGAAGTGACTGAAGAAGCAACAGCTCCTGCAGCACAAGCTGATGTTGATCCTAACCGTAAAGTAATTGCTATGCCTTCAGTGCGCAAATATGCTCGTGAAAAAGGTGTAGACATTAAAGCTGTTCCTGGTTCAGGTAAAAACGGACGTATTGTTAAAGATGACATCGATGGCTTCCTATCTGGTGGTTCTACAGCTACAGCAACTGCTGAAGCTCCAGCTAAAGAGGAAACTGCTTCAGCTGAACCAAAAGCAGCAGCAGCACAAGCTATTCCTGAAGGCGACCTACCAGAAACTCGCGAGAAAATGAGCGGTATCCGCCGTGCAATCGCAAAAGCTATGGTTAACTCTAAACACACTGCTCCACACGTAACATTAATGGATGAAATCGATGTAACAGCTCTTGTTGCTCATCGTAAAAAATTCAAAACAGTTGCAGCAGATCAAGGTATTAAATTAACATTCTTACCTTACGTGGTAAAAGCGTTAACTTCAGCACTTAAGAAGTTCCCAGCTCTTAACACTTCAATCGATGACTCTACTGATGAAGTAATTCAAAAACATTACTACAACATCGGTATCGCTGCTGACACTGAAAAAGGTCTTTTAGTACCAGTTGTGAAAAATGCTGATCGTAAATCTGTGTTCGAAATTTCTGATCAAATTAACGACCTTGCTGGAAAAGCACGTGATGGTAAATTAGCTCCTGCTGAAATGAAAGGCGCTTCTTGTACAATCACAAATATCGGTTCTGCTGGTGGACAATGGTTTACTCCTGTTATCAACCACCCAGAAGTTGCAATTTTAGGTATCGGACGTATCGCTGAAAAACCAGTTGTACGCGATGGTGAAATTGTAATTGCTCCAGTATTAGCATTATCACTAAGCTTTGACCACCGTATTATCGATGGCGCAACAGCTCAAAACGCTCTTAACCAAATCAAGCGTTTATTAAATGATCCAGAATTATTATTAATGGAGGCGTAATAAATGGTAGTAGGAGATTTCCCAATCGAAACTGATACTCTTGTCATTGGTGCTGGCCCTGGTGGCTACGTTGCAGCAATTCGTGCAGCTCAATTAGGTCAAAAAGTTACAATCGTAGAAAAAGGTAACCTTGGAGGCGTATGCTTAAACGTTGGTTGTATTCCTTCAAAAGCATTAATCGCTGCAGGTCACCGTTTTGAACACGCTAAACATTCTGAAGACATGGGGATTATCGCTGAGAACGTAACAGTTGATTTCTCTAAAGTTCAAGAATTCAAAAACGGCGTTGTAAACAAACTTACTGGCGGTGTTGAAGGCCTTCTTAAAGGTAACAAAGTTGACATCGTAAAAGGTGAAGCTTACTTCGTTGACAGCGAAACTGTACGTGTAATGGATGAAAATTCTGCACAAACTTACAAATTCAAAAATGCTATCCTTGCAACTGGTTCTCGCCCAATCGAGATCCCTGGATTCAAATTCTCTGAGCGCGTAATCAACTCTACAGGTGCATTAGCGCTTAAAGAAGTTCCTAAAAAATTAGTTGTAATCGGTGGAGGTTACATCGGTACTGAGCTTGGTACTGCTTTTGCTAACTTCGGTACAGAAGTTACATTTGTAGAAGCTGCTGATGAAATCTTAGCAGGTTTTGAAAAACAAATGAGTTCACTTGTTAAACGTAACCTTAAGAAAAAAGGAAACGTTGAAATCTATACAAAAGCAATGGCTAAAGGTGTTGAAGAAACTGCTGACGGCGTACAAGTTACGTTTGAAGTAGGCGGAGAGTCAAAAGTAATCGATGCTGACTACGTATTAGTTACTGTAGGCCGTCGTCCTAACACTGATGAGCTTGGTCTTGAGCAAGTTGGCGTTAAAATGACTGACCGTGGTCTTATCGAAATCGATAACCAAACTCGTACATCTGTAAGCAACATCTTTGCAATTGGTGATATCGTAACTGGACCACCACTTGCACACAAAGCTTCTTACGAAGGTAAAATCGCAGCTGAAGTAATCGCTGGCGAACCTGCTGAAATTGACTACTTAGGAATTCCAGCAGTTGTATTCTCTGAGCCTGAGCTTGCATCTGTAGGTTATACTGAAGCACAAGCGAAAGAAGAAGGATTAGCTGTTAAAGCTTCTAAATTCCCATTTGCTGCTAACGGACGTGCACTTGCACTTAACGCTGCAGAAGGCTTCTTGAAGCTTATCACTCGTAAAGAAGACGGAGTAGTTGTTGGTGCTCAAATTGCTGGACCTAGCGCATCTGACATGATCGCTGAGCTTGGTCTTGCTATCGAAGCTGGCGTAACAGCTGAAGATATCGCATTAACAATTCACGCTCACCCAACATTAGGTGAAATCACAATGGAAGCTGCTGAAGTAGCTATTGGAAGCCCAATTCACATTGTAAAATAATGTTTTTAAAAAGCTGATGCGTATGCATCAGCTTTTTTTTTTGAAGAAAACGGTTTTCATAAAGTATCAGATGCTTGTCAGGAAACTTTTGTTGCTGGTGAGTAATCCATTTAAAAGAAACGTGTAAAAAGCGCTGAGGCAGTCTTAAATGAGCTCTAGATGCATACATATGAAGTGGGACGTGCTTTCCTTATAGATAGATAAAAAATTGCTTCTTTGGATAACGAATGAAAAGGCGGCGAAGGAGCTATGAAGACGTATTTCGTTTGGAGCTTACACATTGTTATTTGGATGGGTTATTCACTGGTTGAATTGCTATCAAAACGTGATCAGTTGACATCTAAAATTATTTTATTTTTAGTATTTGCTTATTTAGCTTACGGCATAGCCGAAATGAACGTCAAATCTAAAAGACTGGCGCTTATGATGACGGGTACAACTTCAGCTGTCTGCTTGACATGTTATCAACTAATTTTATTTTGTACGGCGTAAGATTGTATAAAAAAAGCGTTAGCTTATATAAGCTAACGCTTTTTTTGTCTTACACAGATTTCTTTTCTCTTTTTAATGCGCCTTCTTCTTTAAATGCTTTCATTAATGAGAAGACCGTTAGCACCAGCACAATTGAGAATGGAAGTGCTGCTATAATCGCAGCTGTTTGGAGCGCGTCCAAACCACCCGTCCAAAGCAGAATAATTGCTGTTAACGATTGAATTAAGCCCCACGTAAGTTTAATAGAGCCTGAAGGATTTAGATCACCATTTGTTGTCTGCATTCCTAAAACAAATGTAGCTGAGTCAGCTGATGTAATGAAGAATGTAGCGATTAAGCAAATAGCGACAATGGACATGAACGTACCAAATGGAAACTGTTCAAGTACATAGAATAAAGCAACTTCTGTTCCTTTATTGTTGATAACATCCATAACAGGAAGATCCTTAAAAAAGTCTAAGTAGACCCCAGAACCTCCGAATACAGCAAACCATAATCCGCCAAATACGGTCGGAACAGCTAGTACACCAATTAAAAATTCTCGAATGGTTCTACCTCGTGAAATACGAGCAATGAACGTACCAACGAACGGTGCCCAAGCAATCCACCATGCCCAGTAGAAAATTGTCCAATCTTGAACCCAGGTGCTGTTATCAAACGGGCTCAATCGAAAACTCATCGACGGCAAGTTTTGAATGTAGCTGCCAATTGTTGTAACGAATAAGTCCATAATAAAGTTGGTTGGACCTGCAAATAACAAGAATAGCATTAGCAGAATCGCTAAAACAATATTAATGTTACTCAAATACTTAATACCTTTGTTCAGACCAGTCTGTGCTGACAGCATGAACAAGAACGTCACGATAATAATAACAATTAATTGAGTCGTGAAATTATTATCAATACTTGGCGACAAGTAAGAGGCTCCACCGGTAATTTGAATAGCGCCAAGGCCTAGAGATGTTGCTACCCCAAAGACAGTTGCAAATACGGCGATGACGTTTATGATCGTTCCAAGAGGCCCATCAACACGTTTTCCTAGTAGTGGACGTAAAATATTGCTGATGATGAACGGGTAACCTTTTCTAAATTGAAAATATGCAAGGGCCAGTGCAAGAACGGAATAAATAGCCCAAGGATGTAAACCCCAGTGGAAAAACGAATAACGTAGAGCAGCGCGAGCCGATTCTGCTGTACCGCCTTCACCAGAAGGTGGAGTATGAAAATGATTGATTGGTTCTGAGACACCCCAGAATACAAGACCAATCCCCATACCAGCACTAAATAACATGGCAAACCATGAGACATAACCATACTGAGGTTTTTCGTCAGGCTTCCCTAGTTTGATGTTTCCGTACTTCGAAAAAATTAAGTACAGTGTAAAAACTAAGAATAATGTAGCTGCTAGTAAGTAATACCAGCCAAATTTCTCGATGATAAAACTATGTATTGCCGATGTGACAGGCGTAAGCGCTGCGCTTCCTAGCACAGATTCTGGAATAACACCCCATACGATAAATACTGCAGCAATAATAACCGATATGATAAAAACAGGAGTCAGTTTTTTCATCGATTATCGCTCCCTTCCTATTCTATTTTACATAACATAGTTTCTCATATAACCTTTTTAGCTATACATGAAACCACATGGTTATACATTCTAGTAAAGTTTACATGAAATGTCTACCCTATTAGTAAGAAAAAACGGCAAGAGCTCAAATTCTTATTTTTCGTAATTATTTTAAAGTGCGGAAATAGATATGAAAGTAGACATTGTTTTTTCATATAAATAGAGATGATGCTAAGCGTTCAGATTTTTGAAAACAAATATAACATTTATGAGAAAAATATTTTTAATGTGACATACTAATTAGTTGTTGACATATTTAATGTGACATAATAATATAATATCAAGAGTTGTAAAACGCTTACAAAAAAAGACGGTTAAAGGGGAGTTTACAAAATGGGAACAATCGTATGTCAAACATGTAACTGCACAATTGATCATTTCGAAGATGAGAAAGTGACGCGATTATACTCAACATGTAAAAGCGGAGAATGTCAAAAAGCAGATGAAGATTTAGATTAATTCAATAAAAAAAAGGTGCGGAACTTCGCACCTTTTTTTTATTGAATTGCTTTATGCTCTTTAATGACACGAAAGGTTTTTAATTCAAAGTCTTCCGGACCCTGCACTGGTAAACCTGCCTCTAAGTTTGTTTCAATGTAGGTTAAATTTTCCTCAGTGATGATTTCCCCAGGAATAAAAATAGGGATACCAGGAGGATAGACCATCACAAATTCTGCAATAATACGGCCTGCCGATTCATGAAAAGGTACCACTTCGGTTTCAGCGTAAAAAGCATCGCGAGGTGTTAAAGCCAATACAGGAATATCAGGCAATAAAATAGCGGGTTTTGCCGTTGTCTCAGAAAGATTATGGAATTTTGCAGATAACTCACGCAGAGCTGTGACCAGACGTGACAGATCTTCTTCTGTATCTCCAGGCGTGATAATACATAGGATATTATAAAGGTCAGACATTTCAACTTCGATATTATGAGCTTCACGCATCCATTTTTCTACGTCATAGCCCGTAATTCCTAAATCTGAAACAGAAATAATTAATTTAGTAGGGTCTAAATCATACGTAGCTTTTGTCCCTAAAATTTCTCTGCCTATACATCGGATATGCTCAATTGTATTAATTTCTTTTCGTGCTTTTTCAGCAAGAGAAATTGCACGTTCAGCCAGCTCTTTTCCTTCTGTAGCTAAACGTTTTCGTGCAACATCTAAAGAAGCCAGCAGCAGATAAGATGTTGATGTTGTTGTCAGCATGCTTAAAATAGACTGTACACGTTTTGGAGAAATTAAGCCTTCGCGTATGTTTAGAATTGAACTTTGCGTCATAGAGCCACCTAATTTATGCACGCTTGTTGCTGCCATATCTGCACCGGCCTGCATAGCAGACAGAGGCAAATCATCATGGAAGTGAATATGAACGCCGTGAGCTTCATCAACAAGTACAGGCACTTGATACGAGTGAGCGATTTCTACGATTTTACGAAGGTCTCCGGAAATTCCAAAGTAAGTTGGGTTGATAACCAGCACTGCTTTTGCTTCAGGGTGCTGCTTTAAGGCTTTTTCTACAGAGTCCGATGTAATACCGTGAGAAATGCCAAGGTTTTCGTCAATTTCAGGATGAATAAAAATAGGCGTAGCTCCTGAAAAAACAATCGCACTCATAACAGATTTATGCACGTTTCTAGGAACGATAATTTTATCTCCAGGTCCACATGTCGCCATAACCATTGCCATAATTGCTCCGCTCGTTCCTTGAACAGAGAAAAAAGTATGGTCAGCACCAAATGCTTCTGCAGCTAAATCCTGCGCTTGTTTGATAATGCCTTTTGGCTGGTGAAGGTCATCAAGAGGACCGATATTAATTAAATCAATGGATAAAGCATCATCGCCAATAAATGAGCGGAATTCAGGATCCATTCCATTTCCTTTTTTATGTCCAGGGATATGGAATTGTGTTGGGTTTTTCTTAGCGTGATTAACCAATCCAGTAAATAATGGAGTTGAAAATTGAGAAGACAACTTTGCTATACACCTCTTTTATCATAAATTGTCAGTCCCTCTAAGCAAAGCTTAGAGGGACTTTGATTGTTTTTTTATCAAATTACAGCATTCAATTTTATATAACCAAAACTAGTGGCTGTTGAATTCTACATATTAAAATAACAGATCTTTTTTCTATAAAAGAAATTCAACAGAAATTCTACTCGGCAGTTTTCTTGATTTTAACCATTATATAAATGAATGAAACGTGTATGTTTACTACTGTTTGATAATATAAATACAATTTTTAGTTAAAAAAATACAAGTAATTGTAAACTGCTTATTACTCATTATTTTATAGTTCTTTATGTTTTGAAAATCCCCATAAAACAAAAGAATTATAGCACTTATTAACCCATTTGCAAAGATATTTTAAAGAGAAAATAAAAAGAAAAAAAAGGAGAAATTTTCTTGTGTGAAAAGAGAATAAATTTTGTGTACATTATAGATTGTGATAGAGTTAAGAATATAGATATACATAGATTGAAGAAATAAATGGAGTGATGAGAAGTGGAATATCAATACCCTATCTCCCTTGATTGGAGTACAGAAGAAATTATTGATGTAGTGAAGTTTTTTGAAAGCATTGAACGCGCTTATGAAAAAGGTATTGAGCGTGATCACTTAATGGCAGTCTATCGCCGATTTAAAGAAATTGTGCCAAGTAAAGCAGAAGAAAAAACACTCTGTAACGATTTTGAAGATCAAAGCAAATACTCTTCTTATCGAACGATTCAAAAAGCAAAGGCTGCTTCTTCTGGAGACATCATAAAAATGTAAAAAATGGAGCCAAGCTTGGCTCCATTTTTTTTATATCAATTCGTTAAAATTATGCATATGCTTTTTTAGTTAGTTCATATAATGGAGTTACCGTATGAAATGTTTGTTCAATACGAGCTATCCATTCTTCGCCATTAATTGCAATCGCTTCTTCTTTTGGAATTGTAATGCCGCATAGGATCTCAGCTTTTTTAACCGTCTCTAGACGTTCAAACAAACTCTCTAGGTCTTCAGAAGATAAGTCGCCCATTTTGTCACTATCAGGTTTTGTATGATCTTTCGACCAAACAAACGAGGCTGGGATATTTTGACGAATCTCCTCAATGTTTTGTTTTAGCAGCTTTCCAAATTGTTCTTTAATAGGTGATTCGTAAATGACGGCGAACCACACAAAGACGTGTGTTTCCCAAAGGCCAATTTGAAAATGAGGGAGCTTTTTATACCCGCGTTTACTGTTAGCAAAGGCTACCCACGTATCTGCTGGCGGGTTAACTGTTCTTCGTGCATGTTTGGCAATGTGTACGAACATTTCATCTCCACAAAGTGAAGAAAGAGTAGGAGCAAAATGATTGCTCAATTGTTCGAATTTTGGGCGTATCGTTGTCTTGATGGCTTCCATACGTGCATCAAGTCCCTCGATACGGAATACGTTAAAGTCATCTTGTGAAAATCCTGAGAATGCCATGTGAAACCTCCGTTTTTTAGTGAATATGTATAGCTGCTGTGCATCTATGCAAGTAAGTATGATTTACGCGAAGATTCTACCACATGAAAAGCATAAACACCAATTAATTCGCATATGCTTGTCAAAACGTGTCTATCATTTTTTTATAGGTAATCACACAATTTAGTTACATGAGATTAGGTTTCGACATAGACTATATCAATCAAAATATCTGAAAATTTAGTTTTCTATAAGCGGGTTCAATAATTTGAGAGGGGTGTTTGAAGAATGAAACAAGTGGTGAATATGTATAAGAAGAATGATGGACAAAAAAGATTAGGTGTAATTCGTTTGGAGTTAGATTACGAGTTAGCGACATTATATGAAGCCATGATGGAGAATAATGAGGAACAAAAACAAAAATGTAAGCGAAAGCTCGAGAAACTTCGTGAAGAAATGATATCTCTTCAGTAGCAGATACGGGAATAAAATAGAACAAATAAGGGTAAACTGTAAAAAAGGATTAAACTGAATGAGCAGATTCATAAGTGGTAACAGAGCACGTGGGAGAAGAAGCGGCAGGTCTTCTCCCACGTGCTCTGTTAATTGACATCTTGCAGAGGTTTTTTTAAGCTTAAATAAGAGACGTATTTTTGAGGGGGAATTGAGATGACGCAACGCTGGAAAGAAATCGATACATACGTTAAAGAGTGGCTAAAAGAAGCTGGACAAAAAATTCAACAGTCGTTTAGTAAAGAACTTCTCATTCAAACGAAATCGAATCCAAATGATTTAGTAACAAATATGGATAAAGAAATTGAACAGTTTTTTATCTCAAAAATCAATGAAACCTTTCCGGAACATCATATTATCGGAGAAGAAGGATATGGAGAAGAGCTTGAATCAGAAGAAGGAACGATTTGGATTATCGATCCAATCGACGGTACGATGAACTTTGTTCATCAGCAGCGAAATTTTGCTATTTCCATCGGTATATTTGAAAATGGTGTAGGACAAGCAGGTTATATTTATGATGTTATTCATAATGAGTTGTATCATGCTTTAAAAGGACAGGGCGCGTTTATGAATGATATCCAATTGCCGAAACTTGAACCTGTACCAGTTGAACAAGCTATTATTAGCCTAAATGCAACATGGGTGACGGAGAACCGCCGTATTGATCCTTCCGTATTAAGTCCGCTTGTGCGTAAAGTAAGAGGGACCCGTTCATATGGATCCGCAGCTATTGAGCTTGCTTACGTAGCGGCTGGACGCTTAGATGGATACATTACTTTACGTTTGGCTCCATGGGACTTTGCTGCCGGTAAAGTATTGATTGAAGAAGTTGGAGGAGTTATGACGGATTTAGAAGGAAAGCCGTTAGAGATTCTTGAAAAAAGCAGTGTATTTGTAAGCAAACCAACATTACATGACGAAATCTTTCGTACGTACCTTGAAGGAAAGTGGAATAAATAAAATAGAAGTGAAGACTTACGTGTAGTCAAAGAATTTTGTGATGAAAAAACGTCATGAACCATTTTGATGTTGCAAATGGCCATGACGCTTTCAATCATCGCAAAAAAATTACAGCTGCCCTTTTTCTCGCATTTTTTTCTTAGTCGTAAAGCCAAGGCCCATTACAACAATTAAAGCTGCGATAGCTAAAATGACCCCGAGAGCGCTTCCTTCTCCGATAAATATGCCGATTGACATAATTGCCGCAGTTGCGATAAATGCATATAAAACAAGTACCCACTTAATGTTTCTCATGTTGATTCCTCCCATTTATAACGGATATTTATAGTGTACAACAAAATCATTCTGCAATTCTAGAGTTAGTGTGATATAATAGCTTAGTTATTACAAGCATAGGAGTGAAATGCGTGAACATTCGTAAAGATTTACGTAATATTGCCATTATTGCCCATGTAGACCATGGGAAAACAACGTTAGTAGATAAATTATTACATCAGTCCGGAACATTCCGTACTAATGAGCATGTTGAAGAACG
Organism: Priestia sp. SRI_019; assembly: GCF_057586255.1. Lineage (NCBI taxonomy): Bacteria > Bacillati > Bacillota > Bacilli > Caryophanales > Bacillaceae > Priestia > Priestia sp. SRI_019. Next base: position 1,348,991 of record NZ_JBYCZN010000002.1, on the reverse strand, counting down.
TGCGATGGATTCAAATGACCTTGAGCGTGAGCGTGGAATTACAATTTTAGCGAAAAACACAGCTATTAATTATAAAGATACGCGTATCAACATTATGGATACGCCGGGACATGCTGACTTCGGTGGAGAAGTTGAGCGTATTATGAAAATGGTAGACGGTGTTCTACTTGTAGTAGATGCATACGAAGGATGTATGCCTCAAACTCGCTTTGTATTGAAAAAAGCATTAGAGCAAAACTTAACGCCGATTGTTGTTGTTAACAAAATTGACCGTGACTTTGCTCGTCCAACTGAAGTAGTTGATGAAGTAATTGACTTATTTATTGAACTAGGTGCAAGCGAGGAACAAATTGAGTTCCCTGTTGTTTATGCTTCAGCAATCAACGGAACAGCTAGCACGAATCCTGAAAAGCAAGATGAGAACATGTCATCTCTATTTGACTCAATCATCGAGCACATTCCAGCACCAGTAGACAACAGCGATGAACCACTTCAATTCCAAGTGGCAATGCTTGACTACAATGACTATCTTGGTCGTATCGGTGTAGGCCGCGTATTCCGCGGAACAATGAAAGTAGGCCAGCAAGTTGCATTAATGAAGCTTGACGGTACGGTAAAACAATTCCGTGTAACAAAATTATTCGGTTTCCTAGGCTTAAAGCGTGTTGAAATCGAAGAAGCAAAAGCAGGAGACCTGATCGCTGTATCAGGAATGGAAGACATCAACGTAGGTGAAACAGTATGTCCGTTTGACCACCAAGATGCACTGCCAATTTTACGTATTGATGAACCTACTTTACAAATGACGTTCTTAGTAAACAATTCACCGTTTGCTGGTCGTGAAGGTAAATTTGTTACATCTCGTAAAATTGAAGAGCGCTTAATGTCTGAACTTGAGACGGATGTAAGTTTACGCGTGGAAAATACTGATTCACCGGATGTATGGGTTGTTTCAGGACGTGGAGAACTTCATTTATCTATTTTAATTGAAAACATGCGTCGTGAAGGATATGAGATTCAAGTATCAAAACCTGAAGTAATCGTTCGTGAAATTGATGGCGTTCGCTGCGAGCCAGTTGAACGTGTGCAAATCGACGTGCCTGAAGAACATACGGGTTCTATTATGGAATCAATGGGTGCTCGTAAAGGTGAAATGGTTGATATGATTAACAACGGCAGCGGTCAAGTTCGTCTGATCTTTATGGTTCCTGCACGTGGTTTAATCGGTTATACAACTGAGTTCTTATCGTTAACTCGTGGATTCGGTATCATTAACCATTCATTTGATAGCTACCAACCAATGCAGCAAGGTCAAGTTGGAGGTCGCCGTCAAGGTGTGCTTGTTTCTATGGAAAGCGGTAAATCATCTACTTATGGAATCCAAGGCGTAGAAGACCGCGGTACAATTTTCGTTGAGCCAGGTACAGAAGTATACGAAGGTATGATCGTAGGAGAACACACTCGTGAAAATGATATCGTTGTTAACATCTGTAAAATGAAGCAAATGACGAATATGCGTTCTGCTAATAAAGATCAAACAACAGGTATGAAAAAACCTCGTATTATGTCTTTAGAGCAATCACTTGAATATTTAAACGAAGATGAATATTGTGAAATCACACCAGAATCTATTCGTCTACGTAAAAAAATTCTTGATAAAAATGAACGTGAAAAAGCAGCGAAAAAGAAAAAATACGCTGACACGAAATAATAAAAAAAGTAAGTCGTTAGCTCTATTTGCTAGCGGCTTGTTTTTTATCTATTATATCAGAATTTTCTATTTTTTGAAAGCGTTTTATAAATAAGGAATTTGGAAAGGAAAAAGGTGGCTTATATCGAATAATGTAAAGTAAGGAATAGGGGGAAGAAATATGGATGTAAAAGAACACCTTTCATTTTTTGCTGCTTTGTATCAAGTGGATGAACATGCAAAAATAGGAATGTGGCTGTTATACTTTACCATTTTAGGGCTATCTGTTCTCGTGTACAAACTCGGGTTTGCAAAGAAGCTGCCGCTTTTAAAATCTGTAGTTATTTATCTGTTTTTAGCTTTTGGATGTACGATCTTAACGTTTTTAGGCATTTTTTTACCTGTAGCTGAAGGGCTTGTGGTTGCAGCGCTTGTGTTGATTATTTATAAAATACGGCTGTATCAGGCTAAGAAGCAAAACTCCACGTTGGGTTCATAAAACTACATAAAAAGACGCTTGTAGCTACAAGCGTCTTTTTAGTATGATATAGCCGAAGACAAGAGCGGCTGCGAAAATTAAATGGCCAGCTGTCCAATAAAAAATCGCTACTGCATCATCCACCGCAGGCGTAGGCTTGAGCGCAAGCAGCGTCAACGGAAAATACAAAGGAATGGTTGGAAGTGTTAATAAAAAGGAATACAATACGATTTTTCGAATAGACATATTATTTAATTTACCTACTATGTAAACAAAAACGATCCCAATTGCAGCGGCAATGAGTAAATGAAAAACAAACTCTACCCATTCAGGCCATTGCATGGGGCCAATGATAGGAATAAAATCAACATTTAATAAAAGGGTATAAACTTGTTTGCCGGTTAGCCACTCTATCCATTTTAAACATAACCCAAGGATAATCCCGCTTAACATGCCAATACTTATTCCTAATCGGAGCACCTTACCAATCCTCCTCTGTCTTTTTCGACTCATATAGTTTAAAGTTACCAGTAGCTATGCGTTCTTTTGTTCGTTTTTCAATCCGTTCAGAACATTCATTGCACATATATGTATGGATAGGACGGTTGCGCAGTCGTTTTGCCACAAGCGTTTCATCCTCAATTGTTTCAATTTTATCGCACATGACACATTGTACTCTCATTTCTATCACCTCAACTTCTCTATACATCATTCTAGCCGAAAATTCTTGTTTTATAAAGTTTTTTTGCGGTGCTATCTCTCAGTAGAAAAGAAACGATAGGAAAACATTCCTAAAGAAGCAGGTAATTTTGCTTGGTAGCTCGAAGATAGTAACTAGTAAGTACATAAACAGTAGGAGGGATGAAAATGGCCAACGAAGTCGAGACTCAACTAGTAGATGCATTATACGATGAGCTACAGACAGAGAGATTTGCAACCATTTCAACTATTGATTTTGAAACAAACGGTCCAAATGTTAGTGCCATTTCGTGGTTAGTAGCTCCGACTAAACAAAAAATTCGATTTGCCGTAGATGTCAAATCGAGGATTGTAGAAAACATTAAACATACGAATAAAGCAGTGGTAAATATTCTTGCTAATGAATCATGCTACTCAATCAGCGGAATAGCTGAGGTAGTGCAAGAAAAGTTAGAAGGAGTAGCTTTAAAGCTGACGCTAATTGAACTAGATATTAATGAAGTAAGAGACGTCATGTTCTATGGTTCTAAGATTTCAGTAAACCCTTCATATGAAAAGACCTATGATCCAGTAGCAGCTGCTAAACTCGATAGGCAAGTAATTGAAGCGATAAAAAAAGCTTAGCAGCAGCCTGCCGCTAAGCGACTTTCTTATTCGTTTTTTTGAAGATGATTATTAGATTGTTTTTCCTGCTCATTCTTTAAATTTTGCTCTTGTTTATTATTTAATTTTTGATTATTTGTATCTGTTGAGCTAGGATTTCGGCGGATTTCTTCTGCAAATTCAGGCATCACTCGGTTTACAATGGCTGCTAATTCATCTAAAAACCCTGTAACCGGACGACCTTTGCGAATTTCATTTCCAATTTGTTTTAGCCGAGCGACCGTATCAGGATCTGCAATAACAACAGAATTAGCGCCGTACGGATCAGCTTTCAGACCTTCGGCAACTGTATATTTGATAGAACTTACTTCTGAACGATCAATATCTTTGCCGACGTCAATGCCTACGATTGCATACTTACCGAGCACAATGGCAGTAGCATCATTTACATTCGGAACGCTTGAAGCCAGTTCAACTAAATGAGCTGATATTTCATTAGCAGTACGCTTGTGTGAGCGTTCAGGAGATGAATTTTTAACCTGTACAATTCGATCTGTTTTTTGCCCTTCTTCAACATCTGCTTGGTTATTGTTGCAGCCGGTTAGTGTAATAAAACATAAGCTAATGGATAGAAAAAATTTGTTCATGTGGGAGACTCCTCCTTATGAATGACTCATTTTTTGTAGTAATTTGTATTTAGTTTCTAATAGTTCTTCTATCTTTATACACGTGTTCATATATTTAAAGAAAATGGTCCGTCCATTTAAGGTCACTTCACACATGTGCGTTACATAGTATATAAATGGATGGGTGCCTTGTTTCACTCCTTACAGGAAAAACAATCGGAGTAGGAGGCTGAATTATTGGGAAAAATTTATGTATTAGATACGAATGTTTTATTACAAGATCCGCATTCAATTTTTTCATTTGATGATAACGAAGTAGTGATTCCGGCCGTTGTGCTAGAAGAAGTTGATTCGAAAAAAAGAAATATGGATGAAGTCGGACGAAATGCAAGGCAGGTATCCAAACTCATTGATAACTTGAGACAACATGGAAAGTTATATGAGAAAATCCCTTTAGAAAATGGGGGCCATTTGCGAATTGAACTCAATCATCGCTCTTTTCAACAGCTTCAAGAAATCTTTGTGGAAAAAACAAATGATAATCGAATTTTAGCTGTTGCTAAAAATCTATCTCTTGAAGAGGAAACAAAAGAAGATGGACGTGAAGTGATACTAGTGAGTAAAGATGTGTTGGTACGTGTGAAGGCTGACGCAATCGGCTTAAGAGCAGAAGATTTTTTAAGTGATCGAGTAGTGGAATTTAATAGTATTTATACAGGCTTTTCGGAAGTCTATATTGCAAAAGAACTGCTGAGTCAATTTTACGAAAAAGGAGAACTGCTAACGTCTCAAATTGCGAACCACTCCTTTTTTGCAAATCAATTCTTAGTGATGAAAGATGCATTTGGGGGATCCGGATCAGCCATCGGCATTGTTGATCAAACAACAACAAAAGTAAAAAAGCTTTTATTTGAATATGATCATATCTGGGGAATCAAACCTCGAAATGTTCAGCAAATTATGGCGTTAGAACTTCTTCTTAGAGACGACGTTCAACTGGTCACGTTAATTGGAAAGGCAGGTACGGGTAAAACGCTGCTTGCTTTAGCTTCAGGACTTATGCAGACGGAAGATCTAGGATGTTTTAAAAAGCTACTTGTAGCTCGTCCAATTGTTCCTTTAGGGAAAGATATTGGATTCTTGCCAGGAGAAAAGCAGGAGAAGCTTCGTCCATGGATGCAGCCAATTTATGATAACCTAGAGTACTTATTCAACACTAAGAAGCCTGGAGAACTGGATGCGATTCTAGCGGGGCTCAGTTCAATAGAAGTGGAAGCCTTGACGTATATAAGAGGCCGAAGCATTCCGGAACAGTTCATTATTATTGATGAAGCGCAAAATTTAACGAAGCATGAAATTAAAACAATTTTAACAAGGGTAGGGGAAAAGAGTAAAATTGTCCTTATGGGAGATCCGGCTCAAATTGATCATCCTTATTTAGATGAGTATAACAACGGATTAACGTACGTAGTCGAAAAGTTTAAAGAGCAAAAAGTATCGGGCCACGTTCGGTTAATCAAAGGAGAGCGCTCAGGACTGGCACAATTAGCAGCTGATATTCTTTAAAAAAAGCGGGGTTCCTTTTGGAACCCCGCTTCTTTTATTATGTAACGATGATTTCTTCCACATATTTAATAGGGTTATTTCGGTTAGATCCGTCAGGTAAATAGACATAGATAGGCCCATCTTCTCTAAGAGGCTTTCCATCTTGGCTGAAACCAAAGATTAGTTTTTGCGCTTCTTCTAATGAAAAAGAAATTAGCGCGTCTTTTGTTTTAAATGAAACGTTGGTAGCTTCTTCAGTAGGTGAAGCGTTAGCTAGAAAAGGTGCAAATAAAATGCCAAATGTTCCATTTACTAGCTCCTGTTTTTTGAATTTCTTTTCGGTTTTTAACGTAGGAGGAAAGACGGCTCCTTCTTGAATTTCACGGTCCCAATGCTTCGAAACAGCCTTTGTGTACGCTTCTGTCTCGTCTTTTTGCTCCGGTGGATGTTCAAAGAAAACGTCCATATCGAGCTTGCGGTCATCGAAAATCCACACGCTTGGGTCGAGTGTCAGCGTATATTTTACTTTTCCTTTTAACATAATAATTGAATTCATCATAAATGCCCCCTTGCTAAAAGTATAAGCGCTTTCTACTTATTTGTCACTTTGATGAAAAAATTTAGTTGAGAGTGATTCTCGTATGATATAATGTAAGAGTCAACGAAAGTGCGAAATTCCCTACATCTATGGTAATGCTTTTGAGAAAGTAACAGTATAAAAAAGACGGCCAGCCTCACGGACATGTTTATCCTTGCTTTTTTGGAGCATAGCCTTTAAAATTGAGAGATAGATTAGGTAATCGCTCGCGAACGGAGGGATTGAGTTTGACGCCTGAGACAATGATAGATCATCGTGAAAAAGCGTATGCGTTGTTAAAAGCTGATGCAGATAAGATTTTGCAATTAATTCAAGTTCAAATGGATAACTTAACAATGCCACAATGTCCTCTTTATGAAGAGGTTTTAGATACACAAATGTTTGGTTTATCAAGAGAAATTGATTTTGCAGTTCGTCTTGGTTTAATTGATGAACGTGTTGGAAAAACATTGCTAGACCGCCTCGAGCGTGAACTTTCTGCACTGCATGAAGCGTTTACAAAAAAATAAAAATCACGCGATCGAAACTCAAACTATATACAAACGTAGTTTGAGTTTTTTATTACAGGTGGTTGAAATTTCCTGATTTACTCAAATTTGTACATAAAAGATGAAACGAAACAGAAACACGTCATTTTTAAAGGAAGAGGGTTATGGTAAAAAAAATATTTAGGCATTTTGACTATTCGATTGTAATTCCAGTGCTGCTTCTTTGTGCGGTTGGACTAGTTATGGTTTACAGTTCAAGTATGATTGTAAGTATTACAAGATATCATACGTCAAGCGATTTCTTTTACAACAGACAAAAAATGTGGCTTGCTTTTACGCTTGTATTGTTCATTTTAACAATGCTAACACCTTACAAGCTGTATCCTAAAATACTGCCTTATGCGATTCTAGGCATTTTTGTACTGCTTTTGCTTGTGTTTGTAATGGGTCATACGAGTAACAATGCGCAAAGTTGGCTGCAGCTTGGCGGGGCAAACATGCAGCCGGCTGAGTATGCCAAGCTTGTTGTCATTTTATACTTATCGTATGTTTTGTCTAAAAGGCAAGAGTATATTGACAACATCAAAAAAGCTTTTTTTGGACCTATGGGTCTTGTATTTTTAATATTAGGCTTTGTAGCTATTCAGCCTGACCTTGGAACGGGATCAATTATTTTTGCTATTGCCGTGACAATTATGCTATGTTCGGGAATCTCTAAAAAAACCTTTTTCCGCATGCTAGCACTAGGTATCATTTTGCTTACGGTAATTATTACAATTGGTTTTTTTACAGGTCAGTTTACTGCCAATCGAATTGGCCGTTTTACCGGTGCATCAGATCCGTTTGCCAATGCTCAAGGAACTGGTTATCAGCTGGTTAATTCATATTTAGCAATAGGTACAGGAGGCTTAAAAGGCCTTGGTTTAGGAGAAAGTGTACAAAAGTATGGTTATCTTCCGGAGCCCCATACCGATTTCATTATGGCTATTATTGCAGAAGAATTAGGGTTCTTTGGAGTTATGCTCGTGCTGGGTCTTTTAGGCTTCTTAATTTTCAGGATTTTAATGCTGGCTAAAAAATCTCAGGATCCGTTTGCTAGCATGATTTGTATTGGAGTAGCCAGTATGATAGGTATTCAAACAGGCATTAACCTTGGAGGGCTTACGGGACTCATTCCGATTACCGGCGTCACGCTTCCGTTTATCAGTTACGGAGGGTCTTCGCTGCTAACGCTGATGGTATCTATGGGAATTATTGTAAATATTTCGTTTTTCGTAAATTATCAAAATAAAAAACAGAAAAATACGGAAAATATTGTGCTACATCCGAACAATACATCAACAACAAGCGATTGATTTTCGTGAAAAAAATTGTGTAAAAAAAGCAAAAATTTATTGGAGTTTTATCATTTTCCATTGATTTTTGCTTTTCTTTTATCTAATTTTGCTATATATTGAAGTTTATACGAAATTGAGAGGAGATTAGCAACATGAGTTTTGTAACTAAAAAAATCAAAAAAGTATTAGTAGCAAACCGAGGAGAAATTGCGATTCGTGTATTTCGAGCATGTACTGAACTGAATATTCGGACTGTTGCAATTTATTCTAAGGAAGACGCAGGTTCTTATCACCGTTACAAAGCGGATGAAGCCTATTTAGTAGGAGCGGAGAAAAAACCGATTGATGCTTATTTGGATATAGAAGGCATCATCGACATTGCTAAGTCTCATGATGTAGATGCTATTCACCCTGGCTATGGTTTTTTGTCAGAAAATATCCAATTTGCGAAACGTTGCGAAGAAGAAGGCATTATTTTTATTGGCCCAAAATCCAAGCATCTTGATATGTTTGGCGATAAAGTAAAAGCACGTCACCAGGCTATTCATGCAGATATTCCCGTTATTCCTGGTACGGATGGTCCTATTGATTCAATTGACGAAGCAAAAGAATTTGCTAATCAGCATGGATATCCTCTAATGATCAAAGCGGCTTTGGGCGGAGGCGGTCGAGGCATGCGTATCGTTCGCGATGCAGACAGCCTGAATGAAGCTTATGACCGTGCCAAATCAGAAGCAAAAGCGGCTTTTGGTAATGATGAAGTGTATGTCGAGAAATTAGTTGAAAATCCAAAACATATTGAAGTGCAAATTTTAGGTGATGAACAAGGAAATGTTGTGCATCTTTATGAGCGCGACTGTTCTGTGCAGCGTCGTCACCAAAAAGTAGTAGAAGTAGCACCAAGTGTTTCTATAGATGAAGACTTACGTCTCCGCATTTGTGAAGCAGCTGTGCAGCTGATGGAAAAAGTGCAGTACATAAATGCTGGTACAGTAGAATTTTTAGTATCAGGAAATGATTTTTATTTTATTGAAGTAAATCCACGTGTTCAAGTAGAGCACACAATTACTGAAATGATTACAGGTATTGATATCGTTCAATCGCAAATTTTAATTGCAGACGGCTATGCACTTCACAGCAAGGAAGTATCCATTCCTGCACAAGATCAAATTCACGTACATGGATATGCGATTCAATCTCGTGTAACGACAGAAGATCCGTTAAACAATTTTATGCCGGATACGGGTAAGATTATGGCTTATCGTTCTGGTGGCGGTTTTGGCGTACGCTTAGATACGGGAAACAGCTTCCAAGGTGCTGTAATTACGCCTTATTATGATTCACTGTTAGTAAAAGTAACAACATGGGCATTAACATTCGATCAAGCCGCATCAAAAATGGTACGGAACTTAAAAGAATTTCGTATTCGAGGAATTAAAACAAATATTCCGTTTCTTGAAAATGTAGTGAAGCATGATAAGTTCTTAACAGGTGCTTATGATACATCATTTATTGACACAACGCCTGAACTTTTTGTTTTTCCGAAGCGAAAAGACCGCGGAACTAAAATGCTTACATACATTGGGAATGTTACGGTAAACGGATTCCCAGGTGTATCGGAAAAGAAAAAGCCGATCTTTACGAAACCGCGCGTTCCTAGTGTGGATATAAGCAAACCAATTCAAAACGGAACAAAGCAGATTTTAGATGAAAAAGGCGCTGAAGGGCTAGTAAATTGGGTGAAAGAACGCAAGGAAGTGCTATTAACGGATACAACCTTCCGTGATGGCCATCAGTCTCTTTTAGCAACGCGTATCCGTACAAACGACTTAAAACAAGTAGCTAACCCAACTGCACGCTTGCTTCCAGATTTATTTTCTATGGAAATGTGGGGGGGAGCAACGTTTGATGTCGCTTATCGATTCTTAAAAGAAGATCCGTGGGATCGCTTGCTTACTTTACGTCAACAAGCGCCAAACGTTCTTTTCCAAATGCTTCTTCGCGCGTCAAATGCGGTTGGATATAAAAACTATCCTGATAATGTAATTAAGGAATTTGTTGAAAAATCAGCTTATGCAGGTATTGATGTTTTCCGTATCTTTGACAGCTTAAACTGGGTGCAAGGAATGACTCTTGCAATTGACTCTGTTCGTCAAACAGGAAAGATTGCAGAAGCAGCGATGTGTTATACAGGTGATATTTTAGATCCGACGCGCCGTAAGTATGATTTGGATTACTACAAGAACTTAGCAAAAGAGCTTGAGCAGTCTGGAGCACATATCCTAGGCATTAAAGATATGGCGGGTCTTTTAAAACCACAGGCAGCTTATGATTTAGTATCGGCTCTAAAAGAAACGGTTGATATTCCAATCCACCTTCATACGCATGATACAAGCGGAAACGGTGTATACACGTATGCAAAAGCAATTGAAGCAGGCGTAGACATTGTAGACGTAGCCGTAAGCTCAATGGCAGGCTTAACGTCTCAGCCAAGTGCTAACTCTCTTTATTACGCATTAGAAGGTGCGGACCGCAGACCAAATCTGGATATTAAAAATCTAGAACAGCTTTCGTACTATTGGGAAGACGTGCGAAAATATTACCAAGACTTCGAAAGCGGCATGAACGCTCCTCATACGGAAGTGTACGAGCATGAAATGCCAGGCGGTCAATATAGCAACTTACAGCAACAAGCAAAAGCAGTTGGTTTAGGAAACCGCTGGGATGAAGTAAAAGATATGTATTCACGCGTGAATTTGTTATTTGGTGATATTGTAAAAGTTACGCCATCATCAAAAGTAGTTGGAGATATGGCATTGTTTATGGTCCAAAACAACTTGACAGAAGAAACGCTGTTTGAGCGCGGTGAAACGCTTGACTTCCCGGATTCAGTTATTGAATTGTTTGAAGGGTATTTAGGACAGCCTCACGGGGGATTCCCTAAAGAGCTTCAGCGCATCATTCTAAAAGGCAGAAAACCTATTACAGTTCGTCCTGGAGAACTGTTAGAAGATGTGGATTTTGATGCAGTGAAAGAAAAGCTGTTTAAAGACTTAAATCGTCAAGTAACGAGTTTTGATGCCATTGCTTATGCGCTGTATCCAAAAGTATTTATGGATTATCACAAAGCAGTCGAACAATACGGGGACATTTCTGTTCTTGATACTCCGACTTTCCTATACGGCATGCGTTTAGGAGAAGAGGTTGAAATTGAGATTGAAAAAGGAAAAACCTTAATTGTCCGCCTTGTATCCATTGGAGAACCGCAGGCAGACGGTACGCGAGCGGTATACTTTGAATTGAACGGTCAGCCTCGTGAAGTCGTGATTAAAGACGAAAGTGTCAAAACAACCGTTACGGCAAAACAAAAAGCCGACCAAGCAAATCCAGCCCACATCGGCGCTTCAATGCCTGGAACCGTTATTCGAGTAGTAGTAGAAAAGGGCGATAAAGTCTCAAAAGGTGATCACTTAATGATCACAGAAGCAATGAAAATGGAAACAACCGTGCAAGCACCATTTGACGGCGTGATTAAACAAGTACACGTGTCGAATGGAGATGGCATCCAGCCGGGAGATCTATTAATTGAATTAGAAAGCTAATTAAAAAAGGTACGAGCTCTGAGCTCGTACCTTTTTTGATCAATTATGTGTATGACGCGTTGCAATTAAGGTTAAGTAGCTTAATACACCGAATAGGAAAGAGATAATTAAAGAATGAGCAAGCGCGAGCTCTAGCTGCAGACGTGTGACAACAACAAGCATACCGGAAACCGCCTGAAAAATAACTAGAATGAGAGCGGCTAACCATCCGTAAAAAATATTTTTTTGATGGCGATAATATTTAACTGCATGGATAAAGGCAGCTAATATCCATACAAACGTTAAAACAGCAGCGAATCGATGTCCCATTTGAATCCACTGATTCAAATCAACAGGTAGCCAACCGTTTCCGTTTGAACAAAATGGAACGTCTGGACAAGCCAAGCTAGCTTCTTTATGGCGAACAAGCGCGCCCGTGTACACAACAGCATACGTGTATAAGATAACCCCGTAAATGTGTTTTTTCATTTTAGAGCCTAGCTGTATATTAATTGAGTCGAGCTTTTGATCCACTTCAAAGATAATAAGTGTTAACAGCAGCACAGAAGCAAACGAAATAAGGGAAATACCAAAATGAAGAGCAAGCACTGCGTCTGATTGCCCCCACATAACAGCAGCAGCCCCAATTAATGCTTGCAGTACTAGGAAGAAAAAAGAGATAAACGCTAAAGGTCTAACTTCTTTTATATGTCCTAGTGAAATCCATGCCCATATGCATAAAGCGAGCACAAGAAAGCCCGACACGCCAGAAACTAAGCGGTGGCTTAATTCAACAACGGTTTCAAATGTTAAAGGGTCAGGAATGAGCTGTCCATTACACAGAGGCCAAGAATCTCCGCACCCGTCTGCTGAACCAGTTTTCGTGACAAGGGCACCGCCAAGCAGAATAAGTAACATGGCCATGCTCGTCACAACGGATAAAAACTTTAATCCAAGTCGCACAATAATCACCATCCTAAAAGCAAAGTAAGTAATATAACGAGCTAAACAATTTATCCTAATCTTTTTGTATATTAAACATAAATTTCATTTATTCTCCATAAACTTGATTGAATTTGTTATAATGGTAGAAAGTGTAAGGTTTGTTCATAAGTTTGACTCTGCAGATATGTAAAAGGTACCGTATAGAAAACTATTTTACTTGCACAAATATCTTTTAACAAGTCACAGGGACATGCATTTAGCTCATGACAAAAAAAATCCATATTTTTTTCATGAATTCTTCACAAAGTGACGGCAAAATATGGTTTAATAAACATGAGAAATAGATATTTCTCTACTATTTTATCGTTTACATGTGAAGCTTTTAAGTAGCTTTGGTGAGAGAAATATGACTTCTTTGTGAACAAAGAGGAGATTTTTGTAAAAATATGTTGAAAACGCCTTCATTTATAGACTCTTTATTTACTAGATAAAAGTCTGTGGATGAGTAAAGGAGGAAGCGCCATGGAAGATTCAAAAATGGTGGAAGATTCAACGCTTTCTGCATCGCCTAACACAGCTTATGTAAGCGAAAATAGTTCCGTTTGGTCAGATTTTTTAGCTACGATTAAAATTGGAATAGTCAACTCAAATTTCATCACCACCTTTACTGGTTTTTGGCTAGCTCTTTTCTTCAACGAACAACACTTCTTAGAAAACCTGGATAAAGCATTTTTTACTTTAATAGGTTCTTCACTTATCATCGCCGGTTCATGCAGTTTGAACAATTACATAGATCGTGACATTGACCCTCTAATGGAACGAACAAAGGGACGACCTACAGTGACAGGGAGTTTTGCACCTTTGACGGTCCTTGGGATTGGAATCGGTTTTACGTTAACCGGCTTGCTTATGCTACTAGTTGTTTCTTCCGTAGCCGCTCTCATCGGATTAGCAGGAATACTTACATATGTAGTTCTTTACACCATGTGGTCCAAAAGACTATACACAATTAATACAGTAATCGGAAGTATATCAGGCGCTGTTCCGCCTTTAATTGGATGGGCCGCTATCGATCCCAATTTACATGTAGTAGCTTGGGTATTATTTCTAATCATGTTTATTTGGCAGCCGCCTCATTTTCTAGCTCTTGCTATGCGAAGATGTGAAGAATACCGGGCAGCGGGAATCCCTATGTTGCCTGTTGTACACGGGTTTGAGCTGACAAAACGACAGATTCTCATTTGGATTGCTTGTTTGTTGCCATTACCTCTTTATTTATACGAATTAGGCACTCCATTTCTAATTTTGGCCACTGTTTTAAACATAGGATGGCTATTTTTAGGATTTGCTCAATACAATAAACAAGAAGACACAAAGTGGGCTAGCATGATGTTTGTCTACTCACTAAACTATTTAACTATTTTATTTGTCTCAATGATTGTCGCAACGCTTTTTGCCTAGATAAAATCTTTCACTGAATGCGACACTGCACAAGGGGGATTTCTTCTACATGTAGAATTCATTATAGAAGGAATAAGTTTTATGCTCAAGAGGGCATAGATGAAATCACGTCAATGAAAGAGAGGTTGGGGAATGGTATGAAAAAATGGCGATTGAACTTTCGTGTTTTGTCGTTATTTACGCTGCTTGCATTCGTGTTATCGGCCTGTGGAAAACCGTTTTTGTCAACACTTAAGCCTGCAGGTGAGGTAGCTGAAGAACAATATTCGCTTATGCTGCTTAGTACAGCCATCATGGTTTTAGTTATTATTGTTGTCACCATTATCTTTATATTTGTTATTCTGCGCTTTCGTCGTCGCAAAGGCGAAGAAAATGTGATTCCAAAGCAAGTAGAGGGGAGCAGAAAGTTAGAAATTATATGGACAGTGATTCCTATCTTGCTGCTGATTATTTTGACTGTTCCAACGGTCATCTCCACATTTAAGCTAGCGGATGTAAAAGGAATGAAGGACAAAGATGCTGTCGTAGTAAATGTGCGCGCTAACTTGTACTGGTGGGAATTTGAGTATCCTAATCAAAAAATTATTACATCGCAAGATCTAGTTGTTCCAACGGATAAAAAAGTCTACTTTAATATTAAAGCTTCTGACGTCAAGCACTCATTCTGGATTCCTTCAGTTGGAGGAAAGCTCGATGCTAACACAGAAAATGATAATAAATTCTGGCTAGTGTTCGATTCTAAAAAATCGAAGGAAGCTAACGGGGTTTTCTACGGAAAATGTGCTGAGCTTTGCGGTCCATCTCATTCTCTTATGGACTTTAAAGTACGGGCTGTATCAAGCGGTGAATTTGATACGTGGGCAAAAGATTTGAAAAAAGCAAAGCCTGATGTAGAAACAGCATCCGCAAAAGCTGGTCAAGAGGTCTTTAATGAAAGCTGTATCGGATGTCATGCTGTTGACGTTAAAGATAATCGTCCAGAGCAAGCCCGTCAAGCACCAAACTTAGCCGGTTTTTCTGAACGTGAGCGTGTAGCTGGGGTGCTTCCTCACAACAAGGAAAATATCAAAAAATGGTTAAAAGACCCTGAAAAAGTTAAGCCGGGTAATAAGATGAGTGGTACATATCCTGACTTAACAGATGAACAAGTGAATGAGCTAGCAGACTATTTAATGAGTTTAAAAGAAAAATAAACGTCCAGTCGTTTTTAAAAGGGGAGGTTTAGCGATGAGTACACTCAGTCAAAAGAAGGGTGTAGGTGGAACAATTTGGGACTTTATGACAACCGTTGACCATAAGAAAATCGCCATTCTTTATTTAATTGCCGGCGGTATCTTTTTTCTAGTCGGAGGAGTGGAAGCGCTATTTATACGTATTCAGCTGGCTATACCAAGCAATGACTTTGTCAGTGCAGGAACGTATAACGAAATTTTAACAATGCATGGAACAACAATGATTTTCTTAGCCGCAATGCCGCTTCTTTTTGCCATGATGAATGCAGTTGTTCCGCTGCAAATTGGAGCTCGAGATGTAGCATTTCCGTTTTTAAATTTGTTAGGTTTTTGGTTGTTTGCCTTTGGGGGACTCTTTTTAAATCTAAGCTGGTTTTTAGGAGGAGCACCTGATGCAGGTTGGACATCATATGCTTCGCTGTCTATTGCATCACCTGGTCACGGAATTGATTTTTATGCGATAGGTTTGCAGATTTCCGGAGCCGGGACATTGATTTCAGGTATCAACTTTCTCGTAACAATCATTAACATGAGGGCGCCAGGTATGACTTATATGCGTATGCCGCTGTTTACGTGGACGACGTTTGTTGCATCAGCTCTTATTTTGTTTGCGTTTCCAGCACTAACGGTTGGATTGTTTTTAATGATTTTTGACCGCTTATTCGGGGGAAACTTTTTTGACGCCACAATGGGTGGGAACACCATTATCTGGGAACATCTTTTCTGGATATTCGGTCATCCGGAAGTATATATTTTGATTCTTCCAGCGTTTGGTGTTTTCTCTGAAATTTTACCTACTTTTTCAAGAAAGAGATTATTCGGGTACTCGTCGATGGTTTTTGCTACCGTATTAATCGGATTTTTAGGGTTCATGGTGTGGGCTCACCACATGTTCACAACCGGACTTGGTCCAATTGCAAATGCCATTTTTGCTGTCGCTACGATGGCTATCGCCGTTCCAACTGGAATTAAAATTTTCAACTGGCTGTTTACGCTTTGGGGAGGAAGTATTGAGTTTACTTCTCCAATGCTGTATGCTGTCGCCTTTATTCCATCATTTGTTATCGGGGGAGTAACAGGAGTTATGGCAGCTGTAGCACCTGCAGATTATCAATTTCAAGATTCTTATTTTATCGTTGCTCACTTCCATTACGTTATCGTAGGCGGTGTCGTATACGCTATATTAGCAGGTGTCACATACTGGTGGCCAAAAATGTTTGGGAAGATGTTAGATGAAAAGTTAAGCAAAGCAACGTTCTGGCTCTTTTTGATTGGTTTCCATTTAACGTTCTTTATTCAGCATTTCTTAGGCCTAATGGGGATGCCTCGCCGCGTATGGACGTTCTTACCTAATCAAGGTCTCGACCTTGGGAATGCAATCAGTTCATCAGGAGCTGCTTTCATGGCGGTTGCTACGCTCATTTTACTGGTTAATATTATAAAAACAACTGCCAAAGGACAAAGGGTAGGAGGAGACCCTTGGGGAGACGGACGTACATTAGAATGGGCTATTTCATCTCCGCCTCCAGAGTATAACTTTAAACAAACGCCGCTTGTACGGGGGTTAGATGCATATTGGATTGAAAAAATGGCAGGAAATAAAGAAATGACGCCAGCCGAACCCCTTGGTGATATTCATATGCCAAACTCGTCGTTTATTCCATTTATGATATCGCTTGGAATGTTTATTGCAGGGATTGGCTTTTTGTATCGAAATGATCATGCATGGGGAGATGTTGTAGGGATTATCGGAATGATCGTCATGTTTTTATCAATGTTCTTCCGTTCATGGATTGATGATCACGGCTTCCATATTCACAAAGAAGACTTAGTTGATGATGACAAGGAGGCGAAGATGTAATGGAGACTGAACAAAAGCTAACTGCTGAAACTTTCCCTGCTTCGCCTGAAAAAGCAACGCTTGAAGGGAAAAATAAATTTACTGGCTTTTGGCTCTTTTTAGGCGGAGAGACGGTTTTGTTTGCTTCACTTTTTGCTACTTATTTAGCTTTGCGTAATTCAACGATGTCAGGACCTAAGCCAGAAGAATTGTTTGATATTAAGCTTGTTTTTGCAGCCACCATGATTTTATTAACAAGTTCACTAACAAGCGTATATGCTATGTATCATATGAAAAATTTTGAATTTAAAAAGATGCAGCTATGGTTAGGCGTTACGTGGCTTTTAGGTTTAGCGTTTTTAGGGCTAGAAATTTATGAGTTCAGGCATTATGTTCATGAAGGACATACGTTTACAAGCAGCGCATTCGGTTCTTCTTTCTACGCGCTGGTTGGGACACACGGAGCTCACGTAACGTTCGGATTGCTTTGGATTGGTTCTTTGATGATTCGAAATGCGAAGCGAGGGTTAAACTTATATAACGCTCCTAAATATTATGTCGCAAGTTTATACTGGCACTTTATCGATGTTGTGTGGGTCTTTATTTTCACGGTTGTATATTTAATGGGAATGGTGGGATAAGCTGATGACGACAAATCAATCAAACTCAGATAACCCAAGGCTCAATTTAGATTATCGTAAAAAAAGAAACGCAGAAGATATGAAGATGCAAGTTATCTCTTTTGGGATGATGTTGTTTCTAACGCTAATTGCTTTTTTTGCGGTTTATCAAGAGTTTAGCGGATGGTACATTATGCCGGTGATTGTGCTCTTGGCCGTTGTTCAAGTCATCTTTCAACTTTATTATTTCATGCATATGAACCACAAAGGACATACCATACCAGCATTTTTCTTGTATTCAGGCGTATTGGTAGCTCTTTTAACCATTTTAGCTTTTGTAACCATTATTTGGTGGTAAAGAAAAGGGCTGGCATGCGCCAGTCCTTTTCATCATCTGTAGAAGGAGGAATAGACGTTGATTAACAATTTGCAGATGTTTGGTTTTGAAGCACTTTGGAGTCCTTACTATTTTTTAACCATTTGTCTGGTAACCGTCTTATATTTTTTTATTGTTGGTAGATGGAGAGGGAATTTTACAGGAGCGGTGGCCGTAAACAGAAAAACAAAATCGTATTTTGTTATTAGCATGGTTCTTTTATATATATGTAAAGGAGGACCTGTAGATTTACTGGGGCATTTTATGTTTAGTGCTCATATGACGCAAATGGCAATCGTTTACTTGGTGATTCCTCCGCTTTTTATTTTAGGAATTCCGCCGTGGTTAGCTCGTTCTGTTATTTATGTAAGAGGGGTTAAACCTATTTTTAAATTCTTTACAAAGCCCTTAATTGCGCTACTGTTATTCAATGGGTTATTTTCTTTGTATCATATTCCGCTGCTTTTTGATGTTATTAAAACGGATATGATGCTCCACGGAATTGTGAGTGTTGTATTATTTATCGCTGCATTTTGCATGTGGTGGCCACTCGTTAATCAGCTAGAAGAAGAACAAACGCTAAGTTCTCTAAAAAAGCTTGGCTACATTTTTGCAGATGGCGTACTCCTTACTCCAGCGTGCGCGTTAATTATTTTTGCAAATCATTCTTTATATGCGACGTATACAGACTCAAGCGCTTGGGTACAAGCTCTTTCCCTTTGTGTACCGCCTTCTATGATTGCCAGTTTAGGACAGCTTGCTCCCGAGATGTTTAATACGCTGCCGCCCGTGGAAGATCAGCAGCTAGGCGGCGTTATTATGAAGATCATTCAAGAAATTGTATATGGAACGGTTTTAGGCTTTATTTTTTTTCAGTGGGCTCGAAAAGAACGAGAGAAAGATACGTACATGCCCGATTTTACCGAGCCTCAAGATATAAAACCAAAGGAATTTCCGTCTACTCCTCCTTTGAATTAAAAAAAGCGCAGTCTAATTACTGCGCTTTTTCTAATTCTATAGCTGAACGGTTTCAAGCTGTGATTTGATTTGTGTTAATATCTTTTCACACTGTTCTACAAGGGATGGCGGAAAATATTCGCCGTCTCCATATTCTAAACCGTGAGGATAATAATGTTTGCCTAGTAGAGGTGTCATAAGATGAATAACAGCATGCCTGCCCCCTACGTCGCCTGAAATAGCATGTCCTTGGACTCGCAAATAGAAGGTATCTCGCTGAAACTCGAATTTTCGATCGTACGTGACGCGTTCATAATCCCATTGTCCGGCGCGGACCAGACCAAATTGATGCATAATCTCATCTAATAAATCTAAATCAACCTTTAATGAATCAAATTTTGCATATTCAAATTTCATATGAACTCCCTCCCAAAACAGATATACCCCAATTAAATCATAAGCCGAATGGATAAAACTTGCAATATCTAATAAGGAAAAATGTAAACGTTATCTATTTTTATTTAAACGTTTTAAATACGAAAGTTTACTAAAAAGTTGGTCACACTATAAAACGAGCACACGATGTAAAGGAGGATAAAACAATGAAAACTGTACAAGAGGTAATGACAGCTGATACGGAAACATGCACCACGCTTGATAACGTATATGAAGTAGCAGTGAAAATGAAGGAATGGAATGTAGGAGCAATTCCAATTGTCGATAGAGATCAGCTAGTAGGAATGATTACAGATCGAGACTTAGTTATAAAAGGCATTGCAGAAAAGAAGCCGAATTCAAGTAAAGTAACGGATGTTATGAGTGAAGAGCTTATAACTATTACAGCGGAAGCCTCTGTAGAAGAAGCTTCTAAGCTTATGGCTCAACATCAAATCCGTCGTCTTCCCGTTGTGGACAATCAAAAGCTAGTAGGGATTGTATCGCTAGGTGATTTATCAACGTTTCGCTATGCAAATGAACGTGCAGGAGAAGCGCTCTCAGACATTTCACAACAAACGCATTAAAAAGTGAAAGCCAACTGTTTGCAGTATATTCGTAAATAGTTGGCTTTTTCTTTTGTTTCCTCCATACCGATAGCTATTTTTTTTTGAATGCATGTATAATAGAGATAAAAATAAGTTAAACAGGTAAAGAAAACAGGTGTAAGGAGAGGAAGAAAAGCTGAAAAAAGTTATTTTTATTCTCGTATTAATAGTGGCATTTGTATACGCTGAGGATTATTTACCTCAGCTAGAAAAATATCTAACGGGTCAAAATATTGAGCAAAACCAAACGGATTCCAAAAGTCAGCCCACACAAGAAGTGGCTTCTTATGAAAAACAAAGTGAAAATATGATGAGACTCATTGGAGATCATTCAGAACAGTTAATTGGAATGCTTGGAGAGCCGGATCGTATTGATTCTTCTGCATATGGCTATGACTGGTGGATTTACAAAAAGAATCGTCAAACGTATGTGCAGGTAGGAGTAGAAAATAATCAAGTCGTATCTGTATACGTCATTGGCTCAAAAACAAATACAGATCCTTTTGAGATTGGTGAGAAGCGAGAGGAAGTAGAAAAAAGAGTTTCACTTTCATCCGAACTCACGCTTCAAAAAGACGGAAATGAATACCGATTTCGTCTGAGTGAAGAGGATATGAAAATGCGTCCCATTATTAAATATGGAGATGTATACGTCCAACTATATTTTGATCAGTTCCTTAATACAATCTCAAGTATTCGAATTATGGACATGGACACGCTATTAAAACAGCGTCCGTACGAAATTGTTTATCGCGGCGAGCTTCCCACAGCTCCGTCATTGACATCGGAGGAGTGGAAAAGTGTCCAAGAAGGAGAAGAGCAGCAAATTATCGATATTACAAATGTAATTCGAGACCGGTTTCAGCTGTCACCTTTAGCTTGGGACGAAGCCACTGCCGGAGTAGCTTATTTACACAGCAAAGAAATGAGCGACTTAAACTATTTCTCTCACGTTTCACCAGCACAAGGTGATTTAGGCAACCGTCTGCAAAAAGGTGATGTAGTATACCGTATCGCGGGCGAAAATATTGCCTCGAATTATCAGGATGGAATCGCTGCGGTTGAAGGGTGGCTTAATAGTGAGGGACATCGTAAGGCTTTACTCAATAAAGAGTTTACGCGTCTTGGTGTAGGTGTATATGAAAAATATTATACGCAAAACTTTATCACTCCGATGAATGAATAGTAAGTTTAAAACTTCCTTTTGAAAATAGGTCTACTCTTGTCCTCTTTCTCATAAGTTTTAGTAGAGGTTAGAGGAGGGACGAGAATGAAAGGAAGAATAGTAGGAATATTGCTCGTACTTTTCTTTGCATATACGACTACTGTACATGCAGCTGAAGGGCAGTGGGAAAAGCTTGATAACTTATCTGATCAAACGCTATCGCTTGTAGAGCAAAAGGAGTATAAAGCAGCCCAACATTTGTTCAGAAACTTTTCGAATGAATTTACCAGTCTCAATACAGCTTCTTTGGGCGTATCGGCCGAAGATATACGTATTTTAACTCTTTGTTATGAACAGGTAGAAAGGTCTCTTTTATCTTCTGATTCCAGTGATGAAGAACGTCTTCAAAAAGCTACTCAATTTCGATTATTAGTCGATGCGCTTCACAGCAAGCATCAGCCTATGTGGACTGAGCTCGAAGGCAGTATGCTAGCAACATTTAAAGAGATGCGAAATGAAGCGGTAAAAGGAGAACAAGCGGCTTACGAAGCGCAGCTTAAGCAATTTTTGAAGGAGTATGATATGATCTTACCGAGCGCGCAGGTAGACGTGTCGTCTCCCTACGTACAGCGTGTGAGCGCGGATGTTCACTTTTTACAAACTGAAGGAACGCTAAGTGAAATTAACGATAAGCAGTTTAACCAAATGGAACAAAACTTGAAAGATTTTTTTGAACAAGTAAAGGAAAATCGCACAGACCCGTCTTTTATTTGGGTTACAATTACCACCGGAAGTATTATTATTGCTACACTTTTTTATGTAGGAGCGCGAAAATACTTCGCTGACCAGAAAAGAAAGTCAGCTAGAGGGCGTAATGATTGACGTAAAAGCGCAGAATTGTCTAAAATAAAAGAGTAGTCAAACACATAATGAAAGGTGTGGGTAAATGAGCTTTTTGATTTATTTTCTCATTATTATCCTTGTGCCAATTTGGGCACAGTTTAAGGTGAGAAGTGCTTACAAAAAATATTCACAAGTAAGCAACTCATCAGGAATGACAGGCGCAGAAGTAGCAAGAAAAATTTTGGATGAGAACGGGTTGTACAACGTTCACGTAGAGCCTGTAGGCGGATTTTTATCAGATCACTATGATCCTCGTTCAAAAGTCATTCGTTTGTCAGAAGACAACTATTACGGAACCTCTGTCGCAGGCGCTGCCGTTGCGGCTCACGAAGTGGGACACGCGATTCAAGACAAAGAAAACTATTCGTTTTTACGTCTTCGCCACTCGCTTGTGCCGGTGGCAAGCCTTGGATCAAACGCTTCTTGGATTTTAATTATGATTGGAATTATCGCGTCGATTAAGCCGTTGCTATTGTTAGGTATTATCTTCATGGCAGCAGCGGTCGTATTCCAAGTTGTAACACTGCCTGTTGAATTTAACGCTTCAAGCCGAGCAATGACGCAAATCGTCTCAGTCGGAGCAATTCGAAATGATGAAGAGCGCGAGACGCGCAAAGTGCTTAACGCAGCGGCTTTAACATACGTAGCAGCCGCCGCAGTAGCAGTTCTTGAATTGGTTCGTTTAATCATGATTTATACAGGAATGAATAACGACGACTAATAAAAAAATACCGCATTAGCGGTATTTTTTTATCTTTCAAGCGGTTTTTTATTTTCATCAAGGGTAAAGCCTTCGCCTAAGACATCATGAACATCCGTAACTGCAACGAATGCGTGTGGATCTACAGAAGTAATAACTTGCTTTAAACGGAAAATTTCATTTTTACTAACCACGCAGTATAGCACGTTAGTATCTTGCTTAGAAAAAGAACCTTGGCCTTTTAAAATCGTCACGCCTCGATCCATTTCTTTCATAATTTTATCCGATATGGCTTCGTTATGATTTGAAATGATCGTTGCTCCTTTAGCGGCATACGCGCCGTCTTGCATAAAGTCAATAACCCGTGCAGCGACAAAGACTGCAACAAGTGTGTACATAGCTTCTCGGTAGGATAAATAAATGAGAGACGCACTAATCACAATAAAGTCAAAAAGAAACATCGTTTTCCCCATATTCCACCCGATATATTTTTGAACAACACGTGCGATGATATCGACTCCTCCAGTTGTTCCTCCAAACCTGAAAATAATGCCAAGGCCCACTCCAATAAAAACACCGGCAAAAAGAGCTGCTAGAGTCATATCATGACGCAGGGGCATATTCACCGGGAAGCGCTGGAATATCCATAAAAATAGCGATAAGCTGACGACTCCGAGCATGGTATAAATAAAGGCTGTTCTCCCTAATAGTTTCCACCCTACAAAAAACAAAGGAATATTTAACACTAAGTTAGAATAAGAGGGATCAATGTTAAATAAGAAAAATAAAAGCAGGGTAATGCCTGTGAATCCACCTTCAGCTAAATTGTTTTGCATGTTAAAATTAACAAGTCCAAACGCAAATATGGCAGCACCAAGCAGTATAAAAATAATATTTTTAAATCTGAGACCTTTCATACTTACAAACCTCCTATGACCGTTTTTGCACTACCTTATCATAAAGGAATATATTTCATTTCGTAAATAACTATCGAAAAGATTTTTGAAAATAGTAAAAAGTGATGATGTTTCTTCTAGTGCTATGTATTAGTAGTATCCTCAATTCGTAAAATATAGACAGATTTTTGAGAATTAAGGGAAACGTGAGGAATATTGTGAAAGAGCATCTGACAAAGGCTTGGTAAGAAGAAGTAATTACACTAAATAATTTGAAGTAAAGATGTTATAATAGTAAGCTGAGTGTACTTCTAAAAGAGGTGAAATAAAAAGATGTCAAAAAAAACGATGGAGCAAATGCAGCAAGAAGTTGATGCATATATTAGCCAATTTAAAGAAGGATATTTTAGTCCTCTTGCTATGCTTGCGCGAATGTCGGAAGAAGTGGGCGAATTATCGCGCGAAATTAACCACTATTATGGTGAAAAGCCGAAGAAAACGACTGAAGCAGAACGTACGGTCGAAGAAGAAATGGGCGACATTTTATTTGTATTAATTTGCTTTGCAAATTCATTAAATATCGATTTACAAGAAGCGCATGATCGCGTTATGAATAAATTTAATACGCGTGACAAAGATCGCTGGACGAAAAAAGAAGACTAAGGAGAGAAAAAGAATGGACAAAATTCGAATTGTACTTGCAGGACCAAGAGGTCGTATGGGAAAAGAAGCTGTATTATTAATAGAAGAAACAGAGCATTTTGAATTAGTAGCAGCGGTAGATCGTATCAATGAAGGAAAATACATAAGTGATATTGAAGGAATGCCAAATGTACAAGCGCCAATCTACACGGATATTGAAAAATGTTTTGAAGACGTTAAGGCAGATGTTTTAGTTGATTTGACAACACCTGAAATTGGGCGCGCTCATACTAAAACAGCCCTAACATATGGAGTAAGACCTGTTGTAGGAACAACTGGCTTTTCAGAAGAAGATTTAAAAGAATTAAAGCAGCTTGCTGAAGAGAAGGAACTTGGCTGTATCATTGCACCTAATTTTGCGATTGGCGCTATTTTAATGATGAAGTTTTCACAAATGGCAGCTAAATACTTTGATGATGTTGAAATTATTGAAATGCATCACGATCAAAAGTTAGATGCACCATCAGGAACAGGCTTAAAAACAGCGGAGCTTATCAGTGAAGTTCGTGAAGCAAAAAAACAAGGTCATCCTGAGGAAAAAGAATTGCTAGAGGGCGCACGCGGTGCAGATTATGAAGGAATCCGCCTACATAGCGTACGTTTGCCGGGACTGATTGCTCACCAAGAAGTGATGTTCGGAGGATTTGGACAAACATTAAAAATCCGTCATGATTCATACAACCGTGCTTCTTTTATGTCAGGTGTGAAGCTAGCTGTTGACACAGTTATGAACGTAGACACACTTGTATATGGGTTAGAAAATATTATTGACTAAGGAGCGAGAAAAATGAAAATCGCCTTAATTGCACATGATAAAAAGAAAAATGATATGGTACAATTCACAACAGCCTATCAAGCGATTTTACAGGAACATTCGCTGTTCGCAACAGGAACAACAGGAACGCGTATTTCAGAAGCAACAGGTTTGAAGGTTCACCGCTTTCAATCAGGACCCCTTGGGGGAGATCAGGAGATAGGAGCTTTAATTGCTCAAAATGAAATGGATATGGTTATTTTTTTCCGCGATCCGTTAACAGCTCAGCCTCATGAACCTGATATTTCAGCTCTGATGCGTCTCTGTGACGTCTATGCGGTTCCTCTTGCAACGAATATGGGAACAGCAGAGATTTTAATTCATGGACTTGAACGAGGCGATTTGCATTGGCGTTCAATTATAAAAAAATAGGGTGAAGATAATGAAAGAAACAATAGATATCCTTGCCTTTGGTGCTCATGCCGATGATGTAGAAATCGGCATGGGTGGAACCATTGCAAGAATGAGTGAACAAGGTTTGAAGGTAGTTATTTGCGATTTGACGCAAGCTGAACTTTCTTCAAATGGAACGGTTGAAATTCGAAAACAAGAAGCGTCCAAAGCTGCTGGTGTCTTAGGTGTTCATGAGCGAATTCATCTGCATTTGCCAGACAGAGGTTTGGTTTTAAAGGCAGAGTATATAGCTGAAATTGCATCAGTCATTCGCACGTATCAACCAAGGATTATATTTGCTCCTTACTTTGAAGATCGTCATCCTGATCATGGAAATTGTGCAAAGCTTGTAGAAGAGGCCATGTTTTCCGCTGGCGTTAAAAATTATATCGATTATAAAAAGCAAAAAGCTCATCGTACGGAGTCTCTTTATTTCTATATGATAAATGGATTTCATAAGCCAGATTTTATCGTAGATGTATCAAGCACGTTTCAAAAGAAAGTAGCTAGTCTAGAGGCTTATGAAAGTCAATTTATAAAAACAGCAGATACGTTTGATACGCCGCTGGTAAACGGATATATTGAAACGGTAGAGAGCAGAGAGCGATTATTTGGCAAAGAAGTCGGGGTAGCATACGGTGAAGGTTTTTTATCTAAAAAACCGATTTTGATGTACGACGATTTAGTAGGTGGAAAATAAATGAAGTTAAAAATTGGTATTACATGTTATGCTTCGGTTGGAGGTTCAGGAGTGGTAGCAACGGAGCTAGGGAAGCTGCTGGCTGAAAAGGGGCACGAAATTCATTTTATTTCCTCTAGCATGCCTTTTAGATTGACGAAAGTATATCCAAATATTTATTTTCACGAAGTAGATGTAAATCAGTACTCCGTCTTTAAATACCCTCCGTATGATCTTGCTTTATCCAGTAAAATGGCTGAAGTGGCTAAAAGAGAAAAGCTTGACATTATTCATACGCACTATGCGATCCCCCATGCCGTTTGCGGGATTTTAGCTAAACAAATGGTGGAGCACGAAGTGAAAATTGTGACGACTCTTCATGGGACAGATATTACGGTTCTAGGAGAGGATCCATCGTTAAAAGATTTAATTAAATTTGGAATTGAGAAATCAGATGCAGTGACGGCTGTATCTCAGTCACTTGTTGATCAAACTCACCATTTAATTAGTCCAGATAAAGAAATTGAAACGATGTATAATTTTATTGATGAACGAGTTTATCATAAAAAAGAAGTTCAGTATTTAAAAGCAGAGTATGGCATATTAGAAAATGAAAAAGTCGTTATTCATATTTCAAACTTTCGTCAAGTCAAACGAGTTACAGATATAGTCAAAACATTTGCTATTATTAATAAAAAGCTTCAGTCTAAGCTGCTGCTTGTAGGAGACGGCCCTGAAATGACGGTTGTGTCTCAATTAGTAAGAGAGCTAAATCTTCAAGATTCTGTGTTATTTCTTGGGAAACAAGAAAATGTAGCAGAATTATATTCGATTAGCGATTTAAAATTGTTATTATCTGAAAAAGAAAGCTTTGGGCTTGTACTTTTAGAAGCTATGGCTTGTGGTGTTCCATGCATCGGAACAAATACAGGCGGAATTCCTGAAGTAATTGAACACGAAAAAACAGGATATATTTGCGAAGTGGGAGACGTCGAAGAGGCAGCGAGCAAAGCAATTCAGCTACTTGAAAATGAACAGCTGCATCACCAAATGAGGGAAGCGTCTCTAAGCGCAGTTAATCATAAATTTCATTCAACAGAGATTGTGAGTCAATATGAAAAACTTTATTATAAATTGGTACAGGGTTGAAGAATGGAGGACGTTATGAAAGAACCGTTCATTCATCCGCTTTATATTATTGAAAAACTGGAGACAGCCGGTTACGAAGCGTATTTTGTTGGAGGAGCGGTCCGGGATCTCATTTTAAATCGGACGATTGGAGATATTGATATCGCTACGTCAGCTAGGCCTGAACAAGTGATGGAACTCTTTCCTAAGACGATTCATGTAGGAATCGAGCATGGTACGGTTGTCGTTGTCCATGAGAACGAGACCTATGAGGTAACCACTTTTCGCTCTGAGGGAGAATATGATGATTTTCGTCGTCCCTCGTCCGTTACGTTTATTTCGTCTCTTATAGAAGATTTGCAGCGTCGCGATTTTACAATCAATGCAATGGCTATGAATGCAAAAGGAGAAATCATTGATCCATTTAATGGAAGAGAAGATTTACGAAACCAGTTAATTCGCACTGTCGGAAATGCTAAAGAACGCTTTCATGAAGATGCTCTTCGTATGATGAGAGCCGTTCGCTTTGTCAGTCAGCTGGCTTTTTCGCTGTCTGATCAAACTAAAAGAGCCATTCAGCAATACGGTGAACTGCTGAGGCATGTTTCTATTGAACGCATTACAGTTGAATTCGAAAAAATGCTGAGCGGAAAGCGTCCGTCTTTAGCATTAGCACTTGTAGCAGATACGGAGCTGTATCGCTACTTGCCCCAATTGAATGTAGATCCGCAAAAATTCCGATCTGTTTGTGCACATGATTGGATGATGCTTCAGCGAGTATCGGAGTCATGGACACTTCTGGTACATCTACTCGACATTCAAGACAAGCAGGCATTTTTTAAAAGCTGGAAATTATCTAATAAGCAAATTAAAGATATTCAGCTTCAGTCTATTGGTCTTCGAGACGTTTTGGAAAATGGATGGTCAAAACGCATCATGTATACAATTGGAGAGCAGGCCAGCGTAAGCGTGAATCGTATTTTACAACTTCTTCGAAGCAATGAGCATATGAATGAACATGAGCTTCTTTACATCTATAGCGAGCTGCCTATTCATTCTTTAAAAGATTTAGATATAAATGGTCAAGATCTTTTAGTGTGGACAGGTAAAAAGGGTGGTCCATGGGTGTCTCAACTGTTAAAAGAAATTGAGGAGAAAGTTCTATACAATGAGTTAATGAACACGAAATCTTCAATAAGAAAGTGGGTGCAGTCTTGCAGTCAGATATAAGAAGAACGCTGCTCGAAATGTTTACGAACGCAGATGGGGACTATGTGTCCGGCCAAAAGATCAGCGATTTATTAGGCTGTTCAAGAACAGCTGTATGGAAGCATATCGAAGAGCTGCGAAAAGACGGCTATGAACTTGAAGCTGTTCGTAAAAAAGGCTATCGCATTGTTGAGAAGCCGAACAAAGTAAGCAGCAACGAGCTTTTATTAGGGCTCCAAACAACAAAAATCGGTCAGTATATTCATTATGAGGAAAGCGTACATTCTACTCAAAAAATTGCTCATCGAATTGCTCAAGAAGGAGCAAAAGAAGGAACGGTTGTAGTTGCTGAAGAGCAAACGGCAGGGAGAGGAAGACTTGATAGAGCGTGGTATTCCCCAAAATATACTGGTGCCTGGATGAGTATTATACTGCGTCCTTCTATCCCTCCGCAGCAGGCTCCTCAGCTGACTCTACTATCAGCAGTGGCTGTTGTACAGGCCATTCAAGAAGTGACGAACCTTTCTCCAGACATTAAATGGCCTAATGATGTTTTATTAAATGGGAAGAAGCTAGTTGGGATTTTAACAGAAATGCAGGCTGATTTTGACCGGATTCATTCGGTCATCATTGGAATTGGCATCAATGTGAATCAGCAGGAAACGGATTTTAATGAACAAATCAAACACATTGCCACATCTTTACGTATTGAAAAAGGTGAAGAAATTAATCGTGCAGCTTTGATGCAAGCGTTTTTCTTAAAGTTAGAAACCCTTTACGAAGAATACCTAAAAAATGGCTTTGGCTTAATTAAAGTTCTTTGGGAAACGTATGCGATCAGTATTGGCAAGCGAATTATAGCACGCACGATGACAGCCAACATTGAAGGCTTTGCAAAAGGTATAACAGATGAAGGCGTTCTATTGATTGAAGATGATGAAGGAGTTATACACCGAATTCATTCTGCAGATATTGAGCTCTCTGCTAAAAAATAGTAGAAAAATAAAGAAATTTTTATTATAATACGAGTATCAAGGTAGTATCGCAAGAACTTCACTTGATACTCGTTTTTTATTTTTAATACGACAATAAATCTGCCTTGATCCATTAAGGACTAGGACAGAGGGATGACGCGTAGGTAAGCACATTAGGTAAAGTGTGCTTTTTATAGATGAAGTCTGTCAAAGTCCTTCTTCCTTTTATAGGTAGAAGGACTTTTTGTGTGCAGACGTGCGCTCATCTCCTCTGAGAAGGAGGAGAAAGTTAGTGAAAACAAAATTAGATTTTTTACGTATGAAACAGAACAATGAACCAATTGTAATGCTGACTGCGTACGATTATCCGTCAGCTAAGTACGCTGAGGAAGCAGGCGTAGACATGATTTTAGTAGGCGATTCTCTAGGAATGGTCGTTTTAGGATATGACTCTACGATTCCTGTAACGGTAGATGATATGATTCATCATACAAAAGCGGTTAAAAGAGGAGCTGCTGATACATTTATCGTCACTGACATGCCATTTATGTCCTATCACGTGTCGAAAGAAGACACGATGAAAAATGCTGCTCGTATTATGCAGGAAAGCGGAGCTCATGCTTTAAAAGTAGAAGGTGCAAAGGATGTTCTTTATACAATTTCAGAATTGACGCAAGCTGGTATTCCGGTTGTTGCACATCTCGGGTTAACACCTCAGTCTGTCGGTGTCCTGGGCGGTTATAAAGTGCAGGGAAAAGAAGCAAAAGAAGCCAAACAGCTAATCCAAGACGCGATCAAGTGTGAGCAAGCGGGAGCTATTGCTGTTGTATTAGAATGTGTTCCTAAACAAGTAGCAAAACAAGTAGCTGAACGCTTGAGCATTCCAACAATCGGAATTGGAGCAGGAGCTGATACGGATGGTCAAGTACTTGTATACCACGATGTATTAACGTACGGAGTAGAGCGTGTGCCAAAATTCGTTCAGTCATTTGCGAAAATAAATGAGCCTATTTTACAGGGGCTTTCTCAGTATGTAAGTGAAGTGAAAAAAAGAGAGTTTCCGAAAGAAGCCCATACTTTTTCAATGAAAGAAGAGCAGTTAACGGCGCTGTACGGAGGAAAATAAGATGAAAGTCATTACAGCAATTAAAGACATGCAGCAGGAGATGAAAAAAGAAAAGCAGCTTGGACGTTCAATTGGATTTGTCCCCACGATGGGCTATTTGCATGAAGGCCACGCTACTTTGCTTGGAGCGGCTCGCACAGAAAATGAAGTAGTGGTGCTAAGTATTTTTGTGAACCCGACTCAATTTGGACCGAATGAAGATTTTGATACGTATCCAAGAGATTTTGACCGCGATGAGCGCGTGGCAAAAGAAGCTAACGTCGACTATTTATTTTATCCTTCAGTAGAGGAAATGTATAAGTCAAGCCGTTCAGTTGCTATAACCGTGACCGATCGTGTAGACGTATTGTGTGGACAGAAGCGCCCCGGTCATTTTGACGGAGTAGCCACGGTGCTAACAAAGCTTTTTCACATTGTAACACCGGATCGTGCATACTTTGGTAAAAAAGATGCACAGCAAGTTGCTGTGGTAGATGGCTTAATTGAAGACTTTAATTTTCCTGTGGAGCTTAGAGCAGTAGATACGGTGAGAGAAGCAGATGGATTAGCTAAAAGTTCTCGCAACGTATATTTAACAGATAAAGAAAGAGAAGAGGCACCTGTTTTATTTAAGAGTTTACAAAGCGCTCTGCAGCTTCTTGAAAGCGGAGAGAAGCAAGTAGAAATCCTTAAAGAGACCATTCGAAAAGAAATTGAGCAATATACGAGCGGTAAAGTGGATTATATCGAAATTTATACGTATCCAGAGCTAAAAACGATTAAGCAAACCGCTGGAAAAATCATTATTGCTTTAGCTGTTCAATTCTCTAAAGCCCGTTTAATTGATAATGTAATTGTAGACGTACAGGGGGATAACTAAATGTTTCGCACGATGATGAATGCTAAAATACACAGAGCTCATGTAACTGAAGCCAACTTAAATTATGTTGGCAGTATCACCATTGATGAAGATATCATCGACGCAGTAGGAATCGCAGCAAACGAAAAAGTCCAAATTGTAAACAATAATAACGGAGCTCGCTTGGAAACGTACGTGATTCCCGGCGAACGCGGGAGCGGCGTAGTTTGTTTAAATGGAGCTGCTGCAAGACTCGTGCAGCCTGGAGATATTATCATCATTATCTCTTATGCGTTCGTAGCCAATGAAGAAGTAGCTCACCATCATCCAACTGTAGCGATTATGAATGAGCAGAATAAAATCCAACAATTGCTTAAACAAGAACCAGCTGGTACAATTCTATAAGAACAGTCCCCCTTTATGAGGGGGATTTTTATTTGAATACATACGCTAGTAAGTGAACGGTATAAACCTCTATACACACTAAAGTAAAACTTCTATGTATGAAAGCCTCTCTGTTTTTCACGAGAAGGAGTTGCGCTTTTAAAGCATATAGAGCAGGCTTTCACTTTATACTATAAAAAGACAGACTTGCGAGGTGTTGACCGTGAATAAACGCTTTGTTGTGGTAGATCTTGAAACGACGGGACATTCTCCAAAACAAGGAGATAAAATGATTCAATTTGCTGCTGTCATAGTAGAAGACGGCAAAATTGTTGAACGTTTTTCTAGTTTTTTAAATCCTGGTATGGATATTCCGCCTTTTATTACACAACTAACTAACATTCAAAATGATATGGTGAAAGATGCGCCTTTATTTGAAGAAATTTCACCTAAAATTATAGAATTACTAGATGATGCTTATTTTGTTGCACATAATGTGGCATTTGATTTAACTTTTTTACAAGAAGAACTCTATCAGTGCGGAGAGGAGACGCTTTATAATTCAACCGTAGATACCGTCGAACTGGCCCGGATTCTGCTGCCTACAGTTGATGGGTACAAACTTAGCCAATTAGCTGAGTATTTACATATTGAACATGAAAACCCTCATCAAGCAGATAGTGATGCAGAAGTAACGGCACGTATTTTACTGTTACTAATTGAAAAATTAAAGAAGCTGCCTCTAACAACCTTGAAGCAGCTGTATGCGCTAAGCTTGCACTTTAAAAGTGAAATTGGAGAACTGATTCAACAAGTTATAGATGATAAAAGCTATGCCGAGGATGATTCTTATGAATTTATACATGGCATTGCGCTACACAAATATCAGCCGCATTCAGCTAATGAAAAGCAGCACTCTCATACTTATGAAATATTTGAAACTGAAAAGCAAAAGCTGTTCCATCAGGCTCTGCCATTGTTTGAAGAACGAAAAGGGCAGTGGGAGATGATGAACTTTGTACAAGAGTGCTTTGCAGGTAATGAGCATGCTTTAATTGAAGCCGGGACCGGTATTGGGAAAACCTACGCTTACTTAGTCCCCGCCGTGTTTTATGCTTCTGTTCATCATCGCCCAGTTATTATCTCAACTAACACGGTAACGCTTCAGCAGCAAATCATCGAAAAAGATGTGCCTATTCTAGAAAAGATTGTTCCGTTTCCTGTTACAGCAGCTGTTTTAAAAGGAAGAGAACACTACATTAGTATAAGAAAATTTATTCAGCTCTTAAAAGAGCGCAATAATAATTACGATGCGATCCTAACAAAAGCGAAGCTGCTTATCTGGCTGACGGAAACGGAAACGGGCGACAGCGATGAAATAAACTTGCCTTCTGGCGGCAAACTTTTTTGGGAACAGCTAAATGAAAGCAATCCGTCTCCAAGTGACTTTAAGCATCCTTGGAAACTTTATTCTTTTTATGAACGAGCGCAGAACAGAGCGCAAAATGCCCACATAGTAGTGACAAATCATCGCTTGCTGTTGATGGATGTGATGAGTAATCATGAGCTGCTGCCTGAGTATGAACAGATTATTATTGACGAGGCACATCACTTAGAAGACATTGCCGGAGAAGAGCTGGGGGAGCGCTTAGATTATTTTGCGGTTCATGCGCTATTAAACCGAATCGGAACCATTCAAGACAAAGGGCTGTTAAAAAAAGTTCATCATACCTTTGTAAAATATAGCATCGAGCTTAACACTGAACTGCTTCAAAACCTGTTTGTGCAGCTTCATTCTGAGTGCGATGACTTATTTCGTTTGATTCATTCTTTTGTCCAAAAAAGAATCGGCAATCAGCAGGGCGAGATTGGAAGAAGCAGCTATCGATATAAAGTGGAAAAAGAGCATGGGCATTACTGGACGGCTATTCAAGAAGCAGCGTCGCGCATTCGTTTTTTAATTCACGATCTTTTTACATGGAATGATGGGGCAAGACATTCCTTTGACGAACTATATGACAAAGTCACAAAAAATGAACAGTCGTCTCTTCATGAATTTCAAACGGCTGTTAAAGGATTTGAACACATATCTCAGCAAATAGAAAAGCTTCTGTTCAAACAGCAGAGTCATCACGTAACGTGGTTTGAGATTGAACCAAAAGGAGCAGCGAATGCTACGTATATCTATAGTCAGCCTACTTCCATTGCCGATACGCTGGCTGATGAATTTTTCGCTAAGAAACAAAGCGTTATTTTAACATCGGCTACATTGACGGTAAATGGAACATTTGATTATTTAATTCAAGAGCTAGGGTTATATGACTTTCAGCCTGCTCAACTCATTCTCCCTTCCGAGTTTGATTATGAGAAGCAAGCTAAAGTCTATATTCCTCAAGATATGCCTGCTGTTAACGAAGTATCATTATATGAGTATAGCGCTATGATGGCAGAAAGTATTCTTGACGTAGCTAAAGTAACAAATGGTCGTATGCTGGTGCTTTTTACTTCCTATGACATGTTGAAAGCTACGTATGGTTATTTAAAAGAGTTAAACGATCTTGAAGAGTTTGTACTGCTCGGTCAAGGAGTCACAACTAGAAATCGTAATAGACTGCTAAAAGACTTCAGCCAGTTTGAGCATTCTATTCTTTTAGGTACAAACAGCCTGTGGGAAGGAATTGATCTGCCAGGAGATTTATTATCATGTCTCGTAATTGTCAGACTTCCTTTTTCATCGCCTAATCAACCTCTGCTGACAGCTAAATTTGAGCAGATGAAAAAAGAAGGAAAAAGTCCTTTTATGAATTATTCACTTCCTCAGGCCGTTATCCGTTTTAAACAAGGATTTGGACGGTTGATTCGTTCCAAAAGTGACCGAGGAGCTATATTTATTTTTGATAATCGTATTACGCGAACAGCATATGGATACCATTTTCTTCATTCACTTCCAAAAGTCCAGGTTGTGCAAAAAACGTTTTCGAATATCTTACTGGACTACAAAGAATGGTGGAATGAAAAGACTTGAGCATACGCTTAAGTCTTTTTTTTATGCATATAGTTTCTTCACTTGAGAGACGATAGTAATATACTATGATAAGCAAATGAGGACAGTGTATGTTTAAAATATTGCTAAGTGCTGTACTGTTTTTTAGTTTGATGAACTGTTCGGTTTCAGCAGCCGTCATTAAAAACGTAGATTTTGGTTTGCAAGCTGATGAAGTAGTGATTACCTTTCTACCTCTTTCAGCTGGAGAAGCGAGTCTGATTCAAGATGGAAGCGGTGAGACCATTTTGATAAATACCGGCGATACATCTTCCTATCCCGAGCTAAAAAAGTGGTTGAAGCGATATAAAGTGAAAAAAATTAACCAATTAGTGATTACAAAACAGCAAAAGTACTATGATTCAAATGTTCAGCGAGCTGTGAATGATTATCATATAGAGCGTATTATTGTCCCGGCTCAGTACCAGGCGGAATTTCAAACAGAGAAGTGGAAAGAAAATGATTTATTTCAGTTAACAGATAATATACACGTTGATGTCTTGCATGCATCGAAGCAAAAAACAGCGGCTATGGATCTATTATTTACGATCGGAGAACATCGGATTCTATATGCAATGAGCAGCTCAGATGAAGTAGAAGAAAAGTTTTTACGCATTCCTCTTACCCATGTAGATGTATTAAAAATTCCTAATTTTGGAGAGGGAACGTTTTTTTCGAATGCATTTTTGAAGCAATTAGATACACAGCTTGCCGTTATGTTTACGAAACCAGGCCGTTCCTATTCCCCTCGACTGCTTTCAAATTTAACAGCTGAATGGATTGAATTATATGACGTAAGAGAGGGGAGCGCTTACTCTATTAAAATGTCGCTAAAATCCTATGATGTGATGAAATTTTCTGCAAAATAAACAAATTTCCTTTTGCAAAAAGAGGTAAATTCCTTATAATATTATATATGTTTACTTATTTATTCGGTTTTTACGCAAAACGTACAGACGGGATTGATGAGTGAAAAAGATGACGATGGTTTTTGATACCTGTTATAATACGGATATCGTCATTTTTGCGTCGTGATAGACGAGCTAGGAGGTTTACAATGGAAAGTAGGATTGAAGTATTATCAACTGTCCGCGTGGAAAATTCCTCGGATTTATATAAAATTGTTGATAGTTTGAATCGCACGTTGAAAAAGCAAGATTTGATGTTCGGATTAGCGCTAGATGAAGAAGATCAAAGCAAAGCTGTATTTACAATTTATCGTACATAAGTAGGGATTTTATGAAAAAGTTAATTATTGTAGCGGTAGCTGCTGTGCTTTTAATTATCGGGGGCATTTCTTTTAGCATTTATCACTCGTCCGTGAAGGATGTGCAGTCTGCTGAGGAAAAAGCAGCATCTCAAGCAAAAAAAGAATTTAATTTGAAATCTGTCACAAGCACCCAGCCATATTTCGGCAATCATGCATTTTATGTAGTAGAAGGTACAAACCGAAGCAATCAAAAGGTAATTGCTTGGATGCCTAAAAGCAAAAAACAAACAGCAGTTTTAAAGAAAGCAAGCAGCGGGATCACAAAAGAAAAAGCCATTTCCATTGTGAAAAATGATAAAAACCCGCAGGAAATTAAGTCGGTGCGCCTAGGCATTGAAAAGAAAAAGCCGCTGTGGGAAGTAACATATGTGGAGAAAGATAAGAAACATTTAACATACTATTATCTTGATTTCTCTAGCGGTGAATTTATAAAACGATACAGCTTATCTCAATCATAAATCGTTTATACCATATGAAATGCCATATGTGTCATAATATAAGATTTCAGCGCTTTATGAAAATGAAGCCAATTTTTTATCTATAATCAGCCCGCGGGCTGATTATAGCTTTAGTTCATAGGGGGAGATTTTAGTGAAGTTAGCAAAACGTGTATCAGCATTAACGCCATCATCAACATTAGCGATTACAGCAAAAGCGAAAGAATTGAAAGCGGCTGGTCATGATGTGATTGGACTTGGAGCAGGGGAACCTGATTTTAATACGCCGCAGCACATTTTAGAAGCGGCTGTCACAGCAATGAATGATGGTCAGACAAAATATACGCCAGCAGGCGGCCTTGCACCATTAAAAGAAGCGGTAATTGAAAAATTCAAACGCGACCAAGGCCTGACGTATTCACCTTCTGAAATTATTGTTTGTACAGGTGCTAAGCACGCACTGTATACGTTATTTCAAGTTCTGTTAGACGAAGGTGACGAAGTGATTATCCCAACTCCTTACTGGGTAAGTTATCCTGAGCAAGTAAAGTTAGCAGAAGGTACACCAGTATTCGTTGAAGGTTCTGAAAATAACGAATTTAAAATCACACCTGAACAATTAGAAGCGGCTATTACTGCTAAAACCAAAGCTGTTATTATCAATTCACCAAGCAACCCAACAGGTATGATTTACACAAGAGAAGAGCTTCAAGCTTTAGGAGAAGTTTGCTTGAAGCACGATATTTTTATCGTATCAGATGAAATTTATGAAAAGCTTGTATACGGTCAAAATGAACATGTATCGATTGCACAGCTTTCACCAGCGTTAAAAGAAAAAACAATTATCATTAACGGTGTTTCTAAGTCACATTCCATGACGGGCTGGCGCATTGGATATGCAGCTGGTGATGCTACAGTTATTAAAGCGATGACAAACCTAGCGAGTCACAGCACGTCAAATCCAACATCTATTGCTCAATATGCAACAATTGCTGCTTATAACGGCACTCAAGAGCCGGTGGAAATGATGCGACAAGCTTTTGAAGAGCGTCTAAACGTGATTCATGAAAAGCTGATTAACATTCCAGGGTTCTCATGCTTAAAGCCACAGGGTGCTTTCTACTTATTCCCTAACGCAATTGAAGCTGCAAAGTTAACGGGCTTTGATACAGTTGATGCTTGGGTAGAAGCTATTTTAGAAGAAGAGAAGGTAGCCCTAGTTCCTGGATCAGGATTCGGTTCACCTGAAAACGTACGTCTTTCTTATGCTACATCACTAGATTTGCTAGAAAAGGCATTAGAACGAATTCAATCATTCATGACTCGTCACATGAAATAAAAAAGTAACAATAGATAGAAACAAAAGAGCTTTTTAGCACAAATCACACGTGTTAGAAGGCTCTTTTTGTTTGTTACTTGTTATTATGTTTGTCGAAATGTATAATAGGATGGCATACATAATTACGAAATGTAAGTTTTTTGGAGGGATATTAATCGTGAAAATTACGATTTCAGAAGCAAGCAAGCATGTAGGAAAAGAAGTAACAATTGGTGCTTGGTTAGCGAATAAACGTTCAAGTGGTAAAATTGCCTTTTTACAGCTGCGCGATGGATCAGGATTCATGCAAGGGGTAGTTGTAAAAGCTGAAGTAGAAGAAGAAACTTTTAAATTAGCTAAATCTATGACGCAAGAATCATCACTATATGTAACAGGTGTAGTACGTGAAGATGAGCGCTCACCGTTTGGCTATGAGTTAACAGTTACAAGCCTTGAAGTTATTCATGAAGCTGTTGATTATCCAATTACGCCAAAAGAACATGGAACAGAGTTCTTAATGGATAACCGTCATTTATGGCTGCGTTCTAAACGTCAGCATGCTGTTATGAAGGTTCGTAACGAAATTATTCGTGCAACGTATGAATTCTTTAACGAAAACGGGTTTACAAAAGTAGATCCGCCAATCCTAACAGGAAGTGCTCCTGAAGGAACAACAGAATTATTCCACACGAAATATTTTGACGAGGATGCATATCTTTCTCAAAGTGGACAGCTCTATATGGAAGCAGCGGCAATGGCGCTTGGAAAAGTATTTTCATTCGGTCCAACGTTCCGTGCTGAAAAATCTAAAACACGCCGTCATTTAATTGAGTTTTGGATGATTGAACCAGAGATGGCTTTCTACCAATTCGAAGATAACTTGAAAGTACAGGAAGAGTATGTGTCTCATGTCGTACAATCTGTTTTAACAAACTGTAAGTTAGAGTTAAATGTACTAGGCCGTGATACATCTAAGTTAGAACAAATTAAAGCGCCATTCCCTCGTATTTCGTACGATGACGCTCTTAAATTCTTACATGAAAAAGGATTTACAGACATTCAGTGGGGAGATGACTTTGGAGCACCGCATGAAACGGCTATCGCAGAAAGCTATGACAAGCCGGTATTCATTACACACTATCCAACGTCATTAAAACCATTTTATATGCAGCCAGATCCAACAAATGAAGACGTAGTATTATGTGCAGACTTAATCGCACCAGAAGGCTACGGAGAAATCATTGGAGGCTCTGAACGTATTCATGATCAAGAGCTTTTAGCTCAGCGTGTAGAAGAGCATAAATTAGATACTGAAACGTATAAGTGGTATTTAGAGCTTCGTAAGTATGGCTCAGTTCCACATTCAGGATTTGGTTTAGGCCTTGAGCGTACGGTAGCATGGATTAGCGGCGTAGAACACGTTCGTGAAACGATTCCATTCCCACGCTTATTAAACCGTTTATACCCGTAAGGAAGTGAAAAAAGTATTCTGACTCTTGTAGTCAGGATACTTTTTTAGCTTTTTTATGAATCATAAAAAGAAAAGATAAACGAGGCTTTTACTTATATCATAAGGAAACAAAGGCAAACATAGAAAAGAGTCTAACTTAAAAGGGAGTTGCAATTCTCGAAAAAATAAGTTAGTGTAATATTCTTGGAAGGAAGTCATCGTTCGTATATATTTTATATGTGCAGAGCAATGGTACGGTTTCAGCGGAAAGTTTTACATAGAAGCTTTTTAGCTTCGAATAATTATTACTTTGACTATAAACTTCATGATATACTAACTACTGAGGTGTTCGGATATGAAAAAAGAAACGTTAATTGAATGGTTTGAACAAGGCACAGTTTCAATTCCGAAGCTGCTGTTTAATCACTATAGCGATTTGGGAATGAACGAAACGGAATTCATGACGTTAATGCATATTTATGTTTCCATTGAAGGCGGTGAAGGTTTCCCGACACCTAACGAATTGGCGGCAAAAATGAGTATTTCAAGTGCTGTCTGCATGGATACGCTGCGAGCATTAATTCAGCGCGGCTTTTTATCTATTGAGCAAGATCAACAGCAAAACGCCCTTATTTGTGAACGTTATTCATTAAAACCGCTTTGGGAAAAGCTTATTCATCATATGATGCAAGAAACAAGAGAAGTAGAAAAAAACGAAGAAGAACAAGAAGAGCTTAATTTATATACAATGTTTGAAAAAGAGTTCGGCAGAGCATTGTCTCCGTTTGAATGCGAAACGCTAGCGATGTGGATTGATCAAGATCATCATGATCCCATTATTATTAAAGCGGCACTAAGAGAGTCGGTGATGTCTGGAAAATTAAACTTCCGGTATATTGATCGTATTTTATTTGAATGGAAGAAAAATGGTATTCGGACCATTGATCAAGCCCGCAAGCATAGCCAAAAATTTCGTCAAAATCAACAGCCCAAAAAACTATCTTCTGTTAACCCTTCTCAGTCTACATCAGCCATTCCTTTTTTTAATTGGCTAGAGCAATGACAGGATAAAAAGCTGCTTCAAGATCCAAGTAATTGAATCTTGAAGCAGCTTTTTTAAAAGAATACGGACAAGAGTAGCATTTGACAGGAACCCTATTGTAAAATAGGAGGGAACTACCTGTAAGAAGAAGGAGAACTAGTATGTTAACGTTAAAACAAATCAGACAGTGTCTAGATGCTATGGCGGAAATGTTTCCTGACGCTCACTGTGAGTTAAATCATCGGAATCCCTTTGATTTAGTCATTGCTGTAGCGCTATCTGCTCAGTGCACAGATGCTTTAGTCAACCGCGTAACAGCGGAGTTATTCAAGAAATATCAAACGCCTGAAGACTATTTAGCCGTTTCGTTAGAAGAGCTGCAGCAAGATATTAGATCAATCGGCTTATATAGAAATAAAGCTAAAAATATTCAAAAGCTCTGCCGCATGCTCATTGATGAATACGGAGGAGAAGTTCCAACAGATCGTGATGAGCTGACCAATCTTCCAGGAGTAGGGCGTAAGACGGCTAATGTTGTTGTATCCGTAGCTTTTGGAGTACCGTCAATAGCAGTGGATACGCATGTAGAACGTGTAAGTAAACGCCTTGGGATTTGCAGGTGGAAAGATTCCGTTTTGGAAGTAGAAAAAACGCTGATGAGGAAAATTCCGAAAGATGAATGGTCCGTTACGCATCATCGACTTATCTTTTTTGGACGCTATCACTGTAAAGCACAGTCTCCTCAATGTCATGTCTGCCCGCTTCTTGATCTCTGCCGAGAAGGAAAGAAACGAATGAAAGGAAAAGAGAAGAAGACAGATGTTACCGATTGAAGTGCCGTCACATTTCATATGCGAACCATTCTATTCAAAAGAAGATCGGGTTCTTGAAGTAGATAAAAAAAATGGAAGAAATTATTTTGCTTATGATATTTTATACGATGTACATAAAGAAACGAAAACACCTTGGAGGGATGTTCAAAAGAACATACGGCCATTTTTTGAAAAGTGGGAAACTCAAAGGGAAGAACTGTATACGCTTTTTTCTCAGCGAAAAGCAAAAGAAGCAGCCCCTTGTATGAAACAAGCTGCTGCTATGTATATTAGTTTACTGTTTTGGATTAATGGACAGCCCGTTCGGCGTTTAAATCGGCTGCAAGAAGACATAGCGGACCTAACCTATAAGCCTATTAACTGTGCTGAGAGACTTATGTTTTTGCTGCAGCGAGTTTCTTCTTATCAAGCGTATATTCAGCTGACAGAATTATTTAATGAGCTGCGTAAGCAGTATGCAAAAATGCTTATTCTTCACAAGCAATAAAGCCCCTACACGTGTAGGGGCTTTTTACTGCTACGTTAATTTTCAGTTGTTGGCTCTTGCTGCGGTGTAGCAGGTGTTGACGGTGTCGATGGTGTAGCAGGAGTTTGTGGTGTTTGACTTCCTGAGTCACTTCCACCGTTGTCTGCTGGAGGAGGAGTTGTGCCTCCGTTATTATTGTTGTTGTTGTTGCCGCTATTACCATCGTTAGCATTGCCGCTATCATTATTGTTATTATCGGTATTCCCGCTATTGTTACCGCCGCTATTGCTGCCATTATTGCTGTTTTGGTTATCATCCGGCTGAGTAGATGAATCGTCACCTTGATCAGAGCCGTTGTTTTGATCAGTATTGCTATTGTCTTCATTTTGATTATCGTCCGTTGTTCCGTCATCTTCAGGCTTAGTAGAATCATCTTCGGTAGCTTGATTTGATGAATCAGGGACTTTTACAGAAGAACTAGCGCTTTCGCCCGTATTTGTTGTTACGGTGAAACTATACGTTGCGCCTGGTGCTGGGTTGGAAATTGTTTTTCCACCGGCTCCTGCGCCAGATGCGAGTTGTTCAGAACCGTTAGGAGATGACATTGTGACTGTAAAGGTCGTATCACTGGCTGCGTTTGACGCTGACCAGTTAACTGAAATTGCTCCTCCGCTATACGAAGCAGTAATTTTTGGCTTCACATCTTTATTGTCTTTTTTCTCTTTTTTGTCCTCTTTTTTATCTTCTTTCTTTTCTTCTTTTTCTTTCTTCACAAACGTTTGAGATACTTTTGTCGGTGCAGTACCGCGCACAAAGTATTCTTTAGTAATTAAGCTCGAAGGAGTAGAGCCGCTTGGGCGTTTTAAGTCTTTGCCCGTTGGCTTTTCCACGGAACGTTCAACTACGCTGTCCGGCTGCTTGAAACTTCCTTTAGGTTTGCCTTCAGAAATATGAGTAATAACATGCTTAAAGATATTTTTTGCCATGCCTGTTTCATTAGGACTTAAAATATAGCCGTCTTTAGCAGTTTCATAGCCTGTCCATACCGAAATCGTATAGTTTGGCGTAAACCCATTAAACCAAACGTCTTTTTCACCAGCGTCTGGAATGTTGTATCGTTGCTTTTCTGCAGCACTAAAGTTCGAAGTTCCCGTTTTACCCGCAATTTCTAATCCTGGTGTACGAACAGCACGAGCTGTACCATAGGATTCGTTTACAACAGATTTCATCATGTCCGTCATCATAAATGCCGTGTAATCTTGCATTGCGCGTTTTGATTTTGGCGTTAAATCAATTTCTGTTCCATCTGGGAATTTTACCTTTGTCACTGTATGCGGTGCATTGTACATACCTTCATTTGCAAAAGCACTATAGGCTCCAGCCATTTGTAGAGGTGTAACACCTGTACGGAAGCCTCCGATAGAATAAGCCTCAGAGTAAGCTTCGCCGTCTTCTTTATCTAATTTTAGCCCAAGGCCCGTAGCAAACTCTTTAGCTTTGTCTGCACCGGTTGCTTGAAACGCTTTTAAAGCAGGGATGTTCAGTGAGCGTCCTAAAGCTTCACGCGCTGAAACCCATCCTTTATAATTGCGTCCAAAGTTTCGGATTGGCGTGCCGTCTGAATAATGATATTCTTCATCTTTTATCGGTTGTCCAGTGGACCACTTTAAGTTTTCAATCGCTGGACCGTAATCTAAGATCGGCTTAATTGTTGAGCCTGGCTGACGTCTCATATTTGTTGCAAAGTTTAAGCCGCCTGATACGCGATTACGTCCGCCCCCAATTGCTTGAATACCGCCTGTTTCATTATCTACAACGACAAGACCTGCTTGGAATTTATCGTTCGGGAAGTTGACTACTTTGTTATTCATCACATCATCCACATAGTCCTGAGCATTAGTGTCAAGCGTTGTATAAATTTCTAAACCCGCAGAAAATGGATCCGCGTCTGTTTTCTTTTTTACTTCTTCGATTACTTGGTCAATAAATACATCGTACTTAGATGTTGATTCAGTTTGTTTAGCTAAGTGAGCCTGTACATCTACTTGTTTTGCTTTGTCGGCCTCGGCTTGTGTAATGAAGCCGTTTTTAGCCATTAAGTTTAATACTGTGTTACGGCGTTTAGTAGCATTCTCTGGGTTTGTAACTGGGTTATAAGTAGTTGGCGCTTTTGGTAAGCCTGCCAACATAGCAGCTTCATCGAGAGTTAAATCTTTTACGCTTTTAACTCCGTAAAATTTCTCAGCTGCTCGTTCAATACCGTATACTTCACCTGATGCGAAATATATTTTGTTTAAATACATTTCAAGAATTTGTTGCTTCGAATATTTACGCTCAAGCTGGTAAGCTAACCACATTTCTTGTACTTTACGTTTAACCGTCTTCTTTGGTGATAAGAACGAATTCTTTACCACTTGCTGAGTAATCGTACTACCGCCCTCAGCACCGAAAC
Organism: Priestia sp. SRI_019; assembly: GCF_057586255.1. Taxonomy (NCBI): domain Bacteria; kingdom Bacillati; phylum Bacillota; class Bacilli; order Caryophanales; family Bacillaceae; genus Priestia; species Priestia sp. SRI_019. Next base: position 1,304,650 of record NZ_JBYCZN010000002.1, on the reverse strand, counting down.
CGTTTTTAAAGTTCGCCATTAATGCTCCGCCAATTCGGTAAAAGTCGACGCCGTGATGTTTATAAAAACGAACGTCTTCCGTAGCGATAAATGCGTTTTTGACGACTTGGGGGATTTCATCGTATTGCACATATGTACGTTTTTGAGCTCCAATTTCTTTTACAACTGTCTTTCCATCGTTTGCATATACTTTAGATGAAAAAGAGTTTTTTAATACCGAGTCATCAACTTTTGGAGCATCGCTTATCATAGCAAAAAAAGTTCCCACTCCGGCAATGAGCCCGATGATTCCTATCAGTAAAACTGCGGCAACAATTTTACGAAATAGGCCTCCTTTTTTCTTCTTTTTCGGTTTTCCTTGAGATTTACCTTCTGGTTTGTTGTCATTCATAGCTCTTCGTCGTTCTTCACGAGAGCGATAATTATCTGACATAAAAACTCCTACCTTTCAACGCATTGTAAGAGAATGATTTCCGTAAACATATATATCATACTCTTAAAAGTATAATTTATCTATAGTTTTTATGTAATCGATTCTCGGATGGTAACCAAGTTCGATGAAATGTCCTTTTTTTTCAATATCTGCCTTAGGGATTGATTTTCGTCCATCTTTTTTCATGGCATCCCAATAAGGAAAAAGGAACTGTGCTTCGAACAAGTATATTTCTTGTAAAGTAGAGAACATTAATATAACGAAACAAATCCCGTTTTGTTTCACAATTTGCTTCATATGTTCAATTTGATGTTCATGAAAATTACGCAGCGGAAATGAGGTTTTATTTCTCGTTTCTTTTGCTTCAAAGTCAAGGTGTTTTCCTTTATAGACTCCATTATAGTCTGTAGTAGAAGCCTGTTTAAAATAAGCTTCTTTGATAACAGCGGCACTTCTCTTCGGGTAGTCTACTTTTACAATTTGAACAGGGGTTGGTTTTTTGTGAACAATGGCTATTCCTTTTGAAACATAGTATTCGTTTGTTTCGTTTAAATCGTCCTCCAGCGTCATACCACGATTGCTATAGCTAGCTTCTAGCTTTTTAGGGGAAGGACTGCTGGTATTCAATGGCTTATAGGCCTTTCCGTTAGGATAGCGAATCATAACCATCACTCCTTTAATGTAAATCTATTAAACAAACAAATTCTATTATACCAAATCCTACAAATAAAAATAGATGAAAGAAGATGAAGAGATGTCACTCAATAGTTCGGAACAAGCGCTGTTGACGGCGATTGAAAAAACCACAGACAAGCTGAATATTGATAATATATCAAGAACCCAGGCTTATGCAACTTTTTATCATAGATATCCTGAAGTAAAGTGGGCATTTCTCGCAAGTATGGTATCACGAAACGCGGGATGGAATATGTGTGATTTGCAAGGGAAAAACATGAAAAAAGCGTTATCAAAGCAAACGCGCGATTTATTATTTTTGACGTATGAAAGAGCCAATTGGCTTATTTTTAAAGATGCCTTCCCGCAATTACTATTGTATGCTGTTTCGCGTAAAAAACATGTCTCTTACGTTCATTTACTTCCCTATTTAAATGTTTCATCTTTTATCGAAGAGAAGTGGAGACAATTTATGCAGAGACCTTGTGAACTGCAGCTTATTCATGCGTTAATTGTGAATGAGCAGCATGTTATTCAACAGCCCGTTATTGAACAGCCTTTTTATCAAGATAGAGTGTTTAAAAGTACGCTGTTTCTTTTTCAAGATGTATTCCACTTTAGTTCCGTCCTTTTTCCTACTACAAAAGGGGAATTATACGGTTGTTCTGTTCATGATTTTACAAAAATAAATAATCGGATTGATTTAGGGAAGAAATTAGCGGCTTTATTATTTCATGAAAAGTATTATCCCTTGTTTTATGAATTTTCTTTGAAAACAATGCATACGGGTTCGAGATACGACTATGAGCAGTATTTTGTGAATGAAACCAGTTGCCGTACACCTGCTCTTCGAATGGTGTATCCGCCTATTAGACATCATGAAAAGAAGAGAGAAGAGTGGTTTTTAACGAAAAAAGAGGAACGAAAGCTCATGAAAAAGCCGTCTTTTCCAAAGAAAGTTCATTTTACAAAGTGGTATCTTCAAAAGCAAAAGCAGCTGTATATATTAATGAAAGTAGCGCAAGTATTTAATGTAAATAAAAACGGTCACAAGTGACCGTTTTGTTCTTAAGTAGAAGGCTGGTTAGGACCGTTTAACTTTTTAGGATCACCGTAGGTTTTTGTTTCAGGCTTATTTTTAGGCTGTGATTTTTGCTGTTTGTTGGCCATATCTAGGCACCTCCTATCATGTTGTAATAAACGTTCAGCAGCGGAATGTATCTGCTTAGCTGAAATGTCTATACTAGTGTTTTCAATATGCTCACTTTCGATTCACCATAAATGAAAATGTCGAAAACATCTTTCTTTGACGAATAGAAACTAGTTTTGTCATGTGTGAAGGGACAATGAAGAAAAGAGAGAATACGTTATGCAAAGGAAAATTTGGAGGGATGGCGATGAAACAAAGTATGGTTAAAACAAGCGAAATGATAACTTTATTAGATAGCTTACTAGAGCAAGTAGATTTAGTCGATAAAACGATGTCTACATCTATAAATGAAGCATTTACACATTGTGAAGAAACATATATGGAACAAGTTCATCGCATTGACCAATCACTGCAAGAAATTGAAGTAGCTGTGTATGAAAGCATGCCTTCCGAAACAGAATGGAATAGAAGCCGAAGAGAAATGGTTCTTCATACAGTATAAAGACTGTTTATGTTACAATAGTCATCGTAGAGGTGACGAATAACGATGAATGAAGATGTGAAAAAAAGTACGGAGATCATGTTTCAATATAATGAAGTAGCTGTAGAGCGATTAGCGTCTATTCAACAGGAAGAAAATTATGAAGTGAAATTTTTTGAAGAAGTAAAGCCTTATGGAGATATTTTCTTCAAAGAACTTGATGAATGGGCTAGTCTCGTAACGGAATGGCTGAAGAAAGAGCGACCAAAATATATTCATGTTAATCAAGTAGAGACGTTAAAAGAAAATTTACAAAACGTTGTACTACAGTCATTTTATCCCGAGACGCGAGAAAAGCGATTTAAAAAGATGTATCACTCAAATAAGTATGTGCTCGAGTCGATATTGAATAATTAATCCCGGCCTTCCGTTAAGATCTACAAGGTGGGGATTTTCTATGTGTGAGATTGTGACAAAAGTATTTTACACGAATTAAAAAACGAACTATCGATCAAAAATTTTGATTCGTAGTTCGTTTTTTTGATAAGAGGCATAGGTTTCATTTGTTTTGTTCTTTCTAGCAGTTGATTGGAGGGCAAGGCGAAGACTCCTGCGGGAAAAGCGGAACAGATGAGACCCCGCATAGCGAAAGCGGCGAGGAGGCTCAGCGGCCGCAGAAAACGAAGCCTTGCACGGAGATCAACTGCGGTGTCATAAGCGGTTCAGCTCATGTATCCCATTTGTTCGTCTCTAGATTGAAATCATTTTGTTACGTCCCAGCCTCTTTTTATCATATCAATCAAAAAGTTAATCAAAATCTTTTTGAGATTGGATAGAAACAGCTGGGTGATCTTGTGAAGCGACTGTATCGATATGATAATCAACTTTTTCAGTATGTTTAGAAGCAACGGCGTTATTTGTTTTAGTTACTGCACTTTGTCCTTGCTTTTTATGATCAAAATGTTTTCCGCGACTCATGAGATAGACCTCCTTTATTGAATACTACGTTAAAGCTTTTATAGTATAAACAAGTCAAAAAAGAAGTATGTGTCCACTTTACAGGAAACAAAGAAACCACCGATTTCTCGGTGGTAGTAAAAAAATTAATCGTCTTGTGCACTAAAATCGGGCTTAGTAGCTCCAATTTGTTCGAGTTCACGTACAGCGGCTTTGTAATTCATAGGAGTTAAAAAACCTTTTAAATACTGCTGCTGAGCAAAATCGAGTAATTCATTACTTGACTGCGGCTCATACTGTTTCACCGCAATAAAAGCTTCTTGAAGTTCGTTCACATACATGTAAATTCCCTCCTAATCCCCGTTTGTGCCACTACGTATTGTAGTATCACTTGTTCTTATCGTACCATATATTTAAATAATCTCGTTTTTTTGAAAAATTTAAACTTTCGACAGAAACCTACATATTTTTGAATGTGTTTTCCAAAAGTACAAGTAGACGAACGTCACCTCTTATTTCTGCATACATACTATATATTATGTAATATTAAAAAGGAGGTATTGATTTTGCATGTATACAAGTAAGCATTATCCGTATTATGAGCAACATCAACCAGAACGTTTTGATTTAAGTCAGGTACATCCATTTCCGCAGTATCATCAGCAGCCATGGACGGAAGCTTATATGCCGCAACATCCGTACGCTCAGCAACAAATGCCTTTTGGTCCTCAGCAAATTCCCTATATGAACGGAATGTACCAGCAGCCCATGTACAATAATGCAGGTGCGCCTTTTAATCCATATCCTAAAGCTCAGCAACAAAAGCCTCAGCCTTCTCAATTTCAGTCATTAATGTCTCAGTTTAAATCGAGTGATGGCAATTACGATATGAACAAGATGATGAATACTGCGGGGCAGATGATGGGAGCCATGAACCAATTAACGTCCCTAGTAAAAGGGTTTTCCGGGATTTTCAAAGTATAAGGACTAGAAGGTATTTTCTAGTCCCTGCTTATTATTTCTTCTTTTGATTTTTAAAATAGGTTTCTCCAAGAAGTGTAAATACTTCATTGTAAGTTAATCCAGACTGAGCATTTAAACGTTTGACTTCTTCGATATCTGTTGTTGATGAAGTTGAAATTTGATGCTTGCTTTTTTTCATAAAACATCTCCTTCTCTATGTAAAATGAAGAACATCCCATCTTAGTATATTTCCCAATGTCCCCCTTTTATAAGTGGAAAAAAACGCCGAAGACACTCATGGTTCTTCGGCTTTTTTTTTGCAATAAAGATGAGTATTTAAAAAATTAAGAACGGCGAGAACGACGAGAGCGGCGAGTAGAACGACGAGAGCGGCGAGTAGAACGACGAGAGCGGCGAGAAGAACGACGAGAGCGGCGAGAAGAACGACGTGAACGGCGAGTAGAACGGCGAGAGCGGCGAGTAGAACGACGAGAGCGGCGAGAAGAACGACGTGAACGGCGAGTAGAACGGCGAGAGCGGCGAGTAGAACGGCGAGAGCGGCGAGTAGAACGACGAGAGCGGTGAGTAGAACGGCGAGTAGAACGATGAGAGCGGCGAGTAGAACGACGAGAGCCGCGAGTGCTGCGGCCAGTGCTACGAGAAGAGCGACGCGGCTTTGTTAGTGGACCGGCAGTTGGCTCTTGAAACATAAAAGATTTCAGTTCTGTACATTCTAGGGCTTCAGCAGCCTCTTTAATTTTTTCAGGTGTAATATGCAATACAAAAACCTCCTTGTCAATTGGACTAGGTCTTGCATTAATAGAATACGCGCTGATGCTTGTCCTTGATATGAGTCAAAAGTGGAGTTTGCGCAAATAGTTGATGAGGTGGGGTATCATGGAGAATTTACCCTTCATATACTTTAATAATTGAAGAAAGGTGGTCGAATAATGAAGCAAAAAGAAATCCCTCAATACGCTCTGTTTGTGAATGTAAAAGATTTAAAGGAAATACAAAGAGATATTTGGTCAGAAGAAGCGGTTCAGGCAACGATGAAGTTTAACAAAAAACGCTACGATATTGATTTGCTGCTAAGAGGCTCCCACATTCGGAAGATGAAAAAAAAGTCATATTATATTGAATTTTATTCTCCAAAAATATTTCAGCGAGCCAAAGAAATACACCTAAACGCTGAATACAAAGATCCATCGCTTATGCGCAACAAATTGTCCCTCGATTTTTTCTCCTCTTTAGACGTTTTATCTCCTCATTCTCAGTTTGTCACCCTTAAGATTAATGGGAAAAATGAAGGAATATATCTTCAGCTCGAATCGGTAGATGAACTATTTTTGAAAAAAAGAAATTTAGCGGATGGATCCATATTTTATGCAGTGGACGGAGATGCTAATTTTTCTTTGATGAGCGATTTGGATAAAAGGCCGAAAACAACTTTGTTATCTGGATATGAAGATAAAGCAGTGAAAGAAGGGGATGAGGAAAAATTAGAAAAGTTTATATTTAATCTTAATACGTGGACAAATACGGAATTCGAACAGAATATTGAGAAGTATCTGAACGTCGACCGCTACTTATCTTGGTTAGTCGGTATTATTTGTATGCAGAATTACGACGGTTTTGTCCATAACTATGCCCTCTATCTAAATCATGAAAGCGGGCGCTTTGAACTAATTCCATGGGATTATGATGCAACTTGGGGAAGAGATGTAAATGGAAAAGTAATGGAAGGAGACTATGTCCGCGCACAAGGATTTAATACGCTTACAGCTCGCTTACTGGCGGTAAACAGCATTAAAAAGCGATATATTCAAAAAATGAACAATGTTCTAAATAATCAATTCACAATAGAATACATGAAACCAATCATTTATCAACTGCATGAGTATATTGCTCCTTATGTATTAAAAGATCCTTACGTAAAAGATAACTTGGAGCAATTTTATAAAGAACCCGAATTTATGCTGTCTTTTATAAAAGAACGAACAGCGTATATTGAAAATAACCTTTTGACTCTTTAAAAAGAGATAGATTTATAGGAAATTTATAGGCAACAGTGGATTTTGTTAATAATAGGCAAATGCAGGAAATCAATAGCTGTACATGATACGTATATATACAGTATGGATGACCAATAAGGATAACTAATAAGGAGGAAAAACAATGAGTAACTATTACTATGGCCAAGAACAAGGGCAAAATCAAAATCCGCGCCAAAAATCAAGCGAAAAACGCAGCCAAAATATACAAATGCCTGATAAAGGCTATTCTTCTCACTTCAAACCCCTAAAAGGAAGAGTGGTGACCGTTTATCGTGGAGGACCTGAATCTAAAACAGGTTATTTGGTTGACGTGCAATCAGATTATTTAATCTTAGCAGTGGAAAGCAACAATAACAATAATAACAATAATGGTGAAAATGACAACCAAAACAATCAAAACAACCAAAATAATAATCAACAAGAATATACACTTGTATATTATCACTTAGCGCATGTAAAAAGTATCACTGAAGATACTATGTCAAATTCGGCACAAACGTTTACTGGAATTAGCGCAGAATTAGAATTATATCGAGGGAAAACTTTTGCTACAACTTTATCATTGATGAAAACTAAATATGTGCAGGTTAACCAAGGTGGACCGGAGAAAAAAGCAGGTCAGCTTCTTGATGTCTTAGGTTCATTTGAATCTGCTTATATAGTACTACTCACAGAAGACGACGGTGTCATCTATATTAATACTGAACACGTTAAGAGTGTGAGTGAATATCAAAACAACGATGGAGATCAAACTAATCAATCTGCAAATGAACTCTTAGTGAGCCAAGAACCAGAATATATGAAATCCAAAAGCTTTAACGATCTTTTTGCCCACCTTTCTCATAAATGGGTATCAATCAATAATGGAGGACCTGAAGCTGTAGAGGGCGTGTTAGTACAAAGCCGAAATGGTACATTTACACTTGTGCAGAATAATCAAGTATTACGCTTACAGCCAAGACACGTTAAAACCATTTGTGTAGGAGCAAAAGGGGCTTTTAAACAAAACGATAACAATCAAAATAATGAAGAAACAGAAGAAAATGGAGAGACTGAAGCTGCAAAGTCTACAGAAGAACGTACAGGAAGCCGTACGGGAGAACGTACAGGTGGACGTACAGGACGCCGCACGGGTGGACGCACAGACGATCGTTCTCGAGGACGCCGTACGGGTTCACGCTCTTCAACACCGGCTGAGAAAGTTATTAAAACGAAAAATTATCGTTGGAAAGCATGATGAAATGGAACATAAAAGGTGCTTATAAAGCACCTTTTCTATCATATGGGAAAAAGGAGGAGAATGAGAATGAGTATGAATCATTATATCAATAAAATTGTGGAGTTAGATATTTCAGGTAAAACGACATTTGTTGGCAGACTTATTGATCTTGGATTAGATATTATGGTTTTGTATAATGGACATGATTATTTGTATATTCCTCTTTTACACATGCATGGTTTGCGGGAAGTATCTGAAGAAGACTATACGGTTTTACGTGAAATAGAAGAGAACTTAATAGAAGAAAGTCAGCGAATTTCTTACCGTAATATTTTACAGCAGGCAAAAGGGAAATTTATTGAAATTTATGTAACGGGAGGGAAATCATTGCATGGCTATATTACAAGCGTGCTGAATGATTATCTCGTGTTTTATTCTCCAGTGTATAAAAATGTCTTTGTTTCTCTGCATCATTTGAAATGGCTTACCCCTTACAGCAATGAGTTAACCCCTTATTCTTTAAGTGACAAAGAGCTCCCAGTAAGACCTGCCTCTGCACCTTTTGTCAGAAACTTTGAAGAGCAGCTTAAAAAATATGAAAATCAGCTGGTCGTATTAGATTTAGGGGATCAATCAGAAAAAATTGGCGTACTTAAAGAAGTTTCTAATAATATTGTTGAACTAATTACGGCAAATGGAGAAAGTATGTATTGGAAGTTAGCTCACGTGAAATCTGTGCACTTGCCTTAGAAAAAGAGACCTCGCTTTCGTCTCTTTTTTTATGTGCTTATCAGGACAAGTATATTGAATAAACAAATGAGATGATTTAAATTTTTTAGAAAATTATGTTGACAATAAAGAAAATCTTTATTAAAGTTATTAACAACAAACGTTAACCACCAACAATTATATAGAACTCTTATCAAGAGTGGCGGAGGGACTGGCCCTGCGATGCCCGGCAACCATCAAATGAAACATTCATTTGAACGGTGCTAATTCCTGTGGAACATCAGTATTGTTCTAACAGATGAGAGAAATCGTGTATAAACGAACACTCTTCCATCTGTGAAGAGTGTTTTTTATTTTGAGTTAAGGAGAGAAATAGATGAAAATTGAAACTTTATTAGTTCGTTCAGGAGTAGGTCGTGACCCTTCAACAGGTTCTATTACAACACCCATTTACCAAGCATCAACATTTGCTCATCCTGCTTTAGGGCAAAGTACAGGATTTGACTATGCACGTACGGCAAACCCTACTCGTACAGCATTGGAAGAAGCAATTGCTGCTTTGGAAAAAGGAGAAGTAGGAGTAGCATTCGCTTCAGGAATGGCGGGTGTAATGGCAGTTTTAGCACTATTTAAAAACGGAGATCATTTAATTGTATCAGAGGATTTATACGGAGGAACGTACCGAGTACTAAATGAAATCTTTTCAGAGCAAGGAATTACTGTTTCGTACGTCAACACAGCCCATCTCGAACAAGTAAAAGATGCGCTTCGTCCTAATACAAAAGCTTTATTTATTGAAACACCTACGAATCCAATGATGCACGTGACTGATTTGCCAGAAGCAATTGCGTTAGCTAAACAGCATGATTTGCTTACTATCGTTGACAATACCTTCATGTCGCCTTATTATCAGCGTCCTTTAGAGCTTGGAGCAGATATTGTGATACATAGCGCAAGCAAATACATTGGGGGTCATAATGATGTAGTTGCTGGTCTTGTAGTGGCTCGATGTAGTAGCTTAGGAGAGAAAATTCGTTTTTATCAAAATGCAGCGGGGGCAATCTTAGGTCCACAGGACAGCTGGTTGTTATTACGCGGTGTTAAAACGCTAGCGCTTCGTATGGAAAAGCATAATGAAAACGCACTGAAAATTGCAAATTGGCTTACTGCTCATGATCTCGTGGAAAAAGTGTATTACCCTGGTCTTGAAACACATCCAGGCTATGAAATCATGAAGAAACAAGCAACTGGATTTGGAGGCATGATTTCTTTTGCTGTCTCACACCCTGACATCGTGTCAGTACTTTTAGAAAATGTCAAAGTTATTACATTTGCAGAAAGCTTAGGAGGCGTGGAAAGTTTAATGACATTCCCAGCTCGTCAAACACATGCTGATATTCCGGAGGAAATTCGAAATCGTGTCGGAGTAACAAACTGTTTACTGCGATTATCAGTTGGAATTGAGCACGCAGATGATTTAATTAAAGATTTGAAGGAGGCATTTGATGCATACCAACAATAATAAACATAGATTTGGAACGAACTTAATTCATGCAAATACAGGAATTGACGGTCATTTTGGAGCGGTTAACGTACCTATTTATCAGGTATCTACATTTAACCAAGAAGATGAGACGAACAACGGCCGCTATGACTATTCTCGTTCAGGAAATCCAACTCGTGAGGCTTTAGAAAACACCATTGCTCAGCTAGAAAATGGATACGCTGGTTTTGCTTTTTCATCAGGTATGGCTGCTATCTCATCGGTGTTATCTATTTTTGAATCAGGGGATGAAATTTTAGTTTCACATGATACGTACGGCGGGACATATCGTGTATTAACACGATTATTTTCAAAGTTTGGTATCAAAACAACTTTTGTTGATACAACGAAGGTTGAGAAAGTAGAAGAAGCTATCACAAAAGATACGAAGGCCATTTATATCGAAAGCCCTTCAAATCCATTTTTACAGGTAACGGATATTAAAGCAGTAGCAAGTTTGGCGAAGGAGCGCAATCTCCTTACAATTGTGGATAACACGTTTTTAACACCTTATCTACAGCAGCCGATTGACCTTGGTGTAAACATTGTGATTCATAGTGCTACAAAATACATCAGCGGCCACAGTGACGTCATTGGCGGTTTAGTTGTAGTAAGCGATGAAAAGCTAGCAGAAGAAGTAAAGTTTGTACAAAATGCTTTTGGTGCTATCTTGGGACCGCAGGATTGTTTTTTACTGCTTCGAGGAATTAAGACATTAAAAGTTCGTTTAGATCAGCAGTTAAAAACAGCGCTACAGTTTGCAAAATGGCTTGAAGAACAATCTCTAGTGAGCCGTGTATACTACCCGGGCTTAAAAAGTCATCCAGATCACAAACTGATTTCAGAACAAGCAAATGGATACGGAGCTATGATTTCTTTCCAAGTACAGGATGAAAAAGTAGCACGACATATTTTACAAGGAGTCAAATTAGCTTCAATTGGCGTTAGTCTAGGTGCAGTTGAATCCATTCTAACGCATCCTGCAACAATGTCTCATGCAAGTATCCCAAAAGAAGTACGTGAAGAAAAAGGAATTACTGATTCACTCCTTCGCCTTTCAGTAGGGTTAGAGGAATTTGAGGATTTGAAGCAAGACTTTAACGCTGTTTTTCAAAGCTTAGAAGAAAAAGCGTTAATTAAATAAGGAAAAGGACTTCCGTCAAGGAAGTCCTTTTTTATCGTTATACACAGCTATCTAAAAGGTTTGTGTATAGGGACGCAAGCGCAACTTTTTCATCAGAGGAAAGACTGCTGTTTAGAATTCTTTTTATGCCAAGGTGATATTTTACATACGGTGTTTGCCGGACGCGTGGATGAGTCATTTCATCTTTTAAATCTTTCATAATGGCTTCGTGAAGCTGATCTTCACTTGTCATGGCTTGTTTAGAAGCGAACGAACGGTTCAACCATAGGGTTTGATAAGCTGCTAGTAAATGTTCAGAAGTCATTGTGCAAAGAGCTCCTTTAGATTAGTTTCTTCATTATAATAATCTATAGTTTACCACAAGTATTAATACGTGTACGTAACTTTTACAGAAGCAGATACAATCAAGGACTGAGCTTGAATAGGGGGAGAGGCTGCTAATAACTTAGGCGAGGAGCCAGATGACTGATAGACAGGTCCTTCTTCGATTAAAATAGGAATTTGGTTAATAGGGAGCTGCAGCGTGTTGGCAATGGTAAAGGCCTTTTCTTTAGCGTTAAGCAAAGCTTTGCTTATCGCTTCTTGTTCATATTTATCATCATTTGTAACGTGGAATTGAAGATCTTGCGCTACGTTGGCTCCGCTTGAAAACGTAGCGTTATAAACATCGCCAGCTTGTTTTACATCTTGTACTCTTACTCTAAATAAGTGCTGTACTTCGTATCCTATAAGAATCGATTTTCCATCGCTGTAATCATATTTAGGATTTATAGTGAACGAAGCTGTTTCAATTTGCTGGTCATTGATTCCAAGTTTTTTTATCTCTTGCAGCAGAGTATTTGAAACAGCTGAATTTTCTTTTAAGGCTTCTTGAACATCTCGGTTTTCCGTGCGCGTTCCAATCGTCATGGAAATTTCATTTGGAATGGCTGAAGCACTTCCTTCACCAGTTACTTTAATTTCTCTATTTTGTGTATCTACGCGCAGTTGCTGTGTAGGTTCATAAGGGAAATAAGAATGTTGCATACCAAAAACCTCCTTTATTGATCTTTAGTATATATATGATAAGAAAAGGAGATTAAAAACAAAAAGAGATTGAGACATAACTAAATCAAACGCTAGAAGCACCTACATACATGAAATCTACATTCACCATACCAATAAAAAAATCCGAACGAATTTGATTCTTCATCAAGAATCAAATTCGTTCGGATCTTCCTTCAACTAACGTACTTTTCTTCAGCTTCTTTTTGTTTATTTCGATTCTTTAATTAATATTTCTTTCATTTCAATGAATTGATTTTGAACATCGTTTGACGGTTTCTTTGTTAGTAAACTTACAATAACAACAGCTAATAAGCTTAAAAAGAACCCAGGAATCATTTCGTAAAGGGCATCTTTCAATGGAGTATTTACCCAAATTAATACTGTAGCAGCACCTACAATCATCCCTGCAAGTGCTCCCCATCGAGTCATACGCTTCCAGTAAAGACTTAGTAAAATAGCAGGACCAAAAGCTGAACCAAATCCAGCCCAAGCATATCCAACCAGCCCTAAAATCGTATCACTAGGTTTTAAAGAAAGCAAAATGCCAATAATTGCAACACCTAAAACCGCAGCTCTTCCAACCGTCACAAGCTCTTTGTCAGAGGCCTTGCGTCGGAAAAATGTTTTATAAAAGTCTTCTGTAACAGAGCTTGCCGTTACAAGCAGCTGAGAAGAAATGGTACTCATAATTGCCGCTAGTAAAGCTGCATATAAGAATCCAGTAATTAACGGATTGAAGAGTATATCCGCAAATTTAATAAAAATAGTTTCAGGATCTGCTAGTTTCATACCTGTTTTTTCTACATATGCAATCCCAACAAGTCCTGTCAGCATAGCACCAATAATAGAAATAATCATCCAGCTCATTCCAATACGACGGGCGGGTTTTAACTCCTTAACAGAAGAGATAGCCATAAAGCGAACGATAATATGAGGCTGTCCGAAATAGCCAAGTCCCCAGGCTAAGAAAGATATAATACCTAAAACGGTCGTACCTTTAAAAATGTCAAGATATGCTGGATTAATGTCCTGTACAATATCTATTGTTGTGTTAACGCCTCCAACATTGGTGAAAGCTACAATAGGTACTAAAACTAAGGCAAGAAACATAATAACACCTTGAACAAAATCTGTTAAACTAACGGCTAAAAATCCACCGAAAAGGGTGTAGGCAATAACAACAGATGCTGTTACAAATAAGCCAATTTGATAATTCACACCAAATGCCGATTCGAACAATCGTCCGCCTGATACCATACCAGCTGAAGTGTAAAGAGTGAAGAAAATAAAGATAACAATCGCTGATACTGTTCGAAGAACCTTGGCATGGTCGCCAAAGCGATTTTCAAAAAAGTCCGGAATTGTAATGGAGTCATTCGCTACTTCCGTATAAGTGCGAAGACGCGGAGCGAGGATTAAATAATTTAAATACGCACCAATAGATAAACCTACTGCAAGCCATAAACTTGAAAGACCTGTCACATACATGGATCCCGGAAGACCCATTAACATCCATCCACTCATATCTGAAGCACCTGCTGAAAGCGCAGTAACAGCCGGACCTAGTCCGCGTCCGCCTAGCATGTAACCCGATACGTCTTGAGTTGTTTTTGTGTAGGCATACCATCCTATTCCAAGCATTCCTACAAAATAAATGCCCAGTGAAATATAAACACCAATATCCACGAAATCTCCCCTTTATGCATTTTTTATGCATGAAACGAGCACTACTCGCCATGCAAACATCTTATGGTTCCTAAAACTAACAAACTTTTCCCTTACTATCAACCCACAAAACCGTAAAATACATGAGGCGAAAATCCCCTATCCCTCTATAATAAAGAAATGAAATCGTTTTCAAAATAAAATAAAATAAAAATATTCAGAAACTTATAAGCGCACTTTTTATGCAATATTTTATGCAATAGGTAAAATGAAAAGAGCATTTTATAAAATGCTCTTTTGACATTCATGTATATTAGCGTGAATTCGGGAACACGCGTCGAACAACTTCTGAAAACTCGTCAAACAGTCCAGAAACTGGTTTACCTGTTTGGAGCTTGTCCACATATCCGTTCATACGGTTTACAAAGTCAGGGTTTGTTGAAACAAATACTCGATGAACACTACCGTCTGCTTTTCTTACTTCGTGTGCGATTTTATGCTCCATATCTTTTGTAAGATTACCTTCTTTGTTGTCGTCTAATACAGCGGCCACATAAGCTGTATGATCGGTTACGATGACATTAGCATCTTTTACGTTTTTTAACGCTACGATACGATCAGCCGCCACATCGGCTACTCTCATTCCGCCGGACTGATTATACTGTTCTTTTTCGTTACGCTGTACGTCTTGCGTATCGTTTACGTCATTCATTTTCGTTTTATTGTTCCCATTTTCATATGTGACGTTGCGGACTGTATCATCATCAATGACGCCATCTTTACCTTGATCTGCTGTGCTGCAGCCGAATAAAGAAAGGGTCGTCATGCAGCCTACAACAAACAAAAACGATTTCTTCATGATAGTATCACTCCTTATAAGTTTTAACCTTTCTTATAATTTGTTAAAAACGTGTGAAGCATACATGAAAAATATAAAAAAGCCTATACTATCGAAAAAGGAGGAATATGTATGAGTGGAATTCAACAAAGCATATTTGTGCTTCATACAAAAGAAGAAAACCATGAAGAAACAACAACATTTGCACTAACTTCAGAAGAAGCTAAGCTATTATTTGAGACCCTGCAAAATAAACGCAAAGAAATTATCGACGCCCACATTGATAACATGTTGACGTAAGGAAGATAAATATTTTGCAAAACGGATGAGCCATATGTTAAGAATGGCCCAATATTTGCATTCTACATATAGGTATAGTATAATGTAAACGCAACCAAATTTAATAAATGTAATGAATACTACTTTTGACCATACACTCGAATTAGATTTAGTGAAAATTCACTTGTTATAAAGGAGATCTACTTCGCGTAGGTCTCTTTTATAATATGTGAATTTTTTATTTACGGTATAAATGTAAATATAGAGTAACATATTAAAATTTTTACATTTTTTGGAGGTTTTTTTACATGGCTACTACAGGTACAGTAAAATGGTTTAACAGTGAAAAAGGCTTCGGTTTTATCGAAGTACCAGGCGAAAATGACGTATTTGTTCATTTTTCAGCTATCCAATCTGAAGGCTTCAAAACATTAGAAGAAGGTCAAAAAGTTGAATTTGAAATCGTTGAAGGCCAACGTGGACCTCAAGCGGAGAATGTTGTAAAATTATAATTCAACGCTACATATGAAAGCTGCCGATAGGCAGCTTTTTTTGTACAAATTTGTTTTATTTATATGATTAAGAAAATAGATTAAAGTAGGGGAGGGGAGAAGAGAAGGTATGAGTTCATTTCATTGCTGTGCCACATGTCAACATTTTCAAAGTATTAAATTGGATAAGGGAATGAAGTATCGATGCAAAAGACTTGGCTATGAAACCCGTCCTTCGTATCAGTTTACATGCTGGGAGCCAAAAGAAGTAGTTAAAAAGCTAATGGAAAAACGAAATCAAAAATGAGGCTGGGACATAACGAAATCAATTCAATCTACAGACGAACAAATGAGCTGGTAGGGCTCGTTTGTTACACAACAGCTAGAAGCAGTTACATACATAAAACCTACGTTCACTCTACCAATGAAAAAATCCGAACGAGTTTGATTCTCCACTAAGAACCTCGATTCATCGTTCGGATTTTCCTTCAACTAAAATACGTTTGTCCCAGTCTCTTTTAATTATTCCTCGTTATTTGTACCTTCCTCTGAAGGTAAATGCTTCCCGCAAAATTCTTTTACAACTTCTTCTTCCTCTTCTTCAAGGTCGAAGTCTAATACTTTATTTGTTGAAACTTCGTAGAAATGAGTTTGGGCAATAGAAGTGTTATCTTCGCTTTTAATATATACTACGCGTAGTGCTAGGTCGTTGCCCGTATATAATTCATCATCTTCTTCTACCTCAATGTATAAATGAAATTCATAGCGTTCACCTAGAAGGAGACCAAATGGATCCTGCAATTGTTCAGCTGTATATTCTTTAATTGTAAACATATGTACGTCCTTTCCATATATCAGTAAAATACTTGCATCATCTATTATAGTTTTTCTTTGCAAAGAAAGAAAGTGCATGCGTAATTCATGCACGGATTTATTCCTTGAACGTTCTATTTAGCGAATCTACCTGATGCGATGGCGCAAGGACTTCGATGATTTACTTAAATGTGGAAGAAACGCGCGTATGTTTTTGCTTATACATGGCAGCATCTGCTTTTTGAATTAATGTATCTAGGTTGGTGTCGTCTGAAGGAGGTGCACATATAATAAATCCGTAACTCGCAGACAGTGCATACGGCTTATTAAATTCTTTCTTTTTATCTTCTAGCTGTTCATTAATATTTTGCCACAGCTCTTGTACGTATTCTTCCGTTTGTTCAGGAGCAATTAATAAAAACTCATCTCCTCCGTAGCGAAAGAGCGTATCATCGTTACCAATATAACCACTAATTGATTCTGCTATTGTTTTAATAAGCCAGTCGCCTTCTCTATGACCATATTGATCATTTACTAGTTTTAAAGAATTAATATCGATAAAGCATAATAGGAAAGATGTATGATTGGTTTTAGCTCTCAGCAGTTCCAGCTGCAGTTTTTCCATTCCGCTTCTTCGATTTAAAATTCCGGTTAGCATATCAGTTGAAGCGTGCAAGCTCAATTCATGCTCAACCGCTTTTAAATCGGTTATGTCGGTAATACCTGCGAGTATGCAGCTTTCGCTTTGATACTCTAGTAATTCATAATTGATCATAACCCACTTAGAATCTCCATGTTCACGTGCTTCTAGGATGTAGTTTTTTACATATTTCTCTTGTTGAAGACGTTTTAAAATCTCCTCTCGATCTTCATCAGTAGGATAGATTATAAATCCGTCTATTTGATCAAGATCTTGAGAAGCAAGATTGTAAAAATGAATAGCTTTATTGTTAATGAGCAGCACTTTGTGGTCGGATAATCTCGTTAATAGCAAAGGATAGGGATTAATTTTGAACAGCGTAAAAAAATTACGTTCGCTTTCTTTTAGCTGTAAATGATTCATATATTCTCTGTGACGGTATGTATAAAGAATGTATGAAATAAGTAAAGCGATAGCAACTGCTGCAGTTGTATTGATCTGCTTTGAAATAAGTGAAAAAGAATCCGGTACATATCGTGATAAGCCGTATAGTAAAAAAAGATGGTTAGGAATAAAAATGATGCACAGATGTTTTAATTTCATAGGACATAAAACAGCTGTGGAAATCAAAAGCATCATATACACGTCTACGCGACCTGTGAAAAGCTGACTGTTAATAGTAGAAAGTGCTGCAGCAAATACGTAATAAAATATATAGCCATATACAATGGTACTTAAGTAGTTAGCAAACCGTTCTTTTCTCTTACTAACATAATAGAAAAATAAATAAAGAGAGGAGAGAGCAAAACTAGTGAAATGAATACCAATTAGTGTATGTCTAAACTGAGATGTCCCCGCATGTTGAAGTAAAGAAAACCCTATATAAATATAAATAGGATAGGAAACTACAAGAGCAAGTGAAACTAGCTTGACTCTCTGTTGAAGCATCTCTACATTCGTTTTATCGAACATTTTATCTTCATTAACTTCTCTTCCTGAAGGAAAACGAAATTTCTTCAAAAAGGAGAAAGGTAAAAGCGAAAGAAGAAATGACATGACCATCATCTCCATATCTTTTTTAGGTATTTTAGCATGTTTCTATAAGAAAAGACATGAATTTTTTAGATGAAAATGTCTGCTTTTTGATTAAGAAAAAGCATAAAGATTTATATGATTAAAGGTGAGGCTAAAGAGCCTCACCTTTTTTATTGAAGTTTATTCGATTCAGCATGCCGTACAAACATGGTTTCATCTTCTACTAATCCGCAAGCTCCGCACTGAATGCGTTTTTGCGGTCCGTTATAAGCAGCGTGAAAGGCATCGAGCGTATCGTTTGTGTATTCTTCTACGACGTCTCCGCTTCTTGGATCCATTTTTACAGGTTTTGCATTTTGTTCAATGATATTAAAACGCGTTCGATTTGTTTTGCAGCTAGGGCAAAGATAAGGGCTTCCCATTTTTAACATCTCCTTGAAAAATTTACTGTATTAATACCATGTCCGAATCCACCAAAAACATACAAAAACTTATGGTTTTCTATCGAACGTTCATTCGTTAAAATAGAAGCAGGTGATGAAAATGAGAATACGAAAAAACTTACAAGAAGTAATGGATATCTTGCAAACGAATCCATCGTATCAGAAAAATATTGTTCATTGGCATACAATCGAAGAGAAAGAAGCTAAAACTGCGCCATTTCCGGCTTCTTTGCATACGAAACTGCGTCAAGCACTTGAGAACCGAGGAATTGGTTCGCTTTATACGCATCAAAAAACAGCGTTTGATTTGGCGACAGCTAAGAAGAATGTTGTGGCTGTGACGCCGACAGCATCGGGGAAAACATTGTGTTACAACTTACCGGTACTTCAGAGTATTATGGAGAATGATCAGGCTAGAGCTCTTTATTTGTTTCCAACAAAAGCGCTTGCCCAAGATCAAAAAAGTGAATTAAATGAAATCATTGAAGAAATGGAAGTACCAATCAATAGCTACACGTATGATGGAGATACTCCGGCAAATATCCGTCAAAAGGTAAGAAAAGCAGGTCATATTGTTATTACGAATCCAGATATGCTTCATTCAGCTATTTTACCTCATCACACTAAATGGGTATCACTGTTTGAAAACCTGAAGTACATTGTGATTGATGAACTTCATACGTACCGCGGTGTTTTTGGAAGCCACGTAGCTAACGTTATACGCCGGTTAAAGCGAATTTGCCGCTACTATGGAAGCAATCCTATCTTTATTTGTACATCAGCGACCATCGCTAACCCAAAAGAACTTGCTGAGCATTTAACGGGAGCTCATGTTATGTTAGTAGATAACAACGGAGCGCCTAGCGGCCGCAAGCATTTTATTTTTTATAACCCGCCTATTGTTAATAAACCTTTAAACATTAGAAGAAGTGCTACGCTTGAAGTGCGAAATATTGCAGGAGAGTTTTTGGAAAATAAAATTCAAACGATTGTATTTGCACGAAGCCGAGTACGAGTGGAAATTATTTTAACGTATCTGCAGGAGCTCGTAAAAAACCAGCTTCAAAATAAGTCTATTCAAGGGTACCGCGGAGGATATTTGCCGAAGCAGCGACGCGAAATAGAAAGAGGACTTCGAGAGGGAAGTATTTACGGGGTAGTCAGTACGAATGCTTTAGAGCTAGGAGTGGATATCGGGCAGCTGCAGGTGTGTGTGATGACAGGTTATCCAGGCACGGTTGCAAGCGCTTGGCAGCAAGCAGGACGAGCAGGGAGACGTCACGGAGAAGCCGTCATTGTGATGGTCGCAAGTTCAAGTCCGCTTGATCAGTATATGATTCAGCATCCCGATTACTTTTTTAGCAGAAATCCAGAAACAGCTCGAATTAATCCTGATAATCTTGTTATTTTAGTCGATCATTTAAAATGCGCGTCCTATGAGCTGCCGTTTAAGCAGGGAGAAACATTTGATGGGGTAGAAATTGAAGACGTGCTGGAGTTTTTGCAAGAAGAGCGAGTGATTCATTTTAGCGGAGACAAATGGTACTGGATGAATGATTCGTTTCCAGCTCATAATATCAGTCTGCGCTCTGCATCCCAAGAAAATGTTGTCATCATTGATCAATCGGACGTTGCAAATGTGAAAGTAATTGGAGAAATGGATCGCTTTAGTGCCATGACGCTTCTTCATGATGAGGCGATTTACTTGCATCAAGGCATTCAGTATCAAGTAGAATACTTGGACTGGGATGAGAAAAAAGCGTATGTTCGTGAAGTCGATGTAGACTATTTCACCGATGCAAACTTAGCGGTTAACTTAAAGGTTCTAGAAGCTGATAAAGAACGACTGGAAAGGACATATTCAATCGGTTACGGTGATGTAATGGTCAGCGCTATGGCTACGATATTTAAAAAAATAAAGTTTGAGACGCATGAAAACATAGGGTCAGGTCCCATTTCACTTCCGGAAGAAGAGCTTCATACAAATGCCGTGTGGCTAAGCTTTGAAAAAGAACAGTTTTACGAATCTGAAGAACGATTGGAACAAGCGCTCATTTCCGTGGCAAATGCCATTCAGTCAATTGCACCGCTTATGGTGATGTGCGATCCGGCTGATTTACATGTAGTGCCTCAGATAAAAGCGGTGCACAACGAACAGCCGACTATCTTCTTATATGATCGATACCCGGGAGGCATTGGACTAAGTGATAAAGTATACGAACAAATGAATGATGTGCTAAATCAAACCAATCAATTAATTGTAAATTGTTCTTGCGAAAGCGGCTGTCCGTCTTGTATCGGTATGGAAGCACAGGGAGAACACGCAAAAAGCGATGCGCTCGTGCTGCTACAACAACTGCAAAGTAGGTGAACTCTTGTCTTTTAAAAATAAATTAAACCGTATGAAAAAGCATCTTCATGTTACAGAAGCAAAGCCGCCGGTTGAAAGTAACCCGCAGCGACCTAAGAGCGCATCTATTCCCTATGAGCAGGAATGGAAGGGAAATCATGCTGTGCCTTACTTTGCGGAAGACAGCTACTGTATGATCAGAGAAGTGGTGTACCCGCTCGACTACAAACATGGACATTATGAATTTAATGAGCTGAAAAAAGTAGTGCAAGTATGGAATCGGTCTACAGTTGCTCATCCGCTCTCATCAAAAGGCCACACATATTCAGATTTATTTTTCTTTGATACGGAAACGACGGGGCTTAGTACAGGTGCGGGAACAACTATCTTTTTGCTAGGATATGCAAGGGTGCTAAAAGATTCCGTCGTTTTTCGTCAGCATATATTAACGGAGCCAAGTGGAGAAGTAGCATTTTACGAAAGTTTTTTAAAAGAAGTAGACTATACGACGCTTGTGACTTATAATGGGAAATCTTTCGATTGGCCTCACGTGAAGACTCGCCATACGCTATTGAGAGATCATTTGCCCAAGCTGCCTAAGTTCGGTCACTTTGATTTGCTGCATGCGTCAAGAAGGCTGTGGAAACACAAAATGAGTTCGGTGAAGCTTGCGAATGTCGAAAAAGAAATACTTGGAATTGAACGAGTTGATGATATTCCAGGTTTTTTAGCTCCCATGATTTATTTTGATTTTATTGAAACGAAAAATCCAAGAGGCTTATTCGATATTATGAAACATAATGAATATGATATTTTATCGCTTATTACCTTATACATTCATTTATCAAAGCATCTCCTTACTAGTGAGGAGTTTACAGAAAAAGAAACATACGAAGTAGCAAGATGGTACGAGCAGTTAGGGGAGAACAAGCACGCTTTCTCTCTTTATCAGGGCGTAGCGGAAAAAGAAAAAGAGGAGCATGAAAAAGCTCAGCTAGCGATGGCTTATCATTATAAAAAAGAGAAGAGTTGGAAAGAGGCAGTGGACATGTTTGAACCCTTGGTTCAAACATGTGAAGGTGACGTCGCTATAGAAGCATTGGTTGAGCTAGCTAAAATTTATGAGCATCGTCTCAAAGATGTGCATCAAGCACTTCTATATACTGAGCTGGCCTTGGAAAAGTGGAATCAACTCAGAGAAATGACTAAAAAAACGTCGAAGGAAGCGCTTGAAAAAAGACTTCTTAGACTAAAAAATAAATCAGCTAAAGCATAGACTTCAGCTGATTTATTTTAAAATATTCAGAATTATTATTCTTTTGTTTTTGTGGATGTTTTATATTGTTCTATTTTTCAGTCATTGATAAAATTAGTCAATGTAAGACTTATTCTTACAGCTTAAAAACAGAACTTTGGTGAGATGGAGAGAGGCCTCATGAAAAATGTGATTTTAGTATCATTTTTCGCATTAATTTGTTTAACAGTAATTGTCTTAAGCAGTTTGAAAAATTCGTATAACTCCTTTATGTAGGCCAAAAATAGGTGTTTGTCTTAGTACATGTACACTGCCCTTCACATATTGTAATAGTGTAATAACTAAACAGTGAAAGGGGAAAAAGGATATGTATCCAAGACCAACAAAATGTATGCCACCAATCGTGCATCCAACAAAATGCTGCACGCAGTTTACTTCTCAGGAGGTAGTTGTACCTCACATTCATCCAAGTCATAATACATTGGTGAATCATACAAATGTGAAGCACGTACATTACTTCCCGCAAACGCAATCTGTTGTAAATGAAACTTCAAATCAACAGTTTTTTGGCGGTGCGCAGCAATATCCAACTCAAGTAGGGGGAGCAGGCTATCCAGGTCAAATGGGAGGCTACCCAGGTCAAGTAGCAGGTGCTGGTTACCCAGGTCAAGGAGGTTACCCAGGTCAAGTAGCAGGTGCTAGTTATCCAGCTCAAGGAGGTTACCCAGGTCAAGGAGGCTACCCAGGTCAAGTAGCAGGTGCTAGTTATCCGGGACACAAAGGTTGCGGCCAAGGAAGCTGTCATACAAAAGGCGCGCATCAAGGACCTAATTCAGGGTATTTTAGATAATGTACGTTAATAGGAGCTGATTACATCAGTTCCTATTCTATTTTGTTACAAAGGAGTTATATAATGAAGGTGCTAACGGTTACTGGTTATAAGCCATTCGAACTTGGGATTTTTAATGAAAAACATCAAGGCATTACATACATAAAAAAAGCGCTCTATAAAAAATTACAGGAATTAGTAGAAGATGGATTAGAATGGGTATTGATTAGTGGCCAGCTAGGAGTAGAGATTTGGGCAGCAGAAGTGGTATTTGATCTACAGCTCGATTATCCCCAGCTTCAGTTAGCTGTTTTAACACCATTTTTGGAGCAAGAAGAAAAATGGAATGAAGCCAATAAAGAATTGTATGAATTCGTCTTAAGTCAAGCAGATTATGTAGATAGCATCACAAAAAAGAAATATGAAAGTCCAGCACAGTTTCGGTTGAAAAATCAGTTTTTAGTAGAAAAAAGTGAAGGTATTTGTTTAGTTTACGACGAAGAGCACGAAGGAAGTCCTAAATATATGTTAGAAACGGCTAAAAAACGTGCTGAACGAGAAGAATACCCTATTATAATGGTGACGTCTCACGACTTACAGGATATCGTGGATGAAGAAAAATTTTCGTCTTTTTAACGAAACTTGGCGAAACATTTTAAAAGATAAATTGACATTTGAAGCTATTTTTGAAAAAATGAATTATAATAAAGATAAGGTTTATCGTATTCGAGGTGATAGAGATGTTAGCTGATAAGATTCGTTTAACGGCCAAAGAAATTTTAGAAAAAGAATTTAAAACAGGCATGAGAGGCTATAATCAAGAAGAAGTAGATAAGTATCTAGATTCTGTTATTAAAGATTATGAAGCATTTCATGAAGAAATTGAAGCATTACAAACTGAAAATTTACGCTTAAAAAAGCAAGTAGAAGAGTTATCTAAAAAGCCGCAACAACCTTCGTTTACCCCGCCGCCGGCTCAACAGCAGCAGCAAGCGGGTACGACAAACTTTGATATTTTAAAACGTTTGTCGAACTTAGAAAAACATGTGTTTGGAAGTAAATTATACGAATAACCTAAAAATAGGAGTTGCATTCAACTCCTATTTTTATTATACTAAGGAAAGTCGTTATCAATAACGTTCGGGTAATTGCTGCATCACATATGAGGATGTAGAGGAAAGTCCATGCTCGCACAGACTGCGATGTCTGTAGTGTTCGTGCCTAGCGAAGTCATAAGCTAGGGTAGCTGTTAAAAGCTAACGGCGGGGAAAAAGCCTAAGTCTTTTTAAGATATGGCTTGACTACTCTGAAAGTGCCACAGTGACGAAGTCTTATCAGAAATGGTAAGAGTGGAACGAGGTAAACCCCTCGAGCGAGAAACCCAAATAATGGTAGGGGAACTTTCTGGAAGGAACTGAACGGAAGGAAGGACAAAATGGTTACATTTTGTAGATAGATAATTGCCACCGGAGTACGAGGTAGCTAGCCGCTTGCAGTACAATGGTACAAAACATGGCTTACAGAACGTTATTGAAAAGCAATCGACACTTGTTGTTACACACTATATTTTAATCCAACCCAGCTCTTCGTATAACGGAAGAGCTTTTTTTATGTCAAAATGACAGCTTATCATAAGCTGTCATTTTTTTGTACAATCAGACTGAGCTTGTTGTCAGCCTTAGGTCTTAGGAGAAAATAAAGCTCTAGCTCGTTTTGAAAAAACGTCATAATCCTTAAACTAAGTATATAGATAAGCGAAAGGAGGAGACAAAATGAAAAAAGTTGGTTTGTTTTTGATTGGAGCGGTAGCTGCTATCGTTCTTTTTGCAAATGTCGGTCCGATGGTAGGGCTTGCACTTGGCTTGGTTATTTTGTACGTAGCATTTAAAGGGTTTGTTAAAGCAGAGACCCCCTTTAAAAAATGGCTCTGGGGGTTTATTGGTGTTGTCGTACTCTTAACAACTGTTTCAAACCTTCCGGCCCTTGCTGGTATCATCGCAGCAGTCGTACTTTACATTGTATATAAAAAGTGGAACAGCAGCAGCCCTATAAAAACGGAAAAAGAAGATCCGTTTAAGCATTTTGAACGTCAGTGGGCTGACTTAAATCAAAAATAATAAAAGTTTACTTTATTATCTAAGGAGATGAACACAATGAGAAACTTATTTACTCGAATGAAAGAAACGATTTCTGCAGACCTTCATCAATTGCTTGATCACAAAGAACAAAAAAATCCAATTGCTGCACTAAACCACTATTTGCGTCAATGCGAGCAGGAAACCGAAAAGGTAAGGCAGCTTGTTGAGCGACAGCACACGTTAAAAGAACAGTTTAATCGCGAATATCATCTGGCCCTTGACATGATGAAAAAGCGCCATGAGCAAGCACAAGTAGCACAAGCAGCTGAAGAAGCGGAATTACATGAATTTATTTTAAAAGAACATGCTCACTACGAAGAGCGAGCAAAGCGCGTAAAAGAATCTTATGAAGATGCATCCAAGCAGTTAGAAGAGCTTGAACAAAAGTATGAAGAAATGAAGCATAAGGTAAAAGATATGCATATTCGCCGTATGGAACTAATGGGGCGCGAAAATATTGCTCGTGCGCATCATCGTATGAATTCAGTAATGAAAACAGAAGCATCTTATACGTCTTACAGCCAGTTTGACGAAATGGAAACCTATATTGACCAGCTTGAAAATCAAATTAATACAAATTACTATAGACAAACGGTAGACAGCAAGATTGCTGAATTAGAAAAAAGAGTAAAATCATCGTAAAAAATCAGTGTTTCTGCATAAAACATGGTATTCTAAAAAAGGCGTAGGTTTCTGCGTCTTTTTAAGGTGAGAGAATAGATACCTGCAGCATCCAAAGAACGCTATGTCATCTACGAGGAGAAGGGAGAGAGAGCTGTGCAAAGCGTAAACAAAACAGAATCTCTTATGTTCATTTTTATTTGCAGTTTATTTGTCCTGTTTATTGAAATTATGTTTTTTCACAGCGGCTTGATCTTTTCTGTATTAATTGCCGGTGCGTTCATGTATATTGGGCGAAAAAAAATGAGAAGAAAACTAGGGCGTATTTTATTTTGGATTGGCGTTATTGGGCTTGTGTTGAATATATTTAATACGGTTGCCTTTAAGTTTTTAGTTATTGCTCTTTTTCTGTATTTTTTACTTAGATTTATTCAATCAAGAAAGCATCCGATTGAATTCAGACCAACTGACGAATTTACCCAGCAGCCAAACCAAAGTTTGGTGCAGGTCCGACCGGTTTTGACGAATAAACTTCTTGGCAGTCAAAGAACCGAAGACTCCGTATACGAATGGGATGATATTAATATTCAAAGCGTATGGGGAGACATTGTGGTTGATTTAAGCAATACCGTTCTGCCAAAAGGCGATGCGGTTATTTTTATTCGTCAAGTGTTTGGAAATATTAAAGTGCTCATTCCTTACGAAACGGAAGTATCTGTGAATCATTCTAAACTAGCAGGAAACGTAACGGTTTTTGGACATCAGCGCGGCTTTTCGTTCAATGAAAATTTGTCTATCAAAACAGAGGAATTTGATCAATCTGCTCATAGGGTGAAGATTGTTACAACTGTTGTGATTGGAGATATAGAGGTGCAAAGGATATGAGTATTCTTCAACGGCAGTTATTATGGGGGATTTTCCTAAGTTTTTTTGTATTTGTATCCGTGCTCCTTACCGTGTTTTTTGCATATCCTGTTTTTCAACTTAGCGACTTATGGAAAACAAGCGTATTTGGCATGCCTTTTGTGCTGTTTTCCTTCAGTTTGAGCCTGACGATCGGAAGCGTGATTGGAGGAATCATGGGGTTTATGTGGAGACAGCAGTGGACATATGTTGAAAACCGATTATATGAAATAGAAAATGGCCACCGGCATATGTCGGCAAATGAACCGCTTATTCAAGAAACGTCTCGAATTATAAGCCGTTTAAATAAAGTAGATCATAAAATGATTCTTCAAGCACAGAAATCCCAAAAGATGGCAACGGAAAAAGTGGAAAATCAGCAAAAGCAAGTGCAAGAAATTGTTTCTCAGGAACGAAATCGGCTTGCTAGAGAACTGCATGACTCCGTTAGTCAGCAGCTATTTGCCGCTTCGATGCTTATGTCTGCTATTACGGAATCCAATCTTACGCTACAAGATTCTGAAGCTAAGCAATTAAAGATGGTTGAAAAAATGATTAATCAATCACAGCTTGAAATGAGGGCTTTGCTTCTTCATCTTCGTCCTGCAGCATTAAAAGGAAAATCGCTGCAGGCTGGAATGAAAGAACTGATGAATGAGCTTGCTCAAAAAGTACCGCTTGAATTAAATTGGAAAATAGAAGGTTTTGAACTTGATAAAGGCATTGAAGACCACTTGTTTAGGATTTTGCAAGAATCCGTATCAAATACGCTGCGTCATGCCAATGCAACAGCTTTAGATGTGCTGCTGATTAAACGTGACTTTTCCATTATTTTACGTATCGTTGATAACGGAGTCGGTTTTGATGTAGAAAAGGAAAAAGTCGGATCGTACGGCCTGCAAAATATGTACGAACGTGCAGTTGAAATTGGAGGCTTGTTAAAAATTATTAGTTTGCCCGACAAAGGAACAAAGCTAGAAGTGAAAGTACCGTTAGTAGAAAGAGAGGAGAAGCAAAATGATTAATGTACTGTTAGTGGATGATCATGAAATGGTTCGTATTGGCGTAGGAGCGTATTTGTCTGCTCAAGCAGACATTCATGTGATAGCTGAAGCAGCAAATGGCCAACAGGCCGTTGAATTAGGGCTTCAGCTGCGTCCGGATATTATTTTAATGGATTTAGTCATGGAAGAAATGGACGGGATTGAAGCAACAAAACAACTGATTAAGCAGTGGCCAGAAGCGAAAGTGATCATTGTCACTAGCTTTCTAGATGACGAAAAAGTATATCCCGCTCTAGAGGCAGGGGCAACAAGCTACTTATTAAAAACGTCTAAAGCAGGAGAAATTGCAGCTGCTATTCGCCGTACATATGAGGGGCAATCTGTATTAGAGCCCGAAGTAACCGGTAAAATGATGTCTAAAATGAGAAAACCGTCGTTACCTCATGAAGAACTGACAGCTCGTGAAATGGAAATTTTACTGCTAATGACACAAGGCAAAACAAATCAAGAAATTGCAGACGAATTATTTATTGCGCTAAAGACGGTAAAAACACATGTGAGCAATTTATTAAGTAAGCTGGATGTACAGGACCGGACTCAAGCCGTCATCTATGCCTTTAAACACAAATTAGCGCAGTGAGAATCGTTATTCAAAACAGAATAACGATTTTTTTTGTGAAAAACCTATTTTTTTGCATGTATTCATTATAAAATAGCGATATGCGTAAAGGCGAACGCTTACGTAAAAGCACTATTTTGAGGGGTTGAGCACATGGAAAAGAAATGGTGGAAAGAAGCTGTTGCGTATCAAATCTATCCGCGAAGCTTCATGGATTCAAACGGCGATGGAATTGGTGACATTCAAGGGGTTATTTCAAAATTAGACTATTTATCTGATCTTGGAATTGATGTCATTTGGATTTGCCCGATTTATCAGTCTCCTAACGACGATAATGGCTACGATATCAGTGATTATAAAGATATTATGAAAGATTTCGGAACAATGGAAGACTTTGATGAGCTGCTAGATGAAGTTCACCATCGCGGAATGAAGCTGATTATGGATTTAGTTATTAATCATACTTCAGATGAACACCCTTGGTTTTTAGAATCCAGGTCTTCTAAAGAGAATCC
This sequence comes from Priestia sp. SRI_019, assembly GCF_057586255.1. NCBI lineage: Bacteria > Bacillati > Bacillota > Bacilli > Caryophanales > Bacillaceae > Priestia > Priestia sp. SRI_019. The sequence continues at coordinate 1,275,814 of NZ_JBYCZN010000002.1, read as the reverse complement.
ATATCGTGATTATTATATTTGGCACGAAGGTAAAGATGGCAAAGAGCCAAACAACTGGGAATCTATTTTTAGCGGATCAGCTTGGGAGTTCGAAGAAAAGACAAAAGAATATTACATGCACGTATTTTCTAAAAAACAGCCCGATTTAAACTGGGAAAACGAAAAAGTACGTCATGAGCTTTATGAAATGGTTAACTGGTGGTTAGATAAAGGAATTGACGGCTTTCGTGTAGATGCTATTTCGCATATTAAGAAAGTGGCCGGCTTCCCAGATCTACCGAACCCTGAAAAGCTAGATTATGTGCCATCGTTTGAAGGCCATATGAATCGACCGGGAATTCAAGAACATTTAAAAGAGCTAAAAGAAAATACGTTTGCCAAATACGATATTATGACGGTTGGAGAGGCAAATGGTGTAACATCGAACAGCGCGGATGAATGGGTAGCTGAAGATGGCGGAAACTTCAATATGATTTTTCAGTTCGAGCATATGGGACTGTGGGATAAAGGAGAAGAAAAACCGCTTGATTTAATCGAGTTAAAAACGATTTTAACTAATTGGCAAAATGGTTTAGAAAAAATCAACGGCTGGAACGCTTTATATTTAGAAAATCATGACCAAATTCGTTCTGTAAATAAATTCGGCAGCGTAGCTTACCGAGTGGAAAGTGCAAAGTGCTTAGCTGCACTATACTTTTTAATGAAAGGAACACCGTTTATTTATCAAGGACAAGAACTTGGAATGACCAATGTTAAGTTCGATTCTATTGACGATTATGATGATGTTGGTATGATTAACTACTACCGTATTCAGCGTGAAAAAGGCGATTCACATGACGAGATTATGAAAGTGATTTGGGAAACAGGCCGCGATAATTCAAGAACGCCAATGCAGTGGAATACAGAAAGAAATGCAGGATTTTCTACTGGTACACCTTGGATGAAGGTGAATCCAAATTACGTAGATATTAACGTAGAAGAGCAGAAAAGTGATAAGAATTCGATACTGAATTTTTACAAACAGCTCATTAAAATTAGAAAACAGCATGATGTGCTGGTGTATGGAACTTATAAGCTGTTGGCAGAAGAAGATCCCGCTATTTACGCGTATACGCGAACATTAGAAGGTAAAACCGCTGTTGTTATTTGTAATATGTCACCGAAAAATCAAACGTTCGAGTTTCCTTCAGAGAGCGCATTTGCAAACAGAGAAGTGCTGATTCATAATTATCCGTTGGATACAAACGAAACGCTTGAAAAATGTACGCTGCATCCATATGAAACACGTGTATACTTACTTTCATAAACAAGTTGAGCAACCGATTGCGCAATTGTAAAATGAAAATCTTTTAAAAACACATTTATATGCGACATAGGTGAAGAAACTGCTGGCTCTATCAAGAGCCAGCAGTTTTTGCATTTTAATAAAAAGACGGAGAAAGCTTTGACTACGGCGCATGTATATGGTACTTTTACACTTAGTGTAGATAATTAGAAACAAAATGAGGTTGAAAAATGGCGAAATATAAAATTATTGCAACAGCAGCAATGGGAATTGAAGCACTGGTCGCTAAAGAAGTGCGTGCTTTAGGATATGAATGTGAAGTAGACAATGGCAAGGTTATCTTTGAAGGAGACGAGCTCGCAATTGCTCGCTGCAATTTATGGCTTCGTACAGCAGATCGAATTAAAGTGCAGGTTGGACAGTTCAAAGCTCGTACGTTTGATGAGCTTTTTGAACAAACAAAAGCATTAAACTGGGGTGATTATTTACCGGTCGATGCACAGTTTCCTGTGTCGGGAAAATCGGTTAAATCTAAATTGTTCAGCGTATCAGATTGTCAAAGCATCGTGAAAAAAGCTATTGTTGACAGCATGAAAAAACATTATAACAAAACAACAGGCTGGCTCGAAGAAACGGGCTCAACGTTTAAAATTGAAGTAGCGCTATTAAAAGATGTTGCTACATTAACAATTGACGCAAGCGGTGCAGGACTTCATAAGCGCGGTTACCGCGTAGGACAAGGGGAAGCTCCTTTAAAAGAAACGCTGGCAGCGGCTCTAATTATGCTAACGCCGTGGAATGCGAATCGTCCGTTTGTCGATGTTTTTTGCGGTTCTGGTACAATTGCTATCGAAGCAGCGCTTATAGGTCAAAATATTGCACCAGGATTTAATCGTGACTTCTTATCAGAAGAATGGCCATGGATGTCAGCAAATATTTGGGACAAAGCGCGCGAAGAAGCAGAAGACTTAGCGAACTACGACCAAGTGCTAGATATTGCTGGTCATGATATTGACCATCGTATGGTAAAAGTAGCGGAGCAAAATGCATTTGAAGCTGGACTTGGAGATTTAATTCAATTTAAACAAATGCAAGTGCGCGATTTTACGACGCCGAAAGAATATGGAATCATTATTGGTAACCCTCCGTACGGCGAACGTTTAAGCGATCGTCCTTCTGTTGAAAAAATGTATGCTGAAATGGGCGAAGCGTTTTCTAAGCTTGATACGTGGTCGATTTATATGCTTACATCTCATGAACAGTTTGAACAGTACTACGGTAAAAAAGCGACGAAAAAACGCAAATTATTTAACGGATTTATTAAAACAGACTACTATCAGTACTGGGGACCTCGTCCTCCACGCAACGACCAATAATAAAAAGCCGAGCGGTGTAAAAACCGCTTGGCTTTTTTACGTTATTTCTTTTTTAAACCGCGATAAGCTAGCATTCCAAACATGCCTATACCGAGCACGACAATTAATAAAATAAACCAAAACGTGGCATTAAGCAGGTATTTATATAGTCCGTCATAATAATCATGCATGTACTCACCCCATTGTGTTTTTTTATAGTATGGGCGAGTAGCAGGGCAATATATGTATTCATTTCTTTTCAATAGCCGGCTTAAAACGAGAAATGATTAGCTTATTTCTAACATATTTACGAAAGGGAAATCTCATACTAAAACCTAAGAGGTGATAAAATGAGAAAAAATCAATCAGCACGGGTTTTTGGCGGGATGATACTTCTTTCATGGTTAACCATCCCTTTTATAGGACGACAGCATATTAAACGCTATTTATCATCTACTATGTTTATTTCCTTTTTAATTATGGTTGAAAGCTATATTGCTGAAAAAAAGAAGTGGTGGATATTCCCTAATCCTCCTCATCCATATCTAACAGGTGAAGCTGCTTTACTTTTAGGTCCATTTTTAGCAGGTTCTTTATGGATTAAAAAGTTCACATATGGCCATTTTGGAAGGTATATGTTATTAAATGCAATCGTAGATACATTTTTTGTTTATCCTTTTCAACGAGCTATGAGCCGTGCAAAGCTTTTTAGGGTAGGCACATTTAAAGAGTACCATTTGCTGGGCATCTTTCTGTTGAAAGCTGCTTTAATGTACGTTTACCAACATCTAGTAGTAGAGAAACCAAAACCTCAGCGTGCTTTAAAAAATAATCCTATAGAATAAAGGAGCAGGCAGGGAAGCGTGATTTTCTTGCCTGCTATTTTAATGCTCCAGATGTCATTCCTGAAATGAAATGCTTTTGCAAAAACACGTACGCAATCAATAATGGAATAGAAGAAAGAACGACTGCTGAAAACAGCATAGGATAATTAGTCAGAAATTCCCCTTGAAAGTCCAATAGTGCAATAGGCAGCGTTTTTACTTCTTTAGATTTTAACAAGAGCAAAGGGAATAACAGATCATTCCACACAATCACAAACGAAAAAATTCCTACTGTAGCCATTGATGGTATTGAAAGTCGAAGAGCGATTTTTGAATATATTTTCCACTCTGACGCTCCGTCCATGCGAGCAGCTTCGAATAGTTCCCTTGGCAAAGTTTTCATAAACCCCGTGATAATAAAGACACCGATGGGAAGCAAAAAACTTATGGAGACAATAATGACGCCTGTTAGCGTATTGACGAGCCCAAGCTTATTCATCAGCAAAAAGACAGGAATCATATTGACTTGAGTAGGGACAATCATTCCGCAAACAAAAAAGCCGTATACAATCCATCCAAGCTTTTGAGGTAGCTGAATAATAGCATAAGCAATCATGCTTGAAAACCATAGAATAAAAAACGTGCTAAAGACGGTAACAATCACGCTGTTTTTAATATAGCCAAAGATGGGTTCATTGACGAGCAGCTGTTTATAATTTTCAATATTCCAGCCTGCTGGTAATCCGATTGGGTTGCTGTAAAGTTCAGGCGTTGTTTTAAAGGTTGTTAATAAAACCAAGCTTAAGGGCAACAGAATGATTAAACCGTATATCCCTAAAATCAGTTGTCTGAATGGGTTTTGTTTCATAAAAGAATCTCCTTTTACATTTTGGTTAAGCGAAGTACGCGAAATTGAAGAAACGTTAAAAGAGCAATCACAATCATAAATATAACTGAAATGGCAGAGGCATAGCCGAAACGAAAATTAATAAAAGCTTCGTGATAAAGCAGTGTCGAAAGAATTTCAGTTGAGTTGGAGGGACCTCCATTTGTCATTGCAATGATTAAATCAAATGCTTTAAAACTTTGTATGGTCGTATAAGCTACAACCATTGTCGTAGCTGGAGCTAAAAGAGGCCACGTAATGCGCTTGAATTTTTGCCATCTTGTTGCTCCATCAATACTAGCAGCTTCATATAACTCGCTGGGAATAGCTTGAATTCCAGCTACAAAAATAATAAGCATTTGACCAGTATGTGCCCAAAATTGTACAAAAGCCAAGCTGTAAATGGCGATATGTCCATTTCCAATCCAAGACTGGGTCCAATGCTCAAGGCCTATTTTACTTAAAAATAGGTTCACTCCTCCAATGTTGGGGTCATACATAAAGTTCCACGTGAAGGCAATCGACACGGACGAAATAATCGTCGGTACAAAAAAGAGTGAACGATAAAATGTATTCCATGCAGAATTTTTATAAAGTAAAAGTGCAAAGCCTAAGCTCAATAATGTTTGAAAGATCAGCACGCCAATTGTAAACTTTAAGTTGTTTGTAAGAGACTGTGTAAAAATAGCATCGTTTGTTAAAATTTCTTTGAAGTTTTGAAACCCTACAAATGAGAACTGAGAAGACAATCCATTCCAATCAGTTGTGCTTAAAAATAAAGCAGAAAGCGTTGGCAATGCAAAGAAAACAGTATATATGATAAAACCGGGAAGTAAAAACAACCATAGATGTCTGTTTTTAGAGATACTTTTAAATGAAAAGAGAGGAAAAGAGAACGAAGGGGTTCTCTTTTCTTCTTCTTGAATAGACGTATTAGTTTTTAGCGACACGTTCTACCTCTCCTTGTGCTTTTTCAGCAGCTTTTTTCGCTGACATACCGGATAGTACGTCCTGTACAGATGTTTCAACAGCTTTTGATACGCGCTCATTTAAAATGGTGAATCGAGGTTGGAAGACCGTTTTTTTGTCTTTCCACTTTGCGCTTTCTTTGAGTTCAGGTGAATCATATTTCACGTCTTTGACCGTTAATAACTGGCCAGTAGCATTTGCGTACTCAGAAGAAACCTTTGGATCTGCAAGGAAAGTCAAAAATTTCTTAGCAGCTTCTTTGTGTTTTGATTTTTCAGCAACACCTAATAAGAATGTCGTGGTATGAACACCTTCGTATTTTGCTTTATCTTGATCCACTGTAATCGGGGCAAGCAAACCTTGATCAATCTTCGGATTTTGCTGTTTGACTGTAGCCATCATATAAGAACCTTGAGCAAGCATTGCGCCTTTTTCCTGAGCAAAAAGTGCTGCAGCACTTTCTTTTTTCGTACCAAGAGCATCTTTTTGGAAGTAACCTTTGTCATTTAATTCTTTAATTTGAGATAGGGTTTTGATAAACCATTCATCAGTTAGCTTGCGCTTGCCCGTTTCTACTTCGTGAAGGGCGTTGTTTGTAGGTTCGTTATTCATAATCATTGGATTAATAAATTGAGAAGGACTTACGTCTCCTGAAAATAAAATTGGAGTGTATCCATTTTTCTTTAATGCTTCAGATGTTTTTAAAAAGCTATTCCAATCTTTAGGAACATCTAAATTTAGTTTTTCAAAAATGCCTTTGTTATAGACAGGGATGTTATAGACCAGCTGATAAGGAAGAGCATATTGCGTATCATCCGCTTTGCCCGCTTGGATTAGCTTTTCGTCAAATTTCCTGAGTAAGCTTTGGTCGTCCAGCTTGGCAAAACCGTTTGCTTTGCGAATCGTTTCAAATTGACTTCCTGGAAAACTAGCAAATAAATCGATACCTTCTCCAGATAATAGAGATCCTTGAATTTGTGATTGATAGGAATCAGAAGGAAAGACGGTCATTTCTACATGAATATTTGGATTTTTCTTTTCGAATTGCTCAATGATAGAATCAAAAGCTTTCGAATCTTCTCCTCGCCAATGCGTAAAGTTAATGGTTACTTTTTTAGAAGAGTCACTGCTGTCGCCGCTTGTTGAACTGTTTTTGCCGCAGCCCGCGATGATCACGGTGAGCATTGCTAACAGAATTAATAATTTTTTCATTTTAGTTCCCCCATTTATAGAATTCTTTTTAGATAGTTATTGGTCAATTTTGATACGGTTGGTAGATGCTTGGTCAAAGAAATGAGCATGATTCATTTGAAAATGAAATGGAAAGTGCTGATGAACTTGAATATGTTCATCTCCAGGGATTTTAGCTACAAAGAGCTGGTCTCCTAAACTACTGTATAGTATGTACTCTGCTCCTAATAACTCAGACACCTCTACCGGTAATGAAATATGAGAAGCATCAGAATAGGCGCGCGTAATATGCTCTGGTCGAATTCCTACAGTAATGAACTGATTGTTGTAGCCTTTTTCATGTAACGAATGCATTTGATTTTCTGTCAGCTGAAACTCATGTTCACTGATGTACAGTATGTTGTTCACTACTTTTCCTGTGAAAAAGTTCATTCCCGGCGATCCTATAAAACTGGCTACAAACGTATTCTCTGGAGCATTATACACTTGCATAGGTGAACCTATTTGCTGAATTTTTCCGTCTCTCATAACTACAATTCTGCTTGCCATCGTCATCGCTTCTGTTTGGTCGTGGGTTACATAAATAATGGTCGTCTGCAGCCTCTGATGAAGCTTACTGATTTCAGCACGCATTTGTACGCGAAGCTTCGCATCAAGATTAGATAAAGGTTCATCCATTAAAAAAATTTGGGCATTCCGTACAATGGCTCTTCCTAAAGCCACTCGCTGACGCTGGCCTCCTGATAACGCTTTTGGCTTGCGTTTTAAATAGGGTTCTAAGTCCAAAATACGAGCCGCTTCACGAACGCGATCATCAATTTCTTGTTTTGGGACTTTGCGGAGCTGCAAGCCAAATGCCATGTTGTCGTAAACTGTTAAATGAGGGTAAAGCGCGTAGTTTTGAAATACCATTGCAATATCCCGGTCCTTAGAAGGCAAATCGTTTGCACGATCTCCATTAATAAGCAATTCTCCTTCTGTTATCGATTCAAGGCCGGCGATCATTCGAAGGGTAGTGGATTTGCCGCACCCTGAAGGTCCTACAAACACAATAAATTCTTTGTCTTGAATATGAAGATTGAAATTATCAACTGCAAGACTATCTTTTCCGTATTTTTTATACACATGCTGTAACTGCAGTTCTGCCATTTTTTCTCCTTTCAGCAGGCTTTTAAAAAAATAAAAGCCTCTAATTGCACAGATGGATGGTACGTGTATCTGGCAATTAGAGGCTATCGGTTGACCGGTAAGCCTGTATTATGTAGTTTTGAGTGATTGAATCTGTAAGTAATTTTAAAATATATTATTCCTATATGTCAAGTGAGAATTAAAATATTTTAATAAGTTCGATTATTTTCTTAAATGAAAGAAGCCATTTATTAAGCCAGAGATGCTGGTTTTGAGAATAAAATAAACAGCTGGTGTATAGAATGATAGTATTCACTTTTATAGTAAGCACTACAGAGAGAGGATGTTTATAAATGGATAGAAACACGCAGTTCACTATGATTCGTCAAGCGTTGGAAAACAGCTATCATTTAATGCAGCAGGGAATAGAAGTGAGCGGAGAGACGCTTACTCAGCTGGAACAAGCAAAAGCCGAGTATGAAGCGGCCTTTTTATTGTCTCAGTCCACGGACTCAAAATTCCGCTGCAATTAATTTTTTAATAGCACTTATTCCGTTTGCGTTCTATACACTCAGCTTTTATACAAAAAGGTTCTGTCCTTACAGGCAGAACTTTTTTATGTTCAGCTCTTTTTATTGACATTTTAGATAAAGTAGTCAATAATTAAGTTTTGCTTACATGAGAAATTTACTAGATAAAAAGAAGTGAAGCTAATTTTTATTGATAGATATTTACATAAATAAAGGAGTCAGTATCGATGATGAGAGAGCGGTTGCCTTTTACAATTGAGCGGGATGAAAACTTTTTTGACAAATTAAATGAATGGATAGGTGATGTTTTTTATGATCATCTTCCAGACGCAGGGTTAGAACTTCGAGACGAACAAATTTTTATGGCTTTTCAAATCGAACGAGCTTTTAAAGAAAAAAATGTAATCTTTGCAGAAGCAGGTGTAGGAACAGGAAAAACCATTGTGTATTTACTGTATGCTATTTGTTATGCAAGGTATATTGGCAAGCCAGCTATTATTGCCTGTGCGGATGAAACATTAATTGAACAGTTAGTAAAAGCCGAAGGAGACATTGCCAAGCTCTCTGGTATTTTAGATATTAACATGGATGTTCGCCTAGCAAAATCTCAAGATCAGTATCTGTGTTTAAAGAAATTAGATGCTGTGACAGCACGAACAGATAATGAAAACATTGAAGAAATTTACGATACGCTTCCTGATTTTGTTCATGATCATAGCGGTATGCAGTCGTTCTATCACTACGGAGACCGTAAAGAATATCCTCATTTAACGGATGAGGAATGGAATCAAATTAACTGGGATACGTTTCAAGACTGCTCTTCCTGTGAGCAGCGTCATAGATGCGGCTTAACGCTTTCACGTGAGCACTATAGAAAAGCACATGACTTAATTATTTGCTCTCACGATTTTTACATGGAGCACATTTGGACATATGAAGCCCGCAAGCGTGAAGGACAGCTTCCCCTTCTTCCTGAAAGCAGCTGTGTTGTATTTGATGAAGGTCACCTGCTGGAATTTGCTGCACAAAAGGCTTTAACATATCGCATTCAAGAAGATACGTTAGAAAACTTGTTAACGCGTCTATTAGAAAATGACGTGCGAGAAGAATTTGCTGTGAAGATCGAGCACGCTATCGATGTGTACGCAATGTTCTTTGACCGTTTAAGTGAAGCAAGCACAGAAATCGTTGGTTCTAGCCGTAAAGAAGTAGCCCGTACAAACGGATTACAAAGTGTAGGAAAAGAACTTTTATCGCTGCTTGAGCATATCGGAAACGAGCTTGTGTTTGAGAGTGAGACCTATACAGTAGACGAATATACGCTGCGAATTGTAGATGAGTACCTAGATCAAATTGACTATTCGCTGCGCTTATTTATGGACAATGAAAATGCCATCTACTGGGTGGAAGAAAACAACTGGCAGCTGACGTTGGTTATTATGCCGCAAGCAGTAAAAGACGTCTTAAAAGAACGAGTATTTGCAAAGAAAATACCATACATTTTCACGTCTGCCACTCTTTCAGATAACCAATCGTTCGATTATTTAGCATATAGCTTAGGAATTGCAAAGCCGCTTTCTTTTTCCGTTGAATCGCCATTTGATTATGATGAGCAAATGAAAATTGCGGTAAAAAATGTTTCAGATGATCAAGAAGAAGCGTTTGCTGAAAAATTCGCCTTTGCTGTTGCGCAGCTCGAAAAAACGAACGGACGAGCACTTTTACTGTTTAACAGCAAAGAAGAACTAGAGATGTTCAAAGAAGTTTCCAAAGAGTTAAATCAGTACACATTCTTATTTGAAGGCGATCAAGAAATCAGTAAATTAGTATCTCAGTTCCAAAGGGAAGAAGAAACGATTTTATGCGCTGTTCATTTGTGGGAAGGATTGGATATTCCTGGACCTTCGCTATCTAATGTAATTATTTGGTCTCTGCCGTATCCACCAAATGATCCGGTCTTTGAAGCAAAGCGCAATCAAGTAGTCGATCCATTTTGGGATGCAGATATGCCGTATATGCTTCTTCGCTTAAAGCAAGGAGTTGGAAGGCTGATTCGCTCTCATAACGATAAGGGTCTAATCACGATCTTTATGCCAAAAAGCACAGATTCAAAAGTGCGTTCAATCATTGAACAAAATGTCCCAACAAAAATAGAAAACGTATAAAAAAGCGCGGTTGTAGCCGCGTTTTTTTATACGCATAATAGATTGAATATTCAGTTATATACACGCCGTTACTATTATGATAAAATAATTTATGGTGAAATAAGGAAAGTAAGGAGGAAAAACAATGAGAGAAGACATACAGAAAATTGAGAAACAGTTTTATGAATACATGAATAAAATCAAAAGTTATCACGAGGCAATCGGAGTGATGTACTGGGATTTGAGGACGGGTGCTCCAAAAAAAGGGGCGGACCAGCGTTCTGAAGTTATTGGCATGATGTCATCAGAAGCGTTCAATCTTTCGGTTTCTGATGAAATGGCAGGTTTTATTGAGAAATTAACGAACCCTGAGTCACAGCCTTACATAAACGATATTACGAAAAAAGCAGTGGAAGAATGTAAAAAAGAATATAACTTAAATAAAAAGATTCCTCCGCACGAATATAAAGAATACGTTACATTAACTTCAAAAGCTGAGTCGGTTTGGGAAGACGCAAAAGAAAAAGCAGATTTTGCTTTATTTCAACCGTATCTCGAAAAAATTGTAGCGTTCAATCAGAAGTTTGTGGAGTATTGGGGGTATGAAGGAAACAAATATAACCGTTTATTAGACCTTTTTGAACCGGGGATGACGGTTGAAATCTTAGACGAGGTATTTGGAAAGCTGCGGGAGCATATTGTGCCTCTTGTTCAGCGAATCGCCGGGTCGAATACAAAGCCAAATACGGAATTTTTATTCCGTACTTTCCCAAAAGAAGCGCAAAAGCAATTTAGTCTAGACGTGTTAAAAACGCTTGGCTATGATTTTGAAGCGGGGCGACTTGATGAAACAGTCCATCCTTTTGCTACTGGCTTAAACCCGGGAGATGTGCGCATCACGACTAAATATGCCGAAAACGATTTTCGAACGGCTATTTTTGGAACAATTCACGAATGCGGCCATGCTTTATATGAACAGAATATTTCAAAGAATCTTGTCGGTACAGTTCTATGTGAAGGTACTTCAATGGGAATTCATGAATCACAGTCGCTGTTTTTTGAGCAGTTTGTCGGTAAAAATAAGGCATTTTGGCAGCATCATTACGACGTACTAAAAAAGCATGCGCCGGGACAATTTGACGATGTAGATTTAGAAGATTTTTACCGAGGAGTAAATGAGGCGAAACCGTCTCTTATTCGTATTGAAGCAGATGAGTTAACGTATCCTCTTCATATTATGATTCGCTATGAGATTGAAAAAGGATTAATAAACGGAGAATATAAAGTTGCAGATTTACCGGAAATTTGGAATGAGAAATACGAAGAATATTTAGGAGTTCGTCCAAGTCACGATGGAGAAGGCGTGCTTCAGGATGTACACTGGGCCGGAGGAAGCTTTGGGTACTTCCCTTCCTATGCTCTTGGCTATATGTACGCAGCGCAGTTTAAGCATACCATGTTAAAAGACTTGCCTAATTATGATGAACTTCTTGAAAAAGGAGAAATTTCGCCGATTACAAATTGGCTAACAGAACATATTCATCAGTACGGAAAAATGAAAAAGCCTCTTGAAATTTTAAACGATGTAACGGGAGAAGGCTTAAATGTAGATTATTTAATTCAGTATCTAGAAAAGAAATATGGAGAAATTTATCGCGTATAAAAAGCGCTATAACCGAATATTATGTTTTGTATCGCAAGTAAATGTTCGAAAATATCGCTTTTAGATATTTTCAAATAAAAGATTTGCTGATATAATACAATTAACTCAATAACGCACTCATATAATGACGAGAATAAGGCTCGTAAGTATCTACCAAACTACCGTAAATAGTTTGACTATGGGTGAGCGATGAAGTTTGTTTTTCACTTTTGTGCGTAACAGCTCAAGGACATTGCTCTACTCATATACGAGTGCAGCTATGTTTTTGAGCTTTTTTAATACAAACGTTGGAGGAACGAACTATGAAAGCTTTGCAAAACAAAATTTTAACAGATGGTATCGTATTATCGGACACGGTTTTAAAAGTAGACACATTTTTAAACCACCAAATGGATCCTGTATTAATGAAAGAAATTGGAGAAGAATTCGCTTCGCGTTTTGAAGATGCAGGAATTACGAAGATTTTAACGATTGAATCATCAGGAATTGCTCCAGCGATTATGACCGCATTGAAGCTAAACGTTGAGATGGTGTTTGCCAGAAAAAGAAAATCTTTAACACTTCAAGACGGACTCATTACATCAAAAGTATATTCATTTACAAAAAAAGAAGAAAATGAAATTTCAGTTGCTGATAAATTTATTCGAGAAGATGACGTGATTTTAATTATTGATGACTTTTTAGCAAACGGCCAAGCTGCATTCGGCTTGATGGATATCGTACAAAAAGCAGGTGCTAAAGTAGGCGGCATTGGGATTGTTATTGAAAAAGCGTTCCAAGATGGAGGAAAACAAATTCGTAAATCAGGCGTTAAAGTAGAATCATTAGCACGCATTCAGTCTTTATCAAATGGTAAAGTTACATTTGCTGAAGATAAACCAACAGTGGAGGTTTAATATGAATAAAGGAAAAGTCTTTTCACTTGGTTTACAGCATGTTTTAGCTATGTACGGAGGTGCGATTGTTGTTCCGCTTATTGTTGGAGGAGCCATTGGCTTGACTCAGCAGCAGCTTACGTATTTAGTGGCGATTGACTTATTTATGTGTGGTGTGGCAACTCTACTGCAAGTATGGAAAAATCGTTTTTTTGGAATTGGTCTTCCAGTTGTATTAGGGTGTACGTTTACTGCAGTAGGACCTATGATTTCAATTGGAGGTTCTTACGGCGTTTCTTCCATATATGGTTCTATTATCGTCGCTGGTTTACTCATTGTCCTTCTTTCTGCTTTTTTAGGTAAATTGGTTAAGTTTTTCCCTCCTTTAGTTACGGGCTCGGTTGTAACGATTATTGGAATTACGTTAATTCCTGTAGCGATTAAAGATTTAGCCGGAGGAGAAGGAAGTAAAGATTTTGGCAGCTTGAGCAATTTAGGTTTAGGTTTTGGCGTTTTGCTATTAATTATTGTTCTGTATCGATTTACAAAAGGATTTATGCGCTCCGTCTCTGTGTTATTAGGATTAGTTGTTGGAACAATCGCAGCTTCTTTTATGGGAAAAGTAGATTTTTCCGGCGTAAAAGAAGAAGCGTGGGTTCATATGCCACATGTTTTGTACTTTGGGATGCCAACTTTTAATATTATGGCCATTCTGACAATGTTCCTTGTTTTACTTGTTGGTATTGTCGAGTCAACAGGCGTTTATTTTGCTGTTAGTGATATTTGTAAAAAAGAAGTGGATGAAAAAGATTTATCTAAAGGCTATCGTGCAGAAGGACTGGCGATTTTATTAGGCGGATTTTTTAACGCATTTCCTTATACAGCTTATTCTCAAAATGTAGGACTTTTACAATTGTCAGGTGTTCGCACAAGAAATGTTATATTTGCAGCGAGTGGAATTTTAATTGTTTTGGGTTTTCTACCTAAAATCGCAGCCGTGACGACGGTTATCCCGAGCTCTGTCCTTGGTGGAGCAATGGTAGCTATGTTTGGAATGGTAATCTCTTCAGGTATTAAAATCCTTAGTCAAGTTGATTTAGCCAAACAAGAAAACCTTCTTGTGATTGCATGTTCGGTTGGCATGGGTCTAGGGGTGACGGTTGTACCTGAACTCTTCAAAAACTTACCAGAGAGTCTTCAAGTTCTTACTGGGAGCGGTATTGTAATGGGGAGTTTTACAGCAATCTTTTTAAATATTGTCTTTAATATGATGAAATCACCACGTACGCAAGTTGCAGAAACAAAGTTAACAAATGAAGTCGTATCGAAATAAAAAGAGGCTAGGACAAAAATATTTTAGTTGAGAAGATCCGAACGGTTAATCGTTCGGATCTTTTCATTGTTATGGGGAACATAGGCCTAATTTGTTCGTTTTTCCTATTAAGACCGTGTTTTGAAAAACAGTGTATAAAGCATTTTCCCCACATCAGGGTTTTTTGCCACTAATGAAATTTCTCTTTTGAATTTGAAGTCTGTAATGGGTAACGCTTTAATGTTTGAGCTTTGTAAATGACGCATAAAAATTTCAGGCAGAATTGAAATACCTAAATTAGCTGAAATAAATCCCATAATACTTTGAGCAAATTCAATTTCATTAGCAATGGAAATTTTTAAGTTATGACGATTGTACGCTTTTTCTACTAATGTCCGAACATCGCACCCTGGCGGGAGAACTACAATGGGTTCTTCTTTAAAATCTTTAAATGATACGCTTTCTTTTTCGGCTAACCGGTGCTGATCATTCACAAATAAATAAAAGTCTTCTTTGAATAATAGTTTTGACCAGTAAGTATGTTGAACCTCTCCATCATCAAATAAAGCCCCGTCAATTTGATTGCTTTCTAACTGCTCTAACAAATCATAATAGTGATGCGAGGTTTTTATATCAATATGGCGATTGTGATCTTTAGCAGAAGCCAGTTGATAAGGTAAGTAAAAAGCAGCCATACTCTGCCACGTTCCGATAGTTAAATCACAAGCTTCTTGCGTAGACACTAATTTTTTTTGAAGAGCATGAACGCTTGATAGTATGGATTCACCTTCTTGTAAAAGAATTTCACCTGCTGAGGTTAATTCTACTCCTGTAGCGGAGCGAATAAATAATGTGATTCCTAAATCTTCTTCTAGTTTTCTCATTTGCTTACTGAGCGCGGGCTGCGTCATATGCAGCTGTTCGCTTGCTTTGCTTAAGCTTTTTGTTTTGGCTGTTTCAATAAAAGACTCAAGCCATTCTGTTTTCATATTTATCACCTATAACCTTTTGTTATACCCATAGTATAGAAGGGAAGTTCTCATAAATCAATGAAGATGCTAGTGTATATAGTGTAGTTAACACAGCACAAAGAAATTCACACAACTAGGAGGATGAATGATGTATCCAAACAAACTATATATTAACGGTGAATGGACAACAACGGAAGAGAAAATTGATGTAGTCAATCCAGCAACAAAAGAAGTAATAGGACAAATTCCAAAGGCAGGCGCAAAGGAAGCAGCACTTGCCGCTGATGCAGCGGCTGCAGCTTTTAAAACATGGTCGAAAAGAACCGCTCAAGAGCGCAGTGCTATTTTAATGAGATGGCATCAACTAATTGAAAATCATAAAGATGAACTAGCAGAAATTATGACAACGGAACAAGGCAAACCATTTGCAGAAGCAAAAGGTGAAGTGCAGTATGGCAATGATTATATTGCTTGGTTTGCTGAAGAAGGAAAGCGTGTATACGGTGAAACGATTCCAGCTCATCATACGCATAAACGTATTACGGTTAAAAAACAGCCTGTCGGCGTTGTAGCAGCTATTACACCATGGAACTTCCCTGCAGCAATGATTACGCGTAAAGTGGCCCCAGCTCTTGCAGCAGGATGTACAATTGTTCTAAAACCATCTGAAGAAACACCATTTACAGCATATCGTTTAGTAGAGCTCGCAGAAGAAGCTGGAGTTCCAAAAGGTGTAATCAATGTTGTTACTGGAGATGCAGCAGCTATTGGTGACACATGGCAAAAAGACGGACGTATCCGAAAATTAACATTTACTGGTTCAACAGCGGTTGGCAAACATTTAATGCGCGGTGCTGCTGATACTGTGAAAAAATTATCGCTGGAATTAGGCGGTCACGCACCGTTTATCATAACAGAAAATGCAGATTTAGACGCTGCTGTAAACGGCGTAATTGCTTCTAAGTTCGTAAACGCAGGTCAAACGTGCATCTGCACAAACCGCGTATATGTACAAGAATCCATTGCAGATGCTTTTGTTGAAAAATTTGCAGCAAAAGCGGCGGAATTAACAGTAGGAAATGGATTAGAAGAAGGTACACAAGTTGGACCGTTAATTAACGATAAAGCGGTTGAGAAAGTAAAAGCACAAATTGCAGATGCAAAAAGTAAAGGAGCTAAAGTTGTGGTTGGCGGACAAGCTATAACAACTAAAAACGGTTTCTTTATGGAGCCGACAATTATTACAAATGTAACTGATGACATGAATTGCATGTTTGAAGAAACGTTTGGACCATTGGCACCTGTAGCAACATTCAAAACAGTAGAAGAAGCCGTAGAACGAGCAAACAATAGCCCTTATGGTTTAGCCGCTTACGTATTTACAGAAAACATTAAAGAAGCAACGTTTGTATCTGAAGAGTTAGAATACGGCATTGTAGGAGTAAATGATGGCTCTCCATCTGCAGCTCAAGCTCCATTCGGCGGCTTTAAAGAAAGTGGTCTTGGACGCGAAGGAAGTCATTACGGCATTGAAGATTATTTAGAAGTAAAATATATCTCAATGGGACTTTAATCAAAAGCAGAGGGACAAAAATATTTTAGTCGAAGTGAAATACGAACTAGCAACTAATAATCAAAATTATTGGTTGTTAGTTCGTATTTTTTTGTTGGTAAGGTGGACGTAGCTTTCAGGTGTTTTGTTGTGTCCTAGCTTTTTTATGCACTTTTGTAAAGAAAATTTGGAATAATAGTTCTTTAGCACAATTAATTGCATTTCTAGGGTGTCTGTGCAAGAATAAATATTTCAAAAATGGTTTAGCTTTGTTTAAAGCGTGGGTAATACAACAAATGCACATGATTGCTTGTTAGATGAAATGAAAAGCAGAACTTTACCACTGATAAATTACGCAAGCTAGAACCAAAATAGTAGTACTGAATGGTGAAAAATATAGGAGTTGATATAGATGATTACAGCAGAGAAAAACATAGTGAAATTTAAAGCAAAAGACGGACGTGAAGTCACTATTCGCCCTGCACAGGCAAGTGATGCAGAGCATATTACAACAGCGGTAAGAGAAATTATTGAAGCCGGGGAATTTATTCAAAAAGATGAGCCGCGCACAGTCCAAGAAGAGCAAGATTTTATTGCATCAGTAGAAAAGAACAATCACATGTACGTTGTAGCTGAAGTCGAAGGTGAAGTGCTTGGAATTGCACGTGTTCTTAGAGGCGAAATTAAAATGAAGCGCCACACGGGGCTCTTCCGTACATGGCTTATTTCAAAAGCACAGGGAATGGGAATAGGCAAACAATTTATGAATTATACGCTAAACTGGTGCAAAGAAAATAATCTTCATAAACTTTCTTTAACTGTGTTTGCTTCGAATAAAGTGGCATACGAATTGTATAAAAAGGTAGGATTTGAACAAGAAGGCGTTATGAAAGAACAAGCTTATTTCAACAATGAATATGTAGATGAAATCTATATGTCCATTTTCTTTTCATAAAAAATAAGCACTTATTTTCGTCAATCCATAAATTGTATCTGTACATTCAGATTATTTGCGCTATAATAAAAGTGCACAACAAACATACACTTCTTCAAAACGTAGACTTTCCTGAGTTACAGGAAAGTTTTTTTATGTTTCGCCTCCATTCCACTAAAAAAGAATTGAATAAATCCCCAGCTATTACAAATGTTAAATGTAACGCAATCAAAGAGGTGAAGTGTATGCCAAAGATTATCTCAGTTGGATTTGGAGTTCCCCCCTATGAATTAACTCAGCAAGACACGCTGCTATTTGCAAAAGAACTTTTTTCCGAGTCGTTTAAAGATATTAATCGTCTGCTAACCGTTTTTCAAAATGGTCAAATTGAGAAACGTAATTTTGCCAAAGACTTATCTTGGTTTCAAGAAGACCATACATTTGAAGAAAAAAATGATGCTTTTATAGAATCTGCTGTTGAATTAGGTACAAAAGCAATTGAAGACTGCTTAACAAATAAGAACTATGTAAGTACTCCTTTGCCATGTGGAGAAATTGAGGCAATTTTTTATGTTTCAACAAGCGGTTTAGCTACGCCTAGCATTGAAGCACGAATTATGAATAAGCTTGCGTTCTCAGACCACACAAAACGAATTCCTATTTGGGGATTAGGGTGTGCTGGAGGAGCGTCTGGGCTTTCAAGAGCTTATGAGTATTGCAAAGCCTTTCCGCGTGCTAAAGTCCTTGTTTTATCCATTGAGCTTTGCAGTTTAACTTTTCAGAGAAATGATCGTTCAAAAAGCAACTTAATCGGTACGTCTTTATTTGCAGATGGAGTAGCGGCTGCTTTAGTCGCAGGTGACGAAGCTGATACCACTTTTGCCCTTGCAAAAAGCTACCCTTACATTTTACATACACAATCGACGCTCATGCCCAATTCAGAAGATGTAATGGGGTGGGAGATCAAAAATGATGGACTATTTGTTGTCTTTTCAAAAGATATTCCCACGATTATCGATTCGTGGTTAGGCGGAGAAGTTGAGTCATTTTTACAAACACAGCATTTGACCAGTCGGGATTTAAAGCATTTTGTTGCTCATCCTGGAGGGAAAAAAGTGCTTGAAGCATATGTATCAACGCTGTCGCTAAACGAAAATATGATTGCTGATTCCCTAGATGTACTTAAAAACCATGGAAACATGTCTTCCGCAACCGTTTTGTATGTATTAGACCGCTTTATGAAGAAAGAAATTTCGAGTGAAGAATACGGTTTATTAACAGCTCTTGGCCCTGGATTTAGTTCTGAAATGCTTCTATTAGAGTGGAGGTAAAGCGATTGTTTTTTTATAGCTTTTTTGTATTTATTATCTTACAGCGTCTATGTGAATTGGTTATTGCCAAAAGAAATGAAGCTTGGATGAAGAAGCAGGGAGCATACGAAGCTGGTCAAAGTCACTACAAATGGATGGTAAGCATGCATGCCGCTTTTTTTGCTGCTCTTTTTACGGAAGTGTATGTATTAAACGATGGAATGTATCACTTTTCTTTTTTGTTGTTTAGTTTTTTTGTGCTTGTGCAACTTGCAAGAATATGGGCTATTTCTTCGTTAGGAAAGTATTGGAATACAAAAATTATCGTTTTGCCTAATGCGAAGGTTGTGCTAAGAGGTCCTTATCGTTTTATGAAGCACCCTAACTATACGGTAGTAGCGGCAGAATTGGTGTTAGTTCCGCTTATGTTTCAGGCATACTGGACGTTAGCTATTTTTTCTGTTTTCAATTTGTGTATATTAGCTGTTAGAATTCCCTTAGAAGAGCAAGCGTTAACGAATGAAACAAATTACGGCGAAGTGATGCAAAACAGGGGCCGTTTCTTTCCTGTAAAAAAATCTTAAAACTAATTGAAAATGATTATCTTTCATGATAAGATGAAACAAATGATAAAGATTATCAATTTCATCAAGTAGAAACGGTGGTGGACGTAATGGTTAGTCTTTTTGTGATCGGAGCTCTTGCTACATATGTTGGCGTCACAACGTATGTAATGAAAAATATTGAAAAAGCCCAAAAGGCGTAACATACATGCGATGAATAAAAAATACGATACAAAGCTGTCAAATTATTGACAGCTTTTTTTATTGTTTTTGTAACTAAAAATTCAGTTTTTTATGGGAAAACGCATGCGAATCAAGTAAAATAGAGAAAGAATAAGCAGAAATAAAGCTGGATAAAGAACATTTAAATACAGTCTTGAATGAGGCAAAAGGGGTAGAGTAATAATGGGTAAAGTGAGTGTGAAACATCAAGAAAATCTCCGATTGGAAGCATCTCTTTTTCATTTACATAAGCAATTTCAAGCAGCTGGAGATGAACAGCAGGCAGCAAAAGCAATACAGCTGTTAAAAAAGTGGGTGAACGGTGAATTTGTTGTAGCATTTTGCGGACATTTTTCGGCTGGAAAATCGAGCATGATTAACGAATTAATGGGGCAAGCAATTTTGCCTGCAAGTCCTATTCCAACAAGCGCAAACTTAGTATCAGTAAAAGCTGGAGATGAGCATGCAACCGTTTATTACCGCAAACAGCCGCCGGTGCGTTATGAAGCGCCTTATGAGTATGAGCAAATTAAGCAGTTTGCTGTCGATGGAGATGAAGTAGAGTCCATTCATTTATCGATAGATACAGATGCTATTCCTAAAAATGTTGTGGTGATGGACACACCGGGAATTGATTCAACAGATGATGCGCATCGTGTATCGACCGAGTCAGCTCTTCACTTAGCGGACGTTATTTTCTACGTGATGGATTATAATCATGTGCAGGCAGAATTAAATCTTCAATTTGCAAAACAGCTGCAAGAAGCTAATAAAACGCTTTATTTAATTGTAAATCAAATTGATAAACACCAAGAAGATCAGCTAACATTTCAAGCATTTAAAGAGTCTGTCGAAACGTCATTTTTAAAGTGGAATGTGAGACCAGAAGGAATCTTCTATACGTCGTTAAAAGAGCCAACCAACCGTCATAACGACCTTTCGTACGTAAAATCTCTATTACTTGCTATGATGACGGAAAAAGAAAACCGACATCAGCATATTCAACATGCGATGCAAATGGTAATTGACGATCACCTTGCCTTTATTGAAGACCAAGAAGAAGAAAAGTTAACGATTCATGACGATCTGCGCCATAAGCTGACGCTTGAGAACCATGAAATCAATAAGCAGCAAAAAGAGCAGCTTCTCGAAAAAGAAGCGGAAATGAGGCGGGCTGAAAAGCAGCTGGCAGAAACGTACCAACAAGAAACAGGTAAGATACTAAGCAACGCCAATTTAACACCATATGAAATGAGAGAAAAAGCTAGGCTGTTTTTAGAAACGACAAAGCCTGATTTTAAAGTGGGTCTTTTATTTGCTAAGAAAAAGACCGAGGAAGTAAAAAAAGAGCGGCTGACGTTATTTTTTGATGATATGAAAGAACGTGCAGCTTCTCAGCTGCAGTGGCACTTGCAGCAATATGTGCAAGAGCTGGTGAAAAATCAAAATCTTACCGATCCGGATCTTATACGCCAGGTTCAGCAGTTTGAAATTCCGTTAGAGCCGCATGATTTAATTGAAACGGTAAAGGCAGGAGCTACGATTAATGGTGATTATGTTTTAACGTACGCAAAAGATGTAGCCGATCATATTAAGAAAAAAGCGACGCGATTATTATATGAGCTTTATGCGCAAATTGAACAGAGCAAAATCGAGCAAGATGAAGTAAAGCGTGAAAAAATTTATCAGCACTTGCAGGAATGTGAAGCATTTGAAGAAGCGTATACATCTCTTCAGGAAATGAAAGCAAAATTGGCACGTACAAAAGCTTTGCTTCAATCTTTACAGCAAACTGATGACGACCTAACGGCAGAAGATGCGAACGAGTTGTCATATATGTTACAAGAAGAATATGAAAAGGGCATCATGAAAGCTGAAGAAAAACATGAAGCCGTGAGTGAGCAGCAGTTAGTTTCAGAGCCTGAGGAAGCTGCGCATGAAACAGGAACAGAAAAGGTTCTTCAAGATGTATCAGCTGTTCTCGAACAGCTCCGTTCATTTGGAAAATTAGACCGCTTTATTAACAGGCTTCAAGAAAAGCGTAAAAAGCTATCAAATCAAACGTTTACCGTAGCTTTATTTGGAGCGTTCAGTGCCGGTAAATCATCTTTTGCCAATGCGTTGATTGGAGAAAGATTACTTCCTGTATCTCCGAACCCAACAACAGCAACCATCAATAAAATTATGCCTCCAACGGAAAAACGGCCGCATAAAACAGCTGTTGTACAAATGAAAACAAACGAGCAAATGATCCAAGATTTAAATGGTGCACTTAAGCTGTTTCATCATGAAGTAGAATCAATTGACGAAGCGCTAACAATTATTCCAACCCTGCAGGCAACAGAAGAGCTGCAGCTGCATTTGTCGTTTTTACAGGCAGTAGAAAAAGGCTACGGCGAAGTCAAGCAGCATATCGGTTCAGAAGTAGTAGTGGATACAGAAGGATTTCATGATTATGTAGCCAAAGAAGAAAAAGCGTGTTTTGTTCAATTTATTAACCTGTATTATGACTGTGAATTTACTCGCTTAGGCATTACGCTCGTTGATACACCCGGAGCTGATTCAATCAATGCGAGACACACTGGAGTAGCGTTTGAATATATCAAAAATGCAGATGCCATTTTATTTGTAACGTATTATAATCATGCGTTTTCAAAAGCTGACCGCGAATTTCTTATTCAGCTTGGCCGTGTAAAAGATGTATTTGCGCTTGATAAAATGTTTTTCTTAGTAAATGCAGCGGACCTAGCCAGCTCGGATACAGAGCTGCAGTTAGTTCAGACGTACGTAAAAGAGCAGCTTGAACAGTATGGTATACGCTTTCCGCGCTTATACCCGGTATCAAGCTTGCAGGCTTTGCAAAACCACGAGGATAAAATGTTTCTGCCATTCAAAAATGCGTTTTACCGCTTCATAAACTATGAATTACCAGAGCTTGCTATCCAAAGTGTTTATGCAGATTTCGAACAAATTTTAGCAGTTGCCAATGAAATGAAACAGGTGCAAACAAAATCAGAAGTGGATAAAAAGCGATACATTCAATCTCTTCACATAAAAAATGAGCAGGTAGCAGCAAAACTGCATGAAATTCATTTTGAATATGAACAACAGCAGTTTGACCGAGAATTAGAAGAGCTCTTATTTTATGTAAAAAAACGTCTGTTTGTGAGGTACGATGACTTCTTTAAAGAAGCCTTCAGTCCGGCAAACTTAAGGGATGATCGAGGTGAAAAGCAAAAGCAGCTGCGCCTGTGTTTGCAGGAGTTGTTAACGTCTATTTCCTTCGATGCAACGCAAGAAGTGCGTGCGACCACTTTGCGAATCGAAAAATACATCGTAAAATTAATCGAAGACTGGCATCGAATGATCATTACAAAGCTACAGCGCTATGAACCGACGTTTACTCCAACGTTGAACTCGTTAGAGCCTCCAAATGGCAGTGAAGTTGTGACAAGTCATCAGTTTGATGAGAATGAATCGTATCAAAAAGAGCTCTCACTGTATAAAAACAATAAAAGCTTTTTTGAAAAAAATGAGAAAGCAAAGCTTCACGCTGCTTTACTAGAACGTATTAAGCCGGATGTTAATCATTACATTGCGAAAGAAGAAGCCGCTCTTCATTCACACTATACTCATTTAGTGAATCAGTACGTTTTAGCGCATAAACAGTCTGTATCTGAAGAATGGTATGATTATTACAAACAGCTGCAAGCGGCCGTGTCTGAAGAATTTCCGATTCAAGAATTGGTAAGTACAATGAGGGTGCTAGAACATGTATTGGAGGAAAGAAAGGGTCATTAATTTTTATGTCTACACACATAAATCAACGTTTACAGGAAATTGAAAAAGAATATAATGTGGAAATTTTGTTTGCATGTGAATCAGGCAGCCGTGCTTACGGACTCGACACGTCAGCGAGTGATTTTGACGTTCGCTTTATATACAAATATAAAGCGTCACGCTATCTTCATCTCAATAGACCTCAGGAGGTCATTAATGTAGCAGAAGGAAATTATGATATGCAAGGGTGGGATTTGTACAAAACCATTTATTTGTTTACAAAATCAAACCCTTCGCTTTATGAGTGGCTATGGTCGCCTCTTGTTTATTATCAGAAGCCATCGTTTGCTGAGCCACTGCGGCAAATGATGGCTCAATCATATTCCTTAAAAGCATTGGGATATCATTATTTTAAAATTTTAACGATAAATAGTAAAAGAAATCTGACATCTTCTGTTACAATAGAGGATATAAAAGTGATGCTTCAACTGATTCGTGCATTTTTATCACTGAAAGTAGTAATAAAGCAGCGCAGTTTCCCTGTCATTTTATTTGCCGATTTATGTAAGCAGGCAAATCTCGACGATAGGCAGCAATCCATCATTGAGCAATTTGTACAGTGCAAGATAAGCGGGAAAGTTGCTTTTAATGAAAAGATGAAAAACTTTTTGGACAGCATTAAGAAAGAAGCTGCAGCGATAGAAAAAAGCGTAAAAGAATTACCGGAAAAGCAAATCAGTTATGAGGACATTAACTTATTTTTACTAACTCAGCATAATATAATGGAGGAACGAACATGAGTGTACATAAAGAAATTTCAGCCCATTCTAAAAAACAGCACGAATTAGTACGTGCTTTTGCCAGCTTAGAAGCTCGACGCGAGCAAGCTATTGAAGCAGCTGTGCTTCTGTGCAAAGAAGGGAAACCTTTTTCTGTAGACGGCATTAATGCTGCAACAGCAGAAATTAATGAGCTGTCTCAAAAATATACCATCATTCCAGGCCGTAAAGTAGTGACAGAAGAAATGGTTAAAGAGTACGTGGCAAGAATGTAAACGTGCTAAGCTCTGGTGTTTTTACCTTAATTTGAACAGGATATGACGTGCCGCTTGATCCATACTAATAGTGTACCAACGAGGTACAAATAGGAGGAGATAGCGATGGGTCGTCAAAAATTAGGTAATAAAAATGCGCAAGCGAATAACAATGCAAAGCATAATTATAACCAAGAGTTCTCTTCTGAGTTTAAAGCAAATCAGGCTCAAAAAGCAAAGCGTGCAAAAAGTGCAAATGACACTTATGCTGGGGAGTTTGCTTCTGAGTTCAACGTGCAACAAAATCAAAACAATTCTGTTAACAAGAAGTTAGAAGCTAATAAAAGTGCAAATAATCAATATGGACAAGAATTCGGCTCTTATGCTGAAGTTGAATCTGCCAAAATGAATAATGCTGCACAAAAAAAGCGTAAAAAATAACAGAACTGTTTCCAAAAGCGCCGGGATTAGTCTGCTCTGTCAGCAGATTAGCCCGGCGTTTTTTGTTGGGCAATATTTGCTTGGGTACGAGATGTCAATCCATCGCAAACTATAGATGAGGTGAAGCAATATGAATAAAGGAATTGTCATTGCTCTTTCATCAATCGGTTTAGCCCAAGCGTTAAAAATCCCAATTAAAAAGTATCAAACAGGAAAGTGGGATATGCGGATGATTGCTGCGTCGGGTGGAATGCCAAGCTCTCATTCAGCAGGCGTATCTTCTTTGGCTACCTATGTAGCATTAAAAAGAGGTGTTTCTACGATTGACTTTGCGTTAGCATCTGTTTTTGGAATTATTGTGATGTACGATGCACAAGGAATTCGAAGGCAGACTGGCGAAATTACTATTAAAGTGAATACGTTAGATGAAGAAATTGAAAAGCTTGCGGGTCTTCCAGACGGAGGCTTTCACGATTTGACGGAACAGCGCTTGAAAGAAATGCTTGGGCATCAGCCCGAAGAAGTGATTGGCGGAGCCATTTTAGGAGTAGCACTTGGAGCAATTGGCTATTTTTTAGAAGGGAAATCATAGTCAAACAGCCAAAAGTAAGCTAAGATAAAGAAGAACCTTTGCAAAAGGATGGGACGAAAAAGTGACAAAAACAGCTCAAACCGTTGAAGAGTATCTTCTTTATCTTGAAGAAAAAGGCTTTCATTTAGCAGAAGATGCACGTGGATTTATTTCATTTGGTCAGCAGTATACGCGTGCAGCTGACGAGATGGTCATATTTACAATTGAATGGACACTAAAAGTACAAAAAGAATTTGACGGCAGTTTTTTTGTATCGCTCCTCGAGAATTTGACATCAAATCGTATTAGCAATCAAAAACAAGCCATTCAATATTTAAAGTCATCAGGTATGATTTAAGCAGGATTACATTCCTGCTTCTTTTTGATTAATGGCTTGTCTGGCCAGCTGATCAGCACCTGCATTTTGAGAGCTAGGGATCCACTTTATAAAAAATAACTCAAATTGACTGGACAGTTTGAGGGCTTCTTCCAGTAAAGGAGCAAACGCTTTATTTTTAACGTATTCCTGGTTCATTGCGCGGTCTACTAGCTGAGAGTCCGTTCGAAAGGATACGCTCGTATACTTTTTTTCTAAACAAATTTTTAATGCATGAAGAAGTGCATGGTACTCTGCTTCATGATTCGTCATTGTCCCAAGAGCAATAGCGTAACGATGATGTTCACCGTTTCCTTTAATTAAAATACCAGCTCCAGAAGGACCAGGGTTGCCAGCAGTGGCTCCGTCTATATAAACTTCAATCATCATACAGCCTCCTTGTTAAAACAATATAAGCTTAAACCATGTTTTTTCATCAATAGTATTGTATCATAAGTACTTCAGCTATTTTATATTAGCACGGATAAACGCTAAAATCCGCTTATTAGGTAAGAAAACTGTCATGAAAAGACATAATAGAAGATAAAATACAAAAAAGCAGAAAAAGTGTTGAATTCAAAATTGCTGATGAAAGGAATGCTCGTTATGAATTTCCAAATTGAATGGCATTATAAATCCTCGAAACATAAACAGTTAATTTTCACATCCGATTTCACAGATGCGAATGAGGCGCTAATGATTGTGGGTGATTTAGAAAAAACAGGTCGAACGAAGGAAATTTTTCTACTTGATGAGCAGCAGCAAAAATGGACTGTAAAGGAAGCGAAAAAGCTCTTACAGGAAGTACAGACAGAGCCTCACGATATTGTGGCATATTTTGACGGAGGCTATGAGCATGATACGCTCTTAGCGGGGCTTGGGGTTGTGATTTATTTTAAACAGAACAACAACTCTTACCGAATACGACGCAACTCAAGGCTGCAAGAGATTGAATCAAATAATGAGGCAGAGTATGCTGCTTTTTATTATTTAATACAAGAGCTTGAGGAACTTGGTGTTCATCATATACCGGTAACGTTTAGAGGTGACTCTCAGGTTGTATTAAATCAGCTGGCTGGGGAGTGGCCCTGTTTCGAAGAAGAGTTTAATCGGTACTTAGATCGAATAGAAGATAAAATGCAGGAACTTGGTATCCGCCCTGTATATGAGCCTATTTCAAGGAAGGAAAATGAAGAGGCCGACCAGCTTGCTACTCAAGCTCTTCAAGGGATACCAATTGCTAGCAGGAAGCAAGTGTAACACACAGAACGAAATGGAGATGAACGAGAGTGGAACGTAAACAATTATTAGAAGAAGTAACGGAGTTATTGGATTACTACTGTAGTGATTGTTTTGTAAAAAAAACGTTTAATAAAGAAAAGGGCAAAACATACGCTCAGACGTTTTGTATTAAAGAGTGTACCGTAGGAGAAAAAATTAAGCAGTATGGAGATTTGCTGACTAAAAAGTAAGCGTGTATAATTTGCCGGCAGCAGCTTCATTCTATCCATATGGAGGTGTTCTTTCAATGGATAAGTTTTCAAATGAAGAAGTAACAACAGGATATAATGATTTAAAGCAAGTAGAAGTGTCTATTCAATCTGCTCAAAAGATGATTGGGACAGCTACGATGAGTATGAGTCCTCAGCAGCTTGAGGAGGCAACGAATGCGCTTAATGATGCAAAAGCACAGCTTCAATCTGCCAAAGCTCATGGCACAGGAGTAGACGAGCAATTTCTTCAGCAGTGCATGCAGTCTATTCAAACATGTGAACAGCAGCTTACTGAGGCCAAACGCTAGGTATAACAAAAAAGAGACTCGGAAAAGAGTCTCTTTTACTATAAAATAAAAAGATCTATTTATGATAGCTTAGTGACATTAGCGGCTTGCGGACCTCTATTGCCTTCTACAATTTCAAAAGATACCTCTTGTCCTTCTTCTAAGGATTTATAACCTTCGCTTTGGATGGCAGAAAAATGTACAAATACGTCGCTGCCGCCTTCAACTTCAATAAAGCCATAGCCTTTTTCATTGTTGAACCATTTTACTTTACCATTTTGCATAACTTGAATCCCCCTAGTACTGTGCAGCCTCATGCTGCTGAAACTGGAATTATCATTTCCAATAGAGGTAAATGATTGTTTATATTATATAATAAGAAGAAATAAAATTTCAATATTAAAATTTAACTTTTCTGAAAATTAATTTTTTATTTAACGTGAACGTAGTAAACGTTAAATAAAAAAATTTCTTATGAGATGAAAAATAACTGAAAATTTAGTTTATAATAAAAGTATAGTCAGCATACTTTTAACGCGGTGATAAGGAGTGGATCGTGTATGTATCGTACACAAGTAAATGGAAAAGAAATCATTTTGTTATTTTCAACGCTCGAAGCAGCAAAGAGCCGCAGCAACCTAGAGAAAGAGCAAATTTATAAGCGCGTATTGCATTTAAATGAGCAGCTGCTAATGTTTCAAAATGGAACAAGCTTCACCATTGGCGATCCGTTAGGATTAATTGTAGCTCAAGTGAAAAAAAGTGATTTGACAACCATATATATCGAACATATCATTGATAAACAGTTTATGTATGATGGAGATGGTCATCGAGGTGAAGTAGTGTAACAAGATGACACCTATATATGAAGAAGCGTACGTAGATACTCGTACGCTTCTTCATATATAGGATTAAAAATATGTGATTTTACAAGTATTAACAGGGATAAATAACAAAGTTCAATAAATTGAAGAAGAACAGTGAAACCATGAATAGCAATCACCTTTTTAGCTAAAAAATATAGATATACATCATCTTATGTAATGAGATAGTTAAGCTTTAAAATCAATGAACGCGAGAGGTTTTATAAAGCTTAAATTGAAAAACGTGTGATTGTGACGTTAATTAGAAGTAAGGTTTGGAGGACGCTATGGAAAGTAGAAAAAAATTGGATTTACTTGCTCTTGCTTCTGTGCCACTTATCATGACCCTCGGAAATTCAATGTTAATTCCGGTGCTGCCGGTGATTGAAAAACGTCTACAGATAAGCTCGCTGCAGGTATCCATGATTATCACGGTCTACTCAATTTTCGCTATTTTTTTAATCCCGATTGCTGGTTATTTATCAGATCGATTTGGCCGCAAGAAAATTATTATTCCTAGTTTGCTGCTTGCTGCAGTAGGAGGGGCTTTAACAGGCTGGGCTTCATGGCAAATGGCCAATCCATTCTGGGTTATTTTAATTGGCCGCGCGATTCAAGGAATAGGTTCAGCAGGAGCTATGCCTGTTGTGATGCCTTGTGTAGGAGATATGTTCAAAGACGAGCAAGAAATTACAAAAGGACTAGGTTTAATTGAAACAGCTAATACGTTTGGGAAAGTACTAAGCCCAATACTGGGAGCTTTTTTAGCGGCTATGATTTGGTTTCTTCCTTTTTGGTTCATTCCTATTCTTTGCCTTATTTCGATTCTTTTAGTTATCTTTTTAGTAAAAGTTCCGAAACATGATAGTTCTTCTGAATCTGAACAAAAAAAGAAAAGTATTACGCAGTTTTTAAAGGATTTGAAGAAGACGCTCAAAGAAAATATGGGATGGCTTATGGCTATTTTTATTTTAGGCGCCATTATTATGCTTGTATTATTCGGGGTTTTATTTTATCTATCGACCATACTAGAGGAGCGTTATCATATTGTGAATACGAGAAAAGGTTTAGTAATGGCTATTCCCTTGCTCGCTTTATCTATTTCTTCTTTTGTGGCGGGGAAAAAAGTTGGCAACAATAAAATCGTTATGAAGTGGTCTGCTTTTTTTGGCTTTTTATTGTTAACATGTTCTTTCATCATTTTATTTTTTAATACGTCTCTTTTTAGTATTTTACTCACTTTAGTGCTTGGTGGAATTGGAATTGGAGCAGCTCTTCCCAGTCTTGATGCGCTTATTACAGAAGGAATTGAAAAGGAAGAGAGAGGAACCATTACGTCTCTTTACAGTTCGATGCGCTTTGTCGGAGTAGCAGCTGGACCTCCTCTTTATACATTGCTTATGAAGTGGTCGGACATGGCTGTGTTCCAAACGTCTCTAGGGGTTAGTGCAGTAGGTGCCATTTTAGTTTTAAAAGCTATCAAACCAAAACCTGAAGGCGGCGTAAAACTGAAGAAAGCTGAAGTGTGATTTTATGGAGCTGTCTTATGATAAAAGACAGCTCTTCGCTATTTAAAGACCCGTCAATATGCTTAAATTTATATTGTGTCTAGAAAAAATCCTTGAAATTTCTTATACTTCAATTTATAGACAGCAGATGCAATAGTTCTTATTTTATTGAATAAGGTGGTTTTGAATTGAGTATAAATTATCAGAAATTAAAAAGCATGGTGGATCATTATCAAATATTTGATCTTGTAGCGTATATAACAGAAGAAGTACAAAGCCTTCAACCAAAGAGCCTCGCGGGGATTATGAAAGAATGGTTAACAAACTTACAAACGGAAGAAGAGCTGTACGAGCTTATCCGCTTTTGTGATGAAGCTTTATTAAATCGTTTAAGTCGAATGTTAACGACATATGGCTATCGTCGATTTGGCTCGATTCGAATGGTGACTCTTTATTGTGATGATCTCCTACGAGAAGGCAAGATACTCGACGCTGATGATAGACTTTCTTTATTAATTTCTCAGCTGGATACGGAATCAGTTAAAGAGGAACAGCTTGAGAAAATCTATTTTTTAAAGGTAAGAATTCTTTTAGAAATGAAACAAGTGGATGAAGCTTCTAAGTGGATGAAACAAGTAACGTCACATAATCAAAAGGGTATGGCTGACCGATGGGGCTATTTTTATTTGCAGCTCAACGACAGAATGAAAGCTGAAGCCTGCCTAAAAGAAGGAACAGCATATAAGGAGAATGGAGATTTTTGCTATGCAATGCTCGCAGATCTATATGCGTATGAAGGGAAGCATAAACAATCGCTTGAAACAATTAACGAGGCTATTGTCCGCTATCCACAGCTTCCGTCTTTATATATGGATAAAGTGATGCGGTTAAAAGATTTAAAAGAGTATTCTCTTTTGCTTGAAACGATTGAATTTATCGATTCAAAGTTACCCTATCATGATTATCAAGATTTTTTTACGCTGCTGCGCGCGGACATTTATTTTGAACAGCAGCAGCAATCTCAGCTTACGCATCTGCTCTCGACCAAGCGATGCTTAAAAGATTCACCTTATCAAAAATTAATTGGAAAGAATACAGACGATAAATGCAGTACAATCAATCTTCCTATTGTACCAATTGTTCAAAAAGATAATTATTGCGTGCCAGCTAGTATGAGTATGATGTTAAGGCTTTTACATACCGAAAAAACACAGGATGAGATTGGAACGCATATTTACGGAGGGTTAGGCTCCAAATTATCAACTGCGGTGAGCTACTTTGAATCTCTTGGCTTTGCAGCGATGTTTTTTACCGGCACAGTTGAACAGTTTAAAGAACTATTAGACAAAGGGCTGCCTATTTTGGTCAGTCTGGAATTTGAACAAGCTTCCCACGTTCAAGTTGTATTTGGCTATGATGATGAACTTGAACTTTTTCATGTACAAGATGCCAATTTTCTAAGTCCAACGTATGTAGAATATAAAAATTTTGATCAGCATTACGCTAATTCGGGGTTTTTATCAATTGTTGCTTCTAAAGCGGCAGCGGATCTTGCTTCACTTTCTAAAGAGCAAGATGTGTTTATTCGTCAGCTGTATGACTTAATCGAACTAGTTGAAGCGGATGAAGAGGCACACATTAATGATCTCGTTTCTTTACTAAAAGCAAATGAGCATGTTCCATTTGCCGCTATTTACAGTATGAAGCATTTGTATAGAAAAGAGCATGAAGCCTACATTCGTACGTGTATTAACCATGTGTTAGAGAAATATAGCAATCATGATTATCTTAAGCTTCACGCTGCATATGCCTTTTTTAAACTTGACGACAGTAAGGGAGCATCTTCCTTGTTACACCACATAGATAACAAAAAGCATAGCTCTTTTTATCACTATCTTAAAGGAAGAATTGCGCTGGATGAAGAGAAGTATGATGAGGCTGTTGAAGCACTGCGCAGCTCCCTGCAATTAGACGTAGAGCAGCATTTGAACTGGAGCTATTTAGCACTTGCATATATGTACAAAGGAAACCTCGAAAAGGCTTTTGAATGCTCGACTATTTCCTTAAATATGTATGGCGATGAATCTTATACACAAATCAATCACGGACTTATTTTAATGGAGAAAGAAAGATATGCAGAAGCCAGAAATCTTTTCGACGCGTTATTAAAAGAAAACCCAAAAGATGCGCACAGCTGGTTTGAAAGAGCCCGTTGTGATGAACATTTAAAAAAGTTTCGTAAAGCTTACCGGGGATTTCAAGTAGCTAAACAGCTTTTGCCGACTGTTCCTTATCCATATCTTTCGATAGCTGATTTGCTACAATATCAACTAGAAAAAACAGACGAAGCTGAAAGCTATCTCAAAGAAGGCATGAAGCATCTCCCAAGCGACATGACAATTCGAGGAAGACTAGGCGATTTATACGTCGCGAATCAAAGGTACGAAGAAGCTATTGCTCTGTATAAAGAAGGCTTAAAAATAGAAGAAGATGCCCTTATGTATTTGGGCTTATCTTATGCGTATCTAGAAACAGGTGAACATTTAACGGCCGTTGATACGCTCACGCTTATTGCGCAGAAGTTTTCATCGAACAGCGATGTCCTGTTGGATGCAGGCAGCATGCTTTTGGATGCAGCAAAAGAGAAGAATCTAGACGACCAAACGATAGAGTTTGGATTTGCTCTTTATGAAGAAGGAATTCATTTTGCTCAAACAGCACTAGATGAAGTGTTAGAAGCATATACGAGTTATTTAGAAGACACGGCTTTACTGACTCGTGGAATTAAGTTTTTAACCGCAGAACATCAAGAGCACCCCGATGAGATTTTGTACATGTGCTACTTAGGCATATTATACGAACAAGCCAAGCAGCTAACAAAAAGTGAGAAACTTTATCAACAAGCGCTTCGTATCAAGCAAGATGCTTTGCCATATTATCGGTTAGGTGAAATATATCAATCAATGAATCGCATCACTGAAGCAAAAGAGGCCTTCCAAAAATGCTTAACTCTTGATAAAACATTTGAAGCCGCTTGTATGAAGCTTGCCGAAACGGCTTGTGAAGAACAAAATCGAACGGCTGAAAGGAATTGGCTCCTTCAATGGATACAGCTGAATCCTATGGAAATAAAAGTTGAGCACGCAGCTTCACTTTGTGAAACAGAGAAAGAGTATGAAGAGCTGTTAGAGGTATTAAAAAGCGTAGAGGAAATTGTGCTTCCCCAATGGCTGGCTGACAGCCAGGCTCATGTGTATCGCCTAAAAGGAGACATTTCACAGGCTGAAACGTATTTAGAGAAGGCGCTTGAACTAGATCCACAGAATCCTGCTATTCGCCATCATCAGGCAAAATGGCTCATCATGGAGAAGAGATATGAAGAAGCTAGAAAAATTCTTACAGAGTTACTAAGTGAGGATCCGGAAGATTACGCTCTATTTCAAACGTTCATGTCTAGCTTTCCAAATGGAAAAAAACTGTCCGGGCTTACGGCAGATTTAAAAAAGATAAAAATGGAAAAACAAAGCAAAAGCTTGTTATTTAAAAACGCAGCCGAGGCTTTAAATGAGTATGCCGATTCGATCGTAGAAGAGCAGAAAGGATCTATTTTCAAACGAAGCTTAGCAAAGTTCAAAGCAAAAGCAAAAACGGTTACGCTGCTTGGCTTAACGATTGAACTGTATGAACTTGCTATAAAAACGGATCGGAATAATAAAGAGGCTGTGCATGCATTTGCGGCTTTTTACGAGGAGAAAGGATTAATTGAAGATAGCATCACCGTGCTGAAAAAATCGCTGCATCAAAGCTGGGATTTTGATGTTGCCTATCATTTAGCCAATATACTCGTTAACATCCATGAAAATGAACAGGCTGCACATGAAGCGCTAAACTTAGTTCAAAAACTTCTTGAACAGCAGCCATATCATATAGATTTGCAGATATACCGAGCATTTATTTTGAGTAGCCTTGAAGAGGTAGAAAAATCGGAGGCAGCTTTTCAAGAATTACTTCAGCAGGAGATTTATCAGCCTGACATATATGCAGGACTAGCAAAACTGTATAATAAAACGGAACGTTATCATGAAACTGTTCAGCTTCTTCAAAAAGCAATTGAACAGCGTCAAGAGTATGAAGGGATGTATGCCGATTTAGGTATCGCGTATCATTTAGAAGGTGAAACGGAAGCAGCAGCTTCGCTTATGATAACCAGAGTAGAAAGTGGAGACGAAGATCTTTTTATTCGCTATAACTTGGCATGCTATCTAGCTGTTCTTGGAAAAACTGCTTCTGCTCAGGAAGAGTTGGATTATGTTTTAGCGCACGATGAAACGGGAGAATTTTATGAAATGGCTATGGAAGACGATGAACTGAAAGGATTAACGGTAAGAAGGTAAAAAAAAGAAGCTGGGTTTCAGCTTCTTTTTTTATCCCTCTTTTGCACCTTGTCTGTTCAAAGAAATGGATTCGGAAATTTCCAGTGCAAGAATGATAATGGTACCAAGAACTAATCCGTTGCTTAAAAACGTAGTAACTAAAGGAGGCAGTGTTGAAAAAGCTTGAGAAGGCAAAAACATAACCCCTATCCCCGACAGCAACGCAATACCGGCTTTTTTCATTGCTTTTTCGGGCTGTTTGGCATGCTTGAATTCTCCAATTCCAAGAGCCATCATACCTGTAAAAACAGGAAAGATTGCCGCGTATCCGACGGCAGGAGGAAGAGCGGACATAATGGACGTTAAAGGAGTAAAGATACTCAGAAAAAGCAAAAGACACGATGCTACAATAAAAGGAACTCGGCTATAAAGATTTGTAGCTGAAATAAATCCACCGGAACCTGAAATAGGAACGGCACCGACACCTGAAAACAATCCTCCAAGCAGCTGACTTATACCCGAAACCATCCCGGAACGCTTAATATTGTCTTTTTCAATTTTTTCTCCTTTTTGTTTATAAACAGACTCAACAACACGAATAGAAGCGAGCATGTTTGTAATTAAAATGAGCGTCACAAAAAAAGCAGTAACAACCATATTCCATTCAACGCGAGGAGCCCCAAATACGAACACTTTAGGTATGTAAAATAACTGCGCCTGAAACTCGATAGGTTTAGCTAACCCTAGCATTGCAAATACTCCCCAGCCTACACCAATACTAATAATAATGCTGAGCTTATTTAACGTCCGGTGCGATAATAAATAAAAAGTCAGCAGCAAAATCGCAGCTGAAGCCAGCGCAATTGGAAGTTTAATAGCTGAATTCGTTTCTGTAATGCCAAACATTCCTTTTAAAAAGGAACCGCTGAGCTGCGTCACTAATAAAATTAAATATGTACCGGTAACTGTCGGGGTAAAGTATTTTGCTAGTTTATCAATGAGACCAAGCAGGCTCATTAAAATAGCAATTATCCCGCTTATAAGGAGGGTAAACTGCAGCACGCGGAGCGTTTCAGAGTGAGAACCAAACAGAACGGTTCCAAGACTCGCATACAGAGAAAAGACGCCCCACCAAACGCCAGCTGGCCCTTCCATGATTGGGTATTTATGCCCTATAAATACCTGTAAGAGCCCGGATAAAGCTAAAATAAATAACGTTCGCTGTAAAAATTGAATAGAATCCGCTGCGTTTAAATGAAACTGAGAAGCAATTACAATAGGAACAATCATACTATTAGAAATCATAAATAAAAACCATTGTAGTGAAGCAATGGAAACTCGAAACATTCTTAACACCTCAATTAATGCCGACGAGCGGCTGAATGAACCAACAGGCTGCTCTATTATTTTACCATGGGATTTCCAATTTGTAAGCGATATCTTGTTAAAAGGAAGATGAGTAAAGTGTCAAAAAATTCAATATATTGTTGTAAAAAGAAGAAAGATAATTTATAATTTTCTTACAATTATAAATTATAAACATAAGAATAATTTATAATGAACTGACTAACAGTCAAGAAAGGAGGAGGAATAAGACAAATGAAACTATACCTGTCGATTGATATGGAAGGAATTACGGGACTCGTCGATCACACAAATGTTCTGCGACAGAAAGAAAATTATGAAAGAAGCCGCAAAATAATGACGGATGAAGCAAATGCAGTAATTTATGCAGGATTTAGAGAAAAGTGCTCAGAAGTTGTGGCAAATGACAGCCATTCGAGTATGAATAATCTCCTTGTTGAACGGCTTCATCCAGAAACTCAGCTTATTTCAGGGAGCGTAAAACCATATTCAATGGTACAGGGATTAGATCAGACTTTTGATGGTGCTATGTTTCTAGGGTATCATGCTAAAGCATCCATGCCTGGTGTCATGTCTCATTCGATGATATTTGGTGCTCGCAATATGTACATAGACGATACGAATATTGGAGAGTTAGGCTTCAACGCATACGTCGCAGGCTATTACGGCGTGCCAGTTTTAATGGTAGCCGGTGATGACCAAACGGCGCTGGAAGCACAGCAGCTTATTCCAAACGTGACGACTGCTATCGTCAAACAGGCCATTTCACGTTCTGCAGCCAAAACATTAACCCCTAAGAAAGCAGAACAATTACTTCAAGAAAAAACAGCCGCAGCTATTCAAAACAAACACCTTGTTAAACCTTTAATTCCACCTAAACATCCAACCTTACGAATAGAATTTGCAAATTACGGTCAAGCAGAGTGGGCACATTTAATGCCGGGAACAGAAATTGAGCCTGGAACGACGACCGTTCGGTTTCAAGCAAAAGATATTTTAGAAGCTTATCAGGCCATGCTTGTGATGACTGAATTAGCTACGCGCACAACATTCTGTTAGAA
Organism: Priestia sp. SRI_019; assembly: GCF_057586255.1. NCBI lineage: Bacteria > Bacillati > Bacillota > Bacilli > Caryophanales > Bacillaceae > Priestia > Priestia sp. SRI_019. The sequence goes on along the minus strand of NZ_JBYCZN010000002.1, from coordinate 1,238,949 downwards.
GGTGGGATAAAGGTGAAAAGTTATATTTTGAAACGATTTTTATCCATGCTCGTTACGCTGTGGGTAATTGTGACCTTAACCTTCTTTTTAATGCACTCGATTCCTGGATCTCCATTTAATGAAGAACGAGCGACAAGCGATGCAGTTCAAAAAAACCTGGAATCATTTTATCACTTAGATGAGCCGCTAGCTGTGCAATATATTCTTTATTTAAAATCCATTGTTACTTTTGACTTTGGTCCTTCCATTAAACAGCCGTCTCAAACGGTTAACGACCTTTTAGGAAGAGGGTTTCCCGTGTCATTTGAACTTGGAATGGTGACGTTAATTCTTGCGGTGATTTCAGGTATTACACTAGGCATTATCGCTGCTCTTAGAAGGAATGGAATAATTGATTACATGGCGATGAGCATAGCAGTTATCGGATTGTCGGTTCCAAATTTTGTTATGGCCACGTTGTTAATTCAACAGCTTTCTGTTAATTTGAAAATTTTACCTGCTGCTACGTGGACGAGCCCTTTACATATGATTCTTCCGACTCTAGCTCTTGCCACAGGTCCTATGGCTATTATTGCACGTTTGACTCGCTCAAGCATGATAGAAGTACTAACGCAAGATTATATTCGAACAGCGCGTGCAAAAGGGCTTTCGCCAGTAAAAATTGTATTTAAGCATGCGCTTAGAAATGCTTTAATGCCCGTTATAACAGTCCTTGGAACGATTGCAGCCAGCGTATTAACCGGCACATTTGTTATTGAACAAATCTTTGCTATTCCTGGCATGGGAAAATATTTTGTGGACAGTATTAATACGAGAGACTACCCGGTAATTATGGGCACGACGGTCTTTTACAGTTCGATTCTCATCATTATGCTTTTTTTGGTAGACATTGCTTACGGAATACTTGATCCACGAATCAAACTGTATAAGAAGGAGGGATAATGTGCTGGAAAAACAGGAGTATAAGCAAATTCCTGATGAGTGGTTTGTGCCAAAGAAAAAAAAGAAGTCTGAAGCTGAAGCAGTTGTAAGGCCGAGTCTTTCTTATTGGCATGATGCTTGGCGCAGGCTTGTAAAAAACAAGTTAGCCATGCTGGGCCTCTTTTTTTTAGTCATTCTCGTTGTGATGGCTATATTCGGCCCTATGTTTTCACCCTACAGTGTAACGAAAGCTTCTTTTACAGAGCAAAACCTTCCTCCTTCGGCTAGTCATTGGTTTGGAACGGATGACTTAGGAAGAGATATGTACACTCGAACATGGTACGGGGCTAGAATTTCTTTATTTGTAGGGCTGATGGCAGCGCTTATTGATTTTATCATCGGTGTCATTTACGGGGGATTCTCAGGCTATAAAGGCGGAAAAACAGATAATGTCATGATGCGCGTAATTGAAATTTTATATGGTCTTCCTTATTTATTAGTCGTGATTTTACTAATGGTAGTCATGGGCCCCGGGCTTTCTACGATTATTGTGGCACTTTCCGTTACAGGTTGGATCGGGATGGCGAGAATTGTACGGGGGCAAGTATTGCAAATAAAAAACTATGAATACGTGCTTGCATCCAAAACGTTTGGAACAAAAACTAGTCGTATCATTAAGCGAAACCTGCTTCCAAATACGATGGGGCCAATTATCGTTCAAATGACACTAACCGTGCCAACTGCCATTTTTGCTGAAGCTTTTTTAAGTTTTTTAGGGCTGGGTGTACAGGCTCCTTATGCCAGCTGGGGAGTAATGGCAAACGATGGTTTATCAACGATTCTATCAGGCTATTGGTGGCGTTTATTTTTTCCCGCTTTTTTTATTTCTCTTACTATGTTTGCTTTTAATGTCCTTGGAGACGGACTGCAAGATGCACTTGATCCGAAATTAAGGAGGTAAGCAAATGGAAAAAATGATCCAAATCAAAAACTTACACGTACAGTTTTCAACTTACGGAGGGCGAGTTCAAGCTGTAAGAGGCGTTAGTTTTGATTTACATAAAGGAGAAACACTAGCGATTGTCGGAGAGTCAGGGTGCGGAAAAAGCGTAACATCTCAAAGTATTATGAGGTTAATTCCGACACCTCCGGGCAGGATCACAAGCGGATCTATTTTATTTAAAGGCCAGGATTTAACGAAACTATCAGAAAAGAAAATGCGAGACATTCGAGGCGCTGATATTTCGATGATTTTTCAGGATCCTATGACTGCGCTTAATCCAACTCTTCGCGTAGGTGAGCAAATTTCAGAAAATATTATGCAACATGAAAACATCTCGAAAGAAAAAGCCAAACAAAAAGCATTTGAAATGCTGGAGCTAGTCGGAATTCCAAATCCTAAAGAACGCCTAAAGCAATATCCTCATGAATTTAGCGGGGGAATGAGACAGCGTATTGTCATTGCAATGGCTCTTGTGTGCAATCCCGAAGTGCTAATTGCTGATGAACCTACCACAGCCCTTGACGTCACGATACAAGCGCAGATTTTAGAATTGTTTAAGGATATTCAGCAGAAAACGGATGTCTCCATTGTTTTAATTACCCATGATTTAGGAGTAGTTGCTCAGGTAGCTGACCGTGTTGCCGTAATGTATGCAGGGAAAATTGTAGAAATTGGAACAAGAAGAGACATCTTTTATACGCCGCAGCATCCGTATACAAAAGGATTGCTGCGTTCAGTTCCTCGGTTAGATTTATATGAAAGTGAGCTTGTGCCTATTGCAGGATCACCTCCCGATTTATTTGCACCTCCATCCGGATGTTCGTTCGCACCTCGCTGTCCTTACGTAATGGAAGTGTGTGATCGCATGTATCCTGTATCGACAAAGCTGAAAGAGAGTCACCAAGTGCACTGCTGGCTTCAAGATGAGAGAGCCCAAAAATTTGTAACAACTATAAGCTAGATTTATAGATGAATAGAGAACTTATGAAAGAGGGGGAAATGATGAAAAAAATAGGGTCTTTACTAATGATGTGTGTACTTATATTTGCACTTGCTGCCTGTACGGCCACAAAAGATTCCGGCGCGGAGCCAGAAAAGAAGAGCAGTACAGCAAAAGATGAGGGTAAGGTCCTTTATATGAATAATGGCGCAGAACCTACGTCTTTTGATCCACCTATTGGATTTGATTCATATTCATGGAATATGCTTAATAACTTAATGGAAGGGCTGACTCGTTTAGGAAAAAGCGATGAGCCTGAAGGAGCAATGGCCGAGAAATGGGATATCTCTGAGGACAAAAAGGTCTATACGTTTCATTTACGAAAAAATGCTAAATGGTCAAATGGAGATGACGTGAAAGCAAGTGATTTTGTATTTGCTTGGAAGAGGCTGTTAGACCCTAAGACTGGTTCACCAGCGGCATTTTTAGGTTACTTCATCCAAGGTGGAGAAGAATTTAATACGGGTAAAGGCAGTGCTGATCAAGTAGGGGTAAAAGCGCTAGATGACAAAACCTTTGAAGTTACGCTTAAAAGTCCTCAAGCCTATTTCTTAAGCGTAGTTTCCAATCCAGCGTTCTTCCCAATTAATGAAAAAGTAGCAACAAAAAATCCGAAATGGTTTGCAGAAGCAGATTCGTTTGTTGCTAATGGTCCCTTCAAATTAACTCAATGGAAGCATAACAGTAATCTAGTCATGGAAAGAAACGATCAGTACTGGGATGCTGAAAATGTAAAGCTCGACAAGGTAAAATGGGCAATTGTTGAAAATACAAACACAGAATATCAAATGTATCAAAATGGAGAACTAGATGTTTCTGAAATTCCATCGGATTTAAGTGAAAAGCTGTTGAAAGATGGAGATGTTCATATCGAAGACCAAGCGGGAACTTACTTCTACCGCTTTAACTTAGATAAAGAGCCCTTTCAAAACAAAAATATCCGTAAAGCATTTGCAATGGCTGTAGATCAAGATCAAATTGTTAATTTTGTTACAAAGAATAAAGAAAAACCAGCTCGCGGGTTCGTATCTTACGGATTTAAAGATGCAGATAGAAAAGATTTCCGTAAAACGGGCGGCGACTTATTAAAAACAGATGACAAAGAAGCAAAAGCACTTCTGAAAAAAGGAATGAAAGAAGAAGGATATAAAAAGCTGCCAGCTATTACGCTAACATATAGTACAGACGATACGCATAAAAAAATAGCAGAAGCACTGCAGCAAATGTTCAAAGAAAATCTAGGCGTAGATGTGAAGCTTGCCAATATGGAATGGAATGTTTTCCAAGAAGAACAAAAAGCGTTAAAGTTTCAGCTGTCACGAAGTTCATTTTTAGCTGATTATGCAGATCCAATTAACTTTTTAGAGAGCTTCCAGACGGGTCATTCAATGAACCGTACAGCTTGGAGCAATAAAGAATATGATGAGTTAATTAAACAAGCTATGAACGAAACGGATAATAAAAAACGTTTTGAGCTTATGTATAAAGCAGAAGGTATTTTATTTGATGAGGTGCCGATCATTCCTATCCATTTCTACAACTATGTGTTTTTAATAAAAGATAACGTATCTGGAATTGTTCGTCATCCTGTTGGCTATTTAGATTTGAAGTGGGCAGATAAACAGTAAAGTGGAACTTTTCGTCAGAGGGGATTTCAATTCCCTTCTGACCCAAGTTTCACTTTCTTCATTTCTTTACAGAAAAGGAGTGTAACAAATGATCAAACCAAAACGATTAAAAAAAGGTGATACAGTAGCTGTTATTGCACCGGCTAGTCCGCCTAATCAGCATAATCTAAAACAAGGAATAGAATATTTAAAGGAAATAGGATTAAACGTCGTAACGGGTGCGCATTTATATAAAAAAAACGGGTACTTGGCAGGGACTGATGAACAGCGAGCAGCAGATATACATGCGATGTTTGCCAATAAGGCAGTAAAGGCAATTATCTGTGCATGCGGCGGGTACGGGACTGCTAGGCTTGCCTCGCAATTAAACTACGATTTAATTAAGCGAAACCCAAAGATTTTTTGGGGATATAGCGATATTACATTTTTACATACGGCTATTCATCAGCGCACAGGTTTGGTTACCTTTCATGGGCCAATGCTTTCGTCGGATATCGGAAAAGAAGATGTTCATATAGAGACGAAGCAAGCTTTTTATCAATTATTTTCTCACCGTTCTTTTTGCTATACGGATCAAATTAGTTCGCTCGACACTATTTGTGAAGGAGAAGCAACTGGTCAGCTGATAGGAGGAAATCTTACTTTACTGGTAAGCACGCTTGGCACACCATTTGAACTAGATACAAAAAATCGAATTTTATTTATTGAGGATATTGATGAAGAGCCGTATGAAATTGACCGCATGATGACACAGCTGTATATGGCCAATAAACTGCAGGATGCAGCGGGAATTATTATCGGGGATTTTCATAACTGCTATCCTAAAAAACGTACGGAGTCGCTTTCATTAGAAATGGCATTAACAAGTTACCTGACTTCTTTAAAAAAGCCTGTTATGAAAGGGTTTCGCATCGGGCATTGCTCTCCTCAAACAGCTGTGGCGATTGGAAGCTATGCTACAATGTCGACTTATGAACGAATGGTGGAATTTGAATCCGGTATTACATTACCAAAAGATAAAGTCGAACGCTGAAGGTTAAACCTGGAGGGAGGATAAATAAGTGATGGATAAAAAAGCGTATTACGTTTGTGTGGCCGTAGCGACTGTTTGGACTTCTTATGAATCTAGCAGAGAAATAGATGACAATGCAACAAGTTTCCCAGTAAAACTGGATAAATGGCTAGAACAATTAACGTATACACGCCGGTTGGAGCTTTGTGAGAAAAATTTAGTTCAAACGCAGCTGTTACTAGGAGAAGAAGTATATGTAACGGAAATAAAAGGTAAATGGGCAAAAATCGTTATTCCTTCTCAGTTTTCTTCTAAAGATGAAAGAGGATATCCCGGGTGGGTTCCTTTCCACCAACTGATTTCTCAAGCTGAATATTTTCCATTGAATAAACCAACGGCAGTGGTATCAGCAACGATTGCGACCCTGCACCTAGCGGAAGAAGCCTTGCAAATTAGTTATCAAACGCAGCTGCCTCTTTTAAAAGAAGATAAAGAATGGCTAGAAGTTCAAACGCCGATTGGCAGTGGGAGAATAAAACGTCAAGATGCTGTTGTAATAGAGGATAGAAACCGTAAAGTAAAAGGAACTGGGGATATGATTATTGCAGCGGGAGAACAGTTTTTGAATCTTCCATATTTATGGGGGGGCATGAGTGCCTGGGGATATGATTGTTCCGGGTTTGCCTATGCTACTCATAAAGCAAACGGATATCTTATTCCAAGAGATGCAACCGATCAAGCAAGGCAAGGAAAAGAAGTAGGATTAGCCTCTATTCAACCTGGAGATTTGCTGTTTTTCGCTCATGAAAAAGGTGAAGGATCTATCCACCATGTTGGTATTTATTATGGTAAAGGAAAAATGCTTCATTCACCTAAAACAGGTAAAACCGTTGAACTGATCGAATTAAAAGGAACGCTTTATGAAGAAGAGCTGTGCGCAGCCCGGCGCTATTATTAGGAGGTGGCAGTTATGACAACGAAGCATTTGTTAGAAGTAAAGCAGCTGAGCAAATATTTTTCGATTACGAATAAGCAGGTTTTGAAAGCAGTAGACGGCGTGTCTTTTCATATTTCAAAAGGAGAAACCTTTGGACTTGTTGGTGAATCCGGCTGCGGAAAATCAACTGCCGGACGAACAATCATTGGGTTGTATAACCGTACATCAGGAGAGGTGCTTTATAAAGGGAAAAACGTGCATGAGCTATCAGAGAAAGAAAAATTTGCTTTTCATCGTAATATGCAAATGATTTTTCAAGATCCATATGCTTCACTAAACCCTCGTTCTACCGTGAAGGAGATTATCTCAGAACCAATGGAGGTTCACGGACTTTATTCGAATAAAAAAGAGATGCTGAACCGCGTGTATGAGCTGCTAGAAGATGTCGGGCTAAACCGTGATCATGCCAATCGCTATCCACATGAATTCAGCGGCGGACAGCGCCAGCGTATAGGGATTGCGAGAGCTTTAGCACTAAATCCAGAATGCATTATTGCAGACGAGCCTATTTCTGCTTTAGATGTGTCTGTACAGGCTCAAGTAGTTAATTTATTAAAAAAACTCCAAAAAGAAAAAGGGTTAACTTATTTATTTATTGCACATGACTTGTCGATGGTAAAGCATATAAGCAATCGTATTGGAGTTATGTATTTAGGGCATTTAGTAGAATTAACAACAAGTTCGGAGCTGTATCAAAAACCGCTTCACCCTTACACTCAAGCTCTACTGTCAGCTATTCCTATCCCTGATCCTGACGTTGAGGATAATCGGAAGCGGATTGTTCTTAAAGGAGAATTACCGAGTCCAATTAATCCGCCCTCTGGCTGCGTGTTTAATACGCGCTGTCCTCTTGCAGTAGCAGCCTGTAAGACTCAAAAGCCAGAGTGGCAGGAAGTTGAAGACAATCACTTTGTAGCCTGTCACTTATACAATCAAAAGATAATGAGTAACAACTATATGGAAACAGCTGCGACAAAATGATGGAAAGAGCGAGAATGAAAATCGAAGATGCAGTTACTACATGGAAGCGGAGTAATAATGGACTTATACGTATTCATATTGAAGGAAAAGAATCCATACAGATTAATTCTTTTATCCAACAACGAGCAGCAAGTACAATCAAGCTGCTGCTTGCAATAGAAGCGTTTCGTCAAATTGATGCGGGCATCTTGGCTTTAACATCTGTCATTCAAAGAACGGAAAAAAACACGGTTGGCGGAGCAGGCGTACTTAGAGCTCTTCCGCGGTTAACATATATTAGAGTGGAAGAGCTGCTTACCCTTATGATAGTTGTTTCTGACAACATAGCTACAAATGAGCTCATTTCTTTAGTAGGATTTGAAAAAATTAACGAATGTGCTAAAAATCTAGGATTAAAGAAAACCGTTTTAAACCGCTATATGATGGACGAAATCGCTGTTGAAAAAGGGATTGATAATTATACGTGTGCCTCTGACGTAGTAAAGTGTCTAAGGGAAATATATGAAGGAAACCTTTTGCAAAAATCTAGTCGCGAAAAAATAATGAGAATGTTAAAAATACAGCAGTTTCAGCATAAGCTTCCAGCACGTATAGGGTCAGCGTTTCAAGCTGCGAATAAGACTGGAGAACTACAGGGAGCAGAACATGATAGTGCTATTCTCATGCGAGGTAACGAAACGTATTATGCCGTTGTTTTGATAGATGGACTAAGTGACAATGAACAGGGAAGGAGATTGATTGCTGATATTGGATACCTTCTGTCATCTAACATCTAAAAATCTTTTGACCATATACTTCAATAAGCGGGATTGGTTTGGTCTCTTTTATTTAATGTCTTCTATTAAAGAAAAACTAACATTTACTAATAATAAATGCTTGTCTTCTCAGATTTTAGCGAGACCGTTATTTGCTGTGCTGGATTTATGCTAGTAATAGATAAACATGTTCTTTTTCATAAAATCTTATGAAAAAATAATGATAAATCATTCATCCTATACCAACTTATTCATATTTTTTATATAATAGAATAATAGTATATATTTTAAACGAATAGTGAATGTCTATGCAAAGCAGCAAGGAGCATGAAATTATTCGATTCATAAATGGTGGTGTATGTATGGCAAACGAACATGTAATGATAGATATTATAAAAGCATTTAAACGCAATTCAACTGAATCCATTGCCATGGATTTAATTAAGGAAGTGCGAGGGACATTTAGTCCATTACCTAAATATATAGCGGATTTAATTGATGAGCTGAGAAAATTAAATTTAAAAGACGAAGTGATCAGTGTAATCTTGTATCAATCTGTATATGTGGCAGATCATCAATTTAATATTAAAGATACCATTACCAATCGTCAGTTTGTAAAAGATACGATTGAAATGGGCAGAAGATGGGTGCATCAGTACGGCCGAATTGAAACAGTAGAAGAAGCAATTCATATTGCAGAGCAAGTATCTACAAAAGAGGACTTGCCTCATCATTTGCAAACAGCAACAATTGACGAAAAAATTACGCTTGAGGTGCAGCTTGATCATCAAACGTATGAAATGTTAAAAAATATAGCAGTTTATTATGATCATCATTCCTATGAACAGTCAATGACTGTAGCAATTAATCGTTTATATACGCAGCTGCGCGATGCACAATCAAAAAATAGTTAAATGTCAAATCTCACATGTTCCGTGCACCATGTGAGATTTTTTAAGAGGTGAAAAAGGAGCAGATGAAAATGTCTTGCTCCATCATTCATCAAAAGGAGGGAGAACATTGATGAGGGTATATTTATCTCCTCTTCAGAAAAAAGATGCTTCTAAAGTTTTTGAATATTGGTCGGATGAAGAGGTTACTAGATATATGAACATTGAGCCCTTTACGACTCTTTATCAGGCGGAAAGCATGATTGCACTTCTCCAAAGTTTGACGAAAGAAGGGAAAGCAACACGCTATGCTATTCGATTAAAGACTTCCGATGAGATCATTGGAACCTGCGGTCTAAACCGTATTGATTATGTTAAAAAGCAAGCAGAGATAGGGTATGATTTAGGCAGACCTTTTTGGAAAAAAGGCCTCATGACAGAAGCACTCTGCCTTTTGCTAGAAAAAGCTTTTGAAGAGTTTCATATACAAGAAGTTGAAGCAAAAGTTGATCCTAATAATAAAGATTCAATTACTCTTTTAAAAACATTTTCGTTTCAACTAGAAGAGGCGTATGAGTCAGATGATTGTACTTGTTTATACACCGTCAACAAGGAAAAAGTGAGCGCAATGTTGTCAGGACGTTCAAAAGGTAAGAAGTAAATCAAGCATAAGTTCTTTTGAAATAGTAAATATTTTTAGGCCTTAACCGATAACAAAGAAAAGAACGAATTGAAGGAAGGTCATGAATGAATCATCATACACATTTACTAGAAGGGACGTACAATGAGTTACTCGTTACACTCTCTTTCCTTATCGCTATTACTGCGGCGTACGCTTCTTTTGGGTTAGCTAATCGTGTGAAAATTTCCCGGGCAAAATTTATTCAGTTTTGGTTAATCAGTGGGGCATTTACATTGGGAATAGGCATTTGGTCAATGCATTTTATCGCCATGCTTGCTTTTCACTTGCCCGTAGATGTTTCATATAATTTATGGTTTGTTCTTCTCTCAATCTTGGGAGCGATAACGGGATGTTATATAGGCCTCTACCTCATTCACAAACAAAAGAAAAGCATGAAGGCACTGACCATTGCAGGGAGCTTTATGGGAGCTGGAATTGTTTTTATGCACTATTTGGGCATGATGGCTATGGAGCCAATTATGATTTCATATGATCCATTTATCGTTTTTCTCTCTATTCTTATTGCTGTTGCTGCTTCTAATACAGCTTTGTGGCTTGGTTTTTATTCAAAGCTAAATGAAGGGAAGCTTACCGTTTTTGCTAAGGTTATTTGTTCTACTATTATGGGCATTGCTATTGCAGGTATGCACTATACGGGCATGCAGGCAGCTTCTTTTTCAGGAATGTCAATGTCTGAACACTCAAACGGTTTTGCCTTAAATCCAATATATTTATCCGTCGTTATTGTTTTTTTTATTGTCTGCCTATTTACGGCTGTGTTTTTAACCATTTTTATGGATCGACGCGTACAAAAACAAGAAGTTTTAAAATGGGCTTTTTTTGAATCCGCCCTGGATGCTATTTTGGTGATCGATGAAAAAAGACATGTTTTATCGCTCAATTATGCAGCGGAAACGCTTTTCTCTCTTAAAGCATCAGATATAATCGGGAGTAATGTTGTTAAGCTGCTGCCCTTCTATAAATTTTCTTCTCTACAAGATGGACGAACTGAGCACTCCCTTTTGATAAGTAATAGAGAAGTTACGGTTGAGATAACGGTGATGGCGGTAGGAATTGAAGAGGCGGTTGAGTATATGCTGTATATCCGCAATATGACGCAAGAGCGCGAAGCGGAAAAAACGTTGATTGAAGCAAAAAATCGCTATGAAAACTTGTTTTATTCCTCTCCATTGGCGATTATGGTCCATCGAGAAGAAGAGGTCGTGTCTGTGAATGATGCTATGATTCAGCTTTTAGGAGTAACGGAAGACCAGCTCGTTGGTAAATCGTTATATGATTTCTTTTCATCTGAACAAGTTCCTGATATTAAAAAAGGATTGAAGGCAGTAAAGGATAGAAAAGATGAGCCAAGATCTCCATTAGCTCAGTTGAAAATGTTTAATGCGTTAGGTAAGGAACTCTTCTTAGAAGTAAAATCTACGCTCATTCAAATTAATGGAGAGACGCTTTTTCAGACAGTAACTAGAGATGTAACGGAACAGAAAAAAGCTCAAGAATCGCTTCAATATATGGCTTTTCACGATATGCTAACAGATTTACCAAACCGCAGTATGTTTTCAAACATTGTAGAGAAATCTATTGATTCAGCAGCTGCTTCAGGAAAAAAGCTTCATTTCTTATTTTTAGACCTAGATCGTTTCAAACAGGTAAATGACACGCTTGGTCATCATGCTGGAGATCAGCTTATGCTTCAGGTTGTCGATCGAATGAAGAGCTGCCTAAGAAACCAAGATGTGCTTTCGCGTTTTGGAGGAGATGAGTTTTTAGTTTTACTGCATGATAGGACGGATGAAGAAGTGAAAAAAATCTGTCAATCATTAAATGACTGCTTATCCACTCCTTTTGTAGTGCTATCGAGAGATGTTTATTTAGGGGTAAGCATCGGAGTTAGTTTATTTCCTAAAGATGGAAATTTACTTGAAGTGCTAGTTCGCCATGCGGATTTAGCGATGTACGAAGTCAAAAAACAAGGGCGTAATCATTATCTGTTTTATCAAAAAGAAATGCAGGTTCATACTACGCGACGAATGAGAATTGAAGATGGTTTACGCAAGGCTTTTGAGCTGGGCGAAATGGAGCTTCACTATCAGCCGAAAGTCAATATTCAAAGTGGCCATATTGTTGGAGTGGAGGCTTTAATCCGGTGGACTCATGCCGAGATGGGCGTCATTTCTCCCGCAGAATTTATTCCGATTGCTGAAGAAACAGGCGTTATTGTTACACTGACGAAATGGGTATTAAAAAAAGCGTGCCATCAAAATAAGTATTGGCAGCTTCAAGGACTTCCTCCCTTAAAAATGAGTGTGAACATATCAAGCGTGGATTTTGGTACAATTGATTTTGTTGATTATGTGTTAGGTGTCTTGCGTGAAGTAGAGTTAGAATCACGATATTTAGAGCTTGAAATTACAGAAAGTGTTACGATGAAGCATGTTGAGCAAACAATCGAAAAGCTACAAATCTTAAAAGATGCAGGAGTATTTATTTCGATTGATGATTTTGGCTCAGGATACTCCTCGTTCAGCTATATTCAGAAGTTGCCTATTCATACGCTGAAAATTGATCGGTCTTTTATTAAAGATTTAGATCCTAATACAACGGAAGTGTCGATTGTCAGAGCCATTATTACACTAGCCAAAAGTTTACAGCTATCCGTCGTAGCAGAAGGTGTAGAAGAAGTTGAACAAGTAGAACTTCTTCATAAAGAAAAATGTGATGAAGTGCAGGGATACTATTTCTCCAAACCGATTTCAGCGGAGGAATTTTATGAGAAATTTCATAAAATCGAAGAAAAAATGGAATTTGTTCATTAATGTAAAAAGCCGTTCTTATTTAAAAGAACGGCTTTTAATTATTGGTTATTTCGATATACATAAGGGTCCTTTGGAGCCTGCTCACGCTTTACTTTTGTTACTTTCACAACAGGGATGGTTTTTTTGAACGGCTGGTAATACATTGTACTAATTTTTCCTGTAACCGTTGCCCAGTCATCATTTTTAAAAGTAATATCATCTGCAAACTCAATAAGCATTCCAAACACCCCTGAATCTGCAATACAATGAATAATACCAAAGCGAAAGAGAAAATACTGATTCTTTTTTAGCTCCTTCGTTTGATACATAAATCCTTTAAAAGAAATGGTTTTGCCACTGAATTGACCAGGATATCGGTAAATAGTCTCCATTGCATTAAAAAATTCCTCATCTTCTAAGTTGATATTTTCTCCTTTAGAAAACTTTTTAAGATCACGATGAATCATTTTATCATAGGCTTCTTCTCCGTAAAAAGAACTTGTGTCAGGCTGTAAAAATTGATGAGAAGAATAAGGATCTTTTTTGTCATAAATAGGAAAATGGAACCCTTTAGCTTCAACAATATTAGAATCAAGGGTTGCGACAGGTAAAAATAAGACAGTGAATACAGGTAAAATATAAATTGGGTACCATGCTCTTCGTTTCCATTTGCCATCTTGATGATTATGGGCGCATCCGCAGCTACAATCATCATCATGTTTTTTAGGGCCTATCATGTAAAAGATTAATTCTGCAATAGTCAAGAACCAAAGGACAAAGATGGTGCAAAATGAAATCCAGGAATATTTCATATTGATATATTTTGAGATATCCCCAGTTGCATGAAGGTGCATGAAGATGAACGTAAACCCTATTAAAATTAAAATACGAATCATGCCAAATTCATCCTTACTAATGAACAATTAAAATCGAAACAATAAGTACTAAAATGAAGACATACGCCAAAAGCGTAAAGACAAATTTAGTCTTAAACTGGCTTAGCCATCATCAGCGTATTCTTGATATCAAACATTGGACCGAATACCAAGAATGAAACAATAGCACTATCTGTAAACATACTGCGAAACGAGGAAGCGATAAACGCATCTGCAGAGGAACAAAGCGATAATACGTAGGCAAGTCCGATCATTACCGTATTTGATGAAACATTTCCTTGTCCCAATGAAAGTAAAGTAGAGGTCTTCACGAACGTTTGCATGCCGGCAGCAATTAATCCGCCAATAATTAAAAATTTCCCAACAGAAAAAAACTCATCAATAGTATGACGAATCGATTGTGAAACTTTCTCACTCATTTTCTTGGGGGAAGTATGCAAATGAACCTCACATTTTGTCTGAGGTGCTTTGAATTGAACACTTAAAATAAGACCTACAAGTAAGGAAACAATAAAAGCTACTCCTGCCCGATAAAACACTATTTTCCAATCATTTCCGAAAGCTACAAAGGTAGAAGATAAAACAACTGGATTAATAATAGGGCCTGTTAACATAAAAGGAATGGTAGCATAAAGAGGAACCCCTTTTGCCATTAAACGTCTAGTAATAGGCACAATTCCACATTCACAGGCTGGAAAAAGAGCTCCAATCACACTAGCTAATATGACAGCACCTATTTTATTTTGAGGAATAACTCGAGCCATCATTTCATCCGTTACAAAAATTTGAATAATTCCTGAAATGATTACGCCTAGTAATACAAAAGGAAGAGCTTCAATAAGAATACTAATAAATATAGTATTCATTTGTAATAGAGACGAATTCATTATTTTCACTCCAAAATTAAGTTTATCCAAAATGTATTAGTGCAATAAAGTTGGATTTGGTCAACTTGTACATAGTGTATGGTAAAAAGGGGAGGGAATAAAGCTTTTTCAAAAAGCAGTGAAAGGATTTTTTTGTTATTTATTCAAAATATGTCCCGTATTACGAGAAAACTATTGACTCATCTTGAATTAACAGATAACATTGATGATAATGATTATCAGCGTCAAAAAGAGTATATACATAGGAGGAAGCATTAAAATGAAGCAAGTTAAAAAGATTAGACTTCTCAGTATAGCTGCTATTGTTGCTATTTTATTTGTTCTAGCAGGATGCGGGTCAAATCAAAATTCGTCGAAAGAAAATTCAGATAATAACCAAAAGGTGTCTGTTCAGCATGAGCTTGGAAAAACGAAAGTTCCTAAAAATCCTAAAAAAGTAGTTGTTCTTGAACTATCATTTGTGGATGCTCTGCAAGGTTTAGGAATGAAGCCAGTAGGAATTGCAGATGACAACAAAAAAGATATGATTAAAAAACTTGTAGGTGGAAAGATTGACTATACTTCAGTAGGAACACGTCAACAGCCGAATTTAGAAGTAATTAGTTCCCTGCAGCCGGACTTAATTATCGCCGATGTGCAGCGTCATAAAGCAATTTATAAAGAATTAAACAAAATTGCACCTACAATCGAATTAAAAAGCCGTGAATCTACATATGAAGAAAATATAGACTCATTTAAAACAATTGCAAAAGCAGTAGGAAAAGAAAAAAAGGCAGAGCAGCGATTAAATGAGCATGAAGAAACAATTTCAAAATTAAAAAATGAGTTAAAAGAAGAAAGTGGTCAGACAGTCTTACCAGCAGTTGTCAGAGATACTTCTTTCCAAGCGCATACGTCCTCTTCTTATGACGGAGAATTTCTTGAAAAGCTAGGGTTGAAGAACGCTGTGCAGAACAAAGAAGCATATGCTGAAATGAATTTAGAGCAGCTGTCAGACATTAATCCAGATATTTTAATCCTAGCAAATAATGAAGGCAAACTTGTAACGGATGAATGGAAAAAAAATCCTCTTTGGGAAAATTTAGAAGCTGTTAAAAATGATAAAGTGTTTGTAGTAGACCGTGATTTATGGACAAGATTCCGAGGGGTGATTTCAGCTGAGGCAATTGGAAAAGATACGGTTAAGTTACTAAACAATAAGCAGCAGTAATATAGCGGAATCTGACAAAGAGGCGAGAATAGTTATTCTATTCTTGCTTCTATTTGTTTAGAAAAGAAAACTGTAGAAAGTGTGTTGGAAATGACAAACCTTGTCCAAAAGCAAAAAATAAATAAATACATTGTGTTGGTAGCTAGTGTTTGCTTGTTAATCATCGGAATGATTTTGCATGTCGCTGTGGGATCCTCTGCAGTTAGTTTTACAGAAGTAATTAAAGCAATTTTTGCTCCTGATGACTCTAAGCAGACAACGATCGTACAGACGCTCAGGTTGCCAAGAGCCGTGCTGGCAGCTCTTATTGGAGCCAGCTTGGCAGTTGCTGGAGCATTGATGCAAGCTATTACACGAAATTCGCTTGCTTCACCCCAAGTGTTTGGGGTGAACGCAGGTGCTTCGTTAGCGATTGTAATAGCTTTTATTCTATTTCCTGACCTTACCTCTCAATCAACTGTTTATATTGCCTTTTTAGGAGCAGCTTTAGGAGGAATAACGGTTTATTTGTTCGCATCGGGCGGAAAGACAACTCATGTGAAACTAGCACTTGCCGGAATGGCCGTGCATTTATTTTTATCGTCGCTTACTCAAGGAGTGATTGTGTTAAATGAACAAGCTACGGACGTTTTGTATTGGCTTGTAGGTTCTATTAACGGGAAAGACTGGACTCATGTGAAAATTTTGTTACCTTGGTCATTTCTAGGTCTTCTTCTAGCTTTTGTATCATCTCGTTCTATATCGATCCTAGTGTTAGGAGAGAATATGGCAACGGGTTTAGGTGAAAAGGTAAAATGGATTCGCTTTTTTGCAGGTATACTAGTCATTATGCTTGCAGGTGCATCTGTTGCCGTTGCGGGGCCAATTGGATTTGTAGGTCTCATTGTACCTCACATAGCTAGAAAATTAGTAGGAGGAGACTATCAGCGGATCCTGCCATTTTCAGCTCTATTAGGAGCTATCTTGCTTGTTTATGCCGATGTACTGTCTCGTTTCATTGCATATCCTTTTGAATCGCCAGTAGGTATCGTAACAGCTCTTATCGGAGCTCCTTTCTTTTTATATCTTGCTAGAAAAGGGAGGAATATTAAGCAATGAAAAGAAAACACCCTTATCAAATATTAAGTATCTTATTATTATGTTTAATCTTCACGGTTGTAATTAGCTTAGGAGTAGGAGCCGTTTATATTTCCCCTGCAGAAATCTTTCAGCAAATGGTAGGTAGTTCCCAAGGTAGTTCCTTTATTTTAACAAATTATCGCATTCCACGTACCCTCATTGCTATTGTGGTCGGTGCGGCTTTAGCGGTAGCAGGAGCTATTTTGCAAGGGATATTAAAAAACCCGCTTGCTTCTCCTGATGTTATCGGTGTAACAAAAGGAGCAGGGCTATTCGCCGTTTTTATCTTAATTGTATTTCCAGCTGCTTCTATGCTTCTGCTGCCGCTTTCAGCTTTTTTAGGAGCATCAGTCATCGCTGTTATACTTATGGTGTTTTCCTATTCTCAAGGAGCTAAAACTCATACGCTGGCTTTAGTGGGTGTAGCTTTAGGAGCTATTTGCCAGGCTGGAATTCAGTATTTTATGATTAAGTTTCCGGATGACGTGAATACAACTCTTCTTTGGCTTACAGGAAGCTTATGGGGAAGAGGCTGGAGTGAGCTTTTGATGTTAATTCCTTGCGTCGTACTTGTGCCTTTTATTATTATATTTGCATCTAAGCTCGATATTTTAAACTTAGGAGATGAGATTGCAGTTGGCCTAGGAGAGCGAACAAAGTACGTTCGTTATACACTATTGAGTATGGCTGTGATATTGACAGGATTATCTGTAGCTGTGGTTGGGTCAATTGGTTTTATTGGTTTAATTGCTCCTCATATTGGTAGGAGGCTAGTAGGAAGCCGTTCGAAGTTCTTGTTACCAGTTTCAGCAGCAGTAGGTGCTTTATTCCTGCTAATTGCTGACAGTTTAGGAAGAGGGGTTATGCCGCCCGTTGAGATTCCAGCTGGAATTGTAACATCTGTTATTGGTGCCCCTTATTTTCTATATTTACTGCGGCGTGAACAGAAAAAATAGGAGAAAGGAGGAAGAGTAATGACAAAGTTAACTGCGGAAAAACTTTCGCTATCATATGATTCAACTTCAGTTATTCGCGATATTGACCTTCACATTCCAGAAGGAAAGATAAGCATAATCATTGGATCGAATGGCTGCGGAAAATCAACAATCCTTCGTTCATTGGCGCGTTTATTGAAGCCAACAGAAGGAAGTATATATTTAAATGGAAAAGATATTCATCGTCATTCATCAAAAGAAGTAGCAAAAAAACTGGCTATTTTGCCTCAAGCTCCTGAAGCTCCTGAAGATTTAACAGTAAAAGAGCTGTGCTATTACGGTCGTCACCCTCATAAGGGCTTATTTGCTCGCTATTCTGCTGAAGATCATCAAATTGTAGAAGAGGCTTTACAGGCAACTAAACTGTCTAATTTAAGTCACCGCACACTGGATGCGCTCTCTGGAGGACAGCGTCAAAGGGCCTGGATTGCAATGGCATTAGCACAGGGTACGGAGCTTCTGCTTTTGGATGAGCCTACCACATATTTAGATTTAGCTCATCAGATTGAGGTGCTTGAACTTCTTCGTTCTTTAAACCAAAAGAGAAATTGTACAATTGTGATGGTCTTGCACGATTTAAACCAAGCAGCTCGCTATGCAGATCATTTAATCAGTATTTCAAACGGTCAGATTTACAAAGAAGGTTCTCCTGCTCAAGTATTTACAGAAGAAATGATAAGAGATGTGTTTAATTTATCATCAACTATCATTCAAAATCCGATTGATGGTTCACCTCTATGTATACCAACTGGAATCATAAAATAAACTGCACTTAAAAAAACAGCGTACTATTTTCCCATAGTACGCTGTTTTACATTTAAGGTCAGAGCTAACAGTTTATACAGTGCATAGATTCCAAGGTACGCTCCGGTTAATAAAAAAGCTGAATTTAAAAAGATTGCATGAATGCTCGTCATAAAAACAGTATGGTTTTTTAAGATACGATAGATAGAAGCAGCGGCTATATTTCCAAATACTAGCGCTGAAAGAAGGGCTAGCGTATTAAAAACTAGTTCTGCTCCTTTCCACTTTAGTGAGAAAAAAAGCATGATAATAGGAATAATGATACTTCCAGAAACCAATAGAAAAATCAATGGACCATCTCCAATACGTTATCTTATTACAGTTACATAAGATAATGTTTTTGCTTATTTTTAGATAGTCTTCCCTTTTTATAGTCTGTTAAGCTTTTTTCTTCCATTTTTTACTTATATAAAAAAGCAAAAAAATGGATAAAACCACTAAAATGATTTTGCCTTGCATAGATCCGTATGAAATATGATAAACCGAATAAACTTCAATAAAAAGCGCTGGAATTTTTCCAAGTGCGCTAGCAGAAATGAATACCGCAAAGGAGCCTTTTCCTACAGCGCTGAAGAATGTAATGAGGCCTGATGGAACAAAGGGAAGTAATCGCAAAGAAAGAATTAATATAAAACTCTCTTTCCCTTGTACGCGCAGCAGCTTTAGCCACTTGGAGTGAGAAGGTGTTTTGGTATGAACAAGTGTGCGGAACCCTTTCCGATACAGCCAAAAAGAGAGAGCTACACCTAAAACTTCTCCAATAAAAGAAAGTAAAAATCCGTTCCGAAAACCAAATAATTTTACGTTTACGAA
This sequence comes from Priestia sp. SRI_019, assembly GCF_057586255.1. Taxonomy (NCBI): domain Bacteria; kingdom Bacillati; phylum Bacillota; class Bacilli; order Caryophanales; family Bacillaceae; genus Priestia; species Priestia sp. SRI_019. The sequence goes on along the minus strand of NZ_JBYCZN010000002.1, from coordinate 1,219,543 downwards.
CGTAAGGGGTGCGCTTGGAAATACGCCTGTAATGCTGATAAGAATGTTCAAGAGAATGCTTATAAACCCAGCTGCTTCTAAATATTCAAGCAGAAATGTTTGAAGATAGTCAGTCATGGTTATACTCCTATTTATGTTTTACCTGTAGGGCTATTTTAGGTGATTTTCTACTATTATATAATTTTCGGCATGAAATAAGTAGGTAGGCAGTTTATAAAAAACAAAACAGGGTAACTACTTACTAATGAAAGATGACTTACTGATTTGAAGGGATGGACAACTCATGTTGAAATTTTTGCTTGTTATTGTAGTTATATTATTAATTATTATGATTTTTAAACGCTTTATCCGAAAATAAAAATGCTAACTAAGCAGCTCGTGAGATCTTTCTCACGAGCTCTTTTGCGGAGCTATTCAGTAGCTCAACAATACACTTTTTACCTGTGATGAATATCACTGCAGCTAGAGAAATGAAGGGGTAAGATAGAAATGGGAGGGAGGTATATGGAATTATTAGTCTATCTCAGCACTTATTTATCAGGAGGAGCTATCGCATTATGGCTAATTAATGCAGCATTTAATGGATTATTAAAATAACAGAGGGAGAGAAAATGAACGATTCTAAAGGTATATTTAACGATAAAGAAAGAAAGCTTGCTCGCTATTTGGGGACGTACACAACTGAGCAGATTTTAACTGAAGCAGGCATGTCTTCGTCTGCTGCGCTATATGAGTTGAAAAAAATAAGATTACCGCGGGCAGTTGCTAATACGATTGTTTATTACGTACTGGCAACAAATAATCAAAAGCTGGTTATGTACAAACTGCTCATGTTAGCTGGCGTTTGTAAAAAGCTTGGCATTCAAGATGCACAGGCAGCCCTCACTTTTATCAAAAAATATTACGTTTGTCATCAGCATTTACACTAAAAAGTACATCTGTCTGAGGGGGAAAAGAGATGAATATTGTCCCGTTTAAGCAGCGTTCATCTGAAAAAAATGATCAAGGCAGAGAACAGCCGTTTCAATGTTTCATTGAGGGAGATCGATTTCAGTTAGATTTGTATATGACATATTTATTTCATCGCTGCCATTCTAGCAGGTATAGATATAGCCGTGCTAACAGAAAGGGTAGGATGTAATGATAAGATACCAGTGGTAAGCGGCTTCATTTTTCCTGATGGAATAATGAAGCCGTTTGTTGTGTTAGAAAGAATGATTTACTATGATGTAGTTAATGATAAAAGAAAAAGGAAGGGAAGGAACGTAATGGATTTACATAAGTGGGAATATTGGATTTCAAAGCTCGAGCTTCAGCCTCATCCAGAAGGAGGGTTTTATAAACAAACCTATCGCTCCAATGATGAAATTTCTGATAAAGAAGTGTCATCGGAGTTTGATGATAAACGATTTCTATATACGAGTATTTACTTTTTATTAAGGTCTCAAGATGTATCGCATTTCCACCGGCTTCAATCAGATGAACTATGGTACTATCATGGGGGAAGCCCTTTAACCATTCATATTATTTACCGCGACGGAACCTATCAAGAAGTAAAACTAGGTACAAACTTAGAAAATGGAGAAGTTCCTCAATTTTTAGTTCCAAGAGATACGATTTTTGGTTCCTCTGTGGCAAATGAGAATACGTTTTCTCTCGTTGGATGCATGGTCGCACCAGGTTTTGATTTCCGTGACTTTGAATTATTCACAAAACAGCAGCTGCTTGATGAATTCCCCGAGCATGTTGTGATCATCGACAAATTAGGGTACGATAAATTGCCAAATGATTAAAAAGCATGCATCTCGGTTTGATGCATGCTTTTTTCATTTGAACCAGCCTTTTTCCTTAAAGCGAGTAATGGCTTCAATGCGGTTCTTTACTTCGAGTTTGTCCAGAATGGTAGAAATATAATTGCGCACCGTTCCAGTCTTAATAGATAGTTCGTCAGCAATTTCTTTTGTGTTTTTTCCATCAGCTACTAGAGCTAATACTTCTTTCTCTCTAGCTGTAAGGGGACTGGTAGATTCACTATATAAGTCATCCACTAATTCTGGAGCATAGAGGCGTCTGCCTGCCATCACGCTTCGAATGGAATTTGCGAGTTCTTCACTGGGGCTATCTTTTAGCAAGTATCCGCTTACGCCTGCTTTCAAAGCTCTTTGAAAATAGCCGGAGCGAGCGAACGTTGTCAAAATGATGACTTTGCAGTTTAAATCTTTCAGTTCCTCTGCAGCTTCAAGCCCAGTTTTAAGAGGCATCTCGATATCCATTACGCATATATCTGGCTGGTGCTGCTTAGCAAGTGATACCGCTTGTTCCCCATTTGAAGCTTTTCCGACAACTTCCATGTCATCTTCTAAATTTAACAAAGAGCCTAAAGCCCCTAACATCATTTGCTGATCTTCGGCAATAACAATTCGAATCATAATTGTTCCTCCTTAATATGTTTAACGATGTTTGGAACTGTAATATGAATAATCGTCCCCCCTTGACTGGAGATATCAAGATGGCCGTTTACAAACTCCAGCCGTTCTTTCATTCCTAAAAGACCGTTTCCTTTCCAGCAGGTTTTCTTCGTATTAATACCAACTCCATTGTCTTCTACCGTTATGCCTACTTCTTTTGCAGACTGATGTAAAGTAATCGTGCAAACGGTGGCTTGACTATGTTTGACCACATTGGTTACTGCTTCTTTTAAACACATGCTAAGAATATTTTCAATTAGCAACGACACATTCTCTAATGAAATGGCCTCTTCTCCTACAAACTTAATTTCGGCAGCTTCTAAAAGCTCTTGAACGCGTTTTAGTTCTTCACTAAGGCGGATTCCACGCATTTGAGAAACCATGTTTCTCACTTCATTAAGAGCCGTGCGCGCTGTTTGCTGGACATCTTTTAATTCTGATTTTGCTTTTTCAGGATCTTTTGTAATAAGTTTTCTTGCTAAATCACTTTTTAGACCGATAAGAGACAGCTTTTGTCCTAACGTATCGTGCAGATCGCGAGCTATCCGCTGGCGTTCTTCCTGTTTTACAAGCTCAGAAATACGTTTATTTGCATCTTCAAGCTGTTCTTCCAGCCGGTCTCGCTTCTTCCGATTATAAATGCTAAATGGCAGTACAATCACACTGATGGAAATTACAAAAATGAAAGGCAGCTGTTTTAAAAAGATCTCTTCTTGCATAACAACGTTAAAGTTTACCGAAATAACGGTGCTAATTAAATGAACAGCATACAAAGTGAAGAAAGCGAGCCGTTTTTGGATATTTCCAATAAAATAAGCGATAAAAAAAGCAAAGTAAAAGGCAAAGTAAATATAATTAAAAATAGTTGTCAGGGCTAAGGAAATAACGATTAACAAAGCCGTCCATACGTAAACGGACTTGCCTGTTGAAACAAACGCAAAACGATAGAAAATAAAAAATAAGATGGTGAGTAACGAACCAACAATAATGTGATTCATAGATGAAGACTGTAAAATAAAATAAAATGGTAGAATGACAAATACCGTCCATATGTAAGGAGATAGCCCAGTGATTTTTTGGAAAAACGTATATTTTTTCATAAAGAACCTCGTTTACTTGTTAAAATACACTATTAGTTTACCACAAAGTAGAACGAAATAAGTTTAGAGAGATAGATAAAACAGTCAAGCTTTTGAAAGCTTGACTGTTTTGTTTTATTTTATTAAAGTTCCGCTTTTGTTTGAGATGAAATTCTGCTTGCTTTTGGTGCAGCTGAGCGTTTTTTTATTTCTTTAAAGCTCACAAACTTTTTGTTTTCTTCATCCCATAGACGGAATCGAAGAGAGCGAAGACTTGTTGCGAGTGTAATGGTTGGTACATTTTGAAGAGGCTGTGTGTGTTGATGAACAGCTTCAAGCTTATAGTTGGGCACTCTTGGACTTAAATGATGTACATGGTGAAACCCAATATTGCCTGTTAGCCATTGCAATAGTTTTGGAAGCTTGTAAAATGAACTTCCTTCAACGGCTGCTTTTACATAATCCCAGTGCTCATCTTCTTCAAAATAGGAATCTTCAAACTGATGCTGTACATAAAACAGCCAAATTCCAATGGAACCTGAAATGAAGAAAATCGGTCCTTGAATTAATAGGAACGCCTGCCAACCTACCAACCAGCAGGTCGCTGCTGCTAATGCAACGATCAATACATTTGTAAGATACGTATTCATTCTTTCTTGTTTCTTCGCATTTTTTTGATTGAATCGGTTTGTAATCAAAAATACATATATAGGTCCCACGCCGAACATAATGAACGGGTTACGATAGATACGGTAAGCGATTTTTTTCCAAATAGAAGCTTCTTTATATTCTGTTACGGTTAACACCCAAATGTCACCCGTACCTCTTTTATCTAAGTTGCTGCTTGTTGCATGGTGAATTGCATGGCTATGTCCCCATTGACTGTAAGGGAACATCGTTAAGACACCGGTAATGGTTCCGAGAATTTTATTGTGTTGTCTACTTTTAAAGAAAGAGTAGTGACAACAGTCATGAAAAATAATGAATATTCTCACTAAAAATCCTGCTGCGATAACAGTTAGCGGAAATGCTAAAAAATAAGAAATTGAAAGGCTCTCATAAGCGAGAAACCACAGTGTGAAAAAAGGTAAAAAAGTATTAATCAATTGTCTTATGCTGTCTTTCATTACTGCTTTTTCAAAAGGTGCAACTTGTTTTCGTAAATTCTTTTGTTTTTGTATAGTCATATGAAATTCCTTTCATCACCGTATATTACCCTCAGTATAAAGAGATTTTTCTGACTATTTAAGACATACGTGTCATATAGAAACTATGACAGTTGTCATATATACGTAGGGGGAAGCTGTAAAAAATGAAAAAAAGCGGTATTTAACAGTCTGCGGTTCTGATAAAATTATACAGTGAAGGCTTATTGCTACGGAGTATTTAAGAAGAAAAAAGGAGTTTGAAATGAATAAAAGAAATAGATGGGTATATCTTCTTCTAGCTTTTGTTATCATGGGAGCAGGGCTTTTATCAAGAAAACTTACCGCGTATCTTCCTCACATCGTAAATATATATGCGGGAGATTCGTTATGGGCCTTAATGATTTTTGTCAGCGCGGGTTTTTTGTTTCCTACATGGAGGATAAAAATGATTGGTATGTTTGCTATAGTGTTTTGTTACTTCATTGAATTTACACAGCTGTATCACACTCGGTGGATTGATGACATAAGAAAGACTGCGCTAGGAGGGCTCACTCTGGGGTATGGCTTCTTATGGAGCGATATACTAGCTTATTCGATTGGAGTCGGGGCAGGAATGAGCTGGGAATATTATAGATATCGATTTAAAAGATCCGCCTAGCAAATACGGTTCAACGAATCTTAGAACTCAGCTGAGGATGGAATAAGCCGTAAGGTTATGAAGCAGGATGTATATACGTAAAAATAAACTTATGCATAAAAATTTTTCACTTAAAACCAATTTTCTATTCGTTGAACGAGAGGAAGAGAGGGGATTATTTGAACTTAATAGCCTGGATGATTATTGCATGTGAAATCGCTTTTTGGATAGTCATCATTTTAGGATTAGCAGCAAGGTATATGTTTAAAAAACAAAAGCTCAGTTTTTTTATTTTAGCTCTAACACCTGTTGTTGATTTTGTTCTTCTGATTGTGACGAGCGTAGACCTTTACGGAGGTGCTACAGCGACCTATGCTCACGCTATTGCAGCCGTGTATATTGGAATTTCGATCGCTTTTGGGAAAAGTATGATTCAATGGGCAGACGAACGCTTTCAATATTATGTGATGAAAAGCGGAGAAAAACCTCGTAGGCGCTATGGAAAAGAATATGCAAAGCATTATTTTAAGTCATGGATACAGCATCTTGTTGCTTACGCTATTGGAGCAGCTCTTTTAGCAGCGATGATGTATATAGTACCAAATGGAAAAACCAACGTGCTGCAAAATGTAGTGGAATTTTGGACAGTTATTGTAGGAATTGATTTCTTATTATCTCTTTCTAATTTTGTTTGGCCTAAAAAAGAAAAAGAGTCCGGTTATACCAACTCATAAAAAGACATCGTCATGCGTGTAAAACAAAAAACCTCCCCGTAAGGAGGTTTTTTGTTTTACCATCCAGGGTATAGGTATATGAATGATGCTTGTCTGAGATAGTTCAGTTTAGTTGCTTAAGCGGCTAAACTGCTTTTTGTGCAAATATATGTACATTTTATGTAGCGTGCATGATAAGAATTCTGTGTATTCCATATACTACCTCATATGAAAGATAGACAAGTGATACAATACAGTTTGTTTTTAGGAGAGCTTTTATGAAAAAACGCCGGTTGGACTTTATTTTTTTATTTATTATTTTACTTTCCATTTATGCTTTCTTTTTTACCTCTATTGATGTTCATTGGAAGTATGCCTTAGTTGGATTATATGGTGTCATCATTTTCATTTGTATGTATTCACTTATGCTTGAAAATCGAACGCCTGAAAGTACGTTGGTTTGGATGTATGTCCTCTTTTTCTTCCCTGTTGCAGGTTTTTTCTTTTATTTGTATTCAGGACAGCTCTATTTAAAGGGGCATATGTTCAAAAAAAAGCGTATGCATAACCGAGAGATGCTTAGAAAGATGGCAGATAAAGAAACGACCCCTGATCTATCGCCGCTTCAATCGCATCAGCGTTACTTTGCTCAGTATCTTCAATGTGTATCTTTGACGAAGATGAATGTTCATACAAAAACCTACGTCCTTAAGAACGGGCAAGAAACGTTTAATGAAATCAAAAAGCATTTGCAATCAGCAAAACAGTTTATTCATATGGAATACTATATGTTTCACTCAGATTCTCTAGGAAAAGAAATCATTGATATTTTAATAAAAAAAGCAAGCGAAGGTATAGAAGTGCGCTTTACATTCGATACAATGGGAAGTTTTACACTATCAGGTTCAGATATTAAACGAATGAAAAAAGCGAATATTAAAGTGCATCCTTTCTTACCTATTAAGTATGGATTTTTTAATCAAAAATTTAACTTTCGAAACCACCGTAAAATAGTCGTAATTGACGGGGAAGTAGGTTTTGTAGGGGGATTGAATGTTGGGGATGAGTATCTAGGAAAAAACAAAAAAATTGGTTTTTGGAGAGATACTCATCTGATGCTAAAAGGAGAATCTGTTCAAACCTTGCATTCGATCTTTATGTTCGATTGGGAATACGTTTCTGGAGAATGCTTAATTAACAATGAAGCGTATACAAAGCCTCATCCTGTCGAAGGAGAAGGCTTTGTGCAAGTGGTGGCGACAGGGCCTGATACGCAGGAAAATATGAGTGATTATTACTATACTATGATTACAAGCGCGACGAAATCAATCTGGATTTCAACTCCTTATTTTGTTCCAAATGAAGCCATAAGAACCGCCCTTCGTATTGCGGCTAGAAAAGGTGTAGAGGTACGGATTATGGTACCCGAAATTAATGATGGCTTTCTGACTCAATATGGAACGAGGTCATATTTTGCTGAACTTCTTCGATGTGGAATTGAAGTATATTCGTATAGAAAAGGGTTTTTGCATCAAAAAATTGTGATTATAGACGGAGATATGGCTTCGGTCGGTACTGCAAATATGGATATGAGAAGTTTTCATCTGAACTTTGAAGTTAATGCATTTTTAATTGAAGGAGAGACGATTCAAACGCTCATCAAAAATTACGAAGAAGATATTGAAGACAGTCATTTGATCAAACCAGTAGCATTTTACAAGCGAAGCTTAGTAGAACGTTCGAAAGAGTCATTTGCACGCTTATTTTCAGGTGTTTTATAAAATAAAGTTTGTTTTCAAAAAGCAGGAGGAAACGTATGGGTGAATCTCCATTTGTTAAAAAAGATACGTTGGGCCGAAAGTTACATCGCTTAAAAGAACGTACTAAGCCATTTGTCGTGCGTTTTTCACGGTTTGGTCATGTGGCTCAAGGTGTGGTCTATTTTATCATCGGTATATTAGCGATTCAGACAGCTTTCGGATTAAAAGGCGATTTAGTTACTTCTCAAGGAGCCCTACACACAATTGCAAAGCAGCCGTTTGGATTTTTAATTTTAATTGTTTTGGCAGTAGGTTTAAGTGGATATGCGTTTTGGCAAATCATTTCTGCTATTTTTGATCCTCACCACGTTGGACATGGAGGAAAAGGCGTTTTTACTCGTTTAGGCTATTTAGTTGTCGCCACGTTTTATATTAGTCTTTGTGTGAGTTCGGTGAAAATTTTGCTTCATGCTCACGTTCATACGTCAGGTAAGCATTATCAGACGGTGTCAGCCAAGTTGTTATCTTATCCCTTTGGGCAAACCATCATTGCGCTTACAGGTATCGGTATCATTATCTTTGGTATAGGACAAGTATACTGGGCTCTTTCAGGACGCTTCCTAAAAAAACTAAAGAAAAACGAAATGTCAAAAGAAGAGTGGCGATGGAGCGGGCATATCGGAAAAGCAGGTATCATTGCCCGAAGTATCGTCTTTGGCATTATTGGTTTCTTTCTTATTCGCACGGCTCTTCAAGCGGATCCAGACGAAACGAAAGGGTTAGATGGAGCACTTGCTGAAGTAGCACAGCGTCCTTTTGGGTCTGTACTGCTGGCTATCGTATCAATCGGGCTTATGGCATACGGAGTATATATGTTTGCAGAATCAAGGTATAAACGAATTGATCCTTAATAAAATTAAAAAGATGAAAAAGCTACTTTTTGGCCTTCTGCTCATATCCTATAGCAGATAGATAATGAACAGGAGGAGAGGCAGATGCCATCGGTAGTAGGAGCCGTAAATATCTCGAATGTATTGGTTTCATCTTCAGTGGAGTTTGGTGATTGTCTAGCTATTAAGCCAAAAAGCACAGCTTTTACAACAGTCGGTTCTGGCAGCGGGAACACAGGGAATTTTATGAATATTACAAGCAGTGCCAGTACCGCTAATACAATTGATATGGATATTAAAGATCAAAATGTAGTGGGAAATGCATAAGAAACGAAAGCTTATCGTCATCGGACGGTAAGCTTTTTTATTTGAATTTTACGTATACCCAGACGTCGCTTTACCACAATGTACCTCTAGGATTCTATCTTATAGGAGTAGTAAACTAGACAGGTGATGTCAAAAAGTGGGGAGGCGAAATTATAAAATGAAGAAAATATGTATGAGCCTGATCGTTCTCTGTCTTTTCAGCGGAGGATTGGCCCCGATGAGTAAAGGAGCCGCTGCTTCTTCAGTGGGCACTGTCAAAGGTGACAACGTAAACGTATATCGTTCTCCTTCTTTACATTCTTCTGTTATGCAGACAGTGAAAAAAGGAGAAGAATTTCCTGTCATTTCATCTGAAGCTGGAGATGCAGCTCAGGTTGCTACTCATACGGTAGTGCCGGGAAATACACTATGGCTACTAGCTAAGCAATACGGTGTAACAGTCAGTGATCTAATAAAACAAAATCAGCTGAAAAAGACGGAGCTGATTCCAGGGCAAACGCTGAAAATACCGCCAAAAGGCTTGTTACATAAAGTAGTATCAGGAGATACGCTTTGGAAAATCTCCGTAAAGTACGGTGTAAAAGCAAATGAATTAACAAAGTTAAATCAGCTATCCTCAACAAATATTAAGCCCGGACAAATGCTTATTATTCCTGATTACTATGTACAAGTACAGCTTTTGGAAGGAAAAAAGGGCTGGATCAAAAAATCTGATTTAGCGCAAAAGAAGCATCAGCCTGTAGTTATGGGTTGGAGCTTTAATGAAAAAACAGCAGGCTACACAGAATCGATGAAACAAAAGAATTTAGACGTTGTTTCACCTCGTTGGTTTACGCTAACGTCGAATGACAAAGTTGTTTCATCTTCTATAAATGAATCATATGTTCAAACGGCTCATAAAAACGGCAAAAAAGTCTGGCCGCTCATCGGTAACAATTTCGATGATGTGCTTACAAGCGATGTGCTAAGTAACAAAGCAAAGCGGCAAAAGCTTGTATCGTCAGTAGAAAGTTCGCTAGTAAAAACAAACAGCGATGGGATCAATGTTGACTTTGAAAATATTAATATCAAAAACAAACAAGATTTTGTTTTATTTATTAAAGAATTAAAAGCAGCGTTAAAGCCTCATGGTATGACCGTTTCAGTAGATGTCACACGAGAAAATAATGATCCGTTTTGGTCAGGAAGCTTTGATCGAAAACAGATTGGTCAAGTGGCAGATTACGTCATTATGATGGGTTATGAAGAACACTGGGGAGGAAGTCAGGTTCCAGGGTCTGTGGCTTCGCTGCCTTGGGTGAAAGAAGGAACAGAACTTCTTATGAAAGATGTACCTGCACATAAAATCCTGCTGGGAGTTCCTTTTTATACGCGAGAATGGAAAACGAATCTATCGACCAAAAAAGTTGTCACAAAAGACTTAACGATGAAAGAAGCTGAATCTGTTATCTCTTCTAAAAAGCTGACCAAGAAATGGGACAGCCAAGCCTCTCAGTACTATGTAGAATACACCGAAAATGGTACGAAGCATCAAATATGGCTCGAGGACAAAGCATCTATGCAGCGCCGGGTTAATTTGATTAATGACTATCATTTAGGCGGAGCGGCAGCTTGGTATATTGGTTCAGAAACATCAGATATATGGGAGTTATACAACTTCTAAATGAACAACACACCTCATGCTTAATGTAGCGGGGTGTGTTTTTTTATTCGAATCAGGTGTAAAGCGTATACATCTATTTACAAACAAGATAAATTTTACAATATTTGTTTTTCTTGAGTTAATTTATAACTATATTCCAAAATGAGCCTATTTAACCTTTTTTTAGTTGAAAACGCTTAATGACTTTACGGTAAAGATAATTTATAGTAAATTCAGTTTCTATACAATAGATTTACTAAATGAATAATTAAGTCATTTAATCATTAACTAAGTGAAAGGAATGGATGTTATGGGAAATGTATTAGTAATAGGCTTTCCAGGTGAAGGGCATGTGAATCCTTCTTTAGGAATTGTAAAAGAATTGATGGCTCAAGGGGAGAAGGTCGTCTATTACGGCATTGAAGACTACGCTGAAAAAATTCAAAAATCAGGCGCGACATTTCGTGAATACGAAGATTTTCGTCCAAGTCTTGATATGAGCAATCGAATGACCAAAGAAGAGTCTTATGATCGCTATGAAGTAATGAATTTGTTTTTAAATGAATCTGAGAATATTATTACTAAAATCATGAGTGAAACAAAGCATGAAACATATGATTATGTACTTTATGATTATCACCTTTTAGCAGGTTCCACTGTGGCCGACCTTCTTCAGCTTCCGAAGGTTTCTCTTTGTACGACATTTGCGTTAAATAAGGAGTTAGCAACTTGTATGATGCCAAGTGGTCAAACAGAGCCTGAACAATCTTCCTTTTATCCTCAATTCGAAAAATCATTAAATAAGTTCAACAACCAATATAATACTGAGTTAAAAGATTCCATGGACATTATGTCGAATCCAGGGGATATTACGTTAGTATTTACGTCAGAATTCTTTCAGCCACACGTATCTGAATTTACGAATGAGTACAAGTTTATTGGTCCTTCAATTGTTAAACGACTAGATATTGAAGATCCTTCTTACTTACAAAATGAAAATGAAAAAATTATTTTTGTTTCTATGGGAACTATTTTTAATCAGCAGCTAGAAGTCTATAACTTATGTATAGAAGCATTAAAAGATTTTAAGGGTAAAGTTATTTTATCTATTGGTAAAAATACAAAACCTGAAGAATTAGCACACATTCCAGAAAACTTCATTGTGAAACAGTACGTACCGCAGCTAGAAATTTTAAAACGTGCGGATTTATTTATTACTCACGGCGGAATGAACAGCAGCAGTGAAGGTTTATACTACGATACGCCGCTTGTCGTTATTCCAATGGCCGTGGATCAATTTATGGTTGGAGATCGTGTGCAGGAGTTAGGAGCAGGTGTAAAATTAGATAAAAATAATGTATCTGCTGAGCTAATCAAAAATACAGTTAACGACGTTTTAACTACTCCCACATATAAACAGCATGCACAACAAATTGGAGAATCACTTCGCTCAGCGGGAGGATACAAACAAGGAGTGAAAGAAATTTTCAAGATGGTGCCTGTTAAAGCGTAATAGATGTAAGGCAGCTAGATAACTAACAGAGAGGAGTAAATAATATGAAGACTATAAAAAAAGCAGTTATACCGGCAGCAGGGTTAGGTACTCGTTTTTTACCCGTTACAAAATCTATTCCAAAAGAAATGCTTCCAATTGTAAATAAGCCCGTAATTCAATTTATTGTAGAAGAAGCCTTAAAATCAGGAATCGAAGATATTTTAATTGTTACAGGAAACGGGAAACAAGCAATTGAAAATCATTTTGATCATAATGTTCAACTAGAACACTTGCTTGATCAAAAAGGAAAAACTGAACTATTAGAAGAAATGGAGCATATCTCTGAACTAGCGAATATTCATTACGTGCGTCAAAAAGAAATGAAGGGTCTTGGCCATGCGATTAACTGCGCTCGACAGTTTATTGGAAACGAACCGTTTGCAGTTTTACTTGGAGATGACTTAACAGACCCAGACCAGCCTTGTTTAAAACAGCTGATTGACCAGTATAACCAAACGGGATCGTCGGTTATCGGCGTACAGCGCGTAGAGGAAGAATCCGTTCACCGTTACGGGATTATAGATCCAAAAGCAAATAAAAAACGGTTATACGAAGTGAATGGTTTTGTAGAAAAACCGTCAGTCGAAGAAGCTCCGTCTAATTTAGGAATTATTGGACGGTATGTATTTACACCTGACATTTTTGATTATCTTGAAACGCAAGAAGCTGGAAAAGGCGGGGAAATTCAGCTAACGGATGCTATTCAGCGTATGAATATAGACCGTTCTATTTATGCTTACGAATTCGAAGGCAAACGTTATGATGCAGGGGAAAAATTAGATTTTATTTTTACGACTCTTGCTTTTGCATTAAAAGATGAAGAATTAAAAGCACCTCTTTTGAGCAAATTCAAAGAACTTATTAGCAAAGAAGAACAAAAAGAAAAAATCGCTGTGCAAATTGGAAAATAAGCTTTATTTACACACCTTTCTTCTACTTTTTCTTGAAGAAAGGTGCATTTTTTTGCGGAAATGGAACGTTTAACAGCTGGATAGAAAGGGTTGAAATGAGTTTATGTCGAAAGCAGAAAATTCGTTTGTATCAGGCATAAAGCTTGTATTTACAGACCGGGATTTTCGAACGATTTTTATTTCATTATTTATTATCGGATTGTCTGTTGGCGGCTTTATGCCTTATTTAACGGTTTGGGCAACAAATACATTGCATGCCACTTCTTTTCAAGCAGGGTTTTTATTTGTGCCAATGAGCATTATTGGTTTAATCGTATCGTTTTATTTAGCTTCGTTATCAGACAAATGGGGGAAACGAAAGCCATTTATTATTTGGGCGTTACTGATTGGAACCATTTCAAGAGTGCCATTAGCGTTTACGCATTCTTATACAATAGCACTCATTTTACTTGCTATAGGAGGGTTTAATGCGTTTTCTTTTTTCTTTGCCCTGCTGAATGATTTTATTGTTAAAAAGCAAGAAAGCAAATCGCAGGCAGGTACGATTACTGGTACCGTGCGAATGGCTTTTTCACAAGGCTATATTTTTGGGCCTATGCTTGGTGCTTTAATCATTGACCACGGAGGGTATACTCTTTTATTTTTATTATCAGGGTTGTTATCCCTAGCAACTTTAGTGTGGGTTCTTTTTGCGCTTAAAGAAGAAAGCAGTATACCTCAAACTTCAGCTCATGCATCTTCAAAAGCGCCAGCTCGTATACCTTCTGTATTGATAGCTGTATTCGTAGCAGCTCTTTTCATTTTTGCGGGGGACTCCGGTCGTTCTATGTATTTGCCGCTGTATGTAACAGATACCTTAAAGCAATCCGTTTCGATTGTAGGTATTCTCTTTACCGTAACATCTGTTTTTGAGCTAGTATTTATGCCATTAGGAGGCTATTTTTCTGATAAGATTGGCGTTAAACGATTCTTTGTTATTGGAATAGCTTGCCAAGTGCTTTATTTTATTTTAACGAGTCTTCATCTACCGCTGAGTGGATTAATTGCGCTTCAAGTATTTTATGCTTTTATTCTATCCGCTACAATGGGAGTAGGAATGGTGTATGCTCAGTCACTAGCCCCGCGTCAAATTGGACTAGCCACAACGGCATATATGACGGCTATACAAACTTCAGCAGTTGTCAGCAGCTTAGCTATGGGGTCACTAGTTAACGTGATTCCGTTGCCTTCTACCTTTTACATTTTAGCTGTTTTTGCGGTTATTTCAGGTGTGATGTTTCTATTTATGAAGCAAAAATCAGCTGAGGAAATGACTTAAAAAGTTAAGAAGAAGTTGAGGTTTTACTAAATTAATCCAATATAAAGACGAACAAATAGTATGCATGAGCTGGACTGCTTGTGACACCGCAGTTGATTTCCGTGCAAGTCTTCGCTTTCCGCGGATGGCCGATGAGCCTCCTCGTCGCTTGCGCTCCAATCAACTGCTAGAAGGACCTAAACAAATGACCCATACGTTCACCATAATAAAAAAACGAACCATTAATCAATGGTTCGTTTTTTTACTTTCTCTAAAATACTTTTGCCCCAGCCTCTTTATTTATGATGCTGTTTCTTGTATTTGTTCGCTGCGATTTTTATTTAAAATTTTTCGGTAGCGGTAATTAACAAAAGCCGCTGCCGCCATACCTACTACTGAAAGCATCGCATCAAAAATAAAGATGATCGAAATATGTCCTGTTTTAGACATGAGCCCTGTTGCTAAAGGCAATAAAATTGCAGCTAATCCAGCAGCGGTCGCTACAATTCCCGTAACCGTTCCTTTTTTGTTCCAGAAAAGCTCGGTCATAACGGTAATCGCTAATTGAAAGACCCCAGCCGTAGAAAATCCCATCAAAAAAGCAGCTGCAATCGCGATAGCAGGTACTTTAACAAACAGCAGGGTAAGTACAGCGATAAGAGTAATCATCGGGTAAACAAGGATAACCGTTACAGGGCGAAGCACTTTGCTTAATAATACGGCTAATACTAAAACAGAGATTAAAGCTCCGATGCTATAGTAGCTTAAAAGGCGAACCGAGCTGCTTTCAGCCATACCTAATACTTGTTGACCATAAGTAGGAAGCCAAATTTGAGCCACTGTAAAAAGCGCTGTAGAAGTAAATCCAATCACAATAAGAGCAATTCCTTCTTGCTTCATCTTAGGAGGAGAGACGAATTTATTTTCTGCCGCACTTTCTTGTTGAACTGTATTCTGTTCGCGTTTATGATTGGGAAAAGGCAGTTTGAACATAAAGATCATATTTAGTAAATAAATAAGAGCCGGAAGGAAAAAAGCATACCCATAAAACAAATCACGATCTGCAAAAAAGGCAATCATAAACGGAAGAAGTGCCGCTCCAGCTGATATAAATGCTTTTACAAGAACACTGGCTGAACCTGAAGATTTAGGGAAAACTTCAATTAAAGCAGGGTATGTTCCAGCGTCCATAGCAGAGTTTGCAATACCAGCAATAATGGCAAAGATAAAGGCTGTTGGATAATTTGGCGATAATGGAATGCCGATTAAGAAAATAGCCATCGTCAGAGACGAAACAAGAATCAAAGGTTTTCGTCCGACTTTATCAGACAAGATGCCTGATAGAGAATACGAAAGCAATTTTCCAATTCCGATAGCCGAAATAATATAGCTGATTCCAGCACCGTCGGTATTTAATTGTTTTGTCAAAAATGACATATTTGATGCAAGCATGATATTGACCATGCCAAGTAGAAAATAGTTAATATACATACCTGAAGCTGACAGCATGTACTTATTTTTCATCGTTTACACATCCTTACGTAAAAAAGCTTATATGAAATGGATAAAAGTAATCATCCGTTCCTCCTTTTTTCTTCGTTATTTATAAACCTACTTCCATGATAAGTTTATGAAGACATTACCTTTACCTTTTATCATTGGATTTATTCAGTTCTTTTTAGTATGCGACTGAATGGGTGTGTCTAGTGCTTCAAATCAATATGAAATCTATTCTAACATGTTTTTAGCGCTTTAAACCAAAAAAGTGATATTTTATAAGAAAATCCTGCCTTCTTTCACGGCTTCACAAAAGAAACCCCACAAAAAATGTTCGCTTTAAAGCCAGGCTATACAAGAAATGCCTCCTAATGATGGTTATTAAAAATGAGAAAAGGGTATTTATAAACTAAGGAAAAAGAAATAAGGGAAGAAAGGTGGAAACAATGAAGCACAAAGTATTTTTTGATGCGGAATGTCCTTTATGTTACAACGTAAAAAAAATAATTAAAGCGCTAGACTGGACGAACCAAATCCAGTGGATTCCAGTTCAATACATTGAACGAACGGAGTATAGCTATTTAAAAGAAGAAGGAAGAGACTTATATGATCAAATTCATATGGTCACCAAAAAAGGGGAAGTATTAGCAGGATTTGAAACGGTCAGAAGGCTTTTAGCTGTTTTGCCTCTTACATTCCCAATAGGTGTGCTTCTGCATTTACCATTGATGAAAAAAGCGTTTAGTCCGCTATATAAATGGATCTCCACAAACAGGTACGACTGGTTTGGACGCTACGATTCACCGCGGACCACATGAACATATAAAAGGGACGAGCTGTGAAAAAGCTTGTTCCTTTTGTTTTGAAGACATTATACTTTATACATATCTTGATTTTTAAAAAAGAACACAAGAAGGTTTCAGATAAAAAAACGTAAAATTTAGTGTGACTGAGACGCGTAAATTCTAGAAAAAAGCTATAGCTGAAAGGGAGAAATTTATATGACAACAAAATGGACAGCTGAACGAATGCCTGATATAACGGGAAAAACAGCCCTTATAACGGGAGGAAACAGTGGTATTGGCTTTGAAGCTGCAAAGGCTCTAGCAGCTCGCGGAGCAGAAATCATTCTTGCTGTGCGTAATGAGGAAAAAGGGAAAGAAGCTAAGAAGAGAATTAAAGCAGATAACGGGAATGCTAAAGTGACTATTATGTCATTAGATCTCAGTGACTTGAGCTCTATTCGGGATTTTGCCAATCAATTTCTTCAACAATACTTGTCTTTGGATCTTCTCATTAATAATGCAGGCGTGATGGTGCCGCCTCACAGCAAAACGAAAGACGGATTTGAACTGCAGTTTGGCTGTAATCATTTAGGGCATTTTGCACTTACGGGTTTGCTGCTTCCTTTACTAATGGCCACTCCACATTCACGTGTCGTAACGGTAAGCAGTATAGCCGCTAATTCTGGAGAAATCTATTTTGATAATCTAGACGGAGAAAAAGGCTACAGTCCAATGAAGTTCTATAGACAAAGCAAACTCGCCAACCTATTGTTTGCCAAAGAATTGCAAACTCGCTTAGAAGCAGCCGGATCAACGACAATTAGTGCCGCTGTACATCCAGGTATTTCTAATACAAACCTATTATCACGCGGTTCAGGTAAAGAACCAAACGGCTTGTTGAAATTTTTAGTCAAGCTATTTAGTCAATCTGCAGAAATGGGCGCGCTGCCTACTCTTTATGCAGCTACTGAACCAATAGAAGGCGGTACATATATTGGGCCAGACGGAAAAGATGCTAAAAAAGGATATCCTGTAAAAGATATGATGGGAGACGTTTTATTTAAACCGGACGTAGCGGAAAAACTATGGAGCGTATCTGAGGACTTAACAGGTGTTGAGTACTCGTTTCGTTAAGATAAAAAACAGTTCTGTAAGTGCGGAGCTGTTTTT
The DNA here is from genome assembly GCF_057586255.1 of Priestia sp. SRI_019. Lineage (NCBI taxonomy): Bacteria > Bacillati > Bacillota > Bacilli > Caryophanales > Bacillaceae > Priestia > Priestia sp. SRI_019. The sequence continues at coordinate 1,201,664 of NZ_JBYCZN010000002.1, read as the reverse complement.
TTGTTGCTCAAAAGCTATAGGTCAGCGGGTTAAATAAAAAAAAGAATGTTGGATAGCATAATGATAAGTAAACGTACAATGAGTATGTTCTCTTTTGAGAGATAAAAGCACTCAACAAAGCTGAAGAAGCGGAGGGAAGTAACAGTGCCTGATAAACCTAGTATTACCTCAAGTGAAATTGGAACGCTGTGGATGACATATCAGCAGAAAACGTTAATCATTTGCTTGTTGGATTATATGATTGAACATGCAGACGATGAAGATGCTAAAACAATCATGACGGACTTGCGTGAACAGCTTATTATATACATACGAAAGATAAAAACAATATTTGAAAAAGAAGGAGCCGTAGTGCCAACGGGGCTTTCATCTCAAGACGTAAACGTACAGGCTCCAAAACTATTTACTAATGGATTTGATATTATGTTTCTTCGTGTTATTAAAGAAATTAGTATGGGGATGTATACATTAAGTTTAGGTAAGGCCTACAGAGAAGATGTGGTGAAATTTTATCAAGATTTAACAAAGATTACGCAAGGTTGCTACGATTCCTGTACGCAGTATTTACTGAAAAAAGGGATTTTATCACGCCCACCCTATATTCCGATGCCAACTAGCGTTGAGTTTGTTTCGGATAGAAAATATCTAAGCGGCTTAAATGTATTTGCGGATAAAAGAGTATTAAATACGATGGAGCTAGCTCAGCTTTATCATGGGGTCGAAACAAACATTGTCGGGATGAAGTTAATGAAGGCTTTTTCTCAAACGGCTAAAGATACTGAAGTCAAAAAGCATTTTTTGAAAGGAAAAGAGCTCAGTAAAAAGATTATTACGCGTCTAGAAGAAGTAATTATACAAGACGATATTTCACCTTCTGTTGCCTCAACAGGAAGCATAACGACTTCTGAGACGCCTGCTTTTTCTGATCGTTTGATGCTGACATGCGATATTTTACTTAGTAATTTTAGTATTGGAAGTCAGGCATTTGGAGCAGCCTTTAGTTTTAGAAGAGATATTGTAGCTAAAATGATGCTGATAGGAGAAGATGCGTTTCAATATGCAAGCGAAGCAACAGAAATTATGATCAAAAAAGGCTGGCTTGAAGTTCCCCCAAGCATTAATTAGCTAATATGAAAATACGTATTTACATGATGCTCTTCTAAAAGCAATGAATTTAAAATAAGTGAGATAAAAACACCGTGTTGATTGAATACACTTAGTATGTAAATCAACACCGTGTTTTTGCTTTGTTTGAGCAAGTTATGATGGAAATTCTTCAAAGGTATGCTACGATAAGAATTATCTTGAATTGAAGAGGTGTCACGATGAAAATAGAAGTTTGGTCAGATTTTGTCTGTCCTTTTTGTTATATTGGAAAGCGTCGATTAGAGCAAGCGCTTCAGCAATTTGCACACAAAGATGATGTGCAGGTTGAATTTAAAAGCTTCGAGCTAGATCCAAATGCCCCAGTTAATACTGGTAAAACGATTAATGAAGCTCTTGCTGCTAAGTATGGAATGACCATTGAACAAGCAAAGCAAGCAAATGAAGGTATCGGACAGCAGGCAGCTGGTGTGGGATTATCCTTTAATTTTGACGATATGAAGCCAACTAATACATTTGACGCTCATCGTTTAGCTAAATTTGCAAAAGCTCAAGGAAAAGAAGCAGCCATGACAGAAAAGCTTCTTTATGCATATTTTACTGAGTCAAAACATTTAGGTGAAGAAGAGACGCTGGTTGCTGTTGCAGAAGATGCCGGTCTTGACCGAGAAGAAGCACGTCAAATTCTTACGGATAAAAACGCATATGCAAATGAAGTGCGCAGTGATGAAGCAACGGCTCAGCAATATGGTATTAGCGGTGTTCCATATTTTGTTGTTAATCAAAAATATGCGATTTCAGGTGCACAGCCAGTCGAAACATTCGTAGGGGCTCTCCAACAAGTATGGGAAGAAGAAAATCCGACTCCCACTTTGAAGAGTCTTTCTCCAGAAGGCGCAGATGATGCCTTTTGTGCAGATGGGCAATGTGCCGTTCCTGATTCCTCTAAAAACCAACAATAAACAAAAAGCAGAGGCGGAAATTCCGCCTCTGCTTTTTGTTTATTTGCAAAAAAATTTACAAAAACACAAACATGTGTTCTGTTTTTATGTTATAATAAGTTTAGAAGCAACAAACCTCGATGAGTAAGCTCCAAAAATAAGCGATTAAAAGTGATCCCACCATGAACTAGCTTCCATTTAATCCTGCAGGGGGAATCTGAATGAAGAGAAAAGTGCGCATTATCCCATTTCAAGTAGTTGAACAATGGAATCAATTTAATGAAGTCCCAGAAGGAGTCGCTCTAATTGGAGCAGAGCAAGTATGGAAGCAAACAAAGGGACGGGGAATAACCATAGCAGTTTTGGATACTGGCTGTGATGTTACACATCCAGATTTGCAGGAACGAATTATTGGAGGAAGAAATTTCACACACGATGATCAACAAAATCCAGATATTTTTCAAGATTATAATGGTCACGGTACTCACGTAGCAGGCACAATTGCAGCAGCTCATAATGGTACAGGTGTTGTAGGAGTGGCTCCCGAAGTGAATTTACTTATTCTGAAAGTACTTGATGAAAATGGTTCAGGTCAATATGAGTGGATTATTGAAGGTATTACCTACGCCATTAAGCAAAAAGTAGATATCATTTCGATGTCGCTTGGAGGTCCGGCCGATGTACCTGAGCTACATGGAGCGATTCAAGATGCTGTTGAACAGAATATTTTAGTTGTCTGCGCAGCCGGAAATGAAGGAGATGGAGAAGGCTCCACAGATGAGTTTGCGTACCCAGGGTCATATAATGAAGTGATTAGCGTAGGAGCTGTTGATTTAGAGAAACGATCTTCGGTATTTTCTAACTCAAACAACGAAGTAGATGTAGTGGCTCCGGGAGAGAAGATTGTATCAACTTACTTGAACGGAAAGTATGCCGCACTGAGCGGAACCTCTATGGCAACACCTCACGTAGCAGGGGCCTTAGCATTGATAAAAGTTCTTTCAAATGAAACGTTTGGAAGGACACTTACGGAACCAGAGCTTTATGCACAGTTAATCAGAAGAACACTTCCATTAAATGAATCACCAAGAGAAGTAGGAAACGGATTTGTGCACTTGACCGTCGTTGAAAAGCTGTTGCGTGAAATTCAACGTCAAATGACTTCAGAGGTGATCGGTTGAGAAGCAGTTTAGATATGTTAATGATGGAAAAGCAGCAGGCAAAAGCTCTTTATCACGAATACGTAAACAATCGAAGTTATTATGATGAAAAGACGGATGAAGAAAATAAAAATCTTTATTATCAAGATACGCTCTTTGAAAGAGAAGCCATGCAAACTTTGTTAACGGAAACACATCAGCATTTGCTAAGTTATTCGCCCCATAAATATGTATATCCATGGGTGGATCTACAGGAGAATGGGGAGCTGAAAAGTCTATACTCAGGGAAAGGGATGGATCCGTTAGAAACTATACAGCAAGATATTGATCAACTTCAGGCGCTTAGTAAATCATCTTTTTCAAGCAATGATATACTGCTAAACTGTGAGCACGTTGTCCCGCAATCTTGGTTTGGGAAACAAGAGCCTATGAGAGGCGACCTGCATCATTTATTTGCGTGTGAACCTTCTTGTAACAGTAGAAGAGGTAATTCTTCTTATATTGACTTCCCGGATTATACGCCGGAAGTAAAGCAATCAGATGTGAAAGAAGGATGTGGCAAAGCAGAAAAAGGTAAGTTTGAACCTGAATATGGCAAAGGAATTGTGGCTCGGGCTACGCTTTATTTTTTAATTCGCTATCATAATAAAATTGACTCTTCGCGAGTAGATCTTCCTCTTTTACTAAAATGGCATGAAGAATTTACTGTTTCACTTTATGAAAAACATCGCAATGCAGCAATCTTTGAGTTGCAAGGCAACCGAAATCCTTTTATCGATTTTCCTGACAAAGCAGGTGCGTTAATGAGTTCTGCTTTCTAAAATAGCGAAGAGCTCCGCTTCGAATTGAAGCGGAGCTCTTTTGGATAATCTAATATGAAAATCCATATTTATCACTTAAAAGGGCATCCATTTTATTTAATAAGCGAAAATATTCTTCCTGTTCTTCTACAGTTAGAGCTGCTAGCATATCTTTTAAAAATCCATTTCGCTTCTCTGTAATCATTAAAACAAGTTTCTTTGATTCATCGGTCAGTGAAACCCATACGACTCTCCGGTCTTTTTCGTCTCGCACGCGCTGAATGAGAGATTCTTCTTCCAATTGATTTAATAAGCTAGTTGTAGCGCCCGAGGTTAAGTGAAGTTTATTTGAAATATCTGCTACCATATACTTTGTGCCGCTGGCAATGTAGTTTAAGATATAAAATTTAGTGGGTGTTAAGTGATAAGGCTGTGTTTTTAATGTTTCTTCGACTAAATGTCGCATATATTGAAAAAAAGATGTGTTAATTTGATAAAGGTGTTCAATTTTTGAATCTAAATTGTTATCCATGCTAGCTTCCATCTCCTTGTACACTACGGACATATATAAACTAACTCTAAAATAAAATGAAACAATTGTAAAGGATGGCAATGATTATCTTTAACCATCATTATTATTTTTAAATTAATATCTTTACGAAAAAATATCTTTATGATAAAGTTATTTAGGTAGTTAACCAAATAGATGATTATAAAGAAACATATCTCATAATAGATGGGGATAATACCTTTATGAAAAAGCTATATAAAAAAGTAATTTTATTAATGAAGTATTAAGGAGGAGTAATGAATGTCTAGAAGTCGCTTAATGGTAACAAATTTTATTGGAATTATCGTTATTTTAGCTTTATTAATTGGAGGAGGATATTATTACGTTCAAAAATCGAACTATATTACAACGGATAACGCTAAAGTATCTGGAGATGTATACAATGTAGTTGCACCTGCAGCAGGTAAAGTAGCAAGCTGGACAGTAGAAGAAGGAAATGATGTATCAAAAGATGCTGAAATTGCTAAAATACAAGCTGAAAAAGGGTCTGTAGCTGCTAAAGTACCAGCCGATGGAAAAATTATTCAAACAAACGTAAAAGAAAATCAAATGGTTCAAGCTGGACAGCAAATTGCAACGGAAGTAGATATGAAAGATCTATTTATCGTAGCGAATATCAAAGAGGATCAGCTTAAGGATATTAAAGAAGGCAACGATGTAGATGTAACGGTAGACGGAGATAGCAGTACAAAAATTGACGGTAAAGTTGAAGAAGTGGGATATGCAACCAATTCACTTTCATCTTTAACATCGAACTCAAGCTCGGATGGAAACTACACAAAAGTATCTCAAACGGTTCCTGTGAAAATTTCTATTTCGAATTATTCAGAGCATGTGTTACCAGGAATGAACGCTGAAGTAAAAATTTCAAAAGACTAATTCATACTACAAAAGTTTAAGAAGGGAGGAAATATGATGACAGCCAGTATAGAGAACACAAGTGATGGATCCATCAAAAAGCATATTCCGCTATTGATTGTGTTAATGCTTGGTTTGTTTCTTGCGATATTAAACCAAACGTTACTGAACGTAGCCATCCCGCATTTGATTACTGAGTTTGGCGTAACGGCAAATACAGCTCAGTGGTTGTTAACGGGATATATGCTTGTGAACGGGGCATTAATTCCGCTTTCAGCTTTTTTAATTGAACGATTTGGTGTGCGTCGCTTGTTCTTATTTGCAATGGTTTGTTTTACAGTAGGGTCATTGATTTGTGGAATTGCACCTACGTTTTCGATTATGCTTACCGGCCGTTTAATTCAAGCTATTGGCGGAGGTGTCTTGTCGCCTCTTGTTATGACCATTATTGTGTTTATTTTTCCTCCTCACATGCGAGGAAAAGGGATGGGGATTTTTGGTTTAGCCATGATGTTCGCACCGGCTATTGGACCAACGTTATCTGGATGGGTTATTCAAAACTATGATTGGCACATCCTTTTTAACGGCATGGTGCCATTAGGTGCCATTGTATTAATTATTGCTTTCTTTCAATTAAAAGACATTCAGCCTCCAAAGGATGTAAAAGTTCACATGCCTTCTGTTGTGACATCACTTGCAGGTATGGGATTATTGCTTTATGGATTCAGTGAAGCTGGAAATGACGGCTGGACGGATTCAGTTGTTCTTTCTACAATCATTGGCGGGGCAGTTCTTTTAATTATATTTGTTCTTCAACAAATTAAATCTGAAAAGCCGCTATTGGATATGCGTGTGTTTAAATATAATATTTTTTCTCTATCAAATATTATTAGTATTGCGATTACAATCAGTATGTACGCAGGTATGTTCTTGCTTCCAATTTACTTGCAAAATATCCGCGGATATTCTGCTTTTGATTCAGGACTGCTCTTGCTTCCTGGCGCACTTGTTATGCTGGTTATGTCGCCGATTTCAGGTACATTGTTTGATAAGGTGGGACCTCGTCCGCTAGCAATCGTTGGTATGCTCATTACATCTATTTCAACGTTTGAATTTACGAAGCTGACGATGGATACACCGTTTAATCATATTTTAGCGATTTATATTATCCGCTCGTTCGGTATGTCACTGTTAATGATGCCAATTATGACAGCGGGTTTGAATCAGCTTCCGCAGCGACTAAGCAGTCACGGAACATCAATGTCTAATACGCTTCGTCAAGTAAGTGGTTCAATTGGTATTAGTTTAATGACGACCATTTTTACGAACCGTACAACGTATCATGTAAATGAAATCAGCAGTTCTATGAATACGTCTGATCCATTCTTTATGAACAGCTTTCATTTATTTGTCCAAAAAGTAGCTGCTACTTTGCATTTATCACAAGATCAGGCTCAGCAGCAAGCGCTGAAGGTTTTATCTGGAAAAATGACGCAGCAAGGTACGATTCAAGGTATTAACGATGCCTTTTACTGGGCAACAGCAATTTCTGTTATTGGTTTAATTTTAAGTTTCTTCCTTCGTGACGTACGTAAAGATAAAGTAGTCGAAGAAAAGAAATCAAAAGCTCAAGAGGAAGATATTCGTATGCTTCCAGCTCCAAAAAGTATAAATTCATAAGGAGCTATAGAAATCTAAAGTTCATCATAAAAATGTTGGAGAGAAAGGGGCAGTGAGGCGGATGGATCCATTGATATTTGGTGAAGAAATTCAAAGAATTTCAATATCTTTAAACAAAAAAGTAATGACAAATGTAAAAAGCCTTTTACAGCATTACGGAATTACCCCTTTTCAATATCATATTTTACTGATTGTTGAACGTGCAGATACAATGCCTGTCACCAAAGTGGCAGACGAGATAAAGGCGAGCCCAAGCGTTATTACAGCATCGATTACACGTTTGTATGAACTGAATCTCGTGGAGCGCTACCATTCAAAAAGAGATCGGCGTAAAGTTATGGTCGAGCTTACAAACAAAGGGAAACAAGTGATTCAAGCTGCTGAGAAAGACATGCAGCAAGGGGTTAAAAAACTGTTTGCTTGCTATAAAGAAGAAGAACAGCAGCAATTTCTCACGCTCTGTCGACAGCTAGATGAACATGTGACTTGAACTTGAGTAGAAAAAAGTATATTGAGTTAAGCGGAGTGAGTGGAAATGAATAAAGAAACGGTAAAAAACATTCGGAAAAACTACAATATGAATCAGCGAAACTTCGCTCAAGCAGTAAACTGCAGTTTTTCTTTAATTGCACTGGTTGAAGTGGGGAAGCGAAGAGTAACAAAAAACTTGGAAGACAAAATTAAGCAAGCATTTCAATTGAGCGATCATGATTTAAAAACACTGCAAGGGTAATACAAAAAGTAGGTGTGAAACGAGCGCACCTACTTTTTTTCGTCTTGTTTTTTTGTAAGCGGATCTACCGTATGTTTGTAATCATAAGCTTTCGAAGTGATAACTACGCACAGCAGTAAAATAACAAATACAATGATAATAGAGAGCGTAATAATGATGATCATATAAAACATCCTTTCTTTTTCTTATTACGTATGCCTTCGGTCTTATTGGTAAAATTCCTTCTTTCTCCACATAGTGCAGAAACGACAAACGCATACTAGTAACAGTCTAGAATAAAGGAGTGTTCATAATGAATGAAAAAGAGTTGAAAAAACAATTAAAAAAGGTAGCGGATTATCCTGTATCTAAAGCAGATGGAGTAGACGAAGAGTTTTCTCGTGAATTAGCAGACCAAGAGGACTTAGAAGCACAGGCTAGAGCGAACGCTGCAGATGAAAGACAAAAAAAGCAAAACTAAAGCTGAGATAAAAGTATTTTAGCCCAAGTAAAAAACGAACCACTAATCGAAATGTTTGATTAGCGGTTCGTTTTTTTTGTTATGGTGTAACGAGCGGTTCAGCTCATACATTCAATTGGTTTGTCTTTAGATTGGATTGATGTTGTTATTTCTCAGCCTCGTTTATTATTTTTTCAAAAGTAAATAAACAAAGTAAGGAGCACCGATTACGGCGGAAATAATTCCTGCTGGTACACCGTTAGGATCGGCAATGTTATGTCCTATTGTATCTGCAATCAGCAAGAGCCAGCCGCCAAGTAAAATGGCAACGGGAATAAAAAGCTGGTTTCTCGGTCCGACTAAGCCTTTGGCAATATGAGGAGCAAGAAGCCCAATGAAAGCCACGCCGCCTGTAACTGAAACTGCGGCTGCCGCTAATGCAACCGCGGCTAGAAGCAATGTTACACGCTCTTTCTCCATAGAGATACCTACTCCAATAGCTGCAGCTTCATTTAAGTTAAAAATATTTAATGAATTCGCTTTATACAATATAAAAGGAATTAATACAAGAAGCCAAGGTAGAAGAGCCCATATAAAAGGCCAGTCTGTTCCCCAAATGTTTCCTGCAATCCATTTAGCAATAAAATCAACTTTGGCACGATCAGCTGATGACATAACCACAACCATCATTCCAGAAAGAGCCATGGAAAAACCTACGCCTGTTAAAATAAGCTTTACAGGCTGCAGCCCTTGGCTTTTACTATATGCACAAAGGTAGATAAGACCAGCTGTAAATAAGGCGCCAATGAATCCTACTAACGGAAGGGCATAGACGAAAGAGCCAGCTTCAATTGGGAAAAATAAAAAGAATACAGCAATTGCGACACCTGCCCCTGAATTAATTCCTATAATTCCAGGTTCCGCTAAATCATTGCGCGTAACACCTTGTAAGATAGCCCCTGACAAAGCAAGAGCCATCCCGGCTAAAAGGGTAATGAGAATTCGCGGAAGTCGAACTGAAAAAAGGACGAACTCATCTGTAAAATTCCCTTTGCCAAAAAGAGTAGGAAACACTTTATTATAAGCAAGCGGTGCATCACCGAGCCCCATTCCTATCACAATCGTTCCAAGAATCAGCGCAGTGAGCAGCGTCATAATTATTCGTTGTTTTCTAATAAGCGCTGGGTGAATCATGAGAATGCTTTTCCTCCTTTACGAACAATGACTAAAAAGAAAGGTAAACCAATCATCGATACAATTGCTGCTATTGGTGTTTCATAAGGAGCACTTACTGTTCGGGCCAATGTATCCGCCAGCAGCATGAACGCTGCGCCAGTGATAGCGGACATAGGGATAATATAACGATAGTCGGTTCCTACTACTCCTCGTACAATATGAGGAATCATCAAGCCGATAAATACCATGTTTCCGACCAGGGCGACAGAAGCGCCGGCAAGAAGAATCATGACAATAAATAAAATGGTTTTGACTTTGGTCGTTTGCTGCCCTAATCCTACAGCGACTTCTTCATTTAAGCTTAAAATAGTAAGCTGCCGAGAAAGCAAAAGGGCAATGAATATACCTCCAACAATAAAAGGAACAATGATTTGAAGCTGTTCCCAAGAAGTGCCTACAATTCCGCCAGCTGTCCACATTGATACATCTTTTGAAATTTTAAAATAAATACCGACGCCTTCTCCAATCGCATAAAGAAATGCTGAAACGGCAGCCCCGGCTAGTACAATTCGAAGCGGAGAAAAACCGCCTCTTTTTATAGCAGCAATCCCAAACACCAGGATTGCTCCAACTGCAGCTCCGATAAAGCAAGCAACGGTAATACCTAAGTAATTTGTAGAAGGGATAAAGGCAATTGTCACAGCTAAAGCTGCATTTGCGCCAGAAGTTAAGCCTAAGAGTCCTGGATCTGCAAGAGGGTTTCTTGTCATACCTTGCATAATTGCTCCTGATACCGATAAAGCAGCACCGACAAAAACAGCGGCGATTTCACGAGGTAAACGAATATCCCGGATGATCGAAATTTGTTCGTTTACAGTGTTTGATGAAAGTGCTAACCACACATCTTTTATAGATATGTCAGCAGCGCCAAAAACCATTGAAAGAACAAACATTGTGATAAATACGAGCAGCATACCTATTAATTTATATAAAAAAGGAATGAAACGCTGATTGTCTTTTTTCATATAACACCCATCTTTTCATGTAAGAATAAATTTAGTAAAACAAAGCAAGAGGAATTCTAAAAAGAATTCCTCTTGAATGAATTACTTACCAAGAAATTTTTGAGTAAAGAAATCTAATTGATAATCTAATGTGATTGGATCATTAAAATAAAATTCTTTTGCATTCGCTTCAAATACGTGATTATTCTTTACAGCAGGAATATTTTTGTACGTATTTGTTTTCTCAAATGATGTATCTCCATCTTGGTTTTTGCTAAAGATTAAATAATCTCCGGCATATTCAGGAAGAACCTCCGGTGAAATCGCATAGTACCCATCTTTCAAAGCCATTTCCTTTACTTTCTCCGGCATCTTTAATTTCATTTCTTGATAAAGAATTTCAGTTCCGCGTCCCCAGTTATCGCCAAACACATAAAGCTGCTTGTCAAAGTTCTCAATAACCGAAACCGTGGTATCTTCGCCAATTTTAGCTTTGATGTCAGATCCAGCTTTTGCCGCACGCTTTTTAAAGTCGTCTACCCATGATTGTGCTTCTTTTTCTTTATTTAATAGCTTTCCGATTTCTACATGCTGAGTAAGGTAATCTACTTTATTGTATGTATACGTCACAGTAGGGGCAATTTTTTTCAATTTATCAATGTTTTTTGTATTGGATAAGCCAATAATTAAGTCAGGCTTTAATTCAATGATCTTTTCTAAATTTTCGTCTGATACTTCTTCAACGCCTTTTAATTTTTTTTCAAAGCGGGGATTCATTTTAGACCATGAGTCCACTCCGACAATGTTAACACCTAAAGAAAGTACGTTACCTGCATAGGAACCTAATACAACAACACGTTTCGGATTAGCCGGAACTTTTACAGGGCCGTCTTCAGATTGATATGTAATCGTCTTGGATTCGCTGTTTCTTTTACTAGAATCGTTTTTGCTTTCAGTTGAACCGTTGCCGCAGGCACTGATAAGTAGTACGAATATGAGCATGAAGGGAAGTAGTAGTTTTTTCATTTAGTTATCTCCTCTTAATAAATTATACGTGATACACATCGGTTTATTTGTTCTCGGATCTCGTCCAATTTCAGCATCGATATGAAACACTTTTTTTAGAACGTCATGTGTGATCACTTCTTCGCAATTTCCGGCTTTGACAATTTCGCCATCTTTCAAAGCGATAACATAATCAGCGAAGCGAGCGGCTTGGTTCAAATCATGAAGAACCATTACAACTGTACGTTCTTGCTCTTTGTTTAGTTTTTGAAGCAGCTCAAGAACTTCTAACTGATGGGCCATATCTAAGTAGGTAGTTGGCTCGTCGAGGAATATAATATCGGTTTCTTGAGCTAAAGCCATTGCAATCCACACTCGCTGACGCTGACCGCCTGAAAGAGAGTCAACGAGACGAAACTTGTAGTCTTTTATGCCGGTGACTTCAAGCGCCCAGTCAATCGTTTGATAGTCTTCTTTTGATAGACGCCCAAACCCTTTTTGATAGGGAAAGCGCCCATAAGACACGAGCTCGCCAACAGTCAACCCACTCGCACTTTCCGGTGTTTGAGGGAGAATGGCCATTTTTTTAGCGAGTGATTTTGTATGTTCTTTTGAAATGTTTTCCCCATCTAAAATAACGGAACCAGATTGATGAGAAATAATGCGGGTAATGGCTTTTAAAAGCGTTGATTTGCCGCATCCGTTGGAACCAATAATCGTTGTAATCTTTTTGTCTGGAATGTTAACGCTTAAATCTTTTACTATTAGACGTTCACCATAACTAATATGTAATTCTTCTGTATATAGGCGAACCATATCTGAACCTCCGTTTATGTTTAATACAACAAATATATGATAATGATTATCAATATCGTTTTCTTTACATACTATAATTCGAACGTTTTCGTATGTCAATAGTTATTTTTATTGTCAAAACGTTGAAGAAGATGTATATTTAAATGAGAATGATAATCAATAACGGTTGATTATAAGGAGTGAACGTGCATGACACAACATGAACTTTTTGATGTGACAATTATCGGCGGGGGACCGGCTGGCCTTTACTCGGCCTTTTACAGTGGACTAAGAGAAATGAAAACAAAGCTGATTGAATACCAGCCAAAGCTAGGCGGGAAGCTTCACGTTTATCCTGAAAAAATGATTTGGGATGTGGGCGGACAAACTCCTGTGGCTGGTGCAAAGCTTATTGAACAGCTTGTTGAACAAGGGCTGACGTTTGATCCAACTGTTGTTTTAAATGAGAAGATTGAATTAATTTCTCGCTTAGAAGATGGTATTTTCCAGCTAACGAGTTCTTCAGGTGAACATCATTACTCTAAAACTATTATCCTTGCTGTCGGAGGAGGTATTTTAAACCCGCAAAAGCTCAAAATTGAAGGAGCAGAACGATTTGAAGTAACAAACTTAAACTATACAGTTAAATCTCTGCAGCATTTTAAAAATAAAACGGTGATTGTTTCCGGCGGAGGCAATTCAGCCATTGATTGGGCAAATGAGCTAGAGCCCGTTGCTAAAAAAGTGTATATTACGTACCGAAACAGCGAACTAAATGGTCATGAAGCACAAGTGAGGCAATTAACGAACAGTTCAGCGCAGTGTCTGCTTAATACATCTATTACAAAATTAGTGGCTGATGCTACGCATGAATTTATAGAAAAAGTTGAACTGACTAATCATCAAACCGGTGAAATTGCTTACTTGCCGATTGACGAAGTTATTATTAATCACGGCTATGAAAGAGACACAGAGCTGTTAAAGGGCAGTGAACTACATATCAAAACTATTGATGACTATTACATTGCAGGTAATGCAGCAAGCGAAACGTCTGTAGAAGGCGTGTATGCAGCGGGAGATATTCTCATGCACGAAGGAAAAGTCCATTTGATTACAGGTGCTTTTCAAGACGCTGCTAATGCCGTAAACAAAGCAAAAAAATTCGTTCAGCCCTCCGCTGCTAAGGCGGCTATGGTTTCTTCTCATAATGAAGTATTCAAAAAACGTAATTCAGCACTAATTAAACAAATGATAAAGTAAAGCGAGGTGCAGGGTGCATGTCGCTTCTTTTTCTAGGATGGAATTATCTAAGCAAGTAGGCAGGGAACGAAAAAAGAAAAGAGAAATATAATAAAAGAAAACGCTTACATTTTTAAAAAAATGACATAGTGCTTGTGTGCATAAGGGGGAAGCCGTATGAACGAAAAAGAGAAATATCAGTTTGAAACAAAAGCCATTCACGCAGGGTATGAATCAAAACATCATTTTGATAGCTTAGCTCCGCCTATTTATCAAACGTCTACATTTACATTCTCATCTCTAGAACAAGGTGCAAACCGATTTAGCGGAGCAGAAGATGGTTATGTATATTCCCGGTTATCGAATCCAACGGTCACCATTTTAGAAGAGCGTATGGCACAGCTTGAAGAAGGAGAAGCAGCTTTGGCATTTGGATCGGGAATGGCTGCAGTATCGGCTGTATTGATTGGACTTACAAAAGCAGGCGATCATATTTTGTGTTCTAAAGGAGTGTATGGATGCACGTTTGGTCTCTTAGAAATGCTTGAGGAAAAATATCAAATCCATCATTCTTTCTCCAACTTGGAAACTGAAGAAGAAATTCTTGCTGCTATCAGAAAAGATACAGCATGTATTTATATTGAAACACCGATTAACCCGACTATGACTTTAGTAGATTTAGAGTTAGTTGCTTCTATCGCCAAACAAAAAGGAATTCCTGTGGTAGTAGACAATACCTTTTCAACTCCTTATTTGCAGCAGCCGCTGAAGCTTGGATGCGACTTAGTCATTCATAGCGCAACAAAATTTATTAGTGGACACGGAGATGTTGTTGCAGGAATTGTAGTAGGGAACAAAGAGGTTATTTCCGTACTGCGCAAAACGACGCAAAAAGATATCGGAGGCATTCTTTCCCCGTTTGATGCGTGGCTGTTACTTCGCGGGTTAAAAACACTGGCCGTTCGGATGGATCGTCACTGTGAAAATGCTGAACACATCGCAAAACAATTAAGTCTCCACCCCAAGGTGAAAGCCGTTTATTATCCAGGTGATAAAAAGAGCACTGCTTATTCTCTCATGCAAAAGCAAATGAAAAAGGGAGGGGGGCTTCTCTCTTTTGAAGTGGAAGGCGGTTATGAAGAAACCGTAAAAGTGGTTAATCAGCTTAAGCTCATTTCCATTGCGGTGAGTCTTGGAGATGCTGAAACACTTATTCAGCATCCTGCCTCGATGACGCACGCAGTCGTGCCGGAAGAAGCTCGAAAAGAAATGGGAATCTCAAATGAACTCCTTCGCTTATCAGTTGGGCTGGAAGCATGGGAAGATATTATGAGAGATTTACAGCAGGCATTAGATAGTATATAACAAACGCTCAAACAACGCTTGAAGTATCTTAAGGATATTTCAAGCGTTGTTTTTTGAATATCAACTGCATGTCATCACTCATAGATCTTTTTTTGCGAGTGGAACTTTACCTACATCTTTAGACAAATGTCCTAGACAGAAGAGATGCCTTTCAATAGACTAAGTGTTATCTGTAAAAATACAATATTTAGGTAAGGAAGGTGCTCTGCTATTATGCTTCATAATCCAACTGGAAAAAAACGTCTAGGATTGGCGTTTCTCCTCAGCACGCTTGCGATATTAGGTCCGCTTAATATCGATATGTATTTGCCAAGTTTCCCTGCTATTGCTGATCATTTAGATGCGCGAGCTTCACTTGTACAGCTTAGTTTAACATCGTGTTTACTAGGCCTTGCCATTGGTCAAATCGTGATCGGTCCAATCAGTGATGCGAAGGGACGAAAACGACCTTTACTCATTTCCATCTCTTTATTTATGATATCGTCATTGCTCTGTGCTTTGGCTCCTACTATTACAGCTTTAGTCATCGCACGCTTTTTACAAGGGTTTACCGCTTCGGCAGGAGTTGTTCTTTCTCGCGCGATTGTCAGAGACGTTTTTAGTGGAAGAGAGCTTACGAAGTTTTTTGCTCTGTTAATGGTTATTAATGCCTTTGCACCAATGATAGCACCAATGGCCGGAGGTGCTATTTTACTTCTTCCTTTTGCAAGCTGGCATACTATTTTCTTGTTTTTAAGCTTAATAGGCCTTTTAATTGTTTTAACAATTTCAATGCGTTTAAAAGAAACTTTGCCAATTGAAAATAGAACGCCAAGTTCAATTGGTCATTCCATTCGCACGATGGGCAGTTTATTACAAGACCGTTCTTTTATTGGGTATGCCTTAATTGTCGGACTGGTCCACGGAGGAAGCTTTGCTTATGTATCAGGCACTCCATTTGTCTATCAAGGGATCTACCATGTTTCTCCGCAAGTTTTTAGCATTTTGTTTGGCATTAACGGCTTGGCCATTGTGACTGGAAGCTTTATTATTGGGCGCTTTAGCGGAATTCTTCATGAAAGAAGCCTGCTTCGCATTGCCGTGATTACGGCTGTAAGTGCTACTAGCGTACTTCTTATCATGACCATGCTTAAAGGGCCGCTTGCTACGCTTGTAATTCCCATTTTTATTTACATGATCTCTATAGGAATGACGATCACAGGCTCGGTGACATTGGCAATGAAAAATCAAGGACATAGAGCGGGAAGTGCGAGTGCCGTATTAGGGATGCTTCCACTAACTTTAGGATCAATTGTTTCTCCTTTAGTAGGTATTAACGAAACAACAGCGATTCCGATGGCTGCCATTTTATTTAGTACGGCACTTTTAGGTTTTGTAGCTTTCTTTACGTTAACTAAAAACAAGAAAGAAACAGAAAAGTGCGAAGTTAATGAGTTTAAAACGGAGGTTTCTCCGTAATCACTTTTTTGACTTGTTGAAAGCACTGCTCTTTTTAAAAAAGGGAAGGTGCAAATTTATTCAAGTATTGGATAATATATGCTAACCTTAAGGCATGATCGAAAGGAGTGGATAATAATGAGTAAAGTAATTCCTGAAATAACCCTTAATGACGGGGTAACCTTGCCTGCTATAGGTTTTGGTACATATAAGCTTAACGGAAATGAAGGAGTCAACGCTATAATGAGTGCGATTGATGTAGGGTATCGTCTAATTGATACGGCTTATAATTACGAAAATGAAGGCACCGTGGGTCAAGCTCTTCGAAGAACACCGGTTTCTAGACAAGAACTATTTGTTACGTCTAAACTCCCAGGGCGATACCATACGTATGACAAAGCAATTCCTACTATCCAAGAATCTTTATATCGCGCGAATTTAGACTATTACGATTTGTATCTTATTCATTGGCCTAATCCTAAACAAGATCATTATGTAGAAGCTTGGCAAGCATTGATTGATGCGAAGCGCTGGGGCTTAATCCGTTCAATTGGTGTTTGTAATTTTCTTCCTGAGCATATTGAGCGCTTGGAAAAAGAGACCGGCATTTTACCAAGTATCAATCAAATAGAACTGCATCCTTTTTTTAATCAACATCAATATCGAAATTGGTATCAGGAGAAAAACATTCAAATTGAATCTTGGAGTCCACTAGGGCGTGCAAGTGCTGTTTTAGAAAATGAAACAATTAAACAAATTGCCGACCATCATAATAAGACAGTTTCACAAGTAATTTTGCGATGGCATTATCAGCTAGGGGCGATTTCAATTCCAAAATCGTCATCTCGCAAGCGGCAGCTTGAGAACATATCCATTTTTTCATTTTCTTTAGATGAAACTGAGATGAATATGATTTCAGAATTGAACCGCGAGGATGGAAGGCTTAATAATCAAGACCCCGCTGCTTATGAAGAATTTTAACTATAAAGCCTCACTTATTTTTTAAGTGAGGCTTTTCTTCTATGATTTTTCATTATGTAAGACTGAAAATAGTCCGTTTAGTTCTAACGATTGTAGGAGAAAATGTGTTAAAATATTCCGAAAAAAGGAGTGGTGAACCATGGGAAAAGTAGTGAAAGCGATTCAAGACGAATATCCGGATGATTTTGCATGGTGTTATGGCTGCGGCCGATTAAATCAGGACGGCTATCATTTTCGGACAGGATGGCTAGGAGAAAAAACCATTACCCTTTATACACCTAAGGCTGAACATACAGCCATACCAGGATTTGTCTATGGCGGACTTCTTGCATCACTGATTGATTGCCATGGAACAGGCTCTGCATCTCTTGCTCTATATCGTAAAAATGGCTACGAAATAGGAGATTCAGCAGAGCCGCCTCGGTTTGTTACCGGTTCTCTCCATGTAGATTTTAAAAAACCAACGCCACAGGGTGAAGTATTAAAAGCAATAGGAACGGTTGAAGAAATTCACCCGAAGAAATGGAGAGTTAAAACAGAAGTATACGCGAGTGACATCATTGTTGCGACCGGAGAAGTTGTGGCAGTTGTTATGCCAAGTACGTTTAAACGCAAAGAAGACTAAAAAATGCAAAACAGTTACATAAAAAGGGAGGAAAAGGTATGGGTAAATGTAATTTAGGCCACTCGGTAGAAGATGTACAGCAAAAGTTTAACTCGCAGTCACAATGGCTGCCAGAAGATATTCGCTCGTTATTTCATGAGTTTCTCGTACGAAACCCTTCGCAAACAACATTAAACGAGATGTTTCATTTGCTGAAGAAATATGATTTGGTTGATGAACAAGAAAGAAAAGAGCGAGATCGAAAAATCAAATGGCTGATATTAAATAAAGAAGATACGAAGGCCTAAGTTTTTAAAGTGAGATAGATTAAGTGAATTGAAGAGATGTGAAACACTGATAAAAAACAGATTCTAAAAAAGAATCTGTTTTTTTACGAGATTAGAAATAATCTAGGATATTTGTAAAATTACCACTATGTGAAACTATTGACTTAGAGAC
Source organism: Priestia sp. SRI_019 (assembly GCF_057586255.1). Taxonomy (NCBI): domain Bacteria; kingdom Bacillati; phylum Bacillota; class Bacilli; order Caryophanales; family Bacillaceae; genus Priestia; species Priestia sp. SRI_019. Next base: position 1,183,313 of record NZ_JBYCZN010000002.1, on the reverse strand, counting down.
GGTTTTTTTGTGAGAGAACTTTTTATCTGCAGTTTTTCTAAGGGATTAAGGTCGGTAAAATCTCAATAAATGAAAGTTTTTTAACCTGATATGTAAATTTAAAAATCATATTTAAATTAAAAAAAGTGGCATTGCTATCTACTATCCAAGTACAATTTAACTAATGAATGCTTTACGTCTCGCATGTAAGTATTTATGCATACCTATGTTGTCATAATTTATGTGATTCCCCAAAACATAAATTACTTTTCATTACCTTATTGTGTACAAATATATTAGGAGATAAGCTCATGCCTTTAAAGGTATGAGCTTATTTTTATATGGCTTTTTAAAACGACAATTTCTAATTGGAAAATTAATCTTCACCTCTTGCACAATAAATATTTTTCTGTGCAAAAATAGAGTGTATAATAGGAATGTTAACTTGAGAGGAAAAAGAGAGAAGTCCTATCAAACAAAGGAAAATGGAGTGGAGAGTGTGTACCAAACGTAAAATGGTACAGCAGCAAAAATAAACATGTTTTTCGAATGCTTCTAGAAGAATATCTAGAATGAAAGTAGGAACATTATGGAAAAGAAAACGAGGTTTGGCATCAAATCCAAAATTATTATTGGATATTTAATTGTTATTGTCTGTTTATTTATTGCATTTATTGTTTTAAACAGTCAAATTTCATCTTTGCAAAAAGAACGAAATTTTATCATTGATCATGATATTGAAGTGCATGATCTGACCAATCGAATTGAAAAACACCTGCTCGATATGGAAACCGGACAAAGGGGCTATATTATTACAGGAGAAGCGAGTTACTTAGAGCCTTATAACAGTGCAGCATCAAGTTGGGAAAAAGATTATAATGCGCTGTATCAGCTTCTAAATAATAATCCAAATCAGCAGGAGAAACTGGAGAAGATTAAAGGAAGCATTCAAGACTGGATTGAAGCTGCTGGTGAACCGACCATTGCATTTAAAAAAGAAAATAATACAAAAGAGCTTCAGCAGTTTTTTGAGAAAGATCCTGGGCGCCAGTATATGGATGATATACGCAGCCAGTTTACTTCTTTTAGAAATGTAGAGAAAAAATCGACTGAAACAAGAGCAACAGAGTTAGACGAGAAAAATCAAAAAATTAAAATTGGACTTTACGGTTTGCTGTTATTTGTTACGCTTGTTTCACTTGCTATCGCTATTGTTTTGTCCAATTCCATTGTGAATACGATTAAAGAAGTTACGCAAACGATCAAACGAATTACGGCTTCAAAAGGCGAGTTAAAAGGAAGAATTAAAGTTCGATCTAATGATGAAATTAAAGATTTAGGGATAGCTACGAACGCGTTGTTAGAAAATATTGAAGAGCGAAACTGGCTTCAAACGAACATTGCTCATGCTGTAACGATGTACCAAGGTATAGCATCTGTAGACAAGCTTGCGGAAAAATTTCTCTTTACGGTTTCAGAAATGACAGGAGCTTCTTTCGGAGCATTTTATGTTCGAGAGGAAAATGATAAAGGAGATCTATTCGTCAAACAAGCTGCTTTTGCAGATAGAAAAGGCGACGCGGGAAGAGAGAGCTTTTTGATAGGCCAAGGGCTTATTGGACAAGCTGCTTTAGAAAAAAGAACCCTTGTCATAAACGATGTACCTGACACGTACCAGCTCATTGCTTCAGGATTAGGAGACGTAAAACCTAAGAGTATTTTTATTGTGCCCGTCTTATTTGAAGATGAAGTAATTGCAGTTATCGAGCTGGCATCGCTGCACGAATTTACAGTTTTAGAGCAAGAACTTATTAGTCAAGTGATTGAAACGTTTGGTCTCACTATCAATGGTGTAATCAGACGAATGGAAATTGCCCGTCTATTAAAAGAATCTCAGGCGATGACAGAAGAGCTCCAGGCTCAGTCTGAAGAACTTCAAACACAATCAGAAGAGCTGCAAATGCAGTCTGAAGAGCTGCGTATGATTAATGAACAGCTAGAAGAAAGAACAAAAGATGCAGAAGAAAAATCGTTTGAATTAGAGGCTGCAAAAGAAGATTTAGAAGAAAAAGCGCATCAGCTGGAATTGAATTCTCAATACAAATCTGAATTCCTTGCTAATATGTCGCACGAGCTTCGAACACCGCTTAACAGCATTCTTATTCTGTCTGAAATGCTTGAGGAAAACGCGGCTAAAACGCTATCTGAAGATGAAGAAGAATATGCTCGTATTATCCATTCTTCAGGAAAAGACTTGTTGGCATTAATCAACGACATCTTGGATTTATCAAAAGTAGAGTCTGGAAAACTAGATGTCTTGCTTGCTGAGATGAATATGAGTGAGCTTCCAGATCAAATTGAACGTAATTTCAGCCACGTTGCTGAACAGAAAGAAGTGCAATTAAAAATTAATAAAGCACAAGATGTACCGGACATCATTCACACAGATGAAAAGAGATTCCAGCAAATTGTGAAAAATCTTTTATCAAATGCATTTAAATTTACGGAATCGGGATCTGTCACAGTATCTATTCAACGAGTAGCTGACCATCGTCTTACAACAGCTATGCGTACAGTCGATACGGATTGCTGGCTAGAAATAGCTGTAGCTGATACAGGGATTGGTATACCAAAAGAAAAGCATCAGCTTATCTTTGAAGCGTTTCAGCAGGCCGATGGAGCTACGGTTCGCAAGTACGGAGGAACGGGACTTGGCTTATCTATTTGCAGTGAGTTTGCAAAATTATTGGGCGGCTGGATTTCCCTAAGCAGTGAAGTAGGAAAAGGAAGTACGTTTACACTCTATCTTCCTAGTCTCTCTAACGGTCTTGTTGACTATGAAAAAGTAAATTTTGCATATGAAGAAGTAGCAGTATCTGTAGAAGAAGCTGTAGAAGAACCTAAACCTGAAGCAGAAATAACTGAAATTCATTATCCTGTACAACCAGTTGAACCTTCATTACAAGATGATGAAAATGTATTTCAGGATAAGCGAGTGCTCATCGTAGATGATGACCAGCGCAACATCTTTGCCTTAAAAACTGCGCTAGCTAAACAAGGTATGACCATTATGACAGCTCATAACGGAATAGAGTGTCTTGAAATGATGAAGAATAGTGAACCATTTGATCTCATTTTAATGGATATTATGATGCCGCAAATGGACGGATATGAAGCGATGCAGAAAATTAGAGGAGAGCTAAAGCTTGTTGATTTGCCTATTATTGCATTAACCGCTAAAGCGATGAAAAATGATCGTGAAAAATGCTTGGAAGCTGGAGCATCAGATTATATCAGCAAACCTTTAGATTTGAATCAGCTGTTCTCCGTTATGCGTGTATGGCTAGTAAATTAAGCGGGGTATGAAACATAAATGGATATGAAGCACCTAGATTTAAGTGAAGACTTAGTTATGAATAAAAAAACAGATTTGGAGATTGATTTACTGCTGACGGCTATTTATCGATTAACAGGATTCGATTTTAGACAGTACGCTAAATCTTCTATCTGTCGCCGGGTCTATAATCGAATGAAAATTGAACGTATTCCAACCGTATCTCGATTGTTAGAAAAAGCAATTCATGAAGAAGAATTTATGAATCAGCTTTTAAATGATTTTTCGATAAATGTAACAGAGATGTTTCGCGATCCCAGCTTTTTTAAAGCATTTCGCACAAAAGTGATTCCGGTATTAAAGGATTATCCAGAAATTCGCATTTGGCACGCTGGCTGCGCAACGGGCGAAGAGGTATTTTCTATGGCGATTCTTTTAGAAGAAGAAGGGTTAATGGATAAAACGGTCATCTACGCAACCGATATGAACGAAGATGTATTAGAAAAAGCAAAACAAGGTGCCTTTTCTTTACGTAAAATGAAGTCATATACAAAAAATTATATTCAAGCCGGTGGAAAGAACGCCTTCTCGGAATATTATCAGACGGATCATCACTATGCATATTTTCATCCGTCGCTGTTAAAAAATATTATCTTTGCTCAGCATAATTTAGTCACGGATCAGTCATTTAATGAATTTCACGTCATCATTTGCCGAAACGTCCTTATTTATTTTACAGCTCAGCTGCAAAATCAAGTGTATAATTTATTTTCAGAAAGCCTGTGTGCAAAAGGATTTCTTGGGCTTGGTGATAAAGAAACGCTTCGCTTTGCTGAAGGAGCAGCTTCTTATATCGAGTTTGCAGGGAACGAGCGCATTTATCAAAAGCAATAAAAAAAGACCTCATTTGTGAGGTCTTTTTTTATTGTGCTTGGGCTTGAATCATAAGCACGCACATGTCATCAGGCTGATTTAACTTTTGTTCTTCTGAAAAAATTTCATTCATAAATGTCTGCGGATTTGTCCATTTTTGTTCAGTAAGCTTTTGAAGACGAAGAGCAGATTCATTTTCGCAAGGGCCCATTGATTCAAGAGCTCCGTCTGTAAATAGCAAAATTTGCACATCGTTTTCAAAGCTGACAACAGATTTCTGAACGTCCATTTCTTCAAAAAAACCTACAGGGCAGCTTCCTCGTTGAAGAGGAACAAGCGTATGTTCATCCACTAACATATAACCTTCTGGATGCCCCGCATTCACATATTCTACTGTCTTAGCTTTCGTATCAATCACTAAATAAATAGCAGTGAAATAGTAAGGGATTTCATCTTTTTCGCTGTGCAATAATTCCATGTAGCGATTCAACTCTGTAATAACCTGCTCAGGGTCTACGAGAGACTTGATAGCTTCTCTGAGCACAGACGAAATAAACATACAAACAAGCGAGGCAGAGATGCCGTGCCCCATCATATCAAAAAGGATAATTCCGTACCGGTGCTCGTCAATTTTGTGCCAATAGTACATATCACCCGCTAATTTAAAAGAAGGATAATATGAAACTTCCATTTGAATATCTTTCTCTCGTAAAGGGGGACTGAGTAAGTTTTGCTGTACGTGCGTAGCTAAATCTAACTCAGTTTGAATTTTCTTTTCATGTTCCGTGTGCCAGTCAATTTCTGCTTTAAGACGTAAGGCTACCCGCATACGAGCCAGCAGTTCCACTTTATTGATCGGCTTTGTAACGTAATCTGTTCCGCCGGCGTCTAGAGCTTCTACTAATTTGCTGCTGTCTTCTAGGGCTGTGACAAAGATAATTGGAATATGTTTTAAGCGTTCTACCTGTTGAATTCGCCTGCAGGCTTCGATTCCATCAATTTCGGGCATCATAATATCAAGTAAAATCAAATCGACCGAATTCGTTTTTGAGTTCTCATCGTCCAGGTTAAGATAGTCAAAAAGGGCATGGGCAGACGTAAGAGACACACAGTTATCGTAGCCAGCGCCTTTTAAAATTTTTTCAATCACAAATAGATTGACTTGATTGTCATCTACTAGAAGAATGGTCATGCTCTATTTCCCCTTATTATGTTTGAAGACTAATGATTGAGTATGTAGTTTTCAAGCATTTTTTATACTTTTTCTGTTTTTCTATTTATCTATTATACAGAAAACACAGCGTTTAGGGTATTTTTTAAGATTATTCTTTTCTATTTAAAAAGTCACTTGTCCCCAGAAAAGGAGACAAATAACTTTTTATAGCAACTTGTATAACGCAAATATCCCGAAAGTCAGTACTACCGCTCCCGAAATACGATTTATCCAGATCAAGCTGTTATTCGTAAACTTCGACCGGGCAAGACTAATAGCAAAACTGAGCGAAAGCCACCAGCAGGCCGATCCTAAAAATACGCCTGCAACCATTGTCAAAGCAGAAGCAGCATCAAATGCTGATTTACTAATGCCTACACCAGAAAATACGCCAATAAAAAATAAGATCGTCATTGGATTCGTAACCGTTAAAAAAAGAACGGATGTATAAGAACGAAGTAAACCTTCTCCTTTAGCAGCGGCAGCGTGCTCTGCAGGTCGAGAACAAAAAGTTTGTACACCTAAATAACATAAAAATAATCCCCCAATCAGCTGAAGCCAAATCTTTTGGGTTAGTAAAAAGGTTGTAATGAACGTTAGGCCAAACGCAGCGATACATCCATAAAGAGCATCTGCTGTAGCTGCTCCCAGCCCGGATACAAATCCGTGTAATCGCCCTTTAGATAACGTGCGGTTGATACATAAAATCCCAATGGGACCGACGGGAGCAGCAACGGAAAAACCGATCACTAACCCCTTTAGAAAATAAAATAAGTTCATCTTTTACGTTGCTCCTATGAAGTTTTTCTTTAGTATAGTACAAAAGCAATCGTGAATGAAGCCAAATTTGAGAAAGTTGTTAACACATATTTTTAGTCTGTTCGGGTACATCATAATGGTGTTATAAAAAACATCACTAGTAAATTTATTTTAATCATTAAAAAGTTCAAAAACTAAATTATTTTACACAGAAAATTAAATGTAGTAAAATAATTCACTGTTACATATATAGAAAGATCTACCACTAAAAAGTAGTCATTCGTAATGAGATGAAGAGAGGTTAGTCATCATGAGTAATCTGTTTGTAAAAAAAGATGTTAACAAGCTGTTAGAGGAAAATGCAGCAAAAGAATCAACTAAGACACTGGGGTTATTTGATGTTATTTTGATGGGAGTAGGAGCAACTATTGGGACAGGAGTTCTGGTTATAGCAGGGCTAGTTGCCGCCAGGGATGCAGGGCCCTCGGTCTCCATTTCCTTTGTTATTTCTGCAGTAGCCTGTATTCTTGTTGCACTGTGTTATGCAGAATTTGGTTCAGCTGTTCCAAGTTCGGGAGGCGCATATACATACATATATGTTTCATTAGGAAAATTTGCAGCGCATTTGATAGGGTGGTCCATCGTAGGATGCTATACGGTATCTTTAGCTTCCGTAGCGGGCGGATGGTCATCTTATGTGAATAATGTGCTTACTGAATTTGGTATTAGACTTCCTGAATCGTTCACGGCTATACCAAGCGATGGAGGTGTTATCAACCTTCCCGCGGTATTTATTGTGCTGTGCATGTCGTTTTTATTAACAAGAGGGGTAAAAGAAAGTAAAAAAATAAATAACTTAATGGTTTTAATCAAGATAGGTATTGTTCTTTTATTTGTAGCTGTCGGCGTCTTTTTTATTCATACAAATAACTGGCATCCATTTACCCCTTTTGGTGTGAAAGGAATCTTTGCAGGCGCAGCTTCCGTCTTTTTTGCTTATAACGGATTTGATGCCATTTCTACTTCGGCAGAAGAAGTGAAAAATCCGCAAAGAAACTTGCCGCTAGGTATTTTGATTGCACTGAGTGTTTGTGCAGTCATTTACGTAGTAATTGCATTAGTATTAACAGGAATGGTTTCTTATAAAGAGCTAAACGTAGGCGATGCATTGTCATATGCGCTCAATAGCGTAGGACAAGAATGGGCAGCGCTCATTGTATCTATAGGAGCGGTTATTGGTATTATGGCCGTCGTATTTGCTTATTTGTTTGTCGTGCCTCGCATACTGATGTCAATGAGCCATGATGGATTATTGCCGTCTCTTTTTGCGAAAGTAAACCGAAAAAACAGTGAACCTGTCATATCCACATGGCTTGTCGGGGCGTTAGGCGCGATCGTAGCTGGTTTTGTTGATTTAAAACAGCTGGCAGATTTAGCGAATATGCTGGCGATTGTCACGTTTGCTGCCGTTTCATTTTCGATTTTGGCTCTGCGAAAAAGTCAGCCTAATTTAAAACGCAGTTTCAAAGTACCTTTTGTACCATTTATTCCGATTATTGCTATTCTTTGCTGTATCTTTCTCATGTTCAACTTATCAATGAAAACGTGGATGTATTCAATCGGCTGGATGCTGATTGGCGTCTTTATTTACGTTGGATACGCCAGAAAGAACAAGAGCGCTTAACAAAAAGACTCTAAGCGAACAAGCTAGAGTCTTTTTTGTGTATATATTTCTCTTGAAAGTGATCTATGAACATAACGTAAAAATTAAAACTTTATTTGAGACATATGTCCTTTTTATTTTAGGAAGTGTTATTGTTTAATAAAAGAAACCGTTATGATGGAGAGGAAAACATGAGGGAAATTACGAGTGAGAAACAGCTGATGGAGTATATAAATACTTATAAATTAGAGTCGGTTTTCAAAAAAGAGTTACTACCGCATTTGTCACTGTATGATGTCGAGGCAGGGGAACGTCTTTGTTCTCAAGGAGATGCGTCTCACTGTTTGTACATATTGATGAAAGGCAAGGTTAAAGTTTATACCATATCGCCCGAAGGCAAGACGCTTGTTCTTTCCTTTAAACAGCCCCTTGAAGTAATAGGCGATATTGAGTATGTACAAGATGTTGAGATTATGAATACGCTTGAAGCCGTTTCACCTTTAGTTGTTATCGGCATACCATACAAACGATTAAAACAGCATGCGAGCAATGATCCACAGCTGCTGACGTTTTTACTGGAAATGCTCACAAAAAAGTTTTGCGCAAAATCGAACTCGCTAAGCTTTAATTTAATGTACCCAGTGGAAGTACGGCTGGCTAGTTACTTGCTCTCTATTTTTTGTGAAGAATCGCATTTGGTTATGAATCAAAAAACAGAAAGCTTAAAAGATATAGCTAATTTAATCGGAACGACTTACCGGCATTTAAATCGTGTTCTTCAGAAATTTGTAGCGCAAGGAGTTATTGAAAAAAAGAAAGGCTCCATTATTCTCAAAGATAAGGAAAAACTGAGCTGTCTAGCAAACGACAATATATACGAGTAGAAAAAGTAATAGATTAGTTGAAGGGGAGAGAGAAGAATGAAAACATACCGAACGCTGCTATTTGACATTGATAATACGCTTTTAGATTTTAATGCAGCCGAAGAGCAGGCTTTACAGCTTCTTTATGCTAACCACGATATTCCGCTGACTGAGGAAAGCAAAAAACGTTATAGTTTAATTAACCAGGGGTTATGGACAGCTTTTGAAGAGAATAAAATAAGCCGTGAGCAAGTTGTAAATACTCGCTTTTCTACTCTATGTAAAGAATATGGAATAGAAAAAGACGGAAAGCTACTTGAAGCAGAGTACCGAACGTATTTGAACAATGGCCATCAGCTAATTGACGGAGCAATTGAGGTAATTAAAAATCTGAGCAGGTACTATGATTTGTACGTTGTTACAAACGGAGTCTCGGCTACACAGTATAAGCGCCTTCAAGACTCAGGTCTATATCCTTATTTTAAAGAAGTATTTGTTTCAGAAGATACAGGTTTTCAAAAACCTATGAAGGAATATTTTGATTATGTTTTTTCACATATAGAAGAGCTGTCCGTACATAAAACATTAATTGTCGGAGATTCTTTGAGTGCAGATATTCAAGGCGGACAGCTAGCCGGTATTGATACGTGCTGGTTTAACCCTCAGGCAAAAAAGAACGATACAAAGTGGGTGTCAACCTACGAAATAGGAAGACTTCAAGAGCTTTATGACTTGCTGAACGTAAGTAATGAAGCAGCTTCGTTACAAGTGTAAAATATATAATAAAAGAAACAAAAAAACACCAGTCCTTTCCTTTGAATAAAAAGGCTGGTGTTTTTTATTTTATGGCTTTTGAGAGCTTAAAAATAACTCTAGGGATATCGGTCTATGAACGTAATTACTAAGGTAATCAATACATATTTAAACAGTTTTATCCCAAAAGCAATAGGGTATTTTAACAATATCCCAGATAAAGTAAGTAACTAGGAGGTCGTAAAAGATGATTAATGGAAAAAGCTTATCTCGTTCAGGAAAGAGTTCATATAGAAGAGAAACAGCGGTTGGAAAAACAGGAATGGTAGCCAGTGCTCATCCAATTGCAACAGACGCCGGAGAACAAGTGCTAAGAGCTGGAGGCAACGCAATTGATGCAGCAATTGCCGTTCAGTTTGGGCTCAACGTCGGAGAACCGATGATGACCGGTATTGGAGGCAGCGGCTTTTTTATGGTGTATCACAATGAAAGCAAAACAACTAAAATTTTTGACGGGCATTCTCAGGCTCCTAAAGCAGCTTATCCTGAAATGTTTCTTGATGAAAATAAAGAAGTTATTCCGTTTAGAAAGCGTTCTACTCATGCAACGGCAATTGGAATTCCAGGGATTTTAAAGGCGATGGAAGCAGCTCGTAAAGAGTATGGAACAAAACCCCTTGCTGAATTGATTGAACCGGCTGCCAAAGCAGCAGAAGCAGGTGTAGAAACAAACTGGGTTCTTGGAGATATTTTAAAAACATACGCTTACCGACTAGGAGAACATGCTAAGCAGCTATATTCCCCAAACGGCAAGCCTATGCAAGAAGGAGATATGATTAATAAAAAAGATCTTGCTAAAACATTTCGTATTCTTCAAGAAAAAGGTATCGAGGCTTTTTATGAAGGTGAAATTGCAGAAGCCGTTATTTCAACGATCAAAGAGCACGGCGGTTTTATGGAACTGTCGGATTTGAAAGAATACCAGATTAAGATCGATGAGCCCGTGTGGGGAGATTATAAAGGATACCGAATTGCTTCTTCCAACATGCCTAGTGCAGGAGGAACCACCGTGCTGCAAATCTTAAAGCTATTAGAGGACTTTGATGTGTCTCAATACGACGTGAAATCTTGGGAAAAGTATTATTTGTTTGCAGAGGCTATGCGCATTGCATTTTCAGATAAAATTGCATTCTCTGGAGATCCAGCCTACAGTGACATTCCACTAAAAGGGCTTTTAAATGACGAATATATAAAGGAACGTCAAAAATTAATTAATTGGAAACATAAAAATGAGAAAGTTGATTTTGGCAACCCGTGGGATTATGAGAAAGGCCAAAAAGTGAACGTGGTGCGTCAGCCTTATGAACCTGAACGTGAGCTTAGTGAAACAACTCACTTCACCGTAGTTGACCGCTGGGGTAACATTGTCGCTTGTACATCAACTGTGGAACATCCTTTTGGTACAGGAATTATGGTTAAAGACCATGGGTTTTTACTCAACAACGAGCTTACTGATTTTGATGCTATTCCTGGAGGGTTAAATCAAGCGGATGCAGGAAAGCGTCCGGTTAGCTGTAAAAGTCCAACCATCGTTTTTAAAGATAGCGAACCTGTACTCACTTTAGGATCTCCAGGCGGACCAACGATTGTAGGGTCTGTGTTTCAAACACTTATGAATGTCTTAGACTATGGAATGGATATAAAAGAAGCGATTGAAGAACCAAGAATTTTCAATAGTACAGGATCACTTATCGGTTGGGAAGCCGGAGTGGATATGAATGCCAAAGGAGAGCTAGAAGCCATGGGATTTAATTTTGGAGATGAGCCATTCCCAATCGGAAATGTTCAAGGGATTCAAATCGATAAAGAAAACGGCCGTTTATTTGGAGCAGCTGATTCCAGCCGTGAAGGAAAAGCAACTGGCTTAGACTCTTAATAGTTAAAAAATACATTGTACGCCCTCTCTTTTTACAAAAGAGAGGGCGTACAATGCATTAAAAAAGATAAAAATGAGTAGGTAAAAAGAAGGAATATTTTTTTCTGAAAACATACTTTAGACCTTTATTATTATCAGCCTAATCTTCAGAAAGGAAAAAGAATAGAACGTTTTCATGTCCGGCTAATAAAAAAAAGGTACTGATTTTTTAAGAGATTAATGAAAACAAAATGGTCGGAAAGTATAAAAAACGGAATAGCGTTTTCAATGCTGGAAAGATAAAGTGTTTAATCATGTAGAAGTATAAAACGAAACGTCTGGAAATCGTGGTTTGAAATGTAAAAAAAGCCGTACACTTTTGTTAGGAAAACGGTTACATAAAAAGGGCTCTTACAAGTAAACTTTGGTCCTAGTTACAGCTCAATGAAAAAGATAGAAATGAGAAATAGCTACATTTGGCATGTTTGACTTTCGTCATTTATCCAAGTAATCTTTTGGTTGAACGGAACCGGTTCTGTTTTCGGATTTTTGATAGCTAATTGAATTAATAAATTTATATTCTTTACTAACACAAAAGGAGAAAACATATGAAAATGAAACGAGTTGCTAAGCATACAACTGCAGCTACATTGGCTGCAGCCCTACTAGTAGGTGGAGGATATCAAACATTTGCTAAAGGAAATGACAGTAAAGACTTTAATAATAGCTACGGCATTTCGCATATTACTCGCGATAATATGGTGAAAATTCCGCAGCAGCAAAACAGTGATCAGTTTAAAGTTCCTGCTTTTGATGAATCAACTATTAAAAACATTGCTTCTGCTAAAGGAAAAGATGCATCAGGAAATACAATTGACTTAGATGTATGGGACAGCTGGCCATTACAAAATGCTGATGGAACAGTGGCGACTTATCATGGATATCAAATTGTGTTTGCACTAGCAGGTGACCCAAAAGATTCGAATGACACGTCTGTTTATCTTTTCTATAAAAAAGCTGGAGACAAATCTATTGACAGCTGGAAAAACGCTGGAAGAGTGTTTAAAGACAGCGATAAATTCGTTCCGAATGACCCGCATCTTAAAAATCAAACACAAGAATGGTCTGGTTCTGCCACGTTAACAAAAGATGGTAAAGTTCGTTTATTCTACACAGATTATTCAGGTAAACAATACGGAAAACAAACGTTAACGACAGCTCAAGTGAACATGTCTCAGCCAGACGATACTACGTTAAAAGTTGACGGAGTAGAAGATTACAAGTCAATCTTTGATGGCGACGGAAAGATTTATCAAACGGTTCAGCAGTTTATTGATGAAGGCGGGTATGACACAGGAGATAACCATACGCTAAGAGATCCTCACTACATAGAAGACAACGGACATAAGTACCTTGTTTTCGAAGCGAACACTGGAACAGAAGATGGCTATCAAGGCGAAGACTCTTTATATAACAGAGCATACTATGGAGGAAACAATCCTTTCTTCCAATCTGAAAAGAAAAAGCTTCTTGAAGGATCTAATAAAGAAAAAGCTTCTTTAGCAAACGGGGCTTTAGGCATTATTGAGTTAAATGACGACTATACGCTCAAAAAAGTAATGAAGCCGCTTATTACATCAAACACAGTTACAGACGAAATTGAACGTGCAAACATCTTCAAAAAAGATGGAAAATGGTATTTGTTCACCGATTCTCGCGGATCTAAAATGACAATTGATGGAATCGGACAAGATGATGTGTATATGCTAGGCTATGTTTCAAATACGTTAACAGGAAAATATAAGCCTTTAAATGATACAGGATTAGTTCTTCATATGGATTTAGATCCTAATGATAAAACATTTACGTATTCTCACTTTGCTGTACCTCAAACAAAAGGCGATAATGTCGTTATTACAAGCTACATGACAAATAGAGGCTTTTATGAAGACAATCACTCTACATTTGCACCAAGCTTCTTAGTAAATATTAACGGTTCAAAAACATCTGTTGTAAAAGATAGTGTTCTTGAGCAAGGTCAGTTAACAGTAGATGAAGACTGAGCGCTTTGCAATAGCAACAAAAGAAAATGGTGATTGTAATCACCATTTTCTTTTGTTTTATTCGATGTAGACAAAAAAGAGAAAGGTGGGGTTTGTTTGAAGAAAAAAGGTGCTTATAAATGGATAGCGCTTGCCGTTCTTTTAGTTGTAATAGCCGGACTCATTATAGCAGCCGTATCCAAAAAAGAGGATACAAAAGACCATGGAAAAGAAAAAGAGAATAAAAGTGAATCCACTTACCGCCCAGTGTATCACTTCAGCACGCCTGATAAATGGAAAAATGATCCTCAAAAGCCCATTTATTTTGACGGGAAATATCATTACTATTACTTATACAATCATGATTATCCTAAAGGGAACGGGACGGAATGGCGACATGCAACGTCTAAAGATTTGGTTCATTGGAAAGATGAAGGAGTAGCTATTCCAAAGTATACAAATAAAAATGGCGATATATGGTCCGGATCGGTTGTAGAAGATAAAGAGAACACAGCAGGGTTTGGTAAAGGCGCAATTGTAGCGATTATGACCCAGCCTTCTGCCGATGGACAAAAGCAAGAACAGTATCTATGGTATAGTACCGATAGAGGAAAAACCTTTAAATCATATAGCAAAAATCCTATCATGCCTAATCCAGGCACCAAAGATTTTAGAGATCCCAAAGTCATATGGGATAATGAACATGAAAAGTGGGTTCTCGTCATGTCAGAAGGTGAAAAAATCGGATTTTATGAATCTTCTAATCTAAAGGATTGGACGTATACGGGAGGATTTGTAACTAAAGATATTGGCATTACCGAATGTCCAGACCTTTTTCAAATGAAGGCAGATGACGGGACAGTTAAGTGGGTTCTCGGGACAAGTGCAAATGGAAAAGAAAGCGGAAAGCCAAACACCTATGCTTATTGGACAGGAATTTACGATGGAACAACATTCACTCCCGATCTGGACGAGCCGCAATGGCTCGATCATGGCTTCGATTGGTACGGAGCAGTCACGTTTGAAGACGGTAAAAATAAAGGTTCCTTAAAAAAACGCTACGCTTTTGCATGGATGAATAACTGGGATTATCCAGATAAGACGCCAACGATGAAAGAAGGGTTTAACGGCTTCGATTCAGTAACCCGTGAAATTATGCTTTCAAAACAAGACGACAATCAGTACAGCCTGTTATCAAAGCCTGTCGAAGAATTAAATCAGCTAACTGATTCAACAAACTCTCTTGAACAAGTAGAAGTGAATGGAGAGAAAAAGTTAAAGATAAAAGGTGAAGCTTATCAGCTTGATACAGATATTTCATGGTCAGATGCAGAAAATGTAGGCTTACGACTTCGAGAGTCCGCCGATCAAAAGCGGCACATTGATGTGGGTATTTTTGCAAAAGATAACGTCTCATATGTGAACAGAAGCTATAGCAATCAGCCTGATCAAAGCAAAGAGTATGTGGAAAGCCGTGATTACTTTGATGCAGGCAAGAAAAATGTTCATTTGAAGATATTAGTAGATAAAACAAGTATTGAAGTCTTTGTTGATGATGGGAAAACCGTGCATTCTAGCGAGGTGTTTCCGCGTCACAACGACCAAGGAATTACGCTTTTCTCTCAAGGAGGAACGTCTCTCTTTAAAAATATAGAAATCAAACATTTTCGTTCCATTCAGTAATTTCCCTACTTTTAAAAAGAAGGAGCAGAATATCGCCTTATTGTGGTTTAGTACTAGGCAGAAAGGGTACATGTCTACTAACAGCAAATGAAAGGGTGTTTATTCAAATGGAAGAGAAAATGAGACAACTAATAGAGGGACTTAATACCGATTTAGCGGGTGAATATTCGGCGGTTATTCAGTACACTTACTATGCGTCTACAGTAACTGGCCTAGAATATCAAATTTTAAAACCTTTCTTTGAAGGAGAAATTCCTGACGAGCAAGGACACGCCCTTTATTTATCGGAAAAAATTAAAAACCTTGGCGGTGAGCCAACAACAAAGCCGGCTGAGGTGAAGCACGTTTCAAACGTGACGGAAATGCTTAAAGAAGCGAGCAAGGCTGAAAAAGAAACTATCCAGCGCTACGAAGAGCGTAAAAAACAAGCAGAAGAGTTAGGGTTAACAGAGCTTGTTGTAAAGCTTGAAGATATGATTGCAGATGAAACAAATCATATGGAAGAAATGGAACGTTTATTAAAAGATCCCCGACTAAGTTAATCATACAAAATACGTAAAAGCATCCCGTACCAGGTGTTACGGGGTGCTTTTTTGTAATTTGAAAAGGAAATAAAACATCATGTACGCATGTTTCTATAAATGAAAGGAAAGTCATATTTTTGAAATTATCTATCGCTTTGAAAAAATTTATAGTAAAATAATTATTTGGCTGCATATGGCAGCAACTATACGCGGGGCATCACATACATATAAAGGCTAAAAGGGTATCCATATATTGAAACCGCTTTTATTTTCTATAAAAAAAACCATGGTATGCCCGCAGTTACAAGGAGAGAGAAAGATGAGGAAACGAATCATGACAGCGCTGCTGCTTGTCACTGTTTTAGCTGCAATGGAAGGAACCATTGTCAGTACGGCTGTTCCAAGAATTACAAGTGATTTGTCGGGCATTGAGCTAGTTAGCTGGGTATATGCCATTTATATGCTGACAACTGCTGTATCTACACCTATATACGGAAAGTTAGCGGATCTATTCGGCCGCAAAAAAGTGATGCTTGTTGGAATCATTATTTTCTTAATCGGATCGATACTTTGCGGACTTAGCTTTTCGATGCAGCAATTAATTGTCTATAGAGCTATCCAAGGGCTGGGCGCCGGGGTCGTTATGCCGCTTACAATGATTATTATTGGCGACTTGTATGAAGAAGCAAAAGAAAGAGCCAAAGCGCAAGGATGGATTAGCGCAGTTTGGGGAGTTGCGGGAGTTCTCGGACCTCTTCTTGGGGGATTCTTAGTGGATACGCTGTCTTGGCGATATATTTTCTTTTTGAATATACCGTTTGGACTAATGGCTTTTTTTGTTCTTTTAGTAAACTATAAAGAAGAAGTGGTAAAAGAAAAACGCTATATCGATTATATTGGAGCGGTGACGTTTTCAGTGGGAACAATTGCGTTTTTATACGCGCTTTTAACCGGAAGTCAGCATCAAAACTGGGGAGATCCGACCATTATAGGGTTATTTGTTCTAGCTGTTCTGACATTCATTGGCTTTATTTATATAGAAAAGAAATCGCCCGAACCTCTTATCCCGCTTGAACTGTTTTCCATTCGAAGTGTATCTGTTATAAACTTATTAACACTTCTTGTCGGATCAGTAGTTATTAGTATTACGGTCTACCTTCCAATTTGGAGTCAAGGAGTGCTGGGGAAAAGTGCAACCGCTGCTGGTTTTGTATTAATGCCTATGCCAGTATGCTGGACGATTGGTTCACTGCTTTCAGGGAATTTAGTAGGGCGTCTTAAAACGCACTCCATCCTTACGCTGGGCACGGCCATTGTAAGTACGGCTTGTTTTATGCTGTTTTTAGTTTCCACCCACTCACCCGTATTTTTAATTTATGTAGCCGTTGGGGTCCTTGGGTTAGGAATGGGTATTATTACGCCTATTTTTATGCTGGTTATTCAATCAGCGGTCCCGGCTAGCAAAAGAGGAGTAGCGGTGGCTCTTAATACGTTTACAAATACATTTAGTCAAACGCTAGGTTCTGCGGTGTTTGGTACAATCTTTAACTTAGTGACACTTTCACAAGCAAAGAAATTAGGGCAAGAAAATTTAAATGCTTCGTTTGAGACAGGCGGAGTACCAGCAGAAGAACTGTCAAAACTGCATGAAATTCTTGCATCAGGTGTTCACATTATTTACAGTGGAACATTTTTAGCTGCATTACTAAGCTTTGCTGTTTCATGCTTCCTAGTAAAAACAAGACATGAAAAAATAAAAAATATATCTGTGCAAAAGTAACGAAAGAGGCTGAAACACAAGTATTTTAGTTGAAGGACAATCCGAACGAGTTTGATTAGGAATCAAACTCGTTCGGATTTTTTATAGGTATGGTGAATGTAGCTTTCACATATCTAGCTGCTTTTAGCTGTTGATTGGATTGATTTCGTTATATATCAGTCTCTTCTTTTAAAAAAATATCAAAGAAAGAAAGAAAAAAGATATTGTCTGATAACGTTCACGCAAACTCATTCATAATAAGAAGGATTTTTATCAATGCAGAAAATTTTTTATTTTTTGTTTTTTTAGTATGGACATTTACCTAGTTGTTGATTATTATGAATTCTATAAGCATTGAATTTTAAGCGCTTTCAAAAGAAACATTTGTCTTTCTCAGGAATACACTTGATTTTTAACTCATATACTGTAAGTGCTTAGATGAATCTTTTAATGGGGAAAAGAGAAGTTTATAAGACGTGTTGAACAACAATGAGGGGGTATGGAAGATGACAAGCAGACGTTTAAAAGAATTCTTGAATAATAATTTAGAAGATTTAAAAGATAAAGGATTATACAATGTCATTAATTCGGTAGAGGGGCCCAATGGACCTGTGATTCAAATTGAGGGAAAGCAATTAATTAATTTATCATCCAACAATTATTTGGGGCTTGCTACAGACGAGAGGCTTATTAATGCGTGCAACGAAGCCACTAAAAAATACGGAGTGGGGGCTGGAGCTGTCCGAACGATTAATGGAACTCTAGATATTCATATTAAGCTAGAGGAAAAGCTAGCCGAGTTTAAGCATACAGAAGCAGCTATAGCTTATCAGTCTGGGTTTAACTGTAATATGGCAGCCATCTCCGCGGTTATGGATAAACATGATGCAATTTTATCAGATGAGCTGAATCACGCTTCAATTATTGACGGATGCCGGCTATCAAAAGCAAAAATTATTCCTTTTAAGCATTCGGATATGGAAGATCTTCGTGCAAAAGCAGGCGAAGCACAAAAATCCGATTTATATAATAAAATAATGGTAATTACCGATGGTGTGTTCTCAATGGATGGAGACATTGCTAAGCTTCCGGAAATTGTAGAAATCGCAGAGGAATTTGACTTAATCACATACGTAGATGATGCTCACGGGTCGGGCGTATTAGGGAACGGCATGGGCACAGTTAAACATTTTGGCTTATCTGAAAAAGTAGACTTCCAGATTGGAACATTATCAAAAGCGATTGGAGCTGTAGGTGGGTACGTAGCCGGAAAAAAAGACTTAATCGACTGGTTAAAAGTAAGAAGCCGTCCGTTTTTGTTTTCGACTGCTATTACACCAGGCACGGCTGCTGCCTGTATGAAAGCAATTGAAATCCTAAGCACAAGTACAGAGCTGCAGCAGCAAATGTGGGAAAACAGTCGGTATTTAAAGCAAGGATTAAAAGAACTAGGCTTTAACATTGGGGAAAGTGAAACACCTATCACTCCGTGCATCATAGGAGATGAAAACCAAACCCAGATTTTTAGTAAGAGATTAATAGAAGAAGGGGTATACGCTAAATCAATTGTTTTCCCAACCGTTCCAAGAGGGACAGGACGCGTTCGCAATATGCCGATGGCTGCTCATACGAAAGAAATGTTAGATGAAGCACTTCGTATCTACAAAAAAGTAGGCAAGGAAATGAAATTAATCTAAACGTTGAATCTAGGCAGTACACGAGGAGGATATTGACATGAAAAAAGTATTAATAACGGGTTCTTTAGGGCAAATCGGTTCTGAGTTAACGGCGAAAATGAGAGAGATATATGGTTCAGAAAATATTATTGCCACCGATATTCGCAAAACGACGAGCGATGTCGTGACTTCAGGTACATTCGAGATTTTAGATGTAACGGATCAGACTGCGTTATTTACGATCGCTAAAAAGCATAAAGTTGATACGATTATTCACTTGGCTGCGCTGTTATCAGCGACAGCCGAGCAAAAACCGCTTCTAGCTTGGAATCTAAATATGGGCGGATTAGTAAACGCGCTCGAAGTAGCACGCGAGCTTCAGTGTCAATTTTTTACTCCAAGTTCAATTGGTGCATTTGGTCCAACGACTCCAAAAGACTGGACGCCGCAGGATACAATTCAACGTCCTACCACGATGTATGGTGTTAATAAAGTAGCGGGTGAATTACTTTGCGATTACTACCACCATAAATTCGGAGTAGATACACGAGGGCTGCGTTTTCCAGGCTTAATTTCATACGTAACGCCTCCAGGTGGAGGGACAACGGACTACGCTGTTGAAATTTATTATGAAGCCGTTAAACATAAGCGCTATACGTCTTATATCGACAAAGGAACATATATGGATATGATGTATATGCCTGATGCACTGAACGCTGTTATCCAACTAATGGAAGCAGACGGTTCTAAGCTGAACCATCGAAATTCATTTAACGTTTCTGCCATGAGCTTTGATCCAGAACAAATGGCGACTGAAATCAGAAAAACGATTCCGGAATTTGTGCTGAATTATCAAGTAGATCCTGTTCGACAAGCAATTGCGGAAAGCTGGCCTAACCATATAGATTCCAGCTGTGCAATAGAAGAGTGGGGGTTTAAAACAGAATATAACCTAGAAAAAATGACGAGAGAGATGCTGGGAAAGTTAAAAGTTGAATCACAGCTTGTCTTAACGTAAGTAGAGAAAAATGATTTCTTCTTTAAAATTAAAGTAAGCGCTTACTAAAAGGTAGGTTACTTGTTTATGCAAGTTCTACTTCGTAACAGTGGTGGACAGTACACATAAATCTCCTAATCCTTTAAGTGAGCGCTCGTTCGTTGAATAATCAGCACCTTTGTAAGTACCGTCTGTTAAAATAATAAGGGGATAGAAGGGAGGGAATGACAGTTGAGCAATAAATTTCAACAAGTTAATGATTTTTCAATGGGAAGATTAACATCTTTACTCGTTCTTTTACATAATACGGAACTAGCTGAAGGTATTGAAAAGGAAATTAATGAGAGAGGATACAGCTACACAGTAGGAAAAGTCGGAGCGATGGAGCTGTCTAAAGTCGTGGCGGCAATTGAAACGAGCGCCAAGACAAACAAAATTATTAATGCCCAGTCGTACCGGGAAGTTCACGCTCTTTATCATGCTATACTTGAAGCCATTCAAGGAGTTAGTCGAGGAACGCTGCAGCTGGGTGATATTTTACGGACGGTAGGACTCACATTTTCAATCGTGCGCGGAAAAATTGAGTTTTCAGGATCAAGCGACGAATGGATTAGCGTTTGTGTGTATGGAACGATAGGTGCGCCTAAAAAAGGCTTTGAACATGATACATTAGGCTTTGGTTTTAACCACATTTAAAAAATAATGAACGAAATAGTACGAATGTAAAAATTGAGAGATGTACATAGACATAGCTGCTTTAAAGAAGATATTTTTCTTATTGAAAGGTTCTGTGCGGCGTGTTAACATAATAATTAATATAATAACTGCCTTTAAGACGGTCCAGAGAGGCCGAAAAGGACGGATCACTCATTTACTGCTTCTATGCCTATCTGTGCCCTTTTGCCCTCTGCGACAAAAGGGCTTTTATGTGTTACTTACCTCTTTTAAACGAAGTCCAGAGAGGCTTCAAAAGAGAATGGAGATATGTTATTTATCCATTCCTTCAAAAAAGAAAGAGCGTTGATACGGAAAGAATACACTGGAGGGTGGAACAACATGAATTATCGTAACAAGACAGTTGTAGCATCAGTAGCAGGTTTGACGTTAGAAGGGATGGACATTATGTTTATCTCGTTTGCTATGTCAATGATTATTGCTGAATTTCACATTGATTTAGCAACAGGTGGACTTATTTCTTCTATTACGAATATAGGAATGCTGATAGGTGGAGTCATCTTCGGAATTTTAGCAGATAAATTTGGAAGAGTGCGGGTTTTTACCTACACGGTTCTTCTATTTGCAGTCGGAACGGCATTAACAGGTTTTGCAGCAAATGTTGAACAAGTGTATGCTTCGCGATTTATTGCCGGAATTGGGGCTGGAGGAGAGTACGGGATTGGTATGGCTCTTGTAGCAGAAGCGTGGCCGAAACATAAGCAAGGACGAGCTTCATCCTATGTTAGTATTGGCGCACAATTTGGAGTGATCCTTGCGGCGCTTTTAAGTTCTCTAATCCTGCCGATTTTCGGATGGAGAGCGCTGTTTTTTGTGGGAGTCATCCCGGTCATTTTTGCTTTTATCGTACGAAAAAATTTAAACGAATCTCCTGAGTGGCTACAAGCTCAAAAAGAGAAAACAGCGGTTGTTAAAAATAATGGTAAGCTTCGTCAATTATTCGCTACGCCTAGGACGGCGATGACGACTATTTCGCTGGCAGTGATGGCTACAGTCCAAATTGCAGGCTATAACGGACTGATGATATGGCTTCCATCTATGCTTCAGCAATCACAAGGCCTCTCTGTTTCAAGTTCAGCTCTTTGGACAATCAGTACAGCCGTGGGAATGATTATAGGCATGCTAACATTTGGTCAATTTATGGACCGTTTTGGATCGAAACGTACTTTTGGAATCTTTCTTCTTGCTTCAGCTTGTGCGGTATTTTTATACTCGTATGCCGAAGGAGGTGCAGGGCTGCTTATAGGAGGAGCTGTGGTCGGATTTTTCTCAAACGGAATGTTCGCGGGATACGGAGCATTGATCAGCAGCCACTATTCAGTAGAAGTTCGCAGCACTGCAACGAACACCATTTTTAACTTTGGGCGAGCGCTCGGAGGGTTATCACCCATTCTTGTCGGCTATCTTTTGCAAAGCTATGATATGACAGTAGCGATGACGTACTTGGCGGGGCTATACTGTATTTCGTTTATTTTTATGGTAAGTCTTAAAAGAACGGGAGAAAAGAAAGTGAAACAAATGGACGCTCAATCTGTTCTTTAAAATAAAAGATAGATTCTATGCTTTTCTGGAAAAAACCGCGCTTACTCAAAAGGGCGGTTTTTTCGAGTGTATAAAAAATAAGTTCAGGTGTTATATGGTTGTTTCTTTCGCAGATGCTTTATTAACAAAGACCTCTACATTATCTATAAAAATATTTATGGATAGGCAGATATTTTCTAATTTGTATTATAGTAATTCCTCTCTTACAATATGGTGTGTAAGGCGGAAACAGAAAATACTATCTTTATTTACAGGAGGACGTTACTATGTCTAAACATATATTAATGGTCGTAACAACGGCTGACAAAATGAAAGAAAATCATCCAACAGGCCTTTGGCTTTCAGAATTTGGTGAAGCGTATGTAGAGTTCAAAAATGCTGGATTTACGATTACTGTGGCAAGTCCTCTAGGAGGAAAAGCGCCGGTGGATGCTCGTAGCCTTGAAGGAGAGACTTCTCAAGAAATCTTAAATACAGCTAAGCATCTAGAGAATACCCTAAAACTTGATACAATTACAGACAGTGCTAAATTCGATGCTGTTTTCTTACCAGGCGGTCACGGCACGATGTTTGATCTGCCAGATAATCAAATGCTCCACGCTTTAATTCGTGAACTATACGAAGGAGACAAAGTAGTAGCCGCTGTATGCCATGGACCGGCAGGCTTAGTAGGTGTTACATTATCAGATGAAAAGCCGTTGGTCGAAGGAAAAGATGTCGCTGCGTTTACAGATAATGAAGAACGTGAAACAACATTGGACCGCTTCATGCCGTTTCTTTTGGAAACGCGTCTGCGTGAACTGGGTGCAAATGTAGTAACTGCTCCAAACTGGACAGATAATGTACAAGCAGACGGAAACTTGATAACAGGTCAAAATCCTCAGTCAACAATCAGTGTAGCAAAAGCAGTTGTGAAACAATTATTGAAATAAGATGTAAAGAAGCCTGTAGGCTTATAGCCTACAGGCTTCTTTTATCAACAGCATGAAGAAAGAGCGCTGTTGATAACATGGATGTTTTGCTGTCTTGGACTAGAGAAATCAATCATCATACAAAAAATATGATGGTCAGTGTAATAAATACAAAAAGAGGGAAGCTTTTTATGGGAAATATTTTTTAAAGAAATGAGGAAAAACGATGTCAGAAATTATTATTAACGCCATTTTGAAAGCCAAGCCAGGAAAAGAAGAAGAGCTTCGATCAGAGTTAGTAAAAGTTATTGAACCATCAAGAGGAGAAAAAGGATGTATTCAATACACTCTCTACCAGGATACAGACAAAGCAGGTACATTTGTTTTTTATGAGAAATGGAAAAGCAAAGAAGATATTGAAGCTCACATTGAAACACCTCACTATCAACAATACAGACAGCAAACAGAACCGTTAATTGAAAGCAGAGTGGTACATCGTTTGCAAGAAGTACGTTAATACAAAAGAGGTTGGGCCTAAAGTATTTTAGTGGAAAGAAGATCCGAATGAGGAATCGAGATTCTTGATAGAGAATCAAACTCGTTCGGATTTTTTTTGGTTACGTTGTATGTAGGTTTCATTTAATGAGACCATGCAGGAGCGTAAGCGATGAGGGGGCTCATCGACAACCTTGGAAAGCGAAGGCTTGCACGAAAATCAACAGCGGTATAACAAATAATCCACTACTTTATCCCATTTGTTCATCTTTAAATTGGCTTGATTTCGTTAGGACTCAATCTCTGTTGGTTATAAAAAACTAAAAAGCTGCAGAGGAAAAAAATTCACCTGCGAAAAGCCGATTGGAAAAGGGATAAGGCAGTGAAAGAAACAAAAATAATAGAAGCGGTGTTTGAGAAGCAGACAGGCGGGTAGATAAAAACTAGATGACATAGTTCAACAATTAACAAAATAAAAGTAACAAACTAAAAGGAGAGATCAAATCAATGCGTACAAACTTAAAACACTTTATTAACGGAGAATGGGTTGAATCAACAGGAAACGAAACGTCAGATGTGATCAATCCTGCTACTGAAAAATCAATTGGTAAAATTAGCTTAGGTACAAAAGAAGATCTAGATAAAGCCGTGGCAGCAGCTAAAGCAGCTCTTCCCACATTTTCAAAAACAACAAAAGAAGAGCGAATCAAAATGCTTCGCAATATTGCAAAAGGATATGAAAAGCGTAAACAGGAACTTATCGAAGTTATGACTGAAGAGCTTGGCGCTCCTTTAAAGATTTCAGAAGAAGTTCACTATGAAATGGGACTTAGCCACTTTAAAGAAGCAGCTAATGCACTTGAAGATTACACATTTGAAAAAGATCATGGAAGCTACAAGGTCGTGAAAGAGTCTATTGGAGTAAGCGGACTTATTACACCATGGAACTTCCCAACAAATCAGACGTCTACTAAAATTGCAGGAGCTATCGCAGCAGGAAGCCCAATGGTATTAAAACCATCTGAACTTACACCGTATGCAGCGATGATATTAGCAGAAATCATTGATGAAGCTGGCGTACCAAAAGGTGCCTTTAACCTTGTAAACGGAACGGGAAGCACAATCGGTGACGGTATTAGTTCTCACCCGGACATTGATTTTGTATCATTCACAGGATCAGGTGCTGTAGGTGAGAAAATTATGCAAAACGCGGCTAAAACAATCAAAAAAGTAGCGCTTGAGCTAGGCGGGAAATCACCGCTAGTTGTATTAGAGGATGCGGATGTAGAAGAAGCGGCTAAAATAGCAGTTTCACACATTGCAATGAATACAGGGCAAGTATGTACGGCAGCAACACGTATTATCATTCCTGCCTCCATGAAGGAAAAATTTGAAGAAGCAGTGAAGAAGGTTCTGCCATCATTCCCAGTTGGTAATCCGTTAGATAAAGACAACGTAACTGGACCGCTCGTAGCGGAAAAACAGTGGGATCGAGTACAGGATTATATTAAAAAAGGAATGGACGAAGGTGCAACACTTCTTACTGGCGGAACGGGCAAACCAGACGGCTTAGAGACAGGATACTTTGTTAAACCGACAGTCTTTACTGATGTTTCAAATGATATGGTTATTGCACAAGAAGAAATCTTTGGACCTGTAACAACTATTATTACGTATGATGATCTAGAGCAAGCTCTTGAAATTGCAAATGATACAATTTATGGACTTGCAGGCTATGCGGTCGGAAAAGACCAAGAAACACTTGACTATGTTGCTAAAAATATTAGAGCTGGTCAAATCATTGTTAACGATGCCGAGCAAGACAGAGCTGCACCATTCGGTGGATTTAAGCAATCTGGTATTGGACGCGAATGGGGAGCATTTGGTATCGAAGAATATCTAGAGCCAAAAGCGATCATGGGCGTTAAAGTTCCAGCAAAAGTATAATTGGTGTAAAAAAAGAAAGGAGTTTTTCTCCTTTCTTTTTTTATGGATACATAAAAGAGAGCTAGTTAAAAAAAGAATAACGAAAGCAAAGGTGGATAGCATAAACGTGTATGGCGCATATGAAGTGACACGTTAAAGGAGGGAATTATAATTGGATAGAGAGATGCACGGAAGTTCATCAACGGAAAGCTTTATTCCCATGAGCTCTATAGCCAGTGGAAAAGGAGTCGAAGTGACGCGGGATATCTACAGCTACACTACACAGATTGTTAACATATGTTTTATAGGAAATCCAGATAAAGACAATAGTTTTGTACTTGTGGATGCGGGAATGCCTAATTCGGCTTCTATGATTATCGAAGAGGCAGAGGAAAGGTTTGGAAAAGGAAAAAAACCAAAAGCAATTATTCTTACACATGCACATTTTGATCATATTGGATCTATTATTGAACTAGTGGAGAAGTGGAACATACCGGTATATGCACATCCACTTGAACTTCCATATGTGACGGGTGAAAAAAATTATCCTGCACCGGATGGTACAGTGGAAGGCGGGCTCGTGGCAAAGCTTTCTCCACTATTTCCAACGGAAGCCATTGATTTAGGCTCTCATGTGCAAGCTTTACCAGTCGACGGCTCTGTACCTCATATGCCGGAATGGGAATGGATTCACACCCCTGGTCATTCTCCAGGACATATTTCTCTTTTTAGAAAGCAGGATCTTGCACTTATCGCTGGAGATGCTTTTGTTACCACTAAGCAAGAATATTTACTGGATGTACTAGAGCAAGAATTGGAGATTAGCGGTCCTCCTCGTTATTTAACTACGGACTGGGCATCTGCCCAAAAATCAGTTGAAGTGCTTCAGTCACTTCATCCGTCTGTGGCGGTGACAGGACATGGAAAACCCGTTTCCGGCGAATGGCTTTCAACTAATTTATTGAAGCTTACGAAGAATTTTGATGAAATTGCTCGTCCTGATTACGGAAAGTATGTATAAGAATAAAAAAATTGTAATCTTTACGCAGCTCTTAAAAGCTGCAGGTGAAGATCAAAAGCTCTACGAACTCACTGAGTTCGTAGAGCTTTTTCAGTTTTTCGTATAAAAGTGAAAAAAGGTTGTTATTATCCTTATTAAAAATTTTGCTGAATAGCCTGCTGGGTTTCGCGTAAGTGTCTTAAGTGTTCTTCCATTCGTCTTAATTCTTTATCACCAGACGTCGCTTCTTTTTGTTCATTAATTTGCTGCTGAACGATATTCAAATGCATTTGAGCATTTTGAAAATTAGCTCCATTCAAATTCATCTGTCCTTGATAAACAGCCTGCTCAGCTAATTGTAGTGCTTCTTTAATATGAGTGTATGAATTCATGCCTCTCTCATCCTTCTGTATAGTATTTACAGTTAACATGCGCTGCTTTTTCGTCGCTATACAAAAGGATTTAGAAAAAAAATAAAAATTACGTAGTACAAGCTAAGCAGGCTGCATACATTTATCATAGTTCAATTTATAAAACCTCAGAAGCAGGGAGGGATACATGTGGGAGCTTTTTTCAGCTATATGTTATTAGGGCTATCGTTAGCCGCACCAATCGGTCCCATCAACGCCGCTCAGCTTGATAAAGGAATCAAAAATGGTTTTCTACATGCTTGGTTCTTAGGGATAGGAGCAACATCGGTTGACGCTCTTTATATGCTTGTAGTTTATTTTGGGTCCGTTCATTTTTTAAGCAGCGATTTTATGAAAACGTTTCTTTTTTCGTTTGGATGCTTCGTATTAATTTATACCGGTATTGAAGGGTTAATGAGCGCAGGGAAAATTACACAGCATAGAAACGCAAAAGGAGATTCGGTCGTAAAGTGTTTTTTTTCAGGTTTTTTACTTTCATTAACAAACCCGCTTACTATTCTGTTTTGGCTCGGTATTTATGGCTCTGTTTTAGCCAAAACAGCTAATACATACGAAACAGAACAGCTTATTTTATACAGCTGTGCTATTTTTACAGGGATTTTATGCTGGGATATTGCTATGGCAGCTTTAGCAAGCACTTTTCGAAGGTATTTAGCAGCGACGTTTTTGACCGCAGTTTCCGTTATATCCGGTCTTTCTCTAATAGGATTTGGTATATATTTCGGCTGGCAAGCTGTACAGCAATTCATTATTTAAAAGGGGAGAAAGCAGAACTGAATTTAAAGCGTTTTCTATCTGCTGAAAAATAGTAGAAAGCCGCCTCTTTTTACGCATAAATTTTTCAAACTATCACACACTACATCGAGGTGTAAGGAGTGATAGTATGAAAAAGAAAATAGGCTGCGGAAGTCAGGTTGAAGGGAAATTAAAATGGTGGCAGCTATCTTTAATCGGAGTAGGGTGCATCATCGGTACAGGCTATTTTTTAGGGTCAAGTATTGCAATAAAAGCAGCCGGCCCCGCTGTATTAATCGCCTTTTTATTAGCAGCAGTATGTACGTTTATTGTATTTGACGCTCTTGCTAAAATGAGTGCTCAAGATCCTCAAAAAGGCTCTTTTCGTTCCTATGCAAAGAAAGCTTATGGAAGATGGGCCGGATTTAGCAGCGGATGGGTATACTGGAGTTCAGAGATGCTGATCATGGGGAGTCAGCTCACGGCTTTATCTCTTTTTACGCGTTTTTGGTTTGACGGTATTCCACTGTGGGTCTTTGCCTCTATTTATGCTGTTTTAGGCATTGCTGTTGTATTAATTGGGACAAAAGGTTTTGAACGAATGGAAAATGTATTTGCTGTCACAAAAGTGGCTGCTATTTTAATGTTTATTATATTAGCTAGTCTCGCTTTATTTGGATTTCTTGACGAAGGTGCCAAACAAGGAGTGCCGCGAACGATAAGTGAAGTATTTCCCCACGGGTTTTTAGGTTTATGGGGCGCTTTGCTTTATGCCTTTTATGCTTTCGGCGGCATCGAAGTCATGGGAATCATGACGGTTCGTTTAGAAAAACAAGAAGACGCACCGAAAGCGGGAAGAAGTATGCTTATTCTCCTCGGAATTATTTATATTGTTTCACTGAGTTTAGCTATTTTAATTGTGCCATTTCATGATTTTTATGGAAATCAAAGTCCATTCATAACGGCTTTAGAAACATATCACCTTCCATTTTTCCCTCATGTTTTTAATGGAGCAATGATTATTGCGGGTTTCTCAACAATGTCAGCGTCTTTTTTTTCCGTAACAACAATGATTGTCACTCTTTCAGAAGATGGAGATGCTCCTGCATTGTTTTCAAAGCAAGAAAAGAAAAAGCTGCAGTTTCCTTTACCGGCCTTGCTTTTGACAACATCGGGATTAGTTATTTCTATTGTTTTGTCCTTGCTATTGCCCGGGAAAATTTATGAGTACATCACAACAGCAGCGGGGCTGATGCTGATTTATAACTGGTTCTTTATTTTAATTTCTTTTCATCGTTTAATGGAACAAACCGTGTGGGATAAAGTAAAACAAGCTATTGGTATCTTGTTAATCTTACTAGCAGTAAGCGGCACGCTGTTAGAATCAGCAAGCAGACCAGGTTTCTTTGCAAGCTTAGGCTTTCTAATTGTCATAAGCCTTGTTATTTTAAAACTGCGCCATAAGTGGAAAGAAGAAGAAGCCGCTAGCTAACATATATTTAATCTTTATGAGGTACACTATGCACGTTGTACAATTACAAAAATAAAAGGTGGTTATGAACATGCCAAAAAACAAGCAGACTCCTTCTTCACAAGTAGATCAAAAACAAGTAGTAGATGACAAAGCAAAAGCGCTACGAGAAAATAATTATGAAGATGGTCATATTCGCAAGATAACTCAAAGTGGAGCAGACGGCCAATAACAAAAAAAGACGCGTTCGCGTCTTTTTTTGTTGAAGTGTATCATCCTTACCAACGATGAGCTTTTGCATTACTTCGCAAGATGATGTTCGTTTGAGACATCTCTGTATGTCCATTTACTTGGGACTTTGAACGCTTCGGTCTCGTCCAGTTGTGGCGGAATAGTTCTGAATGCTGATCTACTTGATTTTTATCATTCATCATAATCACCTCAAGGATAGGATACTTTCACAAGATATTTGCGGTGAAATATCTCTCTTATAGAATGGGGTAAAAAAGAAGAAATACACCTAACACTTTTAACCATACATATAAAGGGAGTGACTATTCATAAACTATAGAGGGCAACTTCTCACTTTGGGTTAAGCTTCGGATTTATAAAGTAAAACTGCCTTAGTGGGGACTAAGGCAGTTTTTTAGTGGAGTAATCAAACTTCAATAATGACAGGAAGGATCATAGGTCTTCTTTTGGTTTGGTTATATAAAAATTGGCCAAGCGTTGTCTTGATTTCTTTTTTCATAATGTTCCATTGGTGAACGTGCGCTTTTTGTAATTGATTTACAATTTTAGTCACTTGTCGGTTAACATCTTTTAATAACTGCTCTGAATCTCTGGTATAAACAAAGCCTCGCGAAATGGTATCTGGACCAGACACAATTTTCCCTTCCGCTTTATTTAGAGTAATAACAATAACCAGCATACCATCTTCTGAAAGCTGTTTGCGGTCACGTAAAATCGCATTGCCAACATCTCCAATGCCAAACCCATCTACATATACATTACCTGCAGGGATCTTTCTTGTTTGAACAGCTGCTCCGCCCTTGATGTCAACAACATCACCGTTATTTATAATAAAAATGTTCTCTTTTTCCACCCCGACGGATTCTGCTAATAAGCTGTGGTGATGAAGCATTCGAAACTCACCGTGAATCGGGATGAAATATTTTGGCTTCATCAATGTAGCCATTAATTTTAGCTCTTCTTGATAGCCATGTCCTGATACGTGCATGCCTGTTGCGCTTCCAGAACCGTAAATCACATGAGCCCCGAGTGTGAAAAGGCTGTCGACAATACGAGAGATATTACGTTCATTGCCAGGAATAGGCCCTGCTGATAAAATGACCGTGTCTTCAGGAAGAATCTCTACTTGGCGGTGATTTCCGCTGGCTAATCTAGATAAAGCGGCCATCGGCTCGCCTTGGCTTCCAGTGCAGAGAATAGCGACTTGTTCAGGCGCAAGTGAATGTACTTCATAAGGTTCAATCAGCATTCCTTCAGGAATGGTTAAATACCCTTTCTCTAGCGCAACTGATACAACGTTAACCATGCTTCTTCCTAGCAGCGCAAGTTTTCTGTTCGTTTTAATCGCTGCATCTACAATTTGCTGTACGCGGTTAACATTCGAGGCGAAAGTAGAAATAATCACTTTTCTTGTTGCTTTACGAAAAGCTTCTTCTACATGTTTGCCAACTAGCTTTTCTGAAGGCGTAAATCCAGGGCGTTCAGCATTTGTGCTTTCGGATATTAAAGCCAGTACACCTTCACTGCCGATTTTCGCCATTTTATGAAGATCTGGATATTGGTCGTTAACGGGAGTTAAATCAAACTTAAAATCCCCGGTATGCACAACAGCTCCTTCAGGCGTATGAAAGACAATGCCCAGACAATCTGGAATGCTGTGATTCGTTTTAAAAAAAGAAAGCGGAATATTGCCTAATGTAATTTCTGACTCTTCGTTGATTTCAATAAGCTCCGTCTCAGCAGATAATTGATGCTCTTGAAGTTTAATATCAATTAATCCAAGGGTAAGGCTTGTTGCATAAATTGGAAGATTCAACTGTTTTAAAAGATAAGGAATACCTCCAATATGATCTTCATGACCATGCGTAACAACCAGTGCTCGAACTTTTTCTCGATTCTCTTGTAAGTATGTAATATCAGGTATGATCAAATCAATTCCTAATAAACTTTCGTCAGGAAATTTAGAGCCGCAGTCAATTACAATGATGTCATCATCATATTGAACGGCATACATATTTTTTCCTATTTCATTAATGCCGCCTAAAGCAAAAATGGATAGTGTGTTTCTATTTGTACTCACACTTATTTCCTCCTATATTTTCAAAATAAATATGCAGAATTTCTACTCTTAGTATGAACATTTATTTCTGGTGCATTCTGTTAAACATGGAGATTTTATTTTTTATTCAATGTGAGGGATGCAAGCAAAAAGAAAAGAAGGTCATTTTCCTAATACTACCTCTTATTTTCTTTTTATAACTCCATAAAATATAGACGTTACACATGGAGGTGGATGGAATGAGTAAACAAAATAAAAGCACAAGCCAAGGAGTCAGCAGCAGTGCAGCAGCTGTCGATAATGTGAATAAAAGTATTTTATCAAACGATATTCATACAGATGAGCTTCAAAAAGCAAAAGTAAGCCGTCATAACAAATAAAAGAGTGACAGACAAAAGAGCAGCTTTGAGCTGCTCTGGATAAAATAGAGATAGGGAAGTGAAAAAACGTGTCAGAACACAAAAATTCTCAGTATAAAAAAGAAAATAAGTCAACGCCTAGTCGTCCTCTTGAATATAAAGAACGTACAAATGAATCACAGAGTACACGTCAAATGCTGCGCAGCATTCTCGAATATTCAAGTCGTTATCGTTAATAAAATTTTACATATAAAACTGTAAGGATAAGTGGGCAATTTAAAAGTTGAAGCACCGCTTTCATATATAAAAAAGCAAGCAGCTATGCTTGCTTTTTTTATATATAGCTGTGTACATATTGAAAAAAAACCATACATACGTTATTTTAGATAAACGTATGCATAATGGTAAATCTGTACATGTATTTTTGGAAAAAAGTTAAAGTTTGGAGAAAAGAAGTGGGGGATTTTATGAATTTACATGATCTTGTTCATGGAGTAGATCCAACAATAAAGCTAGTTATTGAAGATGAGTTTCCTGGAACGCGGTGTGTAGGCGGAAAGTATGTCCCTAGCACGCATTCTATTTTTTTATATGACAAAGATATTAAAATACAGTGTCGGCACTTGTTTGGTTCAAATGAGTGTTTAGAATCTTATCAATGGATTATTTTAGCTCATGAATTAGGTCATGCGCTAGATGAAGACCTTTTATCTTTGAGTGCAAAGTTTGATCAAACAGAAGATATATGGCTTTTGTATCAAATCGAATGTAATGCTTGGGAGATAGGAGAGAAATTGATTCCTTTTATTGATTCAGAGCTATTCTCATCCGTCAAAGATGAATCGTTAGCCCACTACCATAAGGAGATGGAAAAGATTGGTTAGAAGAAGAAAAGTTCCTGTAGCTTGTACTATTACTATAAGGAACTTTTCTTCCTCGAGTTTTTTATATACTTCAAATTATTAGTTAATTATTACGCTGGCTGTTGCTGGATCTGCCGCCTTTTTTTCCAATTTCCTCGTAAAATTCTTTACCTTGATTTTTGGAAGTAGCTTCTCCGCCTTTTTCACCAATTTCTTGGTAAAACTCTTTGTCATGATTTTTAGAAGTAGCTTTTCCACCTTTTCTTCCTGCTTCCTCACGACTCATTTTGTCATTCTTTTTATTAGTTGCCATCTTGCATCCCTCCTAATAAATTTGAATTCATAGTCTGTCTTCCCGGCCAAAAAAGGATTAAACTGGTTATTTTATATTTTTTCTAAAAATTAGATTTTTCTAAAAAACTAGCAGACCGCAAAGTCCTCTATAGCAGTATTTAGTAAGTTAAAGTTAATCTTAAAAAAATTTATATGAAATATGATATGGTTAATAGAAATAAGAAAAAGGAGCTTAGAAACATGTCAAAATATGTAGAAATGGATAACGCTTCGCTGCGACAGAAAATACAAGAATACAAAGAATTAATTTGGAGAGTAGGGCCAGGAAGTGAAAGAACTATAGAAGCTGTTCAAGAGATTCAAGGAATGGAAAAAGAGTTAAAAGCACGTAATGCAGAATTTGAAGCTACGGATTGGAAAGCTTTTACTCAAGAAATAAAAGAAAACTATGATTTTACTTATTAAGAAGCCATATTCATAATAATGTGATTGGAATAAATGTCTCCAAGTAGAAGGCTTTCTGTTTTCTACTTGGAAACGATATAAGTAGTATGAAGACGATTAAGAAAAATGATCCAGTATCAGTGAAGCAAGTAATCCAAGTGCAGCAATCAATCCTGTAATAGAACCTCCTTCTTCATAGGCCTCTGGCATCATTGTAGAACCTACCATAGCAATAATACCGCCGCCGGCAAAAGCAGCAATAGCAGCCATAAGTGTCTCAGATGCATGGTCTAAAAAAACAAAGCCTGTCCATGAACTAAAAGCTGAAATGAACAAAACCGCTGCCCATAGTAAAAAAATTTTCTTTTTAGAGAATCCGCTTTTTACTAGACCGGTCGTACTGGACAATCCTTCGGGAATATTACTTATAAAAATAGCGATAACAAGAAGCCAGCTAACGGTTGCATTTTCGATTAAGCTAGCCCCAATCATAATAGACTCCGGGATTGCATCCATTACGGTTCCTATAAATATAGCAATTCCAGAACTACTCGCAGCCATTTGTTTGGTAGATCTCTTTCTTTTATTCGCTCCTTGACGTGAAATTAGATAGTCTAAAAAAGTAAAAACAATAGCACCTGCAAGGAACCCAAGAGAAGTAGCTTTTAACCCGCCGTTATGAACCGAGTCTCCAAGCAGCTCATAGGTAGATGCTCCAATTAATACACCCGTCCCAAAAGCCATAATATAACCAATTATCTTTTTGCCGATAGGCAAAAAAACTGCTGCCCAAGCACCAAGAAGGACAGCTGATCCTGAGATTCCGCCCCACATCGCAGCTTGCCACATGAAAAATCCCTCCTCATCTCTATTTTCTATTGATACTTTCCCTAAGTAGAGAAAGTGAAAACGTAAAGGGAGAAGAAAGGAATTTGTTCGATCAAGTAGCGGTTTCATTTCGTTATCCTTAAGAAATAGAGTGTTCCAGTATCCTACGCCTATATTTATTTTTAATATTCATAAAATTTAAATTATACTGAAATAAAAAAATATTTCACTGAGATGATTGATTTAATAAAGGTGAAAGGTTTTGTTAAGTGTTTTTCTGAAAAAAACAATTGTATTTCTGAGGGAAATTTATTATTATAAAATAAGTAATTATACAGTCGAATAGCTAAAAATAGAAAAAATAGTTTAGTTGTAAAGGTACTAGATAAAAATGGAAGGTTTTAAAAGCGATAGCTGTTCCATCAGACACAAAAAGTATCTTTCCTAACAGAGCTATCACAAGTTTAGGAGGAGGAAATGGAATGGCAGACAAAGAGCTAAAAAGAGGCTTAGAATCCCGTCACATTCAAATGATCGCGCTAGGCGGAACAATTGGCGTTGGATTATTCATGGGATCAGCAAGCACCATCCAATGGACAGGTCCATCGGTATTGCTTGCTTACGCAATCTGCGGAATGTTTATTTTCTTTATTATGCGTGCCATGGGCGAGATGCTGTACATGGAACCAAGCACAGGTTCATTCGCTACATTTGGCCACAAATATATTCATCCATTAGCAGGTTATATGGCTGCGTGGAGCAACTGGTTTCAATTTGTAATCGTAGGGATGTCTGAAATTATAGCGGTAGGAGCATATATGCATTACTGGTTCCCACATCTACCTGCATGGGTACCAGGTATTATCGCCATGTTGATTTTAGGCACAGCAAACTTAGTTTCAGTAAAATCATTTGGAGAGTTTGAATTTTGGTTTGCGATGATTAAGATTGTAACGATTATTTTGATGATTATTGCAGGGCTCGGGTTGATTTTCTTCGGATTTGGAAACGGGGGAGACGCCATTGGATTATCAAACCTTTGGGCACATGGCGGCTTCTTTGCAGGCGGATGGTCAGGTTTTTTCTTTGCACTATCTCTTGTTATTGCAGCTTATCAAGGAGTCGAGCTAATTGGTATTACAGCTGGTGAAGCAAAGGAACCTAAAAAAACGTTAAGAAACGCAATCCAAAGCATCATCTGGCGCATTTTAATTTTTTATATTGGAGCTATTTTCGTTATCGTGACGGTATATCCGTGGAATGAATTAGATTCTTTAGGAAGTCCATTTGTATCTACATTTGCTAAAGTTGGTGTTACGGCAGCTGCAGGTATCATTAACTTTGTTGTTATTACAGCAGCGATGTCAGGCTGTAACAGTGGAATTTTTAGCGCAGGACGCATGCTTTATACACTTGGCGTAAACGGTCAAGCACCTAAATTCTTCACAAAAATTTCTCGTAACGGCGTTCCAATTTATAGCACACTCGCTGTTATGATTGGATTGGTAATTGGTGTTGTTTTAAACTACATCGCTCCACCTAATGTATTTGTTTATGTATACAGTGCGAGCGTGCTTCCGGGAATGATTCCTTGGTTCATCATTCTTATCAGTCAAATTCGTTTCCGTAAAGCTAAAGGTGCTGAAATGGATAGTCATCCTTTCAAAATGCCTTTTGCACCTGTAACGAATTATGTAACTATTGCCTTTCTACTAATGGTGCTTGTAGGCATGTGGTTTAATGATGAAACGCGTATTTCACTTATCGTAGGAATTATTTTCCTTGCTCTTGTTGTCGTTAGTTTCTACGCATTCGGAATAAATAAGCGTATGATACCTGATACAGAGAACGGTCAAATAAAGAAATAACTATGCATTTTCATAAGTAAAAAGCAAAACAAAAAAACGGCTGAGAGAAGCCGTTTTTTTGTTTTGTTTAAATGAAAGATACAAGAAAAATGTCATTGTACGCTGATAGTTTGGATAAACTATATTCGTTCATATAACGTAAAGGGAGTGATTGTTATGAGAAGCCACAGATATATTATTAAAGATTCACTAAAAGCTGATGAAGTTGCCCGAGATTTGGAACTGCAACTGGATATAAACCGAATGTTGGATGTCAGAATCCTTTCGGTAAATGTACAAAACGAAATACTCGTTCAAATGGAGGAGGAGAACGAAGAAGCAGGAGATGTTATTGATGTATTTATGAAAGAGTATAAAACCGCAGAAATTATTGAATAGCATGTAGTTGAGAAGAATATTGAGGGGTTTCGTTGAATAAATAAAAAGAAAACACCTTTACTTTTTATTAAAAAAGAACACACGAAGAAAACTTCTTGTTTATCAAGAAGTTTCTTTTGTATCTGAACATTCGTTTATATAGGTAGGGAGAGGTGATGAAGGTGAAAAGAAATAGTGAGGGTCACGTCTTTTTTATTATTCTCGGAGGGCTGTTTATTTTAATAGGCACACTCTTTGCAAATACTTCCGTTTATTTTCTCATCTCCGGATGGATAGCAGCTGTCTGTTGTTTAGGAATCAGCGCTGTACTAAAGAAAGGAAAAACAAAATCAGTCAGTAAAGAGGAGGAAGAATAATAATTTTTATATAAAGGTGGAAAGTAAATATATGAAAAGGAAGAATGGATATCCATTCTTCCTTAAGTCATGGTGTGTATGAAATTGTCTTAGAAACGTCCGCCGCCAAGTTGTTGCTCAGCTAATTGTACAAGACGTTTTGTGATTTCGCCGCCTACTGATCCGTTTGCACGTGCAGTAGTGTCAGCTCCTAAATTTACTCCGAACTCGCTAGCGATTTCATATTTCATTTGATCGATTGCTTGTTCAGCTCCGTATACTAATAATTCATTATTATTGCTGCTTTTGTTGTTTGCCATTGTATTCAACTCCTTTCTGTAACGTTAAGGTGTGAATAAAAGAAGAAGAATATACAACAAACTGATATTTATTTTATAAAAAACGTATTTTTACGTTGTTTGTCCTTCTAGAAGCTTAACGGGAAGGCAGATTTCACGAGGTATATTGCTGAATTCTCCTTCAATTTCTTTTAGTAAAATATCAATGGCTGTTTGAGCAATCGATTCGATGGGTTGTTGAACTGTAGTTAGACCAGGTAACAAAGTCTGACTGGTCTCCGTTCCGTCATAGCCCACGATTTTTAAATCTCTTGGGATATTTTTTCCTCTTTTTTGTGCTTCCGCAACTACTAAAGCTGCAAGTAAGTCATCACTTGCAAAAATACCATCTACTTCCGGATGTTCTTCAAAAACCTTAGAAATAGTTTCTCGCTGAATGTTGCGGTCAAAGGTATTTGAAATTTCATACGTGATAGGCTGTTTTCCGTCCTTTTTCATCACGTTTTCATAAGCTTTCCTTCTTAAGTTAGCTGGAGTTTCAAGTTTAAGGGGGCCGTTAATATGAACAATATGCTTACAACCTTTTGAAATGAGCAATTCCGTGGCTTGTTTTCCTCCAGCATAGTTATCAGAAGATACGGTAGGAATATCTGTTGATAAATAATGATCCACTGCTACCACAGGAAGACTTTGACTTTCTGAATCAAAAATACCTCTGTTATAAGTAACGGCAATAACACCATCTACCTGATTTCTGATGAGCATCTCTACATATTTTTTTTCTTTATCAATTCGATTAAGACTGTTACAAAGAAGTACTTTGTAGTTAAGGGAAGCACATATACTTTCAATGTGAAAGGCTAACTCTCCGAAAAAAGGGTTGCTCGTTTGAGGGACAATCATACCGATTAAATTTGTTCGCTTATTAAATAATGAACGTGCAATATCATTTGGGAAATAATTAATTTCTTTCATTGCTTTATAAACATTTTCTCGTGTTTCCTTGCTTACGTAACCACGGTTATTTAATACACGAGAAACGGTAGTCGGTGAAACACCTGCAATTTTTGCTACATCACTAATCTTGGCTTTCATCTAGTTTCCTCCTAATTTCTCCAAAACATTGCTTTTTATAGTATATATCAGACATGTAAAAGGCTTAAAATAAATTGCAATCAAGCAAATAGTTTTCTAGTTGTTCGTTTTGTTTTGAGCGATAAAAATCTATATAAGGATTGTAAACGGTTTATTAAACAATTTAAACATACCACAAAGCCCACTTTTCCGCCTAATACAATCTTTTTTTAATATAAAATGTGAAACCGGTTGACATATGAAACCGGTTGACATAAAATCAAATTTGAAAGTGCTTTCATTTTGTTAGATAAAAGATTTTATATCTTAAGCTAAAGGGGTAACTAAAATGAAAAGTTCAAAAAGTTTATATTGGAAGCTGAGTGCATATTTTTTCTTCTTCTTTTTTACGTGGTCGTCGAGCTACTCTTTATTTTCTATCTGGTTAGGGCAAGAGATTAAGTTGAACGGATCAGCAACAGGCTTAATCTTTTCTGTAAACGCTATCTTTGCTTTGTGTATGCAGCCTTTGTACGGATATATATCTGACAGGATAGGTTTAAAGAAACACATTTTATTTTTTATTAGCTGTCTTTTAGTGTTTGTAGGACCATTTTATATTTTTGTTTATGGACCTTTACTTCAATACAATGTGTTGATAGGAGCTATTATTGGAGGACTATATTTAGGAGTGGCGTTTTTGGCGGGCATCGGAGCGATTGAAACCTACATAGAGAAAGTCAGCCGAAAATATAAATTTGAGTACGGAAAATCTAGAATGTGGGGGTCATTAGGCTGGGCTGCAGCTACATTCTTTGCAGGACAATTATTTAATATTAATCCTCACATTAATTTTTGGGTGGCATCTGTTTCAGCGGTTATCCTAGTGGCTATTATTTTTTCTGTAAAAGTAGAAATGAGCAGCTACGAAATGGAAAAAGCTGAATCCGTCACGCTGAGAGATGTAGGCAGTTTATTCTTATTGAAGGAATTTTGGTTTTTTATGATTTATGTTGTTGGTGTTACATGCGTATATGGGGTATACGATCAGCAATTTCCTATCTATTATGCATCTTTGTTTCCTACTGAATCGATAGGTAACCAAGTATTTGGCTACTTAAATTCGTTTCAAGTATTTTTAGAAGCTGGAATGATGTTCGCAGCACCGTTTATTGTAAATAAGATCGGTGCAAAAAATAGTTTAATTTTAGCAGGGTTTCTAATGGGATTTCGTATTATTGGGTCAGGGCTTGTTGTTGGTCCAATCGGAATATCGTCGATGAAACTTATTCATGCATTAGAACTTCCTATTATGCTCATTGCCATCTTTAAATATTTGGCAGCTAACTTTGACACGCGCCTATCTTCTATCCTTTATTTGGTTGGATTCCAATTCGCTTCACAAATAGGTGCTTCAGTTCTTTCACCTATAGCAGGAGGATTATATGATAGCGTAGGTTTTTCCCGTACCTATTTAATTATGGGAGGCATGGTTTTGGTATTTAACGTTATTTCGATGTTTACATTACTAAACTCTAAAAAACATAGATTTATAAGAAAAGATGTACAAGAAAACACGCAGATTATATAGGGGGATATGATGATGTTAACGGTAAATAAAATCGAGCAAGCTCAACATTCATTAAATGAAGCAGAGAAAAAGGTGAATTATCAATATCGGTTAGGGTATCATATTATGGCGCCAGCGAACTGGATTAATGATCCGAATGGGCTGGTTCAGTATAAAGGAGAATATCATGTTTTTTATCAACATCATCCTTATGACGAGAATTGGGGGCCGATGCATTGGGGACATGTCAAAAGCAAAGATCTTGTCCATTGGCAGCACTTGCCGATTGCTTTAGCTCCTGGAGATACATTTGATAAAGACGGATGTTTTTCTGGAAGTGCCGTGGATAACGAAGGAGAGCTTACGTTAATTTATACAGGACATAATTATATAGACAAAGAGCTGGATACTTTTTTTCAAAACCAAAATATAGCTGTTAGTAAAGACGGCATTACTTTTGAAAAAGCAGAGGTCAATCCAGTTATTGCTGAGCCGCCAGCAGATAGCTCTCATCATTTTCGAGATCCTAAAGTATGGAAGCACGAAGATTTCTGGTACATGATTCTAGGAAACTCAACAAAGAAAAAAGAGGGACGTGTTATCTTATACCGATCTTCAAATTTACGAACATGGGAATATGTTGGTGTCCTTGCTAAAAGCGATGGAGATCTAGGATACATGTGGGAGTGTCCAGACTTCTTTGAGTTAGACGGAAAGCATGTGTTAATGATTTCTCCTCAAGGGATAGAAGCAAAAGGTGATTCCTATCACAACCTTTTCCAAACGGGATATTTGGTTGGAGAATATAATTATGAAACCAATACATTTCATCATGGGTCATTTACTGAATTAGATTACGGCCACGATTTTTATGCTGTTCAAACACTTTTAGATGATAAAGGGCGGCGAATTGCAATTGGCTGGATGGACATGTGGGAAGCTAATATGCCAACGAAAGAGGATGGATGGTGCGGTGCGCTAACGCTTCCGAGAGAACTAACTTTAAGAGGGGATAAAGTGTTAATGAACCCCGTCCAAGAGCTTACATCACTTCGGAAAACTCAGTATAATATGCTAACCAATAAAGCTGTTTCTAACAGCTATGTAGTAGAAGTAAATGAAGACTTGCTAGAGATACAAGCTGTATTTGATTTAGCGGACTGCCAAGCTTCATCGGTAGGAATAAAAATTCGTGGAATAAACAACGAAGAAACGTTTATGTGTTACAACCTTAATGAGCAAAAGCTATTGCTTGACTGTACTCACTCGGGAAAAGAAGATGGAGTGAGGAAAGTAGCGTTACAAGCAGGTGAGACACTAGCTTTACGAATATTTGTGGACCGTTCTTCCATTGAAGTATTTGCAAACGAAGGACAAGCGACCATGACGAGCCGTATTTATCCAAAAGAAAGCAGGCTAGGAATTGAGTTATTTACTGAAGGAGGAAACGTAATCGTAAAAGAGTTAACGTATTGGAATTTAAAAGATATTTGGGGGTAAAATACAGAGGAAGAAGTATATTAATACTTCTTCTTTTTTGAGCATTTAATAGCTCGTCAACAAAGTGGAGGTATTTAAATGGATAAGGCACTTTAGATTAAAAGTACGAGCAAATACGATATAATAGTAAAAGAGATAATGAATGAAAGAGAAACTGTCCTACTCTAAGATGCCCAGAAGAAAGTAGGATAGAGCAAGGCTACTGCGCTTATAAAACAACGATCAGTAAAGAAAGAATTATGTTTTAAGACACAAAAAGAAAAGGAGATACGATGACTAATCAAAAAGAAACAGGATGGAATTTACGTAATAGCTATGCCGAGTTACCAAACATCTTTTTTACGCCTCTCGATCCTAATCCAGTGAGTTCACCTAAAATAGTTAAATTTAACGACTCTTTAGCCGCATCTCTAGGGTTACAAAAAG
This sequence comes from Priestia sp. SRI_019, assembly GCF_057586255.1. Classification (NCBI taxonomy): domain Bacteria; kingdom Bacillati; phylum Bacillota; class Bacilli; order Caryophanales; family Bacillaceae; genus Priestia; species Priestia sp. SRI_019. The sequence continues at coordinate 1,141,485 of NZ_JBYCZN010000002.1, read as the reverse complement.
AACAGCTGCAAAGCCAAGAAGGAGTTAGCATTTTGGCTGGAAACAGTGTCCCAAAAGGTGCCTTCCCACTTGCACAAGCTTATGGGGGGCATCAATTTGGCCACTTTAACATGCTAGGAGACGGACGGGCTATGCTGATAGGGGAGCAAGTTACGCCTTCGGGTGAGAAAGTAGACCTTCAGCTTAAAGGCTCAGGCCGAACTCCGTATTCCCGAGGAGGAGACGGACGGGCAGCTCTAGGACCTATGCTGCGTGAGTATATTATTAGTGAAGCCATGCATGCTCTTGGTGTTCCAACTACTCGGAGCCTAGCAGTCGTAACCACAGGCGAATCCATTGTTCGTGAAAAAGAACTGCCGGGCGCGATTTTGACGCGTGTAGCTTCCAGTCACCTTCGTTTTGGCACATTTCAGTTCGCTGCAAAATGGGGAACGGTCGAAAACCTTCAAGCGTTAGCTGACTATGCATTAGAACGTCACTTTCCCCACATAGAAAAGAATGAAAAAAAATATTTATCATTGCTTCAAGAAGTGATTAAGCGTCACGCTATCCTAGTTGCTAAATGGCAGCTTATTGGTTTTATTCACGGCGTTATGAATACGGATAATATGACAATTAGTGGAGAAACAATTGATTATGGACCATGTGCATTTATGGATACCTATGATCCAGAAACTGTATTTAGTTCAATTGATGTACAAGGGCGCTACGCTTATCAAAATCAACCAGGCATTACAGGGTGGAATCTTGCGAGGTTTGCTGAGGCTTTATTACCGCTATTGGATCAAGATATAGAAAAAGCAGTTAAAATAGCGCAAAGCGCCGTGACGGAATTTCCAAAATTCTATCGGGAAAACTGGCTGGCAGGTATGCAGGCTAAACTTGGGCTTTTTAACGAAGAAAAAGAAGATGAAGCATTATTCCAAGACCTTCTTACAATAATGAAAACCTATAAAGCTGACTATACAAATACGTTTCGTGCATTAACTTTCGAGAAGCTAGAAAATAGTGACCTGTTTGAAAGCGAAGAATTTGCACAGTGGCAGGAGTTATGGCAGAAAAGACTAGGTAGGCAAAAACAATCTAAAGCAGAGTCGGAAGAGCTTATGAAAAATAACAATCCTGCTGTCATTCCTCGAAATCACCGGGTAGAAGCAGCACTAGACGCAGCACAAAAAGGAGAATACAGCGTTATGGAAGATCTTCTAAAAGTGCTTTCTAGCCCATATGAATCGCCTGATCAGTCGGAGTACTGTACACCGTCTGCTCCGTCTAATCAGCCTTATCAAACGTACTGCGGAACTTGATTTGTTTAGATAAGAACAGCTATTTAAAGACAGCATAAAGGAAATCAAAAAGAGCTCTTTATAAAGAGCTCTTTTTGATTTCCTGAAAAATATATCATTGATCCGTTAAAATGATAGCGATTTCTTGCAAAAATCTACATAAAATTTAACAGGATAAAAGAATCAAAATAAAAAGTGATTATCTGATTCTTTGGTCTCTCATTATTGCCAATAGGAACTATTATATAATAAATTATTCCACTATTTTACAAAAAATACATTAACGATATTTTTTTGAAAATGGTCTACTTTAATAGCTGTAGAAGAGTTTATAAAAAAATAGCAGGTTAAATATGACGATGGATTTGCCTATTTAATCAAAAAATTGAAGGTTTAAGACTTTATAACCAAATGAAAAATATAAGAGGAGAAAAATGAGATAATCACTCCATATTACCTATTTGACTTTTCAATATTATACAAGTAATCTTGGAAAGGTAATGGAACCGGTTCTGTTATTTCGCCAGATTGATATGACTTCTCGATACATAGAAAATGAATTGCTTGTGAGTGACACAAGAAAAGGTATTATACAAAAGGGAGAAAAACAGATGAATATTAAGAAAATCGCAAAGCAAACTACAGCTTTATCTTTTGCTACAGCTCTGTTAGTAGGTGCTGGATCTCAAACATGGGCTGCTGAAAGCAATCATAAAGATACCAACAATAATTATGGAGTTTCCCATATTACGCGTGATAACATGCTGAAAATTCCTCAGCAGCAAAAAAGCGAACAGTTTAAAGTTCCAGCTTTTGATAAATCAACAATCAAAAATATTGCCTCTGCAAAAGGGTACGATAAATCGGGCAATTTAATTGATTTAGACGTATGGGACAGCTGGCCTCTGCAAAATGCTGACGGAACAGTAGCCAACTATAATGGTTACCAAGTTGTATTTGCACTAGCAGGTGATCCGAAAGATGCTGATGATACATCTATTTATGTGTTTTATCAAAAAATCGGTGAAGATTCGATTGACAGTTGGAAAAATGCAGGAAGAGTGTTCAAAGACAGTGACAAATTCGTACCGAATGATCCTCATTTGAAAAAGCAAACACAAGAATGGTCAGGATCTGCTACTTTAACATCAGACGGAAAAATACGCTTATTCTATACTAACTTTTCAGGTACAAACTATGGAAAACAAACCTTAACAACGGCTCAAGTAAATGTATCCCAGCCGAGTGGAGATACGTTAAAAATTGAAGGTGTTGAAGATCATAAATCCATTTTTGATGGTGATGGTAAAAAGTATCAAAATATTCAGCAGTTTATTGACGAAGGCGCATATGGTTCAGGAGATAATCATACGTTGAGAGATCCTCACTATGTAGAGGATAAAGGGCATAAATACCTTGTATTTGAAGCAAACACAGGAACTGAAGATGGTTATCAAGGTGAAGATTCCCTTTACAATCGAGCTTACTACGGTGGAAATAATCCATTTTTCCAATCAGAAAAAGAGAAATTACTGCAGAGCTCTAATAAAAAGAAAGCCTCTTTAGCAAACGGTGTATTAGGTATTGTTGAACTAAATAACGATTATACCTTAAAAAAAGTAATGGATCCACTGATTACTTCAAACACGGTGACAGATGAAATTGAACGCGCAAATGTATTTAAAAAAGATGGGAAATGGTACTTATTTACAGATTCTCGCGGATCTAAAATGACTATTGATGGTATCGGCCAAGATGACGTATATATGCTAGGATACGTATCAAATACGCTGACAGGAAAATACAAGCCGCTAAATGATACAGGACTTGTTTTACATATGGACCTCGATCCTAATGACAAAACGTTTACGTATTCACATTTTGCAGTTCCACAAGTGAAAGGAGACAATGTCGTAATTACAAGTTACATGACAAACAGAGGCTTCTATTCAGAGGAACATTCTACTTTTGCTCCTAGCTTCTTATTAAATATTAAAGGATCAAAAACAGCTGTTGTGAAAAACAGTATTTTACCACAAGGACAATTAAGTACGGACAAATAATTTTTAAAAACGAAAGAAGATGGCGGTAACTGCTGCTGTTTTCTTTCGTTTTATTATTTAATCAAAAATGTGCTGTAACCGCAGTGCTGATTAAATAAAAAAGCAGTGTACACATTGATAGTTATTTAAAGAAAATGAAACATTCAGACAGACTATAACTTTAAGAATGAAACCGGTTGACATGCAGGTTTGACTAACTTAATATATTTACATATAATGGTTTGAAACGTTTTCATAGATTAGTATGACATGAGGGTACTTGTAGATGAAATAGCTTGTAGTAGCAGGGAATGTTTCATTTCTTTGAAAGAGAAAATCCCGTTCGTTAACTGAAAATAAAGAAGGTGCTTCTTAATGAAACGAATTGATAAGGTATACAATCAGCTGTTGAGTAATTTTCAAGAGTTTACAGAAGTGGAACTTTTACATAAACAAGGAAGCTCAGCGATTGAAATTGCTGAACAGTTAGATTTAGAGAGATCTAATGTAAGTCTTGAACTTAACAAACTTGTCCGCATGCAAAAAGTAATCAAAATTAAAATGTTCCCCGTTCGCTACGTTCCGCTAGAGGTTGTTGAAACCATTTGGCGTCAAAAGTGGGATACGAATAAGATGGAAGTAGAAAAGCTAGAGCAGCTATCTAATGGGGGAAAAGAAGAAGATCTTCCTGCTAATCCTTTTGAATTAATGATTGGAGCTACCGGAAGTTTGAAAAAATCGATTTCTCAAGCAAAAGCTGCTGTTCTTTACCCGCCTAATGGATTACATATGCTGCTATTAGGTCCCACGGGATCGGGAAAATCTCTTTTTGCAAAACGAATCTATCAATTTGCCTTATATTCAGAGAGGCTAAAAACAGATGCCCCGTTCATTACCTTTAACTGCGCTGATTATTACCATAATCCTCAATTACTTCTTTCTCAGTTATTTGGTCATAAGCAAGGGAGTTTCACCGGAGCAACTGAAAGTAAAGTAGGTTTAGTAGAACAAGCAAATGAAGGTATTCTCTTTATGGATGAAGTACACCGGCTTCCTCCCGAAGGCCAAGAAATGCTTTTCTATCTCATTGATCAAGGTACGTATAACCGTCTAGGGGAAACAGATCATAAGCGAACGTCTAAGGTATTAATTATTTGTGCTACAACTGAAAATCCCGGTTCAGCCTTACTGCAAACTTTCTTAAGAAGAATTCCGATGACTATCCATATTCCCTCATTAGAAGAGAGGTCTTTAAAAGAAAAAATTCGCCTCACCACGTTTCTTTTAGAACAAGAGGCTAAACGAATTAATAAAAAGCTAAGTGTCCACATTGATGTATTAAATGCTTTAATCCACACTGAAAAATTCGGGAATGTAGGGCAGTTAAAGTCGAATGTGCAGCTCGTTTGCGCACACGGATTTTTAAATAACCTTGATAGTAAACATATGGTGGAACTTACAGTGCGAGATCTGCCTGACGATATTAAACGAGATTGGATTTCAAATAGTAAAAATATGGAGCGTAGCAAAAAAATTTCTGAATATGTAAACCTTAAAACGATTATCTCCCCGGCTATGGAGAGCCAAGAAATAAAAATGGAGGAAGACTTATCATTTAATTTATATCAGTTAATAGAAGAAAAAGTAGATGTTTTAACAAAAGAAGGTTTATCTCAAGAAGACATCAATCAGTATATTCTTACCGACATTCATTTGAATGTTCGAAGCTTTTTTAATCAAAAAAATGGCCAGAGCTCTAATTTAATGAAGTTTGTGGAAGACGATGTGATTCAGCTTACAAAAGAATTAAAACAGTTGGCTGAAAAAGAATTGAACTGTAAATTTGATCGCAGGTTTATTCATTTTTTAAGTATGCATATGGAATCCTTTTTAAAGCGAAAAAAACAAGTAGACGTATTAAATACAAAGGAGATAGATGAAATTCGCGAAACATATCCAAAAGAATATGCGGTAGCCCTGCTTTTTAAAAATCGAATTGAAAAGTGGTTTAACATCAGCGTGCCAGAAATAGAAGTTATTTATCTCACAATGGTTATTCAATCAATTCGAACGTTAGAAGAAAATAAACGAGTAGGAATTGTAGTTGCTGCACATGGAAACAGCACGGCCACTTCTATGGTAGAAGTGGCTACGGAGCTTTTAGGAAGCACTCCTATTATAGCTATTGATGTGCCTTTGACGGTATCTCCGGTCGAAATTGTAGACAGGTTAATACAGGGAATTAAGAAAGTAGATGAAGGAGAAGGCGTATTAATGCTTGTGGACATGGGCTCGCTTGCCATGTTAGAAAGCAAGTTGGAACAAAAAACAGGGACTAAGATTAAAACAATCAGCAACGTGACGACGTCTATGGTGTTAGACACCGTTAGAAAAGTAAATTATTTAGACTTAAATTTATATGCCATATTTGATTCGGTGCAAAAAGACTTTATGGAATTTATAGATAAGCAGCAGCATGTGTTTGGAAAAAAGAAAGCCCTTGTTTCTATTTGTACAACAGGAAGCGGTACAGCAAAACAATTAGAAAAAATCTTAACGATTATTTCACGCAAAGTATCTCAAGAGCCTATTAAAATTCTAACCGTTTCTTCTATTAAATTAGCAGCAAACATTCGGGAAATTCAAAAAGAATATGAAATTGTCGCAACAGCAGGTACCAAAAACCCTAAGATTGATGCGCCTCATGTATCATTAGAAGTCCTCATTGAAGGGCAGGGAGAGCGAATACTTCAACAGGCAATTACAAAAGAAACGATACGCTATGATGACGAGAAAACCGAAGCGAATATCGTGGTGCGCGAACTTTGCGAAGAAAACTTGCGAAAGTACCTTCTATTTATTAACCCGTACCTCATAAGTGAGATTCTGTTAGAGTGGTTAAGTCATGTACAAGATGAGTTAGAAATGGAATTAAGCAACACTGTTATGATTCGAATTGTGATGCATACAGCCTTTGCTTTAGAAAGAATGATAAAAAACGAACCTCTTGCTTTTCCAGAGGATGAAGAAATCACTCATCAGTTAGAAAAGATTTATCAAAAAACGGAAAAAACATTACAAGCCGTCGAAAAAAAGCTGAAACTTACCTTAACAAGAGATGAAAAATTATTTATTGCCACCATTTTTGCGGATGAAATGTAAAAATCATATTATAATTCTGAGAAACTAGTTTGATTTATATGCCACTAGTTTCTTTTTTTATCCCACTTTTTAAATAACAGAAAAACCTGTATTAAAACGCATGACGTTTTGATACAGGTTTGTTTATTTTAAGAAACCTGTATCAACAACACAGAAAAAAGTATTGAAAAACAAATGAAAGCGCTTAATACTCTTTGTTGGCACGATACTTGCAATAAATAAGTGTAGAACGTAAAAGAGAGGAGCAAGTGTACATGATTTCAGTCATTATTAGTGGACACGGTGATTTCGCGCCAGCGTTGGAGGGGTCTTCCAAAATGATATTTGGTGAAGAGAATCACGTAGTAGCTGTACCTTTTTTAAAAGGAGAGGGTATCCAAACCCTTGAAGAAAAATATAAGCAGGCATTAGAGGAAATGCCTTTAGAAAATGAAGTGCTTTTTCTAGTCGATATTTTCGGAGGTACACCCTACAATGCGGCTACTCCATATATCCTTAAAAATAAAACAGCGGATATGGTATCTGGAGTTAACTTGCCTATGCTATTAGAAGTGTTAGCCATGCGAGAACACGTTACATTAAAAGAGATGCTAGGAAGATTAAAGCAAGTGAATGAAGAAAGTTTTCAAGTGTGCAGTGAACATCTGGAGAAAATCCAGCAAGCAAACCAAATCGGAGAGGATGGATTATTATGAAAATCGTTTTAGCAAGAATTGATGACCGCTTTATTCACGGGCAGGTATTAACAAGATGGATCAAAACAAATGCAGCAGATCGAATTATCATTGTTTCAGATGAGGTGGCAGCGGATGAAATGAGAAAAACGCTTATTCTTTCTGTAGCTCCTTCGAATGTAAAAGCAAGTGCTGTCTCGATTTCTAAAATGACAAAAGCCTTTCACAGCCCGCGTTATCAGGATACAACAGCCATGCTGCTGTTTGAAAACCCCGCAGACATTGTCGCTCTTGTTCAAGCGGGCGTACCTATTGAGACAGTAAACGTAGGCGGCATGCGTTTTGCTAATAACCGAAAACAAATCACTAAATCTGTAAGCGTTACCGAAAAAGATATCGATGCTTTTGAGAAACTGCAGGAACTAGGCGTAAAGCTTGAGCTGCGCCAATTACCTTCAGATTCTAGTGAAAATTTTATTCAACTACTGAGAAATGAAACAAAAATCAAATAAGGAGATGAGTTTATGTCTTCCATACAAATTATTTTATTATTAGTCATTGCAGCGGTAACTGGCATCGCAAGCGTGTTGGACGAAGGGCAATCCCATCGTCCTCTCATTGCCTGCACATTAGTAGGCTTGGTACTTGGAGATTTAAAAACCGGCATTATTTTAGGTGGAACACTGGAATTAATGGCTCTTGGATGGATGAATGTTGGATTGGCGATGGCACCTGATACGGCTATTGCTTCTGTTATTTCAACTATTTTAGTTATCACAGCTGGTCAGGGGATTGGTGAAGGCATTGCGGTAGCCATAGCTTTAGCAGCTGCAGGGCAAGTACTCACCATTTTTGTTCGTACCATCACAGTATTTTTAATTCATCGGGCTGACAAGTACGCGGAAGAAGGAAACTTTAAAGGAATTGAAATTATGCATATTACTGCTATGGGTTTTCAGGCTCTCCGCGTTATGATTCCAACTTTAATTGTGACATTAATCAGCGTAAGCGCCGTGCAAACTTTCCTCGGAAATATTCCGGAAGTTATTACAAAAGGCCTGCAAATTGGGGGAGGCATTATCGTGGTCGTAGGATATGCCATGGTTATCAATATGATGAACATTCCTCATTTAAAGCCCTTTTTCTATATCGGGTTCTTATTGGCGGCATTTACAGGGTTTAACCTAGTAGGATTTGGAGCGCTGGGTCTTTGTTTAGCACTTCTTTATCAACAAGTAATGCAGCAGCGAAATCAAATGCAGCCGGCAGGCGTTCCCGCAGCTACAGGGAGCGAACAAGTATATGATGATGACGATGATGATTTAGATGCCTAAAAGGCGAACTTAAGGGAGGGATAGAGATGGAAAATGAAAAAAGATTAACGAAAAAAGATATCTTTAGCATGTTCATTCGTTCGAATTTTTTACTCGGTTCATTTAACTTTGAGCGTGTTCAAGCAATGGGCTATTGCTATGTCATGATTCCAGCAATCAAACGCTTATATGGACCGGGAGCTCAGCGAAATGCAGCATTAAAGCGTCATTTAGAATGGTTCAATACACACCCATGGATTTCTGCACCTATATTCGGCGTCACGGCAGCAATGGAAGAAGAAATGGCAAACAAAAAAGATTTTGATGAAAAAGCTATCAGCGGAATGAAAATTGGATTAATGGGCCCGCTTGCTGGTGTAGGAGACCCTATTTTCTGGGGAACGCTTCGACCAGTTCTCGCAGCCCTAGGCGCATCGCTTGCGTTAGGAGGGAATATTGCCGGGCCACTGCTGTTCTTCATCTTAATTAATGCAATTCGATTAAGTACAAAATATTATGGATTAAAATATGGCTACTTAAAAGGAACAGAAATTTTAAAAGATTTAGTAGGCAATCGAATTCAAAAACTGACGGAAGGTGCGTCCATTTTAGGACTCTTTGTAATGGGAGCATTGGTTTCGAAATGGACCACTATTAATATACCAGTGGTTGTTTCTAGGATCAAAGATGATTCTGGTAAAGTTGTCGTTAAAACCGTTCAAGACGTACTCGATAGTATTTTACCAGGACTGCTACCTTTAGCACTAACTCTATTAGTAGCATGGATGCTTCGAAAGGGTACAAATCCGCTGCTTATTATTTTCGGTATTTTCTTAATTGGTATAGGGGGTTATTGGATAGGCTTTTTAGGGTGATAAATAAGAGGAGTCATCTATTCTTCTAGCATCTGCTGGTGAAAATGTTTTACATAACCAGTATGCAAATAAAGGAGGACAGGAAGATGAAAAGAACCGTTAAAAAGTTATTGATGATTGGAGTCGCTTGTTCCATAAGCTTGTTTTCTGCATATCCTGTATTAGCTGATAATACAGGGTATTATCAAGAAAAATACCGGAATCAATTTCATTTTTCTCCAGAAGCGAACTGGATGAACGATCCAAATGGAATGGTCTATTATAACGGAGAGTATCACCTTTTTTATCAGTATTATCCTTACGGTACCACTTGGGGACCTATGCACTGGGGGCATGCAGTTAGTACAGATTTAGTGAAATGGAAACACCTGCCGATTGCTCTTTCTCCAGACGAGAACGGAGAGATTTTTTCAGGAAGTGCCGTTATCGATTGGAATAATACCGCAGGGTTTGGAAAAGAAGCAATGGTAGCTATCTTTACACACTCGGGGAGCAAAGGACAAGTGCAAAGTCTAGCATACAGCAAGGACAGCGGAAGAACGTGGACCAAATATGAAGGAAATCCTGTTATGCCAAATCCCCCAGTTCCTGACTGGCGCGATCCAAAAGTGTTTTGGCACGAGCAAACCAAGCAGTGGGTGATGTCTTTAGCTGCTAAAGATAAAATCATGTTTTATACATCACCTGACTTAAAAAAGTGGGAATACGCAAGTGAGTTTGGACCTGATGGAGGGATTCAAGCAAACGGTCAAAGCGGTGCCTATTCATATACTTTATCTGAACAAAAAGGTCAATCCTTTACTCTAGAGGGAGAAATTACGCTTGTAGAAAAGAATGGACGCGAAGGTGCAGGAGGCCTTGTTTTTCGTTCTAATAAAGATGCAACAAACGCATATACCGTCAATTTAGATGCTGAAAAGAACCTCTTAACACTTAACAAAGTAGAGAAAGGAAGCGTAACGACTGTTGTTTCAAAGCCAATGAGGCTTGATACGTCACAAGCGTATCGTGTGAAAGTAGAAGCAAACAGTCATCACTTTAAGATACTGCTAAATGGGAAACAGGTTTTAGAAGGCAGTGATGCATCTTTTGAAAACGGTCAGTTTGGATTAACAGCATGGAATTCCACAGCTGTCTTTCGTCATGTTAAATTTACGAATCAATCTAATTTTATAACCAATCTATCTAACTGGAAACCTGTTACGGGAACGTGGAATGATACTACTGATGGAAAAATCGGTAAATCTGACAGCGACGGATATATCATAAGTGAAGAACAAGGAGATCAGTTTATTTACGAGTCAAATATGACATTTTTAGATGAAAACCGTGGTTCAGGTGCACTACTTTTTCGAGCAGACGCGGAAGCCAAAAACGGATATATAGCTAGTGTGGATGCTTCTAAGGATACAATCAAACTAGTAAAGCTTCAAAATGGCATTTCAACTGTCCTTGCCGAAACAAATGAAAAAATTGATACGAGCAAATCACATCAAGTAAAAGTAACTGCATCGGGAAATAAACTTGATTTGCATATAGACGATAACTTCACCCTTACTGCAAAAGATGAAACTTTTTCAAAAGGATTGTTTGGACTACACGTTAATCAATCTTCAGTCCGGTTTCAAGACGTTAACATGACCAAGTTTATTGATACAGATGAAAAAGAAATTAAAAATAAAAGTTTTGAAACAGGAGATCTCACCGGCTGGAAAACGATAAAGGGAAATGCATTCGCAAACGATCATGTAACGGATGCAACCGCAAATTGGAGCGGTCCTTTTGAACAAAAAGGAAAGTATCATTTATGGGGTTTTTCTGATAAGCAAGATGGAGATAATGCCACTGGAGAATTACATTCGTCTTATTTTAAATTGAGCGGATCAGGTGAAATCAATTTGTTAATGGGAGGCGGAAACGACCCCACAAACCGCTATGTAGCCTTAGTCCGGGCATCTGACGACAAAGAATTGATTCGTCAAGCGAATACAAAGTTTGCAGATGAAAAGTATCAGCGCTACGTATGGGATGCTTCTAAGTATATAGGAGAAGTACTGTACATTAAAGCCGTTGATCAAGCTGTAGGCGGATGGGGGCATATTAATCTAGATGATGTGAATGTATTTAATACAGAAAAAATGCCGGATAAAGTAGACAATGTAGCAAAAGAACCGGAGGAAGCTAAACAAAGAGAAGGCGGAGAGCTTTCAGATTGGAACACAGTGTCAGGAGAATGGGTGAAATCAACTCACGGAAGCAACGGAGGCATTTGGGAGTGTCCTACTTTACTCGAACTGCCGGTTGATGGAGACAGCACAAAGAAAAAATGGCTGCTGCAGGTCAGCATCAATGATGGAGCGGCAGCTGGAGGTTCAGGGATGCAGTACTTTGTTGGCGATTTTGACGGGAAAACATTTAAAAATGAAAATCCGCCAGAAGAAGTACTTTGGACAGATTATGGTGCCGACTTTTATGCCGCTGTAGATTGGAGCGGAGTTGAAGGAGATAACGGAGAAAAGTATTGGCTAGGCTGGATGAGCAACTGGCAATATGCAAACAATACTCCCACTACTACTTGGAGAAGCTCTATGTCAATTCCAAGAAAAATAGAACTCAGCAACACAGCAAAAGGGCTTCGTTTAAAACAAATGCCTGTTTCAATTGATTCAATCCGTAATAAGCAAGAAAAAAAGATATTGAAGAATCTCATGGTTACTGAAAATGGAAATCTTCTGTCAGGCATACAGGAAAACAAATATGAAATCATGGCAGAATTCGATGTTTCTACTACAGATGCACAAGAATTTGGTTTTCAAATTCAAAAAGAAGGCAGTGAAAATACAAAAGTCAGCTATAACGTAAACCAGCAGCGATTATCTGTTGATCGAACAAACTCTGGAAATTTTGATTTTGGTGAAAATGTGAAAGGCAAACACTCTGTTTCCATGCTTCCAAAAGACGGAAAGGTTAAGCTTCATATGTTTGTAGACCAGTCGTCTGTAGAAGTATTTGGTAATGATGGCACGGAAGTAATAACAGACCAGCTCTTTCCAACGCTTTCAAGTAATAAAATAAAGCTTTATAGCAAAGGAGGCGCTGTAAAATTAAATTCTCTTAAGATGTATCCGTTAAAATCTATTTGGAATAAAAGTCCTGTTGATACAAACTTATCTGGATGGAAGAATATTAGCGGACTATGGGCCGATACGATTAACGGGAAACAAGGACGAAGCAAAGAAGATTCCTTTACCTTATCATCAAAAGAAGCAAAAAATTTCACATATGAGGCAAAGATAAAGGTGTTAAAGGAGGCTGTTTCAAATTCTACAGGAGCAGGAGCGCTAGTATTCCGTTCGGATGAACAGGCAAATAACGCTTACGCTGCGAATGTAGATATGCTTAATAATCAAGTGAAACTCATTGCGTTTAGAGATGGAATAGGAAAGGATCTCATGATTTACGACGATGGGGGAAAGCTAGATTTAAAACCAAATACAGATTACCATCTAAAAGTAAGGGCTGAAGGAGAGCACATTCAAGTTTATCTCGAAGGCAAGCTGGTAATCGATACAATGGATCCTACCTTTTCAGAAGGTTATGCTGGGCTGAATGTGTGGAATTCTACTAGTTTGTTTAATGAAGTGAAATTTGAAATAGTGAAATAAAGGATTGTGAGAGCTGCCGCTTACTAAGGCAGCTTTTATATAACATAAAAAAGTATGCTGCGGTGAAGTAGCATGCTTTTTTGAATTTCATAGGTTAATGAAGAGGATTTTTACATATGATAAATATCTTACTAATCTAATTAATCATACATTTTAGTTCTTAAAAGGTCTTTTGAAAAATCCTCATAAAAATATGATAAAATCGGATAGGATATATATTTCGAGGAAGGAAAGTGTTTTTTTATGATTATTGGTAACGAACAAGATTTAGAAAGTTTACGCAAAATTGGGCGCATCGTTGCACTTGCGCGCGAAGAGATGAAAAGCCAAGCAAAAGCAGGTATGACAACAAAAGAGCTTGATATGATCGGTAAAAAAATATTGGATGAACACGGTGCTATTTCTGCACCTGAAAAAGAATATGATTTCCCAGGTGTAACGTGTATTAGTGTAAACGAAGAAGTGGCTCACGGTATTCCGGGAGATCGCGTATTAAAAGATGGCGATTTAGTAAATGTGGATGTATCTGCCGTACTTGATGGCTATTATTCAGATACAGGCATTTCATTTGTTATCGGGAAAGATGAAGAAAAAGAAAAGCTGTGTCAAGCTGCAGTAGATGCATTTTGGGCAGCTATGAAAAAAGTAAAAGCTGGTTCAAAACAAAACCAAATTGGTCGTGCTGTTTCTAACTTTGCACACCAAAACGGATACGCGGTTATTGAAAACTTAACGGGTCATGGTGTTGGCCGCAGCTTGCATGACGCTCCTAACCACATTTTAAACTATTATGATCCAATGGATAAAGCCCTTTTGAAAAAAGGTCTTGTTATTGCTGTAGAACCGTTTATCTCTATGAAAGCTGATCATATCATTGAACGCGGAGACGACGGCTGGACGTTTGTTACACCTGATAATAGTCTTGTAGCACAATGTGAACATACGATTGTTGTAACAAACGGTGAACCGATTATTTTAACTGAACTATAATCAAGTTCCGCACATCTTCTTATTTCTATAGATTCCATTAATTAATAAAAAGCTACTTCACTTAGCAATGTTTTTTCATTGTGTTACAGTGAGGTGGCTTTTTTATTATTATGTAATGAATTTCATATTGAGTCGCTTTGTTTATACAACGCTTGAAAGATAGTGTAATTGAATATGCTCAAGGGAATGCTAAGTATAAATCAAAATGAAAAGGGGTACGAAATATGGAATATGTAGGAAGAGAAGCGATTGTAAGTGAACTGACTCATCATATGGATGACATTTTAAACAAATATAACCTTCAAGGCGTTTCTGTATACGAAGAAGAAGGAGAAGGGAATCACTATTATCTTGGCTACACAGTAAAAAAGAATGATCAGGTGTTTATGGTTAACAAACCTTATCTAAAAGATAAAGACGGGAAACTAGCAGTAGAAAAGCAAGAATGGACCGTTCAAGGCAACGAAGAAGAAACAAATGGATATGCTTCACTTGAAGATGCATTTCAACAAATTGATCAAATGATACATTAAATAAATTTGACCAATTTCACTGCGGATGCTTTTCTTTACCTGCGTGAGGATGAGCAGAAGAGGCACTGATAGCTGGCGCGCTTCTTTCGCTTATAGGATCTAAATTTTCTTTGCTATAAAGTCTAAAAAATTGTTTTTTAAGGTTTTACTATATAAATACGGGGTACATATATAGTACAGCAGCTATCATGCAAATGGTTGTTGTGGAAGGTTAAATACTTAGCGTTTGAAGGGACTGATTAGTTTTGAAAGGCTTAACAGCGACTTCAGCAAATGTATTACCGCAGATTGAAAGCAGATATTCGTATCTGACACAAGGCACTTTGGTTATGAACCGATATACGTAACGAAAGGGCCTGACTAGGCAAACAAAGGAAAGACTGAATCAACGAGAAGAAGCCTGCATCTAAACATGCAGGCTTCTTCTTTTTTTACAGATGAAAATAAGACGATGAGTGAGTACATAACGGGTATAAATTAAAAAGATTCACATTCAGTCCATTTTCCGTGCACGTTTTTCTTGAAAAAAGGTCATAAGTTGAAGATACTGTATATAACTATGTAAAAGAATTTTTGAAGAAAAAATAGTAAATCTGCTTGAGGTGAAAATGATGAGAAAAGCAAATAAAAGTGAATTTCTGTGGAATACGTTAGACGGCTGGCTTTTTATCCCTAGGAACATTCCTTTACTATTTCTTTTTGTATTTCTCTTAGGGGTTTCTTACCTAGGTTGGGTTAAGCTGTTTCATAAATTCGTTTAGATACACCAATGAGCTGAAACAAAAAATTGTTTCAGCTTGTTGGCGTTTTGATTAATTATATATGCACCGTCATTCACATAGATTATTCATTCCATCCTTTGCATACATCAACCCACTTTAAGTATTTCGAAAATTCTTCTAGTTCGGGTATTGTTAATTCGATTGCACTATTTCCACTTCCACAGGCAGGGAAAACGGTGACAAAACGTTTCAGAGATTCATCTAGATACACGTGAACACCTTCATTAACGGCAAACGGGCATACTCCGCCTACAGCATGACCAATCAGCGTTTCTACTTCACTTGCTCCAAGCATTTTTGCTTTGGTTTCGAACTCTTCTTTGTATTTTCGGTTATCAATTTTCGCATCTCCTGCTGCCACAATCAATAGAACAGTTCCTTCGGCGTTAAAAGAAAGACTTTTTGCGATCCGTTTCGGCTCGCATTTTAAAGCTTGCGCTGCTAGTTCTACAGTAGCACTGGACTCATCCATTTCGATAATTCGATTCTCCATACCGTATTGTTTAAAATATGCTTTTACTTTTTCAATCGCCATTTTTTATATCCATTCCTTTCGTTAACTCTTGCAAATATGTATGGTTGCCTTACAGAGAATGTGCAGTTGTTCTTTACAGTGAAAAAATCTTATTATTTTAATATACAGAAATCATACAAAACTTTGAAGTTAAAAGCACATATTCGTTTTAATTAAAAAAGTTACGTAGGTAAAGTGTTTTTAACTGATTAAAGCAGGAGTACGGAACCCTTTGACGAATGTAACTATGTCGGCTGCGAAAACATAGGCATTAGAACGAAAGATAAATGATGAAATTGAAAAGGCGCAAACGTTCTAGTGAAATGAGGAGAAGTAATGCCAAATTTACACACTGTCGTCAGTTTTTTTAGCAGTACATGTATGGCAACGATGAGTATGATTTATTTGTTTTCCCTTGTGCCGCGCGCATGGTCTTTTAAATTTCGATTTGGAGCCATGATTATAGGAATCCCAGTCGGCATTATAATGGGACAGGTTGCTATGCTGATCGGCTGGCACCATCATTAAAACTTTGAACTTTTTAACAAAAAAGGAGACGTGTAAAATGAATATTGTTACATTAAACAACGGTTTAAAAATGCCTCAGCTTGGATTTGGCGTATGGCAAGTAGAAGATAACCAAGCAGCAGCTGCAGTGTCAAAAGCAATTGAGGTTGGGTATACCTCTATTGACACAGCCATGATTTATAAAAATGAAGAAGGAGTAGGTCAGGCGATTAAAGAATCTTCTGTTTCTCGAGAACAGCTGTTTATTACAACAAAAGTTTGGAACAGCGACCAAGGCTATGAAAATGCATTACGTGCATTTGATGAAAGCTTAGAACGATTAGGACTTGATTATGTCGATTTATATTTAATTCACTGGCCTACACCTCAATATGATGAGTATGTGGAGACGTATAAAGCATTAGAAAAGCTTTATCACGATGGAAAAGTAAAAGCAATTGGCGTCTGCAACTTTGAGATTGAGCATTTAGAGCGCTTGTTAAACGAATGTGATGTAACACCGGTTTTAAACCAAATTGAGTGCCATCCGTATCTTGCTCAAAACGAATTAAAAGAGTTTTGCGCCAAACATAATATTTTTGTGGAAGCATGGAGTCCTCTTGATCAAGGAGGAGAAGTGCTACAAGACGAGGTTATTCAAAAAATTGCTGAAGTACATAGCAAAACTCCGGCTCAAGTTGTATTGCGCTGGCACTTACAGAACAACACAATTGTCATCCCAAAATCAGTTACACCGTCTAGAATAGAAGAAAACTTTAACGTGTTTGATTTTGAACTCACTGCCGATGATATGGCAGAGATTAATGGGTTAAACAGCAATCGCCGTAAAGGTCCGCACCCAAGTGACATGAACGTCCGATAATGTTTAAAAAAATAAAATTGTGCAGCCGTGAATCATCGCTGCTATAAGAAATAACGATTTTATTTCAGATTATTTAAAATTTTCTTAAATAATAATTGACAAATGATTAATTCAGCGTAATACTTAGTGTAGGTACCCTAGTTGCTTTAAGTTGTACAGCTTAAAGTGTATAGTGATTTAGTCATTTAGCGATTGTATGTATAAGTGAAATACTGATTATTAATAATAAAAGCCCATAGTGTAAGTAGGTTAGTTTATAGGGGGCTATATCAAAAGGAGCTTGTTTCCTCTTTGATATAGCCCCTTTTTGTGTTCAAAAAGAAAAGTCAGTCTACAGTTTAACAAGGGAGCGGGTATGATGTTTATTCAAATTGATGGAAATTCACTGACGTTCGACCAAATTTACAAAGTTATTTACCAAGGATACTCCGTGAAAATTAGCGATCACGCAGTTGAACATATACAAAAAAGCAGAATGTTAGTTGAAGAGAGTATTACGAACAACAACGTAATTTACGGAGTAAATACTGGATTTGGAAAGTTTAGCGATACGGTTATTTCAAAAACGGACTTAGCTGATCTGCAGATTAACTTGATTCGCAGTCATGCCTGCGGACTAGGAGAACCGTTTTCTTTAGAGGTAAGCAGAGTGATGCTGCTGTTACGAGCAAATGCATTGGCTAAAGGGTATTCAGGCATTCGACTGAAAACCTTGCAGCTGCTTATCGATTGCTTAAACCAAAATGTAGTGCCGGTTATCCCAAGTCAAGGTTCACTTGGAGCCAGCGGTGACTTAGCTCCATTATCACATCTAGCGCTGCTGGTAGTTGGAGAAGGAGAAGCTGTATATAATGGTCAGCGAATGCAGGGAGAAGAAGCTTTAAAGCTAGCGGGGCTTAAACCTATCCAATTACAAGCGAAAGAAGGGCTAGCTTTAATCAACGGCACTCAGGCAATGACAGCTGTAGGAGTAGTTTCGTACCTTGAAGCTCAAAAGCTAGCAGATCTTGCTGACGGGATTGCAGCACTGACGTTAGAAGGTCTGCAAGGCATTTTAGATGCATTCATGCCCGAGTCTCATGGAGTAAGACCTTATCTGGAACAGCAGCAGGTAGCTGCCCGCATTCTTTCATATTTAGAAGGCAGTCAATTAACTACTTCTCAAGGTCAAATAAGAGTGCAAGATGCTTATTCACTGCGCTGCATTCCTCAAGTTCATGGTGCTATTTATCAAGTTTTAAATTATGTAAAAGAAAAGCTGTTAATTGAAATTAATTCAGCAACCGATAACCCGCTCATCTTTGCAGACAGCGGCAAAGTAATTTCTGGAGGGAACTTTCACGGGCAGCCTATTGCGTTTGCTATGGATTTTCTAGGAATTGCAATGGCGGAGCTTGGGAATATTTCTGAACGGCGCATTGAACGAATAGTAAACCCTCAGCTTAGCGGGCTGCCGGCATTTTTAAGTGCAGATCCTGGTTTAGAATCTGGGCTCATGATTACTCAATACGCTGCTGCTTCATTAGTTTCTGAAAATAAAGTATTAGCGCATCCATCAAGTGTCGATTCTATCCCATCTTCAGCGAATCAAGAAGATCATGTCAGCATGGGAACGACTGCTGCACGTCATGCTTATCAAATTATCCAAAATACACGAAGAGTTCTATCAATTGAAGCAATTTGTGCGTCTCAAGCAGCCGATATTCAAGGAGTGGATAAACTTGCTTCGGAAACAAGAAAAATTTATTCAAGAATTAGAAAAACCGTACCAACCATTACTAAAGATCGAATTTTCTCACGTGATATTGAAGCGTTAGCAGCTGATTTCAAAACCTTTGTGCAAGATACTAATTATGAACTAGCGCTGTAATAAAAATGTTTGTTTAACAGTTTTTCATTTTTATAGAGGAGGAAAACGAAATGGAGACAAAACAAAGTGGAATAAAAGCACCTCGTGGAACAGAACTAACGACAAAAGGCTGGGTACAAGAAGCTGCTCTTCGTATGCTTCTAAACAATTTAGATTCCGAAGTAGCGGAGCATCCGGAAAAGTTAGTCGTATACGGAGGAATCGGAAAAGCAGCCCGTAACTGGGAGGCGTTCGAACGTATGGTCGCAGCGTTAAAAGAGTTAGAAGAAGATGAAACGCTTCTCATACAGTCCGGTAAGCCTGTTGCGGTTTTTAAAACCCACAGTGATGCACCGCGTGTTTTATTAGCGAATTCGAATCTTGTTCCTGCTTTTGCAAATTGGGAGACGTTCCATGAGCTTGATAAAAAAGGGTTAATGATGTACGGACAAATGACTGCAGGAAGCTGGATTTATATCGGAAGCCAAGGCATTGTTCAAGGAACGTATGAAACATTTGCTGAGTGTGCCAACCAGCATTTTAACGGAACTTTGAAAGGAACGATTACGGTAACAGCTGGATTAGGAGGAATGGGAGGTGCACAGCCGCTAGCCGTTACGATGGCAGGCGGCGTTGTAATTGGAATTGATGTTGATCGCACGCGTATTGAAAAACGTATCGAAACAAAATATTGCGATACGGTAGTCGAAAGTGTAGCGGATGCAATCACGTTAGCTGAAGATGCAAAAAGGTTGGGCAAAGCGCTTTCCATTGGATTAGTTGGAAATGCAGCCGAGATTCTTCCTGAAATGATAGAGCGAGGATTTATCCCAGATATTGTGACGGATCAAACATCGGCACATGATCCGCTTAACGGATATTTGCCGATTGGAGTCAGCTTAGCAGAAGGAGAAAGATTGCGGAATACAAATTCAAATGAATATATAAAACAATCAAAAGCAAGTATGGCTATCCACGTTCAAGCCATGTTAGAGATGCAAAGAAAAGGCGCGGTTGCTTTTGACTATGGCAATAATATTCGCCAAGTGGCGCTTGATGAAGGCATCACGAATGCATTTGATTTCCCGGGATTTGTCCCAGCGTATATCCGTCCGCAGTTCTGTGAAGGAAAAGGACCGTTTCGATGGGTCGCTTTGTCAGGAAACCCAGAGGATATTTATAAAACAGATGAAGTCATTTTACGTGAGTTTTCGGATAATACGCATCTTTGCAACTGGATTAAAATGGCGAGAGAAAAAATTGAGTTTCAAGGATTGCCGGCGCGTATTTGCTGGCTAGGCTACGGAGAAAGAGCGCGCTTTGGAAAAATTATTAATGATATGGTAGCAAACGGAGAACTGTCAGCGCCTATCGTTATTGGCAGAGATCATCTAGATGCCGGTTCTGTGGCGTCGCCAAACCGTGAAACTGAAGCAATGAAAGACGGCAGTGATGCAGTAGCAGACTGGCCGATTTTAAATGCATTAGTCAATACAGCAGCAGGCGCAAGCTGGGTATCTGTTCACCACGGAGGAGGAGTAGGCATGGGGTATTCTCTTCACGCTGGAATGGTTGTAGTAGCAGACGGGACGGAAGAAGCCGCCAAACGTCTAGAACGTGTTTTAACAACAGACCCAGGCATGGGTGTAGTTCGTCATGTAGACGCCGGCTATGATAAGGCCATTCAAACTGCAAAAGAAAAAGGAATACAAATTCCGGCGTTAAATGAATAAAAAAGGAGGGGTACGTATGACTATTACGTATATCAAATGCGCTGCACAAGTCATTACGGTTAAAGGAGGAAGTCAGCCTAGACGATCGGAGGAAATGTCAGATCTAGGAATCATTGAAAATGGCAGCGTACTCGTGAAAAATGGAAGAATTGTATTTGTTGGGCCTGACGTCAAAGCGCAGGAATACCTTGAGCATATCCATGAACCTATTAATATAATTGATGCCAAAGGAAAAATCGTAACGCCTGGGTTGATTGATCCCCACACTCACCTTGTGTTTGGCGGCAGTCGTGAAAAAGAATTAGAAATGCGCTTGAACGGGGCAAAGTATATTGATATTTTAAAAGCGGGAGGAGGAATTTTACAAACAACCGTTAGTACACGACAAGCAACGGAAGAGGAGCTGATCAAGCAATCTACAAAACGTTTAAATAAATTTCTGCAGTACGGAGTTACAACTGTCGAAGCCAAAAGCGGGTACGGTTTAAATCTTAAAGATGAAATCAAACAATTAAAAGTAGCGAAGAAACTGAATGAACAGCATCCGGTAGATGTTGTTTCAACCTTTATGGGAGCTCATGCGGTGCCAGTTGAGTACAAAGGAAATGAAGATGAGTTTGTTCGTTTCGTTATCGAAGAAATGATACCAATCGTTGCAAAAGAAGAGCTAGCGGAGTTTTGTGATGTATTTTGTGAAGAAGGCGTGTTTACAGTTGAACAGTCAGAGCATATTTTACAAGCTGGAAAAGCATACGGACTAAAACCTAAAATCCACGCCGATGAAATTGTGTCTTTTGGCGGGGCAGAATTAGCGGCTAAAGTGGGAGCTGTGTCAGCGGATCATTTGTTAAAGGCATCAGATCAAGGAATTAAGCAAATGGCTGAAAGCGGAGTTATAGCCGTTCTATTGCCGGGTACTGCATTCTTTTTAATGGAAGAGCCGGCGCGTGCTAGAAAAATGATCGAAGCAGGAGTGCCTGTTGCTTTGTCTACAGATCGAAACCCAGGGTCTTCTCCTACGGAATCGCTGCCGTTTATTATGAATTTAGCTTGTTTAACGATGAAGATGACGCCAGCAGAAGTTTTAACCGCCTGTACGATTAACGCGGCTCATGCCATTTGCAAAGGGGATCAAATCGGAAGTATTGAAGTAGGTAAAAAAGCCGATTTAGTGCTATTTGACGCTCCCAATTACCAAACGCTGCAGTATAACTATGCCGTAAATCTTGTAGACACGGTATTAAAAGATGGAAAAGTTGTGGTTGAAGGCGGTGTTTTACATGAACTATCCGTACCCACAGCTTGATCGACCGCCTTTTTGCTGGCAGCGTCAAAGTACTTCTGATCCCAAAGTAAGTGATTGGATTCAGACAGTTGAAGATGGGAGCAACGTCGACTTTACATCGATAGATATTACGGTCTTGGGTGTGCCTCTTTCAAGATCTTCCATTAGCGCTTCTGGAGCCAGTGAGACGCCAATAGCCATGAGGAAGCTCTGGAAATCCTTTAACCCGTATCATATTGAGTATGATACGGATTTGACTTCCTTGTCAGTGCTGGATTTAGGAGACGTCAAACAGCACGTCACGGATATTGGGAAGTCTCATCAGTATATAAAAGAAGCGATGATATCTATGCGGAAATGTCATCCGCATGCGCTGCCTATTATGCTTGGAGGAGATCATTCTATTACAGCTATGTTAGTAAAAGGGTGGAAAGAGTCATATCCCGAACAGAAAATAGGGATTTTACAGTTTGATACGCACTTTGACTTACGCAGCTTAGAAGATAACGGTCCTTCTAACGGGACCCCTATACGAAATTTAATCGAAAGCAACACGATTGATGCAGCTCATGTATGGAATATCGGACTTCACGGGTTTTATAATTCAAAATCGTTAAAGGAATATGCAGATAGCAAAGGCGTTCATTATGTAACGTTACTGCAAGCAAGAAAAGCAGGAATAAATCGTACCGTGAAAGAAGCATTAAAACAGCTGAGCAAAGAGGTAGATATGATCTATTTAACAATTGATATGGATGTGTTAGATATCGCTTACGCACCGGGAGTTCCAGCAGGAACGACAGGCGGAATGAGGACAGATGAGTTATTTGAAGCAGTATACACCGCCGGGAGTCATCCCCTTGTTCAAGCAATGGATATTGTATGCCTAGATCCGCTGCGTGATGTAGGAGAAATTACCGTGAAAGCAGGCGTACACGTGTTTTTGAATTTTTTAACAGGTGTTGCAAACAGAAAGTAAGGAAGTGTGCTTCCTTACTTTTTTATATGGCTATTTTTATAAGATTCATAAACGATTGTTGAGAGTGGGATAAAATAATTTTAGAAGTGTGTATAGGTTTTAGTAAATATATTTTTACTAAAATAAACGATTTTTATTTTTTTTTATTCAAATTTAGTAATAATATATTTACTAAAGAAGGTGGATATCTCATGAAGGAAAAACTGGCTAAGGAATATATCGCTTTAATACCGGTTTTATTTGAAAACTTCAAGAACTTAAACAAGAATGAAGTGAAATTAACACATTTACAAAATCACGTAGTTGAATTTATGTATATGAAAAAAAGAGATTTGAATATTAAGGAAATTAGTAATGGATTAAATATTGCCAAACAACAGTTAACGAATGTTATCAGTGAATTAGAAAATGAAGGATATTTAATCAAAATGCCTGATCCGCGGGATAAGCGTGCAGTTTTAGTCTCATTAACGTCTAAAGGAAAAAGTATTCAAGAGGAAAAATGGAGAGGGATTTATAGTAACTTTCATACAAATCTTGCGAAGTTAAATGTCGAAGAGCAAATAGACCTGCAGTTCGCTCTTCATAAATTAAATGTTTTATTAAAAAAGATGGAGGGATAAATCATGAATCAAAGAGAGCGAATTTCACTCATTAGTGTAGGCGTTATGGGCGGGATAGTAATGGGAGTAATTTATAAAGATATATCAAACTATTTAATTACAGGTATTATTATTGCTTCAATCATTACGGTAATGCTCAATCAAAAAGCGAAAAAAACAGCTAGATAGTATGAATAAAAGTAAGTCAGCACCAGCAAGTTGCGAACTCGACGTTCTGGTGCTGACTTTATAAAACCTATCTTCTAGATGAACATTACGAAGCCGAATATGTGTTAAGAGCCTCAATCATTAAATCCCAAAAACCATCTACATCAAGGGTTAAACCAAACTTCGCATTTGCTTTCCTTCCTGTAACTCCAAGTAAATCAACTGAAGTTGTTCCAGCGGTGTATTCTCCGCGTGTTTCTACTACGATATTAACTTTCTTTAGCGTAAATAGTTCTGGAGCTATGCAATAAGCAACGGTTAATACATCGTGAACAGGAGGACCATCAAAGCCAAACGTTTCTTTATAGGCAGATTTAAAAAATGCTAATAATTCACCCACCTTTTTTGCTACGTTATTATCAATGTTCATCACTTGGTTAATAACATTATCTGTTGCAACGGCTTGATGCGTAATATCTAACCCCATTACTACGAGTGGGATGCCGCTATCAAACACTTTTTTAGCCGCTTCTGGATCTGCCCAAATATTAAACTCAGCCGTTGGCGTCCAGTTCCCGAAGGTTCCGCCGCCCATAAGGATAATCTCTTCAATGTTTTCTTTCATTTCTGGAGCTTTTATTAAAGCTAAAGCAATGTTCGTTAAAGGACCGGTAGGCAAAAGCGTAACGGGATCTTCTGACTCTTTGACCATTCGTATAATAGTATCTACTCCGTGTTCTTCGCTCCAGCTGCGAGAGAGCGCTGGGAACTCAGGGCCGTCTAATCCTGAATCCCCGTGTATACTAGGCGCATTTTCACGTCTGCGCATCATTGGTTCGCTTGCTCCTTTTGAAACCATCACGTTATGTAACGATACTAAATCACACACTTTCAAAGCATTCATCGTCGTTTTTTCAATTTCTGCGTTTCCTGAAACAGTTGTAATCGCTAAAATATCTAATTCCGGTCGTGCGGCAGCCAAAATGATAGCAATAGCATCATCATGACCTGGATCACAGTCCATAATAATCTTTCTTTTTTTCATTATGATCACCTCTATAGAATGGATAAATTGCTGTTAATTTTACATGGATTTTATTTTTTCTAAAATAGCTTCTGTAAACTCCGACGTAGAGGCATGTCCGCCTAAATCTTTCGTTTTCACTTCAGCTTGGAGCGTTTGATAAAGTGCGTGTTCTACTGTAGCAGCCACTTCTGTAAGTTTGTGATCCGCATGTTTTTCAGCCAACCATTTCAGTAGCATGGCTGCTGAAGAAATAATACCGGTTGGGTTTGCTATGTTCAAACCTGCGATATCTGGCGCAGAACCATGAGCTGCTTGTGCCATAGCGATATGTTCATTTGCATTAAGAGAAGGGGCTAATCCTAAGCTTCCTACAAGCTCGCCGGCTAAATCTGAAAGAATATCACCGTACATGTTTTCTGTCACAATGACATCGAAATCGGCTGCACGACGTACGAGATGAGCAGCCATGGCATCGATATGGTAGTCGTCTACTTTTACTTCAGGGTATTGCTCAGCTACTTCTCGACAAACGTTTAGAAATAGTCCGGTACTTAATCTTAAAACATTTGCTTTATGTACGATTGTTACTTTTTTACGACGCTGCATAGCCAATGCAAAAGCTTCACGCGCAATTCTTTCTACGGCTTTTCGCGTAAATACGCCCGATGTCACCACAACGTCTTTTGTAATCTGCCATTCGCCGTGTCCAGAATACATATTACGATCGGCATAAAATCCTTCTGTATTTTCTCGGACGATCACTAAATCTGCTTCTTTCACGACGCTTTTAATGCCTGGCATTGTTTTAGCAGGGCGAATATTTGCGTAAAGATCTAAACTGTGACGAAGCTCTCCGCTAGGATTACGCTTTTCTTTGTGTTCAAGAGGGTAAGCCGCAGAATCGTGCGGGCCAAGTATCCATCCGTGCGTACGTTTTAAAGCATCTATCGTTACTTCTGGAAGAGGATCATTATATTGTTTAATTCCTTCCCATCCCATCGGCAGATGAATCCACTCCATTTTTACTCCTGCTTTGCAAGAAGCATTTTTAACTACCTTAACTGCGGCATCGACAATCTCCGGCCCGATGCCATCACCCCCCAATACCCCGATACGATAAACAGTCATTGTTTTGAACACCCTTTCATTATGCGCAATGCTTTTATAAATAGCTTGAAGGTTTATAGTATTAATCTACTTAAAGAAAAGACAATAATAAAATAGTATTTTTTTATGTTTATAGATTAAATTCTTTTATCTTTCTTTTTGCAGCTTTTTAAAAAAGAACTAGCTAATGCTTCGTGCTCCAGATTTTCTATCAACTAACATCTTAATTGGCGCTGTTAATTTTTTAAAAACACCCAATTAACCCCTAAAATACGATTTAATTATATCATAATTCAGAAAATTAAACGGTTCTACGTTGGCACGAAAATTGCTTGTACTGTATATGAGGAATACAAAAGAAAGGAGCAATATGTAGTCGCAGATAAGGAAGCTGCTTTTAAAGAACTTAAAGTTATTATTTCACAATGAAGGGGAGAAGAAGAATGAGTGAACCGCAAAAGGAAATGAGTTCATTAAATCAGGTACGGAAAAAAGAGAGGAAAATAAACGTTTTTGCTTTATTGTTAGGCTTTCTTGTGATTGCTACCATTTTAACGTATATCTTGCCAGCTGGAGAATATGCGCGTGTAGAAGTAGACGGGAGAACAACGGTAGACCCTCAATCGTTTAAATGGATTGATTCTACACCTGTTGGATTCTTTGATATGGTCAAAGCAATACATACAGGAATGGTAGAAGGAGCCGACATTATCTTTTTTGTATTAATTATCGGCGGTTTCTTTGGTGTACTAAGCGCTACGGGGACAGTAGATGTATTAATTACAACGATGGCTAAAAAACTTGCCACCCGAGAAAAATTATTAATTCCTGTTATGATGTTATTTTTTGCAGTAGGCGGTTCTTTAATGGGGATGGCGGAAGAAACGCTAGCCTATATTCCTCTTTTAATTCCCCTGGCACTTGCTCTTGGATTCGATGCATTAACAGGGACTGCTATTGTTTTAATTGGCGCATCGGCTGGTTTTACTACGGCAGTTATGAATCCATTTACAGTGGGTGTTGCACAAGGAGTAGCAGAGCTTCCTATGTTTTCTGGAATGGGCTTTCGACTCATCTTGTTTGTAGTTGTTTACGCTGTTTCAGTTTGGTTTGTCTACCGATATGCGATGAAAGTGAAAAAAAGTCCTTCTATTGGGACGTACGGAAAATACAGCATAACCAGCGCAAATAAACTTTTAAACTCGGATGCCAAGTTAACTAGAAAGCATAAATGGATTATGGCAGCATTTCTTGTTAACTATGTAATTCTTGCTTTTGGGGTTATTAAGTACAAATGGTACATTACTGAAATTGCCTCTTTATTTGTCATTTTGACAGTTGTAATTGGGATTATTGGAAGGCTCTCTGTTGAAAATACGGTTAAGTCGTTTACAAACGGGGCAGCAGCACTAGTTGGAGGAGCGCTTGTTATCGGAGTTTCTCGTGCTGTTCTTGTTGTTTTAAATGGAGGACATATTGTAGACCCTATGCTTCATCAAGTATCTGGAGCTATTCAGCATATTCCGGGATATTTAAGCGTCATCGGAATCTATAACTTCCAAGCGTTAATTCATCTTATTTTAGCATCTGGAACAGGTCATGCGATGCTGACGATGCCAATCATGACGCCTCTTGCAGATTTGCTTGATATTACAAGGCAAACAGCAGTATTATCTTTTTCTTTTGCAGATGGCATTGGAAATATTATCTTCCCGACGGCTGGAACATTAATGGCTGGTTTAGCGATTGCGGGAATTTCATGGACAAAGTGGGCCAAATGGGTGTTGCCGTTAGTCCTTATTCAATATGTGATTGGTTTAATTGCCGTTGTGATTGCTTATTT
Organism: Priestia sp. SRI_019; assembly: GCF_057586255.1. Classification (NCBI taxonomy): domain Bacteria; kingdom Bacillati; phylum Bacillota; class Bacilli; order Caryophanales; family Bacillaceae; genus Priestia; species Priestia sp. SRI_019. The sequence continues at coordinate 1,113,666 of NZ_JBYCZN010000002.1, read as the reverse complement.
TATTAATTACGGACCATTTTAAGCATTAAAATTATATAGAAAAATGTTATTCGTAAGTTGAGCTTACTAGTAGGAGGAATAGAAGTTGTTAACCTTAATTAAAAACGCAGAAGTATATGCACCAGAGTATTTAGGAAAAAAAGACGTATTGCTTGCAGACAACAAAATCATCCTTATAGAAGATTGTATTGATCATGTAAATACGTCCATTCCTATTCATGTTGTAGACGCTGCTAATGATATTATAGCTCCTGGGTTTATTGATTCACATGTTCATATTATTGGCGGAGGAGGAGAAGGAGGATATAAAACACGCACGCCTGAACTAATGTTAACGGATGCAACGACTGCCGGTGTTACCACTATTGTAGGTGTACTTGGAACAGATGGTACAACAAGAAGAATGGAAAGTCTTCTTGCTAAAGCAAGAGGATTAGAAGAAGAAGGAATTAGCTGCTTCATTCACACAGGTTCCTATCAAATACCAGTAAAAACGTTAACTACCAGCATCGAAGAAGACCTTATTTTAATTGATAAAATTATCGGAGTAGGTGAAATTGCCATTTCTGATCACCGTTCCTCTGAACCGACATTTGAAGAACTGGGGAAGGTGGCTTCCGCTGCCCGCAATGGAGGGATTTTATCAGGGAAAGCTGGAATATTAGAAGTTCATGTAGGGGATGGAAAACGGAAATTATCTTTATTAAATCAAATCGCAGATGAAACAGACCTGCCAATTCGTCAGTTTCATCCTACACATATTAATCGAAATGAAGAACTGTTTAAAGAAGGGATTCAATTTGCAAAACGAGGCGGATATGTAGATTTTACGACCAGCACCATTCCCCATTTTTTAGAAGAAGGCGAAGTTAAGTGCAGCAAAGGGTTACGCATCATGCTTGAAGAAAAAGTTTCGATCTCGAGTATTACGTTTTCATCCGATGGACAAGCAAGCCTGCCGTTTTTTGATGATAACGGAGACTACAAAGGGCTTCAAGTTGGAAAAGTGTCTTCTTTATTTCAAGAAGTACGAGATGCAGTACTAGAAGAATCAGTGCCTTTAGAAATAGCTCTTCAAGTCATTACATCTAACCCGGCCAAAGTATTAAAACTATCCAACAAAGGGCATATTCAACCTGGAAAAGATGGAGATTTAGTCCTTTTAGATAAAGAGACACTAACAATTAAAACAGTTTTTGCTCAAGGTAAAGTAATGGTAAAAGACGGTGTCCCTGTTGTGAAAGGAACGTTTGAATAACAGGTTTTAGACATCATTTAACGAAAGTATCGCGGAAAGGATACGAGCTAATTAGAGAAAGCTATTAAAATGTGCGTGGAAAGGATCTTTCAAATGAAAAAGAAACTTGTTTCATGTCTTATCAGCTTTACATTACTTTCTTCTTTGAGTACACCGCTGCTTGCAAAAGCACAAGAAAATACTGGAGACATTAAAGGCAGCCTTGTTATTGCAGGCGGAGGTGTAGGGACATCTAATCACGATGTATATGAAAAATTCCTCTCGCTTGCTGGAGGAAAAGAAAAAGCAAAAGTAGGGATTATTCCAGCTGCCAGCACAACGCTGCAGTCTTCTAAAAAGTTTAAGGAAGACCTCGTAAGATACGGAGCAAACTCAGATTCTATTAAAATTCTTCCCGTTTCAAATCACGATTTTTCTGACACACAAAAAGATGAATCGACTTGGAAGAATCAAGTAAATGATAAGAAGTTATCCCGTACGATTAAAGGACTAACGGCAGTTTGGTTTGTTGGAGGAGATCAAACCAAAATTGTGGATTCTCTTCGTCAAAATAATGGAAGTGATTCTGAAGCGTTAAAAGCTATTTGGGATATATATCGTAAAGGAGCAGTAATCGGAGGCACAAGTGCAGGAGCTGCAATTATGAGTGACGTCATGATTACAGGAGGAGACAGTCTAGGAGCGTTAAAAGAAAGTGTAGAACACAAGGGAAATAAACATGTAAGCGAAAACCAACGCAGTCAAAAAGAGTACGAGCCTCTGTCAATTCAAAAAGGGCTGGGGTTTTTCCAACGAGGCATAATTGATCAGCACATGGATGAACGAGCACGACTTGGGCGACTTGCAGTAGCTGCATATACTTCTGAACGTGACAAAGAAAAAAACTTTGCATACGGTGTGGATGAAGATACGGCTATGATTGTTAACAATAAGGATCAAAAGATTGAAGTTGTTGGACGAAGTGGAGTAGCCGTCTTGGATATGAGCAAAGCTAAGCTTGTATCTAAGCAGAAAGCTCGTTCAGGATTAGAGAATATAAAGGTTAGTTACTTATCTCCTGGAGATAAAATTAACTATCATTTAAAGTCATTTGAATTTCCAAAAGAGAAAGTAGAAACGAAGGGATTTGAATATTACTCGTTTAACGCACTGCCTGCTACGGGTGTTTTTACGCCATATGGAAGATTAAAGGCTTATTTATCCTATTCTCTTGTTGACAATAAATCGATGAACTCTGCCAACAGCTATGTTTATGACAGTAAAGGGTCGGGATATGAAATTGCTTTTCAAAAGGATAGTGATACAAACGGCTACTGGAGATATACTGACGGACAAAAAGATGACTATTCCATTGTAAATGTCAGAATGGATATTACGCCTAAAACCTTCAAATTCCAACCGGATAGAAAAACTAGTTTAACGTATAAAAAGCCTACTTTTTCTTCACCTGAAAGTCCTGCATACGATTCGATTAAAGGTAATCTCTTAATTGCAGGAGGGGCGCTTGGCAGCAGCAATTCAAGCGTGTATAACAAGTTTATTAATCTTGCAGGAGGAAAACAAGCCAAAATAGGAATTGTGCCTGCAGCGAGTACTAAGTTCGACTCTTCTAATCAGTTTAAAAGTGATTTAATTAAATACGGAGTGAAAGCAGAAAATATAGAAATTTTACCTATTTCGAATCATGACTTTAAAGGAACTTCTGAAAATGAGTCGACCTGGAAAACAAATATGAACAGTGATAAACTAGCGAAAAAAGTTAAAGGGCTAACGGGTATTTGGTTTGTAGGAGGAGATCAAACCTTGATTACGGGCTCCTTGCGTAATGAAAATGGCTCGGACTCAAAAGTTTTACAAGCTATATGGCATACGTATAAAAACGGGGCAGTACTTGGCGGCACGAGCGCCGGCGCGGCAATTATGAGTAATACTATGCTCGCAGGCGGAGATAGCTACGGAGCGCTTTCATACGGATTTACAAACACATATGATGATATGACTCAGCAAGAAGGCGGGCCTGCTTATTTGGAAAAAGGTCTTGGCTTTTTCCAACACGGTCTTGTAGATCAGCATTTTGATAACAAAGCAAGACTCGGACGTCTTATTGCAACAGCATATGAAAAAGGAAATAAAAATCAGCTTTCATACGGAATTGATGAAGATACTGCTATGGTGGTAAATAATAAAGAAAAACAAATAGAAGTTGTGGGAAGAGGCGGTATTACGCTAGTTGACTTAGCGCAGGTACAGGCAAATGACAAATTTCCGAGTGATTACAAAAATATTCTTATCTCTTGTATCACTCCAGGCGACAAAGTAAATCTCACAACAAAAGACATTGTAATAAATCCAGCTAAAACATCTACTAGAAAAAATGAATACTACAGTGAAAAGGTTGGAGCAAATACAGGTCTTTTCTCTCCGCACGGTGTATTAAGAAAATTTTTGGCTTACGATCTTATTGATAACGCTCAGAATAAAGAAATAAAGAGCTATGCGTTTAACCAAAACAAAGGTTTTGAGCTTACCTTCCGAAAAAGCGCTGAAAGCAATGGTTATTGGGCTTATACAGACGGTCAAAAAGACGATTACTCCATTGTAAGGGTAGCCTTAGATATCAAACCAATAAAAGTAGCTATTAAATAAAAAGAAAATAGAAAGTAAAATGCACTTAGCACTTGATCATGTTGTACCTCCACCTATTAAAGTGGAGGTGCTTTTTTCTACTTGTTTTTATTTGCACTAGGGACAAACATCCGCTAGATGAAATGCACGGCAAAGTATAAAATGATAGGTACAGTATTCCAGGACTAATCTCTGAAGGCAAGTTAAGCTAAAGCCCTGTAGAAAGGTGTTTATACAATGAAAAAGAAATTAGTTTTAATAACAGGAAGCAAGCAAACTAGAATCATTTTACTTAACCAATTAAAAGAGTTATTAGGCGATTACATTTTTATTGAATGCTTTGCGGTTGACGAAGAGTTACCGAAAAAAATTGATGGCAATGTTGTACTCTACTCATCAGAGAGTATAAAGAACGAAATGATGGACAGATTAGACGTTCAGCATGCACATGAAATTGTAGGAAATAGAACGATTCACCACAAACATATAAATGAATTGCTGAAAATTCCTGCCCATACTAAAGTATTAATTGTAAACGATGACGATAAAGAAACTCTTAAGTTAATAGAATCTCTCTATCAAGTAGGTATTAATCATGTTCAGTTTATTCCTTTTAAAAAGCAAAAGACCTATTACGAAGGTGTGGAAATTGCTGTTTCTCCAGGTGAGATTCACTTATGTCCGCCATATGTAAAACATGTAATTGATATAGGTGTTAGGCTTTTTGATATGGCGACCATTTTTGAACTTATAAAGTCATTTGGTTTTAATCAGTCTAATCATTCGATTATTTGGGATCGCTATTTACGAAATATTATTGAGCTGCAAAAAAAACTAATAGAAGCAGAAGGGCAAATGAAAGAACTTCACCTCCATGTAAAGAGTGTTGTAAATGTAGTAGAAGATGGTATTCTTGCCGTGGATTTCAATAAAAGAATTACGTTATTTAATAAAAGGTTAGAATCATTGTTTCAGCTATCTTCTTCTGAAGTTGTAAATCGTGAAATTCAACATGTTATCTCTAACGACGGCCTTGTGGAGTTTATTATGTCTTCCGACGAAAAAAGTCAGTACTTTAACATAAACGGGTACGAAATGGTTATCTATAAGTCTATGATTCAGGAAAGCAATACTACGGTAGCAACGTTTAAAAGTGTGAATCAAGCTGTTGAAATAGAAGGAAAGGCGCAGTCAGAACTTAGAAAAAACGGCTTTTCTGCTAAGTATGATTATCAAGATATTATCGGAGAACACCCAGCTTTGCTTAAAACGATTGAAATTTCCCGGAAAATGGCGGTTACTGAGTACCCTATTTTAATTCAAGGAGAAACCGGTACAGGAAAAGAGCTGTTTGCTCAGGCTATCCATAATCATTCTACACGTAAAAACGGACCGTTTCTTGCCGTGAATTGCAGTGCCATGACCGATACATTGCTAGAAAGTGAGCTGTTTGGGTACGAAGAAGCCAGCTTTACAGGAGCCCAAAAAGGCGGTAAAAAAGGGCTGTTTGAGAGCGCTGATAAAGGTACGATCTTCCTGGATGAAATTGGTGATATCAGTCCGCGTTTACAAACTCAGCTTTTAAGAGTGCTTCAAGAAAAAGAAATTAGACGGGTAGGAGGGACAAGAGTTATTCCCATCAATGTAAGAATAATAGCAGCTACTCACAACAATTTACTACATAAAATGAAAGAAGGGTTGTTTCGAGAAGATTTGTACTATCGTTTACACGTATTATCTTTAACGATTCCTCCGCTGAGATATAGAAGAACCGATATTTCTTTACTGATTCATCACTTTATTTCTAAATCAAAAATGTGGACGCATATTCATCCAGAAGCGATGAAGCTGCTTATCGAATATGAATGGCTAGGAAACATAAGAGAATTAAAAGGAGTCATCGAGTATTTGCTTACTGTCTGCGATGAAAACGAAGTGAAAGCAAAAGACGTAGAATATAGGCTTAGTAGTCAAAAAGAGGAGCACACTTTACATGAAGTCGAAAATGAATCGGTTGACTTGATCGAACTTCAAGAAAATCACGCTCTGTTAGAAACGATAAAGCAGTGTAATGATACAGGAAAAGCAGCAAGCAGAAAGTGGATTGCACAGCATTTGAAAGGCGTTACGCTTACAGAACAGCAGGTGAGAAATCGTTTGGATGTACTAGAAGAAAAAGAGTATATTATAAAACGCAGAGGCAGAGCAGGAACGAAAATAACAGAAAAAGGACTGCATTATCTATATCATTTAAAAACAAAACAGCACTTAATCAATCCTTAATATACGGAAGAAAGGGAAACTTCACTAATCAAGTTTCCCTTTTCTATAAAATAGTGTCGTCATAGACTTGGCGTTTACGGCTGATTTCCTCCGTATACTTTTCCTGTAGAGGAAGTAATAACACCGCCGTTTACGTTTAAAGTATAAGCTAATCCTCCAGAACCTGTCCAAGTGGAAAGATTAAAAGTGCTGCCATTAAATAGTTTATAGATAGAAATCCCCTAAAAGTGCATCCCTCATTGAAAAATAACCTTTAAAAACTTAAAATTGTAATAGAAAGGAAAAACAAGGATAAAAAGAAGAGCTGTCCGCAATAGCGACTTATTTATCAAATAGACCTTCATTCTATCAATATCTTCATCTCTTAAACATTTTCCACCAGCATTTCTACGCAGAAAAATTATACATGAGAGGATCTGTCAAAATGAACAAACAGGAAAGTAGCTACAGATGGGTTGTTTTTGGAACCGCTTTATTAGCATATTATTTGATTGTCAGTCAACGAACAGCCCCTGGACTTATTACAGAACAGTTAATGAAAGATTTTCACGTTTCAGCGTCTGTTATAGGATTAATGACTAGTATACAATTTTTAGCATATGCAGGTCTTCAGATTCCTATTGGTTTACTTTCTGACCGATACGGTCCCAATCGATTTTTGATTATAGGGTCGCTTTTAACTGGAATAGGAAGTCTTATCTACAGCACGGCTCCTAACGAATATGTGTTAATTTTCTCTCGTTTACTAGTCGGTACGGGAGACTCCATGATTTTTGTCAATTTAGTGTTAATTTTAAGTCAGTGGTTTAAGGGAAATGAGTTTGTAAAGCTATTAGGTTTAATTGGGCTGGTGGGAAGTGTAGGTTCATTATCAGCTACCGTGCCTTTGTCTATGTGGATTTCATTTGCAGGCTGGAGAGTTCCTTTTCTTAGCATAGGTCTAGTTTTAATAGCGGTATCCTACCTGCTTTATGTCGTTTTGGTGGTAAAACCTAAACGATTATTTCAAGAGGATGCTACAGCAAATAAATCCTCTGTTAAGACTCCGGAAAGCGTATGGGCGATCCTAAGGAGAGTGATGACGACTCGTCAAGCCTGGGCAACATTTCTTTGTCATTTTGGTGTAGTTGGTACATATATCGGTTTTATTGGTTCTTGGGGAGTTCCTTATGGAATGAATGTGTTCCATTTATCCCGCGCTGATGCAAGTCAGCTTATTATGTATGGTCTGTTTGGCGCTATGATTGGCGGACCTTTAATCAGCTGGATATCAAGCAGGTTAAACTCCATTAAAAAAATTTATTCACTTATTCACCTTATTGTGGTGCTTAGCTGGACTGGATTATTATTATCTGGAGTGAAACCTTCATTCATGCTAGTCGTTATTTTGCTTTTTATCATCGGCTTTGGAAACGGCGCAAGCGCTTTGACATTTGCCGTAGTACGTCAATCCTTCTCAGTAAAAGAAGTAGGAGTTGTATCAGGTTTTGCCAATATGGGAGGCTTTTTAAGCGCCGTATTATTACCTAGTATTTTCGGAAATGTCCTGGATTTATTCCCTGAGCGTTCGCTGCATGTTGGTTATCATTATGCTTTTATGATTCCCATTTTGTTTTCAATGATGGGTTTGTTAGGTGTCTTACTAATTAAAGAAAAGGGAAAAAAGGAGCAGAAAGTGCTGAATGCTTCTTAATGTCTTATACAATGAGAGACATGCAAGAAAAAACGGGGCTGTCTGCACCCACTCTGCGATACTACGAAAAGGAAGGTATTTTACCGTTTGTCGAACGAAATGAACATGATCAGCGTCTATACAATGACCAGAATATCGAGTGGGTCAAGTTTATTTTAGCCTTACGTGCAACAGGGATGCCTCTTGCTGAAATCAAGCAGTATGTAGAGTCATATAAAAAAGGAGAAAGTACCATCAGCGAACGTAGAAACATGATGCTTCAGCATAAAAAGAAAGTGGAAGCAGACATGTCGCAAGCCTACCTGCATCTAGAACGAATTAATTATACACTTGCGCTGTATGATACGTTGGAAGCTGGTTTAAACAATAAACAAATAAAAATTTAAATGCTGATAACAGAGAATCCTGTTCATACACAAACTATACAGGTGTTAAAAACTGCGAAACAAACAAAACAAGATAACTGCATAGTTATCTTGTTTTGTTTGTTCTATTCTAGTATGTACTGCTTAAATAAAGAGCTACATCGCGAATTGCTTCATCTTTTTCTCCTTATTATCTCATTTAGACTAGTTAGAAAAGAAGTCTTCATTACTAGCTTTCATTCCTTTAATTTTTAGAACTAACAAAGATAAAAGAAATGACAGTGCTGATTTAAAAATGAAGTTATGCGTGTTTTTTTTACTCATTTCTAGACAAATATTTAGAATTAAAAAGGAATTCAGTAATAATAAAAGAAAGTTCTTACTAGGGGTTATTTAAATTAGATAAAGCTGTGAGAAAAGCTCCGTTTAGTTAATGAATGGATAAGAGGAGGGAAGGTACAGGTGTCAAATTATTTTCCCGTAATTAAAACAAAAAGGCTTATCCTAAGGGAATTTGAAACAGAAGACGCAGGTAGTATTTTAAAATACCTATCCGATAAAGAAGTAATGAAACACTACGGTCTAGAGCCTTTTACAACGGTTGAGGATGCTTTAAATGAGATTGCGTGGTATAAATCAATCTTAAATCAAAAATCTGGAATAAGATGGGGTATTACTCTTAAAGAACAGGACGACATTATTGGCAGCTGCGGGTTTCTTAATAGAGTTCATAATCATTACCGTGCAGAAATTGGATATGAGCTAAGCAAAGATTACTGGGGGAATGGGATTGCTAATGAGGCATTGGGCGCTGTTATAAAATATGGTTTTACACATTTTAATTTGCGGAGAATTGAAGCATTAATAGAGCCTGCTAATGTTGCTTCACAAAAATTAATAAAAAAGCATGGCTTTATAAAGGAAGGCCTATTAAGAAGCTATGAATTTACGTGTGGAAAATTTGATGATTTGTATATGTATTCGTTATTAAAACAAGATTTTGATAGGATTCCACCACATGAAGGGAATATCTAGACATCGTTATTAAGAATACGAATAACATAATGACAGATAAGGGGAAAATGTATGGCTCATTTTAATGTTAATATCGTTCACTATCATCCTCAATTTGCTGAGCAAACGGTAAAAATGTGGAGAGATAGTAAAGAAAAAGCGATTGAACAAAAGGAAATGCATAGTTTTGACCGTCATGTCTATTTTTTAAATCATATATTGTCAGCACACTATAAAATTGAATTAGCGTTAATGGATGAACAAATAGTAGGAATGATTGCTTATCATGCTGACGAAATTAGCCAACTGTACGTTCATGTGGATTATCAAGGAGGAGGAATCGGACAGCGTTTACTCGAAAGAGCCAAGACAGAATCAAATGGAAAATTAATATTACGTACATTTGAACGAAATAAAAATGCCCAGAGGTTTTACGAGAAACACGGCTTCAGTATTATAAAAAGAGGATGTGAAAACGAAGAGAAACTCCCCGATATTACATATGAATGGACAAATAAATGAAGCATACGTAATTTTAATAAAGGAGCGGTTAGTGTGAATACGTTAGCACATGAAACATAACAACGCTGTCTATATGTCCGTGGTCCGCCTTTTACTAGTTTAGGATAGATGATTAATGCTAGCTATAAAAAGGAGGAGTTCAATATGATAACGGACAAACATTTTTTTAATGCTGTAAACAATACAAATAATGTTGATTTTACTGGATGGGATTTTTCTATTATTACTCGTACTGGTCGTATGGATAGCGACATGCTTTCGTGGTCATACGGAAGTGAAGCTATTCGTCTTATTCAAAACTCTAATGCCGCTTTAGATATGGGAACAGGAGGAGGAGAATTTTTATCTTTGTTACAGCCTTTTCCTCGCGTTATGTACGCTACAGAAGGATACAAACCTAACATTCCAATCGCTAAAAAACGTTTAGAACCGCTTGGTGTCAAAGTTGTTGAACGAACTGAAGACAAAAATTTACCGTTTAAAGATGATACATTTGATTTGATTTTGAACCAGCACGAATCTTTTTGTGCTTCAGAAGTAAGCAGGATTTTGTCAAAGGAAGGCACGTTTTTCACGCAGCAAGTGGGAGGGTTAGACTGTTCACGAATCAATGAATTTATAGGGGTTCCAATAAATAAAGAGTTTTGTAATTGGAATTTAAAGAAAGCAATAGAAGAGCTTAAACAAAGTTCTTTTAACATCACTTCTTTCAAAGAAGAGTTTCCTGTACAGAGATTTTATGATATTGGAGCGCTCGTCTTTTATTTGAAGGCAATTCCTTGGCAAGTTCCTAATTTTGATATAGAAACATATATCGAAGGGTTGTATAACATACATGGAATTATACAGTCTAAAGGTTTCTTTGACGTAAAACAACATCGTTTTACTATTAAAGCTGAAGCAAAATAAATAGTTAATCAAACAGAGAAAGCCGATCTCTAACTGGAGACCTGCTTTCTCTGTTTTAATTATGTAAACTGCTTCTTTATACTTATCTTCATACAATACAATCATTGATTAATAATAACTCCTTTCCTTCATTAAATGTTTCCTCCTCATTGCTCTTATTATATCTAGTACTATGGTGCAAATCTATTATAATAGTTGAGTAATAAAAATGTATCTATATGGAACGCTTGTTATCTTGAATATGATTTTGTAAGGTATGAGATTTTGGTAATATACAGTCTACTGCTTTTTTTGTAATAGGCATAAAAAAATTAAGCAGCATGCCGCCTAAAAGCACGGTTAATAACGTTCCTACACCAATGGGTCCGTTTAAAAGCATCGCAGCTAGTAAGAATGTGAGGTAAATAAGTGTTCTTGAAAGTAATAAGTTTGTTTTAGCTAGTTTTTGTATGATTAATGTTAAGCGGTCAATTGGAATGGGTGCAAAATTTGTATGTAAATAGGCTGAGGTTCCTACACCTATAATGATTAAACCAATTCCAAAACAACATAATTTGCTGTACCACATTTCAAAGGGAGCCCAATTCTGTAATAAAAAAAGCCATACATCAATACCAAGACCCGTTATGAATGCTGTTAACAGTCCCAGTACTTCCGGCTTTTGTTTGCTTAAAAGGGCATTACCACAAATTAATACACATGCAAGTATAATTTCCCAGCTTCCAACGCTAAGGCCTACGTTTAGGGATAGTCCAACTAAAAGTGCATCAAAAGGTGAAGCCCCTAGGCTGGATTGGATCGTTAAAGAAATTCCCAGAGTTAATAGTAAAATTCCTCCTACATAAATAACATATTTCACTGTAATCAGCCCCTTTATCCACTATTTTTTGTTGCAAATGCAACTATTTTAAGGTACATTAAACTTATATTATTTTTATTGTATTTGCAACAAAAATATGTGCAAAGGAGATATTTATGAGTGAAATTCTGCGTGAAATTGGAATGATAGCAAGAGCATTGGATTCGATTAGTAATATAGAATTTAAAGAGTATGACCTGACTAAGGGGCAGTATTTGTATTTAGTGCGAATATGTGAAAATCCGGGAATCATTCAAGAAAAGTTAGCTGAGATGATAAAAGTAGATCGAACAACAGCGGCTCGGGCTATAAAAAAGCTTGAAATGAATGGTTTTATTGAGAAGAAAGACGATCTCCGCAATAAAAAAAATAAAAACCTTTTTCCAACTGAAAAAGGGAAGAACGTATATCCGTTTATAAAAAGAGAAAATGATTATTCGGATAAAGTGGCATTAGAAGGTTTTACCCAGGAAGAAACAGATACCATTCTTAAGCTGGTTCAAAGAGTAAGAAAAAATATAGAAGCAGACTGGGAGTTTGTCAAAAAAGGAAACAAGAGAAATTATTGAGGATATAAAGGAGAGGCGTATGTCAGTGATGATGGATATAAAAAAGTGTACTCTTGAAGATGTAAATCACCTTCAAGATATTAGTTACAAAACATTTAATGAAACGTTTAAAGATCAAAATTCACCTGAAAACATGAAAGCTTATTTAGAAAAAGCATTTACAGTGGAACAGCTAGAAAAAGAACTATCAAATACGTCCTCGCAATTCTTTTTTATGCATGTTAATCATGAAATTGCAGGTTATTTAAAGGTTAATACGGATGATGCTCAGTCTGAAGAGATGGGGGAAGAAGCGCTTGAAATTGAAAGAATTTATATAGGTAACAGCTTTCAAAAACAAGGGCTTGGTAAACATTTATTTAATAAAGCAGTAGAGATAGCAACGACACTTAATAAAAAGAAAATTTGGTTAGGTGTATGGGAAAAAAATAAAAATGCGATTGCTTTTTATAAGAAACAGGGATTTGTTCAAACCGGATCTCACTCGTTTTACATGGGAGACGAAGAACAAATAGACTTTATTATGGTTAAAACACTTTTATAGTTTTTTAAAAGATAAATAAAGTACGATAAGGATTATTGACTAATTTAGTTGGTAGAGGATAATCCTTATTGCATACAGAGGTTTTATGATTTTTTTTCAAAGCAGATGCTTTTAGGGTAAGCAGTAAGCAAACTAATATGGCTGCTGTGCGAGCACATAGGAGAATGAAATTAATGTTACATGCTTACCAAAACGTTTTTACTTTAATTCTATTTGAAATAACATAGACTAATTAGATATATATCGAATTAGAAAGCTTAAAAAATGAACGTTTTTACGTCCATTTTAAAAGATAACGGGCCACATCTCTTTTGGATTTAACTCGTATTCTCCATTTTGCCTATACATAAAATGCTGCATAATTAACTCTCTGCGAATCGTCGCATAATCTTCATGATATTTTTTTATATGTTCATTCAGTTCTTTCTCTTGATACGTTTTTCCGTGCTGTAAATCGCGTATTAAATAGGCTAATATTACGTTCTTTTTCTTTCTTTGACTTGGAATGATCTTTAAATTACCGTCACTGTTTATAAAGTTTTTAACAATCGATAATTTGTCTTTATCCTGTAAATGGTTTTCTTGATTTTCCATCGAATCCTCTCCAATATTCAAAATAGCCTTCGAGTTATATTCGAGTCTTTCAAGGTCTAGATAAAAATAAATAATGTTCCCTTGTCTTCTTTGATAAATAATTCCTACATCTCTTAGCTTTGAAATGTGATGAGTAATAGTTGAAGGCTGTAACCCCAGCTTATAAGCAATGGCTTGCCCATGAAGAGGCCCTTTTTTTAATAGTGAAATAATTCTAATCCTGGTAGGATCACCAACGGCTTTATGATAATTCACCAACTTATCTAATTGCATAGCTTACTACCTTCTTTCCCTAATTCGATATACATCTAATTAGATAATAATCGAATTAGATGTATATGTCAAAAAAGTGAAAATATTTAAAGTGATCACTTTTCACACTGCATATAAAAAATCTGCTCTGTATAGTCTTCAAACTATAAAAAAAGCGTCTATTTTTTCGTATAATTTAACCATTGTTTTTACCTGTTCTTTTTATTATTAAGAAAAAGTTACCATGTTTTCATCAAATAATACCGGGGAACATATTCAAAGAGATAAATGAATTATTAAAGGTACATGTATGTAAATTATAAATAATAAATGAAAAAGGAATGAGTAAATCATGACAGGAAATTCAAAAATTTTAATGGTTGTTACAAATGGACATACAATGGAAAATGGAGAGCTTGCTGGAATTTGGCTTACAGAATTCTCTGAAGCATATTTAGAATTTAAGAAAGAAGGATATGAAGTAGTCGTAGCAAGTCCAAAAGGCGGTAAATCACCTGTGGATCCTAACAGCTTAACAGATGATGTGACGGACGAAGACAAAGAAGCAGGAAAACTTTTAGAGAATACAAAATCATTAGCTGAAGTAAGTTCACAAGACTTTGCAGGCATGTTTGTACCTGGAGGGCACGGAACAATGTTTGACTTTCCAGAGGATACGCACTTACACCGTTTGTTAACAGAATTTGCTGAAGACGACAAGCTGATTGCGGCAGTATGCCATGGACCGGCAGCTCTTGTAGGAGGAAAGCTTAAAAACGGTGAGCCGATTGTAAAGGGTAAACGTATTACAGCGTTTACTGATTCAGAAGAGAAAGATACAACCTTAGATAAATACATGCCGTTTCTTCTTGAAACAAAGCTTCGTGAGCTAGGCGCTGAGTTTATTGCAAAAGATAATTGGAGCGATCATATTGAAGTAGACGGAAAGCTTTTAACAGGACAAAATCCACAGTCTACTATCAGCCTCGCAAAAGAATTTGTGCGTGCTTTAAACGCGTAAAAGTATGTATGACCTTAATAGGAATGTCTCATGATTGTTTGAGACATCCCTATTTTCTTTAGGATGAAATAAAATAGGAATTAAGGAAAATAAAAAGGGCAGCTATCTAAATAGCGGCCCTTTTATTTATTAGAAGGTTTATTTCTGAAAATGTATGTAGTAATTCCTGTCACAATGATAACAGCTACAACACAAATGATCAGACGAACAATCTGTGTCACAAAGATATTATCTGCAATGCTCATGTTTTTGGTTAAAATTAACGTTCCATAAGCAGCTAAGACAGATAAAAACATATTGACGATTCGTTGAGCCATGTTGTTTTTACTCCTTTCGCTTCACTACTTTACACTTTAACATATGTGTTCGCTGTAAAAAATATTGAATTACAAGTATGTCAGAAAATCAGCACTCCAGTAAAAGAATCTACTTGTAAGGAAGTAGATGATATCATATTAGTTATGACGACTAAAGCTCAGAGAAGGAAATAAGATTTCTTTAGTCGAATTTAACATGCTTGTATTATTTTTTTAGATAGGTGGGAAAAGCTTGTTTGATAAATTAAAAAAGCTATTTATGGATAAACAGAATCAGGAAACAGATGACAAATATATTTTAGTCCCTGAGAGTGAAATAAATGAGAATTTAAAAAGAGATATAGTAAAGTTGGAAGAAGTAGGAGAGGCATACTGCAAAAGTCTTCAGCACAAATATAGAAATAAATTTGAACGTGAGGACAAGCAGAACTTAAAAATATGGATGTGTCGGGATATTGATGGCGACCAACTACCAAATCTAAGTTCGGAGCAGTGTTTAGAAAAAGAATATCGTTCCCAAGTGGCAATAAACTTTGATGGGTTTACAGATGAAGAAGATGCACACGTTCATTACATCCAGTTGTGGTATTACTTTAGTGGGTATTTTAAAAGGACAGGCACTTTGTATGATTTGTCAAAAAATCATTTAAAAGATGATATTGAAGAAAAGTTAAAAGAATTACTGAACCAATTATAGATTTCTACTTAGCACTAAGATTATTTGTTAATACACAGGGGGAAGGAATATGAGGGGGCGGCCAGAGTTAGAAATAGAAAGGGAAAAAGTTTATAAAACGAAAAAAAATCCTAATGGAACATTTATAGCGCGAATTATTCAAGTGCCTAAGGAAGAAAATATGTTAGATTTTATTCTAGAAATCAAAAATTTAAAGAAAAAGGAACTTTCTTATAGAAGTTTATTAGTAAGGACTGAAAACTGGTACTATTCTTTTCGTCTTGCTAGAGGAGATCTGAAATGGGTATCTTTGCATACAGTAGCGGTATGGGATCGGCTAGGACATAAATTAGTTGAGGTAGCGGCCCCAACCGGTAAGGAAAATTATCGTATTTCCGATGAACACTGTTCAGTTTACCGAGAAAAGTAATAGTGACCATATAGTTAAGGAGAAAACGAATGAAAAAGCATTGCTGCGATTACATGAATTATCATGCGAACTTTACGTGTGATATTCATAGTGATCCGTTTGATTGTCCAGATAATCTTATCTTATTTGATAAAACAAATAAGGAATACGGTTTAATTATCCATGATGGTGGTTCATCCATCATTGGAATTTCATTTTGCCCATGGTGTGGTGCGAAGCTATGAATTAAGAAATGAAGAGGCGTCTTTTGTTTAAGAGATCCTCTTCACTCTTGGAACGGGGGATAAAATCATGAACGTAAATTAAAAATAGTTTTATTATTTTATTGAATAACCCTGAGAAAATCTTAGCAAGTAGCCATCTGGATCTTGAACTATAAATTCTTTTTGAGTGAAGCCACTATAGTTATTCATCATAGCGTCTCTAAAAAGTGAAATATTATGTTTCTTTAAGTTTTGTAAAATAACCTCTATATTTTCTACTTCAATTTGAAAATTAATCCCTCGCCCATATGGGTATTCAAGTTCACCAGTTTCCCAGTGACCATTACATTGTTCAATCATCATTTGTGCTCCATTTAGTGAAATAAATGCAAATTGGTCTTCTGGACGTTCATATGCAAGCTCAAATCCAAGTATCTCTAAATAAAATTCTTTTGATTTATAAATATCTTTTACGGAAAGTTCTGGTATTAACTTATTAAATTTCATGTAATCGCTCCTTTGTTTATAGGGCTACTAATTGTTTTAATAATACCGTATAGATGTAAAATACCGAAATGGGGGATTATACTTGGTCTTACGTTATCTAGCTATGTTATCAGGATTAGGAATTGTTTTATTAAACCTTTTTGATCCTATACATCAAGGGGGTACGCGCTGGTTGATGGTCATCTGCGGTTTATTCATCTTTAGTAGCCATTTAAAATTCATCTTAGATAAGAAATCGAAAACAACGGATAATCAAAAGAAGACCTACTAATAAGAATTTCTTTTGATGTTGTACCTTTAATAATTATGTAAATGAAAAACCTAAAGAATATGTAGTAAAGAAATAAAAAAGAAAATTATATGTTATAATAATCATAAATATCCAAATAAAGGAACATTATGTTGTTATGAATCGTAAATTTAATTCTTTATTTATAGTCTATCCTATCGTTTTCTTTGTAGTGCGTACTGTTTTTTCTTTTGTGAAAAATAGCGCTGCGGAATCTGTCTATGAGACGTTAGCTATAATCGCCATGTATTACTTTGCAGCTAGTGTTTTCTATTCGATCGACTTGTATATGCAAAAGAAAAATAGTTAATAGATTAGAAATCATAAGCTCAACATTGAGTTTTCTTTAGATGACAAGGACAAAGTTGGAGGCATTTTGGTTCAAAAAATAAATAATTAAGATGAGTAATACTTATTTTTGCTGCAGCTTTTAATATGTACTCATTTATGTAAATTGAGTATGTTTGAGCTATAAATCTAAAACAAATAAACAGAAAGGTTTTTTTCCTATTGAGTACGTTTACTAAAGTAGTACCGTCAGCTTTTATACTTCTCTATATAGTATTTTTCTTTTTAGATATTTCTTATCATTATGGTGTTTCTTATTCATATAGCTTTTTTCTTTTTTTATTTTTGTCATTAATATCTCTAGTTTTATGTTTAGTAATATGGTTTAAGGACAGGGAACGTCTTTTTCTATTTTTGGCTGTAGTTTCAATCCTTCAACTTACATTTACTGTCTTTATTTATCTTTTGCCAGAAGCAGGAACTAAACCACTAATTTATGAAAAAGTAATCACAAAAGAAGATGTTTTACATAAATAAGCGTACACAAAAAAACTTGAAGAATGTGTATCTAGTATAAGGTTATTAAAGAGATCCCCTTACATAAAGAGGATCTCTTTGATGCAGGTGTTTGTAATAGTAATTATATTAACTAGCGTTGTATACTTCTTCATTACAAAGCGGTGTTCCATACTTATTAAAAAAAGAAATGTGTACAGTTAGTGTAAGAAAAGGGATCTAACAAAAACCATTAATTTATATTTTAACCATAATATGTTATAATATTTCGAAAATGGTGGTGTGACGATGAGCGAAGATAAAGAAACACCTGAAAGAAGAAGAGAGAGATTAAAACACGAAGAGGGAAAGGGAAACCCCACAGGGAATATGAACGATGCATTTAACAGAAATGAAGCTGGAAACCTACCTGGTTTAGCAGGCAGCTTAGGATGGAAGGGGCTAGGTATACTTATTACTGTACTGATTATAGGCTTTATCGTTGTGTCCCTATTTTTAAAATAATATGAGGTTTATAAATTAAAAGTACTGAAGGAGTCATTTTGAAAAATTATGCAGTCTTTATTGGTAGTTTTATAGTGTTACTGTTTGCTTTTCAAATTGTTTCTGGGCTATTTCTTACACTTACATATGTACCTGAGACTTCACAGCATTTGAATAGCTCAACGGTCAGTATTTTTTCTTTTAGTTACCCATTTTTAAGTGCTACTATAGCAGCGACCGTTGCATTTAGTATTTCAAAAAAAGTATGCAAAGTTAAAAAGAGCACCTATAAATGAGTAGGTGCTTTTTTGTGCTGAGAATATTCATTATGGTTTTTAACAACTGCATATTTTCCTTTTTATGGTATTATATATAAATACATATTTAATACTGTCGAAAGAGGGAGATACATAATGTTGCAATCACTGATTTTTGATATGGACGGAACGCTGTTTCAAACAGATAAGATTTTAGAGTTATCACTTGATGATACCTTTAACCATTTGCGTACAATCAATCAATGGGACGCTAGTACTCCTATAGATAAGTATCGTGAGATTATGGGTGTACCTTTACCAAAAGTATGGGAGGCTTTATTACCTAATCAATCAGATGAAATAAGAAAGTATACGGATGACTATTTTTTAAAAAGCTTAGTGGAGAATATAAGAAAAGGGAAAGGTGCTTTATATCCCAATGTAAAAGAGGTCTTTAGCTATTTAAAAGAAAATAACTGTTCCATTTACATAGCAAGTAACGGTTTAAAAGAATATTTAGAAGCAATTGTAGACCATTACGATTTGAATAATTGGGTGACAGAAACATTTAGTATTCAACAAATCCAAACCCTCGATAAAGGAGAGTTAGTCAAAACAATTATAAAGAAATATGATATCAAACATGCTGCAGTAGTAGGAGATCGCCTATCTGATATCAATGCTGCAAAGGATAATGGTTTAATGGCAGTGGGGTGTAATTTTGATTTTGCTCAAGAAGCTGAGCTTGCACAGGCTGATGTGGTAATAAATGATTTGAAGGAGTTAAAAAGGATGGTATCTAACATAAATAGTAGCTTGTCAATCTAATGGACTGATCTTTGTACGTAACCGTTATAGATGGTTAATGTCTCAATTTTATTAAGAAAATAAATTTTTTTATATGCTATGTAAAAGGATAGGGCTTTAAAGGCCTATCCTTTTAATTTACCTTACATTATTGGAATCCACTTTATTTTGAATCTTCACTGCAGTTTCTGCTTCGTCAATGAACTCATACATATAGAAATCTCAATCTATTGAAGTTGAAACATAACTAATGAGTGGTTCCCCTACAACTCTCCAATGTTTACATAATCTTTTCTTGTCATTAATAAATGGTTTACAATACTGAGCTATGCTTAGGTTAAGATTTCCAAAATAGTTTTATATTAAAAATAACTCTATGAGAAAGGAGATTTTTGATTATGACTTCGCATATGATTCGTAAATCTGATAGCGCTCAGTTATATATTAGAGAATATAAGATAAAATTGACACTCAGCCAGTGGAAGCTTGTAAGCACTCAGAGATAATAGTTAACCCAACTATAAAAAAGGAAATCTCCACCTTAATTTAGGTGGGGTTTTTTGCATTTCTTTTATTAACCTTTTAATTGATTAACTATTTAGACTTTATAATAAAAAAGACTAATAATAGTTAAAAAATGTAATAAAAAAGAGGAATATTATTTAAGTGAAATTAAAATAAAGCACAACTAAATATGTATTTTTTAAATGTTTTACCACTTTTTATTGACCATAAAAATTTAAAAGAATTAAAATAAATATAAAGTAAGTAGTTACTTACATTTTAAAACTAGTTTGTAGGAGGATGAATATCTTTAATGTATAGTTTAAGTTTTCAAAAGGTGGACGAGGCGAACGAAAAAGTTGGAGCAAAAGCTTTAAACCTTATAAAAATGAAAAAAGAAAATTTACCGATTCCAGATGGGTTTGTTATTCAACCAGAAGCTTTAAAGCGATATATTGAATGGAATGGGATTAATCGTCAAACGGATAATATCCACGAGAGAATTTTGCAAGGGGAAATTCCTATTGAAATTGAATCGGATCTTATAAAGGCATTTCGAAATCTAAAAAACTCTTATACATCAGTAGCCGTGCGATCATCATCCAGTGCTGAAGATTTAGAAGGTGCATCGTTTGCTGGCCAGTATGAAACCTATCTTAATGTGAAAAGTATCGAGGATTTTTTGAGTAAAGTGAAAGCGTGCTGGGCCTCATTTTTTACTGAAAGAGTCGAACAATATACTCAAAATATGTATGCTGATTTTGATGAAATTTCAATGGCAGTTGTTGTTCAAGGATTAATTGAGTCCGAAGTATCGGGAGTCATATTTAGTCAAAATCCCGTTACTCATAATACAAAAGAAATGATGATTAATGCCAGCTATGGACTAGGAGAAGCAATCGTATCAGGTTTAGTAACACCTGATGTTTACCTGATTAATAAACAAACCTTTGAGATAGAGAAAGAAAAAGGGCTAAAGGAAGTAAAAATAATTCCACTTGATGAAGGCGTTGAAGAAATCGAAACAACGGAAGATGAGCAGCAAAGGTTTTGTTTAACAGACGAGAAAATCATTGAATTGGCCGAAATAACAAAAGAAGTAGAAGCTCTTTACCAACATCCCGTAGACATAGAGTTTGGTATTCAAGACAATCAAGTATATCTATTACAGGCAAGAGCGATTACCACATTAACAGAAACTAAAGAATTAACTCCTTTCCAAAAAGATATATCTTTAAGTTTCGAGAATATGGAAGAGTTTTGGATTTTAAATGACACAAGTTTTTCTCATGCTGTTAGTCCTTTGTATGCTTCATTTATTATTCCAGCATTTTCGGAAGGCACAGCTGCTAGCTTTAAAAAGTTAAAGTTTATGTTTAATAGACTTAATTTAAAACTTTATAAAGGACATATCTATACAAAAACGGAGCCTTTTAAAGGAGATTCCAATAAAAGATTCCAAGCAAATAAAGAATTGATGGAAAGTATTTATCCAATCCTAACAAAACGAATGAATCGAATGATTAAAGAACAATTCCTGCCTTACTATAACAAGTTAGATAGCTTTACCGAGGAAAATCTCAATCTTCAGAGAGGAAAAGAGATTCTTCAAAGTTTGACTGATTTTTATAAAACGGCATATGACTTGCATTTTGACATTGTTATGCCTCAAATGTCTTTAAATACTAAGGTTGAAGAATACTATAAAAACCTTACAAATAAAAAATCCGGACATGATGTTTATGAGCTATTGACCGGGAAAATGAACAAATCGTTGGAAACGGATCAGCAGCTTTCTAGACTTGCTTTAACAGTTAAAGGTGATGCGGAGCTTGCTAAGATCTTTGAAGAAGAATCCACAGAAACTTTATTAAAGAAACTAGAGGAAAGTAAAGCAGCAAAAAGCTTTATAGCTGAATTAGGTGCTTTCTTAAAACAGTATGGATATCGAAGCGTTGTAAGTCACGATTTTGTAGGAGAAACGTGGTTAGAGAATCCTCTTCACGCATTATCGATTATTCAAGGGTATGTTAATGACGGTTACAACTTTGATGAAAACTTCCAACAAACAGTCAAAAAACGTGAACAGAACTATAATGAATTCCTGGAACAGATAGCGGATAGCAAACACAAAGAAGAGTTTAAAAAATATTATCAGTGGGCGCTAGATGCATCCGTTATAAGAGATGACCATCATTTTTATATCGATGCAATGTTGGACGCAAAAGCTCGTTTATTCCTACTCAAGCTAGGTGATTTACTAGTTAATCATCATGTTTTTCTAGTGAAAGATGATATTTTCTTTTTATATCTTGATGAGCTAGAGTCTCTTTTAGAAAATCCAGTAGACGTGACAGAATTAGTTGAGAAGCGTAAAAAAGAACACGCAGAACATGAGCAAACATCTAATTTGCCTAGATACTTTGGCGTGCCTGAGCCAGCTCACCTGAAAGAAGCTGAAAAATATATGGGTGCTATTGAGGAAAGCAACGCTAACAGCGAACATTCTATTAAAGGGTTAGCCTCTTCTTCAGGAACCTATACCGGAAAAGTAAAGGTCATTTCAAATACGAAGGAATTTTTCAAGCTGGAAAAAGGTGATGTTTTGGTATGTAAGACCACTACTCCACTTTGGACTACTTTATTTCAGACTGCGGGGGCTGTTATTACTGACGCTGGAGGTATTCTTTCTCATTCGGCAATAATTGCACGTGAATATGAAATTCCTGCAGTGGTTGGTACGAAAATAAGTACGGATAAGCTAAAGGATGGTGATATGGTTATGGTGGATGGTACGAATGGAATTGTCACGCTTTTAAATGAATAAATAGTTCTCTTCGCTTCCATTTGACAACAGCTCTTTTTCCTTTATATACTGCCTAATGGAAAGTAAATACTTACATTCAGGAAGCATAAAGGATGATTAACATGAAAAAAGATGACACAAAAAAGAAGATAACAAAAGCTACAATAGAACTGCTTAAAGAAAAAGGCTACAAAGGTACTACCACTAGAGAAATTGCAGAACAAGCTGGCGTTAATGAATTAACTGTTTTTCGCCACTTTGGCAATAAAGAAGGCATTATTCAAGATATTGTCAAAACAACAAGCTTTTCGCTTGAAATTTTTGATAAATCAATTGAATGGGAGCTTGAAAAAGATTTGACGAATTTCGGTTACCTGTTACTAAAAGACTTTGATAATAACCGAGACATGATTTCAATTGCTTTAAAAGATCCTTTAATTTTCTCACAGGCGCACGAAGAAATTTTGAAAAAAATTAATGATACGAAAGAAATACTAAAAGACTACTTTGAAGAAATGCAAAGGAAAGGATATATCAAAGAATTAGATTGCTGTACACAAGCGGAGATTTTCCTAAGTACGTATTGGGGATATTTTATGTATAAACTAAATTTTGGAGACAAAGCCTTACATGCAGATTATCAAGATATGATAAAAAGCAGTATAAAAACGTTTATAAAAGGAATTTCTCTCCACTAAAAGGAGGCAATAATGTTTGGGCAAACATAAAGAGCTTATCTTGATTATTTCATTACTAATTGGGACATTTCTTGTACCAATAAATTCGACAATGATTGCCGTTGCTCTATCGACCATATCAGCTCATTTTAACGAACCACTTGCAAGTATTTCTTGGGTAGTAACTATTTATTTAATTGTAATGGCTGTTACTCAGCCTATCGCTGGAAAACTAGGAGATTTGTACGGAAACAGAAATATCTATTTATGGGGCGTGGTGTTCTTTCTGATAGCTTCTTTAGGCTGTATATTTTCAACTAATCTCATTTCCCTTATTATCTTTCGATCACTGCAGGCAGTAGGAGGAGCTTTACTTACTCCAAACACTATAGCAATCATTAGATATGTGGTACCAAAAGAACGGCTCTCTAAAGTCTTAGGTATATTTGGAATGGGGATGGGTTTGGGTGCTGCAATTGGACCTTTATTAGGGTCTGTCCTGCTTGAGAACTTCAATTTGGAAGCTATATTCTGGGTCAACGTTCCTTTTCTTTTCTTAGCTTTAATCAGCGGAATAGTTATGATTCCTAAATTTAATGTTAAAAAGCAAACAAGTACTTTAGATATTCAAGGTTCCATTTATTTAGCAATTAGCATTTCTTTATTGATCTTGCTGACACACGGTATGGAATTTACCAAGGCTTTAATAATGGGAATAATATTTATTTTATCTACAATCTTGTTTATCAAAAGAGAAAATTCAGCAGAAAACCCGATTATTAATTTTTCTTTATTCAAAAATGCCACCTTTACAAGCGCTAATTTATCTATTATGCTTAGCAACTTTGTTATGTATGTGATTTTATTAATTATGCCTCTGTTAATGAAGGCTCAATTTCATTTATCTACAGCGCAAACAGGGCTTGTTTTGTCAATTTTTTCGATTTCAATGTCTTTAAGCGGCTGGATAGGTGGATTATTAAACAATAAGTTTAGTTCTAAACAAGTGATTGGGTTTTCTTTTGCTATGATTATTGTCTCTAATATTCTTTTTTTATCTTTAGAGAACATTAGATCTATTCTTTTTCTTATAGTGGCTTTAATTGTTGGAGGTTTTTCGACCGGAATAGGTTTAACAAGCATGCAGGTTGCCTCGTTGGACTCCGTAAGCAAAGAACAGTCTGGTACAGCCTCTGGTATTTATTCAACGTTTCGTTATTTCGGAAGTATTATTTCGTCCACGCTTATTGCGCTCGTTACAAGTTATAACTACATCTTCATTATTTTAGGGATATCGGGGATAGTAGGTATACTAGTAGCTAGAAGCATTAAATCTAGTAGCCAAGATGTAATAAGCAGCAATAATTCTAGTGCAAAAGCATAGTTGTTTTTTGATAAAGCTTTTGTTTATATACACAATTTACTAATCAATCAATAAAAAAGTACTGCTTCTAAAATAGGAGCAGTACTTTTTTTGCTTAAAAACCTTAGAGAAAACAACATGCGAATTTACAAAATGACTTGTTTTAAATAAAAAAATTCTAATAATTCAATCTTGTTATTGACGAATTCGCATTTCAGATGTAAACTTAAGTCACAAAGCTACTTAGTATACAAGTTACCTAAGTATACTAAATTATATGTTAATGGATATATCATTTAGAAAACAGCAAGTCATAAATTAATGAGGTGACTAAAATGAAAGAAATTAGTATTGAAGAATTAAAAGAAAAAGCCATTCAATTAAGAAAAACAGCACTTACAATGATTTATGGAGCACAGTCTGGCCATCCAGGAGGTTCACTTTCTGCAGCTGATATTATGGCAGCGCTTTATTTCAAAGAAATGAATGTTGATCCGCACAATCCTAACTGGGAAGATCGCGATAGATTTGTCCTTTCTAAAGGTCATGTTTGTCCCATTCAATATTCTGCTTTAGCTTTACGAGGATTCGTTCCCTATGAAACGATATACACGTTAAGAGAATACGGTTCTCCGTTTCAAGGGCATCCAGATATGAAAAAGTGTAAAGGTATTGATATTTCAACAGGCTCACTAGGACAAGGGCTTTCGTGTGGCGTAGGTATGGCAATCGCAGGGAAACGAGATTTTAAAGACTATAGGGTTTTTTCTTTAGTAGGAGACGGAGAATGTCAAGAAGGACAAATTTGGGAAGCTGCTCAAACAGCAGTTAAGTACCAATTAGATAATTTAATTGTATTTGTAGATAATAACAGACTTCAAATCGATGGATTTTGTGATGAAATTATGCCATTACAAGATTTAGAGAAAAAATTTGATGCGTTTGGTTTTGAAACAAAGCGAATTAATGGACATTCCATGGAAGAGATTGTAGAAACATTGGATGAAGTAAGAGTAGCGAAGAATGGAAGACCAAAATGTATCATCTGTGACACGGTAAAAGGTAAAGGAGTTTCGTTCATGGAGGATGTGGCTGATTGGCACGGGGTTGCTCCAAATGAAGAACAATATCATCAAGCAATGGAAGAAGTAGCAGGAGGGTTAAGATAATGAGCATACTAGAAAAAGATCTTACAGTAAAAAAAGCTACAAGAGAAGCCTTTGGAGATGAAATCGTAAAATTAGGGAAAGAAAATAAAAATATTTATGTCATTGATGTCGATATTGCAAAGTCGTGTAAAACAGTAAACTTTATCAAACAATTACCCGACCAGCATATTAATGTAGGAATTGCAGAGCAAAATGCAGCCGGGTTAGCGGCTGGACTTGCTACGACTGGTAAAATTCCTTTTGTAAGCACTTACGCGGTTTTTGGTTCGTTAAGAATGCTTGAACAAATTAGACAAGAAGTCTGCTATCCTAACTTAAATGTAAAGATTGCTTGTTCACACGGCGGTTTAACGCCAGCTAATGATGGCGGAAGCCATCAAGCTATAGAAGATATGGGTGTATTAAGATCGGTTCCAAATATGACCGTCATTATGGGAGCTGACTATTATTCTACTAGAAAGCTAGTAGAACAAGCTGCTAAAGTGTACGGACCTGTATATCTTCGTTTTACTCGTGATACGGTTCCAATGATTTACGATGAAAATGAAGAGTTTACAATCGGAAAAGCGAAAAAAATTAAAAATGGAAGCGATATCGCTATTATTGCCAACGGTGATACAGTACGACTCGCTTTAGAAGCAACGAAAGAATTAGAGAAACAAGGCATATCTGTGAAATTACTAGACATGCATACGATTAAGCCTTTAGATCGGGAAGCAGTGGTTGACTGCTTAAATATTGGAAAAATCATTACGGTTGAAGATCACAATATTCTAAATGGCCTTGGCAGTGCCGTATGTGAAGTAGTTGCGGAAGAAGGAAAAGGTACAGTTCGAAGAATTGGTGTACAGGATCAATTTGGACAATCTGCACCTTATGAAAAACTATTAGAGTTAAATGGAATTACTGTAGAAAATATTATCAAAACAGCCAAAGAACTGATTTAAGAATAACTATATTAAATAGATAAAGCTAACAAGATAGGGGAAATATAATATGTTTGATTTAAAAGAGAGAGTAGCAATTATTACTGGTAGCGGTTCCAAAAAAGGGATTGGACGTACAATCGCCCTGACACTTGCAGAGCAAGGAGCGGCTGTTGTTATAGCAGATATCAATTTTGATGGCGTACAGGATACCGTAAATGAAATAAAAGAAGCTGGTGGCAAAGCCCTAGGAATAGAGTTAAATGTAACAAGTAAAGATTCTTGCGAGGCGATGGTTAGAAAAACACTTGAAGAATTCGGCAGAATTGATATTTTAATTAATAATGCAGGTATTTCTCAAAAGGTTACCGTTCAAGATATGACGCTTGAAGACATTACAAAAGTGTTTAACGTCAATATGTTTGGGTTATTTCTATGTACGCAAGCAGTATTAGAAACAATGAAAGGTCAAAAGTATGGTCGAATTATAAGCTTGTCTTCTGTTTCGGCTAAAAGAGGTGGAGGAGTGTTTGGGGGACCTCACTATTCGGCATCTAAGGCAGCAGTACTAGGTTTTTCAAAGAACTTAGCGCGCGAGGTAGCCTTAGATGGCATTACGGTTAACTGTGTAGCTCCTGGACTCGTTAATACAGAAATTTGGAAGTCACTTCCTGAAGAAGATGCAAAGTCTGTGATTGATAGTATTCCTATGGGTAGACCAGGTGAAGTGAAAGAAATCGCGGCTACAATTGCCTTTTTAGCTTCAGAAGAAGCTTCCTATATTACAGGAGAAGAAATTGATATAAACGGTGGCTCACATATGGATTAATATTCAGGTTCGTTATACAGGCATGCCATGATGGTATGCCTGTATAGCTGTTTATTGATAAAATCATTAGTAAAATGAGAAACTGACTACATAAATAAGGATTTTTTTGCTAGAAGATGCTGGGCTTGTTGCCCCTAAAAATAGAACAGTATATAATAATTATGTCTACTTAATTATGAATAAAATGAGTTAATAATTATAGAGAGAAGTGATTTCCATTAGTTTTAATCCAGTTTCCAATAATAAATTATATATTCAAATTTATAATCAAATTCTTTCTGAAATTCAATCTGGCGCGTTCCAAGTAGGAGATAAACTCCCTGCTGAAAGGGAGCTGTGTGAACAATTTGGTGTAAGCCGCGTGCCTGTTAGACAAGCCCTTAGCGCCCTAGAATTGAACGGTTTTATCTATTCTCGTCAAGGAGAAGGTGTATATGTTAAAGAGTTTCAAAAAGAAGCTGAAAATTCTCAATCAACACTTTTAACGGACTCTACCTCCCCTGAAGACATTGTAGAAGCAAGAATGAACATAGAGCCTCTTATTGTACGTTTTGCAGCTTTGAGAGCTACAGAAGAAGATATTAAGGACCTGCGTGCAACAATTGATAAGATGGAGGAAGAAACGAACGCAGGCGTGTATGTGCCAGAAACAGATGAAGCCCTACATAATGGTATAGCAAAGGCTTCTCATAATGATTTATTTATTAGTATTATGGCAGCTATTAGCAATGCGATGAAACAGCAGGAAATGTGGAAGTTTATAAGAGATCGAACCGTCACTAGACCTGACTACCGGGAAGTTAATTTTAATGAGCATAAATTACTTATTAATGCAATTGAACAGCATAACGAAGAAGAAGCTGTGAGAATTATGAGTTTTCACATGCAAAATTTATATGATCGTTATTGGAAAGCTTAATTCCAACTAATTTTTTATTAGAATAATACCAAATATAGAGGTAAAAGGCAGCTAAAGTGTAGCTGTCTTTTTGCTGTTGAAAAGACAGCATAAAATGAGTAAGATTCAGTGTTTTCTTTCCAAGCAAACTGTATATTCCTTTTGTTTTTAAGAAAATTAAGAAAATATTTAATCTAATAATTATATTGACAATTAATAGGTATGTAAGTACACTGTTTATATAAGGTAACTTAGTATACAAGTAGCTAAATCTATAAAACGGAGGTAATGTAAATCTTAAAATTCATTATTCTTTACAGCTCGATATTTTTTTAGAGAGATTAAGAGAAGGGTTTGGAAATGTAAGCGTTTTTTTACCGCTAATGTGGAGTACAAATGTTTTGGATTATTAGGATAGAAAGTAGAAAGTAGATTTATAGTGTTTTCATATCGCTAGTAAGGTTTTGGTGTATGATATTTTCTAATAGTTCTTACTTTTTTAAATGATAAATAATACAGGGGGATACTTCGCTTTTTCATTTTTTATATTTCCATATGAAAGGGATTACAGAAGTAGGGACTAGATTTACTCAGACTTAGAAATAGATCAATCATCTTTTATGTAAACTTTTAATTCTTTCTGTCAATTAGCCTAGAGCAAACACTCAGGTCAAAGACCGAAGAGTATGAAGAATAGAAGGATGGTAACCCAGGGAGGAATTATTTTGGATCCAATTAACTTAGAACGTTCAACTACTAAAAAAGTAACGTTAAGGCTCATTCCATTTCTATTTTTATGTTTTACCATATCGATACTTGATCGAGTAAATATTGGGTTTGCTGCATTACAAATGAATGAAGATTTAGGTTTTTCTAATGCTGTTTTTGGATTAGGGGCAGGGATTTTCTTCCTTGGCTATTTCCTTTTAGAAGTACCTGGAAGTGCTATGATGACGAAAGTCGGAGCTAGAAGATGGATTAGTAGAATCATGATTACATGGGCAGTAATTGCTATTTTAATGGCTTTTATCCAAACACCATGGCAGTTTTATACAGCAAGATTTCTTTTAGGAATTGCTGAAGCTAGCTTTTATCCTTGTATGGTCTTTTATCTAAGTGGTTTTTATCAAACAAAACATCACGCAAAAGCAATTGCTGGATTTATGATTGCAATCCCTGGTGCTAATGCAATAGGATCTCCTCTTTCTACTTATTTATTAGGTATTGACTGGTTAAACATGGCTGGATGGCAATGGCTTTTCATTTTGGAAGCGATTCCAGCTTTAATCTTAGGTGTGATATGTTTCTTCTATCTTGACGATAAGCTGGAGGATGTAAAATGGCTGACTAACGAGGAGAAGAAATGGTTAATCGACGTTACAACAAAAGAGAAGTTAGAAAAGCAGGAAGCCAAACACTATACATTCGCTCAGGCCTTAAAAGACCGTGACGTATTAACCTTATCTTTAGGATACTTTTTCTGGATGGTTGGCTACTACGGCATCGTCATGTTTTTACCGACAATTTCAGAAGGTTTATCTAAAACGACTTCTCTTAGCACGCATGCTATGGGGTGGATTTTAGGATTAATGTATGTTTGTGCAATGGTAACCATGATGTTGGTTAGTAACCACTCTGACAAGAAAAATGAAAGACGCTTTCACGTCGTTGCTTGCTTAGTAACAAGTGGCGTGGCATTGATTATCAGTAGCTACGTTGCAAATATGAACATTGTTTTATCATTTGTATTCTTAACGATCAGTCTTTGTGGAGCGTTCGGAGCATATTCTCCGTTTTGGGCAATTCCACCGTCTTTCTTAACGGAAGCTGCTGCTGCAGGTGCCATTGCCCTTATTAATAGTATTGGGAATCTAGGCGGTTTCTTCGGACCGTACATCGTGGGATATATTAAAGATCTAACAGGATCTTTTAATGCTAGTATGACATTTCTAGGTATTAGCATGTTCGTAGCGTCCTTTATCGTAGCTTTTTTATTAAAACAATCAGGAAGAGCTATTAAAAAAAACACAGTCGATCGATTAGAAAAAACTAGTTGATTCTTGTTTGAAAGAAAAATTGTGCTACTGAGAGTGACCGACAAAAAGGTCTTTAATATGTGTCGGTCACCTTTCTAAATTAATGAGAAGGTGTTTAGCAATGATAAAGCTAGGAGTTTTAACAAGTGGCGGAGACGCTCCAGGAATGAATGCTGCTATTAGAGCAGTAGTAAAAACAGCTAACTATCATAACATAGAGGTAATGGGAATCGAGGGTGGTTACCAAGGTTTAATAGAAGGTAAACTTCATAGATTAACCTCTACGGATGTAGATTACATTGCGGATAAAGGAGGGACATTTTTAAAAACCTCCCGCTGCGCAGAATTTATGAAAGAGTCGGGCAGAATGAAAGCTTTAAGTATATTAAAAGATTATGGAATTAATCATTTAGTAGTAATCGGTGGTGAAGGATCTTTTAAAGGCGCTCAAAAATTACATGAATTAGGTGTAAATGTCATTGCTATTCCCGCAACGATTGATAATGATTTATCTTATACAGATTATTCAATTGGATTTGATACTACATTAAATACGATATTAGAATGCCTCGGTAAAATTAAGGATACAGATTTATCTCATGAAAAGACTACCATTGTAGAAGTTATGGGAAGATATTGCGGAGATTTAGCCCTGTACTCTGCTTTAGCAGGCGCCGGGGAAATCATCTCCACACCTGAGAAAAAATTAAGTTTTGAAGAGATATGTTCCAAACTGAACGAGAAAATGAAAAGCGGCAAAAAAGATAACCTAATCCTGATTACTGAAAAAATGTACGATATTCAAGACCTGCAAAAATATGTCGAGGATCGATTAGATATTAGCGTCAGGACAAGTATACTGGGTTTTATTCAAAGAGGAGGACAGCCGTCCGCATTTGATCGCATATTAGCAAGTAAAATGGGGATCACAGCAGCAGAATTATTACTCAAAGGGTATTCTGGTAGAGCTGTAGGAATCAAAGAAAATGACTTAATTAATGTAGATATTGAAAAAGTTCATTCAAAGCTATCTAGTAATGATGATAAATACAGCTTACTGGCTACCATTCTGGCTTAAGAATATCTTTTCTAACATACAATGATTTATCAAAGTAGAGATAAAACGAGTTTGTCTCTAAAGAAATGTATTTGAATACAAACGAATTTTTCTAATAAAAAGGAGGAAATAGAAATGAATAAGCAGGTTAATGTAAAACAGGGAACTATCGTTTGTCAAGTATGTGGGAAAGTTATTGAGAATGTAGACAACTCTGAAGGGGTTAAAACGTGGTACGGGAAGTGTTCTGAAGATTGTTCTAGGAAATAACGTATTGGTAAAAAGAGACTCCAAAAATCATTAGAATTTTAATTAAGACTATAGCTGAACAAGGAGAGTAATCTTATGAAAGTCATAATTGCTTCAGATCATGGTGGGATAAACATTCGTAGAGAGATTATAAATCTATTAGATGAAATGTCCATAATATATGAAGATCTAGGCTGTGAATGCAGCAGTTCAGTCGATTATCCGGACTATGCGATTCCAGTTGCCCAACGAGTAGCAAATGGAGAAGCGGATTTTGGAATTTTAATCTGCGGTACGGGAATTGGCATGAGTATTGCCGCGAACAAAGTAAAAGGAATTCGTTGCGCACTTGTTCATGATGTTTTTTCAGCTAAAATGACGCGTGAACACAACGATACGAACATTTTAGCCATGGGGGAACGAGTAATTGGGCCAGGTTTAGCCCGCGAAATTGTGAAGACTTGGTTAACAACACAATTTGTTGGGGGCCGTCATGAAAATCGCATTGATAAAATTACAGAATACGAAAATGTATCAGAACCTTCTCTTGAAAGAAAATAAAACCAGAAAAGGCAAGAATCAATTTGGTTCTTGCCTTTTCCTATTATTTTACTTACTGATATGATGATTATAGGTCCTATCAGAATAGCAAAACTACCCATTCCAATTCCCATACCAGTTAACCTTCCGTAAGAGCAGCTTATTATGACAAGACTGAGACTAATTATTTTTGCAATTAAAATAGATTTATAGATGTAATAAAATATGCGTAATAATAATAGGAGGAAGCGAATGTGCAGGATAAAACGATTATAACAAAAGTTTTGGCTTACATAACTAGAGTTAATAATCATCATACAGAGTTATTAGTTTACAAGCACAGAGATTATCCAGAAGCAGGAGTTCAAGTTCCAGCAGGTACTGTAGAAGAAGGCGAAACAATTGAAGAAGCATTGTATAGAGAGGTTAAAGAAGAGTCGGGGTTAATGAAGTTTTCATCCGTGAACAAATTAAGAACATATGTTTATCATCATGAAAGTAAAAGCCAGTATCATGAACGACATGTTTTTCATTTAGAAGTTAAAGAAGAAACCTCAGAACTGTGGGAACATAAGGTTAATTCTGAAGGGGAAGATGCAGGATTAATTTTTTCGTATTAGTGGGTTCCTATTGGAGCCGTTCCTAAACTAGCTGCAAACCAAGATGATTCCATTAACCAGTTATTTTTATAGATCCAAATTTATGAATAAGAGAAATATACAGTTAATCAAAAAGAATATTACCTTTTTATTTTTATGAATATTGAGCTTTATGATACGATATGAAGTGAACTTTTTAGATGAGGGTCTATATGCAAAAAATTAAAGGTAGAAGAGTAAAGATCAGCATATTCATGCTGGGATTAGGGATGATTTTTTTTCTGTTTGCCGGGAAAGAGCTTGTCGTAAACGAAAAGCCTGTAAAATCTGACGTGATTATTGTGTTAAGCGGTGATGATGATCGACTGGAGAAAGGAATTGAATTATATAAAAAAGGATATGCTTCTCATTTAATTCTTTCGAACGGTCAAGAGAATAATTTTTATCATCAAGCCAAAGACTCTGGGATACCTGAGGATTCAATTATATTAGAAAATCACGCTACAAGCACTACGGAAAATGCTAAATTTACAAAAGAGTTAATGATGAACGATCATTTTCAATCCGCTATCGTTGTTTCTTCAAACTACCATATGAAAAGGGTAGAAAAAAACTTTAATAAAGAATTTAAGGATACCCAAATACAATTAACCTATTGTTCTAGTGGAAGTCGCTATTATAATCCACAGAGATGGTGGGAAACTGCTTTAAATAGAAAAGTTACCTACACAGAATACGTCAAGCTTATTGGTAATTATTTTGGTTTTAGCGGAAAGAAATCTAAAGAATTATTAAGAGAATTTATCTAACAAAATCGTATAAAAAGTCCATAGGGGATGCCTCTATGGGCTTTTTGCTGTTTAAAATTACGAGTAGTTTAACGTAATCTTGTAAGCTCATATGAAACGGAATGATAATAGATTACTTGTTTAACATAAAGGAAAGCACGGTGCCCCATATAAAGATTACTAAATAGAATAATCTTTGCAACAGGCCGGTAGGCATAGGAACAAAAAATACAAGCATAATGAGTATAAGGATGACTAGTAAGGAGACTAAGCAGCCATAAGTCCAATACTTGCCCCTGGTTAAAGAGGATGCATATATCCAAAGACCAGCTAAAACAGTGATCATGCCAAGTTGAGCGAATATTGAATGCCAAAATAAATTTATATCAGCCGGTATAAAGCCTGAAACAATGTTACCTAAAGCTAATATAAGAATAAAAGCTGTTGCTAGCTGGGTTATTTTTGTTTTCTTTAGTGTTTGTGAAATGTACAGAACACCAATCGAAAGTGTTAATCCGTTTATAATAAACAATACGTTCATCCAGAAATGGTGAGGAGAGCAAATGTCATGAGGTGCAATTGAATAGGTGTAGGTTCCACAAGAAGTTACGCCAAGATCACTCATTGCGTGATTTAAAAAACTGTAGGGAGCAGTTGAAGTCGAAATAAAGAAAGGTTCAACTAAAAAATACAAGCAAGTAGCAAACCAGCTTAAAATGCCAACCTTTTTTGATATATACAGAATCATCACCTCTTAAAAAGCGTTATATAGGAATCGTACATCCAAATAATGTTAAAAAGAATGACCTTGAAGCCTATTTTTATGTAGGGCTTGAGGTTGATTTGGGGAAGGAGGAGAAAGTGTTTAACTTGGAGGTATTTAGGAAAGGACCTCTTTATTAATACTTTGTAGCAGTAGAGAGGTCCAAAAGCAGTTCAATTAGAAATAAATAACGGCTGATTATACGGTCTAACTTGCGTGGAGTTTAATGTATCCAAAACGAGGTGACATTCAAGACGTTTTCTCTAGGATTTAATAATCTGCCTTTTTGTGAATATCTACATCATATTCATGTGCGAATGTTTCTAACTCTTTAAAAACATTTGATGGATTAAATAATGTTATTCGCATATTCCACCCGTTTTCTACTTCTACTACTGCCAATTTTGTTTTCCAACTTAACCGTTTAAACACAATTCGTTTAATGTCCATTGGTTTAACTGTTTTTGTATATACTTTAAACCATGCTATATATGTTCTATAGGTTAAAGTATCTCTGTCTATCTGAAATTCATATCGTAGAAAAAGGGAAAGAAACAAACAAAGGATAGCCAAAAGGTGTAAAAAGGCAAGTTCTTTATGTTGAACTGCTTGAATGAGTAATAAAGTGTTTAAAAGTAATAAAGAAAAAACAACAGTTTTTTGAGCGGTAGCTTTAAATAACATAAAGTCTCCTTCCTATAGTAAATAAGCCAACTTATTTTTCTTCTATGATATTATTTAGTTATTGATTTAGATTAGATTTATATTAGGAGGTCTTTTATATGTATAATACCATTTCAGATTTTATCAAAGAATGGAACAACGAAGCCATGCTAACTCAAAAAGTTTTAGATAGCTTGACGGATGATTCGTTGAAACAACAAGTGTATCCTGAAGGGCGTACGTTAGGGAGAATTGCTTGGCATTTTACAACAAATATTCCAGATTACCTAACTGAGTTTGGATTAAGCATAGACAGAATTGAAAGTACAGCAAGCGTTCCATCTTCAGCACAGGAAATCGCTATAACCTTTAAAAATGTAAGTTCTCATGCTGCTAAAATTATCGAACAGCAATGGACAGATGAATTTTTAGAACATACGCAAGAAGCGTTCGGAAGAACCCAATCAAATGCCACAATCTTAATGGGACTAATCAAGCATATTGTTCATCACCGAGGTCAGATTACCATTCTTATGCGTCAAGCAGGCCTAAAACCTGCTGGAGTTTATGGACCTCCAAAAGAAGATTGGGTTCATTTAGGTGTGGAAAACCCACCGCTTTAATAATATCAGGTAAATAAAAAAAGCGGCTGCCTATAGAAAATACTATAAAATTATTTTCCAGGCAGCCTTTACGTAAAATCTAATTAATCAGTTAGTGCTTACTCTGAAAAAGCTTTTGAGTAATGTACAACACCTTGCACATTTTTTAGCGATCCTTCTGTTAACTCTATGGCCATAAAAAATTCTTCAGGGACGTCAAATGGAGCATATATATTCCATGAGCTAGCTGGTTTAAATCCAAACTTAGGATAGTAATCTTTGTGCCCTAAAACAATTACTGAATGATAACCAAGCTCTTTTGCGCGTTTTAACGCAGCATGTATTAGTTGGCTCCCAGCTCCTTGTTTTTGATACTGAGGCGCAACTGAAACTGGAGCAAGTGCTAAAGAAACGGTAGCGTTATCACCATTTATAATTGTTATTTTAGATAGAAGAATATGGCCTATAATATCTGCTGCATTCTGATTTAATGCGACTAGTGAAAGTTCAGGAATAAATTCATCTGACTTCCTAATTCGTTTCACAAGTAAATGTTCTTTCTTATCGCTGTATTCTTCATTTGAAAAGGCGCTTTTCACAACTTTTTCAGTTTTATTATATTCTTCAGTGAGTTCTTGTTTAATTAAGATATCCATTTAGAGTCTCCTATCAACTTGCTAAATTACCGCTTTTTATACTCCATAAATGGGGCTTCCTTTATGCACACATTTATTAAGGAAGCTTACTCACCCAGCTCTAAGTATAAGTTTAACAAACAAAAACCTCCAAAATTAGTATGTATATATTTTACAGTGTTGTATTTTGTGAGTCCACCTTTAATACATAATATTTGTTTAATTATTATGGTAAAATGTACTACATATGTTAAATTTAAGTATGTAAAGAAGGTGTAATGTCTGGTGTTGAAATTATTATTTATAAGTCTAGTAAGCTGTTTAATCATTTATATTGGGAAACGTGTATGAAAAAAAGGTAGTACTAATTTTATCGCTGGATATGGAAAGATATTTACACCTAAGGATGAAAAGCAGCTCGCTAAAGGAATTGGGCTTATTATTATGTTGTTTGGCTTTGAAACTATAATATTTCCAATTGCTCTTATCTGGGAATTAAAAAAGAAAGATCCTGCTTAAAAATGGAAGGAGTGATGATGTGAAAAGCCGATGGATTTCTTGGTGGATAGCTAATATGATGTGGATCATCCTTTTCGTTGCAGGGACAGTTATTGTCTGGACAAGAGAAGTTGATGGAGCGGGTGTTACTCAAACACCCCAGCTAAAATTGTTGGCATTTATTGTTTTATTGATTGCATTTATTTTCCCATTGATTATTCAAGTTATATGGCTAATTTTCAATTTTAAAGCTAACAAGCATGTACTGTAGAAAATAGAAATGATGTTATGGAATAGAGGGAGAGATATGTATGTACAGCAAAAAGTGCTCTAAATGTGATTCAGCTCTAACCAAAGCCCGTATTCAATCATCACCTGGAACTGTGGGTGTAAATAGAACACCAACCAGCGTATTGAATAACAATCACAATTACAGTGAGTTAATACCTTACGTTTGTTCAAGCTGCGGTTATTTGGATTTTTATGTGGAGGAGCCTGGAAAGTTTGTTTAATAGGACTTTTAGGATTGTTCATTATAATACGTCACTGAACTTTGTATATCGCCTAATGTCAATTTTAATTAAAGGATAAGGAAAATGATTTGCGGAGGCTATTATGAAGAGAACACTTAGTTTTCTGTCAGTAGTTTATTTAACCGTTCTAACTGCATGTAATCAAGAAAGTACAGGAACGAATACAGAAAGTTCTTCTGCTATCATTGTTGTAGTTGAAAACAAGGAATATAACGGAACAGAAGATAAATTAGACCAAACACAAGAAATAGGAGACCAAATAGGAACCATAGAAAAGAAAACTAAAGCAACTACGATGCCCGAAGGTAATAATCAATCAAACTATTTTATAGTTGGTTCAGAAATCTATTCAGTAAAAGGAACAGAGGATTATATTATAGTTAAAGATAAAGATCATAAAAGTCAGTTAATGAAAAAGGTAGCCCAAAAAAGGTGAGTATTATTTAAGTTGACTACTAGAAATATTTTAGAGCCTTTAGTAAAACACAAAATGGTGATTTTATTTATGCTATTAAAGGTGATCCTAAGCATAAACAAGTGCTGCTAATTGAAAACACGGAGATGCCTGCGTGGTTTTTGTATTCTCGTCAATAAAGGTGCTAAAGTGTCTATAAAATCCATTATGGTAAATAAAGATGTTGCATCATTTTTCTTTTGAAATATATTTCGAATAAAGAAGGGGCTGTGTTATGAAAAAGTGGTTATACTTACCTTTTATTCTATCTTTGGCTATTCTAAGTGCAGCATGTTCAAGTTTAACTTGGGAGAAACAATATGCGGATTCTCCACCTAAGGAGTTATTGTCAGATGGAGAAGAATATTCTATTTTGGCAGTAGGAGAAGACATCGATCATCCAGAGGAAATAATGGGTTTAAAACAAGTTCGATATTTTTCTTCGTTGGAAGAAGTAAAGAATCAATATCCAGACTTAAAGGTAGAGAGCAGCCCTTTTTTTATTATTTTTAATGATAAAGAAGTGGTTTTAAGAACTTCAGAATTAAACAAAGCGATACGTTTTGTAGAAGAAAATTACTAGATACAAAAACAAATAAATTTTGTATCATCTTTTCCTCCTACAAAAAATGTATAATAAGCTCCATTACGTTCATCTTCAACATTCATTTCCAAATTAACTTCCTTCTCCAAATCTAATTTTTTAACTAAACGCTTAAAAACTAATAAAAGACACCAAGAAAGCATAAAGCGCCTTGGTGTTTTTACGTTTAATAATAGCTCATATGACAATTGCGAAATACAAAATATAGAAAATATGATAACATATGTTTATTGTTGTGGGATAAAAAATGTTTAGAGGAGAAATATGAAAAAGTTCTATCTTGGTTTGTTTGTTATTTGTTTGATGTTTATCATTTCCGCTTGTTCAAAAACGGAATATGTAAACAATGTTGAGTACTTAAAATTACAGCAAGCAGAGGTAACGTTAACAGATGATAAAAAAATCGTTGGGGAAATGATAGTACCTGATAAAGAGAATAAAAGTAAACGTATCGTTCCAACGGAGTTACGCTATACATTTACGATGGAAAATACGTCTAATAATATTATGGCTCTCTCTGATTTTGCTAAAACAAACATTCGCATAGAACCAGATAAGGAGTTAGTATCAGCTGTAAAGGAATCAATTGGTTCAAATATTTATAATATGGATAACAATAAGTTAGGTATTGGTATGAGTATAGGAGAAATTCCATCTAAAGGAACAAGTAAATTTACTCTTAGTTATACCTTAGGAGCAAAGGAAAAAAATAATGAATTACCTCTTTTGCCAACTGAAGAAAAACTAAAAAAGCTACAAGCTAATGCGTTAAAGGGTACACTCATTATCTCCCAAGATGACAAGGATATTGCAAAGTTTAGGTTAGATTCAAGCCAATAAACATAATTATAAGTTTAAATAGGTTAATAGCTCGCTAACTCTGTATATCGTCAGCGTTAGCGAGCTATTGTTTTTATATTTATACGCTTGTATGTGGATTTACTTATCCCAAAAATAAAATCGATTAGCCTTACTTATTTGGTTACGATAAGCGCTCGAATAATTTCATTCCAATAGTATTTGAAGTTTTTGTCACTTGTATTTTTTTGCATTAGAACGATTGATTCCTTTGTATTCTCTTTTTTTATAGACATTATGATTTCCCCTTATCTCTTTATATTTAGTATGTTGTGGTTTGATTTACCATATTTTATAATGAAATTAGCAATCGTTACAGATGAACATTACGATTGAATCAATCGAAATATCCGATTATAAAGAGGTGAGGAAAATCGAAATAAAACAACTGATTACATTTAAAACAGCTGCAGAAAATTTAAATTTTACATATACAGCTAAAATTTTGAACTTTGCTCAATCAAGCGTTACCGCTCAAATAAAAGCTCTTGAAAATGAACTTGAAACGCCTTTATTTGAACGTCTCGGAAAGCGCTTAATTTTAACAGAGGCAGGTCGAGAATTTAAAAGATACGCTGATAAAATGATTCAATTGACTAAGGAAGCAAAAAACGCTGTAAGTGGAGTGGAGGAGCCCGCGGGTACGCTTATCATTGGATCTTCTGAAAGCCAGTGCACATATAGATTGCCTTCAATATTAAAAGAGTTCAAGGATCAATTTCCAAAGGTTAAAATGATCTTTAAGCCCATTTACTCTCAAGCACAAACAAGAGCGCAGCTACTAGACGGTACTCTTGATATCGCCTTTACAATGGAGCCTATCCAGCATCATGATGCAAATCTACATACACAATGTCTTGTTGCAGAAGACTTAAAAATTATAGCTTCTCCTCAGCATCCTTTAGCTGATAAAACGGATATCTACTTAGAAGAGCTTGAAAATGAGACTCTTTTGTATACTGAGTCGGGGTGTTCATACCGAGTAGTATTGGAAAACTTGTTTCGCGAGGCGGGTATTTGTACATCAACTAAATTTGAATTTGCAAGCGTGGAAGCTATTAAGCAGTGTGTAATGTTAGATTTAGGTATTGCCATATTGCCCGAAGTAGTAGTAAAAGCTGAGGTTGAGAAAGGTATATTAAAAGAATTAGTGTGTACTAAAGTTGATACACCTCTTTACACACAAATGTTTTGGCATAAAGATAAATTCATGTCTCTTCCTTTGCAATCTTTTATTCAATTAGCTTGTAATACCTTTGGGTTAAATTATAAGGGGATTGAAAGTAAGAATCTCTAAGCACATCATATTGACCAAAGATTTATGAAGGGTACATAAAATAAGCTCATATAATTTGAAAGATTGTTTAAGCAAATAGAAAGTTTAAAAACTATTAAACTTTTATAGAAAGGGAGACTATATACGTTAGTCTCTCTTTTAATTTGTGTTAATATATAGATTATATGTAATAAAATTCATAAAATAGGCATCCTTGAAAGGAGAAGAGTTTCTTGTTGAAATTTATAGAAAAAGGTTTTTTCTATGGCCTTATTTTAGGAGGATCATTAGGTTTCTTTGTGATTCCATATAAAGAAGTTGAATCAGTCGGTGATGGTGTAACAGAAACCACCTATTTAAACCTTATTGATTTTATTATTCATCTAATTCGTTTTAGTGTAGTTATGGCTATACTGGGAGCGGTAATAGGTTTCTTTCTTTATAGAAAAAAGAGTTTGGAGTGATTCACCCAAGCTTTTTCCAACTGGTGATTAAGCACATTATGGTAGCTGATAATTAAATGGTGCCATATGAACATAGATCTAGTTCGTGGAGGACCAAATTGAAAAAACGTTTTAGTCAATATTCACTGTGGTTATGTTTGCTTGGAATGGTTGTTGGCGTTGGACAATATTTTACACACATACATAGCCCTAACATTTTGTATGTATATGTCATTGTTTACTTGATAGGATTCTCATGTGGAATAATAGCTTTTGGAAAACAAGAAAAAGGGCTGATGAAATATTTTAGTTTAATCTCTTTTGCAGTAATCCCAATATTTATTATGGCGAGCTTTTTATTTTTGGCAATGAATTTTGGTGAAAAATAAAAGAAGGTAGTTATAATAAATATTTTCATGTTAAAATTTGTATGTGAGATGTAAAAACACAATTCGGTTGGTAGTCCGGATGCATTGATATGTATTAATGTCAGTAACCTTCCCCTCCTCGGGATGTCCATCATTTCATAGTATGTTTAGAGGAGGGAATCGTTATGTCACTAACGATTTACCACGATGGTCAGTTTTGGGTAGGAATTATTGAAGTTGTAGAAGGCGGTAAGTTAAAAGCATTTCGTTATGTATTTGGAACAGAACCAAAAGATACAGAAATATTGGACTTTATTTATAACAGATTGCTAGAGGTGATTAATCAATCAGCTCATGCAGGTATTGATGTAAAAATAAAACCAAATAAAAAGATAAATCCAAAACGTTTACAGCGCCAAGTAGCAAAAGAAAGAAATAAAGTTGGTATTTCGACTAAAGCTCAAGAAGCCATGAAGCAAGCTTACGAAGAAAAGAAAAAAAGTAGAAAAAAGAAAGCTAAACGATATCGTGAAGAGCTGAAGGAACAAAAGTATTCCATAAAGAAACAAAAGGCAAAAGCCAAGCACAAAGGCAAATAGAAAACAAATAAAGAGCCTTATTTAAGGCTCTTTATTTGTTCTTATTCTTTTACAATAGAAACATTCTTAAAAAATTGTTCTCGAATAGTTGCCGATTTAACTGCTTTGTTAATCTTCTCTTTATTATTATCTATAAATTGCTGTGCTTTTTCTTTATCAAATAACTCATTGCTATCTGGTAAAGTTTGAATGTTTTTAGAAATGAATTGTTTCATTTCTTGTCTAGATACTGAGAATTTCTGATCATCTATTTTAAAACTGTACCCTTCAGCATTAGGTATTAATATCGTTAAATAAATAGCATTATAAAGAAAGTTTTTCTCTAGTGTATCCTTACCGTCGAGCCAATATTTTAATATTTCATCTTTTGATAAAGAGCCCTCTTTAGTACCATACA
Source organism: Priestia sp. SRI_019 (assembly GCF_057586255.1). NCBI lineage: Bacteria > Bacillati > Bacillota > Bacilli > Caryophanales > Bacillaceae > Priestia > Priestia sp. SRI_019. The sequence continues at coordinate 1,071,251 of NZ_JBYCZN010000002.1, read as the reverse complement.
TTATTTTTGGTGTTTTATTATGTAAATCAATTTCTTTAAATGTTTCTCCTCCGGGCAATGCCCTTACGATAGCTACCACGTTAGAATTATCTCCAACATAAGTTCCACTGTGGTCTTTAAGCTCTTTTACATCAACAGTGTTAATGCTTGTGACTTCTTCTTTTGAAGAACAGCCGGTTATGCCTACAAGGATTAATAAGATTAAACAAAAAAGTACCTTAAAATATTTCATAAAACCTCCATTTTATTACTTAAATACCCTTATGTGGATATTGTACGGAATATCAGTGTATCGTAAATGCGATGTTTTGAAAAGGTGTAGATACTTTTGTACAAAACACCCTTTTCTATAGGAAACGTTTTGTCTACTGTAAGTAGAAGGAAGGAACTTTGAAACATGAAAAGACCCCAAAGCTTTCTTGAAAAAGCGCTTTGAAGTCTTCATATCTCATGTTTTACTTTTAGGAACTAATCTCTATAATTGATTGGATAATTTGTTCCCAGTCCTCACTATGGACTTCATGTCCTGTACCCTCAAGAGCTATTAATTTAGCATGAGAAATAGCTTTTGCAAGAGCAAGTCCATGTGCGTATGGCAGCGCTGGATCTTCTGTTCCATGAATAATCAGCGTAGGTATAGTAATTTCACTCGATCTGTCATAATATTGGCCTCCTCCTTGAAGCAAAGCATGGTTAAATCTACTCGGCAGCTGTTTGGCGCGGGCAGCTTCTCTTTTTGCTAGCTTATACATTCTTTTCTCTTCATAAGGTTTTGTTCCACTTAAAATTTTCCATCCACCTGCAAGGTAGGGAACAGTCTCCTCTTGATTTGACCAGTCTATGGAAGCGCTCTTCGTGTGGTAATCAAGTATCCGCTGATCCATGGGGGGCAATTTTTCCGCCTCCGTTCCAAATACGCTTGATGCAATTAAAGTAAGGGAGTCTATGCGATCCTGATATCTAAGAGCAAGGATTTGTCCTATCATCCCGCCCAAAGACATTCCAACAATATGAGCTTTGTCTATAGAGTAAGCATCTAAAACACCAATTGCATCGTCAGCCATATCCGTTATTGTATAGTTAGACGTACCGGGTGGATAAGTGGTAGATCGCCCTAAATCACGATGGTCGTAACGAATAACAAATCTCTCATGTTCAGCGAGGCGAAGACAGAAGTCTTCATCCCACCAATCTAACGAAGACATTGCTCCCATTATTAAAAGTACAGCAGGATTCTTGGGGTTTCCAAAACTTTCTGTACAAATCTCAACGTTATCAATTTTTATTATCTCTTCATTCATTCGTGTACCTCCTTTTAAGTGTTAGAGAAATGAAAAGCAGTCCTTTATTCAGTTCTCTAACATAGGGATATTTCCTTTTGGAATTTTATTTAGGAAATCGATTATTCTACCTATCTCTTTACCTTTTTACTAAAAAGTAAAATATAACGTTCTTGAAAATGTAAGTCCAAACTTGTTGAAGACTAGGGGGATTCAGTTTTTGCTGTCTGTAACATGTTGATAAGGCAGGAAAGTTGAATGCATGTATGGAAAAATACTTATGTGAGGTGAAATAAGAATGAATGATTACTATGGACAGCTCTGCACAAGGGTGTACGAGAGTGATAAATCTTTTGCAAATAGAAAAGAGCTGGAGTTTTATCTTTCTTTTGTAAAAGACCAAAATATGAAAGTATTAGAACCGATGTGCGGGAGCGGTAGAATGCTTATTCCATTTATGCAAAACGGAATTAAGATTGAAGGGTTTGATATTTCTAAAGAAATGCTTAAAACGTGTATAGAAAAAGCTGAAACACTAAGTATTAAACCGAATGTATGGTATCAAGATGTCGAAAGTTTTAAAAGTAGTAAAAAGTATGATCTTATTATGATACCTTTTGGCTCTTTTTCACTGTTAGCTGATGATATTGCTGTTAAGAGTCTTCAAAATATAAGAGCAGTTTTAAAAGAAGACGGGAAAATACTTTTAACGATTATGAAGAAAAAAAGCGAAATTGAAGAACTAGTAGGTTGGACTGAAACGGATAGAGTTTCTTTTGATAAGGAAATCATCGTCGTTTACAAAAAAAGCTGCTACGATAAAAGAACAAGCTCTTTGAATACTAAGATAAGATATGAGCTACTTCAAGGAAATAAGACAAAAAAGGTGGAGATAATGGATTTTCCTCTTCGACTTTATGGCTCAGAAGAATTTGAAAGTATCCTTAATTCTAATGGGTTTAACAATCTCACTGTTCATGAAGTAAAAGATGGCTACGGAGAAGGCATCTCATTTTTTGTCTATGAGTGCCGAATATAGACATTGTAATACCTTTTAAACTTTAATCAGATTTTTATGCAGTACGACTTTATAAAATACATAGATAGGATTGCTGAAAGCATGTGCTACTAGTAAGTATACATCTCTAATAGTACTTTGTTCAGCATTTCCATGAGGAGATGCTTTATGAAACGATTAATGAATAAGATTGCCATTGTTACTGGTGCTAGCCGAGTGCAGGGTATCGGTACTGAAATATGTCGGGAGCTAGCTAGAGAAGGGGCAGATATCTTTTTCACTCACTGGTCAAAGTATGATCGTTCGATGACTTATTTTAATGAAGATGATTCTAACTGGTCGAAACATCTTATAGAAGAGATTTGCAGTCTGGGAGTGCGGTGTGAATCAATGGAATTGGATTTATCGCAACCCGATGCACCAAGAAAGCTGCTTGGTGAAGTTCAAAACAAACTAGGTTCTCCATCAATCCTTGTAAATAATGCAACACATTCCGTGGACGTAGATTTTCGTTCTATAGATGCTGATATGCTTGATGCTCATTATAACGTGAATGTTAGAGGGACGTGTCTTTTGACTGTTGAGTTTGCACGTCTAATCGAAGGTAAGCATGGCGGTCGAATTATTAATATGGTTTCAGGTCAAGATAAGTCACCTGAGCCTGGGAATTTGGCCTATGTTGCAACAAAAGGTGCTGTTTCTACGTTTACTAAATCAGTTGCTATTGAATTAGCACCTCTTAAGATTACTGTTAATGCTGTAGATCCTGGACCAACTAACACTGGCTGGATGAGCAGTGAGTTAAAAGAAGAGCTACGGCCAAAGTTCCCGATGGGTCGACTTGGTGAGCCACGGGATGCCGCAAAATTAGTTATTTTTTTAGCAAGTGAAGAATCAGAATGGATTACCGGACAAATTATTCACTCAGATGGAGGCTTTGGTTGATTTAACATAGTAGCGGTCTTCCACTTTTTAGCGGATTTTTGTATGAAACAAGCAGTTAAAAGGATCTTCGAATGAAGATTCTTTTTTTATAATGTAACGTAACATGACGATAACCGATTTTCTCCACTTTATTAGTCAGTCCCAAAGGATTGTTGATGGGCTATAAAAGAAAAAGTACGGGCTTTTCTGAATCAGTAGTAAAATCAGGTATTTCATTTATGACGAATGCTTTATCATTTTCACTTATTGACGACAAATAGGATATATTCAGGGGGAATGTTTATATGTCAAGCTTTGAGGACGAAGAAGTGCTAACAGGAGGGAATGTCTCTAACGTTTATCGCTCGGGAGAAACTGTACGACGAGAACTAAAATCAGATAGCCATAAATTTCATAAGCTATTAAAGCATTTAGAGAACAAAGGTTTTAGTTATACGCCAAAATTTTTAGGCATTGATGAAAAAGGAAGAGAGGTCTTATCATTTATTGAAGGTGAAGCTGGTAATTATCCTTTGAAGAAATATATGTGGTCTGATGATGTTTTAATAGAAATAGGGAAAATGCTCCGTCTTTATCATGATTCAGTGAGTGATTTTTCATTCGATTATAGCTGGAAATCAATAGATAACACTCCTAAACCATTTGAGATACTATGTCATAATGATTTTGCCATATACAACATCATTTTCAAGCACGAAAGACCAGTAGGCATCATTGATTTTGATGTTGCTGGGCCCGGGCCAAGAATTTGGGACATTGCTTATACTCTCTATACGTGCGTCCCCTTAAGTAGATTTTATCTTTCTGAAACAGGTGAGAAGATTTATTATAATTCATTGCAGCATGCTCAACATAGAAAACAAAGAGTGAAATTATTTTTGAATCTTACGGCGAAGAATTACAAGAAGGTTATTTGGAAGTGGTATTGCTGCGATTAGCGGGGTTATGTAAAACAATTATAAGAAAAGCCAGTGAAGGCGACAGGGCGTTCCAAAAAATGATAGACGAAGGGCATCTTGAACATTATCAAAATGACATTAAATTTATTCGTGAACATAGGAAAGAATGGGTTTAAGGATACGTTTTAATGGAAGAAGCAACACACTTTTATTAAAAAGCATGTTTATAACACCCTTTATGTAAATGATGGTTGTTATTCTTGGTAGAGGAGCACTTGTTATGCGAATTATTAATATTAGAGAACAGGTAGAGTACAAAGATAAAGCTATTGAATATATTCAGAGATTGTATTTAATAGATTAGCGATTAATTTTTATTTGAAATGTTTTTAACTGTTTGAATCAGTGAGTAGCGGGTATAAGTTGATTATACAAGCGTAGTGCCCCCCAGGAACATGCATGTATATTTCTTTTTCTTACTTACCCTGTTTGAATCCTCTTTTTATAGAGGGTTCTTTTTTTGTGTCTAAAAGATATAACTTTTTAAATTATATCTATCAAACACTTTAATCATATATGTATTTTATACTCACTGAACCTAGGTCACGTTACGAGATGAAAGGGATTCATTCTGTTTTTAAATTGCAGTAACCAAAACGATCGCTGTTAGAGGAGGCTCCTGTGTTTCAAAGGAGATTTTGCAAACGATATAGTAGTGGAGATCGTCGTACATCTCAATCTCGCTCTATAGTAGATAATTTCCAAAGAGGAGATAAAATTCAAGTTTTTTCTGCTGGAAGACAGCTTGATGGAAATGGTACGTTTATTCGAGCAGAAGGCGGATTTTTGGTATGGGAAGATAATTCAGGTAATAGAAATACGACTAGTTTAGAAGGTATCAGCGTTCGCAGATTAAGAAAACGTAGTTGCTAATAATTTGGACAAGCTCTGATTTTATATAAATAAAAAAACACCTTCAAGCTGATAACCCGGTATGGAGTAACGAGCAATCACTTGGAGGTGTTTTTTCTCATGAAAAACTCGGGATTACGTTTTAGATGCATCCAATAGATAGCATTTTTAGAAATTAAATATTGATAGTTGCTGCATCACTAGTGGTACATGAGCTAATTTATATAAAAGCGACTTACTCAGTTCGTAAGGGGAAAAGTAACTTTAATCTCTGTTCCAGCATGTTCTTTGCTTTGTATATCAATTTCTCCTTTATGGAGGTTCACAATATTTTTAGCAATAGCTAATCCGAGTCCACTTCCTCCTGAATCCCGTTTGCGGGCTTTGTCTACTCGATAAAACCTTTCAAAAACATGAGATAGTTCTTCTTTTGGTATGCCAATGCAATAATCTTTTATTCGGAGAATTCCCTTATACTGATCACTTTCCAAAAAGACCTCAATTACATCGGTACTATACTTTATGGCATTATCTAAAAAGATAATGCTTACTTGTTTCGGCTTCAATTCATCTTCCTTGATGAAAATGGAGTGGGAATTTTTATGCAGGATAATAGGTCGGTCATAAATTTGTATGAACTGAGTTACAAGGGCTGTACTGAGAGAGACAAGGTCAACTGATTTTATGTCAACAGGTTCCGAGTCCTCTAATTCAGCTAAACTTAATAGTTCAATGTCCACAATTCTTGTTGCGTTAAATTTTTATAACAAATTGCTTTGCAGAAAATCAATTATTTTTCATCATTTAATAAATATTATTGAATCTCATGGATGCCTTGTATATTTTTATATTATTTACCGCAATTTAAAAGAAAAAGGTGAGGCTGATATAATGGCTAAAATAATTCCATCCTTATGCATTTTGCTGGGGGCTTATGTTCTTATTGCATTCATCGACGTTTTTCAGGGAAACTATATGTTTCAATCGTTTTATAACCTAAAACAATATTTTGTAATTGCCCGTGGAGAAGATTATTTTTTGGTTATTTTATTTGCTTTGATCTTCCTTACTGTTAGCATTTTTCCTGTTTTAAAAAAACAATAGCCTCCCTTGTCATGAAAGGGCAGGCTTTATTTTTTGTTTTATATATGCTGTAATCAGCAATAGGATGGGAATTGCTATATGAAAAGGAAGGTGCAATAAATAAGGAACAATTTTGAGTCCTTCATTTATATGAGCTTGGTAACTAGGAGCAATCATCAGTGAGGAGAAAAAAATAACACCGCCAATTAAATAAATGTTTGTAACAGAAGATTTCATTCGAAACAAATCAGCCGCGCCAATCACTGCACAAAAGAAATAGATGGTTATTTTAACAAAACCTAAAATGACCATGAGAATAAGAATAAAGGTATCCAACCTTTGAATAAAACTAGCTATGTTAATGTAACTCACAGCTGTAAGAGCCGGGAAAGAGGATCTTAAAACAGTCTCTGGTCCGAGTACACACAAAAGAATAATCGAATTAATGGTTAAGACAATTCCTCCTGTTATAATGGCGGATAACCCAATTGTTGCAGCCTGACTTTTTTTATTCAAATAAGGAAGAATCATAGTGAAGGTAATCAATTCCCCGAAAGGAACAGTAATACCAAGAGGGACTAACTCTTTCCCTATGTTTCCCCATCCATTTGCTAATACGGGTTGAAGGTTTTCCACCTTGATATAGCCTCCTACTACATACAAAACATTTAATATAAAAAGAGTCAGTAAAATAACAACAAAACATAAGCATGTAACTCGTGCGAATGCTTCTATTCCTAAGTGAATACTATAAATCAACACAAAGGTCATACATATCCCCAGCGTAATAATCGATGTAACATAGTAAGAAGAACTAATTAGTAATTCTTCAAAATCACGTAGTACTCTTGAAGCAATATAAACAAAATAGATAATATAGCAAAAGCTGATAGCACCGCCTACGTATTTACCCCAGATTTTAATGAGGTAGCCAGTCAAAGGCATATTAGGGTATCTCTTATATAAGGAGATATAGACTAAATACAGTAAACATCCAAAAAAAGTAGCCAAAAGGGGGACTACCCATGCATCTTGCCTAGAAGCCTTTCCTATATCTAAAAGTAACGTACTGCCTAATATAAAGATAAACATCATACAAAATAATTGAAACCCATCGATTTTTATTTTAGTCAACGCTTTTTCAGCTCCTCATCTAATTTACCTCATAAGGATTTGTACGCATTCCGGTATTTACAATACTGACGTTCACATTCATCGATACCTTCGCACTTGAAAATAGATTCTCCCAATTCTGTTTATGCTGACGCCAATAACTAGGGTTGGTTCGAGATAAGCTATCACCAAAGCCAAAAATATCTGCCTTTTCTTTTTGTGCCATGCTAATAGTTTTTGTAATTTCCTTTTGCAGTTCATTTTGGACTTCTTTTTCCAACTCTTTTAATACCTTAGGGTTGCTTAAATCTTTCTGGCAAGATGTTTCCGTAATTTCTCCCATCACATTCAAATCTGTATGAATAAAAGGTTGTCCATGGCGGATTTTTGTCTTTATTTTACTTTTTATTCCGGTCGTCGTAACTGTGATATTCGCATTTATATTACAAGGGAAAACAAGGGCCGTGCTCTTCACTTTAGACGTAACAAGTTGAACAGATCGAGCCTCATCGCCATCCAGCCATCGAACTAATTTCCCTTTTCTAAACATAGCTAATCCTTTTACCTGCATAGCACTTGGGCTGGTATTCTCTAAATTGCCTGCTTCTTCTGACTTCTGAGATGGTTTGTTAATGGTGATTCCAGGAAGAGATAGATCTTTTCCCTCACTCAAAAGCATAGAAATAACTTCATATGCTTGTATATTACTAACTATTCCGTACATTTTTTGATTGTTCTGGGTTGTACTTAGGATACTTTTGACTGGAGTAACCTCGAAAGGTTCAATTACACCAAGTAATTTCTCAGCAGTTCCATCACGTGCAATAAAAACTGGAATACTTGTACGAGCTTGCTTGCCTCGATCCAAGGCATCAAATAATAAGCTAAGACCATTTCTTGCTAACTTTTCACCTACAACGATAAGCGAAAGATGAGAAGTAATATGTTCTCTTGGGATGACGACAGAGGCTTTTTTTAATGCTTCCACTAACGTTTTGGCCGTTACTGTATAGTTAATGACAGGAAGACCTTGTCCTCCCGACGAACTGCCTTGTGACAAACCACTTGGGTTAATGACCTGATAGGTTACTTTATAAGGTTGTTCCAAATTTTCATTCTTATCAATTCCCAATCCTATAATAACTCCTATTTGGTTTAATTCTCGGTAATTCGAACATCCTGAAACGCATAAACAAATGGCAGCGATCCATAAAAGCGAAAGATAAGTTTTCATTTTCTATCCTCATTTATCTTTATACGAAGTCTATTTATTTTGATGTTTTTTCAACAGAGATGGTAAAGAGAATCGAACTAAAGTATCCTTTTGCTTTTTAAAATCAAAGGGAGCAAAAGGTGAAAAGTAGGGGATACCGAAAGATCTTAGACTACTTATATGAAGCCATATACATAAGGTCATAAGCAAAATTCCATATAAGCCAATAAATGCTGAAATTAGAATCAAGATAAACCGAAAACCACGGGCCGCATTGACAATGCTAGTAGATGGCAGTGTGAAATTGCTGATGGCAGAAATAGCAACAATGATCACAACAGCCGCCGATACAAAACCTGCTTCTACAGCTGCTTGTCCTAAAATCAGCGCTCCTACAATGGAGACTGCTGGTCCGATTGCTCTAGGCATTCGGATTCCTGCTTCTCGCAACATCTCAAAAGCTAGTTCCATCACTACCATTTCTACAATTGCTGGAAAAGGAACTCTTTCTCTTTGCGCCATTAAACTGACCATTAATGTGTTTGGAATAAGTCCCTGATGATGCGTAATCAATGCTAAATAGATAGCAGACGCATACATAGAAAGAAAAAAAGAACCAAATCTTAGCATCCTTAAAAAGGAAGCAATATAATAATTTTGATAATAATCTTCGGGAGACTGAAAAAATTGAGAAAAAATAGCAGGCGCAATTAATACAAAAGGTGTTCCTTGTACAATAATAGCAATTCGACCTTCTAATAAATTTCCTACAACGGCATCAGGTCGTTCCGTATTTAATAGAAGTGGAAAAATAGTCGTCCTATCATCCCGGATAAATTCCTCAATATAGTTCGACTCGAGGACCCCATCTACCTTAATCTCTTTTAAACGTTCTTTGATTTCCTTTAGAATACGTTCATCTGCATTCCCTTTAATATACATGATCCCTATATCTGTTTGAGTTACGCTTCCAACTTTCATGCTGTCTAAGCGTAAATTAGAATCCTGAATTCTAGCTCTTATCAAGGAGGTATTAGTCCTTAAATTCTCTGTAAAACTATCTTTAGGTCCTCTAACAACAGTTTGGCTGGTTGGTTCTGTTACTGCGCGGGACTGAAGTTTTTTTGTATTGCCAATGAAAATTTTAGAACTTCCATTCAGTAGGATGACCGTATCACCAGTTAAAACGGCTGACATAAATTCATGCCAATTCTCTTTTATAGTCAATTGAGATACAGTTAACATCTGGGGTATTTGTGCTTCTATCTCTTTGACGGTTACTACTTGATTACTTTCCTTAAGCCACTGAATAAGAGGAGTCATGATATTTTCATTTATAATATTTTCATCTGCTAATCCGTCAAGGTGAATAACGGCTGCTTTTAACGTTTTTTGATACGGAGACTCAACCATTCGAAACGATACATCAGAGCTATTTCCTAATTCGTTTAATAGTCTCTCTATATTTTTATTTATATCATCATATAAGGGAGTTGCTGAACAATCCGTTGTCTTTTCTTTATTAGAGCTTTTCAAAAGATATCTTTGTCGCACGTTTTACCACCTTTTATATGAGTGAATATTTGTTATACAACGAGTAACGTTATCATTCCTATAAAATGTAAAAAATATGCGCGTGAGGAAGATATATAAAATAAAATGATAGGAAATGTATCTAACTTTGTTTTCTATTTTGTCGCATTAGTTGAACGTCAAAATAAAGCTGAGGATTCTTTAGAGTTTTTAGATGAAAATCAAAGCGGGTTAGCTGGTATTACTTTATATCCAGTGACAGATGAGAAGACATTGTTTTAAGAGTGAAGGAATTGGAGAGAAAAGCATCTTACATTTCTCTGTATATCTGATGTTTTTATGGCCGGTATCGTACATTACGATAATTAAAAATGAAGGGAATATTCATATTGATTGATTCCAAAATTCCCAATGCAAAAGAACAAAAAGCCCTCTCTTAAGTTTAATTGCTTAGAGATTGGGCTTTTGTATAGGAATATCTTCAGTATTATAAATGAATTTCTACACTACTTTTCTCTTAAACAAATGGGAGTTCTCTTTTATGCCTTAACAGTCTGTTTTTTCACAGGAATGTAGATGTCAATCTCTTTATTTTCTGAACCATAACATCTTTTATCATACAGTTCAAACTCCATTGATCCGTAGTGCTCATAACCTGATTCTGGAAACCATTCTGTAAAAACATAGTTCCATGTGGACTGAATGGAAGAAGTAAAAGATTCTTCATTTGATTTTGGAGTAGTGAACACGGCATATTCTAGTTCAGGGAAGCTTCTGTAAACTGTTCCTTCAGGAGCTGGAGTGCCTTCCTTTACTTCCATGCCAATTATATAAACAAACTCACCCGTTTCAGGATTAAAATCAGTGCAAATACCAAGCTCTGCGTTTTCGTTTAGGGGATTGGGGATTTTAGAGCCTAATCCATTTTGCATGTACTGTTGCCAAAATTCAGGAATGTCTTTGTTATTCTGGCCACCCTCGTTCTTCGTTTTTAGCTCATATCCAATGACATAAAAAGCAGATTTAGTGACTAGTTTTGGTTCCATCTTAATTCCTCCTGACAAAAGTGTGGTAGTTAGGTAGGCTTTTCCCCGCAGAGGTCCAGATATTCTCCTTGCGTTACGGTATTGCTTCGGTGAAACATCATAAAATTTTTTGAACGCTCTGTTAAATGATTCTTGATATTGAAAACCAACATCAAGTGCGATATCAATGACTTTTTCATCTGTGAAAAATAAGCGTTCTGCTGCGCGTGTAAGTCTTCGTTTCCTCACATAATCCATCACGGATTCTCCAACCATGGCTTGGAAGACACGGTGATAATGAAAAGGAGAAAAGCAAGCAATTTCTGCTAACTTTTCTAAAGTAATTTGTGTCTCCAAATTCTCCTCAATGTAATCTAGCGTTCTCTGTATACAAGTTACATAATTCATTTACATTCACCTACCTTACGTTCACTATAACAGCAAACAAATCGTTGTTCTTAACATTTTTTGCTATATTCAATTAGATGAGGGTAGTTTTGCAATATACGCCTCTAGAGGTATAGTCCCAAGGGGAATTTTAATGCTGAAATTTTCTATGTGAATTAATGGAATTAACACATTGGTAAAGGGAGCGTTTGAATTGAAGAAACTTTATTTTAGCTCAATGATGATTTTTTTATTAGGTGTTTGTTCTTGTCAGGAAAGTACAAAAGAAGTTAGTGAAGAAATTGTATTACCAACTTCTATATTTAGTTCATCGAAAAATAATGCTGTAATTGATGAAAAGGAAATGAAAGAAAGTATAAAGACTTACTTAAATACTAACGAGGATTTATCCAATATCAGTGATCAATTTGAAGAAATGATGGATTCTGATCAACAGCTACCTAAAGCTGAAGCGAAAAAACTTGAACAACTAAACGATCTGGTCAAAGAAAATGATCGTAATTTTTCCACATATATCTCGCACAATACTCTACCAAAAGGATATAAAAAAGAGTCCGAGAGAATTAGCCGCTTTATTACGGGTTCCAATCAAATTTTGGATGAACTGGATCAAGCCATCGATGACATGGTTGAGCATATGAGCGAAGGAGATTTTTCTGAAACAGAAATTGAGTCACTTATGAATAGAAATGAAGGTGTAAATGGAAGGGAACAGAAAAAGATAGAGAATTTTCTAGATGACAAAAAGATTGATACAAAAGCTTTTGGACGAAAGAGTTAAAACAATTTAATAGAGTTGCTTTGGGTAGGGGGAGTTTACTATTGGAATAGTTAAGTCTACAAACAAACTTGTATTTTCTATTATCTATTTAGTCTTCGGTACAGCTTTGGGGATAGTAGCCAAATATTTAGATACTGTTGCAGGTGTTAATGGAAGCTGGTGGATAAATATTCTGCCGTATTTTGGGGATTTGTGTTCTAGGGCCGGTATTTGGGTCCTGATTGCTACCCTTATAGCCGGGTATAGTAAAACCAAAATTAGTGCGGCTCTTAATACATTCATGTTCTTTATAGGAATGCTAACGGGCTATTATATATATTCCGCTTTTCTATTTGGATTTTTTCCAACTAGTTATTTTTTACTGTGGGGAAGTATCGCACTAGCGTCGCCGTTTCTAGCAGCTATCGTATGGATGGCTAAAAATAATTTACGTCTAGCTTGGATATTACCAGCGTTGCCTATGGGGTTATTGCTAAGTCTTTCTTTAGCGGTTGGAGTATTTTATATCCATGTAAGTTATATGGAAGAATTCATTATGTACGCTGTTTTATGTGGAGTCTTTTATAAAACCACAAAGCAACTCGCCGTAATAATTGCGATTTCATTTATTATTTCGTTTATTATTAAACAAGTAAGTCCGTTTCACTTTTGATTTAGATGAAGATTTTAAAAAAATGAAAGTTTACTATGTGAAAAGGGGATTTCGATAACTAACTATAAATACAAAATAAAAATACTTTTACATATATATTCTTTAAAATACAGTAATTAGGAAACTTTTATAGAAGTAATTCGTATAAAGGGTAGGAGGTGATGGATATTAACACTGAAAAACGTCTGGATGAAATTGAAAGAAAATTAGATGATTTACATAATAAGATAAGTAATCAAGAAAACAGAGCAAAGTATAAACCTATCTTTACACTTCTGCTCATTTTATCTGCAATTCTCATATCTTTTGTGCTGATAGGTGTTGTAAGCTTTTTTACAGGTTAATTTTTTTTACTAATCTCTCAAAATTATTTCTGGGAAACCTTTCATTATTTAAACTAACGACAATTCATTTTGTATAAACTTGTATGTAATATACCCGCTTAAGATAAAAGGGGATAAAATTATAATGGAAAGTGAAAAGAAACGTTCCGCATTTAGCGCAGCTTTCAAAACCTACGAACAGTTTTTAAAAAAGATCTTACATATGTTCTTTGCTAGATAATATTCTACGCCATGTTAACTAAAGATATATATTTTAATAAAATATATGGTAGTAAAAATGACATTATGGTGTTTACATGGAGGAAGAGCATGAGAAAGTTTTATATTGCTTTGTTTAGTCTTTTCTTTTTTGTTTCATTAGTTGGATGTCAAAGTAAAGCTGAGGATCCTTTAGAGTTTTCAGGTGAAACTCAAAGCTGGTCAGCTACTATTACGTTATATCCCGTTGAAAGTAGTAAAGAAACAGCTCAAATTAATTTGAATTATCTAGGTGATAAGATAGAATCGGTAGGGGATTTTAAGATTAATTTAGACACTTCAAATAATGAAAATGGAGTTGCAGTAAGAGATGCAAGATTAGATAAAGAAGGAAAATTTAAAGAGAAAGTAAAGCTGGAGGCTAGTGAAGGTATAATGAAATCTAAACATTTGATTTTAACTGTTAAATGGAATGACCAATCAGAAGATATTGTTTTAAAAGTTAAGTAATTCGAGAGAAAAAGCTCTCATACTCAACTGTATCAAGCATTCCTTCAGGTCTTTCTCTTTATACCATTCGTTATAATATCATATACCAAAAATTTTACCTTTTAGATTAATAGAGTAGGGGTTTTTTAAAAAAAATCCCTAGCTCACATAATTTCTATTTGATTCCGTAAAAGGTGAATGCCCCCTCAAACCTTCTGAGTAGGGGGGCACTATAAGAACATTTTTAAAAATCTAATAGAGGATTATTAATGCTCACTTTCGTCTATTTCTTCTTATTTTAACGTAAGCAGTCGGTGATGTACCAATCACGTTCCCGCAGGAGTCTAATGCTTTTACTTGAAAATAGGGGCCAACTGCCTGGACATGGATATCTGTTTCAAATCCAGTCCGAGGAGTACTAAATGCTACTACTGATAACTTAAAAGCTGTTGGCCCCGCCAGTACCTGCCAAGCGACCGTTTCCGTTGAGCCATTCCAGGATGCGTAAACGGTAGCTTCACTGTCTCGCAGTAAATCTACCGCTATGCTAGGCGGGTAAAGGGGTAAACCTACCCATTTATTTTTAAATGCTCGATATGAAAGGTTTTGATTTGGATATTGCATATCGTATAACAAATTAAATGAAGGATTTCTCGTTGAATTTCCAGCGTTTCTAAACTCTGAAAGGTATGGTTCTTGTCCCCACCCAATGAGTTGATTTCCATTGGAAAGCTTTTGCGCATTTCCTTGACTTGGAACATATAAAGCGGGAGCATGATAATATGTTCGATCTACATTTGCAACCTTGTGTTTATAGTCTAAGTGAAGAATTAAACCACGCGCTTGCCCTTGAGGTGGAGAATCAGGAGAAGCACAGCATGCATTGTCAAACAAGCTTATCCTGTTTTCGGACCTGTAGCGTGCATCATGCTGCCAAGAAAATTTGGCGTTCGGTCCAAGCCTAAAATCACTTTGCTTTCCACCAAGTTGCCAAATCACCTTTCCCGTTTCTTTGTCAATATTATAAATAGCCCACATACTACGCATGCTCACTAAAAGTGTATTGTTTGGACCTTCTTCGACTGAATTTACGTGGTAACAATCCCATATATTATTAGAGCTTGTTGCGGATGAAGCAGGTACCATCGAATCAGATGGATTAATATGTTTAAGTACATCCCAAAAGAAAAGAAGCTCTCCCGTCTCAATGTCTACTTCTTGAATAGAGTAATTACTAAAATACCCATGTAATGGCCCTCCATACTTAGATAAATCTGCGGGTATTTGTTTTACCGCTGTAAACAAAGCCGTATTCCGTTTGGTAATTGTAAACTCGTGCAAATCAGAGGTAAACCCTTTTTTAGCAAATAACTTTTTAATGCCCTCATAATGCTGATTGATAATTTGAAAATAAGCACCAGGCTCAGGTTCACCTACTGGAAGGTTAGGGTTTGCAGTTTGAGTTCCTGAAATTGTTCCTTGCCACATCGTAAGAACAGGGTTTCCACGGTACATTTGTACTCGAAAGTCTGTGTTTTGGATATACCTACTAGCAAGCGGTCTAAACCACACTGGATTACCCGTCTGTTCCATAATTAGTGACCCGGTTTGCCCAATCATCGCTGCTCCATATACCGTATAGGGCGCAACAAATAATAGGCCGGGAGCTGTTCCAGGCTTATTAGTATTAATGGTAACCTTCATGGGATGTAAATTAGGAGCCGAAACAAAATTCCATACTTGCGGGTTTGAATGATTAGCGGATGATTGTGAATTCAACTTATCCATTCCCACTCTCATCTCCTCTAGCTTTTATTAGTAAACACTGTCTCTTGAGCTATTAATATGTCATTTGCTTCAAAATATGTACGTGCTGTTTAGGTTTAGGTCTGTCTTGAGTTTGCTCGTGATTAGCAGGTCAAGAGAAGGATAAAATGGAAAGTGGCAGGGAGCTTATGAATAAAAGTAAAACCGCAAACGGAAGAGAGCAAAAAAAGATAGGGGGACTTTTTAGATGAAATGCTGTTAATAAAAAAGGCTTTGGACAAAAAAGTTAATCACACTTTAACAGATAGGCGTGTTTTGCTGATTTTAAATACTTATATATAGATAAAACATACGTAAAAAACGAGCTCTTGTTTATGAAGAGCTCGTTTTTTTACATGCTAAAAAGATATGAATTTTTCAAACGCCTATAATTAACGTTTTCGTTAACGTTAATTATGGGTAATGTAGTTTATGGATTTAAAAATAATTAGAATGAAGCACCATTTAAATATGATTCAAACTGGTCATTATCATTAAAGGAGAGAGCTATTATGTACACACTTGGAGAACTATTAGAGCAAAGGGCTACACAATCTGCTGAAAAAGAGGCTTTAATTTGGAGTACATCTTACCATACATTTAAAGAATATAATGAACGTGTCAATCAACTCGCTCATTACCTGTTAAGCCATAACATTAAAAAAGGGGATCGAATTGCAATTCTCTGTCAAAACAATCATCCATTTCCTACGATTCTGCTAGCTGCATTAAGAATCGGAGCCGTAGCGGTTCCTATTGGCTGGCAGCTTACGAAGTATGAAATTATCGATATTTTAGATAGTGCACAACCTAAAATTATTTTCTATGACCAAAAATTTCATGAGGTTATTCCTTTTGATTCTGAAATATTAAATAGCGTTGTTACTTTACAAGTAGGAAGAAAAAATAGTGTGGAGACAGTTGAAGAATATAATGAAATTTTTTCTGAGTATCCTATATTAAATCCCAATATACAGGTCTCTCAAGATGACATAGCTATGCTTCTTTTTACTTCTGGAACAACTGGCAACGCAAAAGCTGTATGATTGAGCATGGTCATGTGTATTCTTATATACAACCATCTAGTCAACGAATCGATTATGAAGAGGATGGTCGTTTTCTTGCCTCGCATCCTTTTTATCATATGAGTTCTATTAATAATATTTTGAAATCTGTTTCCAACGGGATGGGGTTATTTTTGTTGTCAGATCCTACACCGGAAATCATCTGGGAAACGATTGAAACTCATAAGATCACTATGATGTTAGGGTTTCCCTCTATGTACATGCAAATGCTCGAAGCAGTGAAAAATGAAGGGGCAAAGAAATCTTCACTAAAGGTTGCTATTGCCGGAGGGGCAAAAGTTCCTGCTTATCTTATTAAGGAATATGAAAAATTAGACATCAGCATGATACAAGGTTATGGAAGTACAGAAGCATGGACAGTCAGTGTATGGACACCAAATATGGGAAATGAAAAAATTGAATCAGCAGGCAAGCCTCTTTCTGGTGTAGAAGTAAAAATTATTGATCCCGAGTCAGGACAAGAAGTGAAAGCAGGAGAAGTTGGAGAAATTATTATAAAAAGCCCCTATTGTTTTAAAGGCTATTGGCATAATCAAGAGGCGACTGACAAAGTCCTTAGAGATGGCTGGTTCTATATGGGGGACGCTGGAAAGGTAGATCAAGACGGCTTTTTATATATTATGGGACGCTATAAAGATGTTATCGTATATGGCGGTGATAATATCTATCCTGATCAGGTAGAAGAAATAATTGAGCAAATAGATACGGTTATAGAAGCTGCTGTAGTAGGAGTAGAAGACCCAGTTTATGGAGAAAAACCTAGAGCGTATGTGGTAAAAGATCCTCATTCTTCTTTAACAAAAGAAGATATCTTAAAATATTGTAGAGATTGTCTAGCAAGCTACAAAATTCCCCAAGTTTATTTTATTGATAAACTTCCTAAAAACCAGCTCGGTAAAGTATTAAAAAGAGAACTAAAATGAAGATAGTTAAAAGCGTGGGCTGAATGCAGTCCACGCTTTTATGATGGGAGATTATATATTTACTGCTCTTTTTCTGGTACCATTTCAACTTTACCTGGCCAAAAAGCAAACCTTCCTAAAACCGTCGTAATCGCAGGTACAAGGAATGGTCGCACAATAAATGTATCTAACAGAACGCCTAAAGCCGTGATAATTCCGAACTGAACGAGAACTTGAATCGGCAGTGTTGCTAGAACCGCGAAGGTAGCAGCTAAAATAATTCCAGCTGATGTGATCACACCGCTTGTTTCGCTTACGCCTTCTCTAATGGCTTGCTTTAACGGCATGTGCTTCTTTTTCTGCCAGATGCTTGAGATCATAAAGATATTATAATCCTCACCAAGCGCCACTAAGAATACAAACGCGTATAAAGGAATCGCTCCTTGAATAGCATCTGCCCCCATGATGTTGTGAATGATGAGCCAGCCTAACCCTAAAGCTGCACTGTAAGACAAGATGACCGTTCCAACCAAGTAAAGCATAGCTACAATAGAACGTAAGTAAGCCAATAGCAGCAGCGATATAAAAATAATGATTAGCGGGACAATGATACTGTTGTCTTTATCACTAACCGTCATCGTATCATATTGCGTCGCTGTTTGACCGCCAATCCATACTTTAGATTCCACTTTGGAAACTCCTGACTGCGATAGTGCCTTTTCTGCTGCATCTTTTAAGTCTGGAATAGCTTCCATTGCTTCTATACTATATGGATTTATATTAAACGTGACGTCATATACTTTTAAATTCTTATTACTTTTACCGCTTTGAGGTGCAGAAACGGCACTAATAAGATCATTTTTCTTTAATGCTTTTTCTAGATCTATTGATTTTCCTTCCGTATCAATAACTACTTGTGCTGGCGCCAGTTCGCCAGGAGAGTATGCGTCAGAGATAACCGCAAACCCTTCACGAGAAGGCATATCTTCAGGGAAAGAAGACAATATATCATACGTGTACTTGATTTGACTAGAGTAAATGGATAAAGCTCCAAAAAAGACTAGACAAGCTACAATGATTGTCCATGGTTTCGTCGTAACCACATTACCAATCCAATTCCCGAAACGGTTTTTCGCTTTTCGGTTACGCACCGGCTTTCCTTTCTTTTTCGCCAATTCCTCTTCCATTTCAGGAGTGCGAGGGACAAAAGGATAAAAAGAACCTCTTCCCATAACTGCAAGCAGGGCAGGAATAAGAGTCAAACTCGCTAATCCCATAACCAGAATAGATAAGCTAAACGGGATGGCAAAACGGTGGTAAGCACCGTATTTTGCTACGATTAAAGCTAGAAGAGAGATGACAACTGTAAAGCCACTCATGGCTATAGCACCTGAAGCACCTTTAAAAGCGTTAATAAGTGCTTGTCTCTTATCTTTTACTTTGCGAAGCTCATCGCGATAATGAGAAATTAAAAATAAACAATAATCTGTTCCGGCTCCAAATAACAAGACCGTCATAATGGATATGGACTGTGAATCGACCGTAATCCATCCTTTATCTGCTAAAATACCGAGAAATGGACTCAGCACCCCATAGGCAAAACCTACACCGATCAAAGGAATAATCGCTAAAATTGGGGAACGATAAATGACAAGAAGTAAAATTAAGACTAATAAAACTGTCGCGATTAGTAAGGAAACGTCTGCTCCTTCAAATAGGCTGGTTGCATCTACTTGAATTCCTACAGGTCCTGTAACGCGCGTGCTTAGCTTATCTTTTTCATCGATATCCGTCGCAAAAGAATCGTATGAAACATTCTCTTTTACTTGTTTTTTAATCGTATCTAGGTTTTTTTCTAGTACATCCGTTTCAACGTTTTCTTCAAAGAAAATAGGCTGTACAAGAGTTGTTCCGTCTTTCGAAACCATCTTTTGCAGAGCTGCTAACGGTAATTTATGCAAAGGCGGAGTAGACGTTTGTGCTTCTAATGGTTTCTTTTCTAAATCCGCCGCCATTTGCTGAATAGATTTTAGATCATCATTATTCAAACCTGATTCTTTGTGCCATGTAAGTAAGGCAGGAACCCCTGATGAATTAGGGAATTCTTTCTTTATAAGATTTTCAGCTTCTACGGAAGGTGAATTCTCACTTAAGTTTGGTGCATTGTTTACTTCCGTCTTATTCACAGCAGGCCAAGCAATCGTGAGGACTACAGTTGCCAAAATCCATACGGCAATTACAATCCATCGACTCACTTTCCCAGTCATATATCGACTGAATGTTGCTAAAGGTGATTCTTTCATTAATTCTCCCTCATTTCCAAATCTGTTTGTTTCTATTACAATATATATAGAACCTTCAATAATTATATATACCAGAAGGTTAATTAATCAACTAGTTTAAATGTGCCAATTTCTTGAACTAGAAGGAGGGCCCTTATGAATACGAATCAGACACCGAAAAAAAAGCCTGGCAGACCTAAAATAACAACTGAAAATAATATAACGAGAGAGCAAATTTTGAAAACAGCTGCTCATTTATTTATGGCATACGGGTACGAAAAAGTTTCAATGGAGCAAGTGGCTGAAGCGAGCGATGTGACCAAGGCCAGCGTTTACTACTACTTTAAAAATAAGGCAACTTTGTTTACAGTTTCCGTATCAAGCATGTTCCAGCGTATTACAAAGCAGACGGAGAAATTATTGCAAAATTCCAATGGGTTAAAACACAGATTATATGAGGTAACATTGGATCATTTAAAGCGGCCGCATATTGATTTTGAAACATTATTGCAAGAAGCGGCTTCTTCGCTTACAGAAGATCATATTCATGAAATTCGTGAGGCAGAGAAAGCGATACATCAGGCATTGGAGAACGTATTCAAACAAGCTGCAAACAACGGGGAAATTGTTACAACAAGCCCTCGCTTGCTTGCGCACACATTTTCAACGGTCACAATGATACGGAATAAAAAAGAATTAATAGCTGAATTAGGAGGACCTGAAAAAACGGCCAAGGCTCTAGTAAATCTTTTTTGGGTAGGGATTGGTCCTAATTGACCTTTTTTATTGCATGGTACAAAGAAGAAATAAAGAACGGCTAAAAAATATTGATCAATATTTTTTAGCCGTTCTTTTCATTGGCCGCAAGTACTTTGTAAAACAAGCCTGAAATAATAGCCATTACCTATTAACCATCCAACTTATAGAGATGTTGGTTCAAAGTTTTCATTAATCATGTAAAAAAACGCAGTTATATGATAAAAAACGTAAAAATTTAATAATTTGGTTTTTATTTGTATTTAAAGCAGTATTTTATAGAAGGTTAGTGTTAAAATAATGAAAATCCTATCTTTTAGGGTTGCCTTTAGGATATATGGTTATTCTATTGTAAATAAAACCTTTAGCATAACAACTTACATTTTGGAAAGGAGAAAAATGGATGGAATCTATTTGGCTCGAATACGTGTGGGCATTACTGATTCTAATCGGATTAGAAGGATTATTATCAGCTGATAATGCTCTTGTACTAGCAGTTATAGCTAAACATTTACCCGAGGATCAGAAAAAAAGAGCGATTAATTACGGAATTCTTATGGCATTTATTTTTCGGTTTGGAGCTCTTTTTGCCATTTCATTTATCGCCAACGTCTGGTGGATACAGGCCGTAGGAGCAGTTTATCTTCTGTATTTAGGTTTGAAGCATGTCATTCAGGCGCGATTTGGGAAACATAATGAGAATATTCATGATGATGATGAGAAGGAGTCTGCTGGAAAGGGGTTCTGGCCGACAGTTGGGAAAATTGCGTTAGCTGACCTAGCTTTTGCCATCGATTCTATTTTAGCTGCGGTTGCTATAGCTCTTGGACTTCCGGATTCACAGTTTGGAGAAATCGGTGGGATGGACGGAGGGCAGTTTGCAGTTGTAGTTCTTGGAGGAGTTGCAGGCCTTATCTTAATCAAGTTTGCAGCAAGCTGGTTTGTAAAACTCCTTGAAAAGCGACCTGCCCTAGAAACGACAGCATACGCCATTGTTGCCTGGGTAGGTGTGAAACTTGCTGTTATTACTTTTGCACATAAAGATATTGGTGTCTTAGATCCCCATTTTCCTCATAGCACCATTTGGACCCTGATTTTCTATGGAGTCTTAGTTGGTATCGCGCTATTGGGTTGGTTTGCACCGGGCAATAAGTCATCAGAAAAATCATCAGCCTAGAAGGTAATTGAGTGTAATGCGCACCCTGAACCCTTACTCTTTCCGTCCAAATGGATCCTCATTTCAGCATTTAAAAGGATGTTTAGATTCTATAGAAAATTGAGTTTTGTAACGATCAAGTGCGTTAATCCAAGCCGGGTTAACGCACTTTTTAATTGAACTGTTGCGTAAACGAACCTGATTATTTTATTTATTATTTTTGTTCCTTTTACGATAATCAGTAAAGCAGGAAATTAAGAAAATTCCAATAAAAAAACCAATAAAAAGACCGATAAGACTTTCTATTTGAACATCCTTTTCTCCAATTATTTTACCGTAAATTACTCTGAATACAACACCAATGAAAGAGAGAATAACAGCCTTAATAGTAATACGTAAAAAGTTGATAGAATCACACCTTTTTACAAAATATATTACCCAATTTTAAACGATTAAAAAGGTCTAGCAAGAAAGACTTACAATTTAAGGTTCATTGAAGGGTTACATATTACACCTAAAGGGATTTATTCTGCAATACAATGGAAGGTCAATTGCAAAAACAGGTGATTATTTTTGTTAGTTTTAATATTCCTGTTTCTTTTTCTAAAATTTTTAAAAAATAATCAATACTTGTTTAAATGGAAATCATTTGGGAATATAATTCACAAGTTAAAAAAATGACAAGGAGGATGCAAACATGGCAAAGGGACTAGCTATGCACGAAACGCTAGAAGTTCACGAAATCTTAACGCTTAAAGCATCATGCGTAACAAAAGGAACAGCGATGTTGGAATTGGTAGACGATGAGGAATTAAAAAAGATTCTTGAAGAAGATGTTCAAACATCTACTGAAGCGATTAAAGAATTGAAAAAAATCTTAAAGAAAGCTCAATAAATAGGAGGGGTAGAAAAATGGCCACTAAAAGTACTCTTACTAAAACGTTAGACGATCTTGCTATTGCGACTGATTTATTATTATCAGCTAAGAATAGTGTACGAACATATGCGGTAGCGCTTACAGAAACGGCGACGCCCGAAGTTCGAAAGGTATTAAAAAAGCAATTAGATAAAGCCATCGAGCTTCATGAAAAGATTGCTCAATATATGATTGATAATGAAATGTATCACGCCTATGATGTAGAAGAACAAGTAAATCACGATTTAAAAAAGGCAGATAAAGCGTTAGATTTAACGAAAGGTTAACTAAAATTCCCCCTCTGACAATAGAGGGGGAATTTTTTAAGGTTACATAAAAAGTTCTCTTTTGATATTTCTACACAGGAAAAGAAGTCTATATTTTATTCTCTTAGAAGTAGATAATTTACCCCGTTTTATACAATATTTAGATGATATTATATAGTCTTTTATCCCATATCCGAATAAATTGGTTTTAATTGGCTGCTGAAGGATACACCTATTAGTAGAACGACATATTCTATGGGGATAGAGGAGGAGAAAATAGTGAAGGAAATTAAAGTAGCAGAAAATAGTGGTCAGGCAAATAAGTTTATTGAAGAGTTTTTTGCTAACGGGTTTAGTAAAAGTGAAATTTATTTATTGACTTATAATAAAGAGCGCTCGGAATATTTAACAAATACAACAAATACAAAAGAATATCGAGGTTCTGAACAAGGAGTTTTTGAATCTGCAGTTAATAAGTTATTTTCTCGTGAAGATGAACTTCATTCTAAAATGGCCTCGTTAGGTTTAACCCAAGAAGAAGCTAAACAATGTGTCGGTGAAATGAAACAAGAACGTATAATTATTATTGCAAAAAAAGATGTGTAATGGTTTTCCTTTGCAATAACTTTTGAAGAAACTAAGTGATCGAGAAGTATTAGTAAATCATACTAGCATGTTGCTTTATATATAATATTTGTTCTTCTGTACGAAGGGTTTATGAATCGGAAAGATACTGAACGAAAAGTATATTACTAGAGTCGTTTACTACTCTCATATGGAGGTGAAAGGGTAATGATTCAATTTTTTGGTATCCATATAGGGACGTTATACTTTCCTACAAGTATCCTTCTAATTACTTTATTAGTTTTAGTAGGTTTTATTATCTATTTTCTTAGTAGAAGAAAAAGAAATAGAGATCAAACGATTCATTCAAATGAGAATAGGGTAAAGGGCAAAAGAGGAAAAGACAAAACTCTGTAAATGATCTAAAAGAAGAATTAATATATTTCGTCATCAAAAAGAATTCTCGTTTGAAGTGAAAAAATGAAGTGAAAAAAATCATCCTAATCCTATAGTTCCTGATACAGCCTTACACCATGATTTAACTCGTAAGAAAGTAGGATTTAAATAAATGCAGAGAGGGCCCTTGAATTCATTTTTAAGGGCTGTTTTTATTTTTGTTCTGTAAAGGACAGACGACCTTTTAATCTTCTATTTTCTTACTATTTCTTATTTATAACTTCAAAAGAAACTTTATTATCATTTTTTAAGATTTTAAACAAGCAATTGAACCCTTGATAAATTTGAAATAGTAGTCTAACCTTCATATTAAGGAGTGAAAATTATGAATGAAAACATTTCGGGTATTGATTATCAGGAAGTCATTGAATATGCGTTAGATCCACTCATTATTCATTCAAATCATAAGATTATATATGTTAACCACGCAGCTGAACATTTTTTTAGAGGAAAAAGGGAAGATATCATAGGTGCCAGTCCTTTAGATATATTTCAAGAAACATCTAAAGCAGCAATAAGGAAAAGAATCCAATCTGCTTATGAACGTCCAGCAGAGCTCATTGAGGAAACCATATTTAGAATGGACGGCACAACTGTTAATGTTGAATTATATTGTCATCCCTTGCTGCTGGGAGATAAAAAAGTAATCCAAACCTATGTGAGAGATATTACGGTAAAAAAAGAGAGTGAAACAAGACAAAAAGAAATAATAAAGCAAATAAATGAACTCTCTACAACCCTTGTTCCTCTTTTGGAGGGAATCGCTGTACTTCCCTTAGTAGGAGCCATAGATGAGGAAAGAGCAAACCAACTTTTAATGGCTGTTCCAGTAAAAGTGCAGACACAAAATATAAATTGTTTAATTATAGACTTTTCTGGTATTTATACATTGAATTCAATTGTAACGGAGCATCTTTTTAAAATTAATAGCGTTATGTCACTACTTGGAGTGCAATGTATCTTAACAGGGTTAAGACCAGAATTATCTCGCTCTGCCGTACAGCTAGGTATTAATTTAGCTTCTACCCCGACAATGGCTACTGTAAAAAATGCACTTCATTTTTTAGGAATTACTTCTAGTAAATAACCTGTAAAATGAAAATAACCAAAGCAACTTTTACAATTTTAAAGATACATATCATATAAATCTTTAGGTGGTTTTTTAAAATTAAATTTGTACCTTGTATATATTAGAAAAACAAAAGAAACTCCTGTATATATGTCAGGAGTTTCTTTTGTTTAAAATAACATATTGTGCAATCGCATGTTTGTTAAATAAAAGATAGAAGAATCATTGAATCGCTTTCTTCAGTTTAAGATCTTGTATAAAGCTTCAGAAGCGTTATCTATATCATAATCGTTATAATTTAAGGTTTTTTGATCCGTAAGTGTAGTGATTTGAAAAATCTTAGATGTTTTACAATACGACAATTCCAGTACTTCAGGAATGATATGAGTAATAGTGCTATCCTCATATTGAACAAGAGTATTAAGCGTTTTTTTTATTTCAAGTATATTCATAAAAGTACCTCTTTCCATTATAAGGAAACTCAGGGTACAAAGAGACCATATAATTTAAATTTATGTTCTTTCTCTATTATAACATATGAATGTATAGAAAAATACCTGCCGAGAATAGACAGTATGGTAACTGCAATTGTAAATTCTATGCACTTCTAGTCCTGCTAGCTGGTCAGTTAAAAAGGCGGGAGAATTACGTAATATATCTATGGTTTATTAACATTTATTAGCCATTTAAAATTTATCCTAAGTAAGAAATGAAAGACAGAAAGTAACCAAAATGAAAAAAGAATAATGGAGATAGATTATCAGTCTATTTTATTGCTTTATAGACAACTGGTGAGGAAAGTTTAATCAATGTAGACGGCTCTCCAAAAGCCATAGATTCATCAATAAATGTTTCAAGAGATTGAACGGAATCAGTTAAAACTTTTACTAGATAGTTGTATTGGCCTGCCAAACGATGACATTCAATAACTTCAGGGTGTTCTTTACAGTATTCTACGAATTGCTTACATTTTGTATTGCTATATAAAATAAAAGCAGTTACAGGTTTGTTGAAATTTTCAGGGTTAATTATTGCTCTATATCCATTTATTATGTTTTTTTCTTCAAGTTTTTTTACTCTTTCATTAACAGCAGGGGTAGATAAACCAACCAGTTTTCCCAACTGTGTAAAAGACAAACGAGCATTCTCTTGTAGATATAGTAATATATTTTGATCAATTTCATCCATAAAACATACCCCGCTTTAAATTATAAATTAAAATAATGAATTTTCCGTCAATATTAAAGCTATTAATTAATAATACAATAAAATAGACATGTGAAAATAGAAATTTATACAATACAATTTAATTATATCAAAAGGAGGGATTTAATGGCTTTAGAAATGAGAAATACATGCGAAAAGTGCAATAAGAAACTCCATAATAGCTCTGTTGCTTATATCTGTACACATGAATGTACATTCTGTGATAAATGTAGTGAAAGTGCGATGTATATTTGTCCTAACTGTGAAGGGGAACTAGTTAAAAGACCAAGGAGCAAAGAACATTCGTTAAGTTGCTCATTAAATTTCTCATAAATTTAGACACAACACTGTATAGATATTGCAGTCAGAACAGCTACAATCAATGGGATGGTTTGACATTAGTGGGTGATGGACATTCAACAACGGACAGTAATGGTTTAAGTGCTGAACAAATCATAAAGCATTATAATGAAACTTTACTTGGTCATTACAACGTTGAACACTTTTCGATTGTCAGAAATGCAGAGGAAGACTTGCTTCGTCTGACATATTATTCTTATAGGTAATTAATTGCACGAAGACAAAGATTTTTAGAGTACTGAAAATCGAATTCAGTAATCAATTGATTTATAGATAAAACAAAAGGTAATAGCACATAACTAAAACAAAGCCCTAAAAGTGTCTAATCGACGATTTTTAGGGCTTTGTTTCTGCCAATTATTGTGTTTCAATCGGTTTTTATTAAGCAGGAAAGCCTCCCGTTGGCGGTGGCCATGCTCCGTTTAATCTTCTCATAATGACAATTTCACCTAGATGATAGCTGTTGTGAGAAGCAATATTACGCAGTAATCCCCCTGGGGTTTCACTTGGCCAAGTATCCAGAGGTTCTTCTATGGCTAATGTATTCGCTAAGTGACAAGCTTCGTCAATTCCATCACAAAAATGCTGGATTGTCGTTTTCCATTCTTCCTCATCAACCGGAGCAGGGTGTTCAGGCCAGCTTTCACTTACACTTTTTGGTCTTTCAGGGTTTTCTCCTTTAGCAAGAGCAAGTAAAAAGTCTTGCCAATAGCTCATATGCTTCACTAATTGATAAATAGAATAAGGTAATTCCTTTTGTTTATGTGAAGCAAGCTCCATATTAATATCAGTTATTGCGTTAATCGTCGGAAGGTGACCTCTTTCACCTCGCAGTGATTTGGTAAGTGCATCACGAAATGCTGTATTCGTTTGTGTCATGTTTTTTCCGGCCTTTCTTTTTCAAAGTCATACGCTTTTAACAGTCTAACACAAATCAGTTTAATATATGTACTTCCGGGATTTCGGAAATATGAAAGCCCTTACTAAATACTAGTTGAATAGTAAATGCCCAATATAAGAATACGAGATCTTCGCTTAAACATCTTTGGGTGTTAAAAAGCCTTTAGTATAATAACACCTGTAATAATAAGAGTAACCGAGATAATCTTTCTTTTGTTTTTTGATTCCTTAAATATATAAATACCTAACAGCGTTGTACTAACAATCGTCAGCCCTGCCCATATAGCAAAAACGACGCCTATTTCAAAATAGTGTGTCGTTAGAGAAATAAAATAAATACAGGCAATGAAGAGTAGAAATGCCCCTATTGTGGGAACAGTTTGTCTAAAGCCTTTGGATAGTTTTACGCACATTTGCCCTCCAATGCCTAAAATTAAGCCAATCGTTAAAAATACGTATCCCATTACGCTGTCATCCTTTCTTTAGAGCTCTCTTTAATGTTAAGAGAAACTGCACCAATTATAATAAGAGAAACACCTAAAATTTTAGATAAGGAAATAGTTTCATCAAAAAAGATAATACCTGTGACCACAACAAGTACGGTTGCTCCTCCAGCATACAAAGCACTTGCTACTCCTACTTCACCTTTGGCGTTGAGTAGCATATAAGCAGCAATTGAAGAACAATAAAATAGTATGGCAAAAACAGTAGGAACAAAGTTTGTGAATCCATTTGTAAGATTAAGAAAAAATACTGCGATTACCTCCAAAATGATGGCAAGAAACAATAGTAAATAAAACAATCAAATTTCCTCCTTTCAGTCACCTCATTTTAAGAACTTTACGTAATTTCTACTAAATAGTTGCAGTAGCACTCGGATGTCATTATTTTATCTAGAGCTTGATATCTTGTAAAATAATGATAAATGATTGTAGATATCACTATTATTAATACCTAAATGAATGTAAGTGGAAAGGAGAATGTTTATGGAAGTAGAAGATATACGCATATTTATGGCTGTAGCAGAATACGGCAGTGTAAGCCTTGCCGCTGATAAGCTAGGCTATGTCCAACCAAATGTAACAGCACGTATTCGGTCTCTTGAACGAAAAATTGGACACCCATTGTTTCATCGTCACAGACGAGGAATGACATTAAATGTAGAAGGTCGAAAACTTTTAACGTATGGAGAACAAATGATGCGGCTGATGGATGAAATACAGAAAGCATTTCAAGATGAGCGTAATCTTGTTGGATCATTATGTATTGGATTAGTTGAAACGGTAATAGGTTTTCCTGAAATCATTTCTTCCTATCATAATAAGCACAAAAATGTGGATATTTCTCTAGTATCAGGAGTAAGTACACAATTAATAGAGAAAGTTCTTAAGTTCCAGTTAGACGGGGCATTTGTAGCAGAACCAGTAAATGTGTCAACGCTTGATCAAATTCCGGCTTTCGATGAAGAAATTGTACTTGTATGCAGTGCAAATGAAAAAGGTAAGAAGCAGATTCAGTCTGCCAAAGAGTTACTGCACTTACCATTCATTTTATTTAATGAAGGCTGCCAATATAGAGAAAGACTACAGCAGTGGTTACAAGACGAACAAATAGTATCACCAAAAATCATGGAATTTGCTACACTTGAAACGATTATGGGGACAGTAGTTTCTGGTCTTGGTGTGACACTTATAGCCCGGTCATTAGGGGAAAGATATGAGAGGGAAGGATTAGTACAACTCTTTTCAATACCTGAGCCTTACAGAAAGCTCAGAATTGTGTATGTTCGTCGCTCCGACTCCTATCTAGGAGTAACTGAGCGTGAATTTATAAAGACAATCAGCGAAATAAGAGAAGGAAAAAAGCAGAAATAAAGAGACTGTTTTTTCATAAAGAGGTTTTTATTTACCCTATGTATGAATGCACTAAGTGTTAACTAGAAAGGTAAAAGTGAGCTTTTTATATGGCATAAATCAAAAATGCTTTTAAAGGAGCAAGCACAGTGAAAATAGAGGACAGAAAATTTGCAGAACGAGTACTGAAGCACTTACTTATTGGCAGTCAAATAGACGGCGTAAAATTTGGGATTAATAGTTCTACAACTCTATTGTATTTTACTAATTATAATAGAAAAGATGATGGTGATTTTGTTTTAAACATCGAAACAAATTGGACTGTATATCCTGAACCCTGTGATACATACCCCTCATCAGAGGGTGAAGTGCCTTTAAATACAGAAGAGCAACATTTTAAGCATATTTGGGATATTAAGAGACAAAAAGTAGTAAACGTTCAGCTAGATACTGTATCGCCTCATCTTATCATTTCTCTAGAATCGGGGAGAGTTCTATTTGTGAATGCTACGATCCTAACTACGAATGCTGGCAATTAGGAGACCCTTTTGGAGGAGTTGATTGGCTTTTAGTTGCAACTCCGGGTGGTGACATAGCTATTTGGTGTCCTAGTGAGTTTGAATGAGCGTTATGTTAACTATTCTTGTATATAGTGTACAAAAAAATCACTTAGGGAAATGGTAAAACATATGGAGGAAACATGCATGAATACTATCTTAGAGAGCTTTTATGATTTAAAGGAAATAGTAAGTTCTTTTAATAATCTCCATGAGAAGTACAATTGGTTGTTGAGTGATTTAGATGGATCTTTTCCAGAAAAGTACCTTACTTACTTTACTGAATACAGAATTTACAACAATGGAATAAACGGCAATACGTACTGGATTACAGGTGAAAAGCTCACGGAGCTTGCTAATAAAGAGGACATCTATTTTATATGGGGAGTTTTTTCTGCCTTTGATAAGAAAGAAACTATAAATTTAGATATGCTTAAAGAAGAGCCTTATGCTGATGGTAATCCTGATTTTTGGATTGAAACACCAACAATTCAGCACCCTAAAGCAATTATAGAATTAGCTTTTTGGGACTCATCTTTAATTATACTTTTGAGCAAGGACGAAGAAATATCTAGGAATTTTAGAAACAAGTTTGCAAAATGGAAAGACCTAGAGGAGTACAATAAGGAGTAGTCTTATGACTTATATATACTATAAAAGAAAAAACATCTATCAGAACTATCCTCAGGAAACAGCCACGGTTAAATGGATAAATGACGAAACAGTTAAAATCAGTGACCATACATTAAACGTTAAACAAGATACATTTAATGCTAATGACCGGAGTAACTAAATTCTATTTTTAAACAATTAAGAGCTCTTGGTATTAATTATTTAAAAACGGGTTAAATAAACAAGCACAGCTGAAGCATCAAGCTGTACTTATTTACTGTTGTTGAAATCGTTTCCTAGCGTTGGTCTAGAAAACAGTAGAGTAGACATTATTTACATGTAAAAGAATAAGCATTGGTAATTGGATTATGTATTTTAAGTATGACTTCTCCTCCTTGGTCGTAACATTGTGAACTAAAGATTTGTATTTCTTTGCTATTAAAATAAGCAGAGCAATTTACTAAAACAGAGATTACGAGTAATAAGGTTAGAAGAATAATAAATAGTTCTTTAATTTTCCCTTGAATCATTAATTTAATTTTGAATTCTCCTTTCTAATCAATAAGATCATAGTAGCCTTTTATTTTCACAAGTTTCACTACCTGAAATTTAACAGCAAGGTATTAGCGAACGGTTATTAAAAAAGTAATGCAACTATGAAGTGGTGCATTACTTTTTTGTACTTTCATTCTTTCCATATCTGTTCCAAATAATATTTAGTACAATCAAAACTAAAAATATGGATAAAGTGTAATACCCTGGCCAACTTTTATCTCTCCAAATCAGATTGAAGACTGTACTGGATAATATTAGTATAGTTAGAACCCAAAAATAATTTCCTTTTAACTGTCTCATTAATAACTCCTTCAAAGTAGTACTCAACATTACTTACTTATTTATCCATAATAACATACTTTAATTAGCTATTTATTTATAAACTAGAAATGCTTTGTATAACTCTTATAACATTTGTCTTCTAAAAACCATACACTTTTACGGACGTATTTGGTAGACTAATAGGAAATAAATAGAAAAAACTTATCGGAAATAGTTTTGTATACGAAATTATTTAAAGAAAGGAGATTTCTTATTGTCTAAATATATAGGTATTTTCTTTTTGAACCTTTTTATAGGGATTATACTATATTTCGTATTAGCTTCTCTTTTAATCAATGGTGATAATGCAGCAGAGGAGGCCATTAATACCTTTGGATTTACCCTCATTGTATTTCTTTCATTTTTAATTGCACAAATGTATTACTTAATACATTTAGTAAAGAAAAAATAATAGGTATTGATGATGGTCTCATTGGAATTACAAAATAAACTAAAAACACTTATTGATACAATATGTTTCCTAGTTCCGTTTTTATAAACTGACTAAGAAAATATTTGATAACAAGGATCCTTTAGCAGAAGGTTAGTCTAAACCTCCATGTTCATACTTTTTCTCTATTTCTATTTCGATAAACTTAACTCATTTGCTTCAAGAGTATTTATACGACTTAAAGCCTGTACAATTACATACTAAATATAAATAAAACATAATAACAATTGAAAGCGATACAATTGCGTTATACAAAGGTTTAAGTTTCACAAATTTACCACAAGGCTTGGGTCATTTAAGACAGGGGAGAATAGAATAATGAAAAAATTAATTGGTGTAACTATTATGGCTGTTTCGTTGTTAATAGGCGGAGCCTGTTCAAACCAAGGAAGCTCAGATGTAGAAAAAAATAAAAAAGTGTCAAAAGAATATCAACAAGATAATCAGAAAAAACCTTTTAAAATTACTAACGTTAAAGTAAAAGTAGTTAATGACAAAGGTTTGGTAGGATCTACAATAATAGAAGAGAACGGAAAAGAGAAAGAAATTGTCCCTCTTGCTCTTTACTACGATATGAAAATTAAGCACTACAGTGATAAAAACCTTATTAATTTTGATAAAGACGATTTAGATTTTAAAATTTTACCCGATAAAGAGCTAATAAAGGCCTCTAAGGATGCTGTAGGAGTTAATATTTTTGATGACGAGAACGGTCTTGATGGATTAGGAAGGGGATCAGGATATGGAGATTTTAATAGAAATAGAACTGGTAAAATAAATGTAAGTTATGACTTAGGATTCACCACTAAATCCGGAGGGCTGCCAGTGGCTCCTAATAAAGAAAAAATAAAAATGCTTAAAGAAAATGCTTTGAAAGGTGTTTTAGTAGTTATTAAAAATAAAAAAGAAATAAGTCGCTATAACCTTAATGCCATAAACAATTAATACATTCTATTTATTTACTTAGCTACTTACCAAGAAAGCTTTAACTGCAAATAAAAAGAGAAAAGTATGAGACAAGCAATTAAATCAAAAGTAGACAAATTAGTGGGTTTAAATCTAAGATACGCAGGGAGAACCTCAAATTTGTTTTGGCTTGGATTTGGAAAAAAGATTTTAGTAACTAGAAGGGGGAAAACGGAAGAGGTAGCTGAATACGCTTTACATATTCAATGTTCTTGGCGTATTGCCAAAGGTAATAAAATTGTAGTAGGTTCTCGGGATTTCTATTCTCCACGAACAGGGTTGAAGAGTGAAAATGAGCACTTTGAATGGGATGTCCAAGGAAATAATCGATTCGATGAACGAATTGAATCGATTATAGAAGATATAAACGAACAAACGATTGTAGAAAGAGTTGAATCGGACGAAGTAGGAGGGCTAAAGATCTTTTTATCTCAAGGTTATTTATTAGAGGTATTTCCGGATACGTCAGAAGACGATGAATATAGTGAGTTCTGGAGACTTTTCAACCGGAAGGAAGACAGCCCTCACTTTGTTGTCACAGGAAATGGGACTAAAAACCAGTAATCGCATAATTAAAGAAACGAAAAAAGCACAAACCCGTTGGAATCAAACGTTTTTGTGCTTTTTTCTTATTTTATAATTGAGTTACATATAATCATAAGCGGAATCATCAAAATAGAGCCAGTGATAATATTCAACCTGCGGATCTGTCATCTTCGAAACTTCTTCTTCATTGAATTTTTGATACTCAACTAATTTCTGCACTTTAGAATTTCTTTCCACTTGGCTCATTTTAAATCCTCCTTATAGTTTGAGAAGTAACAATGCACTTAAATATAGAAAGCGTTTTCTTTTTCTTATTTTTATTATATATCTCAATATGAGATTAAAACAATATCAATTATAGATGATTTTTCAAAAAACAATATAGAAATGGTATTATGGCGTCGGATTGGGACAACAAGGCTTCTGCAATCGAAATTAAATAATGGGTGATTCCCAATGGCAAGGCTAAAAATTTTTTGTTAGTATTGTTGCTTAATCCCTAAAAAACATTATGATAACTAGCTCTATAAATTAGAAATAAAGCTAGCTTAACACAGCTAGCTTTATATTTTTTATGCTGTTTTCCAGAGCTGTACATTTTCAACTGTCGTTCACTTTGTTATAAAAGCTCTTTAACATTTTCATCATGTTACGCCCTGAAGTTCTTGACATTTGATTATTATCTTCATCATCATGAGTACTCAGGTACCAGCTTCCTTTGTTATCTTCATTTAATCTATATACCTTATTCGTTCTACTGTCTGTATAAAAGTTTCCATCCTTCAGTCTCACACAATCCCCCCTCTACCAAGTGTCTATCCTGTATTATGCCCAAGATATCAATTTTATGAAAAATTTCATATACCCAAAAACAGCAGGTTTCTTAATGCGCTTATTATTTTGTAAGTAATCTACAGAGGTGCAAAAATGGTGAAAGTCCATTGAATTTACGTACTGCTAGTAAACCTTAAATTAGCTCTTAATAAGATACATATATTTCCACCTTGGATTTTATCTATTTTTCTGTATTTGCTATCTTCCGTTCTGTGTGTTACGCTTAGGTTAATTATTTTTGTTCGGTGTAGGATTGAGAGAAGAGAAATCTCTTCCATAGAAATTTTCATCTTAAGATAGTATGGTTGGACAAGGGTAGTAATACAAGTGTGGAGATTCCACACTAGGAGGCAATATTATGGAACAAGGTACAGTAAAATGGTTTAATGCAGACAAAGGCTTCGGTTTTATCGAAATTGAAGGCGGAGACGACGTATTCGTACATTTCAGCTCTATTCAAGGTGAAGGCTTTAAATCATTAGAAGAAGGTCAAAAAGTAACGTTTGACATCGAACAAGGCCAACGTGGAGCACAAGCTGCTAACGTTCATAAAGTAGCATAATTAAAATGAGTAAAAAAGACTCCACCTAGGAGTCTTTTTTTTACTTTTGATTTCAGTAGCTCGCAAAAGATATATTATATCTTATTTTAAAATCTCGTTATAATAGAAAAACCAGCGTTTTAAGGCTGATTTTTGGATAATACGAAGGTACAAGGTATGGACTAGTTAACCATACACTAGAAATACAAATCAAATATGGCATGTTTGTTTGGTAAGAAGTTTACTTTCAGTTAAAGAAGTGCCGTAAGTTTTTTATAGATTTATACAACAGACGGATATAAATTATTTTTGATGGGGATTAGGAGACGCATCTAAAAGCCGTTCTCCTGTTCTCATTTTATGGCCACATAAAGGACACTTTTGCTGTTTTTGATAAGAGAAATTTTTTCTCATCCAACCATTACATTCTTCTGATTCACATTCCCAAATCTCTATTCTTTCTTTAGGTAAGGGCTCTTGATTTTTCTTCCTATGATTATAATACATAACTACATCATCCCTCCTCCTAAATAGTATACCTTTTAAAAAAGAATTAGTG
Source organism: Priestia sp. SRI_019 (assembly GCF_057586255.1). NCBI lineage: Bacteria > Bacillati > Bacillota > Bacilli > Caryophanales > Bacillaceae > Priestia > Priestia sp. SRI_019. The sequence goes on along the minus strand of NZ_JBYCZN010000002.1, from coordinate 1,035,839 downwards.
AGAACCATATCTTTCTAAATTAAACCACACTTTATAGCCCCTATAAAAATTTATAAATACACGTAAGCACGGATAAAATAAGGCATGAATTCGCCTTGTATAGATACGCTAAAATAAGATGTTCGTGAATAATAACACTGATTTCCAATACGCAGAAATGAATAAATAATATCTCTCGTTAAAGAGTACTTTTCTCATTTCTGAATTTAAGTAAGAGAAGGAGCACGGGAAAATGAAAAAATTTTCTGATTTTAATTTAAGCAAGGACATTGAAAAGGCAGTTCATAACTTGGGTTTTGAAGAGGCTACGCCGATTCAGGCTGAAGCTATTCCGATAGCTATGACTGGTAAAGATCTAATTGGACAAGCTCAAACCGGTACTGGAAAGACAACAGCTTTTGGCATTCCTCTTATAGAGCGGGTTGAGCTTGGTGAAGAAGGGATTCAGGGAATAGTCTTAGCACCGACACGTGAACTGGCTATACAAGTAGCAGAGGAGTTAAATCGAATTGGACAGGTAAAAGGAGTTAAAACGCTGCCCATTTATGGAGGTCAGGATATTAATCGTCAGATCAAAGCCCTTAAAAACAGACCGCATATTATCTCGGCAACCCCAGGGCGCCTTAAGGACCATATGAAAAGAAGAACCATTCGTTTAAATCATATTCGTACAGCTGTTCTGGATGAAGCAGATGAGATGTTAAATATGGGCTTTATTGAAGATATCCAAACGATTCTTGGCGGCATCTCTTCTCCCCATCAAACCTTACTATTTTCAGCAACCATGTCGAAGCAAGTACAAAGTCTAGCCCAGAAATTTATGAACGATCCTGAACTCGTAAAAGTAAAAGCGAAGGAGTTAACGGTAAAAAACATCGAGCAGCAATATATGGAAATTCCAGAGAATCGAAAATTTGATGTTCTTTGTAATCTCGTAGACCTTCAATCACCAGACCTTGCTATTGTGTTTGGACGCACAAAAAAACGTGTGGATGAACTTGCTGAAGGACTAAAAAAGCGTGGGTATGCAGCAGAAGGCATTCATGGAGATCTTACGCAATCCAAACGTGCCGATGTAATTCGTCAATTCAAGAATCATACGATTGAGATTATGGTTGCAACCGACGTTGCAGCAAGAGGACTTGATATTACAGGTGTTAGCCATGTCTACAATTTTGATATTCCTCAGGACCCTGAAAGCTATGTTCATCGTATTGGCCGAACAGGACGGGCAGGTACTAAGGGATTGGCAGTTACCTTTATAACTCCAAGAGAACGTAATCACTTAAAAGTGATCGAAGATGTCACGAAAACCAAAATGTCTAGACAATCACCTCCTACTTCTAGTGAGGTAATGGCAGGGCATCAAGAAGCAATCATTCACCAGGTTTTGGCCGCTATCGACAAGGGGGAGTTTGTGGAATACAAGCCAATGGCGGAAAAGTTATTAGAAGAAGTGGATTCTGTTTCTTTACTGTCAGCCACTTTAAAGCTCTTAACAAAAGAATCAAATATGACCTCTGTCCAATTGACTGAAGTGGCACCACTTCGTAATAAAAAGGCAAAAACAGAACGTAAGAGAAATAGAGGGAGAAAAGAAACAGTAGGCCGTAAAAAAACATATAGAAAATAATCCCTGATTATTTTTGATGCGAGAAAGGATAATGGCTATGAGTGAGAAAATATTTAGTAATGGAGAAGTAGTAACGATAAGAGTATCGAATGAATTAGTGACAATCTTAAAAAGTCATTATGTAAAAAACATGAAAAGATACTCTTATACAGTCGATAAATACCCAAGTACCTTTTTCTTTGAAGAAGAGTTAAAAAAACACGAACTATAATTATTGATGAATAAGTGTTGATATAAAAATCTTTTTAAGTAAAAACAGACTCTGAAAATAGAGTCTGTTTTTTAGTATGGTTTCTTATGCTTTATTTACGTTTGTCGCTTGTGGTCCACGTTGTCCCTCTTCGATATCAAAAGTCACTTCTTGCCCTTCATCCAAGGATTTAAAGCCTTCACCTTGAATAGCTGAGAAGTGAACAAATACATCTTCTCCACCTTCGCGCTCAATAAATCCAAAACCTTTGTCAGCATTAAACCATTTCACTTTACCGTGTTCCATTTTTTGTTGCCTCCTAAAATGTAGAAAATAAACCAGATTATCATTAAATCTAGCTTATTTATATATTATCCCAATGGAGACATCTTAAACTTAAATTAATTTGATCTTTTTAACTTTCTTTATCATCACTCCTTCCATTAAAATGTAACAAGGTATGACTATAACATCATTGTGAGGTTCTCGTGCAAAAACTTCAAATAAACATGGAAATGATAGAAGTCGAGTATTAGCCACTGTTCACACAATCATTAAGGGTATTGAATTCATAAATATGAACCTAAATTAGATGCGAGAGCATAATGGGAGCCGTCTGTCCAAAAGAAAGGGAAGTTCACTCAAAAAACTTTTGAATAGTGGCGTAAAAATACATTCGATTAGATAGAAATCTATATACCTTTTTCATATAAATACAACCTTCGCACTAGAATCCGTAAACTTGTTTCCACATAAAAAATGACGCCGTTTTAGGCGCCATTTTTTATAGAATAGAGAAGGACACACCCTATGCACGGGCGGTACTCTTAACACATCGTCTTGATTTGATAATACCCAGTGTTTAAATTTAATAAACCTTTGGTTATGATGCTTTATGCAAAATATCTACGTGTACCTTTTTAGTGAACCTAAGGTTTCTTAGAGTCATCGAGCAAAAGAGCCCTTACAGATGCAGTGTTTTATGAAGAAATTTCAAATAATACTGGATATTATCAAAATTATTTATTAAATTTCTTTGGAAACTGCTTCACAACTCCCGCAGATATAGTATCTGCCATTAAGATAATATGTGATACTCCTTCATCAATTGCAACGATTCTTGCCTCCCAATCTTTTTCTAAGCTTGCAGATAAATCATTTGTCACTAATTTTAGATGCATATACAGTAATTTTTTTAAATCTTCATTTTTCAAATAAGGGTTGGCCTGGCTAAGGAACGCTGCTATATCATCAGCATTTCCATACCATTCTTTGTTTAATTGATTCACCAAGGCTTTCTTTCCCGCTTTAGCTGCATCTACAATCTTCCCAGCAATCACAATATGTTCCTTAAGCAAATCCGTAAGTCTATTCCCAGCTTTCTCTCCGTATATCGGCTTAACAGCATTCCCGATATCTTCTTGATTTTTTAATAACCTTGCCAACACCTGTTTTTGATCTTCTGATCCTGCTGTTGTTGCACTTGTAATATAATTACTTGTCCATAATACATGATCCATCCAAAGTCTTCTGAATTCATTTTCAAACGTTACCTGAGATTGACTAACACGATATTCTTGTGCTTCAGCACGAGCACTACTTGGTTCAACCAGCATGTTTAGTGAGAATAACAACAAAAATCCCACCATTAATAATCTTTTCATAAAAACGCTCCCTCCAATTTAAACGAGTATGCGCCTTATTATTTGTATATGGGATTTTTTACATTCCTCAAAATGTTACATTCTAATAGAAATTTTTATAGGGTATCTCCACACTTTCAATCAGCCCACATAGAGGAAGGGTTACAGAAGATACCTTTCTGTAAGGTTATAGTAGAGAAAATAAAGCCTTTTTTTGTTCGCTAACAAAGAAACCGTTATTGAGGTCTAATTTCATTTCGATTTTTTTGACTCATTCAATTATTTATACATTCTCTAAAAAATATATTTAACATAAGAACCTAATGGCAACACTATAAACAATAGTTAGTGAATAAGATTTTCTTGCATATGTTTGGGATTTTTGCGAGTTGAAACTAAAAAATGTGATAAAGATTAATGAGCTGTTCCTTTCACATAAGCTTGTCAGAATACTATCTAGAGAGAGGTCGAACAATATGAAAGTGACGGATACACTTGTTCAATGTTTAGAAAATGAGGGAGTTGAATATATTTTCGGAATACCCGGTAAAGAGACCTTGGATTTTATTGATTCCTTATCCAACTCTAAACAGATTCAATTCGTGAATGTGAGGCATGAGCAAGGAGCTGCTTTTATGGCAGATGTATACGGAAGGTTAACAAACAAAGTAGGGGTATGTTTATCAACATTAGGCCCTGGAGCTACTAATTTATTGACAGGTATATCTAGTGCAAAGCTAGACCATTCTCCTGTTGTTGCTTTAACAGGGCAGGCTGCTTTGGGAAGGCAGCATAAAGATTCGCACCAGTATATGGACATTATCAAAATGGTAGAACCGGCAACGAAATGGGGTGTTCAGATAAAAGATGCAAAAACGCTTCCTGAGATTATTCGAAAAGCATTTAAAATTGCACAAATGGAAAAGCCAGGACCCATAGTAGTAGAATTGCCAGAAGACTTAGCAACTCAAATCGTTCCCATTAAACCTATTTTACCTACATCTACACCCGTAAGCATACCTATATTGGAGTCCATTCAGGCTGCCAATACTCTTATTAAACAGTATGAGAGACCTTTTGTTATTATCGGTAACGGCGTTGTCAGACAGGGAGCCGTGGATGAGCTTCAGCCATTTATTGAACGCCTTCAATCACCGGTTACCCATAGTTATATGGCTAAAGGTGTATTGTCTAAAGATCATCCACAAAATTTCTTTACGTTTGGATTTAATGAAAAAGATGAAGTGCTCGCAGGCTTAAAGGAAGCTGATCTACTTATTGTAATTGGGGTTGATCTTGTCGAAAGGTTACCCAAAGAATGGAACACAGAAAAAACACCAATTTTACATATAGATACTTTACCGGCAGAAGTAGATGAATATTACCCTATAGAAGTCGAATTGGTTGGAGATATAAAGCAGACTTTACGAGTATTCAATCAGCTTGATATTCCTTCTAAATCGTGGATTCCCTCTGGTAATCTCCAGAAACAAATTAAGCAATCTTATCACATTGAAGAGAAAAAGATAGATAGCAATTTGCTGCCTTTAACAATCGAGAATACCTTGCATATTATTGACAAGCTCTCTTCAGAGAAAACAATTGTGATTTCAGATGTGGGAGCTCATAAAGTATCTATAGCCCGAACTTATCAACCTAAAAACCCTAACAGGTTCATTATATCAAATGGTCTAGCTTCCATGGGTATTGCTCTACCAGGATCAATTGGAGCTAAGCTAGCCTGCCCTAATGATCCAGCTATTTGTATTACTGGAGATGGAGGAGCTTTAATGAATTTTGCTGAAATAGAGACAGCAAAGCGCTTAGGGCTTTCATTCATCATTATTGTTTTAAACGACTCTACATTAAAAATAGAGCAGGAAATGATGAACAAAAAGTTTGGTAAGAGGTATGGAGTAACTTTTGCAAACCCAAATTTTGTTCACCTGGCAAAAAGCTTTGGAATTAAAGGAGAACAGGCAAATAGTTTAGTTGAATTTGAAAATATAATGAAAAGAGCTTTGAAAAATTCAGATGAGATTGTCCTAATTGACGTTCTTCTAAAAAGCTGATTGCGATTTCTCCATTATTTTACCGAGTTATGTCTGTTAAGGGATTAATTTGTAGATTCACTAGGAAATAAATGTTTTTAATTTTTTAAAATAAGCTAAGCTGAGTTCAACCCAAATCCAACTATAAAGGAAAGTAAATACAAAAATTAAACCAGTAGTAGAAAGAGAAAAATTTTTGGAAATCACGGGACCTAGTACGGGGAATTTGAAACCGTACAATAAGGTACTAATCCCAACAGTTAATAGAGTGGCACCACTTACAACAATGTATAATCTTTTTTTAAAAAAGTAAAAAGCAGCTCCTATGCCCATTCCCAATATTCCTGTTGTAAAAGGAAAAATAATAAGTTCACTTGGCTGGATAATCAGAAGAAGCAGATTTGTTAGTATATAGGTAATAAATCCTAGAGGGAGCGAAAGTGTGAAACAAAAAAGAATGGGTGCAGTAGAGAAGGGACTAATAAAAATTCCTATTCCCGGTAAGAAACCTCCTGCTGAATGAAGAAGGGCTGCTAAGCTGGCGAAAAGAGCGCCTGATACAAGCTGCTTAGTTTTAGATAGTCTATGAACAAAAAGCTGCGCAGATTTTACTTCATTTGAAAGAGACTTTAAAAAGTACATGAATTTCACCTCCGTTAACTGTTTTTACATTATTTTAGATCATTGTCTGATATATCAACTCTTACATGGAATATATGAAGAAATTAAGAGCGAGGACTAATAAGTCGCATTTACTTTTACAGGAATAGGTTATATCCGTTAAGATAAATTTCTTTATCTTTCTAAAGGTATGTACTGTAGCCCATAAAATGAATCTTTTATGGGCTTTATTAATTAAAGGCTTTTTTATTTTCTAGAAAGTTCATTTGTTCATTCTTATAAAATAGCTGGTGAAAAAATTAAGCTATGATTTTTGGAAGAAAATCGATATCCAGTCGAATTTTATAAATATAAATCATGGAACAATTTCAAAAACAGTACCTTGATTAAAGTCAGACACTTTCATAGAGCCATACACTCCTAAATAAAGCCTGGTTTGATCCAGGTTCGTTCCCAAACTAACGTAGTAAGCTGATTGAGAACCAAAATCATAATCAATTTCCACAACACTAAAATCATTTAGCTTACAATCTGTACCTGCTCTGGTATAAGCTAAAACTCCTTTAACTGGAGATTGAGATTCTTTAACCTGGGCAATATCCGTAAACATAACGCTTCCTGTTAAGCTAGGGATTTTATTCCCCATATATGGCTGAACTCCTGTAAGGGAGGTCCCTCCAAATTTATTGGGGCGGGGATCTTTGTGAAAATAACTAGTTAAAGGCTGAAGACGTCTCACTGAAGTTTTTACCGCTTCATTGTAATAAGCAATTATTTTCTCATCCAAGGCCGGATTTTCAGAACACCTTTTTATAAACGAAGTTGGAAAATCTCCTTCCCATCCCCGCCAGCCAAGGTTAATAAATCCTTCTTGACTGGGTTTAGCTCTCATTAAAGAAGCTTGAACAAGTTGAGGAACAGGTATTGGCTTATAATGAACGAATGAAAAAATCGACTCTACTACGTCTTGTCCAACATTTCCTACATATTTGATGTACTGATTATAAAATTTTTGAAATGAAATGCCGGTTATATTGCGAACACCCTTAGCAATGAGCGTAAGAGTTTCCTGAATAGGTGAGGGGAGTTCACTAAAGCGTGTGACTACGGGTGGATTATGGATAAATGTATTCTTACCTACATCAATTTCAATTATTTTCCCGTAAATTTCTATATCATTCTGACTTAAGTTAAAGGGGTCATAGCCTGATCCACCATCTCCAGTTGTAAAGATAAGTTTTCCAGTTTCAGGTGAAAAGTTTAAGCTGTTGACACCATTATGATTAAAAAATGGTCTTCTTAAGTTAAGTAACGTCCGTCTTTTTTGAGGCTGAGCATTTGGTTGGAAAACCCATTCTTCCACTGTATCAATATGATCATATTTAGTTTCTCTATTTATCCACCTTAAGTTTGAAGTTTTAGGATCACACGGGTTAGGTCTATAATGTTCGGAAAGTGCACCTGGGCCTTGTGTTCCAGCTACTGAGTAATGAAGATAAAACAGACCGTTATAATAAAATTCTGGATGAAACGCTAGCCCTAGCAATCCTCGTTCATCATATCCTCCGCGGGAAACACCTGGTTCAGACGTACCTAATTTTATGATTCGTGAGCGAATATCTAAAAAAGTCTGTATAGCTTCGTCTCTTATGTAAAAGATCTCTCCTACTTGGGTTGCAATAAATAAGCTTTCAAATGAGTCACCAGGAAGTATAGCTGTTTTCAAAATGGTAGGTAAATTTATCTTACTAACAATAGGCCGTAAACTAACCTTAGCTTTTATCAACTAACTTGACACTCCTTTTTAATGGTTTCTTTTATAAGAATATGATTGTAACTGTTCTATTAGTATCGATACTATTTTATAAAGTTAGGTAATTTAACTAAGAAACCTAAGTGAGAGGCTCTTTTTACGAAAATTATCCATTCCTGATTACGCCTGCTATTTTCTTCTCTTAGCACCCATGATTCTCCCAACGTTCATAACTATTTGCGCTTTCTATAAATGGAAAAAAGGGAAAAATAATGATTAATTAACAAAAATATTGATATTATTTTATGAATTGGAAAAGAATATGGCTTATGAAAGGAGTGAATGCAAATGTCTATGAAAAAGTGGTTAGCGGGATTAGTCGTTTTGTTTACGATGATGATGGTTGTGATAACTTCAGGTTCACCCAGCGTTTTGGCTGAATCCGACGCGGTAAGACAGAAAGCCATGGAGGTTCAGTTGAACGATGATTACTTCAATCCAGAAACCATCACTATCCGGAGTGGAAAAACGACAACATTGATATTGAAAAATGAAGGTCAGAAAGAGCATACCTTCACAGTAGAAAAGCTCGGAATTGACGCTGAAGTCCAGCCTGGAAAAGAAAAAACGATTACCGTGAAGCCACAAAACCCCGGTACATATGAACTGATATGTAGGTATCATTTTAGTAAAGGAATGGTGGGGAAAGTGATAGTCAAATAACAAGCAGGGCTAATTAAAAGTAATCGCTTTCATTTTTTACTTTCCCGAAATCATTTGATAGGTTATAATAAATATCTACAAAATATTAAATGATATGTAAGTAACAAGCAATTACACCCTTAATATTTAACTAAAAAGAAAAACTCTCTTAAGGCATTAGGGGAGTTTTTCTTTTTTATGTATACCATGTAAGGGGAAATTCACCCTAATAATAGGACGAACTCGTTTTTCAATTCTAACTAATGTTTTTTCCGCCTGCTCTTATTCATATATTCCGTAATTTTAATTCCATAGTCACTTGCAACTTCATAAACATAAGGAATAGTAAATTGATGTTCCTTTATGTTCAATCGATTTCTTTCACCTGAAAAGCAACCCCCATTAGTAACTAAATCATTATTAATAGGTAATTCTACGTTCGAACCTATATAAGTAGCTAAACTCATTTGTATTCACTCCGTTCCTCCTGTTATCAAAAAGGTTTTTAACTAAACTTTATTACAAATAATCGAGTTTTATTCAATGTTCACTATTATTCTGCTTAATGAGTAGGCTACGAAATGTTTATATACTTGTAAATGGGGGATTTACCATATAAGACCATTGATACTTAATTGGAAGGAGAATGAAAAATGAACAATAATACTGAAACCGTTGAAAATAAAGTAGAGGATAAACTAAATGAAATGAGTCAAGAGAAGAAAGACAACATCCTTTCTAGTTTTAACGAATTATATAATAGTTTTAATATTTCAATTTAATGAAAAATAGCTTCGGATAACTCTTTTGTAAAAGTATAAAGATGAGAAGTATAAATTTATTACGAACCAACGGATTGTGCTCTTTTATTAAAACCTCGTTTCCTATAATTCTTACACCTTTTTACTCTCCAATAAAATGCGATGAATTTTTCAAATCCATTCACCATTTTCTTCTCATTAAAACCTAAAGCTTTGTATCCTAAAACTCAAATGGACGTTTTAGAAGATGAGGTGCGGGAATCAAGTGAAGTAAGACAATGATTAAATAAAGGAGGAATTGCTATGAATATAACAGAAGTGATGACTTCTAATATTGAGACAGGTAACCTTAAAAGTTCATGTGGTGAGGTAGCTAATATGATGAAGAATGTAGATGTAGGAGTTATTCCAATTTGTGAAAATGATAAGCTAATAGGCCTAATAACGGATCGTGATTTAGTCGTCAAGGGATTAGCTAATAATTTTAATACGAATACACAAATATCTGAAATGATCACCACTGATGTCATTACCGGTACAAAATACATGTCTGTAGAGCAGGCTTCACATCTCATGTCTCAGCATCAAATACGCAGACTTCCTATTGTAGAAAACGGAAAACTCATTGGAATGGTTTCTCTGGGAGATTTAGCGGTAAGCAATACTTCAAATAAAGAAACAGGAAAAGTTCTTGAGAATATCTCAGCTCCTGCTGAGCTTAATAAATAAAAAAAGCCCTTTTTGTACTTCATCTTATAGATAAGAGCAAGCCAGTAAAAATTAGCTTGCTCTTAGTTTATACATAACAACACTAATGGCTATTACAGCTGTTAAAGATTTTGTTTTCAATAGCTCCAGCAGTTTAGGGCTTTCTATAGAATTAGCCAAGTTTAAACCCATTTTCGTCCTGAATTTTTTTATCATTCATTTTTTATATCCACAAAAAGTTGCCCGTTTAAAAAACTACAATATAAAATACGTTTTACGTCTTTGTATCCTCTTTGTTTCAATTCGTGGAAAAGCCAAGAAGAATTTTTATTTATTAGATTTAAATGCTTTTCTTGGATGATTCCATCAATAACAAGGGGAAGTAAAAATACAGATCCTGATTTATCTTTGCTTTCTGATTTTTTAAATACAGATAATGTACCCGAAGGCTCTAATATCGCATAATCCACCTCACGGATATCTCCTATATTTTTATCCCGCAGTTGTAAAAGCAAGTCGTCCAAATTATAACGTGATTTCCTCATTTGCTTTTCGTCAATCTTTCCTTGCCTTATTACAATAATAGGTTGCCCATCTAGTACTCTGCGTAACTTTTGACTTTTTAATTGGATATATGTAAGAGCTATTTGGATAACTGTTAATATAAGAATAGGTACAAGCTGATAAAGTAAAGAACCTCCCGTATCCTCAATTGCAACAACTCCAAGTTCACTTATCATAAGCACAACAACAAGGTCAATGACATTTAGCTGATTTATGCCTCGTTGGCCGATAAAACGAAAAATAATAATAATAACAACATATAATAATATTGTACGCCAGCTTACTTCGATGATTTCCACTTTACGCTCTCCTTTCATTAGAATCTTTTTCTCTCTTGGAACAGGGATGAATGTAATATATAGATTTATAAACTCAGCTGATTCTCTAAGAACTTGTATTGCTTTATGGTGAAAATTAAATGAATAACGTACAAAGTGTTTAATGTGTCATCCATGGCATTAGATTTTTAACAGAAGCATTATATAAACAATTAACTGGGGAGAATCTTCATTATGTTAACTTTGTTTTGTATATCATATGCATTAAAAAAGATGCCGTTTAGGCATCTTGAATAGTTTGCTCAAGGTATTAGTATTTATACATTTAGCTGTTTAATACCGCAGTCATATTTATACTCTCATATCATCCGCATTATATAAACTGACTTTGTATGTGCTATACATACTTTAGTGGTGAATGTTTTTACTGAATTTTCTTTTCACAGATTCAGCTATAGATATAATTAGTAGGGAGATAAGTGATGAGATAAAAGCAGTAAAGCTAATTGTTCCTACTCTCATACCAATCCAGCCTCCGATAAGGAAACTTACGATAACAACGCCAACACTAACCACTCCTACAATTAGAGGTGTTATATATTTAATAGTAGGTTTTTTTCTGCTGAGTGCATATGAAAGTGCAATTAAACCAGCAATTATAATTGTAGAAACTATCTGTAAGTCACCCATTATTAACAGCCTTTAAATTCAAGATATCCATACTAGTATATTCTCCCAATGAAGTATCAAATAACACCTTGCTCAATCATAGCATCAGCAACTTTTATAAATCCCGCAATGTTTGCACCTACGACAAGATTACCAGGAGCGTTGTATTCTTGAGCAGCTTTCTTGCTATTTTGGTATATGCTTTTCATAATCGCATGTAATTTGCTATCGACTTCTTCAAAAGTCCAAGAAAGCCTAGTGCTATTTTGAGCCATTTCTAATGCTGATACAGAAACACCACCAGCATTTGCTGCTTTAGCAGGGGCAAATAAAATATTGTTCTCTAAGAAAATCTCGACAGCTTCTAATGCAGATGGCATATTTGCACCTTCACCAATTGCTTTTACTCCATTGGAAACTAATAATTCTGCAGAGTTTTGATCGATTTCATTTTGAGTAGCACATGGTAAAGCAATATCACATGGTACTGTCCAAATCCCATTACAACTTTCCACGTAAACCGCTTCGGGATGATCAGTTACATAAGTACTTATGCGTTTCTTTTCTACTTCCTTAATACGTTTAACTGTCTCTAAGTTAAGACCATCTTTGTCATAGATATAACCATTTGAATCGCTGCACGCAACCACTTTAGCCCCTAACTGTATCGCTTTTTCAATTGCATAAATTGAGACATTTCCTGACCCTGACACAACAACTGTACTGCCTTTAAAGCTGAGATTATTATCTTTTAACATTTCTTCAACAAAGTAAACTGTTCCATATCCAGTTGCTTCTTTACGAGCCAAACTTCCACCATAACTAAGGCCTTTTCCTGTTAGAACGCCTGCTTCAAAGGTGCTACGCATTTTTTTATATTGCCCAAACAAAAAGCCAATTTCTTTACTTCCTACACCAATGTCACCTGCAGGAACATCCGTATCAGGTCCGATATATTTGCTAAGTTCTAGCATAAAGCTTTGACAAAAACGCATTATTTCTCCATCTGATTTTCCTTTAGGATCAAAATCAGCACCACCTTTACCGCCGCCAATTGGTTGACCAGTTAAAGAGTTTTTAAAAATTTGCTCAAATCCTAAAAATTTAATAATACTTGCGTTGACAGATGGGTGAAATCTTAATCCGCCTTTATATGGACCAATTGCGCTACTATATTGGATGCGAAACCCTCGATTAACTCTAACATTTCCGATATCATCGACCCAAGGTACACGAAAAGAGATGACTCTCTCAGGTTCAACGATTCTCTCCAGAATAGCTTGGTTAATATACTGAGGGTTTTTAATAAGAACAGGTATTAAAGAATCGAATACTTCTTTGACTGCCTGATGAAACTCACTTTCACTTGGATTTCGTTTTTTTACTGTTTCAAATACTTGATTAACATAATTCTGCACGCTTTCTGTATTCGCCGATTGATTTTTTTCAATTGTTATCATACTTATCCTTCTCCTATTTATTGATTTATAATGAAAATTTAAAAAATTCGTCGCAATTTTTTAGGGTTGTTATTATAAAATATTTTATAATTGAAATAATGATCGAATCAATATAAAGAAACGATAATATCAATGCGTTTTATGCATTAACTAATAAGGAGGATATAAAATGGACTTTAGACAAATCCGTTATTTTATGGAGGTTGCTACACGCGAACACGTAACTGAAGCCGCCCATTCTTTACATGTAGCACAATCCTCGGTAAGTCGGCAAATTGTAAATTTAGAAAATGAATTAGAAGTTGATTTGTTTATCAGAGAAGGAAGGAGGGTACATTTAACGCCAATTGGAAAAATATTTTTTGAACGAATGAAACATGCCATGAATGTGATAGACGATGCGAGACGTGAGGTTAAGGAATATTTAGATCCTGAAAAAGGAATAATACGCATTACTTTTCCGATAAGTTTAGCAGCGTATACATTACCAACTGTAATCTATGCATTTAGATTGCGCTATCCGGAAGCAAAATTTCAGTTAAAACAAGCGCTTTACCAGGAATTAATTGAAGGTGTGATTAAAGGAGATTTTAATCTTGGTCTGATAGGTCCACTTCCTCTCAAAGAAAAAAAACTTGAACAAAAAATTTTATTTACGGAAAATATTGTGGCTCTTTTGCCAATTCACCACCGCCTTGCAAAAGAATCCTCCGTAAAACTTCAAGAACTAGTAGACGAACCGTTTGTTTTATTACCTGAGGGTTTTGTCTTTCGAGATATCGTTGTGAATGCTTGTCAAAATCTTGGCTTCACACCAAATGTTGCCTTTGAGGGGGATGACATCGATGCGTTGAAAGGGTTAGTTTCTGCTGGTTTAGGTGTAACACTCATGCCAGAAGTCACGCTAGTCGATAGCTTGCCGCGCTCAACAGTTAAAATACCATTGGTGGAACCAAACGTAACAAGGACTGTAGGCGTTATTACCCCAAAGGAGCGAGCACTACTTCCAACAGAAAAGTTATTCTATGATTTCCTTCAGGAATTTTTCACTAGATTAGATGATTTTAAGAGTTGATTTACACTCAAGAAAAAGCACGTGATTAGCAGAGAAAAGTAATTACATTACTTTGGTTTGTATAACAATTTTTAAATACTCAAGTCTTTTGATTTTTTCTTAAATCTCAAGGGGTTTTTCTTTAAAAAGGGCAAGCATTCCGTCCGGAAAAGTTACTTTCACAGATAGATAACAATATTGAAAATAAAGTTTTCAATATTACATTGACAAGAATACAAATCCTGCTTACAATTGAAAACGATTATCAACATCAAGTAGGAGGAGACACCGTTATGTCTAAGGGGAAAATTAGTCTGAAAATTAAGTTAACATTTGTGTTTATTTTAATTTTGTCAACATTATTAGTTGGTTGTTCAAATAATAATAATGGAGAATCAACAGCGAAAGGCAGTCATGATAATATGCTTACGATTGCTTGGCCGAGAGATGTAGGGGAAATGAATCCACATGTCTACAACCCTTCACAATTATTTGCTCAATCTATGGTGTATGAACCGTTAGTAAGCTATCAAGCTGGCGGTAAGATAAAACCAAGTCTAGCTAAGTCATGGGAAATCTCTGAGGACGGTAAAGTATACACGTTTCATTTGCGTGAAGGTGTAAAATTTTCCGATGGAACAGATTTTAATGCAGAAATTGTTAAAAAGAATTTTGACACTATTTTGAATAATAAAGAATTACATAGTTGGTTGGGTTTCATTACAAAAATAGCTCAGACAGAAGTAGTGGATAAAAATACTTTTAAATTAACATTGACTGAACCATATTACCCAACAATTCAAGAGCTAGCTGTGGTTCGACCAGTTCGTTTCTTGGGGGAAGCTGGTTTTCCTAAAGATGGTGATACTTCAAAAGGTATCGTTAAACCCGTAGGTACAGGTCCATGGATTTTAGAAAAGTACAAAGCAGACGAATATGCTATTTATAAACGCAATGAAAATTATTGGGGAGAGCTTCCAAAAGTAGAAAAAATCAAAGTGAAAGTTATTCCAGATGCGGAAACGAGAGTACTCGCATTTGAAAAAGGTGATTTGGATATGATTTATGGAGAAGGAGTTGTCAGTCTAGACACGTTTAAGCAATTAAAGTCTACTGGAAAATATGAAACTAGGGTTTCTGAACCAATTGCCACAAGACAGCTTGTTATGAATACAAAAACAGAACAGCTTTCAGATGAACGTGTAAGGCAAGCCCTGCATTATGGTTTTAACAAAGAAGCGTTGGTTAAAGGAGTGACTTCAGGTTTAGAAGAAAAAGCAGACCATATCTTACCTACAAATTTACCTTACACGAAAGATATTGATGCGAAGTTGGTAAAGTATAATGTAGAAAAAGCAAAGGCCTTACTAAACAAAGCAGGATGGAAACTCCCTAAAGGAAAAACAGTTCGTGAAAAGGATGGAAAGTTACTTGAAATTGACCTAATGTATGATTCAGCAGAATCAATTCAAAAGGCAATGGCCGAAACTCTTCAATCTGAATGGGCGGCAATTGGTGTGAAATTAAACATTGAGGGAGTTGAACTACCAGACCAAGTTCAAAGATTTAAAGATAATAAATTTGATATTAATTTCTATAGTAATTTTGGTGCACCTTATGATCCTCATACATTTTTAAACATTGTCTCATCAAAAGGGTATGGATTTAATGAAGCTATTTCAGCATACCCAAATAAAGATGAATTAATTAAACAAATGGCGAAGGTTCCTCAAACAACAGATGAAAAAGAGCGCCAACAGCTTTATTCGTCTATTTTAAAGTCAATACAAGACCAAGGAGCTATTATTCCTATTTCATATATGAAGAAAACAGCCATTTATCAAAAGAATGTAACGAATTTTAATTTCCCTGCTAATCGTGACGAGAATCCATTCACAGGAATTAGCATCAAACAGTAACTAGCAGGAGGTTTTCATGGGCAATTATATACTGAAACGAATTATGTCCATCATTCCAGTGTTTCTTTTGGCCGCACTTCTCACGACTGGAATGGTTCACCTTTCATCGGTGGATCCAGCTGAAGCTTATTTAACAGCAGCACATATCCAACCGACTGATGAGATTTTAGCTCAAAAAAGACATGAGTTTGGTTTAGACCAGCCATTCTTTATTCAATATGCAAACTCTATTATGAAGATATGCCAACTTGATTTTGGCATATCTTATGTTTCGAATATGCCCGTTTGGGATGAAGTTATATATCGAATACCAGCGACCATCCAACTAGCTATAGCGAGTATATTAATAGCCGTGTTCGTCAGCGTGCCTCTTGGATTCCTAGCGGGAGTAAAGAAGGGCAGCGCTATTGATCATTTTAGTCGTTTAATTTCCTTTTTTGGTGCATCTATTCCAACTTTTTGGCTGGGCTATATATTGGTTTTTTTCTTTTCTGTTAAGCTTAACCTTTTTCCAGTTGAGGGAATTGGGACATGGCAGCATCTTGTACTGCCTTCCATTACGCTAGCTCTTCCTTTAATAGCAATGTATACAAGATTGTTACGTGCGAGTGTTCTTGAAAACTTGCAACAACCATATGTGCTATTTGCTCGAACTAGAGGACTTAAAGAAAAAACGATTATGACAAAACATGTGCTGAGAATTGCTATTACCCCAATGATAACTGGGCTTGGAATGAATCTTGGAAAATTGCTTACGGGCACAATTATCGTTGAATCGGTTTTTTCTTGGCCTGGATTTGGGCGTTATTTCATTGAAGCTATTTTTAATCGTGATATACCTGTTATACAATGCTACGTGCTAATAGCAGCCAGTTTGTTTATTTTGAGTAATTTAATTGTAGATATAGTTCAAATGTATATAGACCCGCGTATTTCCAGGAAAGAAGGACAGCATCGATGATAACAAGTATACGTACGATATTTAAAAGTCAAAAAGTAATTCCCATATGTTCAACAATATTAGGTATTCTTTTTATCATCGCCATATTGGCCCCTTGGATTACACCAAATGATCCCATTGCCGTCAATTTAGCTTATAAATTGCAGCCTCCAAGCTGGGATTTTCCATTAGGAACTGATCATTTAGGAAGATGTAACTTGTCACGTATTTTATATGGAGCACGCATCTCATTAGGTTTTGCTATACTTATTTTCATTTCATCGTTAGCAATTGGTTTAATTATTGGAACGTTTTCAGGTTATAAAGGCGGTTGGATTGATCATGTTTTAATGAGATTTTGCGATGGTGTTATGGCTTTTCCAAGCCTTATTCTTGTATTAGGATTGGTTGGTATATTTGGGCCTGGACTGTCACAAGTAATCTTAGCGCTGATGCTTGTACAATGGGTTTATTACGCGAGAATGTTCCGAGGAATGGTCCTTAGTTTGAAAGAACAGAACTTCATCTCCGCTGCGAAGATCAGCGGTTCTTCTCAATGGAAGATCATTAAAAATCATATTATCCCCAATGTGTTACCTCCGCTTGTTGTAATGGGTACGTTGGAAATGGGATGGGCTATCATGGATATATCTGCTATGTCTTTTCTGGGATTGGGCGTCCAGTCTCCTACACCTGAATGGGGAGCAATGATTCACGAAGGAAAATCATATATTCGGACGAATCCAGAACTGATGCTTTATCCAGGTTTGTCTATTATGCTTGTTATTGTTACATTCAATCTATTAGGCGAATCGTTATCAGAACGTTACGGTGTCAAACGTCGATTTTGAAAAGGAATGAAGAAAGTTGGGAACAGAAGAGTCAAAAGTCTTACAAGTTAGAGATTTACGTGTTCAAATAAAAACAAAAAATGGTGTTGCAACTCTTGTTCAAGATATAAATTTTGAACTGAAGCCTGGGGAAATTCTTGGTCTTATTGGTGAAAGCGGTTGTGGTAAAACCGTTACAAGCATGTCCATTCTCCAGCTCCTCAATCGTAAGGAAACAACAATTGAAGGGAGCATAACGCTAAAAGGCCAAGAATTAAATGGTTTAGCTGAGAAAGAAATGCGTAAGATTCGTGGAAAGGATATAGCCTTTATTATGCAAAACCCGATGAATGCTTTTACGCCAGTTTTTACTATTGGACACCAATTTATTGAGACTATTCGCTCTCATACGCATTGGAATAAAAAACAGGCAAAAGAGCTTGCCGTTGAGTCAATGAAACAAGTGAATTTACCTGACCCTGACAAGCTTTTGAAATACTATCCTTTTCAACTGAGTGGAGGTATGCTTCAACGATTAATGATTGCTATTGCCGCAAGCCTGCATCCAGCTATTATTATTGCAGATGAACCGACAACCGCGTTAGATGTAAACAATCAGAAGAATGTACTACATCATTTAGATAAAATTCGTTCTGAATATGGTTCAGCAATTTTATTAATCTCTCACGACCTAGGAGTTATCTCTGAAATGGCAGATGAAGTAGCCGTTATGCAACATGGGAAAATAGTAGAAAAAGCAGGTGTATTTCAGCTATTTGATTCACCAACGCATGAGTATACAAAGAAACTGCTAAATGCAAGACCAGCATTATATTTAGAAGAACCTGTGATCAACTTAATTTGATATGTAAAAAGCATTTTATAAGAGGTGAACAAGTGAGTTTATTACAAGTAAATGAAGTCACTCATAGCTACGGAAACCGAACGTTTTTCAAATGGCAAAATCGTTCTAAGAAAGTACTTTCTGATATCTCCTTCTCTATTAAAGAAGGGACATGCTTAGGAATGCTTGGTACGAGTGGAGCCGGTAAAAGTACTTTAGGAAAAGTAATTCTCGGCTTGGAAAAGCCACAGCATGGACAGGTTCTTTTTCAAGGACATGACATCTATACTGTAGATAAATATACTCGCCAAAAAATTCGGCGTGATCTTCAAGTTGTTTTTCAAGATTCGTACTCAGCAGTTAATCCCCGAATGACGGCTGAACGTATTATTGCAGAACCGTTAGAAAACTATGAAAAATTAACATTGGCTGAACAAAAACGAACCGTGATTGAGTTATTAGAAAGAGTAGGGCTTGATGAAAAAGACTTAAAAAAATATCCGCATCAATTTAGCGGCGGTCAGCTGCAAAGGATCAATATTGCAAGGGCAGTCTCTCTTAAGCCAAAGCTCATTGTTTTAGACGAATCTGTAAGCAGTCTAGACATGGTTACGCAAACTCTCATTTTAGAACTATTAAAGGAGTTAAAAGAAGACTTTGGTCTGTCGTATTTTTTTATTACACATGATATCAAAGCTGCTCATATGATTAGCGATACATTAGGTGTATTAGAAAAAGGAGAATTAATCGAATACTATAATTCGAAAAATCAGTTCTTTACTTCAAACAATCCTGTGGTAAAAGAGATGAGAAGTTCTATACTTGCAGAGCATCCGCGTTTTCGTTCAATTAGAGCAAGAAATAATCATATCTAATTTAAAAGTATACCCATGTATTTAAAGGCCTCGATTTCATCCACGTAATCGAGGCTATTGCTTTTGTGTTTAACTCAAAATGATAGAAGGAGGCCGGTTGGATGAATCATCGTACGTATCTTACTTTGGCGATTCCCCTGACAATCTCAACGATGACTACGCCTTTATTAGGTGCGGTTGATACTGCTGTTGTAGGGCAACTTCCAGCTCCAGCTTATATTGGAGGAGTTGCGGTAGGAACTCTTATTTTTAATACGTTATATTGGGTGTTTGGCTTTTTAAGAGTTAGTACATCCGCCTTTGCCGCACAAGCAAATGGGGCCAGTGATCCAGATCAGGGAGTACTTGCTTTATCCCGGCCATTTTTATTAGCTGTAATAGTAGGGCTGCTTTTTATTCTTTTACAATGGCCGATTGAACATGCGGCTCTCCTAGTAATTTCTCCTGATGCTGATGTAAGTAGGTTTGCAGTAGAATATTTTAGGATTAGAATATGGGGAGCACCTTTTACACTGATGAACTATGTGATTCTTGGTTGGTTAATGGGAATGGCTAAGATTAAAGAATCTCTATGTTTGCAGATAATTACAAATGTTTTGAATATGTTTTTAGCTATTCTTTTTGTCCATGTTTTTTCTTTTGATGTACAAGGAGTTGCTACAGCAACCTTGATTGCTGAAGTTACGGCCTTCATATTAGGAGTATTCATCATTTTGAAAGCATCTCCGTTTAAATGGAAAATGCCATCGATTCAGGCACTTATGAATACAAATTCTATGAAGAGGATGTTTAATGTTAACAAGGATTTGTTTATTCGTACTATTTGTTTACTGGTCGTTATTAATATGTTCACAGCAAAAGGTGCTTCGTTTGGTACAGAATTTCTAGCTGCAAATGCTGTATTATTTCAAATCCACTACATAATGGCTTATTTCTTTGATGGATTTGCTAATGCTTCCAGTATTCTTGTTGGTAAAGCAGTAGGTTCAAATGATAAAGAGCTATATAAAAAAATACTTACTTTATCTAGACAGTGGTCGGTAATAACAGCAGTTACTATAGCCAGTTTATATGCACTTTTTCAAGAGCAGGTTATTGGGCTATTTACAAATTTGCCTGATGTGATTGAACTTTCACTTACGTATGGAGTATGGCTTATCATCTATCCCTTTGTTGCTTGTTTTGGCCTTGTCCTTTATGGGGTTTTTACAGGAGCAACTGAAATTGCTCCCGTTCGAAATTCTATGATTTACGCGATGATTGTCTATATCATTATACAGATTACAGCAACTCCTATCTGGCATAATCATGGCCTATGGCTGGCTTTCATCATCTATACTATCGGGCGATCAGGGTTCCTAGTTATGTACACTCCTCAATTAAATAAAAAATTGTTACAGCTAAAGTGAGAAGGCTGAAAAAATTATAACAAGATAGCTCCGGTTCATTCATGAGGGAATCCTTCAAAAGCGGATATACTAACGGTGCTGCTACTCTCTTAAATAGATAGGGTTATTAAGAAAGAAAGCAGCCAGGGAGGACGGCTTTCTTTCTTAATAAAGGTCTGTTAAATGATTAGTAGGTTTTTATTTAAGTAAAGCAAGAAATAAGTAAGCAGCCAAGCGCTTTTTTAAGAAAGCTTTGGCTTTTTTGCACGTTTCCAAAGCTTAATTCTCTTTTACAAACAATTGTCCTCGCTCTAAAAATATATAGATTTCTGCTAAGAAATTAAAAAATTCGTTATCTGTCCCGACTGAATAAAAAAATTCCATTCATCATCGCATAATAAATTTCTTTATTGAAAACAGCCATACGAATCTAATGGATTCGTATTTTCCGGTGACATTCAAAATACTTCCTAAGCAATAGAAAGAAGAGGTTTTGAACGTCTATAATTAGGTTAAACATATTGTAATAATTATTTTTTGTTTATTCTGCATATTTAAATTATTCGTTCGTAATGGTACAATAAAATGATGGAAAGAGGATATGATGCTTCTTTCTTAATAAAGGATGAAAAAATATGGATATTAAAGCTCAGCAAACAAAGCTGGCGAATAATTTGGGCAAATTGTTACGAGATAACTTTGGAAAAGGTCCCGAGGCTGTTCATGTTACGATATATGAACCTTATGTTGTTATTTATGTCAGTGGCTTTGTATCGCCGATGGAACAAGTACTGTTAAATCAGAATGAAGAACTTCAAGTGATGACTACAAGAGAGCTGTTGGTAAAAACTCTTGAACCTCAAATTACCGGGCAAATTAAAGGGATTACAGACCTTGACATTCAGCACTTATATTATGATTGGAATTTAGATCATCACTCCGGAATTTTTGTGGGAGTTTGTTTAGACGATTTGAAAGCCGATTTGACTGAGGGCGACCCTTACCCAGGAAAACAAGCAATTCATGATCGCATTATAAAGATGAGTGAGATTGCACAAAAAGGGCCTGAAAAAATTTCTTCATATAAATTAAGTGATCGTACATTGGTCATCGTAAGAGAAGGAATACTGGTGGCTATTGAAAAACAGCTAATTTCGTTGGGTTTTGATGACACCTTACGCATCTCTAAACGTCCTTTGGAAAAAGGAATCTTACGACAAAACGATGACTATGATGAGATATTAAATGCCGACATTCTTGATATTTTTGTGGATTGGGATTTTGAAAAGGATAATAGTATTATTACGCTTATTTTAAAACCAAAAAAGTAATGAGGCAGTAATGAATTGGACACACTGTGCCAAACATAAGCCGAGGAAGAAAAGCTCATACCTTTTCTTTTTCGGCTTATTTTTGTTGTCTAAAAAGAGTAAGTCCTTTTGTAACGGAATAATTCCCTAAAACAGCACCTAAAAATAGGATGTGCCAACAGAAAGGATTTGGTCGGGATGGCTGATAATCATGAGATCGTATTGTTTATAAAAGAGCTTCGTCAATTGTTGCAGGATTACCAAAAGTATGACAATGAATTATACAAAGAAGAAATTAGCAAGGATATACTACTTTTAAGTACTATTATCTATGGAAATAAAATTGGAATTTCAAATAAAAGAAGAATCTTTAAACACAAAAAATACAAAGGTAAACAGAAACCAATCTATTAAAGATATACTAGTATGCCTCATTTGCAATTTGTGAAAAGTGAATCTTCTTACCGAAAATGATCTTATGATGAAGAAGGATTTTTCATAAAACATCACGAATAGTATACCTTATGAAACTAGAAACTAGGTGCACCATCTATGGATAAAACGAAACTGGAAAAAGAATTAAGTAGCTATATGGGAAGGTTACTTCGTGAAAACTTTGGAAGAGGTCCTGGAGGTGTGTTCACCGTCATTTCTCCTCCTTTTATAACCGTTTATTTTAAAACCTTTTTATTACCTTTAGAAAAGGCTTTGTTAGACAAGGGACAAGTTATCTATGTTCAAAAAACACGTGATTTGTTAATGGAGACTTTAATTGAAGAGATAAAAGGATATATACAATTAAATATACATTTAGATATTGAAGAATTTTATTATGATTGGAATTTAGAGCTGCAGTCTGGGATGTTTATCATGATCCATTCTAATAAAGAAAACATAGCTAATCATTCCTATAAAAATCAGAAATTGCTGCATAAAGAAGTTGAGGAAGTAACTCAAAAAGCAGAAAAGTTCCCTCACAATGTTTCTTCTTATCTATTAGATCAGAGAACACTTCTTATAATCAGGGAAGGTATTATGGTAACTATAGAGAAAGAATTAGTTCAACTAGGATTTGAAGAAAACCTTACATTGGCTAAAAGAAATCTCGAAAAAAGGCTACTTTATGAACATAGTCAATCGTTAGAAGTAATTTTAGATTCAAAGGTAACAGATATACTAGTAGCATGGGACTTTCATAAAGATAAAAGTACAATTCTTCTGATTTTAAACCCAACTTCATAACGGCACTGATAAGCTAGGCACTGAACTAGATGTAGGCCAAAAAGAAAGGTTATATAACCTTTCTTTTTGGCCTATTATTTTTTTACTACTATTAAAATAAAGAAAGTGGTGATACTTATGCTATTTCAATCGGATGAAGGAAAGGAACCTTTAACTGTTGAGATACACACTGAAGTGGATATAGTAGAAGCGCGTCAGAAAGGGCGAATGTTTTCTAACTGCTTAGGCTTCAGCACACTCGATCAAGCCCGAATTATTACGACTATTTCAGAATTGTCCAGAAATATATATAAATATGCCACTACGGGAAAAATTATAATGGAAATAATAGAGAATCAACTTGAAATAGGACTAAAAATAATTGCTATAGATAAAGGACCAGGCATTAAAAATATTCAAAAAGCGATGGAAAGTGGCTATACAACGTCAGGAGGGTTAGGCGTTGGTTTATCAGGGGTAAAAAAATTAATGGACGAATTCACCATATCATCTCAAGAAGACCATGGTGTTAACATCGAGGTTATAAAATGGAAAAAAAGAAATAAATAAAAGAAACACAAGTTAAAATGGAAACGTTTATTTACAACAGTAGTTAAAGATTTGTATAAATTCATCAGTAGTTAGACTGAAAAATAGATTTTTTTTAAGCCCCCTTAGGGTCAAAAAATTTTAAAAAGTTTAAGAAAGAACTGACTTCCTCTTTACAAAAGGCTCCTTTATTGAATAGGAGATAGCTTCTAAAAATATCATCCCCTGATGATCCTGCTCTAGGTCTAGGGTACGGTTAAGATATTTCACATGCTTGAGTTGGTACCTCCAGCATGTGCTTCTCCTCTATTAACTCCTAGCAGTAGGACAAAAATTTTTCTCCGCAGTAATCACAAGAGGCTTAGAAACATGAGAAAAAGGTGTAGAAAATTATGAGCAATTGGATTTAATCGTTAAAATAATTGATCATAATCAAGTCTCAAAAACCATAGATTCTCGAAAATTATTAATAATGATAATTGTGATATAAACAGTACAAGTATATAATTGTGTGAAAAAAGGATGGATACTATGCCAATTAATTCGTTTGAAAATTATCCGATGAGCTGGAAACCATCTGTTGATAAAACAAGAAAGCCTATTTACCAAGCTATTGCAGGCCAATTGGAAGAGGATATTATCAAGGGAGTTTTATTACCAGGAACAAAACTTCCTCCACAGAGAGAGCTAGCCGATTATTTAGATTTAAATTTGAGTACGATTTCAAAAGCATTTAAAGTGTGTGAGCTAAAGGGTTTATTAAGTGCTACTGTTGGAAGTGGTACATTCGTATCGTATGATGCGTTATCGAATGCGTATTTACTCGAAGATATAAAGCCTAGCCACTTAATTGAAATGGGAGCGACACTGCCAGACAATGATTCATACGAGCCGCTTCTCCTTCAACTAAAAGATATGCTACAAGAGACTGATTACGAAAAGTGGTTTAGTTATGGGAGGCCAGGTGAAAGTCTTTGGCAAAAAGATGCAGCTGTAAAGCTGATGAGAAGAGGCGGATTCAAAACAACAGTTGATCACATTTTATTTGCAAATGGAGGACAAAATGCAATTGCTGCAACACTAGCGAGTCTTTGTCAGCCTGGAGATCGCATCGGGGTTGATCATCACACTTATCCAGGTTTAAAAACGGTTGCAGCTATGCTTAGTGTACAATTAGTACCGATAAAATCAAAGAATTATGAAATGAGTCCAACTGCTTTTGAATATGCATGTAAAAATGATAATATTAAAGGCATTTACTTGATACCAGACTACCATAATCCCACTGCTTGCTGTATGTCTGTTGAAAACCGAGAAAGGCTTGCCGTCATTGCAAAAAAATATAACCAATTTATTATTGAAGATGCAACGTATCATCTCCATCATGAGCAACCAATGCCAGCAGTGGCATCATATGCACCAGAACAAGTCATCTATATTGCGAGTTTATCAAAATCAATAGCACCAGGGTTACGACTAGCATATGTAGCAGCGCCTAGTCGATTTAAAGAGCCTATTTCAAAAGCACTTTATAATTTAAATATATCAGTTTCACCATTATTAGCAGAGCTAACAGCACGTATTATTGTGTCAAATCAATTTGAACCCTTAGTAGAGAATCATCGTCAACAAGCTATTCTCAGAAATCGAATTGCAAATCAACATTTAGAAAATTACACGTGTTTAGGTATGGAAACTGGTATATTTCGTTGGTTACTATTACCAGAAAAGATTACAGGCGCTGAATTTGAAACATTAGCTGAGCAGCAGGGCGTACAAGTGTATGCAGCAGAACGCTTTGTAGTGGGAAACAGTTGTCCAGACAGAGCTGTAAGGATCGCTGTCTGTGCACCGAAAACAATTGGAGAGCTTGAGCAAGGATTGATTATCCTTAAACGTTTACTTAACGACCATTTATAATATTGTTTGCCATACAATTATAATATTGTATGGTTTTTTTATGCGTGTTATGATAATCCAAATCTAGTAATAATATTTTTAAAAATAGAATGAGTTTTCTGAAAGGAAGGTTATGATGGTAAACGAGGATCATGTAAAAGCTTCAGACACCCAATCAACTTGTTTACAAGAATATGTTAATTCACCAGAGAAACAAAAAGCTTTATATAAACGAACCTTATTTGTTGTAAGTGTTTCTCAAATCTTTGGCGGTGCAGGATTGGCAGCAGGAGTTACTGTCGGTGCACTTATTGCACAAGAAATGCTTGGTACAGATGCCTATGCAGGAGTACCGACGGCTCTATTTACTTTAGGATCTGCAGGAGCTGCTTGGTTAGTAGGAAAGCTTTCTCAAAAAAAAGGGCGTCGTGCAGGACTTACGACGGGTTTTATTCTAGGGGGAGTTGGAGCAATTGGTGTTATTTTTTCTGCCATTCTTAATAGTGTTTTTCTTCTTTTTCTTTCGCTCCTCGTTTATGGGTCAGGAACAGCTACTAATCTACAAGCGCGTTATGCAGGAACAGATTTAGCCAAAGCAAAACAACGAGGGACCGCTGTTAGTGTGGCCATGGTTTTCACTACATTTGGAGCCGTTGCAGGTCCGAATTTAGTTGATGTGATGGGGAATTTTGCTCTTTCTATTGGTGTCCCAGCACTTGCAGGGCCTTTCATTTTAGCAGCAGTTGCATATATAGTAGCTGGTCTTGTATTTTATGGTATGCTGCGTCCGGATCCGTTACTGATTGCAAGAACAATAGAAGCGAATAAACAAGAACGTAACGCTCAAAAAAATTCAACGAATGCTAAGCAATCAACGAACAAAAAAGGAGTGGCTGTTGGCGCCACAGTTATGGTCCTTACTCAAATTGTAATGGTCGCTATAATGACGATGACACCTGTGCACATGAAACATCATGGCCACGGGCTAACTGAAGTAGGAGTTGTAATTGGCTTTCATATTGGTTCTATGTATCTTCCTTCATTATTTACAGGGGTCTTAATTGATAAAATTGGACGAACGGCAATGACAATTGCTTCAGGAGTTATCCTTCTTTTAGCTGGGCTGGTAGCAGCTATGGCACCGAGTGATTCAATGGTTCTTCTAGTGGTTGCTCTATCATTACTTGGATTAGGATGGAACTTAGGTTTAATTAGCGGGACAGCTCAAATAGTGGATGCTACAGAACCATTAACACGTGCGAAAACACAAGGTACTATAGACGTTTTAATTGCTTTAGCGGGAGCTTCCGGAGGAGCTTTATCCGGAATGGTTGTGGCTCAATCAAGTTATGCCGTTTTATCATTAAGTGGAGGAATTCTATCTTTGATATTAATTCCGGTTATCATATGGGCTTATAGGAGTACAGGTGAAAATAAAGTTAAAGTAGGTCAAGGACTTTAATTTATCTGTGGTATGGAAGCCCGGTTCTGAAATAAATCATGTCACTCAAATTTACTTGTATTCTTCTACTTCCGTTTAAAGAATTGAATTCTTTTTTACAGAGACTACATTGACATTTCAATTACACGAATGACCTTCTACCTAACAGAGGAGAAGGTTTTTCGATTTTAATTATTCATTAAGACTAATATTAATCGCCGCGTTGTTTATATTGTTTAAAATAGTTTTATTTCTTAACTTAATCCTACCCGACAAATAATCATCCTTTTTCAAGCATGCTAAAAGCATACATTTATGATATATAGATTTTGATGTAATCTTTGGAACATTTCTACCCGTATGAGGGGCGCAATAGAGGAGGGAGTGTGTAAAGAGACTCCCCCTCACTTAACTCAGTTATATATACAAACAATACTCATATACATTTATTGAATGGCTTCTTTAAACTTGTCACGAAATAAAACATAATTCAATAAAGAGTACATGGGAGGAGAAAACATGTTTGTTCATATAGTTCAACGGGGTGATACCCTGTCTTCAATAAGCAGTAGATATGATTATCCCATTGCGCAGCTTAGGAGGGTAAATGGGTTAGAAGAAACAAATATTGTTCCAGGTCAAGCCTTACTTATAGCTTCTTATGTATACACAGTTCAACCTGGTGATACGATGAGGAGTATTGCTAAAAAAGCTTATGTATCCTTAGAACAATTAAAAAGAGCTAATCCTTCAGTCCATTATAATTATTTGCAGGTGGGAATGAAAATGAAAATCCCTAATATATCCGACTATATTGCAGGTACACTGGAGTATTATGCGGTTCGAAATCCAGAATTAGATCGCGATTTAATTACTGATTTTGCAACTTATTCCTCGTCCATTTCTATCTTTGAATATCATTTTGGCAGCAATGGAGATATTATGAACGATTTAAACGATTTAGTAGCGATTGAAACGACTTGGAAAAACCGAGTTACACCGTTAGTTACGATTACTAATCTAACCTCTGAAGGATTTAGTTCTGATCTTGCCCATCAAGTTTTAAATAATCCTCAGGCCAGAAACAATCTTGTTAATAATATTTTTTATTTAGTATCTAGAAAAGGATACGGCGGGGTGAATATTGATTTCGAGCGTGTAAAGGCCGAGGATAGAGATCTTTTTACAGGATTTTTACGTCAGCTGGGTGAACGTTTAAAACCTGCAGGGTACGTGTTGACCATAGCGGTTCCAGCGAAG
The DNA here is from genome assembly GCF_057586255.1 of Priestia sp. SRI_019. Lineage (NCBI taxonomy): Bacteria > Bacillati > Bacillota > Bacilli > Caryophanales > Bacillaceae > Priestia > Priestia sp. SRI_019. Next base: position 1,007,276 of record NZ_JBYCZN010000002.1, on the reverse strand, counting down.
ACAAGCGAAGATATTCCTTGGTTAAAAGGGTATGATTACGGGGGAATAGGTGCCGTTGTTAACTATATGTTCATTATGGCATATGATTGGCATCATGCAGGCAGCGAACCAGGGCCTGTTGCACCTATTACTGAAGTAAAAAGAACAATAGAATTTGCAATAAAAAGCGTTCCGCGAAGAAAACTTATCATTGGAGTCCCTTTGTATGGATATAACTGGTCAATTCCTTACAAGTCTGGCACAGTAGCATCTGCTATATCCAATCAAAATGCAATCAAAACAGCGATGAGATATCAGTCTCCCATTCAATATTCAAAAGAGTACAAATCTCCGTTTTTTCGGTACAAAGATCAAGCGGGGCAGATGCATGAAGTATGGTTTGAAGATGTCAGAAGCATGAGTGAAAAAATGGTGTTAGTTCATCAATTCGGCTTGCAAGCAATAGGAGCTTGGCAATTAACGCTTGGATTTACTCCAGGGCCTTGGCTTTTAAAGAAATTTTTTACTATTAGAACGGTATAAATAGTATTAGTTATTATGGATTAATCTAGAAAATTTCATGTATAGTAACTTATAAGAAGTTGGAGGTACTGCCATGGCAAAAAAGATAGATGTCTCAATAAAGCAGCATCAATTAAAACTATATGATGGAGCTAAATTAGTAAAGACATATCCTATTGCTGTAGGGAAAATGATCACTCCAACTCCAACTGGAAAATTTAAAATTATTAATAAAGATACTACTCCTCCAGCTGTATTTGGCCCCTTATGGATGGGACTGTCAAAACCTACATATGGAATACACGGGACTAATGATCCAGCTTCTATTGGCAGAGATATGTCACATGGATGTGTCAGAATGGACAATGAAGATATTCTAGAACTTTCCTCTGCAGTTCCCATTGGAACGCCGGTTTATATACATAAATAATAGTTTAAGAAGAGCACGACTGCTTACATTTAGCTAATTGTCGGGATCGAGGGTATCAAAGTTTAAGTATATGCTATACAATCATGGGCTTTTGTACGAAAACAAAAAAGTACCCCGATTAACAGAGGTACTTTTAGCATTTTAACTTATTTTGATGCTGGAGACGTAGTAACTTCTGGAGACGTTACTTTGTCATAAAAATCTACGAATTTGTCACGATCCTCGCTATCACGGTAAGCCATAGCAACACGTGGATGTTCATTCAGTACACCAGAAATCATGTAAGGAATGATATAGCCCCATTCCCACTTTTGACGCATTTCAAGCATATGCTTTTCAATTACGCCAAGAATCGGCTTCATCTCATAGCTTGGTTTTGGTATGTAGCTAACAAGCAGCTCTGTGTTACAGTTACCAGCTGCACGGCCCATACCATAAACAGATGAATCAAGGAATGTAACTCCATTACGCATCGCAGTTAATGTATTAGCAAAAGCTAGCTGCATGTTGTTATGTGTATGGATCCCAAGCTGTTTGCTAGGAATCATGGCTTGGAATTTTTTCACTTGATGCTCAATATCCGCAGGGTCTAGGCTCCCAAAGGAGTCAACAATATATACAACATCTACGGGGCTTTTCTTTACCATTTCAAATGCTTCAATAAGCTGATTTTCCGGTACGCTAGATAGTGCCATAATGTTAAGTGAAGTCTCATAGCCTAAATCGTGAAACATTTTTATAAGCTCTAAGCCTTTATCTACTTCGCGAATATAGCATGCCACTCGAATCATATCTAACATACTTTGTTCACGCGGCAGGATGTCATCTGGATCTACACGCCCAATATCTACTAAGGCAGATAGCTTCGTGAATTTTTTCTCAGGGATAATTTCTTTGAGAAAGTTATCGTCAAGAAATCTCCATGGATTGGGCTCAGTTGCTTGAAGAAGCTTAGGTGAATTTTTATAACCAATCTCCATATATTCAACGCCGGCTGCGCTTAGGCCGTTATATAAGTCTTGCACAAATTCAACGCTAAAATCCCAATTATTAATTAAACCTCCGTCACGAATGGTACAGTCTATAATTTTGCTATTATGTTCCATGGTATTTATTTCCTCCTATGTAGTCTATTTATGTATTATTCTAAACTTTATTGCTTTTATGCTTTTAAGCACTAAACTCTCCTATTGTGTTTATACCATGACTGATTCAGAGGCGTCAATGTATTTTCCAAATGTGTCTCTGCTTTACTGTATTCCATGGGTAGGAGATGCTTTGGCTTTTCATCCGCTTGATGCTCTTAAAACAACATCAAGTTCAGCAGTACAACCCCTAGTATATACAAACACAGCGCATCTTACATCACTACTTCCTGCAATAAAGGTTGTTTTTTAAGTGAAACTGTTTATTAGGGAGGGAACTGCCATTAGTATCTACGTTATAGGTTTAGATTGCTCTATAATTAATCCATAAATTTGAGAAGAGATTTAAAACATGAAAAATAAGAAACTTTTTCACATTAACAGTTGTATAGGAAGTATTAGTTGTTACTTAATCATTTTAATTTACTTGTCTTTACATCGTCCAAAACGTAAGAAATGATAAGAGTATAGAAGTAATAAACATCGCAATCAACGACTTTAATGCTTTTGTTCGAAGAGCCTTCATACTTACATTTAACCCTAAGCCGACCATAGCCATTGTTAAAAGAAACGTGGTTAGAGTTGAAATATCAGCCATGATCGTTTTGGGTATGATAAGGTGCTTGCCTACGACATAACTCCCAAAGACACTCATAGTTATAAACCCTATTAAAAACCAAGGGAATTCAATCTTCGTACCAGATTCAATTTTTCCTGTTCGCTTCATCCAATACATTAAGATAAAGCTTAATGGTACAAGTAAAAGCACTCTACCTAACTTAGCCAACAGTCCAATAGCTAGGGCGTCGCGTCCAGCCGGTGCTGCAGCTAGAGCTACATGGGCAATTTCATGGAGACCTACGCCTGACCAAATTCCATATTGCATATTTGTGAAATGTATATAAGGTCTTAAAATTGTATATCCAACTGCAAATAGAGTTCCCACTAAAGCGATAACACCAGCTCCGATAGCTGTATCTTCTTCTTTTGCTTTTATAATGGGAGAAACAGCTGCGATAGCTGCCGCACCGCACATTCCTGTTCCTATCCCTAAAAGAAGGGATAGACCACGATCAGCCTTCATCCATTTGGCTAGAAAAATTGTTAAAACAACCGCAAATACAGCTGTTCCCACATCGCGAAATAACAATCCTAGTCCGTGATGAATAACAACATCAATATTTAGCTTTAATCCATATAAAATAATTGCATAACGCAACAGCTTTTTAGAAGAAAATTGAATTCCAGATCTTATTTTTTCGGGGTATCCCCAAATTTGACGATAGATTACTGCCATTATAATTGAACAGGCTAGTGGACCGATCTGATTAAACCCCGGGACTTTCGCTAAGCATAAGCAAGTAAAGCAAAAAGAAAAGTAAAAGCAATTCCTCCAGCCCATAAAGAAATATTAGATGACGTCCGGGCATTTGTTCGTAAGAATAGAGTCCACTTTTGGGCTTTATTTATATTTATCATACATTTCATCTCCAATATGAATTCTTATCAAGCGCGGCTTCACACAAGAAGTGTATGATTTAACTATAAAAGACACTTTATCATTAGTAAAATATATATAAATCATGATTATGATTAAAAATATTAATAAATTAAACAAAAAAAGAGCAAGTTGATCTTCAGAGTTACTGAAAATCAACTTGCTCCTTTTGTACGTTTTTATCCTTTAATTCTTTAAAAAATAATCCATACAAAAATATATGTGCTTATGAGAGAGAGACAGCCTTGCTAGTTGCTAAGCCTTTTTTACGTCTATACCATAGCAGGATCAAACTGCCTAATACGCAAAGGAAAGAAACTAGCTGAGCTATTCTAATATGAGAAGTTAGCATTAAGCTATCTGTACGCAATCCCTCTACAAAAAATCTTCCTATGGAATACCATAGTAGGTAAGTAAGAAAGACTTCGCCTCTTTTTAACAAGGATTTTCTTAATACGATTAGGACAAGAACACCTATTATGTTCCAAATTGATTCATAGAGAAACGTAGGATGATAGTAGGTTCCATGGATATACATTTGGTTAATAATAAAATCAGGTAAATGCAAAGTTTCTAAAAACTGACGTGTAACAGGTCCGCCATGTGCTTCTTGATTCATGAAGTTTCCCCACCGGCCAATAGCTTGGCCTAATAATAAGCTAGGAGCTAAAACATCAGCCATTTTCCAAAAAGAAAGATTCTTTTTTCTGCAAAACCATATAGCTGTTAATACAGAGCCAATAATTCCACCGTGAATAGCTATGCCTCCATGCCAAATTGCTATAATTTCGCCTGGGTGGTCTTTATAATAACTCCATTCAAAAAGTACGTAGTAAATTCGAGCAGTAATGATAGCAATCGGTAGTGCTATCAGAAGTAAATCAGAGATGGTTTCTGAAGAAATCCCTCGTTTCTTTCCTTCTTTCGAGGCTAACAAGAAGCCTAAGAAAGCTCCTATTCCTATGATAATTCCATACCAATGGACTTCAAGTGGACCAAGATGGAAGGCGATAGGGCTTAAAGGTTGTGTGTATTGGTTCATGTCTTTTCTCCTTTACTTCATATCGGTTTTCTTACATTTTTTAAGAGTAGTATTAAATTAGAGTGCCTTTTTAGTATATCTAATTGGATAAAGAAAGGACAACTTTTGCTTACGAACGATCATGATTTCTTTGCCTACTTTAGTGTAACAGAATAGCCTCCTTAGAATTGTCAACATTAAAATAGACAGTACATTGACTTAATTACCAAAATATACTATTCTTATTTTAGACAATATACTGTCTAAAATGGAGGGTGAATATGGATATTTATAAAGAGCTTTTTCTAATGCAGCAAACTTACGCTACTTTATTTTCTCTGGCAAATAAAATCCAGGTAAAGGGTGATAAATCTCTTGAACTTTTAACTTCAAGACAGCATATGGCGATGGTGGCAATTGCTCATTTACCTAAAGATGAAACAACATTGAATAATATTGCTAGAAAATTAGGAACTACAAAACAAAGCGTCAAACAGTTAATTACTATTATGGAAAAGAAAGGTTATGTGGACGTAATTCCTAGCAGTAAAGATAAGCGTGCAGTTAACGTGAAAATCACAAAAGCGGGAAAAGAGGCACTGCTTGTTGTTTCAGAAAAAGGAATTTTTTTTTTGGAAGACCTTTTTAACAAGTTTTCAACCGAAGAATTGGAAATAATGTGGAAGCTTTTAAAGAAACTTTATAGCTTTGATGGGGAAGAACATGATGGGTTTGAAGAAGAAAGTAACGTAGAAATGGATGAAGATCACACTGAATTACAGTTGAGAGTAATAAGAGAGCTTGAAAGTCGAAGAGTTCAAGCAATTGATAATATGAGAAAGAATATATAAAAAAACTCGAGAGGCTAATCTAATTTAAAGCATATCGATTAATCTTTTTAAAATTTTAAAAATAAAGGATAAAGGAGAGCAATCATTATGTTTGAAATCAGCGATGAAACATTACGATTAATTAATAAAACCTGTAAAGGAAAAAAGCACTTGAAACTAACCGTTGGCTACTTAACGGACAATCAGTCTATTATAAAAGTCTATAATGAAAGCGGTGAAATTGACTCGTCAAAAAAATATCATTATGAAATTGGTTCTATTACGAAAACTTTTACTGTATCGCTGTTATCAAAATGCATATTTGAAAACAAGGTGTCGTTAAACGACTCTATACAAAAATACATAAAAGAACTTAAAGAAGACATGTATTATCCTACATTGCTCCGTCTCGCTACTCACTCTTCTGGATATTCAGGAAGCTTACCTTTAAATAAAAGGGAATATTTTAAAATAATTTTAGGTTTGATTTTTGGCGGAAGTGATTTGAACAAAAATAATCCGTTGCATATGGATTTTAACAAAATGAAGATGCTAATCGAAAGAAAAAAATTGAAAGAAGTAGATTATTCATGGAGATATTCCAATTTCGGCATCTCACTTATTGGGTATGTGTTGGGAATGGTATCGGGAAAAGGATATTGGGATACTATGGATGACTTTCTTCACGATGAGCTTGGACTAAAGGATACTTGTTTAGGCAGCTCAAATAATCATTTACAGGGTTATGACCGCAAAAATAATGATTGCGGTAACTGGCATTGGGACAAAGGAAATTTTATATCACCTTCAGGGGCGGTATCCTCAACCGCTGACGATTTACTGAAATACGCAAAAATAAATATGTACGAAGATAAACCATATCTGTCTTTATGTCATAAAAAACACGGTAATGGAACAAAGAAGTTTGATATGGGTCTTGGATGGTTGCTTTTAAAGAAAAACAATAATGTAGTGTTGCACGGCGGTGGAACAGGGTGCTTCAGCTCCTTTTTAGGAATTGATAAGGAAAAGAAAGTTGCGTCCGTCGTTTTAGCTAATTATAAACTAGGCAGAAATGATGACGAGAATATAGGAATGGCTTTATTGGAAAGTCTACGGAAGTCAAAAGATATATAAGAATAGTCTACAAAAAAACGAAGAAAATTAGTCTATTACAGTTCACCTTAACCCTTTAATTTCAATTAATTGAGAGGTTATTACCAATATACCGACCCTCAAGAAGCATAGATACCACTTCTTTTTTTGATAAAACCGTGCTATTATCATTAAGGTTTGTGAAGAACAGAAGATTTTTGTCTTTACGTACATTCTTTTGGTATAGTGTTAGAAATAAGGAGTGGGTAAGTTGGTTTTTACTGAATTTTTCCAGCAGTTTCCCGTAAAGGTTTTAACGGTAGGGCTGCTGATTGTACTTATCGTTTATTTTATTCGCAAATTCATTAAGCTTTTCTTTGATAAAACGAGCTTTTTAGATGAAAAACGAGAAGAGACGCTCATGCACTTTTCTAATCAGGTCACAAGAGTATTGGGGCTGGCTTTTTTCTTTATTTATGTGCTTAGCCATTTCTTTGACTTCGGAAAGATTCTCACTAGTTCGGTAGTGTTGGCCAGTGCCCTGGCAATAATCCTCCAGCATATTATCCGTGATTATATAATGGGACTGACTTACTTGTTTGAACGCCAGATCCACCACGGAGATTATGTTATTCTCAACGGAAACCGTCAAGGGAAAATAGAAGAAATTACGATGCGCTACTTAAAGATTCGCCAGTATGACGGCTACCTCTATACCGTCTCATATAGCAACATTACAGAACTTCAGAACGGAACCCGAGGAAGACGCCGGGTAAATGAAAGTCTTATTCTCAACTATAGACAAAACCCGGACGATGCTTTCAAAGTAATGGAGCAGGTAGCACAAATATGTAACGAGAAATATGGCCACTATTTGCTGAAAGATGTGAATGGAATTCCTATAGAAAGTTTTCAATTTAATCAAATTACTGAACTGAACGTAGGTTTTAAAGGTCACCAATATTCATTATCAGGCCTTGTGAAGGAAGCTGATTTTGTAGATGCGGGTCAAAAGGTGCGATATGAACTCGCAATGGCTGCCTACAAAAATGACCTAATGATGGCTGAAAGCTTCGAGACAAGCCATTAAAAATAAAACTCGTACCTTGTTTATATACAAGCTTTTATATGTAAGATACAAACACCCTTGTGATTTTTCAAAAGGGTGTTTTTTATTTTAAAAAATATCTATTAAGTACTTCTCCAGTACAGATTAATTATCTGAAACAGAAAAAATTATTTAGTACATCTAAATTATTCTTCTAGCAACATGGTAAAATTAAACAAAACATTCAAAAGGTAAAGGGGGATTAACTATGGCGCAAAAATCTAATTATGCAAAAATCAACTCAAAAATGTGGGATGAATGGGCTTCAGCTGGAGGAGAATGGTCATTAGCTATTAATCATCAAGATTTTGTAGATGCAACTCAAGGTAATTTTGATATCTACTTAACACCTTGTAAGCCTGTTCCGCATAACTGGTTTATTCCATTTAAGGAAGCAAAAATATTGGGACTTGCTAGCGGAGGAGGACAGCAGTGCCCAGTCTTTGCAGCACAACATGCGGAAGTTACGGTTTTTGACTATTCTGATAAGCAATTAGAATTAGAAAAAACGGTGTCCACTAGAGAAGGCTATTCCATTGATTTAGTTAAAGGAGATATGAGCAAGGTATTTCCTTTTGAAGATGAGACGTTCGATATGATTTTTAATCCTGTATCAAACTGCTATATTCAAGATGTTGAACACGTTTGGCAAGAATGTTTTAGAGTTCTTAAAAAAGGTGGTGTTCTGCTATCTGGCTTTGCAAACCCTGCTCTTTATTTATTTGGAGAAGATGAGAAAGCATTACAAGTGGTTAATAAATTACCTTATGATGGAACTAAAGACACGGTGGAAAATGATGAAGAACTTATAAAAAATGGCGGTGTACAGTTCAGCCATTCATTAGAAACTCAAATGGGCGGACAGCTAAAAGCCGGATTCACCTTACAAGCTCTTTATGAAGATCATCACCATAAGGGGGAAATCACCAAATATATGCCTTGTTATATTGCAACTAAATCCATTAAATAATAGTTCGTTATCATGTTGAATGAGCTATCTCAACTTTTTCAATCGAATAAATTAGAAAATACATTTCAATCAAGTCAACTTAGATCTCAACTTTAGAATCCATCAAGATAAGAGGGAAGAGGTTGCAACTAAAATAGAAAATGGTGTTATTAAACCTAATGTATCTGATAGTCCGTCACTTATTCAATGACCTAAAGAGTATACTCAAGTGTTTAAAGGCGGGAGGCGACATCGCAGTCGAAACAAAAGGAAAAGCTAAATTAATTCGTTTCTTTACATATCGTGGGATGCTAGACAACTTTTCGGGATTTGTATATAACCTAAACGATAATAAGCCTTCAAAAAGCGATTTTAACGGGGACTTTAAACAAATAAAAAAAGTACATAAAAAATGGTATTATGTATCTTCTTATTAAAAATAGGGGCTTTAAATTATAATTCAAAGTCCTTATTTTTTAAGGATGCCGACAGCTCTAATTATGGTAATTAAGATTGTATATCTTATCTACTATTAAAAAGCACCTACTATTTTGATAGCAGGTGCTTCTTGTTACTTATTACTTATTACTTATTACTTTTTTAGTGACCAGCACTCTTATACTAGTTCAACCTTAGTTTTTATTTTTTGTTTGTAAATATTCTTTTTGAAACATACACATTCTTATAGCGTTATGATAGCTTCCATCAACAAAAAATTCATCTTTTAACTCGCCTTCAATAGAAAAACCAACCTTCTTATAGATATGAATTGCTTTTTCATTTTCTTTGTCTACAATTAAGTAAAGTTTATGCATATTCAATACCGAGAAGGCATAATTCATTGCTAGATTTGTGGCAACCATGGCGTAACCATGACCTTGATACGTAGGGTCAATGATAATTTGAAACTCTGCTCTACGATGAATATAATCAATTTCGACTAATTCCACTAATCCAAGCATATCCCCGTCCTTTTCAAGTATGAAACGACGCTCACCTTGATCGTGAATATGTTTATCATATAAATCCTGTAGCTCTACAAAAGCTTCATAAGGCTCTTCAAACCAATAAGACATAATATTTGCATCATTATTGAGTTCATGGACAAATTTTAAATCTTCTCTTTCCAAAGGACGTAACTTAAGTTCCTTATTCATTTCTCAAACCTCCACATTCTAGCATTACTTTAGCACTTTCCGTTTTAAATGTAAAAATTGCTGTAGTTTTAAAAAATAAGAGCTACATAACAATTCAAGGTTTGAATATAGGTCATTTTTCTACTTCTAAGGAACAAAATACACCATGTGGTATTTTAGTAGAGGGAAGTGGAAAGAACCTTCGAATTATTAATAATCATATTTTCGGTATTAAGGCTGCACATAAAAATGGAAACGCTCATACAATAGCTTTTTATGGATCCAAAGCTCCGCGTTCATTACAAAACATTGAAATATCGCGAAACCTACTTGAAAACCTGACCTTAGGTTTTAGTGAAGCGCTGACTCTAAATGGGGATGTTTTCGATAAGATATTCTTTACTTAGTTGCAAATCAATAGTCTTGACATAAAAACCCCCCAATCATTAGAGTTTTTTTATCTAATAATGGGGGGCAGTTCAAGCCGTGGCAAAGGTGTTTTATACTTTTATTGGTTTTCTTTTTCGCTATCGTTATTGTTATTGTTATTGTTATTGTTATTGTTATTAACATTATCACTATATTTGAAATCAATAATTCTTTTTCTAATTTCTTCTCTAATTTCAGGGTTTTCTTTTAAGAAAATCTTAGCGTTTTCTCGTCCTTGTCCTAAACGCTCCTCATTATATGAAAACCAAGATCCAGACTTTTGAACAATGTCTACTTCAGAACCGATATCTAAGATTTCTCCTTCTTTTGAGATACCTTCTCCATACATAATATCTACTTCAGCAATGCGGAAAGGAGGTGCCATTTTATTTTTGACTACTTTAATTCTTGTTTTATTACCAACTATGTCATTTCCTAGTTTAAGTTGTTCAGCGCGGCGAACCTCAAGACGAACGGAAGAATAGAATTTTAGTGCTCTTCCACCTGGCGTTGTTTCTGGATTTCCAAACATAACGCCTACTTTCTCCCTGATTTGGTTGATGAAGATGGCAATGGTTTTAGACTTATTGATTGCTCCAGATAGTTTACGAAGAGCTTGAGACATCAAACGAGCTTGTAAACCTACGTGAGAATCTCCCATTTCTCCTTCAATTTCTTTTTGCGGAACTAATGCTGCTACTGAGTCAACAACAATAATATCTACAGCACCACTTCTAACTAATGCTTCAGCAATTTCAAGTGCCTGTTCACCAGTATCTGGTTGAGATAACAGTAACTCATCAATATCTACGCCTAGTTTTCTTGCATAAACTGGATCAAGTGCGTGTTCAGCATCAATAAAGGCAGCTCGACCTCCATTTTTTTGTACTTCTGCAATTGCGTGTAAGGAAACGGTTGTTTTACCTGAACTTTCCGGCCCGTAAACTTCCATAATTCTTCCTTTGGGATAACCATTAATTCCAAGAGCTATATCTAAAGCTAATGAGCCTGAGCTAGATGCCTCAACTTTTGTATGTGTGCCTTCTCCCATTTTAATAATTGATCCTGTACCGAATTGTTTTTCAATTTGTTTTAGAGCCATATCTAGTGCTGCTTTTTTATCATTCATAATTTGAAACCTCCGATTGTTATTACGTTTACAATAAACGCCAAGGTATTTCGATAAAGAATAAGAGTTGGCTCAAATGTTTTTGCTCCGTGCGAGAAAATTTTGTGTTTAACTGTCTTAGTTTGTTCTGGTGTTCCTTTATTCATCTCTAAACCCTTAGTATCGAACAAATGTTCCTGTTGTGTAATCATACAATAAATGCATCTAATTGTAAAGGTGAAAGTTTTTCTACAAACTAGCTAAAAGAATATCTTATATTTATAAAAAGTAAGTTTATGCTTTCATATAAGTTAAATTAAATAAGAACCATTTTTAAATTTTTATGTACATGAATCTACCAATCTGATTAGACTAATGACGTATTCCTCATATTCCTAGTTACTATAAAACAGATTTCAGGAAGAAATAAAGCAGTCTATACAAATAGACTGCTTCTTGATTAATTATTTACCTGTTTCAGCAAAACGCTGAATACGTTCAGCGATTTCATCACGTACACGCTGGAAAAACGCCCATTTTTCTTCTTCTGTTCCTTCAGCTTTTGCTGGGTCATCAAATCCCCAGTGTTCACGCTTCACATGGGGAGGCGTTACTGGGCAGTGATCTGCTGCATGGCCACATAATGTAACGACCAAATCCGCATTATTTAAAATTTCAGGATCAATGACATCAGATGTTTGATTTGAAATATCAACACCAGCTTCTTTCATTGCTTTTACAGCATTGGGATTTAATCCATGAGCTTCTAATCCTGCACTGCGTACATCCCATTCATCATTATTGAGATGTTTTTTTGCCCATCCTTCAGCCATTTGGCTACGGCAAGAGTTACCTGTACATAAGAAATAAAGTGTTTTTTTAGACATGTGTAAAATCTCCTTTATAATGTGTTAAGAAATAATTGATAACCAAATATATAAACCAACAAGCGTAATAAACAATGTTGGGATGGTTAAGATGATACCTGTTTTAAAATAGGTTCCCCAAGAAATCTTAACTCCTTTTGTCGAAAGAACGTGGAGCCATAAGAGAGTGGCTAGAGAGCCAATAGGTGTAATTTTTGGTCCTAAGTCCGAACCAATGACATTTGCATAAATCAAGGCTTCTTTAATTGTACCTGTTGCAGAAGTTGCATCAATGGCCAAAGCATCAATCATTACGGTTGGCATGTTGTTCATGATCGATGAAAGAATGGCTGCAATGAATCCCATGCCAATAGTTGCTGCAAACAATCCATGGTCAGCCGCTGTTTGAATAAGGCTTGCTAATACTTCAGTTAGCCCTACATTACGTAATCCGTAGACAACCACATACATACCAATGGAAAAGAAAACAATTGCCCATGGAGCTCCTGCTAACACTTTTTTAGTGTGAACAGCAGGACTCTTTCTCGCTATTCCTAAGAATAAAATGGCAATAATTCCTGCAATAATTGAAACGGGAACATCGAAAAACTCACCAATAAAGTAACCAAGAACTAAAATGAATAAAACGATTCCTGATAAACGGAACATTTTTTCATCTTTAATAGCCTCAGCCGGTTTCTGTAAGTCATCTAAGTTGTATTTCTTAGGGATGCTTTTACGAAAGTACAAATATAAGACAACAATACTTGCCGAAAGTGAGAACAGATCTGGCACAATCATACGTGATGCAAATTCAGAAAAGCGAATACCAAAGAAATCAGCTGATACAATGTTGACCAAGTTACTTACTACAAGAGGCAACGACGTTGTATCTGCAATGAATCCACTGGCGATAATAAAAGGAAAGACCATTTTATCTTCAAATTTCAGTGCCCGTACCATGGCAAGTACAATAGGTGTTAGAATTAAGGCTGCTCCATCATTTGCGAATAATGCGGCTACTACAGCTCCAAGTAGGGATACATACACAAACATGCGAATGCCATTGCCTCCCGCAGCTCGTGCCATATGTAAAGCTGCCCACTCAAAAAATCCAATTTCATCTAAAATTAAGGAAATAATAATAACTGCAATAAACGTTAATGTTGCATTCCATACAATTTGAGTTACGTTTAGCACGTCATGGAAATCAACCACACCTGCTAAAAGAGCTAGTACTGCGCCTCCACATGCTGCCCAGCCAATAGACAAGTTCTTTGGCTGCCAAATGACAAAAATCAATGTCACTAAGAAAATGAGGGAGGCTACTATAACTGATACCACTTTACAAACCTCCTACTATTAGCAACAATTAATACGTAATCCTTGCTTTTCTAATTCTTTTAATCGTTCATCTTCGCTTGGTAAAGATTCAAGTACATTAAGGACAAACTGATAATAGCTGTTTTCTTTATTTAATGAATAGAAGATCCAATGTCCTTTTCGTCTTTCCTTTACAAGTTCGATGTCTCTCAATTTACGTAAATGTTGACTAATAGCCGGTTGACTTGCCTTATAGATTTCAACTAGCTCACAAACACAGCATTCGTTATTTTGGAGCAGTTTCATCATAGATAACCTTGTTTTATCGCCAAGCAGCTTCAGTATCTGTGCTGCTTTTTCCATTTCTATTTGCGTTTGTCCGTCCAATCTAACTCACCTCCTTGTTTTCGTATATAATTATATAACTATTTTATTATATATTCAATAAAAATATACGCTAAAATTAATCAAAAAAAATTGATTAATACCTTGATTTATCTAAATTTTCCAGATATGATGAATACATCAAAAAAATTGATTTATAAAAGTGAGGGTGAACGCAGTGAGAGTCAATAACTCTGGCAACTTATCTGTTACGTACTTTCGAGCCTATTTTCATTTAGTTATGAACACCCAAGGGATGGACCATAAGGAAGCACAAAACCTAATCTTTCAGCGTTTTTTTCATCAAGATCCTATGCTAAGAGGGGAAACTACATATCGTAACTTTAAAAAAGCTGCCGAAAACTTCGAACTTTAAATCAAAAAAAGTTGATGAAGGAGAATGACAATGGAAACAGTTAAGGAAGGAAAGCACCCATTTAAACAGTACGAACAAAAATTCAAAGCCCTTGCTGATCAAAAGAGATTAGAAATTATGTATGAGCTCTGCCAGCTAGGACAGACATGCGTATGTGATCTAACTGAATGCTTTGGAATGTCTCAATCTAAACTTTCCTATCATTTAAAGATTTTATTAGAAGCAAACCTTATCACAAAAGAAACGAAAGGGACATGGAGCTATTATGATTTAAATGATAAAGAGGTAAATCACCTGTTATCTGAGGAGCTTTGCTGCTTGTTTAGAAAAGATACAAGTAAAAGCGGCTCATGCTCTTAAAATAATATTGTTTATAATGCGAAGGAGGAAGTATAAATGAAATATGTTCACGTAGGAATTAATGTCACGAATCTAGAGGCGTCCATGGAGTTTTATCAAAAAGTATTTGGCGTTCAACCTGTGAAAACGAAAGTAGATTACGCTAAATTCTTAGTAGATGAGCCAAGATTAAATTTCACTTTAAACGTACGAGACGAAGTAAAGGGTAATCAAGTGAATCATTTCGGCTTCCAAGTAGAAACTCCTGAAGAAATCCATTCCCACAAATCACGATTAGAAAAAGAGGGCTTCTTTGCCCGTGAAGAAATGGATACAACTTGCTGCTATGCTGTGCAAGATAAGTTTTGGGTAACAGATCCGGACGGAAACGAATGGGAATTCTTTTATACGAAATCTGATAGTAAGATTCATACGACTGAGGATAGCGTTGGAGTGAATGAAAAGTCATCTGCAAACAACTCATGTTGTTAATGATTAATTGACTAAAAAGACAGGAAGAAGTAGACTCTTTCTGTCTTTTTTATTTAGCATAGAATTAATGATGTTTAGCGGAGTTTTCTTGCTAAGACAGCTAACTGTAAGCAAGAAAACCTCGTGATGCACGTCCTTTAACTCGACTAAGCAGTTATTTTGTTTCTGTATGAGAAATATCCCAAGGGTTAACAAACATCATTCTGTCTTCTTTAATTGAATCTCTCTTACCTTTTGACGAAGATGATCTGGCCACCACGCGCCACAATCATCGGATACAATGCAAGCAGCGCATATTTTGAAATCGTAAACCATCATCTCCTTGATTGGGGGAGAGTAGAGATGAAGAGTAACTAGACCCGCGCCTTCAGCACTCTTCATCTTGTGCACACCTTTCTTGGGAGCAAAAAAAAGCTTACCTTTTCCCTGATGCTGAGAAAACAGTTCTTCTGGCATTTGGTTTTCTTTAACTTCGTAAACCGTATTTATAGTTGTACCATTTACTACTTGAATCCATCCATGCGAATGACCGTGATCGTGAGGAGCACACTCTATTGCTGACCAATTCATAACAAGTAATTCTACTTCATCATTTTGATAGAGAAGCTTTCTATAGTATGGCTTGTCTTTTGCTGACTGCAATAGTGGTTTTAAATCATTAAAGTTTATATCTAAAGCCAAAAGAGCCTCTCTTAGTTCCAATTTGGTAGGGGAGTCCAAGTTATCTAAAATATGCTTTACCTGTTCAATTAAGCTCATACACGCATTACCTCCTTATCAGTAGCACAAATTTTTAGGTTTTCTGCATAGCTACAATTTTTTGTTTCTCCATGGCAAGTACCTTAAAAAAGTTAGTAGTCTTCCATTAGCTACAATTACTCCCACTATAATTATGACTCCTCCTAATATGCTGACGGGAATAATCTTTTCTCGTAACAGTAAAACAGCTGTTATAAGCGTCGCTACTGGTTCTAAATAAAGAAACACAGATACCTGTGACGCCTCTAAAACCTCTAAAGCCTTTGCCCAGTACCAATAGGCAACACCTGAAACGAATACACCGAGAAATAGTAAATGAGCCCACTCCACGCTCGTTAAAAAAGGCATGATCTCCCATCCTTTATTTCTTACAAGAAAGGGAGTTGTTAGAGTA
Source organism: Priestia sp. SRI_019 (assembly GCF_057586255.1). Taxonomy (NCBI): domain Bacteria; kingdom Bacillati; phylum Bacillota; class Bacilli; order Caryophanales; family Bacillaceae; genus Priestia; species Priestia sp. SRI_019. The sequence continues at coordinate 991,093 of NZ_JBYCZN010000002.1, read as the reverse complement.
AATCCTATTAAACACATATAAAACGTAACAACAAGAGAGGGAAGTTGGATATCCAGCTTTTTTAATAGGACAGAATAGATTGCCCAGTTTAATGTACTTAAAACCATTAACAGGTAACCGATATTAACCGGAAGCTGAAGGGAATGCTGATTGCTAGAAGTGGTCACCAGCAGAACGCCAATAATAGCTACAATAATCCCCGATGCTTTTAATAACGTCATCTTTTCATGCAAAAAAAATACGGAGAGAATGACTGTAAATACAGGAGAAAACGAAATGATCCATCCGGCTGCCGAAGCATTTATTGTGAGAAGTGCTGTTGCCTGAATAACCTGATGAATAAACACTCCAAGGAGCCCTAACACAATTAAGTGAGGAATATACTTAAGTGGAATGTTTAATGGATAGCGTTTGAGCACTAATAATACCAATAAAAAAAGTGCCCCAATTCCAAAACGAAGAACAAGGAGTGTGTATGGATCTAGTTTATCTAAAACCGCTTTGGTAGAGACAAAGGAAATTCCCCAAAAACTAATAGACATTATTGCATAGAACGAGGCAGCAAATTTAACCCTGGACGCAATCATAGGCTCAATTTTCCTTTCAACAATAAAGATATCTTTTATTAACTAACATATGCCTTTTCGAAAGGGAAATGAAAAAAATCATGCCATTCTAAAAAAATCAGTAGAAACTTTAGTATTTGTATCGTTATCACTATCACTATCTCTTAACTAAAGTAACTATAGTTGTCATTTGTAGAAAACTAAATTTGGAAGTTTATAGTCATATATAGGCTAAATCCTAAAGAGTTCGTTACCAAAAGTAATCATGCCAACTTTCATAAGGAACTTTCAGACTTTTAAAAGGTGCACAGTATTTTCTATTCATATGTATTAATTGTAAGTCATAATTCTTTTGTACAAGAACAGGTGAGAGTGCCTAAAACACAATTGACATCGATCATAAATATCATATAAAATGATAATGATTATCAGTATCAATTATAGTGGTATTTGTATTTATAATAAAAAGGAATTTTTAAAAAATAGAAGGAAATAGAGGAGAATGTGGTATGGATAAACACTTTGTCATAATGGAACCATTTTGTCATGAAGTAGGATGCTGCTGTCCAGAACAGCAGCACCAGCATATGATTAACTTCCGTGAAGGAGACGTTTGGACAATTACAAACAACCGCAAGTACGTCGATTGCTTAGGATGGCATTGTTTAATCGATATTAATAACGAATTTCAGTTCTTTATCTATGTAGACGATATTCACGAATTACATACTAAGGGCAGTATTTGCTCTATTTCAGATTTGGACCTAAAGATTAATTATTTGAACTTCAAAATAAACGAAGCACTTGATGCACAGAATAAAGAAGCGTTTCTTTCTCTTTCTACTAAATTACAACATGCACAACGGGTAAAAAATAAAATTCCCAACGCTGAGGGGCAGATTTTTTAAGCAACTTGAATAGAGACCTCTAATGTTCATTTATTATAGTATTCACTTGATATATATTTTCTTGCTTATAGTCAGAACTTATTCCTATGCCAAAACTTGGTTATGGTAGAATATGAACAATAGGTTTGATTGTATGTTAAATATTAAAGGAATAAAGTGAGGGATTCTCCTTAATTATTGAGACTCTTTTATTCCTTCTTCCTGCTTGCTTATATAAGCATTCCCCCATTGTTCTAAAGATTTAAGTATTGGGAGAAAACTTTCTCCAAGTTCTGTTAAATAATATAAGACTCTTTTAGGGTTATCATTGGTTTCTTCTCTTTTTATTAATCCGTCTTTTTCCATATCCCTAAGCTGGAGTGTAAGAATGCGCTGAGTAATACCCGGTATTTCACGGCGCATTGCATTATAATACATAGGTGACTTTGATAACAAAGATAAAATAATGCCTTTCCATTTACCGCCTATAATATGCATTGCTAATTCAATTGGACAGGCTTGCTTTACAGTTAACGTACAAGGACCATATTGATCACTTTTAAAGTCTGACATTTTCTCACCTCAATCGGTAGTAACAAATTTGTGCCTTCTTGTTACTCCTATTTTTTCTGTTTACACTTATGATATCAAATAAATCAGAAGAAGGTGTATGAATTGGAATTTATTCAAATCTCTGAGCATATTTATAGGCTCACTTATGAAACTGTCGTCGGTATTCCGATTAAGATTAATACATGGTACGTAGTGGATGGTGAGGATGTTTATCTCATTGATACCGGAATGGAAGACTATGCACATACGCAGCTGAATGTGGCGAAATTTTTAGGAGCGCCCAAAAGCATTCTATTGACACACGGTCATCTAGATCACATTAACGGCGCCAAGTATTTAAAGAATAATTTGAATATTCCTATTTATGCTCACGAAGCTGAAATTCCGTTTATTAACGGTGAGAAGCCGTACCCAAACAAGGCAGAAAAGGAAACAACAGGTGTGAAACATCAAGTTGAAGGTTTAAGTGATAACATCATTAAAACGCTACCTTTAGATGTATATTTAACACCTGGCCATACGCCGGGACATGTGATATACCATCATAAAAGTGACAATGTGCTGCTAACTGGAGACTTATTCTTTTCTAATGCTGAATCCTTACATCCACCAATTCGAAAGTTCACAGTTGATATGGCCGAAAACATTAATAGTGGACGAATTATAGATGAAATTAAACCGTCTATAATTTCATCTTCACATGGTGAAGATGTCAAATATAATAATGATTTATATTCTGTCTATAAATTTATATATGAATAAGAGGGAGAAACATGAAAGTACAATTATTTCAAATGGAGATTGTAGAAGGAGAAGTTAAGCAAAATGAAAGCCGTATTAAGTCCTTATTTGAAGAGAAGCTGAATATAGATACGGAGATTGTGGTGATACCAGAAATGTGGAATACTGGTTATGATTTAAAAAATGTAGCAGAAAAAGCAGATATTGATTTAAAGAGAACTTTTCCTTTTATCCAAAGTTTAGCAACTAAATATCAGGTGAATATCATTGCAGGTTCAGTTTCGAATAAAAGGCATAACAACATTTATAATACAGCCTTTGCGGTATCAAAAACAGGGGAGCTACTCTATCAAAAAGATAAGATACATCTCGTGCCGATGTTAGATGAACATCATTATTTAACAGGTGGAGATGAAGTCCCAGATGTCTTTGAGATTAACGATATTAAAGCTAGTCAAATTATATGCTACGATTTGCGTTTTCCAGAAATTACACGTTACCCAGCTTCTCAAGGTGCAAACGTCATATTCTACGTTGCACAATGGACTACCAAAAATATAGACCATTGGAGAACACTATTGAAGGCAAGAGCTATAGAAAATGGTGTATACGTCATTGCATGTAACAGCGTGGGGAATGTGAATCATAAAAATCATGCCGGCAACACATATGCTGGACATTCAATAGTCATCGATCCAAATGGAAACATTATAGAAGAGGGGAGAGACCAAGAAGAAATCATAACAGCAGAAATTCATCTACAGAAAGTTACAGAACAACAAAAAAACATCCCAATATTTAAAAACCTGAGACCGGATGTTTATAAGCATGCCAAATAGAGATTTATATATTATTTGTAGCGTAAAGGCAGCACATGACTGGGTCTCATTGCTTTTCCATACTGAAAAGCACCCTTTTTCAGTATGGAAAAGCTATATGTTTCTTACGTCAGGACTGAAAACTTTACATCTTTTCTTGATAATATTTCCGATAGACGTTAGGAGTTATATTTTCGAATTTTTTAAATGTCTTGATGTAATATCCAGGGTCATTAAAACCTAATTCATCACTAATCTGTGCAATAGACAAATCCGTTTTTTCTAATAATTGTTTGGACCACTCTATTTTTTTGAGAGAAATAAAAACAGAAAAATTCATACCCGCTTCTTTGGTGAATATACGGCTAAAATAACCTGTGCTAATGTGACATAAATCAGCCATCTTTTGTTGAGATATTTTTTCTCTTTTATGTTTATAAATGTAGTCAAAGGCTGGCTGTAATACTTTGTTTTTACAAACTAAGTGATCGTTAATAGACGTTTTTACGTAAGCATTAGTAACTGTGTTGGCTAATTCCTTTTTTATATCTTGAATGTTATCTAGAGAATAACCGTAAGAAATATCTTCAGTAGAAAGGTCTTCTTTTACTGGAGGCATCTTTTCATATACTTCTAAAATTAAGTTTTTATTCATAGCTTCCTCTACAATGTAGTTGCAAAGTCTATATAACAATTGAGCAGCGTCGTTAATTTCTCTATAGGATAGAGTAGGAATAGAATCATATAGACGCTGTATTTCCTCATTATTTAAATTCTGTTCAAATCCCTTCGATGGAACAGTAAGCATTTGTTCCAAGGGAGGATGTTTGTCACCATCCTCAATTTTCACTTCTCCCGCCATGATGGCGCCTACATATTTATCATCAATTATAATGGGAATGGCAATATCGACAATATTCCAGTGGCATAAATAGATATAAGGAGCATTGGTTCTGACTGCCTCTAATCCTCCTCGCGCATCGCACTTTTCACAAAGTTTTGCTGTATTAGGATCTTTACGCATAGTCTCACAAAACGGACGTACACCACTGTGTTGAGAAATGGGCACTCCTTTATAGTTAACCGTGACAATCGCTAATTTTGTAACAAGCGCAAGCGAATCTTGAAGGTTTCGCCATTTCTTTAAATCTAGTATTTTATCTAAATTCATGTAAGTAGTTTTCAATGATGTTTTATCTCCCTTGCTTCTACTTCCCGTGTCGTAGTTTGCATTACTTATTTGAGAATACTTTTATTTTATTCCTGAGTTCGTAAAATAAAAGAGTGTTCAGCGATAAAGGTAACCTCTTTTCAACGTGAACTTAGTAGTATTTTTACCTGAAATAATGTCATAATAATACCATATTAGATGAAGAGAGCAAAAAAATACGATAAAAGGTTGTAAAAACTCGTCATTTAAGACTAATGTAATCTTAGACAAAAGATAGTAGAATTCCGATTGTAAGGGATTACAAAGTTAATTAGGAGGTTTTATTTATGAGAAAAGCATTTATTAGTCCTTCAAAATACATTCAAGGTGAAGATGAGATTTTAAATTTAGGTTATTTTGTGAAAACATTTGGTACTTCTGCACTTTTAATAGCACATCCTGAAGATATTAAACGTGTACAAGACAAATTAGATGCAACAGCAAAAAAATATGGTATTACATTTTTTGAAGGCGGATTCAATGGCGAATGTTCAAGACCAGAGATTTCTAGATTGCAGGAAATAGCAAAAGAAAACAACTGTGATTGTACAATTGGTTTAGGTGGTGGTAAGGCAATTGATACAGCAAAATGTGTAGCAGAGGGAGAGGGATTAATTATCGTCCCAACAATCGCTGCTACGGATGCACCTACAAGTCATTCCGCAGTTATCTATACACCAGAGGGTGCTTTTGATGATTACGCATACTTTAAGCAAAGCCCAAGTGTTGTATTAATTGATACAACAGTCATCGCTAATGCACCTACTAGATTCTTAGTATCTGGTATGGGGGATGCATTATCTACTTATTTCGAAGCAAGAGCAACAGCGCGTTCTTTCTCTAATGTAAATGCTGGATTACCTTGTGGAGTGCGTGAGGACTTATGTGCACCAGCAAAAGGTACAAATGCAGCGTTAGTTTTAGCAGAACATTGCTACAATACTCTATTAGAGGACGGGGTTAAAGCAAAAGCTGCAAGCGATCATAATGTTGTTACTCCAGCCTTAGAAAACATTATTGAAGCCAATATCTTATTATCAGGATTAGGGTTTGAAAGTGGTGGATTAGCTGGAGCACATGCGATTCATGATGGGCTTACTCTTTTAGAAAGTGCGCACCACTACTTCCACGGTGAAAAAGTAGCTTTTGGTACATTAGCACAATTGGTATTGGAAAATGCGCCAACTGAGGAAATAGAAGAAGTGTTAGATTTCTGCTTAGCAGTAGGACTTCCAGTTTGTCTCGCTGATATTGGAGTGGAACAAATTACGCAAGAAGAGTTAATGGAAGTAGCTAATAAAGCTTGTATTCCAGAGGAATCTATCTATTCTATGCCATTCCCTGTTAATCCAGAGTCAGTAGCTGCAGCTATTCTTGCAGCAGATCAAATTGGAAATGATTATAAGAAGAGGTTGATATAAAATGAAAAAAATTATTAATAAACCGGAAGATGTTGTACTTGAGATGTGTAAAGGGATGGTTCTAGCACATCCTGAACTGAATTTAATTGAAAAATATAAAGTCATTAAAAAAGACCAAATTAATAAAAGTAAAGTAAGTATAATTAGTGGGGGCGGAAGCGGACATGAACCTGCTCACGCTGGATATGTCGGGAAAGGCATGTTAGATGCAGCAGTTTGTGGTGATGTATTTGCTTCACCTTCTCAAATACAGATTTATCAAGCCATTAAAGAAACAGCTAGCGATAAGGGAACTTTACTAGTGATTAAGAACTACAGTGGTGACATGATGAATTTTAAGAATGCTGCTTATCTTGCAGAAGAAGATGGCATTCAAGTGGATTATGTAAAAGTAGATGATGATATTGCTGTACAGGACAGTTTATATACAGTTGGAAGACGCGGAGTAGCTGGTACTGTTCTTGTTCATAAAATAGCAGGTGCAGCAGCAGAACGCGGATATGATCTATCAAAAGTGAAAGAGGCAGCAGAAAGCGCTATTGCGAATGTTAAAAGCATTGGTATTGGATTAACTTCTTGTACAGTTCCTGCTAAAGGAACTCCTACTTTTGAGATTGCAGAAGATGAGATGGAATTTGGCGTTGGTATTCATGGAGAACCTGGTATCCGTCGTGAAAAAATTATTTCAGCGGACGAACTTGCAGAGCGTACGGTAACTTCATTATTAAAAGAAGTAGGAATAGAAGATGGAAAAGGAGAAGTGGCTGTCCTAATTAATGGATTTGGAAGCACACCTCTTCAAGAACTATATTTATTAAATCATTCTGTCATTCGTGAATTGTCACGTAGAAACGTAACGATTGCAAGAACGTTTATCGGAAACTACATGACAGCCATCGATATGGCCGGTGCTTCTATTTCAATTATGAAATTAGATGAGAACTTAAAGAGTCTCCTATCTGAAGAATGCGATACTCCTGCGCTAAAAATCAAAGGTGAAGTACCAGCTGTTACTTATGATGAAATCATTGGTACGGTGGAGGCACCGAAAGTGTCTTATGAGGTGCAAACCAACCAAGAATATTCCGTAGTAACGGAAAATCGACTGACGTTGAATAATATTATTTTTATGGTTGACCAAATGAGCGAATGTATTATTAGAAATGAAATACCGTTCTGTGAATTAGATTCCCATGCTGGTGACGGAGACTTTGGTATGAGTGTTGCTAAAGGGTTCAAACAGTTGAAAGCTGAATGGCACGAAATTCTAGAAAATAAATCAAATGATATTGGAAACTTCTTAGAGGCTTGTTCCATCGTTATCATGGAGCATTGTGGCGGAGCATCAGGCCCTATTTGGGGATCAGCATTTCGTGCGGCTGGAAAGAACGCCGAATCTAAAACCGAACTGACTTTAACAGAATTTGCTGAAATGATACAAGCGTCTGTAAAAGGAATTCAAGCAACAGGAGAACGTTCTTTTGGACGTGGAGCTGTTGTGGGAGATAAAACTTTAATCGATGCTTTAGTACCTTATGCAGATACGTTAACATCAAGTGCTGTTGAAGGGGAAAGCTTGAAATATGCTCTTGTCAAAGCAGCAGAAGCTGCTGTTGAAGGAGCAAAATCAACTGAACAGATTGTTGCACGTATGGGGCGTGCTGGTACGGTTGGAGAAAGAAGTCTTGGTTATCCAGACGCAGGTGCACATGGTTTAGGCGTAATCTTTACTGAAGTGGCTCAAGTAATGCAAGAAGATAAATAAACTTTAATAGGATCCTCTTCAAATATAGTGTAAGAAAAGCACTCTTTAAAAATGGGTGTTGCATTATATTTGGAAGAGGATTTTTTATGGTTTAAAAAGGATAGGCTCTAACTAGTTTAATATGAAATTAGTGGAAGTTAAGTCAGAGCACAGATATCTAGCTCTAGTCTGTTAAAAGCATAGGTAAGAAAGTACAATAACCACTATCCTTTAACATATCTCAATACCCTTGGGTTGGCGCGGTATTGTTATTCTAGGGGTATCTAAGATAGAATCTGTAGAACTAGAGTCACAATTGAACGAATAATAAGATACTGATAAGGTTCTGGCGGAAAATCTTGAATTCACTTGTAAGCAATCTCTAAAACTTAAACATGCTGATATTAGTACTCTGAAAAAGGGAAGTGATTAGTATGGAAAAGCAGAGTATATTTATTCTTTTCAATGGTTATCTAGTTATCATAAAACGTATTATCGGCAGAAATAAAAAAAACTAAATACGTTCCCACTATAAGCATGATACCCGAAGCTATAAAAATTAACCAGTACGTTAAAGGGAGACTATATGAAACTGTCATAACTCCAATATCTCTATCTAATGTTCTAACGATAAACGGAGTATAAATCATCTTAATAGTTAAGTACGTTAATAAAGCCTGAGCAATAAGAAAGATCCCTATTGTACGTTTCATGATCTTGCCTCCAAACTCATACATGTTTCTATGTACACTCTAACATAAATAGGCTTACTTATTAATGTTAGCTACCATAATCCCAGTATAATGAGAAAGAGAAGAAAGAAGGGATTATGCGTTGAAAAGTAAAATGAATCAGTTGTTAATCCTGTCTCTGTTGTGCATTGGCCTTGCTTATAGCATTTCTTAAGAGTATAGGCTCTTTCACGCTACAAACTGTTAATATTTACGTAACAGTTCGTCATTATTAAAGTACACTCACTTCTATGAGACCTGTCTAAATAAAATGTACGCGAAATGAATAATAATTTTCTTGATTTATCTGTCGTATATAAATATAATGTAACTGAAGTACGCAAAAAGAGAACATGAAATTAAAAATATACTTTTCGTTATTATCATTTTTTTGGTTCCATTCATTACCTATATACAATAAACGCATGTTTATTATAATGAGATTACAGTATGAAGAGGCTGAAGGAGATACCCCAACTTAATGCTGTACTTTCGTAATTTAAGTTACACATGAAATAAATCCTAAATTCCTTTAGCTTTCGGAGAAGATATATGTAGTTACTACGATTGAAATTTTTGAAAGCGATATCATTTCATTTGAAGAAAAACATTTTAAGAGATTTAATTATTTTAACAAGTTATAGAGATATCTAGTGTTATTGCTACCTTATCTCTAGACACTAGATAAAAAAGAAGATATTTCTTTATCTGAAATGAGGGAATAATAGATTAGGATATTGTTGTCTAACATTCATATAAATCTAGAAGTGACTGTCACTAGATTTATATGAATGTTAGACAATAAACAGGATTTCAAAAAGGTCAAAAGGATAATAGAAAATCTCTTTATAAACGATACTATATGCTCAGGTATATAAGATGAGCCGAAAAAGTGTATTTTACATTAAAGATTTTGAAAACGCTTTACTGAAGGGGGGAGTTAATTTCAAATCATACGGTTATCATTTATTTTAAAGATTATTTACACATTGGACTTATTTTTAATTATTGTCTTTTTTATAGACGCTAGCCTAAGAATAGGCTCTCTTTAAGTGTTTTAATGAACCGCAAATTGAAAGGGGTTACAACTATGAAGAAATTGGGATTAGCTACACAAATATTTATTGGACTTGCGTTCGGGATTGCTATAGGCGCTATTTTTTATGGGAATAATACAGCGATGGCGATTCTTCAACCTTTAGGAGATATTTTTCTTCACCTAATCAAAATGATTGTTATTCCTATCGTTGTATCTGCACTAATCGTATCTATAGCTGGTGTAGGTGATATTAAAAAGTTAGGAAGACTAGGTGGAAAAACCATTCTTTATTTTGAAATTGTTACTACAATTGCATTAGCAGTGGGATTATTAGCCGCAAATTTATTCCATCCAGGTAGTGGTATAGATATGGGGAACCTTGAGAAAGGTGATATATCCAAATATGAAGAAACATCTAAAACAACTGAGAGTGCAGGTGTAGCAGCTCAAATCGTTCATATTATCCCAACTAATATATTCCAATCGTTGACGGAAGGGAATTTATTAGCGATTATCTTTTTCTCAGTCTTATTTGGTCTAGGAGTTGCAGCAATTGGAGAAAAAGGCAAACCAGTTTTAAACTTTTTTGAAGGCGTACTAGAATCTATGTTTTGGATGACGAACTTAGTTATGAAATTTGCTCCATTTGGCGTATTTGCTTTAATTGGTTTAAATGTCGCGAAGTTTGGAATCGGTTCATTAATTCCTTTAGGAAAGTTAGTACTCGTTATATATCTGACCATGATTTTCTTTGTTTTTGTAGTATTAGGTATTATTGCAAAAATGGCTGGAACTAATGTTTTAGTCCTTATAAAAATCTTAAAAGATGAGTTAATTTTAGCGTTTACAACCGCAAGCTCTGAAGCGGTATTGCCAAGGTTAATGACTAAAATGGAGAACTTTGGTTGTCCGAAAGCTGTCACATCATTTGTTATTCCGACAGGATATACCTTTAACCTTGATGGGTCATCTATTTACCAAGCCATTGCTGCCCTTTTTATTGCACAAATGTATGGCATTCATCTATCTTTCATAGAACAAGTTACACTTTTACTTGTGTTGATGTTGACTTCTAAGGGAATGGCAGGAGTTGCAGGAGCATCATTTGTTGTTGTGTTAACAACACTGGGCTCAATGGGATTACCTCTAGAAGGTATGGCATTCATTGCTGGTATTGATCGTATTTTAGATATGCTTCGTACATCTGTCAACGTGGTAGGTAACGCATTAGCTGCTATTGTGATGTCTAAGTGGGAAGGCGGATTCGATAAAGAAAAAGCAAAGCATTATACAGATTCTATTAAAAAATCAGATGTAGCTTAAAATAATTTATTTGTTTATAAAGAAGGAGATCAATATTATGACAAATATAGGAACACTTGAAAAACAAGATGTAAGAATTGAAAAAGATTTCTTAGGAACGAAAGAGGTGCCTGTCAGCGCTTATTATGGGATTCAAACATTACGTGCAGTTGAAAATTTCCCAATAACAGGTTACCAGATTCATCCGGAACTCATTAAAGCATTAGGAATTGTTAAGAAAGCTGCTGCTCTTGCTAATATGGAAACAAAAAGGTTATATGATGGGCTGGGTAATGCAATTATTGAAGCAGCAGACGAGGTTATTGAAGGAAAAAGAAATAATCAATTTATTGTTGATCCAATACAGGGTGGCGCGGGGACCTCAATGAATATGAATGCAAATGAGGTTATTGCAAATAGAGCTTTAGAGGTACTTGGTCATAAGAAAGGTTCTTATTCCGATTTAAGCCCTAATAGTCATGTAAACATGTCACAGTCAACAAACGACGTATTCCCAACTGCTATCCATATTGCAACGCTTAATCTGCTAGATAAGTTACTGAAAACAATGAATTATATGCACAGTGTATTTCAGAAAAAGGCAGAACAATTTGATTCTATTATAAAGATGGGACGTACTCACCTACAGGATGCGGTTCCAATCCGTCTTGGTCAAGAATTTGAATCATATAGTCGTGTTCTTGAGCGCGATATGAAACGTATTAAGCAATCCTATGGACATTTATATGAGGTTAATATGGGAGCAACTGCAGTTGGAACGGGTTTAAATGCAGATCCACGTTATATCGAAAATGTTGTAAGATATCTAGCAAATATCAGTGGTTTACCACTTAAGAAGGCCAATCATCTTGTAGACGCGACTCAAAATACAGATGCTTATACAGAAGTTTCTGCAACATTAAAGATTTGTATGGTAAATATGTCGAAAATAGCGAACGACTTACGTCTAATGGCGTCTGGTCCCCGTGCAGGACTAGCAGAAATCACTTTGCCAGCTCGTCAGCCAGGGTCTTCTATTATGCCTGGAAAAGTTAATCCTGTCATGCCAGAGATGATTAACCAGGTTGCCTTTCAAGTTATCGGTAATGATCATACAATTTGCTTGGCTTCTGAAGCAGGTCAGCTTGAGCTTAATGTTATGGAACCTGTTCTTGTTTTTAATTTACTTCAATCAATTAGCATCATGAATAATGCTTTTCAGACATTTACGGATTATTGCCTGCAGGGGATTGAAGCGAATGAAGAACATTTAAAAGAATACGTAGAAAAAAGTGTAGGTATTATTACGGCTATTAATCCTCATATTGGATATGAAGTGACTGCTAGAATCGCACGAGAAGCAATCCTAAAAGGTGAATCTGTACGTGAATTATGCTTAAGGTATGATGTTTTAACAGAAGAAGAATTAGATCTAATTTTAAATCCTTTTGAAATGACTAATCCAGGGATTGCTGGAAACTCCCTTTTTGATAGAGAATAAACAGGTTTTAATATGAAAGGAAATTCACTACCATCATCTGTTTGATTCTTTAATTAAATAATATCTGTTGGATTAACGTTTTAACTTTAAAACATGTGGTACACATATAGTACAACGCTAATATTATTGTTGGTTGTTGTGGGAAGGTAAATACTTAATTTATGAAGGGACTGATTAGTTTTGAAAGAATTAACAGCGACTTCAACAAACGTATTGCCTCAAATTGAAAGCAGGTATTCGTATCTCACACAAGGCACTTTAGTTATGAACCGATATACGTAACGAAAGGGCCTCACAAGGGCAAATGAACAACTTCTTAAACAGTATGGGAAGAAGCCTGGATCTAAGGGGATCCAGGCTTCTTCTTTTCGAGTTTACATAAACACTCTTTCTCGAACACTTGCTGTAGTAGTACATCCCTAATCTAAGCCTCCAACGTAATGAGGGTTAGTTTAAAGATTAGTTTAATGGTGGAATCATTTCGCTTATCACCGGTAATCAAGTGATTATTTATAGGGACTTTCCAGAAGTTTCGTGACTTGTTGGAGACTTTTATTTTGGGTTATTATAAATAACAAAACTTCATTTTACCTCAAATTAAAATATATTGTCAATGAAAAAATTGTAATATTTTCAAAAAATGTTATAATAGTTTTACAATTGTTTTTTCGATCGTATTCCGAATTCCGCTGTGTTTGTTTCAGATAGAATTATGGATACATTTTTTCAATACCCTTTTTTAAACTGAAAAAAACTCAAACAGTTGTGTGAGCTTTAAAGGTATGTTAGTTGAATAAAATTATTAATTTACTCTCTAATAGTAACCGAGTTTTTATTCTACAAGGAGGCCTAGAATAATGAATCTAATCAATAAGAAAGTTACACACAAGCTTTTTGGGATAGGTAGTATAGTTAAATGTAATGATTCTAGTATTGAAATACATTTCGCATCGGAAAATAAAAAGTTTGTTTTCCCCGATGTATTTGGAAAGCATCTAAAACTGCATGATAAAAGTGTTGCTCATTCGCTCGAAAAAATTATAGAAAAAAAGGAAATGGAACACAACGAGGAAGAACGGAAGAAGGAAGAGGAAAAAAAACTACAACGAAAAAACCAAGAACTTCGCTGGGGACTTGAAAAACTTATGAAAAATCATAAACTTCATTCTGAATCACAAATGGTTTTTTGGTGTGACACAGAAGAACAGAATAGTTCTTTTTTAGAGTGGAAGGTTTTTTCAGGTGTAATAAAAAGCGGTAATAACAAGGGGAAGCCAACCAAACCCATCCGTTTGCACCAAAATAGTGCTGTCTTATTAACAGCAATAGATTCCAGTATGCCTGAAAAAGACAGACGTATCTTAGGCGTCTATATGGTGAATGAAGATTTTATCGGTAAGCTTTGTGAAGATGGATATATTCCTGCTCATTCAAAATACAGACTCCAGCTTACAGAACAGGAATCGGATCAGATGCCTTTCTGGAAATATTATGCAAATGAAAGAGCATCACAAAAAATGACATGGAATACAGGTAAATACCGTTATTTTGATAATTTATGGATGGCTCAAATTTTGCTTGATATAGCTGAGTTGAAAAGTGACGCAAAGGAAAGAGAGCTGGCACAACAATTTTTTGAACATTTTTGTAAAATGAATCTGATAACAGCTGAGGAGTTACCAAAGCCTAATGGCGCATTGATGCGTATGTAAACGTTAGCCCAAAGATAATAGCAATGACCAAGGACTGACACATTTTTCTCCCTCATCATTAATACCGAACGTTCCTTGGCTCTGTTCGCTACTAAAAAGGCAAGAACAGAACGTAGGAGAGAAGATGAAGGATATAACGTGAAAATATTTAGTAATGGAAAAACAGTAACTATAAGAGTATCGAATGAATTAGTAACAATCTTAAAAAGTCATTATGTAAAAAACATGAAAAGATACTCTTATACGGTTACTAAATATCCAAGTATTTTTTTGAAGAAGAATTGATGAAACAAGAACAATAAGTAGATAATGAGGAGATACACCTATGCTTAAATTTAAAGTTATTTTCGAATTTATAAATGGCAGGACAAAGGAATTAAAATTCGAAGCCGCATCAAAGAAAGAAGTCATTAGTCATATAACAAAATATAAAAGATTCATTTTGAATGAAAAAGAGTTAGTGCACATCAATTTAAATAATGTGGTACAGTTTATGATTACAGAAGAAAAATAATAATAAAAACTAGGCATCTATTAATTGAGGTGCTTTTTATTTTAATAAATAGACTGATTTAAATTTAAATGACATTTCTCAGAGTAGTAATAAAATTGAGCGGTTAATTAAAGCTCTTCTTAGCTCTTCACTAGATAAAGAGAAAGTTATAGAACAATTAATTGAAATAGAGTTAGAACTTGACCATATTAATTGGCACTATAAAAGCTTTTAAAAAAAGAATTAAAACAATTACTTAATGTTTAAGTAAAAAAAGTTACTTATAAACTATAAAAACTAAAAAATATGGAGAAAAATACATGAGCACTAACACTCTGCCTTCATTTTTAGAAAAATACTTTGAAGGATTAACTTTAAGTGCAGCTCTGTTTTATTCGTGGAAATATAGCATTCGCTTTGAAATATCAGATCCATTAATTTCATCTCACGAAAAAGATTGTTTGAATCAAGCTTTTCATCGATCAATCACATTATTTCAAAGGGTATTTGGAGAGGGAGATGAGATTCTTTTTGTTACGGATGTGCATACTACGAACAAAGATCGTTTCCTTCAAAAAAGACCTTTAAACGTTTATTTAAAATACATAAAAGATAAACAGCGGCTATATCAATTAAACCATCACTGTTTGCCGAGTATATTTCAGGATGAAGATGAAGACGATGATCAATCTTTGACCCATCGCTTTGGACTTTCTTGTAAGAAAACAGAATTAAGATATGCGCAGCTTTTAAAGGCTATTAATTATGAAGACTTTGCTCATCCATCTACTATTCTGAAGAGTAATTCCCAAAGTAGTTATGATATTTACTTTATTAATCTCTCTAAAAAAATGATTTTTCATTTGTATGATGATCGCGGATGTGATGTCTTAGCCTCAAGTAAAGAATCTATACGCTTTCTTTATGAAGAATATAATAATTGGATTTTGGATTATGATCGAGGAGAAATTGACCTTTTATTTAAGTGAAAAGTAGGATTCATCCACTAATTAGCACATTTAATTAGCACATTTTTTATATCCATAATCACCTGTCTCACAGTAACTAAAAATAAAAAGGGTATCTACAATCTTCTAGGTTAATTTTGATATATAATCAGATTAGCATTAGGCTTATAGCTAAATGGAAATATGACCCTAAGGAGATATTACAATAATGCAAGACCTAAAAAATAATAAACCGACAGCAGCTTGGCAACAAAGAATGGAAGATGATGAGATTTTCACTGCAGAGAATATTAAAGCCACTGATGAAATCCTTGATGCTTATATGAATAGACTTGAAGGTTCTGTAGATAAAATGTCAGAACAAGATATTTTAGAATATGTACAAGAGATAGTTATAGGATTAAATGAGTTAAATGAACAATTTGACTATTTCAACGAAACGTTAGAAAGAGAAGAACTTTGCGAGTTTATCATTAAAGCCGCAAATGCAGCTGCCTTAGAGACTGAAGAGGATATCACAGAAGAGTGGTAACATACAGATGCTTACATATAAGAGAATGAAATATGGATTCTAAACAGTTATTTCTAGTTACCATAATCATGACTCTAGGAAGTAATGTAAAAGAAGAACATTCTATGAAATGTTCTTCTTTTATAAATGATCAGAGTGAGGTATAGCTGCATACACTTGCAGTTGTCTTTTTGCCACTTATACTTAATCATTCTAATGGCCATGAAATAATGAAAGGGAATATTGATAAACATAAATAATTACGAATCCTAGCGAAATTAATAGCCATACATGCAATTTCCTGAAGTGCTTGATGGTATTTCCAATTATTTCATGAAAGATAACAAAAGACAGTGTACCGATTGCTGCGCCAGTCGATAAAGCTTGTAGTTTAAGTGAGGAAACTTGTACACTTTCACCAATGAATAAACTGCCTCCTAAAGACAGCGACAGAATGGCTACAATTAGTAAAAAGAAGATGTTAGGTATTTTTGCTATAGAGAGGACTGTCATAATTGCCATCCCCTCTGGGACCTGATGTAAAAGGGTAGCTGCGAATACAGAAGCTGATTGGTGCATATCTGTTATTCCAAATGTAATACCTGTGATGACATTATGAAAAAAGATAGCAACCGTTAATAAGATAAGTGCCTGTAAGGGTGAAATTTCGCTGTTTTGTTTATGCAAAAAGAGGTCAATGCATAGCATGATGATATATCCGACTACAATTCCTAATAAAACGCCTCTTAAATCATATAGATGCCAAGTAGACGGAAGGATATCAAAGAACAATAAGCCCAATAAGATTCCACCGCATATAGCATACATAAATTGGATTCTCCCCCTTGCCAAATGGTTTACTAATTTGAGAAGTCCTCCTCCTACTAATAAACCCAGTAAAGAACCTAAAGTAAATAAGATATTTATTTCTATATGCATAATTGCTACTTCCTTTCGGCTATATGTTTTTTTACAACTAACCTATTCAAAGGAAAGGCAATCATACCTATGTTTTATAAATGATTTAAAAAATAAAAGTACATGATATTAACTTGGGAGTGATTTTTAGGTAAATCACTAATAAAAAAGGACATACTAACGTTATCTAAAAAAGAGGTGTTGCTATGGAATCTCCTTTTGAAATGATAACAAATGTGAACAAGGTCGAAAATGCTTATTATATAGAAGTGAAACCAGGGGAGTACAATGCAAAGTATTGGAATAAAGAATCGGTCTATTTTGCTGATGAAGCTTTTGCTTATTTCTACACCACGATTTGCAAGTATGTGCCACAGTATCAACCTACCCAAGTGACAGAAATCAAAGCAGAAACATGGCTGAGGATCAGTAATCAGCTGCAAGAACTCGCGTATTTTTTGAGCACTAATCCGCCTATGATTAAACTAAAGAAATGGATTGATTTTAGCAAAGTAGAGGGAACGTACAAACAGTTTGATCATCACAAAAACAAGTACATTCGTGAGTTAATTAACATGATTAACGAATTTACAGTGTGGATAACAAAGGTATGTCAAACACAATCGTACATCACCATTTTGGGCACTTAATGGGAATCGATGTTGCTTATTGTAATCTACAAGCTATGCAGAAAATGAAAGAAGTGCTCAAAACGAATATGGCATATTACGCTAAAGGGATAAACTACACTCACAGCGAAAACAACTATAAGGAGGTGCAAAGAGTATCTTACACTTACCAGGCCTTGAAACCTCAGATGCTTGGAATGAAGAACAAAAATCCCAAAAACAAATCGTGAGTTAAATCACTAAAAATGCTGTCAGATGAAGCAAGTGATTCTATAAATCAAAAAAGCTACTTTAAAAAGTAGCTTTTTTGATTTAAGTTTTTGAAGAATGTAAAATCTAATTGGTATCATTCGGTACTTCAAGAGAAGTAGGTTTGGTGTTCCTTTTGAAAAATGAAAGAATTACCATTACGAGAACGAATGCTACACAAACTATAGAGCTCAACTTATTCGCACTGTCTATGAGAAAGACTATGAAGCTAATAATTAATGTACATGCGGCAAAAAGCGTTAAATAAGGGAAGCCCCAAAGTTTAAAATATGGTTTTTCTTTATATTGAGGACGTAGCTTTAGCTGAGCTAAGCAAATACTAATCCATATAAGAGAAACTGTAAATCCAGGAATAGCTAATAAATAAGAAAAAGCTTTTTCAGGATATAAGTATACGAGGTACGTTCCCAATAATAAAAATAAGACACTGAAAGCTAAGCTGTAAACAGGTACGCCTTGTTTATTTACATAGGACAAACTTTTAGGAGCATCTCCCGACTGAGATAAAGAATGAAGCATCCTTGTACAGCCATAAATACCTGAATTGGCTGCTGAAAGGACAGCTGTTAATAAAATAAAGTTCATAACATGAGAAGCCCCTTGAAGCCCGGCTGTTTCAAATACTTGGACAAAAGGGCTAGCATTTGCATCAATTTTATCCCATGGTATCAAGCCGCAGATAATAAAAATAGGCAAGGTATAAAACAGAACTACTCTCCACATAACGCCTTTAACTACCCCTGGCAATACCTTTTCAGCATCTTTTGTTTCCGTAATAGTTAAACCAATGAGTTCTGATCCTCCATACGAGAAAATGACTACAAGTAATGTAGAAAAAACGGCTTTCCAGCCATTTGGCACAAAATCACTATAATTGTGAAGGTAATGAGAAGATGAATTATTACTTGGCATAATTCCAAATAGTATCGCTATACCTAATAAAATAAAAGCAATAATAACAAAGATTTTAATACCAGCAAACCAAAACTCAATTTCTCCAAAAGACTTTACGCTTGTAGCATTAATTAAAATAAGTACAATTGAACAAATGAGACAGAGAATCCATAAAGGGATAGAAGAAAACCAATATTGCAGAAAACTACCTGCAGCGATGACTTCAATAACGCACACAGTAAGCCACATAAAGCAATAAGTAGTTCCCGTTACAAAAGAAAAACGTCTTCCAAAAGCTTTTTGAATTAGATCTTTCATATTGTGAGATGGGTATACAATAGCCATTTCAGCCAAAGCTCCCATTACAATGAGAAGCAATAGTCCAGCAAATAGATACGAAAAGATAACCGAAGGTCCTGCTAATCCAATTGTATCAGCACTTCCTTTGAAAATTCCTGTTCCAATCATTCCTCCAATAGCAATCATTCGAATGTGTCGCGGTAATAACTGTTTTTTTAACGTATTCTTTGATACGGTATTTTCTTTCATGATGCCCTCCTTTTAACATAAAAAAGTCCCTGCTGAATTATTCAGCAGGGACGAAAATTTCGCGGTACCACCCTATATTGTAAAAACATCTTACCTCTTAATTAGCATAACGGTTTTATCCGTCCTCTCTAAAACACCATTAGAAGAGGAAGCTCTAGGAGTGAATTTCATCTCTAATCTTTGTACTGACTTCCACCAATTATCAGCTCGCTATAACAGGGAGATTAGGATTACTTAAGATCCTATCTTAGCTTTTGTTTATTAAATTAAAGTGTATGTAATGTATATCATCTTAGTTAGTTTGAAATTAAATGTCAATATGTTTTTATCTATTTACAGCTATAAGAAGAGTTATTAGATTTTACATAAAAATAATAATTACCACTATTTAGTAGTTAATCATTCCTTTTCTATTCGTTTGTACTGTGATTGAATTGTAGGCTTTTCTATAATAGAAAACCTACTGTGCAAACAAGAGTACAGTAGGTTTTCAAATCAGAATAAAAATGGTGAGAAAATATCTCAGTATCGTATTTTATCCTAAAGAATAGAACAATGCAAGAGTTATTCTTTTCTTTTACAACATTTGAATTACACATATACCAAACCTTTAACAATAGGAATTTTAAAGCTTTGTTACTTCTTATAATTCATATTAAGTGAACAAAAAATTTCTTTAAACAAAAGGTCTGGAGGATATTTTTATAGAAGTATAGTTAAGTTGACTACTGATACCTTGTGTAATGTCGATAATGAATTGGGAAATAGGAGGAGTTTCAAATGTCACATCACTCATTAAAATTGTACGACTACCATGTATGGGCAAACCAAAAAATTTTCGACCGATTAAAAGAACTTTCTGAGGACATTTACGAAAAGGAAATTCAGAGCGTTTTTCCTTCTATATCAAAGTTGATGGCGCACATTTATGTTTCTGACAACATATGGTTAGATTGTATTTCTGGTAAAAAGTTTGATGAAGCATCTGCGTCGGCTAATCAATTGAGCGAACAGATTGAAACGAAAAGAATCGAGGAAGTAGAAACAATGTTTTTCGATTTATCTGGCCGGTACAAAGCGTTTCTCAATCGTCAAGAAGATATAGAAACCGCCTTTGTGCTTGAAACTTCATTTGCTGGACGACTCGAAACCCGTTTATCTGATGTAGTACAACATGTTGTCAATCATGGAACATATCATCGTGGCAATATTACAGCTATGCTAAGGCAACTGGGCCATCCCGGTGTTATGACTGATTATATGTTATATTTATATGAAAGGGATATAGAAGAGTAGTTTCTCCTCTATCTAAAAAGGGTAGCGTCAGGAAATGCGGATTTACAACGTTAAGGGAATTCTAATATTAAAAGGCCCAATTCCTAAGTATTAAACTAGAGAAATTGGGCCTTTTTTTCGTGCCTCCATTTTTATATTTTTATAAGAAACGAAAAAGCAGCTCCCGTACAAATAGAAAGGTGCTTTCTCGTCACACTCATTTATAAATAAAAACCTAGTTAATCAAAGACTTTGAAATGCAGAGAACTGCTCGCTGACAAAATTAACTTTTGTTTTTCATATAATTTTTTTATATAATTCCTGATTCAACGCAAATTTCGGCGTTGTAGAACCTTCATTTTCTTGTTATCAATTTATTTTTCAAACTGAAGCCAGAGCTTTTATACCTTCAACAATTTAAAGATATGGACCATTTTGAGAGAGAGCTAAAAGAATATATACACTACTATAATAACACTCGAATTAAGGAAAAATTAAAAGGCATGGGTCCAGTCGAATACTGTACTTATGCCAATTACGTTGTTTAAATATAAATCGTCTAACTTTTTGGGTTCGGTCCATTTCCAAGGGTTCTCTTTTTGCGTGTGTTCCGGAAAGAGTGTCTATGTTAAGTAAATGATACAGTATCTTATTAAATTTATTAGTTTTATCCTTTATATAAAATGAGGACAAATAGCTTCTTGATCCTTCTCTATTTCGATTAATATCTAGGTAAATCAATTATATTTGTATACCCCTGAATTTATAAAATTTCACTATGTATTTATTATAATTTGATCTACATTTTCCCCTTGGATAATTAAGGTAATATTTAGTAAAATAAATATAGTGAAGAAAAATTAGCAGCAAGGGATGTGAATGTTTACCTTGAAAGCAAAGAAAACTGGCCCCTCTCACAATATATCTAATTTTTTTGTTAAAGCATTTACTGTTATTTTTATAACTTTAATTGTTATTATTGCTATTTTATTAATGTTAGGAGCATTTGTGTTTGGATTTATTGGTTTATTTGAAATATTTGGGGTGCAATACGATTCATTTCTATCTCTATTAATATTCCTATTAATGTTTTTTATTATTGGGTTTATAGTTGATTTATTATCAATATTTCTCATTAATACATTTTCCCAACAAATTAAAAACTCTAAAAGAAAATTCCTTGTGAGACTGGTTATTGACTGTAGCTTTTCTTGGTTTTCTATACATACTGCTGATGAATTAATTAGAAGCATTACTATTCCCTCTATAACTGAGCTTATAGCTGTCTTTCTACTCTTTTTGTTAGAAGTGATAATGGATATGAATAGCAAAGGAGAACGTAATAAGAGCTCACTGATTCCTTGAAGTCTTTGGGGTTCTGGTGCAAAGATTGCTTCAACCTAAAAGACCACTTTTCATAAATATAGTTATAAGGAAAAAAAGTAATGTACATTATGCTTTATATTTCATAACACTGGTTCCAATTGTTTGGTCAATATTCAAGGGAGGGATGGTAATGAAAAATATATCGAAACATCATGATATCCAACGAAAATACAGAGAAAAGACACAAAGCAAACAAGAATTAAACACTTATGCCAGAGGTTGGTTCTTGTTCATTTTATTTGCTGTCCTTTTCGTAGTATGGGGTTATTTTTTGGGCGGAACATTTATGCCTTATCGAACAATGTAAGAAAATGAACGTTAATATTTTTATGGTACTATAAATTAATGTCATAAAAACCCCTAACATATAACGTACATATAGGAGAATAGAAGATGGATTCTAAGCAATTATTTTTAAGAGAAATACATAATATTATCAAAGAATATTCAGAAATAGGGGAACAATTAAAACAACCTCCTAAGGAATTACCGTGGGAAGAATTCAATTTAACTAAAGATGAAATAAATTCTTTAGAGGCCCAGGAATTCACAGATGAAAGTATTAGTGCAATTGAAAAAATCGTAAGAGATAACATAATGGGCGCCTTTCATAGTGCTTTTTGTTTACTTGATGGAGTAAGTGATCCTGTATTGGAAAATGATGATGACATATGGTTTGGCTTAAAGTTGGTGGAAAAGCAGGAAGAGGAGGACGAAGAAGATTTTTTACATGATGAATTATATAGTTCATATTGGGATTGGCGAGAGTCGAATAAATAATAAAAATAAAAAATAAGTAGATAGCTATAAAACCCCTTAAAAAGGGCTTTTTATTATGTTGCTACCGATAAAGAAACATTATGTTAACTAAGTTTTTAAGATATATCTGTAGAATAAACTTTGATACAAGCTAATGGGAGATTAAGCATAAGAAAGGGTTCTTTCAACGATTATGAAAGAACCCTTTTAAAAATTATTTTTGTTTTTTGTTTGCTTGAGCGTTTTGACGCTTCACGTGTTGTACGTCAGTCTCGCTTGCAAATTCTGTACCGTATTTACCAGAAGATGCTTGAGCATTTTTTTGCTTCACATGTTGTACGTCTGTTCCTGAAGCAGTCTTGTTAGAGTATTTGTTTTCCATTACTATCACCTCCACAAGAATTAATATATCCAAGTGAAGAGCCAGTATCCTTAGAATTACCTGGTAAGAAAAACTTGAAAATTTCAGAAGATATTGGGCACATCGCTATCAGGAATCAGAACGTATTTAAAAGCTATAGTAATCAACATTAAGTTTTAAAGCTAAAAATAGAACAACCTGCTGTCACTCTCAGCAGGTCGTTCTATCAGGTAACATGTACAAGAATTCTTTGTGTAATTTTAGAATAGATGTACACCTTAAAATAGAGAGGTGTATAGAATCATGAAAAA
This sequence comes from Priestia sp. SRI_019, assembly GCF_057586255.1. Lineage (NCBI taxonomy): Bacteria > Bacillati > Bacillota > Bacilli > Caryophanales > Bacillaceae > Priestia > Priestia sp. SRI_019. The sequence goes on along the minus strand of NZ_JBYCZN010000002.1, from coordinate 967,524 downwards.
GAATAGGCTATTTTTAATACTGTTAGTTATCACTTGTTGGTCCAGCTTTTCATTTATGAAGAGCAAAGATTTTAAACGTTTTCTTCCAGCATCCATTGCTATCTGCATGGTGACTAAATACCTTAATTGTTATGCTAAGAGGAAGAATTTTTGGTCTTTTAAACGCAGTATACATCCGAAAATTCCTGGTGAAGATGTGTGGACATGGGGGCCCTTTTTTACCGTATCTATATGGGTGCTTAAATCCACATACCGCAAGTTTCCTCTGTATATAGCTGTAAATTTTATGATACATACTACATTCACATTCGTAGTTGTACCCAAATTAAAAAAGACAAACATCTTTACGCTGAAGAGAATTAATCCGTTTCAGTATGTAACCATTTTGACTGTCAGACAACTCCTGTTATATGGTTTTCAATATATGAGTGAACTTATTATGTCGAAAAAGTGAAAGATTAAATTAGATAATGGGTAGCATTTCCTTATTAGGTATGTGATAAAAGTATCTGCTCATAAGACACGACAAACTCCTGCTGAATAGCTAATTGTTTCTTGAGTTGTCTCTACTCGAGAGTAGAGACAGCTTTTTTAACACCCTCATCTCTTTTTTCTCGGTTATCACAAACTTACTTAACTATGTTATTTTTGTTTTAATATGTAAAAAAGGGTAGGCATTTTAAGAATCAACTAAAATAGGAGGAGATCAAATGAGAAGAGCGAAACAAGCTGTTATAGCTTCAACTGTAGTTTTGGCTATGTTAGACGCCATTAGCTCTACCGAATTTAGGAGGTTCTGCTGGTTCCGCAGATGCAGCTAAAACGGCTGACAATCGAAGCGGTTTTGTCAAAGGAGCAAGAGAAAAAGCTTTCTATAAAGCAGGTGAGCAATATAACGTAATTGTAATGAACTTGAGTCAAGGTTACGATGAGAAACTATAAGGCATTCAGTACTTTGATAAGGTAAATTATGATGGTGGGACATTTGGAGTGTGGGTGTTTGAAGGTGGAACATTTGTTAATGAAGGGGATGGGGGATATGATAACTGGGCCTTCAGAGGATGGTTTGAACGCACAGGAGATGACGATAAAACCGTCAATTTTCATAAAAGAGTTTAAGTTGCTTCTCATTAAAATAACGTTTATTACATATTCTTAATAAACATTATAATGCTTTATTTCGTTTTGTTGTGAAAGAAACCAAAACTCGTTATACTGTATACAAATTAGGGAGGAGTCATTATGGATAAAAGACAGCAGTTAATGAGTGAACTTATGGATTTGTGTAATGAAATAATCTGGCGTAATAAACCGGAAGTAGAATTGGCTTTAAAGGACTATAAGTTGAGTGAAATAGAATTAATCGAAAATATTGCTCTGATCCCAAATGCAAATGTAACAAAGCTTGCAGCTGCAAGCTACATGACTCGAGGTGCTATAAGTAAGCTTACTAAGAAGCTGATAGCTAAAAATATGATTGAGAGTTATCAAAGTGTTGAAAATAAAAAGGAAATATATTTTCGCCTAACAACCAATGGACAAAAAATAAATGATGTCCATCAAGAATTACACCAATCTTTTCTTGAACGTGATAAAGAAGTATTTAAGTACATGACCGATGAGGAATTTGACACTATTTTTCGTTTCATTGGTCGATATAGACATCATCTGAAAAATATCACTGAGTAAGTGGTGTTTTTTTTACGATGATTTATTGTTGACGAGGAAACAATAAAGAAGTAAACTTATATTTGTTTCCTTAGAAACAATAAATCCGAAGGAGAACTATCATGGATACTTCAATAAATAAACATGCCCTAACGTTTGGGTTTATCACTGTCTTCTTAACTGGTCTTGGATTGACTATAGTTAGCCCTGTTTTACCTTTTTTAGTAAAGACTTATACTAGTAGTCCCAATAGTCAGGCTACTGCAGTAACATTACTTACGTCTATATACGCTCTTTCTGTCTTTTTGGCTGCACCAGTCTTAGGTGCGTTAAGCGATAGATATGGTCGTCGTCCAGTATTAATTATTAGTCTTATTGGTTCTGCTCTTGGTTATTTTATCTTTGGACTTGGAGGTGCACTTTGGATTCTCTTCCTTGGTCGTATCATAGAAGGTTTGACAGGTGGCGAAATTTCAGCGATTTTTGCTTACTTTGCAGATATCACCCATTCAAATGAACGCACTAAATACTTTGGTTGGATTAGTGCTGTTGTTGGGATTGGCACTGCTCTGGGCCCTATCATTGGTGGTGCACTTGCAACTTTCGGAAACGGTGTTCCTATGTATGCTGGTACGGTTATCACATTGCTTAATGCCATATATGGCTATTTTTTCATGTCTGAGAGTCTTGAGAAGTCCAGACGCTCTTCCAGTATATCTGTTAGACACCTTAATCCATTTATACAATTATCAAAGGTTTTTTCCTTTAAATCTGTTAAATGGCTGCTAATTGCTGGGTTCCTAATTTGGATTCCTAACGGATCATTACAAGCTATCTTCTCTCAGTTTTCAATAGATACATTTGCATGGCAGCCTATATTTATTGGTCTGACATTTTCTGTAATAGGTGTACTGGATATCTTTTCTCAAGCAATCATTATGCCACGGCTACTCGAATTTTTGACGGATAAAAAAATTGCTCTTTTAGGCATGATAAGTCAAATTATTGGCTTTATCCTTATTGCGATTTCAGCCCTTACAGCTTTTTATTTAGTCTTTATTGCTGGGATGGTTTTCTTCGGACTGGGTGATTCGGTCTTTGGGCCATCATTTAATGGTATGCTTTCAAAATCTGTTAGTGACAGTGATCAAGGTCATATACTAGGGGGAGCTCAAAGTATTCAATCTTTAGCCCGGTTCATGGGACCAATTATTGGCGGTCAGTTGTATTCAGTAGTTAGCCACACTACTCCGGCAATCATGGGTGTAGGATTGATTGGTATCTCTACTCTCGTTTTATCAAAAAAGCAGCGTTATATTTAATAAAAAACAACCATTAAACAAGAACAGAAGAACTGCTTCTTCACCGATAGCAATTTTTTCTGATTTATAACTGTATATCTTATACGCGTTTAGGTAACATAAAATCTCTTTCCAGAACATACAAAAAAGAGAATAATAGGAAGGCAAGGGTTCTCAAGGAGTTTCTTGTTATGAAACATGCAGATTTTTATACATTTTTGAAACGATACTTATTCTGTTAATCCAGGCAATGAAAGCAATGTATAAAAAGTGCATCTTATAGATATATACTCTTCTAAAAAAGATAGTATACGAAGGGGTAAAATGGTAAAAGTCATTTGTCTCACACATGGATATATATGAGCCTGATAAAGAGCAATTCTGTAATCAAATAACAAGTTTTCCCTTCTCACAACAAAATTTGTATGACAATCTTTCAAATAATATGTTACAATGACTACAGATCTAATATTTCTTATATTTTAGTATAGAAAATCTAAATTCCCAAAAAGCACCCTTACTCTTCAATGCCATTAACGATGAGGGTGCTTTTTTCTATCCCTATTTATCCTTTAAAGTTAATTAGTTTGAATGGAAATGTTTAATTCAATTAAGAAAAGACCCTTATGCTGTTAATGTAGCAAGGGCCTTTTCTTTGACTATATATAAGTATATTCAACTGGAATTTTGAACTATTTTCTCTAAGCAATATAGTAAGAATAAAAAGATTTTTATGTATTATTTTTTGTTTAACATTGGAGAAAAAGTCATAATTAAATATTTAATATGTCAGGAGTTATAACCAAGTTGTAGATTATTTGTATGTTTTACTGCTAATGTAAACATAATTATTTGATAATTCAGATATATGTACAACTGAACAATAAGTGAAGTACACAAATTAGTTAACTAATAACTATATTTCTGTTTTACAATGAACAAACTAGACAAAGGAGCAAGATGATTTGAAGAAACGTTACGCATATCGAGACAAAAAAATAATGACCATGAAGATTGTTACTGACATGACAGGACTTTCTGAAAGGAAAATCCGTTATTATGAAACCAAAAAGCTTATTTTTCCTGCACGCACACCTTCGGGCACCCGAAGATATTCCTTTTCTGACATTGAAACACTAATGGATATTGCAGAAAAAATAGAAGAGGGCGTGCTCACTCGAGAAATTCGGGATGATTTTTATAAAAGAGGAAAAGGTATTCGTAAAGCAAATAAAAGATTGTAGACTAATTCACTATTACTTTTCTACAAATTCCACTTGATAACTTCACAGCTAAGCAGCAATTGTTATTACCTCACTCAAGATTAATACTTTTACATTTAAATAAGTTGAAACGAATAGCTTATATGGGGAAGGGGCCAATAATATGAAAAAATTTATAGGGATGAGTATTAAAAATAGTATTTGTACAGTTGAATTTATTTACTTGTATGCATTGCTCTCTTTTGTGGAATTACACGTTGTTATCGTAAAATCACTGTCGATGAAGTAATTTTTCACCCCAAAAGATGTATATTATATATACCTTTAGTTGTCAAACTATTTCTTATCACCAACCACATCAACGTCTATCATTTTTAAAACTCAGTATTAGAGCTTATCAGCTTAATTATTTGCATCAATTACATGTAGTCACTGCTGTTAATATCAATGTTTTAAAGAACAGCTACAATAATTTTTTTTATATTAATTAGACCTTATTTCTATTTCAAATCCCGTTTTATACTCTATCCGTCATGCACACATGTTCTGATGTACCCACCAAAGTTTGTTTTTATGAAATAAAATTATACACATGGATATAAAGAGTAAGCTCACTTGAATTAGAGGTTACCCTTCGCTGTTCTTAACTGCCTTATATATTTATAGACTACCTCATTTTTATAGTAATTGCCCATACGTTTCAAGAGATATGTTACCCTCTACAAATCTTTTGAAGGTGATCAATGCAGCGTAGTTGAAATTGCTATAAAACTTATATGACATAGATATTACTAACATATATGAATAATAGGAATGATTGGTTTCTCCTTGAATGAAATGGGGATTAGTAAAAGGACAGTCTTAACAACCTTAAATAGGAGGGAAGAAGATGTTTAGTGATTGGAAAGAAGAAATTCAAGCTCATTTAATCAAAGAAGGTTATAGCGTTAGAGAATTTTTAGGTGAATCCCGAAGTTGGTATTACTTTAGAGTCAATAGTATTTGGATAGGTGACCATATAGTTAAAGTCCAAAATGGATTTCTAGGTTATTTAAAAGAAAGGGTTAGTGGATAGAGAATAAATTGTTTAAACAGCACGACCATAAAGCATTTTAGGAAAAAAGACAAACCGAAAGTAAAACATATTTTTCTACGTAGAGATTAAAGGTTAAATCTTAAAAATAAAAAGGGGGTTCTATAAAGAACTTTTTTTGAAATCCTTTAGTGGTATCAAAATCCTGTTTAATTACAGTTGTGCTTATATATTTATATCTAATTATTTGTTATTAACAGTTAAAAAAAGATCACAGAAGACAGTCTTCTATTTGGCTTTCCTTAGACTAACACACTTACATCCATAACCTCTAGAGTAGTGGATCAATAGGTCTTTGTTAATTAAACTGATTCTGTTGAGTAAATAGTAAAGTAGCTCGTTGAGATCAATAGTTTTACTATTTAAAATTAGTAACGACAAATAAGGCCTTTTTCTGATCGTAATATATATTATATAGTTTTTAAAAAAATGACGTAAATCTAAAAGATATAATGGTTTCTATATAAAAAGTGTTGTGGTTATACGAAATATAAAAAAGGCCAATAATCGTATTGGTCTTTTTTTATGAGATAAATCTACTTGTTTAGACGTCTTAAAATGGAGGAAATACTATATATTTCTCTTTAAAATAGAAAAGCCCTCTAACCGTTTCACGATCAGGGGGCTCCTTTCATTATATCATACTTAGTTTGTTAATCTTTCTTCAGGCGATATTATAATTTATACATACTGACAATGTACTATACTTCAATAGAGCATAAGATCACAATAAGATCACAAACAGAAAAAACACGATAGTAATTATTGCTTTATAGGGTATACACAGTGTTTAATTGATTTAATCCCATACTATGGGACGATCAACCTCCATTGTTCTTAAATATTGTAAGAGTTGTCCAGCGTGTACGGACTCGTGATAACCTATGCGCATTAACATATCTCCTAAAGAACGAACGTAGCCGACATCTGAGCGATCTATTTGAATATCTGTTAAATCTGCATTCGAAAAAGTACTTATCATTTCTAAAAATTGCTGATGATATGTTTCTGCAAACTCTAATTCACTTCTTACAGAAATTAATGGTTTTTTTTCGAAAGGAGAGTCAAATTTTTTTAAGCTCCCTTTATTTTTAATAGCTAGATAATAATAGTATTCTGATTCTAAGACATGTCGAATCATTTCTAAGCATGTCATAGCTTCTTTATCTGGCTTCCAATTCAATTTACTTTGAGGAATTGCTTCCCATATTTTTATACTTCTTCTTCTAATCTCTTTTATGTTTAATAATATGATTTCCGTTGTGCTCATTCTTACTTCCCCCTTTTCACTAAATTAGATTATTTTACCAAAAAGAATAATATCCAATTAACCTTATTTCAAATGCTTATGGTTCTTATAAAACCCACTATGCTAACTAAAACTGTATAAAGGGAAGAAGGCCACGTTAAAGATCCTCTTCTTTTATAGAATTTAAGATTATATGTAAAGCTTTACGAGCAGTTTTTCAATTTTGATTATGCTCATAAATAGGTATATCCCTTTCTACTATAAGGAAACATCAGGTGCAAAGAGACCAAATAATTTGTTTTATTTGTTTCTTCCCTGACACTAACATAATAGGGTGGAGAAAGATACCTTTATGTGAATAGCACATTAGCAAAAGGGTTTTTCCTTTTTAAAGCAGAATAGGTTCCTTAAAAATCATAAAGGGGTTGATTTCATGTCTGAACAAATGAAAGATATACAAGTAATAAGGCTTTAGAATTCTCAAATTCACTTGTGTGATGAGATTAGAAAGTTGTTAATAAAAAAAGAAACAAGGAAGTTACCTTTTGTACAAGAGTATACAGAACATGACATAATAGACATTGCTTTAAACAGATTAATGAGTGAGTTAATATCCAGACATAAACATGTATAGTTAGTGAGTGGATTTAATAGATAATTAAAGAACGAATGTTAAAGCAGCCTAAGTGTTATTAGACTGCTTTATCTTTTCCTGAAAAATATTTTATGTTAACTAAATAAGTATAAAATATACAGCTGTAAAACAGAACAACCTACTGCTCCTGTACAGTAGGTTGTTCTGTTGGGAATACGAATATGATTTTAGTGGTAGATACCTCACGGCGTCTTAAGTAGTTTGATCCGTATAGAAAAAATTTATGTAAAAAAACAAAAAATTAGTGTTTTCTTATATTTACAATTTTAGCAACGTTCTCTAAATGGATGCTTAACAGCGTCTTTTCTATTAACCATTAAAAGGAATTAATATAAAAATAATCCTTTGCTGATAAAGGCAAAGGGTTTTTAAATTTATTGGAATGGGGGGAATATGTTATTAGTCTGGCCAGATTTGTAGATTCATATACAGATATACTTGAAAATAAATGTTTTAGTGAATCATTTTTCTACAAAAAATATAAACCATATAACAAATAAGACCTAGTGACAGCTTAACAATATTTTGTTTGAAAGGAGTTTGTAACTTTTTAATAGAATCATTATGAAAATGAACAGATAATAAAATTTCACACATAAGGAGATAAAACCATGGAAAAAACAACTTACTAAGAATGGACAATGTCAGCATTGTTGTAGAATCCCTTGATGACGCAATTTCTTTTTTTGAAGAGATTGGCTTGAGTCTCGAAGGGCGCACCACTGTCGAAGGTCAATGGGCTGGCTGCGTAACGGGATTGGGTTCTCAGCGCGTAGAGATTGCGATGTTGGTTACTCCAGATGGCCACAGCCGGATTGAACTTTCGCGATTTCTCACCCCATCTATTGTATCAGATCACCGAAATACTCCTGTAAACGCTCTGGGCTATCTACGCGTTATGTTCACAGTTGAAGACCTTGACGAGATGGTGTCCAGACTCATCAGGCTTGGTGCTCAGCTCGTTGGCGAAGTGGTTCAGTATGAGGACTCGTATCGGCTCTGCTACATCCGTGGAGTAGAAGGACTTTTAATTGGTTTGGCAGAACAACTTGGTAATAAATAATTAAGCGATACTCTACCCCTATCTCGTATTTACTCAGTAATCCTATTTTAACTTAATTATGGTATTTTTGTTTTAATGTGTAAAAAAAGGGTAAATGTTTTAAGAATCAACTAAAATAGGAGGAGATCAAATGAGAAGAGCGAAACAAGCTGTTGTAGCTTCTGCCGTAGGTATAGCTATGTTAGCGACACCATTAGCTCTACCGAATTTAGGAGGTTCTGCTGGCTCTGCGGCAGCTGCAGAAGTTGGAGCAGACGTAGGGATTGATCCAGTAGCGATTGGACAAGCGATTGCAGATGCAGCTAAAACAGCTGACAATCGAAGTGGATTTGTTAAAGGAGCAATGGAAAAAGCTTTCTTTGAATCGGGTCAACAGTACAATGTAATGGTAATGAATTTAAGTCAAGGTTATAATTCTGATCAACTACAAGGTGTACAATATTTTGATACTGTAGATTACGATGGTATTACGTTTGGAGTTTGGATATTTGAAGAAGGTACGTTTATTAACGAAGGCGACGGAGGATATGATAACTGGGCCTTTAGAGGATGGTTTGAACGTACAGGAGATGACGATAAAACCGTCAATTTTCATAGACCTTAATTAAAATAGAGATAACAAAAAATTTAAAACGGTAATAATAAGAAGAGCCTTCCCTTTTACCATTAAAGGGGAAGGCTCTTCTTATTATGCAACCGGTTTGGCTATTTAGAAAAAGTATGAGAATCCCAAACTTTAGCGTTTCTCTGTCCAACAATAAAGGAAAGTATTGTTTTTACATACAGAATAAGCATATTGTTTTTAGTTAAAGTACATTGATTAACTTTAATAAATGCCTAGATAACTCTAAATCATAATTTATCTATACACTTTTAATTATATGAACATTATTTACGTAGATATTAAATTGGAGATGTTTACTTGTATGAATGCTCACTGTCGATTTACTCTTAGCTTTATCTTATGTATATTATTTGTTATTTGTTTTGGCATCTTATCTGTACTTATGCACCACCAGATATTGACTCAATTTGATTATGCCCTTATATCTTTTATTCAAGGGTTCGAATCATCTCTAGTAACATCTGTCATGAATACCTTTACTTTTATAGGGTCTACACCTTCTGTCGTTACTCTTTCTCTTTTGAGTCTTTTCTTTCTATATAAAGTATTACATTACATCATCGAAAAGAGCTTATTTTATTTATCGCCATCGTTGGAGGACATGTCATATTAAATCAATTATTAAAGGTTTCTTTTCAAAGAGATAGACCTAATTTACATAGGTTAATTGAAATCGATGGTTATAGCTTTCCAAGTGGTCATGCTATGAGTGCATTTGCTGTATATGGTGCTCTTTCATTTCTATTATGGCATGATATCTCTACAAGGTGGGGACGCATAGCTTTAATCCTAACTAGTAGTGTAATAATTCTAATGATTGGAATAAGTCGTATCTATTTAGGTGTACATTACCCTAGTGACATTATTGGTGGTTTTCTTGCTAGTGGTATTTGGCTTGCACTATGTATTTGGTTTTATCAAAGGTATCAAGAAAAATATTTTATGAAAAGATATAAACGTATAAACTAACTCATAAAGAATAGTTATTATGTTACTTCCAACTAATATAACAAAAAATAAAAAGTTTTTAATCGTGTCATGTAATCCTTATTGTTTTATAAAAAATTAAATTAATGTAGTTATGAGATATAATAGGTAATGTATTTATTTAAAAATAGCGTTAACTATTACATAGATTGTAGAAAAATACGCTATTTGTCGTCAGTTAGTGTAAATGATAAAACCTAAATAATATATGAAGTACTTTAGTATTTACTTATTAAAATATCGAAAATAGATAAGGTTACAACATTTATTTTTAAAGCTATTCGCAGAGCCAATCGGTGGATTGCTGATTTAATTAGAGGGAATGATGTTCCTTTTTTAGTTTGTTATAATGAAAGTACATATAATACGGGGGGCAGAGGATTTAAATATGATACTTATTAAAAACAGTGAAGAAGTAATAAGAGAAGCGAAGTATCAACTTCACCTAACTATGGATGATTATCAAACCAAAATTATCTCTATTTTTGATAAACAACGTATTCTTGTGAATCAACGAATTAGATTGATGATTCTCCTTTCGGATATAAAAGAGCAGGCTGTATTAATTGGAAAACACTCTGCAGCCAAAGGGAGATTAGAATATGAAGGACAGGATCAACTAATTACAGAAGTTGTAGATGAAGTTCCTTTCCAATACAGTAAAGAGACAGTAACTGATTTGGAAAATAACATACAAATTAGTAAAGGCGAAATTGAAGAGCTAGCAAAAGAGTGCGGATTAGATACGGAAGAAACAATTAATCTCAAGGCTCTTTTACTTAATTTAAAAGTATCAAGTTACATAAATGGACATTATGAAATGTATGTAAAAGATAACACTTTATCCTGCAAAAGAACCTAGAATGTTAGGATAAAAACAGTAAATATTTACATATAAATAAAACTAATCAAGATGTGTTGAGACATTAGTACTCAATCATAAGGTATCTGCGTAACAGAAAAATTACTATACGAAAGCAGTATTTATCTATATTTAAGCTTTATACTTCATAAATTTTCAGTTACCATAATGGAATTTATAGGTAGGAGTAGTCTTGATAATATTTCCAATTAGTGTATAGTAAAGAATAATTTTTTATTATATATCTAAGAGGTGTGATTGCTATGGAAAAGTTAGACTATGAATGGGTAAAACAAACAAGACAGATTTTACTAGATCAGTGTAAAGAATTAAATGAAGATGACTTTACGAAAGAGTTTGAATTTGGGTTTCAAAGTATTAGAGACTCTTTAGTTCATGTAGCAGGTTGCTATCATGCTTGGTTAGGTTCTTTTGTTCTTTCAGAAACCTCATCACCACTACTTACAAAAGAAGTCATTAACACTATGCAGGTAGAAGATATTAAACGTTATTTTGAACAAGCTGATAGCTACGTAGAAAAGGTATTCGAGCAATTTACAGATAAATTTGATGAATCTATCGAAAAAGAACTTGCTTGGAGAGCAAACAGTGGTGTTATAAGAAAAACACCTCGTCAATTGCTTGTACATTCAATTACTCACGAATCACATCATAAAGGACAAATTGTAGCTATGTTACGTCTACTTGGGCATACGCCTAAAAATACGGACATATTAGGGCTATCTGCAAAAGAACTTACCAAATAATAAATTAAAAAAATTTGCCTAAAAGAGCACATTTTTATAACAATATATGTGCTCTTTGTTATGTATATCATATGCATTGCTAGTTTAGTCGGGTAGGCAGGCACTCTCACGAGTGCCCGCCCCCCTAAGAACCGCACGTGACAGATTTCTCGTCATACGGCTCAAGCCTTCTTTTTATCCGAACAACTTATTTAATACATGGTACGTGTACTAATTTAGCAGCTTTACCTATAGAAGTTTCTAAGTTTCGCACTGTAACTTCTTCGCCATTTTGTAGAGTGTGTTTACATAATGCGCAACGATAACCTTGTTTTTTTGCGAGTTTCATTCTGTCTAGCGTATTTTCGCTATTGAAGACCTTACGGTCTCGCTTTTCCCAATATCCTTTTAGGTTCGGATCATCTGGACTGTTCTTATAGGCTACCATCACGTGTCTTTCTATTTTAATCCAGGCCATCTTCAACAATTGAATATTAGTAAGTGGGCAGGTGAGAGTCCATTTATTATTTCCACCGTGGTTGGGTTTCTTAAAATAACGCTTAGTAATCCACTTCCACGACTTCTTTGGGTGTAATTGTTTAAGATGTTTGATTAACTTAGAGAAAACATAATGGTCCATATAACTAAACGTCTTTTTGGAAACGACATGTTTCCAATACTGTCCGTAACCTCTAATAATAGGATTTAAGACACGTATAATTTCTTTTACTGGTCGTCCTCTCATCCTTGTGAACGTATCTTTTATCTTGTTTTTAGCTTTTTTAATACTATCTTTGCTAGGTTTAATGAATAACTTCTTTCCTTGTCCTGTTTCGTATTGACGCAGCGAGAAGCCAAGAAAATCGAACCCATTATCGATATGTGTAATCCTAGTTTTATCGGCGCTGAGTGTAATTCCTCGTTTTTGTAAATAAGGAATTAGATTTTGATACATACTTTTAGCTTGTTCCTTCGTTTCGGTTACGATGACGAAGTCATCAGCGTAGAGAACACGTCCTACCTTACATTTGGGATCGATTTTATATCCTCCGTTTGATTTGTACGTCTTTTTATAGACAATACCAATCTCTTCTTCCATACCGCATAAGGCGATATTAGCTAGAAGGGGAGACACAATTCCCCTCGCTGGCAATTTTGTGATAAAGGTTCAACAGCAAATAAAGGCTTAGCTATTTTTTCTAAAAGAATTTGTGACATAGCTATTTCAACTCCTACAATTAAACAGTTAATGTTCACTAGTAAACAAAAACTATTTTAAATCCAAATATTTGTAAAAGTCAACATTTTTTCTTTATTTTGTAAATAAATAAGTGTTTTATCTGCAAATATAATAGGTTTTAATTACTATGAAATCTCATTTTATTGTATGAAAATGAGATTTTACATTCATTTAATAGCTTGTTAGTAGTATAATGTTTACTAGTAAACATTAATCATTTATACATTAGAAAGGTAAGGAACCAATATGTCTCTATTATCTAAACAGTTAATATACGAAAATTATTTGCAATTATTACACTTGAATGAACAAAAAGCTGACTCAGTCTCCCAAACATTTTTTGATTATCTTGATGAAAAAGAACTGCACGAAATAGGAGCATTACCCAGTAATATGAGCAGCATCCACGTGATTGAATGCATCGGAAATAATGGACCTATAAATAATATAGGGATTGCGACTAGGATGAATTTATCTAAAGCAAATATCACAAAAATTACCCGAAAATTAACGAAAGATGAGTTAATTAGAAGATTTCAATTAGCAGACAATAAGAAAGAGGTTTACTTTAAGTTAACAGCAAAAGGAAAACAAGTTTTCGACCTTCACGAAAAACTACATAGCAAGAGGAAACGACAATTTTATAATTTAATTGATGATTTCTCTGATGACAAACAAAAAATTATATTAGAATTCCTTGAAACGATGATTAATGGATTAAGACAAGAATAACCAAATTAGGTGCTTTTAGAATGTCAAACATACTTTTTATATGGAAAAACTTATTTACAAGGTAGGAGATTTATATGGGACATACAAATACAAAACCTATTTTTATCTTATACGTCGTTTTTATAAGTGCATTTTTTGCATCTTTAAATCAAAATATTTACTCGCCTATTATTCCGTTAATTAAGGATTCATTTGATGTGAGCACAACATTAGTCAATCTAACTGTTTCATTGTTCATCTTTATTACAGCTATTATGCAAATAGTCTACGGTACCATTCTTGATTTTAAAGGAAGTCGTTTTATTCTTCTCCCTAGTCTTATGCTTACAGTATTGGCTAGTATTGGGTGCGCTGTTACAAGTAACTTTACGTTGTTTCTCATTTTTCGATCTTTGCAAGCCCTCGGAACAGCAGCTATTCCATTGATTGCGGCTGCTACAATAACGGATCTTTTTGATGGGGAAGAACGTGGAAGTGCTATGGGAACTTATCAAACCTTGTTATCCATTGCTCCCGCAGTAGCTCCCATCTTAGGCGGATTCATAGGAGACCGATACAATTATGAGGGTGTTTTCTGGTCATTAGTGGGTACATCTATTCTTTTACTCATTATCAATATATTGTTTTTTCCTAAAGACCCAAAAAAACACAAGACAAGCAAGAGGAACGGGCTTCATTTTTATCGTGTAATGGTGAAGGACAAGATGGGAAGTATATTGTTGTCATTAAGCTTCTTGAACTTTTTGATTTACTTTTCTGTTCTAGTTTATCTCCCCGTATTATTAACAAGCCACTATCATCTAAATCTAAAGCTTGTTGGTTTGCTTTATCTGCCTATGACGATAAGTCTTATAGCCGGAAGTCTATTATTTAAATACATTCAAAAGAAGATTTCTCTTATAAATGTATTTACCTTTACTAATTTTTTAATTGCTTTTAGTGTTATAGGGTTTGGACTCACACATACTGTTTCTTTATCCCTTATGTCGCTAAGCCTATTCATTTATGGAATGGGAATTGGCATTTTAACACCTTCTTATGCAACTATATTGACTCATCAATTTGAGCAAAACCGAGCTAGTGCTATGGGAGTATTTAACTTTGTCAGATATACTGGTATGTCCATAGGCCCCATTTTGTCGGGTACATTACTAGAAGTTTTAAGAGGTGAAATCATATTCACAATGTTTGGGGTTATTTTTGGTATTATAAGTATTTTTGGATATTTACTAGTGTACAATACAAAAAACATAGATAAAAATAGCCCTACCAATAAACCATCTTTTTAAGTGAAAATATCTAACTAATTACATATTTAGAATTAAGTGTTGACATTTACAAATAATATAAATTATAATTTCATTTATTGGAAATAAACATGTTGAGCGTTGAAAAGGACACGAATTATTTTTATATTTCTTTACAGAGAATAGGGTCTTTGGCTGTGAGCCCTTAAGAAAGAGAGATAATTTACCACCTTGGAGCTTTATTAGTGAAATAGTAGTAATTAATAACGTTTGCGACGTTACAGCACCAGAGCCATCAATCTATTTTTTATATTGATGGGAATTTGGGTGGTACCACGTGTGAAAACATACTCGTCCCTTACTTAGGGACGAGTATGTTTTTTTTTTTGACTTTATTTAAATGGGAGAGGTTATTATGAGTAAAGATTTGATTCAAATTCGCTTTTTAGATGGAAATGAGAAAGAGTTCTCAAAAGGTATTACGCTACATACTATTGCAGAATCGATTAGTTCTAGCCTAAAGAAGAAAGCCGTTGCGGGTAAAGTAAATGGAGAATTATATGACTTGCATCGATCTATTAATCAAGATGCAGAAATCGAAATCTTAACATTAGAGTCTGACGAAAGTCTAGAAATTATGAGGCATACAACAGCTCACATACTTGCTCAGGCAGTAAAAAGAGTACATAAGAATGTGAAATTAGGTGTAGGACCGGTTATTGAAGATGGATTTTATTACGATATGGATCTTTCTACAACGATTGCTTCTAATGAGTTGCTACAACTTGAACATGAAATGAAGAAAATTATTAATGAAAATCATCCTATTGAACGTACTGAAGTGACACGCAGTGAAGCTGAAAGAATATTTAGCGAAATAAATGACGAGTTGAAACTCGAGTTATTACGTGATATCCCTATGAATGAAACAGTTACGATTTATAAGCAAGGAGAGTTTTTTGATTTATGTCGAGGCCCTCACCTACCTTCTACTGGAATGGTTAAGGCGTTTAAATTAACAAAAGTGTCGGGAGCTTACTGGAGAGGTAACAGTGATAATCAAGTGTTACAACGTGTATATGGCGTAGCTTTTCGTTCTCAAAAACAGTTAAATGAGTATGTATTGTTTCTAGAAGAGGCAGCGAAAAGAGATCATCGAAAGTTAGGAAATGAGCTAGAATTATTTATGTTTTCTGATGAAGCACCTGGAATGCCTTTTTATTTAGCTAATGGGCAAATCGTTAAAAATCAGATGGAGCAATTCCTACGATCCGTTCAAGAAAAGCATCAATATGAAGAAGTACGCACACCTTTTATGATGAACCAACAATTATGGGAAAAATCGGGTCATTGGGATCATTACAAGGATAATATGTATTTTTCAGAAGTTGATAACGCTAAATTTGCCCTAAAGCCTATGAACTGTCCTGGTCATATGCTTATCTTTAAAAATAAGCTCCATTCCTATAGAGATTTACCAATCCGCATGGGGGAATTCGGCCAAGTTCATCGTCATGAATTCAGTGGGGCTCTAAATGGATTGTTAAGAGTACGTACGTTTTGTCAAGATGATGCTCATATCTTTGTTACTCCTGAACAAATTGAGAGTGAAATTAAATCGGTCATTGAATTAGTCGATTATATCTACAAAACATTTGGTTTTGAATATGATATTGAACTTTCAACTCGACCAGAAGACTCCATGGGAGAAGATAGCTTATGGGAACTTGCTGAAAGCTCTTTAGAAAACGTATTAAAAAAATTGAACTTTGATTATAAACTGAATGAAGGCGACGGAGCATTTTATGGTCCTAAAATCGATTTTCATATTAAAGATGCCTTAAAAAGAAGTCATCAATGTGCAACAATTCAATTAGACTTCCAGCTTCCAGAAAAATTTGATTTGAATTATATTAACGAAAAGAACGAAAAACAGCGTCCAGTTGTCATTCACCGTGCAATTTTTGGATCTCTTGACCGTTTCTTTGGGATTTTAATTGAACACTTTGGAGGTGTCTTCCCAACATGGTTGGCACCTGTACAGGTAAAGGTTATTCCCGTATCGCTGAAAGCTCACCAGCAATATGCACAACAAATTAAAGAAACGTTAGGACAGAAGGGAATTCGAGTAGAGTTAGATAATCGAGAACAAAAGCTCGGATATAAGATTCGAGAAGCTCAAGTGGCTAAAGTTCCTTATATTTTGGTATTAGGAGATAAGGAAATGGAAAGTAACTCCGTAAATGTACGAAAACACGGAGAGGAAAAGTCTGAAACGTTCAATTTGGATAACTTTATTGAAAAACTTCAGGATGAAATTGTTGAAAAGAAACTGAGATAATGAACAAAAAGAAGGTTCCTTAACATTCGACAAGGAACCTTCTTTTTGTTCTAATAATCATGTTTATGGTAACAGGATCTTGAAGGATCGATGATAGTAAAAATCAAAAAAATTTAAAGCGCTGAGATTCGCATTAATTGTTCTTGTTCTATGTAAAATTAAAGTTAATCTCCTTTGAGAACGTTTCTCCACTTATTAAATAGAATAAGAAATTTTACAGTCCTTAAAAGTATAGTTTTTTAGACACCTTTGTATTTCCCAAGTATCTAACATAACGAATAAATTACGTGTAGTTGGCCCTTGGTATCATACATATATCTTATAGTCTTTTTATTCTTCAGGGCCTATCAGTTGTTCACCTTGATAAAGTTCATATACGTACGGATTGTCAGGCTGGTCAATGGACTCAATCTGTTGAACCTGAATATAGGGGACATTTTCTCCATTATACGTAGTTTTTTGTATTATCCCTTTTATACGAACCCAGCTATCGTTTTTTAATGTTGACGCATTTTCCAATTTAGATAATAAACCGTATACAGATGCATCTGCTGCACAACAAGATATCCCAAAGCGAGCAACAACAAATTGGTTATCTTTAAATCCTTTTTCACGATATACAAAGCCATTGACCTCGATTTTTTTCCCAATGAACTGCTCTGTGTTGTTTTCAATAATATTCATAACTGGAATATAATCGGTGTCATTTATAGAAATCTTCGTTTGTTTGACTAGCTTCTTTTCAAGTAATTCATAGAAACCTCTAGGAGCCACTTTAGCAGCAAGACTATTTTGATGTGTTGTTGGAACATTCTTTGGTGCTTCCTCTGAATTTCCAGACA
Source organism: Priestia sp. SRI_019 (assembly GCF_057586255.1). Classification (NCBI taxonomy): domain Bacteria; kingdom Bacillati; phylum Bacillota; class Bacilli; order Caryophanales; family Bacillaceae; genus Priestia; species Priestia sp. SRI_019. Next base: position 949,650 of record NZ_JBYCZN010000002.1, on the reverse strand, counting down.
ATAAATCATTCGTATCTTTTTCTAGTTCTGAATTAGTGGCTTCAATGTTTTTATCACTTCTGGTTTGTTGCTGAGTATCAGATTCAGTAACTGAAAAAGTTAATCCTCTTTTTACTGCAACGGAACTGTCAAGTGTGTGATTAGAAAATAAAAAGCCCGTCATAATAGGTAATAGAAATAAAGAGTAAATAAACGTTGTTCGAATTTTGCCTTTTTCCGCATGATCGTGACCGCATTCGCAAGTTAGATTTTTATTTACGCTACTTCGCCAAATTTGGATAATGCCCAACAAAAAAAAGGTGCCAGAAGAAAATAATATAAAAGGCATCATTTTGGGCGCGATAAATTGAACGATTTTACCCGTTAATATAAGTTTAAACATAAGTAGTGAAAAGCCAATTAGTAATATCCCCCTTATATAGAGAACAAACTGCTGATCAATTTTTTTCATACCACTTCTCCTATCTACTTACTAACTATTCCATAAGTCATGACAACGAGATACACAATCACAGTGATGATAAAAATAAGGCTAAATGCGAAACGTTTTTTAAAAAAAGACAATAGCATAATTGTGTTTTTAAAATCCATCATAGGCCCATATAGTAGAAAGGCAAGAAGAGCTGTAGGTGAAAATGTATGAGAAAAAGATGAAGCAACAAAAGCATCTGCTTCTGAACAAAGTGACAGTACATAAGCAAATCCCATCATAACGGCAGAAGACATATAGTCATTGCTTGCAAGGTTCGTTAATAGTTGTCTATCTAAAAAGGTTTGAAATAGACTTGCCACAAGCGCCCCGAATAATAAATATTTACCCATATCGAAAAATTCATCACTAGCATGATACAACGTTTGCTTTAACTTATTACCTACTTTTGCGTCCTCATGTTCATGAACGTGTACATGTCGTAGCTGATTCGAATTTTTAAAAAAGAAATAAACGGATAGACCAATTAATAGACAAGCAACAACAGCTAGTCCCATACGGCTGTAGACGATGGATGTATTTGATTGAAAGGCATAAAAAGTAGCAGCAAAGACAACGGGATTTAAAATGGGGGCCCCCACTAGAATGACAACCCCGATATGAAGAGGCATTCCTTTTTTTAATAACCGCCTTATAACTGGAATAATGGCACATTCACAAACGGGTAGAAGGGCGCTTACTAAAACAGCAGGTAGAAGCGCAATATATGGATTTTTTGGAATCAGACGTTGAACAAGTTCTTCTGAGACAAATACTTGAATAAGAGCAGATGCAAATACTCCAAGCAAGATAAAAGGGATAGCTTCAAGTACAATACTTAAAAAGATTGAGTTTACATTCAATAGAGATGCTGGAATGGCTAAATCTTTTGTATTTATATCAACAAAGAAAAAACAGTAACCAAAAAGCACTAGTAACAGCACACCTGTTAGGTCTTTACTTAACTGTGATAGAGTTGTCATAATCTATCATCTCACCTCCAATTACTAGAACTATATGATAAAGTTTAAACACATTATGCAGCTAATAAGAAAGAGTTAATATAAAAAATATTTAAAAGATAAAAACCTTAAAAATAATAATTATCCCTTAATCAAAACGTAATGTTTACGATTTGATATATGTTATGTAAAAAGCATAAGGTATAGAACTGAGAAATATAGATACGTTTAGTTTTACAATTTCTTATCTTATTATTGAAAATCAGTACTAAAATACTGTAAATTTTAGTACTGATTTGTACGTAATAAAATTTACAATATTTTAATACTTATATTGTTATAAAATATATAAGTTGGTAAAATAAAGAAAAACGATTGGTGGTAGCTAAACATTGATGAGCATTAAAGAGAAGATACTGATGAAGCATGTAGAAAGAAAACTACATAAGTTACAAATTGATCTTGTGCATTTTATTCCAGGAAGAATTAGACTTCGTTCAACTGTTTGGAAAGAGAATGAAAAACTAGTTAAATTAATTATTTTAAATTTGAAGTCTCAAACCCTTGTCTATGACGCAGTATTTACACCAGATACCGGGAGTTTACTTATTACATATAACGCTTCTTATATGACAAATAACAAAGAGCTTGAAGAGTGGTTTCAACTTATTGAACAAATATATCAAGAAGAATATAGAGCTTAAGGAAAGGGAGGGATGAGCATGCTTCCTACTATAATTGGTTTAGGTGCCTCTTTTATTGCTCCAAAAATTATGTCTCAATTCCGTGATCAAAAAATAAAAGTATTGCATGCGATGCCGGGGCGACTGCGTATACAATGTGACAGTTGGAAGCACCGTATCATTGCACATGCTCTAACGGAAGAAGTAAAAAAACATCCTCTTATTTTAACATCGGAAGCTTCAGAACTAACCGGAAGTTTAGTGCTTCAATTTGTTGTACCGCATATTAACCAGGAAGAGCTAGACGAACTGATGAGTTATATCGTACAAATAGCATCTAACGCCATTTTAAACAAAGATGCTACCTTAATGAATGGTATGACTAACACACTTAGATTGATAGATAAAGGGATTAAAAAGCAAACCAATGGCTTTGCTGACTTTGATAGTTTATTTGTTCTCTTTTTATTAGGAAAAGGAATTCAGACGTTTGGAAGTGCGCCTGCTTTCTCTGCAAGCTTACTTTATTGGTCATACAACATCATTAAGGATAAGGGGGAAAAGAATAGGTGATGATGTTCGGGGTAAAGTTAGCTCATTCTCTCCCTGGAAGAACCCGATTTTATATACCTAAACAGCTAGAGACAAACCATATTGAAACTTGGTTACGCTCTTTTCCAGGGGTATATTCTGCAAACTATAATCAAGTAACCGGAAGTCTACTCATTTATCATCATATTACTCTCTCTTTATACAGTCTAAAATCGTTCATCCATAAATATAAACATACACTCAAGCAAGCAGCATGTTCATGGAAAAAGGCTATACCTATCATAGCTTGTGGAACTATTTTTTTAGTTAACTGGTACCTTCAACGTTCTTCGTATCCTGCTATAGTAAAAGTACTTTCCTATTGGGTTAGCACTTTTACTGCTATTAGTACTTCCTATGATGTAATTAAAGATGGTGTTCTTCATGTCCTAAAAGAACGAAAAGGGAATGCTAATACATTAACAGCTGCTTCTATATTCGCTTCTTTGTATATGAAGAATCCAGGATCGGCTTTAATTATCACTTTGATGTCTACTATTAGTGAGCTATTAACAGACTATACGTCTGAACAAACCAAGCATTATATTCACTCCGTTCTAAAATTAGATGTCTCATATGCCTGGAGAGTAAAAGAAAAGGGTGTTGAAGAAAAGGTTTTAGTCGAGGATATTCAAGTTGGTGATAAGGTTGTAGTTTTTACTGGAGAAATGATCCCCGTGGATGGAATCATAATAGAGGGGAACGGTACAGCAGATGAGGCCTCAGTTACTGGGGAGTATATGCCGCGAGAGGTAAGTGGTGGAGATAATGTGTACGCTGGAAGTGTCTTGCAGAGTGGACATGTTACCGTAACAGTTGAAAAAGTAGGAGAAGATACATCTCTCTCTAAAATTGTGAAACTGTTGGAGGAAGCACAAGATAAACGCGCTCCTATTCAAAATATAGCCGATACAGTAGCTGAAAAAATGGTTCCTGTTTCTTTTGGTTTGGCACTGCTTACATTTTTCTTCACTCGAAACCTTAACAGAGCGATGAGTATGTTAGTTATTGATTTTATTTGCGGGATTAAATTATCAACGGCAACAGCTTTATACGCATCCATCGGACGTGCTGCAAAAGAAGGGGCTATTGTTAAAGGCAGTCATCATATTGAAAAGATGTCTAAACTAAATACAGTTATTCTTGATAAGACAGGAACTATTACAGAAGGAACGCCTGTGGTTCAGCAAGTAATTGCTGCTGAAGGCTTTAATCAAGAAGATGTTATTCGTTTAGCTGCAGCAGCTGAGAAAAATTCTACCCATCCTATTGCTGATGCAATTATGAAGCAAGCGAAAGAATGGAACATTTTAATTCCTATTAGAGACAATAATGCTCAAGTAGAAACAACGGTAGGAAAAGGAATTTCCACTTGGCTAAATGGTAAAAGAGTTGTTGTTGGAAGTTTACGCTTTATGAATGAATTAAAAGTCAAAACAACCAACTTACTTCAACACATGCAAAACGACGAAAATGTGATTTATGTAGCTTATGATCAAACACTTGTAGGAGTAGTTAGCATTTTTGACAAAATACGTTCTGGTATGCACCGCGCAGTGAATAATCTTCGACATCAAGGTATCAACGACATCATTATGCTTACTGGAGACAAGAGAACGGTTGCAAGAGAGATGGCGCGTCGCTTAAAACTGAACTGGTATCATGCAGAGGCTTTGCCAGATGATAAAGCCTTTTATGTGAAGAAGTATGGGAGCACAGGAGCTGTCATGATGGTAGGTGACGGCATTAACGATGCACCAGCTTTAGCTCATGCTCATGTAGGTGTAACGATGGGTGCTAAACGAACAGACATTGCTTCAGAAGCCAGTGACGTTATTATTACGTCTGATAACCCAGAAATGCTTTCTGAATTAGTTGGACTATCTAAAAAGACCATGAACATTATTAGACAAAACTTTATTGCCACGTTTGCTATTAATGGTATTGCAATTTTATTCGGTGCTTTAGGTATCTTCTCTCCAATTGTGGGAGCAGCTATTCATAATGCGGCCACTATTGGTGTAGTAATAAATAGTGCAAGAATTTTATGGTTAGGGAGGGAAACTAATGAATCCCAAATTCTACGTTCTGCATGATATACCAGGTCGTATTCGATTTCATATCCCAGCATTGAGAGATAAGAAAAATCATGTGGAAATAGAGCATATGTTTTCTGCTTTAAAAGGTATAACGAGTGTGAGAATAGAACCCACCATTCAAACCATGCTTATTTACTATGATGTTTCACAACTTTCTCGCAATACCATTTTTCGTTATGTATCTATCTTTTTTCAGCAAACGCGTTTAGATCCATTAGATGATATTATGATTCAAATGGATCCTGCCACACGAAATGATTGGCTACGTACATTGTTTTCTGGGGGATTACTTCTATTGGCAGGTATTCGAAAATCATCTTTTTATAAACCAGATGCACTCGTATATGGAGCAGTAGTTGCAACAGGCTATACGGTCTTATCCCACGGTACGAGCAATAAAATGAGGCACCCAGATATTTTAACCGGCATTGTTACGATGTTATCTCTAGGGCCATCAAATATGCTATATGTAGCGATGATTACATGGATTGTGAATGTGTTGGAATTGTTACATGAAAAGCAGAAAGTGCAATCACAAAAGCTATCTACAATTACGTAAGATATTCATTCATACCTTTTGTATGAATTGATATAAAAAACTTAGGATTATGGGGGAGTTTTATAATGATTAATCGCGATTTTCTAATGGGATTTGTATCAGGAACAGTGGTAGGCGCAGTAGGCTACCGTTTATATGAACAAAACGGTGGGCAATTACAACGTTTGGTTCAACCTAAACAGGCATATGGTGGACAACAAACTATTTCATCTTATCAACCTTCTATGGAAGAGCTTCAAGCACAGAAAGAGCGTCTAGAAGATATGATTGCTGAATTACAAGTAAAATAATGATAAAAAGAGTGAGGGATAGTTCCAGGCTAACTCTCACTCTTTTTATTCATAATGAGGGAATCATTTTTAAATGATGAAACGCTTATTTACCGTACGCTAAAAAGTTTCTTGTGGTAAACTCTTGTTATTATTATATTCTGCAATTTAAAAATTATCAATAATTATAGAGGGGAATGTTCTAATTTTACAAATGATCAGAAGGAGTAATTTACTTTTTATTTATACAGCGTTAAAAAGTTACAAATAAGATTCTAGACTTTACCTCTATAACTTTTGAAGAAAATTGAACGTACCGACCGTAAAAGTATACCTTTACGAACCTATCATTTACATAAGAAATCTATTATTTTTACCGTTCGTTTAAGTTTAAAGATGACATATAAACGTCCTCTAAAAACATAGACTTTAACGAACTTATTTTCGTAATAATATAAATATTAATTTAACTTAATTATAAAAGTACAAAAGAAGGAGCATCATCTAAATATATATAGGAAACTCATAAGAAGAGTCTTTAACTTATAAAAAGTAAAGACTCTTTTTGTATTTGCTTTATTTAAGATAATTAAAGTAAAATTATTATTTATTTAACCTTGTTGATTTAGAAGTAAATTGCTCTTTACTTTTAAATAAGTTAACTCCATAACCTGCAAGACCTCCAATAATTGCAGGGAATATCCAACCTAATCCAATATGGTAAAGAGGAAGATAGTAAGTAAATAATTGGTCAATACCAGGGATGTGTAAGCCAAAATCATTTAATCCATCTACCAGGCTTACAACAAATGTTAAGAATAGGCTACCTTGGTATACTTCAGAGCATCCTTTAAATAAAGAATGAAGGAAAGTCAAAAAGATTAGAACAATTGCTAATGGATAGAGCACTGTTAAAACAGGTACTGAAAAAGAAATTAAATGATTTAATCCAACATTTGCGATGATTGCGCTAAACACGGATAAGCTAATCGCAATTTTCTTATAAGAAATAGAAGGTAATAATTTATGGAAATAAGAAGAGCATGAAGTAATAAGCCCTACGCTAGTTGTCAGACAAGCTACTGTGATCATTAAGCCTAACAGTAAACCTCCATATTCTCCAAAATAATAATCAGAAACTTTCGCTAACACCGTACCACCATTATCTAAATGCCCAAGCTTTTCTACACTTGAAGCGCCCATGTATGAAAGAGCAGAATAGATAGTTGCAAGAATAATAGCAGCAATTCCTGTAGCTTTTAGGCAAACAGTTATAATTTGCTTCTTTGTTTTAGCGCCTTTTTCTTTAATTGCATTGATAATAATGATTCCGAAAACGAAAGATGCAAGAGTATCCATTGTTAGGTATCCTTCTTGGAACCCATTGAAAAAAGAGTTTGTTACATATTTTTCTGTAGGTGCTTGAAATTTTCCAATAGGATGAATAAAAGCTACTAGAACTAGAATTCCGATGAATGTTAATTTAATTGGCGTTAAGAATTTTCCGACAATATCGACAATTTTCGCCGGATTGAGAGAAAAAAAGCATGTAATACTGAAAAATATAATAGTAAACACGAGTAAAGCCATAGAACTAGAGCCTTCAGAAATGAAAGGTTTAAGTCCGATTTCAAAAGAGACGTTACCTGTTCGTGGGATAGCAAATAAAGGTCCAATAGCTAGATAAAGAACAGTTGTAAATATTAAACCAAAGATAGGATGTACGCGACTTGCTAATGATTGTAAATCTTCCTTTCCGGAGAATCCAAAAGCTAGTACACCAAGTAAGGGTAAGCCTACTCCAGTAACTAAAAAACCCGCATTTGCTGACCAGATATTTGCTCCCGCTGACTGACCAAGCATGGCAGGGAATATTAAATTTCCAGCTCCAAAAAATAATGCAAATAACATTAAACCAATGATTACTATAAAAGAAAACGGTACTTTGTTTGACACGGTGAAACCCCCATTAATAATATTCTTCATAAAAAATTAAATTTTCAGACAACTTAAACTGTAAATAACTTATCTTTTTTGTATTATAAACAGTCAAATTACATATTTCAATATAAAAAATAAACTTTTTTAATAAAATTTTAAAAATTATCAATCTTCCGTTCATTATCCATTATTAAAATAAAAGTAATATTAAAAATCCAGATTTTTATTCAAAATGCGTACGCTAAGTGAGTCAATAACGGTTTTTTTTAAAAAAATTTATAAATCATATTCTAATCGCGTATACTATTCTTTTAATTAATTTGATTGAATGATATGCAAGTAAGTCAAGAAAGTTTGTAAATATAGTACTACGAAACTTATAAAACTTTTTAATATCAGCTAAACATCTGAAAGGAAAAAGTAGTTGATTTATTGCTTCAAGAAATGGAGTATTCTAAGTCTTATAAAGAACGCTTACTTTTATCTCCTGAGCTAGTAATTTGACAATCAACAGCTTATCTCTAGACATAGTACTTTTCTAATGTAAAATCACTGTCTAGAATCACAAACGTTTCTGTTTCCTTAAAGACCTTATTAACAAATTAATTAAGGTCTTTTTATCTTTTCTTTTTGAAGCCAAAACTCATCATATAAGCTATTAATAAAGAGATAAAAGCAGCAAAACTAATTTTTATGTAAGAAACCTCTAAAGCCCAAGGACCATATTTTTTTATATTTAAACGATACATAGACCACCACTGTCCATTTTCACCTTTAAAAAATGAGAAGATAATCCATAAAAGAACTAAAAACAAAAACCATGATGAAAAGATAATATAATTAGGCATTTTTCTATTCATAGGTCACCCCTCCGTTCTTCCCGTTTATATGTGATGCTCTTTTCACTTATTATAGTAACAATAATCGGGAAAAATTTAGAGTTTTTTATTGAATAAAGAACGTTTGTTCGTATATAATAGAGAACAAACGTTCTTTATTCAAGGAGTTATTCCAATGGATTATGAATATCTTCCAAACAGAGTCATTATTTGTATTGATATGAAGGCATTCTTTGCTTCTGTTTCATGCGTGATACGTAGGCTAGATCCATTAAAAACAAAGTTGGCAGTTGTAGGAGATACAAAGCGGTCGGGATCAGTTGTGTTAGCTGCCACACCCTTATTAAAGAAAGAAGGGATCAAAACAGGCAGCCGTCTTTTCGACATTCCTAGAAGGAAAGATATCCATGTCGTAAACCCATCCATGAAAAGGTATGTCAAGGCCTCGAACTATATTTCTAGTTTAGTGTTACAGTATGTCGCTCCTGAAGATTTCCATGCATATAGCGTTGATGAGTTGTTTATTGATGCGACAGCTTCTTTACATTTATTCGCTCGTACACCAGACGAATTAGCCCGTAAAATCATCAACGAGATTTATCGTAAAACACGGCTTACAGCCACGGCAGGAATCGGTCCGAATCTCTTACTGGCTAAGGTGAGCTTAGATCATGAGGCCAAGAATAGCCCAACAGGGGTTGCTTATTGGCGATACGAAGATATTCCTTTTAAGTTATGGTCGATTCACCCAATGAAGGATTTCTGGGGAATCTCATCCGCTACGGAAAGACGCTTAAATCGTTTGGGCATTCACTCCATCAAAGAACTCGCTCTTTCTTCTGTAGAGATGTTACGTAAAGAATTTGGTGTCTTGGGAGAAGAAATCCACCAACATGCAAATGGAATTGATTTTAGTCGCATTTCTGACGTGTATATTCCGAGCTCTCGATCATTCGGGAAGAGTCAAATTCTGTTTCGATTTCGAGACTATACAAATCGAAAAGAAGTGGAATTGTTGCTATTAGAGCTGTTAGATGATGTGTGCTTTCGTTTACGTATGCATCAAGTCGTGGCACAAACTATTCATTTATCCATTGGCTACAGCAAACAAACAGGTGGCGGCTTCTCAAGACAAAAGAAAATGGGGCGGGCTTCGAACCTAAGTCAAGATATCTTTCCTTATTGTTTAACCATACTACACACGTTTGATAGCGGAATGCCCATTCGATCGATTGGAATTTCTTTATCGAACACGAGTATTCAAGAAGAAGAGCAAATGAGTTTATTTGAAGATATTGATCAGCGTGAAAAAGCCTATGCCCTTGCTAAAACAATTGATGAAATACAGATGCGTTATGGGAAGAATAGCGTTTTGCGAGCTTCAAGCCATCTCAAGCATTCAACAGCTCGTTATCGAAACGGCCTTTTAGGAGGTCATAAAGCATAAAGGAGGAAGATGATATGCAAAACAGAGGAATGAAAAAGTGGCGACCATTTGCCACTATGCCAGAGCAATACAGAGGATTACAAGAAGTTATAAAAAAGCACTCAGAAATACCTCAACCTTTTTTAACAGAAGATCAAATGGAACAAATTAATTTTACCTTGATCGAAGCGCTCCATACACATAAAAAAGTATACCTTACGTATTACAAGCACGGGCAATGTATAACGGAAACAGGCGTTATTCAATTTGTAGATTCCCTTGGAGGTTTATTTGTATTTATAGATGAAGGATGTAAGCAAACGGAAAAAATGAGGTTAAGCGAGCTAATGGATGTTCGTTTCGTGTAGTAGAAAATAATAAAACAGTTTATTTACATAAGATTTCCATACATAATTAGTATAAGCTTAAAAAGTATTTAATCATTTTTCATAGATTCATTTAAAGATGTTATATAAGGAGGCTCCTAATATGAAGCAGGTTTGGACTGAGTTTGAGCAGTGGTTGAAAATACATCGACCGGAAGCAGTAGGAACGCTTAATGAAGCTGCTACTGAAGCAGAAATTGCAGAGGTTGAACAAAAGATGGGCCTAACATTCCCCAAAAACCTTAAAGACTGGTTAATGATACATAATGGACAGCGTGATGAATATATAGCAGCTATCGACAATTATACGCTACTACCTTTAGAGGAGATTCTGTATACGTGGCAAACATTAAAAGAACTTTTAGAGGGAGGAGAATTTGAAGATTTTCCAGAAATTGAACCTATTGGACCAGTAAAAAAAGAATTTTGGTGGAACCCACGTTGGATTTCGATTGCCACGAATGGAGGAGGAGATGATATTTGTATAGACTTGGATCCTGATGAAGGAGGGAGAATTGGCCAAATTATCACCTTTTGGCACGATTGGGAACAGCGTGAAGTAATAGCGGACAGCTTAGAGGAATGGGTAATAGCCACGATAAATCATACAGATCATTAAAGGGGTGAAGTAAATGATAAAACCTGATATAGAGAAAATCTATAAAATTCTCAAAGCACTTCCAGGTACGTCGGTGAAAGTAGAATTTGAAGATGAAGTGGGAGAAATTCTTTCTACTCCTTATTATATCTACCTTAAAAGCGAGTTTCTAGACGGACAATTAGGTTACAGAGAAGATTTAGAAGCAAATTCCCTTATAGGAAATCAAGAAGGAGATTGGCAAGAAAACTGGTTTGTCATAGGGTATGATGAAGAAATAGGCGGTGACCCGCTCTTTATTGATATAGTGAATGTAGATTACCCAGTTTTTACAGCTGAACATGGCATGGGCGAATGGGAAGCTTTAGAAATGTATGATTCTCTAGAAGAGTTTGTAGAAGATGTTACTTAATTATTGCTTCGTTAAAAGATTTTGATAAAAGTACGGCTAGAAGAGGACAGATAGTAGTTTAGTATATACCTAACTGTCCTCTTTTTTAGTACCTATTAAACTTAGAAAGAATGTAGAGGAAGGGACTGATGGTAGGAATCGATTTCTGTATTACCGATATACGAAGGCGCAAAGGCATTCATATCCTTTGCGTTCTTTTATCGTTGAATACTGCTAACAATTGAATAGTATATGGCTACAATGATCAAAAGCATGCCAATAATGTATAAGGTATATCTTAAAGTGTTGGTCATAGAGATATTCACCTTTCTAATTTAATTCTAATTCAACAAATTTTTATTAGTTTGTTTAACCACAGAAAATATGATGTACAAAAAGGGGAGATTGTTCTTTTGTTTCTTAAAGAACCTATTCATTACGGTAACTAGAGTTAGTATTTTCATTCCCGTATAGGATAATCCAAATTTAGCTATATTAAGTTGTAGTGCCGAAAAAGATTAATACATATGAAAAATTCTTAAAAGGTGGATGTTATATGCTTGATTCTAAAACGATTGAAATTGTCCAATCAACAGTGCCAGTTTTGAAAGAACATAGTAAACAAATAGGAAAGAGATTTTATGAATTGTTATTTGAAAAAGCGCCAGATTTGTATAATATGTTCAACCAAACGAATCAAAAAAGAGGGATTCAGCAGGAAGCATTAGGCTATGCCGTGTATGCTGCTGGGGAACATATTACAAACTTAGAAGCCATTAAACCTGTAATTAAACGAATTTCACAAAAACATCGTGCGATAGGGGTAAAGGCAGAACAATATCCAGTCGTTGGTGAAACCTTACTTCAAGCAGTAAAGGATGTTTTAGGAGATACAGCTTCAGATGAGATTATTGAAGCATGGGGAAAAGCGTACGGATATATTGCCAATGCTTTTATTGAGCTAGAAGAAGCTCTCTACGAAGAGACAGAGAGTCAACATGGAGGTTGGGAAGGATATCGAAGCTTTTATATAGATAAGAAGGTAGAAGAAAGTGACAATGTAACATCTTTTTACTTAAGAGCTAAAAATGAGAAAGGAATTGCCTCTTATAAAGCAGGACAATACCTTACATTAGCAGCAAATGTTCCGGGAGAGAAATAAGTTCTCAGCTCCCGCTGGAGATTTTGTACTTGATCACAGTGAACTTCCCGTTGTGCTAATTAGTGGAGGTATAGGTATTACACCTTTGCTTAGTATGCTGAATACCATTGTAGAAAAACAACCTACACGTAAGGTTACCTTTCTTCATGCAAGTATTAATGGGAAAACGCATGCTTTTAAAGAACATGTGGCTCAACTAAATAGAAATAACGAAAATGTTACCTCCTTCGTCTGTTATAGCTCGCCTAATCAAGGGGATCGACTTGGTACTGATTTTGATAAAGAGGGTTATATTGATTTAGAATTGTTACAATCCGTTGTTCCCTCAAAAGAAGCTGTCTTTTATTTCTGCGGATCGATTCCGTTTATGGAAGCTATTCTTAAAGCACTACATAGATGGGATATACCAAACGAACGTATTCATTACGAGGTATTTAGCCCTGTAGCCATTTTAGGAGAAAAATAAAGAAGTAATTGTTGCCAGTAAACAGAAAATGTTCGATTAAAACACACGTACTGTTTAAATAAATATGCTGTAAAAAAGCACTCATAAGCGTGCTTTTTTACTTTGCCCTAAGGAATGATTCTACAAACGATCATGATACATATAAGTATTTCTACACTCTCTGCGTACAAAAAACTGGAAAAAATTCTCTTCGGTAATTTATAATAGTAGAAAACTATGTCGAATCCTAAATATTGGAGAGATTACTATATGAGAAGAATACTCCCTTTTATAATTTTTACCATTTACTGCATTCCATATGTTTATTTATCTATGCGAAAGGATTTTGAAGATGATTCAAAGGTAAACTATATAATCATGGCCATAGTTACACTAGCACTGTCTTATCTAAGTGGGCTTATTAGAGCGGATTTATCACTTATTTTAGGAAATATAATTTCTTTTAGTACTTCATATTTTTATAACGCATTAAGGCTTCCTGATTCTAAATGGGAGAAATATTTTTCGCCCTTTAATTCTGTCGAACAAGTAGTACTCATAAGCCTTGCAGCGCTAGTGCTGCAGGTAATTATTTATACACTTGCTCGAAAACGAGCGAAGAGATACATTCGTAATACTATGGTTTCGGAATAGTTCAAAAAAAGAGAGTTAATCATCTAATGAGCTAGACTCTTCAGGTGACCAAATGAAAGAAGGGTTAAAATGAGGAGAGCTGCTGAAGTTTTATCCTCTAAAAAGAAAGTGTTAAATGAGGAAGATCAACAAATCCTTCAAACGTGTACTTACCTGCTTTAAAAAGGATATGAATCAATTAGATAAGTTAGTTATACAACTTTTAAATATGTAACCGCAAACAAAAAGGTATGTATTTCTCTTCCTATTTTAATTATACCATATAAAAAAACGCCGATATAGACTGTTTATTCTCATTTACTGCTGGTAAAATCAATAAAACATTACTGGTTAGGAGAGATGTTGAATGAACTCTTTAGTTCTTAGCTTTCAAGAAATAAAAGATACACAGCTTTCACTTGTTGGAGGAAAAGGCTTAAATTTAGGGGCGTTATCAAAAATTCAAGGAATACAAGTACCGGAAGGGTTTTGTGTGACAGCGGCCGGGTATCAAAAAGCTCTTGAACAAAATGAAACGTTTCAAGCGTTACTGAATCAGCTGACGATGCTAAAAGCAGATGATCGAGATCAAATTAGTGAAATTAGCAAAAAAATTCGCCAAATCATTCTGGAAATAAAAATTCCTTCTGACGTTGTAAAAGCAGTTATTCATTCTCTCTCTCAGTTTGGGGAAGAGCATGCTTATGCCGTTCGTTCAAGTGCGACTGCTGAAGATCTGCCACATGCTTCTTTTGCTGGTCAGCATGACACCTATTTAAACATCAGAGGCAAAAAAGCTATCCTTGAGCACATTAGCAAATGCTGGGCTTCCCTGTTTACAAATCGCGCGGTAACCTACCGGATTAAAAATGGATTTGATCATAGTCAAGTGCACGTATCGGTTATTGTTCAACGAATGGTTTTTCCCCAGGCTTCAGGTATTTTATTTACCGCTGACCCAATTACTTCTAACCGAAATCTGTTATCAATCGATGCAGGCTTTGGACTTGGAGAAGCGCTAGTGTCAGGTTTGGTCTCTGCCGATTGCTATAAAGTAAAAGAAGGCGAAATCGTCGATAAAAAAATAGCAGCTAAAAAGGTAGCTATTTACGGATTAAAAGAAGGCGGAACAGAAACGAAGGAAGTTCATTTCGATCTGCAAAAAACGCAAGCGCTCACTGACTCTCAAATTTTACAGCTAGAACGCGTTGGCAGACAGCTTGAAGCTTACTTTGGTTGTCCTCAAGATATTGAATGGTGCTTGGCTGATGATACATTTTATATTGTTCAAAGTCGTCCAATCACTACTTTATATCCAATTCCTGAAGCACATGATCAGGAAAATCGCGTTTATGTATCTGTTGGACACCAGCAAATGATGACCGATGCCATGAAACCACTGGGATTGTCTTTTTTTCTGTTAACGACTAATGCATCGATGCGTACAGCCGGTGGAAGGCTGTTTGTTGATGTCACCCCTATGCTGGCTTCACCTAACAGCAGAAAAATGATATTAGGCGCCATGGGACAACATGATCCGCTCATGAAAGACGCACTTACAAGCATAATAGAGCGAGGAGACTTTATAAAACCTTTACCAAATGATCAAAGTTCTGGTAAAAGCAAAAAAAGCGTGCCGCCTACGAAGCCTAAGGCACAAATCGAAAACGATTCGACAATCGTTTCTGACTTGATCAAGAAAAATCAAGCATCAATAGAAGAGCTAAAGCAAACCATCCAAACGAAATCTGGTTCGGAATTAGTCGATTTTATTTCAGAAGATATCGGGACATTAAAGAAGATTTTATTTGACCCACAAAGTACAGCTGTGTTTATGGCCGCTATGGATGCTTCATCGTGGATCAATGAAAAAATGGAGACGTGGCTAGGTGAAAAAAACGCAGCAGACGTGCTTTCTCAATCCGTACCAAACAATATTACTTCAGAAATGGGTCTGGCGCTATTGGATGTCGCAGATGTGATTCGTCCTTATCCAGAAGTAATTCATTATTTAAAACATGGAAAAGATGATCATTTTTTGGAGAAACTAGTTAAGTTTGAAGGCGGAGAGAAAACTCAAGACGCTATCTATGATTATCTCAGCAAATACGGAATGCGATGCCCCGGCGAAATCGATATTACGAAAACTCGCTGGAGCGAAAAACCGGCTGCACTTATTTCTGTGATTCTTGGTAATATTAAAAACTTTGAGGCTAACGCTAGCAAACAAAAATTTAACAAAGGTCTGCAGGAAGCCTTGAAAAAAGAGCAAGAGTTATTAAATCGATTAAAGCAATTGCCGGATGGTGAACAAAAAGCTAAAGAAACAAAAGAAAAGATTAATCTCATACGGAATTTTATCGGTTATCGTGAATATCCCAAATACGGCATGATTAGCCGTTATTTTGTTTATAAGCAGGCTCTGCTGAAAGAAGCCGCGCAGCTTGTAAAAGCGGGCGTTATTTCTGAAACAGAAGATATCTACTATCTGACGTTTGACGAACTTCAAGAAGTCGTGCGCACACATAAAGTGAATGATCAAATCATCACCAAGCGAAAAGAAGAATACCAATTATACACAAAGCTAACACCTCCGCGTGTCATCACGTCTCATGGCGAAATTGTTACAGGTGCGTACAAACGAGAAAATCTTCCGTCCCAGGCAATTGTAGGTTTACCGGTTTCTTCAGGAGTGATAGAAGGGCGCGCGCGCGTCATTTTAAACATGGAAGATGCTAATCTATCAGAGGGAGATATATTAGTCACTTCCTTTACTGACCCTAGCTGGACCCCGTTATTTGTAGGGCTAAAGGGGCTTGTTACGGAAGTTGGTGGACTGATGACTCATGGAGCAGTCATTGCACGTGAATATGGATTGCCAGCGGTTGTCGGAGTAGAGAATGCTACTCGTCTGATAAAAGACGGACAGCGAATTCGCGTACATGGAACAGAAGGGTATATTGAACTATTGTAAAAGCTAAAGATGCTTGCGCTGTTTTTCTTCTTTTTACCTAATTAATAGATGAAAATTTGTCTAGATTCCTATACGTATCTTCAGTCAATACAAAAAGGCAGGCCATTATAACGGCCTGCCTTTTTCATATTGGTGAACCAGTAGAACGTCAAATGCTGACTTTCTTTACAGCCGACTGCTGCACATGCTCCATAAACAGTTTGAACAAGTTTAGCATTGAAGTATGTTCTTTTGCCATCATTTCTGGATGCCACTGGACGCCGACTACAAATTGCTCTCCTTGTTTTTCAATGGCTTCAATAACTCCATCTTTTGCCCATGCAGAAACTTCAAAACCTGGCGCTACGTCTTTAATAGCTTGATGGTGAAATGAATTAATAAGAGCTTGATTACCGTAAAGGTCATGCAGGCGTGTTCCGTCTTTAATCATGATGGAATGAGAAGGGTCGCTTGTATTGTTGTATTGATCATGTTTGATAAATGCCTCTTTAATGTCTGACATATCTTGATAAAGAGTGCCGCCGTAAGCAACGTTTAAAATTTGTAAGCCGCGGCAAATTGCTAACACGGGCTTTCCTTGATCGATCACATGCTTTAACAATAGCTGTTCAGACTGATCTCGTGCTAAAAAAGGTGAACCCGTTTTGGTTGTCGGTTCTTCTCCGTATAAAAGGGGATTAACGTCTTGTCCACCTGATAAAATCAACCCGTCTATACTTTCTGCCTGCGCTTTAATCATTTCTTCGTCTTTTAGCACTGGCAAGATGAAAGGAACTCCGCCGCTGAGCGCTGTTGATTCGATATAGTCGTTATTCACATACGCTCGCTTATAGCCTGGAAAGCGTCCTCCTTGATCCACAATAATGCTTCCTGATATACCAATTAAAAATCCCACTGTTGTTTTCTCCTTTTTTGTTAAATTACCATTTCTTGAAATGTTTTTTCTTTTGTAATGCGCTGATAAAGTGTTCTCAACCGCTTGCTCTATAAGAAATAAATGGTTCTTTTGTTCAACTATTATACATATATACCATATTTATTTAATAGAAAATGGTATAATAGCCTCTGTGTGTCAAAAATACTAATTGCCAAAGGTAGAAGGTAGTGCTACAATTGTTCACATTCCTACTATTCTTCTTATTATAGTCGGATTAAAATTTTATACAAGGAAATAGGAGTGATTTTAGTGAAAAGGACTTATTTACTTTTCATCTCTCTTTTAACCATTGTCCTCATGGTAGCAGGGTGCAGTGGTAACGCAAGCAAAAATTCTTCAAATGAAAAAGAAGGAAAAGAAGGCGGAACGCTAAACGTCGCGTCTCAAAGTGAGCCAGCAACGCTAGATGCTCAAATTACTGGGGACTCAGATGTGAAAGACGCAACGCGCAGTATCTACGAAGGACTAATGATTTTAGACGACAAAGGAAATCCTAAGCCTGACTTAGCGTCTAAAGTAGATATTAGCGATGATAAAAAAACATACACGTTCCAATTAAGAAAAGGGGTTAAATTCCATAATGGTAAAGAAATGACTGCAGATGACGTTGTCGCTTCTATTAACCGCTGGATTAAGCTATCATCCCTTGGAAAAACAAACTTCTCTGGTGCTGAAATGACCAAAACCGGTGATTATACGGTAGAACTTCATTTACCATCACCAAATGTTAACACGCTTTCTTTATTAGCTGATCCAATCCCCGCAGCAGCTATTTTACCAAAAGAAGTGGTTGATAATGCATCTGATGAAGGGATCAAAGACTACATAGGAACAGGTCCATATAAAGTAAAAGAATGGAAGAAAAATCAATATCTTTTATTAGAGAAATTTAAAGATTATTCTTCAAAAGGCCGTGAAGTTAAGAAAACTCCTCACGTCGATGAAATTAAGATTAGTTTCGTAAGCGATGAGTCAACTAGGATTTCTGGTATTACAACCGGACAATTTGACGTTGCGCTATCTGTATCAAGTGATAATGCCAAACAAGTTGAAGGCAGCCAAAATGCAAAAGTAGAAACATCACCAGGCGGATTTATGGGACTTTTCTACAACGCAGATAAAGGCGTCTTTAAAGACATCGATGCACGAAAAGCAGTTAACGCAGCTCTTAACTCAAAAGATATCTTAGACAGTTCTTACGGCAGCTCAGATTATTACAAGCTTTCTTCATCCATTGTGAACAAAGAGTATCCAAATTACTACAGTACAGCTGGAAAAGAAGAATACAACCAGCATGATAAGAAAAAGGCAAAAGAATATTTGAAGAAATCTGGTTATAACGGGGAAGAAATTCGCTTAATGGCGTCTCGTGATTACCAAGATCAATACAATACAGCTGTTGTTGTTCAACAAGAATTAAAAGACATCGGTATGAATGTAAAACTCGAAGTATACGACTGGGCGACATTCAGCGATAAAATGAGTGATACAAGCCAATGGGATATCTATCCTGTTGACTGGAACGCTCGTTCTACTATCTTCCAAGGATTCTGGACTACAAAAGGTACATCAGTTGAAAAATCAATGGACTACTTAAACAAAATTAAAGCTGCTCCTTCTGTTAAAGAAGCTCGCGGTGACATTGATGCAATTCAGCAATACGTATGGGACGAGCTTCCGTTTACGCTTATTGGTCATAAAGTGAACATCAATGCCGTTTCTAACAACGCAAAAGGCTATGAGTATAATTTAGGTCCAATTTTCTACAATATGAGTTTAACAAAATAATATCTTATTAATCTAATAAACAGAGGGCTTATGCTCTCTGTTTTAGAAAGGAGTTTACGATGGGAGCTTATACACTTAAAAGACTTTTTGCACTAATTCCTGTTTTATTCATTGTGTCTATTGTTGTGTTCTTAATTACGCGCTTAACGCCTGGGAGTCCCGCAGCAATCATTTTAGGACAAGGCGCAAGTCCGGAACAAATTGCAGCGCTGAGCAAAGAAATGGGATTGGATGAGCCTGTTATTAATCAATACTTTATCTGGCTATCTAACATTTTTCACGGAGATTTTGGCTATTCTTACTTTTTAAATAAACCTGTGCTCGGGGCAATTTGGGATAATGTAGGTCCTACGGTTTCTCTAGCTATACTCGCGCAAATTTTTGGTGTGGCGTTTGCTTTACTATTTGGTATATATGCAGCTAAACATAAAGGAACGATTCGTGATGAAAGCATTATGGGAGCCAGCCTTTTAGGTATTTCCATTCCTAGCTTTCTTCTCGGTTCATTCCTTATTTTGCTTTTTGCGGTACAGCTTCGAATTTTTCCTGTTTCAGGATACGTTCCGTTAAATGCTGGATTATTTGAGTATTTAAAGTACTTAGTTTTACCAACGATTACGCTTGGAGCAATTCAAGCTGCATTAATTACGCGTATGACGCGTTCATCTTTACTCGATACCATTTCTGAGAACTTTGTTAAAACGGCAAAAGCAAAAGGATTAAATGAACGCACAATTATGCTCAAGCATACGCTGCGCGTGAGTTTTTTACCGATTTTAACAGTTATCGGAGAATCATTTGCGGGACTTGTGACCGGAGCGGCGGTAACAGAATCATTATTTAACATTCCAGGGCTAGGTCAGCTGATTGTTTCATCAATTGAACGCCGTGATTACGCACTCATTCAAGGAGCCGTACTTTTAATTACGGTTGCTTATGTGGTCATCAATTTAGTTGTTGACTTGCTGTATGCCGTGATTGATCCGCGTGTACGCAATTCTTATCATGATTAAAGGAGGGTGATGAATGTGAACGCACAACAAAATACAGAGACCATTTCAGTAACTGCAAAGAAAAAAAGAAACCCAGCGGCAGCGCGCTTTTTCTCAAATCGTTTGCTAGTAAGAGGAGCGATACTTATTTTATTATCTATTTTGATTGCTGTTTTTGCTCCGCTCATTTCTCCTTTTGGCAGCTTACAAATCGATCCTGCAAATCGATTAGCACCGCCGTCAAGCACGCACTGGTTTGGAACGGATAACTTTGGACGAGATGTATTTAGCCGGACAATGTACGGCGTCAGAATATCATTAATGATTGGAGCCGCAGTAACGATTATTGCTACTGTACTTGGTTTAATCGTTGGACTTCTATCTTCTTATTATAAAATTCTTGATTATATTTTAATGAGAATTTGTGACGGCTTGTTTGCTTTTCCATCTATTTTACTGGCAATTGCCATCATGTCTGCTTTAGGACCTAAAACAAGCAACGTTATTATCGCACTGAGCCTTGTATTTGTTCCTTCGATTGCGAGAATTGTTCGTTCAGCTGCGCTTGTTGTAAAAGAAAAAACGTTTATTGAAGCGCTAAAAGCTCAAGGAGCAAGCTCACTTCGAATCATTTGTTCTCATATGGCGCCAAACGTCTTATCGCCTTTAATTGTTCAAGTAACATACGTGTTTGCCGTAACGATTTTAACTGAGGCTTCGCTAAGCTTTTTAGGAGCCGGGATTCCTGCGCCGACACCGAGCTTAGGAAATATGCTGTATGACGGAAAGCTTGCGATTTACAACGCGTGGTGGATGACCGTGTTTCCGGGTGTATTCATCATTTTAATTGTACTTGGCCTTAATTTATTTGGTGACGGTCTGCGCGATTGGCTAAATCCGAAAAACGTAATGCTGAAGAAAAGGAGGAAAAAACGTTGAGTAACGCCCTTTTAAAATTAGAAGACCTACAAGTAACTTTTACAACGTATAGCGGAGAAGTAACGGCTGTTGACAATGTATCTCTTCAATTAAATAAAGGAGAAGTATTAGGGATTGTCGGTGAATCTGGATCTGGAAAAAGCGTAACGTCCGAATCTATTCTTCAGCTATTAGATGAAGACCTAACAAGCTACGACGGCAAGATTTTGTTTGAAGGAAAAAACTTATTAGACATGTCTTCAAAGCAAATTCAGAAGCTAAGAGGAAACGAAATCTCAATGATTTTCCAAGATCCAATGTCGTCATTAAATCCCGTTATGCCAATTGGAAAACAAATTGCTGAAGTGATTCGTCTGCATCAGAAAGTCTCCAAAAAAGAAGCGGAAAAGAAAGTCGTAGAGCTTTTGAGACTAACTGGCATTCCGTCTCCAGAACAGCGAGCAAAAGAGTATCCGCATGAAATTTCCGGTGGAATGAGGCAGCGCATTATGATTGCGATGGCTTTAGCCTGTGAGCCAAAGCTTCTGATTGCCGATGAGCCAACAACAGCTTTAGACGTAACCATTCAAGCGCAAATCCTTGACCTCATGATGGATTTAAAAGAAAAGCTCAACATGGGCGTGCTTTTCATCACTCATGATTTAGGCGTTGTAGCTAATATTTGTACAAAAGTAGCCGTGATGTATTTAGGACAAGTGATGGAAGAAACGGACGTTAAAACGTTGTTTTCAAAGCCGCTTCATCCTTATACAATGGGTCTAATTAAGTCGGTTCCTCACTTAGATGGGGACAGAACACAAGAGCTTTCGTCCATTCCCGGAACGGTGCCGCCGCTTTCAAACGTGCCAGACGGCTGTCGTTTTGCACCAAGATGCCCATTTGCAACGGAAAAATGCCATAAAGAAGTACCTGTTTTAGAGCATGCCGATGATACGCATCGCATTCGATGCTGGCACTATGAAAAAATTCAAGAGGGAGAGGTTGCGTATGTCTAGTGAAGCAAAGCAGCAAAGCGCCAAGCCCTTGCTTGAAGTTCGCAACCTGCAAAAATATTATCCGGTTCGTTCTGCTTTAGGGAAAGCGAAAGGCCAAATCAAAGCAGTTCAAGATTTATCCTTTGATATTTATGAAGGCGAAACGTACGGATTAGTAGGTGAATCTGGCTGCGGGAAAAGTACAGCAGGGCGCACGCTTTTAAAATTAGTAGAACCAACGGGCGGAGAAGCACAGTTTAATGGAGAAAGTATTTTCGAATCTAAAGCATCACGCTTACGAACGATTCGTAAAGATTTACAAATGATTTTCCAAGATCCGCATACTTCTCTTAATCCAAGAAAAAAAATTGGTGCTTCCATTCAAGAAACATTAACAATTCATAATGTAGGCGCAAAAAGCGAACGAAAGCAGCTTGTCATTGAGTTATTAAAAAAGCTTGGATTTAACGAAGAAGATTACAACCGCTATCCGCACGAATTTTCAGGGGGGCAGCGCCAGCGCATAGGCATTGCGCGTTCATTGATTTTAAACCCAAAGCTTATCATTTGTGATGAGCCGGTTTCAGCGCTGGACGTATCCATTCAAGCACAAATCTTAAACTTACTGCGCAGTTTGCAAAGAGAAATGAAGCTGTCATATCTCTTTATCTCCCACGATTTAAGCGTCGTAAGACATATTGCAGACCGCGTTGGCGTGATGTATTTAGGAAGATTAGTAGAAGAAGGGCCAACAGATGAGATCTTTTCAAATCCTCGTCATCCTTACACAAAACTTCTTTTATCATCTGTCCCGGCAATTCACGAACATGAAAAACGCGAAAAAATTGAGGTTAAAGGTGAAATTCCTTCTCCTCTTAATCCACCTTCAGGCTGTGCGTTTCATAAAAGATGCCCGTTCGCATTTGACCGCTGCATGAAAGAAACACCTGAAGATACAGTGATTGACAGCCATCATAAAGTAAAATGTCATCTTTATAGTTAAGGTGAAAAGCTGTGGCGATAGAGAAAACAAGCGTATTGATGCAGCAGCATAATTGAATAAATAGAAATGAAAAAGTCACTAGTGCCTCTAGTGGCTTTTTTGTGTGAAAATAGCGGATTTAAAGGGTGGTGAAAAGTCATTATTCAGCGTATTAGATTCATTTTTATATAAAAGATATGAACAGTCTTTACTAACCTACCTATCCTAATATATGGAGATATAAAAACAAAACGTGTTATGATAGTATCGGTGATAATTATGGGTAAAAAAGCAGATAAAACGAATGTCATGCGAATTTTAGATCAGAAAAAAATTGAGTACAACTACTATTCTTATGACACTAAAAAGCTGAGTGGGGTACAGGTAGCTACTTCGCTCGGAGAGGACCTTGCTAAAGTCTTTAAGACACTGGTGACCGTAGGGAAATCAAAAGAACATTTTGTCTTCATGGTACCGGTTGAAAAGGAGCTTGATTTAAAGAAAGCGGCAAAAGCAGCTGGTGAAAAGTCTTTGGAAATGATTCCTCAAAAAGAACTGTTGCCTCTTACAGGATATGTTCACGGAGGGTGTTCTCCTATCGGAATGAAAAAGCAGTTCGAAACCTTCATTGACTCTACAGCAGAAAACTGTGAAACGATTTACTTTTCAGGTGGACGTGTAGGTCACCAAATACAGTTAACGTTAAGTGACTTATCAAAAGTAATTCGCATAGGTTTAGCAGATATCACAAAAGATAGTTGAAATGCAGTTCCCTTGAGCGAAACGCACTCCGACATGAGCGTTTCGCTTTTTTAGTTCCCTTAATTACTGTCTTTTTATCTGTTAAAACAACAAAGTAAAAGTAAAAATATAGAAAAAATGATATTATATAGTTAATGTTTAGAAGCTTTATAAAAGGACTAGGAGGAAAATAAAAATGATTAAATCCATTATTGGTGGGTTCGTCTTATCTTTTATTCTTTTAGTAGCATGTACAATAGCTAACGTAAATTCAGAAACAGTATTTTTGGCAGTGTTCATTATACTAGTAGGGCTAGCCATTATTATATCTGGAGCAGCTGTAAGCGGTGATCGAATGAGAGCTAATCTGGCCGCGGAATCAAAAACAGACAAGAAGTGGAGAATTAGAAATTCTATAAACTTCATGTTAGCTGCGGCTCCAGTTCTCGGCGTATTTCTTCTCATTCATTATTTTGTATAGTCATTTTCTTTCATAATAAGGGCAAGCAGCAAGATCCCTAAGAAACAAACTAATTATTAGGTAATAGGGGGAAAGAGGAGCTAGTATGAAAGAAATCACTTCATCTGCGGTAAGTCCGTCCATAAAAAAACTGTTATCTTATGCAGCTTTAGAAGAGAAGGTTGATGAAGAATATAAAAAATACGTTTGTTTGCCAAGTCGGAAATTGTACAGTATGGAAGTAAACGAAGAAACCGTTAGTTGTATAGGAGTTGAACTTCTTAACTCCAAAGAAGCTGTTATAAAACATATAGCTGTTTTACCAAGAGAAAGAGGTAGAGGAATAGGAAGCAGCATGATTAATTTTCTTTGTAAGAAACATGATATACATTCTGTTTTTGCTGAGACAGATATAGAGGCAGTAAACTTTTATTCTAAGTTTGGTTTCCAAATAACAAGCTTAGGTGAAAAATTTCTCGGGATAGAACGCTTTTTGTGTGAATTTAAAATCAAATGAGCCAAATTAAGGTCGCCCATGTAACAAAATTACAGAGCATCCATGATTGTATATATAATAGAGGACAAGATTAAAATTCGATAATTACCTTAAATTTAGGTTAGAGCTTAGTACAAGTTACGTTTATTCTACATATTATGTAAATGTAAGCAGCTTACAGTCACAAGTTGATAAGAGTATTTTCTTAACCGTGTTCTCACTGAAAGAACATGTTTTTTTTCTGTTTGTCATATAAATTAGAAAGTCGAACTTTGTAAAATTTTTGTATAAATAATTAGAAAATATTATATTTTCTAATAAATCAATAGTACAATATATAAATAGAAGGGAGGATTAACACTACATATGTAATAGACAGCAGCCGCTTTTAAAACCGCTTATTTTGTTATCTATAAATGATATTGAAATGAATTATCCAACCTTTTTTAAGCGCTCTCATTATATAAGTAATTGGTTGAATAGGTTTTATAGAAAGCAATACAATCTAGCTGTTTAAAAAGATTTGCTGGTAAATTACTTACTACTTCATGTTACAGGAGAACCAACATTAAACACTCAAAGAAAAGAGGGATCACTCATGGCTCATACCAGTGAAGCTGCAAACAACAGGCGTGTTACAAGTAATATTTTTAAAGGATCTGTTGGGAATTTAATTGAATGGTACGATTGGTACGTTTACTCTGCTTTTGCCGTCTATTTTTCATCGCAATTCTTCCCGGAAGGTGATTCAACAAGTCAGCTGCTTAACACAGCGGCAATCTTTGCTGTCGGTTTCTTAATGCGTCCAATCGGTAGTTTATTAATGGGGCGCTACGCGGATCGATATGGTCGTCGGGCTGCGCTTACCTTATCTATTACCATTATGGCGAGCGGTTCTTTTATTATCGCTTGTACTCCTAACTATGGCACCATAGGATTATTATCTCCTATTATTCTAGTACTAGCGCGTTTGCTGCAAGGAATCTCCTTAGGAGGAGAATACGGAACTTCTGCAACTTACCTTTCTGAAATGGCAAGCAGCGGGCGAAGAGGATTTTATTCAAGCTTTCAGTATGTGACGCTTGTTGCTGGTCAGCTGGTGGCATTAGGTGTTCAAATTATTCTGCAAAACGTTCTTAGTGAAGCAGATATGATTTCATGGGGTTGGCGTATTCCTTTTGTTATTGGAGCAATCGGCGCGCTAAGCGTTTTATGGCTGCGCCGTACGATGGATGAGTCAGAGCAATTTTCTAAAATGGACTCTGAAAGCCGTGAAAATGCAGGGACAATTAAAGCACTTATGAAGCATCCTAAAGCGGTGTTGACCGTTATTGGCTTAACATTAGGAGGAACGGTTGCGTTTTATACGTATACAACGTATTTGCAAAAATTTATGGTAAACAGTGTAGGACTAGATAAAGGGGTCGTAAGCTGGATTAACTTCTGTGCGCTGCTTGTATTTGTTGTTATTCAGCCAATAGCAGGTATGCTATCGGATAAAATTGGACGCAGACCTCTGTTAATGAGCTTTGGTATTTTGGGAACATTGCTGACTGTACCGCTGTTTCTTTTTATGAAACAAGCACATAACCCAGTCATGGCCTTTTTATTAATGACAGTTGGACTTATTATTGTAACAGGTTATACATCGATTAACGCTATTGTAAAAGCTGAGCTTTTCCCAACAGAAATTCGAGCTCTTGGTGTAGGATTACCGTATGGACTTACAGTTGCCATATTTGGAGGCACAGCAGAATTTATCGCCCTATGGCTAAAAAGTATTGGCCATGAATCAATTTTCTTTTTCTATGTAGCAGGGTGTATTGCCATCAGCTTTCTTGTTTATTGGCGTATGGGAGAATCCTCTAAAGATTCATATATAGAATCTGAGCTCAAGAAAGAGGACAAAGGAGACAATGTACCGCCAAATAATATCAGTTTTTAATTTTGGTTAAATAAATAATCGTTTGATAACATAAAAAAGGACGGGCTTTTATAGCCAGTCCTTTTCTAGTATTCCGCGCGTATACATGTATTAAACGTACTAAGTGACTGTTCTTGCTATAGAATTCTTTTTTCTATAGTTTTGCATTATGAATTTGTACGACTAAAGCATGAATAGGAAAATGATTACAGTCGCATAAAAAAGATCAGCGCCATAATAAAAGGATTATTTTGTGATATAACGAAATAAAGAGTATATACATCAGAAATAGAGAGAGGGTAAACTTCATGAATACTTTATATTCCTTTTTTACGAACCCAGTTTTAACTGCTTCTAAGTTTTTAATAGAATTGCAGAGCGTGTTCTTTCAACCTATTTGGAAACAGTATAATTATGATGATTATTTTACCTACAAGGTGTATGTTCCGAGTACATATACTGGGTTAAGTAAAGTACCATTAATCGTTATGCTTCATGGATGCCAACAAGATGCAGATGATTTTGCTGCAGGTACGGAGATGAATAAGCTAGCGGAAGAAAGAGGCTTTATTGTTCTCTATCCTCAAATGAATTACTTTGCTAATTCCAACGGATGCTGGAATTGGTTTTATGAGTATAACCAGTTTCGCGGTAATGGAGAGCCAGACATAATAAAAGATATGATTGATCACATAACCGCTAAATATGCTGTTGATTCTGCTAATATATACCTTGCTGGTATGTCAGCTGGAGGCTTTATGGCAAATGTGATGGCTATTGCTTATCCTGATGTATTCAAAGCAGTAGGCATTCATTCAGCAGGCAGTAATGCGTATGCCGTAGACCTCATCACAGCTGGAGAAGTCATGCTATACGGCTCTTTAAATCCTGAGCTTGACGGTGATGAAGCTTATAAAAAAATGGGACCTTATGCACGGCCTGTTCCCATCATTACGTTTCATGGTCAATCAGATACAACAGTCCATCCAATTAATGCGTCTACATTAATTCAGCAGTGGATTTATACATATAAGAATTTCGGTATAAACCTACATGAAAATGCTGCTTTTTATACGTCACAAGACAACGGAAAGCATTATAGCTACATAATGTCTGACTACATAGATGCAGGAAATAAAATCTGGATGAAAAAAATTATGGTAGAGGATATGGGGCATGCATGGTCAGGAGGAAATGACAATGGATCAGATACTGATTCAAAAGGTCCTAATGCTTCAAAAATGATGTGGGATTTTTTTGAAGCACAGAACGATTAGATAGAGTATGAACGAGCGATCAAGACGTACTACTAAATAACATCAGCCTTCATTTTTTTGAAACAAATAATTGTCTACCAACAGCAAAAAAGGATCTTATCGAAAGATCCTTTTTCTGTTATCAACGAAAATTTTTTAACAGGTAGCTTCAAACCGATTTAACAATACATCGAGATCCTGACTGATTTTAATCGTATTACTACTTGTAAACCCTTCTTCTAGGGCAATCATCATCATCATTTTTCGTATAAATTCTATCTTTATCAGCAGTAGTCTACATTTGAAACACATTAAGTTTCCTCCACTTGCCACGTCATTTTAAAGGCTTAAATTGTTGAATTATTTATGTAAAAATGGTTCCAATTTAAAAATAGAACCTAAAAAATATAGTAACAAATAGATAGTGTCGAAGTCTGTCGTATTTTGAATTCAGATATTTTCATTTAAAAAGAATTAGCTCTTAAACGTTTGGCTGGAAGCTATGCTCTGTCTTAATTGTAATTGTTCCACCGGTTGTAAATAACTCACAGAGCCACAGAGCTTATCCGGTTTTTTGGACATAGGCATAATCCGATTATATTTAGGCATGTTAACATAAGATTGGACTTATTTAAGTTAGTTAACTTTAAGCCAAAACATATCTTTTTTTCGTTTATTAGTTTCTGCTTAACTATTTATGGCTATCAGGCACTGACAAATAAAGATAAATGATAGGTGAGGGCCGTTTCTAACTGCTATAGACTTTGTAAAAAGCGCAACAAAAAAGCGTCTGTTAAGACGCTTTATATATAATACATATACTGCTCGTCTTTATTAACATTTGTTTTAACATTTGTTGTTTCATGGATTATTTCTTCCGGGATATTGGACGTCCGGTTAGTAAAAAGCATAAACAAAGCAATAATTGATGCCGCAAAACCTAAAGTAACAATCACAATAAATCCCTCCCTTTAGAATATATATTCTACTTTTATCTTCATTTTCCTATATTTATTATATACCCTTATTTTATTTTCTCAACACATAGAACAAAAAGAGTAGTGCATCTCCTCAATATCTCCCTCAAAATAAATATAATCTAGGGAGCTTAAAACTCCCATTTCCCCTAAAAAAGTAGGAAGCCATAAATTTTTTTCGTATGGGGGACACAAATCATTAACATTATTAATCGTTGAGATAACTTTTTTGTATTGTACGAATGAAAGAAATTTATATATATTAAAAATACAAAATATTCATTAAATTATATGGTGCTTTGGTTTTGAGTCGAAAAGAGAAAAGCTGCTGTTTTAAAGGCAACGAGTTTAAGGAAGTTGCAAGCGATATAAAAAGGTATAGAAATGGATGCATCTAGAATTCTTTTTGCTCAGATATTCACAGAGTTTTCATTCGTGAAAAAGACTGAAAATTTTGATAATAATTTCACTTTTATTAAGGGGGACTTTTTATGACAACAACGGTATTAAATGTATCAACTTATTCTTTTTATCTTAACGGTGAGTGGAAAGAAAGTAAATCAGGGCAGACAATTGACATTGTTTCTCCATACCGTCATGACGTGATTGGAAAAGTGCAGGCTATCATAAAAGAAGAGGTCGATGAAGCAGTACATGCCGCGCAAAAAGCTCAGAAAGGGTGGGCAGAAATTTCTCTGCAAGAACGTGCCAAGTATTTATACAACTGGGCAGATGAGCTGGTAAGAATGCAAAGTGAAATTGCCGAAATTATTATGAAGGAAGTTGGAAAAAGCTTAAAAGATGCAAGGAATGAAGTAGTGCGCACAGCAGATTTCATTCGCTATACAGTTGAAGAAGCCCTTCATATGAACGGAGAAAGCATGAAGGGAGATAGTTTTCCTGGCGGTTCTAAGTCTAAAGTTGCCATTGTTGAACGCGTGCCTTTAGGGGTGGTCCTCGCAATTCCTCCTTTTAATTATCCGGTAAATTTAGCAGCTGCTAAACTGGCGCCTGCGCTTATTTCAGGAAATGCAGTTATCTTCAAACCCGCAACGCAAGGAGCGATCAGCGGTATTAAGATGATTGAAGCTCTTCATCAAGCAGGTATTCCACAAGGTCTTGTAAACGTCGTGACGGGCCGCGGATCTGTTATTGGGGATTATTTAGTTGAACATAAAGGCATTAACATGATTTCATTTACCGGGGGAACAAATACGGGTACTCAATTAGCTAAAAAGGCAGGCATGATTCCTCTTGTACTAGAACTTGGAGGAAAAGACCCGGGTATTGTATGTGAAGATGCAGATTTACAAGAAGCAGCAAAACATATTATAAGCGGAGCATTTTCTTATTCCGGTCAGCGCTGTACAGCTATTAAACGTGTACTTGTGCATGAAAAAGTGGCAAACGAGCTCGTGAATATTTTAAAAGAAGAAGTACATAAACTATCAGTCGGTTCTCCTAAAGATGGATGTACGATTGTTCCATTAATTGATAGCAAAGCAGCGGACTTTATTCAGATTTTAATTGCAGATGCTCTAGGAAAAGGTGCAACAGTTTTGACTGGAAACAAGCGTGAAGGAAACCTTATCTATCCTACTCTTTTAGATGAGGTGAATGATACTATGCGCGTGGCATGGGAAGAACCATTCGGTCCTGTGTTACCAATTATCCGCGTCGCTTCGGATCAAGAAGCCGTTGATATAGCAAACGAATCAGAATTTGGCTTACAAGCAAGCGTTTTTACAAAAGATATTAATAAAGCCTTCTCAATTGCAAATAAAATTGAAGTCGGCTCCGTTCAAATCAACGGCCGCACAGAACGAGGTCCTGATCATTTTCCTTTTATCGGCGTAAAAGGATCCGGTATGGGTGCTCAAGGCATTCGTAAAAGTATTGAATCCATGACTCGTGAAAAAGTAACGGTATTAAATCTTCAATGATTGAATTCCAAGAGCTCTCCAAATCAAGCCAGTAGAGTGTAGAGAATCTCATGGGAAAAAGCCTGTGCTCCAAAAAGCACAGGCTTTTAAATGTTTTATTTACCTATCACTTCACTCGATTCCATCTTTATAGTTCTTATGCCAGTTTTTATCACCTTTATGCTCGATATCTTCAACGGTTTTTTCAAGCTCTGACATAATGAGTGTTTTCACTTGATAAATGGTATCAAAAAAAGCTTTCTCTTCATCCGGATTCGGCTTTATTTTGGCTGCTGCCGAAATATCAACATATCTGCGATGTTCAGTTGTTAATTTATCAAGCGCATCAAAAATATGAGAGGTCAGAACAGCAACCTCCTTATGATTATCAGGCAGTTTTTCTTTTAATGTTTCAATTCTCTTATCCATGTTAAAGTCCCCCTATAACGTGTTGTATTTATGTAACTTTCCCACTAATAAAAATGAATAACCTTAAATAGCAAAAAATCATGGGAATTAGCACGTGAAACAAAAGTATACTACAGGATATCATGTTAAAGTGAAAAAATGGTGAAACGAATGAGTATATTTTTCCAGAAAGGGTATGTAATAAAAGGCGTTTTTTTAGAAAAGGTAATTACCTTAAGATACATTGAAGCATGCAATCAACATAAAAGTTCATCTATTTTTAATGAACAATGACCTTTTTTGACTACTTTTTTACGATTTTATGACTTTTTTTGAATGAATTTGATTGTTTTTGATGATTTTTCGAATAATCTGATATATAATGAAAGCGTAAACAGTAAAACATGTCGGTTGGTTAAGAAAAACATCCACAAAAACTAGATTCGTTATTACATAAAATCAGACCTCTGTTTTTATAAAAATAAATAGAATTTGAGAAAAGGAGAATGAGGATGGACATATTGGATGCAAAAGTAGTGAATACAAAGTACGGTTTAGAAACATATCTGGATGTGTCAGAAAGCGTAGAAATAAAAGAAATTCATATGCCGAGTTCAGAGAACCAATCTCATAAAATTAAATTTGGAATCAAGTATTTTCTTTTAAGAGAAGGAAAGTATTACGATAGCCAAAAAGGTTATTTTTGGCTTTGTATGAATCACGATTTTAGCAGCCTTATGCTGAGTGAAACGGAAACAGAGAGTTTGTTTGCAGTTAAAAGTGAAGAAGAAAGAGAAGCAACAAAAACGCTATTAGCAGAATGGTTTATCCAAACGAATGCGTACAAAGAAGTCATCAACGAATGTATCCATCAGATTAAAACGGAGAATATTCGTACAGAGGAAGACATCGAAGACCGAGTAGACGCTATACAATTTTTAGAAAAATTAAAGGTATTAACTGCAAAAGAGATTGAAAACGCTTCTATGGAAAATCTATATGCCCTGCAGCAAATTGGCTAGGCTATAGTTCGCGCGAGTTGAAATGCAGATTGATGTATAATAATAAGGAGGAATAGTGAGATGAAATTTTTTATTGATACAGCAAACCTTGAAGATATTAAAAAAGCATACAAAGTAGGTGTTCTAGCTGGTGTGACAACCAATCCATCTTTAGTAGCAAAAGAAGGCGTAAGATTTGAAGACCGCATCGAAGAAATTCTTCAAATGGTACCGGAAGTTGAATCCGTTTCCGCTGAGGTAACGCCTGACGCACTTTCTGCTGAAGACATGATTGCTCAAGCTGAAGAACTGATTAAAATTAACGACGGAGATAAAAACATTACGATTAAGCTGCCTATGACATTAGCTGGTTTGGAAGCGACGCGCTACCTTGCTAAAAAAGGCGTAAAAACAAATGTAACCCTGATCTTTACAGTAAACCAAGCGCTTTTAGCAGCTCGTGCTGGAGCGACTTATGTTTCTCCATTTTTAGGACGTCTTGATGATATTTCAGAAGACGGAGTACAGCTGGTATCTAAAATTGCTGAGTTATTCCGCGTTCAAAACATCGACTCTCAAATTATTGCGGCATCTGTAAGACATCCGGATCATGTAACGCGTGTAGCACTTGCAGGAGCTCATATTGCCACAATTCCATACGCTGTTATTGAGCAATTAGCAAAACATCCGTTAACTGACCAAGGAATGGAAAAATTTGCAGCAGATTGGGAAAAAGCAGTTAAAGCTTAACAAAAAGTCATATCAATAAAAAAAGCTTGGAGTAAGCATAGCTTATTCCAAGCTTTTTATCGTTTAACTAACTAGTTTCTTTTTACGTAAACGCTCTAAGCGTCGCTGCACGCTATTTCTCGAACGCCCGAGCAGCTGTCCAATTTCTCGCTGATTGCGCTTTTCCTGATAAAACATACGCCACAATCTGGCATCTTCTTCTGCTGTCCACTTTTTATGCTCGTATTTAGGGCGCTTTACATAGTCTAGTTTTCTTTGTTCATTCACCCACGCTGGTTCTGGAATAAGCGTATTTTTAGGTATTTTAAAAAAGTTAAGGCACGATTTATTTTGTTCAGCCCAATTCCAAAAAGATTGAATGTCAATTCCCATAAATGTTCTGGTCTTGGCGATGATCATTTTGTACGATAGATTCTCTTTATGAATCCACTTGTAAATTGTATGAACATCTACTTCAAGGCAGGCTGCTAGTTCACACGCTGTAATGTGTCCTACGTGTGCTTTCGCTCCATACACTTCTAAACGGTTCAACCTCGATTCTAGCGCTTGCACACTTCGCTGTAATTTAGCTGATATGTGTGAAAGAGGTTTTATCCCGTAATACCTTAGCAAATATTCGTCTTCTTGCAGCGTCCATCTTCGCATCGCCGTTTTTCGTGTTAGTCCCAAAACTTTTATGCGCGTAGCAATAGAAGAAGGACTTCTGCCTAAGGAGTGTGCCATTTCACGGTTATTCATGATATCAATGTTCTCCTGCAAAAAAGCATCTTGTTCAAGCGTCCATTTTTTACGTAAAGCTGTATCCGAAGCACGAAGATTTAATCGAGTAAGTCGTTTATTAACCGATTCCTTGCTTCTATATAAATGCTTACCCATCTCTTGAAGCGTCATAGCGCCATAGTGTTGAATAAGAAATCTATCTTCTTCTTTTGTCCATCGTTTTTGATTTTTACTCACTGTTGTCTCACTCCAATTCACACGGAAAGCTCAAGATGAAAAAGTTGCTAGCAATCTATTTTACGAATGAGCAGTGCCTATTCAGACTGATACTCACTGCGTTTTAGCCTATATATATTTTATCATATTTCTAGAGAAAAACCAAACATGTGTTCCTATCTTGTTTTAGTCATCATAAAAGGAATTAGAAAAATAGTTGGCTCCTTTAATAGAAGCGAATTATGGTAAAATTGACTATAATCTCTAAAGGATTTACATAACTGACAGCTCAGCATCATTACGTTGAGAAAGGGGAATTGATATGAATTTTAATTTAAAAGAAGCGATTGAAATACTTGAGCATACGCCACAAACGCTTGAAAAACTTTTGTCTGGTCTATCTGCAGGGTGGCTGCAATCCAATGAAGGAGAAGGAACGTGGACTACCTCCGAAGTCATAGAACATTTAATAGAAGCAGAAAAAAACAATTGGATACCAAGGCTAGAATTTATTCTTGAAGAAGGAAGAAAGGGAGCTTTTCCTCCGTTTGACCGCTATGCCCATTTAAACAAGGAATCTACTAGTTCTATTGAAGAGAAGCTTCTTGAATTCAAAAAGGTAAGAATACAGAATTTACATCAACTAAAGCTGCTAGTTAAGCATGAAAAGCACCTTGAAGTGAGAGGAGAACACCCGGAGTTTGGGGAAGTAAAAGTCAGAGAGCTGCTCTCGACTTGGGTTGCTCACGATTTAACCCATATTGCGCAAATTGTTCGAGTAATGGCAGAACGATATAGAGAAGATGTAGGACCTTGGGAAGAATACTTAGGAATACTGAAGAAATAGCAATAACAAACGGTAGCCAGCCTTTATCATTCAAGCTTGAATTAAGAAATGTACACGATTACAATAAAATGAGAATAATGAAGATTCAGGAAAGATTGCAGAGGGAACTATAACAACATATCCGATGTTTATAACATGCAGGGTTCGTTGAGCAATTTATGAATAAAAAGAGGATTGGACTGATTAAAAATGAAAGTGAACTCAGAGAAATTTGGCGAACTAAACAATCAAGCTGTACATGCTTATACCTTATTAAATGATGAAGGGCTTAAAATCACCTGCCTTGACTATGGATGTGTAATATCAAATATTGAAATGCCGGATTCTGAAGGGAAGATTGAAAGTGTTGTATTGGGATTTGATTCAATAGAAGAATACCAAAAGTATTCTCCTTATTTCGGAGCTGTGGTCGGACGCGTAGCAGGGCGTATAGGCGGAGCAGCGTTTGAGCTTAATAATGAAACCTACCGTCTAGAGAAAAATGAAGGAAACAACCATCTGCATGGCGGAGCAGAAGGATTTAGTCACAAAATATGGAATGCCAAAACAATTGATGCAAGTGATTATGTAGGCGTTGAATTTACATATGTAAGTAAAGACGGAGAAGAAGGCTATCCCGGCAACCTTGAAGTGAAAGTTACGTATACATTAACGAATAAAAATGAGTTCCATATTTCTTACGAAGGAATAACAGATCAAGATACTCTTATTAATTTAACAAATCATACGTATTTCAATTTAAGCGGAAATCTAAAAGAAACGGTGTTGGATCATGTTTTGAAGCTGAAAAGTAACGAATTCTTAGAGTTGAATGATGATCTTTTACCTACTGGAGAAGTGTTAAACGTCACAGATACCCCATTTGATTTTAGAGAAGGACATAGTCTCAAGGAAGGAGTCGAATCTACACATCTGCAAAATATATTAGTGGGTAAAGGATACGATCATCCATTTCTTTTAGAAGCAGAAGCTGAAAATCAGATGTCATTATTTGATCCTGCAAGCGGCCGCAAAATAGAAGTCAAAACGGATCAGCCTTCAATCGTTCTCTATACGGGAAATCATCTAGACGAAGAATTCAAAATTAGAGGAGTTCATTCAGAGAAATACCTTGGTGTTTGCCTAGAAACACAAGGTTTACCGGACGCTATTCATCATAAGCATTTTCCTTCTTGTGTATTAAAGCCAGGTGAAAAGTATGAAGCATATACTCACTATACATTTATAACTGATCGCAGCCTGTAACAAAACGGGATGATAAAAAGGATTACAAACGAGCCTCTGCCGATTGTAATCCCTTTTTATTCTTACTTTTTCTTTTGGCTTTTTGCACGATTAGCGTCAAGCTCAGCCGCATATTCTTCTTGAGACTTTCCTTGCTTTTGACTCTCAGACTGAATCTTTTTAAATTTGTTATCGTTTAAATTTGGCATGTTAGCACCTCCTTGCAGACAGGGTTATTTTGTACAAGCATTAAGGATTTATATGCTGAAAAGTTTTAATGAACTTGGTTAGAAATTTCGCTTAATGCTGCACCAGCTTCATCAACATATACGTTCACTGTCGCAAGGTCGCCGATTGCGCAGATTCCAACCATATTATTATTATTCTCCACTACAATAATGCGGCGGATTTGATGGTCAGCCATCATACGTGCACACTCGTGAATATCCGTATCCGGAGAACACGTAATTACATCTTTAGTCATACAATCATGGCAATGCACAGTGCTGCAATCTTTTCCATCCGCCACGCAGTTTAATACGATATCACGGTCTGTGATCATTCCCATTACTCGATTTTCTTGACACACCGGCACAGAACCACAATTAATATCACGCATTAATTTTGCAGCTGCTGTTACTGGGTCGTGCGGTGCACAAGCTTTCACATCTTTAGTCATAACTTCACGTACTGTAGTCATTTTTAATTCCTCCTTTTAAACATTCACCTCCGTATTTTCTCCATGCACATGCAGAATATGAGAATCAATAATTTCCTGAAAGCAAAAAATCTTGTAATAAAAGGCGAATAAAAAACTAACGCAGTGTAATAAGCACATAAAAAAGAGCGTATTACACAAACTAAAGAGGATATGATCTAGCTTACATTTTCGTAACGGCAGGAGTTGGGTACATAATGAAAGGAAAGTTAACGCTTTTGGCAGTACTTTTATTGCCTTGGCTGTCTATAGTAAAAGTTGATAAATTTGTCTTTAAAAGATACCTACCTGTTTTAACATTTAGTTCATTAGTTATTGCTTTTATAAGTGAGTTATCTAAAAGCTTTACTTGGTGGAAAGTGAGAAAACCTCTTTTTCCTAAACTTTCAAGCGATATATCTTTTATCTTTGGACCATTTTTTGTAGCTAATTTTTGGGTATTCAAGCTGACCTATGGAAATTTCAAAAAATATTTGCTGATTAACGTTCTATTTGATTATCTATTTGCTTATCCTTTGACGAGTCTGGCAGAAAAACTAAAGGTATACAAAATGGTCAACATGACGCGTTTTCAACTTTTTGCCATCTCGATTGCGACTGCTCTTATTAATTATTTGTATCAGCATTTTATAGAAGATGTATTAAGGCAGAGAAGGCAATAGCTGATATTTCGTTAACCAGCTCATCGTCACTTGAATTTCGGTACTGTCTGCTTTAAATCATATTAACGGCCTCCTAAACTTGGTACATAAATAATTAAACGAGATAATAAAAGAAAAGAGAAACATGAGAGAAGATAAACTTCTTTCATGTTTCTCTACTTTATCATGTACATAACCTTTATCTGTACACCGTCATCGGCAAATACGTTAAAGATTGCCCCGTAGCTGAAGCAGTTAAATGCGATTCTAATTCAAAATCTTCAAATGGTTCGATATGAGAAAAGGCCTCTAAAAAGGCTTCTAATATGATTGTCATTTCAAGTCGAGCAAGAGGGGCGCCCAAACAAAAATGAGGTCCGTTCCCAAACGTTAAGTGTTTTTTATTAGTTTGGCGATGAATGTCTACAGAAAAAGGGTTTTCAAACATATTCTCATCCATATTACATGCGCTCATCCACGCAATAACAACATCTCCTTTTTTTAGCTTAACGCCTAATAAATCGTTATCTTGTTTAACCGTCCGATCTCGTCTGGAGATGTGAAACCGATATCGAAGCATTTCTTCTACTGCTTTTGGAGCTAATTCTTTATTGTTTCTCAGCTCTCTGTATAACGACTCTTCGTCATATAAAAAAGAATAAAACATATTTGCAATGGCGTGACTTGTGGTTTCAACTCCTGCACCTAAAAGCAGCATGGTAGCGTGTACAATTTCTTCATCTGTGAATGTTTCACCATCAACTTCGGCTTGAATTAAGTCTGAGATAATATCATCAGAAAGGTTGGAGCGCTTTTCAATGACAATCGGGTAGAGGTATTGAAAATATTCAGCTCCTGCACGCTGCTTTTCTTGTTCAATCTCTTCTAATCTTTCTTGGTCATAAGGCTGAAACAGAATATCTACCCATTTTTTAAACTGATATCGGTCTTTTACCGGTACGCCGAATAGATCTGCTATAACTAAACTAGGAAAAGGAGAAGATAAATCGTCAACAATATTAATAGTTGAATTCTTTTGTATCGCTTCTACAAGGTCTGCTGCAATTTGTTTAATTCGCGGTTCCCAGTTCTTTAAACTGCGAGGAGTAAAAGCTGCAGCAAGCAAAGATCGCGCTTTCCGGTGGTCAGGAGGATCTAAGTTTGTAAGATTGGTAATTGGAGATGTGCTTTTTTTCTTACTATTATCCCCAACAAAAATAGTGGTTCTTTGTCCATCGCTTGAAAAAAATTCGTAGTTGCTCAAGACTTGTTTAACATGGTCGTATTGGAATACATTCCATGTGTTTGTTTCTTCATGAAAATAAACAGGATGGTTGTTCAGCATTTCTTTATACCATTGGATAGGGAAAAACTCTTCTGCACGTGATTGGAATTTTGGAATGTCTGTAACGGGAATGACTTCTTTGTTCATATGATCTTATTCCTCCTTCAGAATAGGTATAAATTTGGAATCTACTAACTACATAGCGCTTAGTAGTTGTTACTTGCTAGAAATTACTTTGTTGAATTAACCTATACTATCAGTACATTTTTATACTATATGTATAAAAATGTACTGATAGTATATAATTATTTTTAGTTGTTTATCAAGGAAAAAGGATAAAATTCACGTAGGAAAAAGCAGATAAGTTATACTAAATAAAAAGTAAATTGTAAACAGAGGAGTAGCAGCAATGAATCAAAAACAGCTCGATATT
Organism: Priestia sp. SRI_019; assembly: GCF_057586255.1. Lineage (NCBI taxonomy): Bacteria > Bacillati > Bacillota > Bacilli > Caryophanales > Bacillaceae > Priestia > Priestia sp. SRI_019. The sequence continues at coordinate 910,592 of NZ_JBYCZN010000002.1, read as the reverse complement.
TTAGGGCATACGCACCAGCTTTTTATGGAAAAAGGATACGTAGACACTTCGGTACAAGATATATTAGAAAGAAGCGGGATTTCAAAAGGAACATTTTATAAATATTTTTCATCTAAAAGCGAACTGCTTCTCTCATTACTTTCGTCTTTGCAAGAATCACTTATTCTACAAAGAGAAAAAGTAGCCATTGAATATAAAGGAGACAATCAGAAGGTATTTGAAGAACAGATAATTTTTATGCTGAACTTTGCAGAGCAAAACAAAATTCCTGAAATGATTGAAAGTACACTCGTTTTAAATGAGATCAAAACATTTCAATATATAGAGGAGTTAAAAACAGCAACATTCAACTGGATATATGAACGTTTGCAGCAGATTTTCCCGTCTAAGACTTCTCCTTATTTATTTGATGGAGCTGTGCTGCTAGAAGGAATGCTTAACAATATATTTAAAATGAATAAAGCACTAAACTATCCATTGCCTATTGAACAAATTGTCCGTTATTGTATGAAGCGTATAGAGGAAATCGTAATCGAAGTAGCAGAACAAAAAGAACAGTTATTTAATCCCTACGTTTACTCTGCGGTATTTAATGAGAAAAGAGAAAGTCATTTTTCGACTGAGCTTACGCGCGTAACCGCGAAGTTAAAACGGGTGATTGAAAATAAACTAACAAATCAAGAGGAGCAAAAGAAGAGTCTGGAATTTGTGACGTTTATCTCTGATGAATTACTGCAAAATGATACGGAACCTCGCACATTTATTATTCAGAGCTCTCTTTTATCGCTAGAGAAAATCAATACCCTCGCACAGACCAAAGAGTTAGAGGAATATAAAGAAGTCATAACTGTCTTAACAAAAAATGATTGATTGGATGTTTCAGCATGTGAAGCAAACAAACTAGTAAGAAATAAAGCTCCATACTTCATTACTCCTAAAAAGCTCTTCCAGTTAATAAGAACTGGAAGAGCTTTTTGCTTTTATCAGAATCTACGCGCTAGGAGCAAGGCATTTCACACCACATTTACCCAAATATGTGACGAAATTATGGTAAAGCCATTTAAACTAGATAAAAATCGCTTCAAGTGTGATAAATATCACACCCTTTAACAACGCAACATGATAATTTTTTAGGAGTAAGCAATATGTCATGACAAACTTCAATATGTTAGGAGGTTTTTAGCCTTTTGATCTGTTGAGATGCATCTCTAATATGAACGTTTATATACCATTATTATGTACAGAGATTTAGAGGAAGGGAGCCTGAACTTAGGTGAGAAAGCAAAAATCAATGCATATTAGCAAGTTAATCATTCTCTCCGTATTCATCACAATTTTTTTAGCAGGCTGTGATAGTCGTTATTTGATTTTAAATCCGCAGGGGGCGGTGGCTCAAAAAGAATACCAGTTAATTATTTTTTCCATAATTTTATGCACAATTGTTGTTATTCCTGTTTTAGGTCTGCTTGTGTATATCGTTTTACGCTACCGCGATAAGCCTGGAAACAAGGCTCCGTATCGGCCAGATTGGGACGATAGTAAGCGTCTTGAATTTATTTGGTGGGGCATCCCCATTATTATTATTGGTATTTTAGGTTTCGCTACGGCCAAGACGACGTATGACTTAGCAGATCCGCCGAAAAAAGATGTAAAGCCGCTAACGATTGAAGTAACATCCCTTGACTGGAAATGGTTATTTCAATATCCGGATCAAGATATTGCGACAGTGAACTATGTCAAAATTCCAAAAGATGTGCCCGTTCAATTCGTGCTAACGTCAGATGCACCTATGAATTCTTTTTGGGTACCCCAGCTGGGAGGACAATTATATACCATGCCGGGAATGGCAATGGGGCTTTGGCTGCAAGCTGATCACAAGGGAGAATATTTTGGTTCGGGTGCGAATTTTACGGGTGAAGGGTTCGCTCATATGAACTTTAAAGTTAAATCTACATCGACAAAAGAATTTAATCAATGGGTAAAGCAAGTGAAAGAAACATCACCAGCTTTAACAAAAGCTGATTATAGCAATCTTGCCCAACAAGGTCTTTCTCTAGAAAAATCGTATTCTACCATTCCTAAAGGCTTATTCCAAGAAATTGTCATTAAAAACGGTGGTCAATATTATAGTCAGCATCACCATATGAAAAATGGAGACATGAAGACTATGAATGTGGCTTCTGAAGAACAAGTACATACACAGCATGAGCACCAGGAAGGAGGAAAATAAGTTGTTAGACAAATTAAAAGATTTTTCATCTCATTTTTTCGTGACAGGAGAACCTATGATTTACGGAGCAGATGTCGCCATTTTGTTAACACTAGCCGGTATTATTTTTGTTCTTACGTATCTTAAAAAATGGAAGTGGCTATGGCGTGAGTGGCTCACAACGGTGGATCATAAAAAAATTGGAATTATGTATATGCTTTCTTCATTATTGATGCTGTTTCGAGGCGGAGTAGATGCATTATTAATGCGTATGCAACTAGCATTCCCTCAGTGGCATTTTCTAGATTCTAATCATTACAACGAAATTTTTACTACGCACGGAACTATTATGATTCTATTTATGGCAATGCCGCTTATGTTTGCTTTCTTTAACATTGTTGTGCCGCTTCAAATTGGAGCAAGAGATGTCGCCTATCCTTTTTTAAACGCGGTAAGCTTTTGGCTATTTTTCTTTGGCGCCATGCTTTTTAATTTGTCGTTTGTAATCGGCGGCTCGCCAGATGCAGGATGGTTGAGTTATCCGCCGCTTTCTGGCATGCAGTTCAGTCCTGGACCAGGTCAAGATTTTTATATTTGGGGTATTCAAATATCAGGTATTGGCAGCTTGGCTTCTGGAATTAATTTTATTATGACTATTTTAAAAATGCGTGCGCCGGGCATGAAACTTATGCATATGCCGCTATTCACGTGGTCCGTTCTAGCAAGCTGTATTATTATCATTTTCGCGTTTCCTGTATTAACCGTAACGCTTGCTTTATTGTTTATTGACCGCTTCTTTGACGGACACTTATTTACTATGACCGGCGGAGGAAATCCGATGATGTACATTAACTTAATTTGGATGTGGGGACATCCTGAAGTGTATATCGTTGTACTTCCTGCATTCGGCATTTTTTCTGAAATCGTTGCAACGTTTTCTCAAAAGAAGATATTTGGCTATAAGTCTATGGTTTTTTCAATGATGATTATTAGCGTTCTATCGTATTTCACATGGGTGCATCATTTCTTTACGATGGGTGCAGGTGCTAATGTGAATGTGTTTTTTGCTATTACGACGATGGCTATCGGAATTCCAACGGGTGTTAAAGTGTTCAACTGGTTATTTACGATGTTCCGCGGCCGTATTCAAATGACGCAGCCAATGCTATGGACAATTGCTTTTATCCCGTGTTTTGTTGTGGGAGGAGCAACGGGTGTTATGCTTTCAGCAGCTCCCGCAGACTATCAGTATCATAATAGCTACTTTTTAGTTGCACACTTTCACCAAGTGTTAATCGGAGGCGTTGTATTCGGCTTTTTTGCAGGTTTGTACTATTGGTGGCCAAAAATGTTTGGCTTCAAACTAAATGACCGTCTTGGTAAATGGGCGTTTTGGACGTGGAATATTGGTTTTTATGTATGCTTCATGCCTCAGTATGCATTAGGTTTTATGGGAATGACACGCCGTATTTATACGTATGACTTTGACATGGGATGGGGACCGCTGAACGTTATCTCTACAGTCGGAGCTTTCTTTATGGGCATAGGGTTTATCTTTCAAGCATGGCAGATTCTTCATGGCATTAAGTACGGAGAACGAGATGTAACAGGGGATCCTTGGAATGGACGTACATTAGAATGGTCCATCCCTTCACCGCCGCCGCACTACAATTTTGCAGTGATTCCAACAGTAGCGGGGCAAGATGCGTGGTGGACAATAAAAGAAGAAAGAAAAAAGAAAAAAGCGAAGGAAACAGCTGCTTTCTCTCCGATTCATATGCCTAAGAATTCAGGTATTCCATTTATCATGTCCGTTTTCTGGTTCATTGCTGGTTTTGGCTTAACGTTCCACTGGGTGTGGATGGCGATATTCGGTTTGACAGGAGTCGGAGCTTGTTTACTAGCTCGTTCTTTTCAATACAACTCGGACTATTATATTCCGGTGGATGAAATTCGACATACAGAAGATTCAGTAGGGAGGGTTGGCTGACATGGCTTATGCGACAGCGCACCACGAAGAACATCATGATAACCATGATGAAGGAATCAAAGTTATGGGTTTTTGGCTTTTCCTCGTAACGGACTGCATCTTATTTGGAGCATTATTTGCTACGTATGCCGTTCTTGTTAATCATACTGCGGGAGGTCTTACAGGAAAAGATTTTTTTGAAGTTCCAGGATTTGTTTCTGAAACGTTTATCTTATTAACGAGCAGCTTTACGAGCGGATTAGCTGTGCTGAGCATGCACAAGGGAAAAATAAAGCATTTAATTGGCTGGCTAATCGTGACTCTGCTTTTAGGTATGTGCTTTGTTGGCCTTGAAATTCATGAATTTCAAACAATGGTTCATGAAGGAGCAACCATTTCCACCAGCGCATTTTTTACAGCTTTCTATACGCTAGTTAGTACGCACGGGGTGCACGTTTCTGTCGGCATCATTTGGATGATTTCAATTACAATCCAATTAAAACGATACGGAATTACCTCTGTAACAAAACGAAAAGTGACGATTATCAGCTTATACTGGCATTTTCTTGATGCTGTCTGGATCTTCCTTTACACGGTTGTGTATTTAATGGGGGTGATGTAGATGGAGAATCATGGGTCGTTAAAAGCTTATACACTAGGATTTATTTTCTCGATTATTTTAACCGTTATTCCTTTGATGCTGGTATTAAACCATGTATTTGCTAAAAATATAGTACTAGCTAGCATTCTAGGAATGGCCGTGCTTCAATTTTTCATTCAACTGTTTTTCTTCATGCATATTAAAGACGGAGAGAAGCCTCGTTATAATGTGATGGCTTTAATACTTGGAATCGTTTTTGTTATTACGATTGTAGCAGGATCGATTTGGATAATGACTTTTAACTCTCAAGTTCAATAAAAATGGAGCCGTGCACTACACACGGCTCCACTTTTATTAATTTCTCTAAATTGTGATAAAAATCACATACTTTCGTTTGCGCAAGAAGTAAAATAAAAGTGTAGCAAGGAAAGTTCTTTATAAACGAAAGACAAAGGAGAGATTATGATGAATATGGCTTATCGTAACATCCTCGTAGCAGTAGACGGTTCCGTAGAAGCGGAGTGGGCATTCAAAAAAGCAGTTAACAGTGCGAAAAAAAATAACGCTCATTTGATAATTTGTCACGTTATCGACATACAGGCGTTAAGTCCATCACCTTATGCATTCTATACAGATACACGCTTTCAAGATGCAGAGAAATTTGCTGAAGAACTTTTGACCAACTATCGTAACCTAGCCATCAAAGCTGGCGTAACGAAAGTCGAGACATTAATTGAACACGGTTCTCCTAAAACAAAAATATCTAAAAAAATTGCTCCCGATAAGCACGTTGATTTAATTGTATGCGGTGCAACGGGGTTAAACGCGGTAGAGCGTATCTTAATCGGAAGTGTATCTCAGCATATTTTGCGCTATGCCAAATGTGATGTGTTAATCGTTCGCACGCCTAAAGAAGCTGAGGAGGAAACAAAGCCTTTACAAGTGGAACTAACAGAATAGCCAGGCACAGACGAGAAATAAAACTTGTTGTGCACAGCAAAATACAAAGCTCTCACCATTTATTTAAAGAGGGGGGATAAACGTATTTTAGTTAAAAGAAGATCCGAACAAGGAGTCAAGATTCTTAAGGGAGAATTTGACTCGTTCGGATTTTTTTATTGTGATGGTGAATGTATTTTCCATGTATGCAGCTGTTTCTAGCTGTTGATTGAAGGAGAAAGGCAATGAAAGAAAAGCGAGGCGCTAATAGAGCACATCAAACATGTTTACTAAGGAAGAAGACGGGAAGAACAAGCATATAGAAAGCTTTTCCTTAGTTGGTTAAGGTTGATTTATGAAGGAGTGACGAATATGTCAAAGTTAAATAATCCATTAACTCAATATTTCCATGAAGACTATCCAAAACAGTATCAAGAACCGCCTGGTGTACAAAAAGAAATGAACGTCATCCCAGACTGCGGGGAGAACAGTTACATAGGTGCAGGTAAATTAAAAGGCAGAAAAGCTCTTGTGACAGGTGGAGATTCAGGTATTGGCCGAGCAGCAGCGATCGCTTACGCAAGAGAAGGAGCGGACGTTGCGCTTAATTACTTGCCACAAGAGCAAGCTGATGCAGAAGAAGTAAAAAAGCTTATTGAAGCAGAAGGAAGAAAAGCAGTACTCATACCTGGTGATGTAGGCGAAGAATCTTTTTGCAAGGAGCTAGTAGAAAAAGCTTATAAAGAATTAGATGGTTTAGATGTTCTAGCGCTCGTAGCTGGCAAACAGCAGGCAGTAGAAGATCTTGCTGATTTAGAAACGGACCAGCTGCGCAAAACCTTTGAAGTAAATGTATTCTCTTTATATTGGACCGTAAAAGCAGCGCTGCCTTATTTACCGGCAGGTGCTTCTATTATTACCACAAGTTCTGTACAAGGCTATAGCCCAAGTCCTAATTTATTAGATTATGCAGCTACAAAGTTTGCCATTAACGGATTCACTCGCGGACTAGCCAAGCAATTAGCTCCAAAAGGTATTCGCGTTAACTCCGTTGCTCCAGGACCTATCTGGACGCCGCTGCAAATTTCTGGAGGGCAGCCAAGCGACGCTATTCCAGGCTTTGGACAAGATACACCGTTACAGCGCGCTGGTCAGCCGTTAGAGTTAGCGAATGTATACGTATTTTTAGCTTCAACAGATGCAAGCTACGTAACAGCTCAAGTTTACGGAATTACAGGCGGAATAGAACTAGCTTAACTTAAAAAAGCCACTTGCAGTTATAAACTGCAAGTGGCTTTTTTGTAGAGTTATTTCTGTTTTATCGTCTTTTACCTTTTAACGTCTGTACACAAATGTAGCTAAGCGTAGCGAATAACGCTGTAATAAACGCCGAGTGAGACAGTGTAGCAAAGACATTTAAACGAGACATGACAACAAAGATACCGCTAAATATTTGAGCAATGGTTAAAGCAACTGCAATGATGGACGCATAGTAAATATCACGGCGAGTTTCTTTATACTGTTTGATAGCAGATACCATAATCCAAATGATAAGAACAAACAGCACAAGAGCAGCAAATCGGTGAGCAAAGTGAATGCCTGTTGTTCCTGATAGCTTTGGAATAAGAGTGTTGCCATAACAAGCCGGAAAGCTTGTACACGCTAAGCTTGCACCTTTGTGACGCACATATGCACCTAAATAAATATCGCAGTAGGTAAATATAAGCGTAAACCATGCGAGCCATTTAAATTTGCCTGTAACCGCTCCTTTAATAAAATGATCCGAACGGTCCTTTTGAATAACAAATATTGAAAGTAAAAATACACCGGTAAACGCAATAAGCGAAAGACCGAAATGAAGCGCTAGCGCTTCAGCTGACTGAGGCCAGATAACGGCAGAAGCCCCGAGCAATGACTCGATAACAATAAATGCAATACTCATAATCGCTAAAATTTTCACTTCACGGTTTCTGCGGTAACGAATCCAAGCCCAAATAGAAAATGCCAAAACAAGAAGACCGGCAAATGCGGTAATTAGACGATGCGTATATTCAATCATTGTTGCTACCGCGTATTCGGGTATTAGCTGCCCGTTGCACAGCGGCCACTCGTTTCCGCATCCTAATCCAGATCCTGTGGTTGTGACCAGACTGCCGGCAATCATCAAAATAAACATAACAATCGTTGTAAATATAGCTGTTATTTTAAATAAATTTCTCATACGTTGACTCCCTTTGCTGAGTTACTAATTATGACTATAGATTTGATGAATACGATAGTCAAGTAGTAGAGCGTAATTAACAAATAACTGTCACAAACTCGCACATGTTTCCCTTAAAATTGATGTCAGAAAAGCTTTCTTCCTTAAACTTTGTAATGGTTTTTTCCTTTTAAACGATGTAAATATGGTTCCCTACATAAGATATAAAAAAATTATATTAGTGATTTTATACAATTTGCAAAAAAAACTTTAGAGAGAATAGAGATACAATCATATTCCAAAAGTGATAATATAGATATAAATCAAACAATGTTATAAAACCTATCATTTTATGTAAGGTGTGAAATAAACTTTTTTATTAGAAAGAAACTTTGTTGAAAGGAGAGATAACGATGAGCTTAGAAGCTTTAAATAAAAGAGTAGAAACCGATCTGTCTTACCTTTCCTTCAGGAAACCAACAGAAGCACAGCCAATTACCCCTAAGAGCGGACACGTATACGATGTAATCATTATTGGAGGAGGTCAAAGCGGTTTAGGAACGGCCTTTGGTTTACTGCGAGAACGCGTGTCGAATATTCTTGTTATTGACGAAAACCGTTCGGGTTCAGAAGGTCCGTGGGAAACATATGCACGAATGATTACGCTAAGAACACCCAAAAACTTAACGTCTGTCGATCTAGGAATTCCTTCACTGACGTTTCAAGCGTGGTGGGAAGCACAATTCGGCTCAGAAGGCTGGGAAGCTCTTGACAAAATCCCAAGAGGAGACTGGATGAATTATTTGCGCTGGTACCGGAACATTCTTAACCTTCCTGTGGCAAATGAAATAAAATTAACGTTAATTGAGCCTGCAGAAACAGGTATCCATCGCTTGCATATTCAAGGGAATGGAGCCGTGTGTCCTACACTGATGGCACGTAAAGTTATACTAGCTACAGGAATTCAAGGAGGAGGAGAATGGCATGTTCCGCCTATGATTTCTGAAAAATTGCCGCCTCATCTTTATTCTCACACTTCAAAAACTATTGATTTTACTACGTTGAAGAACAAAAAAGTAGCTGTTTTAGGAGGAGGAGCTTCCGCTTTTGATAACGCCAACTATGCGCTTTCCGAAGGGGTTGCTGAAGCTCATGTATTTGTTCGCCGAAAAGAACTTCCCCGTATTAATCCAATTAGACAAATGGAAGATTCAGGAATGATTGAACGTTTCCATGCTCTGTCAGATGCTGAAAAATATGAAGTGATGGCTCATTTTTTCGAATACAATCAGCCGCCTACGAATGATACATTTGGACGCGCTTCCTCATGGCCAGGTTTTCATTTGCACGTACATGCCCCATGGCTCGACGTCGAGGAAAAACACGACAAAGCAGTTGTAACCACTCCTCAGGGAACGTTTACGTTTGACTATTTAATTATTAGCACCGGACTTCTAACAGATCCGGCTCTGCGTCCAGAATTGCAACTTGTTGAAAAACACATCGCCCGCTGGAACGATCATTACAAAGCACCGCATGAAATCGCCAACCCAGTATTGGATGCCCATCCTTACCTTAGTAACGGCTTTGCTTTTTTAAGTCGTAATAGGGAAGGTCAAAAAATGGTATATGGCCTTTTTGCTTTTAATTATTCCGCTTTAATTAGCTGTGGAATTTCTGCATCCGCTCTTTCAGGGCTAAAATATGCGATACCAAAGCTCGTCTCAGAAGTCGCCAATCAGCTTTTTATTGATAATCGCCATGAGAATTTAACTAATTTCTTTGACTATGATGAGCCTGAATTTGTCGGCAGTTGGTCAAAGGACAATAATCAAGTGAAAACAATATAATAAAACTACATTTTTAACAATGAAAAAGGTGAAGCATATGGAGCCGATCTCTAAAAAGAAGATAGCTACTTTGTATACTCAAATTAGCCAAGAAATTTTTAATGTAGGCGTGAATACTCAAAAAATAGATATTATTGATAATAAAATTCTTATACTAGCTCAATCAAAAAGAATGCCGGCATTAGAAGCACTTAGTGAAGAATATAGAGAATTAGTGATGTCTCTTGATGCCGCTTTGTCGACTAAATATAAAAAAATGCTAAAGCAAAAAGTGGAGCTTTTATTTGATATCCAGGTCACTTCTTTATTTAGAGACTATGATCCTGTTACAGAGAATTCTTGTACGGTTATTTGCTTTAAATAACTTCTCTATATAAATGGCAAAACGTTCGATGAAATCGTTTGTTGTGCAAAACACGTAAAAAACGGATGCTTATCTTCTGTTTACAGAAGCAAAGAGCCGTGAAGATAGAAGGATTTCCTTCTGTTTTCACGGCTTTTTTTATAGATATTTTCATAAAAAAGAGAGGGGAAATGCTTAAAAACACACTGTTTTATAGAGGAGCTGTAAAAGCGAGTGAAAAGAAGATGAATCGAAAATTAAAGGAGTGAAAAGTAAGTGGCGATGAATGAAAAAGTTGAAGCTCAGCATATGGAACTAATAAAAAAATCAGCACCTAACCCTTCATGGTTGGATAAGCTGTTTCATTTAACCAAACGTAAAACAGATGTAAAAACAGAAATTCTTGCTGGAATTACTACTTTTGTGACGATGAGCTATATTATCTTTGTTAATCCGACGATTTTAGCAGATGCAGGCATTCCAAAAGAAGCGGCAATTGCAGCGACGATTTTTGCCACTGTCTTTGCTACTCTTTTGTTTGCATTATGGGCGAACATGCCTATTGCAGTAGCACCAGGAATGGGGCTGAACGCTTTTTTTACGTATACAGTGGTATTGGGTGAAGGGCTAACGTGGCAAACAGGTTTAGGAGCCGTATTTATTTCAGGCGTTGTATTTTTTATTTTAACCATAACGGGCTTACGCAAGAAGATTATTGAAGGGATACCCGCTATTTTAAAAAGTGCTATTTCTGTGGGAATCGGTCTATTTATTGCTTTTATCGGTTTTAAGCAAGCAGGAATTATTGTAAGCAACAAAGAAAATTTAGTAGCCCTTGGTCAGCTTACAAAACCGGGTCCATTACTTGCTTTATTAGGTTTTATCGCGGTAACTGTATTAACTGCTCGAAAAATTAAAGGAGCTGCCCTGATTAGCATTTTGCTAGTATCAATTGGCGGGATGGTGCTGGGCATAGTAGAAGCACCTAAAAGCATTAGCAGCGTTGTGTCATTTTCAATGCCGAGCATGTCAGAAACTTTTTTACAAATGGATATTAAATCAGCTCTTCATTACGGTCTTTTTTCTATTATTTTTTCATTTACACTTGTGGAGCTATTTGATAATTTAGGATCGATGATTGGATTATCTAAAAAAGCTGGATTAATGGATGAAAAAGGAGAAATTAAAGGGTTAGATAAAGCGCTCATGGCAGATTCTCTTGCGACAGTAGCCAGTGCTGCTATGGGATCTACCGCAATGAACGCGTATGTAGAAAATGCTGCGGGAATTGCAGAAGGAGGCAAAACAGGCCTTAAAGCACTGGTCGTTGCCATGTTGTTTTTAGTGAGTCTTTTATTTACGCCATTAATTAGCATTATTCCTGCTTTTGCTACAGCGCCTATTTTAATTATGGTTGGAGCTCTCATGTTAACGGAAATCAAAAACATCCCTTTAGACGAGATAACAGATGCTGTGCCTGCTTTTTGTACCATTATTTTGATGCCGTTAACGTTTAGTATCGGCGAAGGCTTAGCGCTAGGGTTTTTATCTTATACATTCGTTAAATTATTAGCCGGCAGGGCAAAGGAAATTCACTGGATTATGTACATCATTAGCGCTGCTTTTATTATCAACTTCGTCTGGGCTGCTTGAGGCATGTATTTACAGTAAAAAAGACTTCTCAGCTGAGAAGTCTTTTTTACTGTTCGCGTAGATTTTAATTTTTCTTCCCTTACAGAAATAAAAGATAGCGAAGGAAGATATATAACGTTGAAATTAAAAGAGATACGAGCGTGATTGGAGCTCCAATTTTCAAAAAATCCATAAACGAAAATTTATGTCCTTTTTTTACAGCCATGCCAGCTACAATTACATTGGCAGACGCTCCAATTAACGTACCATTTCCTCCCAAACATGCTCCTAGAGCCAGTGACCACCATAGTACACTGATTTGAGCAGAATCAGGACTCATTCCCATTCCATGAGCCATATCTTGAATAAGCGGAATCATTGTAGCAACAAAAGGAATGTTGTCAATAACAGCTGAGGCAATTCCGCTAATCCACAAAATGAGATAGGCTGACAGTGCGATATTGCCGTCTGTAACGTTCAACGCGCCGGCAGCCAGCTTTTTAATAATGCCTACATCGATTAATCCTCCGACAAGAATAAATAAACCAGCAAAGAAAATAATGGTTGTCCATTCAACAGAATCAAACGCACTTTCTACTTCATCATGAGTTCGTAATCCAATTACCAATAATACAGCTGCACCCGTAATGGCTACCATAGCTGCATCGATATGTAAAACCGAGTGCAGGGTAAAACCTAGAATCGTTAATACTAATACCGTTAACGATTTTTTCATTAAAGCGGAATCTTGAATATAATCTTTTTCATTTAAACTCATTAGCTCTTGTTTTTTACTATCTTCTACTTTTAATTTTTTACGATAAATAAGAACAAGAATTCCTAGTGTAACAACACCGATAATTAGTACTGCAGGAGCTAAATTTAATAAAAAAGCGTTAAAATCAAGATGAGGATTCGCTGCCCCAATCATGATATTAGGCGGGTCGCCTATTAAAGTTGCCGTTCCTCCAATATTTGAAAACAGCACTTCTGATATAAGAAATGGAAAAGGATTAATATTCAAAATAGTAGTGATGGAAAATGTAACGGGAACAATTAATAACACGGTTGTCACATTGTCTAAAAATGCTGATCCGACGCCTGTTAAGATTGATAAAATAACTAGAATTCGAACAGGGTCACCTTTAGCGATTTTAGCAGACTTGATGGCTGCGTATTGAAACACGCCTGTTTTGTTTGTAATGCCGACTAAAATCATCATACCCATAAGAAGGACAATCGTTTCCCACTGAATGTGTTCCATAATGGCCTTATTAAAGTCAACAATACCTAACAAAATCATCAATATAGCGCCTAAAAGAGCTGCCGAAGCGCGATTGATCTTTTCGGTCATAATCAAAAAATATGTAATGATAAATATAATAATGGCTGCGTATACATGAAAACTTGTAATGTGTTGAATTGCATTGTGCATAACAGTAACCTGGCGATATGTCATCTAGACATCACGAAGTGTAGATGACAAAAACTTTGGATGTTTTCCAGGTTTTCACCTCATCTTTCATCGTTTAATTTACATCCAACTTTACGGTAAAACTTCTATAAAGCCCGTTTTGCTTTAACCAACCTCCTTTAAAAGCTTTAGTATCCCTCAAAATGAAGACGATTCCTTCAGCATTATATCATATTTATATAAAAGCTTTCTTATTGATTATTCAATGCGATTTTCCTCCTGCACACTTATTATGCACCTTAAATTCAGTTTACATAATTGGTTTCCCTAAGATTGGACAAAGTTAGACAAAGTTGGAACAGCGTCCAACTTTGTCTAACTTTATGAGGCCAAATCCAACAATAGATTGCTAGTATAAAGCGATTTTACTATTGGCACGGTACTTGCAATAGTAGTTAAGTGAAGTTTGATAATCAAATGAGGAGGCTTACCATAATGAAAACTGCTCAAAACAAAACAGAAAAGCTTACGAAAGAAAAAGCCAGCTGGATGTATCAGAAAATGGTAGAAATTCGAAAATTTGAAGATGAAGTACATCAAATTTTTGCAAAAGGTGTACTGCCTGGTTTTGTTCATCTGTATGCAGGTGAAGAAGCGGTAGCGGTTGGAATGTGCGCTCATCTTAATGACAGTGACAGTATTACGAGCACTCATCGCGGACACGGTCATTGTATTGCGAAAGGCGGCGATTTAGATGGAATGATGGCTGAGCTTTTTGGAAAGGTAACCGGGTTAGGCAAAGGAAAAGGCGGATCTATGCATATCGCAGATTTAGATAAAGGAATTTTAGGAGCAAATGGCATTGTAGGAGGAGGCTTCCCGCTTGCATGCGGTTCTGCTTTAACTGCTAAGTATAAAAAGACAAAAGATGTAAGCGTTTGCTTTTTTGGAGACGGAGCGGGCAATGAAGGGACGTTTCATGAAGGAATTAACTTAGCAGCCATTTGGAAACTGCCGGTTGTTTTTGTTGCTGAAAATAATGGCTACGGAGAGGCAACTCCATTTTCTTATGCTTCGAGCTGCAGTGCGATTGCAGACCGTGCCGCATCTTATAACATTCCTGGGGTACGAGTGGATGGAAAAGACGTGATGGCAGTTTATGAAGCAGCTGCAGAAGCTATTCAACGAGCCCGCAGAGGGGAAGGGCCAACGTTAATTGAATGTGTAACGTATCGAAATTACGGACATTTTGAAGGTGACGCACAAACGTATAAATCAGGAAATGAAAAGAAAGAACATCTCCAGGAAAAAGATGCGATCGCTCTTTTTGAAAATTACTTGCTTTCAGAACAAGTAGTAACAGAACAAGAGCTTAGAGACATTGAAGGTGAAGTAGAAAAAGCAGTAAAACGTGCAGTTAAGCTAGCAGAAACAAGCGATTATCCTGATGCTTCGGAACTATTAACGGATGTTTATGTATCTTACTAATTAAAGGGGGAAAAGAAAATGACTAGAAAATTAAGCATGTCTGAAGCTATTAATGAAGCAATGAAACTGGCGATGCGAAAAGATGAGAATGTAATTCTTTTGGGAGAAGATGTAGCTGGCGGAGCGGAAATTGACCATCTGCAAGATGATGAGGCGTGGGGCGGGGTCCTTGGAGTCACAAAGGGGCTTGTGCAAGAATTTGGACGTGAACGAATTCTTGATACGCCTATTTCAGAAGCAGCTTATATAGGAGCTGCAATGGGAGCGGCAGCTACAGGGTTAAGGCCGGTTGCAGAATTAATGTTTAATGACTTTATTGGCTGCTGTTTAGATCAAGTGCTGAATCAAGGGGCGAAATTTAGATACATGTTCGGAGGAAAAGCTGAAGTGCCCGTCACGATTCGGACAACCCATGGAGCTGGATTTAGGGCTGCAGCTCAGCACTCTCAGAGCTTGTACGCCTTGTTTACTAGCATTCCTGGCATTAAAGTAGTCGTACCTTCTAACCCTTACGATGCAAAAGGGTTATTGTTAGCAGCTATTGAAGACAATGATCCGGTTATCTTTTTTGAAGACAAAACATTGTACAACATGAAAGGAGAGGTTCCTGAAGGCTACTATACAATTCCGCTAGGGAAAGCTGACGTGAAACGCGAAGGAACAGATTTAACCATTGTAGCCATTGGAAAACAAGTAAATACTGCACTTACAGCAGCAGATCAATTGTCTCACAAGGGAATTGATGTAGAAGTAGTCGATCCGCGAAGTCTATCACCTTTTGATGAAGAGACCATTCTTTCTTCTGTAGAAAAAACGAATCGATTAATTGTCATTGACGAAGCCAATCCAAGATGCAGCATCGCAACAGATATTGCTGCGCTAGTTGCTGATAAAGGATTTGACATGCTTGATGCACCTATTAAACGAATTACAGCACCGCATACACCTGTGCCATTTTCACCTCCATTAGAAGATATTTATCTGCCAACACCACAAAAAGTAATTGAAGTTGTATCGGAGTTACTAGGAGATAAATCGCTTCTAA
The DNA here is from genome assembly GCF_057586255.1 of Priestia sp. SRI_019. Taxonomy (NCBI): domain Bacteria; kingdom Bacillati; phylum Bacillota; class Bacilli; order Caryophanales; family Bacillaceae; genus Priestia; species Priestia sp. SRI_019. The sequence continues at coordinate 894,902 of NZ_JBYCZN010000002.1, read as the reverse complement.
GTGTGTAAGTAAAGAAAAGGAGGAGGAAGCAAATGGCTGCAGAGGTTGTAATGCCAAAACTAGGGATGGCAATGAAAGAAGGAACCGTTTCGACGTGGAACAAAAAAGTTGGAGACTCCGTTTCAAAAGGAGATATGATTGCAAGCATTAATTCTGAAAAAATCGAAATGGATATTGAAGCGCCGCAGGACGGTGTGATTCTTGATATCCTTGTGCAAGAAGATGTAGGAGTGCCTCCTGGAACGATTATCTGTTATGTTGGAAAGCCAAACGAGCAGCTCACTGAGCAGAACCGTTCAGCAAATGAGCTGCAAGCGCCTAAAAACGAGGTAGCGGCTGCTACCTCTTTAGAAGAGCCACCAGCAAACGCAGCTCCATCAAAAAAGAATAAAGAAACTGTGCGCATTTCGCCAATTGCACGGAAAATAGCAGAATCTGAAAACCTTAATGTTGAAACGATTAAAGGCACAGGACCAAAAGGAAGAATCACCAAAGCAGACGTAGAGAAAGTGCTGGCGGAAAGAGCTTCAGAAGCGAGTCACCCACCGGCAGAAAGAGATAACCCCGCTATAAACAAAGAAACGCTTCCCTTAGCGGGCATGAGGAAAGTCATTGCAAGTCGAATGCATAACAGTTTATTAAACAGTGCCCAATTAACGATTAATATGAAAGCTGACGTGACGGATTTACTGTCTCTTCAACGAGAAATTAAAGATGTGACTCAGCAACGCCATAAGGTGAAAATCTCTCTAACTGATTTTATTGCTCGCGCTGTTGTTCTTTCACTTCAAGAACACAAACAAATGAACAGTGCCTATATTGATAACGAAATTCAACTCTATAACCATGTTCATCTTGGAATGGCCGTAGCTTTAGAAAATGGGTTAGTTGTTCCAGTTATGCAGCATGCTGAAAAGATGTCGTTAGTTGAATTAGCTGCAGAGATCAAAACCCGAGCAGCAGATGCTCGGCAAGGTCAGCTGAGCACTGATAGAATGCAAGGTTCTACATTCACTATTACTAATCTCGGTGCTTACGGAGTAGAGTATTTTACACCTGTATTAAACCCGCCTGAAACAGGAATTCTTGGTGTTGGAGCTACTGAAGATGTACCGATGTATAAAGGAGACGAATTACAAAAAAGAAACTTGCTGCCTTTAAGCCTGACGTTTGATCATCGCGTACTGGACGGAGCACCTGCAGCTAATTTCCTTGGAACCATTAAACAATACTTAGAACAGCCTATTTTACTACTCTTATAGAAAGGGGTGCATTCCGTGAAACCTTTAGTTGTCATTGGCGGCGGTCCAGCAGGATATGTGGCGGCAATCACTGCCGCCCGGCAAGGAAAACAAGTTACGTTAATCGAACAAAAAGATTTAGGTGGAACCTGTTTAAATGAGGGCTGTATGCCAACAAAGTCGCTATTAGCAAGCGCGGAAGCCTATGAGAAAATTAAGAAAGCTGAGCAATTAGGCATCACTCTTCCTTTAGAACGAGTGAAAATTAACTGGGATGGCGTTCAGCATCATAAAACAGCCATTGTAAAAAACTTGGTCAGGGGAATTGGCTATTTGATGAAAAAGAACAGTATTAAAGTCATAAAAGGAGAAGCTTCTTTTTTGACAAATCATTGTCTATCCGTGCGAAACGAAAATCACGTAGAAGAGATAGAGGCTGAACAGTTTATTATTGCTGCGGGTTCAGAACCTGCTAGCCTGCCATTTGCTCCTTTTGATGGAGAGTGGATCATTCACAGTAAACAAGCAATGTCGCTGCCTGCTATCCCTTCATCTCTTTTAATAGTAGGAGGGGGTGTAATTGGATGTGAATTTGCAAGCATTTACAGCCAAATGGGAACAAAAGTAACAATTGTGGAAGCGGCAGACCAGCTGCTTCCTGGTGAAGATGCCGACATCGCATTTACGTTACAGGAAGAATTAGAGAAAAAAGGCGTGACAATTTATACATCCTCTTCGCTAACAGAAATGCAGCCAAAAGATAAAACAGCTCTATTTAAACATAAAGAAGAGCTGCATGAACTGCAGGCTGAGTATGCATTAATTTCAATTGGAAGAAAACCTAGAGTGCTAGGTTTAGGTTTAGAACAGGTTGGCGTACATTTTTCAAAACAAGGAATTGATGTTAATGAGCATATGCAAACGAATATACCTAACATCTATGCTTGTGGAGATGTAGTTGGCGGAATTCAGCTTGCTCATGTCGCCTTTCATGAAGGCACAGTTGCCGGTTTACACGCATGTGGAAAAGATAAGAGCGTAAATTATCGAGCTGTGCCCCGTTGCATTTATACTCACCCTGAAATTGCAAGTGTCGGTATGACAGAAAAGCAGGCTCGAAGCGAATACGGCGATATTCGCATCGGAGAATTCTCGTTTACGGCAAATGGTAAAGCAATGATTGCCAATGAGTCCGTTGGAAAAGTGAAGGTAATCGTAGAACCGCAGTTTAATGAAATTATTGGGCTTTCCATTGTAGGTTCACATGCTACAGAATTAATTGGCCAAGGAACCATTATGATGCACGGAGAGTTGACTACAGATATAATGGAAGACTTTATCGCTGCCCATCCTACGTTATCTGAAGCCATTCACGAAGCTCTTTTGCAGTCAGCGGGTCAGGCCGTTCACTCTTAACTATACAAATACCCTAAGTGATTAAGCCCTTTAAGAATGAAAAGTAAAAATGAAGGGCTTAAAAAGATAAACTAGAGGATGAAGGAATCATGCAAGAGCGATAGGAGTTTTCCTGCATCCTCGTCTAGTTTTTCTATACTTTTTACATAACGTAAGTTTAAGAATCTCTCTTTAGTAATGATAACGTTTTCTTTGTGGTTTATAATAATAGTAACAAGCCTTGATTTACTATATTCAATTAAGTTTATAGGGGAGAGGTAAGAAATGGAATCCACACTTTCTTTAAACACATGGAAACGTTTTGTAAACGAAGGAGCACTTGAATCTTCAAGGTTAAACGACATCATTGTGAAATCGTGGCACCGCTGTAAAAGCGCAGATGTTAATCCTTACCTAGATAAAGGCAGATCGATTTTAAAAACCGAAGCTTTTCATTCTCGAAAACAAATGAACTCTTTATTTCTTGAGACGGCTTTGCCGCATTTAGAAAGAATCAGACAATCAGCGGCGGACTTAGGAATGGTTGCTTTATTAATTGACCCAGAAGGCTATATTTTATCTATTACAGGAAATAGACTTACACTGAATGAAGCAAGGAAAATTAATTTTGTGGAAGGTGCCTGTTGGACAGAAAAAGAAGTAGGCACAAATGCAATCGGTACGGCTCTGCAAACGGAAGAGCCCATTATGATAACGGGTACAGAACATTATTCAATTGCTTCGCATCAATGGAGCTGTTCGGCAGCGCCTGTTCGAAATGACGACGGAAATTTAATTGGGATTATTAATATTTCTTGTCCTGTAAACAGAGCTCACCCTTATACACTTGGAATGGTTACGTCCATTGCATATACAATTGAACGGGAGTTAAGCATTCGAATGCACAAAGACGAAATTGAGTTGGTTCATGCTTCTATGAATTTCGTCGATAGCAAGCAGCTCTTGCTGCTTTGCAATTACAAAGAAGTGATTGTGGGAGCAAGCAAAACCGTACGAGAATGTATACCAAAATGGTCAGGCCTGCAGTTAAATACGATTGTACAACAGGGATTTCGTATAGTGATGGAAGTGCCTGTAATTTCAAAAAGACACGGTCATTCTATTGGAAAGATTATTTATCTATCAGAAGAAGCGCACCATAACCAAACTGCTACACAGATCCCTGCTCAATCATTTTCTTTTAAAGGAGAAGCGGGCATAAGCCGTTCCTTTCAGCAAACACTAGAAGAAATAAAGCATGCGGCTCCTACGGATACAACTGTCTATGTTTTAGGTGAAACAGGTACCGGAAAAGAAGTAATAGCTGAAACAATTCATGAAAACAGCTCGCGTAAAAACGGGCCTTTTATTGCTCTTAATTGTGGTGCCATTCCGAAGGAACTTATGGAAAGTGAATTATTTGGCTATGCAGAAGGAGCATTTACAGGAGCACGGCGTCAAGGATATCAAGGAAAGTTTGAGCAGGCTAATCACGGTACGATTTTTCTTGATGAAATAGGTGAGCTTCCTCATTCTATGCAGGTTTCTTTACTAAGAGTACTGCAAGAGCGCAAGATAACGCCTGTTGGAAGCAATCAGGAAATTCCGGTAGACATCCGGATTATTACCGCTACTCATCGAGATCTTCGTCAGCTTGTCAGTGAAGGGAAGTTTCGAGAAGATTTATATTACCGGCTTCACGTGTATCCCGTGCATGTTCCGCCTTTGCGAGAAAGGAAAGAAGATATTCCACATCTGATGCGCTACTTTTGTCAAAAAAATGATTGGAATATGAATTTCCCTAAAGAATTAGTGGATAAATTAATAGATTACCAGTGGCCCGGCAATATTCGAGAATTATTTAATGTACTTGAACGCTTGAAAATCTCACTAAACACGGAAGTAGAAAAAGAGAAGGTATTGAATTATTTAAGTTCTTTAAATCTTGGCAGTCAGAAAAGCATCTCCCACTTTGATACTTCACAAGAAATAGAAGAAAATGATTTTACGTCCTTACCCGCACTCACATTTCGTGAAAAAGTTCAAAAAGACTTAATGATGGATGCTTTACGTAAAACGCAGGGAAATGTGTCACTTGCCGCTAAGCTGTTGGATATACCAAGAAGTACATTTTACAACAGATTAAAAAAATTCAATTTGTAAGCTTAAAGTTTGTAGCTGTTTTAAATTTTTAAATAAGGATAGGAGCTGAGTAGAATGAAAGCATTAAGATGGCATGGCGTTAAAGATGTAAGGTTAGAACATATTTCAGAACCTACCGTCTCTCAAGGGAAAGTGAAAATTAAAGTAGAATGGTGTGGAATTTGCGGAAGTGATTTGCATGAGTACACGGCAGGACCCATTTTTATTCCTACAGAAGAACCTCATCCATTAAGCAAAGATAAAGCACCGGTTGTGCTGGGTCATGAATTTTCTGGACAAGTTGTAGAAATCGGAGAATGTATTACCAATGTAAAAGTCGGAGACAGAGTAGTGGTAGAACCTATCTATGCATGCGGAGAGTGTGAAGGCTGTAAACAAGGAAAGTATAATCTTTGTAATAAAATGGGGTTTTATGGTCTTGCAGGAGGGGGCGGAGGTTTTTCTGAGTATGCCTCTGTACCCGTAGAGATGATTCATAAAATACCGGAAACGGTGTCTTACGAGCAAGGAGCTCTCGTAGAGCCTTCAGCTGTGGCTCTTCATGCTGTGCGTCAAAGCAAACTAAAGGTAGGAGATAAAGCCGCTGTATTTGGGACGGGGCCAATCGGTTTGTTAGTTATTGAAGCGTTGAAAGCATCGGGTGCATCTGAAATTTATGCGATTGAACTATCGGAACAGCGCAGACAGAAAGCTGAAGAACTTGGGGCGATTGCCATTAACCCGCAAGAATACGACCCCGTAGCAGAAGTACATAAGCGCACAGGCGGAGGTGTAGAGGTTTCCTATGAAGTGACAAGTGTTCCCTTAGTTTTAACTCAAGCCATTAATTCTACCAAAAGTGGCGGAGAGACAATGATTGTTAGTATATTTGAAAAAGAAGCGTCCATTCATCCCCAAACAATCGTTTTACAAGAGCGTACAGTAACAGGTATTATTGGCTACCGCGATGTATTTCCAGCGGTTATTAGTTTAATGGCAAAAGGCTATTTTTCTGCTGATAAATTGGTGACAAAACGTATTAAACTAGAACAGGTGATTGAAGAAGGTTTTGAGACATTGTTAAAAGAAAAAGAACAGGTGAAAATTTTAGTGAAAGCCGAATAAAAAAAGAGGCTGGGACAAAAGTATTTTAGATGAAGTAAAAAATGAACCACTGATCAAGATTTTTGATTAGCGGTTCATTTTTTTGTTATGTTAATCGTAGGTTCGATTGTTTAAGTACTTCTAGCAGTTGATTGGATTTATTTCGTTATATCTCAACCTCTTTAAATGTAATAAGGTAAATATGGCTGTTTTATTATCAGATTATTCTGTACTATATACAGTATATTGTATACAATATATAATCTAATTAATAAAATCAGAGGTGATGAGTGAATGACAGACAAACAGTTTAGAAATGTACAAGACGGAACAAAAGCGGTATGGGCAGGAGAAAAAGAATCGCTTGCTTACAATGCCACCCAAGTTCCTGTCGTCTTCAGCGTAGCTTACAATTATGATGATGTAGACGAATGGCAAGAAGTTGCGTTAGGAAACAAACCAGGATATACGTATAATCGCATGAGTAATCCTACGGTTAAAGCTTTTGAAGAAAAAGTAAGGATACTTGAAGAAGCAGAAGAAGCGGTCGCATTTTCCTCCGGCATGGCGGCTATTAGCAGCACATTATACACGTTTTTAAAACCGGGAGACCGCGTCGTATCTGTAAAAGATACATATGGAGGAACAAATAAAATCTTCACCGAGTTCCTTCCTAACATCGGAGTTGATGTAACCTTATGCAATACGGGAAATCATGAAGAAATTGAAGCGGAAGTAAATAAAGGATGTAAAGTGCTATATTTAGAATCACCTACAAATCCTACGATGAAAATTATTGATATTGAAAGAATAGCAAAAGCAGGAAAAGCAGTAGGGGCAGTCGTCATTATTGATAATACGTTTGCGACACCCATTAATCAAAACCCTCTTCAATTAGGGGTAGATCTTGTCATTCACAGCGCAACAAAATTTTTAAGCGGACATGCGGATGCCTTAGGAGGGGCAGTATGCGGCTCTAAAGAATTAATGCAGCAGGTGTATCACTACCGTGAGATCAATGGCGCGACCATGGATCCCATGTCAGCGTATCTTATTTTAAGAGGAATGAAAACGTTAAAATTACGTATACGTCAACAAGAACGAAGCGCTTTGGAAATTGCTAAATTTCTTCAAAAGAAAGAAGCTGTTGAAGCCGTCTATTATCCTGGATTGGAAACACACCCTCATCATCATATTGCCAAAAAACAAATGAAAGGCTTTGGCGGAATATTAAGCTTTGTTTTAAAAGGAGAAATGGAAGCTATTAAAATTTTGCTGCCAAAGTTAACGTATGCAAATAAAGCCGGCAATTTAGGAGCGGTTGAAACGATTTACGGCCCGGCAAGAACGACTAGTCACGTAGAATGTACGCTTGAAGAACGTAAAGCTCTTGGAATATCCGAAGGACTGGTTCGCATATCTGTAGGAATTGAAGATACGGAAGATTTAATTGCAGACTTAGAGCAAGCATTTGCTCACTTAGAATCCGCATCATCTATTAGTAATTAAAAAGACATGTATTACTTTTTTAAATAAAAATAAGATAAGCAACTCTTTTTAGCTGGTAGACATTTCTTCAAAATTGCAGAGATGTTGTGGAATAAAGCTGATAAATTAAACTGCACGTGTATTTTTTCGTCTGATTTTGTAGGTATGCTGATAAATTAGATGAAATAAAATGTTTTTACACGCTTTAAAAATAAACTAACTTACAATAGCCTACAAATAAGGAATGATAGTATGTCGAAACAAGAAAGTGAATACACAATAAAAGATGCATCATTGTTTGGATTCAAATTAATGCAGGTAAGTAAAGCCATCTGGAGAGCTGCAGAAGATGACTGGGAGCAATGGGTGAAACCTTATGGTCTAAATGTAAATGAGCATCATATTTTATGTTTGGCTAGCAGCACGGGAGAAATCTCGATGTCAGAGTTAGCTCATTTAGGAGCTATGCATATCTCTACAGCGTTTAATTTTTCGAAAAAATTAGAAAATCAAGGATATCTGCATTTGTCCAAAAGAGAAAATGATAAAAGAAACACCTACATCAAATTAACTGAAAGCGGAGAACAATTATTACTTGATACGCTCAAAGGGTATGAACCACATAACAGTAAGGTGTGCAAAGGCGCACTTCCTTTAAAAACGTTATACGGCAAATTTCCCGATTTTCCAGAGCTCGTAACCGTTGTTCGCCACGTTTGCGGCGGCGAGCTAGTGACCGTTGCTGACCAACCTTTTGTGAATATAGAAGAAGAGGGAATAGAAGAAAATGAAGATAAGAAAGAAGTCCAGCTAACTAGTAATTGAACGCAGTGAATAACAGGCGGAGCTGTTTTATACGTGAGAAATACGACGTATAAAACAGCTCTTTTTTATTTTTGGAATAATGATTCTCTATTATATTATGAGAAATTTAGGATAAGCTACCAGTAGTAAATTTTCTGAAGAGACGGAGTGATTACCATGAATAAGTCAGACTCAATTTCTGTTTTTCAATTGATCCTTCTTTCAATGACGTTTATTGGCTTAAAAACTCATGTGATGCTCATATCTCCATTAATTAAAACGGCAGGACGAGATGCTTGGATTACCGTTCTTCTTACTTGTCTTTTAACGCTCATATGGGTTCCTTTACTCGTATATGTAAATAAAAAAACAAAAGGCGAACATCTTTTTCAATGGATGAAAAAACATATGAATAAGTCATTTACCAATGTCGTTATTTTTTTTACAATTGCTTATTTGACCATTATGGAGATCGTCACTTTACGAGAGACAATTACGTGGATTAATATTATTTTTCTTCAGCGAACACCTTTAATTATCCTCGTTTTACTATTTGGTTTTACCTGTTGCTTACTTGCCGCTACGAGTATTAGAACGATTAGCATTGTAAACGTATTTCTTTTATTTTTTATTGTACTATTAGGTTTCTTTGTTTCTTTTACAAACTTTCAATTTAAAGATTATTCTTTATTGCAGCCAGTTTTAGAAAATGGCTATTTTCCTGTTATTAAAAGTATTGTATTTCAAGGATCGGGGATGGTAGAGCTGCTGCTGCTGCTTTTTTTGCAGCACAAAGTACCGCAGCCTATACGCTATAAGCATTTAGCGGTGGCTGCAATTCTCTTAACAGGCCTTACGATTGGGCCTCTCATTGGAGCAATTACTGAATTTGGCCCTGTAGAAGCCTCTAAGCAACGTTTCCCTCCCTATGAAGAATGGGGAATTGCATCACTTGGAAAGTTTATAGAGCATATTGACTTTCTATCTATTTATCAGTGGTTGTCGGGTACCTTTATCCGCATTTCGACCTTTCTTTTTATTATGAAAGAATTAGTTCCGTTTCAAAAAGGCCAAAAAAGGTTTCTTTTACTCGTTTTAGTGGTTATCACTGTATGTACGCTGGCTCCTATAACGGACTTTGCTTTTTCAAATCTTTTATTTTTTACAATCATACCGGCTACTTTCTGGTTATTTGTTGCTTTCTCTCTTTTCTTAGTAGTCATAGTCTTTCTATTTTCTCATAAAACAAGGAGGGATAAGAGTGGAATTTTTTAAGAAGAAAAAAGGAGACAGCTCTAAAAAACAAGAGACGGAAAGCCTTTTAAAAGAAAGCTCTTCTCGTACTCAGATAATCAATGAATGTACGTTAAGAGATTTATTTGGAAAATGCAGCGATATTAACTTTGAGACCGTTTATTTTTATAACAAACGAGTGCTTATGATTTATTGTACCGGTCTAGTTAGTACGGAAATGCTCTATGAAATGATTCCTGAAAAATTAGAGGAATGCTGCGCTAAGCTAGAGGGGGAAGTAGAAGGAGACAAGATCATAAAATTATTAAATCTTCCCTCAGTTTCTATCGTTCAAGATGAAGAACAGGCAGTTTCAGAAATTTTTTCTGGGAAATTATTCATTGATTTTGGATCACCACAATCTGTTGTGTCTATCGATATTTCGGACCGTCCTCAAAGAAGCCCAGAAGAAACGAAAAATGAAGTAACCATATTGGGTCCTAGAGATAATTTTATTGAAGACTTACCTGTCAATATTGCTTTAATTCGGAAGCGTCTTAAATCGGTTTCCTTGTTAACAAAATCTTTAGAGATTGGAAAACGAACAAAAACAAAAGTAAGCATTTTATACATGGAAGACGTAGCTGACAAGAAGATACTTGACGAAATTATGAAGAAGTTAGGGAATATCAATATAGACGGTATTTTCAGCGGAACACAGCTAGAAGAGCTCATTAATAAAAATCCGTATAGTTTTTTTCCTCGCCACGCTTATACAGGGAGACCTGATTTTGCGGTTCAATCTCTGTTAAATGGCCGGTTCATTATATTAATTGATGGAACTTCATATGCGTATGTTACACCCATTAACCTTTTTTACTTATTAAAGGGATCTGAGGATAAAGAAAATACATATTTATACAGCTCTTTTGAGCGTGTTCTTCGAATCTTCGGGCTTTCTATCGCTGCTTTTTTGCCCAGTTTTTGGGTGGCAATGACGGCTTTTCATCAAAATCAGCTTCCGCTCAGCCTGTTGGCTACGGTTGTTGAAGCAAGAAGAGGTGTCCCGTTTCCTACCTCTCTTGAGGCAATATTAATGCTTCTTTTATTTGAATTATTTCGAGAGGCAGGGTTTAGACTGCCGACTTCCGTCGGGCAGACCCTCAGTGTAATCGGAGGGCTTATTATCGGTGATGCAGCCATTAGAGCCGGTTTAACAAGTCCCGCCATGCTTGTTGTCATTGCAGGTTCTACAATTGCTACGTTTACGCTAGCAAATCAGTCCCTTATAGGAACCATTTCACTGATCCGCTTTTTTAGTATTATCTGTGTCAGCATTTTAGGTTTTTTTGGCTTTTTTATATCCATCTTTTTAGTCATGATTTATATTACAAACATTCGGACGTTTGGTGTGCCATATTTCGAATTAGCAACCCGGTTAGACGCGAAAAACATTTTAAAATCTCTCTTCCGCCTGCCCGAAAGTAAAAAAGCTACAAGAGCTAGTATGCTTAACCCAAGCGATTCCACCCGCGAAGAAGGAGGAAGTTAGTGAAAAGAACCATAAGGAACTTACTTATATTTGTTATGAGCTCTTTTTTATTGTTTCTTTCGGGGTGCTGGGATACGAATGAACCGGAACAAATGGTATACGCACAGGGAATGGGGGTAGATTTTAAAGATAATCGTTACGTTCTCTACCTGCAGACAATCAATTTAAGTTTACTGGCAAAATCCGAGGCAAGCGGTGCTGGCGCTGGTCAAGTCAAAGTAGAAGTTGGCTATGCAACAGGAAAAACCATTGATGAAGCTATTTTTAGGTATTATCAAATTTCTCAGCGCAGAATCTTTTTTGGGCACTTAGCTTTCCTTGTTTTAACAGACGATGCGTTAAAGCATGGCGCTGTCAAATCTGCGGTGGATTTTTTAGATCGTTATCGGGAAACGAGATACAACATCTGGATGTATGCTACAAAAAGCCCTTTGAAAAAAACGTTGTTAGCTACCCCTATGTTCGAAGTATCTAACGCTCTTTCACGCTTGAGCGATCCTAAAGTGATTTTTAAGCAAAACTCATTTATTCCACCCATCGATTTAAGAGAGCTCATTATCCATCTTAACGAACCAAGTCATGAAGTAAACATTCCTTTAGTTGAGACTAAAGAACATTTAACAACGGATCAAAAAAGAGAAACAGCTATTCAGGTAAACGGAGCAGTGGCTATTACATCATCTGAATTAAAAGGAGTTTTTTCTGAGAATAAAATCAAAGGGCTTAGATGGATAACGGATGAATTTGTACGAGCTGGTTTACGGGTAAGGCTGCCTGATCATTCCGATATTGATCTTGTGGTAGACAAGAAAAAAGTAAAAATTGAACCTGTTATAAAAGGTAGTAATCTAACATTTAATATAAAAGTTCGGGCAAAAGCAACGATTTTAGTTATGCCGCAGGACGAAAAACTATCAACTATAAAAAAAGAAGCTGAACAGAAAATTAAGAAACAAATTATTGAAACGTATGAGCGAGGCTTAAGTATAAACAGCGATGTTTACAGGCTTTCTCATGTTCTTTACAAAAAAGAACTGCGTAAATGGAAAGCTGTTCAAAGCAACGGGGCAATTCCTTTAACACAAGACTCAATAAATGTGAAGGTCAACGTACAGGTTAAGCACGGAAACAAACAGAGAATAGGTGCGACTTTAGATTAAAATACTGAAAACCTGCATATCTCACCTGATAATGTTAACTCGTTAAACAAAGGACAAAAGTGGAGGAATAGATAAAATAGAAAAGACCAACCTAAGAACAAATCGAATTAGGAGATTATAGATGGAAACAATCAAACCAATTAAAATAGGTTCAAAAAAAACAAGCGTGAAAGAGAAATTAACAGCCCCCGAAATGGGTAAACTTTGGGCAACCTATATGGGCAACAGCATGTCTTCGTATATTTTAAGTTATTTTCTTGAACACGTTGAAGATCCCGATATAAAAAAGCTGTTACAACATGCAAAAGGCCTAACGGAAGAATTTCAAAGTACCGTAAAAGACATTTTCACAAAAGAGAATGTGCCAATTCCATATGGATTTACGCAAGAAGACGTGAACCTAGGCGCTCCAAAGCTGTTTGAAGATGAATTTTACGTGCATTATTTAAAATATGCTGCTAAAGCGGGACTAAGCATTTACAGTATCGCACTGCCCCTAATGTATAGAGAAGATGTAAAAACATTTTTAACGTATTGTATGAAAGCTACAATGGAACTTATGGAGCAAATAAAGGCAATCTTAATGGATAAAGGATTTATTATTAAGCCGCCAATTATTCCCGCACCAGAAAAAGTGAACATCGCTAATACTCATTATTTAAGCGGGTTTATAGGAGATGTTCGACCTTTGCATGCATTAGAAATTGCTCATTTGTATGATAACATCGAGAATAATGTGACAAGCAAAGCCTTAATTTTGGCATTTAGTCAAGTTGCTAAAAGTGAAAAAATCCGCGCATTATTTGTAAAAGGTGAAGATCTGACAAATAAAGCGGTAGAACGCTATATCGAAAAGCTTCACCGAGCTAATTTACCAGCGCCATCTTTTCTTGATCATTTAGTCACTACTTCTACTTTTTCACCATTTTCGGATAAATTGATGCTGTTTCACAAAATGGATATGTTCTCAATGAAAATGAGAGCTTTTGGAAATTCAGTAGCCGTCAATGGAAGGCATGATTTGGCGCTGTTATATGGAAAATCAATGACAAATATCTCAAGGTTTGTATATGATGCTGCAGCTATTATGATGGAAAACGGCTGGATGGAAACACCGCCTGAAGCGGTAGACAGAGATCATTTAAACTCCAACTAGTTACTCAACGCGTCATAAAACAACGAGAACCAGTTTAGAAACAGGTTCTCGTTATGTTGTTAAGTTAAAGGAGCAGGGTTAAAAAGACATAAATCATTATGCAGCCCCCAATAATCACTCCACGTTTTCTTATGGCCGCTTGCTATTTCTATAATTAAGTGAAAAAGTTCCCAACCCACCTCCTCAATGGTTGCCTCTCCTTGTGCTATTCTTCCTGCATCTAAATCTATTAAATCATCCCATTGCTCAGTTAATGAACTTCTAGTAGATACTTTAAGAACAGGTGCCATTGCCAGGCCATATGGAGTTCCTCTCCCTGTTGTGAAAATATGCATGTTCATCCCAGAAGCTAACTGTAATGTTCCGCATACAAAATCACTCGCCGGAGTTGCTGCATAGATTAAGCCTTTTTTAGTCGGTTTTTCTCCAGGCGATAAAACTTCGACGATTGGAGTTGTTCCTGCTTTAGCTATAGAGCCAAGTGCTTTTTCTACTACGTTTACAAGTCCGCCTTTTTTATTTCCAGGTGAAGGATTTGCACTTCTATCAGCTTCGCCTCTTTTTAAATATTGATCATACCACTTCATTTCATTAATTAGAGATTGACCGACTTCTTCATTAATTGTTCGTGGTGTTAACAAATGAATAGCATCTCGAACTTCAGTAACTTCAGAAAATAAAACAGTAGCGCCTGCTCTTACTAGTAAATCTGCCGCATATCCAACTGCTGGATTGGCAGTAACACCGGAAAAGGCATCGCTTCCTCCACATTGTAAACCTACCGTTAAATCAGATAGGGGGCAGGTTACGCGCGTCCTATTATTTAGCTTAATTAATTTTTCCTCTGCCATCTCTATGATTGTAGCAACCATTTGCTTAAAGCCGGTCTGGTCCTGCAAACGTGTTATATTTCCTGAATCCTCCTGGGGAATCAAACGTTCAGGAAGAAGCTTTTCACACCCTAAGCCAACTACTAAAACTTCACCCCCGAAATTTGGATGGGTAGAAAGATTTTGTAATGTACGAATCGGAATGACGGCATCCGGTGCATTAATGGCAACTCCGCAGCCATAATTATGAGTTAAAGCTACTACATCATCTACATTTGGATAAGAAGGAAGAAGCTCTGTTTTGATTTTTTTAACCGCATAATCAAGTACTCCTGCTACACATTGAACACTTGTCGCAATCCCAAGTATATTTTTTGTTCCAACACTTCCATTTGTATTTTTATAGCCTTCAAATGTGTAACCTTCTAAAGGAGGTAAATGGGCAAAAACTTTAGTTTCCAAAGGCAACTTTTCTAAAATAGGAGGATCAGGCAGGGTAACATATGATTCTTTTACCCAAGTTCCCTGAGAAATTGGTGAGGAAGCAGTTCCGATAATTTCTCCATAGCGAATAATTTTGTCATCTTTCTCAAAGTTTCTTAATGAAACTTTATGCCCTTGAGGGATATATTCTTTTAACTCTAACCCAGATGGAAACACAGTTCCTTTCGGCAATCCTTTTGAGTTTACAATAGTAGCAACATTATCGTTTTCATTTACTTTGATATAAAGGGGTTTTTCCGTTTGATTGATTTGCAAAGACATGATTCATCTCTCCTTAATCGCTTTTAATTTCTTTCTAAACATGTTCATCTTTATTTATTGCAATAAGCATGCCAAGTGCTTTAACGGGTAAAAAAAGCCTTTATATCGAATAAAAGTGATGAAATATACAACAATTGTTGTACATAAAGCAACAATTGTTGTACATAAAGCAACAATTGTTGTGTCAATGCGTTATAATAACTAGAATATTCTAACTAATAAGGAGGGAACGAATATGTCAAAAATTGCTTTTATTGCTCCAGATAAACAACTGTTTTTACAAGGGAGAAGAGTAATTCAAGAGTTAGGATTACAAGGAGAGGTTGAAATCTATCTTGCAAGGTTAAGTCGCGCCGTAAAACTCGCCAATAAATTAGAATCCAGTTGTGATGTTATCGTTTGCAGAGGAGGGACTGCAAGGTTAATTACTGATTCTGTAAGCAGAATTCCTCTAGTTGAAATTCCAATTACAGGACAAGATTTAGCTCAAGCCTTTTATAAAAGCAAGAAGGCAACAGGCTTAGAGAATCCTAAAGTGGCCATGCTCGCGTTTCAGAATATGAAAAATGATGTGGAAATTTTAGCAGATATTTTGGGTATCAACCTTTCTATTTATCCTCTTAATTCAGTTGAAGATATTCCAACTTGTATTGAGCAACTTTCTTCAGTAGAAACAGATATTGTTATTGGCGGAATGAAAACAACTACTTTATCGCTTAGGAAAGGCTTTAAGGCAATTCCTATTGAATCTGGAAACTCCGCTGTTAGAACAGCATTTTTAGAAGCTAAAAAGATTTCTTTAGGAAGAAAAATTGAAAAAGAGCGTTCCCAAACAGTTAAAGCCCTTATTGATTATTCTATACAAGGAATTATTAGTATTAATAGAAATAAAAAAGTAGAAGTATTTAATCATGCTGCTGAGCATTTACTAGAATTAAAAAGGCAAGAAGTGCTAGGAAAGCAGATCGATGCTGCTATGCCTTTTTTGCCTATTAAAAATTGTTTTGAAGGAGAAGAGCATCTAGGTATAATCAAAAAAATCAAAAATAAAAGTTTAATATTTAATATTGCTCCAATTAAAGTGGAGAAAGACATTATTGGAGCAATGATAACTTTTCAAGATATTACAAGTATTCAAGAAATGGAAGCTAAAATTAGAGGGGAAGTACTGTCAAGAAAGTTCGAGACACGCTACACATTTTCTGATATTTTAGGACATTCTAAGCATATTTGTGAAGCCAAACGGATTGGACAGACAGTGTCTTCGGTAGATGCAACCGTTCTAATTTATGGGGAGTCTGGCACTGGGAAAGAGTTATTTGCTCAGAGTATTCATGCAGAAAGTTTGCGGAAAAACGGTCCTTTTGTTGCTGTTAATTGTGCCGCCATTCCGCCTAATTTACTGGAAAGTGAGTTATTTGGATATGTAGAAGGGGCCTTTACTGGGGCGACCAGAAAAGGAAAGCAAGGTTTGTTTGAAATGGCGCATCGAGGAACGATTTTTCTGGATGAAATCTCTGAGATGGATACATATGGACAATCGCGCTTACTTAGAGTTTTACAAGAAAAACAGGTTATGCGCTTAGGTGATAATAAATATATTCCTGTAGATGTAAGAGTTATTGCAGCAACGAACAAAAATTTATTAAAAGTCGTAGAAAAAGGCGAATTTCGAGAGGATTTACTCTATAGGCTTAAGGTCTTAACTATAAATATTCCACCGCTCCGTAAAAGAAAAAATGATATTCGTTATCTTGCTCAGCATTTTTTAGTCTATTACACTAATCTCTATAAAAAGAAAAATATAGAAATTACAGAAAAAGCTTATTCACAATTAACTACCTATGAATGGAAAGGAAATGTAAGAGAATTAATGCATTTTATTGAAAGATTAGTAGTGATCAGTAAAAATAATGTAGTTTCGGCTCAGGATATGAAAGAGCAGCTAAATGAAAATGTTTTTGAAACAAATTACATCGGTGAAGAAGCGGAAACTAACAATCATCTTCAATCTGAAAAAGAGCAAATTTTGCTTACTCTAAGGGAAACCCATTCCAATATATCTCAAGCAGCTAAATTGTTGGGAATTGATCGAAGTACACTTTACCGTAAGTTGAGAAACTATGAAATTGAAATAAAAAAAGCGTATAAATAGAAACAAAACACACCTCTTTGTTAGAGGTGTGTTTTGTTTCTATTTTAAAATTCTTTATTTAATAATTTAAGCTTATTTATTTTATTGACAAACAATTTAATTTGTCTTACAATAAAAATGTAAAAATTATCTGAAAATTTATAGGAGGATATGCATGTGAATATGAATAGAAAAGCACCTACAGGAATTTTAGGTTTTCCCGTTGCTCCCCTTAATAACCAAGGAAAATTAGATGAAAAAGCTTTAGAAACAAATATTCAATTTTTATTAGACGAAGGATTAGAGGCTATCTTCATCGCTTGCGGTTCAGGGGAATTTCAATCCTTAAATACAAAAGAATATACAGCAATGTTAGAAGTAGCTATATCTGTCGTCAACGGAAAAGTTCCCGTTTATACAGGTGTGGGCGGTAATCTTTCTACAGCTTTAGAGTGGGCTCGTATTTCAGAGGAAAAACAGGCAGACGGCTATTTAATTTTACCTCCATACTTAATTGAAGGTGAACAAGAAGGCCTTTACAACTATCTAAAAGCAATCATTGAGCATACACATTTAAACGCAATTGTTTATCAAAGAGACAATGCCATTTTACAGTTGCCAACTTTAGAAAAACTTACAGAATTAAACCAATTAGTAGGATTAAAAGACGGATATGGAAATATGGAATTAAATATAGAATTAACCCAGTCTTTAGGGAAACGACTAAGCTGGCTAAACGGAATGCCAATGGCTGAAGTAACGATGCCAGCATACGCTCCAATTGGATTTGATTCTTATTCGTCAGCAATCTCTAACTATATTCCGCACATATCAAGAATGTTTTACAACGCTTTATTAAGTTACGATCAAGAGTTACTAAGTGAACTCTACCAAAATATAATTCTTCCAATTAACGATATTCGCAAGCAGAAAAAAGGATATGCTGTTTCATTGATTAAAGCAGGGATGGAAATTATAGGTCTACCTGTTACAGATACAGTAAGGCCTCCTATTGTTTCAGTAGATAAAGAACATTACGCACAGCTCGAAAAGATTTTAACACGAGCATTTGATCAATATCCTAAATCCTCTAAACAAGTTTTATCTTAACCAATAAAATGTAAACGCTTTATAAAAAGGAGAGTTCATATGACAATTAGTGTTCAAAACAAACAATATTTAAATTTTATTAACGGAAAAGGCGTGCCATCATCGTCTCAAGAGATGATGGAAAGTCTAAACCCAGCCAACAAGAAAGAGGCTGTAGGATATGTACAAAAATCAACTCTTGAAGATTTAAATCTAGCGGTAAAAGCAGCTCAACAAGCTCAAGAAAAATGGAAGCGCTTGTCAGGCGCAGCTCGCGGACAGTACCTTCACAAAGCTGCGGATATTATGGAAAATAGACTAGATGAAATTGCGGAATGCGCTACCCGTGAAATGGGAAAAACCTTGTCTGAAACAAAAGGAGAAACAGCTCGCGGAATAGCTATTCTTCGATACTATGCGGGAGAAGGTATGAGAAAAATGGGAGATGTAATTCCTTCTACCGATGCTGAAGCATTGATGTTTACATCTCGAGTGCCGTTAGGCGTTGTTGGAGTTATCACCCCATGGAACTTTCCTATTGCTATTCCTATATGGAAAATAGCTCCGGCACTTGTCTACGGAAACACTATCATAATTAAACCAGCTACCGAAACAGCTATTACGTGTGCTAAGATTATCGAATGTTTTGAAGAAGCAAAAATTCCAGCGGGTGTAGTAAACATGATTACTGGCTCAGGGTCAATCATTGGTCAAGCTATTGCTGAACATCCAGAAATTAATGCGATTACATTTACAGGTTCCGATCGAGTAGGTAAACAAATTGGTCAAAAGGCTTTCGTTCGAGGAGCTAAATATCAGTTAGAAATGGGGGGGAAGAACCCTGTAATTGTAGCGGCGGATGCAGATTTAGATTTAGCAGTAGAAGGTACAATCAGCGGGGCATTCCGTTCGACAGGTCAAAAATGTACTGCGACTAGTCGGGTAATTGTTCAGCACGAGGTATATGAAAAATTCAAACAAAAGCTATTAGCAAAAACAAAAGAAATTACCGTTGGAGAAGGGTTAAACGTGGAAACGTGGATGGGGCCATGTGCAAGCGAAAATCAGTTACAGACCGTATTGTCATATATTGAAAAAGGAAAAAGTGAAGGTGCAACTCTTTTATACGGAGGACGTCAGTTAACTGACGGGGAATACGAAAATGGATTTTACGTAGAACCTACTATTTTTGAAAACGTAGAATCGAATATGACGATTTCACAAGAAGAAATTTTTGGTCCTGTCATAGCGATGATGAAAGTTGAATCCATCGAGGAAGCATTAGCACTAGCTAACGATGTTCAATATGGGCTAAGCGCTTCTATTTTCACTACAAATATTTCTCATATGCTTTCATTTATTAATGAAATGGATGCTGGACTTATTCGAATTAACTCGGAAAGCGCAGGCGTTGAACTTCAGGCACCGTTTGGAGGCATGAAACAATCAAGTTCTCACTCTAGAGAACAAGGGGAGGCTGCTAAGGAGTTTTTCACTGCTATTAAAACTGTTTTTATAAAAAGTTAAGTACCTTTATTGTATTATGACCTTTTATTCTCTTGAAAAGGAGGAAAATTCCTTCTTTTTAAGAGAGATAAACATAGGAAAAGAACAAAACGATAAGAGGGGGATGGAATAGGTGATTATGCAAGCTAAACCAAAATTGGAAGCGGAAAGCAGCAAAAAAAGCCATGTACGCTGGTTTGTCGTATTTATGCTTTTCGTTTTGACAACGATTAACTATGCGGATAGAGCGACGCTGTCCATTGTAGGAGACTCTGTTCAAAAAGAATTAGGCTTAAATTCAGTTTCAATGGGGTATGTTTTTTCAGCATTTGGATGGGCTTATGTAATTGGTCAGCTTCCTGGAGGTTGGTTTTTAGACAAATTCGGATCAAAGATAATCATTGCATGCAGTGTATTTTTTTGGTCTATTTTTACCTTTTTTCAAGGATTTATCGGCTTTTTTAGTGGCGGTGCTGCTATAATTATCTTATTTACGCTTCGTTTTATGGTTGGGTTAGCTGAAGCCCCTTCTTTTCCAGGAAATAGCCGTATTGTAGCGGCCTGGTTTCCAAAATCTGAACGGGGGACAGCCTCTGCGATTTTTAATTCGGCTCAGTATTTTGCACTAGTATTATTTTCGCCTATTATGGCATGGCTCACTCACAGGTTCGGCTGGCATTTTGTATTTATTATTATGGGTGTCTTAGGGGTAATCTTAGCTGCTGTTTGGATGAAAGTGATCTACAGTCCAAGCAAACATCCTCGCATTACAAAAGGAGAAGTAAATTATATCCAGCAGGGCGGCGGGCTCATTGATATGGATGATAAAAAAATAGAAAAAAAGAAAAATACCGGCCCGGGATGGAATCAAATTAAACAACTTCTTAAGAGCAGAATGTTGTTAGGGGTTTATATTGGACAATATTGTATTACGACGCTCACTTATTTCTTTTTAACATGGTTTCCCGTTTATTTAGTTCAAGCACGCGGAATGTCAATTTTGGAAGCTGGATTTATTGCTTCTCTACCTGCTATATGCGGATTTTTAGGAGGGGTGTTAGGGGGAATTGTATCTGATTTCTTTTTAAAGAGAGGTCGTTCATTAACGTTTGCACGTAAAACACCTATTGTTATTGGCATGTTGCTTTCCTGTAGCATGGTTGCTTGCAATTATGTAGATGCTGAATGGATTGTTGTAGTAATTATGTCACTTGCTTTTTTTGGAAAAGGATTTGGAGCATTAGGATGGGCTGTTGTGGCTGACACTTCCCCTAAAGAAATAGCGGGTTTAAGCGGCGGGCTTTTTAACACATTTGGAAACATTGCTTCTATTACAACACCTATTATTATTGGGTACATTGTCAATGCAACAGGCTCTTTTAATGGAGCATTGGTTTTTGTGGGCGCTAACGCTCTTGTAGCTATTCTCTGCTATCTTCTTTTAGTGGGAGAGATTAAACGAGTAGAACTAAAGAATATCCCCGCAAAGGATGAAAGTACGTTTAATATGTAAGCGGATACAATAAAACCTAAATTAGGAGTGGAAATCATGAACAATTATGTCCTTACAAATAGTGAAATTCAAAACGAAAAAAAATCGTCTACGCCTCAAATTATAGATATGCAGGTCATACCAGTGGCTGGGTATGATAGTATGCTGCTTAATCTCAGCGGAGCTCACAGTCCCTTTTTTACTCGAAATATTGTTATTTTAAAAGACAGTACCGGAAGCACAGGGGTGGGAGAGGTACCTGGAGGTGAAAACATTCGTCAAACGCTTGAAGATGCGAAAACATTTGTAGTAGGTCAATCAATCGGAAATTATAATAACATCTTAAATACAGTACGTAAAAAATTTGAAGATCGAGATATGGCAGGGCGAGGCCTTCAAACATTCGATTTACGGACGACTATTCATGCTGTTACAGCGTTGGAGGCGGCGTTATTAGATTTAGTAGGGAAATTTCTTGATGTACCAGTTGCAGCATTATTAGGAGAAGGACAACAAAGAGAATATGTGGAAATGCTAGGTTATTTATTTTATATTGGAAATCGCAAAAAAACCGACTTGGACTATGTAGGTGGTGAAAATGAAAAAGTGGAGTGGTTCCGACTTCGTCATGAAGAAGCTCTGACTCCTGAAGCAATTGTAAAACTTGCACAGGCAGCTCATCAGCAGTATGGATTTAATGATTTTAAATTAAAAGGCGGTGTACTTCAAGGTGAGCAAGAAATAGAAGCGGTAGCAGCATTAGCTGCAAAATTCCCTGAAGCTCGCATTACCTTAGACCCCAACGGAGCTTGGTCTTTGGAAGAAGCTATTCAACTATGTAAAAATAAACATCATATATTGGCCTATGCAGAGGACCCTTGCGGAAGCGAAAATGGATATTCAGCAAGAGAAACAATGGCGGAATTTCGCAGAGCAACTGGACTGCCAACTGCTACGAATATGATTGCTACAGACTGGCGTCAAATGGGGCATGCTATCCAGTTAAACGCTGTAGATATTCCTCTAGCAGATCCCCATTTTTGGACGATGCAAGGCTCAGTTCGTGTAGCTCAAATGTGTCATGATTGGGGTCTTACATGGGGATCACATTCAAATAATCATTTTGACATTTCACTGGCCATGTTTACTCATGTGGCTGCTGCCGCTCCTGGAAAAATAACGGCTATTGATACGCATTGGATTTGGCAAGATGGTCAGCGATTGACAAAAGATCCTTTTAAAATTGAGGGAGGAAGAGTAACAGTACCTAAGAAACCAGGACTTGGCATAGAGGTGGATTTAGAACGAATCGAGCAAGCACATCAGCTATATAAGAAAATGCAATTAGGAGCACGTGATGATTCAAAAGCTATGCAGTATTTAATTAAAAATTGGAGCTTTGATAATAAACGTCCTTGTCTGGTACGTTAAAAATTTTTTCAAAAATAATTATAGGGTGCTTTTAGCTCGAACAATTCTACGTCTTTGTTCGAGCTTCTGTTTTTATAATAACGAGCAGTTTAATACATAATCTTATGTAGATAAGAAATAAGAATAGTTAAGAAGTAGTGGTTGGTAATACATAAAAAAATTCTATATGATATAATTAGTCTTACAAATAAACAATATTCAGAAAAGGGTGGATGAAGATGAGTGGTTCGACTAAAAAAGTGTCATTTGAATCCGTTAATCGTAATACGCTGGCAAAACAAGTAGTCGACCGTATTATTCAGTTATTGGTCAGCGGGCAATTAAAGCCAGGAGACAAACTGCCAACTGAAATGGAGTTATTAGACGTACTGAATGTAAGTCGCCCTGTATTGAGAGAAGCCTTGAGTGCATTAGAAGTACTTGGTGTAATTACACGAAAAACTCGTGGAGGTACGTATTTTAATAACAAAATAGGAGCACATCCTTTTTCCGTTATGTTAGCGTTATCAATCGATAATTTACCTGCAGTAGTGGAGGCGCGCATGGCACTAGAACTGGGCCTAGTAACCATGGCAGCGGAAAAAATAAACGATGTTCAATTAAGCCAGTTAAAAGAAACGATCGAGGAAATAAAAAAGAGCACAGATAACAATTACGGTGCAGCGGATAAGGAATTCCATCGAATTATTGCTGTTAGCGCGGATAATCCGGTGGTAGAAGGTATGATTAATTCCCTGCTTTTCACTCATGAAAAAACAGATAGCGAAATTACCTTTAGAGAACCAGCACTTACTGTAGAACATCATACCGCTATTTATAATGCGTTAGCTAATCATGACCCAGATGATGCATTCAAGAAAATGTATCATCATCTTAAATATGTACGTGATAAAGTTCTTAAACAATATAATCCTACTAAATAAAAAAAACACACAAAGCAGATGTAAAGAATTTGTTTTGTGTGTTTTTTTATGAAGTGATACAGATACATGAAGTAAGAAAGAGATTTTCCATTTTATAGGATCGCTTTTTTCAGTGAGTTATATATTTTAATTTAATGCATCCAGATATATGAATGATATTTATTCGCTGCTCTTTATTTTAAAGAAATTACTATACATTTATAAGAGATTAAAAAGAAATTAAAGAGATTATAAACATTGTTAAAACTTATATTGGTAAAAGCCTTCTGCTGACTGAGTTTAAGGGGTATTAAGGAATCAAAAAAACTGCAGTTAACAACAAGAATTTTCACGAAAAAATAAAGGATTTTTTTATAACAGCCATATTTTCTACGCAGTTGATCGGAAAATAACGTTTATTTATTGTATTTTTTGTTCATTTAGTTGATTTTTTTCATGAAAACGAAAATCATTATCATTTAAAGGGGTTTATTATAGCTGAGAGACATGTATGTTTTAGTAAGTGAAAGAGAAAGAAAGAATGGAAGGAAAATAGAGTAGAAATGAGTAAAAAAAGGCATAACAAAAAAGAGTATTATAGAGCGTTAATTTTTGCCTGATAATACCCGTTGGCAATTTTGCGGATATACGTAAAGAAATTTGACTCCATTTCATGCACAAGAGGGCGAAATGCATCCATACTTTCTTCTATGTAAGTTTGTTGTAGGTAACGCTGAACGGACGTTAATGATTTTTCGATTATATCTAAACCAAACTCATGCACAATGGAATGAATATCTTCTTTTTTAATGGAATAATGGCCAAAAGATTTAAAGAAATTCTTAAACTGAGCAAATGCATGCTCTCCACGGATTTTTTCGATTTCTTTTTGTTTTTTACTATCATGAGCACCAGTTAAATTGAAACTTAAAATAAAACCATCCTTGATTTTTTCAATAATTGATTTTCTTGGCTGCTTTTCTTCTAATAATGTTTTGACACAATCATTTTTTTCTAGTACATCGATACAGAAAATTTTACTCAATTTACTAGCCATTTCTTTAATAGCAGCTTTATAGCCAATGTATTTCGGAAGAATGTGTTTTACCTCAGTGTAAGATAAAAGGGCTTCTGAATCTTTCTTTACGTTTACATCAGATTCGTATACGTACAACGCACGTAAAGCCAGGCGCAGCATGTTGATATTTTTAATAGCCAGCAGTTGATAAATCACTTCCATCGAAACAGAAGTATAACCACCTTTTGAAGTATATGTATTGTGATCTTCGTCAAGCATTTCAGGATTATATGATATGTTTTGAACATCAGCAGCTTCTTTTATATGTAAATCTAAAAAATCCTCTAAATAGTTGTTTAAAGAAACTTGAATATAGTCTCCCCATAAACGATCCCAGCGAATGATGTCATAGTCTTCTAAAAGCTTATTATTATTTTGAACGGTCCGAACGGAACATTGGATTGTATTAGCCAGTTCTTGCTCAGAAATAATTGAAATATGACCCTGGCTGTTACATTTGGCTACGTAAGCTACAATTTGCTTCATCAGAGAACCTGTCCACTTTATATCTACAAAGTTTTTTGCAAGACCAAATGAATGTTTTTCATAGTAATAGCTATTGTCTCGTTTCGTGTTTCTATTTAAGCCGCTCATGACAATCAGCAGCTTATTTGCTATAAGGGTGTGCCGTTTTAGTGACAGCTTTTGTATACTCATGTAGTGACCTCCTTTCCAAAACTATATACGTCGTCTTTTACAGTATAGACACAGTCATATAGGCTGTAAAATGACATATTTGCACGGGAAAATGGTGCATTTTTTAAGAAGACTAGTGATACCAAGGGATGAAACATCTATTTACAAGGTGACATATTTGCACGGAGATGTGGAGCAAAAATAGCTTTATATTTTATAAACGTTGATAAAACAGCATTCTTAAGCTAAATGTCGTATTGTGACGGATGAAATACACAAAATGCGACAAATTCAAAAAAAATTTGATGTAAAAATGACATATTTGCACGGAGAATAGGAGCAAAAATAATAAAAGTAAAGATTCAGGTAAGAAAGTGACACATTTGCACGGAAAATAGGGACAAAAAAAAGAAAAATGCCCTTTTTGAGACACAAAAAGTTCACATTTTCAGAGGGGATAAACAAACATTTGCAGAGAAAATAGTGTTTTTTTAAGAAAATGACATGTTTGCACGGAAATCTGGAGCAAAAAACACTTTTGCACGGAGATGTGGAGCAAAAATTGGAGAAAATGAAGAGGGAAAATCGCTGCCACAAGAAAATTTATGTAAAAGTGGCATATTTGCACGGAAGATTGGAGCCAAACTTATAGTAAATGCAGTATAGAAAGAAAAACGACACATTTGCACGGAAATCTGGAGCAAAAAACAATTATAACAATTTTTTTAGACACAAAAAGTTCACAAAATGACGAGAAAGGTGAAGTTTAACTGCCATATTAGCAGGGGAAATAATATGTTTACATGGAGAATTGGAGCAAAAAAACACTTTTGCACGGAAATGTGGAGCAAAAAGTGCAGTAACTAATAGTAGATAGATAAAAAGAATGCCCTTATAAAGATTATAAGGGCATTCTTTTTTAGCCTATAGAACTTGTTACGTTTTGATAAATAGAAAGGGGAGCATATTCGTAATCACCGGCTAATAAGTCTTTTACTTCACTTTCTCCCACAGGAATAAAGGTAATCTGAAACACTTGGCCTACTCTTTTATAGGATTGGACAGCTAGTTTTTGTTCGACTAGCTCATCTAAGGCTGTTTCAATTTCGACAAGGTTTTCTTTTTTTCGTCTTTTCCGAAAGCGGACTCTTGTCGAAAAATATAAATAATCTCTTGTGACATTGTATGAAGATTTTGTTTCATAGCAAATGAGACGCTCTTTTTGCATAACGAATAGCAAATGATAAGCGGCGTCTAAACTTAATTTTTCTACTTTATTTTTATAAATACGCACCGTTTGGCGTTGAATATAGTCTCTATATATCACTTCGTTGACGTGAATTTCAGCAATTCGCGTTCCGTTCGGCATCGTAGTAATATCCACAAAGTCAAAAATACCGTAGGCAATTTTCTTATTATGCTGTACTTTTGTCATGCTGTAGTGCTTCATTTTTGTAATTCTTTCTTCTATCATTTGATAGTTGCGCTTACTGTCTGTTTTATAAAGTGCTTTCACAAGGTCACCAATTTTTACGTTAATGATTTTCTGTGTAGCGAACAACTCGTCGCGCTGGCTCATGATTTCTAAAAACACTTTATAATCAAACCGATCTAAATCACTAATCTTGTTTCCATTTTCTTCAGCGTATTCTTTTTCTATTAACAATTCGTAATCTGTCCCGTCTTCAGAGTTATAAGTACTTAAGAAATATTCTTTTCCTTCTTTCTCTAATAGGGGTTGCTCGACGAGAAGCTTTGCTCTTGAGTTAGAGAAAAAAGGGTTCTCTACAGTTGAAAAAGGGCTTTCAATAATACTATGATTTCCGTTTTGGAAGCTTGGGTCCAGTATGGTCAGCCCAATAATAATAGATATATCCGTATGGATTGCTTTTTCTCGCTGAGTCTTGGTTTTTTGATGAATATAAGGATAATCCGTTAAGAAGAAGCTATCTTCTTGACTCCATTCACGTAGAATACCAATTCGTTTATCAATGACTTCTTCCGGAGATGATACGTTTTCAAACTGTTTGCAAAAGAGTTCTTTTCCGTTCGTTTTATAATAAGCTGTTAGCGCTTTGTATTCTCCAATCAGCTCTTTATTCTTCTTAGGCTTTTTTTGCTCATAATCGCGTATAGCAGCATCTAACCATCTGCGTTTCGTACGATTGAGAAAGTCTTTTTTTAAAATCCTCAACGCTTCGTTTACATCTTTATTTTCAAAGTGCTGCTGATAAAGAGGGAGGATGGTGCTTTCTAAATCACTTTTTATGCTTTCATTATAAACAGATAAGAGGCGTAATTTAGATACTCTATCAATGACTTCGCGTATGAGTAAAGATGAATAATCCATATACATCTAACCTCCTTAACCTTAAGTTAGTCATTTTAATTCTTAGTTGGATAGTGGCTTTAAATCTATTGTAATGCACGAAAGTTCGATGCTACAAACAAAAGACGGCTACTATCTATAGTCTATTTTTCATTATACACGTGCAAAGCAGGAGAAGGGGGAGATTTTCTCATTTTCTTTTTTAGTCATCTACATTTTGTCATGAAGCATCTACATTTGCCGTGTAGCTTATGTATGGAGAATAACCGTGTCCGCAAGACTGCTAATTCTGCTACCGAGTTTAATGGACTGATAGAAAGCATCTCAAAATAAAAGGTTATCAGCGATTAAAAGAGAATACTTTGTAAAACTACTAAATCCATACCGGAGGTCATAAATGAACCCTATACTAAATGAAGTAGGCACAGTTTTTATTCCTGTAAAGGACATAAAAAAAGCACGAGATTGGTATTGTGACATACTAGGTTTGATAGCAGATGGAGACATTTTATATGATCATTTATATGTGATACCTATGAATGGAACCGGAATTGTATTAGATAGCAAAACTTATTCAAAAAATACGCTTTTTAAAACGCCAGCTTTTCATTTGAATACAAACGATATCAAAGAAGCTTATGAATATATGAAACAGAAAAAAGTAGAGCTAACGACAGGAATTGAACACAATCACTGGTTTACATTTAAAGATCCAGATGGAAATCATCTTATGGTGTTTGAATGCTGAACCTACGGAACAATAAAAGAACCTTCAAGAGAAGGTCCTTTTATTGTATTGCCTTTGCATTTTACAGCTTGACAGATTTGTTTCTAAATTGAATCATTCTTACAATATTTATCACAATTGTTTTTGTTACAGCATAAGCCGGAATCGCTAAGATCATTCCAAGTATTCCTGCAATGTTACCCGCAACAAGCAATAAAATAATAATCGTTAAAGGATGAGTGTTTAATTTCTTTCCAATTACCAGAGGAGAAATAATGTTCCCATCTAACTGTTGAACGATTACGACGACGATAATTACTAATATCGCTTTTGTAGGAGAGTATAATAAACCTACGATTAAAGCAGGTGCTACGCCAATAAAAGGGCCGACGTACGGGATAATATTAGTAAGGGCTCCTATTAGTGCGAGTATCAATGCATAAGGCAACCCGATGATGAGGTAACCAATGAATGTACTAATACCGACAAACAAACAAACGAGCATTTGGCCTTGAATATAAGTAGCTAGCGTATTTGTTGTTTCTTTCATTGTACGTAACGTTTCTTTTCGGTAAGAAGCAGGAACCATACGCAGCGTATTTTTACGAAGTTTATGGCTGTCTTTAAGCATATAAAAAAGAATGAAAGGAACGGTTACAACCGTAAGTGTAATATTGGTTACGACGCTTAAAACAGATGAAATACTGTTTGTGAGATTCGTAGGTAAAGTAGACGCGTAGTTTAAAAGTGACTCTTCAATATGATCGAGCGAAACATATTTTTGTTCAACGAGCCAGTTAAACCATCTTGAGTTAGATAAATCATTTATGTACTCTCTCGTTTCTACAATATAAGACGGAATATTTTTAGCCAAATCAGTTAATTGTTTAGATAAAGTAGGTCCCACACCGCCTACAATAGAAGCAATTACGCCGATAAAAACAACATATAATAGTAAAATGGCCAGTGTTTTTGGCACTTTTTTTCTTGTGAGAAATGACACAATTGGTTCGAATAAAAAGAAAAGAAAACCAGCTACGAGAATAGGGAAAAACAAAGTGGAGATAAACACACCGATTGGTAGAAAAACAAACGAAATATGTTTACAAATGTAAATCAGTAAAGCAATCATTAATAGTTCTAATGTCCAAAAATGCAGTTTCGATTTAAACAAAAAGGTACCCTCTTTCTTTACTATTTTTTACTATCATACATCAAAAAAGAAACCCACTGCACGTTAAAAGTGGGCTTTTTAGTCTGTATAACTTTTATTTACATGAAAATTAGGATTTTTCCTCTTTATTTTCAGTAGTATCCTCTGGAGTTTTTTTGTCGTCATCCTGTATAATTCCTTCTGCTGCATTTTTAAATTCTCGCAGGGAATGTCCAAATGCTCGTCCTATGTCCGGCAATTTACTTGGTCCAAATACAATTAAGGCAGTAATCCCGATTACGACCATGCTTGTGGCTCCTGGCATGATATCCTCTCCTTTAAAAGCAATGAATATATGAAAATTAAAAAGAGATAGTAAATAAAGTGCATGTTTATACTATTCACTTTTCTCTTTAAAATTCCTTTATTTTAAATGATACGAAAACAAGGTGCAGCGGCTATGTACGATTTAAATGCTAGTAGTGATATTTCGCATACGAAATTAATTATAGCATTAAAGACAGTTGTTCGCCTTATTACACCCTTGTATAAGCTCTATGTAAGTTTGAAGAGCTTTGTATAAATGGAAGCTGCATGAACACAAACCGGTAAAAGGTGTGTTTATAATCAGCTGCAAGTAAAAGGCGGAACAAAAGTACCTTAGCCCAAGAAGTATCCGCACAATTAATCGAGATTATTGATTAATTGTGCGGTCTTTTTTTGTTGTGATGATGAACGTAGGTTTAGTGTGTTAATAATGGTAAAAACCTGCTCTGTAATTTTTACTGTTTTATAGATAAGTCAAATGACTCTTACTAATTGATAGATAACATGTATGAAAGAAATTACTTTTGACAATTGTTTTATAAGCAATTTATTACCTAAATGTGGATATAGGAAGTGTGAGCGAAGATATATAAAAGAATTATAAAAACATTTGTCTTTGTAAGCGTTTTATTCTTTATTTTAATAAAGAGCAAAAAAAGGATGTTTTTCTCTAAATTTTTACCATTGAATATTTTGAATAAAGTTCATAAAATAAACTTGTAAGCGTTTTAAAAGATTAGGAAGTATGTATCTTGAAAGTTGAATAGAGATTTATTTATGAAGAAAATAAATGTGATTTTTTTGCTTTTGATCACCGTTTCCGAGTAGACCTTAATAAGTAGCAGCAAATCGTTCATTTAATGAAATAAAGAAATAGATAGGAGTAGAGAAAAATGTACATCGGTGTCGATTATTACCCTGAACATTGGCCAGAGAATATGATAGAAGAAGATATCCAAGGCATTAAAGAGCTAGGATCAAACATGGTGAGAATAGGAGAGTTTGCTTGGCATCTAATGGAGCCTAAAGAAGGTGAATATGACTTTTCTTTTTTTGATAGCGTTATCAATAAGCTTAAAAAACAAAATATTGATGTTATGTTTGGTACACCTACTGCCACTTTTCCGGCTTGGCTTGCGAAACAGCATCCTTCTATTTTATCGAAAGATGAAAATGGGGCGGTCAGAGCCTTCGGAGGAAGACGTCAATATTGTTTTAATTCGCCTCTTTACCGGAAGTATAGCGCTCAGATTACAGAACAATTAGTAAAACAATACAGCTCAGAAGACGCAATTGTAGCATGGCAAGTTGATAATGAATTTGGCCATGAAGGTAGTGACATGTGTTACTGCGAACAATGTCATAAAGAGTTTCAGCAGTTTTTGGAAAGAAAATATAAAGATATTAATGAGCTAAATGAAAAGTATGGGACTATTTTCTGGGGACAAACATATAACGAGTTTACTGAAGTGCCTATGCCTGTAAAAACAATTACGACCCACAGCCCTTCGTTAAAGCTTGACTGGGCGCGCTTTCGCTCTTTTTCGTTAAACAGATACGCTCACGAACAAACAGCAATTGTGAAGAAATATAAAGGTGATCACCAGCTGTTGACAACAAACGTATCAGGGGGCTTTTTTGATAAATGGTTTGATCATGAAGAAAATCTAGAAGTAATGGACTTTGTATCTTATGACAATTATCCGGTATGGGGCGGTCAAACAGAGCCAATTACCCCAGCTCATATTGCACTAGGGCATGATTTTAATAGAGGTTTGCTGCATAAAAACTTCTGGATTGTAGAGGAGTTAATGGGCGCTCAAGGTCATGATGTCATCGGTTACCTTCCGCGACCTAACCAGGCAAAGATGTGGTCTTATCAGGCTTTTGCTCATGGATGTACGAATATGCTGTATTTCCGTTGGCGGGGAATGACAAGAGGAGCCGAGCAGTACTGCTATGGAGTTGTAGGTCACGATAATCACTATGGAAGACGCTACAAAGAAGTTCAGTCGTTATTTAGTGAAATCGTTCATTATGAACATGTACTCGAGTCTGATATTAAATCCGATGTTGCCGTTTTGTATGACTATGAAAATATATGGTCATGGCGCTTTCAGCAGCAAAGTGAAGGATTTGACTTTACGCAAGAGCTTCTTAGAGGATATACACCGTTTTATAAGTTGAATACACCTATTGATGTTATTCCTGCTGCGAGAGATTTTTCAAGCTATAAAGTACTGGTTGTTCCAGCTTTGCAAATAATTGATGAAGAACTAGGCAAGAGATTTACTGAATTTACTGAAAACGGAGGCGTCATCGTTTTTACGTTTAGAACCGGCATTAAAGACAAACAAAATAATATTCACTTTAAACAGACGCTGCCTGGATATGTAAAAGAAATAACAGGCATCGAAATTCATGAAGTGGAAGCACTGTCTTCTACTCAAAAAGCAGCCATTAAAGGGGTAGGACCGTATGAAGGAGAACAGTCAAGTGCGTCCGTGTGGAGAGACATTGTCACACCTGTAACAGCTGAAGTGCTGTATGAGTATGATGATCCATTCTATAATCAAGCCGCTGTAACAAAAAATCAGTTTGGTCGCGGGACGGTTTATTATGTAGGCTGTGGAATTGAAGGGCAAACGTTTGAAAAAATTACGCTTGATATTGTAAAACAGCAGCAGATTGAGCATACGGAAAGTGAAGATGGAGTTGAAGTATATCCTCGCAAGCTTGGAGAGAAAAGTTATTACTTCCTTATGAACCATACGCCAGAAGTAAAAGTATTTAAAGATATTGTTCTGCAGCCTTACGAAAGTCGAGTTGTAGAAAACATGTAGCAGCAACAGGAGACTAGAATCTCATAAAGCAATGAGATTCTAGTCACTCATAATATGATATGAAAGCGTTTTATAGGAGAAGGGAGTTAGGTTATATGAGCATGGGGGTACAGTCAAAAGTTTCTCTGAAAACCGTACTATCATACGGAATGGGAAGCTTTGGAAACAATATTATTTATGCATTAACAAGTACATATTTAATGATTTTTTATACGGACAGCGTAGGATTAAATGCCGCAGCTGTAGGAACTTTATTTCTTATTGCTAGGATATGGGATGGGATTGCAGACATTATTATCGGAATGATTGTTGATAATACAGAAACGAGATTTGGTAAGTTTAGGCCTTATCTTTTAATAGGCGGATTTTTTGCAGCTGTTGCTACAGTAGCGTGTTTTATTAGTCCTGATCTTTCTCATACAGGAAAATTAATTTACGCTTATATCACCTATATCGCATGGGGAACAAGCTTTGCTATTATGGATATTCCCTATTGGTCGCTTTCAGCAACGATTACACAAGATGTAAAAGAACGAAATAAAGTAGTGGCGTTTCCTAGAACCATTGCAGCAGTAGGGTCTTTATTTGCTAGTTTATTAACTCTTCCATTAGCTCATTATTTTGGAAACTGGTTTATGCTTAGTCTTATTTATGCGTGTATCTTAATGATTACAATGATTATTACATTTTCAGGAGTAAAAGAAAACTATACCGTAAAAAGACAGGAAAAGCAGACGCCAAAAGCAGTTTGGAACTTATTTATTCAAAATAAACCGTTGCGTTATCTAATTTTCTCGATGCTTTTAGTTGAAACGATTTTAACAATTCGAACTACGTTTTCTATTTACTATTTTAAATACAATTTAAATGCAGAGAATATCGCGTCTCTTTATTTAACCTTATTTTTTACAGCACAAATTGTAGGAGCGATTGCGTCTCCTTTCATTTCAAATAAATTTGGAAAGAAACGCGCAGCAATAGGGGGAATTGCGCTAAATGCTGTAGCCACTCTTACAATGTTTGTAACCGGTTTTCACGTTATGCCGGTGATGGTTTTAAGCTTTTTAGCTTCTTTCGGCGGTGGAGTTAGCAACATTGCTCAAACATCTATGCTCGCTGACTGTGTAGAATACGGCGAGTGGAAAACGGGGAACCGAGCGGAAGGAATGGTGTTTTCTACGAATATTTTCAAAACAAAGGTTGCTTCAGCAGTGGGTGGAGCAGTAGGCGGGTACATCCTTTCAGCAGTAGGGTACGTGCCAAATCAAATTCAGTCACACAGCACACTCATTTGGATTGCTTTAATCTTTACGATCATTCCAGGCATCCTTTGCTTGTTATCACTTGTCCCACTCGCAAAATATGAGTTGACGGAAAAGAGATATTTAGAAATTTTACAAGATATGAAAAAGCGCTCAGGCCGCATAAAAGAAAAACCGGCTATAAAAGTGTCTAGCTAATTAAAAATTAGCATAAGCATTGTACACAAAAACAACAAGAAAAAAAGACTGCATTTTCTCAGCTCCTCTTGCTATGATGTCAGGTAGACAGATATCAATGTAAAGAGGAGTTTTGTTTATGTTTATTAATTTTTCAAAAGAAGACAAAGATAAAATGCTGAATGAAATTCAAACGTTTTTTTATAACGAACGAGATGAAGAAATCAGTGAATTTGCAGCAGAAAATGTATTAGAGTTTATTAAAGAACATATCGGTCCTCACTTTTATAACCAAGCAATTAAAGATGCAGAAGATATTATGAACCAAGTCATGCTTTCTGCAGAAGAAAATTTACATGCATTAAAAAAACCAATTGAAAAGTAGTTCGAAAAAGAAAATATGAAATAGGAAAAAGCGTTTTATGTACAAAAACATAAAGCGCTTTTGTTTGTCTGTGAAACAAATTATTTGTTCGCATGAGTGATATATGATACATTCGTTTTAAGATAATATTAACGTTAACGTAAAGGTTATATTAGGAGTGTTTTGATTTAACTCGATGAGGGCATAACTTCAGCAAGCAGGGACATAATGAGGTAATTATATGAGGAAAGAAGGGACTATACGTGAGCAACATTACGAAAGACCAGCTAACAAAATCTATTGTGAAAGCAAATGAAAATCGTTTAACAGATAATAGTGATTTTGATATCTATCAAGAGCTAGAAAATGTGCTTCAAGGAGTCGGCTTATCAGCAAAAGACAGCGGAGGAAGCATTACGTTTTACGGAGAAGATCCGATTGTTCCTAGTACGCTGCGCCTTGCCTCAGCAGCAGCTATTGCACTAGTTGCTAAATCAGTAGCTGTCTCAAAAATTTGGAGAATACGCGGAGGAAAAGGTCAAGATATTCATATGGATTTACGAAAAGCGATCCGAAGGTTATCACCTTTTTACGATAAAAAATGGGAAAAGCTTAATGGGTACGCACCAAGTAAAGCAAATGATCCATATAACCCATTAGGCTTTCGCTTTTATCAAACAAAAGATGACAAATGGGTGATGCCGCTGAATCCATATCCACGCTCTAAGCATGAAACGCTAAAGCTGTTAAATTGTATAGAAGACCCTGATGCAGTGGCAAAAGCCATTCGCGGTTGGAATGCAGAAGAATTAGAAAAAGCTGCAGCGGAGCGAGGAGTTATCATGCCTGTTGTGCGGACAATTGAAGAGTTTATGAAAGAACCCGTGTATGAAGAAGTAGCGCAGCTTCCTTTAATTGAAATTGAAAAGATTGGAGAAAGTGAGCCGATTCCTTTTTCAAAGAATCCTAAAATGCCGCTAGATGGTGTTCGAGCATTAGGCCTTGGTCATGTTATTGCAGGAGCAGGATTTGGTAGAGCTCTTGCTTTACACGGTGCGGACGTCTTAAATATTTGGAAGCCAACGGATTGGGAGCATGATACGATTTACGCTACGTCTAATATCGGTATGCGCTCTTCAACGCTGGATATCGGTGAAAAAGAAGGAAAAGAAAAAATGGTTGAACTTCTAAAAGAAGCAGATATCTTTTTTGCGAACCGTCGATACGGATTTCTAGAGAGATACGGTCTAACAGCTGAAGA
Source organism: Priestia sp. SRI_019 (assembly GCF_057586255.1). Classification (NCBI taxonomy): domain Bacteria; kingdom Bacillati; phylum Bacillota; class Bacilli; order Caryophanales; family Bacillaceae; genus Priestia; species Priestia sp. SRI_019. The sequence continues at coordinate 859,321 of NZ_JBYCZN010000002.1, read as the reverse complement.
GTGTGCCGAACTAAAACCAGGAATCATCCACTGCACGGTCAACCTGCATGGAACGCAAGGAGAGTGGGCAAAAAGAAATGGATTTGACCAAACAGCGGGAAGCGTAACGGGAGTCATGGCGTTAGAAGGATCGCCAGAAAATCCTAAGCTGCCTCCTATTGTAGTGGTCAATGATTATGCGGTTTCTTGGCTGCTTGAAGTCGGTGCTTTGATGGCACTGGAAAGAAGAGCAAAAGAAGGAGGCAGCTACCGCGTGCGTGTATCATTAGATCGCGTATCTTTATGGATTTTATCAATGGGCATCTATGAGAAAGCGTACGCTCATCAAACAGCTGGTTCGTCAGAGAAGCATGAGTACATTGCACCGGATCTCTTTACGGCCCAAACACCTTTAGGATTGTACCAAGGGCTTACAGAACAAATCGAAATGTCGGAAACTCCAGGGGAATATAAAACGGTTCTGGTTCCTCGAGGTTCTTCACGCCCAGAGTGGTTGTGATAACAAGAGGCTGAGACAAAAGTATTTTAGTTGAAAGAAAATCCGAACGATGAATCGAGATTCTTGGTAAAGGATCCAACTCGTTCGGATTTTTTCATGGTGATGGTGAACGTGGATTTTGTGTATTCTGTTGCTTCTAGCTGCTGATCGGAGTGCAAGGCGAAGACTCCTGCGAGAAAAGCGGAATAGTTGAGACCCCTCAGGAGTGTAAGCAACGAGGAGGCTCACCGGCCGCCCGCGGAAAGCGAAGCCCTGCACGGAAATCAATTCATTCAATTCGCTCGCCTTTGGATTAAAATGATTTGGGTATGTCCAAAGCTCATTTTGAGAGGTGAATTTAAAATGAAAAATAAGAAAAAATATTTGAATAATTATATGATTTCTTATATAATAGCGAAAAGGATGAGGAGTTGACTTGTAATGGAAAACTATACGTCCCGCAAAATGACACAAGAAGAAGTAAAAGTATCAGACGCGACAGCAGCTCAACTAGTGCTAAACAAATCTCTTCGTGACTTTAAAAAAGCACAGCTTTTACTGCAAATTGATCAGTCTTTAGAAAAAAGAGATAAAGAAACTTTTTTACGTTTAACTGAAGAGTTAAAAGAAGTTTGTTAAATAACCTACTAACATAAACAATCAGCCTTTGCTTCTAGTGAGCAAAGGCTTTTTATATGGGAAAAAACGGATGAATGTTTTGTTTTTTCTGAAAGCGGTAAAAGTATAGTATGGATGATAAAGCAAAAATCAAGAAGTCTCTTACTTTATTATTTTTTGCTTTATCATCTACAGCATCTAGATGGTAACGCATCATGAAAGAACAAAAAGAGAGAGGGTTCTTTATATGTATAACAAAATCTTAGTCGCCTTTGACGGTTCGGCACCTTCTATTCGTGCTCTTCAACATGCAAGTAAACTAGCTAAAAGCGTAAATGCCAATAAGCTGACAATTGTACATATTAAGGAAAGAATTCACTTGCAGCAGCCTGTTTTTAGCGTTGACTTAGACGCACTGATAGAAGAAGAAAACCGCGATATTTTATCTGAAGCTCACAATCATTTAACTCAATCAGGTATTCCATATGAGGCATACGGTTTAGAGGGCACCGCTTCAAAGAAAATTATCGAATACGCACATGACAATCAACAAGACGTCATTGTAATAGGAAGTCGAGGAAAGGGCTTTGTGAAAGAGACATTTTTAGGAAGTGTAAGTCACGAAGTTGCTCAATCCGCAGAATGTCCTGTTATCATTGTTAAATAAAAAGCATGTTCTCCAGGGAGAACATGCTTTTTGTTATGAGTTAATCTGTGTCGCCTTTAAATCGTCTAGTGCTTTAGCTGGTTGGGAATTTTTAATACGGTAAAAACGCAGAAGTTCTCTAAGCAATACACTACTTTTATTAGAAGCTCTAAGAAAATGAAAAAAATACATGTCTAAATAACTAATAAGACGAGGTAAGACCTAGAAAAAGGTATAGCTGTAAAGCCTTACACTTCCATAAGTTATCTCTAAATTCGATAAATTAGCATATATACCGCTTGATTTACTTCTGTTATCCTTTTGTTTGCAGAAAAACTTATAGTGTCAGACGCACAGGGGTATAAAAGTTTTCGCTCTTTTGAGTATATGACTTTTTACAAAAACAACGCGATCTCCACTCTTTTTTCTACTAGCAAACTAAAAAGTGTAGAGAAAGTGATAAAAATACGTAGAGGATACAAAAACAGAGGTAGAAACGTTTTTTCCTTTACATCATAGCTAAAAAGGATAGAAAGCAGGTATGCATGTGCAAACAACACAATTCAACAAAAAGAACAGGCGAGGTGAGAAGACGGCTGGTTCGCATACGGACAAAAGTAAGAAAAAATTCATTTTTGAGACTAGTTCTTTAAAACGATGGCATATTATTGTAAGTCTATTTATACTCGTAATTATTTTTACTCTTTTTTCAGCTTTCGTTTCAGGCTTAAGCCTTCACTTTAATCCGGTCTTGCCAACATGGGGGACTGAAGAAAAGAATGAATTTTCGACTATTTATCCGTCCGATAATGATAGCGGCCAGCTCTCTTCTTTTTCAGAAGATGAGTCTCATAAAAAGTTTTTAGAAAACCGGATTGTGAACAAAGATGATTTTTATGCGTTCTATGTTAATTGGGATAAAAATAGTGAGCGTTCATTAAAAAATAATATTGACCAAATTGACGTTCTTGTACCTCAATGGTTTTCATTAAATTCGAACTTGGAATTAAAAAGCAGTGTTCAAAAAGATATCGGAGATTTTGCTAAAAAGCATCATACAAAGGTTTTACCGCTGCTCACAAACGAGTCAAATGGAAAATGGGATGAGCAAACGGTTCACCGCTTGCTGCAATCTCCTCAGGAACAATCCAAACTCATACATAATTTACATCATCAAATTAAAGAGAATGGATATGATGGAGTAAATATAGATTTTGAAAATATCAAAAGCAGCGACAGAGAGTTACTAACAGATTTTATGAAGAAACTTTATACAGCCTTCCATGAAGATGGCTTAATGGTAACTATGGATGTGCCTCCAGCTAATAAAGCATTCGATTATAGTGGTTTAGAACAGTATAATGACCGTATGATTTTAATGATGTACGACGAGCACTTTCAAAGTCCAGGTCCTATTGCTTCATTTTCTTGGTATCAAAACAATTTATCAAAATCGTTAAAAGATAAGATGATTGTTAGTCTTGGAAACTATGGATATGACTGGAACGAAAAAAGCAAGCAAGGAGGAGAGGTTGTATCATTTGAAGACGTCATGCGAATGGCTCAAAAAGCCCACTTGAATGTTGAGTGGGATGATGAAAGCAAAACGCCATATGTAAATTATAAAGACGGAACGGGTACGCATGAGCTATGGTTTTTGGACAGCGTGACATTTTATAACCAGTGGAAAGCTGCTTCATCAAGCGGTGCCAAAGGAGTTGCTTTATGGAGACTGGGAACGGAAGACCCGTCTGTATGGGATGTAGTAAAAGGACATAAAGTAAGTGAGATTCAGACTGTTAAAAATGGAGAAATTGCTTACAATTATGGAGAAGGAAGCATACTTCATGCAAAAACAGAGGCTTCTCCGGGAGAAAGACGTTTTGCTTTTGATTCGAAAGGATTTATTTCAGGGGAAGAGTACACAGCAATGCCGCAAGCTCCTGAGATTGAGCGGTTAAGCAAAATATTTAACAAAGAAATTGTTTTGACATTTGATGATGGGCCAGATCCTAAATACACAGAGAAAATTTTAAAAATTTTAAAAGCTCACAATGTAAAAGCTACTTTCTTTATGATTGGTGAAAATGCAGTATTTCATCAAGATATTGTTAAACAAGTATATGAAGATGGTCATGAAATTGGAAATCATACGTTTTCCCACCCAAATACAATCAATATTTCTAAAAATCAGCTAAAGTATGAAGTAAATGCAACAGAACGAGTCATTCAAGGTATAACTGGTCATTCATCTATTTTATATCGTCCTCCGTATGGAGATAATCAAAGCACTTATAATGGTTACGATGAAACGGTATATGACCCAGCTTCATTTCAAAAAATGGCGGATACGACGAACATGGGATATATAACGGTTAACTACGATATTGATTCGAGTGACTGGAAAGCCAAAAATAGTAAAGAAATTGTAAACCGTGTGATGAAGCAAGCAGAGAACGGTGATATTATCTTACTTCATGATGGAGGAGGAAACCGAGAAGCAACAGTAGAAGCACTGCCTCAAATCATTGAAAAGCTACAGGCGCAAGGGTATACATTTGTAACAGCAGGTAATTTGACTAACAAAAGCAGGGAAAGTACAATGCCAGCCGTTTTAAAAGCAGAGAATCCTATTATTCAAAACATCAAATTGATTCTAGTGAATATTGCTGCGCTGCATACTGTTTTTTTCGTTTTGTTTTATGGAACATTAATTGTATTTACACTGCGTTTGCTTATTGTATTTTATCTCGCTCTTAAACATAAAAGAAAAGCGGATAAACTGCAGTTTGATGCTTCATATCAGCCTTTAGTCAGCGTAGTTGTCGCTGCATACAACGAAGAGAATGTCATAAACAGGACAATTAAATCGGTGTTGAAGAGTTCATATCAAAACCTTGAGATTATTATGGTTGATGATGGTTCAACAGATGGCACGTCAAAGACTGTTACTGAAGCTTTTAAAAACAATGACAAGTTTCGTCTTCTTCGAAAGAAAAACGGAGGAAAGGCTGCGGCGGTCAATTTGGGTATCCAAAAAGCACAAGGAGATATTATTGTGTCAATTGATGCCGATACCATTATTTCATCTGAAGCTATATCGCTTATGGTAAGACACTTTAACGACGAAAAAGTAGGAGCGGTATCTGGGAACATCAAAGTAGGAAATGTCCGTAATTTATTAACAACATGGCAGCATATTGAATATGTGTCAGGTTTTAATTTAGAGAAACGTGCTTTTTCCATGCTTAATTGTGTGACGGTTGTTCCAGGCGCAATAGGAGCATGGCGAAAAAAACTTGTTCAAGAATTAGGGTATTTTACGGCCGATACATTAGCTGAAGATACAGACATGTCTCTGCGTATATTGCGCAGCGGTTATAAAATTTCAATTGAAGAGAAAGCAAGTGCATATACAGAAGCACCGGAAAAGCGTAAAGATTTTCTCAAACAGCGCCATCGCTGGAACTTTGGGACTTTACAGTGCTTATGGAAGCACAAAAGAGCTTTTGGAGGGCGTAAGCATAAAGCATTAGGTTTTATGGCTCTTCCTAATATGCTGCTGTTTCAATTCATTTTTCCTTTATTTGCACCATTTTTAGACCTTTTATTTGTTTTGAGGCTATGTACTGGAGATGTTAAACATTCGGTTCTTTTATACGGGTGCTACTTTATTGTTGATTTTCTTGTTTGCTTAGTGGCCTTTAGATTAGAGCGAATAAGCAGTAAACCATTGATTGCTCTAGTGATACAAAGAATTGTGTATCGCTACTTATTACTATGGGTAGCTTGGAAGGCAGTTTTAGCTGCATTAAAAGGAACAAAAGTAGGGTGGAACAAATTAAAACGCTCCGGAAACTTGCAGGTAACGAGAGACAGTTCAACTGAGAGAACTGGGTGAAATTGCACTATTTAACGAGGTTAATTAGCTTTTGCTGATTAACCTTTTTTATTAGAAAAACAGTAAAGAGTTCGCTTAATAATGATATTTAAAAGAACCTTCATTTTTACGCGTATCCATAGGGATCATTCACATCCCTTTTTTGTTCATTAAAATGCTGTTCTGCTTACGTATCCGTTCCTTCTACCTATGGTAAAATGTCAGAGAATAACGCTTATTTGACCAATTCAGTACAGTTGTATCAACAGAGGAAGCTTCTTCTTAGAAAACTTTTCATAGTATAAAGATAATTATTTTGTGGCGTATTTGTATTCTGCACAGTTTCTTCAATTATTACTTTTATAATGAAAGCAAAGGATGTGAATAAATGAATCAAATTTCTATTAAGCTCGGACTCTTATTTTTAATGTTCATTTTACTAATTGAAGCGGCTCTCTTTTTTTACTTATATAGCGGTCTTGCCAACACACGAATTTCGGAAGAATTAGAAAGTTTGCGTTTAAGAGGAAACAGTCACCGGGAAGTATTAGAGAAGCATCATGATGCGGCTACGCTTAACCATGTTGCACTGATGGAATCTGAAGCAGAAACTGATGTTGTCATAACAGATAAAACAGGAAAAATTATCAGTTCATCTAGGCCTTTAATTCAAGGTGCAAGAAAAGCAGTAGAGAAATGGAAAGGAAAGTCTCTTACATACAAAGGTGAAATTATGCAAGGCGACTGGAAAAGCAAACCTTATATCGCCACAGCATCACCTATTGAAAAAGGCCGTCAGCAGTTTGGAACGGTTTATATGTTCAAAAACACAAATGATATTCACGAAATGATTGCGAGACTACAGCATCATTTTTACGTAGCGGGAGCTGTTTCCATTTTATTTTCGATTGTGACTATTTTTGCTCTGTCTAAATTTATAACCGCTCCTTTAATCAAGATGAAAAAAGCAACAGAGAAGCTGAGTCAAGGGGATTTGTCTGTAAAGCTTGGTGCTCATTCAAGAGATGAACTTGGACAATTAGGAACGTCCATTCAATCGCTAGCGAATGAGCTGCAGCGGTTACGAAAAGAGAGAAATGAATTTTTAAGCAGCATTTCACATGAACTTCAAACTCCTTTGATGTATTTAAAGGGCTATGCGGACGTAGCGAGAAGGCCTTCTAATACACCGCAAGAACGTGATAAATATCTTACCATTGTGGAAGAAGAAGCGGAAAGAATTTCACAGCTAGTCAAAGATTTGTTTCAGCTGGCGCAGCTGGATCAGCACACATTTTTTATTCAAAAACAAAAAGTAGAACTGGCTACGTATTTGCACGCCATATGCGCGCATTTTCATTTAGCTTTAAAAGAAAAAGAGATGGAGCTGGACATAAGCTGCCCTCAAGGTCTTTACATTTCACTAGATCCTGAAAGATTTCAGCAAGTGATTATCAATTTACTTGATAACGCAATGAAATATTCAAAAGAAGGGACTAAAATTGATGTAATTGTAAAAAAATCAGCTGAATCATTGACAATAACTCTTAAAGATCAAGGAATAGGCATTCCAGAAAAAGATCTGCCTTACGTATTTGACAAGCTGTATCGAGTGGAAAAATCTCGCTCGAGAAAAAGCGGAGGTTACGGATTAGGCTTATCAATTGTAAAGGAGATTGTAGAAGCTCATGGAGGAGACATAACACTCACAAGCGAGATCGGAAAAGGAACGACTGTAGAGATTGTATTAAGAGAGGATGGATAGGATGCCAACTATTTTATTAGTAGATGATGAAGCAAGGATGCTGGATTTACTGGAACTTTATCTGCTGCCAAACGGATTTACATGTATAAAATTTGAAAATGGCACAGAAGCGCTGCGCTATCTTTGTGAAGGCAAAAAAGCAGATTTGATGCTATTAGATATTATGATGCCAAGCAAAGATGGGTGGGAGATTTGCCAAGAAGTAAGAAAAATGTCTGATATACCAGTGATTATGCTCACAGCCCGCAGCCAAACGTTAGATGTAGTAAAAGGATTAAATATAGGGGCAGATGACTATATTACTAAACCGTTTAGCGAAGAAGAATTGGTTGCACGCATCAGCGCGGTTCTTAGGCGTTCCTTAAAAGAAAAGAATGAAATCACCTATAAAGGGTTAGTATGGAGCAAGGAAGACCACGTATTACAATATAAAAATCAGTACATTCAAGTGACCCCTAAAGAGTTTGAATTAGTGGGATTACTTCTTCAGCATTTAAATCGTGTGTTCAGCCGGGACGACTTGCTTGTGTTAGTGTGGGGATATGAGGCTGAGATTGGAGATCGTACTATTGACTCCCATGTGCGAAATGTTCGGGATAAGCTTAGAAAAGCGGGTTTTCCTGTAGACGAATACCTGCAAACAGTATGGGGAATAGGCTATAAGTGGGTTGATGTTAGTTGAAAATGATATGAGCATAGCTATCGAAATTGGTGAAAAGATAAAATAAGCGTTTCTTTCCCTTTACATAGGGTAGGGGGGTATAGTATGATGAAGTCATGAAGGGAGGATGTTAGATGGTCGAAGCGAATCACATGAACAGTGAAGAAAAATGTTGTACGATAAATAGTGAAAGAAAAAGTCACCATTCTCCAGAAGTGAAAAAAAATCTAACAAGCCGATTAAATCGAATTGAAGGACAAATTCGAGGAATTAAAGGATTAATTGAAAAAGATACGTATTGTGACGACGTGATTACTCAAATCGCAGCTGCGCAGTCTGCTTTAAATAGTGTAAGTAAAATTTTGCTTGAAGGTCACTTGAAGCATTGCATTGTAGAACGTGTGCAAGATGGTGATGAAGAAGTAGTAGATGAATTATTAACAACCATTAAACGATTAATGAAATAAAGGAGATGCTAGAAATGGAAAACGTAACATTATCAGTACAAGGAATGTCTTGCGGTCATTGCGTCAAAGCTGTTGAAGGCGGCGTAGGCGAACTTAGTGGCGTTAAAAGCGTAGAAGTAAGCTTAGAAGATGCAAAAGTAACAGTGGCATTTGATCCAAGTCAAGTAACGGTTGAAGATATTAAAGAGGCTATTGATGACCAAGGTTATGACGTAGCATAAACATCATCGCGTGCGAATACCTTCGCACGCTTGATTTAAGAAAAATATATACCCCTTATAGGTATATAACAGGAGGCGAAACGTGATGAGTGACAAACAAAAAGAAGCCACCTTGCAAATTACAGGTATGACATGTGCAGCGTGTTCTAACCGAATTGAAAAAGGATTAAAAAAAATAGAAGGTGTAAAAGAAGCAAACGTGAATTTGGCTTTGGAAAGATCTACTATCATATTTGATCCGTCTAAAACAAGTCCACAGGTCTTTGAAGAAAAAATCGAAAAGCTTGGGTACGGAGTTGTAAGTGAAAAAGCCGAATTTGCTATTACGGGAATGACGTGCGCCGCTTGTTCGACTCGTATTGAAAAAGGGTTAAACAAATTAGAAGGCGTGACAAAGGCAAGTGTTAACCTTGCTTTAGAAACGGCTTCTGTTGAATACAGCCCTTCTCAAATAGCTCCGCAAGATATAACGCAGCGAGTTGAAAAGCTTGGATACGGAGCAAAGCTAAAGTCGGAAGAAAGCGAAGAAGAGCAAAGCTATAGAGAAAAAGAACTGAGTAAACAAAAAGGAAAGTTCTGGTTCGCATTTATTTTAAGCGTACCGTTATTGTGGGCAATGGTTAGCCATTTTACGTTTACGTCGTTTATTCCTTTACCTCATATGCTAATGAATCCATGGGTTCAGCTCGCTTTAGCTACGCCTGTTCAATTCGTGGTAGGGAAGCAATTTTATGTAGGCGCATTTAAAGCTCTGCGTAACAAAAGCGCCAACATGGATGTTTTAGTAGCACTAGGTACAAGCGCAGCTTATTTCTACAGTCTATACTCTTCTCTTAAATCGCTTGGGTCATCTGCTCATACGAATCAGCTTTACTATGAAACGAGCGCTATATTGATTATGCTGATTCTTTTAGGGAAATTATTTGAAGCAAATGCCAAAGGCCGTTCTTCAGAGGCAATTAAAAAGATGATGGGCTTACAGGCTAAAACGGCCGTTGTCATAAGAGACGGAGCGGAAGTTGAAATTCCAGTGGAAGAAGTCCAAAAAGGCGAAGTTATTTTTATTAAGCCTGGTGAAAAAGTGCCTGTAGACGGAGAGATTATTGACGGGCAATCGGCCTTAGATGAGTCCATGCTGACAGGTGAAAGCGTACCGGTAGATAAAAACATTGGAGATAAAGTAATTGGAGCTACACTTAATAAAAATGGTTTTCTGAAAATAAAAGCTACAAACGTTGGCAGGGAGACGGCGCTTGCGCAAATTATTAAAGTAGTAGAAGAAGCGCAGGGTTCTAAAGCGCCTATTCAGCGATTAGCTGATTATATCTCAGGTATATTCGTGCCAATTGTAGTCGGAATTGCACTTCTTACTTTCTTTGTTTGGTATATCTGGATTGCGCCTGGCGAATTTGCACCGGCTTTAGAGAAGCTTATTGCCGTATTAGTGATTGCATGTCCATGCGCGTTAGGCTTAGCTACTCCAACTTCCATTATGGCTGGGTCGGGCCGCGCAGCAGAATTTGGTATTTTGTTTAAAGGCGGAGAGCATTTAGAAGCAACGCATAAAATCGATACGATTCTTTTAGATAAAACGGGAACTGTTACAAATGGAACCCCAGAGTTAACCGATGTACGTATTGCACAAGGCTACGAAGAAAATGAGCTATTACAGTTAGTTGCATCGGCTGAGCGTTTGTCGGAGCATCCTCTCGCTCAAGCACTCGTAGCAGGTATAAAAAATAAAGGTATGGAGATTCAAGATCCGTTATCTTTTGAAGCTATTCCAGGGTATGGAGTAAAAGCAACTGTACAAGAGCGAGAGCTGTTAGTGGGAACAAGAAAGCTTATGAACCAACATAAAGTAAATATTGATACAGCCTTAGAAGAAATGACAAATTTAGAACGAGACGGAAAAACGGCTATGCTCGTTGCTCTTGACGGAAAATATGCCGGTATGCTTGCTGTTGCAGATACCATTAAAGCGACTTCTAAAGAAGCAGTTTCCAGGTTAAAAGAAATGGGCTTAGAAGTGATGATGATTACAGGTGATAATCGTCAAACAGCTCAGGCTATTGCGATGCAAGCGGGTATTGAGCACGTTATAGCAGAAGTGTTGCCAGAAGGCAAAGCAGAAGAAGTGAAAAAGCTTCAGCAGCAAGGTAAAAAAGTCGCTATGGTAGGAGACGGTATTAATGATGCTCCTGCACTTGCGTTAGCTGATATTGGAATGGCCATCGGAACAGGAACGGATGTAGCGATGGAAGCCGCTGATATTACGCTGATGCGAGGAGACTTGATGAGCATTGCAGATGCGATTGAAATGAGTAGAAAAACAATTTCTAATATTAAGCAAAACTTATTCTGGGCAATGGGCTACAACACGCTTGGTATTCCAATTGCAGCAGTTGGGCTGTTAGCCCCTTGGGTCGCTGGAGCCGCGATGGCCTTTAGTTCTGTGTCGGTTGTATTAAATGCACTGCGATTGCAGAGAGTGAGGCTATAAGATATGAAAAAGTGGATCGTCTCAGCTATTTTGTACGTGCTCGCAGTCATAGCAGTATATGCTATGTTGGCAATATAAACTAAAAAATATTGGAGTCATCGAGTTATTCTCGGTGAAAGTAATCTAAAAACAAAGCTGCTAAAGAATATTCTTTAGCAGCTTTGTTAGGTGCAAGGAATTTTTTTGATTCAATTCATACCCTTTAAGATGAAGGTCTTCTGGATGCTTTTGCTGAGCAATTAGCACATCACGTCCGTCATCCATAATCCAAATGAAATAATGACGGCTAGAACCATCTCCATAGGTAATAGTCATTTTGCAATCGATGCTCCCAGCAGATTCTTCATCCAAGAGAAGTTTCATATGCTGCGCTTTTTTTATACTGTTAGTGAATGAATTCATATCTTGTTCATCAATAAATGTTTTGAGCGTTTTCATTTTAATGGACGTTACTTCTATTTTTTGTACGCTAGATGAGAGAGTGGAGTGTGCGGAAGCAAAAGGCGCTCCCATCACCAAGCTAAACGCAAGTAACAGTGAGGGCAGAGCAAAGCGTATTTTTAGCATGTTTCTTTCCTCCTTTTATTTTTATACTTTTTCCTTGTGGTAAGTGATTCATACGAAGGCCTTTTTTAGGCACAGGAATTTTTCGTGTCCAATTATCTTCATCTTCACAAAATCTGCACAAATTTTGGCTACAATAAAGAAAAGAAGAAGAGTAGGCAAAGATAAATTGTTTCTAATGATTAAATGATTTTTATTTTAAAGTTTATTATGTGGAAAAGAGGGACTGTTATGAAAAAACAGCTATTTATTCTTGGTGCATCTGTCATTATTGGACTAAGCGGATGCGGAAACGATTCTAGTCATGAAAAGCCTTCAGCTGACAAAAACGAATCTATGCACGATCACTCAGAGATGAATCACTCTAGTTCAGGAGAGGTTCCAAAAGGATTAAAAAAAGCAGAGAATCCAACATATAAAGTTGGAGATAAAGCCGTTATAAAAGCAGATCATATGAAAGGCATGAACGGGGCTGAAGCAACCATTGTCGGTGCTTACGACACTACGGCCTATACCGTTTCGTATACGCCAAAGACTGGCGGAAAAAAAGTGAAAAATCATAAGTGGGTTATTCAAGAAGAAATAAAAGATGCGGGTAACGAGCAGTTAAAGGCAGGTAGCGAAGCAACGCTTGAAGCAGATCATATGAAAGGTATGAAAGGGGCAAAAGCAACGATTGATTCAGCCGAAAAAACAACGGTATACATGGTAGACTACGCACCGACTACAGGCGGAGAGAAAGTAAAAAATCACAAGTGGGTAACCGAAAGTGAACTTTCAGCCAAATAGACTGTTAGCGAAAAAAGAGGCTGGTACAAAAGTATTTTAGGTAAAAAAGGTCCGAACGATGAATCAAGATTCTTGATTGAGAATCCAACTCGTTCGGATTTTTTCATTGTTATGGTGAACGGAGGTTTCATGTAGGTGGTGGCTTCTAGCTGTAGTTTGGATTGATTTAGTTATGACTCAATCTCTTTTTGTTTTATGTTTTATCATGAGGAATTTCTTACATGGTGGATGAAGAAAACGCATGTTTCTTTCAAAAGAAGTTGTGGTATTAAGTAGAATGCTACGGTAATAAAACGAACAAACTACTGATGAAAGGAGCTAGCTATGAGTGAACATTCAGTAAAGCGAACAGGACGTACACGATGGTTTATTTCATCTTTGTTAAGCAGTATGATTATTTTAAATTATTTTGATCGTGTAGCGGTGTCAGTGGCCGCTCCTGCAATACAAGATGCATTTCACTTAACGGGAACAGAGCTCGGAATTGTCTTTTCTATTTATACGTATTCTTATACGATCATGCAAATACCTGCGGGAAGCTTACTTGATCGGTTCGGAGTAGCATGGGTAACAAGAGTGGGTATGGTAATTTGGAGTTTATTAACGATGTCGATGGCATTTTTGCAAGGAAAACTTCTTCTCTATATCGTCCGGTTTTTAATAGGAATAATGAGTGCTTCAGCTTTTCCAGCAGCATCAAAAGCTACGTCTCTATGGTTTCCTCCAAACGAAAGAAGCTTACCAAATTCTTTGTTTGATTCAGCGGCCAAATTTTCAAATGTACTTGGCGCGCCTCTTGTAGCGTTTCTCATCACCAAATTTGATTGGCGCACAGCATTTTTATCCATTGGAATTATAAACGTGCTGTTTACGCTGCTTTTTTGGTTTTATTACGAAAAACCAGAAAAGCACAGACGCATATCAGATGATGAGTTGAAGTATATTCAAGAAAATAATTTAAATGCGAACGATGAACAAACATCAAAATTTTTACATACCTTAAAAGTATTATTTACGAATCGAAAAGTTTGGGGGCTGATGATTGGGTTTACAGGCTATGGATATACGTTTAATTTACTGTTAACGTGGCTGCCAACTTTTTTAAAAGAGAAATACGGTATGGATATCATGTCATCGGGTCTGCTTACGGCAGTACCTTGGCTAATTGCTACATTTGCTGGCATTTTAGTTGGCGGTTGGCTTGTTGATTACCTCATAAAAAAAGGATATAACAGTCAAAAAGTATATCGCACGATCATTGTTGTAGGATTATGCTTAGGGTTTGTTTTTTTAGGCTCTATTTTCACCAATAGTGTTGTAGTAGCGATGATTTGTATCTCGATTGGACTGGCAGGTATATCTGCAACGGCACCAATCGGCTGGTCAATTTCTGCTGAAATTGCGCCTGCAGGCTCTATTTCTCTGCTCAGTTCTATTGTTAATTTAGCTAATAATTTGTTTGGTGGAATTATAGCTACAGCTTTAACGGGATATCTTTTGGATAAAACCGGTTCTTTTAATCTAAGCTTTATTGTAGCGGGAATTGTGCTGTTGCTAGGCTTAATTTTTTATATTTATGTGCTGGGAGATATTAAACAAATTAAAATTCCAAAAAACCAACGTACGAAGTAAAACCCCATGACTCGCTATGGGGTTTTACTTTTGATTATAAATAACGACCTTGCTTGTGCGTTTAGTGATGTGAGAAACGCTATTAAGAAGAGAAACAAGGTGAATTTGTTTGAAACATATGATAGGGACTTGTTTTAAAATAGCATTGTTGGTATAGCATGTTCTTAAAAAGGTTAAGATGGTTTTTATGAAGAAATTCTGTGGCTATTTTTGTGATGTCAGCAGAAGTAGATATGAACCGCAATATAAAAAATAGAAAGGCAGAGGAACATGAATCATAAAGAAAGTGAAAACAATACTGAGTTAAATCAAAGTCATCTGTTAAAGGAGCCTCAGCGCATAGAATTATCTAAGTATCAAATTTTAAAGGCACTAATACCTGTTATTATACTTGGGATTGTCGTTTTAGTTGCCGTATTACAAAACGATGGTCTTCTTAATTGGATTTAGGCATGCAATAAAAAGAAACTGCATATAGTGTAATTCAAATCGCTTGTACACAGTAGAGGGAAAGAGGGATATACATGCCAAGAGTAACCGTTTTAGGATACGGAAGTTTTGAAGTGGCAAAAGGAGAAAAGCTTGTCTTGGCACTCGAAGACAACGGTATAAATATTCTTCATCGATGCGGCGGGAAAGCTAAATGCACGACTTGCAGGGTAGAAGTGCTTGAAGGCGAATATTGTGATTTAACACACGCAGAGAAAAATGCATACTCAGAAAGTTCAATTGAAGATCACTTGCGCTTATCATGCCAAATTCGTGTAAATGAAGATATCACCGTTCGGCCAATACTAACGGTAGAGAACTCAGGACGAGAAGCAGGACCTCGACCCGCAGAGTAGTCCTGTGATCTCAAAAAGCAGCGTGTGGAATGTTCAGTATGCTGCTTTTTTCATTTTTATTAAAAAATAACAAGAACAGCTGTGGGGAGAAAAAGCTGTTCTTGTTCAAGTAAAATACCTATGGAATGATTCTTTTAAATTTTAGCATTCTGTAAGAGAAGTAGTAAATCACTCAAAAGAGTGATTATGAAGGCTTTTTTCGAACCGTTATTTGTAACTAGGTTTAATTGGATCCTTCAATCACATCTCCATTTTTGTAAATGTGATACCACCCTATGGTACCTGATCCGCCTTGATCCATCCAGTCTTTGTTTTTTGCTACGAATCTGTAGTAAGCTTTATCGTTGTTATCTTTCCGTAAGCGGTCGTCTGTACTGAAGACAATGTTGTCACCGAGTTCTTTTTTACCGAATGTAATAGCTGTGCTGACAGGAAATTGCTTTCTTTCTACCTTGTTCTCATCTAAAACTGCCCATGTTAAGGGGCCAACAATACCATCTGGAGACAAGCTGTGATCGGTTTGAAATTCTTTTACTACGTTTTGTGTTTGCGTACCGAAAATTCCATCAACTGATGTGTTATACTTCACATCTTTTAAGCTTTGCTGTAAGTCCTTTACGTAGCTAGAGTGAGAACCTTTACGAAGCGTAGGCCTTGTTTCTGCTTTAGTTTCAATTTTTTGTGAGTAGGTATCTTTAGCAGCTGCTTCAGTAGTTGGAGTGCTGAATGCTACGCATGTTGTTACAAGGGTGAGAGTAGAAAGCATGACAAGTGTTTTTTTCGTTAACATGAAATAACCTCCTTGTTTTTAGCAACTATTTGTCGCTTTTCATGAGTTTTATAACTAATCAGTAGCTATAAAGTCAATTTATTATAGCGCAAACAGTTTTCTCTTTGTTTTTATATTCCTATGATTATATAAGATAGTCATAAAAAACTAGTGAAGTAGATAAATTGTTCTATGCTTTCACTATAATTTCACTTTTCTCTGATACAGTACGGAATGAAAAATAGCAGGTGGAGTGTCTTGCTGTATAGCACTCACAATAAACGAATGAAAAGACTGCAAAGAATTTAGACCTCTTTGCAGTCTCTTCATGTTCAAAAGCCCTGCGTTCAAATAATAACTAGAAAGGAATTATGTGATGTCAGCTCTGTATTCCCAGCATATAAGGAATCTTTTTTCGAAGCAAAAGTTTAATAAATTATCACGTAAACAAATCTTTCTCTATATACTAGGAATTTGCTGTTTGTGTATAGCGCTAATAGTAACAAACCACAATTATTCGCTTTATAAAAAACCGATAGCGGAGGTAGTGAAGACGAATGTTGTAGAACAAAATAAATCTACTGATTTAAATCACAACAAAGATACCGTATATTATCAAAAAATTGTTGCTAAAATCATGAACGGAAAATACAAAGGGAAGCTTATTCATTTAGAGAATACGTACTCATACTCAGGTGCTTATGATCAAAAGTACACTGTCGGAACAGATCTTTTTGTCTCCTTAGAAAAGAATTCACAGCATACTTTAAGCGGCACGATTGAAGGAGTGAAGCGGGACACGCAGGTTACCGCCGTCGCGGGTTTATTTATATTAATTTTGCTGGCGATTGGAAAAAAACAAGGTTTTTATTCAATCATTAGCTTACTTATTAATATTGTCCTTTTAATCGGGGCTCTCAATGTATATTTAGCACTAGGGAATGTGAGCTTGCTCGCTGTATGTATTGTTGCGGTCGTTCTTTTTACGGTTATTTCTTTGTTATTAGTAAGCGGTAATCAAGAAAAAACGCATGTAGCAATCATTTCAACTTTAATAGGTACGTTTGTTTCTCTGTTAATTGCATACATAGTCATGCAGCTAACAGATTCGAACGGTCTTCATTATGAAGGAATGGAGTTTGTAACAATTCCTCCACAAAAAATATTTATGAGTGAGGTATTAATAGGATCTTTAGGAGCTGTCATGGATGTAGCCATTACCATTACTTCTTCTGTTTATGAACTATATGAAAAGAATAAAGAGATAGCGCACAAAGACTTACTAAAATCGGGCAAGGAAATTGGCGGAGACATCATGGGAGCCATGACGAATATTTTATTTTTTTCATATATAAGTGGAACAATTCCAATGGTCCTTCTTTATTTAAAGAACGGTTCTCCTTTAGGATACACGTTTTCAATGAATTTCTCGTTAGAGTTAATCCGTGCTCTTACTGGCAGCATTGGCATTGTGCTAACGATTCCAATTACACTCTATCTTTCGATTCTTTTTATTTTTAGGAAGGGGAACAGAAAGTGAACGTTTTACTGTTGCTAGCTCTTATTTTATTTATTCTGATGAGTATGGTAGGCGGAAAAAAAGGAATTAGATCTTTCCTTGCTTTGTTCTTGAATTTTGGCGTTATTTTTCTAACCATTCTCTTTATGCTGTCTATAAAAAATACGATTATTGTTACAGTGATCGCTTGTACAATCATTAGCTGCATTAATTTATTTTATATTAATAAATTCAATCATAAAACGCTTGCTGCGTTTGTTTCAACGATTATTACCTTAGCCGTTTTAGTACTTTTTATTTTTATCATTGAACATCATGCCATGATTCAAGGGTTTGGAGAAGAACAAGAAGAAGAAATTAACGCTTTTTCACTTTACGTTGGAATTGACTTTGCTAAAATAGCCATTTGTACAATTATTATGGGAGCCATAGGAGCGATCATTGATATTTCGCTATCTATTTCGTCTTCTATGAATGAGTTATTTGTTCATGATCCGTCCGTAACTAAAAAAAAACTCTTCAATTCTGGTTTGAAAATCGGAAGAGATATTTTGGGCACCACAACCAATACACTGTATTTTGCCTTTGTAGGCGGGTATTTGACGTTAATTATCTGGTTTAAGAGATTGTCGTATTCGTTTGGAGACATTATCAATTCAAAAACCTTTTGTGCAGAAGTCATTTCTATTTTAAGCGGAGGCATTGGTGTAGCCATTATTATTCCGATTACTTCTTGGATTAGCGCTTCTATTTTCTTGCAAAAAAGAGAAAAAGGGAAGCAGTACAAGGAAATAAAGTAGAGAAGCGTATGGACAAATAAAAACAGAAAATCATAAGAAACTGCCCCTCCAATGGTTAACCACTGGAGGGGCAGTTCAAATTAACCTCGGCCTATTTGTGGAATTTTGAGAGGAAACTAGGTGGAGGATGGGAGTTGTAATAGCATTAAGGATTACATTCTGTTTTTCTTACTGATAGATAATACGAAAAGGCCAAGAAGCTGAATTTACAGGAGAAGCAGCTTTTACAAGGACCGTCTCACCATTAGCTGGAAGCAGATTCTTAAAAGCATAAATTCTACGTTCACCTCTTGGAGATCCACGTCCTCGAGAGGTCTTTTGAGGTATAATATTTCGTTCATTTTTTGGATCGAGTATCCAATGTGCGTACCAAATCTGCCGTAAAAATTGTCTATTTGTACTTTGTGGACGTTCATCAAATATACAGTGATTCACTTGGCCTGTCCAATATAGATATCGCCCGTTTCCTATATGCCATTCATCTCCTATCCGATATCTGATTCCTACACATTCACCAGGATAGATAATATCACGGATATTATAATGATTCTCTCTTTGACAGCTAGGGTCACTATATTGCGTATAAGGCGTAACTTCTACTTTTTCTAACTGATTTTTTCTAAAATACAAATATTGCTGCGTGACTTGCCCTGTCGTTCGGTTTACGGCTCGGTGGCTAAGAAGAATACCATTATAAGTCTGTAACTTTGTGTTATCGATGCTTCTTGTAACCGTTAAGGTACCAGCATTTGAGCTTATGACGCCGCCTACTAATCTTCCATTATGAACACAGTACCCGTTTCTGCATGATGCACCGGCATTAGCTCGATATAGAACTCCTACGCATGTCCCACTATTAATTAAAGTCAATTATATTCACCTCGCATTCTAACTTGTTTTATAGAAACAGCTTTCGAAAGTGCTCTTCGGTTGAAATTCTTTCTATAGATCATCCGGGCCGTATCGATAGGAAGGCTGTGTTTGAATAAAGTAGCCATTTCGCACTTGAGCCACCCAGTTTTGAAATATTTCTCTCCATTCAACACGGTTAAAAAACTCATCAAGCGGTTTTGTAGAATCCCATTCAATAATAAAGAACGGAACTACTGCTGGATTCCAAACGCCTATACTGTTGACACCTGATTCTTTGATAAGAAGTAAAGGCAGGCCTCGTTGGTAACCCATGCTTGGCTCTATTTGTAAAAACGGAGCACCTTCCCATGATGGTGGCGGAGGTGTACCGCCGGGAATATTCGTCATGGTATAATTGGCGAAGACTTGCTGCATATTCACCGCGATCAACCCATAGCTAGAGAGTATCATTCGGCGAACGCTTGTTATTGTTTTATTAGGATATTGCTCTGTATCAGGCAGTGTACGAGGGAAAAGAAGAGCACGTTCAATTTCATCAATTAAACGATTAAGAAATCTTGTTTGAGTAGTATTAAGCATAGAAGGGTGGCTGAGGAATACAGGGATTTTAAAAGCTCTGTCGGCTGTATTTTTCAAAGGGATTTTAGGAGAAGCAGAGGGGGATACTTTATTGTCTCTAAGAGAGTAAGGCTTGTCTACATAATATTTACCATCTTGAGGATTATAATAGGAATAATGTTTTTTTATCATAATCATCCTTTCTTATTTTTCTCTATATTTTATGCGGATCGACAAAATAAGTATGTATGTTTGTCCAAGGACATTAGGAGCATTTTTACGAGAAAATATACCTATAGTATTATGTGCTAGATTTTGTTTAGATTAGTAGGGAAAAAATAACTTCTTTAAATCCTTAGACAACTACTAAATCACTTTTAGTTTACTAAAAAATTGTAAAACATTTAGAAATCAATTATAGTAATGAGCATTAATACATAAGCACATTATTATCTATCAACTGAAAGGGAGTAGGAGGTATTCATTAATGAGCACAAAATCTATAGATAGTATTGAAAAGGCAGCCCAAATCTTAAAATTATTGGGAGATAAAACAAGGCTTTCAATGGTGAAATTAATAGAGAACAATGAATGCTGTGTGTGTGAGTTCGTAGATATCTATCAAGCTAGCCAACCTTCAATTAGTCAGCATTTACGAAAATTAAGAGATGCTGAGCTTGTGAAGGAAAGAAGAAAAGGGCAATGGGTTTTTTATTCTCTTAATAAAGAAAGCCAGTACTATGAGTTTGTTCTGGGCATACTTGAATCTGTACCAAGTCAGGACGAACGTTTAAAAGAGCTGGAAAAGCAAGGACTGCGTATTAGTTGTTGTGAATAATTGGAGGTTTAAAAAGTGGCATCAGTTGTACTAGCATCATTGATTTTTTTAGTAACATTAATTTTTGTTATTTGGCAGCCGAAAAATTTATCAATCGGCTGGTCGGCTTGCGGGGGAGCTATGATTGCTTTACTGGCAGGCGTTGTTGATTTTCAAGATGTTCTTGAGGTAACCAGCATTGTGTGGAATGCGACTCTTACGTTTATTGCTATTATTATTATTTCTTTAATTTTAGATGAAATTGGTTTCTTTGAATGGGCAGCGCTTCATATGGCTAGAGCTGCAGGAGGTAATGGCGTGCGAATGTTTGTTTATGTGTCTCTTCTTGGAGCCGTTGTAGCAGCGCTATTTGCTAATGACGGAGCAGCGCTGATTTTAACACCCATTGTACTAGCCATGGTTCGGGCATTAAAGTTCGACGATAAAATGGTTTTTCCGTTTATTATCGCAAGTGGATTTATTGCAGATACAACGTCGCTGCCCCTAGTTGTTAGTAACTTAGTAAATATCGTATCAGCCGACTTCTTTGGTATTAGCTTTTCTGAATTTGCATCACGCATGATTGTTCCAGATTTGGTGTCTCTCTTTGCAAGTATTATGGTCTTATATCTGTATTTCCGCAAAAGGATTCCTAAGAAATACAATGTAGCAGATTTGCAGAAGCCAGTGGATGCCATTAAAGATGAAAAGATGTTTCGGTTATCCGGAATTGTCTTAGTTTTGTTAGTGCTAGGCTATTTAATTGGAGAATTCTTTAGCGTCCCTGTTTCGATTATTGCAGGCGTTATTGCTATTCTGTTTTTGATGATGGCTAAAAAAAGCCGAGCGGTTCATACAAAAAAAGTGTTACAGGGAGCTCCATGGGCGATTGTCTTTTTCTCTATCGGCATGTATGTCGTTGTATACGGCTTGCGTAAT
Source organism: Priestia sp. SRI_019 (assembly GCF_057586255.1). Lineage (NCBI taxonomy): Bacteria > Bacillati > Bacillota > Bacilli > Caryophanales > Bacillaceae > Priestia > Priestia sp. SRI_019. Next base: position 837,977 of record NZ_JBYCZN010000002.1, on the reverse strand, counting down.
GCTGGTTTAACAGAAATTCTGGCTGATGTGATCCAAGCAACAGCCAGCCATGGACTGTTTGCAGCAACAATTGGCATGGGATTCACTGCGGCTATTCTTTCATCGATTATGAACAATATGCCAACCGTTATGATTGATGCACTAGCAATCGATGCAACACATGCAGCTGGAACAATCAAGGAAGCGTTGATTTATGCAAACGTCATTGGATCGGATTTAGGTCCGAAAATTACCCCGATTGGTTCTTTAGCGACGCTTTTATGGCTTCATGTTCTTTCAACCAAAGGCGTGAAGATTTCATGGGGAACGTATCTTAAAACAGGTATTATCTTAACGATTCCGACATTGTTTATTACGCTTGTTGGTTTGTATATTTGGTTATCAATTATTTCATAACACGTCCTAAAGGAGGTTTGTTTTAGTTGATATGATAATGGCTGTTGCCAGAAAAATTCAGATGTGTATCAAAGCTGTAGAAAATGATCTACAGCTTTTTTATTGAAAAAGTATAACGGATAGCGACACGTTTTTAAAATTAGATAGGTATCTCTCATCTAAACTACTTTTCTCCTCATTCATACTCCAACAGCTCTTTCTATGATAAAATGATAAAACTGACTAAGTTTCACATGGAAATTTGAAATGTAAGGTGATTAAATACATGAAGTTAATTATTGCAGAAAAGCCGGATCAAGGATCGACTCTAGCTTCACAGTTTAAGCCGAAGCGTCACGACGGCTATTTAGAGATTCCACCGAATGAAGTGTTTACAGACGGAGCGTATGTGACGTGGGCAGTGGGGCATTTATGTCAGCTTGTAAGTCCGGAAGATTATAAGCCGGAGTGGAAAAAGTGGTCAATTGACACGCTGCCGATGATTCCAGACCGTTTTCAATATGAAGTGACGCGCTCAAAAGCGAAGCAGTTTCAAGTGGTAAAAAAGTTGCTTAAAAAGCCCACGGTTACAGAAATTATTCATGCGGGAGATGCGGGGCGTGAAGGGGAATTAATCGTTCGTAATATCATTCAGCTGTCGGGTGTGCATAAGCCGATGAAGCGATTGTGGATTTCGTCTTTAACGCCAAAAGCTATTTATGATGGGTTTCAACAGTTAAAAGACGAAAGCGATACCCGTAACCTTTATTATGAAGCATATACAAGAGCATGTGCAGATTGGGTCGTTGGGATGAATGCTTCACGGGTGTATAGCATTTTGTTAAAAAAGCATGGCATGTCAGATGTTTTTTCAGCAGGGCGCGTGCAGACGCCAACGCTTGCTTTAATCGTAAAGCGTGAAAAGGAAATTGATAACTTTGAATCAGAGCCTTTTTGGGAAGTGCTTGCTAAGTTTGATATTGAAGGAAAGAAGTATGAAGGCAAATGGCATCAAGACGGAGAGTCGCGTCTTAAAGAAAAAGAAATGGCGTATAAAATTGCCCAGTTTTGCGAAGGAAAAGACGCGGAAGTTCATGAACTCGTAACGGAGCGAAAAGAGTTCCAGCCGCCTTTATTATTTAACTTATCATCACTTCAAGCAACGGCGAATAAAGCGTTTAAGTTTTCTCCTAAAAAGACGCTTGATGTGCTGCAAGGGCTGTATCAGAAAGGAATTGTTTCTTATCCACGATCAGACTCAAACTACGTAACAGAAGGTGAAGCTGAAACGTTTCCTGAGATTTTAGAAAAGCTGAGTGCTTTTTCTGAATACGAACATTTATTTCCGCTTCCTTACTCTTCAGTCCTGGGAAATAAACGCTATGTAAATGCAAAAAAAGTAAGCGATCACTATGCGATTATTCCAACGGAACAAGTAAAGGACCCGAGCAAACTGTCAGGAGACGAACAGAAAATTTACGACTTAGTCGTAAGGCGTCTAATTGCGGCACACTATGAAAAAGCGATTTTCGACTATACAACGATTACGACACTCGTGGAAAAGCGAGCAGCTTTTATTTCAAAAGGAAAGCAGCAAATCCAAGAAGGCTGGCGTAAAGTAATTTTTCAAAATGAGAAAGATGACGACGTTATTCTTCCGAATGTTCAAGAAGGCGAAGAAGGAAAAGTTATTAAAGTAGACGTAAAAGAAGGTAAAACACAGCCTCCAAAACGCTACACGGAAGGTCAGTTGATTACACTGATGAAGACAGCGGGTAAGCATTTGGATAATGATGAGCTGGAGAAAATTTTAGCAAAATCAGAAGGATTAGGTACGGAAGCTACGCGTGCCGGCATCATTACAATGCTTAAAGACCGTAAATATATTGATGTGAAAAAAAACCAAGTGTTTGCGACTGATAAAGGAAAGGTATTGATTGACGCGATTGGCGATAAAATTTTAGCTTCACCAGAAATGACGGCTAAGTGGGAGCAGCGTCTAGCTGAAATTGGTGAAGGAACAGCATCAGCCGGTGCCTTCATGGAACAAACAAAGAAGCTGTCAGCTAAAATTATCGAAGATGCTGTCGAAGCCGAAAGCAAGTGGAATTTCAGCGGATACGACACTGAATCCATTCAGCGAAAAGGCAAGGGCAAAGGTAAAAGCTTTTCTTCCAAATCGTTTGGTTCGTGTAAGCTTTGCGATGGAAAAGTAGTGGATAAAGGCTCATTTTACGGATGCTCAAACTATGCAAAAACCAAATGCACGTTTACCGTATCGAAAAAGATTTTAGGTAAAACAGTCACTCAAGCTAATTTAAAAAAGCTGTTAAGTGAAGGACAGACAGATTTGATTGAAGGTTTTAAAAAAGGTGATAAGACCTTTAATGCCAAGTTAGAATGGAAAGAAAACAAAGTACAGTTTTTATTTGGAAAATAGAGAAATAAAAAGCGCTTGCTAAAGAGCAGGCGCTTTTTGTATGTAAAAACAGGATTTCTCCAGCTCTTCTAGAAGTTCTTACATAGCTTATTTATGTAAAGGATGAGATTGATGAAACGAACGAGTAAAGGGATGATTCCGTTTTGGGATTATATTGGCATTGAGGAAACGCTGCTTGAAAAAGGATATGCAGAGTTAAAAATCACGATTCAGCCGCAGCTTCTGCAGGGAAGAGGAACGGTTCATGGAGGCGTTATTGCCACGCTTATTGACGCGGCGGTTGGTTCAGCTGTCCGGTCTTCTCTTTCCGAAGAGGAAAGTGCCAGTACAGTTGAATTAAAAGTAAATTACACAAGGCCGGGTATAGGTGAGTATTTAGTTGCTAAATCTACACTGTCTCACCGAGGCAAAACGCTGGCTGTTGGAGAAGTGAAAATTGAAGACAGCAGCGGAAAGCTTGTTGCGCTTGGCAGTGCAACGTATATGATTTTTTCAGCAAAAAAAGCTTAGGATTCTAAGCTTTTTTTGCTGAATTCAGCTGCTGGCTAATGAATGCAATAATCGTTTCATAGTAAGCTTTGGGATGAGGAGCAAATTCACTTTTGTGTGCTATACGGTGAATTGGCTCTTTTTCATTTGTTATCCCTTCAACGGTCAGTTCTGTTTGATTTCCAAGCCACAGTTCGCAAAAGTGAGAAAACGGAGCTTTTACAAGGCCTGATACCTCTTCTTGCTGCAACGTAAACGCACTAAGAGGGTGGGAGCTGTAGTATAAAAATACGTGTGCGAATTCTTTGTCAATATAGTACGGCTGAGCTACTTCGTATTTAAAGACATCTAAAGGAAGCAATTCATCAAATGAAATGTTGACGCCGAGCTCTTCTTGAATTTCTCTTACTCCATTTTGAACGGTTTCCGTATGAAGCAAATGTCCAGCAGCTGTGATGTCAAGCGCACCGGGATAATCTTGTTTTTGTTCGCTGCGAATTTGAAAATAAATATAGTCTGTATCATTTTCACGGCTGATAAACCAGCAGTGAAACGCTTCGTGCCAATAGCCTTTTTCATGAACTTCTTTGCGAGACGCTGTTCCTATGCGCTGCTGTTGGTCGTTAAATACGGTTAACACTTCATCGTTCATCATAAAACCCCCATTTGTTTCCTACTTCTTTCTACTCTAACCTGCCATGAAAGTTATGTAAATAATGGAAGATGAAAATCTGCTTTGATCCATATAAATATGCACAAAATAAAAGATACATCAATTTTAGTAAAGAAGGTGCATGCGTTGAATCATTGGATGGAAGTAGTACTTCGTTCAGTGCTGATTTTACTTGGCTTGTTTTTTATTACAAAGCTGTTGGGGAAAAAACAGTTATCCAAACTTTCTTTTTTTGAATATATCGTTGGCATTACAATTGGAGATATTGCGGGAACAATTTCAATGGATGTAGATTTACAGGCAAGTCACGGGGTAGTCGCGATTTTAGTGTGGGCATCCTTTCTTATTTTTGTATCAAACGTATCATTAAAAAGCATAAGCTTTCGAAAAGCGGTGGAAGGGACGACAACAATCCTCATTAAAGAAGGAAAAATTCTTGAGGAAAATGTAAAAAAAGAAAAATATACAGTAGATGAGCTCATGGAGCAGCTTCGTAAAAAAGACATCTTTTATGTGGAAGACGTAGCTTTTGCGATGCTTGAAACCAACGGCGAATTAAGCGTGCTGTTAAAAAAAGAAAAGCAAAACGTTAAGAGAGAAGATCTATTAATAAAAGGAGAGGCGACACGATTACCTCAAACGATTATCATGGACGGAAATATAATGAAAGAAGCCGTTCATGAGCTAGGGTATAGCGTAGCATGGGTTAAGGAGCAACTCCAAAAGAAAGATGCTGCAGTGGATAAGGTATTTTTAGGCCAAGCAGACTCAGCAGGTCATCTGTATCTTGATTATTATGAAGACTGAGGCTGAGAGAAAAGTATTTTAGCCCAAGTGAAAAACGAACCATTAATCAACATGTCTGATTAGTGGTTCGTTTTTTTGTGAATGTGAACATAGTATTATCTGTTTCGTTCCTTCTAGCAGTTGCACGGAAATCAACTGCGGTGTAATAAGCAGTCCAGCTCATGTATCTCATTGATTTGTCTTTGGGTTGGATTCATTTAGTTATTTCTCAACCTCAGCGAGGATCTACTTCTTGCCCTGATTTTATGTCGATTACTTTAAGGTTATTTTGAGGTGCTTTAATATCTTTACTTGCAGGCGCTGCTTTTTTATTTTCCACCCAGTCTACTAACAAATCAAAAGATTGATGAGCATATGGAAGCAGAGGCTGAAGCTCTTGATTTGGATCCGTTTGTTTATTCCATACTAAGCTGTCAACGTGATTTCCGTTTTTAACGGTATAGAGACGATGCAGATTTGCTTTGCCAGCTTTTTTAACGAGTTTTTCATAGCCTTCCGCGTGAATAGACGGGAAGATAAGTGAATCGAGAGAGCCGGCCATACTGATAAGAGGTACATCGATATCACCCGTATTTTCTACTTTTGCTACATTTTCTTTTACGCTTTTTGGCCGGGTTTGATAGCGATAATTTTCAAAGATATAATCCCATGAGCGATCACGTAGACCTGCTGAAGTAAAGTTTAAATAGTTGTGCCAGTTTGTTCTTCCTGGAGCAGTTGGATCAAAGTGATCACGGTAAATGTTTAATGTGACCGCCCAGTACACTTGATCATGATAATTCCACAATTTTTCAGATCCTTTTGGAAGACCTGCTTTATACATTTGTTTCATGGCTTTTTTCTGTTCTTTTGCCGTTCCGTACAGCGCTTCTTCCGCGTTGTTGACAACAGGTGTTAGTGAGCTAATTAAATTTGGTGCTTTTGAACTCCATAATACGCCTTCCCAATCGACGCCTCCATCAAATAAACGAGGCTCTTTTGTTTGCTTTGGATCATCGTGTTCAAGTGCATATCTGACGACGTATCCACCGTTTGAAATGCCAATTGCATACGTTGGTACTTTATGATCGTTTCGAATCAAATCGCTTGCAGGGTTTTTTCGATTGGCCGGGTTGATTAGCTTATCCGAATAATGAGTAGTCAAGTATTTCTGGGCAGCTTTTGTCAGTTGACGATAGCGCATATTCCATTCTGCTACGCTGTCGTCATCGTTAGCGAGTGCATTTTTTACTTTAGCAAAAGGATCGGTAGGATCACTTTCTCCTTGCGTTCCTTTATCGGTGGCTGCAAACGCATAGCCTTTTTTAAGAACGTAATCACTGAATAATAAATCGGTGGACGTTTCGTTGCGCGTGGCAGGAATGCCGGCTACCACAAGTTTTCCGTTCCAGTTATCAGGAACGCGGATAACGAACTGAGCGTCTTCAAAAATTCCGTTCACTTGCGTTCCTTTGACCTCAGCGGGCTGATTGATTCGATACCAGCCCGATTCATCTTCAGGTTTCCCCCAGTTATAAGGAGTAAGCCCAATATTGCCATAGAGCGTAGCCTGCTGATACTGAGCGGGGTTTTTAGTCGTCAGCCAATTCCCGTTCGCTCCGTCAAAATAGGTTTCTGCCGACTGATCAGCATTTGGAATGACCTCTGCTTTGTTAGAAGCTTCAGCAAGAGATCCTGAAGCAGAAAAACAAAGAGCAGCAGAAAAAGTAAGCGCTATCATTTTTCGTTTCACATTTTTTCCTCCTCATAAAAATACTCATACCTTTTAAGTAAATTCCATAAAAAAGAAAAATGTCCTGTTTTAAAATTAGTTTGGAGGGAAATTTTTTCATTTGTTTCTAAGCTGTTTTTGTCTAACAAACAGGTAAAGTGCATCCAATTCTCTAGTTTCTTTTTAGGCTGCTTATATTATAATGAAACAAGGATTAAAAAAGACAGGGTAAAACAATCGATTAAATAAGTATAAAAGATATGAAGAACGTTTCTATAAAACGTTTATCTTAGAGGGCAAGGGAGTAGGTCTATGAGCAGCTTTAACATTCAGTTTTTGTATTCCGTTACAATCATTCTATTAGGATACATACTAAAACGAACAAACCTCCTTCAGCAAAAAGACGGGGAAGCTTTAGCCAGAATTATTTTTAATATTACAATGCCTTGCTTGATTATTGTCACATTCAGCAGTATTAAAATTGACGGATCGCTTATTTTACTATTAGTTATTGGAATTGTCTATGGCTTGCTGTTAGCTGCGGTAGGAATTTTTGTTTTTCGAAAAGATGAGCGAAAAGTGAAAGGCATGCTGATGATGATGATTCCAGGTTTTAATATTGGAATGTTTGCTTATCCACTAGTAGAAGGCATCTGGGGAAAAGAAGGACTTAAATACTTTGGTATGTTTGATGTCGGAAATGCCTTTGTTATTTTTGTTTTATGCTATGTAATTGGCAGCTACTACTCTGGGGATGACATTGACATTGAATTTAAAAAGATTTTATATAAAGTATTAAAATCAATGCCGCTTCTTACCTATATAATCATTTGTCTTCTTGCGAGTATAGGCATTCATTTACCATCATACGTATTAGACGTTTCAGGCATTATCTCGAAAGCGAATATGCCGCTTTCTCTTTTGCTTTTAGGCGTATATTTAAATTTCTCGTTCCAAAAAAGCTACTTGAAAAAAATTATTATGTTTTTAAGTATCCGCTACGTAATCGGACTCGGCGTAGGAATTGCGCTGTTTTTCCTGCTTCCATTTGAAGATATGTTCCGGTATACAATCTTAGTTTGCTTCATTCTACCGGTAGCGGGGTCAGTTTTACCTTACGCAGTAGAATTCAAATACGATCAAAAATTTGTCGGCACCGTGTCAAATCTGACAATTCTGCTGAGCTTTTTGCTGCTTTGGGGAATGACAAACATTTTAATGTAAATAGCAAAGGACGCTCACACTTGTGAGCGTCCTTTTTGATGAAAAAAGGATATTCCCAAATAAACAGAGGTAAGCTAGGAGGAGAGAAAATCCATCATACATACAACCTGACGGGAGGAAAAAAAGTGGAGTCCTTAACTTTTGTTTTATTTGGCGCAACGGGTGATTTAGCAAAAAGAAAAATCTTTCCTGCTCTTTATAATTTATTTACAGACAAAAAGCTCCCTGATGCTATTTCTATTATTGGATCGGGGTACGAGCAGATGTCTCATAAGGATTTCAAAGAGCGTGTAAAGCAATCTGTAAACGATTTTTCGAGACGGAAAATGGAAAGTAATGAAGAAGATTTTTTGTCCCTGTTTCATTATCAAGCAGTAGATGCAAGTAAAACAGAAGATTACGAACAGCTGCTGAAACTTGTGAATGAGCAAGAAACAACTCATGGAAGTAAAGGAAATCGTTTGTTTTATTTGTCCGTAGCACCAGAATACTTCGATGTAATTGCTTTGCATATAAAAAAAAGCGGCTTAGATCAAACTGGAGGCTGGAAGCGTCTAATGATTGAAAAGCCGTTTGGACATGATCTTATTTCAGCAAGAGAGCTTAACGAGAAGCTAAGCAGTACGTTTAAAGAAGAAGAAATTTATCGAATTGATCATTATTTAGGTAAACCGATGGTGCAAAATTTAGAAGCGCTTGAATTTACGAACCCCGTGCTGCAATCATTGTGGAATAACAAACACATTGCGAACGTACAAATTACGGCAAGTGAAACAGTCGGTGTTGAAAATCGTGCAGGGTATTATGATCATACGGGGGCCATACGCGACATGATTCAAAATCATATGCTGCAGGTTCTCATGATGACAGCTATGCATCTTCCGAAACGAATTTGCTCAGAAAACATTTTAGAAGAAAAGCAAAAAGTAATGGAGTCACTGAGGAAAATTCAAGCGGAAGAAGTAGCTCGCGATGTTGTACGAGGGCAATACGGAAGCGGAGAAATCGATCACAAATCTGTTAGAGGATACAAAGAAGAGCCTGGCGTAGAAGCAGACTCTAAAAATGATACGTTTGTAGCAGTACGTTTATGGATCGATAATCCATTTTGGAAAGGTGTTCCTTTTTATATTCGAACGGGCAAACGAATGAAAGAAAAATCAACTCGCATCGTCGTAGAATTTAAAGATTCTTTAAAAGGTCTGTACGAAACTCCTTATGACAAAGTAGCACCAAACTTATTTATTATTGAAATTAGTCCAAGCGAAAACGTCGCTTTGCAGCTTAACAGCAAAAATCCATTAAAAAATGGTGTTATTGAGCCGGTTCGTATTACGTTTTCAAGAGAAGAAGAAAGTGTTCCAGAAGCATATGAACGAATTATTTACGACGCATTAATCGGCGACTCCACGTTTTTTGCTCATTGGAAAGAAGTAGAGCTGTCTTGGCAATGGGTACAGCCTGTATTAGATGCATTTGAAGCTGACATGCTGCCGCTTTATGAATATCCATCGGGTTCACAAGGTCCTGAAGAAGCCCAGAAATTAGTTGAACAAGAAGGCTTTAAGTGGTGGCTCGATGACGATGAACATGGGGAAGCACCTGGAGTGTTTTTGCCGATTTAATAAAGACATCTCTTTTAGGGGTGTCTTTTTCATACTTTGTATATTCTGAATTTTCTTGAGGCGCTTATGTTCCCTGCGTATAATCAAAAGAGTAGATGCATGAAGTATTGTGTAAAGATTAATATAAAAAGACGCAGGGGGATTTTTGATGAAAACGTTAAAAATAGCGAACATACCAGGAGATGGAGTAGGAAAAGAAGTTGTGCCGGAGGCGGTTAGGGTCCTTCGTACGATTGCAGATCTTCACGGGGGATTAAAATTTGAATTTACAGAATTTCCTTGGAGCTGTGATTATTATTTGAAGTACGGACAGATGATGCCGGAAGATGGGCTAAAGCAGCTTCAACACTTTGACGGAATTTTTTTAGGAGCCGTAGGAAATTTAAATCTTGTGCCAGATCACGTGTCGCTATGGGGGCTGCTCATTAAGATTCGTCGAGAATTTCAGCAGGTAATTAATATTCGTCCAGCCAAGAGATTAAAAGGCATTGCATCTCCACTAATGAACCCAAAAGATTTTGATTTAATTGTTGTTCGTGAAAATAGTGAAGGAGAATACAGTGAAGTAGGAGGCCGGATTTATCAAGGAGAAGATCAAATTTCTATTCAAAATGCGGTTTTTTCTCGAAAAGGAACAGAACGAGCGATGCGCTACGCATTTGAATTAGCTTCTAAAAGAAAAGCAAAAGTTACAAGCGCAACGAAGTCAAATGGAATTGTTCATTCCATGCCGTTTTGGGACGAAGTGTTTCAAGATGTTGCCAAGAGTTATCCTCATATTGAAACAGACTCACAGCACATCGATGCGCTGGCGGCTTTTTTTGTTACAAATCCAAGTCGTTTTGATGTAATTGTGGCAAGCAATTTATTTGGAGATATTTTAACAGATATCGGAGCTGCTATTATGGGAAGTATTGGCGTTGCTCCTGCTGCAAATATTAATGTGAACGGAAAATATCCTTCGATGTTTGAACCGGTGCACGGGTCTGCTCCTGATATTGTCGGAAAAGGCATTGCAAACCCAATCGGACAGATTTGGACGGCTAAAATGATGTTGGATCATTTTGGTGAACAAGAATTAGGCAGTCATTTATTAGAGGTTATCGAACAAGTGACGGAATCGGGTATCATTACACCAGATGTTGGAGGCAGCGCAACTACTAGTGAAGTAACGAATCAAATTATTTCTCATTTAAAGAAGTGAAGGTTCTAAAAGAGGCTAGGACAAAAGAATATTAGACGAAGTGAAAAACGAACCATTGATCAAAGTGTTTGATTCATGGTTTGTTTTTTTGTGGTAAACGTAGGTTTCATGTGTGTAGGTCTTTCTAGCAGTTGGTTGGAGGGCAAGGCGAATATTCCCGCGGAAAGCGAAGTCTTGCCCGGAAATCAAAATCGATAAATACATGTTGACACTTACATATATGAACCCTATAATAGTTTGAGTTGAGATAATTCGTATACATATTATTTCTAGACTATGATTTAGTTTGTTTTAATAAATAGATACGAATAAACAAATAAAAGGAGGAAAATCATGCAGAAATCGAAATTATGGACAAAAGATTTTTTAGCGGTCTCATTGACCAGCTTTTTTGTTTTTGTCATTTTTTATATGTTAACTGTCACATTGCCGCTGTTTGCAACAGATGAACTTCATGCAAGTAAACAAAGCCTAGGGTTAATTGTGACAATTTTTTTAGTGTCCGGTATTGTGTTCAGACCGCTAGCCGGTAAGTGGATGACAACATTAGGACAGAAGAAAGTGCTATTGATAGGTGTCTTTATCTTTTTAATTGGTTCTATTTTATATATGAACGTTCACTCATTATCTGCGCTGCTGCTGCTGCGTGTGCTTCATGGTATTGGTTTTGGAATGAGCACAACTGCTACAGGAGCAATCGTTGCAAATGTAATCCCAGAACAGAGAAAAGGCGAAGGGATGGGGTACTATGCGACGTTCATGAACTTAGCGATGGTAGTAGGTCCGTTTGTAGGCTTAACGTTAACAAATACTTTGAGTCATACAGCGGTTTTTACCGTTGCGGTTGTATCTTCTGTTTTAGCAGTATTATGCAGTCTAGTACTTCGTGTACCTGAGGTGCAAGCTTCTTCTGCAACAAATGAAATACAGCCAGCTAAAGGTCTTGCGGCGTTCTTTGAATACCGTTCGCTGCCTATTTCTGTTGCTGGGCTTGTGGTAGCTTTTTCATATGCAAGTGTTATTTCGTTTGTGTCTATTTATGCAAAAGAAATGGGCTTTACGCAAGCTTCAAGCTTTTTCTTTGTTGTCTACGCGGTGTGCTTATTAGCTTCTAGACCTTTTACTGGAAAATGGTTTGATCAATACGGAGAAAACAGCGTGGTATATCCGTCCATTTTATCTTTAGCCATCGGTATCTTTTTGCTTAGCCAAGCGACGACAAGCTGGGTGTTTTTATTAGCTGGAGCATTGATTGGATTAGGCTTTGGAACGATTACATCAAGTTTTCAATCCATTGCTGTAAAAAAAGCTTCTCCTCATCGCCGAGGTGTCGCCACAGCTACGTTTTTTGTGTTTTTTGACTCTGGAATGGGTTTAGGGTCCTTTTTATTAGGCATTTTATCCACAGCAGCCGGGTATAAAGGAATGTATGTATTCTGTTCCATTGTTGCTCTTTTAGCTATAGCAGTATACCTTGTATTGCACGGTCGAAAAAGCCAGAAACAGCGCATTATTTCTCAAAATGAATCATTAGGAAAATAACATAAATAAAAAAAGGCGTGCTCAAGGGGAGCATGCCTTTTTTATTTATGGAGCTCTAAAGAAAACGAAAACGGCTGTGAGCATATCGATATAGAAGCCTCCTGATTTCTTTAGAGATTTCTTTTATTCCACTTCTTCTTTTGTAATCACTTCTTCTTTTGTAATCCACTCACTGGACCATGTCTGAATTTCCTGAATTACCGGCGCTAGTGCTAATCCTTTGTCGGATAATGAATACTCGATTCGAACAGGAGTTTCCGGAATAACCGTACGAATGACGATTCCTTCATGCTCTAATTCTTTTAAGCGCTCGGATAAGAGCCTTCCGCTTACTGGAAGTGCTTCTTGCATTTGAGAAAACCGCTGTGAGCCGGAAAGCAGCTGAAAAATGATCAAACTCGTCCAACGTTTCGTTAGTATAGTAACAGCCTTTTCAAAACGTGGGCAGAGTGCTAAACCGTCCATGTTATTACCTCCATTCTCTTCCTATTATTATAAAACAAAGTCAGCATTTTATCTAGTGTTATGTAATTTAATTACTTAAAGATTATAAATCACTTTACGTATTTATATTTTGATTATATAATTTATATAATTATAAAAGTTAATTACTAAAAGTAACAAAAAGAGCATAAAAGCTTTACAAGATAAATGTATCGTCATATAATACTTTAAGCAAGTAAAGTTACTTACTTTTAGTAAGCTAATACATCAATTAAAAAAGATAAATGTAGTGAAGTGCTAAAAAAAACAGTTGTTCATGTGAGAGATTGAGCACAATGTGAAAATAGTAGATAAGTGAAAGACACATAAGAGGAGGAAATGACTGTGATTAACCAAAAAGTTGTTTCAATTTTAAAAGATAAAATTAACGTAGTAAAAAATGAAGACCATTTTATTTATATAGTAGGACCTATTACGCTCCCTGTGAATCTGGATGGTGAGACACAAGTATTTAGTTGGTATTCATGGCTGCGTTCTGATAATGTAAAAGAAGGATCTTTAAGTACGGAAGAGCTTATTGAAAAAATGCAAGGAGCTAATTTAGCTGACATGCAGCAATCGAGTGTTCTTGTGTACGGAGATTTTCAAGAATCGCATGAGGCACTCATTCGTATGCACAGTATCTGCCATACGGGAGATATATTCGGAAGCAAACGCTGCGACTGCGGTTTTCAATTAAAACAATCAATGAAAATGATCGTCGAAAATGGGAGCGGAGCGCTATTTTATTTAGCAAATCATGAAGGACGCGGCATTGGCCTATTCAGCAAAGCAATGGCATACGTTCTTCAAGAAAACGGATTTGATACGGTAGAAGCGAATGAAGGGTTAGGATTTGAAGATGATACTCGCAGCTATAGTGATGCCATCAGCGTGTTAAAAGTGCTGCGCCAAAAACCGGTTACGCTGATTACCAATAATCCAAAAAAGCTAATCGCGCTTGAGAAAAACGGCGCACTTTTATCAGGGCGCGTTCCACTTTGGGGAGATGTATCGCAGTTTAATGAAAAGTATTTGGATACTAAAGTTAAACGTTCAGGACATTTAAAAGAGGAGGTTCTTCTTTGATCAATCACGAATTTTATATGAATATAGCTTTACAAAACGCAAAATCAACAAAAGGACAAACAGAGCCAAATCCGCTTGTAGGATCGGTCATTGTAAACGATAATCGAATCGTTGGAATTGGTACGCATTTAAAAGCTGGCGAACCGCACGCTGAAATTCACGCGCTGCGAATGGCTGGCGAACAAGCAAAAGGAGCGACTGCTTACGTAACGCTAGAGCCTTGTTCACACCACGGACGTACAGGTCCTTGTGCTGAAGCGCTAGTTGAAGCCGGTGTAAAAAAAGTGGTCATAGCAACTTTAGACCCGAATCCTTTAGTAGCAGGTAATGGAGTTGAAATTTTAGAAAACGCAGGCATTGAAGTTATAACAGGTGTATGTGAAGAAGAGTCACGTCAAATGAATGAAGTCTTCAATAAGTATATTGTAACGAAGAAGCCGTTTGTTTCATTAAAGTCAGCGATTACGTTAGACGGTAAAATAGCAACTGCTTCTTCTCACAGCAAGTGGATTACGTCTGAGGAAGCTCGTTTGGATGTACATCAGCTGCGTCATGAAACAGCGGGTATCTTAGTAGGGGTGAATACGGTCATTAAGGACAACCCCGAGCTGACAACTCGCATTGAAGGCGGCCGCAGTCCAATTCGTATTGTGATGGATTCAAAGCTGCGCATGCCGCTTGAATCTAAGCTAGCAACGGATTCTTTAGCTCCAACGTGGATATTTACAAGTCAGGGCTATTCAAAAGAAAAAAAAGAACAGCTCGAAAAGCAAGGCGTCGAAGTATTTGTTACAAGCGGTGAGGACAAAGTAAATCTTGAAGATATGCTTTCTATACTAGGTGAGAAATTTGTGTCGTCTCTTTTAATTGAAGGAGGGGGCGAAGTGAATGCCGCATTCGTGGAAAATCGTTTAATTGATAAATTGGTGCTGTATATGGCTCCAAAGCTTTCAGGAGGAAAAGAAGCTCCTACTTTCCTAGAAGGAAAAGGCGTAGAGAAAATGTGGGACGCAGTGGACGTGGAGCGTCTTTCTGTGACGTCAATCGGCAAAGACTTTAAATTTGTTGGATATCCTGTTTATAAATAAAAATGTGAATGAGACTGGAACAAAAATATGTTAGTTGAAGGAAGGTCCGAGCGATTTATCGTTCGGATTTTTTGCTGTTATGGTGAACATAGGTTTCATGGATGCAGATGCTTTTAGCGGTTGATTGGAGGGCGAAGCGAAGTCTTGCACGAAAATCAACGGTGGTGTGACAAGTAGTCCAGATTATTTATCCTATTTGTTCGTCTTTAGATTGGATTGATGTAGTTATGTCTCAATCTCGTTTTTTTATGGGGTTTTTTGGATAAGAGGAATCATACACTATTTTACTCTTATAGATTAATTTGCTATTATAGGGAATGGTCAATTTCGAAACATCGTATAAATTTTTAACGTGTTTACAGTTGACTATCTAAATAAAAGCACTATATGTTTATAGAGAGAATATATTATGTGAAAGTAAGGGTGAGAAAAGAGATGAGAGAGTATAGAATTGGGAGTGTTATGAGAGACCTTCGTAAAATGGCAGGGTTGACACAACAAGAATTATCAAGAGACATTTGTACACAAGCGCAAATCAGCAAAATTGAAAACGGTGAAGAATATCCATCAAGCATTACCCTCTATAAAATTTCTAAGCGCCTTGGCGTAGATGTTAACTACTTTTTTGATAGTGTCGAATCACCTCGACTTGATTACGTAGATGCGGTTCAATCGTTAATTCGTCAATATATTCGTCAGAGAGATTATGATGCTATTCATAATATCATTGTAAAAGAAAAAGAAAGTCCGCTGTTTCAAAATCCGCTGAACAAGCAATTTTTAATGTGGCACGAAGGTATTTGCGTGTATTACATTCATCATAACAAAGAAGATGCGCTATCTAAAATGTACCAAGCGATCGAGCTTACTAAGCAATCGGCAACGTTTTATAAAGAAAGAGAAATTGAAATTTTAAATAGCATTGGAATTATTCTTTATGAAGAGAAAGAGTATGAACAGGCTCTAGATACATATCAAACAGCACTCAAAAGCTTAAATGAGTTGCCCCAAACAAAAGACGAAAATATAAAAATTAGAATTCTAAATGCACTTGCCAAAACGCTTGGAGATATGAGTAACTATGATGAATCATTAATATATAGCAACCGAGGAATCGATTTGTGCATTAGTAATGAATCAATGTATTTATTTGGAGAACTTCATTACCAAGCAGGAGAGAGCTTAATCAAATTAGGTAAAATTGAACAAGGTAAAGAATATATGGAAAAGTCTATGACCATTTTCACCCTGCAACGAAATGAGCGATTTGTCAAGCTAGTAGAAAAAGAACTTGAAGCTCTATTTGTTTAAAATATTCCTATCATTATAATTTTTGAGAAATTTCTATTAAAATGGAGGAAATCCATGATTTTAAGGGGATAAATGCTGATAGAAAGGAATTCATCTACTTTTATCCTGTGATACACTAGAGTCAAATCAAAGAAAGAGGAGGAAATAATTATGAAAAAAGTATTAGTCGGTATGGCATTAGCGTTTACATTAGTAGCAGGTGTTGCTTCAGTTGGAACAAGCGTAGCAACAGGAGATTTTTCAACATTAGGTCTTCCAAGCCAACATTAATAAAAAAAGCCGTGCTAAGAAGCACGGCTTTTTTTATTGTGTTTTACTTGACTGATCTTTGTTGCGTTTGTTTCCTTTTGAATTATCCCCGCTTGAAATTTCTTCACCCATTTCAACAAGATGGTGCTGCGTTTTTGGATTACTTTGATTAGCGCTTCCTTTGTTATTCTTTTTAGTCATCTTCATTCTCCTTTAAAACGATGGCAATGCATCGAGATTATTTGTTTTGTCATGATCAGGAATACTGCGAATATACGTACCGCCGTCTTTCCCTACAAAGGTACTCACATGCTCAACGTCCCCGGCTTCTACTTTCTTTAACGCTTCTTCATAGGTTAAAACGTCTCCTGAAGCCGTTTGGAATTCTAAGAGGTCACCGTCTGCATTTTTACGTACTGCAACGAAACGTTCTTTCATACAAATAAACACCTTCCTTTACATCTATATGGTTGCTGAAATAGTCGTTTTTATTCATTATAAAAAGTGATAAGGTAAAGAAAAGAGTGCAAAGGGGATAAAAAATGACAACATTTAATTGGCATGATCAAGCTCAAGACGAATGGAATCAAAAAGTCTCATTTTGGAATAGCCGAAGTGAAGAGATGTGGAAAAACGGAAGTCGGAAAACAGTGATTCCATTTATTCAAAAACATCTTAAATCAGGTGGTATAGTGGCAGACGTGGGCTGCGGTGATGGGTTTGGAACGTCTCTTCTAGCTGCTTCTGGATATAAAGCAGTCGGTCTTGATTTATCAGAAGAAATGATTCAAAAAGCATCCCAGCTGCATAAAAGTGAAAATTTGTCGTTCGCTCAAGCTGATATTATGCAGCTTCCGCTGTCTTCTGAATCAGTAGAAGGGGTTATGGTAATCAACGCCCTAGAATGGACGGAGCACCCGCGATTAGCTTTGAAGGAATTGCACCGAGTTGTAAAAACAGGAGGATATGCATGTGTAGGTATTCTTGGACCAACTGCTCAGCCTCGTACCAATAGTTTTCAAAGACTATATGGTGAAGACGTTATTTGCAATACGATGATGCCGTGGGAGTTTGAACAGCTTGCAAAAGAAAATGGATGGGAAGTAATCGATGGCGAAGGTGTATATAAGCGAAATGTTACAGATAAACTGATTGGACAGCTCCCAAATGAATTAAAGCAAGCCTTAACGTTTCTATGGCTATTTATGCTCAAGAAACAATAAAAACAGCACACCTCTCCTTATATGTAGCTGTACAAAGGGTACACTACAAACTGGAGGTGAGTGACATGAGTAAAATTAAAAAAGACCGCTCAAAATCAGAGCTGGGTTCACCAAATGTAGAAGGACAAGGGACGACCACTTCTGAACAAGGTGTTCAAAGCAGTTCAGCTAACAAAAAGCAGAAGCGTTCATAACAAAAATAAAACGAACTTGCAGGGAGAACAACGAGCTCCCTGCAAGTTCGTTTTATTTATGGGGTCAGTTTTATAAATAAGAAGGTATTGTGTGCAAGATTATAGATAGCTTATAATAAAATCTGAGCCAATAATTGTAATTTTATACAAGTTTGGTTTACATTCGATGTAAAGTGGAGGTGTAATAAATGGTAAATAAAAGATGTTTACCGGATACTGCAGCGTCTCATGCAAAGCCTGATATTAGAAAGGCGATACTTTGCATGGGGTGGACGGTTTAGTAATAGACATCGCCTAACCGCGCATATCTCATTTCTAATATATACGGCTTTGCCCCTTATTGTATAAGCAAAACCACATAAGGAGCTGGCAGAAATGACGTATGTAAAAGCAACAAATATTTTACCTGAAGAGCTGATTAGTGAAATTCAAAAATACATTCAAGGAGAAACCATTTATATTCCAAAGCCGCAGAAGGCAAAAAGAAAATGGGGAACTTGCTCTGGTGGAAGAAAGTTGATTGACGAGCGAAACGAACGGATTAAGAATTTGTTTGAAAAAGGAACTTCAATTGAGGAACTAGCCCGTGAATACTTTTTATCAACCGAAACCATCAAAAAAATTGTATATAAAAAGCAACGGTAGAAATCAAGCGCTGGCAACTGAATGCCTGCGCTTTTTTAGGTATAGTTTATTTCTGATTTATTTTTTACATTTCATAAAAGGAATCCGTACGGTAAAGTAAAAAGTAGCTGATTAAATGAAGAAGGAGTGAAGAACGTGGAAGCGTTTATAAGAAATGATCAATATAATTTTATCAAAAGCCAAGCGCAAATTCTTATCAATGGGCATGGAACAGTAAACAATTCTGATGTGCTGCAGGCTTTAAAAGCTCTTGCAAAAGAAAAAGTATTAAATGTGTTTGATGTTCTTAGCGATGAACAGGAAGAATTACTGCTGTCAGTTGCTGAGGTTAGAAATAAGGAGCAAGCAGAGGTGTTTTTAGAAACGATAAAGCCTTACGTGATTCCATTTAAATCTTTTACAGAAGCTGGCGTGAAAAAGCTGTTTCCAAAAGTGAAAAAGTTAAAAGTCCCTTCTGCTGATAGCATTGATCTAACGAGCATTTCCTATGTCAGCTGGATCGATAAAGGCTCAAACAGAAAGTTTATCGTAGCGCAGGATCCGGATACCCAGAAGTTAAAAGGTATTCAAGGAACGTTTAAACCTATCAACCAGAAGGGAATATGCACACTTTGCCACAGCTACGAGGAAGTCGGTATGTTCACTGCTGAAATCAAAGGAACTGTTCAAGGGACATTTACACAACGAGGAAATTATATTTGTCAAGATAGCGAAGCATGTAATCAAAATTTGCTTACCTTAGAGCGGCTTCATGATTTTATGTTAAGGCTTAGTAAATAACATGCGCCTAATAAGAAGAATACAAAAAGAGAAGGTTCAGCCTCTATACTTTTGGTGAGACTGAGCCTTCTTTGTCTATCTGTTTTTCTCGATTGGATTGTCACGATAGCTAATCCAATCGCTCCAGCTGCCGGCATATAATTTTACATTTGGAAAACCTGCTGATTTTAAAGCTAAAACGTTCGGGCAAGCAGATACACCCGATCCGCAGTATACAATGATTTCAGCGTGAGAATCAATAGCTGAAAACATTTCCTTCCACTCTTTATCTGTTTTCCACAAACCTTCTGAAGTTAACACATCTTGCCAGAAAGAATGAATGGCGCCTGGGATATGTCCTGCTACAAAATCAATGGGTTCTTCTAAGCCGAGATATCTCCTTTTTTCACGAGAGTCGATAAGAACAACATTAGGGTTATGAAGATTCTCTTTTACGTATTCAACTCCTGCGAGTCCCCAATCTTGTTGAACGAAAGGTACAAACGTTTGAGGAGAAGCTTCTGGTACGTTCTTCGTTGTTTCATATCCCGATTGCTTCCATTTATTAAAACCTCCATTTAAAATTTTCACGTCTTCAATTCCTATATATCGCAGTAGCCACCATGCTCTTGAAGCCATCATTCCGTTTTGTTCATCATAAACGACGATTTTTGAATCAGCATTAATTCCTAAGCTGCCGAGCTTTTGAGCTAGCTTTTGAACGTCAGGCAGCGGGTGTCTGCCTCCGGGAGAAGCAGCTGCAGAAGACAAATCTTTCTCTAAATCCAAGTAATGAGCATGCGGGAGGTGCTCCTTTTGATAAGCGCTTGCGCCTGCCTCAGAATTTCCAAGGGTAAATCGGCAGTCAAGCAACACAATGGAGTGTTGAGGTTGCTGTAATGCAGTATGTAAGTCTGCTGGTGAAATAATAGTATTCATAACATTCACATCCTTTTACCAAAATTCTAGTTGAAATAACTAAAAATGAAAAGCGTTATATGTAAATTACGGCAAAGCTATTTTGTTTTCCTTCAATTATTCCCCGTAGAATAATTGACCATTTTAACGCTTATCTGATGCAGAGCGAAATGCTCCTGTGCTACAGTTATAATAAGAGTTACATAGTGTAAGTCAAATGCTCAGCGTAATGTCATACCTACTATTGAAGAGAAGGAGAGAGAAAGATGCAAACAAATGAAAAGAAAGAATTTAAACTGATCGCACTAGATATGGATGGAACGCTGCTGAACAATCAGCAAGAAATTTCTAAAGAAAATCGTGATGCCATTGCTAAAGCTCAAGAACAAGGTGTTCATGTGGTGCTAAGCACGGGACGATCTCTTTTAACATGCCGTGAATATGCGCAGTCTCTTCAGCTATCTTCTTACCTTATTACAGTAAACGGAAGTGAAATTTGGGATGAATCTGGAGAGCTTGTAGAACGAAAGTTAATTGATGCTGCTTATATAGAGAAGATGTGGAATTTAACGCAAGAGCATAAGCTTAACTTTTGGGCGGTGACTACGGATAAAGTATGGAGAGACGAATTTCCAGAAGATATTGCCTCACAGGAATGGCTGAAGTTTGGCTACGATATTCCAGATGATGCTTTACGAGAAGATGTGCTGAAACAAATAGCAGGCATTTCAGATTTTGAAATTAGCAACTCTAGTTTAACGAATCTAGAAATTAATGCACTTGGTATTAACAAAGCAAAAGGGATCATGACCGTATGTGAACGTTTGGGCATTTCAATGGATGAAGTCATTGCCATGGGAGACAGCTTAAATGATATGGCTATGATTGAAGCGGCAGGGTGTGGAATCGCCATGGGAAATGCTCAGGAAGCTGTAAAAGAAGCAGCGGACTGGGTGACAGATACAAATGTCAATAACGGAGTAGCGAAGGCTATCAGCCACTGGGTGCTGAAATAACAGCAGCTCTCCATGTTGCACAACTTAACTGCTTCCCGCATAAACTGATACTGGATGCCTCCCTTAGAGTTCGTCTTATACGTATATATAAGGAGAAGCCATCTAGTTAAGGAGTGGGGAGTATGAGTGATTTATCATTAGACAAGCTGTTACAAAAAGCAGAAAATAAGTTGCAAGATGTACATGAAATAGTGCAGGAAAAAGCGTACGAGCTCATTGGGCAAGCATATAAAGAAAGCATATTTGTTAGTATCACTGAAGGATTTAGATCGATAGCGCATCAGCACAAACTATATTCACAAGGCCGAACAACACCAGGAAGTATTGTGACTAATGCCAAAGGCGGGTATTCTTATCACAACTATGGACTAGCTTTTGACATTGCGCTGCTCGATAACGACGGAAAAGTTGACTGGACCATTGATCGAAGATGGGACAAAGCGGGAGAGATAGGAAAAAGGATTGGGTTGGAATGGGGAGGAGATTGGACAAGCTTAAAAGATTACCCTCATTTTCAATATACATTCGGTTTATCTTTGTCGGAGCTTCGAAGTGGAAAAGGACCTAAAAAACAGACGCCAAAGGCTTCAAGCATGTTAATTAAATACGGAGATCGAGGAAATCACGTACAGTTAATTCAGCGTATGCTTATTCACTTAGGTTATTCTCTTTTTGGAGGCGCAGACGGTATATTCGGGTCTTCCACTTTCAAAGCGGTAAAAGCTTTTCAACAAGCACTTTATCTGCAGGTAGATGGAATAGTTGGACCGAAAACACTCGAAAAGCTCTACAATAATTTTAATAAAACTATGTTCTAAATAACCATAAAAACCGATAACGAGAAAAGGAAGAAAGGAGATGGATGGAAATCGTCTCCTTTCTTCCTTTTCTGTAGTTATAGTAGAAAAACTGAAATTTATAAAGAAATAAAAAGGATTTTCTAAGCGTAAGAAACGTTCACGTGATCTAACTGGATAACATTGCTCAACAACACGATATCTTTATATATTTCACTTTTTACAGAGGCGTTTGAACAGTTTTGATAGTCTTTCAACAAGCGGCCAAGTTCTTTAATAAATAACAACGTCTCTTGTTCATTAATCATAGTCAAAACTCCTTGTTTAGAAATGAATCCAGGTCATTATATAGGAATTCTATCATATCTATACGCACCTGTTGACAAAAAAAGTTCGTCAATTTTTTTGTGAGAAGAAGAAATTTAGGGATATGTGGAATGCGTTCGACTCTCTCATTTTATATATATGCAGCTTGTCTAAAAATATGAGAGTAGTTATAGTAATATTTACTCCTAATCATGCAACTTAAAACCTATTTTAGAGGTTATCCGTAAATTCCCTCTATTGTAGAGGGATGGAACAAAAAAAGAATGTCTCTTTTTGTATCTTTAGTATGATAATGTTTTGAAGAAATAAGGCATATTTTTGAGTGTTAAGATGGATTTGAATTAGATCTTTTGACACGCTCTTTTTGTAGGAGAGGCATATTTACTTTCTATCAAGGGAAATCGTAAAGCTCCAAAGAGTTTCTAAATCAGAAACTCTTTGGAGCTTAATTTTTTGGATAAGGGATGTGCAAAAGTTCTGGGACGGTCACAAAATGATATCCTTCTTGCTTAAGTCTAGGAATGATGGTATCCAGTGACTTTGCGGTGTTAGAAAGGTCCATGGTCCAATGGCCGCCGTCGTGCATCAAAACAATTGTTCCGGCATGCATGTTCTTAAATACATTATTGGTGATTTCTGTTTCTGGGATTTGCTTCCAGTCTAATGAATCAGAAGACCAGTTAATCGCATAGACATTTTCATTTGGCAGCTCGTTGATCATTTCTTTCGTTAAATTTCCATATGGAGGACGAAACAGCTGTGTTTCAAAACCGGTAATGTTTTTAATAATAGCCTGAGTTTTGGCAATTTCCCAGTGAAACTTTTCAGTAGATTCCTTTAGTAAATTGGGGTGCCAATAGGTATGAATCCCAACAGCATGACCTTCGGCTACCATTCTTTTCACCAGCTCAGGGTGTTCGTGAGCTTTTGCCCCAATAAGAAAAAAGGTTGCTTTAATACCATGCTTTTTCAATTGATCCAATACATGTGGAGTAAAGCGCGGATCCGGTCCATCATCAAATGTTAGGGCGGTTTGCTTTAGTTGGTTATTACCTTGATAAAGCAAACGGTCACGCACAGCTACATTTTTTACTTGTTCCGCTTTACATAGTGCAGGAAGGGCTCCATTAAATAAGAAACACAGTGTGAAAAGCAGTACGCTAATTTTTCGTATCATGTACATGCACGCTCCTTTCTAGGGCAAAGTATAACGTTATGATACCCGATTAAAAATTTTGTATGAAGCTGAATTTCCCTTTTGTGTCAAAGCGTATGATATGAATGAAACAGCGTACTATAATAAACAGTTACTATTAGGTGAAGAAAGGAAAAAGCAGATGAAAAAAATAATGATTGCCGTAGCATTGATTTTTTCGCTAAGTTTATCTCCCTTAGCTGAATATATTTCCTATCATGATGACTATAACGCAAGTGCAAGGTCGTATCGTTCGGGGAAGCGGTCGTTTAATAGACAGCCAAGTGTTAGACAAAATGAGCCGAGGTCTAATTTTTCAAACCGCAGAAATGGAACTGTAAATCGAGGCGTTACCCGTTCAAAACGAGGAGGATTCGCTCGTGGACTGCTTTATGGCGGCCTGGCAGGGATGTTATTTGGCGGTTTGCTTGGTCATATGGGTGCACTGGGCGGGATTTTTGGGTTGTTAATTAACATTTTAGCTATTGTGCTTATAATTAATTTAATTCTGCGTTTATTCCGCCCTTCTCGTCGCGACAATAATTGGAGATAGACCGTAATTGCTGTCATAAACTAACAAGAAAGCTCCATATAAATAAGAAAACGCTTTCTATAGTTAATCGAAAGGATGAAACGTATGTCAGCAAACAGACAGCGCAGCAAATACCTGGCGTTTTGCACAGAATGCGGTCTCCCAAACAGGTTAACATTGTTTCTTTTAAGACAGTACGTTGCGACAGACGAATATAGCGGATTTTATTGTGGGAATTGCGGAATTCGAAACGAATTTCCAGATTCGGTCATTGAATATATTAAAGAACTTTAAAAAAGCTGGGACAAGAAAATCCGAACGCGTTTGATTCTCCACCAAGAATCAAACGCGTTCGGATTTTTTCATTGGTAGAGTGAACGTAGGCAGTATGTAGGTGCTTCTAGCTGTTGATTGGAGGGTAAGGTGAAGACTTCTGGGGAAAAGCGGAAAAGGTGAGACCCTGCAGGAACAGAAGCGGCGAGGAGGCTCATCGGCCGCCCGCGGAAAGCGAAGTCTTGTACGGAAATCAACAGTGGTGAAACAAGCGATCCATATTAGACCATTTATTTCATTTGTTTGTCTGTAGATCGATTTCGTTATGTCTCAATCTCTCTGTTTATTTGATAAAACTATGTTCTAAATGAAAATTAAAAAGAAAAACATAGCTGTGCAAAAAGATAGCTAAATAATTTTTTTCCTAAGGATAATCAATAAATTTCGCCCTTCAGGCTTGCTGATTAGGGCAAGTGCAAAACGATTTATAAGAAGAGTAGGTATAATGACTAATTGTAAGACCTAACTAACATTTTTGATTGCAGAAAATCGATTGAACCATACTTTAAAAGGAAGCATACACTATATTAAAATTTTAGAAAACGGAGGAATTGACTAATGCCTGTTTCCGTCATTTTCAACCAAATAAACGTGGTAAGTATGGTGTCCAATTCAGTAATTGCTTCAGGTCAAAATAGCCAGCCAGATTGGAATTCCCAAGGTAAATTTAACTTAGGAAACGGTTTTGCTATAAATTCAGCTATATTGGGCAGCACAAATATCATTAATGATCAGGATGTTTGTGATACGCCAATTACTCAGCCGGAAAATATTAATCCTCAGCCAGTTTCTCAGTTCTAGGAAAAGAAGATGAAAGAAGTTGAGAAAAGTTGATTATAAAATTTACTAATCTTAATGTTACGTATATTTCTAATAACTCTGGTATTTTCACAGGAGAAAATACTCAATCAGATTGGGAAGTGAATTGGAAAAGTAATACGGGGTTTGGTGAAATAATTGGCTATAATAACTTTGCCTCTCAAATGGTAAATGTTATTAACGATAATGACGTCGTTGATTCCTATTTTTCTGAAAATATAGATGTCAACAACGCCCCTGTTACACAAAGTTAAATGAGGAAAAACGGGTTCTGCAAATACCCCTTTAAGCACTCTTATTATTCTGTCAGAGTGGCGAGAATAGATTAGTAATAGAGTTAAACCATCTTTTATACAGATGGTTTTTTGCTAGCTTATTTTAGGATGTAATCGCAGCTATTAACATAGACCAAAAGGTAATGACAGGAATACTTTTATCGTAAACGGAGTAAGTATCATAGAAAAGACGTAAAAGCTCAAATGATTAAAGAGACGTTCAATTTGAGGTAAACAGATAAGAATTTAAACATAAGATAATGTATTTTCAGTTTTATATTGAATGTGATGAAGTAAACTGCTGTCTGTGAGGTGTTTTTATGTCTAATATTCACTATCATTCCATCAAAGTAAATAAAATTCAAAACAGTTCAGGCCTATTTTATGGCGTTAATATTCAATATAAATGGAGTCATAAAAGTCGAATTTCTGACGGTTTCGGAAAAATAGTTGGTGATTCTAATAAAATTTTAAATAATACCACCGTGGCGAAAATCCCTAAAAAGAATGATGAATAAGAACGTAGAGTTAAGCTTTCTTTGCGACTTGCTCAAAAGAATCATTTACATCATCTTCACCAAGAACAAGATGTGTGTTATAGGATAGTTGATTATCATCTCCCGAAATTGTGCCGAAACCTGAATTACTGCTGCTGATCGTAGTTTCCCAATTTTGTTGAACATTCTTCCCTATAAAAACTCCTGCGTTGTTTTTAACCGCATTTACGGTGAGATCATCAAAAACGATTTGAGGAGAACAAAGGTGTATTTTCATAATTCCTCCCGATACATATGAGACATTAGTTCAAGTTATCTAATACACTACTATATGTTGTAAATGGGCTAAAAGTGTTAAATCAAATAAGGGGTCAAACTCTATGGATGAAAAGGTGCTGAATATACTCCAAAACATTGAAAAAAGGCTCACAAGTTTAGAAAAAAACCTGCATGAACTTTCAAAAGAAAAGGTCCACTCTTTTCATTTGGATATAAAGAACGTTGAAACACTGAACTTGGACGAACTGTCTTATTATTTAGAACATATTGATGTAAAGGAACTCAGTGGAACGTTGAATATTGGTAATACTTTTCCTGCGCAAACGAATCGATATCAAGCGCCGGTAAAGAAAGGTAAACAAACAACAAATGACTCTGATGTTAATGGGAAATCGGGTAGTCAAAATAATAAAGCAAAAAATAAAGAAAAGGGCCCTTCTGAAATATCAGTTAAAATTAATGAAAGAAGCGTTCCTTACAGACTAATCCATACGGAAGAAATGAGGGAGCCTGATCAAGCTCTAGAATCCACTTTTAGCATAGGTGACATCCACATTGGCACAATCGAAGATGCTTCAGCTGTGAATTTTGGCAATAACTTTCCGACAAACTTTAGAAGTCATAAAAAAGTGAGTCAAGGATTCGGCAATATTTTAGGTAATCAAAATGACATTCATGACATCTTATCCTCTTTGGAAGAAAAAGGTATATCGGAAGTATACAATGAAAGCCAAGACGGTAAGCCGCCCCAGTGGCTGGACACAATGATAGAAGAACAAACGAAGGAAATGGATGAAACAAAACTAAATGAAGATGAAAAGGGGGAATAAGAAATAGTATGTGAATGTTGGATTTCAAAAGCAGTGTTGTTGATGCTGAATTTCTGAAAGGAAGCTTTAATTGCGGAATAAAGAAGAATTAGTAATAGAAAACCTGCTACTTGTTTGGAGTAGCAGGTTTTTTAGTTTGTTTCTCGGCTGCTGCAGTTTTAACACAAAAAAGAGCATGCGTAATTTAATTGAATACTGGGACAGATCGGTTCTTTCATTCCCACAGATATGGAGTCTCTTGGTAAACATAATAGTTCAACCAATTCATAAACAGCAGGTTGGCATGAGAACGCCATGTTTTTAAAGGGTTTTTGTCAGGATCATTGTTTGGGAAATAGTGTTCCGGAAGCTTTGGTTCTAGCCCTCTTTCTGTATCTCGAAGAAATTCTTCCTGCAGTGTTTGAACGTCGTACTCTGGGTGACCTGTAACGAAAACAAACTTTTCGTCTTTAGACATCGCCATATAAACACCAGCTTCTTCAGAGTAGGAAAGAAGCTCAAGCCCAGGATGGTTTTTTACTTCATTCATGTCGACGTCGGTGTGACGAGAATGAGGAGAATAAAAGACATCATCAAATCCTCGCAGCAGCTTAATCGGTTCTTCACTCGATACCACATGCGTAAATACACCCGTGCATTTATCAGAAAGAGGTCGCTTGTCAATGCCAAAGTGATGATAAAGTCCGGCTTGAGCTCCCCAACAGATATGAAGGGTAGAAGTCACATTTGTTTTACACCAATCCATAATTTCTTGAAGTTCTTTCCAGTAGTTTACTTCTTCAAATGGTATATGTTCTACAGGTGCCCCTGTAATAATCATTCCGTCATATTTTCGTTCTTTAATTTGTTCAAACGTTTTATAAAACTGATCTAGGTGATTTTTACTCGTTGTTTTTGCTTTATGGCTTGCTGTGTAAAGAAGTGTAATATGCACTTGCAGCGGCGAGTTCCCGAGTAAACGTAATAATTGCGTTTCAGCTTTTTCTTTTTCCGGCATTAAGTTTAGGATAACAATATTAAGCGGGCGAATTTCTTGGTTAACCGCGCGCACGTCGTCCATGATGAAAATTCTCTCTTTTTCTAAAATTTCTTTTGCCGGAAGATCACGTGGAATATTAATAGGCAATAAAATTCCTCCTATTCGATTTCGAAGTAATGACGCGTATAAATGTTCTTTCTCACGTGAAAATGAGGTTCAACATTTATGTACAATATACTATTATAGGAATATACAGAATATTAAGCAATTGAATTTTGAAAAAAAAGAGCATTAATGTGCGTAATGGCTAAAATGAAATGGTACAATAAGGTTAAACTGGAGCGTCGCTGTGCTTTTTTTGCTTGACTGAAACTCAGTAAAATTTACAGCGCATCCTGTATTCATTAAACTTCATATCTCCCCCAGAAAATGGATTTTATCCTTTTTTGATGAAGTGTTTAAAAAGAATTCTCAGCAGAAAAGGGGTTTTTATATGACAACTAAGAAGCAAATAAAAAGTGATTTGCAAATTGCACAAGAGGCAACCATTAAACCGATTAAAGAGATTGCCGAGCAGCTGGATATTTTAGAGACCGAGCTAGAGCCGTACGGACATTATAAAGCCAAGCTTTCTTTGTCCGTTATGGAACGTTTACACACAAAACAAGATGGAAAAGTGATTTTAGTTACAGCTATTAATCCAACTCCAGCAGGAGAAGGGAAGTCGACAGTGACAGTCGGCTTAGCTCAGGCATTACATAGATTAGGTAAAAAAGCGATTGTCGCCATGCGTGAACCATCTCTTGGTCCGGTAATGGGAATTAAAGGAGGTGCCGCTGGCGGCGGTTATGCTCAAGTGCTTCCGATGGAGGATATTAACTTACACTTTACTGGAGACCTGCATGCCATCACAACAGCTAACAACGCGCTGGCGGCTATTTTAGATAACCATATACATCAAGGCAATGAATTGCGTATTGATACACGTAAAATCACCTGGAAACGAGTGGTGGATTTAAACGACCGCGCGTTGCGTCAGGTCGTCATTGGATTAGGCGGTCCGATGCAGGGTGTTCCTCGAGAAGATGGATTTGATATTACGGTGGCATCAGAAATTATGGCTATTTTCTGCTTAGCGTCAGATTTACAAGACTTGAAGCGTCGCTTAGCGTCTATTGTGGTAGCTTATAACATGGACAATGAGCCTGTAACGGTTGCAGACTTAGGTGCACAAGGAGCGCTTACTCTTCTTTTAAAAGATGCGATTAAACCAAACCTTGTACAGACGTTGGAACACACTCCAGCCCTCATTCACGGAGGTCCTTTTGCTAATATTGCCCACGGCTGCAATAGCGTCATTGCCACAAAAATGGCTGCAAAACTAGGCGACTATGTAGTAACAGAAGCGGGATTTGGGGCAGATTTAGGCGCAGAAAAATTCCTAAATATTAAAGCTCGTATGGCAGATATTAAACCCGAAACGGTAGTAATCGTTGCGACAATCCGCGCTCTGAAAATGCATGGGGGCGTTCCTAAAGAGCGTTTAAATGAAGAAAACATTGAGGCTTTAGAAGCGGGAATTGAAAATCTTGAAAAACATATTGAAACGATTCAGGCATTCGGCGTTCCTTACGTTGTAGCCGTGAACCGTTTTGTGACGGACTCAAAAGGTGAAGTAGAAGCGCTTATGAATTGGTGTGCTTCAAAGAATGTTCCAGTTGCTTTAACAGAAGTATGGGAAAAAGGTGGAGAAGGCGGCATCATGCTTGCTGAAAAAATTCTTGAAGTCATGAACGAGACAGAAAGTCAGTTTTCTCCTCTTTACGATGTGTCAGCTTCGATTCCAGAAAAAGTAGAAGCTATTGCTAAAACCGTATACGGAGCACAAGGCGTAGATTTTGCTCCAAAAGCGTTAAAGCAAATACAGCAATTTGAAGCAAACGGATGGGATCACCTGCCAATCTGTATGGCCAAAACGCAGTATTCGTTAAGTGATGATCAGACGAAGCTTGGGCGACCAACTGATTTTAAGATTACGGTAAGGGAATTCCGTCCTTCACTCGGAGCTGGGTTTCTCGTGGCGCTAACAGGTTCAATTATGACAATGCCTGGCCTTCCAAAAAAACCTGCTGCGCTCAATATGGATATTGACGAGAATGGACATGCACTAGGGATTTTTTAAGAGAAGAGGCTAGGGTAAGAGTGTTTTAGTTGAAGGAAAATCCGAACGATGAAGCAAGATTCTTGATGAAGAATCAAACTCGTTCGGATTTTTTCATAGTTATGGTAAAAAGAAGTTTCATGGGTGTAGTGGCTTCTAGATGTAGATTGGGTGGACTTAGTTGTGTCTCAATCTCTTTCTTGCAATATAAAACAAAATAACAGGTATGTTATGAATTAATTTGGCAAGAAAGAAGAAGAGCTGACTGTTCGTATTTTATAAAAAAGGAAGTAGTTGAAATGTTTGATCCAATTGTATTTGATAATTTAAAAGTTGTTGTAGAAGGAGAGATCTATGATCTTGACTTGTCTGGGCAAGTATCTGTTACGAATCGCGAAGATTTTGTAGACTTAGCTCAGTTTACTCGAACGTACCGCATTTCTTTTCAACAGCATTTTTGCTGTACCGCGTCGCTAACTTTATCAACCGACTTAGACAACATTCATGCTGAATTAACGCCTTCCCGTGTAGAAAAACCAGGGTGTACAGTTTATATTCACTTTCAGCTAAAAAAACAAAAACCGTTTGAAGAAGCTGAGTTTCAAAACATCCAGGAAATGTGTGAGCGGATCTGGGGAACAACAAGAGTTGTGAAGCAGCGTATTACTCATGAAGTCGGAGGAAGCGAATATGAAAACAATATTGAGGTAACCTTTAACCGGTTTATTTACGAAGACCAAGTAGGAGATTTAATCGAGATGATTGATTACATGCTGCAAACGACTGATCAGCTAAAGGTTCTTTACGACAAATCATAAGAGCGTTTCAGTTGTATTTCCGAAATAAAGTGAATTACAATAGGGAAAAGGAGGCGTTTTGATGAGCGTGTATGAATACTCGGCAAAAACAATTAAAGACGAAAACGTATCGCTATCTAACTATCAAGGTGACGTGCTGTTGATTGTAAATACAGCTAGCAAGTGCGGCTTCACCCCTCAATATAAAGATTTGCAGGCGCTGTACGAAGAAGAAAAAGAAAACGGTCTAACGGTTCTAGGTTTTCCTTGCAATCAGTTCGGTGGTCAAGAGCCAGGAAGTTCAAATGATATTGAACAATTTTGCGAGTTAAACTATGGCGTTTCGTTTCCGATGTTTGCAAAGGTAGATGTAAAAGGGGAGCATGCACACCCGTTATTTACATACTTAGCAGAACAAGCACCGGGCCTACTAGGTTCCAAAGGGATAAAGTGGAATTTTACAAAGTTTTTAGTGAATCGTCAAGGTGAAGTTGTGAAGCGATACGCACCTCAAACTGCACCAAAAGATATTCAAAAAGATATAAAAGAATTGCTGTAAAAGCAGGTGGATCTCCATCTGTTTTTTATTTTTAAGCAAGGGTTTTCAGACGGTGATCCGCTGTCAGTGAGACGAGCGCCTCACTTTGTGCTAAAATAATGGTGGATATAATTGAGGTGAGCAAATGAATAAAATAGTGGAAACGGAAAAGTGGGTTCAAGCAAAGCTTGCGCATGACACAACGGGTCATGACTGGCAGCATATCGATCGCGTGCGTCGAAATGCAGTGCTTTTATATAAAAAAGAAGGCGGCAATCGGGAAGTTATCGAACTAGCCGCACTTTTACACGATGTTGTAGATGATAAGCTAGTGGAAGATGTTGAAAAGGCGTACGAAGAAGTGTGGGAGTGGCTGAAGAGTCATCAGGTAGAAGAAGAGAACTGCAAGCATATCGTTCACATTTTACAAACGATGTCATTTAAAGGCGGAAACCGTCCGGCTATGGATACGCTTGAAGGTGAAATTGTTCAAGATGCAGATCGTTTAGATGCGATTGGTGCAATTGGTATCGCACGTACGTTTACGTATGCAGGTGCTAAAGGCACGGCTTTGTATGATGAAAACATTGCTGTACGAAGTGAGATGACGGAAGAAGAATATAGACACGGCAAATCAACGGCTATTGCACACTTTTATGAAAAGTTATTAAAGCTCACTGCGTTAATGAATACTCAAACAGCACGGTCTCTAGCGCAAGAGCGACATACATATATGAAAGAATTTTTAGTTCAATTTAAGAAAGAGTGGAATTATCATTATGAAAATGCTGACTGTTGAAAACTTAACAAAAACGTATGGAGAAAAAGAGCTGTTTCATCAACTAACATTTACCATTACGGAAAATGAGCGAATCGGCTTAATCGGTGTAAACGGAACAGGGAAATCAACGCTTCTTAAAATTATCGCAGGTTTAGAGCTCGGAGACGAAGGAGATATTGTTCATGCTAAAGACTACAGCGTGACATATTTACCGCAGCATCCGGATTTTGATGAAGACTTAACGGTTCTGGAGCAAGTTTTCAGCGGAGATACGCCTCTTCTTAACTTATTAAAAAACTATGAGCTAGCTCTGTATGCGTTAGAGCAAGACTCTGCAAACGAAAGAAATCAGCAAACATTGTATGATTTACAGCAGAAAATGGATGCGATGAACGCATGGGAAGCCAATTCTAACGCACAGTCGATTTTAACAAAGCTTGGAATTTCAAATATGAGTGCAAAAATTGGTGAGCTTTCAGGTGGACAGAAAAAGCGCGTGTCCATTGCGCAAAGCCTAATTCAAACACCTGATTTACTGATCTTAGATGAGCCGACTAACCACTTAGATTATGAGACCGTTAAATGGCTCGAAGAATATTTATCCAAATATCAAGGAGCCGTGCTGCTTGTTACTCATGATCGCTATTTCTTGGATGCTGTTACAAACCGAATTTTTGAATTAGACGGTGGGAATTTATATAGCTATAAAGGAAACTATGGTGCTTTTCTAGAAGGAAAAGCGATTCGAGAAGAGCAGGAAAAAGCAACTCAAGCAAAATTAAGCAACTTATACCGCAATGAATTGGCTTGGATTCGCAGAGGAGCAAAAGCGCGTACGACTAAGCAAAAAGCGCGTATCCAGCGATTTGATGAATTAGAAGGGAAAATCGATTCCTCTGAAAAAGAATCACTGGATTTAAGTTTAGCAG
Source organism: Priestia sp. SRI_019 (assembly GCF_057586255.1). Taxonomy (NCBI): domain Bacteria; kingdom Bacillati; phylum Bacillota; class Bacilli; order Caryophanales; family Bacillaceae; genus Priestia; species Priestia sp. SRI_019. The sequence continues at coordinate 804,843 of NZ_JBYCZN010000002.1, read as the reverse complement.
GCAGTCGCCTTGGGAAAAAAGTGTTTGAATTAAAAGATGTGTCTAAGACGTATGAAAATAAAATCATTCTTTCAGATTTTACGCACATCGTGAAAAAACAAGATCGAATTGGAATTGTCGGAAAAAATGGAAGCGGAAAGTCTACCCTGTTGAATATGATTGCAGGACGCATTGAGCCGGACAGCGGTGAAATTGACAGAGGACAAACGGTTAAAGTTGCTTACTATACCCAAGAAAGCGATGATATGGACTTGAATCAACGCATGCTTGATTATATTAAAGAATCGGCAGAAGTTGTGCATACGACGGATGGAAAAATGATCTCTGCGTCGCAAATGCTTGAGAGATTTCTATTTCCTTCACATACGCACGGAACACCGATTCAAAAATTGTCCGGAGGAGAGCGCCGTCGTTTATACTTATTGAAATTATTAATGACATCGCCAAATGTTTTGCTTCTAGATGAGCCGACTAATGATTTGGATACTCAAACGCTAACGGTGCTTGAAGACTACCTCGAAGAATTTCCAGGTGTTGTGATCACGGTATCGCATGATCGCTATTTCTTGGATAAAGTAGCAGATTACTTACTAGTTTTTGAAGGAGAAGGAAACATTTCGATTTATTTTGGCGCTTATACAGATCAATTGGAAGAAGCGATGAAGAAGAAGCAGGCAATGGTTCAGCAGGCTAAAGTGAAAGAAGAAAAGCCAAAACAGCCGGAGAAAACAAAAAAGCGTCGCTTAACGTATAAAGAACAAAAAGAATGGGAAGAAATCGAAGATAATATTGCAGCAAAAGAAGAAGAAATTGACCGCTTAACAAGTGAAATTGAACAGGTGGGCAGCGATTATACAAAAGCGCATAACCTATCGTTAGAACAAGAAAAAGCAAATGAAGAATTAAATGCACTGCTTGATCGCTGGGCAGAGCTTTCAGAGCTGATTGAAGAAATTGAAAACGCGTAAACAAGTCGTTAGACTGAGTATAAAGCACATGCTACAATTTTAATGAGAGGAGTACGATACGATATGAACATTAAATCAATTGAGCCAACGCCAAGTCCGAATACAATGAAAATTAATTTAGACGAAGTGCTATCAGGCGGAAAAAGCAATAACTATACGGAAAAAAATGCTGAAGCAGCGCCTGAAGTTGTTCAAGACATCTTGAAAGTAGAAGGGGTAAAAGGAGTCTACCACGTAGCGGACTTCTTAGCAGTAGAGCGAAATGCCAAATATGACTGGAAGCAAATTTTGCCGCAAGTTCGTGCAGCGTTTGGTGAAGATTTGCAAAGCAGCAGCGAGCAGCACAAAATGAATGAGCATTTTGGTGAGGTCAATGTGTCAGTTCAAATGTTCAAAAATGTACCGATGCAAGTCAAGCTAACGGACGGAAATGAAGAAAAGCGCTTTGGTCTCCCCGAACGATTCGCAAAAGCGGTAGCAGAACTTCAACGTTTTTCAGATAATGTGGTATTAGAACGGAAATGGAAAGAACAAGGCGTTCGTTACGGAGAGTTAGCGGCTATCGGAGACGAAGTAGTGGAAGAGCTAGCAGCAGCATATCCGCAAGAAAGATTAACTCGCCTTGTGGCTAATGCACAAGAAGAAAAAGAAGGCGGAAAAGTTGTACAACCGCGTAAAACCTATAAAGTTACAGAAGAAATGCTAGAAGACAACGATTGGTCAGTGCGCTATGCCCATTTAGAACAAATGGATCCAACAGAAGCTGATTTAGACGTTTTAAATAAAGCGCTTGATGATGAAAAAGCATCTATTCGCCGCTTAGCTACGGTCTACTTAGGAATGATTGAATCAAAAGCGGTACTGCCTTATTTATACAAAGCCTTAAAAGACAAATCAGTCACTGTGCGCCGTACTGCTGGAGACTGCATGTCAGATTTAGGTTTTGAAGAAGGTATTCCGGCAATGTGTGAAGCTCTTGGTGATAAAAACAAGCTTGTTCGCTGGCGTGCAGCTATGTATTTATACGAGGTAGGGGACGAGACGGCTCTTTCTGCATTAAAAGCAGCAGAGAATGATAAAGAATTTGAGGTAGATTTACAAATCAAGCTAGCAATTGAACGTATCGAAGGGGGAGAAGAAGCAAAAGGTTCTGTTTGGAAACAAATGACGGAAAGCAGAAAAGCATAAAAAAAAGATCATTCACTTGAATGATCTTTTTTTACGACTGTTTTGCAGCGGGAATTGGAAACTGCATAGGCTGCATGGTGTTATCAATTTTAATAGGCTGATAGCCCGACTGCTTTAAGTAAGTCAAAATAGCAGGAAGGGATTGTGCCGTAAAGGATTTATCATGAAATAAAATGACTGGTGTTCTTCCATTGGAATTAACCCCTTGAATATGAGGTTCAAGGCCCTGAATAATTCTAGGTGCAGAACGAAGTGCCCAGTCTTCACTGTCTACATTCCAGTCCCATAATTTAAAGTGGCTTAGCAACTCTGTACGGTGCGGCTCTTTTAAATAAGGAACGCTGCCGTAAGGAACGCGGATTAACTTACTGTCAACACCGGTTACTTTCTTCACTGTCGCTTGACACTCCTGCATTTCTTTTAACGCGGCGCCGTCTTCACTATACATGACATGAATATCATGAGAGACGCCGTGACAGCCGATGGCATGTCCTTCCTGTGCTACTTTTTTAGCAATTTCAGGGTGAGCGTCAATTTGATGCTTTAACATAAAGAAAGTTGCTTTTACGTTATATTGACGCAAAGCATCTAAAATATGAAGAGTATCAGGTGTTGGACCATCGTCAAACGTAAGGTAAACAGGCTGTGTAAGAGCTTGATTTTGATCGTTCACCGTATTTCCTACATACATATTATGATGAAGTGTATTAAGCAGCTTCTCAGGCTGTGCTGAAGATGTAGCTTCTTTCAGCGGCAACGCAGTAGATGCTAATACTTGCTGAGATGCAGCGGATTCACTTCCTTTGGCTTCTGTAATAAAAAACAAAGAAGCGACGATCACTAACACTAAAGACAAAAATGCATAAAATCGTTTGTTTGGCTTAAATCGCTTGTTCGGTTTAAATCGCTGGTTCAATTTGAAAATCCTTTCTACTAAACTACTATTTACTACTATAGTACAAAAAATGGAATATTAATAGTAAAAATCGACATTTTTATGGAAAAAAATTAGATGATATGACCCGGTTTTAATCTTTTTTTGTCAAATGGAAAAGGAGAACGGGACAGCGATAAGGATTTGAAGAGTGAGTAGCTAGATTTTTCCTGGTTTTTATAGTATGCTTTTAGCGTGAATGATTGTTAGGAGGAATGTTAATATGTCAATGGCATATGAAGAATATATGCGTCAGTTAGTTAAACCAATGCGTCAAGAATTAACTCAAGCTGGTTATGAAGAATTAACAACAGAGGAAGCCGTAGTTGATTTTATGGAAAACGTAGAAGGCACAACTTTTGTTGTCGTTAATTCAGTTTGTGGATGCGCTGCTGGTTTAGCACGTCCTGCAGCAACGCAAGCGTACTTACAGTCTGAGCAAAAACCAGATCAAGTGGTAACTGTTTTTGCTGGCCAAGATAAGGAAGCAACAGCTAAAATGCGTGAATATTTTGGGGACATTGAGCCTTCATCACCGTCTATGGCGCTTTTAAAAGGAAAAGAAGTCGTTCATTTTATTCCTCGACATGAAATTGAAGGTCAGCCGTTAGAAGTTATTTTTGAAAACATTTTAAATGGCTTTAAGCAGCACTGTTCATAAAATGTCCTGCTTTTGTCACATCTAGTATATAGATTTTTAGAGAAAAATCGCATATACTTTATAAGAAAAAGGATGTCTATCGGCATCCTTTTTCTTTATGTAAATAGCCAAACAGTGTAGGGGGAGTTATGAAAGTGATTGTTACGACTGCTGGTCGAACAAATGAACAGATGATTGTAAAAGCCAAACAAGTAGCCGCTGATTTAAGTATACCTTTTGTAGTAAGAGAGAAGAAATCCGTTGCAGATCTTCAGAATCTTCAAGCTGCAGATGTGCTGGTTGTCGGTAAGAATAGAGTAGAGTTGCACGTTCAAAACGAAGAGGAACCTATTTTTTTTCATCCAAACTCCGCTATGTTTAGAGTGAAGAGATGGCTGCGGGGAGAACGTGATCCGTTTATTGAAGCTGCTGGTTTAGAAAAAGGAATGAGCGTGCTTGACTGTACACTTGGTCTTGCATCGGATAGTATGATGGCGAGCGCAGCGGTAGGGGAAAGCGGGAAAGTTGTCGGACTAGAAGGCAACCGCTATGTAGCTTATTTAGTCAAACAAGGGCTTTTAAATTGGGAAAGTGACGTACAAGAGTTGAACGATGCAATGAAGCGTATAAACGTGGTTCATCAAAATTTTGAAGCGTTTTTGGCTTGTTGTGAAGATAATTCTTTTGATGTTGTCTACTTTGATCCTATGTTTCAAGAGCAAATTGATGAATCGAATGGAATTAACGGTATTAAAGCAATAGCACTTTATACTACGCTGACGCCAATGGCTATACAAGAAGCAAAAAGAGTAGCCAAACAAAAGATCGTGCTAAAAGATCATTGGAAAAGCACTCGTTTTGAAGAACATGGATTTACCGTACAAAAACGAAAAACATCAAAATTTCATTACGGGACAATTGATATACAATAATAAACAAAAAAGTAAAATGAATCCCGATCATTGAAAAGACTTCCAAAACCTTTTAGGGATTAAAAAGTTTTGGAAGTTTTTTTTATGAATTTCATCTAAAGTTCATAAAAGTATGATATATTTTTGAACATAAAAATACTTTTGTGTTTAAGCATCCAGCAAAAAAGGAATATCTTGTATAGGTTTCCGCTCGGTGTGACAAGCTCAAACAGAAGAAGGAAGGTGCTAACTAAAAAGTCGTCGAATGCCCGTAGGCAGCATAAATGAATAAGCAAATATAGGTAAAAAATTAATAAGTATGTTACAATACCTAGTGAGTTATAACAATGAATTTTACGATATGAAAAGACCATATGGGAAAAGATGAGAAAGGAAAGATACGAATGCCTAGATGGATAAAAAGAATGCTAATTGTATTTATTACAGTATTTACATTTGGGCTTGTCACTCCACCAGAATATTTATACGTTGATGATGCAAAAGCGGACAAGCAACATAAAGCAGGGTATGTAAGAGAAACAACTCCTGTCACAGCTGTTATAGAAGATATTCATTTGCCATATGAAGAACCAAAATATGAAGACGTTTCATCATTTGTTACGTATGCAATGGAATCAGCTGAAAAACAGTCAGTGGAAAAATTCGGAACAAAAATTGGACCTGTCATTGAAGATGAATTTCGTCAAGCAGTGTTACCTAAAATTGAAGAAGTGCTGACCGACATTGGCACTGAGCGTGAACAGTCGATTCAGAATCTCGAGATAAGCGAGCATCCTGCTGCTGGCTACGGTGAAAAGATTTTCCATGTATATGACCGGGAAACCGGTCAGGACTTAATACGATTTCATGTACGGCGTGAAAATCCTCCAAAAGATGGATACTGGTTTAATTTTCACTATCATGCGGCTGCAGATAATTTTCAGAAGCATTATGATTTAGGGAAAATTTATTGGAACCGAAACATGCCGCCTAAATGGTTTAGCTGATAATAGACACAACATTCTGTGATTTCGAAATGTTAGCTTTTTTAAGCTAGCATTTTTTTACGTCTAAAACCGTTATGGTCTAAATAAGCTGAAACATTAGCACAACGATAAAAAAATCGTTTATAATGAAGTCAGACTTCTTACCATAGAATAGGGAGAAGGAACGAATAGATGCTGGAGGTAACACAATGAAACAATTTACGGAAGAAAAACAATTTCGCGAACAAATTAAGAACGAAACACTAAGCGTTGGGATTTTTACGACAACGTGGTGTCCTGATTGCAAACGTTTGGATATGTTCATTGATGAAATCGTTGACGAAAATACAGATAAAGCATGGTTTAAAATTGACAAGGATGAGTTTGAAGAACTTTCTGCTGAAAACAATGTAATGGGTATTCCTTCTCTTCTTGTATATAAAAACGGTGAAAAAATTGCACACTTGCACAGTGCAAATGCTAAAACGCCTGAAGCGGTCCGTGAATTTTTAGCAACTCTTTAATTCCCTAAGCTGCGAGAGCATTCTTGCAGCTTTTTTTTGTGAGAATGGCTATTTCCATTTTTCCATGAGTGGGGTATACTAGGACAAGTGAATAATCGTAAAGCAATAAGGTCTCAATTTAAAGATTGAGTGAAAAGGGAAGTCTGGTGAAAAGCCAGCGCGGTCCCGCCACTGTAAGCGCTTTGTGCGTAAGTCAGGAGACCTGCCTTATTGTTAACTGTGAAACCTTCGAGGAAGGGTGAAGCAGGGTAATGAACATACATATCAAGTATAGTGAACGGATTCTTTTCCTGCTTATCTTGACGTTACCTGCTTTGCTTTCAATTGAAAGTAAAGCTTTTTTATTTTGAAGCTGCCTGCGAGCAGTATACATAGTCAAAGCGGAAAAACGGGATAGCGCTGCTTTTTGCATGATCATTTGCTTTTTCTTTAACGTGGAGGTTTCGTATTCACAATGAACAATATATAGGGGGAGTATTTAGATGAAAAAATGGCTTTCGTATTCCATTATTGCACTGTTAGTCATCGTACTTGCTGCATGCGGTGCAGGCAGCCAAAGCAACAGTGATAAAAAAACGAAGCAAGATACAGCACAAACGTCACAAGCTGCATTTCCTGTGAAGGTAAAAGACGCGCGTGATAAAGAAATTACGTTGAAAAAACAGCCTAAGAAAATTGTTTCACTAATGCCAAGTAATACGGAGATTGTATATGCCCTTGGCCTTGAAAAAGAATTAGTAGGTGTCACAAGCAACGATGATTATCCTAAAAGCGTAAAGAAAAAAGCGCAGGTAGGAGATATGAACGTTAATGCAGAAAAAGTTATTGCTTTAAATCCTGATTTAGTGCTGGCACACGCTTCAAGTATGGGCGTTTCGGATGAAGTATTTAAACAAATTGAAAGTGCGGGGATTCCGGTATTTGTTGTAAAAGATTCAACAACGTTTGATACGGTTTATGATTCTATTACCCAAATCGGTAAATTAACGGGTAAAACAAAAGAAGCTAATCAAACAATTAAAGACATGAAAGAAAAAGTAGCTTCAATTGAGAAAAAAGCAAAAACGATTTCAAAAGAAGATCGTAAAAAAGTATGGATAGAGGTATCAGGAGCTCCTGAGATTTATACAACAGGAAAAGGTACGTTCATGAACGAAATGCTTACTATGATCGGTGCTGATAACGTAGCGGCTAGTGAAAAGGGTTGGGTTAAGTTTTCTGAAGAGCAAGTTGTTAAGTTAAACCCTGACGTTATTATCGCAACGTATGATGCAGACAAAAATGAGATTATGAAGCGTCCCGCTTGGAGCAGCATGACTGCTGTAAAAGAGGGTAACATCGAGAAGGTTGATCAAAACAAAATCAACCGCTTAGGACCTCGTATTGTAGATGGCTTAGAGGACTTAGCAAAAGCAGTATACCCTGAGGTGTACAATAAATAAGAAGAGGGACCATATTCCAGTTCGAATTGAAAAGGGGATTGGTCCCTTTTCACATCTTAAAATTGAAGAACGGCCTGAGCTTTTAATCATGAAAACCGAGACTTCTTATAAAACATACAGCTCAGGGGTTTTAGGAACAGGCATTACGGAAACGGACACCTTTTACAATCGATTTGTTCACAAAGACTATTATTCAGATACTCCTTCTTTGGAGTATGAGCAATATTTGATGAAAGAAAATGTGCGCCATGAGCAAATCGTAGGGTTGATGACAGCCGTTTGGTTAAAAGAAAGAGCGGTTTACTGTTATGAAGGCTACGGAGTAAGAGTAGCTTCCGTGATAACGGCTGGAGTAGGAAACGCAGTAGATATTATAGCTGACGAAGCTGTCCCGTTCTATTCCTCTCCCGGTACAATTAATATGTTTTTTTTCGTGGAAGGTACGCTTACGGATGCAGCGTTTTTACAGCTTTTTGTTGCGGCCACAGAAGCTAAAACAAAAACGCTGTCACAGCTGGGTGTCATAGATCCGGCTACAAAGACGATTGCTACGGGAACATCTACGGACAGCATCTCAGTTGCAGCGTCTCAGCAAGGACCATTATATGAATATGCAGGCTCTATGACCGCTTTAGGGCAAGCGGTAGCCAAGCTGGTGAAAATAAGCTTAGAGCAGGGACTTAAGGGAAAGAGGTGAAGAAGTGAGTATTACACAAGCGATAATTGCACACATGACGGCCATGACGATTGCTTTACTAATTGACCGAATTATAGGCGACCCTGAAAATTGGCCGCATCCCGTTCGCTGGTTTGGCAAATGGATTTATTGGATGGATTCCAGATTAAATAAAGGTGCAGGAAAACGATTCAAAGGATTGCTTCTTGTGATAAGTATGGCTGTGCTCGCAGGAGTTGTTCCCTTTTTGTTCCTTCATGCTTTATACGAAGTTCATTTTATAGCAGGTGTTTTAGTAGAGGGCGTAATGATTGCGACTACTATATCCACTCGTTCTTTAAGCGAAGCTGCTTATAAGGTACAAAAGCCGCTTCAGCTAGGAGATATGGAGAAAGCTAGATATGAAGTAAGCATGATTGTGGGACGAGATACAGATCGTTTGTCAGAAGGAGAAATTGCCAGAGCCACGGTAGAGACCGTGGCTGAAAATACAAGTGATGGTATTACAGCTCCGCTTTTTTATGCATTTATAGGAGGAGGAGCCCTAGCGTTTTTTTACCGGGCTATTAACACATGTGATTCGATGGTTGGGTACAAAAATGACCGCTACTTTCTGTTCGGCTACTTTAGTGCAAAAACCGATGACGTATTAAACTATATTCCAAGTCGGTTAACTGCAGTGGTGATGACGGCTGTTAATGTAGCAAAAAGCCAGTATTCTCTTGGGCATGTAACGAGTTTGATTAAACGTGATGCTAAGAAGCATCCAAGTCCAAATAGCGGATACGGGGAAAGTGCAGTAGCTGCTCTTTTAGGTATTCAACTCGGCGGACTTAATACATACAAAGGCATAGAATCTAATCGTGCAAAAATGGGCGAACCGTTCATTCCTCTGCAAGCCGGTCATATTGAACAAGCTGTTTTCATTATGAAAAGGACGGTCTATGCTACGTGGTTATTATATCTTTTGTTAGGAGGAGTTATTAGTGCTATTACCTACACATGGAGCTAATCCTACTGTCTTTTTAAAAGCAATAGGGACCGAGAATTTGTCACACATAAAAGACTTTAGTGTGAACACAAATCCTTTAGGGGCTCCCCCTGTGCTTCACGAAAAGTGGAACGAATTCAAGGATGCTGCGTTTAGCTATCCTGACCCTCAAGTAACAGAGCTGAAAAATAAACTAGCAGCTCATCATGATGTTTCAGCTGCTCAAGTGCTGCCTACAAATGGCGCCGCTGAAGCGTTTTTCCTTATTGCTTCGTTATTTTCAGGAGAGAAAGCAGGGATTGTACAGCCGACTTTCGTTGAATATGAACAGGCAAGTAAAGCTTATGGATGTGAAGTGACGTACATTCCTTTAGCTGAAGAAAACGGCTGGAGCTGGGATATAGAGTTAATTATGAGCATCCTTCCGGATATAAAAGTACTTTGGATTTGTCATCCAAACAACCCAACAGGCGTTATGTATAGTCATGAGGAATGGATGAAAGTAGTAAAAGCTGCTGCTCATCATGGTACATACTTAATGATTGATGAGGCATTTGTTGATTTTGTCGAACATCAGCCTTCATTTGATTCTCTTATTCTGGATTATGAACATATCATTATTGTGCGTTCTATGACGAAGATGTTTAATATTGCCGGGCTTCGCCTTGGCTATATTTTGGCAAATGAAAAAATCATTAGCGAGATGTCTAAAAAACAGCCTCCTTGGAGTGTAAATGGATTGTCGCAGCAAGTAGGGATGATATGTGTAGATGAAAAAGATTTTGTGAAAAACACCGTACATTATATTAAACAAGAACGAAAACGAATCTTGAGTCAACTAGAGGAATGGGGGCTTTTGGTTTCTCCTTCTCAAACAAACTATTATCTTTGCAGCGTTCCGTCTTCTATTAAAACGCGTGAATGGCTTGGCTATTTAGCAAGCCACGGTGTGGTAGCCCGGCATACTGAAAACTTCCCATTTTTAAATGGACGCTATATCCGTTTGGCTGTGAAAACGAAAGAAGAAAATGACTATTTACTTAACGTAATCAAACAAGGACTTGATGAAATATGATCATCTTTATTAGCGGAGGCGTTCGAAGTGGAAAATCACGTGCAGCGGAGAATATGGTTCAAACTTTTTGTACAAAGCGCGCTGTTTATATTGCCACAAGCAGGCAAACAGATAAGGAAATGCAAAAACGTATCCAGCTTCATCAAACAGAACGCCAAGCAGCGAACACGCCTTGGGTAACGATCGAACAGTCTGTAGATTTACAACAAATTCTGCCAAATCTTCAAAGTGATGATGCTATACTTTTGGATTGTGTCACGAACTGGCTTGCCAATGAGCTTTTTTTAACAGAAAAAAGGTGGCAAACAAAAGAGGGCAAACAAGAGGTTTTTCGTCATATGATCAAAGCGCTCGATAAGCTGTTTGCGCAGTCTCAGACGGTTGTGCTAGTATCTAATGAACTGTTTGAAGCGGGCGTATTAGAGGAGCCCACATATAGCTATATGAAGATGTTAGGGAAATTACATCAGTATATTGTAGAAAAAGCAGATGTGGCTATTTGTGTAGAAGCGGGAATTTATCGTTTTAAAAAAGGAAAGGAATGTGTAGATATATGAAAGAATGGATAGCCATACTACGAATTTCTCTCCAGTTTTTTACGATTTTACCGCTGGCTAAAACGGTTCAATGGACTGAAAAAAGAACGGCACGCTCACTTTTTGTGCTGCCGTGGATTGGTATGTTACTAGGCTTGATGCTTTATAGCTTTTTACAGCTGCTTCAATCTTCACCTATCACTACGATTGTTGATAGTATTTTAGTTTTGCTTTTACCGCTTATCTTAACGGGTGGTCTTCATTTAGACGGCTGGATGGACGTAAGCGATGCGTATTTTTCTCATCAGTCAAAGGAAAAAAAACTGCAGATTTTAAGTGATCCGCACGTTGGGTCTTTTGCTATTCTTTCTCTTATGGTTCTTCTGCTGCTGCGTTTTAGTGCGATCTATGAATTAGCGTCTCTTTCTTCTTTATCAATTTGGGCATGCTTAGTTGTCTTTACCCTTCCAAGAATTGGAGCAGCCTTTTTGTTGATGAGAGATAAGCCCGCTAAAGATACGGGTCTGGCTGCTTATTTTCAAAAAGGAGTCACCAAACGGTCTATTTATGTATTTATCGTCATGAGCCTATTCTTAGTTGCTATTTTCGCTGTTTTTATGGACAATAAATTCATTATTCTTTTCTTTGCCGGTTTTTTATGGCTGTGGATACGGTTTTATCGTTCGCAGTTTGGGGGCGTAACAGGAGATGTTATAGGGGCAACCATTGAAGGAGGAGAAACGTTTTTATGGATAATTCTTTGGTTATCACATGTATTCGTCACGGCATGACGCTTGAAAATCAACAGAAAAAATATATAGGGTGGAGTGATCCGTCTTTAAGTACAGAAGGGAAAAATGAATTAAAAGAGCTTTTTCTAGAACCTCAGCTCGTTATTTCCAGTGACTTAAAAAGAGCGCTAGAAACAAGTGCAGTTGTTTTTCCAAAATCTCAGGTGGTTAAAAGTAAAAATTGGCGTGAGCTGCATTTTGGAGATTGGGAAGAGAAGACGTATGAAGATTTAAAAAACATACGGGCGTATAGAAATTGGATTGATCACTGGACAGAACATACGCCTCCGAAGGGTGAAAGCTTCTCAAGCTTTTCAAACCGAGTTTGGGGAGCGTGGGAAGAAGCGGTCGATTTGGCGGCCAGTCGGCATTTGCGTCACATTGCTATTGTTTCGCACGGCGGACCACTGCGTTTACTTGCATCCCATTTTAAACAGACAGCGTCGCTTTGGGATGTTTCTTTTTCTTATGGAGAAGGTTTTTCAGTAGCGTGTACATACAAACAGGCAAAGGAGAGAAGAGCATGCATTTCGTATTCGGCGGTGCATTTACCGGCAAAAGAAAATGGGTGAAGCAGCATTATGCCAGTGAGTCGGTAAAATGGCATTGTTTGTATGAAGACCCTGTTTTACCAGCGCTTGAGTTCGAAGAAAGTTACATAGTGCTAGAAGGATTTGAGCACTATGTTAAGGAATTAATACATAGCGAGCTGGAGTCTCCGCACCTTGTTGTTGAAAAGTTGATACAGAAGTGGAGAGACAGCGGTGTATGGGAACAGTTGATAGTGATTGGAACTGAAGTCGGCAGAGGGATTGTTCCTTTAGATCCAACAGAGCGGCAGTGGAGAGATGAGTGCGGGTATGCGTATCAGTATTTAGCAGCGCATGCCCGGAAAGTAGATCACATTTGGTACGGAATTGCTAATCGATTGAAGGAGGAAATACAATGAACATTTACACAAAAACAGGGGACAAAGGGCAGACAAGCTTAATTGGAGGACGAGTAAATAAAGACGATATTCGAGTGGAAGCATACGGTACGATTGATGAGCTAAATGGCTTTGTAGGTCAAGCAATTTATCAGCTGGATGAAGCAGCATTAAAAGATGTAAAAGAAGAGCTAATTACGATTCAACATGAGCTTTTTGACTGTGGAAGTGATTTAGCATTTGCAAAAGATGATCATCCGTACAAAGTAACAAACGACATGATATCAGTACTTGAAAAACGCATTGATGTCTATATGTCAGAAGCGCCGGCCATTGAGCGTTTTATTTTACCTGGAGGCACACCTGCAGCAACAACGCTTCATATTTGCCGGACGATTACACGCCGCGCAGAACGGCTTGTTGTTGGCGTGCAGCGTGAGCATAAAATTAATGTGGCGGTGCTTCAGTATTTAAATCGTTTATCCGATTATTTTTTTGCTGCGGCTCGAATCGCTAACGCGCGAGAAAATGTACAGGATGTAGAGTATATTCGCAGTGCTAAAGTATTTAAACAGCCTAAAAAATAAGGTATAAAAAACGGTCGAGCTAAAAGCGATCGTTTTTTTTATGAGCTATTTCGATAGGCAAAATAAAGCTATAAAAAAGAGGTAAATGCATCTATAATGATAAGAGACAGAGAGATAAAGAAAAGAGGTTGAGAAATGAATCAAGATTCTAAACGAGCAGGTATTGTTTATACAGCCAGCGCTTACGTTATGTGGGGGCTTTTTCCGCTTTACTGGAAGCTTCTTGGCGAAGTGAATGCGAATGAAATACTCGCTCACCGTGTCATATGGTCATTTGTTTTTATGCTTTTACTTTTGCTTGTGACAAAGCAAATGAGTGCTTTAAAGAAGATGCTTGGTTTATTATTTCGTAATACGAAACAAGCGGTCATTTTATTTGTGGCTTCAGTGCTGATCAGCATCAACTGGTTCGTTTACATTTGGGCGGTTAACCATAATCATATTATTGAAACAAGTTTAGGTTACTACATCAACCCGCTCGTTAGTATTTTGCTTGGTATAGTCGTTTTAAAAGAGAAGCTTAATTTTTGGCAGGGTGCTTCTGTTGGATTGGCTGCTATAGGTGTTATCGTTATGACAGTTACATACGGGCATATCCCATGGGTATCATTAAGCTTAGCGTTTAGCTTTGGTTTGTACGGTCTTGTAAAAAAGACGATTCAATTAGAAGCAAAAGTAGGATTAACGATTGAAACGATGATGGTTGCACCTATTGCGGTTATTTATTTTATTTTTCTTTTAGTGAAAGGATCTTCAAGTTTTTCTCTTCAGTCGCTTGATCTGAGCGCTCTTTTAATTGGCGGCGGTGTCGCTACAGCTATGCCACTACTGTATTTTGCTAAAGGAGCGCCGCTTATTCCGCTATCGATGGTCGGTTTTTTACAGTACATTGCTCCTACCATGACGCTTTTATTAGGGGTATTCGTGTATCATGAACCGTTTTCTAGCGTAGAGATGATTGCCTTTTTGTTCATTTGGGGCGGATCGGTTATGTTCATTTTATCTAAAACTAAGTTCATGAGTTCTCATCAGCCGAAATTCTTTAAAGGGCGCTCAGCTTAACGGACAAAAAAGCGGATATCTTTAGATATGCGCTTTTTTGTCTGCCGTAAAGAAATAAAAACGGAGACGGGAAAGTCACCGTATGTATACTTTATAGCTTCCGCTTGAAATGAGCGTTCAACTGACCTTGAAGCATTTGGTTTTTTACTTCTTTCATTTTTCTCGCTTCATCTTTTTTGGCCAGTTCTGTGCGTATTTCACTTGTTTGAACTCCTTCTTCTATGCGATCGGCAATATCCATTAATCGTTCGACGTCTGAAAACGAATATTTCCGGATACCCGTATTGGTTCGGTCCGGAAAGAGCAGGCTTCTTTTCTCGTAGTAGCGAATTTGCCTTTCTGATAAACCGGTTAATTCTTTTACAATCCCAATAGACATGACTTTTTTATCTCGATATGACGCTTCATTCGTAGACAATCTCCCTCACCCCTGAGTACGTAGTAGTATGTTATTATTATAAAGGAAAAAAATACAAAAAATTATAACATGTAATACATTCTAACATATATATGTTATATTTTTGAATTACTATGTGAGAAAAAGTGACATAAATAATGAAATAGGGAAAAGAGTCCTATAAACTAATGATTAACTCGATCCCAAGTGGTTAACCATACAGGATAAAGCCTTGTGGTTAATCACTTGCTTTCAAAATGATGAATAGAAAATAAATGTGAGAATATACATAAATTCTAAAAGGGAAGGGCGTTTTAAATGGCTGTGCAACAATTGAAAAAAGAAGAGATTATTGAGCTGGCAAAAGAAATTATTGAACTTGATTTGAAAAGAGATGAAAAATTTGAAGAATTGACAGAGTTAGCCGGAAATCATGCATATGAAATTTTGCGCAGAGTACAAAATGCCTGTTTATAAGTAATAAAAAAATCCCGCCTAGAGCGGGATTTTTTAATGAGATTGCTGTTCAAGAGTAAATAATTCTTGTTTCATCTTAGCATGATTGAGGTTTTCCCCTATAAAGACAAGAGTGGTGGGCAGCTTCATCATTTCTTTCATATATAGAGGCATGCCGTATGAATATTGAAACGAATACGTATCGTTCGAATGAGTAAAGCGCATATAGCCTTTAATACGATAGATGGTATCTGGCATTTGGCGCAGCCAATTTTCAAATAATTCAAGATCCACTTTTTTTGTAAACTCATATACAAATGTTTTCAAATGAAGATGATCTTCAACATGAGCCTTATGGTGCGGCTGTTTTTGAGACAGCTGAGCTTTTTGAATCACATCAAGCTTCACGCGGGAAAATGCCGTTAATAACGTCCTTGCACTTGGGTTAATGGATTGAATCTCAAAAAGCAGGGAAGACTTTTCTGACTCAGACAGCATGTCCGTTTTATTTAATAAAATTACATCCCCATGTTTTACTTGTTCTTGAAGAAGTTTTTGAAGTTGAATGCTTAAGGACCCACGTTCTTCCCACCTTGTTGCATCGAGTGTGGTGATAATACTTTTAATCGTGACTTGATGCGCAAAAAGAGGAGACATACAGGCATCCAACACTTCAATGGGATGTGCAACTCCGGTTGTTTCTATATAGATAGCATCCAATGTGTTCTCCTGTAGAAGTGAATGAAGCTGAGTTTCAAATTGACCTTGAATAGTACAGCACACGCAGCCGTTTAGCAATTCTTTTAACGGCGTGTCTTTTTCTACTTCATTTGAGTCAATCGAAACTTGGCCAAGCTCATTCATCACAACAGCAATGTTGCGATTACGATCTTTTTCTTGCTGAAGCAGCTGTTTAAGTAACGTTGTTTTTCCACTGCCTAAAAATCCAGATAAAATGTAGATTTCTGTTTTCATTTCAGTCTCTCCTATGTAAATAACATTGTTTAAATCGAAACTTTTCCGATTACCGATTGGTAAATAGTATATCCAAGAGGGGATAAATATCTAAGAGTAAATTTTTATGCTTTTTTGTATTCATTATAACAACTTTAAAAGCGCTATGGCTATCTTTTGTAAAAAACTCAAAATACACAATGAAATAAGAATATTATAAAATTTCAAACTAGCTGTGCTACAATAAAAGAAAAAGAAAAAGGGGAGCAAAAGTTATGCGAATATTAGTTTTAGGCGCAGGCGGCGTTGGAGGTTACTTTGGAGGCAGGCTTGTGGAAAAAGGAGAGGATGTGACTTTCCTTGTCAGAGATCGCAGAAAAAAAGAGCTGGAACAAAATGGACTTGTTATCAAGAGCATACACGGTGACTTCACTTCACCTGTACAAGCTATTACAAAATCTGAGATGAAAGAGCCTTATGATGTTATTTTGTTCACAACTAAGGCTTATCATCTTAAACAAGCAATTGAGGATGTGCGTCCTTTTATAGGGAATCAGACAGTTGTCGTACCTTTGTTAAACGGTATGGCTCACGTGGGTCCTTTACAAGAAGCTTTTGGGGAAGAAAAAGTCATTGGGGGACTGTGCTTTATTGAGACAACGTTAAACAAAGATGGAGATGTCGTCCAGACGAGTCCTGCTCACAGACTTGTATTTGGTGAATTTAAGCAGAAGGAAACAGAAAGATTACAACTGATTGAGCAAGCGTTCGGTGGTACAAAAGCTTCGTTTGTAAAAAGTTCATATATTGAACAGGATATGTGGCATAAGTATTTATTTATTACGGTTATGTCAGGCATGACTACTCTTATGCGCGCACCTGTTGGCCCAGTGCTAGCGGCAAAAGGAGGGCGTCAATTCGTACAAGAGCTTTTTAAAGAAGTTGAAAATATTATGATGGCATACGATGCCCCATTAGCTGAAGGGATTATTGAACAGCATATGAATACGATGGACAAAATGACGTATGACATGAAGTCATCGATGCAGCGTGATATGGAAAAAAGTTCTCAAATTGAAGGAGACCACCTTCAAGGATATTTGCTGACATTAGCTGAAAAATCGTCTATACACGTACCTCTTCTTCAAACTGTGTATACGCATCTAAAAGTGTATGAAGAAATGTTAAAAGGTTATCAAAAATAATGACAGTGAAAATTGATTTAGCAGTCATGCAGGTACTGCAGAAGCTGCTAAGTACAGCAGAAATAGGACAATTGCCTTCCGCTCCCGGCATTTATTTTTTCTTTGATAAACCCGGCAGGCTTTTGTATATCGGAACAACGACGGGCTCTCTATTAGAAAGAGTAAGAGCTCACGTTGCAGGAAAAGGCGTTAGCAACACAAAAAAATTTCACAAAGAGATTTATGCTGTTGGATATATTGAAGTTCATGGATTAAAAAAAGAATTGGATATGCTGAGAACGATGCTTGTAAATGGTTATTTTCCAAAATACAATAAACAAGATGTAAAAAGAGAAAATGAATACGACATTTACACCGTTCACGGCAGAAGCCTCAAGGATACAGGAGTTGATAAGAAAAAAGCCTCCAAGCGAAAAACGGTGCTAAAGCCAACGTTAAAAGAGATAGAGATTCGTCAAGAAAACAGCGATATTACATATGCACGAGTGGCAAATATGAATGCTGAAGATCGAGTGAAAAAATTGTGGTCTTGTCAAGAAGCAGGAGCGCAGCTACATCTTCCGGAGTCGAAAGTGTTAGCAATAAGTGACCGGCTCTTAAAAGAGCAGTATACATTTCAGCGAGATATGAAAAAGAATATAATGTTTACGATGCGGGATTTAGTTGTTATTCAAGTGTTGTTAAATTTAAATCCGATCCATGATTTGAAAAAACGAGAAATAAAGGAAGCCATCAGTTTAGTGCGTAAATTTGGCATTGAAGAAGCTCTTCGTATCTCTGAAAAATTACTCAAAACGTGATAAAATCCATGATCATTGTGATCATGGATTTTATCATTTATCATTCACACTTAAGCTAATTCGTCAATAACTTTTGGTAGAGCCATAATGGAAATAACGCAAAGTGAACTGACAACTTGATGCATTTCAAAAATGGCAATGATGAATAACATCAGTGATATATATAATTGAAGGCCTTTTAATCCCCATGGCTTGCGATCGAAAAAAAAGTCGCTAAGTACAAATACAAAGAAAATGAGCGAACTGAACAAAATAATCATGGATGTAGACATGGAACGATCATAAGCAATGATAAATAACAAAGCGAGAAGCGACACAACAGATATAACTTTTAATGTTTTAATCATCGTGTTTTTATTCACTTTTTTCACCTTCATTTGTAGGATTGATCTTTCATCCTCATTTTATAGGATAGTCAAAAGTTCTAAAAGTCAAACGAATAAATCATAACAACAATTTAACATCTTTATACTACATTTACATTGAGAGAAAAAAATGGGCGTGTTTTGAGCTTTGTGCCCTTCATTGACGCGTGCAAAGAACAAGTGCTATAGTATGTTTGCTCTAAAAGCTAAAGGAGCAAAGTTTTCAAAGGACGTGACTATGTGAACGAAACACTATTAGTAATTGATGGATTTAATTTATTAAGCCGCTGTTATTTTGCTACTTCTTATGGCAGAGATGAAGCAGCGTTGACAAGAAACAGTAAGGGTCAATTTACGAATGCCCTGAGAGTAACGATTCAAAAAATGCATGCATTGATTCACCAATATGAGCCAACCCATATTTTCGTCGCTTGGGATGTTAAGCGCGAGGATACAAAACGTAAAGATACATACGCCCTATATAAGCAAACAAGAGCAGAGCTGCCTGAGCCGCTGATTCAGCAGTACGAAACGTTAAAGCAGTTTTTTGACACCGTCGGGATTTATCAAATGTCATTGTCTTCTTATGAAGCAGATGATTTAATCGGCGCACTGGCAAATAAGTGGAGCAAAGAAAAGCAAAGCCCAGGATATATTTACAGCAACGACCGAGACTTGCTTCAGCTCCTAGATCAACATATTTCACAAATTATTGCTAAAAAGCAGGTGGGAGATCTTGTTTATGGCTTTAAGCACTTTCAAGAAGAATACAATATTCATCCTCGTCAATGGGTGGACGTAAAAGCATTGCTTGGTGACAAATCTGACAATATTCCGGGCGTTCCTGGTGTAGGAGAAAAAGCCGCACTGCCTCTTATTCAACAATATGGCTCTATCCATGAAATTTATGCACAAATTGAACAATTAGATCCAGCTTTTAATCGGTACAAAAAAAAGCTGGTCGAAGGAAAAGAACTAGGTATGCTTAGTCGTGAACTTGCTGAGATTATTATAGACATTCAAGAAATCAGCATGTTTACTTGGGAAGAATTAACATTTATGTATGATTATGAACGATGGAATAAAGAAATTCAAAGTCTAGAACTAAACATTAGGATTCGCTCATGATTTTTAGTACAATACAATTTATGAACATGAGAAAGGAGTAACAAGCGTGCAACCAATTCATAAAGAAACAGTCCAAAAAAAAATACAAACATTTTTAAATAAAGACGTATATGTACACCTTGAAACGACAAACGGTGCATATGCTTCACACGTAAATGAAAAAGTAATGACAGTTGGGGCTTTTATTCGCAATGGTAAAGTCACTATTTCAAACGGAAAGATAACTGGAGAAGGTCCTTATCGTGTAGGTCTTCAAATTGACTTAGGATGGATTTATGCAGAGGGATTAACAGATTGGGAAATTGATGAAGAAGGCCGACTTCTTCTAGCTGGGCATGACTTTGAAGGTCGTTTAGCAGTTGCCCTTCAATTAAGTGAACATCCGTTTTCATAACAGAAAAGAGAGGAGAATAGAACATGGAAGAAAGATTATTAATTGTATTTCCGCATCCTGACGATGAAGCATATGGAGCAGCAGGAATGATCACGCAAGCGAGACAAAAAGGAACGCCCGTTACATATGCCTGTGTTACGCTAGGTGAAATGGGACGAAATATGGGTAGACCGCTGTTTGCTAACCGTGAAACTTTACCTCAAATCCGAAAAAAAGAACTTTTGGATTTAGCGAACGTTTTAGATATTCAAGACTTGCGTATGCTAGGGCTTCGTGATAAAACGCTGGAATTTCTTGATATTGATGTTTTTGCAGATAAAATTGAAGAAATCATTAACGATGTAAAGCCGACTCACATTTTAACGCATTACCCTGGCTTTGCGGTACACCCTGATCATAATGCTACAGGAGCAGCTACCATTCAAGCAGTAAAACGTATGCCAAAAGAAAAGCGTCCGGTGGTTTGGTGTCATGCGTTTTCAAAAGATCGTATTGAACATATTGGAGAACCAGATGTTATTTTTGATGTAACAGCGATGAAAGATAAAAAAATTGAAGCGTTAAAAGCCCATCGTTCTCAAACAGAAGGAATGATGAACGCAATTGACTTCGACCGCTTATCTGACTATCCGCAAATGGAACGTTTATTAACTAGAGAAGAATTCTGGACATATAACTGGGAGTAACAGATGAAAAAACAGCGAATTTTATTTATTGGAGCAGGACGAATGGCTGAAGCTGTAGCAGCTGGTTTGGTTACGAGCAGCGCTGACAGTATTGAGGCAGTGGTGATGTCAAACAACGGAGATATTGAGCGGTTACAGCGTGTTGAAAAAACGTACGGCGTACAAACGACGCAAAATTGGCGCCAAGAAGTTGACAATTCGGATGTTATTATTTTAGCGATGCCTCCTGAGGCCCATCCTTCCGTGCTCAAGGAACTTTCAACTCATTTAAATCAACAATTTGTCGTAACGTTAGCGGCAGGAATTGGTCCGAGTTACTTAGAAAATCACCTTCCGCAAGATACGCCTGTCGCTTGGATTATGCCAAATACAGCTGCTATGATTGGACAATCGATGTCACTGTATACACTTGGAACTTTTGCCACAAAAGAGCATAAAGAAGTGCTTCACATGATTTTAAAAGGAATTGGTGAAGCGCATGAGTGTTCAGAGAAAGAAGTACATGAGTTAACGGCTGTAACTGGCAGTGCACCTGCGTTTTTATATTATTTTGCAGAATCGTTAATTGATGCAACTACTGCTTACGGTGTAGATGAAAAAACAGCCAAAGATTTAGTTATTCAAATGATGTATGGCTCTGTACAAATGCTGCATGAAACCAAAGATCCTGCGTCTTTAAGAGAGCGAGTAACAACTCCAGGCGGCGCTACTGCCGAAGGGTTAAAAGTGATGAAAGAACAGGACTTCTCTTTAATAATGAAACAGGCAATTGAAGCAACGAATAAAAAAGCAATGGGTGGAAATTAAAAAACTCGTACAACCATATGTTAGCTGAAAAATCCGAACTATAGTTCAGCATTCTTTCATTAGAATGTTGAATCAGTTCGGATTTTTTAATGAATAGACTTCCTTAACATACATATATTCCTCTTTGGAGCTGTTTTTTCTCTATGTCCCAAATTTTTTTAGTCATCAACAAACCGCTTTTTCATATCAGAAGTTGGGAGCATGCAGTGCTGCTGTTTACCAAACCACTTATATCGGTTGCGAGCGATCCAGTTGTATACTATATCTCGAATAGGTGCAGGAATGATAATGAAAGCATATAAAAATTTAACGGGTCCATCTAAGCGCTTGGCGATTTTTAAAGCAGCCGTTGATTTTATATATCTTTGGTTTCCATGAATATATACAATGCTGTCTAATTGCTCAGGAAGTAAACCGTGAGAGGCTAGCTGCTGCTTTCCGAAATCTGATTGAAGAGAAGCGAAAGAAAACAAAGCTTGTTCATCATGTTTAATAATATATTGAACACTGCTATTACATAAATTACATATACCATCAAAAAGAATTAAATGTTTCATTGGACGATTTCGCTCCTATTCCATAAAAAAAGTATAATTACTTGTCATTTTTGAAAAATAAAGGTACGTTTAAAAGATGTGAAAGTGATCCAAATTCAAAGGTAATTCGATTATACAATAAGGACTCATAAGAGTTAAAGGAGAAGGGTATGAAAGAGCAAAACGACGTTGTCTTATACAATAGAATAAAAGAACGAGACAAAAAAGCCCTTGAACTGCTGTATGACAAGTATGAGCGAATTCTTTATTCGTTTATATACCGGTTAACAAATAGCTCTGATATTGCTGAAGAAGCTGTTCAAGAAGTGTTTATTAAGCTGTGGAGAGGAAAGGGAGTTTACAGCGATGAAAAAGGGAAGTTTTCATCATGGCTGTTTACGATTACAAGAAACACCGCGATTGATATTGTAAGAAAAAGAAAAAACGATCCTATGTTCTCAGAAGAAATTTTTGATTTTATTGAAGATGATCATCCTCAGATTGACGAGCAGCTTCAGTGGAAAGAAGAACAGCAGAGAGTACGGCACGCTGTATCAAAATTGTCTGAAGACCAAAAAAAGATTATTCAATCCGTTTATTTTAAGGGATTAACGCAGCAAAAAGTAGCAGAAGAGCAGCAAATCCCATTAGGAACAGTAAAGGGTAGGGTGCGATTAGCGTTGCGGAAATTAAAAACATATTTAGGTACTGATGCAGAAGGGAGAGCTGATTCATGAGTATGTGCAATAAACTAATTGATTACTATAATGATCAGTTGACTTCCCATGAGAAAAAAGAGTTTGAAATGCACTTAAAAAACTGTCAAAGCTGTCAAGAAGAACTAAGAGAGCTGGAGGAAGTTCTTGGAGATCTAACGTATTTGACACCAGCACAATCTCCTCCGCCAGAAATGAAACAGCGAATACTTGCGAACGTATTTGAAGAAGATCAAGATGAGACAAAGAGAGAACCAATCGCTTTAAAAAGTGAAAAACAACATGCTGCGTCTAAGAAATCAAATAAAAAATCCATCATTATTGGATTAGCTGCGGCACTTCTTTTATCCCTTGCAGGAAACAGCTACTTTCTGTTGAAAGATGGAGACAAAGGCAAACAAGAACCAAATGTTTCGGTTGCTCCTCAAAACGAACCTCTTACATCTGAAAAAACAATGAAGCTGCAGGCGGAGCCGAACGTTTCTGGTGAAGCAACAGCATCTCTTACGAAAAAAGGTGGAAATTTAAATGTGGTCATTCAAGCGAATAACTTGAAAAACGTAAAGGGAAATGAAGTTTATCAGGTGTGGCTCATAAAAGGTGATAAGCCTCATCCGGCAGGTGCTTTTGTAACAGATAAAAATGGAAACGGGACAGTGGTCTATACGATGAGTCAAAAAGAACAGACTGAAAAGTGGGATGTTATGGCCATTACTTTAGAACCGAATGCGAATAACAAGACGCCAAAAGGAAACATTGTGTTAAGTTCAGCGCTCTAACAAAAACCCTTCTGCTAACAGAAGGGTTTTGTTACGTGCAGTTAATCATCTTCAAATTGTATGGCAATGGTTTGGTCATTTTCTATCTTATTCAGTCGAATTTCCAATAATCCATTTTTGTACTTAGCGCGAACTGGTTCGTCTGTGTAGTGAAAAGGAAGTTTGACCGTGCGAGAAAATACGCCTGTATGGCGTTCGTTGAGCTTTAACTTTTGTTTAGATGCTTCATAAGCATAAGGAATGTTCCCTTCAACTGTTAATATATTTGCGTCCAACTTGATTTGAATGTCGTTAGTTGAATGCAGTCCAGGAACCTCAACGACGATAATGCCTTCTTTATCGGTTTCATATAAGTCGACGTTTGGAAATCGCTTTGGTAAGATGTGATTTAAATCGCTCCAAAAGTGATTTCCAAGCATATCTTCTACCTTATGCTGAATCGAACCCCAATCAATCTCTTCATATTTTTTACTCAAAGGAACCCCTCCTTATATTCACGTAAATTCCTTCTATATATATGAAAAAAAGAAAATTCAATGCCTGCTTACAAAGAATGAGAAAAACGCGTAAATAAGTGAAAAAATGTGAGAAAAAAAAAGAGATTTTGAGTGAAAAAGAAGGATTATGTAGAATAAAAAAAGTATAATTACGTATAGAGCTTTCTATTTTCCTGAATGAAAGCAAGTATGTGAAGGAGGAAGTTGAGATGAGAGAAAAGCGTACATCCAGTGGTTTTCTATTAAAACAACGTGCTTTCTTAAAATTATATATGATTACGATGACAGAACAAGAGCGTCTGTATGGCCTTCGGTTATTAGATGTGTTGAGAGATGAATTTCGACCTTTTGGGTTCAAACCTAATCATTCTGAAGTATACAAAGCCCTTCATGACTTGATTGAAGACGGTGTCCTCAAACAGGTGAAGCGTAAAAAAGAAGGAATGAAGCTTCAAGAAGTGGTTTATTATACATTTACAAATGAGGGAGAAGAGAAAGCTAAACTATATAAAAAACAATTAAAAGTAGAGCTGGAGCGGTGTGAAGCTATGATTCAAAAAGCTATTCGTGACAACTTCGGGTCCAAATGAACGTGTCTTTAGTTAGAAAAGACACGTTTTTTCTATAGCTGATTTTGTCGTCTTATGTCGGAATAAAAGTTATAAAATGGGTACAAAGTAGTGTAAAAGATGGATATATAGTTATATTATGGATAAAATACACACTTTTAACATATATGGATGAATTCGATTTTAAAGATTATGCACTATTCATAAATAGTGTACGAATTGATATGATACAAAGTGTATATAAATCTATTTAATGCGTTATTTGCCATATTTTAAGAACTTATAAACCGTTATCAGACCATCATTGAAGCATTTTGGTTTTAGCAACTCTGACGAATTTGACTAGATTTGTATCGAGAAGATATTATTTGTTTACTATGAAAGGAATGGATTTTATGAAGTCTACAGGAATTGTAAGAAAAGTAGATGAATTGGGTCGCGTAGTAATTCCTATTGAATTGCGCCGCATTTTAAATATCAACACAGGTGATCCAGTAGAAATATATGTTGATGAAGATATTATTATTTTACAAAAGTATAGCCCGTATGGTGCTTGCTTAGTAACTGGGGAAATTACGCGTGAAAACTTAACCTTTGGGAATGGAAACGTTGTGTTAAGTAAAAAAGGTGCGGAACAGCTTTTACAAGAGTTAGAGCGTACCTTAAATAAATAAGAAGTTTTAGGCCTTAGTATAAGGAAGAATATCGATCCATCTTTAAACAAAAAAAGAACGTTCTTTTGAGAACGTTCTTTTTTTGTTTAAGCCGTTCGAGAAGATTTATCCTCCTCTAGCAGCTGCTTTTTTTGTATTTTTATCAAACGATACGCAAGTCCTGTTGCTCCTGCAGCGAGCCCCGCAATTAGTCCAACCCAATAGCCAAACGCCTGCAAATCGGTGTATTTTGCTAAAACAATCCCTAAAGGTAGACCAATTACCCAATAAGATACCAAGGACATTAAAAAGGTAACATTTACATCCTTATATCCTCGCAGAGCGCCTTGAATAGGAGCTTGAAGAGCATCAGAAAGCTGAAAGAAAATTGCATAAATCAAAAAGTGAGAAGTTAATGCGAGTACCTCTGCATCTTTTGTATATAAAGATGCTACAGATTCTCGAAGAGTAAATAAAAGACATGCGCAAACAAAAGCCATGCCAACAGCAATTGTTATACCGATCCTGCTATAGCTTCGTGCATCTTGATTCCGTTTAGCACCCGCTTCAAATCCTACAACAATTGTTAAAGCCATAGAAATACTCAGCGGAATCATATAGAGAAATGAGGCAAAATTAATAGCTGCTTGGTGAGAAGCGATTGTAATGGTATTGTATGAGCTCATAAACAGCGTGACGGCTGAAAAAATACTTGTTTCAAAAAAGACCGAAAAACCGATAGGTAAACCAATTTTTAATATTTCTTTCCAATTAGAAAAAGAGATACGGTGAAATCTTTTTAATAAATCGAAGTTAGAAAAAGGTTCTTTTTTATGAATAATTACAATGGATACAATGAGTATGCACCAATACGTAACGGCAGTTGCATAACCAGAGCCTACTCCACCTAAGTGGGGGAAGCCTAGCTTACCGAAGATTAATACATAGTTCAAAGCTACATTAACCGGAAGCCCTAAAATGGTGATAAGCATAGACGTACGAGTTTGCCCTAAAGCATCAATAAAGTTTCGTAAAACCGTATAAATAAAAAGCGGAATAATACCAAAAGATAAAGCAATTAAATACTGTTTGGCAATGCGCATTACGTTTGCTTCTAAATTCATCCCTTTTAAAATAGGATCAACAACAAAAAAGCCGATTAAAATAATCACAACGGCCATTAAAATGGAGACATAAAGCCCTTGAATGACGGAGAACGGAACTTTTTTCTTTTGATTAGCTCCGACAAGCTGTGCAACAATTGGCGTAATAGACATTAAAATTCCGCTTAGCCCTGTAAAAACAGGTACCCATAAGCTTGAACCAATTGCTACCCCTGCCAAGTCGTCTGCGCTAACTCTTCCTGACATCATCGTATCAAAAAAAGTCATTGAAAACATTCCAAACTGGGTGACCAATATCGGAAATAAAATAAAAACGAACTGCTTAACTTTTTGAGACGTTGAAAACGTTTGTTGCATTAAAAAACCCCCAATTTGAAAACATTTACACCAAAAAGCATTATATCACGCCGTGGTTTGTTTTTGCTAAGAGTTCTGACAATAAATTCAAAGAACGTATCCATAAAACGCAGCGATTTAAAAGGAGTAAAAAGGTAAAACAGTATATGATTTTAATTTTGACATGCAGTGAGCTATGATAGAAAGTATAGTAATTATCATTTAGCGTGGAGGGATACGTGTGGATTTACAGTTGCAAAATAAAAATGTACTTATTACCGGCGGGTCAAAAGGAATTGGGAAAGCTATTGCTGCCTTGTTTATTCAAGAAGGAGCAAACGTTGGAATTGCGGCAAGAGGAGAGGAAGCGCTACAGGATGCACAGTCAGAATTAGAAAACGTACGTACATATACAGCAGACCTAACAAACGAATCAGACAGAGTTGCATTAATCGAGAAATTCATTAAAGACTTTGGAAGCATCGATATTTTAATTAATAACGCTGGAGGAAGTAATGGAAGCAAGGCAATGGAAACAGATTTATCCCTTTTCAAAGAAGCGATGGAGCTTAACTATTTTTCAGCTGTCCACTTGAGCAAGCTAGCAGCAGCTCGTATGACAAAAGATGGGGCAATCGTTAATGTGACGTCTATTTTCGGGAGAGAAAGTGGAGGGAAAGTCACGTACAATAACGCAAAATCAGCGCTTATCAGCTTTACAAAGTCGTTTGCAGATGAAATGATTTCTAAAGGAATTCGTGTAAATGGAGTAGCGCCGGGAAGCATTTTGCATGAAACGGGTAATTGGAAAAAAAGAATGGATGAAAATCCGGAAAAGATTAAGCAGTTTGTTGAAAACGAAATACCAGCAGGGCGCTTTGGAGAGCCGGAAGAAGTGGCAAACGCCGTTGCTTTTTTAGCATCTTCTCAAGCTTCATGGATAGTGGGTGCGACGTTAAACGTAGACGGTGGGCAGTCAAAAATGAACTTTTAAAAAAAGTGCAGGAATTTCCTGCACTTTTTCATTATCCAATATCTTTTTGCATACGGGGAATCTGAAAATCTTCGTTAATTGCGTCCGCTGTAAGCTGACCAGATAATGTCACCATTGGCACCCCGCCTCCAGGGTGTGTAGAGCCGCCTACAAAATAAAGGTTAGAAAGAAGCTGACTTCTTGCCGGAATTTTAAAACCTCCATTTTTCTTACGGTCAGTCGCTACGCCATAAATGGACCCGCCGTTAGCACCGTAAAGCTCCTGGATATCGTTAGGAGTAAACGTATATTCAAACTCAATGCTTGAACGTAAGTCTTCTAATCCCATTGCCTCAAGCTTTTTCAATACGACATCCCGGTAGCGGTCTTTTAATGCAGCCCAGTCGTCGCCTTCTTTTAAAGGAGGTACATGAGTAAGAACGAACAGATTTTCTTTTCCTTCAGGAGCTTGCGTAGGGTCTGATTTAGACGATACGCCAATGTAAATTGTCGGATCCATAGCTACTTGACCTTTGTTAAAGATTGTATCAAACTCTTCTTTCTGATCCTTTGAGAAGAAGAAATTATGATGTTGAAGCTGCTTGTACTGTTTGTTAACCCCTAATAAAAGAACAAGCCCAGAAACAGTAGGCTCGAATTTAGCAAGCTGCTGAGTTTGCTTAGCTGCCTGCGCATGATTCTTTAATAAATAGCGGTAAGTTGGAATTGCTTCTAGATTAGATACCACAATATCTGCTGATAGATTCTCGCCATTTTCTAGTGTAATTCCAGTTGCCTTTGCTCCGCTTGTTGTGATTTCTTTTACCGGCGTATTTAGATGCACAGTGACGCCAAGTTCTTGAAGAAGCTTATCCATCGCTTCAGCGATTTTGTACATTCCGCCTTTTACGTAATAAATACCTAATCCTAGCTGAACGTGAGCAAGCTGTGTTAATACAGCCGGTGCATGATAAGGAGAAGAACCGATGTACATAATTAAAAAATTAAACAATTGACGCAAATGTTTGTTTGAAAAATATTTGCGTGTAGTAGCATCCATAGATCTCATTGGATCCATTTGAAGCAGTTCTTTTACTGTGTGCATCGTTCGTAAGTCGTGCAGTCCAGATAAACTTTTTTTATAAAAACTTTTTAAGTTCGATTCATACATTTTATTTGCATAAGATAAATAGTCAAAAAAACCTTCAATGTCTTCTGGAGCAAGCTCTTGAAGCTGCTGAAGCATGCCAGGAAGGTCACTGGTCAAATCAATTTGTGTTCCATCTTGGAAAAAAGTTCTCCACTGAGGCTCAATTCGTTCTATTGTTAAGTAGTCGTGGATATTGCGGCCCGCACTTTCAAATAGCTGCTCTAGCACCCACGGCATCGTTAAAATAGAAGGTCCCGTATCGAAAGAAAATCCTTTGCCGCTGCGAATATTTAACTTACCGCCAATTCGCTCGCTTTTTTCAACGACTGTTACATCATATCCATCAGCTGACAGACGAATAGCAGCTGACAGACCACCTAAACCTGCGCCTACAACAATTACTTTCTTTTTCATCTTTTTCCTCCTTATAAAACCAAAGCGAGTTGTCAACAATGTGTATAAAATGACTTCACGCAAAATAAAAATAGGTCTACAACTTTTTATTTTGTCCAGTTCGCTAATTTTCATACGTAAAGGAAAGGAGAAAAGGATGTCCTTTTTACTGGTTGCTCTTGTCTTGACAGGTACGCTTGTCATCACTATCCCTACATTTAAACGTGTAAAAATAGTAAAAAACGATATGTCATGTTTGTCCATTATTATTCCAGCTAGAAATGAAGAAAGAAACCTTACCTTTTTATTGCAGTCACTCCAGTTAGAGAATGCTGACTTTGAAGTGATTGTTGTAGATGACAATTCAACAGATAATACTGAGAGGGTAGCCAAAGCATCTGGCGTAAAAGTAGTGCACCCGGGCGCACTTCCAGCTGGATGGCTAGGAAAGTCATGGGCATGCTGGAATGGAGCACGAGAAGCAAAAGGCTCGGTGCTTTTGTTTTTAGATGCTGATATTACAGTAGAGAAAGACGGAATTGAAAAAGTATTTTTCTATTACCAACAGCAAGGGGGTGTGCTGTCGGTTCATCCTTATCACCTTGTTAAGAGGCCTTATGAAATGTTTTCTGCTTTATTTCACTATGTTACGTTTGCATCGATTGGCGCGTTTCACCCCTTTAAAAATTGGAAAAGTCCTTCTGTCGGTTTCGGGCAGTGCTTGCTTTGCAGCGCAGCCTCCTACTTTCAAAGCGGAGGCCACGAAGGGGTAAAAAAAGAAGTGGTTGAAAATATGGCGCTGGTTGAGAAAATGAACAAACAAGGTGAATTTATTACGTGTATGAGTGGACAGGGAGCTCTTTCCATGCGTATGTATCCAAATGGTATGAAAAGCCTTATAAGAGGGTGGAGTAAAAGTTTTGCTTCAGGTGCGGGGAAAACGGAAGCCATTTATTTATTTCTAATAAGTTTGTGGCTTACTAGCATGATTAATTATGTCCTTTTTTTACCTACTCTATGGAATCAACATGCAGGCTTGGCAATTAGCAGCTATGTTTGCTATGTAAGTCTCTTATTTAATAGCTTAAGAAAAATAGGTTCGTTTCCTTTTTTTTCTTTATGCTTATTTCCTATTCATGTGCTATTTTTTCTGGGTCTATTCGTATGGTCTTTCATCCAAACAGCGGTGAGAAAGAAAGTTAAATGGAAAGAACGCAGCATATCTATAGAAGAAGAAAAAAAGAAGAAAGTGATAAAATGACAGGTGTTCAGCTCTTAATTAATATCATGGCATGGTTTGTGATTCACATGTTCATCGCCTACAGATGCACAAAAATTTCTGCCTTTTATTTAAAAAAGGACCTTGCGCTGTTTAAGGTTCAAAGCTGGGAAACAGTTGGGATATATAAAAAATTCGGGGTACACCGATGGAAAACGTGGCTTCCTGATGCAGGAAAGCTATTTAAACGAGGATTTTATAAAAAGAAATGGGAGAGTAGAACGAAGGAATATGCACAGCTTTTTTTAATTGAAACAAATCGAGCAGAGTTAACTCACTGGATCAGCATACTTCCTTCTATTCTTTTTTTTACATGGAACTCTCCTTCTATAGGTGTTTGGATGGTTATTTATGCGATTGTCGCAAACGTCCCGTTTATTTTGGTTCAACGATATAATCGAATACGAATTCATCAAGTTGTTTTGAAACTCAAATGAAATTAATTCACGTGCCTTTGGCTCCGAGTAGGGGCCTCGGTTTTTATTTTTTTCTCCTTATTCGAAGACAATAACTTCTTGGATAAAAGAAAAAAAGAAGCAAAGGCGATATAAATACTAAAAAAGACTAAAAACCCCCATAAACCTGCTATAGCATCATCAAATTCCATATTGCCCCGAGTGGTAATTCCTTGCTGAATTTCAATGGCAAAAACTAAGACAAGCATAACGGTAAGGGTATAGATAAAAGAAATAGCTGTAATACTAAATTTCCACTTTGACAATAATTTAAAGATCATATAAACGCTTAAAAACGTGAGCAGTCCAATAATACCGATAATCCAGAAGTGAAGTTCTTTATCTGAAAGAGAAAATCCTAGTAAATAAAAAATATAAATTAATCCGTCGTGCAATACATTAATAATATTTGTAATGAAAACAATACATTCTTTCATTTTTTCTCCTTTATAAAAATGTAAGACGTTTAAACTGCTAGGCATACACGCATGCATAGCCCGTACTCATTCCAATTTTATATAAAAAATGCACTTTCTAGATCAGACGTTAAAGAGATCTGAAATTTCAAATAATATTTATAATTTATATTATAAACAAAAAGGTAAAAAAATAAAAATTTTCGATGCAAACTGACACATTTTTTTCATATTTAAAGAAAGAAATAACTCAAAATATGTGGTTTACTGTAGAAAGAAAAGAAAATAAGAGGGATTGATATAACAAATATTCACAAGTGCTTTTATGCATTCTCTTGTAAAGTAGAAGGAAAACTAAGGCAAGTGTTAAATTTATATGTATAGTGGACAAAATAAAAAATAAATATAAAATAGTGAAACTTAAAGAGAAGCTGTCCGTATTAAATAGTGAGAAGAAAAAAGCACAGAATACATTTGTGTTTGAAAGCCGATAGAGCTGGGAATAAGAAAGTAGTTATTTTCTCACGTTTGGTGAAAATTATACGTAACGGTGTTGACAATTTTTTTAAAAGAGTTAAAATGTGAAAGAACAGATTAGCTCTCTTACATTTTTTGTAAGAGAGATTTCTTTTTACATTTACTATAAAAATAAAAGTGAGCTTAAATTTCAATAGAGACAGAGGTGGGAATATGAAACAGCTCATGACAAACGGTAAAAATATTTTTTCGAAACAGCTGCCGTTATTTCTAATTGCAGTTTTGTTGTTTTGGATTAAAACGTATACCGTTTATCGTATCGAATTTAACTTAGGGCTAGATAATTTTATGCAAAAGTTCTTACTTTTCATAAACCCAATTGGTTCGGCAATTTTCTTTTTTGCCATTGCATTACTATTTAAAGGGCGCGGAAAAGTACGAGCACTGCTTGGAATGAATTTCTTACTTTCATTCATCCTGTACGCAAATGTAGTATACTATCGCTTCTTTAATGATTTTATTACTGTTCCTGTATTGACTCAGTCAAACAACTTTGGTCAATTAGGCGGCAGTGCCATGGCTTTAATTAGCCCAACTGATATTTTATACTTCACAGATTTCTTTATTCTTTTAGTTTTAGTACTATGGAAAAAAGTTGACTTACCAGCAACAATTAGTCGACGTACTGTGACAGGTGTATTTCTATCAGGGATTTTATTCTTAAGTGCCAACATCGCACTAGCGGAAATGGATCGTCCTCAACTATTAACAAGAACATTTGACCGCAACTATTTAGTAAAATATTTAGGAACGTATAACTATACGATCTATGACATCATCCAGAGCTCGAAATCTTCAGCACAGCGCGCGCTAGCAGATAGCAGTGATGTGGCTGAGGTAGAGAACTATGCAAAAGCAACATATGCTGAGCCGAACAAAGAATATTTCGGTCAAGCAAAAGGCAAAAACGTTATCTATATTTCATTAGAGTCACTTCAGTCATTTATGATTGGTTATAAGTTAAATGGTGAAGAAGTAACGCCATTCTTAAATTCACTATTAAAAGATCAGAACACAATGTATTTCGATAACTTCTTCCATCAAACAGGGCAAGGTAAAACGTCAGATGCTGAATTCATGATGGAGAACTCATTATTCGGCTTACCTCAAGGTTCTGTATTTACAACAAAAGCAAATAACACCTATCAGTCGCTGTCTGGTATTCTAGATCAGCAAGGCTATACAACATCTGTGTTCCACGGAAATGGAAAATCGTTCTGGAACCGTGACGAAATGTATAAATCAATGGGTGTAGAAAAATTCTTTGATTCAGCTTATTACAATATGTCAGACGAAGATACGTTGAACTATGGTTTAAAAGATAAGCCATTCTTTAAAGAATCAATGCCGTACCTAAAAGGCTTAAAGCAGCCATTTAGCGCGAAGTTCATTACGTTATCAAACCACTTCCCTTATCCGCTAGATAAGGAAGACCAAACGATTGGACCTCATAATACAGGAGATAAGTCAGTTGACCAATACTTCCAAACGGCTCGTTATTTAGATGAATCAATCAAGCAATTCTTTGAGGATTTACAGGCCTCTGGCTTAGCAGACAATACGATGGTCGTGATGTACGGTGACCACTACGGTATTTCTGAAAACCATAAGCGTGCAATGGGCAAAGTAATGGGTAAAAACATCAATGATTTTGAACAAGCTCAGCTGCAGCGCGTACCATTATTTATTACTTCACCAGGCCTTAAAGGCGGCGT
This sequence comes from Priestia sp. SRI_019, assembly GCF_057586255.1. Taxonomy (NCBI): domain Bacteria; kingdom Bacillati; phylum Bacillota; class Bacilli; order Caryophanales; family Bacillaceae; genus Priestia; species Priestia sp. SRI_019. The sequence continues at coordinate 771,284 of NZ_JBYCZN010000002.1, read as the reverse complement.
AAATCATACGTATGGTGGAGACGTAGATGTTCGTCCAACAGTGATGCATTTATTAGGTCTTGATACAAAAGACTATATTGACTTTGGTACAGACTTATTATCAAAAGAACATCAGCAAGTTGTACCTTTCCGTAACGGTGACTTTGTTACACCTAAGGTAACAAAAGTTGATCAGAAAGTGTATGACAACGCAACGGGCAAGCAGCTTTCAGATAAGGAAGCGAAACAGTATGATAAGTATGATGAACTAGTTAAGAAAAAGCTAGAACTATCAGATAAACTTGTTTACGGAGATTTACTCCGCTTTCATACGCCAGAAGGGTTCAAACCAATTGAACGCTCGAAGTATGATTACAACAAGCGCGAAGATCAATAAAAAACAGGCAGCTTTTAATAGCTGCCTGTTTTTTTGTTTTGTGAAACCTTTAAAGGTTTTATCCGTATATAAATTATAACAGTAATCGTTTTAAGAGACGGGAAGACAATGGTATAATATGTATACGTTTAAAAGTTCGGTCACATTTGAGATAGGAGTGAAAGCGATGAAAGTCGTTCGAATTATAAAAAAGATTCTTGCCATTTGGGTAACAGGAGCAGTAGCCGTTCCGGTCAGCTATTTTGGATTTAGTACCACGATGATTCAATCCTTTGGCATTAGTGTAGGAGTAATGGTCGTGATGAGCCTGTTTTTTATTATGAGCAGTGCTCGACGTCATTATCAAAATCCGTATAGAGAAGAAATTGCATACGTTCGTCATCAAGTAAAAGAGGCAAGAAAGCAATTAAGAACCATTGGAAGCTATCGTTTTAAAATTCGATCTGTTCATATGTGGACAGAACTTTCTAAACTATACAAAGTAGGTAAAAGCATCATTGAAATGGTAGAAAAAGAGCCCGCACGATATAAAGATGTTCAGCCCTTTTTTACGAACTACTTACAATCAACGGTTACCGTCATTGAAAGGTATATGTTTTTATTATCAAAACCAACGAAAAGCATAGAAGTCAAAGAAAGTCTTCATGAAGCGGAAGACATGCTGCGCGGGTTATCAGGAAAGTATGAGCATTTATTAACAAATGCTCTTTCACAAGATAAGCTGACGTTAGATGTAGAGCTTAAAGTGCTAAAACAAGCATTTGAAGAAGAGCAGCCGTATATACCGACAGCTACTAATCGCACAAAGTAACGTAAATGCAAAGGATGGGATTTTATGATGAAAGAATATAATCAAAATCAATCGTTAGATGCGCTGCTTGATGACCCTTTTGCGTCGCCTACCCCGCAGGTACAATCGGACTCTCGCGCTGCAAAAAGAAACACATACGATGATTTGACACCGGAATATCAGGAAAAAGCACAGAAAATCGCAAATCAAATTGATTATAAAAATCAGCAGGCTATCTTACAGTACGGGGTAGCAGCTCAGTCAGAACTATCTCAGTTTTCTCAATCTGTACTACAGCATGTTCAAACGAAAGATACGGGACCAGTAGGAGACGTTATAGGAGATTTAATGAGTAAGATTCGCCAAGTGAATCCCGATGATTTTTCTGCAAAGAAAAAAGGAGTCATCGGTCGATTGTTTTCAGGAGTCTCTAGGCCTATTCAAAATTTATTAACAAAATATCAAAGCATTAATGTTGAAATTGATAAAATTGCAGATAAGTTAGAGCGCTCAAAACAAATGCTGTATCGAGACATTACGATGTTAGATAGCTTATATGATAAAAATAAACAGTTTTACGAGGCGCTTAACGTCTACATTGCAGCGGCAGAATATAAGTTAGTGGGGCTGCAGAATGAAACGCTGCCCCAGCTTCAGCAAACAGCATCTCAAAAAAATGACTACTTGATGGCTCAGGAAGTCAATGATTTAAATCAATTTATCAATAGGCTAGAAAAACGAGTGCATGATTTAAAACTGAGCCGTCAAATTGCCATTCAAAGTGCACCGCAGATTCGATTAATTCAAGAAGTCAATCAGACCCTTGTTGAAAAAATTCAAAGCTCTATTTTAACGGCTATTCCACTTTGGAAAAATCAAGTAGTAATCGCAACCACTTTATTACGCCAAAAGAAAGCAATGGAAGCCCAAAAGCAAGTATCTAAGACAACAAACGACTTGCTTACTAAAAATTCAGAGCTGCTCAAGCAGAACACGATTGAAGTAGCTCGTGAAAACGAGGCGGGGATTGTCGATATCGAAACATTGAAAAAAACGCAGTCCGATTTGATTACCACGTTAGAAGAAGTGCTAAAGATACAAGAAGAAGGACGTACGAAGCGTACCGAGGCAGAATCAGAGCTGTATCAAATGGAAAAAGATTTAAAAACTAAACTGTTAGATATGAAATAAAGAAAAAGTCGGTTTACACACTTTGTAAACCGACTTTTTCTCTGTTTTATGCATTTTGAAGCGTTCTCGCCATTTCAAAAAACGGCGTTAAATCCCTTTCGGATTTAGGAGCAAAGATCGTTAACCGGAAAGTAGGGTGTTGATTTTGCTTTCGAACGAGAAAACCGTATGCGTTACTTTTATCATCTGACGCTTTGTACGCAGCTTCTATCTCTAAGTTATGGTGAATGAGGTGTGTATCAAGAGAAGCCACTTCCGAAAAGCCAGCTCTTAAAATTTCTTTTGTTTCTTTATTGAGCTCCTCTACACTTTTATTTGAGGGAAACACTTCAATCCGCATCCACAAAGCATCATTTTTTTTGTTGTAAATGACATCTTTTCGTGGCTCTTCTTCTGTAAACTCGTATCCTTCTAGTACGTAAAGCGTATAGTTTTGATTGGTGCTTCTTTTAAGATAACCCGCATCTGTTCTGCTGCTTCCTTTGTAAGGATAGGTGAACTTTTGCTGTGGCAAGCGTTCTTTTGGAATTTCTTCTTGTGTGTTAATAAGCTCTTCACGAAAAGCAGTTGAGCAGCCACCCATCAAACATATAAAGCAAACAAGAAATATCTTTTTTTTCATAGTTGGCTTCCTTATCTATTTTCATTCATGCGTTTTTACTGAGTTCACAATTGAAATTAACTTTTTTTCATCATCAGAATTTTCAGCTGTAACCATCGTGATTTTTAAAGCAGGGTGCCCCTTTGTTTCTCTTAGTACATACAGCTTTGCCGTTTCTTTTTTACTCCCTGATGTAGATGCAAACATAACAGGTTGAAGAAATAGGGATGTAGAAGAAATTTTTAACGATTTTCCAAACTGGTCATCAAACAATTCTTTTGAGCGCTCTAGATATGATTTGCTTGTACTTTCTTTCGCGGAAAGGACTTCAATTCGCATCCACGTATAGGGAGTCTTGGTTGAAAAAAGAATATCTTTTCCATCCTCTTCTTTTTGAAGCGTATATTCATTGGGCAATGAAAGAGAATATCCTTGTTCGCTTACGGTGAGCTGCTGATGTTCCTTATTGCTTTCACTGACTGCTTTAACAGAAGGCAGTATAACCATGGTTATGCTTATCATTAACAGAAGCGCTAAATAAAATTTTCGCATGTATATATCTCCTATTCAAAACGCTAGACAGCGTGTAGTTACTATAAAAAAATGTTTTCGCCATGTTAGAACCTGTAGGTTTATTTTTGACTTTTTGGTAAAGCTAAAAACACAATCAATTAGTAATGGAGAGAAGACTATGAAAAACCGTAAATCAACTTCTGCAGCTAATCGCCGTCAACAGCGCGTGTGTTTGGGTGATGAACGATTATTTGCAGTTGGTATCAAAGCGTTTATTGACAATACGCATGAATCACACCTAGACAAAAAAGGAGGTCATTGAGTGAAATGGTGCTTGTCAATTATCATTATTGTTTCCATTAATTTCTATGGTATTCAGGCGGATGCTGCAAAGAAGAGCAGATTTTATTATGAAAAAAAAGGAGATATCGTGTGGGAAGTTCCCATGAAAGACGAGAAGTTGATTGCGCTCACATTTGATGATGGACCAGATCCTAAATATACGCCGACCATTTTAAACTTATTGCAAGAGTACGGTGCCAAAGCAACTTTTTTTGTAGTCGGCGATCGAGTAACGTCGTTTCCCAAGCTTGCTCAAAGAGAAGTTCGTGAAGGGCATGAACTTGCCAATCATACATATAGCCATTTGAAAGTAAGGGGCCAGGAAGTAGAGAGAATTGAACAAGAAATCGAAAAAGCGGATGAACGTATACAAGCTATTACAGGAATAAAACCTTACCTGTTTCGTCCACCTACTGGCTATTATGACGATAGGGTAGTAAAAGCTGCTAAAAATCAGCAGTATACCATTATTCTTTGGTCTTGGCATCAAGATACATTTGATTGGAGAAATCCAGGCGTAGGTAAAATTGTAAGTCAAGTGCTTAACCATGCCAGGTCAGGAGATATTGTATTGTTTCATGATACGGGAGGAGATCGAACCCAAACCATTGAAGCATTAAAACAAATTTTACCGAAGTTAAAGGAAGAGGGGTATAAATTTGTAACGGTCTCAGAACTTTTAAAACATCACCCCAATTATAAATCTCTTTATTTGATGCAACAGCAAAAACAGCACTCCGTTCAATAATCGGGTGCTGTATTTTTTCTCGTAAAGACTTTAACCAATTTTTTAACTGGTTTTTCCTTCTCTTTCGTCCCCATCAGACGTATTTTTTTGGAAAAATGCTTTTACTTTATCCCGTTTTTTCTTCGAAATAAGAATATATAATGTATCCCCTGCAAAAATTTGTGTATTTCCTCTAGGAGTAAGTAGTTTATCATCTCGAATAACAGCAGTCACTAAAATGTCTTCAGGGAGGTGAAGTTCTTCAAGCGATTTTCCTGATATATCTGCATGTTCCACGAGCTTCAGCTCAATCATTTCATTTTTGGTTTTGCCCATCGAAACAAGCTCGAGACTGTGAGGAACCGTCTCTTTTTCACCTTGAGAAAGATTTAGAAATTTGGCTAAAGGAGCGATTGTTGCTCCTTGAAGAAGAGCGGAAGTTAAGACAACAAAGAAAACGACGTTAAAAATGAGCGTGCTGTTCTCCAAACCTGCCATCATAGGATAAGTAGCCAATACAATTGGAACAGCCCCTTTTAAACCGGCCCAAGAAATAAACAGTTTTTCTTTGGGTGAGTATTTAGCAAACATCATCGAAAGAAATACGCCGAGTGGACGAGCGACAAACATAAGTAAAAGAGATAACAGTATACCCTGCCAAATGATATCTAGCAGTTGATTAGGAAATACAAGAAGGCCGAGTAAAATAAACATTAAAATTTGCATCATCCATGCAAAACCTTCGTTAAAGCGGACAATTGTGTGACGATAAGTTAGATCTGCATTCCCTACTACCACTGCCATTACATATACAGCAAGTAGACCGCTTGCTTCTACAAATGTGGAAATTCCATAGGTTAAGGCGGCCAATGACAATGTAAGCACAGGGTAAAGACCTGAAGAATCCAAATTAATTCGATTAATAATCCAGACGGATGCTTTTCCGAGTACTAAACCAAGTACCAGCCCGATTCCCATTTGCCAAAAGAAATTAAGGATTAACAAGAGGATAGGAGAGTCCGGATGTTGAATTATTTCAATAATAGAAACGGTTAAGAAGATGGCCATCGGATCATTGGAACCAGATTCTGCTTCTAGCGTGGAGTTTAATTTTTGGCGGATATTTTGTGTCCCTAGTACAGAGAACACGGCTGCAGCATCTGTAGAGCCAACGATTGCCCCAAATAAAAAGCCTTCAAGCCAAGTAACACCTAAAATATATTTGGCAAGTACACCCGTTAAAACTGTCGTAATGAGGACTCCGAAAGTAGCTAATGAAACGGAAGGGCGAACAACGCGTTTAACATCTTTCCATTTGGTCTGCACGCCCCCATCAAAAAGAATAATGATAAGCGCTAATATTCCGAATCCTTGTGTTAAAAGAGCATTGTCAAAGTAGATGTAGTGGCTAACAACCATTCCTACAATAATAAAGAGTACAAGCGAAGGAACTCCAAGGCGAGTAGAGAACTTTGCAGTAAGTACCCCTATGACAAGGAGAATAGATAGTAAAAGAATTGAATGGTCTACCGTAAAATCCAAAAAATACACCTCTTTTGTTCAAAATTTTTATGTAAGCAATAAGTGAGGCTCTTCTATAATAATTGTAGCATAATGGATTTAAAACCTTGAGAAATCTGCTTATCAAAAAAAGAGATGCATAAACATCTCTTTTTTTGATCATGTATGAATAACAGGGATAGATTCTTATTTAACATCTTGCTCGTGATAAAGATGAGGAGCTTTAAATGTTGCTTTCTTTTTAACTGAAGAACCTTGTTGGTCGGGACGGGAACGATCGTAAATAGCTGTTCCAACAATCTCAGCCACATCTTGAAGTTTTTCTTTGCTTATTTTATCAAGGCTATCTTCAGGCGTATGATACCAAGGTTCAGACGGACTATGAATAAATAGAGCAGCCGGTATTCCTGCTTCTGCAAAAGGAACGTGATCACTGCGGCCGCCAGCTTGGAATGGCGTAGGTGATCCATTTAATCTTGTACTTGAAGCTTGAGCTAATTCTGTGACAAGATTTGGTGTTCCATCAGCTGTATTCATCACCAAATCTCCCGCATCTCGACTTCCTACCATGTCTAAATTAAACATTCCAACAATACGATTTTTCTCATCTTCAGATAGCTCACTAACATAATGCTCGGATCCTAGTAAGCCTACTTCTTCAGCTCCGAATGTAACAAATCGCAGTTCTGTAGCAGTAGGAAGAGTTTTAAATACGCGAGCTAATTCAAGCACCATTGCTGTTCCAGAAGCATCATCATTTGCCCCCGGCGCTCCGGCCACAGAATCATGATGAGCACCTACTACAATAATATCATTTGTTCTTTTTTTCTTAAAAGTAGAAGGTTTAGTAGCGGTTACATTATAAGATGTTCGCTCACTTACGACAGCTCCTTCAATTTTTACTGTACCTGAAGGCTTTTCGCCTTTTTGAATAGAAGTAAGAATCTTTTCACCTTCTTCTTTGGTAACAGCAAGAGACGGAATGTAGTTGTCATTAGCGCCGCCAAGCGTTCCGTTTAGCTCACCGTCTGTATTATTAAAAATAATGACGGCTGCAGCCCCTTTTTCAGCAGCATTTAATACTTTCTCACCAAAAGTAATAGTGCCTCGCTGAACTAATACAATTTTACCTGTCACATCTTTGTTTGCTAAATTATCTTTTGTACCCAGCCCTCCATCTACAATTTCAGCTGTGACATTTCCATTGGTGCTATAAGTAAAAGTTGTTGGAGAGTAGCTGGTACTGTTTACGCTTAGTGAAAAACTAGCTGCTGGTGTGTAACCGGTAAAGGTAAAAGGCTCTACTGCGCTCTTATAGCCTAGTTTAGATAAACGCTTTTGAACAAATGTAGCAGCTTCGCGTTCAGCTTCAGTTCCTGCCACACGAGGTTTTTTTGAGAGATACGCAATGTCTTGATAAATTTTCTCAGCATTGATTTTTTTTAATACTTTTTGTTCAGAAATTTGATGGTGAGAAGCATTTGCAGAAGTAGAAGCTTGTACACTTGTAAAAGATAAAGTCAAACTTGTTGCTACAGCCAAAGAAATCACGGTTTTTTTCATTAAAATCCCCCTAAATTTATCGATGTAGTTGGTACTACTCGAATTTACAATATTAAGAAAATACAAAAAAGAGTATTATTACCTAAATGTTCCAGGATATTCCGTATCTAAATTCCTATTTTGATAGAGAAAATAATTCAAATAAAATGAAAATGCAAAAACAAATAAAGAGGATAAAAGAAACTGTGTCAAAAGTAATAAAAAAAGGTATTAGATAAGAATAAAAAAATAAGGTAAACTAGTTTAAAAGTAAGAAGAATATTCAGAACTTAATTGATGAGACATAGAGAGTATTCACGTAAAAAACAAAGGCTGGTGGGAAATATTGATAAAAAATAGGGAGGGTGTACGAAAAGCAGCGGCGGTAGCGGGTCTTCTGCTTGTAGGGGTGTACATCGTCTTTCAAACAATGGCATTTTTTAAAGGAGCATATGCTCTTAGCAGTTTGATAAAAGATAGTTTACTAGTGGGCGTAACGGCTGGCACGTTTTATTTACTTCATAAGCGTTCGGTTCATACCCAGGTGTCTGATGAACAGTATCAGCTTGCTACATTAATAAATTCAATGCCAGATTTTATTTGTTTTAAAGATGGAGCTGGCAAATGGGTGGCGGTGAATGATTTTGGAAGAGAACTTTATCATTTAAAGGGTATTGATTACAGGGGTAAAACCGATGCAGAACTTGGGGAACTTGTGCCTTTTTTTCAATCCGCTTTCTTACACTGTATTTCATCGGATGAAGAAGCATGGAGAAAAAAGGAAAAGGTACGCACGGAAGAAGCATTTGAAATACCAAACGGCGAGGTCAAAACATTTGATGTTATTAAAGTGCCTGTGTTCTTTGATGATGGCTCAAGAAAAGCCCTTATCACGATTGGACGAGATATCACTCAGCAAAAGCTCGCAGAAGCGCTTCTCATAAAAAAGGAAAAGCTTTCTGTAGTAGGCGAACTAGCTGCCGGAATTGCTCATGAAATTAGAAATCCGCTTACGAGTATTAAAGGGTTTGTTCAGCTCATGAAAGAAACAGACCGATCCGCAATAGGGTATGCTAACATCATGCTTGATGAGCTGGAACGAGTTAATGGTATTGTCAGTGAAATGCTCCTTTTGTCAAAACCTGAAAGTGAACATTTTCGCGTGTTTTCTCTTACAGAAGCGGTTAAGTATGTAATGAGTTTAACTTCCCATGAAGCTTTATTGAAAAACATTGACTTCTTATACGATGAACAAACAAATAACGCTAGTGTGTATGGAAATAAAAATCACCTTATTCAAGTATTACTTAATGTTTTTAAAAACGCAATTGAAGCCATGAATAGGCCTGGAAATATTTACATTACAATCAAAACAGCGCAGGATAACTATATTTTTATAGAAGTTAGAGATGAAGGAGTAGGAATTTCTAAAGACCGTCTAGAACATATAGGAGAACCGTTTTTTACTTTAAAAGAAAAAGGAATGGGGCTTGGATTAACAATCAGCTCCAAAATTATTCATGATCATCACGGTACCCTGCAGATTGAGAGTGAGCAAAACAAAGGGACGATTGTTAAAATCCGACTGCCTCTGTATGTCGAAGATACGGCGGTTTTTGCAAGCAAATGAAATGTTGTACACGAAAAGTAATGAAAACGTCATCCATTTCTTATTGCTAAACGCAGCCGTACATGATGTAATAAAAGAAACGAACATGTCAGGAAGGTAGCAAAATGAGACGTGCAGATCAAAAAATTATATTACCGTATACACCGGAAAATTTAAGAATGCTATTGCTTCAAGTATGTGACGGAGAAAATCCGTTTTCCCATCAGGACCTTACGTATTGGTGTGATAAATATACTCTCCATTATTATGAGTATGAAGCGGATGAAACGCAGTGGATGAATGATATGCAGCAGACAGATAATAGGCAAGATCTAGCTAAATCCTATGCCATTGCTAAAGATATTGGCTGGCAGTGGTACTTTTATATGGCTAGAGGAACGACGCTATCTGATATTCAATATGTCGAGCTTCACGAACTAGAATTACCCAGACATTTGTTTGTAAAATGGCTAAATGAATTATATGAAATGTAATCCTATATATGTATATGAATTGTAGTACATCTGGTCTGATGAAAGAAAGGCCATCACTGGTAATGGAGCAAAAGACCACTGAAGTACATACAGGCGTAAAATAGAAAGCTAAGGAAAATCCTTAGCTTTCTATTTTGTCAAAATTATTCAAAAAAACTGTCTTCAGGAAAAAATATAAAACCTAGTTGACTTATTGGTATTGTTATATTATAAGTAATAGAGACATAATTTATGGAAAAAATTACAGGGGGAAACATCTATGAATAACTTATTAGTCATCCTAAACATCCTTATTATGCTTGCATTGCTTGCGGGGCTGTTTATGATGCAGAAAAAACATGTATCATTTTCAAAGCGTGTGTTTACAGCGCTTGGACTAGGGATTATTTTTGGCTTTGCCCTTCAGTGGGTGTATGGTCCGACTCATGAAGTAACGATGACGACCGCCGATTGGTTTAGCATCGTAGGAAGCGGATATGTTAAGTTTCTTCAAATGATTGTTATGCCGCTTGTATTTGTATCGATTGTAGCGGCATTCACTCGCTTAAAATTGACGAGCAATATTGGAAAGATTAGTAGTTTAATTATTGGGATTTTGCTTGTCACAACAGCGATAGCAGCTGCAATTGGTATTTTTACAACAACGAGCTTTAATTTAGAATCTGTCCAAATCACAAAAGGGGAAGCAGAACTTCAGCGCGGAGAGGACTTAGAAAACAATTTATCTAGTTTAGAAGCAAAAACAATCCCGCAGCAAGTAGTAGAATTATTGCCTGCTAACCCGTTTCTTGATTTAACAGGCGCACGTTCAACTTCCACGATTGGCGTTGTCATCTTTGCGGCATTTGTTGGAATTGCGTATTTAGGCGTGAAGCGTAAAAAGGCTGAGGAAGCGGCGTTATTTTCAAAAATTATTGATACGCTTTATGCAATTGTAATGCGTGTAGTGACGCTAATTCTTCGTTTAACTCCTTATGGGGTACTTGCAATTATGACCAAAACAGTAGCAACGAGTGATATTGATGCAATTGTTAAACTTGGAAAATTTGTTGTAGCATCATATGTCGCATTGGCAGCTATGTTTATTGTTCACTTAGTTATTCTAACAATCATCGGTGTAAATCCGATCACATATGTTAAGAAAGTATTTCCTGTATTGGCTTTTGCCTTTACTTCCCGTACAAGTGCTGGAGCATTACCTTTGAATGTTAATACCCAAACAAGACAGTTAGGGGTTCCAGAAGGAATTGCGAATTTCGCAGGTTCATTTGGTCTTACAATTGGTCAAAACGGATGTGCTGGAATATATCCAGCTATGTTAGCCGTTATGATTGCACCAACGGTAGGTATTGACCCCTTAACGCCTTCATTTATTTTCACGTTGATTGCCATTGTAGCCATTAGTTCGTTTGGCGTAGCAGGCGTTGGCGGAGGAGCGACATTTGCGGCTTTACTTGTATTATCTTCTATGAATTTGCCCGTAGCGCTAGCAGGCTTATTAATTTCAGTAGAGCCATTGATTGATATGGGGCGTACGGCGCTTAATGTAAGTGGAAGCATGACAGCCGGAGTCGTCACTAGTAAATTAACAAAAGAGCTAGATACAAACGTATACAACGATCAAACCATCTCATCTGAAACAGCAGAAGTGTAAAAGAGATATGTCATCCATAGTTAACATTGTTAACTATGGATTTTTTTTCTTTATCAACATAAAATAGGAAAAAATACTTATGATAACGCTTCCAAAAAAGGTTATAGTGAAAAATGTGTACGTACTTTATTTTACGGGAGGGTTTTCATTGAAACGTAGTTGGACTAAATATGCAATGGTACTGACGGCTTTACTCTTACTAGTAAGCTCTTTTTTTAGCCCATTTATGCAATCGTTTGCATCTGCATCAGACGCAACAAAAATCACGATTCACTATCAGCCTGCTCCAAATGATACAAAGGAATGGGGATTATGGGTTTTTCCTGAAGGAGGAGAAGGGAAGCCTTACGCATTTACAGGGGAAGATCAATTTGGAAAAGTAGCGGAAGTTGAATTACCCGGTACTTATGACAAAGTAGGTTTTATTGTTCGAACAGAGTCGTGGGAAAAAGATGGAGGAGACCGCTTCGTTTCGGTGGAGAACGGTGAAGGAGAAGTATGGGTGAAAAGTGGAGATGAACATACATATACGTCTCCTCCTGACGGTGAATACCGAGATTTACCGAAGTTTGATAAAGTAAACGTTACCTTAAATTATCATCGGTACGACGGAGATTACAGCGGGTGGAACATTTGGACATGGCCAGGTGATGAAAAAGCAGGCAAGCAAATCGAATTTACGGAAGACACGAATTTTGGGAAGAGAGCGACTTACGCCATTAACAGTGGAAGTGGCAATTTATTTGACAAAATTGGTTTTATTGTACGCCATTCTACTAGTGACAGCGATTGGGAAAATAAAGATGGAGGAGACCACTTTATTACCAAGGTTGGTAAAGATGGGAATGTAGAAGTATGGATTGTTCAAGGACAAAATCGAATTTATTATGATAGAGCAGGAGTAGATATCACTCGGAAAATCACGAAAGCGACTATGGATACATTTAATCAAATCACCTTAGAAACAAACGTGCCGTTTGACTCTTCTAAGAGTGTAGGAGACATTGAAATTGACGGAGCTCAAATTGAGAAAGTGATACCTTATAAAGAGGGAGAAGACGCTGCTACTACTAAAGTTAAAATCATAACAAAACAGCCTTTGGATGTTACAAAAACGTATAGAGTTAAGCAAAAAGGCTACGGCTCAGCTGATGTAGTCAATGGAAATGTCGTTCGCACGAAAGAATTTGACGAAAAGTATGCATATAGCGGAAACGATTTAGGAAACACGTATTCTAAGAAACAAACAAATTTTCGCGTATGGGCTCCAACTGCAAGCGAAGCCAAGCTAGTGATTTATGCGTCCTGGAACTCCAAAGCTGTAAAAGAAATTTCTATGACTAAAAGTGAAAAAGGAACATGGAAAGCGGAGTTAAAAGGAAACCAAGATGAACTAATTTATACGTACAAAGTAAAAATTGGGAACAGCTGGAACGAAGCGGTTGATCCATATGTACGAGCAACAACGGTGAATGGAGATCGCGGAGTTGTCGTAGATTTGGCTAAGACAAATCCGAGAAAGTGGAGTGCAAATAAGCCGAATTTTAAAAATCCAGAAGATGCGATTATCTATGAACTGCACGTACGAGATTTATCGTCTCAAAAAGAGAGCGGTATCAAAAATAAAGGAAAATATTTAGGCGTAGCGGAGTGGAATACGAAAGGACCAAATGGAGTAAAAACAGGACTCAGTCATATTAAAGATTTAGGTGTGACGCACGTTCAGTTCCTGCCTATTTACGATTATCGTACGGTGGATGAAACGAAATTAAACGAGCCGCAGTTTAACTGGGGATATGATCCAAAAAATTACAACGTCCCAGAAGGTTCTTATTCAACAAACCCATATAATCCTAAGACGAGAATTATTGAGCTTAAACAAATGATTCAAACGCTTCATGACAAGCAGCTTCGTATGGTAATGGACGTGGTTTATAATCATGTGTATGCAGTGAGTGAGCATAGCTTTGATAAACTAGTTCCAGGCTACTACTTCCGTTATAAAGAAGATGGAACTTTATCCAACGGAACAGGTGTTGGAAACGACACGGCGTCTGAACGGAAGATGGTTCGGAAGTTTATTGTAGATTCTGTTGCGTATTGGGCAAAAGAGTACCACATTGACGGGTTTCGATTTGATTTAATGGGGATTCACGATACAAAGACAATGAATGAAGTGAGAAAGAAATTAGATGAAATTGATCCTTCTATTATCGTCTTAGGAGAGGGCTGGGATCTAGGAACCGAGCTTGATGCTAAGCTAAAAGCTAATCAGAAAAACGCTCAGGATATGAAGCGCATCGCTCACTTCAATGATGGTATGCGAGATGGTCTTAAAGGCAGCGTGTTTTTTGATCGTGAAAACGGATTTGTTAATGGAAAACAGGGTCAAGAAAAGCTCATACAGCAAAGTATAGCAGCTGGAATAGATTATGATCATTCAACTGCCACGTATGAAGACCCGGATCAAGTTGTGACGTATGTAGAAGCCCACGATAACCATACGTTATGGGATAAGCTTCAGCTGACGAACCCTGCTGACACCGAGCAAACGAGAAAGCAGATGCATAAGCTTGCTTCTTCTATTATTTTAACATCTCAAGGAATGAACTTTATACATGCAGGTCAAGAGTTTATGAGAACAAAAGGCGGAGATCATAATAGCTATCAGTCACCCGATTCTGTCAATCAGCTAGATTGGAAGCGCCGAGCAGCTTTCAGCCAAGAAGTAGATTATATGAAGGGACTTATTGCGCTTCGAAAGCAATATTCCTCATTTAGAATGACGAGTGCACAGGCTATTCATCAAAATTTACGCTTTGTTGACGCACCAGCAAACGTAGTAGGCTATACGTTAAATGCTAAAGCCAATAAAGATAAAGCAAACCAAATAATGGTGATTCATAATGCAAATAAACAAGCTCAAACGGTTCATCTGCCTTCTAACAGAACGTGGAGATTACTTGTTGACGGCGAGCAGGCAGGAACAAAAACGCTCCGTACGGTGAAAGGAAATACAGTAAACGTTTCGCCTCTTTCGACATTTGTACTAGTAAGATAAGTTTTAGATAGCTAGAATACATGTAGAAAAATTCAGAATATTGTATGTAAAATTGTTGATTTTACTAGATAACATGGTAAAATATTCATTGTTAGCGTTTTCGAAATTCGTGGGGAGGTATGTATTTGATGCAAAATCTTGGAGCGAAAAAAGTTGAAATGAGTCCGAAAGTAGTGGAGTTTTTAAAAGGAGTTAAACAGCTATACATTAATGGCGAGTGGGTAGACTCTGTTTCAGGAAAAACGTTTGAAACAGTAAATCCAGCAACGGGTGAAAAGTTGGCAGATGTAGCTGAAGCAAATCCAGAGGATATTGATCGTGCCGTCAGAGCGGCTAGAGAAGCCTTTGATCATGGACCTTGGACAAAGATGTCAGCAGCTGAAAGAAGCCGACTTATTTATAAATTAGCTGATTTAATGGAAACACATCAATTGGAACTTGCGCAGCTTGAAACGCTTGATAACGGAAAACCAATTCGTGAAACATCAAATGCAGACATTCCATTAGCAATCGAACATTTCCGCTACTTTGCTGGGTGGTCAACTAAAATGGTTGGACAAACTATTCCTGTGCAAGGAGCGTATTTTAACTATACAAGATATGAGCCGGTAGGAGTTGTAGGCCAAATTATTCCGTGGAACTTCCCGCTTTTAATGGCCGCTTGGAAGCTCGGAGCCGCTTTGGCAACTGGATGTACAATTGTGCTCAAGCCAGCCGAGCAAACCCCTCTTTCTGCACTTTACTTAGCTCGACTAGCAGATGAAGCAGGGTTCCCAAAAGGCGTGCTAAACATTGTGCCAGGCTACGGGAAAACAGCAGGTGAACCGCTCGTTCATCATGATCTTGTCGATAAAATTGCTTTTACGGGATCTACTGCTGTCGGAAAAGCAATTATGAAGCAAGCTAGCGACTCCTTAAAGCGTGTGACGTTAGAGCTTGGAGGTAAATCACCAAACATTATCCTGCCGGATGCAGACTTAACAAAAGCGGTGCCTGGTGCGCTTTCAGGTATTATGTTTAATCAAGGACAAGTATGTTGTGCTGGAAGTCGTCTGTATGTCCAAAAAAGCTTATATGATAATGTCGTAGCTGATTTAGTTTCTCAAACGAAATCTATTAAACAAGGAAATGGATTAGCAGATGAGACGACAATGGGTCCTCTTGTATCTGCGCAGCAGCAAAAACGAGTGAAAACCTATATTGATAAAGGAATTGAAGAAGGAGCGGAAGTACTCGCAGGAGGAAACATTCCATTTGATCAAGGCTATTTCGTAGAACCGACTATCTTTGCAGATGTCGATCATTCAATGACGATTGCTCGTGAAGAAATCTTCGGTCCGGTTGTAGCTGCTATGCCGTTTGACGATCTTGATGATTTGATTGCCAAAGCAAATGATACAGCATATGGTCTAGCAGCGGGCGTCTGGACACAGGATTTAAAGAAAGCACACTATATTGCTCATGGTATTAAAGCAGGTACAGTTTGGGTGAACTGTTACAACGTATTTGATGCAGCAAGCCCGTTTGGAGGCTATAAACAGTCGGGAATTGGCCGTGAAATGGGAAGCTATGCGCTTGATAACTACACTGAAGTGAAAAGCGTATGGATCAATATGGAATAATAAGTAAGAATTTTTGTGAAAATCAATAGCATATCTTTGTGTGAAAAAGAGTAGTCTTTAGTGGACTACTCTTTTATTTGTTTAAGTCCCGCATTTTTAGAAAAGGAGTGATAACATTGCCGGTTATACAGGGCCCCTCGTCGTATAAGCTTACCGGTCACCTGCAAAAGTTTAGAGAGAACCCCCTGGGTTTTTTGGAAAACTTGACTCAGTATGGAGAAATTGCAACATTTAGAGTTGCGCACAAACGCTTTTATGTAACGAGAGACCCTCAACTTATTAAAGATGTAGTCATTACAAACAGCAAGGCGTTTCAAAAAATTAAACTAACGCACATGTTTAAAACGCTGCTAGGCGAAGAAATGTTATGGACAGATGAAGCATTATACATGAGCCCCATTCAACCCTCACAACTTAAACAACATCTAACTTATAATAAGGAAGCAATCGCAAAAATAATTGAAAAGCATACGGAAACGTGGGAAGAAGGGCAGCTTCGAACGATAGTAAAAGACATAAGACAGATAGTCGTAGCTGTACTCCTTCAACTTGTATTTGGCATTTCGATTCAGGATGAAGATAAAATTCACTACGTTCAAGCGCTTATGAGAAAAAAAGAAAAGTTAGGCAAAATTTATATTCGTCTGCCTTTGCACCAGCCTGACTTAGATGAGCAGCTAGAACAACTCCTTTTTGAACGCGTTCAAATGCGTGTTCAAAACAAAACCGAAGGAAATGATTTACTGCAGTATATATTGAATTCTTGCGGAGAAGACAGCGATGAAAGAGAAATATACGAACAGCTAAATTCTATATTCCTTTCGATGTATGAAATGATTACGCACGTATGCAGCTGGTCTATTCATTTACTGTCTCAAAATACTAGGGAGCACCTTCAGCTGCATAAAGAAATTCAAGCCTATGCTAGCGGCGAATCGCTTTCAACCAAAAATCTGACCTATATGCGCAAAATAATTGCTGAAAGCATGAGATTATATCCGCCTCTTTGGCTATTTGGGCGTCAAGCATGTGAAGACATACAAATAGATGGCTACAGTATTAAAAAAGGGGAGATTATGTTAATTAGCCCTTATATGATGCATCGCCATGAAGATTATTTTTTAGAGCCAAGTGAATTTTTACCTGACCGTTTTGAAAAAGGAGGGTCCATTGATGTCCCAAGCTATATGTATATGCCGCTTGGGATTGAGCATCAAGCGGAAAGGGGCATGGACTATATCACTGAAATAGTAACCATTTTTCTGTCAGAAATGACAAAGCGCTTTTTATTTCAGCTGACTAAGCCCGAATCTATTGCTCCGATGGCGGGCGTAATGCTGAATATGAAAGAAGAACTGAAGGTGAATGTTCACAAAGTTCACACCCAGTCTTGAATGAACGGGAATACTTTCCCTCTTTATATCAGGCTGTCAATTTATTGACACATCCTGCATTGAGATTTATCATAGGGTAATATTTGATAGAGATTACTGAAGGGTTTTTAGAGGGGACTATGGATAAAACAATTAAACAGTTGGTGTCGCTAGTTGAAACATCATTACTAACGCAAGTTACGATTCAAAGTGAAAGTGACTATGATCCAGTTGAAGTTACGAACAAAACAAAAGAGTGGGTACTTATTGGTAAAGGAAACTATGCCGGTGTGTTTACGCACGAAAATTATCCTGAATTTGTCGTAAAAGTATACGGAAGAGAAATTTATGGTGTAAAGAAAGAAGCGCAAGTGTATAGAAAGCTGGGCGTTCACCCAGCTTATTCTCAACTTTTTCATGAGGGAAAGACGTACTTGATTTTAAAAAGACTTACAGGCGTTACCTTGTATGATGCCGTCCAGCGGGGAATAAAGATTCCAGAACAAGTCATAAAAGATGTGAACGCAGCTTTGGACTATGCAAGAAGCCAAGGTTTAAACCCGTATGATGTGCATGGTAAAAATGTCATGATGAAAGATGGAAGAGGGTATGTGGTGGATATCTCTGACTTTTATAAGGAAGGTATTGATAAAAAATGGACAGACCTTGTAAAAGCTTATTACACCTTTTATCCGTTTATTGATAAGTACCATATCCGCTTGCCGTATCCGCTTTTAAACGTGATCAGAAAAGCATATCGTCTATATCGTAGAATCAAATCAAAAAGGAGTTTCCGCTAAAGGAAACTCCTTTTTAAGATGAAATACAGCGCAATACATGCTGCTGCTCAAAAGTTGGTTTTAATTTGAATAGAATGGTTTGTAGTATTTCAGATTGATAGACAAATTTTAGCGTATGTTTAAGAGAAAGAGGATGTAAGAAAGAACGTATTCTTTTTTCAGCATAACGTATCACCTGTTCTTCATAAAATAAAGTACGTGCGGAGATTTTAGCGTGAATGTCTTTTGTTAGTTCGATTGTAAACTGGATAATCATTAAATCAGTGTCTTTACAGTATTTTTCTAATAGCATAATATCACCTCCATTTTGTCAACTCATTTACATAATCTTAATATAAAATTTACAAATGTCAATAAAACACGGAAAAATAAATGGTAAGACTGTTCTTTTTATATGTTGAATAAACAAGAACGTGATAGAGGTGAGTAAAGTTGAACATTAACGTCGGATTTGCCATTTTAGCTGATATTGATAATAAGATGACGGCTGCTATTTATGTGGAAAATCAAATTGTAGCGATTATAGCTGGACCTTCAGATATTCTGTATGAAAAGTTGAAAAAAGTGTTTTTATAATAAGAGAAAAGCTGTAATTGTAAATATGATTCATAAAAAGCTTAAAAATTCTATGAAATAGTCGAAATAAAAGATGAGGATAAAATACACAAAAAGAAAGAACAGGAAGTTAAGGATAGGAGAATTACATATGGATAAAACATCTTTTATTGGACTGATTTTAGGAATAGCCTCTCTTATTGTAGGCATGTTTTTCAAAGGGGTTAATCCATCTGTGTTAGGAAATCCGGCTGCTATTTTAATTATTATTGTGGGAACCGTCGGAGCAGTAGTGATTGCATTTCCTTCAAATGAAATCAAAAGAGTCCCAAAACTGTTTGGTGTCCTGTTTAAAGAACAAAAAATGCTGCAGCCCGTTGATTTAGTATCCATGTTTTCTGAATGGGGACAAGTTGTTCGAAAAGAAGGGTTACTATCACTTGAAGCCCAAATTATTGATGTAGATGACCCTTTCTTAAAAAATGGTTTGAATTTAGCTATTGATGGTCAAAGTGCGGATTATATACGAGACGTGTTGTCTGAAGAAATTGATGCGATGGAAGAAAGACATCAAACGGGTGCAAGTATTTTTGCTTTAGCAGGTACATATGCTCCAACTCTCGGTGTACTTGGAGCTGTTATAGGGTTAATTGCTGCGCTTGGGAACATGGAAGATACAGATACGCTAGGACATGCGATCAGCGCGGCGTTTGTTGCTACGCTTCTTGGTATTTTTACTGGGTATGTACTATGGCATCCGTTTGCAAATAAACTAAAGCGTAAATCGAAACATGAAGTAAAGGTAAAGTATATGATGATCGAAGGAGTGCTTTCACTCCTAGAAGGAGAAACACCAAAAGTAATTGAGCAAAAGCTGGCTTCTTATTTGCCAACAGCGGAACGTAAAAAGCTTCTTCAAGAAAGTGAAGTGGGCATAAATGAGTAGACGCAGAAAACGAAAGCATGAAGAGGACCATGTTGACGAAAGCTGGCTGCTTCCTTACTCAGATTTGCTTACACTTTTACTTGCTTTATTCATTGTATTGTTTGCAATGAGCTCAGTGGATGCACAAAAATTCAAGAATCTTTCTCGCGCATTTAATGAAGCGTTCGTTGGAGGAACGGGCGTGATGGAATTTCAATCTCTGGAGGAATCTGAAGAAGCGGTTCAGCCTTCAAATACTCCTGCAGCTAAAAGTACGGAAAAAACAAATGAAGTGGAGACAGCTCCTAATCAGTCTCCTGCTTCTTCACAATCGTTAACGAGCGAACAAAAGGAGCAAACCATTCGAGAAGCTGATCAAGAAGAGCTTCAGCAAATTCAATCTAAAATTAATGCGTATATTCAAAAGAAAAACCTAACAAATCAATTACAGACTTCGCTAACTGATGAAGGTCTCTTAATTTCCATTCGAGATAATGTATTGTTTGATTCGGGAAGAGCGCAGGTTCGAAGTGAAGATACAAAAATCGCCAATGATATTTCAGAACTTTTGGTGATTGATCCTCCTCGTAATATCATTATTAGCGGTCATACTGATAACGTACCCATTCGCAACGCTGGTTTTGAATCCAACTGGGAATTAAGCGTGATGAGAGCAGTTAACTTTATGAAAGTTATCTTAAAAAACGATAAGCTTAATCCAAGTATGTTCAGTGCAAAAGGATTTGGAGAGTTCAAACCGGTGACATCTAACAATACAGCAGAGGGGCAAGCGAAAAATAGAAGGGTTGAAATATTGATTACTCCTCGTACAATTAAACAGCCGTAAAAGCAGTCCTGCTTTTACGGCTGTTTTTCTATGTGTTATAAAGCTAAAAGTCTTCTCTTTTCAAAGTTTCCTCGTACTAACTTGAGATCCATTCCATCTAAAATCAAGTCAATGAGAGCGCCTTTAAAGACATCCGCTGTTTTTTTCTTATCATTGGACTGCAAATATTGCACGCGATACCACTTGTCTTCAACTTGAAAGTACATAAAACGTCCGTGCGTAAAATCAATCCAAAACTTTGTAGGTTGTCCATTGAGATTTTTATAAACATATCCCCAGCTTCGGCCTTGGTGAGCGTCCTTCATTTTAGGGCGAGCTGTATTAAATACTTCGTAATATACTTTGTGCTTAATATCATAGAGCATCATATGACAGTCCTCCTATCTATAGACGTGCTAGCAGGTAAAGGTATATTTGTATACAACAAGTATACTCAGCTGAAAGGAATCGTAGACTACTTTTTTGAGACAAGCAGAAACGCAGTTAAATGAAAAAGACAGTTTAAATTAGCTCAATCATTCCGCTTTTTTTATACTGTAAGTAAATGCGTTAAATAAGGAGGAAAAAATGAGACGAGTAGGAATAGTAGGTGCTGGAATGACGGGCCTTACAGCGGCGGCTGAATTACAAAAAGACGGAATAGAGGTCTTTCTTCTTGATAAGGGTAAAAGTGTAGGAGGACGAATGGCTACCCGAAGAGTAGGAGAGGGAAAAGCAGATCACGGAGCTCAATTTTTTACAGTGAGATCCGATGAATTTCAACAAGACGTAAATAAATGGATAGCTGATAGAAAGGTTAAGAAGTGGTTTGGTGACCATCACCCTCGGTATCAAAGTCCGAATGGCATGAATGCGCTAGCTAAATATTTAGCTGAAGATCTACGCGTATACGTGAATCGAAAAGTTCAAGCCATTGATTTTCAAAACGGAAGGTATCAGCTGTATACGGAAGAAAATGAGATGTTTGAAGCGACTGATATCATTCTTACACCTCCGTCTCCTCAGGTTATTGAGGTACTTAATAATAGTAAGCTGCAAGCGGACCAATCAATTCTTAGAACACTGAAATTTAGTCCGTGCTTGGTTGCTATCGTGGAGCTTTACACAGAGATGCTGTATGGTGATCATGGTCAAATCACGAATCCTTCTGGCACAATCCAAAGAATCGTTAATCATGAGCAAAAAGGAATATCAAAGACGCCTGTTCTTAGCGTATATATGAATAAAGACTGGTCAGAAAAACATTTTGATGAACAAGAACATGAGCTGCTGCGGGCAATAAAAAATGAAATAAAAGAATGGATAGGTGCAAATCATATTAAAAGCATTCAGTTAAAGAAATGGCGCTATGCAGAGGTTGAACAAGTTCTTCATCAGCCCTTTGCTAAAATTATGCCGTCGCTACTGGTGGCAGGAGATGCTTTTTTAAGAAGGGAAGACGAGACGAATCACTCACGGTTAGAGAGCGCATATTTGTCAGGGAAATCGGCAGCCGCTGAATTAATTGGAAAGAACATCTAGAAAAAGGAGGGACCAAGAAGTGAAAAATAATTGGATAATGAAACAAACGTGGAAAGATTTACTGTTTATTCATTGGCCTGTAGATCCGGCATTTTTGGCTTCTTTATTGCCTAGTCAGTTAGAGCCTGACACCTATGATGGTCAAGGATGGATTGCACTTGTGCCTTTTACGATGACAGACATTCGATTTAAAGGAACGCCCGCAGTTCCCATCTTTTCACGACTATATGAGCTGAATGTGCGTACATATGTTACATATAAAGGGGAAAAAGGCGTTTATTTTTTTAGTTTAGACGCAAGCAATCCGCTAGGGGTATGGATTGCTCGTCAGTTTTTTCATTTGCCTTATTACCATGCTGCTATGACATTCAACAAAACTCAGAACCATATTTCTTTTCGGTCAGTTCGCACGCACAGAGACTCAAAAAAAGAGCGAGTAAAGCTTACATATAGAGGTACTTCTCCGTCCTATCGCAGTAGAAAAGGAGAATTAGCTCATTGGCTTACAGAGCGCTACTGCTTATTTACCACTCATCAAGGAAACGTCTACAGAGGAGACCTTTATCATGATCCTTGGGAACTGCAAAAAGGAGAGTGTGAAATAAGAGATGATTCTATTACTCAGCCTTTTTTGCGTCCGGCGGACAATCGCGATTTAATTGTGCACTATGCGAATCAAGTCACGGCTTATTTTTATCCTTTTAAAAAAGTATAAGTATCAAAACAAAATTAAAAAGTCTTCATACCCTTCTTCTTTAAGCTTCTCTTTTGGAATGAAGCGCAAAGCCGCGGAATTTACTTGATAGTATTCGCTGTTTTCTTCGGTTAATAGTAAACCCAAATAGTTATTTCCTTCTTTGCTTTTTAGTGCTGTTTCATGCTGCATCGGAACTTTTTTTATATTTCCGTATAAAAGAGGGCGTTTAAAAACCGGCCACCCTGTATGGGAAAGGAGTTGATCTGACGTTTTAAACAGTGCTTCTCCCGTTAGAAGATCAACGTAAATTCCTTGGTTTTTGTTATTCCAATATAAATTTGTAAAAGGAGGTTCGGTTCCGTTTTCCTGCGTAACAAAATATTGCATGGGCGTTAGGACCTTTTTTAGATAGGAGCGGTCCTTTGGCCAATGCTGTGTCAAAAAATCAGTTCGACCCGAGCCTTCTTTGTATAATTTATAGTGAAATGCGTTTTTTCGATAATAATCCTGCTGCTGCTCTTCTGCTTCGTAAAAAGAAGAAAAAGGTAAAATAGGTGTGACGATAGGGTTCTTAAAACGTCCGCTTTGGGAGAGCTTTCTTTTAGAATCGAGAGCCGCTTCTTTTTGCTTTTCGTTATGATAAAAAATAATGGCACGGTATGACGGTCCGCGGTCTGAAAACTGTCCGGCGGAATCCGTAGGGTCAATTTGCTGCCAATACAGGTTAAGAAGCTCTTCAAACGTAATGTGAGAAGGATCCCATACAATTTGTACGGCCTCTACGTACTCGTTTTCCTTTTTTACAAGAGCAGAAGCTTCAGAACTGATTTGTTCATCTCTAGCGTAGCCCGAGCGGATACTGAGGATTCCTGTAAGCTGATCAAAAGGAGCGACCATGCACCAAAAGCACCCTCCCGCAAACGTTGCATATTCTTTCATGTTACTTTCCTCTTTTCGTTGAATAAAATAAATGAAAATATATTTATATATTAAAATGTATAAACAAACAGAAAGCGCTTTATAACGAGTCTTGTAAGAAAGCACGCTCTTATGGTATTATGACCACTGGATAAAAGAAAAATGGCTTATTGTTTATGCGAGTATCCTTATTTTATGTTCTTAAAAAGATGCAGTTTATTGTTTAAGCACTCATAGAAATACATACGTTGGAGCAGTAAGAGGAACAATTAAAAAATAAGGACGTTTTGCTCTTAAACGATACCACATTCCAGAATCTACATACCAGTTTAGGAGGAGCTAGTTTGAACACAACCCGTTTACCATCTATGTGGGAAATAATGATTGTGCTTGCTTTATTTTTAGCTGTTGTTATTTCATTTGCAACTGTTTTTGATTTACCTATTCAGCTCGCTTTATTTATTTCATGGTTTATTGTTATGGCGCTAGGAGTACGACTTGGGTATACGTATAATCACCTGCAAGGGGCCATTACAAGAGGAATATCAAACGGCTTAGAAGCTATTTTAATTTTATTAGCCGTCGGTACGTTAATTGGAACATGGATTGCCGGAGGAGTTGTTCCTTCTCTTATTTACTTTGGATTAGAGTTTATTAATCCAACATTCTTTTTACTTGCTACACTTATCATTTGCTCTATTACCTCGATTTCAACAGGAACATCTTGGGGAACGGTTGGTACAGCCGGAATCGCGATGATGGGAATCGGACAAGGCCTAGGTATGCCGCTTCCTTTGGTAGCTGGAGCTGTGATTTCAGGAGCTTATTTTGGAGACAAGCTTTCTCCTCTTTCTGACAGTACCATTTTATCTGCGTCAATGGCCCGAGTGAACGTTATTGATCACGTAAAAGCAATGTTAGTGTTAGATATTCCTGCTTACCTCATTACGGCAGTATTATTTACGGTAACAGGGTTTATGTATGGCGGAAAAGATTTTGATGCTGGACGGGTAGAAGGGTTAAAATCTTCGCTGTTGGATACATTCCATATCAGCGGGTGGATGCTGATTCCGGCTTTGGCTGTCATTGTCCTTTTAGCATTAAAGAAACCTTCTCTTCCAGCAATTGCGGTTGGCTCATTATTAGGAATTATATGGGCAGTTGTCTTTCAACATATGGATGTGGCGAGCGCATTTAATACGGCTTATGAAGGATTTAAAATTAATACTGACAACACATTTTTAAGTGAGCTGTTAAATCGTGGCGGAATTTTAAGCATGGTCGGTTCTATTATTGTCATTATTTTTGGACTAGGATTTGGCGGGTTATTAGATGAGCTCGGCGTCTTAGAAGTTCTGCTATCTAAATTTGAAAAAATTCTTGTCAATTCAGGAAACGTTACGGCTTCTACTATTTTCGTTGGGTTATTAGGGAATATATTTGGGTGTGCGATGTATGTGTCATTAATTTTAACACCGAAAATTATGGAGAAAAGTTATGATAAGTTAAGAATACAGCGTCTGGTGCTTGCCCGTAACTCAGAAGTAGGAGGAACCTTAACTTCTGGAATGGTTCCGTGGACGGACAACGGTGTATTTCTAGCTACAACGCTTGGGATTTCTACATTCGCTTATCTGCCGTTTATGTGGCTCAGTTTTGTCTCTATTATTTTGGCGATTATTTACGGATATACAGGGAAATTCATTTGGTACGTAAAAGAAGAAAAACAGCGTTCTGCTATAGCAAAATAAAAGAGGCTGGGACAAAAGTGTTTTAGTTAAAGAAAAATCCGAACGATGAGTTGAGATTCCTAATGAAGAATCAACTTCGTTCGGATTTTTTTATTGGTATGATAAACGTAGGTTTCATGTATTTCGTTGCTTCTATCTGTTGATTGAATTGATTTAGTTATGTCTCGAGTTCTTTTTGATCAAATCATTTCTGGATATTCGATTTTCCAGTGAACATTTTGAAGGTAAAGCTGAACCTCCGCCTTTTTTTTCTGCTGCAGAAGTTTCAGAATATGTCGGTGATGTTCATTCATTACATGTAAAATGGCGTATAGCTCTTTATTGTCATCGCTAAAGTACGTTTGTCTGATGAATCCGTCTTGTAGAGACATAAGCTGTTCTTTTAAGGTCACATTATTGCATCGGTTCAAATAGACTCGATGAAAATACGTTTGATATTTTTGATAATCCTGATAATTTTCTAATGCAATCGAAGCATCGATTTTTTTAATAAGCTCATCCATTTTCGTAAAATCTTCTTCAGTTAAGTGATCAATCGACAGGGCAGCTGCTAGACCATCTAAAGCACCGACGATTTCAAATACTTCTAGTTTTTTTGGTGTGCCAATTTTCTTTACGGTAAACCCTCTGCGCGGTCTGTATTCCAATAGGTTGTCTGAAGCCAATTTAATAAGCGCTTCTCTTACAGGCGTTCGGCTGACATTCAGCTGAGAACAAATACTGGCTTCATTTATTTTGTCGTTAGGCAGCAGTGTACCGTCTTGAATTTGACTTGCTATGTAGTTATATACATGATCTTTTAATGAATGATAAATCATAGGCCCCTTGTTCATTGTTTCCCCCTAAAATAAATATCGCATCAGCCGTTCTTTCTCTTCATGTCATGGTGATGAAAGAGTATAAAAATAGCAAGAAAGAACGTACAGGTGTAAAAATAATCATATCATATCACTTCATTTAATCTTAGTTAGAATATAAAAAATAGAATTGTTGAAATATTTTTTACTATTCATTGTTGTAAAAAATCTGAAAAATGATATAATCGTAAAAAGATTTAAGAAGTGTATATTGTATACAATATACAAAATTCGTACATATCGAAGAAACAGAGCCTACTCCTGCAGAGAAAAGACTGTAGAGAATATGTAAAAAAACCAAGTTTTTGGATGGGTTTACTATAAAAGGAGGTACATAATGGGTGAGAATACAACATCTATGAATCAGTTACAAAGAAAAATGAAAAGCCGTCATTTATTTATGATTTCCCTTGGCGGTGTGATCGGTACGGGGCTGTTTCTTAATTCAGGCTACACAATTAATGCAGCAGGTCCTGGGGGAACACTTCTTGCTTATTTAATCGGTGGATTAATTATGTATTTAGTCATGATATGTCTAGGTGAACTAAGCGTAGCAATGCCTGTGTCTGGATCATTTCAAGTATACGCTACAAAGTTTATCGGGCCGGGAACTGGTTTTGCGGTTGGCTGGCTCTACTGGCTGACTTGGGTGGTATCTGTCGGTTCGGAGTTTACAGCGTCTGGATTGCTTATGCAAAGATGGTTTCCTGACGTTTCGGTTTGGATATGGAGCGCGCTGTTTGCCCTTTTATTATTTGGTTTAAATGCAACATCTGTACGTTTTTTCGGCGAAACAGAATTTTGGTTTTCAAGTATTAAAGTATTAACGATTATTGTATTTATTATTTTGGGCGCAGCAGCTATGTTTGGATTCATTCCTCTTAGCGGTCATGAAAAAGCGCCGATGCTTTCTCATTTTACAGGAGAGGGCGGTTTATTTCCAAATGGACTTATGCCTGTATTAATTACAATGGTTTCCGTTAGCTTTGCTTTTTCGGGAACAGAATTAATTGGTATTACGGCAGGAGAAACAGAGGATCCGGAAAAGAACATACCTCGCGCAATTAAAAATATCATTTGGCGTACGTTCTTCTTCTTTATTGGCGCTATGTTTGTACTATCTGGGTTGATTTCATGGAAACAAGCAGGAGTGTTAGAAAGTCCTTTTGTGACGGTATTCGATCAAATAGGCATTCCTTACGCAGCAGATATTATGAACTTGGTTATTTTAACAGCTTTATTATCAAACGCTAATGCAGGATTATACGCATGTTCGAGAATGCTATGGTCATTATCTGATCAAAAAATGGTCAGCACTTGGTTAGGAAAAGTAACGTCTAAAGGAGTTCCATTTAATTCGTTGCTTATCAGCATGGGAGTGGCATGTCTGTCCTTGCTGTCAAGTGTAGTTGCACCAACAACTGTTTATTTAGTATTAGTTTCTATTTCTGGATTTGCGGTTGTAGCTGTATGGATGGCTATTGCGGCTTCTCACTTTATGTTCAGAAGACGTTATATTAAAGAAGGGAATGATGTATCGAAGCTTGTTTACAAAGCTCCTTTATATCCTATTGTACCTATTTTAGCGTTTGTTTTATGCTTTGCTGCTTGTGTCGGACTGGCTTTTGATGAGAGTCAGCGTATCGCATTATACTGCGGTATCCCATTTGTCCTTTTTTGTTATCTGTTTTATTATTTGAAAAATAAAAAAGGAAATAGAAAAAACGAAAGTCAGCCTATAGCAAAATAAAAGGCAGAAGACCTAGGTCTTCTGCCTTTTTTTGCATACAAAAACACCCTATCCATCCGTACTGGTTAAGTGTCCCGCAACAAGCGAAATTGAATTGGATAGGGTGCGTATCTATATAGTAGAGAAAGAGGAGCCATTTGTCAAACTTATTTAGCCGCGACTTATTTAAAAATAGAAGTAAGCAAGGTTTTCACTGTTTTTTCATTTTCACTATGTATAGTAAGGAATGTAAAGAAAAGATATTCGCAGCAGCACGTCGTACAGATCCGTAGAACGCGAAAGAAAGGAGGAGGTCAAATGGCTAAGCGGGATGCGTATTTTGATAACGTAAAGTTTATCTTAATTGTATTAGTAGTGTTTGGCCATTTGTTAACTCCCTTCATCAATGATGGACAGTGGCTACGAACGCTCTACATATTTATTTACACCTTTCATATGCCAGCGTTTATTTTAATAAGCGGCTATTTTGCAAAGGGATACCGAAAAAAGGGATACATGTGGAAGATGACGAAGAAAGTATTACTTCCTTATATTATTTTTCAACTTATCTATGCGGTATACGACTATAAACTGTATGATGAATCCACATTCGAAGTTTCAGTGTTTCAGCCAGCTTGGTCGCTATGGTTTTTGTTGAGTTTATTTTGTTGGAACGCCATGTTGTTCATTTTTACAAAAATCAAATATCCTTTAGCCGTTGCGGCAGTTTTAGGAATTATGATTGGCTTATGTGAACCGCTGGAAACAACGTTGAGCCTTTCTAGAACCTTTGTGTTCTTTCCCTTCTTCTTAGCAGGATTTTATATGAAAAAAGAACATTTTAAAAAGTTGACGTCTGTTTCTTGTAAAAAAGTAGCTGGAGGCACTTTGCTGATTATTGCTCTATGGATCCAGTATATAGCACCGGACTTTGAGAAAGAGTGGTTATTTGGTTCAAAATCTTATGCCTCTTTAGGTGTAAATCAATTAGAGGGAATGACCATTCGTACGCTATTTTATAGCATCAGCTTAGCAATGACGATTTCCTTTCTAGCTTTGGTCCCTACACAAACGATGTCCTTTACATCTCGAGGTGCTCAAACCTTTTATGTATATGTGCTACATGGGTTTCTGATTAAATATATCCGCCTATCTTCTTTTGGAGACTGGATAGAAAGTGTACAAGGATACAGTATTCTTCTAATTGGAGCTTGTGGAGTGGCGTGGTTGTTGTCGAGTAAATACGTATCTACTATTGCAAGACCTTTAATTGAGCTTAAACCGTTACCAAGGCGCAAAAGTTTAAGTTTAGGTAAGTAATGAGAAATGGAAAAGGAGTTTAACGATGTCTAAAAACAAAATAATTATGATTATTGCAGCCGTTGTGGTTATTGCTGCAGTAGCTATCGGTGCCGTAGCAATGAATAAATCAAAGGTGGTTGCTACCGTTGGTGATGAAAAAATCACAAAAGATCAGCTGTACAATGCTCTTCTTGCTCAAGGAGGATCAAGTGTCCTTGATTCACTGATTGAACAAAAAGTCATTTCAAAAGAAGCAGCTAAACAAAATGTTAAAGTAACCGATAAAGAAATTAATGCTGAATTAGAAAACCTTAAAAGTCAGTACGGGGGAGAAGATGCATTAAATCAAGCATTAGCATCTAGCGGTGTAAAATTGTCAGAGCTGAAAAAAGATTTAAAGACGAATATTGAGGCGAAAAAAATGGTCGAGTCGACTATTAATATTAAAGATAGTGAAATGAAATCGTACTTTGATCAAAATAAAGATTCACTAGCTACAGAAGCACAGGTGAAAGCTAGCCACATCTTAGTAGCAGACGAAAAGACAGCGAAAGAAGTAAAGGCTAAGCTTGATAAAGGAGAAGATTTTGCGAAGCTAGCAAAAGAATATTCAACAGATACAGCTTCTAAATCAGATGGCGGAAACCTTGGATACTTCAAAAAAGGTGATATGGTCGAAGCTTTTGCCAACAAAGCATTTTCAATGAAGGTAAATGAAGTAAGTGATCCTGTTAAAACAGAATACGGTTATCACATTATTAAAGTAACAGGCAAAAAAGAAGCGCAAAAAGCAACATATGAAAATAGCAAAGCAAAAATCAAGCAAACGCTGCTTGATCAAAAATACCAAACAGAGTATCCAACGTGGTTACAAAAGCTAAAGAAAAAGTATGATATTACAAACAAACTTGATTCATAAATAATACCTTAACGAAATGAGGGGATGGATATGAAACAAACAGCGTCTTATAGTAAGTTAGAAAAAATCGTCGAGCAATTGAAGCACAGAGGTGTACGAGCTGAAATATGCCGGCGTGTTGTAAAGGTCACAGAAACTGTTAATGGATCAAATCCTTCATATTCAAATCAAATCGTTAGGCATTCATAAAGAGTACAAAAAACTAAACTGCTGGACAGCAGTTTGCGCCCGTGCTGAGTATAGCTAAGAGAATTTAAAATGAAAAGAGATCAGTAGAGGCAGCTTGTTTCTGCTGATTCTTTTTGTATAATAAAGTAAACAAAAGGATGCAGCGACATGTATCAAAGGAAGGAGTTACACGGAATGAATGTACTGCTAGCAGAAGATGATTTGCAGCTAGGTGAATTAGTTAGTTATATGCTAAAGAAAAAAGGAGGTTATAACGTCGAATGGGTGACGGAAGGGAATGATGCATATGATTATGCATCTGAAGCGCATTATGACGTGCTAATTCTTGACTGGATGATGCCCAATGGAGACGGAATCGATGTATGTAAACGTTTAAGAAAAGAAGGATACGCCGGCGCTATTCTTATGTTAACAGCAAAAGATGCGGTTCAAGATCGTATACAAGGCTTAGATGCGGGAGCGGATGATTACGTTATTAAGCCATTTGAAATTGACGAGCTGCTTGCAAGGCTTCGTGCTTTGTCTCGTCGTAATTATGCACCAATTTTAGAAGAAGAAGTAGAGATTGCCAGCATGATATTAAAAAGAGCAAGTCAAACTGTACAGTTTGACGAAGAGTTTATTCAATTAAGTCCACGTGAATTTCAACTCCTAGATTTTTTAGTGAAAAACAAAGGACAAGTTCTTTCTCGAGATATTATTTTAGACCGGGTATGGGGATATGAATCAGATGTTTCCATTAAAACGATTGATGCGACGGTTAAACTTTTGCGGAAAAAACTAGAGAAATTTAACAAACAGGATCTTATTCAAAGCATTCGCGGAGTAGGCTACAAAATTGAAAGCTAAACTCCTTACAAGAGCTAAACAGAAAGTAAAACAAAAAGTAAAGCAAGATTTATTCAGCCAGACGCAAAATCGTTTAACATTCCGATATAGCGCATTACTAATGCTGTTTCTGCTATTATTCGTGTTTATTGTTTATGCATTGGTATATGTGGTTGTATCCAACAGTCAGCAGCAAAACTTAAATAGCATGCTAAAGCAAGAGTCCCGAATTGTCCAAAGCATCTTAATTAAACAAGCGATAAACAGCTCGAATCAACAGTCAAAAGAAGAGTACAAAAACATTGTCGTAGCCGGTGAAGATCAGTTTTTTTATTATGTCATCAGTCCTGAAGGGGACCTTATTATGGGAAACGAAGCGAGCGAGCGGCTTCGCTCTAACTTATTAGATTTAATTGATGGGTGGATCCCTATCGAAAATGAAGTGAGGAAAGAACGAATAAAAGCCCCGCGTCCTAGTTTCGAACACATTGAAGGAGTAAAAGGGCAAAACGGGGAAGGCAAAATAGATATTGATTTGATGATGGCGGGTGAACCTATTTTTTATAAAGGTCAATTTTTAGGGATGCTTTATATTGGAAAAGACGTTTCATTTCTTTATCAGCTGTTAAAGTGGCTCCTTATTATTATGTTAAGCCTTACCGTACTGTTTGTAGGAGTAGCCATTTATATCAGCCGCTTAATGTCAAAACGGGCTATGGTTCCAATTGAAACAGCTTTCCAAAAGCAAAAAGAGTTTGTGGCGGATGCATCTCATGAGTTAAGAACGCCGCTTAGCGTTATGCTTTCTTCTATCAATGCTTTAGAAATGCAGGAGGAAGTAACAGAAGATCCTTTTTCTAAAAAATTAATCAATAATATGAAAGCTGAAGTGAAGCGCATGACGAGTCTCGTCAGTGATTTGCTTACGCTTGCACGCTCAGACTCTAATAAAGTAGAAAAAGCAATGATGCCCTTTGATATTACAGATGCGGTGCAAAAGGTAATGGAATCCGTGGAAACCCTAGCGATTTCTAAACATATTGATTTGCAGCTGGATACGCCGGAAAAATTAGTAGTAACAGGAGATCAAGAGCGTCTAACTCAGCTGATTTACATTTTGTTAGATAATGCGATTAAATATACGACTCCTCATGGAAATGTAAACATTCAAGTAGTTCAGCATGGGAGTGAATGTATATTAAAAGTACGTGATACAGGGGTTGGGATTCATCCCGACGAAAAGGATCGAATCTTTGACCGCTTTTATCGTGCTGACAAATCGCGATCTCGTCAAATGGGAGGTCATGGGCTTGGCCTAGCAATTGCTAAATGGATCGTAGAAACACATAAAGGGAAAATTGACGTAGAAAGTGAACAAGAAAAAGGAAGTACATTTACAGTAAGCTTGCCAATGTCACAAAAAGTGAAAAAGAGTTAAAAGAGGCTGTGACAAAATTAGTTGAAGGAAGATCCGAACAAGTTTGATTCTTCATGGGGAATCAAACTCGTTCGGATTTTTTTATGGTTAGGGTGAACGTAGGTTTTAGGTATGTAGTTGCTTCTAGCTGTTGATTGGTAGGCAAGGCGAAGACTCCTGCGGGAAAAGCGAAATAGGAGGGGAGAGCGGGCAGAAACGAAAGGCTTGCACGGGAATCAACAGCAGTGTCACAAGCGATCTATACTTGTCCCTTTATCCAATTTGTTCGTCCATTCATTTATTTATGTCTCAATCTCTTTTTAGTTAGTGAAAGTGACCAAATAAAAAAGAAAAGGTTAGACAAAAAGGCGAGTGTAAAAATCAGATAATTCAGTTATATTTACTAGCGTAATAACCAGTCTATGTGTCAGGTTTCTTTACAAGGATAAAGACTTTTTGAAGGAAACAATGCATGATAGAACAATAGCAGACTGCTTCGTTTAATAAGAAGACGGAGTAGTTAAATAAAGGGGAGTTTGATAACATGTACGATTTAATTATTAGGGATGGTTCGGTCGTATTAGAAGACGAAATAGTAAAAGCGGATATAGGGATTAAAAAAGGAAAGATTGCAGAAATAGCGCAAGGTGTTAGCACACCAGCAAAAAAATGCGTAGATGCTAAAGGCAAATATGTTCTGCCTGGAATGATTGATATTCACGTGCATTTTGATGAACCGAGCCGAGACCATTGGGAAGGGTTTGACTACGGTTCAGCATCTATGGCTGCGGGAGGCTGCACTACATATTTTGATATGCCTTTAAACGGCGTTCCTCCTACCGTAACAGAAGCAGCGCTGTGGGAAAAGAAAAAACTGGCTGATCAAAAGTCAGTAGTAGATTATGGTCTATGGGGAGGGTTGGTTCCTGGTAATAAAGAAGAATTAGGCAAAATGGCTCATTCGGGTGTAATAGGTTTTAAAGCATTTATGTCAGAAGCCGGTTCTGAATTTGATTTCTCAGATGACCTCACATTATACGAAGGAATGAAAGAGATTGCAAAACTAAATAAAGTGCTTGCCCTGCATGCTGAAAGAAATGACTTAATACAAAAGCTTGAACAGGCGAAACAGAAGCAAAAGCAAACTGCTATTAAAGATTATTTAGAAACACGACCGGTTGTAGCAGAAGTAAACGCAGTAAAGCAAGCGCTTGAGTACGGTGAAGAAACGGGATGTCCGCTTCACTTTGTACACATTAGCAGCTCTGAAGCAGTGCAGCTTATTACGGAAGCAAAGAAGAATGGAATGAACGTTACGCTGGAAACGTGTCCGCATTATTTACTTTTTACAGAGGAAGACTTTGAAGAAATTGGCGTAACCGCTAAGTGTGCACCTCCTCTTCGCAGCAGAAGTCAAAAAGAAAAATTATGGGCTTGTATTCAATCGGAGGAAATAGATATGATTTCTTCTGATCATTCTCCTTGCCCGATTGAGTTAAAAACCGCTCATCAGAATGATTTATTTAAAGTGTGGGGTGGAATATCAGGCGGTCAGTACTCTTTGCAAGCAATGATTAGCGAGGGAGCCATCGCTAGAGGGATTTCTCTTTCTTGCATTTCAAAGCTTGTATCAACCAATCCAGCTAAACGATTCGGTTTATACCCTAAAAAAGGAAGCATCTTGCTCGGATCTGATGCGGATTTGGTTATCGTTGATCTGGATCAAACTGAAAAAGTGACAAAAGAAGGAATGGTTTTCAAACATAAGCACAGTATATATGAAGGAACGGTATTTAATAGCGTCATTTTAACTACCATTAATAGAGGAACGATTGTATACAATAAAGAAGAAGGTGTGTTTCCTCTTCACAAAGGACAAATGGTAAACGGTGAATACGTAAAATTGTAGGTACAGTGAAAAAAGAGGTAAAAAATAAACCTTTTATCTCTTTTTTTACATAAAAAAATGAGGATGACTTATATTAAAGGTAATACATAGAAGAAAAATGAGTATCTACTATAACAAAAGAGATATTTTTAAAGAGGGTTTTATTATTTTGAAAAAGTATATTTTTGGTTGAGGAAAGTATAATGAAAAAATAATAAAGCCTCTTTTTTAATATAAAGAAAAAATTCCTAAAAAGAAAAATATTATCTGGTTGTATGAAAAGTAGATAATCAGATGCTTTATAATTAAGGGTTTTGTATAAAAAAATTTTCAAAAAGATATTTTAAGAAAAGAAATCTTGATTTAAAGCTTTTTATAGGTGCAATTTTATAATAGAAAACCGTATATTATGCACTCATTGTAAAATTCTGATATTGACAGAATCATTTTATAAGAATAAAATTTTCTTGTTTCTATTTTTTATATCATCATAATTTTTTGACAGTTTTGTCTATGGTGGTTTACGGTTGAAAGAGAGGTTAAGGAATATGTCGGTAGAGAGAGAAAAAGTGTATGAAACAGTTCCTCAAAAAGGATTCTTCGGACATCCTAAAGGTTTATTTACCTTGTTCTTTACAGAATTCTGGGAGCGTTTTTCATACTATGGAATGCGTGCGCTACTTGTATTGTACATGTACGATACAATTGCAAACGGTGGATTAGGAATGGAACAAGGAACCGCTTTAGCGATCTTTTCTATTTATGGTTCTCTTGTTTATATGTCTGGAATTATTGGCGGTTGGATTGCAGACCGCATTTTAGGTACGTCTAATACGGTGTTTTACGGCGGTATATTTATTATGCTGGGACATCTAGTGCTTGCGTTGCCAGCAGGTGTAACAGCGCTGTTTATTTCAATGTTCTTGATTATCATCGGAACAGGTTTATTAAAACCAAACGTTTCGAGCGTTGTGGGCGATATGTATAGCCCGACTGATAACCGTCGAGATGCTGGATTTAGTATCTTCTATATGGGTGTAAATGCAGGTGCATTTATCGCACCTCTAGTTGTTTCAACAGTAGGGGAAAAATACAATTACCACTTAGGTTTTGGAATCGCAGCAGTAGGAATGCTTTTAGGTCTAATTGTATTTATGGCTACACGAGGCAAAAACCTAGGTCGTGCAGGCAGACAAGTTCCAAACCCTTTAAAACCAGAAGAACGCAAAAAAGTTTTTGGTACCATTGCACTCGTTGTAGTTGTACTGGCAATCTTTATTGTACTGACTTCTTTAGCGGGTATTTTAACTGTTGAAGGTGTTATTTTATTTGTAAGTATTTTAGCGATAGTTATTCCTATTATTTACTTTGTTGTTATGTATAAGAGCCCTAAGACAACAGCTGATGAGCGTTCACGCGTATTAGCGTACATTCCTCTTTTTATCTCTGGAGTAATGTTCTGGGCGATTCAAGAGCAGGGGTCAACAATTTTAGCAACGTATGCAAAAGATCATACGCAGCTAACGTATGGTGGTTTTAAAATTCCAGTTGGTTGGTTCCAATCTTTAAATCCGCTATTCATTATTATATTTGCGCCAGTTTTTGCAGCGATTTGGGTAAAATTAGGAAACAGACAGCCTTCTACACCAAAGAAGTTTTCATTAGGACTTTTATTTGCAGGGCTTTCTTTCCTTGTCATGGTTATCCCGGCTAGCATTCATGGAAATGAAACGTTAGCGAGCCCGCTATGGCTAGTGCTAAGCTTCTTCTTAGTTGTAGTTGGAGAGCTTTGTTTATCACCAGTAGGGCTATCAACGACAACAAAACTAGCACCTGCAGCGTTTTCTGCTCAGACAATGAGTTTATGGTTCCTAACAAGCGCAGCGGCGCAGGCAATCAATGCTCAGCTTGTTCAATATTATGAAAACATTTCGCAAGTTGTTTATTTTGCTGCATTGGGCGGAGTGTCGGTCATTTTAGGTGTAATTGTACTAATGATTTCGCCAAAAATTCAGCGTTT
The DNA here is from genome assembly GCF_057586255.1 of Priestia sp. SRI_019. Taxonomy (NCBI): domain Bacteria; kingdom Bacillati; phylum Bacillota; class Bacilli; order Caryophanales; family Bacillaceae; genus Priestia; species Priestia sp. SRI_019. The sequence continues at coordinate 734,705 of NZ_JBYCZN010000002.1, read as the reverse complement.
AATGAAAGGTGTTCAATAAAAAAAACCGTCCTCAAGGGCGGTTTTTTTATGATTTATTTGAAAAAATATTCATGAAGGAGGCGTATGTCTGATCGTCTTCACCTTCGTAAAATGCAAGATTTAAAAGTCTGTTTAGTTCGTTTGTTGATTTTTCAGTTTCTGCAATAATTTGATGCATATGAGCAATCTTAGACATGGATCCGTTGCCATGCGCATTTTTGATTTGATTTAATGTTAAATGAAGTGATAAGACCTCTCGGCGAAGAGCTTGTCTTAATTCAGAGGAAGCCGGAATAAAAAAGCGTTTATAAAAATAACTCGCTTCTTCAAACACCAATTCTCCATTTTCTAGCTCTTTAGCCGCAATTTCTTTAATTTCTTGATCGTCTAATCGACTGGACGCCTCTTCGATAAGAAATCCAAAAATAATAGCTGTATCTGGTTTTAGCATGCAATAACCTCCATTATTATAAAAAAGAACTATGTAGTTTATATGTATAGAGAGAAGAGAAAGAATATTCATAGTAATTTACTAATCAGCATAGACAAAAAAATAAAAATTATTCTTTTAAAGGTAAACTGAAATTATTTTTAAAAAAATTTTTTATAATTAAACATTTTTTCCATATTAAAGAACTGTTTTAACTCTCAAAAAGAAATACCCATTGTAAATAAGGTTCTTAATACCTATATAAAAAGAAAATTAACAAAAGATATTAAATTCGGAAATTTCCACCTCTTTATAACTAAAAAATTGCTCTACTAAAATAGTTGACAGCAGAAATAGATAGGCATAAAATATACTATTGTCAAATGAATTAGCATGCTATTCATAAAAAGTTAACGGACATTTGAATAATATGTAATATCCATATAAGATGTTAATTACTTAAATCTAACCAACTTGTATGCTTGTCATACAAGTCTACAGAAAGGAAGATAGTCGTATGCGCAACGTATTTTTTGCAGATAATGAAACAATCGAAACGACTTTACGCGGGAAAGAAATTTTAGGAGCTCCAATGTTAAACAAAGGGGTAGCTTTTACAAAAGAAGAGCGCAAAACGTTAGGATTAGAAGGTTTACTTCCTCCAATGACTTTAACTTTAGATGAGCAAGCAAAACGTGCATATGAGCAATTTTTAGCTCAGCCAGATAACCTTGGTAAGAATGTATATTTAAACGATTTACAAAACCGTAATGCTGTATTATTTTATCGTTTATTGCAAGATCACTTAAAAGAAATGCTTCCTGTTGTTTATACACCAACAGTTGGACAAGCAATCCAAGAGTACAGCCACGAATATCGCCGTCCGGGTGGCGTATACTTATCAATCGATAATGTAGAGGGCATTGAAGAAGCTCTTAAAAATATCGATGCAAATAGTGAAGACATTGATTTAATGGTTATTACAGATTCAGAAAGTATTTTAGGAATTGGCGACTGGGGCGTTGGCGGTATTAATATTGCTATCGGTAAATTAGCGGTATATACAGCTGCAGCAGGAATCGATCCAAGCAGAGTGCTTCCAGTTGTTCTTGATGTAGGAACAAACAACGAAAAATTATTAAATGATCCTTTATATATCGGAAACCGTCATGAACGTATCCGCGGTGAACGCTATGATCATTTCGTAGATCAATTCATTTCAAAATCTCTTGAAATATTCCCTAATGCACTGTTACACTGGGAAGATTTCGGTAATGTAAATGCTCGCAACATTATTAACAAGTACGGAAAAGAAATTTTAACGTTTAATGATGATATCCAAGGAACAGGTGCTGTAACGCTTGCCGCTATTTTCTCAGCAGTTCAAGTGTCTAAAATGCCACTTCGTGACCACCGAGTTTTAATCTTTGGACCGGGTACAGCAGGTATCGGTATTGCCGATCAAGTTCGTGACGCAATGGTATTAGATGGTATTACAGAAGAAGAAGCATATAAAAACTTCTGGGCAGTTGATTTCCGAGGCCTTTTAACAGATGACATGGATGACTTATTAGGTTTCCAAACGCCTTATGCACGAAAAGCAGAAGAAGTGAAGGACTGGAACCGTGAAGAAGACAAAATTTCTCTTTTAGAAGTTGTCAGACAAGTTAAGCCAACAATCTTAATTGGTACGTCTGGTGTAGCAGGCGCATTCTCAGAAGAAATCGTAAAAGAAATGGCGAAGCATGTAGAACGCCCAGCTATTTTACCAATGTCAAATCCAACTCCGCTTGCGGAAGCTACTCCTGAAAACCTATTAAATTGGACAGAAGGAAAAGCGCTTGTAGCGACTGGAAGTCCGTTTGAACCAGTTAACTACGATGGTGTGGAATATGAAATTGGTCAATCTAATAATGCTTTTGTTTTCCCTGGTCTTGGTCTTGGATCAATCGTGGTAAAAGCAGAAGTTATTACAGACAGCATGTTTGCAGCATGTGCACACGCTGTAGCTCAAATGGTAGACAGCAGCAAGACGGGTGCTTCATTACTACCACGCGTAGAAGAATTACGTGAAGTATCATATAACGTTGCTTTAGCGGTTGCTAACGCAGCAATTAAAGATGGCGTTGCAAAAGAAGTTCCAACAGATGTTAAAGCGGCAGTAAAAGCAGCAATGTGGGAACCAACATACAAAGAAATTAAAGCTTTAGAAACAGTAAATGCTTAATTTTTAGATAGAAAAAGCACAGCTTCTGAAAAAAGAAGATGTGCTTTTTTTAGTTACAAAAAGAATTCTTAAGTTACATAACGTATATAGTTTTTAAAAACTTGTGTATGATTCTCTATATTAGAAGCACAGGGGGTTATGACATGAATACAGCACGTAAATTGGAAACGTTTACTCAAGATTCACAGCCTGAAAATAAAGGATTTTGGAAGCGCATCAACAATATTAAAGTAGGAGTTATTCCTCTACCGCTATATGTGTTACTTGCCTTAATTGTATACGGTGCGGCCGTTTACAACGAGCTTCCTCCAGATATGATTGGCGGATTTGCAATCATTATGGTAATGGGAATGCTGCTTGGTGATTTAGGGTTAAAAATTCCGATTTTAAAAGATATTGGCGGACCAGCTATCTTATCACTGCTTGTACCTTCCGTATTAGTTTTTTATAATGTTTTAAATCCTGCATCTATGGAAGCGGTAACAACTTTGATGAAAACATCAAACTTTTTATATCTTTATATTTCTTGTTTAGTAGCCGGAAGTATTCTTGGTATGAACCGCAAAGTTTTAATTCAAGGCTTTACACGTATGTTCGTACCGCTTGTATTAGGTACGTTAGCCGCTGTAGCTGCAGGCGTAGCTGTTGGGATGTTATTTGGTTACGGAGCAAAACATACATTTTTCTATATTGTTGTACCAATTATTGGAGGAGGGATTGGTGAAGGTATTTTACCGCTTTCACTTGCTTATTCTCAAATTTTAGGTAGTTCAGCAGAATCTTTTGTGTCGCAAATGATTCCAGCTGCTGTTATCGGAAACATCGTTGCTATCGTATGTGCTGGCTTAATGAAACGTCTAGGAGAGAAAAAGCCAGAATTAACAGGTAATGGAGTTCTTGTGAAGACAAAAGGCGGAGATGGCATCTCAGAAGATACAAATATCAAGAAACCAGTAGATTTTTCGTTAATGGGCGCGGGTCTTTTAATTGCATGTAGTTTCTTTATTTTCGGAGGCTTAGCACATAAGTTTTTAGGAATTCCAGGTCCAGTTTTAATGATCGTAGCGGCAACGCTAGTCAAATGTTTACAAGTAATGCCTGCTAAGATGGAGCAAGGTGCTTACCATATGTACAAATTCATTTCTACGAGCTTAACATGGCCGTTAATGGTGGGGCTAGGGATTTTGTATATTCCTCTTGAAGATGTAGTGAAAATTGTTACACCAGGTTATGTAGTCGTATGTGCTGCAGTTGTTATTGCTATGGTAGCAACAGGTTATTTTGTAGGTAAAATGATGAAAATGCACCCTGTAGATGCTGCTATTGTAACAGGCTGTCACAGCGGTTTAGGAGGTACGGGAGACGTAGCGATTTTATCAGCTTCCAACCGTATGTCACTTATGCCATTTGCTCAAGTAGCAACAAGACTTGGAGGCGCTTCTACTGTTATTTTAGCTACGCTTCTTATGAAACTTTTAGGAGTATAAAATCAAAACGAAAAAAGCAGCTCAGTTCGTACGAGCTGCTTTTTTGTCTTATGAAACGCTAACAGGTTTTAAGATAAATTCTTCCACAACTTTTGCCACACCGTCGTTCATGTTTGTATCTGTTACATGGTTGGCTTTTTCTTTAATATCTTCAGGAGCATTTCCCATTGCTACGCCAAGTCCTGCAAATTCAATCATGGCAAGATCATTATAACTGTCGCCAATGGCAATCACTTCATCGCGTGTAATGCCAAGCTGTTGAATTAATAAGTGGAGACTTGTCCCTTTTGTGACGCCTTCTTCTGTAAATTCAAGGAAGTATGGTTTAGAGCGCATTACGCTTAGCTCTCCTTGAAGCTGCTTTTGAAGTTTCTTTTCAACGTGAACCAGCATTTCCGGTTCTGCAAGCATGAGTACTTTTACAACAGGCTCTGTAACGGCATCAGTAAAAGATGAAACAACACGGATCGGCAGACCTGTAATGTCACTTTCAATATCCGTAAATTTATTTTCTACTTCAGTTATAATTTCATCTCCAACGTACGTATGAATTAAAACGCCTTCTTCGCGGCTAATATCGTCGAGACGTGCAACGGTTCTCGGAGATAATGTGCTGCTAAATAGCTCTTCATTTGTTAGGCAATTAATGATTTTTGCCCCATTAAACGATAAAATAAAGCTTCCGTACTTTTCTAACTCCAGTTCCTTGGCGATGTGAACCATTCCGTAAGTTGGTCGTCCAGAAGCAAGTACAACTTTCACTCCCGATTCTTGCGCCTTCATTAATGCTTCTTTTGTGCGGGGAGAAATAGTGTGATCATCGCATAATAGTGTATCATCCAAATCTAAAACAATCATTTTGTAAGGCATATTTTTAAATTCCCTTCTTCTACTAGACTCATATCTTCATATGGTACTATAAAAAAACGTTTGATTCAATTTAATGATTTTTTGAAAAAATGAGAGGCATGCGTATATTTTGTTTGAACACCTCGGAAGTAGATAAAATAATGAAAAACACGAACTAATAATCGATAATTCTGATTATTAGTTCGTGTTTTATTTCTGCTAAAATACTTTTGTCTCAGCTTCTGGATTAGTAAGCAGCTAGAGTGTGATTAGTTCTCTGCACATCTCCTTCATTGAATGCTTCTTTTAAGAGCGTGTAAGATCGCTTTTTTAGTTCAAAATCTTGAATGGCAGTAAGAATAATGAATTCATCAATAGAAAATTCTTGTTTCAAAGCTTGAAGCTTTTGACGAACGGTTTCTTTTGTACCGTATATAATGTTTGCTTCTTTTTCTTCAATTCGATAGCTTTCTTTGGACTGCTGACCAAATTCTTCAGCTTTTTCTTTGGAGCCTAATGTAGCGGACTTCCCATTTTGTAAGTATACTTTAAATATTTTTGTGCTGGATGCTAATGTTTTTGCTTCTTCTACGGTATCCGCTACGATGACGGAAAGGGCAACGACAAGCGAGCGTGCGCGAGATGCAACGTGCTGATTATAGACAGAAATCGCTTCTTCTAGCACTTTTTGATCACCATTAATGAATTGAGCAAATACATAAGGAAGGTTTAATGAACCCGCAAGCTCTGCGCTTGAAGCACTTGCTCCCAGTAAAAACATATCTGCTGATTTTTCCGGCCTTGGATAGGCTTTTAAACCGTAAAGAGGGTGATCTTCCGGCAGCGTATCGTTTAGGTATTGCTTAAGTTCTATCAGTTTGTCTGTTAAGGACTTAGTGGGCTGAGAGTTTTGTTGCAAGGCTTGAGTAGAATGAGGTAGTCCTCCTGGTGCTCTACCGATTCCAAGATCGATGCGATTTGGAGATAATGAGGCTAAAACATTAAAATTTTCTGCTACTTTATAAGGGCTGTAGTGCTGAAGCATAACACCGCCTGAGCCGATACGGATATGATGCGTTTTAGCGAGCAGGTGAGAAATTAACACTTCAGGTGATGATCCTACAACATGTTCAGAGTCATGATGCTCCGCTACCCAAAAGCGGTGGTAGCCAAGTTCTTCTGCTAGCTGAGCTAATTGTATAGTATGCTGAAATGCATCTTCAGCACGTTCACCTTCATAACGTGGGCTTTGATCTAAAATACTTAGTTTCACTGAAAACACTCCTTAAAGTTGATAAAAAAGGTAAGAATAATTGGGATTAATTTTAGCAAAGGATTTTCCAGATGAAAAGAGTTTTTTGAAAGAAAAAAATTTTTTGAAAAATAAGTTGACTTTGCTATTTTGAGGCTATATAGTTGAATCATCAAACAGAAAAGCCGATAAAACAACTTGGATAAATAAGAATTAAGTGAGTATGTTTCAAAGACACTTCACTTCATTCTCCGGTTTTATCAAAAAAACAGTTAAAGCTGATTGGTCTACCAAAGGCTCCTGAGGAAACTCCAGGAGCCTTTTTGCTATAAAAAGGAGGGGAAGAAAGTGAGCGATGTATGTATTTTATATAACGGAAGCTCTCATAATTATCAACAAATAGCCTCAGTGAAAGATGAGCTAGAAGCTTGCTTAACCTCAAGAGGAGTGCACGCAGAAACTATTTTGTATCATGATGTACACGCTTTGAAGCAGGAAGCACAGAAAGAAGTAAAGGGATTTATTTCAAAAGTGAACCAAGCTAAAAGTATTGTCGTTCTGTTATCTGGAGTAAATGAAACATACGTACAGTCTTTTGAACGGCTAACAAAAATATTGCCAGAAGATTTATTGCATAAAAAAATACTTCTGCCAATTCTTATTGGTGAAAATGTGAATTCGTTACTAAAAGCTAAGTATGATTTAAAACTTTTAGCGTCTTTTTTAGGTAGACCTTATTGGGTCAGCAGTCTTTTTTTGCTGCATGAATACGCCTCTTTTACAGGCATCAACAATGCAAATGCCAAAAGTCGTTTAAAGGAAGCTGTGGATGAGCTGATTTATAAAGCTGATCTATCTCTTCAAACATTTATAAAATGAGGTGAAGAAAATGAGTGAATTATTTCGATTAGCAACCGTAGAAGATGCTGAAGAGCTGTTGGATTTAACGCTTCGAGCATACGAGCCGATTCGAAAGCTAGGAATTAAGTTTCCAGCCGCAACGGCAACGATTGAACTTGTCAAAGAAAACATTCAAAACAGCCGCTGCTACGTACTGGAAAGTGATAAAAAAATCGTAGCTACGATTACAGCAAGAACGTATAAAGAAATAACGAACTGGCCTTTCTTATGGTGGTTTGCGGTAGATCCTTTGGTTAAAAAGAAAGGAGTAGGTTCTAAACTCTTAACATGGGTTGAAGAAACAATTATTCGGGATCAATTGGGGGAACCTGCCGTTACATTGGCTACTTCTGATCAACATCCGTGGTTGATTCCTATGTATGAAAGGAAAGGGTATGAACGTTTTTTTGAAGTCGATCAAGGAGAAGAAGGAAAAGGCGTATTCTTAAGGAAGATCTTACACCCCGAAAGATATGAGTTAGAAAAACACAAGGAGTTACAAAAAGCTAATTAATCATTTAAAAGAAAAGAGGAAAAACCATGTCAGTAAAAATTTTATTATGGAATCGAAAAGGTTGTCATCATTGCGAGGAACTAAAAGCATATTTTCATGAGAAAGGATATCAATATGAAAGTATCGATGTAGAAGGAAAAGATTATTTGCGGGATTTACTTGAAATTAAATACGGTATTCGCCATGTACCGGTCGTTGAAATTGGAGACGAGGGGCAGTTTAAAGGAGTAATTGAAAAAGATTATGAACAAATAGAAAAATTGATTGAAGACTATTCACCAATCGTTAAATAGCTGGAACATCTATTTTATTCATTCATTAAAACAACAAATTATTTTGAGACATAGTGAGGGACAAAACACATGAAAAAACTACAGCTGACAGCTATCTTTTTATCACTTCTTTTATTACTAGCCGCTTGCGGAACACCAAATAAAGAAACAGCGGCTAACGCAAGCAAAGACAAAGTACAAAAAATTATTGTAGGAACGGGTACGCAATTTCCGAACATTTGCTTTCTTGACAATAAAGGAAATCTAACAGGGTATGACGTAGAGCTTGTTAAAGAAATAGACAAACGCCTTCCAAACTATAAGTTCGAATTTAAGACAATGGATTTTTCTAATTTACTTTTGAGCTTAGAATCGAACAAAATTGATTTAGTAGCCCATCAGATGGAAGTGAATGAAGAGAGAAAACAAAAGTTCCTTTTTAATAAAGAACCTTATAATATCTTTCCGCTGCATGTAGTTGTAAACGAAAAAAATACGTCTATTAAATCAATTAAAGATTTGAGCGGTAAAAAGGTAATTGTAGGAGCAACGAGTAATTCTGCTAACTTAATCGATAAGTATAACAAAGAACATGGAAATAAAATTAATATCGTCTATTCAGGCCAAGGATCTGATGATACAAAAACGCAGCTGAAAACAGGGCGTGCGGATGCCACGATTAGTACGCCGTTTGCAGTTGACTTTGTCAATAAACAAGCGGACGCAGAGCAAAAAGTTGTAGGGCCTGCTATTTCAAATTCAAAAGTATATTTTATGCTTCGCAAAAATGAAACAGGTTTACAAAAAGACGTTGATAAAGCGTTAAAAGAAATAAAAGAAGACGGAACATTGACAAAATTAAGTAAAAAATGGCTGGGAGAAGATTATACAAAAGCAGCTGGAAATAACTAAAGCACTTACTAGCACTTACTGTGACCCAAGCCTTGAACTTGGGTCCTTTCGCTACCTGCAGAGGGAAACAAAGGAGAGAAAAAGATGGGAAAAGCATTTGATATAGAGCTGATTTTCACCTCTATTCCTCAATTATTATCTTATTTGCATATTACAATTTGGATTTTAATTGCTTCACTTGTGATTGGCAGTACCTTGGGATTGTTTATTGCCCTGCCTCGTATTTATAAAGTACCGGTGTTAAGCCAAATAGCAGCAGTTTATATTTCTTTTATGAGGGGAACGCCTATTTTAATTCAATTATTTTTAGTTTTTTACGGGATACCTGCCCTTTTACAATTGATTCATATTGACGTTTCAAGAATGGCTCCGCTTGTATTTGTTATTATCACGTATTCACTGAGCACGGCGGCGTCTTTTTCTGAAATGATGCGAGGTGCCATTAATAGTGTGGATAAAGGGCAAACTGAAGCAGCTTATAGTATAGGAATGACGGGAAAACAAACGTTCACTCGAATTGTGCTGCCGCAAGCTCTCGTTGTAGCCTTTCCTAACTTTGGAAATCTTGTGATTGGGTCCTTAAAAGATACGTCTTTAGCCTTTACCATTGGTGTGATGGATATGATGGGAAGAGGAGATACCATTATAGCTGCAACGGCTCATGCAGTGGAGGTATATATCGCACTTGCCATTATTTATTATTTGGTGGCGATTATATTAGAGAAATTTTTTGTGAAATCAGAACAGAAGCTGCAAAAACATGATCAGCCTGTTCATGTATAAAACGAGCTTACTAAAAGAGGTGTAAACATGATTATTGACGTACCGTTTATATGGACAGCATTTGTAGAAATTTTAAAGGCATTACCTTTAACGCTCCTTATTACCATCGGTCCGTTACTAGGCGGGTTGCTTATTGGTATTGCTGTTGCGGCTGTGAGAATCAACTCAGTAAAAATAATAACGCCAATTGCCAACGTATACGTATCATTTTTCCGAGGAACGCCTGCTATTCTTCATATTATGGTTATTTACCTAGGGTTCCCGCTATTTATTAATAAACTATCGAGTTACTATGGATGGAGCTTCAATGCAAACAGCATTCCTATTGTCGTATTTGTATTAATCGCTTTGTCTTTTACAGCGGGAGCTTATATGTCAGAGATTATTCGCTCTGGTTTGTTAGCTGTAGAAAAAGGACAAATTGAGGCTGCGTATGCCATTGGGATGAATCGCTTTCAATCAATGAAACGAATTGTTTTTCCGCAGGCGTTTGCTTTGTCTTTACCGAATTTATGTAATATCTTCATCGGCTTTTTGCATACGTCTTCTATCGCATTCATCGTATCGCAAAAAGAGCTAAACGGTGCTGCTAATATCGTAGCTTCGAACAATCTCAAGTTTTTAGAAGCCTATATTGCTGCTGCTCTTATTTATTGGATGCTGACGATGTTAATAGAAGGGATAACAGCGCTGCTTGAACGAAAATTAACGGTTTATAATCGAGGAGGAGTTGTATGATTGCATTAACAAATATCAAAAAAACATTTGGTCATAATACAGTATTGGACGGTATTGATTTACTTGTTAAAAAAGGCGACGTTGTGACCATTTTAGGACCGAGTGGTTCTGGAAAGACTACGTTTTTACGCTGCATTAATTTCTTAGAAAAAGCAGATGAAGGAGAAGTTTCGATTGATCAATTTACGGTTCAGTGCCAAAAGCCAAACCGCAAAGACATTTTAACTCTTCGACAAAAAACAACGATGGTTTTTCAGCAATACAATTTGTTCAAACACAAAACCGTTATTGAAAATATTATGGAGGGGCTAGTTATTGTTCAAAAGCTGCCAAAGGAAGAAGCGAAACAACGCAGTTTAGACGTCCTTGAAAAAGTTGGGCTTGCTGAAAAAGCAAATGCTTATCCAAGTCAGTTATCAGGAGGTCAACAGCAGCGAGTGGGCATTGCTAGAGCGCTTGCTTTAAATCCTGAAGTCATTTTATTTGATGAGCCGACGTCTGCTTTGGACCCTGAACTGGTGGGTGAAGTACTGTCTGTTATTCGTAAAATTGCTGAAGAAGGAATTACAATGATCATTGTTACGCACGAAATGAGTTTTGCCCGTGAAGTTTCTAATCATGTGGTATTTATGGACGGAGGAAAGATTGTGGAACAAGGTTATCCTGAAGACATATTTTCAAATCCAAAAGAAGAACGAACAAAGCAATTTTTCAAGCGTATTAACCCAACGCATTCGCCTTACTCTTATATTTATGAAAAAACAATCTAATATTTTAACTAAAAACCAACTTGACTCATAGGAATAATAAGTATGTGATAAGATCATCAAATTAAACAAACCGACTAGATCACTAGAGGTTCTTTGCACAATATGTGACATTGTGCAAAGAACCTTTTATTTTTTACTAGACTTAAGGGAAGAAGGGTGAACGTAGTGAATAGAGGAGCATTAAAAGCTAAAACAAGCAAAAAACTTATTATAAAAGGCCAGGTTGTACCTGGAAGGCAGCAAGGAAGACACTTAGGGTTTCCAACAGCTAATATAGATACTCAGCATAAGGAATTAAAGAATGGCGTGTATGGTGTCCTCGTTCATCTGCGGGGGCTTGAACATATAGGAGTTATGAATGTAGGGGTTAAGCCGACATTTGGATCGGAGCTATCTAAAACATTTGAGGTGCATATTCTGGATTTTAACGACGTTATTTATGGAGAGACAGTTCAATGCGACGTGATCTTTCGGGTGCGAGGAGAGAAAAAATTTCCTTCTATTGAATTTTTAAAGCATCAAATTAAAGCTGATACGCTACAAGCAAAGCAAAGATTTCAACATATGGGCTATGTATCTAGTGAACATACAGCTTCCAAGCTAGGGCAAGCGCGGTATTTAAATTTGCCTGATCTCCAGTTTTTTAATTGGTGCCACAGTCAATTCAGAGTCAATAAAGGGATTTACAATACAATTGATCAATGGTTTTATGACGAAGGAATTGAAAATATTCACCCTAGAAGAGTTCACGTTATCGCTTTTTTGCAATTTGCACAAGAAGGAAATGAAAGAAAGACAGAAAAAGAAGGAGTCCTTCGCTTTGGAGCAGGCGGTTTAACCAATCAATTACGAGAATTTATGAACGGGTATGAAAAAGGAGAATGGTAATATGACAATAAAAAGACAATTAAAGCTAGGGGCTATTATTCATGGAGTTGGAGGAAATATGGGGGCGTGGAGACACCCTGAAATTTTGTCAGATGCCAGCGTTAATTTCGGTTTTTACAAGCAGCAGGCTCAAAAAGCGGAAGAAGGAAAATTTGATTTAGTGTTCATTGCCGATGGGTTATATATTAATGAAAAATCGCTTCCGCATTTTTTGAATCGTTTTGAACCTCTTACTATTTTATCAGCACTTGCTTCTGTCACTTCTCATATTGGTTTAGTCGGCACTCTATCGACTTCGTATAGCGAACCGTTTACGGTGGCTAGACAATTTGCTTCGCTTGATCATATTAGCAGCGGCCGAGCAGGGTGGAATGTTGTCACATCTCCATTAGAAGGATCAGCCCTTAACTATGGAAAAGAGCACCCCACTCATGACAAACGCTATAGAATAGCTGAAGAGTTTCTAGAAGTAACGAAGGGATTATGGGATTCTTGGGAAGATGATGCATTTATTCGAAATAAAGAAACCGGACAATTTTTTGAGGAGAAAAAGCTGCACCGGTTGCATCACAAAGGCGAATTTTTCTCTGTAGAAGGCCCGTTAAACATTGGCCGCTCAGCTCAGGGGCAGCCCGTAGTGTTTCAAGCAGGCTCTTCTGAAAGCGGAAAAGATTTAGCAGCAAAAACGGCTGACGCAGTGTTTACGGGACAAGACAATTTAGAAGAAGCAAAAGCTTTTTACCAAGATGTAAAATCGAGAGCCGCAGCGCAAGGACGCAATGAAAACGAACTTCTAATTTTTCCGGGAATTGGTCCTATAATTGGTATTACAAACGAAGAAGCCGAAAGAAAATATGAAGAACTTTCTCAATTGGTGACAATTGAACATGCGCTAAACTACTTAGGACGCTTTTTCGATCATTTTGATTTTTCACAGTTTCCATTAGATGATGCATTTCCTGACTTAGGAGATATAGGAAGTAATAGTTTCCGCAGTACAACTGACAAAATTAAAGAAAACGCCAAAAAATATAAGTGGACACTGCGAGAAGCAGCGCTGCGAATTGCTACACCTAAAACACAATTTATTGGGACGCCAGAGCATATCGCTAATTTGATGGAACAGTGGTTTGAAGAAAAAGGAGCTGACGGCTTTATTATTCATTCAAGCGTTCCGCATGGCTTAGATGACTTTGTTGAACACGTTGTACCGATACTGCAAGAAAGAGGCTTGTATCGTACAGAATACGAAGGGAATACGTTAAGAAGTAACTTGCAGTTGAATGTTCCTAAAAATCGCTACACACAGGTGAAAGTTAATTGAAGTGGATTCAAAGAGACTCGAAGGAGTCTCTTTTTTAATATTTTTAATATTAAAAATATGGTAAAATTCTTTTTGTAGGTTATTCGTTTCAGTTCATAAGGCCTAAAGGGTGTTGAATACCCGGAAAGGAGTCAAATGGAAAAAAGACATAAAAGTAAGAAGAAGCGTATGATCATTTCGATATCTTTATCCGTTTTTTTAGTCGGGGGAGGAGCGACAGGGTGGATATTGTACCAAAACGGAAAAATTCCTTTTTTATCACAGCAAAGTATACAGGCAAGCGCCATTAAAGTGGATCAACAAAAAGTTGATAAACTGGAAAGCAGCGATCAGCAGGCAAAAGACTTTATTGCTGAACATCATGACGTACTAAATGATTTGACGGGGTGGAGTGCCATTGAGCATCCAGACTGGTCTGCAGTACAAGAAGAAGCCACAGCCATTAACAATACGATTGGCACGATTGAAGTAAAAGATTCTGTTTTAAAGAAAGACTTTCAGCATATGGAGAAGCTCGCTGTACAGCTAGAGCAGACGAAAGATCAAGCACTGTTAAAAGAACTTCATCGTTATTTTCATGACTTAGATGTTGTGATCAATGAAGACGATGGATCAAATACATATTTTGATGTTACTAGCTATGGTAAATCAGTTGTAAAGACTTCTAAATGAGCTATAGCAAAAAGCTTTATACATAAAAGTAGTTTTGTATAACAAACGTCTTCGCTTATTCATGCATATGCTACGGATAAGGAGGAGACAGGTTATATGAAAAAAATTTATTTAGATGCAGGTCACGGAGGGGCAGATCTAGGGGCTGTCGCCAGCGGGTTATATGAAAAAGACGTAGTGTTAGCTGTTCAACAGTACATCATCTCTTTTCTTTCTACTCACTATCAAGGATTTTCTCTTTGTACAACACGTACAACCGATGTGTTTTTGTCATTAAATGAACGGGTCAACAAAGCCAATGCGTGGGGTGCTGATGTATACTTATCTATTCATATAAATTCGGGTGGCGAAACGGGATATGAAGATTTTATTTATAGCAAAAATATAAATAACCAAACCATTGTGTTACGAAACGATATTCATGATCATGTGAAATTTGTTCTTACTAAATACAATCACTTTAACCGAGGCAGGAAATTGGCTAATCATAGTGTGTTAAGACGTTCCTATATGCCGTCTGTACTAACTGAAATCGGGTTTATTGATACAGAACATGATGCAAAGCTCTTAAAAAATCCTCAATTTCTAAAAGATATGGGGGTGGCATATGCAAAAGGGGTTGCGCAGTTTTTAAACTTGGAGTCTAAATCTACAAATCCTGTGGGAGATTCTGACGAGGAAGGTTTTCCAAAGCCTACTTTTTTATATAAACCTTTATGGATAAAAACAACCGAGGATACGGAGACGTATAAGGATGCAAATATGTCGGAGAGAACAGGTTATTTAAAAAAGAATACCTTCTTTCAAGTTTATGGTGAAACGCGTGCAGCCTGGATGATGGATGGACAACATTTTATTGGAAAAAAAGATACAATCATTGAAGGAGAAACCATCACAACTGCGGAATTAACAAAAGAGAATATGAAAACATTAAAAGTGTTTGTGACAAAAGAGAAATTAGAAACAGCTGTAACCTTTTCCAAAGAAGGAGCTGCGGTAGCCATCATTACCCTTCGCGATAAAAAAATACTGAATGTAAAAGCATTTTTAGATAGAGAAAATTGGTGGTACAAAGCTGAACGGATAACAAAATAGTGAAAAAACCTTCTTGTTTTTTGAAGCTTTCACCCTAGTAATTTTACTTATTTTTGATAGAATATAAAGAGCTGAATCGTAAAGATGCATAAAGGTGTGATGGAAATGGAAGAGCAACAAGAAGCGATTGATTTAACAAAAGTATATGTATATGAGGAGTTTCCGGATAAAGTTGCAGGCAGATGCGATAACTGTGGACATGTGAAATTTAAAAGCTTAGTAAAAGACTTTATTTTTATCCGTACATGCGCAAAGTGCGGCATGAAAAAAAGCATTTAAATCCCTACTTCTTTATAAAAAACGCTCTTTTCTGAAATGAAAAGAGCGTTTTTTCTCTATTTAACGTATAAATGATCGCTAAGCTGCTCTGAAATAGTCTCTACATCTTCTTGTACATGTTTTTGTTTTTTCATCATTTCTAATAGGATGTCTTCAAGGTTCTGTGAATGGTTTTGCTTATCTTTTGGTTTATGTAAGTACTTTGCAATTTGATGCATATTATTGCTTAGCCGGCTTAGTTCAGACTCAATTTTTCGCAGGTTAACCAATAGTTCCACACCTGCTTCTTTGCCGATTAAAGGAGGCTTAACTTTTCCATCCATAATAAATTTTCGAATGAGAGACGTTCGTTTTAAATTATAGTGTTCAATAAGTTCCTCTAATTTTTCTTTTTCTTCTTCATTCAACTTAATTGCTGGAATGCTGTGTCCTCTCATAAGGTATCTCCTTTCAAGAGCAGTTCTTGCTGCGTTCAATCATATGTAAACATTCTCTTGTCTTTAATAATAGCAACCTTTTCCATGGTTAACTATGGTGAAAAGTTACTAAAATGTCGAACGAACAGTCTGTTAAAAAACTGGTAAATTAAGAAATTTGGTTTAGTAATAGTTGAATTATAGAAGGAATGTCATTATCTACAATATTGCTGCTTTATTAAAAAGGCAGCAAAAGGGATGAATGGACCGCTGTTATACTTAACCATTTTTGAGAGCGCAGCTTTAAAGAAGAGGGATGATTTTTATGATTTTTTCCTCGTACCACATCTTTCCTCCTAGTAATTCTGTCGAATCTTCTAGACTATTGTCTCAAGGGAATAGAAAGAAAGAAGACGAAATGGTTGAGAACGAGGTAAAGTCATATTATGTCTTTATTGACCTCATTTACATACTTTACGGGGGAGGAATACGTTTGAAACTAAAAAAAAGATTAAAACTAAATAAGATAGGGGTAGCCATGCTTACGGCTGGTGTCATATGTACAGCTTATATGCCCCTTCATACGCTGCAAAAGCCTGTAGTCGCTTTGGCTGCAGAGAATCAGTCAGATTCTTTGGAGCGAGCATTTGCACAAGCATCTAAAGAATTTGGTGTGCCAGCTTCGCTTTTAAAAGCAATTTCCTACAACAAGTCGCGCTGGGAAAGTCATAACGGAAAACCTAGTGCAGCCGGGGGATACGGTCTTATGCATTTAACAGACATCCCTTCTTTAGAAGATGGAAAAGGAAACGGAGCTTCGCCTTCAAAACCAGCATATGATAAACAGCAAACTCTCTCCTTAGCTGCTAAGCTGCTTAACTTAGATAAAGAAAGGTTAAAAAAAGATCCCGTGCAAAATATTCGCGGTGGCGCTGCTGTGCTGGCTTTTATCGCAAAAGACAAAAACGGAAATGTACCGTCCACTGATCAAAAATGGTACGATGCAGTCGCAGCTTACAGTTCTTCTCAGGATAAACAAAACGCTCAAGTATTTGCCGATGATGTATATGAAACGTTGGAAAAAGGAGCAGAGCATACAACGTCAGACGGACAGCATCTTAAAATTTCCCCTCAAAATATAGATATGTCGATTCCTCGTGCTGAAAATTCTAATACGAATAAAGCGGACTGTCCGGCATCTTTAAAATGTGAATACATCCCTGCTTTTTACGGGAAATTCAGCGAAAGTCCTTCAGATTATGGAAACTATGATATTGCAAATCGCCAAAAATCAGATGTTCGCTATATTGTTATTCATGATACAGAAGTAAGTTATGATGGAACGATTGATTTGTTTGCTAACCCTAATAGAGCCGCTGCAAACTATGTAATCCGTTCAAGTGATGGTCACATCGCACAGATGATCAATAACAAAGACGTAGCATGGCATGCAGGAAACTGGTATTTTAATACGCACAGTATTGGAATCGAGCATGAAGGGTTCGCCCTTGAAGGATCCACATGGTTTACAGAAGAAATGTACCGTTCTTCGGCAAGACTCGTACGCCACCTTGCCAAAGAATATAATATTCCGTTAGACCGAGCTCATATTATTGGTCATGATGAGGTGCCGGGTTTGTCTCCTAAAGCTCAATCAGGTATGCATTCAGATCCCGGGCCGTTTTGGGATTGGGGGCACTACATGGATTTGGTAGGAAGCCCGGTCGAGCGCCAGCACACAAACAAACTAGCCGTTACGGTTAATCCAGTCTTTCAAAACAATCAGCCGGAGGTATCAGATGCACCAAAGCAGCCGGCCAACTTTGTGTATTTGCATCAAGCTCCCAGCAATGATTCACCGCTACTGAATGAGCCTGCAGCTTCAGGGCCTGGAACGAAACAAACGTTAGACTGGGGAAGCAAAGCTGTAACTGGCCAAACGTATGCAGTAGCTGAGACAAAAGGAGAATGGACAGCGATTTGGTACGGAGGACAAAAAGCGTGGTTTTATAATCCTCATAATAAAAATACAAGTAAAGGTACAGGCATCTTATTGACGCCAAAACCAGGAAAAGAAAGCATTCAAGTGTACGGAGGAGCTTTCCCGGAAGCTTCAGCCTATCCTTCTGATATACCAGTTAAAGCTATGGTGCCACTTCAGTATAAAATTTCTCCAGAGCAGGTGTACGTGGGGGTAGAAAAAGTAAGGAGTGACTATTACTATGCCCCAACTTTTACAACAAACCCAAACGATCACAAAATGATTGTTGGAAAAGACGAATATTATCAAATTTATTTTAATCACCGCTATGCGTTTGTGAAAGGGTCGGATGTAGAGGTTAAAAGACAATAGAATAGAGTGTTAAAAGAAAAGGAAGAGACAGGATGCTTAAAGGATACGTCTCTTTCTTTTCTTTTAAAAACCACAAAAATTCAGAAGGTTATTGATGATGTTTTCTTATAATGATTTTCTAGCTTATTATCTTTTTACAAAAGGAAGGAATGTCCCATGATTATAATTAAGCCTCTAAGCCAGTGTTCTTTTTCTGATGCACTACAAGCATTCAATAAGGGTTTTGAAGATTATTACATTCCGATTGAGCTGTCACTAGATCAATTCACTTGTAGATTTGGTTTCGATCAGCTATCTGTCGACCATTCATTTATGGCTTTTTATAATAATACACCAGCTGGAATTATGTTAAATGGAATAAAAAAGGTCAAGGGAAAAAAATATGCTTGGAATGGAGGTACAAGCGTAGCCTTACCTTACCGAAAAATGGGAATTGGAGAAGCCTTACTAAAAGCTACACTTGAGAGATACGAGCAGCAAGGAGTAGTGGAAGCCAGTCTGGAAGCATTTAAAGTGAATGAAAAAGCCATTCACCTTTATCAGAAATACGGATATGAGATTGTAGATACGCTTTTCTTTCTAAAGCATAGAGGCAGTTTTCCCGATGCTTTACTTAAAAAGAAGAATCAGCTCACGTATTCGTTAAAGCGAAGGCTTGCAAAAGATATTCAGAACCTATCTTTTTATACATACGACGTTCCGTGGAAAAATCAATTTGACTGTATTCGTAATGGAGAATCGTTTATTGCGTTGAATGAAAGAAACGAAGAAGTTGGCTATCTATTATTTCAAAAGAATTTTTCTTCCATAGGCATCGTGAATTCCGTTACTTTTTATCAAGGAAGCGTTAAGGAACATATCTCAAATTCAGAGGACGTTCTGGGCTTTTTATTAGCAACCATTTTTAATATGTATGGACCAATTGCTTATAATACATATAATGTACCTGAAAAAGGAAATAGCTTACTCGTGAAAATGTTAAAATCATTTGGTTTTCAAGATTTATATACAGATGAAGGAATCAAACTTGAGCAGGTGTTTATGAAAAAACAACTTTAAAAAGCGGCCATGGGCCGCTTTTACTGCATTTCCGTAATTGGATGTGCATCATAAAATTCCTCGATTTTTTCTTGCTGCCCTTCGAATTTTTCTTTCCATACTTGTTTCACGTCATTATAATTCCGAAGATCTATTCCGTAGAAGTCGGTTAACTCTTTTCGAGTAATCGTGATTGTCTGAGGAACAGTCGTATTAATAGTAAAGTGAACGCTGTCAATATTTTGTACGGCAGAAAGTAAGATGGTTGCGTTATGTAAAAGTATGCGTTTGGTTTTAACAGACGTCCAGCTTTTTTCAAACGTATGCTGATTATCTATTGCAGCGTAATTAATTGCTAAGTAATAAGGTTTTTGCGTATCTTGAAAGGCTATACCTTTTAAATAAACGTGTCCCGGAAGCTTATTTGTAATTTCCTCTACTGAAGCCTCATGTTTTGAAGAAGTATATTGAATAGAAGAAGCAGAGACTCTTTCGGCAGACAGGTTATTATGAGGTGCATAAGCACACCCTGATAGGCAAGTGAGCACTGTGCAAAGTGTAAGAGAAGCATATATTTTTTTCATAATGGTAACTCCTTTTGTTTATATCTACTTGTAAAGACGAAAGACCTATATATTTTGTTTCATACAAAATATAAGTTTATTCATTAAAAAGACAGATAATCCAAAATAATAGAAGTTAATAACCCTAATGAGGCAATAAAACCAATAACAGGACCACCTTCTTCAAAAGCTTCCGGCAACATCGTCGAAGCAACCATTGCCACAATTCCACCACCGGCGAATGAGGCAATAAAACCCATCATGTTTGGGGTAGCATTTTGAAGAAATAGATAACCAATCCAAGAACTAAGAGCCGATATAAAGAAGACAGAAAGCCATAATGAAAAAATTTTCTTTTGCTTATATTGGCTTTTTAGTAGTCCGCTTGTCCCGGAGATTCCTTCGGGTATATTGCTGATAAAAATAGAAACAACAAGCAGCCAGCTAACGTGGTGCTGTTCAATCAAACTTGCGCCAATCATCAGTGACTCAGGTATAGCATCCATAATGGTACCAATAAAAATGGCCAGTCCCGAGCTAGCGGGGACAAGGTGGTCCGAACGTTTTCTTTTGTGAGCGCCTTTTTTAGCTAAGGAGATGTCAAGAAGAGTAAAAAGTGCTGCGCCTGTTAAAAAGCCTAAAGAAGAAGAAATGATTCCCGCTTCTTTTACCGAATCTTGAATGAGCTCGTAAGCAGCAGCTCCTAACAAAACGCCCGTGCCAAAAGCCATAATATAAGCAGTCAACTGTTTTTTTAAAGGTACAAAAATAGCTATAATAGCTCCAATTAATACAGCTGAGCCTGAGACACCACCCCACATAAGGGCATCTATCACATGAGATCCCTACTTTCTTACGTACTTACTTGTAGTGTAACCATCTCTATGATTATTATGAAACAAGATAAATGAACTAAAAAAATGGAAAAGAATCACTGATTTAGACCTTAAATAAAATAAGTCTTCTGTATAATTGACAAAATTTTCTGAATATGTCCGTTGAAAGTGAAAAAACCTTGTGATAGTCTGATCAAAAGATACAAAGATGGAAAAAAATTCTTTGATCTGTAGAAAATTTAAAAACTTAACGAGGTCACTTCTAAACGAAAGAAGGAATACGAGATGAATTCAAAAGCAGTAAAAAGAGAAAATCGCTATGCTAACTTGATTCCTATGCAAGAAATCAAATCAGTTGAACAGCAGCTTTACCCATTTGATATTTATAACAGCCTGCGTCAAGAGGCACCTATTCGGTACGATGAAAGCCGAAACTGCTGGGATGTATTTGATTATGAAACAGTAAAGTATATTTTAAAAAACCCGTCGCTTTTTTCATCCAAACGAGCAATGGAAGAGCGCCAAGAAAGTATTTTAATGATGGACCCTCCAAAACATACAAAGTTACGAAACTTAGTAAACAAAGCTTTTACGCCAAGAGCTATTCAGCACTTGGAGGGTCATATTGAAGAGATTGCCGATTATTTATTAGATCAAGTAAGCAACAAAAAAAAGTTTGATATAGTAGAAGACTTTGCTGGACCACTCCCAATTATTGTAATAGCAGAGCTGCTAGGAGTACCTATACAAGATCGAGCACTGTTTAAAAAGTACTCTGATGATTTAGTGAGCGGTGCCGAAAATAATTCAGACGAAGCTTTTGCAAAAATGATGCAAAATCGTAATAAAGGCGTGATTTTTTTACAAGGGTATTTTCAAGAAATTATCGCTGAGCGTCAGCAAAATAAACAAGAAGATCTCATTTCGCTGCTTTTAGAAGCAGAAATTGACGGCGAGCATTTAACAGAAGAGGAAGTGCTGGGGTTTTGTATTTTATTGCTAGTAGCAGGCAATGAAACAACCACAAACTTAATTACGAACGGAGTCCGGTATATGACAGAAGACGTAGACGTACAGAATGAAGTTCGTCAAGACATATCGCTAGTGCCGAACCTGGTGGAAGAAACGCTTCGCTATTATCCTCCTATTCAAGCGATTGGACGCATAGCTGCTGAAGATGTAGAACTTGGAGAGTGTAAGATTAAAAAAGGGCAGCAGGTAATTAGCTGGGCAGCAAGTGCAAATAGAGATTCGGCTAAGTTTGAACGGCCTGAAACTTTTGTCGTGCATCGTAAAACAAATCCTCACGTGAGCTTTGGATTCGGCATCCATTTTTGCTTAGGAGCACCGCTAGCAAGAATGGAAGGGAAAATTGCTTTTACTAAGTTACTAGAAAAAGGAGAATTTTCGAAAGTTCAAAATCAGTCTTTAAAGCCAATAGGCAGTCCTTTTGTTTTTGGTGTAAAAAAATATGAGATTACTTTTAATAAAGCTTAAAAAGCGAGCGCAAATTATGCGCTTGCTTTTTAGCGTTCAGTGTTCCATTTTTGGTCTTCTGAAGGGGACGTGTACGTGTCCATTGAAGAGATAAGCTGTTCAGGAGTATCAGAAATGTTGATGAGACGAATAGCAGAATCCGTAGAAAACCCTTCATCTACGGCATGCTGAACCATTTGCATAAGCGGGTTGTAGTAGCCGTTCACATTTAATAACCCTACTGGTTTTTTATGTATACCAATTTGAGCCCAGCAAAGAGCCTCAAACAACTCTTCAAATGTCCCGAAACCTCCAGGAAGCGCAATATAACCATCAGCTAACTCGTGCATAGTTGCCTTTCGCTCATGCATGCTCTCTACTTCGATGAGTTCTGTCAGCGCAGTATGAACAATTTCACCGCTAAACAAACCGCGGGGCATAATGCCGATGACTTCGCCTCCATGCTGAAGCATTTCATTTGCGACTTCTCCCATCAGGCCCATTCGTGAGCCTCCGTAAATCAGCCGGTAGTTTTTTTGGGCCATACAGCGTCCTAGCGAGACGGCGGCCTCTTTATATTCTGTTTTCATTCCAGCGCTTGATCCTGCAAACACACAAATTGATTTCAATTGATTCACTCCTTTGTTTCTTCTCTATATAAGTCTTTTCTGTTTGTGAAGAACAAATTCCTTCTTAATAATTTATGAATTTTCACAATGTCATCGCTTGATTATTCTAAAAACTTTGCTTATAATCAAAGCGAAACGTCTGTTTGAAAGCGTTATCTTTTGCTTTTTCTTTTAATGGTGAAGACAGTACGTATAGATCTACTTGTAAGATAAGTAGATAACATGAACTTATAGGGAATTTGACTGTTTTAAACGTTTCATTTAGTAAGCATACGTACTTGCAGGATTAGGACAAGGGGGATATGGGGATATGATGAACAATCTAATACGCACATTAATGGTACAAACACCGACCGTACCGGGAAACTTAGGAAGAGTAGCAACAGCTATTGGAAATGTTGGAGGAGATATTGGCGAGGTTGAAACCGTTAAAGTAGGACATAACTACACCATGAGAAGCATTACGGTTCAAGTAGAAAGTGAAGACCAGCTTGAGGAATTGCTTGAAGCGGTTCGTAGTTTAGAAGGCATTACTTTACATACAGTATCAGATGAAGTTCTTCATGCGCATGAAGGCGGTAAAATTCAAATGAAAAGCAAAATGAAAATTGAGTCGATCGCTGACTTAAGAAGAGTATATACACCAGGTGTAGCAAACGTTTGCCGTGCTATTCAAGAACAGCCTGATAAAGCTAAAATTTACACGAGCATTGGAAACACGGTTGCGATTGTAACAGATGGTACCGCTATACTAGGATTAGGAAATATTGGTCCTGTTGCAGGGATGCCCGTTATGGAAGGAAAAGCTGCGTTATTTGATCAACTTGCCAATGTGAACGCTATCCCTATTTTATTGAATGTAAATGAGCCGGAAGAAATCATTCAAACGGTTAAAAATATTTCACCGGGATTTGGCGGTATTTTACTAGAAGATATAGGGTCGCCTCACTGCTTTGAAATTGAAGAACGTTTAAAAGAAGAGCTCGATATTCC
Source organism: Priestia sp. SRI_019 (assembly GCF_057586255.1). Lineage (NCBI taxonomy): Bacteria > Bacillati > Bacillota > Bacilli > Caryophanales > Bacillaceae > Priestia > Priestia sp. SRI_019. The sequence goes on along the minus strand of NZ_JBYCZN010000002.1, from coordinate 711,009 downwards.
AGTTATGCATGATGATCAGCACGGAACAGCGGTGGTGACACTAGCAGCAGCTATTTCAGCTTGCCGCAGCACAGGTGTGAATTTGAAAGAAGCTAAAGTAGGGCAGATTGGCTTAGGAGCTGCCGGCATCGCTACTTGCAGAATGTTCATGGCTTACGGTGTCAAACAGGTGATAGGAGCTGATAAGTCTCCTGAAGCGAATGAGCGCTTAGTCAGCTACGGTGGAAAAGTAGCGGATTCATTAGAAGAGCTTATGGAGAACTGCGATATTGTTATTGCGACAACAGGTGTACCTGGCTTAATACAAAAAGAATGGATCCGAAAAGGCCAAATCATTCTAGCACTTTCTAATCCAAAGCCAGAAATTGAACCTGAAGATGCTCTTGAAGCAGGAGCTATTTACGCTACTGACGGAAGGTCAGTGAATAATGTACTTGGCTTCCCAGGTATTTTCAGAGGAGTGTTAAATGCGGGGGTGCGCGATATTACGCATACGATGCTGGTAGCTGCAGCTGAAGCCATTGCAAATTCAACGCGTCCAGGCGATTTAGTTCCTCATCCTCTTAATCTAGCTGTACATGAAGCAGTATCTGAAGCAGTTGAAAGAGCGGCTGTTGTACACGGAGAGAAAGACGGCGTTTATCGATAACAAACAAGGCTGCCTCGAAATAGGCAGCTTTGTTTGTTTTTTATCAAAAAATAATAAGAAAATAGCAAACTATGAAACTTTTTTCCTTTTTTAACGTAATATAGTAATAGAAATAGTAAAAAAGGTAGAGAAAGGAGTTTTTATGGAGTTTAAACATTTAAAGGGCAAATTGCCCCTCGAAGCTAAAAAAGCGATGCGCTGGCAATCCATTTTTACGCATAGCCTGTGGCTTCTTGCAACAGCGGGTTATTTTCTACTCGTTCATTTTTTTGATTGGTGGTCAATTATTGGATGGATATCAGCTGGATTATTAGTCGTGAGCTTTATCATATATACAATTATAGCTCCAAATGTATATATGAATGTATATTCATATGAAGTCACAGATACTCAAATTGATGTACAAAGAGGGCTATTCATCTGGTATCATACGAAAATTCCGCTTGTGAAAGTACAGCACGTTGAAACGTTGACAGGGCCGATTTTTAGAAAATTTGACTTGGCATCTGTTAAAATCATTACAGCAGCTGGAAGCGTCGAAATTCCTGCACTTGTACAAAGAGATGCTGAGGCACTGCGAGAGTATATTGCTAGACTAGCAGAGGTAGATGATGAAGATGAGTAAGCGGCTGCATCCTCTATATATTGCAATAGCATTTATTGAACATATAAAAAATAATATCCTGCCTTTTGTGTTTGTATTTATCGTCAATCGGCACCTATTGTTTACATATTGGTGGGCAACGCTATTAGCGGGAGGCGTAGTCGCTTTATTTGCTTTTTTTACTTGGAAGGAATTTCGTTATGAAGTAACGGAAACGGAAGTGCGTCTGTATAAAGGGATTTTAAAAAAAGAAAAACGATTTATTCAACGAAATCGCATTCAATCAATTCAGTTAGATCAGCCGTTTGTTTTTAGAATTCTTTGCTTAGCCCGGCTTCGTATTGACACGGCCAGCAGCGGTACGGATGCTGAAATTGATTTATCTGGTATTTCACTAAAAGAAGCGCACCATCTTAAAGATACGTTAAAGCTGTCAGGGAGTCAGCCGGAAATAAGGGAAAAAAGTCCTGAATGTACGATGAAAGTGTCGGTGAAACATCTTGCGTTAGCTGCTGCGTTTTCCGGGAATTTTGGCTACATATTTGCTGCTCTTGGTTTTCTCTATCAGTATATTGATACCTATATCAACCGCTGGGTGAAGACAGCTTACGAAGAAGTGATTCATCAATCGATGCTTGGTTTATTTGTATTAGTGGCTGTAATTGTGGTGATTGCTTATTTGCTGTCTATCGTTTTATATGTAATACGATTTGGCGGTTTTACAGTAGAACGCTACGATCATTATCTACATATTGAATACGGATTGTTAAATAAGAAATCCCTTACGATTCCTTTTCATAAAATACAGGCTGTTACGATAGAGGAAGGGTTGGTTCGGCGCTTATTTGGATGGTCTTCCGTTTCGTTAAACGTCGTAACCTCTGATTTAAAAGAAAAGGTCTATTTGCACCCGTTTATTCAGCAAAAAAAGATTGCAGCGTTAATGAACGTATATGTCCCGCACTATGAATATGTAAAGTGTCCAAGAAATACAGCGATTCAATATGCGTGGTATCCATTACTATTACCGGTCTTGTTATTTGCGGCAGCAGGGATTGGCATCAGTTTTTGGAAATCAATGTTTGTGTGGATTATTGCTGTGCTATGCCTTGTATACGTACTCATTCACTGGTTGGGCTATCGCCAAGGCGGCTTGATGATGAACGATGTATTTGTCAGTATTCGATCGCAGTTTTTAACACGAAAAACAACGATTATTAGAAGGAAGAAAATAGAAGAAATTGAGGTGTTTGCAGGCACCTTTTTATGGAAAAAAGGATACAGGAAAATAAAAATTGCAACTATGGGTACAAGCGGCAGCTATAAGTCCGGATATTTTCCATTTGAGATTTGGCATCCTATCTTTTTGCAAGCTACTTCGGCTAAAAAGGCATGAAGAACATCATTGTTCTCCATGCCTTTTGACGTTATCTATTCATTAAATTTTTCCCTTGCTCGTAATAGCTGTTCATCACCTCAACTGGCACCATACTGCCTCCAGTTGACCATACAAGATGAGTAGCTTTTGACATATCGTTTTCTAATCCTTGCGCTTGTATATAGGAAGGCCCGTTTTTCATTAGGTGAAGAGGCCCTTGTAAACCAGCCGCTGCTGAAGGTTCTATATACATATTTTCACGATTGGCTAGCTCATAAATAAATCGGAAAAGCTGATCATCTTCTACGGTATAAATTCCGCTAATAAGCGATTTTACCGTTTCGCCTACAAAGCTAGATGGCCTTCCTACAGCTAGTCCATCGGCAGCTGTTATGTTATCAAGTCCAATATCCGTAACGGAAATGCCATCATGCAGCTCGGTCATTAATCCAAGCAGCATGCAAGGGGAGTGAGTAGGTTCAGCAAAAAAGCAGTGAACGTGATCACCGTATATTGCTTTTAATCCAAACGTAATACCGCCAGGACCTCCGCCTACTCCGCAAGGTAAATAGACAAATAAAGGGTGTTCGGCGTCTACTTGAATCTGCTGCTCTGCTAGCTGCTTTTTTAAACGTAAAGCCGCAACGGAATAACCAAGAAATAAATCTCTAGACTGCTCATCGTCAATAAAATGACAGGCGGGGTCTGCTTCGGCTTGCTTTCGTCCTTCTTCCACGGCTTTTCCGTAGTCAGACTGATATTCAATAACGGTTACACCTTTAGAACGAAGCAGATCTTTTTTCCATTTTTTAGCGTCCGCTGACATATGCACGGTGACGTTAAAGCCGAGAGTAGCGCTCATAATACCAATGCTTAAACCTAAATTACCGGTAGATCCTACTGCAATAGAATAAGAAGAAAATAACTTTTTACATCGGTCTTCAGCTAGAAGAGCGTAGCTGTTTTCCTCGGTAAGCAGTCCTTCTTTGATAGCAAGACTTTCAGCAAATTTTAATACTTCATAAATGCCGCCTCTTGCTTTAATAGAACCTGATATGGGAAGATCGTGATCGCATTTCATCAATAATTTTCCTTGCAGCTTATTATTCATTTGTTGATTTAAATAGTCTTTCATGTATGCAATTTCTTGAAGAGGTGATTCAATGATTCCTTTTGATGCTTTCAGCTCAGAAAAAGCAATTTGAAGAAAAGAAGAAAAGCGAGAAAGTCGTTCTTTTGCATCTTTTATATCTTTGGTATGTAAAGAAAGAGAAGAAAGTGCTTCTTGAGCAGGTTTTATATAAGGATTTATCCAAAGTATTTCCTGTTTATTGATTAAAGGTGTTAATAAAGGATATTCATGCATCCATGTAGCAAGGGGTTTTTGGTGAAATAAATGTGTTGTCATAAAGGCTCCTTTCGCAATATGTTATTTCCTTTATATGTATAGTATCAAGAATAGAAGAAGTTGAAAACGAAAATATCAAAAAGCAGAAAGCGCATTTTAACCACCTCTTGTATACTAATAAAGATAATCTATACAACTGCATAGAAAAAAGGAGAGGAATTCATGACATTTTCAGGCGATGATAGCAGATGTCCTATCTGCGGAGAAAAAAATAACTGTGCTTCTGTACAAGATAGAGAAATAGAAAAATGTTGGTGTATGCAGAAAGTTTTTACCCCTGATTTGTTTAAACAAATTCCTTTAGAAAGCAGAGGAAAAGCGTGTGTATGCGTCAAATGCGTTGGGAGACAGAAGAAAGAAGGTGAGGATTAACTTGAAAAAAGGAATTATTTCATACGGTGAGGCATTTATTGATTATATTGCTAAAAACGAATTTAACACCAGCTTTGACCCTTTTTTAGGAGGCACAACGGTTAATGTAGCAGTCGGAGTTCAGAAGTTAGGAGCAAAAGCATATTATATCTGCAAGTTAGGCAGTGATGAAACAAGTGACTTTGTAAGAAAGAATCTTTTAATTGAAGGAGTGAATCAAAGCGGCTGTGTAATATCGGAGATTAAAAAAGTTTGTGAAGTGTATGTACATAAAAGTAAAGAAGGAGATCGTTACTTCCATTCCTACATAGATTCTACACCTCATGAGCAAGTGTATAAACATGAGCTGCAGGAAGCTTTATTTGAGCAGGCAGCGATTTTTTATTTTGGATCAGGTACGTTGTTTCATTCGATTTCCCAGGAAACTACAAAAGAAGCTGTGAAGCTCGCAAAAAAACATCGTATGCTTGTAGCGTTTGATCCAAATATTCGAATGAAAAGATGGGAAAGTGAAGCAGCATGTAGAAATATCGTGACACCGTTTTTGTACGAGACAGACATTTTGAAAATCTCTCAAGATGAGCTCCTATTTTTGATGAATTCAGCAGACCTGGCAGAAAGCCTAGAAAAACTGAGAGCGTATCATATTCCGTACGTATGGGTCACTCAGGGAGAAAATGGCGCAGTAGCCGTTACTGCAAATCAAACGCTTCATGTGAGTGCAAATGAAGTGCAGGTGATAGACACGACGGGAGCGGGTGATGCATTTATGGCAGGAATTTTATGGTGTGTTCACGAAAAAGGATTACCTGAAAGTGAGGAGTCACAGAAGCAGTACACAATGTTTGCTAACGCGTTAGGTGGAGCAGTTTCGGCAAGGTACGGAGGAATGATTTCGCTTAAAGCAAAAGATGTATCTAGTATAAAAGCAGGTAGCTGATAGCTACCTGCTTTTGAAAGTTTATTATTTGAAAAATGACAGTATAATCATAAGGGCAAAAATAATCGTAAGATGGTTCAATGAGAACACAAACATTAAAGTAGCCCATTTTGTATCTTCTAATTTTTTAAATCCAACAATCCCAAGAAGCATCCACACTAGTGTTAAACCGAACATTGTAAATGCGATAATTTTACTAAACGATAAAAATAAGAAAGATGCCGCTAGTAAAATAACTAGATATACAAGCGTTTGGACTTTGGAACGACGGATCCCTTTTACTACAGGAAGCATTGGTACACCTGCGGCTTTATATTCCTCAAGTCTTCTAATCGCAATAGCGTAGAAGTGAGGAGGCTGCCATAAAAACATAAATACAAACAATCCAACGGCTACCGGATGAAATAAGTCTGGTGAAATAGCGGCCCAGCCAATGATTGGAGGCATAGCTCCAGAAATACTTCCGACTTCGGTATTATAAATAGTTGTACGTTTTGTAAGCATAGTATAAGGCACTACATAAAAGAAAAATCCTAAAATACCCATAATGGCGGCCATGTTAGAAACTAAAAATAAAATGCCTACACCGATAACAAATAAAGCCAGTCCTAACCATAGAGCAAATTTAGGGTTGACCGCTCCTGTTACCGTCGGTCTGTCTTTCGTACGTTTCATGATCGCATCAATATCACGGTCATAGAAGTTATTAACTGCCCCAGCTCCTCCTACGACAAAGGATGTCCCAATTAAAGCCAAAATAATGATAGGAATTTGTGTCACAAAGCTTAAGTCATTAACAGCAATTGCGAGACAAAGCCCAGCAACCATTCCTAGTGAGTTCGATTTAATAATCCCAGTTTTTATAATAGCACTGATTACTTCCCGGGAAAAATACTGATTGATAGGAAGTGATTCCTTTGTGATAACTTCGGTATTTTTCACAGCAATTCTCCTTTTTGAGCTTATTCCTACATGAATAAACCTAATCTTTATTAATCAACTAAACTATTTTAACAAAAAAATATCGTAATTACATCAAGGTTGCTCGTAAAATTTGTTAACATTCCTTGAACTTTTTAAAAAAACAATGAATAATGTCGAATTACCAATTAAAAATAAGTACATCCTTTATTATAAGATAAAAATGGAATGCTTAAAAATAAAAATTTTGACTATCTGGTGAACTTTTAACGAGCAAGAAACTCGAACTTAATCGTACCATATTTATTGGTAATTGCAATCACATAGTATGTGATGAAAGAAAAGATGTGGTACATTAAAGAAAGAACTAATAAGTTTATTTACTATGTCTTATTCACAAGGAGGATATATGATGCCAGATAAATATGCTAGCTTCTCTGAACTTGCCTCTCATGAAGTATACAACCAAGACTACAAAATTCAATTTGAAATCAGACCTTCTAACATTATTATGCTCGCGATACACGGCGGAGGTATCGAAACTGGAACATCCGAACTTGCTGTTGGGCTAGCAGGAAACGAATACTCGTACTATATATTTGAAGGGTTAAAGAAATCAGGAAATGCCGATCTTCATATCACCTCCACTCATTTTGATGAACCTCATGCGCTAACTATTATATCGAAAGAAGACTATGCCGTATCTTTTCATGGATACAATGATAAAAGTGAAAAACACACTAAAATCGGCGGTGCTGACAAGGCATTAAGATCCAAAGTGTATGAAGCGCTTATTTCCAAAGGTTTTAGTACAGAAATTTTATCAGATCAAGACCCGTTTTCCGGTACAAGCCCTAGAAATATAACCAATAAAACAGCTAGACGGATGGGTGTGCAAATTGAGATAAGTAAAGCGCAAAGAGAAGCTTTTTTTGCCACTAACACGAGAAATGAACGTAAAAATTCGAAAACCCAGGAATTTTTTGAGTATATATCAGCTATTAGAAGTGCATTTCCTCTTAGATAAATCAGATACGTTTAGTATTTATTAAACAGGTTAGATTTATTACGGACATGTTTGTGGTATACATATAGTAACTACATATATTGGAGGAGATAATGATGAAAACATTTGACCAAGAAGATACCCTAGAACGTCTTAAAGCCTCTTATCGATATTTAAAAAGCGTAGATGTACGGGGAATCAGCACATTAGATGATCAAAAACGAGCGGAAGCTGTGCAGTTAATTGAAGAGATTGGTCTTAAAATATCAGAAATGCGTGTGAAAGTAGAGTGAGAAAAAAAGAGAAGGACATCTGTCCTTCTCTTTTTCAACAACTATAAACAGGAGATTGGCCATGAATGAGCAATATTATGACGCTTTATTAAATATAAAAACAACGGGAGAACAAAAGGGATTCAATGATTCATTTCATTACCATCGTTATGAACCCACGCCTTATAGTGCATTAGAAACACTTTTCACTCAGTATGAGCTAACAAGCAGTGATAGAATTGTCGACTTTGGGTGTGGAAAAGGAAGGCTAAATTTTTATGTGAACTACCTGTGCAATGCCACCGCTGTAGGGGTAGAAATGAACGAGCACTTTTATGAGCAGGCCATAGATAATCAGAGGCGCTATTTAAAAAAAGCCAAGGGTCGCAAACATCATATTCAATTTCAGTGTTGTTTAGCCCAAGAATATAAGATTCATCCGCTAGACAACTGCTTTTATTTTTTTAATCCTTTTTCAGTTCAAATTTTTATCCAAGTAGTGAACAATATTTTGCTTTCGTGGGAAAAGAATAAACGGGAGATTGATTTGATTTTATATTATAGTTCGGAGGATTATCTTCATCACCTCGAAAAACATCCTTCTTTCATTTTAAAAGAAGAGGTAATGCTGCCAGAGTTGGATCGTAAAAACCCATATGAACGGTTTTTGATTTATAAAGTAGCTTATTAAGACGAACTATTCACTGTTTGATAAAGCTGTATCGTGCCGGTTCTATTTAACAAATCAGCAGGAGGTGGAAAAAGACCTGCTGATTTTATTTATAACTTTTTAGAAATTAAAGCATAACACTTTATTATGTAAGCGCTTTCTGTTATAATGAAATTAGGTTGGATAGCATGCGTGGCTATCGGTGTACTCAGCGCAGGCGGGGCTAGTACAGAAAGGGAAGGCTACATACAAGTTAATAAACATTTAATGGATAGAAATAAGAACTCTCAAACACAAATTTATTAATTTGTATGCTAAATCGTAAATTAACAAAAACGGCAATTTATGATAAGGTTTTAGAGAAAAGAACCCAGCATATACTGTATAAGCAATTTTTTTACTCTAAAAAAGGGTAAAGAAATTGCTTATTTATTTTTAAATAAGTGTACAGCTGTTCAGATTTGTTTTGAGATATCTAGCGTTAGTGTATAATAGTAACAAGTATGAAAAGTTGACATTGTGAATTGATTAAAGGGGATTTAAAAATGAGTGAACTAAAAATAGATGATGTAGCGAAGCAAAGCGGTTTAACAAAACGTACAATTCGTTATTATGAACAAATCGGACTGATGCCAGCACCACCAAGAAGTGAAGGTGGATTTCGTCTGTACACCGAAGAACATGTAGAATTTTTAAAGAAAATTACGAATGCCAAAGAAGTCATGGGTTTTTCACTTCAAGAATTACAGGAATTTCTTGCTTTAAGTGATACTCTTGAAATACAAAAGATGGATTATAGGCAAGTGAAAGGAACAAGTCAACAAAAAGAAAAGTTAGAGCAAGTATTACATACGGTAGAAGAGCAGCTCAAGCTGATTGAACAGAAAAAGAAAAACATCTTAAAAGTAGAGTCTGACCTTCTGTCATTGAGAGATCGTGCTAAGACTGCAATTGTAAAATTTGAGCAGGAAGAATCATAAAAAGCAGGCGCATTCACCAGAAGAGTGCGTCTGCTTTTACGTTTTTTATAGGGCATTGATTTACGATTGTGAAGTGTTTTCTTCTAGCTGTACCCCTAAAAGAAGTAAAATAGCCTGTATCCCATCGGCTTTTCCACTGTGAAAGCTTCTTGTTTCAGCATCCAAAGCTTCATTTACAGATTCCATCATATTTGATTCGTACAAGTCTAAAATTAATTGTTTTCCTTCGGGACTCAAATGCAGCTGCCCGCGTTCCTTCATTTTAAACTTCAACTTCTTCAACTCCCTTTCCCATAATACTATCAGTATACAAAATTAATAACATTTACGTAAACGTTAATTTTTGTATATGGACAGAAGAACGTATTGAGTATAGGTACTAAGTGAGGTGAGAGATACTGATTACCCTTTGCTTGTTTTAATGTTTGTCAGCTTATAGCCGCAAGCTGAGCATGTATAGATAACGTTTTGATTGGACTGAGCAGTTAAAACGGTAGCAAGCTCTTTTTGAGAATGACAGTTAGGACAAATAACAACAGGGGATTTCATGTGATTTTCTCCTTTTCTTTTTCATAGTCAAATTTTATTTTATGTAAAGTTTAATCAAATATCCTATGTGCTATCAAAAACGACGGAAGACATGTAAAAAAGCATTCTCGCTCAAAAGAAACGGGAATGCTTAAGGTGAGTTTAAAATCCGTCCTGGCTTGCTGTAAATGGAATGTTAAGTCTTCTTTCTACATTGCGTAAGCGCTGATTTAATCTGTTTATACGATCAGTATGTCGCTCCACAACGCGATTTAAACGAGTAATTTCTCTGACTTGCTCCTCATTTTGTCTCTCAAGGGCACGAATTCTTCGTTCAAATCCTCCAAGGTTTTGAAGCTGCTGTCTTTCATCGTATTCTTCATGCTGTGGTACGTAAGGGGGATAGTATTGTTGAACTGAGTAATCAACTTGTTGAGGAATGTATCCAGGGTTGAAATAATAAGGATTCATTAGGGCACCGCTCCTTTTACATAGTAATTTCAAATCAAACACGATATAACGTATGCGAAGATAAGAAAAATGCTATAGGCACATACCTAAAGACATTCTGTATTTAAAAAAGAAAGTATTTTTAAAAGTCAAAAGGAGATAGCCGGTCTTGTCTTGAATATGCAAAATAGAAAAGCTTCTTTTTTAGACACTTTATTTAAGAAAGAGGGAAAGTGACTAATGGCTCAAGGAAAACAAAAACCAGCACCTAAAATAGAAGAATCAAAAGCTTCGCCTGCAAAGAAACAAAAGTCGAAGAGCCGCAGCGCTAAAAAAGCGCAGCCTCCTACATCGCCCTGGGTAAAAGCTGCTTCCATTGTATCTAACATTGATTTCATTCGTTTGTTTCGAGTGCTGTTTCTTGCTTTAGTGGTTGCTTTTATTGTGTATCAATATATTTTACTTACAAAGGGAATCTTCATCAAAACATATGCGGCCCTTTGGCATCATCACAAAATGCTCTTGCTGGCTGGAGCTGCATTCATTACCTATACTTCTTTCGTTTTTTACCTTGGTTACCGCACCGCTAAAAAACGGTAGAACTGCTCTAGGGGGCGAATAGCATCTATTCTTTGAGCAAACCTTATATGTATATCAACATAGAGGGGGGAAGAAACGTGGACAAGCAGCGAGCAAAACAAATTGCTGATTCACCCGTTATGGCTAACGTTACGTATAACGATACGGCCGTTTATATTCAACATGTAAGCGAAGAAAATGATACGGTAAGAATTTATCCGCTAGGTCAGCCAGAAAATGAACAAAATGTTTCCGTGAGCCAATTAGTAGAGAATTAAGGTGGATAAATAGAGCTGGTTTTTCAGTTAAATAAAAGCCAGAGAGTACAACATAGCTCTCTGGCTTTTATTTATTCTTCCCATTTCTTACTGCTGATTTTCTCAATAATTCCGTGCAAATCACCAGGCTTATGAAACTCAATGGGAGACGCGCCTTTTTCAAACAGAATCGATTCCGCTTCAATTATAGCCACGTAGCGTCCGTTCACTTTCGCTAAGTGAATATTTTCCCCGAAATCAGCTAACAGTCCTTTAATCTCTGTTTCGCCAAGCTTCATTTTAAGCTCAGCATCAGGCGTATGCTCGACGATATGAGCAGCAGCTTCCATGACTTGATGGGTATCTAAACGTTCTTGAAGCTCACGCTTTTCACTTGTTGCCCACAGTTCCATGTCCGATTCAAACTGTTCGAGTTCTACGCTTTCTGCTTCAAACGTTTCGCTGACGTGTTCACGCACCATATCCATCACTTGTGTTTTCATAATTTCAGGCATCGGCTCGTTGTAGTCAATGAATTTCAAAAAGTCTTCAAAGTAACGAGCGTGAGACGCTTGGTGGATGACGAGTTCACTTTCTTCGACCATGCCTTCTTCAGGCATGTATGGGTATTGAATGGATTTCATGTTTTTAGTAGTAATCGCCATTTCTACGTGACGAATAAGGGTTGATTCGTCTGAAATTGAAGCCACTTTTGGTTCGAAGTCACATTTTAAAATAAACACAAAAGCATGATCAAAATATTTTCTTGGAACAGCAGATACAACTAAAAATGCTCCTCCTCGAACGGCTGCAGTATCAAGGTATGCATTGATAAACTGTTCGCTATTTTCTTCAAATTCTTCTTTGGTTGTGGCAAAACGAGTGCGGTGAAATAAATTATAATTAGGGTTTGAGTCGAGAGCGTGTCCTGGTTCAACTATAAAATATCCGAGCTTTGTAGGCACTTGTTCTGCTTTGGGGTGTCGCTCTACTTTGCGCTTTACAATTTTTTTAAATTCACCGTCTAAAAAATCTTTAATGGGACTTTCTTCATATTCTTCTGTATCAAGCGTTTGAAAATGCTTATATTGTTTAGAAGCCTGTTCTTCTTTTCCTTCTACTTGTATTACGTAAAATGATAAAAAATTAATTTTAAAATCCATAGCAGTCACCTTGTTTCTTTTTAGTCAGTTACTCCAGTATAAGAAAGAGTCCGGTAAGCGTCAATGCCTGTTAGCTTTAGGGGAAGAAGATCTATTTATACAATTGATCAGCTGAGGAATAGTGTATAAAGTAAAGAATAAGAGAGGCAGGAGCCTCTCTTATTTATACTGCTCCAACCGTTCAAAAAAGGTTTTGACAAACTTATAAAAAATTTTATCAGAAGGTGCTAAATCACGATTTCGAGGAATAATCATCCCGACTGTACGCTGAAGCTGCGGCGTATGAATAGGAAGTTTAGTTGTAAAACGAGGAGTCGTTTCAGACACTGTGCTTTCGGGAAGAAGCGTGACGCCAATTCCTGCGGATACAAGACCTTTAATCGCATCTAAATCTTCTCCTTCAGATGAAATATTAGGCATGAATCCTGCTTGTTTGCAAGCGTCAAAGGCCATTTTATGTAAAATGAATCCTTTTGGAAATAGCACAAAATCTTCATTTCTTAAATCCCGCAGCCGAATGTTATCCCGTTCAGCGAGCGGATGATGAGAAGGAACAAGGGCTAAAAGATTTTCAGTGAATAGAATATGCCCTTCTATACTCTGGTCCTCTACAGGTACAGGGCCTAAAAAAGCGATATTAATATCTCTTTTTTTAACCGATTCAATTAAAAATTTATACGAACCTTGTCTAAGATGAAAAGCAACATTTGGGTGTTCTTCTTTAAAGGCTGATATAATAGTAGGAAGAAGGTGACTGGCAAGGCTTGTGGGAAATCCGATTTTAATCGTTCCTCTTTCGGGATCCAGGTATTCATCAATTTGTTCTTTCGCATAGTCAATAGCTTTCATAGCCGTCTCCGTATGCTCAAGAAAGACTTTTCCTATTGCTGTTAACTTGACATTTCTTCCTTCGCGTTTGAATAAACTAACACCTAGCTCAGACTCCAGGTTCGCGATTTGACGGCTGATCGCTGATTGAGCTACATGCAGATACTCTGCCGCCTCAGATACGTGTTCTCTTTTTGCAACTTCCATAAAATAGCGTAATTGACGCAGTTCCATAGGCATCCTCCATCTATATATATCAAAATTAGATTAGTTTTATCTAAATTATATATTGTTTATATTGATTTGAAAACTTACAATGTAAACAGGTGATCTTAAAAAGATAAAGAAAACGAACGGGGGAGAAGAAGATGACATACAATCAAATGCCAAAAGCTCAAGGTCTCTACCGTCCTGAGTTTGAGCACGATGCATGTGGAATCGGACTATACGCTCAATTGAAAGGCGTAGCGTCACATGATATCGTTAAAAAAGGACTAAATATGCTTTGCCAGCTTGACCATCGAGGCGGACAGGGAAGCGATCCGCTAACAGGAGATGGAGCTGGATTAATGGTACAAATTCCACACGCGTTCTTTAAAAAGACATGCGTTGAATTGAACTTGCCTGAAAAAGGTCGTTATGGAGTTGGAATGATCTTTTTCTCAAATAACGAAGACGAGCGTCGAGAAATCGAAGTTTATATTAATAAATTAATTGAAGAAGAGGGACAAACGTTACTAGGTTGGAGAACTGTACCTGTAAATGTCGGAAAAATCGGAAAAGTCGCAAAAGAAAGCTGTCCGTACGTACGACAAGTATTTATTGGGGCAAATGACGGTATTCAAGATGACTTAGCGTTTGAACGCAAGCTATATGTTATTCGTAAGCAAGCGGAAAATTGGGCGCAGGCGCGTCAAAATCGTTTTTATTTTACGAGTCTTTCAAGTAGAACAATTGTGTACAAAGGGTTATTAACGCCTGAGCAAGTTGATGCTTTTTATCTTGACCTACAAGATGAAGACTTTACTTCAGCGTTTGCTTTAGTGCATTCTCGCTTTAGCACAAACACGTTCCCAAGCTGGGAAAGAGCACATCCAAACCGTTATTTAATTCATAACGGTGAAATCAATACGCTTCGCGGCAATCAAAACTGGATGAGAGCACGTGAACAGCAGTTTGTTTCGGACGCATTTGGTAAGGATTTGCCGAAGGTTCTTCCAATTTTAGATGCTGAAGGAAGCGACTCATCCATGTTAGATAATGCGCTAGAGTTCTTTGTATTGGCCGGCCGTAAGCCAGCGCATGCAGCGATGATGCTTATTCCAGAACCTTGGTCTGAGAATCCGCACATGTCAAAAGAAAAACGTGCTTTCTATGAGTATCATAGCGCATTAATGGAGCCATGGGATGGTCCGACTGCTATTTCGTTTACGGATGGAAAACAAATCGGTGCTATTTTAGACCGTAACGGTTTACGTCCAGCTCGCTATTATGTTACAAAAGATGATTACATCATACTTTCATCAGAAGTAGGCGTCATTGATGTTGAAGATGAAAATGTATTATATAAAGATCGTTTAAGCCCAGGTAAAATGCTTCTAATCGATTTAGAGGAGGGCCGAATTATTTCAGACGAAGAAATTAAATCTGAAATGGCACAGGCTGAGCCTTATCAAGAGTGGTTAGATGAACAGCTGGTAACGTTGCCAGAAGTACAGGGAGAAAAATCTGAATACTTCGATGATTTGGTCATTCGCCAGAAGTCATTTGGCTACACGTATGAAGATATTCATAAATACTTAGTTCCAGTTATTACAGAAGGAAAAGATCCGCTTGGTTCAATGGGTAACGATACTCCATTAGCCGTGTTGTCTGATCGTCCTCAATCGCTGTTCAATTACTTTAAGCAGCTATTTGCTCAAGTAACGAATCCACCGATCGATGCTATTCGTGAACAGTTGGTTACATCGACAATGACATTGCTTGGTGCAGAAGGGAATTTACTGCATCCAACCAAAGAAAACATTCATCGAATTCAGCTTGAGACGCCGGTTTTAACAAACGATCAAACTGATCAGCTGAAGTCTGCCATTCATCCGGATTTCAAAAGTGCTGTTATATCTGCTGTATTTACAAATGATTTAAAAGCAGATCTTGATCGCGTATTTGCTGAAGCTGAAGCGGCAATTAACGCGGGTGCTAGCATTCTTGTTCTGACAGACCGTGAAGCGGGAGCTCAATCTGTAGCTATTCCAGCTTTATTAGCGGTCAGCGGGCTGCACCAGCACCTAGTGCGAAAAGGAAACCGTACAAAGGCGAGCATTGTAGTGGAAACGGGAGAAGCGCGTGAAGTGCACCATTTTGCAGCGCTGATTGGTTACGGCGCAGACGCAATTAATCCATATCTTACTTTTGCAACATATCAAAATGAAATTAACGCAGGTACGTTGAACGTATCGTATGATTATGCTGTTGAGAAATATGTAAAAGCCGTTACTGAAGGTGTCGTAAAAGTAATGTCTAAAATGGGTATTTCAACGGTGCAAAGTTATCGGGGCGCACAAATTTTTGAAGCAGTTGGAATCAGTGCAGAGGTTATCGAGCACTATTTTACAGGCACTGCCTCGCAGCTTGGCGGTATCGGTTTAGATGTTATTGCAAAAGAAGCAAAAACGCGTCATGACAATGCTTATGTTGAAACAATTGAGCAAACGTTAGAATCAGGAAGTGACTTCCAGTGGAGACACACGGGCGAGCATCATGCGTTTAATCCAAAAACAATTCACACGCTGCAGTGGGCTTGCCGTAAGGGAGATTACAGCTTATTTAAAAAATTCTCTGAATCGGCTAATGAAGAACGCATCGGTTTCTTGCGCAACCTGTTCTCGTTTAATGGATCGCGTTCATCTATCTCCATTGATGAAGTGGAATCAGTTGATTCGATTGTAAAACGTTTTAAATCAGGTGCTATGTCGTTTGGATCTTTAAGTCAAGAAGCTCATGAAACATTAGCGGTTGCGATGAACCGTTTAGGGGCACGCAGCAACAGTGGAGAAGGTGGCGAGCATCCTAGCCGCTACACTCTGGATGAGAATGGAGATAATCGCCGCAGTGCGATTAAACAAATCGCTTCTGGGCGTTTTGGGGTGAAAAGTCACTACCTTTTGAATGCCGATGAGCTTCAAATTAAAATGGCACAAGGTGCAAAACCTGGAGAAGGCGGTCAGCTTCCAGGAAACAAAGTATATCCATGGGTGGCAGATGTACGTGGATCAACGCCAGGAGTAGGCTTAATTTCACCTCCTCCACACCACGATATTTATTCGATTGAAGATTTAGCGCAGCTTATTCATGACTTGAAAAATATAAACCGTGATGCACGAATCAGCGTCAAGCTCGTTTCAAAAGCAGGTGTAGGAACGATTGCTGCCGGAGTAGCAAAAGGAGTAGCGGATGTTATTGTCATTAGCGGTTACGACGGAGGTACGGGAGCATCTCCAAAAACAAGTATTAAACATACTGGACTACCGTGGGAACTTGGCTTAGCAGAAGCTCATCAAACGCTTATGTTAAACGGTCTTCGTGAAAAAGTAGTGCTTGAAACAGACGGGAAATTAATGACGGGTAAAGATGTAGTCATGGCAGCACTTCTAGGAGCAGAAGAGTTTGGTTTTGCTACGGCACCTTTAATTGTTTTAGGATGTATCATGATGCGTGCGTGTCACTTAGATACATGCCCAGTTGGAGTGGCGACGCAAAATCCAGAGCTTCGTAAAAAGTTCCTGGGAGAAGCGGACCACATCGTTAACTATATGAAATTTGTTGCACAAGAAGTGCGCGAAATTATGGCTGAACTTGGATTTAAAACAGTGGATGAAATGGTTGGACGTACAGACGTATTAAGCGTTAGCGAACGTGCAAAAAATCACTGGAAGGCTCAGCACTTAGACTTAACAACTCTTTTATATCAAGCTGAAGGTGTACGTACCTTTAAAACACCTCAAAATCATAAAATTGACGAATCTCTTGATATGCAAAAGATTTTGCCTGCGGTACAGCAAGCAATCGAGCATAAGTATCAAGTCGAGTTAGAACTTCCAATTTCTAATATTAACCGTGTAGCTGGAACAATTGTGGGAAGTGAAGTTACAAAACGTTACGGTGAGAAAGGTCTGCCAGAAGATACGATTACTCTTCGATTCACTGGCTCAGCAGGACAAAGTTTTGGTGCGTTTGTTCCAAAAGGAATGTCTATGTATCTAACTGGAGATGCAAATGATTATATCGGAAAAGGTTTATCAGGAGGTAAAATCATTGTTGCTCCACCTAAGGAAACAACAGCTGTGTCAGGCGAGAATGTTATCGTTGGGAACGTTGCATTTTACGGTGCAACAAGCGGTGAAGCCTATGTTAGCGGGCTAGCAGGGGAACGTTTTGCAGTTCGTAACAGCGGTGTGAACGTAGTGGTTGAAGGAATTGGCGATCATGGCTGTGAATATATGACTGGCGGACGTGTTGTCGTATTAGGCGATGTAGGTAAAAACTTTGGTGCAGGAATGTCAGGCGGTATTGCTTACGTATTTGCTGATGATCAAGAAGCATTCAAAAACCTTTGCAATAAAGACATGATTGGGTTTGAGAGCTTAAAAGGCGAAGAAGCAGAAGAAGTAAAAGAGATGGTTTCAAATCATCTGAAATATACGAACAGTCATAAAGCAGCATTTGTTTTGGAAAATTGGGAACAATCACTTTCAAAATTTGTAAAAGTGATTCCGAATGATTATAAACGCATGATGAATCGCATTGAAGAGCAAAAAGCAGCTGGACTAACGGAAGAAGAAGCAGCTATGAGTGCGTTTGAGGAAAATGCAAAACAAGAAAAGAAAGCATCGGCAAAACAACAAGAAGCGGTAGCTCAGTAAGAAAGGGGAGAGTACGATGGGAAAACCAACAGGATTTATGGAAATCAAACGTGAAAAAGGGAAGGAACGTGACCCGTTAAAACGTTTAGGTGATTGGAAAGAGTATGCTGCTCCTTTATCTGATGAAGCGCTAAGCCGTCAAGGGGCACGATGTATGGATTGTGGCACACCTTTTTGCCACATGGGAATGGATATTAATGCTTTTACTTCTGGATGTCCAATCTATAACTTAATTCCAGAGTGGAATGATTTAGTTTATAAAGGACGCTGGAAAGAAGCTTTAGAGCGTTTAATGAAAACGAACAACTTCCCGGAGTTTACAGGACGCGTTTGTCCTGCTCCGTGTGAAGGTTCCTGTACGCTTGCTATTTCAGATCCAGCCGTTTCGATTAAGAATATCGAACGCGCTATTATTGATAAAGGCTTTGAGAATGGGTGGATTACTCCGCGAATTCCGGAGAAAAGAACAGGCAAAAAAATTGCTGTTATTGGCTCTGGGCCAGCAGGCTTAGCAAGCGCAGATCAGCTGAACCAAGCGGGTCATTCGGTAACGGTATATGAAAGAGCAGATCGTGCTGGCGGTTTATTAACATATGGAATCCCGAATATGAAGCTAGATAAAGAAGTAGTGGAAAGACGTGTTCGCTTATTGACGCAAGAAGGTATTGATTTTGTAACAAATACGGAAGTTGGAAAAGACATTACTGCTGAAGAATTAAAAGAACAATATGATGCTGTAATTTTGTGTACAGGAGCTCAGAAGCAAAGAGATCTAGTATTAGAAGGTCGTGAAGCAAAAGGAGTTCACTTTGCAATGGACTACTTAACAACTTCAACAAAAAGCCTTTTAGACTCTAACTTCAAAGATGGTCAATTTATTGATGCTGAAGGAAAAGACGTTATTGTTATTGGAGGCGGAGACACGGGAGCTGACTGTGTAGCTACTGCTCTTCGTCAAAAATGCCGCAGCGTTGTTCAGTTTGGTAAACATCCTCAGCTTCCTGCTGAGCGTACGGCAGATAATATGTGGCCTGAATATCCACATGTATTTAATCTTGAATATGCTTATGAAGAAGCACAGGCGAAATTTGGGGACGATCCACGTGAATATTCAATTCAAACGAAAAAAATCGTGGCAGATGAGCAAGGCAATCTAAAGGAACTTCATACGGTTCAAATGGAAAAAGTAAAAGGTGAAAATGGACAGTACATCTTTACCGAAATTCCAGGAACAGAAAAAGTATGGCCAGCTCAGCTTGTCTTTATTGCGATTGGGTTTGAAGGTCCAGAGCATCCGGTTCTATCAGCGTTTGGTGTTGAAACGAAAAATCGTCGCGTAGATGCAGCGTATGGAAATTACAAAACAAATGTTGAAGGTGTTTTTGCTGCTGGTGACGCTCGGCGTGGGCAAAGTTTAATCGTATGGGCTATTCATGAAGGTCGTGAAGTCGCTAAACAAGTTGATAGCCATCTAATGGGAGCAACTGTATTACCATAACAAAAAACCGTCACAATTGTGGCGGTTTTTTGTTTATCTAGGATTTGGAACTTCATTTCCTCTACGTAAATTCTCAAATGAAACGGTTAAAATCGTGTTGGTAATTCGAACTTGTGAAGCGGGGGAAACGCTGTATAAGTTAAAAAGTTCAAATATCCAGGGGTCACGTTTTTTTAACTGTCGCGCGGCTTTTTCAACGCGTTCGTTAATAGATCCGCTGTAATTGTTATAGTTATCATCAACAAATCTTACAATGGAACGAAATAAGTATTCTGTTAGTTTGCTATCCATCCCGCCTCGTTGAGCATCTCTGTAGATGGACTGATACTGGCGTTTTAAAATTTTCATCACTCTGTCTACATCGCGTGTAGATCTAACTTCCTCTTCTTCATGCAGGATATAAGAAAATAAGTCTTCATTGTATCTATAAGGTTCTAAATAATTTTCATTCGTAGTAGGAACCACTGGATGGTAATAGCGCGGCATATAGGGGTAAACCCATTGACTGTACATGAAACATTCACACCTTCCTCGTTCATTTCCCATTAGTTTATGCACGAGCGTGCTAGCTGCTGCATGTTTGTTTTAAATAAAATTTAGGAGTTTGATAATAGGACCACCCTCTAAATTCTTGATAAGTCGATATAAAATAAATGTAAATTGGTGTATTTAGCAAGTCGGGATAATGTTGAAAAAACGCTTGGTCTCCGTAAAACATTGCTTCTAAAGCAAGGGGGAGTTCACGACGGAAAATTTGATAACGAAGCTGAGCTTGCTCGCGGCTGAACTCGCCCCCGCTAACAAAAACTTCGCCTTGAATAACTGCTTGTCGGTCTGTTACGTGAAGAGCAGCCAGTACTTCATCACGCATATTTTTATCTATCGCCTTGTTGTTATATGAGCATCCGATGCTTAAAAAAAGCTGACCGGTTGTATCAGAATGAGTAAGAGTATATTTTCTTCCGGAAACCGGATAGGAGGAAGTAGCAGGGGGAATAAGAGTCGTAGAAAGTTTTGAAGAATTAAACGAACTCATAGTCATTTACACTCCTTTTTTTGAATAAATTTCAATATTATACGGCGCTATGGGCTCAGTTGTGATAAATGTCTACTTTCTTTCTATAAGAAAGGCGTTTTGATGTACTTTTTGAGAAAATGATGGTAATATTTAACTAAAATTATGCATGTATAGTCCCCAAGAGTTTCTTCAAAAGCAAATGTGAATGGAGGTCATCACTTGAATATCACAACGTTTGACGGTAAGTATGGAAACTGGCTAACGACTAAAAATCCTCTTCAATTTCAAGCAGCGACTGCCTATGGAAACATTGGGCTGGCTCCTATCTATTGGGGAACAAAAGAAGAAAAAAATGGATGGTATTACATGTATCAGCCTGAAGAAATAACGGGCGTTCAAGTAGAAGGTGAAGTTGATGGTGGTAAATTTCTCATTCGAATTCCCGATGATTGGAATGGAAAGTTAGTTATGTCAGGAGTCCCAGCTACCCGAGATGAGAAATCAACGGATTTACTATTCAGTGACTATGTGTTGGCAAAAGGGTTTGCGTTTGCTGCTTCTGATAAAGGAACTCAGGGAGAAGAAGTGAGTGATGATCCATTTGCTAAAGCAAAGAACGCTCTAGTCAAAGAAGAAGACTCTATTAGAAAATGGCATATTCAATACCGAGAAGTGACAAAAATCGCGCAGAGATTTTTGTTTGAAAATTATCGTCACAAACTTCAAAAAGAAGTGACAGAATATTTTGATATAAAAACGTATGCGTTAGGTATTTCTAACGGGGGTTATGTTGTTCGCTATGCTTTAGAAAACGACGGGAAAAATGGAGAGCCTCAGCTTTTTAATGGAGGCGTTGAATGGGAAGGGGTTATGTGGCGAGCTGATCACGATAACTTGATTACTTCCTTAACACCTGTTGTAAATCATGCCGAAGAAGCACTGTACACCGTAGGTGAATCGCAAAAAGAAGCTTTGCACCGTTTGTATCAAGCAGGGTTGCCAAAAGGATCTGAGTTTTTATGGCCATATCATGACCAGTATTATTGGTTTTTAACGCTTAATATATATAGAGATGAGTTTGACAGTCAAGCACCTGGAAGCATTCCATGGCAAAAATACTTGACTCTTTTTGAAAACGGAGTTAGAGATCGTTCGTTAGATTCTATTTTTGAAAAGTATGATTATCAAGAAAGACCGCAAGATGTAAAGCAAAGAGTTCGTGAAATTGAAAATACAGGTGATATTTCCGTTCCGTTGATAAGCATTACAGGGTCGTTAGATGCTCTTATTTTTCCGGATATTCATGCTTATCCTTATGAACAACTGGTAAAAGATTCTGGTAAGCAGCACCTTCATCGTCACTATGTAATTGAAAATGGCAACCACATTGATAGCTTAGTATGGAATCATCAAATTGACCCAGATCGAAAGCTTCAGCCTCTCCTGCCTTATGTGTATCAAGGATTTGAACTGCTATGTGATTGGGTGGAGAATTTTGAAGAACCTCCGAAAAATAAGAAAATAAGTGCGCCTTTCAAGGAAATGCATGTAAAAGATCTAAAAACAGAGGAAGACGTGCTGCCGTTGACTACAAAGAAAAGTATATCAACAGAAAAATAAATCGTTCAAAACCGTGCCGAAGGTGCGGTTTTTAATTTGGAAAAGCAATGTTAGAATAAAAACACCTTTGGTGCATGCAAAATATTATAGTGCGATAAGAACGGAATATACGTTATTTGTTATTTATTTTCATCTATTTAAAATAAAAATAATAAAAACATTGAACAAAACCGAACTTTTGTGTTAGATTAATAACTATAATTCGTACATTTATTAAATAGCTACAGTTGAAAGGAGCAAAAAACATCATGACAGCGAAAGTAATTAAAGGAAAAGAAGTAGCGCAAGAACTGCGCGCCGCATTAAAAGAAGAGGTAGCTCAATTAAAAACAAAAGGTATCGTTCCTGGTTTAACTGTGATTTTAGTAGGAGAAAATCCTGCTTCGCAATCATATGTAAAAGCAAAAGCAAAGGCTTGTGAAGAAATAGGTGTTGCATCTGAAATTATCAAACGTGACGTAACGATTACTGAAGAAGAGCTTTTAAACGAAATCCATCACTTGAATGGAAATCCATCTGTTCATGGTATTCTTATTCAACTTCCATTACCAAAACATATTGATGAAAAAGCAGTATTAAATGCTGTATCTCCTAAAAAAGATGTAGATGGCTTCCACCCAGTAAGCGTAGGGAATATGGTTATTGGCGATGAGTGCTATTTACCATGTACACCACACGGCATCGTTGAGTTAATTAAACGTTCAGGTGAAGAAATTTCAGGTAAACATGCGGTAGTAATTGGCCGAAGCAATATTGTTGGTAAACCAGTATCCATGCTGTTACTTCAAGAAAGTGCAACGGTAACAATTGCTCACTCTCGCACAAAAGATTTATCTGCTTTAACAAAACAAGCTGATATTCTTGTGTCAGCTGTAGGACAACCTAGACTTATTAAAGCAGATGATATTAAGCCGGGTGCGATTGTAATTGATGTAGGTAACACAATGGAAAATGGTAAACTCGTTGGTGATGTTGATTACGAAGCGGCTTTAGAAGTTGCAGGTTATATCACACCAGTACCAGGCGGAGTTGGCCCGATGACCATCACAATGTTATTAAAAAATACGGTAGACGCTGCTAAAACAATTAACAACGTAAAATAACAAGAAGTAAAAAAGAGGCTGAGACAAAGGTATTTTCGTTGAAGGAAGATCCGAACGAGTTTGATTCTTGATTGAGAATCAAACTTGTTCGGATTTTTTCATTGATAAAGTTAACATAGGTTTCATGTATGAGTGTGCTTCTAGCTGGTGATTGGAGGGCAAGCCGAAGACTTCCGTGGAAATCAATAGCGGTGTTACAAGCAATCCATACTAGAGCATTTATCCAGTTTGTTCGTCTTTAGGTTGGATTGATTTCGCTATGTCTGAATCTTTCTTTGCTTCAGTAATGGAATGGAGGCTAAAAGAATAGAATGTAACAACCTGTATACAAAGAGGAGGAAGCGATGGTTACGTTACCTGCAACCGTATATTCTCAACAAATGGTGAAGAAAAAGTTAAACGTTTATTATCCAGTTGTACATTTGACTAATCAAGCTGTTCAGCACACCATGAACAGTAAAATTTTGCAGCGCACGAATGAATTAATTCGTCAGCAAGGATATGGAGAAAATCCGGATACAGAAGAAACGGGTTATTATGAGTTGAAAACGAACGAGCGAAATGTGCTCAGCTTAACACTTGTCAATTTTGCTTATTCCGGGGGAGCGCATGGTTTGACCGTGGTCGTTCCGTTAACGTTTAATGTGCTGACTGGAAAAACGTATCAACTCAAAGATCTATTTAAAAAAGACAGTAATTACGTGAGCATTCTTTCTAAAATAGTAGGAGAGCAAATAAAAGAGCGCGATATTATGGTTCTTGGAGAGTATAAAGGAATTAAACCAGATCAAGATTTTTATATCGCCGATAAATCACTTGTGCTCTTTTATCAGCTGTATGACCTGGCTCCTTACGCATATGGAATTCCTTACTTTCCAATTTCTATCTACGCTATTCAAGATATTATTGAAGATGAAAGTCCACTTGGACAAATGTTTGGATAAAGTTATAAAAAATTGCGGTGCGGCCGTACGTATCTTTTTAATTCGGCCGCTAACTGCTGACGAAGCGAACGAACGCTAATCGCTTCAGCAATATCTTTTGCTACAGGGAATACCCCGATTTTAGTGATATGAACACGAAGATAACCCTCATACAAGCATCCCCGCTCCGCATGCTTGATTTTGGTGCGTACCACAGCTTCTATTTTATCGTTTTCATTTTGCAAAGGGTAAGAATCTGTGATATGAAAACGAAAAGAATATTCCTCCATCACCATCATCCTTTTTTCTATGATATGTACTAGCATACTATACAAATAGTGAATCAGAAAAAATAAATGTGTCAAAAAGACAAAGCGCAAAGCAATCAAGGAAGCAGTTTCTTGCATGTAATGGTCCTTATTTGTGAACGATAACAGAAAAAGACAAGAAGCTGGAGTTGCGATGATAAAAATAGCATTCAAAGGATTACTTATTATTTTATCTTTATATATTCTGTACGTGGTTATAGCGGCGGTGGTTCTCTTTTATGTACCTTTAAAAACAGGAGAGGGAACGACCTCAATTAAACCGGCTAGCTTTTTTGGTCACAGGGAGTCTACGGACCGAGTGAGACTTCTTGAAGATGGTTATGAGGCAGGAAGAGTTCGTATTCAAATGATTCAAGAAGCTGAGAAATCGATTGATATTGCTTATTACTCAATAGGAAAAGGAGAGTCAACTGATTTAATTATGGCCGCTCTTTTTAAAGCAGCTGATCGAGGCGTCCATACTCGCGTTCTTTTAGATGGGATAGCTAACGGCTTACGAGGAAATCGAAGAGGCGTGCTCTATGCATTAGCTTCACATCCTAATATTAAAGTGAAGTATTACGAACCGCTTCAATTGTTTAAACCTTGGGCGTGGCAAAATCGTATGCATGACAAAATAATGATTGTAGACGGTAGACTAGGTATAATAGGAGGACGGAATATAGGGGACAAATATTTGGCTAAAAAGCCTCCTCCAGACTTCGTCTATGATCGTGATGTCTTTATTACAAACAGCAAACATAAACAAGATAGCGTCATCACTCAAATGCAAAATTATATAAATGAATTATGGGCTCATCCTTACACTAAAAAAGCTTTTTATCATCTCACGCAGTACCAGGTCGATCAGGGAAAGAGGATGAAAGCTTTGCTGCTGCAGCAATATGATAAAGCTAAGCAAGTAGGAGAAACGTTTGCGACGCCTAAGATTAATTGGAATACTTCCACCGTTCCTACAAAGCGTGTTTCTTTTATTCATAATCCAATTGAACGCTTTAATAAACGACCTTTTATGTGGAAAACGTTTATTAATTTGGCAGAAGCAGCTAACCGCTCTGTTCTTATTCAAAGTCCTTATGTGGTGCCAACCAATGCGATGAGAAAGTATATAGCAATGAAAAAGAATCCAGCTGTTCAATGGACGCTACTCACAAATTCAGTTACATCTACGCCCAATGTGTTGGCTTTTTCCGGGTATATAAGTATGCGTGATACGATTGTGAAAACAGGTGTAAAGCTTTACGAATACCAAGGACCTTATTCGATTCATGCAAAGTCTGTGATTTATGATCAAAGACTCAGTGCCGTAGGCTCTTTTAATTTAGATTCCCGTTCTACATTTTTGAATAATGAATCCATGGTCCTTATCGATAGTCAAGAATTTGCAAAAAAGCTGACGATGGCGATGGAAAACAAAATGGATAAAAGTGTCCTTGTTGCTAACCATAAGCGATGGATTAAATCTCCTGACATCCAAAAGAAAGAAGAACCTGTTATGAAGCGGACCTTCCTATACGCCCTTGCAAAAGTGACAAGGTTTTTTAAGGAATTTATTTAAACAACCGGCAGTAGAACAAAAAGCACTCAATGGTATATCCATTGGGTGCTTTTTGTTACATATCTTATAAATAAATGCATAAACAAACTTATCACATAACGTAAATTATCCTCTTTTATTTATTGGGAAAACTAGGTAGTATAAACATAATAAACAAAAAGGAGGAAGACACGTGGAAACCCCCGTTTTAATGAAACCAGATGCAGCTTATAAAAAGGCTTATATGAGCTTTTATCATGAATGGAAAGCAAGTGGAGAAAAAATGATTCCGTGGGTAATTGATAAAGAACCTGCTTACTTTGAAAAAATGGTTCAAGAGTTGTTAGATGCAGAAAAAGGAATCGGATTAAAAAAAGGATATGTACCCGATTCCACCTACTGGCTAATGCATCACGAAGAAGTAATAGGCGTAGTTAATATCCGCCATGAGCTAAGTGAAATACTGCGAAACAGCGGAGGACATATAGGTTATGGTATTCGGCCGAGCGAAAGACAAAAAGGATATGCGAAGCTGCTACTGAAGTTATCTCTTCAAGAGATTAAAAAGCTGGGAGTTCAACGGGCATTAGTTGTGTGTGATGATTGGAACACGGCTTCTCGTCGAACTATTGTGGCAAACGGTGGTATACAAGACGAGGATTATATAGAAGAGGACGGAACTGTTGTTCAACGCTTTTGGATTCATACGGATAAAATGGCATAAGAAAGAGGTGAATTTTTCAATTCTCCTCTTTTATGCTTAGTCATATTGTTTTAAAGCTAACTTCAGCCGCATATAGGTATACATGGCGTATGCCTGTCTTCCTTTTAAACTGTACGGATTTGCTTTGGAGCAAAGACAGTCAAGAAATTGCTCATCACATGAGCGGCATGATCCATAATCTTCATAGCATAAATCATGGTATTTGCAGCAGCAGTCTACATCGTTTACCGGACATCCGGGACCACTGCATCCGGGACCACACCATTTATAGCCGGGAAAGAGGCAGGGCGTGGCTTTCCATTTGTTCGGAACAGACATAATCATACATCCTTTTCAATAGTCTCTTTACATTAAATGCAAAAAAGAGAAAAGAGACAGGGACAAACACCTTGTAGCAGCAGCCTAATTTTCATGAATTTCTATTTAATCGATAAATGCGTCATTCATCCGCATTAATAGTTTGCCAAACAGCTCCTTTTCTTCATTTGACCATTCCTTTAACATACTATGATAGCGTTCAAGGCGCATTTGTTTATCAGTTTCCAGCATTTGTTTTCCGCCTGGTGTGATGTCAAATAGGCTGACGCGTCCATCCGAAGGATCAGAAGAGCGAGAAATAAGCTTTTTATTTTCTAAAGCAGCTGCTTGTCTAGACAGAGTTGAAATGTCGAGTTTAAATGCTTCTGCCAGCTCTTTTACACGAGCTGGTCCAAATTCATCTAATTGCCGCAATAATAAATAAGCTGATCTTTCTAGATTTCCTATTTTATTTTCAGAATTATCAAGATAGACGGCTCGTCTAATAAAGGTAGTAAGTTCATATTCAATCAATTCAATTGAATTTTTTTCTTGCATTATAATCTCTCCTTACAAAATCATTCATTGACAAAGAAATATATACTTGTATAATACAAATGTATATATAGTTGTATAGTACAAGTAAAAGTAGGTAAAGTAAAGGATGTTTATATAGTTAAATGTTAGACAACATGACAAAATAAAGAGAGGAGGACAGCTGTTCTTTATCTATAGGACAGCGACCTATAATGAAAGTGATACGAATCATTTTACAAATTGCGATTCTTTATGCTTTTTCTATGATTGGCGAAGCTGTTCACCACATGCTTCACCTGCCTATTCCAGGTAGTATTATAGGCTTAATTTTAATGCTCATTTGCTTAACCTGCAAAGTTGTTCCCATCAAAGTGATTGAAGACGGAGCAAGCTTCTTGTTATCTTTTTTACCTTTATTATTTATACCAGCTATGGCGGGAGTGATGAATTATCCTTCGCTTCTTTCAAGCAGCGGAGCGATTTTGTTTTTAATTATTGTGCTTAGTACAATCATTACGATGGCCGCCGCGGGGGCTGCCAGTCAACTTTTAGAAAAGAAAGCGAACAAACGAAAGGAGAAACAACAGTGCAAGAATTCTTTATCGCGCTCTTTATAATTATAGCTACAGTTGCTCTGTATCTAGTCATGGCAAAACTATACGTACGGTTCTCCTACCCAATCCTTATTCCAGTTTTAACTACAACCGTATTCGTTATTCTTCTTTTGCTTGCTTTTCATATTTCCTATGACGAGTATATGATTGGAGGCAAATGGATTAATTCACTTCTGGGGCCAGCGGTTGTTGCATTAGCGTATCCACTGTATAAACAGCGTGAGATGCTAGTAAAATACAGCATTCCTATTATTGGAGGAGTGTTTGTAGGATTATTTGCAGGCATGATTAGCGGACTTGTGTTCGCTGAAGTATTCGGCATTGACCGAAGCCTGATTTTATCCATTGTTCCTAAGTCTATTACCACTCCCGTTGCAATTCAAATTGCCACAGGACTAGGAGGGGTTCCATCCATGACTGTGGTATTTGTTATGATTGCAGGCTTTTCGGGAGTAATTCTTGGACCTTTACTTTTAAAGTGGATTCGTATTAAAAGTTCTTTAGGAAAAGGAATTGCACTAGGCAGCGCTTCTCATGCCCTAGGAACTTCTAAAGCATTTGAATACGGTGAACTAACGGTATCGATGAGTTCAGTATCAATGACGTTAAGCGCTGTACTGGGCTCGGTTTTTGGGCCGATTGTTGTCTGGCTATTCCAAGTGTAAAGTGAGATAAGTAAATACAGAAAACAATCCTGTTTGCGTTCAAACAGGATTGTTTTCTATGTCAAATTACGAATTTTATTCGCAGCAAACTTTCAGTTGTGCGGCTCTTACTCTGGTACTATAATAAAAAGAAAGAAAATTCATAAAATAACCGCTTTTTTGTTATTTTTAGGAAGGCTAGTCAATTGTCGGTTGGGTAAGTAGGCTTAGTCAAGGTTATATACGCAGTAAAAATAGCAGAAAAGAGGAGCTGAGCGTATTTTATGAAAGAGGAACTCGTGTATATAGGAAAAAAGATTCTTGAACATAAATATAGCTTGTCAGAAAAATTAGCCCAACGTTTAGATTCTACACATACGCTAAGTATAGAGGAATTAAAAGAAAAGAAAATTTTGAAGTGGCGAGTGTCAATTATGGAGTACTTTGGAAGAGCGCTATTTGAAGAACAAGAGGATGTACTTAAACTTGTTAAAGAATGGGCACTAGAAACGGGAAAATATGCGGTAGAAAAAAATATTCCTTTAGAAAAAGCACTGGGTACCTTACCAATCTATCGCAGCGTTATTTGGGATGTATTTACACGAGAACTAGAGGAGCATCAGTTTGCTGCAATTACCATGCTGCATGTCAGTGAACGAATTGATCCGCTTTTAGATACGGTAACATGTGTTTTTGGTCAAATTTATGATGAGCATAATCGATATATGATGAATTTAGCTTACACGTCACTAGAAGAACTGTCAGTTCCGCTCGTACCTGTCACAAAAGGTATCGCTATTATGCCGATTATTGGAGAAATTGATACTCATCGCTCGCAAGTTATTATGGAAACTTGCTTGAAAAAAGGGACAAGCCTTCAATTATCCTATCTTATTTTGGATATTTCAGGTGTCGTGATTATTGATACAATGGTAGCAGACAATCTGTTCAAAATTCATCGATCTCTCAAATTAGTAGGAGTGGAAGCTATTGTAACAGGGATACGACCGGAAATTGCCCAAACGGTAGTGAAACTGGGAATTGATTTTAATCAAATTAAAACAGAAGCAAATTTAGAAGCAGCGCTTTTAAAAATTGGGTTTAGACGTCCTGAAGAACATAGCCGCGCGCATGTGTCATCACGGCGCATAAAATGACCGGTTATGAACATGCAATGGAGATATTCTTTCTTCTAAACGTCGGTATGAAATATGGATTTCAGCAGATAGAAAGTAAGCGCATAGTAAAAAAGCGGATGTTAATCAACATCTGCTTTTTTACTTAATAAATGCCATATGCCATGGTAGAACAAAAGCATAAACGAGGAAGTATACCACTATTGAATAGATAAAAAACCAGCCGTTTAAATGCATATAGCCACTTTTAATCATTCCGTATTCTATAAGTAGTGAACCAGCGCAAAAGAGAAGTGATAAAACCCATTTATTTTTAGCTGTTAGGTAAGTTAAAAATAAAATGGAAAGGGAAGGTGGAATAAATGTATAGCTTAGAATATCTCCAAGTCCTGTAACTTTTGGATCTCCCAAATCAATCATGTTAAAAACACGCGTAATGATAACATCACAAAGCCATCCGACAAATCCAACTATGCAAAACGTGATATAAAAATCTCGCCAAGTTAGCTGTCGTTTAAATAAAACAAGGGCAAGAATAAATAAACATAAACTAACGGTAATCGGAAACCACAAACCATGTGCAGATAAGTCTAAATGCTGAATTGCTTGTTCCAACATTTTTCACCTCAAAAGGAAGAGTTAGTGTTGAAGTTAGCCTATGTCATGGAAAGTATTTTATACATTTTCTACGCGTTGCGTGTATATTCTTCTCGCAAGATTGAATATAACTTTAAGTCTTGATGAGCTCCCTTAATAAACATGGCTTTTCGAATCGTTCCTTCATAAGACATACCGATTTTTTTCATTACTTTCTCAGATGCAGCATTTTCAACAAAGCACCTCGCCTGAATGCGGACTAAATCCATTTCTTCAAATCCAAACGCAATTACTTTTTCAGCTGCTTCCGTTACAAATCCCTTATTCCAATATTCTTCAGAAATCGCATAGCCAATTTCCGCAATGCGATGAGTAGGGTTCCAAGTGACAAAGTCAATGGTGCCAATACATTTTTTTAAGGCTTTGATTTCCATAGCCCAAGGAGAAATGGATTGGTTGCTGTACTGCTTTAAAACGAAGGAAACAAACTCTTTTGTATCTTGAAGCTTTCGGTGCTTTTCCCAATTTACATATCTGCTTACCTTTTCATTGGAGGCATATTCAAACATGTCACGCACATCTTTTTTGGTAACTTTCCGCAAGCGGAGTCTTTCTGTTTCTAGTGTGGGTAAATTTCCGTATATATCTTTTACTTGAATCATAAAGTTGTCTCCTTTCTCAGCAAGAAGTGGATGAAGTGTTGATAATAATGTTTCATAGAAGCGGCAGCATTCCAAGAATATGCTTTCTATTTCATGTGCTTGATTCTTTAATTGTAAAATATTTCATTGGTGAGCGTAAGAGGTCAAATCGGTTTTTAAAAAATAAAAAATTATTTTTCCTGTTCATAATCAGTTCACATATGCTTGTTAGACTAAAGTCAGAAATTACGAAGGAGTGAAATGAAACACATGAACAGTGAAGTGAAAGAAGAACGAACTTCAAATAAAAAAAGAATAGACTTATTTTTAGTTCCCATTGTTTTAATTGCAGCGTTTTTGAACTTATTTAAAATTTGGACAGATGAATACGCCAACGCTTATTACACGGCAGCTGTCAAAAGTATGCTTCAAAGTTTTCATAATTTCTTTTATGCATCTTTTGATCCAGGAGGCTATGTAACGATTGATAAGCCGCCGGTTGTATTTTGGATTCAGACAATTAGTGCCAAAATATTTGGATTTCACGGATGGAGCGTCATTCTACCGCAAGCATTAGCAGGCATCGGTTCAGTCCTTTTACTATACGTACTCGTAAAACGTACGTTTGGCGTATGGGCTGGGAGATTTGCTGCTCTTGCCATGGCTCTTACGCCAATTGTACCTGCGGTAAGCCGAACAAATAATATCGATAGTATGCTTGTATTTACATTACTAGTAGCAACGTGGATGTTATTTCGTGCTGTGCGTACGGCTAAATTTGGCTGGGTGTTAGCAGCTTTTGCGATGATTGGTGTTGCATTTAATATGAAAATGCTTCAAGCATACATGGTTTTACCAGCATTTTATGTTTTCTATGTAGTGGCAACCAAAATCACTTGGAAAAAGAAAATTGCTTTTTTAACAACAGCGACTGCACTAATGCTCGCCGTTTCTGTCTCATGGGCAGTTGTAGTGGATTCAACTTCTGCTGATAAGCGACCTTATATGGGAAGCAGTCAAACAAATTCAGTTCTAGAGCTTGCTTTCGGATATAACGGTATTAATCGTTTAACTGGAAATACAAGCGTGACGGGAAGCAGTCATAAACAGCCTGCTCAAACTGAGCAGCAAACAGCAAGCAGTGAAACAAAACAAACTAGTAATTCAAGTGCTGATTCTTCACAAAGCTCAAATCAAAGAAAGAGCAGCTCTTCTCAAAAGATGCAGGCTCCAGGTGGAGGGAATCAAAACGGAATGTTCAACACGGGGAATCCTGGTCCATTCCGACTATTTCAAAAAGGGTTATCAGATCAAATCAGCTGGTTATTACCATTTGTAATCTTTTCAATCGTGGGTTTATTTGCCGGAGTAAAATTTAAAGGCCCTTACACGACAAAACAAAAAGAAAGTTTATTTTGGTTAGCGTGGCTGCTACCAGTAGCTGTCTTCTTTAGTATCGCAGGATTTTTCCATCAGTATTATTTAATTATGCTGGCACCTCCAATCGCTGCATTTGCCGGAGCGGGAGCAGTAGCTTTATGGAGCATGTACAAACAGCATAATGGTTGGAAATCATGTCTGCTGCCAGGTGGTGTTTTAACAACAGCAGCACTTCAAGTATATATTATGTCTCCTTATGTCAGCTCAATCGGCGTAGCGCCAATTGCAGGTGTAGGAGCACTGGGCGTCATTTTAGCTCTTGTTTTAGCTGTTCGTAAACAGCGTAAAAATTCGTTGACGAACTACCTAGGAGCCGCAGCGATGGTTGTCTTACTTGCGATGCCGGCGTACTGGGCGATGACACCAATTATTTATGGTGGAAATAGCATGCTTCCATCAGCAGGTCCTGATTCTTCAAGCGGTATGGGAGGACCTCCAAGCACAGCTACAAATAGCAAACAGTCTGGCTTTAACGGCATGCAGCCTCCAGGAAGCTCTAGCGGCAATTCATCATCGAACAATCAAATGCAGCCGCCAAGCGGTTCATCGAACGGCGGTCAAATGCCGGGCGGTTCGTCCAATAATGGTCAAATGCAAATGCCAGGCGGTTCATCTAATAATAGTCAAATGCCAAATAGCTCTTCAAGCAAATCATCATCTTCAAAACGAAAAAGTGGAGGGATGAACGCAGAAGTAAACCAAAAGCTACTAAACTATTTAACAAAAAATAATACAGGTGAAAAATATTTATTTGCCACAACGGATTCAACTTCAGCTGCGCCTTACATTATCAAAACGGGCAAGCCAGTAATGGCAATGGGTGGATTTAGCGGTTCAGATCCAATTTTAACGGTAAGTAAATTAAAAGCCATAATTAAAAAAGGTGAAGTGAAATATTTCTACTTGTCTGGAATGGGCAAGGGAGGTCAATCTGACGTTATCACGTGGATTAAAGAAAATAGTAAGGAGATTCCTTCTTCCAAATGGCAGTCTACTTCATCAAGTGCTCAGCAAGGGCCATCTGGAAACGGAACATTATACGAAATAACGCTTAAATAAGGAGGGCATGAACATGAGTTCAATTGTTAAATATTCTATTGTTATTCCTGTCTACAACGAAGAAGAAGTGATTCATGAAACCTACCGCCGTCTCACAGAAGTGATGCGTTCAACGAAAGAAGCTTACGAGCTTCTTTTCGTGAACGACGGCAGTAGAGATCGAACAGTAGAAATCATTAAAGAGTACAGTGAGCAAGACCCAGCGGTTGTTTTATTAGATTTTGCCCGTAACTTTGGTCATCAAATTGCTATTACAGCCGGTATGGATTATGCAAGAGGAGAGGCGGTCGTTGTGATTGATGCTGATTTGCAAGATCCGCCCGAATTGATTTTAGAGATGATTGAAAAATGGAAGCAAGGGTTTGACGTTGTATACGCTAAGCGTACAAAGCGAAAAGGAGAAACATATTTTAAAAAACAAACGGCTGCTATGTTTTATCGCTTCTTACGCGCGATGACCGATATTGATATTCCACTTGACACAGGGGATTTCCGTTTGCTAGATCGTAAAGTGTGCAATCAAATGAATAGCATTCAAGAAAAAAATCGCTTTGTTCGCGGATTAGTAAGCTGGGTTGGCTTTAAGCAAACAGCAGTAGAATATGAGCGAGACGAGCGTTTGGCCGGGGAGTCGAAATATCCTTTGAAAAAGATGCTGAAGCTTTCAATGGATGGTATTACATCTTTTTCATATAAGCCATTAAAGCTAGCTAGCTATGCTGGTGTAACTCTATCTGGTATCGGCTTTATTTATCTTTTAGTAGTGCTGTATTTGAAGTTATTTACAGACAGCACCATCACCGGGTGGTCGTCATTAATTGTCATTCAGCTATTCTTTAGCGGCATCATTTTAATTATTCTTGGTATGATTGGAGAATATATTGGCCGCATTTACGATGAAACAAAAAATCGTCCACTCTATATCGTCCGTGAAAAGTATCAGCTTGAACCACGCAAGGAAGTATCACTTCGTGACTAACAAATGGGTATCTTTTATTAAATTTGCGTTAGTAGGAGTTGTAAATACACTGATTGATTTTGTAGTATACGCACTTTTAACAACAATCGGTGTTAACTACATACTAGCGCAGTGGATTTCATACAGTGCGGGCATCTTAAACAGTTATGTCATGAATCGCAAATGGACGTTTGAGAGAAAAGAAAAAAGCAGTAAGCGTGAAGTGATTTCATTCGTGATCGTAAATTTGATCACTTTATCCCTAACATCATTTCTGTTGACTGTTCTATATAATAAATGGGGTATATCGCTGCTAATCAGTAAACTTTTAATTGCAATCGCAAGTGTCGGTATCAACTTTATTGGTACTAAATTATTTGTATTTACTACTAAAAAAGAAAGAGGGATTCATATATGACGATAAAAAAAGCAGTTATTCCAGTAGGCGGTTTAGGAACTCGATTTTTGCCAGCGACAAAAGCGCAGCCGAAAGAAATGCTGCCAATTGTCGATAAGCCTGCTGTACAATATATTGTAGAAGAAGCTGTGAAATCAGGCATTGAAAGTATTATTTTTATTACAGGACGAAACAAAAAATCAATTGAAGACCATTTTGATAAATCAATTGAGTTAGAGCAAATGCTTGAAGAAAAACACAAGTTTGACATGTTAAAGGAAGTACAAACGATCTCATCAATGGCCAGCATTCACTATATTCGTCAAAAAGAGCCGTTAGGACTCGGTCATGCTATTCTTTGTGCCGAACAGTTTATTGGAGATGAGCCGTTTGCTGTTCTTCTTGGAGACGATATTATGACTTCTGAAGAACCTGCGCTCAAACAGATGATCCAAGCGTATGAAACGACTAATCAATCAGTTATCGGAGTTCAAAAAGTGGATGTTGAAGAGGTATCAAAATACGGAATCATTCAGCCGAAAAATAAATCTGGCAGCCTTCATGAAGTGAATGACTTGATTGAAAAACCATCGATAGAACAAGCTCCGTCAACTATTGCCGTTATGGGCCGCTACATTTTAAATCCTTCTATTTTTTCTTATCTAAAAACGATTGAAAGAGGGGTAGGAAATGAATTACAATTAACAGATGCACTGCGTGTGGTATGTGAAAAAGAGCGATTGTTTGCTCTTGAACTGGAAGGGCAGCGCTTTGATATTGGAGATAAGGTAGGCTATATGAAAGCGATGGTAGAAGTTGCGTTAAAGCGCAGAGATTTACGTCACACGTTTTTATCGTATTTGGAGGGAATTGTAGAAAAAGAACGAGCAAACAACTTCAGTTACTAAGAGTTAATCAGTTTGTTCATATTCAGTTCATATCTGAAGTATAAAATCATTGTATGATCTTATGCGGCTCTCTGTTTGGTATAAACAGAGAGCTTACTGTGCGTAAAAGCTGGACAAACTTAGGAATAGGGAGAGACATGTATGATTCAAATATTAGTTGCAGATGATGATCAACATATTCGAGAGCTGATATCATTATATTTAGAAAATCAAGGATTTAAAATTATAAAAGCATCAGATGGTGAAGAAGCATGGACGAAAATGGAAGAGTTTCGAATTGATCTAGCAGTCGTTGATATCATGATGCCATTTAAAGACGGATGGGAACTAACAAAGGAAATTAAGGAGTATTTTGATATACCGGTTTTAATGGTAACAGCTAGAGGCGAATCACATGATAAGCTAAAAGGATTTGATATCGGAACAGACGACTATGTCGTGAAGCCTTTTGATCCTCAGGAAATGGTTGCTCGTGTAAAGGCTCTTTTACGCAGGTACCGAGTAGAAGCTAACAATGTAATCTATATGGGGAAT
The DNA here is from genome assembly GCF_057586255.1 of Priestia sp. SRI_019. Taxonomy (NCBI): domain Bacteria; kingdom Bacillati; phylum Bacillota; class Bacilli; order Caryophanales; family Bacillaceae; genus Priestia; species Priestia sp. SRI_019. The sequence goes on along the minus strand of NZ_JBYCZN010000002.1, from coordinate 674,568 downwards.
ATAAAACTAGACCGTACCAAATTAGAGATGAGTGCAGGAGAAACAAGCGAACAGCTGCCGTTAAAAGAGTTTGAACTACTGTTCACGCTCGTTAGTTCTCCAGGAAAGATTTTTACTCGTGATCAGCTTATTCAATTAATTTGGGGATATGATTATGAAGGCGATGAGCGCACGGTAGACGTTCACATAAAACGTCTGCGAGAGAGGCTTAATCATATGAAAAACGTCGGTATGGAAATCAAAACAATTCGCGGATTAGGCTATAGAGCAGAAGGGTGTTAACGTGAAATCAATTTATGTAAAGCTGGTTCTGTCGTTCATCATTACAATTTTATTGAGCGTTGTGATTACCGTTGTCGTTACGACATTTCTTAGCAAGCAGAAGCTCGAAATGCGATTAGGTCAGGATATGGTGAAGATGGGCGAAGATTTTATCGATTTGTACGGAGCAGAAGACTCCGACAAAGCTGCAAGGTTTTTATCTAATTCATCATTCATTCATTTTTCGTTTATTATTATTGATGATCAGCATGAAGAAAAAGTATTAGGACAGCCAGGACCGCCTATTCCAATTACACCGAAAGAAGTAGATCAAGTATTAGACGGGAAGCGTTATTCTAATTTAAACGAGGAAAAAGATGATCGTCCACAGCCAAACGTAGTGGGTCTTCCTTTTAAAGAAAATGGACGGTCGTATGCTCTATTTATTCAGTCTCATCCTCAGCGGCAATTTTCAGTTATTCAAGATGTGCAAAATATCCAGCTTATTACGATTTTATTAGTGGGTATTGTATTATTTGCATATGTTTCAATGATTATTATTAAACCGATTAAGCGTCTCAGTACAGCGATGAAAGTTGTCGGACAAGGTGAATACAATGTGCAAGTCGAGTACGCAGCGAATGATGAAATCGGTCTGTTAACTAAAAATTTCAATCAAATGACTAAAGAATTAGACAAAATAGAAACGATGAGGCAAGAGTTCATTGCTAGCGTTTCGCATGAGATTCAATCACCGCTGACCTCTATTCGCGGTTTTTCAGCGGCACTTAAAGATGATATCGTCAGTGAAGATAAAAAGATACAATATTTAACGATTATTGAAAAAGAAAGTACAAGACTTTCTCAGCTGAGTTCCAATTTGCTAAAACTTGCTTCTCTAGACTCTGAACATCAAACGCTAATCCTACAGCCATACCGGTTAGATGAACAAATCAGGCATGTGGTCATGGCTTTAGAACCTCAGTGGACAAAAAAGAACATAGAAATTGACCTTGATTTATCCAATGTTCAAATGGAAGCAGATAAAGATTTGTTAGAGCAAGTGTGGCTAAACTTAATAACAAATGCTATTAAATATACGCCTGAACATGGATTTGTGAAAATATCCATTTCTCTAAAAAACGAAGAAATAGACGTGAAAATAAAGGACAATGGAATTGGTATTGCCCAAGAAGATCAAAAATATATTTTTGAAAGCTTTTATAAAGTAGATAAATCGAGAACGTTAAAAGGAAGCGGCCTCGGTCTAGCCATCACAAAAAAAATTGTTCGGCTGCATGAGGGCGCAATACATGTTGAAAGCAAAAAAGAACAAGGAAGCATCTTTACGGTAACCCTGCCTATCCAAAAAAATAGAACTGAAAAAGACTCGTCTGTGTAACTTCATGCAGATGAGTCTTTTTTATTAGGTCGAAGATATAAAAAAATTTAATAATATCTATTTATTTTTTTAATCCCTACTTGACATATAGGTAAAGTGTAAATAATATAGATAGTATAAATCTTTTGAAAAAATTGGGATGCTAAAGAAGCTGATCGGTCAACCGAAGGCTCATACTTGTTCGCTACTAGTGTGGGCCTTTTCTGTACATTGGTTGTGGTCATTAAAATCTCAATCTTCAACTGAACATATGGGGAGGATTACCATGTATTTATCTTCTGCACATTATACAAGTACTTATAGATGTTGTTCGCTTTGTTTATTCAACTGCAACTAAAATATAAATTTATCTATGAATAGGAGAATGATAAAATGGCTTCAATTACACAAGAAAAATTAGACTATATTGTTAAATTACTAACTGAAATCAACTATGGATCTGTACTAATTACTCTTCACGACGGACAAATTACTCAAGTGGACAGCACGGAAAAAAACCGCTTTTTAGCTAAAAGTAAAGTAGCAAGCCACAAATAAGTCTATTTGAATACGTATTTAGAGAAACTGAAGGGCCAGCCTAGATAGCGAACGCTTGACGGCGGGGCAAGCAAGTACTGTACTAAATATAGAAAACGTGCGTATTCGAAGAAAAATTGACTTTCTTTCCGGTCGAAGATTTAGAATTTTTTGAATTTAAATTGTGTTATAGGTTGTATGAGTATGACGATGAAAAGTGTAAAGCTGCTGAAGCAGCAGCTTTACACTTTTTAAAATGATAAAGATCTGGCAGTTTTATCCCTGTGCTGATCGGATTACCGAAGGCTTCTGACCTGTGTTAGGAGTCTTTTTTTATTCTTAAATTAATGTAATAGGAGGAATAAAGATGGAAAATTTATTACGAGCAGCGGTGCGGCAAAGAAAACAATACCTCATTGAAGAGTTATTGAAAAAAGGGATTTACAAAAAAGAAAACCATCATCTTTTTGAACTCACACTTTCTGACTTAGAAAAAGAGTATCAGGCACGCAGTAGGTAAGGCATAGAAAAATTTATATCCAATAAAAAAGCGTAAAGGATATGGCTTTGCGCTTTTTATCTGTAATAAATTAGTACCAGATATTAAAAGTAGGTGTTATAATTAAGTATCAACTGATTTGAGGTGGAGAAATGATACAGTCAAAAGCTAGAATTACGGGAATGGGGACGTATACACCAAAGCAAAAATTAACGAACGACCATTTAAAAGAAATGGTTGATACAAGTGACGAATGGATTATGCAGCGTACGGGAATGAAAGAGCGACGAATGGCTGGTGAAGGCGAATACACGTCTACGCTTGCCATTCAAGCCGTTGAAAATTTGCTTAACCGATATGCTGTAGAAATAGAAGATGTAGATGCAATTATTGTTTCGACCACAACGCCGGATCACTTTTTTCCTAGCGTAGCATGTCAGGTTCAAGATTACTTTCATATTGAGCAAGCTGCTGCATTTGACTTAAGTGCAGCATGCGCCGGGTTTACATATGGCCTTCATATGGCGAACGGCTTAGTGACGTCGGAATTGCATAAAAAGATTTTAGTTATTGGTGCTGAAGTCATGACGAAAATTACAGATTATACGGACCGGGCCACATGTGTGCTGTTTGGTGACGGAGCGGGAGCCATGCTTGTAGAGTACGATGAGCATAATCCAAGTTTTTTAGGATGTCACTACGGAACGGACGGAAGCGGAGGGGGAAATTTATATCGCTCTAATTTATCTAATACTCTTTCGGGAAAAGAAATTAACTCGAGCGGAAATTTAGTTCAAAACGGACGTGAAGTATACCGCTTTGCTGTCCGAACGATTCCAAAAGGAGTAGAAGCATTATTAAAGAATACTTCTATTTCTCTTTCTGATGTAAATTGGTTTATTCCGCATAGTGCAAACCTTCGAATGATTGAAGCTATTTGTGCTAAAACAGGTGTTTCAATGGATAAAACGTTAACGAGTGTGCAATACTGCGGAAATACATCTTCAGCTTCTATTCCGCTTGCTTTAAACGAAGGAATAATGACAGGAAAAGTACAGGATAATGACCTCCTTATTCTCTATGGGTTTGGAGGAGGATTAACGCACTGCGGCTTGTTAATTAAATGGATGTGTAAAGAAAAAAGCTAAAAGGCATGGCCTTTTAGCTTTTTTTGTCTTTTACTGCTAAGAAGAATTCGATAAAATGGAAAAAGAAGTAAAGGGGGTGTGCATATGAATCACGTTTTATACATTGAAGACAATGAAGAAATTGGATTAATGATTCAAAATGAGCTTAAAAAGCAAAACTATGAAGTTACTTGGTTACAATCAGGAGATATCGCCAGTCAGTTTATTAAACAAGCGGATATTGTCATTCTAGATGTAATGCTGCCTGGGTTAGATGGATTTACAGTGGGAAAAAAGCTTAAAAAACTAGCACCTGATGTCCCGATTTTAATGCTTTCAGCTCGTACAGCCCTAGAAGATAAGATCATGGGGCTAGAGTTTGCCGATGACTATGTCACAAAGCCGTTTCATCCAGAAGAGCTGCTTGCAAGGCTTGAAGTATTGTTAAGAAGATTTTCAAGAAAGAAAGAAGAGCTTATTGTAAAACATTTGCATATTTCGATGATAGACTATCGCGTGATGAACAGAGAGACAAGTGAAGAAATTAGTTTAACAGGTAAGCAATTTCATATTTTTACTTATTTCCTTCAGCATTTAAATCAAATTTTAACAAAAGAACAAATTTATGAAGGGGTATGGAAAGAGCGTTATATAGAAGGAGATAAAACATTAATGGTACATATTCGCTATTTACGAGAAAAATTGGAGAAAAATGCAGCTAAGCCTGAAATTATTGAAACAATACGAGGGATTGGGTACAGGGTGAAGCAATGAACGTTACACAGTCTCTTATCACGAAGTATATCTTAATTATGATTGCAGCTGTACTAATTATACCGGTATCATTTTTTGCAGGCTCATGGCTGATCACCGTCCCTTTTATGCATATTCAAGGATTATTAAATGAAGAGTATAAAGGAAAAAGCTACTACGAACAAATGTGGAATGAAGAAGCCCAAAAGCTAGAAGGAGCAAATGAGAAAACAATTAATCAAAAGCTAAAATTATTAAAAGCAAAATACCCTGAAGCTTCAATATTCTGGGTAAACGAAGCTGGACAAACACAGCTTCCGCTTCCTTATCATGAAGCCCTTCCGAAGCAATGGTCATCGTCTTATACGGCTGAATTTATAAAAAAACGATACGGAAACGATCCGTATACGGTTATTACCTTTATTGGAACAGATAAAAAGCAAGGTTTTATGGTCATTGAAGTGCCAGAAAAAGCCGTTGAGCCTCCTATTCAAAGGCTAGACCCAGCCTACTATAATATTTATTTAGGATTTGTTTTTATCATTGTGCTTTCTTTTATTGTACTTTCTCTGTTCTTTTTTCTTCGAATTCGAAAAAGGCTGCGAGTGTTACAAGCTGCTATGAACAACAAAGGCGAGCAAGGAATTCCTTTACCTGTTGTATCTGAGTCCACGGATGAAATTGGTCAGCTAGAACAATCGTTCAATCAAATGGTTAAACAGCTTCATGAAAGCCGGGACTGAGAGAAGCAAGAAGAACAGCTGCGGCAAGACTTAATTATGAGTCTGTCGCATGACTTACGAACACCGCTCACGACTGTTCGAACGCATATTTATCAGCTGAAAAACGAAGAAATGGCCTTGAACGTTCAACAATCTCTTGAGGTAATTGATACAAAAGTAGAATTTGTTAGTGATTTAATAGATAATTTATTTTCCTATACGCTGCTGTTAAATGGAAAATATCCATATCGGGAAGAGGAAGTTGATATGGCTCGATTTCTTAGAAAAAGCATTGCACAATGGTATCCACTATTTGAAGAAGAGAATATGGAAGTGGATATTCAACTGCCTTCTCAGTCCATATATTGGCGCGGAGATGTTCAGTGGTTAGAAAGAATAATAGATAATTTATGTCAAAATGTCATTCGTCATGCCAAAGAAGGTAACTTTATTGGCTTTCGCCTTGTTCAAGAGCATGATTTATCTTCTCTCACCATTTCTGATAAAGGGTCAGGCTTTAAAAAGAATAGCCATACGAAGCAAAACGGTGTAGGTCTAGCGATTGTGGATGCGATGATTAAAGAAATGGGGTTAACGTGGTCAATTCATTCTACAAAACATGGAACGGATATTCAAATTGTGTACAAAGCGAGTGATTAATTCACTCGCTTTTTTAAACAAATTTTAACCTTTCTTTTCCGTCCTCTTAACTTTGGCTGTTTATAGTAAAGGAGAGGTGATAAAAGTGGAAATAGTTAAAACGACTCAGCTGATAAAAGTATTTAAAGGAGCAGAAGCTGTAAATGAAGTGGATTTATCCATTAAAGAAGGAGAAATCTACGGGTTTTTAGGACCTAACGGAGCAGGGAAGACGACAACGATTAGAATGCTGCTCGGGCTAATGAAGCCAACGAGCGGGGAAATTGAGCTGTTTGGAGAAAGAATAAAAAATCACAGGCAGCATATTCAAGCCTTAAAAAAGATAGGTTCACTTGTAGAGAGCCCTTCCTATTATGCGCATTTAACTGCAAGAGAAAATCTAGAGGTACTTCGTAAAATACTAGGTGTATCTAAAAACAGAGTGGATGAAGTACTAAATATTGTAAAATTAACAAAAGAAGCAAATCGTCCAGTCAAAGGCTTTTCTCTTGGGATGAAACAGCGGCTTGGTATTGCTTCTGCACTCCTCGGAAATCCTCGTTTATTAATCTTAGACGAACCAACCAACGGACTGGATCCTGCAGGAATTCAAGAAATTCGTTCATTAATTAAAGAAATGCCAGGGGAAAACGGAGTTACCGTATTGATTTCAAGTCATTTACTCTATGAAATTGACCATTTAGCGACTCAAGTAGGTATTATTACAAAAGGAAAGATGCTATTTAATGGATCGATTGAATCGCTTCGCAAAAAAGCTAAGCATCAAGTGGCATTTACAACGGGAGAGATAGAAAAGGCTAAAACAATCCTATTAGCAAACGGGTTTGTACCTACTATCGATGAACATAGTCTTCTTTTAGATTATATTGATCATGAGCAAGTGGCACATCTTGTTTATCAGCTTGTGCAAGAAAATGTCTCAATCTACCGAGTTGAAGAAAAATCGAAGTCATTAGAAGATATCTTTTTAAAGCTGACGAGCGAGGAGAATAGATATGTTCGCAAAAATACTGCAGGCTGAGTGTATAAAGTTAAAAAGAAAATGGCTCTGGTTTTTACTATTTTTAGGTCCAGCGGGTGTAATTGGCTTAACGCTAGTTGATTATAGCGTTCGATATGAATATTTAATTCAGCAAAATCCGAATGTGTGGGAAGGTCTTTTACATGAACTAAACATCACGCTTCCAATAGCTTTTTTACTGGGAGGAACGATTCTTGCTTCAAATGTAGCGCATATTGAATATCATAGAAGCTCATGGAAGCAGCTGCTGAGCTTACCTGTGAGCAGACTGAGTGTTTATACAGCAAAATTTGTAGTAGTTATGTTTATGCTACTTATCGCTTCTGCTGTTCTATTAATCGGTATAATTGGGTTAGGATGGTGGTTAGGATTTGGTTTTCCGTCTTCTTGGAAAAATCTTTTCGTGTATACCTTTTATCCGTTTTTTTCTGCCATTCCATTTGTAGCTATTCAAATATGGTTATCTATGCTTTTTAAAAATCAAGGCCGCTCTCTTGCACTAGGTATTGTGATGAGTGTGACGATGAGTGGTATGAGAGAATTGCCGAGCTGGTTTTTCTGGCAATGGCCAATGTTAGCGTTTTCTGACTATCGGAATATGTACATGATAGCAGGTGTAATTATCGGTATTTTCTTATATGCTGCAGGCGCCTTGCACTTTATCAAAAAGGATGTGGCCTAAATGTTTTTGCAATTATGTAAGATAGAATCGTTTAAATTGTTTAAAACAAAAGCCTGGACGTACCTTTTTGTGAGTCCTATTCTAATCGCTATTATCCTTTTTGTAGGTGATCAGGCAATGCCAAGCGGGAGAATGAAATGGGCAATGGCAGATGCCTTGATTGCCAATGTTCACGGATTGCTGTTTTATCCGTTAATTGGCGGGTTAGTAACATCCTTCATCTGTCGGTATGAACACGAAGCGGGAGGGTGGAAGCAATTATTATCTCTTCCTGTGACAAGGACATCGGTATACGGAGCAAAATTGATTACAGCAGCAGCTTTCATGGGAATTCTTCAAGTGCTTGTATTTGTTGTTTTATTAGGAGTTAGCATGTTAAAAGACTATCCGAGCGCTGTGCCATTAAAGATGATAGCTGGAAATATGCTAGGCGGATGGGTTGCGGTGTTGCCCATTCTTGCGTTTATGCTAGCTGTGTCAATGGCATGTTCTAGCTTTGGAGCATCTTTGACAGTCAACGTCATTTTAACACTACCGAATTTATTCGTTGCTAATTCTGAACGATTTGGCCCCTGGTACCCATGGACTCAGCCAATGTATGGAATGTTAGGTGTAAACGGAAAAGCATCATGGGGGTTGATGCTGACTACACAGAATTTCTTAGTGGTTGTTATAAGCAGCTTTCTGCTTTTTGGAGCAGCAGGTTTACTGTATTTTCAGCGCAAACATATATAATAGAAAAAACCCGCTTTTTTACAGCGGGTTTTCAGCTGGCTTTTGGAATAGTAAAGCCTACTCCAAATACGTCGCGCACATCGTGGACAACCACAAAAGCCTGTTCGTCGACTTTATGAATAATGCGTTTTAATTCTAGCAGTTCTTGTTTGTTCACAACTACGTACAATACGTCTTTTGCTTCTTTTGTATAGCTTCCATGAGCGGAAAAAACAGTGACTCCTCGCTGCATCTTTTTATTAACTTGTTCGGCCACTTCAGCGGAACGGTGTGAAATAATAGTAATTGCTTTGCGAGGATTGAGTCCTTCAATGATATAATCAAGCACTTTCGTTCCGATGTAAAGAGAAATAACCGTATACATCGTCTTTTCTCCTCCGATGACAAAATAGGCGCTTGCTACAACCAATAAATCAATTGCCAGCATCGTTTTGCTAATATTCCAGTCTAGATATTGATTAGCTAAGCGGGCAATAACTGCAGAGCCTCCGGAAGTTCCGCCTCCTCTAAACACAAGTCCGAGTCCTACACCAGCTAAAATACCAGCAAAAATAGCCCCCAGCAGCGTATCATCAAGAGGATTTCCCAGTCCTTCAGTTATATGTAGGAATAGAGATGTGAAAACAATACATATAATTGTGTAAGCAATCACACGTTTGTGAAGCAATTTGTATCCGATTAGTACCAGCAAACCGTTTAATATAAAGTTTGTGATACCCGGAGACCAGCCTAATACATAATAGGTAATCATTGTTACACCGGTTACGCCGCCTTCTGCTAATTCATTTGGAATAGCAAAGTAATTAATGGCAAGTGCAAAAATAAGGCTTCCTAGAATAATAAGGATAATTTCTTTTATTTTATTAATCATGAACGTTACCTCCAATCATCAAAAACTCCGAAAACACAGTCATGACAATGTATTATACCAACTCTAGAGACCGAATTAAAGATGAGATATTATTATTTTTAAAAAAATCAGTTTCTGCTATCATCATAAAATCTTTTGACAGTTTTTATCTAATATGAAAAAATGAATTGTTTGCTTTTATTTTGATTAAAAAGTTTTGCAATGAGAATGTTCGTTCGGTAAAATAGAAGCAAGAGTCAAGGGGGAGAATGAACGTGTATCAAGATGAATTAAAACAGTATGCGAAGTTAGTAATGCCCGAGCATTTAGAGAAAATGAAGAAAATGTACAGTCCCGATGCGCATAAGCAGTCCTTAGGGTTGAAAAAAGAAAAGATTGAGCATATTGAAAATGTCATTATGAACAGTTACTCGGAGCATCATCCAGTAACGCTTCACGTCTATGAAGCAGGACATATTCAAAGGTATGAACGAGTGACGATTGATAAAGTCTCGCTGCAGTCGAATACGCTGATGGTTACAGGCCCTTGTTATACATATTCGATTCGAGCGGATGCAGTAATTGAAGCAGATGTATGGAAAGATGAAAGCTACTCTAGCTAAGAGTAGCTTTTTTGTTCGTTTTGTATCTTTTTTTTAACGCATGCATACAATACATAAAAGCATATTCTGCGAGTAGTAACTTCTAGCTACTAGGAAATTTTAATTAAAGAAGGGATCATTGTATGCAAAATGAAAAAACTCAAGTAAGAGAAATCGAATTAACGCAGTTCATTAAGAAAAGACTCGTTCGTTTTATCTCAAGTTTAGCTATTTCTTCTGCCCTTGCTTCCATATTATATATGCTTCTGTTTTTATTTAAATGATGGGTCACTTTGAGTTGTCCAAAAAGGTGGACAACTTTTTTGGTGTGTAGGCTTTTACGAAATCAGGACAAGCTATGGCTGATTCAGTCAGAAAAATTCAATCGGTCAAGAAATAGTCAAAAACAGTCATAGCTAATTGAGTAGAAGAAAACCTTTACATATAATGAGAAAAGTAGACAAATTCTTGAATTACCAGCATATTTCCTTTTGTAGTAACTATTATTAAACCAAATGCAAATTTAATTGTTCGTTCAAAAAACTTTATTTTGTAATTAAAAAAATGAATGTTTTTGATTTTTTATGATTGATTTTGAATGTAAACCGTGATAAAGTAAGTACATGAAATAAATGAAAACGCTTTTTTGAAAAAGGAGCTAGAACATGTTAACGCCGGAGAGACATCAACTAATCTTAAAACTTTTAAAAGAGAAAGAACTTGTAAAAGTGCAAGAGTTTATCGAAGTTACAGGCGCTTCGGAATCCACCATTAGAAGAGACTTAAGTCAACTAGAAGAAGAGCAAATGCTCAAACGTGTTCACGGTGGCGCTTCGCTTATTCGCAGTAAACGAATCGAACTGAGCGTTATCGAAAAATCTGCTAAAAATGTTCAAGATAAACGAAACATTGCAGAGTATGCGGCTTCCATTATAAATGAAGGTGACTGTATTTTTTTAGATGCAGGAACTACAACGTATGAAATGATTCCTTTTTTAAAGCAAAAAGATGTAGTTGTCGTGACAAATGGTTTAATGCATTTAAACCCGATGCTAGAACAAGGTATCACCCTCTATTTAATTGGGGGATCTGTTAAACATAAAACGGGCGCTTTAATTGGCAATGGAGCTCTTTTAAGTCTTGAGCAATATCGTTTTGATAAGTGCTTTATGGGAGCGAATGGGATTCATCATCAATATGGATATACCACTCCTGACCCAGAAGAAGCATTGATCAAGCAAACGGCAATGAAGCTGTCTAGAGAATCTTATATTTTATCAGATTCCACTAAGTTTTTTGAAACAAGCTTTGCGAAAATAGCCGATTTACATGAAGCAAAAATTATAACAAATGACGTACCTAGCGATGTACTTATACAGTATGCAAACAAAACAGACATAAAGGTTGTGAAATCATGATTTATACATGTACGTTGAACCCATCCGTTGATTACGTAGTACATGTTTCAGCATTCGAAGAAGGCGGGCTTAACCGCACAACGAATGAAGCCAAGTTTCCAGGAGGAAAAGGCATTAACGTCTCTCGCGTTTTAAAGCGATTAGGTGTTGATAATAAAGCCCTCGGTTTTGTAGCCGGCTTTACAGGAACCTATATCGAAGACTACTTAAAAGCGGAGAATATCGAAACAGCTTTTACAAGAGTTGAGGGAGATACCCGTATTAACGTAAAGTTAAAAACAGAAAAAGAAACAGAAATTAACGGTCAAGGACCTGCTATTACAGACGAAGCGCTTCAGTCTTTATTGACTCAAGTAAAGCAAATGACTGAAGGCGATATCTTCGTATTAGCGGGGAGTATACCGAAAACGCTTCCAAGTTCTGTGTATGAAACGTTAACTGAACTAGCAGCAGCGAACGGAGTAAAAGTTGTAGTAGATGCAAGTGGAAAAACTTTGCTAGACGTCGTGTCCCACAACCCGTTTTTTATCAAACCGAATCATCATGAACTTGCAGAATTGTTTGATGTAGAAGTAAACAGTGCAGAAGATGCGCTAGTATACGGTAAGAAGCTCGTGGAACAAGGAGCGCAAAACGTCGTTGTGTCTATGGCAGGTGATGGAGCACTGCTTATTAACGAAAGCGGTGTCTACAGTGCCACAGTCCCTAAAGGAACGGTAAAAAATTCTGTTGGAGCTGGCGATTCACTTGTAGCTGGATTTATTGCTTCTTATGTAAAACAAGGGGATTTATTAGAAGCTTTTCAAACAGGAGTAGCTTCAGGAAGTGCCACAGCATTCTCACTTGAATTATGTACAGCAGAAGATGTAAAGACGCTTCGTGAACAAGTGTCAATCACAAAGGTAGAGTAGGGGGAAACGAGAATGAGAATTACTGAATTATTAAAAAAAGATACAATCATTCTTGATTTAAAAAGCACGTCAAAAGCTGATGTTATTGATGAATTAGTTGGAAAATTAGACGAAGCTGGTCGCTTAAGCGACCGAGCTGGCTATAAAGAAGCAATTTTAAATCGTGAATCTCAAAGTACAACGGGAATTGGAGAAGGCATTGCCATTCCGCATGCAAAAACAAGCTCGGTAAAAACACCGGCCATTGCATTTGGACGCTCAACAGAAGGTATCGATTATGAATCATTAGACGGACAGCCTGCACACTTATTCTTCATGATTGCAGCGAGTGCAGGCGCAAATAACGCTCACTTAGAAACACTATCTCGTTTGTCTACGTTATTAATGGACGAATCATTCCGAAAAACGTTGCTAACAGCATCATCAATTGATGAAGTCATTAAAGCAATTGATGATAAAGAAACTGAAAATGAAGCGCCGGAAGAGGAAGTAGATACAGCTTCAGATCAATTAGTGCTTGCTGTAACGGCTTGTCCAACGGGAATTGCACACACATATATGGCAGCGGACAGCTTAAAAGCAAAAGCGAAAGATATGAACGTGACGCTCAAAGTTGAAACAAATGGTTCCAGCGGGGTTAAAAACGCGTTGACGAAGGAAGAAATTGAAAACGCTACCGCTATTATTGTTGCAGCGGACAAGCAAGTAGAAATGGAACGTTTTGCAGGTAAAAAAGTCATTCAAGTTCCAGTAGCTGAAGGGATTCGCAAGCCTGAAGAATTAATTAACCGCGCGTTAAAAGGAGACGCTCCTATATACAGCGGCGGCGGTGGCAGCAAAGAAGGCGGAGAAAGTAAAGGATCAGAGCGTACAGGGTTTTACAAACACCTAATGAGCGGTGTATCAGCAATGCTTCCGTTTGTTGTAGGGGGCGGGATCTTAATTGCCATTTCATTCATGTTTGGCATTCACTCAGCAGAACCGAAAGATCCGACGTACAATGCATTTGCGGCGGCGCTAAAAACAATTGGCGGAGATAATGCATTTTTCTTACTAGTACCAGTACTAGCAGGGTTTATTGCAATGAGTATTGCTGATCGTCCTGGTTTAGCTCCCGGTATGGTTGCAGGTCTTTTAGCAGCTTCTGGCGGAGGCGGTTTCTTAGGTGGTTTAATCGCTGGTTTCTTAGCGGGTTATGTAGTAGTGGGGTTAAAGAAATTATTCAGCGGCCTGCCGCAAGCGCTTGATGGAATTAAGCCAGTTCTTCTTTATCCGCTATTTGGGATTTTTATCTCAGGATTGATTATGCTTTATGTTGTAAATGAGCCAGTTAGTGCAATTAACAAAGGATTAACGCACTGGTTAAGTGGATTTGGTACAGGTAACTTAGTATTATTAGGTATTATCTTAGGCGGTATGATGGCGATTGATATGGGTGGCCCTATTAATAAAGCAGCCTTTACATTTGGTATTGCAATGATTGATGCTGGAAACTATGCACCACACGCAGCGATTATGGCAGGCGGTATGGTTCCACCATTAGGTATGGCTATTGCGACAACTTTGTTCAAAAACAAATTTACTCGCCAAGAGCGCGAAACAGGTAAAACGTGTTATGTAATGGGTCTTTCATTTATCACAGAAGGTGCGATTCCATTCGCAGCAGCTGACCCAGGCCGTGTGATTCCCGCATCGGTTATCGGTGCTGCAGTAGCAGGTGCTTTAACAATGATGTTCCACATCGGTTTACCAGCACCACACGGCGGCGTATTCGTTATCGGAATTGTACAAGGAAATCCTCTTTTATATGCACTAGCAATTTTAATTGGTGCAATTGTAACAGCGGTCCTTGTAGGTGTATTAAAAAAGCCAAAAGCAGAATAACAAATAAAGACTGATTTTACATCATGTAAAATCAGTCTTTTTGTGTTTTTGTGGTAGACATTTGTTCTTTATGGGAGTACAATTACGGTAGTATTCCTTTAATTTTTAGAAAAGTTAGATAGATAAGCTTTTCTACTTGATAAAATATGGTACAATAATCGAATATTAAAAACAAAGTAAGGAAGTGTCTCAAACATGAAGGTTGCGAAGTTTGGCGGGAGTTCAGTTGCAAGCGCAGAGAAATTTAAACAGGTTGCGCATATTGTAACGTCTGATAAAGAGAGAAAGCTGGTGGTTGTATCAGCTCCGGGCAAGCGATACGGAGAAGATACAAAAATGACAGATTTGCTAATCGCACTTTCTGCCAAAATACAGCTTGGAGAAGATTACGTCGATGAGTTTGGGCAAGTAATTGATCGCTATCGTGAAATCGTTGTGGACTTGTCTATGCCAGAAACGATTATTACGGACATTATTACGAATTTACAATCACTTATTGATTTACATAAAAACGATCCGTTTCGCTTATTAGACTGTCTAAAAGCAAGTGGAGAAGATAATAACGCAAAGGTAATGGCCGCTTATTTAAACCATTTAGGATTTGAAGCTCATTATGTAAATCCAAAAGAAGCAGGTATTTTTGTTTCTGATGAACCCGGAAGAGCAAGAGTGCTTCCACTGTCTTACGAAAAACTGCCGCAGCTAAGAGAGCGTTCGGGCATTTTGGTGATTCCAGGATTCTTTGGCTACTCTGAAGAAGGGAACATGGTTACGTTCTCGCGCGGTGGGTCAGATATCACAGGCTCAATTGTAGCAGCGGGAGTCAAAGCTGACTTGTATGAAAACTTTACCGACGTAGATGCTATTTATAGCGTAGATCCACGACTTGTGGAAAAGCCTCATGAAATGAAAGAAGTCACATACAGAGAAATGCGTGAACTCTCTTATGCAGGTTTTTCTGTCTTCCATGATGAAGCGCTAGAGCCGGTTTATAAACTAGGCATTCCTGTATGTGTAAAGAATACAAATAATCCGGAAGCAAAGGGGACATTTATTGTAGCTGAGCGTCCTCACGGCGATACGCCGGTGGTTGGAATCGCTGGCGACAAAGGTTTTTGCAATATTCATGTGAGCAAATACTTATTAAACCGTGAAATTGGTTTTGGCAGAAGATTGCTTGAAATTTTAGAAGATGAAGGCATTTCATACGAACATACCCCTTCAGGAATTGATAATATCTCTGTCATCATGCGCGAGCATCAGCTTACGCCAGATGTGGAAAAGCGTGTATTTGCTCGAATTGAAAAAGAACTTGAAGTAGATGAAATCTTTATTGAACGTGATCTTGCTATGGTTATGGTAGTAGGAGAAGGAATGAATAGCACAGTAGGAATTGCTGCAAAAGCTACAGAAGCTTTTGCTCGTGCTGAAGTGAATCTTGAAATGATCAACCAAGGTTCTTCTGAGGTGAGCATGATGTTTGGTGTGAAAGCAGACGCTTTAGACCGTGCCGTTCAAGCTCTTTACAATACGTATTTTAACAGCATGTACAGTATTTCTTATTCGAATGTAAAATAAACAAGACGAAAAACCCCGCTTTCTTTTTAGAGAGCGGGGTTTTCTAGTGGAGGCGTATAAAAATCAAATTTGTGGACATAAAGGGAAGGAAGAGTGAAGTCAAAGGAGGAAATACAGTGAAGAAACGACCCTTTTTCATATTCTTTTCCCTTATAAGTATTAGCGTACTTTCAGCATGCCACAATGATGATGCAGCGCCGGCAAAAGAAGCTCAAAATAAACAAGGCGTGACGAATGGCGGAACGCCGATGAGCTATGATAATCAAAGCGAAAACACATCTTTTAACTTTTCGAAATTTGATTTAGAAGTAGACTATAAGGGGCTCAACAATGATTATGAAGCCGACTACGAAAATGAAAATGATGAGATAGAAGCCAAAGTGGATGATAATATTAACGATGAGCACTTGAACGGAGACAAAGCTTTTAATAAATTATCTTCAAAATTTAAAAAGTTAAATTTTGATCAGCGCACGCCCAATGAAGATGTAAAAAAGGAAGTAATCGATGCGTTTGGTCTAAAAAAAGATTTTCAGTCGTTTGAATTAGAAGTTCGTTTTTCAAACGGAACGGAAAAAGAATACAACTTTAAACAGAAGTAAGACGTTAAAGCAAAGTATTTTAGTTGAAGGAAAATCCGAACGATGAATCGAGGTTCTTCATTAAGAATCCAACTCGTTCGGGTTTTTTTATTGGTAAGGTGAACGTATGTCTTAATCTTATTTTTGATGTCTAAAAAAAGGAAAATAGTGAAAGGATGGTGATAAATAAGAAAAAGGAGGAATCACGGATGCAAAAGTTGATAATGAACGGATGCGTAGTCTTTGTTCTGTTATGGTTAGGAGCATGCAGCATGGTAAAAGAGCAAAATAACGCTCATGAAAACCACCTGAAAACAGAGGAAGCAAAAGAAACAAGCGAAGTATCGGTAGAACCTGTTAAAGTGGATTTAACAAATACATCGGGCAAAAAAGTAGGAGAGGCTACCCTGTCAGAAGCAAAGAACGGCGTGCACATTAAATTAACTGCTCAAGGTCTTTCACCGGGGAGACATGGATTTCATATTCATGAAATAGGAAAATGTGAGGTGCCGGATTTTAAAACAGCGGGTGCCCATTTTAATCCTTTTAAACGTGAACACGGCTTTAAAAATACAAAAGGCCCGCATGCAGGTGATTTGCCCAATCTAGAAGTTGCTCCAAATGGCAAAGTAGATACAGAAATTTTTGCTTCTCTTGTCACTCTGCAAGAAGGAAAGCCGAATTCTCTTTTGGATATGGATGGATCGGCATTAGTGATACATGATAAAGTCGACGATTACACAACGGATCCTTCAGGAAACTCAGGAGATCGGATTGTTTGTGGAGTGATTACAAAATAAGCCAAAAAGCTGTGAGATCATTCACGGCTTTTTTATTTCAGTAACGAGCCGCTTCTAAATTGCGGTGAGCTTCTTTTTTTTGCACAATAGAAGAAAGAGCTAAAAGAAGGTGAAAACATGCATAAGCAAGTTGTCGTAATAGGCGGAGGAATAGGTGGGTTAACAGCGGGAGCGCTTTTAGCTAAACATGACTATGAAGTGACGGTTTTAGAAGCTTCTCGAGAATGGGGAGGCTGTGCAGGGAAATTTCAGCGTCATTTGTATACGTTTCCTGTTGGGGCGACGCTTGGAATGGGATTTGAGCACGGAGGGGTACATGAGCGAATCGGCACGTACCTTGGCCTAGAAATTGAAAAGGTTTCTCTTGAGAAAATCATGAAAGTTCATCTTCCTCATCGTACACTGATTTATTATCAAGACCGGTATCAGCATATTTCCTATCTTCAAAAACAATTTCCTCATAAAGCAAAAAATATTAGGAGCTTTTATGAAAATGTTTTTAGAATTGCAAAAGAAATTCGCAAGCTTATGCAGTCTCTGCCGGTTCTTCCTCCTCTAACAGTCGGTGAGTGGAGCAGGCTGGTAAGTTCGTTGAATGTTGGTTCTGTGAAGCTGTTGCCTTATTTTCATCAATCGTTTAGTTATTTACTAAAAAAACACAGCTTGGTAGACGAAGCGGACTTTCTTCATTTTGTTGATGGTCAATTAATAGACAGCATGCAGACAACGAGTGAGAACTGTTCAATGCTTATTGGATGTTTAGCGTTGGATATTTATCACGAAGGTGCTTTTTATGTAAAAGGCGGCTTATACAAAGTCGCAGAAGCGCTGCAAAAATCGATTAAAGCCAACGGAGGAAAAACCACTCTAGGAAGGAAAGTAGTAAAGATAGAGCGTGATAATGACGGGTGGATCGTACATGATCATAGAGGTAACCATTACCGTGCATCAGACGTTGTATGCAACGCGCCGGTTCAAAGCTTAAAGTCTTTGCTGCATGATGAAGATTACCAGCATATTCATAAGCGGGCAAAAGAAAAAAGCGAGCTTCCGCAGTGGGGAACGTTTTCGATGTATTTTGCGATTGATGAAAGAGATCTGCCGCAAAAGGTAGAGTTGTTTCAGCAAGTACTTCAATCCGAACAAGGGGAAATGACGGAAGGAAATCATTTATTTCTCTCAGTCTCTCATCCTGATGATCGTTTTCGAGCGCCTGAAGGCAAGCGTACAATTACAGCGTCTACTCACATTGATCTTA
Source organism: Priestia sp. SRI_019 (assembly GCF_057586255.1). Taxonomy (NCBI): domain Bacteria; kingdom Bacillati; phylum Bacillota; class Bacilli; order Caryophanales; family Bacillaceae; genus Priestia; species Priestia sp. SRI_019. Next base: position 656,308 of record NZ_JBYCZN010000002.1, on the reverse strand, counting down.
GCAAGTGGAGTACCAAAGAAGCCTATGATCTTCAAAAACAAGTTCTTGAAGAAAAAATGGTAGCAGGCATTAAAACCATTATTCCTAGCATTGAAAAAGCAGAGCATCAAATTTCGGGAGCTCCTAAAGCATGGGAAAGGTTCACTTCTCGCCCAAGCGGCGGAGTGGGAGGCTTTCCGCAAACGTTAGATCATGCCTTGTTCAACAGCATTTCGCATCGATCTGGCTTACAAGGAATGTGGTTATGCGGAGATACAGTATTTCCAGGAGCAGGAACTATAGGCGTATCGGTAAGCGGCTATCATGTTTTTCAAAGTATAACGTCTCATCGCCACGCGTTACCTTAACATTTCTTACATACAAACTACGATTGTTCATACTATTAAAAAACACCGGCCCTATTACCATAGGGCCGGTGTTTTCAGGAGAGAAACAGCTTCCACCACTTCCTTTTTCGCTTCATATCAGCAGCGGCGGTTTGTCTAAAGGTTTGGACAAAATCACTAAACATCTCTTCGCGTTCAGCTACGCTTTGACGATGAAGCTTACGTTCTTTCTCCATTTCTTTTAAATAATAGACTCGTTCCTCATTCATTGAATCAATTAAATCACGAAGCTCTTCTGTTGTATTAGTTGAAGAATTGTTTAATTTTTCAACCATAAATTTTACTTGATTCATCGCAACGGTGGAATTGCTTGAGAATCGGTCTAATAAATACTGCATTTCTTTAGAGGATTCATCCGCATTCTCCATCACATCTTTCATGAACAGGCGCATATCCTCAGTTTTCTCTTCAGCGATTGTTGAATAATCTTCAATCAAAGAAGTGACTTCATCAAACGATTTTTCGTTAGAACGGATAATTTTTTTAGACATATTTTCTACATCTCTTGCGCTGCGTTCTGAAGACTCAGAGATGTATGCCCCGACCGACTCCACCATTTCTACAGTTTGAGTAGCACTTTTTTCAAGCTCTCTTTTTACTTCTCCTACAATTTCTTCGCGAACTTCATTTCGCATACCTTCTCGCATTTCTTTTAACAAATCAGCTTTAAACGTATCAAGTACCTCAAACACATCTTCATAGCGGCGAACAGCTTCTACTAATTCCCCTTGAAGCAGTTCTTTTTCATTCACAACAAGGTCGTTTGGTTTTGGCTCTTCAATAGAAGCAGAAATAGCCTGCTTTTCTTCTTCAGTAGCTAATCGTGCTTCAGGTATAGGAGGGGTCTTCTCTTGCTTGTTTTCTGAAATGCTTTCCTGCTTTTCGGCAGCCTTTTTCTTTTCTTGTTTCATTTGTTTATTGGAATGTTCTTGAAAATCAATGACATTTTCTTTTTTAGCTGTTGTTTTCAACTGTGGCGGTTCTTCTTCTTTTGAAACCGCTGCCTCTGATTCCATCACTAAATGTTCCTGCTCTTCTTGTTCCTTTATCAGCAGCTGAACATATTCTTTGACTTCATCTAACGTACATTGTTCATCAAACAGCTGTTTAATATCATTAAATAATTCAATTTGTTCCTCTGTATAGACACGGGCCCCATCTACTCGTTCAATTGTTAAATAGCTGCCCAATAATTTTTCCCATTGTTTTAGCGTTTTCTTTTCTACCTCTAATTGATCACTTACTTTTTTAATTGTATATGTCTCCATCATTTTTCATTTCCTCCCTTATCTATTTTCATCCAACTATGTAATGGATTATTTGTTGTATGTTGTATTCACCATATCTTCACTTGTTTTCCTGCTAGGTGACAAAGGTTGTCAAAACTAGACGACATTAGCCTTCTATGTAAAGAAAACGCATATTTTGTAAAAAAATGTACAGAAATGCGCAAATGGCAAAAATGGAAAACATAAAAGAAAAGGAGAGTATAGAAAACAGTTGACGGGAAAAAATGAATCCTATAAGATAAGTTTAAACGTTTAAGTTCTTGAACATATAAACATAAGGAGTGAACACTATGTCACAGCATTATGCACTTATCACCGGTGCGTCCGGAGGAATAGGTAAAGAGTTAGCTTATCAATTCGCAAAGGATGGGCATCCTGTAATTTTAGTTGCCAGAAGCGCTGATAAACTAACAGCGATTAGAGAGAATTTAAAATCTACTTATAATATTGACGTGATAACGGTTGTTAAGGATTTATCAAGAGAAGAAGAGATACAGTCACTATATGAAGAACTTAAAAATAAAAAAATGCACGTTGACTATTTAGTGAATAATGCTGGTTTTGGACTATACGGCAAATTTATTGAAACAGCTTTAGACGACGAGTTAAACATGATTGACTTAAATATCCGATCATTAACTCATTTAACAAAATTATTTTTACCGGATATGGTCAGACGAAATCACGGTAAAATTTTAAACATTGCGTCCGTTGCTGCATTTATGCCGGGTCCGCTTATGACGGTGTATTATGCAACAAAAGCGTACGTATTGTCTTTCACAGAGGCCCTTGAAAATGAATTAAAAGGTACCAATGTAACGGTAAGCGCTCTATGCCCGGGTCCAACTAAAACGGGTTTTAGCGACCGCGCCCAGCTAAGCAGCTCCAAGCTTTTTCAAAGCGGTGCAATGGATGTAGAAACAGTAACGAAAGTTGGCTATAAAAAATTTATGAAAGGGCAGACGGTTATCGTACCAGGAGTGCAGTTTCGTCTCGCCACGTTCATCCCGCGCTTCGTGCCAAGAAAGTGGCTTACATCCGTTGTCCGAAGAACACAAGAAATTAAATAAAGGGGAATCTATATGAGTGAAAAAGCAGTCGAGTTATTTCGTGCCAGCATTCCTATTTTTCAGGCGCTAAGTGATTCAGCAAGACAAGATATTATTTTGCTGCTTGCGGAAAAAGAGCCTTTAACCGTAAATGAAATTGCAAACGAGTCTACGCTATCACGACCGGCAATTTCTCATCATTTGAAAATTTTACGCGATCAAAAGCTTGTGCAAATTGAGCAAAAAGGAACGCAGAGATATTATTCATTAGCTTTAAATGAGGCAGTTGAGCTATTAAAAAACTTGCTTGCTACAGTTGAAAGCGAATGTTTATAGGGAGATGAAAGAGATGAACCACGAGCAATTTTATATCACAGATGAAACGGTCATTGAGCATATTGTCTCTACACAAAAACAATACTTCTATGCGCAAAAGACAAAGAGTATCAGCAGCCGCATTCAAGCGCTGAAAAAGCTAAGAGACGCAGTCAAACAAAACGAGCAGAGAATTATGGATACTTTAAAACAAGATTTAAATAAATCTGAAGTAGAGGCGTACACGTCGGAAATTGGGATTTTACTAGAGGAAATTCGGTTTACGCTTAAGCATTTAGCAAAATGGATGAAGCCTAAAAAAGTAAAAACCGCTTTAACACATGTGGGCTCTAAAGGGAAAATTGTTCCTGAACCGTATGGAGTCGCGTTAATTATTGCTCCGTGGAACTATCCGTTTCAATTAGCACTGTCTCCTTTAGTAGGAGCGATTGCCGCTGGAAACACGGCGATTATAAAACCTTCTGAACTAACGCCTAGCGTATCTCGCGTTATACAAGAATTACTTGCTGAAGCTTTTGACCCAGCATTTGTGACGGTGGTTGAAGGGGCTGTAGACACGACAAGCCTGCTTTTAAAACAGCCCCTTGATTATATTTTCTTTACGGGAAGTGTAAATGTAGGGAAAATTATTATGCAAGAAGCAGGGAAGCAGCTTATCCCCGTCACGCTTGAGCTAGGCGGAAAAAGTCCGTGCATTGTACATGAAGACGCAAATCTAGATCTTGCAGCGAAGCGAATTATGTTTGGGAAAGGGATGAATGCAGGCCAAACGTGCGTTGCTCCCGATTATTTGCTCGTGCATAAAAAGGTAAAAGCGCAGCTTGTAGAAAAACTTCGCGAAGCAATTTCTCAATTTTACGGTAACAATCCGCTTGAAAGCGACCGCTACGGCCGTATTGTCAGTGAGCGCCATTTTACTCGGCTAGTTGAGTTTTTAAAAGACGGAAATGCTATAGTTGGAGGCGGGTACAATAAGGACACGCTAACAATAGAACCTACGTTGTTAAGTGAAGTAAGCTGGACATCAGATGTTATGCAAGAAGAAATCTTTGGACCTATTCTTCCTATGATTGAATATGAAACACTAGACGAAGTCATTCATAAAGTTCAAGAAAAAGCTAAGCCGTTAGCTCTTTACTTATTTACAGAAAGTGAAGATGTGCAAAACGTCATAACGGAGCGCCTTTCATTTGGAGGAGGCTGTATAAACGATACGCTTATGCATATCGCTACGCCATATTTGCCGTTTGGCGGAGTGGGAGAAAGCGGCACGGGTCAATATCATGGAAAAGACAGCTTTCAGACATTCACTCATTTTAAAAGCATGCTGTCTCAAACAACCAAGTTTGATTTGTCATTCCGCTATCCTTCGGAAAAACAAAGCTTGAAAATGATCAAAAAATTATTGAAATAAAAGAGCCTCCTGACAGGAGGCTTTTTCGTTATTTTGAAAGTGAAAGCTGAGAAAGCGGCCATTTTTCTTGGGTATATGCCATTTCCCAAAATAAATACTCCAGTTCACAGCTTTTGATGAAGTGATCTTTCATACGGTTACGTTCTTCTTCAGTCGCTTGTTCGGCGAGTTCATCAAGCTTGTTACAAAACCATTGTGTTGTGCCATTCATTTCTTCATTATTATAAAACTGAATCCATTCATAAAAAGGATGAGAAGGAGATGGATTTACTTGTTCTGTAATGCGCTGGCCAATTTCAACGTACGTCCATGGACATGGAAGAAGCACTGCAATGATTTCCGCTAAGCTGCCTGTGTGCGCAACACTTGTCATATGGTTAATGTAGTGGCTGGCCGTCGGTGAAAGCGTCTCAGTGTGAAGGTCTTCATAACGTACGCCTGCTACTTCACAAAAATTATTGTGAGGATGTACTTCACTATGTAATACCGTAGAAATGCCGGCATTAAAGGCTTCCATTTCGGTACGCGTGCGGCATTTTGTTAAAGCAGCCCCGTAAATGCGAACAAATGCTGTTAAGTATTCGTAATCTTGAGAAACGTAGTGAATCAGCGCTTCTTTTGGCACGTTTCCTTCAGCAATTCCTTTAATAAAAGGATGGTTAAAAATGGCTTCGTAAATATAGTTTGCTTCTTGTCTTAATTGAGATGAAAATGACATCAAAATCCTCCTTTAATATGAGGAAGTCACAAACAAGCACATAAAGGAAATAAAAAACACTCCGTTTATAAACGGAGTGGCAAAGGACAGTAAAAAACTGAACATTGCCACTTTCCTACGCTGGTATGAGCCAGATCAGGTTCAAAGGGATCAAGAAAACTTGTCTCAGCCGGTGGGCACCCCTAGTGGACTTCCTATTAATCTATGTTTAACTTACCATATATTCTGAAAAATAGAAAGCGTTATGGGAAAATGTGCGCTAACCGTTTTTATTTCTTAAATTTCTTAAAGAGGGAGCTTCTTAAAGCTATTTTTAATCATTTTTGTTTAAAAATGCATATTTTTAGGGAAGAAGAGGTATTAATGAAGGGAAGAGCCGTTTTCGTCTCCGAAACATTCCCATATAAATAGAAGAAAGGAGAGAACAAAATGGCGAAATTTCGTTTGTATGCTATATTAAATGCAGTAGGCTTGGCTATTACACTGCTTGTGAATTATTTAGCAAATGCCATTCCAATAGGAGGAAAAACAACGGCAGAGGCTTCTGCGCAAGTTCCTACGTTGTTTACACCAGCGGGTTATGCCTTTGCTATCTGGGGCGTTATTTATTTGTTATTAACCATTTGGGTTATACGCCAATTTTTTGCAAGAGAAGATCAAAAGGAAATATATGCACGTATCGGCATTTGGTTTTTTCTAAACTGTTTGTTAAATAGTGCGTGGATCTTTATTTTCCAAAACGATTACTATAAGTTATCCCTTTTAGTTATGCTCTTTATTTTAGGTACATTAATGATTGTGTATTCCATTATTCAGCATTCTCGGATGACGACATGGTTTATGCGTCTGCCAATTTCGCTTTATCTTGGATGGATTTCTGTTGCGACTATCGTCAATGTGTTTGTCGTATTTCAAGCAAATGGAATACAGCGCTTGCTTGGCCTAAACGAGTTAGCATGGACGATCATTATGCTGCTGGTAGGAGCTGCGCTGGGCATTGTGTTTACATTAAAAAACCGAGACGCTGTTTATCCGCTTGTTTTTATCTGGGCTTATGTTGCCATTGCAGTGAAGCAAAGTGGAAATCAGCCAATTGTCATTACTGTTATCATTTCGATTGTTTTATTAGCAATTGCCATTATTGTGGGACTGATTAAACGTTATAGACGTTTTTAAAAAGAAGCTCTAGCTTTTGTAAGCTAGAGCTTTTTATGATGCTCTTTTGATTGTAAAAAAGCAGCTGTAAAAGCAATTAAGCTAATTAAAATACCAAAAGGAACAACAATTGGTACGAATGATAAAATAAATGTCATAAGTGTAACCTCCATGTTGCATCGGCGCATAATGAAAAATTCAACTTTTTTAAATTGAAGTTCCGCTATTATAGTATGCTAGGCTTTATGTTTGGAGCCTATATGTTTAGAAATAAACGAAAAAGGCAACATACGTTACATACAGGTTATATAGGAGGAGTTAAAATGGAAACATATTTAGTCGCCTACACAGATAAAGATGATATGGAATATAAACAAGTGACGTGCGAGAGCTATGAAGATGCAGAGCGTACGGTCCTTCGTTTAGAGAGAGAAGGGCATATGCATATTGAAGAAATTTCAAATCAAGAAGCCTACCGTGGAGATGAATCATCGTACAGAGAATAAATTTTGAATAGAAACACCGACCTTAAAATGAAGAAGCAGCTGCTTCTTCATTTTTTCTATTCTATATAGATATCGTTTTATAGAAAAAAGTAAAACGGGAATGATTTTCTTCTGCATTTATGGTACAGTACTAATCAGGTGAGTTTTGAGTTTAGAAGAGGAGAGAGTAACATTATATGAGTAAAGGAAATCAGTGGTCTTCACGCCTCGGTTTTATTTTAGCATCTGCTGGGGCAGCAATTGGTCTAGGAGCGATATGGAAGTTTCCATACGTAACGGGAACCAGTGGCGGTGGAGCGTTTTTTGCGTTGTTTATTTTATTTACGATTTTTATTGGATTGCCGCTTCTGTTGGCAGAATTTATCATTGGAAGACATACGGGGAAAGAAGCGATTAGTGCTTATAAGGCAATTGCTCCAAAATCCGCTTGGGTATGGATTGGCAGGCTGGGAGTACTAAGCTGTGTCGTTTTGCTTTCCTTTTACAGCGTCGTTGGCGGCTGGGTGATTTTATATACGATTATGAGCGTAACCGGTATGCTAAGCGGAAAAGAGTACGGCCCGTTGTTTAATGCCGTCATTAGCCAACCTTATGTAGTATTAGGTGCACAGGCGCTGTTTTTACTAATTACAGTGTTTGTTATTTCAAAAGGCGTACAAAAAGGAATAGAGCGTGCTAATAAATACATGATGCCGCTGTTATTTATTTGTTTTATCATTATCGTGGTGCGTTCTTTAACGTTAGACGGAGCAATGGACGGAGTAAAGTTCTTTTTGAAACCGGATTTTTCAGCCATTACAGGGTCATCTGTTCTCTATGCGCTTGGTCAGTCGTTTTTCTCGCTTTGCGTAGGTTTATCCTGCATGGTGACATATAGCTCTTATTTAGGGAAAAAAGTAAGCTTGACGCGTTCAGCTGGCACCATTGCTATTTTGAACTTGTTTGTTTCGCTGCTGGCGGGCTTGGCTATTTTTCCAGCCGTTTTTTCGTTTGGATTAAAGCCAACTGAAGGACCTGGACTTTTGTTTGTGGTCTTGCCAACAGTATTTGAGAAAATGCCGTTTGGTACCGTCTTTTTAGCACTGTTTTTAATTTTATTTCTATTCGCTACGCTTACGTCCGCTTTTTCACTGCTGGAAATTATCGTAGCTGCTTTAACCAAAGACGATCAGACAAAACGAACTCGCTACGCTTCTTTATCAGGGATTCTTGTGTTTGTGGTAGGTATCCCATCAGCGCTTTCGTTTGGTGTACTAAAACATGTCTCACTTTTTGGCAGAAGTATATTTGACGTAGCTGACTTTTTTGTGAGCAACTTAATGCTGCCTCTTGGAAGTTTAGCCATTGCGATTTTTGTGACATTTAAAATGAAAAAAGAAGCCGTGTATGAAGAGTTTATTTCAGGAAGTACAAAAGGCGCTAAATTATTCAACACATGGTTCTTTCTAGTTAAATACGTATTGCCTATTATTATTATAGCTGTTCTATTAAGCTTACTTGTTGCATATTAAAAAAAGCACTCATCTGAGTGCTTTTTTTGTTTATTTTGCAAAAACGTGATTTCCGATTGTAATCGTAACCTGTTTTTGACGAAGCCATTGGTCGCTTGTTTTATCTGGATTAAAGAAGAATAACGAACCTTTTCCTTGACCTCTAAAAGCTAGTGCTTCATTTACAGCTTTTTTTGCTTCAGCATCCGCTGCTTTATTAATTTCACCGTTTTGTACAGGTGTAAACTGTGTACCTTGATAAATGACATCATGAATAGAGTTTGGGAAAGAATCGCTATCCACGCGGTTTAAAACGACTGTTGCTACAGCCACTTTGCCAGCGTAAGGTTCGCCTTTTGCTTCAGCTTGTACAAGGCGAGCTAACAGATCTTTATCACTTTCGCTAATAGAGTTAGGGATTGTTAATGTTTCATTTGCATTAATAGAGTCGGTAGATTTGTGATTCGCTTCTTTTAACTGTTTAACCGTAACGCCGTATTCAGCGCCAATCTTGTAAAGAGTCTCTCCGGATTTTACGCGATGAGTTGTTTCAGCGGCATTTGCCCCGTGACTCATGCCGAACATAGGAACTGCTAGTGCTCCAATAATTGCTAGTTTCTTAAACATAAAGTAAGTACCTCCTGAAATCCTTTTGAACGCCCCTTTTATCACGGATCGGTGCGTGCTGTGCACCGAACTTTATATGTACGTTTCAAAGATTAACAGGTGTCAATACATCTTGTCACTGCTTAAAACATACCAATCTAGGAAGATATTATAATAGTTAACAGATAATTTAAAAAAATACGTTGACTGATAATAAAGGAGTGAATTATAATGAACGAGTAAATAGTTAACCGTTTAACTGGAGAGATTTTATGGGAGAAAAGATAACGATTCGTGATGTAGCAAAGCATGCAGGGGTGTCTGCAGCTTCAGTATCTTACGTCTTAAACGGAATTAACAAAGTATCCGATGAAACAAAAGAGCGAATTTTAACAGCGGTAAAAGAATTAAACTACGAACCAAATTTAACCGCCGTTAGTCTTTCGAAACAAAAGTCAAATATGATTGGCGTTATGTTCCCGCTTACAGATGATTCACTTTCTACTATATTTAAAGATAACCATTATTACAGCGAAATGATTAGTGGAATTGAATATGTAATCCGTAAGCATGGTTATGATCTAGTCATATCTGGAGCGAGTAGCCCAGTTGATTGCCTAAAATGGATTCGAACGAGAAATATTGATGGTCTTCTGTTTTTAGGAGCCTTCCCTCATCGATTGTATGAGAAAATGAAAGCGTTATCGAATCCGATTGTGCTAGTAGATACATACGAAAGGTACGAACGTGATTATCATCATATTTCCGTAGACGATGAGTATGGAGGATATCTAGCTACAACACATTTAGTGAATTTGGGGCACAAAGAAATTGCGTTTGTTGCGCATCACCTCGTCAATAGTCCAGTGGATAAAAAAAGGTATATAGGCTACGAGAAAGCATTAAAAGAAGCGGGCATTACACCATCAAAGACATTTGTTTTTGAAGTGAACGAAAGTTCTTTTGATAACGGTTACAATTTAGGGAACAAGCTGCTGCAAGATCATAAGGATATTCGGGCGGTTTTTGCATCCTCTGATACGCTGGCGCTTGGGATTATGAAAGCACTGCAAGAAAAGGGGAAAAAAATTCCGCAGGACTACTCAATCGTAGGGTTTGATGACATAACGTTTAGCAGCTATGCATCTCCAAGTCTAACAACCATTCGTCAAGATGTATTTAACAAAGGAGTCGTCGCCGCTACGTCTGTTATTCAAGCAATTGAACACCGTTTCAGCACGCTGCAGCATGTGAAGTTATCGGTTGAACTTATTATTCGAGATTCGACTGCTAAGCGCGGGTGAATCACAGTAAGTTAACCGGTTAACCAAAGTTTAGCGTTTATAAAAAAAGGGGATATAAGTTAGCATTCACAAAAAAAGGGGATATGAAAATGATTAATGTTACAGTATGGAATGAAAATCGTCATGAACAGAAAAATCCGGTTGTAAGAGAAATTTACTCTGAAGGCATCCATGGTGCCATCGCTTCTTTTTTAGAAGAAGGAGGGTTTCGCACGCACACCGCCACATTAGACGAAGTAGAACACGGGTTGACTGAAGAAGTATTAAATCAAACGGATGTTTTAGTATGGTGGGGTCATTTAGCACATGACGAAGTAAAAGATGAGATCGTTGAGAAAGTAAAGCAGCGCGTGCTAGACGGTATGGGGCTTATTGTCTTACACTCAGGTCACTTTTCTAAAATTTTCAAAACGTTAATGGGCACAAGCTGCGACTTAAAATGGCGTGAAGCAGATGAAAAAGAGCGCTTGTGGGTAGTAGAACCGAGTCATCCGATTGTGGAAGGTATTGGTGAATTTATCGAGCTTGAGCGCGAAGAAATGTATGGAGAGCACTTTGATATTCCAGCACCTGATGAACTGGTTTTCACGAGCTGGTTTGAAGGCGGAGAAATTTTCAGAAGCGGCTGCACGTACAAACGCGGAAACGGAAAAGTATTTTATTTCAGACCTGGACATGAAACATACCCAACATACCATAACAAAGACATTCAGCGTGTCATTATGAATGCTATTAAATGGGCGAAGCCAGCAGAGAGAAAACGTCCTGTTTATGGCAATGCGCAACCGCTTGAATCAATCGCTGTTAAAAACTAATTAATAATGCTTAAGCAAAGGGGATAGGGAAGATGGCAAAAGTAAAAATTGGCGTTATTGGGTGTGGAAGCATTGCGCAACACCGTCACTTACCAGAATATAAGATGAATGAACAAGTAGAATTAGTAGCCGTTTGCGATATAAACACAGAACGTGCAAACAGCGTAGCACAGCAGTACGGTGTAAAAGCTTACACAAACTATGAAGAACTTTTAGCAAGCGGTACAGTGGAAGCAGTGAGCGTATGTACGCCCAATTATCTTCATGCGCCTATTTCGGTTGCAGCGTTAAACAGCGGAGTTCATGTCCTGTGTGAAAAGCCGATGGCAACATCAGAAGAAGAAGCGAAAGCCATGATTGAAGCAGCAAAAACAAACGGTAAAAAACTAATGATCGGACATAATCAGCGCTTTGTAGCTTCTCATCAAAAAGCTCGTGAACTTATTGAAAAAGGGGAAATCGGTAAAATTTACAGTTTCCGTACGGCTTTTGGCCATGGTGGTCCTGAAGGTTGGAGCGTGGACGGAAAAGACAGCTGGTTCTTCAAAAAAGACGAAGCGTTTATTGGGGCTATGGGGGATTTAGGCGTTCATAAAACCGATATGCTCCGCTACATATTGAATGAAGAAATTGTAGAAGTCGGTGCATTTGTAGAAAGCAATGCAAAAGACTTTGCAAATGTAGACGACAATGCTGTGTGCGTATTAAAAACGGAAAGCGGGATTATCGGGACGCTTGCGGCAAGCTGGGCTTACAATGGAAAAGAAGATAACTCCACGATTGTTTACGGAGAGAAAGGGATTCTTCGTTTGGAGGACGACCCGACGTATTCATTAGTTGCACAATATGCAACGGGTGAAGTGGTGAACTATGAATTAGGAAAAATTCAGTCGAACGATGAGGGCGGCCAAGGTAATTCTCACGTCATTGAACAATTTGTAGATGCAGTTGCAGAAGATAAAGAATCTCCTGTTCCTGGTGAAGAAGGATTAAAATCACTTGCTGTTATTTTAGCAGCTTTAAAATCAAGTCAAACGAAACAAATTACGCGCGTGTAAGAGGTGAAAAACGTGAGAATTGGCATAATCGGAGCAGGAGGGATTGCTGTAAGCAGGCATATTCCGGCATTCAAACAGCTGGGTGATGAATGTGTGATTTGGGGGCTTAGCGATATTAATAGTGAAAGAGCCACAGAGGTAGCCAATGAGCATAATATCCCTCACGTATTTGTTGATTACAAAGATATGTTTAAAGAAGTGGATGCTGTATGTATTTGTACACCGAATAAATTTCACGCAGAGTTTGCAGTAGAAGCGCTAAAAGCAGGCGTTCACGTCCTATGTGAAAAGCCAATGGCGATGTCTAAAGAGCAAGGTGAAGAAATGCTTGCTGCTGCTAGAGAATCAGGTAAGCAGTTAGCGATTGCGTATCATTACCGATTCATGAAAGAAGCACAGGCAGCGAAAAAAATGATGACAGAGGTAGGGCGCCCATTAGTTGCACGTGTCAGAGCAATGCGTCGCCGAAAGGTTCCGGGTTGGGGGGTATTTACGAACAAAGATCTTCAAGGAGGAGGCAGCTTAATTGATTACGGCTGCCATTTGCTTGATTTAACGCTTTGGCTGATGGGAAACCCAAAGCATACTGAAGTGCTGGGAAGTACCTATAATGACCTGAGTAAAACGCCTAACCAATTAAATCAATGGGGAGCATTTGATCATGAAGCATTCAGCGTGGATGATCATGTAACGGCCTATATTAAATTTGAAAATGGAGCGTCGCTTCTTTTAGAAACTTCTTGGGCTGCTAATATCGAAGATGATGAAGAGCACGTAAGCATATCAGGGGTAGATGGCGGTTTAAGCGTGTTTCCGTTTGAACTATACACGTCTAAAAACGGTATGCTCATGAACAGTACGTCACCTTGGATAGATGGAGAAGATGATTACAGCCTAAGTCAGGCTAAAAATTTCGTTGAAGCGTGTAAAGGAAATGCTGAATTAGTGGTAAAGCCACAAGAAGCGCTTCAAGTCTCAGCTATTATTGACGAAATATATCGCACAGGGGGAAATTAAAATGAAACTTGGAGTATTCACGGTCTTATTTGCGGATCTTTCTTTTGAAGAGATGTTAGATAAAGTAAAAGCAGCAGGTCTTCATGCTGTTGAAATCGGAACGGGGGGCTATCCGGGAAACAGTCATTGTCCGTTAGATGAGCTGCTTGAAGATGAACAAAAAAGAGAAGCCTATATGAAGCAGATAAAAGACCGCGGACTTACAATCAGTGCATTCAGCTGCCACGGCAATCCTATTTCACCTGAGGCACGTTTTGCAAAAGAATCTGACGAAACGCTTCGCAAGACCATCCAACTAGCATCACTAGTAGGTGTTCCAGTGGTTAACTGCTTCTCTGGAACAGCAGGAGATCACGAAGAAGCGAAGTACCCAAACTGGCCTGTTACTCCCTGGCCTAACGAGTATGGAGACGTATTGAATTGGCAGTGGGAAAATAAGCTTGTTCCTTATTGGAAAGAAATCGGAGAGCTAGCGGAGGAGCATAACGTGAAAATTGGTTTAGAACTTCACGGTGGATTTTTAGTTCATACTCCGTATACGCTGCTAAAGCTTCGCGAAAAAACAAGTCCAGCGATTGGCGCTAACCTTGATCCAAGTCATTTATGGTGGCAAGGAATTGATCCGGTAGGAGCTATTAAAATTTTAGCAAAAGAAAATGCGATTCATCATTTCCATGCAAAGGATACGTACTTGGACCAGGATAATATTAATATGTATGGACTGACGGATATGCAGCCATACGGAGAAGTCCAAACGCGTGCATGGACGTTTAGATCCGTAGGATGCGGACATGATGTGAAAGAGTGGTCTGATATGATGAGTGCACTCCGCACATACGGATACGACTATGTAGTCAGCATCGAGCATGAAGATCCAATCATGTCGATTGAAGAAGGATTTAAACGCGCGGTTACAAACTTACAAAGTGTATTAATTGAAGAAACTCCCTCACAAATGTGGTGGGCGTAAGCAAAAAGAAGCATCTCTAAAAAGAGGTGCTTCTTTTATTTTCGTTAATAAATCACTTCGTTTTTTGTTCACCTGAACTTCGATACAAACGGGTGATTGGTAACCCAAAAGCGCCAAGGGTAATCCTTCGCTTCACCAGAATTATCAATGCCAACGCGAGGTCCGGCGGAAATCTCTGAAGGAGTGAAGCCACGAGCAATATAAAGAGGAGGGCTAGTTAAATCATGACCGTACAAATCCATTGAAACCCCTAGTGCTTTTGTTAGTTTCCCAGGACCGTTTGTCCAATTTATTTCATTTTCCATCCCTCGACGTCTATTTTTCATCAAATTTTTTCCGCTAAATGGCTCAATAGCTCGAATGAGGACGCCTTCTGGGCAATCGATGTCGCTACTTACAACATTGAGTAAACAATGTGTATGCATTGTATGCGTATAGGCATGACCAGGAGGACCGAACATTACCTCCGTTCTTTTTGTGCGCCGGTTATTAAAGCTATGAGCTGCTCGGTCGAAAGGCCCTTTATAAGCCTCCGTTTCTACAATAAAACCAGATGCAGTTCCTTCTGCCGTTTCGTGAACAAGAAGACATCCTAACAGCGACTGAGCTAATTCAAGTGTAGGCTGTTGATAAAATAAAAGAGGAAGTGGTTCAATTGCTAAAAGAGAACGCGTCATTTGCTGTAGTCCATCCTTTCAAAACAGAGTCATTCACGCTGTTATGCGCACCTTTTATTATGATGTTTTCTTTATTATTTTGCAAAAGGAGGGGCCGATTAATACAGTAACCTTTCTTATCCCACGTTCAAGTATTTATCATGATTCAACTCACTCTATGAAGTTATTTTAAAGAAGAGTTTCATTTTGCACGTATAGGGGGAATATTTTACTACAATGCTTTGCTTTTTCTGCTGGTATGGTATACACAGTTCATCCATATTTTACATGCTTTTAGTTTTAAAAAATAGTGATCCGTCTTTTCTTTATTTTCGTTCTACACATGAAAGCAAAATAAAAAGATTGAATTGTAGAAAGTTCTTTATAAATGGAAATAAAGAAAAAATATCCTTCAAAGAGTATTTAAGGGATTTTAGAACATATTAAAAATAAAATTTATATACTGTGAGGAATAGCTATGAACATCCACTTTGATACATTAACCGACTTATCAATTAAACATATTTTTGGGCCTGCATCTCAAACAATCACCCATCTCACATATCATTCAAAGCAAGTTCACGACGGATCCGTATTTTTTAGTATAAAAGGTGAAAATGAAGATGGACATCAATATATTAAAGAAGCTATATCTAGAGGAGCGGTAGCAGTATTTGGGACAAGCGTTGAGCAGCTTCGTCTTTTAAGCACTCAGTATGCTCACTGTACGTTTTTAGCTGTTGACGACGTCCGTAAAGTAATGGCATCTTTTTCTAAAATGTATTTTGATTATACGGATGAAAAAATTGAGACAATTGGCGTTACAGGTACAAATGGTAAAACAACCGTAGCAGCTTACGTGAGGTCGCTGTTAACTCTTTTAAAATTGCCGACAGGAGCGATTGGAACGACTGGGATTTGGTCATCGAAGGAGAAGTTAGTTTATAAAAAAAGTACGCCTACAACGCCGGAATCGGTAGACTTGCATAAAATCTTTAATGATTTGTATACAAGAGGTGATGAAGCAGCAGTGATGGAAGTGTCGTCAATTGCGATTGATCAGCAGCGAGTAGAAAATATTTATTTTGATGTAGCCATTCACACAAACTTATCCGAAGAGCATTTAGAGTATCATAAAACGTTTGAGCACTATAAAAAATGCAAGATGAAATTATTTCAACAGGCCAAACATGCCGTTATTAATATAGATGATCAGGACATGGGTAAAGACTTAAGCAGGGTATTTAAAGGACCTAAAGTCACGTATAGTTTATTAAATAATGCGGAAGCAACTCTGCAAGCAGAAAACATTATTGTCAAAGAAGGAGGCTCTTTCTTTGATTTACTTTATAAAGGACAGTCATACAAAGTAGCAGTGCCTGTATATGGCGATTACAACATTGCCAACGTGTTAGCGGCCATTGGTACAGCCCTTTACTTTGAATACCACATTGAAGATATTATTAGCGTGCTTCCTCAATTGGAAAGTCCAGAAGGGCGCTTTCAAGTGATAGAAGGTCCTAATAACCAAAAAGTGATCTTAGACTATGCCCATACGCCTGTTGCTCTTACTCGTTTGGTCGAAGAAGTAAAAAAAATGGAGTACAACCAGCTGATTGTCATGATTGCAGGGATCGGCATTCGAGATTTTAACAAAATGCCTAAAATGGCGCGCACCATTGAAGGAAAAGCTGATGAAATTATCGTAACGGTTGATCATCCAGGTCATCATGATCCGAACATAATCGTAGATCAAGTGATGACAGGTTTTTCGAATCCGAGCGCAAGCAATATTCACCGCGCCCCTACTCGAACGGAAGGAGTATTAAAGTCGCTTTCTTTAGGAAAGCCGAATGATATTATTTTACTTACAAGCGGCTGTATTAACGGCGCTCAGCTTGTAAAAGGAAAGGAAATTCCGCATTCAGACGAAGAAATTATTGCCTCTTATTATGCTTCTTTAAGCAATATTTCTTAACACTCATCTTTATTTATTGAACGTAGAAAAAGTGAAACACCATACGAAAGAAGGTCTCTTACTATTTTTAGAGACCTTCTTTTTGCATCAAAACTATAGGCTGTTTTCT
The DNA here is from genome assembly GCF_057586255.1 of Priestia sp. SRI_019. Classification (NCBI taxonomy): domain Bacteria; kingdom Bacillati; phylum Bacillota; class Bacilli; order Caryophanales; family Bacillaceae; genus Priestia; species Priestia sp. SRI_019. Next base: position 639,452 of record NZ_JBYCZN010000002.1, on the reverse strand, counting down.
CGCTGTGTTTTTGGTTCTTCAATTTTCACATCATGTTCTTTAGCCAACTTTTTAATAGCTGCATTGTAATCGCGTATCCCTTTTCGTGCCTCATCAAGCATAGCGTTTGCCTCAGCAATAAGGTTGCGGTCCTGCTTTTCTAAAGCGCTGACAATTTTAATGAAAGCATTATACTGGGTATTGGCAGCCTTTATATAGCCTTCATGAACCTTTCGAAGCTCGTCGGTTTCTACATCGATGTTTTCCAGTTCGTCGACAAATTTACGATAGGTAGGAATGACTTCACTCGTCATCGTATCATACATCACTGCGTCACTTGTGTAGTTAGCGCCCGTAACAGAATCATATGCGTCAATCGCTTCTTTTTCAAGCTGAGCGGCTTTTTTTAAATCTTGATTGTTATAGTTGATTAAATCATCTTGAACAGGATCACTAAAGCAGGCGGATAATAAAAACAAAAGAGGGACAAGACAAAATAAAACCTTCTTCAACGAATTTCACCTCCGTTTAACAATGTATGAAACATCTGCTTGGCAAAGTCGGTTTTAATAACTGAGAAAAAGAAGGGAGTGTATAAAAGGATTTTTAAAGGTTGACAGTGAATTTATTCATAAGTAGGTTTGTAGTTGACCACCCGTTAGTAGCAGGAAGGAAGAGAAAATGATTAAAATAAAAAGAGACCACTTAACGAACAATGAAGTTATTGAATTAGTAAGTTCACACCTTCAAGGAATGAACTTACATTCGCCGCCTGAAAGTATTCATGCTCTAGATATTGAAAGCTTAAAACAACAGGACATTACGTTTTGGAGCGTGTGGGAATGCAGTCAGCTAGCAGGATGCGGGGCTATAAAAGAGCTAGATGAGCATCACGGAGAAATTAAATCGATGCGAACAGCCACGGCTCATTTGCGGAAAGGAATTGCTAGAGAGCTGCTGCAGTACATAATAAATGAAGCACAAAAACGAGGGTACCGACGCTTAAGCTTAGAAACAGGATCCGCACCCGCTTTTGAACCGGCTAGAAAGCTATACGCCAGTTTTGGATTTTACGAGTGCGAACCGTTTTCTACCTACAAAGAAGATCCATACAGTGTATTTATGACAAAGAAATTGAATGATTAAACAAGGCTGGGGCAAAAGTAGTTTCGTTGAAGGAAAATCCGAACGAGGAATTGAGATTCTTGATGGAGAATCAAATTCGTTCGGATTTTTTCATGGTAATGGTGGTAGGTTTCATGTATCCCATTTGTTCGTCTTTAGATTGGATTCATTTCGTTAAGTCACAATCTCTTTGTTTTTTTATTTTGTCACGATTCATATAAAAAGGTATAAACTAGGTTTTCTCACTAGACAAAAGGGTTTTTCCTATGTAGTATAGGTGTCAGATAATACAAAACGAATGTTCAGTATAAATAATAAATGTGCCGGGCGGTGGAAATAGCTTGAATAAAAAAAAGCTTCAAAGTGAACAAACCAAAAGAAAAGTGGCAGATGCCGCTAAAGCGTTGTTTTCTCAAAAAGGCTATAAAGCTACGTCTATTGAGGAAATTGTAGAAGCTACGGGAAGCAGTAAAGGGAATATTTATTATCACTTTAAAAGTAAAGAAGGGCTTTTTCTTTATTTAATAGACGAATGGGATCTCGAGTGGGAACGAAACTGGAAAGAAAGAGAGTCTCTTTACAAAACAACAAGAGATAAGCTTTTTGGAATTGCGGAGCAAATCATTTTAGATGATCTAAATCATCCTCTTACGAAAGCTGCCGATGAGTTTTTTAACAACGAGGAAAAGGGCAGCGACATCGAAGAGCGAATTGATGAGATGGTGAGACGACACGTAGAGTTTAACCGAGAACTTTTGCAAAAAGGCATTGATGAAGGAGAGTTTTCTCCTAAAAATGCAGAACAGCTTGCAGTGATTTTAGAAGGGCTGTTTGTTGGAATGAGCCGCATGTCTCGAAAAACGAACACCGAAAATGCCCTGCAGCTTTACCATTCAGCAATCGATGTATTTTTAAACGGAATTATACCAAGGTCTTCTTAAATAATCGGGGATGCTTATTGAGGTAATGAGTAATCCCTCATTATTTTGTATTTTTATAGACCGAACGTTCAGTATTTTTGTAATCAGGAGGTTTATATGTCATTATTGTTAAGAAATCGAGCGGCGATTTTGCTGCTCATGCTAAATATTTTTATTGTTTTTACAGGAATCGGTCTTGTAATTCCAATTATGCCAACGTATATGACAGAGCTTCATATCAACGGTAGCGTGATGGGGCTTTTAGTAGCGGTGTTTTCACTAACTCAATTTTTGTTTTCACCTTTAGCAGGACGGTTATCAGATTCGTTAGGGAGAAAGAAAATTATTGTAGCGGGAATGATTGTTTTTGCCCTGTCTGAATGGTTCTTTGGTTCAGTGAGTACACCTCTTTTATTATTTGTATCGAGAATGTTAGGCGGGGTTGGGGCCGCGCTCATTATGCCTGCTGTTATGGCCTATACAGCGGACGTGACGTCTGCTAAAGAACGTGCTAAAGGAATGGGCTATGTGACGGCGGCGATTACAACAGGATTTATTATTGGACCCGGTATCGGCGGCTTTTTAGCTGAATACGGCATGCGTGTACCATTTTATATGGCCGCAGTAGCAGGAGGCTTGGCTGCAGTGATTACGCTTCTTGTTTTGCCAGAGTCTCGCCCTGTACAAAATCCTGCTGTTTCAAACCATGAGAATCCAAAAGAAGAGCGGCTGCTACTGCAGCTTATGAATTCTTATAAAGAACCTTATTTTTTAAGTTTAATTATTGTTTTTGTGACATCGTTTGGATTATCCAATTATGAAACGATTTTTTCACTATTCGTTGATCATAAATTTAGCTTTACGCCAAAAGATATTGCGTTTGTTATTACGTTCGGCTCTATTGCGGGGGCTGTAGTGCAGGTTACGATTTTCGGGTGGATTTTAAATAAATTTGGTGAAAAAAGAGTGATTTCTTTTTGCTTGATGATGACGGGACTTTTTATTTTACTTACGCTATTTGTGCACACGTACTGGCTTATTATTGTTGTGACATTTATCGTTTTTTTAGCAACAGATATTTTACGTCCGGCAATCAGCACGCAAATGTCGATGATGGCACAAGACGACCAAGGATATGTAGCCGGACTAAATTCTGCTTATACAAGTCTTGGAAATATTATTGGCCCCGTTGTAGCAGGCTTTCTTTTTGATATAAACATTAATTATCCGTACGTATCAGCTGCACTTGTACTGCTTCTTTGTTTTCTTTTATCTTTAAGAGCAGGGAAGGACAGAAAAACAGCTGTGAGAAATCAAGCGGTTCAAGAGAAATAACGATAAGGAAAAATGATAGAATTCTTAGGGAATAGAAGACCTCCAGTAGCTTACTGGAGGTCTTTTGATTATTCTTTTAGGAATGGTGTAAGGTTTAAAGCGCCACTCAGTCTATAGAGAAGCTTTATTTTATCGGCAAAACAATGAAATGGTTGCAAATAAAAAAGGTTAATAGTAAACTTTAAACGTAACAAGAATAGTATGGGAGCTTGCGCGGGGCAGGCTGAGAGTACAGGGCCGCCTGTTGACCATTTGAACCTGTTGGATAATGCCAGCGCAGGGAATGTGAGTACATACCAAAGCACTTTGCGCATGCAAGGTGCTTTTTTGTCTTTTTTGCAGTGTTAAAACTAAATGAAAAGAGTGAAAAAACATGGATATTAGTAAAATTTCAGCTCAATTAGAGAAAGTAAGAGACATAAGTCCGATTGTTCATAATATTACGAATGTTGTGGTAACCAACTTTACAGCAAATGGACTGCTTGCACTAGGAGCTTCACCTGTTATGGCTTATGCGAAAGAAGAAGTGGCTGACATGGCACGAATCGCTGGAGCGCTTGTCTTAAATATGGGTACACTGACGGCTCAAGAAGTAGAAGCGATGAGAATAGCAGGAAAATCAGCAAATGAAAATGGCGTGCCGGTTATTTTCGATCCTGTAGGAGCCGGAGCGACACCGTTTCGTACAGAAGTAGCACGTCAGCTTGTAGAAGAATTAAATATGGCAGTTATTCGTGGTAACGCTGCTGAAGTTGCGAATGTAGTAGGCGAGTCATGGCTCATTAAAGGCGTTGATTCATTAGAAGGGCAAGGAGACGTCATTGAACTTGCTGAGAAAGCAGCGAACAAATTAGATACAGTGATTGTTATCACGGGTAAACAAGATGTAATCACAGATGGAAACACAACGTATACAGTAGACAACGGTCACCCGTTATTTACGAAAGTGACGGGGACTGGATGTCTGCTGACATCAATTATAGGAGCTTTCGCTGCTGTAGAAAAAGAATATGTCGAGGCAAGCGTTGCTGCTTTAAGTTTTTATGGAGTGGCGGGTGAAATCGCCGCAGAGAAAAAAGGTGAAGAAGGGCCGGGAAGCTTTCAAATTGAGCTGTTAAATCAGCTTCATCTTTTATCTGGGCAGGATATTGAATCATATGCAAGAGTACATCAACGTTAAAAGGAGCGGGAAAATGACAAATGAAGAAATCAAAAAGCTGCTGCAAGTTTATTTTATAATGGGCAGCAATAACTGTACAAAAGATCCGAGAGAAGTGTTGAAAGAAGCAATTGAAGGCGGCGTTACTGTGTTTCAATTCCGTGAAAAAGGCGAAGGTGCCCTAACAGGAGAAGCGAAATATCAGCTGGCGAAGGAACTTCAGCAAATTTGTCAGCAGCACAGCGTTCCTTTTGTTGTGAATGATGATCTTGACTTAGCGATCCGCTTACAAGCAGATGGCGTTCATATTGGCCAAGAAGATGAAAAAGCTCATATTGTTCGAGAGAAAATAGGAAAAGGAATTGTAGGCGTCTCTGTTCATAATGTACAAGAGCTGCAGCAAGCGATGAAAGACGGGGCGGATTATGTAGGAATGGGACCTGTTTTTCCTACTTCTACAAAAAAAGACGCAAAAGCAGTGCAAGGTACAAAGTTAATTGAAGAAGTGCGAAACCAGAATATTGACTTTCCAATTGTAGGAATCGGCGGGATCACGCCTGAAAATGCCAAACAAGTAGTAGAAGCAGGTGCAGATGGCGTTTCTATTATTACCGCGATTAGCTTAGCAGCGTCTCCAAAAGAAAAAGCAGCTCAATTGAAAGAAGCGGTAGGAAAATAAAAAAAGCGCACAGTGTGCGCTTTTTTTATTATAGCTGAACAGTTTGAGGAGTTTCTTCGCCTTCATTCATAAAGCGAATTTCGTTCGGCGTAATTTCAAGAACAACATACTCAGGGTCATTTGGACCGTCAAACCATTCTTTCATGTGATCGTTCCATATACGTCCTTTTAATTGATCACCAGTACGAAGGACAGCTGTACCAGATAATTCTAAGTATTGATCGCCATATCCTTCGCCGCTATAGCCCAATAGTACGTGCACGTTCGGATTGGCTTCGATTTCTTCTGCCTTATGTGTATTGATATTTGTTGGTGTGTAAAGAGCGATACCATCTTCATCGCTAAAGAATGTCATATAGCGAGAGTGGGGTTTGTTGTTTACAACTGTGGCTAATGTTCCTACACGATTTCCTTCTAATACTTCGTTTACTTTTTTAGCAATTTTTTGTTCATTCATTTTATCCATCTCCTTTATTACTTTTTATGTTCCTCAATCAAAGATAAATAAAACATACATGTCTAAAAAAAATATAAGTTAACAATAAAATAATTATGTAAACTAATAAAATAAAAAATAAAAAAAGCTAGCTACAGCTAACTAAAAAATAAGCCCGCACTGCCGTAACCCTAAGTGTCTTAAATACCCAGATCTACTAGGTGGGTGCCCTCATAGCCGGGTTTAGCGTCCCAAGAAGGGCGTGCTATCTGCAGCTAAATTTTGAGCTCCCTTTTAACACTCAAAGGTTTAAGACAACATGAGTATACGCACAGCGCAGGTATGTATAACAAATGTAAATAAGATGCCGATATATAAATGTTTTCTAATTAATCAACTTTCATCGTACAAGAAATGATTATAACGGAATAATGAATGGAACGCAAGACTTTTATTTAACGTTTTTCTTCTCTAATATCTTGGCGGTTATCCAGTAACAAAATAAGAAAAGGGCCGGCAACTGGAATGAAACATAAAAGAAGGTAAGGCCGGGATGCGATCCTTTCTTTTGTCATAACGGAGTAAGAAAGCCACGTTAAAACAAAAAAATCAGCGGTCATCACGCTAACAAGCTGTGACTGCATAAAAGCATCTCCATAAGCTTTTATTGAACCTACGGATAGTCCGTATGCGTAACCTGCAATCGTGAGCGCTAAGCATAGTCCGATCCATAGACGAGAAGAAATGATAGCAATGAAACGTGAAGGAATACGCGAACGTGTTCGAACTTTTTGTCCTGTCCAATGATAATAGAACAAAAGAGAAAAAGCTCCAAGCGCAAATGATAGAAGAGAAAATGGCCATCCAGGCAGTTTATATGTATCTTTTTTACAGATCATTATCATAAACAATACTGGGAAAAGTCCTAAAAAAGAGAATACCATAACCACGAGCGGATCTACCTGTTGAAAATTTCCTGTGATAAGTTTTTTAAACAGCAAATCATCAGAGGCGCTTGCTCCCGGAGCTAGCAGAAAGGCGTATAGTACAAGCATAGCCCATACAATGATATACATATTCTCAACTCCTTTTAATTGTTTTAGTGTACAAAAATCATTTAAGTATATTTCCCCGTCTTGTGACGAAGGGAAACGCTTGAAACTCTTCTTTAATTAGGTGTAATATTACACTAAAGAAATGTGCGTGTATAGAAAGAAAGGGCTGTGAAAATGAATAAACAAGAAGTGATTAAATCAGTATCGGATAAAATACGATTAATTCGTTTAGAAAGAAACTATTCACAAGACAGAATGGCTGAAGTCATTGGTATTTCCAAAAAAACATTGGTTCAAATTGAAAAAGGGCGCACGGAAGCAGGGTGGACGACTACTGTGGCAGTATGCAGTTTGTTTGGTGACAGTGAAATCCTTCAATCGGTTTTAGGAGATGTTCCTTTAGAAGTAGTAGAAATCATTGCTCATAACGGCGTATCTTCTCCAAAAGATAAAACGCTCGGAGGAAGAGTATGGTGGAAAGAAATTCAAAAAGAAGGCTCTTTTCGTCTGCAGCAAAATATGATTAGTCAGCACTATCGCATTTTAGATGACCAAGACTATCGATGGTTTAGTTCATTTGATAAAAGCGAAGCGGTAAAAAGGTTTGAACAATTAACGAATGAATAAAAAGAGGCCGAGACATAACAAAATCACTGCATAACTGCATATATGAAACCTACATTCACTCTGCTCATAAAAAAATCCGAACGAATTTGATTCTCCATCAGGACTTTTGATTCATCGTTCGGATTTCTCTTCCACTGCTATACTTTTTTCTCAGCCTCTACTGATTCATTAACGTACCTGACGAGGGACGACTGAACCAATTCCATAGCTCTACATCTCCAAGTGACGCATATGTGATCGACGGATCATTTTTTAATTTCAGAAGTTTTTTTGTAGGCCCTGTAATCACAACGCCGTACACACCGACTCCATGTTTCTTTACATAAGAATATCGCTGCTTTAGCAACAGATCAGAATGGTCTAGCTGACGAACTTTTTGGACCGTTTCTTCATTATCGGCTAATAGTTTCATCATATTTAAAACGTTCGACTTGCTAGTAGAGTGGGTTTGATTTCCTTTGTGATCGTAAGGTAAGTCTAAAAACTCTGGAAAGCCAAATGTTGATGTTAAGTCAATTAATGGCTCATCTTTTGTACTTGTTTTTTGTTCGTGCCCTGTATTAAGCGCGTACCAAGAGGTAGAAAAATCACGGCTGTCGATGGCGTTCATTTTTTGCTGAACTTCTTTTAGCGAGTACGTATCATCAAAAGAAATAGCCACTTCGCTTACCGTTCCTTTTGGTAGATTTTCTAATGCTTTCCATGTTTCATTTGTCCATTCCTTATACTCTTTTGCATGTAGCTTTAATTTTTTTGGATCAGGATAGACAAAAGAAAGGTTAAGATCGTATTTGCCGCCGGAAAATTCTTTTTCTACACCGCTTGTTTTATCAAACAGCTGATGAAATGTAAACGTCCCAATGGCCTGCTCTTCACGTCCAATTTGCTTATAAGCTTCCATTTGCGACTGCATCCGGAAAAAGGATTGTGTATCAGAAGTGGTTTCACGTATGTGAACGTTCGGAAAAGCAGATTCGATAGCCGCTTGATTCACGCTGTTTATGTATTCGGTTTTTGATTGATGATAATATACAATAGATAAAAAGCTGCCGATTATCCATAGCAGAACGACAGAGCCAATGACAGTTGTCACATTTGAAAGGCGCTGCTTCCATTTGGCGATATAAATGGACTTTTTAACTTTTTTATTATCCAACATCGTATCGTCACTTAGTGAAGTAGCTGATGAAGTTGGCGGTAACGGTTCATCTTCGGTTAGCAAGTGCTCCAAATGAGCTGAGCATGCTTCACAATTTTCCGTATGTTCTTCAAGTGTTTCTGCTTCTTTGTCTGTCAAAGTGCCGTTTTTATATTTTTCCCATTGATGCTTCATATCTTGACAGCTCATCCGTCCTCTTCCTTTCTTTTTTTCAATTGTTGACGACCACGATACAAGTCCATTTTCACTTTTGACAGAGTATAGCCAGTCATTTCTGCAATCTCTTCATATGTGAAGCCGTGATAATCTCGTAACAGTACAATATTCTGCTTAGCCGGAGGCAAAGCAGATACATCAGAAAGCCAGCCGTCGATTTCACTTTGAATCATCACTTGTTCTTCAGCACTTGGCTGAGGAGTAAAGTGCCATTCTTCTATTTCGACAGTAGGGCGTTTTTTTTCTTTACGATACCAGTCAATAAAGGCGTGATAAGCAATTTTGAACAGCCAAGGCTTCACTTCCTCGCCTTTATATGTTTCTAAGTGTAAAAGTGCCCGGTAAAAGGTCTCCTGCATTAAATCTTCCGCTGATTCTTTTCTGCGAGTAAGAGAGAGAAGATAGCGCAGCAAATCATGCATGTGCTGTTTATAAATGTGTTCAAAGTTATGCTGTTGTGCCATTTTCTCCCCCTTTCATTTAATCAACGCAATTTGTGGATAAAAGTTTCGGTTTTTTTATCAAAAATCGTATGTAATAGAGAAAAGATGCTTAAAATACGATATATAGCTTATCATACTAAAAAGAAAATCATATGAAATTCGACATAATTCCGTGTAATTTGTCATTTTTTTAAAAAACTAAAGGGTAATTGGTGTTCGAAGGAAACAGAAAATGTTATGATAGAACAAGGATGTGCTCTTACAAAAAACAGCTACATACATAATAAAAAATACAGCGTTTGTTTGCAAAATAAAAATGGACAAACACATGGTGTTTAACCATAGATGTTTGTGGGAAAATAAACTAAGTATTTTCAACAAAAAGTAAATTAAATTGTGTTTTCACTTATAAAAAACACGGTAAATTGGAAAAGGTGGGGTCATGATGGACGTAGAAAATACACAAGGTACAGAAGAACAAGCACCTAAAGTCAAAGCAGCTAAAGTTGGCGATACGATTCAGCCAAAAAAAGGCGACTATAAAGGATTTAAAGGAATTGTTATGGTAGTGCGAGACAATTCGGTTATCGTAGATTTTGGGAAAGATGCTGAAACGGGCGAATCCATGAAAACAGTTGTTAATCATAAAAACTATAAAATCGTAAAAAAGTAGGTGAATAACCTACTTTTTTTTACTGAATATATGTTTAAAGACCGCGGTTTTTCTATCGGAAACCTTAGAGAAAAGCGTAGGTAAAGCAATTCTTTGAGAAGAAGAATGTTTTTTAGTAAACTATAGAAAGTATGCAGAAAGAAAGGATTTTTGTTATGTCAATTCAACTATCACAATTATCATTACCACAAGAGGTTCTTTCGCTTTTAGCGAATCGTAAATATGAAAATTTGTCCGATGCTGATCAGCTATTAATTGGAAAAGGCGGCTATACAGCAGAAGAAGCAGATATTTTAGAAGATGCCATTATTGCTTTGTCACTAGGGAAAAACGTACTTTTAAAAGGGCCAACAGGTTCAGGTAAAACAAAGCTTGCTGAAACGCTGTCGCATTTATTTTCTCAGCCGATGCATAGCGTTAACTGCTCGGTTGACTTAGATGCAGAAGCGCTGCTTGGTTTTAAAACAATTGCTGAACAAGAAGGGAAAACAGGTATTGAGTTTGTGGAAGGACCTGTTATTCAGGCAATGAAAAAAGGCCATTTACTATATATTGATGAAATTAACATGGCTAAACCTGAAACACTTCCTATTTTAAACGGGGTTCTTGATTACCGAAAAATGATTACGAACCCATTCACTGGAGATGTAGTACGCGGTCAGCAAACGTTCGGCGTAGTAGCGGCGATTAATGAGGGGTATGTTGGTACCGTTCCATTAAACGAAGCGTTAAAAAATCGTTTTGTTGTTATTGAAGTGCCGTATATTCAAGGAGGCAGCTTGAAGCAAGTTCTGATGTCTCAGTCTCAGTTAAAAGACGAAAAATTAATTGATAAATTTGTCACGCTCTCTGCGGATTTAATTACTCAAGTTCAAAGCGGCCATGTATCAGAAGAAGCTGCGTCTATTCGTGCGCTTATCGATACGTGTGATTTAGCTCTTTATATGCCGCCTCTTCGCGCGATTAGACGCGGTATTATTGAAAAGCTAGAAGATGAAAGGGAAAAAGCCGCCATTCAAAATATTGCTGAAACATTATTTGAGTAAGGAGTGGCGCTATGCGATTTATTAAATTTAACGACAAAAATGTAGATTCCTTTCTCTATATGGAGCTGGCGGATTTAACGAAAACATTAACAAAAAATGATGAAATTGAAGTAGAGTATCGCGTTTCATCTTATTATGATCCTGTACACGGCATTATTTATCTCAGTCACTTTTGGGATAACCGTCCAGAAGAAGACAAAGTGTACGGCTTAAAAAGTGATGTGTTTTTAAGAAGTATTGGAAGCTATAAGCATTCAAACTTCAAAGAAATTAATGCATATTTAAAGAAAATAAATAAAACGTCGGTACCTAGCTTAGCTAAGCAGCTGTTTATGCTGTTTGAAGATATTCGTTTAGAAGAAGTATGCAAACGCGAACGTCCTGGAACGAAAAAAGCCTTCGCCGTCAGAAGGGAGCTCTATAGAAAATATTTTGCTACACAAATGAGCGCAAATTTAACAAAAAGCGTGTACACGGATGCAATTTTTAACGGCATTTACTTGCTATTAACGGCTGAAAATCCGTTTGAAGAAATTCCTTCAATGAGTGAATCGATTAACTTAGCGATGCCTTTTATTCGCAGACAGCTAACAAATGTATATGAAGCTAAAACAACAAAAGATGTATCGCGCATCTGCCTTGAACTCGTAGATGTTTTTGATGATATTATCGAAAAAGATATGCTTAATACTTATTTCTTCTTGGCTGAACTTCAGTATGATCAGCTAGAAGAAGGGTTAACATTTGAAGATTTAAAACGCAAAGATTCATTAGTGAACGATGATATTTTAGAGCATGAAAAAGACGGAGATGAAGACATTCACGAAGAGAAAATGGAAATGTGGCATAGAGAGACAAGCGAAGCGACGCAAAGTTTTCTACAGTTTGATATGGATCAAGGTTCAAAAACAGACATGCTAGGCGATGGTGTTCGTGAAGGCGACGATGGAGATCAAGCAATGGGAATGGTGCAAGGATCTTCTCAAAAAACATCGCGAAACGATTATTCTCAAATCGAAGCCATGGAGCAAACGCATCCGGAAAAAGACGGGGAAGCGGATTATGAGTATGGGAAAGAAAATAAGCATGCCTATGCTGTTTTTGTAGATTCTAAACTTCCGAACGACGATCACGTTGTTCAGTATGATGAGAATAAAAAAATCATTGCATCGTATCAAAAGAAATTAAAGCAAATGATTGAAAAAACGCTTGAACATAAAAAAACGCTGCCTAGAAGCGAGCTGCACTTTGGCCGATTAAATAAAAAGCTTCTAAAACTATGGACAGATGATAATCCTCGTCTGTTTTATAAAAAAGATGAAGATTCTGCGCAGATTGATGCCGTCTTTTCTCTTTTAGTTGACTGTTCCGCGTCGATGTACGATAAAATGGATGAAACGAAGCTTGGAATTACGCTATTTCATGAAGCGTTAAAATCCGTTATGGTGCCTCATCAAATTGTAGGGTTTTGGGAAGATACAAATGATGCCACCGAAACGAGCCAGCCTAACTACCTGCAGACGGTTATGGACTTTCAAGCATCGTTAAAGCGTAAAAGCGGTCCTGAAATTATGCAGCTTGAGCCTGAAGAAGACAACCGTGATGGATTTGCCATTCGCCATATGACACGCCGCTTGCTTCAGCGTTCTGAACAGCAGAAGTTTTTACTTGTGTTTTCAGACGGTGAACCAGCCGCTATGGGATATGAACAAAATGGTATTGTAGATACGCACGAAGCGGTATTAGAAGCACGCAAGCACGGAATTGAAGTCATTAACGTCTTTTTATCCAACGGGGAAATTGATGAAGGACAAAAGAAAACCATTCAAAATATGTACGGAAAATATAGTATTCTAGTACCAAACATCGAAGAACTTCCCGATGTGCTATTTCCTTTACTGAAGAAATTACTTCATAAAAGCATTTAAAAAAGTCGAAGCATATTGCTTCGACTTTTTTTGCTATTGACCGTTAAAGAGGAGCGAGGTAAGTTAAATATATATGAAAAAGAGAGAAGGAATGGCAAGTGGAAGGAGTTCAAACGTCATCTAGAAGAGCATGGGGGCTGCTGCTTGTAATCATTGGCGCCACAATGTGGGGAGTATCTGGCACGGTGGCTCAATATTTATTTCAGCATAAAAGTTTTAACGCAGAGTGGCTGGTTGTCGTTCGTATGTTAGTATCCGGATTGCTGCTTTTGGCAATAGCCTCTAAGCAACGCAATATTTTTGCAATTTGGAAAACAAAAGAAGAGAGGACTTCGCTGCTTTTGTTTGGTGTAATCGGTATGCTCGGCGTGCAGTATACATATTTTGCAGCTATTGAAGCAGGAAACGCTGCTACAGCTACAGTGCTTCAATATACGTCGCCAATATTTATTATTGGCTATTTAGCTGTGCAAGCAAGAAAATGGCCGGTGAAAGTAGAAATGATTTCTGTTGCTCTCGTCATAACGGGGACCTTTTTTCTTGCAACAAGCGGAAATTTTAACGAGCTGTCTATTACAGGATGGGCGTTGTTTTGGGGGATTGGGGCAGCTGTGACGTCTGCTTTTTATACGCTTCAGCCTAAACGCCTTCTTGCGAAATGGAGCTCAATTGAAGTAGTAGGCTGGGGAATGGTAATAGGAGGTGTAAGTTTTTCATTTATTCACCAGCCGTGGCATATAGCCGGTGAGTGGTCGCTATTGTCGCTGTGTGCGGTGCTATTTGTGATTATCTTTGGAACGCTCATTGCCTTTTATTGCTACTTGGAAAGTTTAAAGCATATTAGCGCTTCTGAAGCCATTGTTCTTGCGTCAGCGGAGCCTTTATCAGCAGCTGCGCTATCTGTTCTATGGCTTCATGTGACTTTTGGGTGGACGGAGTGGCTAGGTACAATTCTTATTATCGCTACGGTATTTTTGCTTTCTCAGCGAAAGCCAGAGATGACATCATAAATAAAAAGGACTTTCAAATGAAAGTCCTTTTTATTTTTATAGAGGTTTTAGCGTAAACGTGTTTGTATACGAGCGGTTAGCATATAGCGTGTAATCAGGATGTGTTTTAGCTTGCCAGCTGTCGTCTCCGCCAACGCCCATTTGCTTGTAATTAACCCGTACGGTTACTGAATCGCTTGACGGCAATTTGTAAAAATGATCGTAAGCCTCCAGTTCAAAAGGTGAGTAAGGTAAAGCATTCAGCTCGACTGTTGGCAAACCTTTTATCAAAAAGCCGCGTCCTTGATTGTTTGTAATAGTGGCCCATCGAACGTCCGTTTTATTTCCGCATTCTTGAGGGCGTAAATACGGTGTGACTTGCTCTTTTACACTGCCTTTATGAAGGGCCAGCTTAGCGCCAGTTTTACGGTCCCAATAATTTTCATGAGGGCCTCTTCCGTACCATGTTAAAGAATCAAAAGCCTCGTCCATCGCAAACAGCATGCCGATTTCAGGAATTTCAGGCATTGTCTCAGAAGGTGCTAAAGATTGTTCAATCTTCATTTCACCATCGTTATATAGCGTATACGTTACATAGCAAGAAGCAAGAGAGTTGTCTAAAGCTAGTTCAACCGAAATGATAACAAAGTCAATTTGCGGCTGAACGGTTATTTTTTGCACATGCTGCTCTAAGCTTGCTTGACGCCACGTTTGACATCTTTCATGCAGTTTATTTCCGAGGTCATTATCGGTTACTGCACGCCAGAAATTCGGACGGAAACCCGACGCAAGCAGCTCGGTGCGTTCATAGTTGTAAGAAATAAACTGTCCTTTTCGCTTATCAAAAATAGCCGTGAAGTTAGATCCAGTAACCGTAAGTGTTTGTTCATTTTGGTCAACGGTTAAAGCAGGATGAGCAGCTTTTACTGAAGGTACAGCGGTTTTAGCAGGCAGTACAAACTGTTCGTACGCCACTTCATATCCAGCTGAAGCCCAAGCTGTATCTTTGGACAATCTGAGAGAAAGAGTTAAAACAAATTCATCAGTTTCATTTTCTTGCTCATAAAGAGGATAAGAAAGCGTCAGTTCGTCTGTATTATCAGGAGCTACATTTAAAAGAGACGCATGCTTTTTAACGAGTTCACCGTTTTTTTCAACAGTCCAAACAAAATCATAGGCGTTCAAGTTTGTAAACAAGTGTTTGTTTTGAACGGCAAATTTTCCTTTAGAAGCGTCGATTGCTGTCCACTTTACAGGCTGATAGCATTTTTTTACTTCTGCAATTTTTGGGCTAGCTGTCCCATCAGCAAAGATTAAGCCGTTTCCGCAGAAGTTGCCATCGTTTGGCGTATCACCAAAATCTCCGCCGTAAGCTAAGTAAGAAGTACCGTCTTCAGCTGTTGTTTGAAGAGCTTGATCTTTCCAGTCCCATATAAAACCACCTTGCAAGATTGGATATTGATCGAACAGCTCCCAGTATTTGTACAGATTTCCGCATGAATTGCCCATTGCATGACTGTATTCACATAAGATGTAGGGTTTTTTCGGATTCATTAATGCATAGCGCTCTACATCTGCTGGCTTAACGTACATCGTGCTTTCTATATCTGAAGCATCATAGTCGCGATGATGGAAGATTCCTTCGTAATGAACAAGTCTCGTGGAATCTTTTTCTTTAAAAAAGGTATACATATGCTGAAAGTTTTCTCCGCCAAATGATTCGTTTCCAAGCGACCAAATAATGATAGAAGGGTGATTTTTGTCACGTTCGTACATAGAACGACAGCGATCCAATACGTTTTCTTTCCATTCTGGCTTGCTTCCTGGAACGGCTTTTTGCTCACCTTCTTGTAAATAAGTCCACGTTCCGTGCGTTTCTAAATTGGTTTCATCAATAACGTACAGCCCGTATTCATTACATAGTTCATACCATACTGAATCGTTGGGATAATGGGATGTACGCACCGCGTTAATATTATGCTGCTTCATCAGCAAAATGTCGTGAAGCATATCTTCGCGCGTGATGCCTGCCCGGCCTTTTGCTGAATCAAATTCGTGGCGATTCACTCCTCGAAGTACAATACGCTTGCCGTTGATTGTCATAAGACCGTTCTTTAGTTCAAACGTACGGAAGCCGACTTTACAGCTTTCTGTTTCAATAATAGAACCAGCAGAATTCTTTAAGCTGAGTACAAGCGTATACAAATTAGGACTTTCTGCGCTCCATTTTGCAGGGCTGTTAATGTGTGTACGCAAGGAGACTGTACGTTGATCGCTCACACTTAAATTTGTTTGCAGCGGAGCTTGTAGTACTTCTTGGCCATTCGCGTCATACAGCATGGCTTCAAATGTTAGATCTTGAGTATCGTGCTCAAAGTAATTTAAAATATCAGCTGAAACGATAAGTTCACCATCTTGGTAGTTGTTATCAAGCGACGAACGAACGCTAAAGTCATAGATGTGAACCGGTGGAGTAGAATAGAGATACACATCTCGGAAGATGCCGCTCATTCGCCAAAAATCTTGGTCTTCAAGCCAGCTTGCATCACTCCAGCGATATACTTCTACTGCTATCGTATTTTCACCATCGTGAAGGTAAGAAGTTATATCAAATTCAGCTGGAGTAAAGCTGTCTTCGCTGTATCCAACAAACTCACCGTTAACCCATACGTAAAAAGCAGATTCAACGCCTTGGAAGCTGACGTACACGGGCTGATCTTTCCATTCTGATTTAGGTGTGAAAGTACGGACGTACTGACCGACAGGGTTATATTTAGTCGGTGCAAAAGGAGGTTCGAGCTCTTCACTTTCAACCCAAGGGTATGTCACGTTTGTATATTGAGGATAGTCATATCCTTGCAGCTGCCAGTGTGAAGGAACTGAAATAGAGTCCCATTTCTCATATGAAAATTCAGGAGCGAAAAAGTTTTTGACGCGGCCATTTGCATTTTCAGCAAAATGAAAATACCAGCTGCCATTTAAGCTTTGATAGTAAATAGAAGATTTTCTATCATTTTTTAAGGCTTCTTCGACCGTTTGATAAGGCATAAGTAAAGCATGTGCTTTTGAACGGTTCAATTGAAAAATTTCAGGGTTGTTATTCCATTCAGGATATCCGTTTGCAGGTGCTGTGTAATGAAATTTCTTGCCGGTTTTTAACATGTCGATCCCTCATTTCTAAAGTACTAGGTTATTAGTTTATATGAAGATGATAACGTTTTCTGAAAACCTTATCAATCTAATTATTTTCATGATAATATAACTATATTCACATAAAAAGGGGGAAATAATGTGGACCGTATGTACTTTCCGGCTCTTTCAGATGAAGATATGAAACTGCCATTCTATGTTACAAGCGCTGGAAGCTGGAGACACCAAACACATATTAACCGTCAGGGAGAGTTTCCTGATTATCAATGGATTCAATGCATAAAAGGAAGAGGCGAGCTTCGTGTAAATGACGAGGTTTATATTATAAAAGAAAATGAAGGGATGTTTCTAACGCCGCACGTTCCGCACGAATACTATCCCGTTACGAGCGAATGGCAAGTATGCTGGGTTTCTTTTAACGGAAGTGTGATTGATGATATCATGCTTTCTCTTCAATTTATTAATTCGGGGAAAATCGTCCTTACAAATGCTGAAAGTCTTCATAGGATGCTACAAGAACTAATGAATCGATTAGAAGAAAATCATACTTCTAGCACCATGCAGTGCTCTGAACTACTATATAGCGTCATTTTAAAACTTCGCCAAGACAGCGTATATATAGAAAGCAAAAGTCGGCTGCAGCAAATTACTCAGCTCAACCCAGTCCTTCGTTATATCGAGGAATATTATCATCAGCCGTTAACGCTAGAAGTACTGGCGCAGCAGCTCAACGTAACGGAGCAGTATACGTGTTTGCTTTTTCAACAATCTCTTGGCATCCGACCATTTGAATACGTAACGCGCGTGCGGATTCAAAAAGCAAAGAAACTGCTGCTTAAAAACAACCAAATCTCTGTACAAGATATAGCAAGACAAGTAGGGTATGAACATCCAAGCTACTTTATCAAGCGTTTCAAAGAACAGGAAAACGTTACGCCAACTATTTTTCGGAAAATGTATTTTTCATAAGCTACATATATCGGGTTTTTTCTAGGTCATAAGGCATGGTGTGTATGCTGGTTATTTCGTACGAGTTTTAAAAAAGAAATTAAATGTAGTTTTAAGTGAAAACGGGGAGGAAAAGTAGAGAGAAGAAACAAAAAGGAGGGATAAACGTGTTTGGGTTAAATGATCTTCCAAAGTTTGTGTGGTCATTCTGTCTTGTATTGCCACTTGTATCATTTGTTCATCAGCTGGGGCATTCCGTCATGGCAATTATTTTCGGAGGGAAGGTCGATTTTACTATTGGGCGGGGGAAAACGATTCTTAAAATGGGGAAATTTAAAATTAAGTCAGTCTATTTTTTAGACTCGTTTTGTAAATATGAAAATCTTAAGAATGACAGTCGCATTTCTCATGCAGTGGTGTATGCGGGTGGTGTACTGTTTAATTTGCTTACTATTTTTATAATAAATGGATTAATTATGGCTAATATTCTGCCTGAAGATATATTTTGCTATCAATTTGTTTATTTTTCAGTCTATTATGTTATTTTCTCACTGCTGCCAATTCAATATACAGAGACATCTGCAAGTGATGGACGTGCTATATATAACGTATTACGGTACGGGAAAACGTGTGATCCAGATTAAAGGGCTGTGTGTAGCAGCCTTTTTTGGTGCGTTTTTTCTCGTTCATTTAAATAAAAAAAGGAAAACTTTACGAAAAGAAAATAGTAGCGGATAATAAAGATAGTAGATGTTGGAATGTACGAAAGGAGAGGATTCATACGATTATTGAGACAGAACGAATGACGCTGCGAGCCATGGCCGAAAGCGATGCAGGCAATTTACTGAAAATCTTTGAGGATGCTGAAGCAATGAAGTATTATTCTTCTACTAAAAGCGAACAAGACACACGCCGCTGGATTCAATGGATGAAGCAGCATTATCAAACGTACGGCATTAGCATGTGGGTCGCCGAGGATAAACAGAAAGGAGAGTTTCTAGGGCAGTGCGGCATGGTTCTTCAAAAAGTAGACGGAAAGGTAGATCCAGAACTTGGTTATTTATTTTTACGCAGCCGCTGGGGGAAAGGCTATGCGAGTGAAGCAGCAAAAGCTTGCTTAGATTATGGACTTCATACGCTGAAATTTCAGAAGATTATATCATTAATAGATCCTGACAATTCCTCCTCGATTAAAGTGGCTGAAAGAATTGGCATGAAAAACGAAAAGCAAGTTAACAAATGGGACAAATCATTATTCTTTTATAGTATATATAATGAAAAATGAGAGTATAGGAGTGTTAGCATGATCAACATTAAGAACGTTTCGGTAAAACGAGCAGAAAAAGAAATTTTAAAAAACGTGTCGTGGTTAGTGGAAAAAGGGGAACATTGGTGTTTGCTTGGGTTAAACGGTTCCGGAAAAACGACGCTTTTAAATATAATCAACGGATATATCTGGCCTACAAAAGGCCAAGTAGAAGTTCTTTCAAGGAAATTTGGAGAAACAAATCTGTCTGAGCTCAGAAAAGAAATCGGATGGGTAAGTTCTTCGCTTCAGCAGCGGTTTCGAGATGAAGATACGGTTTTAGAAATGATTTTAAGCGGCAAATTTGCATCTATTGGTTTATATGAACAAGTGGAGCAAAAAGATATGAACCAAGCCATAGAATTAATGCAGCTGCTAAATTGCGCAGATTTACAAAATCAGGCGTACGGAACACTTTCTCAAGGAGAGCGCCAGCGAGTGCTAATTGCCCGAGCTCTTATGGCTTCACCGAAGCTTTTAATACTTGATGAGCCATGTACAGGTCTAGATATAATGGCCCGAGAACAGCTTCTTCAGCTGATTGCAAAAATGGTAGAGCAGCCAAAAGCGCCTACGCTTATTTATGTTACTCACCATGTAGAAGAAATTTTGCCGTGCTTTACCCATACGCTTTGTATGCGCCAAGGAGAAGTGTTTTCTTCTGGAAAAACAAAAGACCAGCTCACTGAGCCGCATCTTTCTAAATTTTTTAATCACGCCGTAGAGATTCAGCAGCAGAAGGAACGCACTTGGCTGTCATTAAAAGAACCGGTAAAAAGCTGAGCTAGCGTCGTGAAACCTTCTTACATACCATGGGAAAAAGAGCGCTGCTTGCAATGGAAATAAGCTCATTGTGGAAATAATGTTTACATGCTACATAAATAGTGGTGCCGCAAATAATATCAACTAGTAAAAAAGCAGCAATGTCATGTTTATCAATGGTTACAAATACAAAAGAAGAGGAATCATAAGCTGTCATCGTTGGCTCCTTTAGTTATATCGTTATGTTACTTTATTCACAAAAGGCTTGGGCTATACGAACTTTTAAAGAAGTACGATGATGAAAGCTGGTTCTCTTTTCTAAAGCTGATAATACTCTTGTTCGAGTATACTCATGATAAGATCTGTCTGAAATGCTTCTTCAATAAAAGCACCTTCACGCTCTATTCCTTCTTTTACAAAACCGCATTTTTCATAACAAGCAATGGCTCTATGGTTGTATTCGAGCACTCGTAAATCAACTCTGTGCAAGTGAAGGTGTTCAAATGCGTACGCAAGTACCAATTTTGTAACTTCAGTGCCGAGCCCTTGATTCCAAACGGAAGAATCAAATAAACCAATTGCATACCGTGCGCGCCGGTCGTATTCGTTAACGGTCAGCCGGGCTTCTCCAACAAAACGCTGCTGATATTCAATACACCAATTCAGCTTTTGAGACTTTATGTACTCGACGTGCCGCTTGGCATCTTGTAATGTAAGAGGTTTTAAGTTTCGGGTATCGCCTCCGTACATGCGAATAAGTTCTTTTGTTTGCTTGCATGCTAAATAGTCATTTACATCGCTGTCTTTTGGTTTTCTTAGTATCACGTTTTTTTCTTTTAGAAGTGGTGAATCATTATTCATTTGATGCATCCTTTCTTTTCTAACATTTAAAAAGGTATTCCACTTGTTTCTTAAAAAACCTGCTTTTACGTATAAAAAGAAATTGAGACATAACTAGGTCCATCGAATCTTAAGACAAACAAATGGGATCAATGTGCTAGTATGGCGTGCTTTTTACGCTGCGGTTGACTTCCGTGCAAGCCTTGGACTTCCGCAGGCGGCCGATGAGACTCCTCGTCGCAAACGTTCCTGCGGTTTCTCATCTATTTCGCTTTTCCCTCAGGAGACTGCCCCTTGGCTTCTCATTAACTGCTGAAAGCAGCTACATACATGAAGCCTACGTTCACCCTACAAATGAAAAAATCCGAACGAGTTAGATTCTCAAGCAAGAATCTCAATTCATCGTTCGGATTTCCCTTCAGCTAAACTACTTTTGTCCCAGCCTCTTTACGAAGAATGTTTTTTTGCGTAGTGGGCAAGTGCAAGAAGAGGAAAAATATCATTGTAGCTGTGGTACTGAATATAAAATTGTCCAGGAAGACCAATTCCCGTGGGGTAATGAGTTTGCTGCTCTGTAAGATTTGGATTCAGTAAAAATTTAATTCCTTTTTCAACGGCTCTATCTTTTAACGGACATATTGTCATTAAAGCATCGAGAGCCCAAGCCGTTTGAGAAGGGGTGCTAAACGATAGTGGCACATATTTTTTTAAAGAAGCGCTATAGCATGATTCTCCGAATCCACCGTCTTCTTGTTGAATGCTTTTGAGCCAGTTGATAGCTTTGATGATACGCGGATCAGAAGCAGAAACCCCTACAGCACGGAGCCCTGTAATAGCGGCCCACGTTCCGTAAATGTAGCAAACTCCCCACCGGCCGTACCAGCTCCCGTTATCCAATTGACGATCAAACAGCCATTTTACTGCAGCTTTAATCGAAGGGTGGGATTTATTCATACCAGCAAAGTTTCCGAGGCACTCAAGCACTCGACCGGTTAAATCGGCAGTAGCCGGATCCGTCGCTGCATCTTTTGCATTTTCAAGCGGAAGATAAGTAAATAAAATAGAGTCGGTATTTTTTTCAAATGCAGCAAAACCCCCGTCTTTGTTTTGCATGGACAGCAGCCAGTTAATGCCTCTTTGCCAAGACTCCAAATAATCTGTATCGGTTTGCGCTCTTCTAGAAAGAGCTCTGATAGCAGCAGACGTATCGTCTAAGTCAGGGTTATTCGTATTAATATCGGAAAATCCCCAGCCTCCAGGCGCTGTATTTGGGTTATGAAACTGCCAATCTCCAAGCTTTGTATGCTGTCTTTTCTTTAAGTAGCGAGTTGTGCCTTTAATCATGGGGTCTTGCTGCTGTACACCTGCTTCCTGTAGAGCGTAAGAGAGCAGCGCGGTATCCCAAACGGTTGACGTGGAGTTTTCTACGTGCACGTGGCCGCTGCATGTACTAAGTAGTGAACAAATACCGTCAATTGCTTTTTCGATCACAAATGAATCTTTTTTATAGCCAAGAGCCAAAAGACCGTAAATCATAAAAAAAGTAGAGGTGGCGTAGCTGTAGAGTGTTCCATCTTTTTCAATTCTTTCTAGCATGTAACGCTCCGCTGCTTGATAACCAAGCTTGTGGATGTAAGAAGGTAAAGAAGCCAGCTGTTTTAAATGGTCGACTAAAAAAATAGAAGCGCGTGATCCTTGAGTAGTTTCCTCCGGTTCCTGTTTTTGTTCTCTTACATCTAAATGAGAAAGAGAAGGTGTATGCCTAGAAGTAAGTGAAAATTTTTTGTTTCCTGCTACCATCATCGGAACGAAGTGAATTCTGGCATAGGTGCTTAATTCATAAAAGTTAAGCGGTACATAGGTAGGTACGAGCAAAAGAGAAAGCGGGAGGTAAAATAGCTTTGGCCACTCGTATAAGCCGTTAACAGAAAGCATCCATCTTGTGAGAAAATGAGCGCGCGAAATGCCTCCCGAATCTATAATATATCTTTCTGCTTTTCGCAAAATCCGGTCATTTTTTTGGTAATAGCCTGAATATAAAAGAGCTGTATAAGCTTGAATAGTGGCGGATAAGTTATGTTCTTCATCATCAAACAACGTCCAAAGCCCCTCTTGATTTTGAAGGGAAACGATCCGTTCGGTTAATTGTTTAATCAACACTTCTTTATCTAAATCAAAGGTGCGAAGAAGCATAATTAAAAACGCATCAGGCATAACGCCTGTTTCAAAACAGTAGCGAAATGACCCGTCATTTTTTTGTGTTGGGCGCAGATAGGCGATTCTTCGCTGAATCTCTAGCTGAACTTCCTTTAGCAATATGATCACCTCTTATGATAATGCTTTTTCAATCTTTCGACCTGTTTCTTTATAACTGTATTCAAAGGAAGAGAGTTCTATGAGAGGAGAAAGTTGCAAAGAATAGAGCGCTTGCTGCACAATAAAGGTACTGGAAAATTGGAGTGATAGAAGTGAAAGAAATACAGGTAGAAGTCATTCAAGGACGAGGCTCTTACCGAGAGCTTGGTAAAATGCAAGGGGAATTACATAAAGGAACAAAGCTGTTTGAAAATCATCAAAAAAGAAGAAAACGTTCATTACGAAGCTATCAAACGATAGCAAAAGAAGCTCGTCATTATTACGACTTATTTGCTCTGGGACTGTGGGATGAGCTAGTGGGATTAGCAGAAGGCTTAGATTGGCCTCTTGAAGACGTTATTCATGAGTACAGCGGGTATCAGCAAGAGTGGAAAAAAACGGGATGTTCGGCTCTTATGCAGCACGGCGTGTATGTACGAAACTATGATTATCATCCTAAAACGTACGAAGGCCGATTTTTGCTTTTTCAGCCAAAGGAAGGATATGCAAGCGTCGGATTTGGAACGAGAATGATTGGGCGAATGGATGGAATGAATGAAAAAGGACTGGCAATTGGCTATCATTTTGTTAATCGCCGCCGTCAAACAAACGGATTTATTTGCTGTACGCTCGCTCGGTTTATTTTAGAAACATGTGAAACGACAGAAGAGGCTGTTGCTATTTTAGAAAGAGCACCGCATCGTCATGCGTTTAATTATTCCATTTATGACCGCAGCGGACAGGGAGCAGTAGTCGAAGCATCCGGACGAGGCGTTCATGTACAAAGAGGGACGATAATGGGGTGTACGAACCATTTTAATCAGCTAGTCGAAGAAAATCGTCATCATTTGGTAGAATCAAAGGAAAGGCTCGATCATATTCGAGATCATATTGAAAAAAAGCTATCGCCTCTTGAAGCTTTTTCTTTATTTAATGAAGATGAATACGGTATTTTTAAAGAAGATTACCGGAATTCTGCTGGAACGCTTCATACAGTAGCATATGTACCGGAGACGCTGCAAGTCATTGTGGGGATTGGACGAAAAGCAAAGCCTCTCATTTTCTCGTTTGAAGATTGGGTGAAAGGAGAACAATTAACTATAACGAAAATAAAAGGAACGGTAAATACAGATGAACCATTTCCGTTTCAGTAAGGAGCAGCATAATGAGAATTGTAACGAATCAAGAGATGTATCAAGTGGATAATTATATGATGAATACAATTGAGATGAGTGAAGAGTCCCTTATGGAAAATGCCGGGCAGGCTGCTGCTAACGCGCTGAGTGAGCAAATCGAAAAACATGAAAATATAGGGCTGCTTATAGGAACGGGAAACAATGGAGGAGACGGCTTTGTTATTGCCCGTGCTTTGAAGTCAAAAGGCTATGAAGTTGACGTCTGGGTAGTTCCTGCACGGGAAAAAATAAAAGGTGCGGCTAAAAAAGCCATGATCATCTATGAAAATGCCGGGTTCACGTGGCAATCGGCGGAAGATAACTTCTCTGTAAAAAAGTATACGGTGATTATTGACTGTCTACTAGGGATAGGAGTAAAAGGCAGTATCAAATCTCCTTACGATAACATTATAAAAAAAATAAACGATTCTAATGCTTACATATACAGCATCGATGTCCCAAGTGGAGTAATGGAACAGAAGCAAGAGCTTACGGTACGTGCAGATGCTACGATTACGCTTCAGCAGCCGAAAATCACGGCATTTACATACCCGAGTAAAGAAAGTTACGGTGAATTGATTGTAGTAGATATCGGTATTCCGCCGCTAGCAATTGAAAAAAGTTCATCTCTTAAGGAAGTATGGTCAACTCAGCATATTAAACAATCTTTTCCCATTCGAAACGCTTCGTCTAATAAAGGTACACATGGAAAAGGAATCGTAATAGGAGGTTCGCTTCAAACACCCGGAGCGCCGATGCTAACGTCAAAAGCAGCGCTCACAAGCGGAGCGGGACTTTTAACGCTTGCGCTTCCGAGTGATATTCATGCGATTGCAGCTGCTCATATGCTGGAAGTGATGTATAAACCATGTCCAAGCAAAGATGGATTTTTTGCAGGCGAGATTCCTTTAAAAGAAGGGAAGTATGATGCAATTGCAGTCGGACCAGGGCTTGGGAGAACGAAAGAAACGAAGAAAGTCGTCGAACAAGTGCTTCACCAGCCGGTTTCTGTTGTGGTGGACGCCGATGCTCTTTTTCATCTTCCCCATTTAGAAAAAGAAGTAAAAGAAAGAGAACATGCAACGATTTTAACGCCTCATCCGGGAGAAATGGCAAGGCTCGTGGACACAACAATCGCCGAAGTAGAAGCAAATCGATTTTCAATAGCTAGGCAATACGCAGTAGAAAATGGTGTGTACCTTGTATTAAAAGGTCCAAACACGATTGTTACAACACCTGACGGAAAACAATACGTAAATACCACTGGAAACGCGGGACTTGCAAAAGGCGGAACGGGTGACACTTTAACAGGGATCATCCTGGCTTTTATTATGCAGCATGATTCTCTTCAAGAAGCAATCAGTAATGCGGTATATGTTCACGGAAAAGCAGCGGATGTGCTGCTCGATCAGGGGCATACAATGATGGATATGTTAGCAAGCGACGTTATTTCTGCACTGCCGGCAGTATTCGAACAGCTGAGTGAGAAGTAATTTCTTCTGGATTGTTAAAATTTGTTGACAAAATCCTTCAAAAAGTTGTCAAAACTCTTTGTAAATGATAACGTTATTTTACGTAAGATTTTACATAGAAAGAAAGTGATGTTGTGTACTACTCAATGAGACCAAGAGGCATTCATTTAGCTGTGCCTACACTTTTCTTCCTTATCACAGTCGTGTTATTTGCGATGATGCAGTTTGGTTTTTATTTGGATTCCAGCATTCTTCGTAAAATTTGGGTCATCGTTATGGCTTTATTGCCCATTGCTGGACTAATCACGGCTATTAAAGGTAGAAGAGGAAGCGCAAAGCCGTGGTTAATTATAGGGAACGTGATTCTTATTTTAACCGTTACAATAATGAGCGTACAGGCTATTATTTACTAAACAAAAAACGTGTTCGCCAAATAGGCGGACACGTTTTTATTAGGAAAGAGAAACGATTTGCTTGGTTACATAGGCAGCTTCTCCTGCGATTACCACACCATACGTATTCTCTTTTTTTGTAATTTCTACATGAACGAAGCCATCTTTATCTATTTCCTGTCCTTGCTCAATCACAAATTGCCAGCGTTCGTTATCTTGCTGGTCCACATATCTTGCATAATAGGCGCCCATTACGCCTGATGCTGTTCCAGTTACGGCGTCTTCTACGGTACCTGAAAATGGTGAAGAGAAATGTCTTCCGTGCATATGGGCTTCTGAGTGAATCGTTTCAAAACAAAAGGGATGAATAGATGCTTTTGGCATATCTGTTAAAATATAAGGGAAATCTTCTTGATTAGGCTTCATCTTTTTACAGGCATCTAAATTTTTTAAAGGTACCATAAGCGTCCAGTTCCCTGTACTTCCATATACAATAGGAAGTCTTTGATCAAGGTCATCAATATGAAGATTAAGAGCGTTTGCCAGTTTTTCTTTTGAACCTGAAAACGGATGAAACTGCGGAGAAACTTGACTCATGGTGATAACAGGTTGTCCGTTTCTATTCTGTACAGTCATCGGCAAAATTCCAGCATTTGTTTCCACTGTAAATGTAGTTTTTGGAAGTTTGTTTTTACTATGTAAAGCATAAAGAGAAGCGACGGTCGCATGACCGCACAGATCTGCTTCTTGTCCGGGTGTAAAATATCGAATTCGTAAATCAGCGCGGGAAGATTTCATGATAAAAGCCGTTTCGTTAAACTGTGCTTGATAAGCAATTTTCTGCATTTCTTCAGCTGAAAAATCATCTCCGTTAAACACAATTCCCGCAGGATTTCCTTTATTAGGGCGCGTACTGAACGCATCGTATTGATAAACAATCGCTTCTTTCATAGAAATTACCTCCATTTTTATATCATTGTATGAAAGCTTTAACCAGTGTTATTAAATGATCGGCTATTAAAATAGTGAAATACCTGAACGTTAGAATAAAAAAACAGCAGTTTTACCTGCTGCTTTTCACTTCGCAAAACTATTCTTGCATCGCGGCATTTATTCCTTCTTTTCTAACTTCTAGCATATGAGTCGCTTTTTTATCAATATCTTTAGCTGTATCGGAAGAAATGACGCCTACGCTGCTTAAGTCATAGGCAAGCCTTGTAACAAACAGCTGCTCTCTTTGTGCTAGTGTGCCGTATGTAAGTGCAGCGGTTTTAGCTTGAATGCCACCCATATTTAATTCATCAGTAGAAGAAACTGCTTCTTTTTTTGCAGCTATTGCTTCTCGATAAAGAGAACCATATCCTCCAAACCCTACTTGGGCAATTAGAAAGTTATAAATGTCATCGGCCGATTTTTTAGAAGGCTGAGAAAAAGCTCTTTGAAATTTATTGCGCGGTAAAAAGTTTAGTGCTGCTTGCCTGCCATCTTCATAAATTTTTTCCTGTATTTCTTTAGTAGCTTTTTCGTCGTTTTTTTTCTGCGCTGCATCTAGCTGTTTGCGATATTTTTGAATAATGGCTCCGTCCTGCTGATTGTTTCCCTCTTTGAAAGTAGCTGCGGCTTGTGGAACATCTGACGTTGCTAGAGTCTCAGCAGCGTTATCTGAAGAAGAAAAGAACGTATTTTTGACAAAAATAAGTGCAAAGATAAGCAAAATAAACCATAAAAACCTGAATTTCTTAAACAAAATGTTCACCTCTGTATAATGTTTCTAAATTATGTAAAACAATATGGACCAGTATACAACAATTTTAGTGTCTTTTTACACATTTACCCAAAAATAAGAAAATAGTAAGAGGTGATTTTATTAATCTAATAGATATACAGGTTCATTGTTATGGTTCTAAAGAAACCATTGATCTATTTGTACTGATTCACATAATCGAATATGTTTTTGCTAATAAGGCTTAAAGTGACAAGGATAAAAAGCGTTCGGACGTACGTCACGCCTTTTGATAGAGCGACATTTGACCCGACAAAAGAACCCACGATCATGGCAAACCCCATAATTAATCCGTAAGAAAATACAACAGAATCGAAATATAAAAACACAAGCAAAGCACCTAAATTGCTGCCGAAATTTAAAAATTTTGCACTGCCTGCTGACTGCAGGAAATCAAATCCCATAAATAAAAAAGCGAATAAAATAAATGAACCTGTGCCTGCTCCTAAAAATCCATCGTAAAAGCCAATAATAAAAATAAGTACGGTAAAGAAAACAAGTTTCTTAATAGACAGCGGCTTATACGTGGACGTGGTGCCCCAGTTTTTTTTGAAGATTGTATAAATAGCAACTAAAACAAGAAGAATCAAAATAACAGGTTTCAAAAAAGCAGAGGATAGAAAATGAACGGTGATTGAACCTCCTAAAGAGCCAATAAATACAAAAGGAAACCATTTGCCTACAACGCGAAAATCGACTTTTCCGGATTTGACAAATCGAATGGTACTCGTTAATACGCCCATCGTTCCGGCTAATTTATTTGTAGCTAAGGCAGCAGCGGGAGGCAGGCCTAAAAATAAAAGGGCAGGCGTTGAAATTAAACCGCCTCCGCCAACTACAGAGTCTATGAATGCAGCTAAAAAACCAAAGAGTAAAAGCAAAAGAACAATCTGTAAACTTAATTCTTCCATAAAGCACCTTCCTCATGTCATAATATATAGTGACTACTTAAATAGTAACTATATAAAAAGCAGTTGTAAATATGTAAATGATGAAAATTTCAAATAACTTAAAAAACAGGGAGGTTTCCTTTATGGAAAATATTATTCAGCAGCTGCAGTCGCTTGGATTTAATCAGTATGAATCAAAAGCATACGTGACGCTTGTCAAAAAAGGATCTTCCACTGCTTATAGCATTAGTAAACATTCAGGTGTGCCAAGAGCGCGTGTATACGATATTTTACAAAGACTAGAGGAAAAAGGCATGGTGTTAAAAGAAGAGAGTAATGATGGCACCCAGTACACGTCGCTGCCCGTCGATGCTTTTTTACATTCGCTGCAGAAAAAATGGAACGAAACGTATGAAGACGTTAGCGAAACGCTTAAACGTCTTGAAACTGCAGAGTCTATAGAAGAAAGCAGGGTTATGACGATGAAAGGAGAAACAGCCATTCTTGCTTTTTGTGAGTCGCTATTGTTAAAAGCAAAAAATAAAATTGTCATCTCGCTTTGGCCCGATATTTATAATGAGTTGAAGCCTCTTTTATTACAGCTAAGGGAGAGTGTCACACTAAAAGGAATTGTGTTTGAACAAGATAAAGCAATGGAGGAATTTGACCGGCACCGTCATACGAGCTATACCGAAAACATTGGGAATCAAAACTGGTTTATTATATCTGTTGACAGCAGTGAAATGATTTATGGTCATAAAGAAATGGCGTACTATACAAATAACGCAGTCAACATTAATTTACTTGAAAATTATATTTGGCATGATATTCTCGTTAACAGACTTGTAGAAAAAAGTGATAGAGAAATGGACAGGTGGATCGAAAGGGAAAGAGAAAGTTTTTTTGCGTAGAAAAGAGACTTAGACATAACGAAATCACTTCTATCTAAAGATGAACAAACGGGGTAAATGATCTAGTATGAATAGCTTGTTACATCGCAGTTAATTTCCGTGCAAGGCTTCGCTTTCCGCGACCGGTCGATGAGCTTCCTCGTCGCTTACGAGCCTGTGAGGTCTCATCTGTTCCGCTTTTCCCGCAGGAGTCTTCGCCTTGCCCTCCAATTAACTACTGGAAGCAGCCGCCATGCATGAAAGCTACGTTCACCTTACCAACAGAAAAATCCGAACAAAGTTGATGCTCCATTAAGAGTCTCGAGTCCTCGTTCGGATCTTCCTTCAATTAAAATATTTTTGTTACAGCCTCTTTATATTAAAAAGTTTGGGCAAGTTTTTTTGCTTCTGCTATTCCTTTTTCTTTAATTTCTTGGGCTTTATCTGGCATGGCGTTATGCCCTTCCACAAAAATGCCGTCTAACGAAGGTACTCCGAAGAAATTCATCATAATCCCAATATAACGATGCCCCATTTCCATACCAGCTGCAGGGCCTTCAGAATAAATGCCTCCGCGCGCTTGAATATGAAGCGCTTTTTTATCCGTTAATAGCCCCACAGGACCCTCTGCCGTGTATTTAAATGACTTACCGGCTACGGCTACAGAGTCTAAATAAGCTTTCATAACCGGTGGAAACGAAAAGTTCCACATAGGCGTTACAAAAACATATTTGTCCGCTGATACAAACTGTTCGCTCAATTCTGCAAGGCGATTGACCTTTTCCTGTTCATGAGAAGAAAGTTCCGAGCCAGACTGAAGTTTGCCCCAGCCGCTAAATACATCCGCATCAATATGAGGGATATTTTCTTTATAAAGGTCAATATGTACAACTTCGTCACTTGAATTGTGCTCTTTGTAAGCATCGATAAATGCTTTTCCAGTTGCCATACTGAATGATTGAGACTCATCGTGAGGATGAGCTGTAATATAAAGTACTTTTGCCACGTCTTATCATCTCTTTCTTGTTTGAAATAATGTACTGTCTTATCGTTATCACTCCCATAAAAAACTATACGCGCTTTGTCAGGCAAGCTAAAAAAGAACGCAAGAAAGGGATGTCTATATAGAAAATAATGGTATAATGAGTGTTTGAATATTTACATAACAAGTATGTCTAACAGAAAGTAAATAAGAGGTGTCGAGATGAAAGAAAAATGGATAATTGTCACGGGTGCAGGTTTTGGAATTGGCAAAGAAATTGTAAAAGAGTGTGTGTCGAAGTGCTATTCAGTTATTGCTTGTGATATTAATGATGAAGCTTTGAGACAGCTAGCTGAAGATACAAAGGGCCAGGGCCATATTGAAACGTATGTAGTAGATGTTAAAAAAGGAAAGGATGTAAAAGATCTTTTTTATCAAATAAAAGATAAAAGTTTGTATGGGTTAGTTAATAATGCGGGCGTATATTTAGGAAAAAATTTATTGGACTATGAAGAAAACGAAATAGATTTTGTGATGGATATTAATATTAAAGGATATATTTATTTTTCCAAGTACTTTGGCGAATTATTAATGAAAAAAGAAACGGAAGGAGCGATTATTAATATATCCTCCGTGTCAGGAATGGAAGGAAGCTCCGATGCTATATATGGAATGTCTAAAGCAGCAATACTAGGATTAACCAAGAGCTGTGCGATGAATTTTTCTCCTTATATCCGGGTGAATGCTGTAGCACCTACAATGGTGAATACCGACATGATGAAAAACATTCCAGAATGGCGCAAAAATGAATACATCGCTCATCAGCTGATTCCAAGCTTTGTTACGCCTCAAGACGTGGCAGATACGGTTCTTTTTTTACTGAGCCCTCAAGCAAAACATTATACAGGAGCCACCTTTGATTTAAATAGCGGCTGTTATTTACGATAAATTATCTTTTAAACGAGGCTGGATAAAAATATTTTAGTTAAAGGCAAATTCGAATTATCAATCGATATTATTGACTGATCATTCGGTTTTTTTACTGTTATTATGAACGTTGGTTTTACCGCTTCTAGCTGTTGATTGGAGGGCAAGGCGAAGACTCCTGCGGGAAAAGCGGAACAGGTGAGACCCCGCAGAAGCGGAAGCGACGAGGAGGCTCACCGGCCGCCCGCGGAAAGCGAAGTCTTGCACGGAAATCAACAGCGGTGTCAAGAGCAATCCATATGGGTTTATTAATCCAATTTGCTCGTCTTTAGATTGAGTTAATTCCGTTATATCCCATCTTCCTTTTTGTTTTCTTAAGAATTCTTAAGAAATTTACTTAACGTTTCTTTAGATTTTTTTTCTATTCTAGAAAGAAAGAGTAGAAAGAAGGAATAGAAAATGAATTTAGCTTTTATGTATCAATATTTTCACCAGCCGCGAACGGTAGGAGCACTTTTGCCAAGTTCTACGCACTTAGCGAAAAAAATGGTAAAAGGAATTGATTTTGAACATGCAGACTGTATAGTAGAGTACGGGCCAGGAACCGGAGTTTTTACCCGTGAATTAATAAGAAGACGAAGCGCTTGTACAACTTTGCTTCTTATCGAATACAATCGGCATTTTTACGAAAAAGTAAAGGAACAAGTAAGAGATGAAAAAAATGTGTATGTGATACACGGATCCGCTGAACATGTTCAAAAGTACTTGATACAGTATGATATTCCAAAAGTGGATTACGTACTATCAGGTCTTCCTTTTGCTTCTTTAACGTCTGAAGTGTCGGACTGTATTTTGCAAAACACGCGCAGCGTATTAGCCGAGGAAGGGAAATTTATTACGTTTCAGTATACGAATTTAAAAAAACAGCTGATCCGCTCGTTTTTCCCTCACATTAAAGTGGAAAAAGAGTGGAGAAATGTTCCTCCTGCATATATTTTTACATGCGAAAAGAATCAGATATAAGGAGTTTGTAAATGAAAGATAGAATTTTAATTATAGATGACGATGAGCAAATTCGTAATTTAATTGCTATTTACTTAGAAAATGAAGGATTTGAAGCGCTGAAAGTTTCTAATGCTGTATCTGGATTAGCGCTTTTAGAGGAACAAGAAGTAGATTTAATTATATTAGATATTATGATGCCGCAGATGAATGGAATCGACGCTGCTTTTAAAATACGTGAAGAAAAAAACATGCCCATTATTATGCTGTCGGCTAAGTCAGAAGATATGGACAAGATTTCTGGGTTAACAGCAGGCGCAGATGATTACTTAACAAAACCATTTAATCCTCTCGAGCTCATCGCACGAGTAAAATCACAAATTAGACGCTATAAAAAATACAACGAACGTGCTGAGCGAGATATCATTCAAATTGGCGATTTGGAAATTAACCGCAGCACCCGGCTTGTCTTTGTGCGCGGCCAAGAGATTCGTTTAACACCAAAAGAGTTTGATATTTTAGAGCTGCTGGTACGCCACAAAGGAACGGTGATGAGTATGGGGAAAATATATGAAGCTGTATGGCAAGAAGATGCGTTTAAATCGGATAATACCGTAATGGTTCATATTACAAAGATTCGCGAAAAAATTGAGGATAATCCGAAAAAGCCTATTTATATTAAAACCATATGGGGCGTAGGATACAGAATATGAGAAGAATAAGTGTAAAGCTACTTTTTGCTATCATTATAAGTTTTTTGGCTACCAATTTAATTTTTATTTTAATTGCTAGGCTTGTTTTGAGCAGGTATATACAAGAAGCGAAAATGAATGTCCCTGCATATAATGTATTGGCGTTTGGACTTTTTTTTATCGCCGTTGTGGTCTTTGTTTTTGTTTTCTTAGCACTTATCCGTTCCCATATTCGTTATTTGAAAGAAATCTCTAAACAAGTTCAAAAAATCTCAAATGGAGATTTAGGCGCAACCATCCATGTACGAGGAAAAGATGAACTGGCTGAATTAAGTCAAAACATTAACAAAATGTCTGCGCAGCTTCGGACAAAATTTGATCGTGAACGAGAGCTGGAGCAAGTGAAAAATGAGTTAATATCCAGTGTATCTCACGATTTGCGTACGCCGTTAACATCCATCGTTGGATACCTGGATTTAATCAAAAAAAGAGAAAGTATGGATGATGAAACATTAGATAGCTACTTATATATTGTTGATTCAAAAGCAAAATACTTAACTGATTTAATTGAAGAATTGTTCGACTATACAAAATTAACGAGTCCTGATCTTCAGCTTCAACGAAATGAGGTCTATATGAAACGTTTGCTTCAACAGGTAATAGGAGAGTACGAGCCAATTTTAACAAGAGAAGGCATTAACGTTCAGACTAACTTTGCCTGTGAATGGAATGCATTTATTGATGTGGAAAAAATGGTAAGAGTATTTCAAAACTTACTCGAAAATGCCCAGAAATACAGCAAAAAGCCTTCTGTGTTAGAGGTGGATCAGGAGATTGACGAGGGCTACATAGTTATTTCTTTTAGGAACAGCATTAACATCAGTGAAAAAATTGAGGTAGAAAAGTTGTTTGATCGATTTTATCGAGGTGATGAATCAAGAACGGACGCGAATGGTTCAGGTTTAGGACTGGCTATTGCAAAACAAATTATTCAGCTGCATCAAGGAGAGATACGAGCGGATCTTCAGCATAATAAGCTCACTTTTTTTATAAAGCTGCCGTTAACACAAGAAAGCCTTAAGAATCACTTGTAAAGATTCTTAAGGCTTTTTGCGACTATTTTGATACCGTATTCAAATTCTGCAAGCGTCGCATAAGAAAACGATATTCTGATATGCTGTGATGTCTCATGGTCATACAATGCGCCTGGATTTAAAAGAACTCCTTCGTCGAGACAGTGCTTAAATAACTTCCGCATCGAAACAGGCTTATGCAGCGTAAGCCAAAAATAAAAACCTCCGCTCGGAGCATTCCACACAGCGAGATTCTTCAAATACTTCTCTAGAATAGCCAGTGTTTGCTGAGATTTTTCTTTTAATTTATAGCGTACGCTGGCCACATGCTTGTCATAGATTCCGGTTTTGAGTGCTTCAGCAGCGGCCCATTGAGATAAGGAGCTGGCTCCGTAGTCAACTTGCATTTTAAGATCAGCTAATCGCTCAATTACATGTTCAGGCCCTACAATCCATCCAATTCGAAATCCTGGACTGAATGTTTTAGAGAACGTTCCTAAATAAAGAACCATTCCATTTTTATCTTGAGCTTTTAATGAAAGTGGAGGCGGTGAATGGAACCAAAGCTCTCCGTAAGCATCATCTTCAATAATAGGCAAATGCATTCTTTCACACTGGCGAAGCAGTCTTTGGCGCCTTTGTTCACTCATCGTTACATTGGTGGGGTTATGAAAGTTCGGTATTGTATATAAAGCTGTGCCTTTTTCTTTTTCGTGCTGGCCTTTTAATGAAGCTAAATGTATTCCTTCTTCGTCTAACGAAACGCCCGTTATTTTCATTTGTGCGGACTGAAATAACGGTAGAGAATAAAGATAAGAAGGCTTTTCAGCTAATATATTGGCACCTGGAGGCAGCAGGCCGATTGAAATCAACTGAAGGGCTTGAAGTGAACCGGATGCAATTAAAATAGATGAAGGAGAAGTTTCGATGCCTCGTTTTTTTACATGCTTCACTAACTCTTGTCGAAGTTCATTATTTCCTCTTGGGTGCTCGTAGCCCAAGTGTACGCTTCTATGGTTAATTCCGCTAAATAGTTCCGCAAGCTGATGGGAAGGAAGCAGGTCAGGTGCTAACTCTCCAGTTCCTAAACGAATAATGCCCGGTTGAAATTCAGCTTCGTTAATATGGCGGATAGTCGGAGAATTTGGTCGGTATATTCCTGCTTCTACATACGAATTCCAGTTCATGTGAGAACCTGATGCTAGTAAGCTCCACGTATTGTTAATGACCTTGGTGCCACCGCCTTTGTTTCCGCTGAGCAGTCCTTCAGCAATTAAGTTTTCGGTTGCTGTCACCACCGTGCTTCTATTTACAGAAAAGCTAGCAGCTAAATGGCGCTGTGAAGGAATTTTAGTTCCAATAGGCCACTCTCCATTTATGATTTTCTCTTTCATATACTCTTGAATTTGTTTGTGCATTGGCTTTTTATCAGCCGGATCTGGAGTCCAGTTCATGTGAGACCACCTTTTTATAATTTGGTTGGTATTATAAATCAAAACTTGGATGGAGACAACAGGGGATGTCAATTGTAGGATAAAAGAGAAAGGAGAGAGCAACATGTTTACAGTGGTTATACATGCTTTGTTGTTAGCATTCGGTTTGATTTTACCTTTAGGGGTACAAAATGTGTTTGTTTTTAACCAAGGAGCAAATCAACGAACGATCAAACAGGCGCTTCCCGTAGTGGTAACGGCTTCTGTTTGTGATACGATTTTAATTCTAGTAGCAGTGCTGGGAGTTTCAGCCGTAGCCGCTGCTTTTTCATTTTTTCAAACGCTTATTTTTGGAATAGGTTTTCTTTTTTTAGCGTATATGGGCTTTGTGACGTGGAAGAGCGAACCGTCAAAAACGTCAGTAAAGGAAGGGATGCCGGTAAAAGCGCAAGTTTTATTTGCTGCTTCTGTATCTTTGCTAAATCCCCACGCGCTGATGGATATCATGGGCGTAATCGGAACAAATTCTCTACTGTACAGCGGAAAAGAAAAGTGGGTTTTTACATTGGTTACGATATGCGTTTCATGGATATGGTTTTTATCCTTAGCTTTTGCAGGAAAAGCAGTAGGGAAAATGGATTCAAATGGAAAAATAATGATTTGGGTCAATAAGGCTTCTGCATGTATGATTTGGGGAGTAGCTCTTTACATGGCAAAAAGTATGTTTTTTCAGTAAAATAGATGCTAAAAGGAAAGTTATGTAATAGAAAGAAGTACTTTTTCTAGAAAGCGAGGGGTAAAGATGATTCAAGGAATTAATCATATGTGCTTTTCTGTGTCAAATTTAGAACAATCCATCATATTTTATCAGAAAGTGCTAAGAGCGGAACTTTTATTAAAAGGAAAATCCACCGCTTACTTTAGTCTAAATGGACTGTGGCTGGCGTTAAACGAAGAAAAAAATATTCCTAGATCAGACATTCAGTATTCGTATACTCATTTAGCGTTTTCTATTTCTATTGAGAAATTTGACGAAGCAAAAGAACTGTTAAAACAGCATAATGTAACCATCTTACCGGGAAGAAACCGCGACAAAAGAGACAGAAAATCTATTTATTTTACGGATCCGGACGGTCATAAATTTGAATTTCACACCGGTACGCTCCAAGACCGTTTAGCGTATTATCAAGAAGAAAAGCCTCATATGACATTTTATTCGCCAGAAGAGTAGTATTAAAATAGGTATATAAGGTTACAGTTTTATTACATTCGCATTCCTCGCTCAGTTATCATTAAATAAACGATGCTGTTGTGATATAATGGAAAAAAAGTGAGGAGGAGGAAGAATGTATACCGCAAAACAGGTGAAGTTTGGTTCGCATATTGTGATAGGCGTACTTTTCGGCATTTTAGCTGCAATGTTAATCGGCACTTTTTATCAAAATGTACCAGGTGTATTACCGTACGGGATGATTAGCGGACTTGCAGTAGGACTCATAGCAGATACATATTATACAATTAAAACAAAAATAAAGGTTATCTAATATAGTGTAGTACTATTCTCAGGAGAAATAAAAGATTTCTCTTGAAAATAGTACTATTTTTATGAAAAAAATGATTAATTTCTATTTTAGAAAAATAAGTATTTAGAAAAATAAGTATTTAGAAAAATAAGTAAACTTGCTAAAAATTGTAAGATTTTGAAGCAGAACTAGAGGGTGAAATATCAAATTAACTCTAAGTATAGAATTATATGTTAAAGTAAATAACCGTTTTCTAAACAGTGAAGCGGTTTTTATTTTTTCCCTAATTAGTTTTAATGCGCGTAAGATAAAAGATATAATAACTAAGCAATTGTTAGTAAAACTGCGGATAAGAGGTTTTTTAAAGTTGCTACTAACAGATAAAATATTGTTGCTTTTAATGGTTCATCTATAGAAAACTTGATAATTTTACTAAAATCGTTCTTTTGGAGTACGTAATATATGCTATCATTGTTGGGTGAAAAAACTACATACCAAAGTTTGGTGAAAAAACTACATACCAAAAAAAGGAGAAAGAAATGAAGAATTTAAGAAAAATCGGCCTAGGACTTGTAGCATCATTGTTATCTATTAGTTTAGTAGCTTGTGGGTCAACAAAAGAAGAACAAAAACAAGAATCTGCTAAGCAAGAGCAGAAACAAATGGGGAAAGAGCAGAAAAAACTTGAACAAAAAATCTCTAAATTAGAGAGCGAGTGTAAAGACTATACAAAAGAAAAAGGATATATGGAATCTGATGATTATCTTGTTTTTGAAGCAGACTTTAACATACTTGCAAAGTCAATTGAAAGCAAGAATATTCTTCAAGGCGATGATGGTGAAATAGACAAACACTTAAAAGACTTAAAAACTGAGATAGACAATTTAAGTAATGATCAAGCAATAAAAGCTCAAAAGCGTTACGGCTCAGCAGCAGATGTGTACGAGGCTGCAATAGGTACCCACTTACATTATGTATTAACTAAAGCCGATATTACTCAGCACTTTAATGCAGTGAACACTATTGAGTTAGACAAAGATTTTAATGCAGATAGCTATAATTATGAAAAAATTGATGCAGACGCAACTGAGGCTATTAAGGCCATACAAGGAATGCCTATGAAAAGAATAAAGCTTATTAAGGAAGAGTTGGAGAAATATAAAGCTAGTTTTAGTACTGAAGAATATAATCAATTGAATTCCGCAGTCACTAGCGTAACTTCGTCATTAAATAAGCAAGTTGAAATGCTAGAAGTTCTACAAAAAGAAAGTGGTAAGGATAAATCAACTTTAGAAGAAAACACGAAAGCTGCTGAAACACAATTTTTAGACGCTAAAGAAAAAGTGTCTGCATTTGAATCTAAATATGATATCCAAATGTAAAATATGTGCTTTAAATACAATTGTTTATTAAAATAAAAAGCCGTTTCTTATACAAAGAAACGACTTTTTTATTTTTCTCTATTAATCTTAGGTGTATGTAAGAAGAAAGAGAGTATAACGCAATTAGAGCCAATAGCGTAGCAAATAAGAATGCATCGTTACTACCATCTATAACAGAAATTATAAATAAAAGACTTATCCGCTACTACTTGCATTAGGGATAAGCCTTTTTGTTTTATACTTAGTTCCAAACTTCGTCTAAAGTATCTCTAAATAATTGATCTAATTCATATGTAGGGTCATCTAATTCTACAGATAAAGTTCTGACGTATTTGTTTAAACGGTCAATTTCTAAGTTTAAAAATTCATTAATAACATTGATGCGTGGTTCTAAATCTAACTCATCACCACTAATTTTACGCTTTAACAGCTTACTAACCTCTTCTTTTAATTCTCCTTCAGGTAACAGTTTCTCTAAGAGAATAGGGAATTCTAGTGGAGGAAATTCGTTATATTGCTCAATCCACTTAGCAGCTAACACGGGTCTTAAAACATAAAAATTTTTTTTGATTTTTACTTCGTCACCTTGTAAATATTCTCTAAAGTTATTTCTAGCCATATTTAAATAGTGATATATACAAGAAGTAGGAGTAAAGATGTTAGAATGTAGTTCTTTCATTTTATCAAATGTTGAATACGCCTTGTAATATACAATGTTTGATTGCATCCATTCTAGTAAAGGTGGGTTTGATTTTCTAAAAAGTTTTAATGTCTTGGTTAAGTCCCAGCCGCTAACATCTAATAGGTCATTAATAGGTAGCTCTATTACATCTCGCTTTTTACCTAAACCGATTGGATCAATGCTTAAATATTTATTTCTCTTATGAATATAAATAAACCTAATATCATAATCGCTATCTTTAGATGGAAAGTCCCACGCTCTACTTCCAGATTCACAAGCGTATAATACTTTTACCTCGTAATCTTCTTCAATTTTCTTTAAAGCTGCAACGATTGTTTCTCTCATAACCCAACCTCATTTTCTTTTAATGCTTTCTATATACAAAAGCTATTACTATTTCTCCTATTATATTTCATAATGGATGGAAAATGGTAAATAAATAAAAGAAGCTTCCTTTAGGCCTCTAAAAATCTACGAAAATGAAAATATAGAGAGTAAAAAATTATATCACTCAAAAAGCATTACATCCAATCCGTTTCTGCGGTAACAGGTTAGAAGCGTATACAGTTCTGCACGGTGATGGTATAGATGAGACTGAATTTCAAGCAGCCATTCAAAACGTGTATACGTGCATCCCCAATAGGATGTCTGCAGTGAAAACAGCTTTTGTTCGTCAAAAGAAGAGTAGACCGCTTTTAGCTGGTTAAAACCTTCTATTAAAGCTGCTTTGAGTTCAAGCTTTGTATAAGCTGGATGCTGCAGATAAAAGTCATTCATTTTATCTGCAGAGTAGCCTAAGGAAATATAGTAGTCTGCACTACAAATGAGACATAAATGCTGCAGCAGCTCTTGAATAGACCGCTTGTGAGGGAGGGGACGATAAGCAAGCTCTTCTTCTGTAACGTCATTAATGATGGCGGTTAGGGAATGGATATTAACGTTTATTTGATTAAACACCATCTCACAGTACGAATTCATATATTCACATCCATTTTATTCAACTAAATACCGCATTTTTTGATCGAGCCAGTACTCTGATTTTTCATTGTTATCGAGCTTGATATAGCAATCGACAATTTCATCATAAATGAATTCCTTTTCTTCTACTAAATCAATAAATTTAATGAGTAAGAATACGGCTTTTGAAACTTTTCCATTCTCACAAAGCCATTCTTTCATCCAAATTAATAGGTCAAGAAGAATAATTTCTATTTTCACTCGGATATCAAGGAACCAGTCGTCATAAATCGTTGTTAAATAATGAGGAACCAATTGGTGCAGTCGCTGTTCAGCTTCCTTGAATTT
Source organism: Priestia sp. SRI_019 (assembly GCF_057586255.1). Taxonomy (NCBI): domain Bacteria; kingdom Bacillati; phylum Bacillota; class Bacilli; order Caryophanales; family Bacillaceae; genus Priestia; species Priestia sp. SRI_019. The sequence continues at coordinate 598,719 of NZ_JBYCZN010000002.1, read as the reverse complement.
CAGCGCCGGATCAGACTGTTCGGTAATCCACTGAAGGTCAGTTAGTAAGTCTAATCCATCGCTTGACACATCGGCGTTTAAAGAAATGAGCTGCCTGTTAACAAGTAAAACCGGCTCTCCCTTTTCTGCGTTCAATAACTTTTTTAAATGAGACAAGTAGACGCGTAAATTCTTTTTGGCGTTGCTTAAAGGCATTTCGGGCCACAGCGCTTCGCATAGCTGTTCTCTGCTGATAGAATGGTGAAAAATAAGATAGAGTAAAATCTCTTGAGCAAAGCGCTTATTCCAGCCTTCTGTAATAAGCTGGCCATTTACATAGACGGAAAAAGAGTACAAAAAATCTACTTTAAGAGAGGGTGTATGTGCATGAAAATCTTTTTGTATATCTATAGCTGTGTCACTTTCCCAGTTCTTAAGTATTTTCATAGGATCATTCTTTAAAGAAGGCAGTTGTTGTGTATTATTTTTAATAAAATCTATGATGATTTCTTTGATTAAAGCTGTTTTTTCTTTTACTAGAAATAAAGAATGTGCGTTGGGTATGGTCATATGACTGTAGTTTTTTAAAAACATCGTCTTTGAAATCAGATACTGAGATGAAAACAGCAAATCATGTTGGCCAGATAAAGTGAGTACAGGAAGTGAAATACTAGTCAACTCTTGAAATAGATTGTCTGTAATAGATAGTTTAAGAAAGCGGAAATATATACTGGGATCCATTTTTTTTAGTCTTTCAATTACCTGTTGTATGTTTATAGGTTCCAGACTCTCTAGTTTGCCTAATTCGAAAATTTTTTCTACCGGTATTTGGTTTTTACTTTCTTCGTTGTAACATCTCTTAATCTTTTGAAGGGTGCTATCTGAATAAAAAGGAAGAGACAATAGTATAAGTCCTTCAATAAGAAATTCATAGCGAGCAGCAAATTTAATAGCGATTTGTCCTCCAAATCCCACTCCAACTAAGTAACATTTTTTTATATGTAACGTATGTAATAAGTGGAAAAGATCTTCAATATGACCCTCAAACGATATCTCCCCTGTAGAGGAGGAGCTGTTTCCTATCTCTCTCAAATCGTATTGAATAACACGGCAATGCTGGGTTAATTCCGCAGTAATGGAATCAAAAAGCGTATGATCAGTGATAACAGAATGAATCATCACAATGGTTTTTGTCTTGTCAGTGAATACGGGCGAATGAACTTCATAGTAAATTTTTTCTGTCGCCGTATGCAGAAAAGGCATAAAAACAATCCTCCTAATGTCTAACTGTAGCGTTTGTGTAACGGTAAAATTATTATGATAAGAATAGACAAAAATTTCAAAAAAATGGGTGATTTTTAGTAATTGAAAAATGTCTAATGTTCTAGTAATATCCATTATACTGTAAAACCATAGTGAAAAATAAGGGAGAATGCCCAAAAACAGAAAAAAGAAAACGTTATCAACTTCGAAAAAAGAAGAACGGAGGAGAATTATGAATTTTAAAGACGAAAATACGTTAGACTTAGAATGGGTTATGCTTATAATGGAAGCAAAACAAACAGGTATAAGCATCGAGGAAGTTAGACAGTTTTTACAAAGTATTAGCTCAAATTCTTAGCCGATACACTAGTAAGGAAATAAAGAATTCTCTAAGCATAGATAACCTTTATAGCGAGTCTCAAGCTATGTCCACTAGATGTATAATCATCCCTTTACAGTAAGAACGTTTATTTATAATGCACGGTAAAGTGAAATTATGGTATTATTATCGATAAGTAAGCATTAGTAAGGGTGATTAAAATGACAATTGGCCAACGTATTCGAGATCTCAGAACGAAACAAGGAATATCGCTAACAGAACTTGCAAACCGAGCGGGTGTTGCTAAATCGTACATATCTTCAGTAGAAAGAGGAATTCAGCTCAACCCATCTATTCAATTTCTAAACAAAATTTCTACCTCATTGAACGTGAGTATTGATAGATTGATTCATGAGCCTATGGATAAATCTGAATCGTTGGATATTGATAATGAGTGGCTTGAGTTAGCAAAAGAAGCAGCGGAGTCAGGAATAAGCAAAGAGCAGTTTAAACAATTTCTAGAATTTCAAAAATGGCAGCGGGCAAAGCAAGATTAACTTCGCGGAATATACATAAAAGAGAACTTACATAGAATAACTGCTAAAAAAGAGATTCCATTTATCTATGGAATCTCTTTTTTTAGGCTTAAGAAGAAATAAAATGGGACGAGAATTCTTTTTCTCGCTGAAACTGAATACGTTCAAGAGTTATTAATTTAGGCTTTCTTTTCTGTTCAAACTGTCTCAATGTTTCTGAAATCTCTTTGTTTTGATAAAAAACTTGATGCAGTAAGTCAGACAGTAAGTCAGCATCTTTTAATGACTCGTTTAATCCAAAAGCGCCAGTAGGAGTCATCGTATGAGCAGCATCCCCTAATAATAACAGGTGATGCTTTGACCATACTTCGCTTATGCTGCTTTGCACAGAAAGAAGCGTAAAGTCTGACCACGACGTAATAAACCTTTCTATTGAAAGGTTTAAGCTAGGGAAAGCGTCTATTAAACGCTGAATAAACGGTCTAAACGATTGTTTCCGAAGAGCAGGATAGCTGCCTTTTTCAATATTCCATCCGATTTGAACAAAGCCTTTTGCTTGAGGAAAAAGCGCTACCTGCTGCTGTTTCACAAGTGCAAATTTAATAGAAGGCTCCCAAGTGGCTGGTGCAGGAATTTTTGCCCAAAGCAAATCGTATCCATGATTATGAATATTGTTTTTTATGTGCGCAAGTTTGCGAACAGTTGAATATCGGCCATCTGCTCCAATAATGATTTTACTTTCAACTATTATTTCACCCCGGCCTTTTTGCTGAGCTTTTATTCCAGTATATTGTCCTTTTTCATTCTGCATGAGCTCCGTTACTTTTGTGCCCAGCATAAGTTTGTAGGAGGGATGGATGCTTGCTTGGTTATTTATAGACTGAAGGAGATGCTGCTGTGGAACATGAATTCCTGCATGTCCAAGTTCAGATTCTATCGTTTTGAATACATGTCCATCCTTCCAGTATTCAACCCTAGACATTCGAAGGAGGCCTAAGCTTTCAATCTCTTCAAATATATAATGTTTCTTAAGAATCTTTTCTCCATCTTCATTTAAATGTTCGCCTCGAAATTCTTTTCCAAGCGTATTAGAGCTCTCTATAAGTATAGTTGATATATTTTGTTTAGCCAGTAGATAGGCTAGTAGAGCACCGCCTGGTCCGGCTCCTATTATACACACGTCTGTTTGATAGTTCATTTTCTTCACCTTGTTTGTTATATGCAATTAAGTTACTTTTCGTAAGTATATTAACTTTTATAAATGTGAATGTCAACTTTTTTATAGCTTTTCTTCGATGGAATTCGCTGTTTGGTCAAAACACAAATAAGGTTTTACATATTCAAAGTCAAAGATTAAGTTTTATGGTAAACTAAAATACACAAATTATTTTGAATAATTTGTATAAAAAGTAAAATTTCAAAATTGTTGAGAAAAAGCACGGTTGGAAAGCTGCAGGATTTTTAGCAAGAAGAGTAGAGATCGTCTCTGGAAATTCTAGCAAACTCCAATTTCGACTGGAGGATGATTATGACAAAAGTAGAACATTATATTCAAACATTGGGTAACAGTGCAGATTTGCTAACGAAAAAGCAGACAAGCATTTACTTCGAAAAACTTTCAAACACCTTTCCTTTTTTAACAATCATGCAAATTAATTGGCGAAAAGTATTAATTAAAAAGTCCACCCGGCATATTGAAGAAATCAAAAAATGGCTTCAAGAGATGAATATAAAAGAACATCAGGTTGTTTTATTTTGGAAACGAGCAACTAAAGCTGTAAGCGTCGATTTAGCTCAGGCTTTACTGTTTTTTCAACAAACAGCTGATCTGACAGAAGAAGCATTTATTTACTGTCCGTCTGTTGACTATGTCATTGAGTATTTTAAAGACGGTAAAATGATGATTGGTTTAGCAGCACGTTAATTAAAAGGAAAAAAGCTGAGGGAGGAGGGGAATTAGAACTTCTTCACTCAGCTTTTTATGCATATAAAATCTAAAAAATACGAAACATAACGTTATTTACAACATAAATTACCTTCTCTTTATAATTAGTGGGAAAAGTATTGACATTTTCCATAAAACAAATATAATTAACATTAATCATATTGTTAATTGTAAAAAGAGCGATCAGGAGAAATGATGAATGTCGAACAATAAAGCAATGACGAATCAAACGAAAAAAGAATATCCTAAACCCTATGGCTATACGTCAGATATTGCTGTATTTACGATTGTGACGGAAGAAAAAGAGCCATACAAACCACCTAAAATGAGTTTGAAATTAATGCTTATCCAACGAGCAATGGTGAACGCAGAGGGAGAAAAGAACAGCGAAGCAGGAAAGTGGGCGCTTCCCGGCGGATTTGTCCATCCTGATGAATCAGCTTTTGAAGCGGCTAAAAGAGAGCTCGAAGAAGAAACGGGCGTAAAGGACATTCATTTAAAACACTATGGTGTCTATGATGAGCCTGGCAGGGACGATAGAGGATGGGTCATTACAAACGCACATTATGCAATCGTCCCAGAAGATAGTCTAATAAAGCGAAAAGCGAATGATGATGCTGCTCGAGTTGAATTATTTAAAATAGATAAAATCTTTTCATTGCCTTTAGCTTTTGATCATGAAATCATCATTCGAGATGCAATCAAGGAAATTAAGAAAGATTTATTGCAAACGACCATTGCCCAGAAATTTCTGCCTTCTCAGTTTACATATTCTGAGCTGCAGGCTGTGCTGCTTACCGTAACAGATGATGCAGCGATTAAAAGTGATCAGGCCTTTGCACGAAAAATAAGAATGCTGCCATTTATTGAAGAAGTAGACGGAAAAACAACGACGAGAACGTCTAAAAAACCAACAAAGCTCTATCAGTTTGTTGAAATGAATGTGATGAAGCCAATCTATACAGCACGCTATTAAAAGAAAAACTTTCAATCTAAATAATTAACAATATGTTAACTGTTAATTTTCAATTATGAGGGGGAAACATAATGAAAAAAGCACTGATTAACATCGATTATACAAATGATTTTGTAGCTGAAAACGGAGCTTTGACATGCGGAGAACCAGGGCGATACATTGAAACATTCATAAGCGATATTACGCGTGAATTTATTGAGCAAAACGAGTATGTGGTGTTCGCCATTGATTTTCATAAAGAAAATGATTCCTTGCATCCAGAATCAGCGCTGTTTCCGCCTCATAATGTTGAAGGCTCTGCAGGAAGAGAGCTATACGGAAAGTTAAATGATTTATATAATGTGTATCGATCACAGGCAAATGTAGAATGGATGAATAAAACGAGATACAGCGCATTTGCTGGAACGGATCTGGAGATTAAACTTCGAGAAAGACAAATTACCGATGTCTACTTAGCAGGTGTATGTACGGATATTTGTGTACTTCATACAGCAGTAGATGCCTATAATAAAGGATTTGCTATTTATATCTATGAAAAAGCCGTAGCAAGCTTTAATCAAAAAGGCCATGAGTGGGCGCTTGAACATTTTAAATCTTGTCTCGGAGCAAAAATTATTTAAGGACATAAAAGTGGAGGAAACCAATGAATATGTTTACAGATGACAGCGTAATGCTACACACCGATTTATATCAAATTAATATGGGAGAAACGTACTGGGAAGATAATATTCATCAAAAGAAGGCTGTTTTTGAAGTTTTCTTCCGCAAACTTCCTTTTGGGAATGGCTATGCTGTTTTTGCTGGATTAGAAAGAATTATTGAATATATTAAAGCATTTAAATTTAGCGAATCAGATTTAACTTACTTGCATGAAGAATTAGGTTTTAAAGAAGATTATTTAGCTTACTTAAAAGACCTTACGTTTACTGGAACGATTCGATGTATGCGTGAAGGTGAGCTTGTGTTTCATAATGAACCAATTTTACGTGTAGAAGCACCATTAATTGAAGCTCAGCTCGTTGAAACAGCTATTTTGAATATTGTGAATTACCAAACGCTGATTGCGACAAAAGCAGCTCGAATCAAACATGTAGTAGGAGATCAAGTGGCAATGGAATTTGGAACACGCCGCGCTCAAGAAATGGACGCTGCTATTTGGGGAACAAGAGCAGCTTATATTGGCGGATTTGGTGCTACTTCTAACGTGCGAGCAGGAAAGAAATTTGGAATTCCAGTTGCAGGAACGCATGCTCATGCGATGGTGCAAGCTTATAAAGACGAATATATTGCATTTCATAAATATGCTCGTCGCCATAAAAACTGCGTGTTTCTAGTTGATACGTACGATACGTTAAAATCAGGAGTTCCCAACGCCATTAAAGTAGCAAAAGAATTAGGCGATAAAATTAATTTTACAGCGATTCGCTTAGACAGCGGCGATTTAACATATTTGTCTAAAAAAGCTCGTCAAATGTTAGATGAAGCAGGGTTTACAGAAACAAAAATTGTTGCTTCCAACGATTTAGATGAAGATACGATTATGCATTTAAAGTCGCAAGGTGCACAAATAGACATGTGGGGAATTGGTACGAAGCTCATTACTGCATATGATCAGCCGGCGCTTGGAGCAGTGTATAAACTCGTCTCTATTGAAGGAGAAAATGGCGAGATGATGGATACGATTAAAATTAGCGCGAATCCTGAAAAAGTAAGTACACCAGGGTTGAAGCGCGTATATCGTATTATTAATAATTTGAATGGAAAATCTGAAGGGGATTATATCACGATGGAAGACGAAGATCCTCAAAGCGAAGAACGTTTAAAAATGTTCCATCCTGTTCATACGTTTATCAGTAAATTCGTCACGAATTTTGAGGCAAAAGAACTCCATCATGATATCTTTGTAAACGGAGAGCTTGTGTATGAAACAGAAGAGCTTCAGGAAATTCAGCAGTACGTAAAAGATAATCTAGAGCTGCTTTGGGATGAATATAAGCGCACGCGCAATCCTGAAGAATATCCAGTAGATTTAAGCGAAAAATGTTGGGAAAATAAAACGCGTCAAATTGCGTACGTGAAACAAAAAGTAGCGGAAGCCCTAAACAAAAAATAGTAGGGAGCTGGAGACATGTCAGATACGCTTGCTTATTTTCAACAGTTAAACCCTGATAAAAAAATAGATAAGCTTTTAGAAAAAGGAGCGAAAATTGGGATTTATGGTTCTTCTTTTGATCCGGTTACCAATGTTCATCTTTGGACGGCATCAACGGTTGCGCATCGAAAGAAGTTAGATGCTATTATCTTTTTGCCTTCATCGCACAAACGAACGGATAAAAAGCTCCAGACGTTGGATGAGCACCGTGTAAATATGGTTAGCTTGGCGATTAAAGATAACCCAAAATTTTTGCTCGATACGTATGAGCTAGACGTATTGCCCGGCTATCATTACACATACTACACTATGGAACACTTTAAAAAATTGCTTCCACACGCTGACTTATTTTTTATTATGGGAGCGGACTTACTGCAAGATATTGGCGAAGGCAAGTGGAAGAAAGCAGATGAACTTATTAGTAAAAACCAGTTTATCGTCATGGCAAGAGAGGGAATAGACATGTTGAAAGCTATTAGCCGTTCTCCTTTGCTTCGAAATTATGACGACGGCCGGTTTCAGCTTCTTGATAAAGGGCTGGCGATGGAAATCAGCTCTACTTATATTCGTCAAGAATTTGCCCGGGGTGGAGAACCAAGATATTTAATGCCTGATCTCTGTTATTTTTATAGTAAAAAACATGGATTGTATCAGTAAGAAATCTACATATAATGGAAGGAGAGCATGTGTCATGTCAGACATGCAAGAAAAAATAAGAAAAGAGCTACATGTGAAATCTGAAATTGATCCAGCACAGGAAATTCGTGCCCGCGTTGATTTTCTCAAAACCTACCTAAAGTCAGCAAATGCAAAAGGCTTTGTATTAGGTATAAGCGGAGGGCAGGACTCTAGCTTAGCTGGACGATTAGCGCAGATTGCTGTAGACGAATTGCGAAAAGAAGAATATGAAGCAAAATTTGTAGCCGTTCGCTTGCCTCATGGCACGCAGCATGATGAAGCGGATGCGAAGGCGTCACTAGAATTTATTAAACCTAATGAAACATATACGTTTAATATTAAAAACACGGTAGAAGCATTTGAAAGTTCGTTTACAGGTGCGACAGATATAGCGCTGTCTGATTTTCATAAAGGAAATGTCAAAGCACGTACGCGTATGATTGTACAGTATGCAATCGGAGGAGAAAACGGCCTTTTAGTTATCGGAACCGATCATGCAGCAGAAGCAGTAACAGGCTTTTTTACAAAATACGGGGATGGCGGAGCAGACGTGCTCCCTCTAACGGGACTAACAAAACGTCAAGGAAAAGCATTGCTAAAAGAATTAGGTGCAGATAAACGATTGTATGAAAAAGTACCAACAGCTGACTTATTAGATAATAGTCCTGGTCAATCTGATGAAACGGAACTAGGAATTTCTTATAATGAACTAGACGATTATCTGGAAGGAAAAGAAGTATCACAAGAAGCCGCTGAAAAAATTGAACAGCGCTATCGTATTACGGAACATAAACGTCAGTTACCGGCTAGCATGTTTGATGAATGGTGGAAATGAGAGAAATGCCCATATTAGGTATATCTAATATGGGCATTATTTTGACTGATTTCTTTCATAAAACAAAAAAGAGGCGGAAAAAGTGCAATTTAACAAATTGTTTTCTCATACACACTTTGTTATTCTTACGCACTTTGGTATAATGAAGTGCTTTTAATATTATTGAGGAGGAACATTTTTTATGGCAGTTGAAGTAGGTAGCAAGGTACAAGGTAAAGTAACAGGTATTACTAATTTTGGAGCATTTGTAGAATTACCTGGAGGTCAAACTGGGCTTGTACATATTAGTGAGGTAGCTGACAGCTATGTAAAAGACATTAATGACCATCTTAAAGTTGGTCAAGAAATTGAAGTGAAAGTCGTTAATGAGAAAGACGGAAAAATTGGATTATCGATTAAAAAAGCAATAGATAAACCTGAAAGACCCTCATCTTCTTATTCACAACGCCCGCCACGTCAGGCAAGAAATAATGATAATCGTTCTAAAAGCAACTTCCAACCAAAGGAAAACTTCGAACAAAAAATGGCGCGTTTCTTAAAAGATAGTGAAGATAATTTATCTACACTAAAACGCAGCACTGAATCAAAACGAGGTGGCAGAGGCGGAAGACGCGGATAAATCCCTTCCACTTTAACTACTTTATTATATAGCTGAAGCAAGCCAGTAAAAATTGGCTTGCTTCTTTTTTGTAATAGCTTAAGTACATGTGCTAGAAGAGTAAAGAGAAGGTTAGGTACTTACTTGGTTGTAAAGTAGATGCCAATAGTGACAAGAGATGAGAGAAGATCAAGGATGAGTAGGATGAAATTTAAATCTATCATAATCATGCCTCCCTTTGTGCGAGCGTTGACGTTAGTATCTGCAAGATCTCATTTTATTATTCGTAATTTTTGAAAATTTCATTTAATTAAGTGCGATATTTTATATTAAATTAAACTATGTTCTAAATAACAAGTAATAAAATAAAAAGCGCTTATAAGAACAATTTTCTTAAAATAATAAAAAAACCTTATAAGTAAACAAAGGAAAAGTAGGGATGAGTCCCTGATAAAAATAGCTAAATTAACAGAAATTCGTCAGTATTCTTGTATATTCATCTAATCTCTTCATAATTTTAGGAATAAAAAAGTTACAAAAAGAAGAGAAACAGACAAAATTCTTCATTTTTTGAGCATTAGTGCTTAATTTGCACGAATATATAAAATGATTCCATAGACTCAAGGATTTTATAGTAATATATAGAACTTCCATACTATTCTAGTTTTTAGCTCACTAGCTAAGTAAAAGATGCGTATGTTCTGGGGATGAAGGCATACATAGTAGCACGAAGTATAGAGAGAAATGGAGAGGGAAAAAACAATGAAAAAAGTATCAATTCGGTCTGTATTAAGTACAGTAGCATTTTCGGTTGCTTTATCTTCTTTTGCAATGGGCGCATCTGCGAACGGAAATTCAAAACCAGCGCTTGAACCGTCTTTAGTTAAAATTCAAGGAGACTATAACTTAAAGTCGGCTAAAAAAGTAAAAGTGATTGTGGAGTTAAATGAAGAGTCTGTAGCGGAAGCAAAGAAAAAAGGAGTAGCGCAAAGTAAAGGAAAGATTAAAAAAGCGCGTGACGAAGTGAAAAAAGAGCTTTCAAAAGCTTCTAAAACTTCAAAAGTAAAGCGTGAATATGACCAAGTGTTTTCTGGGTTTTCAGCGGAACTTCCGGCTAATGACCTTGAAAAAGTAGCAAGTTTACCGGGAGTAAAAGCTATTTATCCAAGCGTTGAATATCATACAACAGAAGTGAAATCGAAAGAAGTGAGCGCCGAAGAATACGGTTCTGAAATGGATAAAAGCATTTACTATGTAGGAGCAGATCAAGCGTGGAAATCAGGATATACAGGTAAAAATATGACCGTAGCCGTTATCGATACAGGCGTTGATTACGACCACCCGGATTTAAAGTCAGCGTTTGAGAAGTATAAAGGATGGGATTTTGTAGATGAGGACAAAAATCCTCAAGAAACGCCTGATGGAGATCCAAAAGGCGAAGCAACAACGCACGGAACGCACGTAGCGGGAACAATTGCAGCGGATGGGAAAATTAAAGGGGTAGCTCCTGATGCTCATTTACTTGCTTATCGTGTACTAGGGCCAGGAGGAACAGGTACAACGGAAGACGTGATCGCCGGTATTGAACGTGCGGTAGAAGACGGAGCGGATGTAATGAACCTGTCGCTTGGAGATACGATTAATAATCCGGACTTGGCAACAAGTATTGCATTAGATTGGGCAATGGAAGAAGGAGTAGTTGCCGTTACGTCAAATGGAAACAGTGGACCAGCTAACTGGACAGTAGGGTCTCCGGGAACGTCTCGTGAAGCTATTTCAGTTGGTGCAACTCAGCTTCCTTACAATTTGTATAAAACGACATTAACTGTAGATAACGCAAGCTATGCTTCAGCTGAAGTAATGGGCTTTCCAAATGACAAGGCGCTACTGGATGCAAGCGGTAAAAAGTATGAATTTGTACCTGTCGGACTCGGAAAACCAGAAGACTTTGAAGGAAAAGATGTAAAAGGAAAAGTAGCGGTTATTTCTCGCGGTGACATTGCGTTTGTAGATAAAGTTGATAATGCGAAAAAAGCCGGCGCTGTGGCAACGGTGATTTACAACAATGTAGAAGGGACAATCCCTGATATTTCAGGCACATCTTTGCCAAGTATTCGCCTATCAAAAGCTGATGGACAAGCCTTGGTTGCTTCTTTGGCAAAGGGATCGGTTACGGGCTCTTTTAGTGCAACGTTTAATCAGACAGTCGATGAAACAATGGCTGACTTTTCATCGCGCGGACCGGTTGTTGATACATGGATGATTAAGCCGGACATTTCGGCACCGGGAGTCGATATCATCAGCACAGTGCCAACTAATGATCCAAGCAACCCTCATGGATATGGGTCCAAACAAGGAACAAGTATGGCGGCACCCCACGTAGCAGGAGCAGCAGCGTTAATTTTACAGGCGCATCCAAACTATAAAGTAGAAGACGTAAAAGCATCTTTAATGAATACAACGGAACTGCTTCGTGACCGCAACGGGCTGGTTTATCCTCATAATACGCAAGGTGCAGGAAGCATGCGCGTAGTAGATGCAATTAAAGCAAAAACCCTTATTACACCAGGAAGTCACTCGTACGGTGTTTTTTATAAAGATAAAGGGAAACAAGTAGAAAAACAAAGCTTTAAGATTAAAAATCTATCAAATCACAGTCAAAAATACTCGATCAAAGTAAAATTTAAGAAAAGCCATCAGGCAATTGACGTTAAATCAACAAACGATTTAGTGGTTAATGCCGGGAAAACGCAAAAAGTAAATCTGAATGTAAAAGTAGATGCAGGGAAATTATCTCCTGGCTATTACGAAGGGACAATTACCGTAAGTAACAATAAAGAAACGTACGATGTTCCAACCATCTTATTTGTAAAAGAGCCGGATTATCCTCGCGTTACTTCTGCGTATGTAGATGTACTTGGAAATGGCTCATTTGAATACGGGAGTTATTTACCAGGAGGAGCAGAGAAGCTTAGCTATTACATTTACGATGCAACGTTGGAAAAAGGGGAATTGTTAAGTTCGTATACGAATGTAGAAAAAGGATTCTCTAGCGCAACGTGGGACGGAAAGATTAATGCTGAAGCTCTTCCAGCGGGAACGTATTATTTATACGCAGAAGCAGTAAAAGCAGGTCAGACGACAGGTTCTTTAGGAGAATTTGAAATTAAATAAATAAAAAAAGAGTGCCAGTCTAACTGACACTCTTTTTTTATTGAGCCGTATATCCACCATCGATCACCGCAGCTTGGCCGGTTACGCCTTTTGCTAAATCACTTGCTAAAAACATTGCATAATCTGCAATTTCATCAACTGCAAGCAAGCGCTTTTGAGGAACAAGAGGATAAATGACTTCTTCTAGTACTTTTTCAAGCGCTACATTTCGCGTACGTGCCAAATCTTTTAATTGATTTTGAACAAGCGGCGTATCCACATAACCAGGGCAAATCGCATTTACCGTAATGCCGTGCTCTGCACCTTCAAGAGCAGCCACTTTCGTTAAGCCAATCACGCCGTGCTTAGCGCTGTTGTATGCCGCTTTTCCTGAGAAACCAATCAATCCGTTAATAGAAGACATGTTCAAAATGCGGCCGAATTTTTGCTTTTTCATAATAGGAAACGCATGCTTAGTCGCAACAAAAGGTGCAACAAGCATAATTTTCGTTAAAAGTTCAAATTTTTCAGTAGGAAATTCTTCGAGCGGGGAAACAAATTGCATGCCAGCATTGTTAATTAATACATCAAGGCGGCCATATGTTTCAACCGTTTGAGCAATCATTTGTTCAATATCACTTTCATTTGTCACATCTGCTTTAATGCCTAATGCTTCGTAGCCTTTTGTCTTCAATTTGTCTGCTGCTTTCTTAACTCCATCTTCATTCAAGTCAGTTAAGACAACAGTCGCTCCGTCTTCAGCAAAGCGCTCACCAATTTGATAACCAATACCTTGAGCTGCACCTGTAATTAACACAATTTTGTTTTCAACCATCGTTTTTTCCCCCTTATATGTAGATGATATAAAATCGCTTACTCTTCCATTTTATCAAAAATTATCTTGATTTAGCGAGTTTTTTAACTGTACTTCACGCGAAAAGAATGGGTGTGGGAAGGGGTGTTTACTATCTTTACTTCCACGTTGCTAACAGAAGCGAACGGCGAGGGACCTTTTTTAATTTCTTCAATAAATTTTTGGATATTACTTTCTTCACCTTCAGCATCAATTTCGACTTTTTGATCGTCTCGATTTCGTACCCATCCGTTAATAGAGTATTCCATTGCTTTTAGCTGCGTATAGTGACGGAACCCAACTCCTTGAACGCGTCCGTCTACAATCATATGCACATGTTTTTTCACTGTTCTCACCTCACAGGCAATTTTCCCTTTTTTATAAAAAAGAAAACAACTACAATCTTACTTTTCACTGTATAATAGAAAAAGGCATTGTAAGACTTTAACAATTATAATGTAGATTAAATAAGAAAGAAGGGTTACGAATGCAAGCAGCAGCACGAACGCAGCAAGCGCAGCCGGCAACGATTTATCGTATTTTATTTGCTATTAGTTTAGGACACTTCCTAAATGATTGTATGCAGTCCGTTATACCGGCACTTTTTCCTGTCCTTGAAAAATCGATGAATTTAAACTACACGCAAATCGGCTGGATTGCCTTTGCTTTAAACATGACGTCATCGATTATGCAGCCGGTATTCGGCGTATTTGCCGATAAGCGCCCCTCGCCATTTTTATTGCCAATTGCTATGTGTTTAAGCATGATTGGTATGGTTGGGCTCGCTTTAGCGCCAAATTTTTATTTTGTGATTATATCTGTCTTATTTGTAGGATTCGGCTCAGCTATTTTTCATCCGGAAGGTTCTCGCGTAGCGTATATGGCAGCAGGAGGAAAACGCGGGCTGGCGCAGTCTATTTATCAAGTTGGCGGAAATACAGGACAGTCGATGGCTCCGCTATTTACGGCATTTATCTTTATCGGACTTGGTCAGTTTGGAACGATTTGGTTTACGTTAATTGCAGGTATCGGCGTAGTGGTTTTGTATAGCGTCTCTAAATGGTATAAATCGGAGTTAGCTACTCGTCAACGCTTGAAGAAAAAGCAGTCAGATGCTTCATTTACGATGAACAAGCAAATTATTTTTGCAGTTGGACTTTTAATTTTTCTAGTTTTTGCACGTTCATGGTACGGAGCAGGCATCCTTAATTTCTTTCAGTTTTATATCATTGAAAAATTTAATTTGCCTATCAAAAGCGCTCAGCTTTACGTTTTTTTATTTATGATTGCAGGGGTCTTTGGAACATTCTTTGGAGGTCCGCTTGCCGATCGTTTCGGAAAACGAAATATTTTATTGTTTTCTATGTTAGGGTCAGTACCGTTTACTTTATTACTGCCTCATGTTTCTCTCGGAGTGGCAGCACCTCTTTTAGTACTAATCGGCTTTATTCTTCAGTCAAGTTTCAGCGTTACGGTCGTCTATGCTCAGGAGCTGATGCCGGGAAAAATCGGCTTGGTTTCCGGCTTAATTGTAGGTCTTGCTTTTGGAATGGGGGCTTTAGGAGCTGTTGTATTCGGTAAATTAGCCGATGTATTCAGCCTTCAGTTTATTATGCTGTTTTGCAGCTATCTTCCAATTCTAGGGCTGTTAACATGGCTGTTACCGAGCGATAAGCGTGTGAAAGAAATGCACGAAGCAAAATAAGAAAAAGAAAAAGCAAACGCGCCTTAGCGTTTGCTTTTTCTATGAGCGTGAAGCAAATTTCAAGACGGATTCATATTTTTCTCCTACAATAGAGACAATAGAAATTGAAAATCGAAAGGAAGAATCACCTATGATCAAGCTAAGCGTATTGGATCAGTCTCCTGTTTCAAGCGGATCAACACCAAAGGAAGCGTTGAAACGCACGGTAGAGCTGGCTAAATTAACGGAAGAGTTGGGCTACCACCGCTTTTGGGTAGCAGAACATCATAATACGAACGGTCTTGCGGGTTCATCTCCGACACTATTAATGACGCACTTAGCTTCTCAAACGAGCCGAATCCGAATTGGATCTGGAGGAGTCCTTCTTCCTCAATATAGTCCGTATAAAGTAGCAGAAGATGCTCAGCTGCTTGAAAATCTGTTTCCGAATCGAATTGACTTAGGTCTTGGACGGTCACCGGGAGGAGATGCGCTTACCCGGCTAGCGCTGACAGATGGAGTTCGTAAAAGCCTCAATGAATTTCCGCGGCAAATTCAAGCGTTAAAAGGACATCTTGAGCATAATTTGCCGTCGGAGCATCCATATTACGGCGTGACGGCTTATCCGTTAAGTGAAACAAAGCCAGAACTGTGGCATCTTGGCATTAATAAAAGAGGAGCAAGATCTGCTGCTGAGCTGGGCATCTCTTTTACATTTGGACATTTCATTTACTCAGTTGGTGGACAAGAAGCCATTCGTCATTATAAACAACAATTTATCCCTTCTTCGTATCAATCAAAGCCTAAAACCAATGTATGCGTATTTGTTGTATGTGCAGAAACAACAGAAGAAGCCGAGCGGCACGCTAAAACGTTAGATGATTGGCTGTTGAAAGTAGCTAAAGGCGGAGATACAACGGTTTCATCGATAGAAGAAGTGCATAATCGTTCTTATTCAGAAGAAGAGCTCAAAAAAATAACCAACAATCGTCCTCGTATGATCGTAGGAAATCCAGCTGAAGTAAAACAAGGATTAATCGGGCTGCAGCAAAAATACGATAACGACGAATTTTTAATTATTACAAATATCCATGATTATGAAGCAAAAAAGAAGTCTTATGAGCTGCTTGCAGAGCTATTTCCTCAACCCTCATTTTTTTAAGAAAAAGATGGGGTTTGTGAGTAAGCTATTGATATGAGAGGGGTTTAAGAGGGGGGATTAGGCGTTTGCCCCATTTTTGCCCCACTAATTACTTAGATAACGATCTAGCTTAGTAATGTTTTCAGATTCATATTTCTTTGTAATATGAAGATATACATCAGCTGTCATTTTAATGTTTGTATGTCCTAGCCGATCACTTACAAATTTAATATCAGCTCCCCTCTCTAATAACATAATTGCATGAGTATGGCGTAAACCATGAGGGCTTATGTGATGCAGTCTAGCTTTGTTGGTAATAGCCTTCATAATATCGTTAATTCGAAATTCACTAAGCGCTTTACCATTGGCTTGGGTAATCATGTACTCTTGTTCAATATAATTAGCTCCATATTTAAGTTTATTTCTTTTTTGCCAAGTTTGATATTTTTTTAACTCAGTTACCAATGTATCATCTATACTTATTGTCCGCATACTGCGTTTCGTTTTAGGAGGCTTTACGCCGTGACTGTTCCGTGTTTTAGTGATGCTAATAGTTTTATCTTTAAAATTAATATCGTCCCAATGTAATGCAATTAATTCACTTTTTCTCATGCCTGTACGCAAAAGGGTAATAGCTACGATATATTGATAAAAAGGGCACTGTTTTGCTGTATCCATAAAAATGGTAACTTCATCTCTTGTAAGATAATTAATTTTTCTCTCGGAAAGATCCTTTTCTTTTTTTATAGAGATATTTCTATATTTGTTGTAGGTTAGCATTTCTAGCTCTACCGCTTTATTTATAGCAATACAAAAATGAGAATGATGAATTAATTGCTTCACTAGATGCGGCCCAGGGCGGATTTAGTAATTTGTATGTAGGTAATTTTGATAGTCCTACGGTGGTAGAGTATAGCGCAGATGATATAACCCTTTTTGTTTCTGACAGACTTTTAGAGTATAGCGGGGCCATTGAACCAAATGACGATAACGAGGGAACAGGATGGACAAAGCCGCTGGCCACAGTAACCATTACAGCAAGTAGCGGTGATAGCTGGCGTGATAACTTTGGAGGTCAGTGGTACGGTCAAAATGAAGTTGTACAAGGAAAATGGGGCAGCTATGGTATTTTTGCTACTGCAGGTTTAATAGGTAGTTCTATAAGAATAATGCTTATTCTTGCACAATTAATACCTGACGAGAAATAAAAATCAATTAAGTACAATTGAAGCTAGCAATTTAATTTGAAAACACTATTCAATTTGGATGGTGTTTTTTATGTGTCTCATTTTAGGAGGGGAGTCCCTTATAAACAATTCTTATAAGGCAAAAAAACAACCATCACAAATCATAAGTAACAGATGGTTGTCTTTCTAGTTAGGAATTATTAGAAGATAGAATCATATCTTGTTCAAGTGTTACTTATTAACATTAAACCAGCCTTTACTTCTAAACCACAGAATCATACCTACTGTCATTAATACCATGATCCCTAAAACAATATAATATCCATAGTGCCAGTGAAGCTCAGGCATATTATCAAAGTTCATCCCGTACAAACCTACTATAAAGGTAAGAGGAATGAAAATAGATGAGATAATAGTTAGGGTCATCATAATGGAGTTCATCCGGTTGGCATTAATGGAAAGATAATTGTCTCTCATATCCGATGTCATGTCTCGATTGGCTTCCACCATATTTGTCAACTTTAATAAATGATCGTAGATATCATTGAAGTAAGCTTTTTGATCTGCAGGTATATTTAAACGTTCAGAATTAATAATTCGATATAATAAATCCCGCATGGGAAGAATCGTTTTTCTCAACTTTAATAAATCACTTCGAATATCAAACACATCATCCATTAGTAAGGCAATTGATTTTTTTGCGTCTCTACTTTCAATTTCGTTTAGCTGGTCTTCAATTTCGTACACAATCGGAAAGTAATCATCTACTAATTGATCTAAAACAGCGTAAGTGAGATACGATATCCCTTTATTAAAGTCGCTCGGGTGTTGGAGAAGACGTTCCCAAACAGTTTCGACACCTGACAAAGGTTTGAAATGAAACGTCACTAAGTAATTTTCCCCCACAAATAAGTCTAATTCTTCAATATCCAAAGTTTTATTGTTTAAATAATGAAGAACTAAAAAGCTGTATCCTTCATAATAATCAAGCTTGGGTCGTTGCAAAAAATGAAAACAATCTTCAATAGCTAAAGGGTGAAAATGAAAAAACGCCTCTAATATTTTTCCTTCCTCTTCAGATGGAGAAGAAAAATCTACCCAGAACCATTTAATTGAAGGATCAGATAAGTGATCAAGGGGTACGTCTTGTCGGACATTTAAATCTTGTGTAACAGCTAATGTTCTAATCATGTTACTGCTCCTCCAAATTCTCAAAGATCCTATACTGTATATTATTTTACATAAAATAAACGATTAAACCCACTGCTAACAAAATCAAAAATTTTCTTTGGTATCTTTTTCTTTTCTCTTCTTTGGTATCTTTATTTCTTCCAAAATATCTATCTGCAAAAATAACGCAACAAAGGAAGAGGAAACTTAGGATGATGTCTAGTATTAAAAAATGAAAGAAATTATTTATGTCCCCCAAAGATATATCACCTCTTCTTATTGTTGACTCTTAACTGTAATGCCGCTAGCTAAGCCTTTTTTTATAATAATTTTTATCTATAGGTTTAACGATTAAGAGAGTAGAAAGAAATTAAGAAAAGATTAGTAATTTATTGTTTTCTTTCTCCTAATGATTATAATTAAAACATGAAAAACAACTTATTATACAACAAAGTCTCATACATTTCCTAATTTATTGAAAGATGAGAAGGTAATAAACTCGCAAATTCGCAGTTTTACATGAGTCAATGTGATGAGGTGAAGACTGAAAAATGGAATGTCAATGTCAATATACTAGAAGACAGTGTAATAGGAGAAATTTATGAAGTACGCACAAATTTTTACTGAAAATCGAATTCGAAACACAACTTTAATTGTATTACTTATTTGTATGAGTATAGCTTGGGTACTAGATAGCTATTATTGGTACAATGTGGCCATTTTTGTTGTTTCAATATCTTTTATCCTACATGGTGTAAATGATTACATCGTAGGAAAGAACAAAACGCGGGGAACTGTTATTATATTATTGAGTTTTCTTTTTACTTTATATAATTTACTAAGAGTCTTTTTTAAATAAAAATAAGATTCTTATACTTGCAAGGAACGAGGAATTTCTATGTTTAAGAAAATTGTAAAATGTTATGACTACAAATTTATTGCAGCTTTGGTAGTTTTAGGCCTCATCGGCTTAGTTATGGTTTATAGTGCTAGTATGGTAACAGCGGTTAGTCGCTATGGTGTAGCAGGTGATTATTTTTATCAAAAACAAAAACTTGCTCTTATAGCAGGATTTATCTTTTTTTGTGTTGCTGCATTTATTCCTTATAAAATTTATCGCGAGAAAAAAGTGTTAAAAATCTTATTAGGCATTGTTATTACGCTGCTTATTTTGGTCTTAGCTTTTGGACATACAGCAGGTAATGCGCAAAGTTGGTTTAAACTTGGTCCTATAGCAATTCAACCATTAGAATTTACGAAGCTAACCATCATTGTGTATTTGTCAGCAGTTTTTGCGAATAAACAAGAATATATCAACGATTTAAAGCGCTCTATTATTCCGCCTGTTCTCGTAGTGTTTTTTATTTGTTTTTTAATTGCTTTACAGCCAGATTATGGTGGTATCCTGCTTATTTTAGGGACAGTTTTAGCTATTGTTTTATGTTCAGGTATTTCTACTAAAACAATGCTGAAGATTGCTTTACTAGGAGTAGTAGGAATCTTCATTATGTTAGTGGTTTTATTAGTAACCGGACATATTGATACAGTATTTTCACCTGTTCGTTTAGCTCGTTTTACGGGTTATCTCCACCCTTTTGAGAACCAACAAGGGGATGGGTATCAACTGGTGAATTCTTACTTAGCTATCGGTAGTGGTGGTCTTACGGGAATGGGATTAGGGCAAAGTGTTCAAAAAGCAGGCTATCTACCTGAATCCCACACAGATTTCATTATGGCGATTATCGCTGAAGAACTAGGTTTTTGGGGTGTACTCCTTGTATTAGGATTATTATTTTTTATTATATTGCAAGGGTTAAAAATATCAAGAAGGTGTAATGATCCTTTTGGAGCGTTATTAGCAATTGGTATTTCAGTCATGATTGGTATTCAAGCATTTGTTAATCTCGGGGCGGTAACAGGAATTCTTCCTATTACAGGTGTAACGTTACCTTTTGTAAGTTTTGGAGGTTCTTCTCTTACGTTACTTATGGCAGCTGTAGGGATATTGGCGAATATATCCATGTTTAACACGTACGAAAAGAAATACAAAAATAACAAAGTAAATGAATCAGGAAAATTGAAAAGCGTTTAAGAATTTTATCGGCACTATAACAAAAGGCTCTGACAAAACAGAGCCTTTTATTTATGTAAGCTATAATGATTTAATATAAAATATTGCTAAGTTAATTTAATTATATAGTAGTTCTTTTTTACATCCCTTATATTCTGACATACCATTTATATTTTAAAGCAAGAGTTATTTTCTTTTAAGGATTTTTAAAGAGATATATATTATCCATATTAAAGCTGCTATAATGAGTTGTTTTTCTATACAAAGAATAACTGTCCATAACACTACTAAAATCAAAATTGATATAGAAAAATTTCTTATTAGTAACACCTCCATTTCCTTCGTTATTCTACTACAATTTATTCTCAACAATACAAAATTATTTTAGCTAAGAGTCTTTTTGCACAAAAAAAAGACGCCGAATGGGGCGTCTGTATCCAACCGTATAATTTGGAAAAGGGGAAAAATGCTAACTCAAGGAGTTAACATAATCTTCATTTGAATTTTACCCGTTTAACAAAGAAGTAAAACATCTATAGCGATGAAAAGAAGTAAGTTACTGAAACCTTTCTTATCACTGGTCTTCTGGATCTATTTCGAGGCTTTCAACTTCGTCATTCTTTTTTACTTCTAATCGTACAATTTTATTTTTACTATCTCCAGACACATTATCGTTATCTAACTCAAAATCTTTGGCTTTTTTATAAGTCTTTTTACCACTAGAAACTTCTATGGTTAGGTCTTTGTCTGTTTCACTAATTGACTTACCAATTACGCTATAATCTCCATCGGATTCTTTTTCATAGATACCGTCTGAATCGGCTTTTGCTAGAGCTGTTAATTCTAAGTTTTCAGCACTTTGATTTTTGGCATTAACTTCTACTTTTACTTGTTTTCCATCGATAGTCTTAGGAGTATCTTTTTCCTTCTTAAAGGAATTACTCTTAGGTACCTTTACCTTTTTATCATCAATGACAAGTATTAACTCATCGTTTGTTTCTTTGTCCAAAGTACCTACTAAATCAAAGTCCTCATCCTGTTTACTATCAGGATCTTTGGAATACTGTTGTAAATTTGATTTACTTTCAGAGGAGCTGCTTTCATTTTGAGATGTATTTTGAGATGAATTATCTTGACTGGAACATCCCGTCAGAGATCCTGCCGTTAAAGCTCCAGCTAATGAAATAGATAGCGTTAACATTTTTTTATTCATATGGTTTATTCCTCCTTTTTTGTTTATAATTAATATTGCCTTTCTTCTATGGAAGTAAACAAACATGTAGTTTATTAAATGCCTGTGTAAAGAGAATACGTGGGTTTTTATAATTCCAAGCCTTATATGTGCTAATGACTACAAGAGAAGAGGGCAAAAAGAGATGCCCCATTTTTGCCCCACATAATTTAATTTATAATGATATATTTTGAAAATTAGAACCTAATAAAAGTTAATTAAACCGCTCTACAATAGCTTAATGACAAATTATGAAACCCACTTATTTTTTTAAGAAAAAGATGGGGTTTTTTTACGGAATTAAATGTTAGAATATTTAAAAAGGAGGAATGGCATGCACGTAGATCAAAAAAGTGTAAGCAGCCAAACTAATAAGATTACCTATACACATATTAAAACAGGAGGGCCTCGCATTTGCTTTATGTTTTCAGGTCTGGGCTATACGTACGAAAAGCCGCTATTGTATTATGTAACGATGCTGATGCTAAAACACGGAATTGACGTTGTTCATATTCACTATACATATCCAAAAGAGCTCATGACAAAGTCTACAGATGAGATTGCAGATGTTATGATGAAAGACATTGATCTCGTGCTGCAAGACGTTTTATCTCATAATGACTATAAAAATATCATATTTGCAGGAAAATCGCTGGGCACCATTCCGCTGATTCAGCGAGTTATGAAAGATGAAGTCTACAAAGATGCAGTGATGCTTTTACTGACGCCGCTTTTAACCAGACCGGAACTGTTTAAAAGTTTACTAGAAAGCACTCATAAAGGTCTTATTGCAATAGGAACTCGTGATCACTATTATACTGAAGAAGTGGATCAATTAAAAACAAACACATTGAATATTCAAGTGATTAAAAATGCCGATCATTCATTGGACGTTTTGTATACTCCTGCGAAATCGTTAAAGGCACTTGAAACGGTTTTGAATGGCATAGAACAGCTTCTGTGAAATAGGAAATAAGGAAAGGAGTACAAAATGGATACGCTACGTGAAATTATTTGCGAAAAAAGAGCCTACAGCTATTCACCTCATACTCATGATCATAACTACAGTCAGCTTTTGTTTCCGCTAGCAGGTGCTCTTGATATTCAAGCGAGTGAGCAGCACTTAACGCTGCAAGAAGGATGCTTTTACATTCCGCCTCGTCAGCTTCATACGTATCAAGCTAAAAATACAAATGAATGTCTGGTCGTTGATATTCCATTGAAATTTACAGAAAGTGCGCATCTTTCTCAACAAGCAGCGTTTATTCAATGGAATTCAACGTGGAAAGCAATTCGCTACCTTTTACTTGATGGGCTTCAAAAAAGCACTGACAGAGGGGCGCTTGAAGATTTAGTCCGTTACGTTCAGCATTATTTGCCAAAGAAACAAACGTTTAAATCCATTGATTATCTTCATGCTAACTTTAATCAAGAGCTAAACATAGAAAGTCTTGCCAAGATGGAAAATTACCATCCTGCCTATTTTTCTGCTTGGTTTAAACAAAAAACGGGCTATTCGCCTCAAAGCTATGTAGCGCGTATACGTTTAAATAAAGCAAAAGAATTGTTAAAAGAGAGCAGCTATTCGATAACGTATATTGCGCATGAAGTCGGCTATCACAGCTTGTCTTCATTCACTAAATGGTTTGCAAAACAAGAAGGAGTCTCACCGACGCAATATCGAAGTATCTTAAAAACAGACAAATAAGATCATAAAAGCGGAAAAACTTTTTTCTTTCTTTTAGCTATGATAAAAGAAAGGAGATGAAACGATGAATACTTCATTATCAAAAATACTTATTTTATGTGCCGCAGTTTTGTGGGGAACAACAGGAACCGCCCAAGCTTTAGCATCTGCTGAAGCACATTCCGTGGCGATTGGAGCCGTGCGTTTAGCTGTGGGGGGGCTGTCGCTTCTTGCAGCTTGTCTTATTCAAAAAAAGAATGTGGACGTAAGACGTCTTCCTATTTTGCCTCTTGCGGTTGCTGCAGCAAGTATGGCCGCTTATCAGCCGCTGTTTTTTTCAGCCGTTATCAAAACGGGTGTTGCAGTAGGAACAATGGTGGCAATTGGCAGTGCGCCGCTTTTGTCAGGAGTGTTAGATTACATAGTGTACCGCAAGAAACCTACAAAAAAATGGCTGCTTGCTACGTTTACGGGTATTATAGGGTGCTGCAGCTTGTTGTTAAAAAAAGATAGTCAAATCGACGTGATAGGTTTGGGTATGGCGATAGGAGCAGGGGCATCTTTTGCTTGCTATACAACTGTTAATAAAAAAATTGTTCAGCATGTTGATCCGCAAGTAGGCGCTTCTCTTGTGTTCACAGCCGCAGCTGTTTTACTGATACCATGCTGGTTTATGTACGATATGAGCTGGCTAGTTTCTTTAAATGGAATAGGCATAGCTCTTCACTTAGGAATACTTACGACGGCTCTTGCTTATGTATTATTTTCTACAGCGCTCAAGTCGGTGCATGCGTCTACCGCCGTGACGTTATCGTTAGCAGAGCCCGTTACCGCTTTTTTACTCGGCGTCTTTTTCTTAGGAGAATCTCTAACTTTGGTGAACATATGCGGAGCAGCACTAGTGTTTGCTAGCTTAGCGTTTTTAACCTATTCTCCGAAATCATCGCTAAATCAAGAGGTGCGTATATAAAAAAATCCCCTTTCTCTAGAGAAAGGGGATTTCTTATTAAGCGTACATGCTAGCTACTTGTTTTTGCAGGTTGCTGTCTTCTAAATACTCATCGTACGTCATTTGCTTGTCAACTACTCCGTTTGGCGTAATTTCAATTACACGATTCGCAATCGTTTCAACGAACTGATGGTCATGAGATGTGAAAATCATTGAACCTTTGTAGCTGATAAGTCCATTGTTTAGTGCTGTGATTGATTCTAAGTCAAGGTGATTCGTAGGATCGTCTAGTAAAAGAACGTTTGAACCGCTTAGCATCATTTTAGAAAGCATACAGCGAACTTTTTCTCCTCCGGAAAGAACGTTGGCTTTTTTCAACACTTCTTCACCAGAGAATAGCATTCTGCCTAAGAAACCGCGTAAGAAGCTTTCGCTTTGGTCATTAGGTGAATACTGACGCAGCCAGTCTACTAAATTTAAATCTCCGTTTTCAAAGTACTCGGAGTTGTCTTTTGGGAAAAAGGCTTGAGACGTTGTCACACCCCATTTGTACGTACCGCTGTCTGCTTCCATTTCACCCATTAAAATCTTCATTAATGTTGAATTTGCAAGTTCGTTGCGGCCCACAAGAGCGATTTTGTCATCTTTATTCATAATAAAGCTTACGTTATCAAGCACTTTTACGCCGTCAATTGTTTTTGTTAGACCTTCAACGCGAAGTACGTCATTTCCAATCTCACGTTCCGGTGTGAAATTCACGTACGGATAGCGACGAGAAGAAGGGCGGATGTCATCTAATGAAATTTTATCAAGCAATTTTTTACGAGACGTTGCTTGTTTTGATTTCGATGCATTTGCGCTAAAGCGAGCGATAAAGGCTTGAAGCTCTTTAATTTTTTCTTCTTTTTTCTTGTTCGCATCTGACGCCATTTTTTGTGCTAATTGACTTGATTCATACCAGAAGTCATAGTTACCAACGTAGACTTGGATTTTACTGAAGTCAAGGTCAGCAATGTGCGTACATACTTTGTTTAAGAAGTGGCGGTCATGCGATACAACGATGACTGTGTTTTCAAAGTTAATTAAGAACTCTTCTAGCCATTGAATAGCTTGAATATCCAAGTTATTCGTAGGCTCATCTAAAAGTAATACATCAGGTTTTCCGAATAAAGCTTGTGCAAGAAGCACTTTTACTTTTTCACTACCTGTTAGTTCAGCCATTTTTTTTGCGTGAAGATCTTCAGAAATACCTAATCCTTTTAAAAGAATAGCTGCTTCTGATTCTGCTTCCCAACCGTTTAATTCAGCAAATTCACCTTCAAGCTCAGCTGCTTTCATTCCGTCTTCATCTGTGAAGTCTGCTTTCATATAAATAGCATCTTTTTCTTGCATTACTTCATAAAGGCGAGCGTGCCCCATAATAACGGTTTTCATAACTTCTTGATCTTCATATTCGAAGTGGTTCTGTTTTAAGACAGCAAGGCGTTCGCCAGGGCCCATATGTACATCACCAGTTTGAGATTCAATTTCACCAGATAAAATTTTTAAAAACGTTGATTTTCCAGCACCGTTTGCGCCGATTAATCCATAACAGTTACCAGGCGTGAATTTAATATTCACATCTTCAAATAACTTTCGGTCGCCAAATCGTAAACTTACATTACTAACTGTAATCATGTATGAGCAGTCCTCCAAATTCAATATCTATAAAATTATACCATTCTTTTTATATAAGAGCGATATGAATACAATATTTCAAACATAAAGTGTAACCGACACTTTAAGCACTCGTCAACCATTTAAGGGATTTTTTGAGCGGTGAAACTTGATTATTCTAGCATTCACCAAAACTTTGAACAGCAAACCAGCATGTTTAATCCTTCAGTAATCAGCTGTTTTTCATTTTTAAGATGGATGTTGTATTCCTTTGTATAAGAAACAAAAAGAAGAATAATACTACCTGGTAAATAAAAGAATTTATATGAAGTAAACACTGATATTTTGCGGTTGCTTATTTCTAAAATTTGTTTGTTAAAGACATAAATAGGGTGATTATCATGTGGAAATTAATTGTTTCCTATCTTCCAGAAGGGCCAGTTTTTATACAAGCAGTTCTGGTTTTTTTCATCCCGTATATAATCTACAAATTAGTAAGCGGGGTTCGTAATTCAGAGGAAGAGTGATGAAAGTGAAAAAATGGAGATCAACGATAAAAAAAATAGGAAGCCATGCGAATGAAAAGGAAAACAAACAGGAATTTACACTTCAAAATTCATCTAATCCTATTACGGATCATTTAGCTTTAACTCTAAAAGCAGTTAAAAATGAAATTGGTCATAACTCCGACGTTCATTTTCGGGAGTTTATTATAGGACGCACAGGCATTCAGGCAGCTATTATTTTTGTAGAGGGGCTATCAGATAAAGATCTTATTGAAAAACATATTTTGTCATCATTGATGGCTGATTTTTCAAAAGAATACCAACAGGATCAGCTTTACGTAAAGGAAAGCCTTTCAAAACATTTTATTAAAAGCCAAGTATTATCAATTAGTGATGTAGAAGAGGTTCATTCTATTAAAGAAGTAACATCAAAAGTCTTAACAGGATCTACGGCGCTTTTAATTGACGGGTTATCATCTGCTTTAATTCTTGGTACAAGCAAAGTAAAAACAAGAACGATTGAAGAGCCCGTATCAGAAGCATTAGTGAGAGGGCCAAGAGTAGGCTTCACTGAATCTTTAAGTGATAATACTTCTTTATTAAGAGGAAGCGGAGACATTGAAAATTTGTCGCTGGTGAAATTTCAAGTAGGAAAGCGTTCCAAAAAAGACTTAGTTGTTGCTTACATAAAGGAGATTGTTGATCCAGAACTAGTTGAAGAAGTAGAAAAACGAATTAAAAAAATTGATCTTGATAATGTACCTGAGTCAGGATATGTGGAACAACTCATTGAAGATAATTACCTTAGCCTATTTCCTCAGGTGCAGAATACGGAGCGTCCGGATCGTGTAATTGCTGCTTTGATGGAAGGGAGAGTAGCCATTTTATTAGACGGGACGCCTTTTGCTTTGATTGCCCCCGTTACGTTTAGCATGATGCTACAGTCGCCGGAAGATTATTATGAAAGGTGGATTCCCGGTACATTCATTCGTTTTCTTCGTTATATCGCAGTAGTTCTTTCTCTTTTTACACCAGCCTTGTATATTGCTTTTATTTCGTTTCACCCAGGGATGATTCCGACTAAATTGGCTATTTCCATTATAGGAACAAAGTCTGGAGTGCCATTTCCAGCCCTTATAGAAGCCTTATTCATGGAAATAGCTATCGAAATCTTGAGAGAAGCTGGACTCAGGTTACCAAAACCAATTGGTCCAGCAATGGGAATTGTCGGTGGATTAATTATTGGAGAAGCTGCTGTGCAGGCAGGAATTGTTAGCCCTATTTTAGTGATTATTGTGGCGTTAACTGCCATTTCATCGTTTGCTATTCCGCAATATAGCGTCGGGATTTCATTGCGTATTCTTCGCTTCATAGCTATGCTATGTGCTGCCGTACTTGGATTATACGGCGTCGTTTTATTTTTCCTTTTTATGACCAGTCATTTGGTAAAACTAAAAAGTTTTGGCGTATCTTACATGAGTCCAGCGGTACCCTATCGTTTAAGTGAATGGAAAGACTTGATGGTCCGTATGCCTCTTATGATGATGAAAAGACGTCCAAAGATGATGCACACCAAAGATTCTCTACGAAAAGGATAGCAGCTTATGATAAAAGGAAGTGAATCAGAGGTAATGATAAATTCAAACGATCGTATTACGACGCCACAAACAGCTATTATTGTCATCAATTTTATACTTGGAACTGGTATTCTGACGTTGCCTCGAACAGCTGCGGAACAAGTGAAAACACCAGATGTGTGGTTAACTGTTATTCTAGGAGGAATAGTCACGATGATAGCAGCGATAATCATGGTGAAGTTAAGCCGAAAATTTCCTGGAAAGACGTTTTATCAATACAGTAAAGAAATTACAGGGAAATGGTTGAGTAAGTTAATTAGCTTACTTATGATAGGTTATTTTTTACTGCTTGGTGGTTTTCACGCCCGTTCATTGGCAGAAGTAACCGGATATCTCTTGCTGGAAGGAACGCCGACGTGGGCTATTATTATGCCATTTATGTGGATAAGCCTCTATTTAATTAGAGGGGGCATTAATCCGATTGCTCGACTGTTTGAAATTATATTCCCTATTACCGTTATTCTTTTTTTACTGGTAGCTTTCATGAGTATGAAAATATTTGAAATAGATAATCTGCGCCCCGTACTTGGATCAGGAGTCCTTCCTGTACTAAAAGGGGTAAAAACAACTGCTCTTGCATTCACGGGTCCTGAAATTATGTTAATCATTTTAGCTTTTATGAAAGAACCTCACAAAGCAGGAAAAGCTGTACTAGTTGGAATTACTATTCCTATATTTATTTATGTGATTACTGTTGTAATGGTGATCGGAGCGTTATCGATTGATGGAGTAGTAATAAGAACATGGCCAACGCTTGATTTAATAAGGAGTTTTGAGCTGACAGGCTTGATTTTTGAACGATTTGATTCCTTGCTGCTAGTTGTATGGATCATGCAGATGTTTGCTTCTTTTACTATTAACCATTACGCCGCTTCATTAGGACTGTCTCAGCTTTTCCAAAAAAACATTCATCCATTTATGTATGGTTTGCTTCCGGTTATATATCTTATTTCCATGATTCCCAAAAATATTAATGATGTATTCAAATTGGGAGATATGATTGGCAATATCGCCTTAGTTCTATTTGGCTTTTTGCCGCTGCTTCTTCTCATTATTTCAAAAGTAAAGGGAGTAAAATATGAAACAAACCTTTAACCATTTCCAGTTCCTATTGGTTTTGTTTTCTGTTTTTTTGCTCTTTCCTCTGGCAGGCTGCTGGAGTAGTCATGAAATTGAAGAGCAAAGTTTTGGAGTGGGTGTAGCCTATGATAAAGGTAAGGAGTCCATAGCTGAAAAAGAATTTGATGAACAAGGAGAAGGGTATACTAAAAAGAACCTGATTACGTCAACTTATCAACTTATCACTCCTCAAGTCGCAAGTTCAACCACTAAACAAGGAGGACCCCAGCAGAAATCTTATGTAAATATCTCGGAAACAGGAGATTCTCCTTTTCAAATGCTTCGTGAATTATCTTTAAGAAGTGACACTCCTTTAACTAGTCCTCATATGAAAGTAATGGTTATCAGTGAGGCCCTTGCACGAGCGTATAGTTTAGAGCAATTAGTGAACCAAACTCTTCGGGACAATGATTTTAGACCTAGTTGCCTTGTGTTTATTAGCAAAGGAAGAGCTAGCGACACGTTAGAATCAAAAACAGCAGGAGAGATCCCGGCTTTTCACCTGTATGGAATGATAGACAATACGTATCGAACAACGCGAATTTTACCGCCCATGCCGCTTATTAAATTAGCAAGCAAGATTCAAACTGGGTCTAGTTTTCTGCTGCAAAATGTATTATCAGCAAATGGAGAAATCAAATTTGCAGGTGCTGGTATAATTAAAGGGAAAACAAGCAAAATGATTGGTTTTTTGAATGAAGAAGAACTAGATGGTTTGGCTTGGATCACAGGCAAAGGAAAAGGCGGCCTAGTAAAAAGCTTTGATAAAAAGACCGGTCAGCTGATTGTATATGAAATAGAGTCTATGAAAAGTCACATTCAACCTCATGTTAAAGGAAATAATATCTCTTTTGATGTACACATTGAATCAGTGGGAAGGCTATCTGAAAGTTGGATGACCTCAGGGAGCTCTTTTAACAATCAATTTTTACAGAACGCGCAAAAAACTTCAGAAAAAAAAGTAAAGAACCTGGTAAAAAACGTACTAGAAAAAATGCAAACAAAATATAAAGTTGATGTTGCAGGTTTCGGAAATCAATTGAGAATTAAGAGGCCCGGAGTATGGATGAGGGTTAAAGACAATTGGGATCAAACATTTAGTGAAGTGCCAATTAACTATGATGTGAAGTTAACGATTAAAGATTATGGAGCATCCGGGTCAAAAAAGTAAGCACCCGACTGTAACATTGCTGATCTTTATGTCAAAAATGAAAAAAAACCAAAAAAATAATAATCTCGGAACTTTCCACGAAATACTCATCGTATGCTTCGTACAGAGTCTTTAAGAAACAACAAATAAGAGCTGTCGGTTTTCGACAGCTCTTATTTGTTGTTATTCAAAAATATAAGCTAATGCTTGAAGAGCCTGTTCTGGCGTTTCGACTACAACTTGCGCTTTGTTTGACAGTTCTTTAAGCGGGTGGTGCAGTTTTTCAGGGCGAACCAAAATTAGCGGTTTATCTAATGCGATGGCTGTCGCCGCATCCATTGCGCTGTTCCACTGCTTGTATTTTTCGCCAAATAAAGCAATAACCACATCAGATTTTTTAAGGAGCACCTGCGTACGTAAATTATTAATTTGAGAAGCAGCCTCATCTTTTAAGACAGCGTTAGGCTGTTTTCCTAAAATTTCTTCTCCAATGTTGTCGGAGCGGTCATGGTCTGTCATGGGACCGACAAAGGTAAGGGGAAGGTTTAATTGTTCTGCTTGGTTTTTAATTTCGTCTCGCCAGTTATCGTGAATTTGCCCGGCAAGGTATACGGTTAAGTTCATTATGTAGAAGTCCTCCTCTAACTAAGATTTGTTTTATTTTATCAAATGTAAGCGGATAATACGAATGATTTGAATGGGCTACTTTTCCAAAAATAAGGTTATAGTAGACAAATAGTTAAAAAAGAGAAACAATAGAAGGCGTATTGCTAATTAAAGAAAGGATGTACATGATGACAGAAACAGTGCTACAAGTAGATCATGTCAGTAAAGTAATTGGGAAGAAAACCATTTTGCATGATGTATCCTTATCGGTTGAGCGCGGTGAGATTTTCGGATTGCTTGGTCCGAACGGTTCTGGAAAAACAACGCTAATTCGTACCATCGTAGGACTCATTAAAGAAACAGAGGGAACGATTACCGTTAACGGCTTTCCTTTAAAGGAACAGTTTACATCAGCAATGAAATCAATTGGCGCGATTATTGAGAACCCTGAGTTTTATGATTATCTGACGGGCTATCAAAATTTAAAACACTTTGCGAATATGCATGAAGGAATCACATCAGAACGCTTGGATGAAGTGATTGCTTTAGTAAAGCTTGAAAACAGCATTCATGCAAAAGTGAAGACGTATTCTCTTGGGATGAGACAGCGTTTAGGAGTAGCTCAAGCTATTTTACATAAGCCTGCATTGCTTTTACTAGACGAACCAACAAATGGTCTAGACCCAGCGGGAATGAGAGAGTTTCGTACATATTTACAAACGCTTTGCAGGGAAGAAGGAATTTCAATCTTAATCGCGAGCCACTTATTAAAAGAAGTAGAAGCACTATGTGACCGCGTTGGTATCATTCAAGACGGTGAGTTAAAAGCCGTTCAAGATCTATCTCCAAATCGTCAAGATCAAGGAATGCACGTAGAATTTGAAGTGTCTGACGCGCAAAAAGCAGCGGATCTTTTATCACAAGAATTTGAAATAACGATGAGATCAGATATTATCGACGTGGCGATTGTAAAAGAGCAAATTCCAGCTGTAAATAGAAAATTAGTAGATAGCGGTATTTTAGTCTACCGAATTACACCTGTTTATGAGACGCTTGAAGATTCGTTTATGTCCGTTACGGAAGGAGAGCACCATGCTTAAGCTAATTCAAAATGAACATATGAAATGGTTTCACAAAAGAAGTACAAAAATCACGTTTATCACAATCGGCATTTTAACTCTTTGTATGGCTCTTTTAATAAAGAAAGTGTCAAACAGTGCAGGAACGGAAGACAACATTTTGAACTTCCTGTCATTTAGTTCAGGTATGCTCATTCTTGTTCAATTTTTCGCGCTTGCTGTTGGAGGGTCAATGGTTGCAAAAGAGTTTGAAGCAGGTACCATTAAGCTTCTGTTAATTCGTCCGGCTAGACGTTCAACGATTTTAGCATCGAAGTACATAACGCTCATTTTAATTAGCTTGTATTATTTGCTGAGCTATTTGCTTTTTTCGTTTGTATGGGGAGCATTGTTCTTTGGATTTGCCAGTCTAGAAGGAGATGCGCAGCTGCTTAAACATATTACGCTTACCTATGACAGCGCGTATATGGAAACGTTTATGATGATGACGTTTGCATTCATGCTGTCGTCTTTATTTAGAAACAGCGCGCTTGCTTCAAGTCTAGCTATTGTCGTAAGTATCGGGGCTAAAGCGGTAACTGCACTAGTATCAGAGCTAGGTTTATGGTGGGGTAAATTTCTATTATTTGCCAACACGGACTTTCTTCAGTATATGGACGGAATGAAGACGACGTTTGACAGCATGACAATTCCATTTTCAATTTTCATCTTGGTCGCGCATTTTGTCTTCTTTATGGGCGTGGCATGGGCAGCGTTTTTAAAACGTGACGTAGCTAACTGATGTGAGAATTTTCGCACTATACATTTTTCTAAAATAGCATTTGACAATTAAATAAAAAGAGATTACAGTAGTGAAAGACTATTTTTAAAACAACTATAAACTTCTTATCAAGAGAGACGGAGGGACTGGCCCTATGATGTCTCGGCAACTGGCTGTACGCAGTGCGGTGCCAAATCCAGCAGACGATGTTTCGTTTGGAAGATGAGAAGGGTAATCTTATGATACAAATAAGAGACCTCTTCTTATCAATAAGAAGAGGTCTTTTTTTATTACGTAAACAAGAGGTGTTAAGAATGGAACAACAAAAAGGAAACGGCTGGGCGCTGTTGCCGCTGGGCGTCTTTTTAGTCCTGTTTGTCGGATCAGGAATTATAACGGGAGATTTTTATAAGCTGCCTGTATTAGTAGCCATTATCATTGCAGCTATTGTAGCGCTGGCTATGAACCGCAAAGATTCACTTAATGTAAAAGTGGAACGTTTTGCTAAAGGAGCAGGGCATCCTGATATCATTATTATGGTGCTTATTTTTATTTTAGCAGGTGCTTTTTCTCAAGTTGCTAAAGGCATGGGAGCTGTTGATTCAACTGTAAACTTAGCTCTGTCTGTGCTTCCGCAAAGCTTAGTGGTAGTCGGAATCTTTGTTATTGGCGCATTCATTTCAATTTCGATGGGAACGTCAATGGGAACAATCGCTGCGCTAGGACCTATTGCTGTAGGAATCAGTGAGCAAGCGCATGTATCCATTACATTAGCAATTGCTGCCGTTGTTGGTGGTGCCATGTTTGGAGATAATTTATCCGTAATCTCTGATACGACCATTGCAGCAGTTCGTACGCAAAAAACAAATATGTCAGATAAATTAAAAGTAAACTTTTTTATTGTCCTTCCTGCAGCGATTGTTACGGTAATTTTATTGCTTGTAATGACGCTAGGCAATACGTCATCAGTAGAAATTAAAGATTTTAGCTGGTTTAAAATCTTGCCTTATGTCGGCGTACTCGTTGCTGCCATATTTGGTGCAAACGTATTAAGCATTTTAACCGGAGGAATTGTATTAGCCGGCGTGATTGGATTAGCTGACGGAAGCTACACGCTTTCTTCTCTTGCTAAAACTGTGACAGAAGGTATTGGCGGAATGTCAGAGTTAATTATTTTATCTCTGCTAATCGGCGGAATGGTTGAGCTTATTCGCTATAACGGCGGTATTCAGTTCTTATTGAATTTATTAACACGACGCATTCAAACAAAAAAAGGCGGCGAATTCAGCATCGCTGGACTGGTAAGTTTAACTAATTTAGCGACGGCTAATAACACGATTTCAATTATTACAGCAGGTCCGTTAGCAAAAGAAATCTCTGATAAATATTCAATTGATAATCGTAAATCAGCCAGTCTGCTTGACTTGTTTTCATGCAGCGTTCAAGGGCTTATCCCTTACGGCGCACAAATGCTTCTCGCAGCAGGATTTGCTAAAGTTTCACCGATTGAGATTATTCCATTTACATTCTACCCAATGTTAACAGCGGTTTGCGGGATCATTGCAATTGTAATTGGATTTCCTCGTTTAAATAAAAAGTCAAAGTCATCTAAAGAAGCTGCGTAATATCAAACCCTTAAAAAGAATGTTCTTTTTAAGGGTTTTTTACTGTTTAAAAAAATCAGTCGGCTTTTCATCATCTAACTCCTTCCAAAGCGTCTCGTTCTGTTTAAGTGCATAAGCCGCTCCTCCAATTTCAATTCCGCATAATAAAATGAATAATAAAATACCCATGAAATGGCCTCCTTACGTAAATGAATAAAAACACGATGGTAACGGGTTTAGCTTCTTGCTGTTTCACTTTATAATGAGAATAAAGTATGAAACGCGTTTCAGCGCAAGAGAAAAAGGTGAAAACATGACAAATATCCGAGATATCGCAAAAAAAGCTGGTGTATCTGTCTCGACCGTATCACGGGTGCTAAATCATCATCCGTATGTAAAAGAAGAAAAACGCCGGCTGGTAGAGCAGGTTATTCACGAACTTAATTATGAACAAAACATTAATGCCGTTCACTTATCAAAAGGGAAAACAAATATGATTGCCGTCGTCTTGCCTTTTATTAATCATCCGTATTTCAGCTTGCTTTTAGAAGGAGTCGCCTCTCAAGCGTTAGAAAAGCAGTATCAGCTTGTTATTTGTCAGACGAACTATGATGTAAAAAAAGAAGAAGAAGCGCTTCATATGCTGAAAACAAAGCAAGTTGATGGAGTGATTATTTGTTCTAGAGCAAGCAGCTGGAGCACGATTGAATATTATCAGCAGTACGGACCGATAGCCGTGTGCGAAAACGTACAGAATCGTTCTATTCGCTCCGTATACGTTGATCATTATGCAGCTTTTAAGCAGGCGCTCCTGTATTTAAAAGAAAAAGGATATACGGATATTGGCTACTGTATTGGAAGAATGACAGGTACAAATAGCCTGCAGCGGCAACAAGCATACAAAGAATATGTAGAAAGAATAAATCAGCCTTATCATCCGGAATGGGTTTTTCAAGGCTGTTTGAACGTGACAGATGGTGAAAAAGTGGTTGAAAAACTAGTGCAGATGAAAAATCGGCCTCAGGCGCTTTTAGTAACAAACGATCAAGTAGCTATCGGAATAAAAGCTCAGTGCGAACAAGCAGGTATTTCAGTTCCTGGTGAATTAGCTATCATTGGTTTTGATAATCATCCGCTTTCTTCTTATTTACAAATAACAACGATCGAACTTCCTCTTAAAGAAATGGGAGAAACGCTTTTTACATTAGTGGGAAGCAAGGCTCCTCAGAAAATTGAGCTCCCTTTTCGGTTTATTGAGCGTAAAAGCGTATGAATTCTTGATGATGCCATGAGTTGTTTTTACCGGATAAAATGAGCAAAAGCGGACATCATACGAGTAAAGAAAGAAGAAAAGGATGATGACCGTGGAGAAAAAAGAATATCAAGTGGGAGATCAAGTATTTGTTATTTACCGAAATCCTCATACGGCAAACGTTGCGAATATTAATCAGGCTGAAATTGTTGAACATCCTGAAAACAAAGGTGAAAAAGCGCTGTTTTTACATGAGTCTTATCATTTGTTAGCTGAAGATGATGCCGTGTATTCAACGTATGAAGAAGCTGAAAAAATGTATAATAAGATATTTGATTATGAACAATATGACTGATGCAGAGGCTAAGACAAAAATAGTGT
Organism: Priestia sp. SRI_019; assembly: GCF_057586255.1. NCBI lineage: Bacteria > Bacillati > Bacillota > Bacilli > Caryophanales > Bacillaceae > Priestia > Priestia sp. SRI_019. Next base: position 562,562 of record NZ_JBYCZN010000002.1, on the reverse strand, counting down.
AGTTAAAGGTGAACACGAACTATCTATCAAAAATGGATGAATAGTTCGTGTTTTTTTATGATCATGGTGAGCGGAAGTTTCATGTATGTAGGTGTTTCTAGTGGTTGATTGGATAGCAAGGCGGAGACTCCTGCGGGATAAGCGGAATAGATGAGACCCCGCAGGAGCGTAAGCGACGAGGAGGCTCATCAGCCGCCCGCGGAAAGCGAAGCCTTGCACGGAAATCAATAGCGATGGAACAAGCAGTTCGGCTCATGTATCCCTATTGTTCGTTTTTAGATTGGGTTCATTTCAGTATGTTCCCATCTCTTTTTGTGTGAAAAATAATTAATTACCAAGGATAGAGTCTTTTTATTTTTCAAACGCTATTAGTATTAGAAAAAAGGAAGTGTACATGATGATAAAACCTTTTGTACCTCAATTAGTATATATTGAGCCAGGGGCAATGGAGTATCCGCTTGGTGTTCAATTAAAAGAAAAATTTGAGAAGATGGGAATTGAGATTCGTCAAACAACTTCTCATAATCAAGTGCGTAATATACCGGGAAAAAATGATTTGCAAAAATACCGCAATGCCAAGTCGACTTTAGTAGTTGGCGTGCGTAAAACATTGAAATTTGATACATCTAAACCGTCAGCTGAATATGCAATACCGTTTGCAACAGGGTGTATGGGGCACTGTCACTATTGTTATTTGCAGACAACAATGGGAAGCAAACCATATATTCGCACGTACGTGAATGTTGAAGAAATATTAGGTCAAGCAGAGCAATATATGCAGGAAAGAGCCCCTCAAATAACGCGATTTGAAGCGGCTTGTACATCTGATATCGTAGGAATTGACCATTTAACACATTCATTAAAGCGCGCGATTGAATATTTTGGGGAAAGTGAACTAGGTCAACTGCGCTTTGTAACTAAATTTCATCACGTGGATCATTTATTGGATGCTAAACATAATGGTCGCACGCGCTTTCGCTTTAGCATAAATGCAGATTATGTTATAAAAAACTTTGAACCTGGTACATCTCCTCTTGATTACCGGATTGAAGCTGCTAATAAAGTTGCAAAAGCTGGATATCCACTTGGCTTTATTGTGGCGCCTATTTACATTCATGAAGGTTGGCAAGAGGGATACCGTCAGTTATTTGAAAAGCTAGATGCCTCTATACCTGAGGAATCAAGAGACGATATTACGTTTGAAATGATTCAACATCGTTTTACCAAGCCGGCCAAGCGGGTAATTGAGAAAAATTATCCAAAAACAAAGCTTGAGATGAATGAAGAGGAGCGCCGCTACAAATGGGGGCGTTACGGAATTGGAAAGTATGTATACGCAAAAGATGAAGAACAAGAATTAAGAGAAACATTAGAATATTACATTGATCAGTATTTTCCAAATGCAAAAATCGAATATTTTACGTAATTATTCTACAGTAATTGAAAAGTTATTCTGACGCCTTAGTCAAAATAACTTTTCAATTTTTAATGTAAAAAAATAAATTGCTTGCTAATAAGTTGAAAAAAAGAGGTTATTTTTATCTCTTGTCGTATTACATACAAAAGGGAGGTGACTGAGATGTTAAAGAATGAAGAGTTTGCGCTAACAAAAGAATTAACAAACGAACAGCAAGAAGCTGCACGGAATTTTATTCAAGTGTTGTTCCAAGAAGATTTATCTGAATTTTGGAACATATTATGTGATATCGATAAGTCTCGTATTTACGGCTTGTATGAAGCAAATCATTATTATGATTCTGATGTTGAACTGCATGGGTTTGTACAAGAAATAAGAGATAATGTAAGAGCTGTTTATGCGCCTCTTCAAGGGCAAGGGGGGATTTCGACGAAGGTTCGATATACAAGCGAAGGAAAGATGTATGTATACATATTAGGCAGTGGCGAAAACCCTAAGGTATATCCTGTTGGATTAATGCCTGAAACATATATCGAACAAGAACGTTTTTCTCAGCGGCTTCAAATTAGCATTTATAACGACGAGTTTCGAAACGTTGCCCTATAAACTATATATATGGAAAAAGAAAGAATAATAAAATTAATTTGTTAAAATAGCAATATTTGGGGTATGTAATAGGTATAACATTAAAAAGGGGTGAAAGAAATGCATTATTATCGTATTTCAGAGGGAGACCATGAAGAGTATTGTGAAACGATTCTGCTTCATGAAAAGAAGTTTTGCAAAGAAACATTTCAATCTATGGTGCGAGAAGCAATGAATAATAAGCCCGGTAAAATTGACCGTGTGGATATTGTTAAATATTTAATTGGTCACCATAGCTTTCAAGTAGCCCACATCGAAGCGGGATTTCATAGTACATACAGCGAGAAAGTGACATAAAAAATGTAGCACATCCTATACAACGAACTTTTCTTTTGAAAAGGGCGCTGTATTTTTTTTTGCTTAAAGTAGAATGTTTCTAAGGTATATCCCTTTTAATGGTATAATAGTTAAGTTCTGTTAGATATACATATAAACATCACAAATACTTTAAAGGGAAAGGGTGAGAGAAAATGGAAAAAGAAAGAATAGAAGAACTTGAACGAAAAATAAGCAGTTTAGAAGAAGACGTAGCCAGGCTAAAGTCGCTCGTATATAAAACAAATTCTCCAAGACCAAAAGCAGTTCACGCTCCTCCCAAGCAGCGTGAGGAGACGACTAAACGTCCTGCTCAACCAGCAGCTAAAAGCTCACAGGCAATAGAAGAACCCGTTGATTGGGAAAAAGTCCTTTTTCAAACATGGCTGCCGAGAATTTTTATTTTTGTATTTATTATTGGCGTGCTATGGGGATTTAAAGCAGCCTCTGACTATGGGTTAATGAATGAAAAAGCAAAAGTTGTTCTCGGTTTCGTTGTTTCAATAGGTTTTGCTGTGACAGGTCATTTCCAAATTAAAAAGGGCAGGTTGGTGCTCGGGCAAGTACTTGTAGGAGGAGCTATTCCTATTCTCATGTTAACGACGTTTGCGATGCATAGCCTGTATCATTTAGCGGGACCAACGCTTGCTTTTATACTAAATGCGAGCTGGATTATCCTAGGGATTATCGCGACAGTCTTTTATCGTTCACAGGCATTAGGGATTATTAGCGCGGTTGGAGGCGTACTAGTTCCTTTTCTTATTGAAAGTAATTCGCCTAATGCGCTCGTTTTCATTGGCTATGAAACGCTTCTGTATATTGCCTTTTTATATGTGGCAGTCAAACAAAAATATTCAATTTTATATGTTCTTTCCGCGGTACTATTAAATCTTACGCTACTCATTTATTACTCGTTTGTTGGTGATAATGGTGTAAAAGAGTTATTAGGTATGGCGATTCTTATTCAGCATTTATGCTTAATTTCAAGTTTTTTTCTATCACAATCCGTACTCCAAGTATATGCGTTTACCCTTTTATCGAGTTTAGCAGTTACGTACGGCTGGCTGCTCGCCGTTTTTGACGATGGCACGACCACAATGGTGCTGCTTGCGCTAGTCATTATTTACGCATTAGGTGTTTACGCAGTAAGAAGTTCTAAAGAGAAATTTGAATTTTTTATTACCTATTTAATTGTTGCAGTAGCGTTTTTTATTCATCAGCTCGTCGATTTAAGAGAAGGAGTTATTTTATATGTGATTCAAGGACTGGCTGTTTACTATATCGCCATGACGTATAAAAATCTACTTCATCAACTATTTTCTTATACGATTTATATACTGAGCGCAACGTATATCTTAGTTACACCAATCGAACGAGTGCTGTCTCTTCCGACATTAAATTGGCTTGTTGTGTTAGCTTCTATTCCAGTATTTATATGGATCAGCGTTCAAAAAACAGAACAAGATGAGCACGATATGTTCAAAATTGGAGGAAGTATTGTTTTTTCTATTCTTTCTTTAATTTTTGCTACGGAAGTGACGGTCGCTGGCACCAATCATCTTTCCACTAATCCGCAAACGCTTATTATGACGGCCGTTTGGTTAGGGATGTCCATTGCAGCATTTGTAATAGGATCACTTAAAACGTTTAAAACAGCAACGTATATCGGCGTGGGCATTTTGTTCTTAACACTTTTTAAACTCATTTTATACGATTTACCTTTTATCCCAATGGCTATACGAGCCTTGTTATTTATCGTCTTAGGAGCTATCGGTTTAATTATCTCGCGACTATTTTATAAAAAGAAGTAGCTCGAAGCTGAAGAGAAATTCTTCAGCTTTCTTTATTATAATGTGATTATGTAAACTTAATCTTGAAGTCGTACAAAAGGTATACAATCATGTATAATGGAACAAGTGAATTGGAGGTATACATAAAATGAAATCACTTGTATTAGCAGAAAAGCCAAGTGTAGCACGTGATCTTGCGCGCGTACTTGGCAGCACACAAACAAAAAAAGGGTATATTGAAGGACCAAAGTATGTCGTAACATGGGCACTCGGTCATTTAGTTGAATTACAAACACCAGAGGATTATGATAACCAATATAAAACATGGCGATTGGAAGATCTGCCAATCATGCCTGAAAAAATGAAATTAAAAGTAATTCGTAAAGTGAGCTCTCAGTTTCGCACAGTATCCGATCTAGCAAAAAGAAAGGATATTGGCGAGTTAATTATTGCGACTGATGCAGGGCGTGAAGGAGAGCTTGTAGCACGCTGGATTATGGAAAAGATACGCTGGAACAAGCCGTTTAAACGCCTTTGGATTTCGTCTCAAACGGATAAAGCAATTCGTGACGGATTTAAACAGTTAAAACCAGGAAAAGAGTTTAATCGCTTGTACGACTCAGCCGTTTGCCGTTCAGAAGCCGATTGGCTTATCGGTTTAAACGTAACGAGAGCGTTAACGACTAAATACGAAGAACCATTGTCGGCAGGAAGGGTACAAACACCGACGCTTGCGATGATAATTGAGCGTGAACAAGTAATTAACACATTCAAACCTAGTGAATATTGGACGCTTACAGCGCAGTTTTCATCTTTTGAAGCGGCTTGGCAAAAGGGCAATGAAAAGCGCATTTTTGATGAAAAACGCGCAAAAGAGCTGCACTCAAAATTATCAGGTGAGGCAGTTGTAAAAACAATTAAACGCAAAATGCATAAAGAAGCGCAGCCGCTTCCTTATGACTTAAACGAACTGCAGCGAGATGCTAACAAACGCTTTAACTTCTCTGCTAAGAAGACATTGAATGTACTTCAAAAGTTATATGAACAGCATAAGTTAGTCACGTATCCACGTACAGATTCCCGTTATTTAACAACAGATATGGTTTCTACTATGAAAGAGCGTTTGGAAAGCATCTCTGCTGTATATAAAGAAGAGGTTCGTCCAATTTTAAGAAATGCACAGTTGCCAAAGCGAGTGGTTAATAACGAAAAAGTAAGTGATCACCACGCTATTATCGTAACGGATCAGCCTGTATTTCTCCAGGACTTATCAGCTGATGAACGAAAGCTGTATGACTTAATTGCAAAGCGATTTATTTCATTATTTTATCCTGCATATGAGTATGAAGTGGTTAAAGCAGAGCTTGAAGTAAATGGGGAACAGTTAGTAGCAAGCGGAAAGCAAGTCGTGAATGCAGGTTTCAAAAAAGTTTCTGGTGGAGACTCAGAAGCAACGGTGAAGCTGCCTGATATGGAAGAAGGCAGCAAGCTGCTCATTCAAGATGTAACGATGAAAAGTGCATTTACAGAGCCGCCGCAGCGCTATACAGAAGCGGATCTTCTTGGACAAATGGAAAAACATAATTTAGGTACCCCGGCAACACGTGCAGATATTATTGAAAAACTTCTGCAAAATGAATCCATTGATCGCCAAAACAATCGTCTGCACGCAACCAAAAAAGGGAAGCAGCTGATTGACCTAGTAGCAGATGAGTTAAAGTCGCCTGAGCTTACAGCTAAGTGGGAACGTGACTTAGAAGCAATTGCTAAAGGAAAAGGAAATGCAAAAGAGTTCTTAACAAATATTCGCGAACAAACAGAAAAGCTAGTTAAGCAAGTAAAAACGAGTAATCAAACGTACAAACCTCATAATTTAACGGGTTCTAAATGTCCGGAATGCGGTTCTTTCTTGAAAGAAAAGAAAACAAAGCAAGGAAGAGTGCTCGTTTGTTCAAGCCTTGAGTGCAGTTATAGACGCGCAAAAGACCCTAAACTATCGAATCGACGCTGTCCGCAGTGTCACAAGCGAATGGAAATTCACTCAGGAAAAGCGGGTACGTACTTCCAATGCCGTTCATGTCAAGTAGTGGAGAAAGCTGAGGACAAAAAGAAAAAGATTTCAAAACGAGAAGAACGAAAGCTTCTTAACAAATACAATGATGATGGAGCATTTGGTTCAAGTTTGGGTGATGCTTTAAAACAAGCTCTTCAAGATAAAAAAGATAACTAACGTCGAAAAGTGCGATACCATGGTATCGCACTTTTTTCGTATAATATGGAGTAAGTGATGAGTAAGTAAGGTGGAGTGGAATATGGATCGTTTGATTTTGTTCTTTATAGTAGGAGTGATGGTACTAATCATTTTAGCGGTGACTCTTTTATCCGTCTTATTTTTTTGGATGGAGAGTGCATTGGATAGTGAATTTCTACGTAAAAAAACAAGCTGATGAAATTTTTCATCAGCAGCGCATCAGCAAGAAAAGCGCATCATATCAAGCTTCAACGCTATTTAAAGAACCCTGTAACATATTTTTTTAAAAAAGTATGTGATTTTTTTCACATATCTCTTGAAAAAGAACAAACAAGTTTGTATAATAAGAATTGTAAAAGATATGTGAAACATTTCACAATATATGTGAAAAGCTTCACAATATTATATTTTCTATAATCCTAAGGGGGATATCATCTATGAAAATTGCAGTAGTAGGGTGTACACATGCAGGAACGGCAGCAGTAAAAAATATGGCAGAACTTTATCCAGAAGCTAAAATTACAGTTTATGAGCGAAATGATAATGTTTCATTTTTGTCTTGTGGAATCGCGCTCTATGTAGGCGGGGTCGTAAAAGATGCAAATGGCTTATTTTACTCTTCACCGTCTGAATTGCAAGAGATGGGTGTAAATATGAAAATGAAACATGAAGTTACGAATATTGATACAGAAGACAAAAAAATAGCTGTACGAAATTTAGAAACCAACGAAGAATTTGAAGATACATTTGATAAACTAGTGATGACAACTGGATCATGGCCGATTATTCCAAACCTTGAAGGCATCGATTTAAATAATGTTGTGCTTTGTAAAAACTATCAGCATGCTAATCACATTATTGAAAAAGCGAAGCAAGCGAAGAAAATAGCCGTGATTGGTGCGGGTTATATTGGTGCAGAATTAGTAGAAGCATTCGAAGTGTATGGAAAAGAAGTGACGTTTATTGATAGTGCTGATCGCATTTTAAATAAATATCTTGATCCAGAATTTACGAATCTAATGGAAACTGAGTTTGAAAATCGAGGAGTTAAATTAGCATTAAACCAAGCGGTTACGAAATTTGTAGGCAGTGAGGGATCTGTTGAAAAAGTAGTGACAACTGAAGGCGAATACGAAGCGGATCTTGTTATTCTGTGTGTTGGCTTCCGTCCAAATACAGACTTAGTAAAAGGACAAGTAGACATGCTTCCAAACGGCGCAATTGTGGTTGATGAATATATGCAAACAAGCAAAAAAGATATATTTGCTGCCGGAGATAGCTGTGCCATTTACTACAATCCGATTAAGAAACATGCCTATATTCCGCTTGCTACCAATGCAGTTAGAATGGGAACATTAGTAGCTCAAAACCTTGTTAAGCCAACGATTAAGTATATGGGAACACAAGGAACGTCAGGCTTGCATATTTATGATTACAATGTTGCATCTACCGGCATAACTGAAACAGCAGCTTCTCTTTTTGATATGAATGTGAAAAGTATCACAATATCAGAGAATAACCGACCTGAATTCATGCCAACGTACGAAAATATTACGTTAAAAGTAGTATATGAAGAAGAAACAAGACGAATTGTAGGTGCACAGGTTATTTCTAAAATTGATGCTACTCAAGCAATCAATACATTGTCTGTATGTGTACAGCAGGAAATGACGATTGATGAGCTTGGCTTTATGGACTTTTTCTTTCAGCCGCATTTTAATAAGCCTTGGCATTTCTTAAACCAAGCAGGACTTCAAGCGCTTCAAGCATAAAAAAGCAGGTGACTACCTGCTTTTTTATGTGGATTTTATTATCTTTTTTATTTTAGCAGGTCTAAAGCGGATCCAGCCTATAGTAAGGAGAATAAAAGGATAAAAAGCTCCTACGAAAAAACTATAGGGAATCCACGTTTCGGCTAACCATGTTTTTTGATAGATAATAGTTGGATAAACGATAATAGAAAAAGTTGTAACGATTAACCCCATCGGTAACGTTAGAAATCGAGTTTCGTTAACGTTAAAAATGTGGCAAAGCCCAGCGATAGAAGCATGAAAATAGAGAGAAACTTTAAAGAAAAGAGTAAGAAACCATATAATAGCAATAATTACTTCAATTCCTTGCAAAAAATTCCCCAGTTCAATTCGCTTAGCCATTTCGTATACAGGAAACATGGTAGTTGAAGAATGATAAGAGCCAATAACCATTATACAAAAGAGAATGATCGCTACCATAATAAATCCACCTAACAGACTTCCGCTCATTAAAGCTTTAGCACCTTTTTCAGGTTTTCTTAAATGAAGAGGAAATACCATCATTAAAGGAGCAAAAGTAAAATAAGTGATGCTAAGAAAGGTGAAAACTGAATGAGTCAGCGGCTTTAAGTGAATATCTAATAAAGGCATAAGGTTTTCTACTTTCATTTGAGGAGTCAGTGAGAAGATGAAAATTCCGAGAAGGCCAATAAACCAAGGGAAAAATATTTCACAGCAGCGTGCGATGGTTTCTAGTCCGAGTCTTGCGCCGAACACAACCACAAGCATAAAAATAATGTGAATAGCAATCAGCGGAGTTTCCATCATAATATGTGTATTTAAAAAACTCCCCACGTAGTATACAATGCGGCTGCATGTTATGACAGTAGACGTGACAAATAAACAAGATACACCTTTTCCTAGATATTTTCCAAACACTGCTTCATTGATTTCTATCAGATTTTTATCTTTAAATAAAAGTCCTAGAGCTATATATACTTTCACTAATACAAATCCGCATACTGCTCCAAGGATAGCTGGAATCCAAGCGGTTTGTTTAGAATCTACAGTCATAGCTGCTGGAGCAATAACAATTGTGCTTCCAATTGTATAAAGCATAACGAGCATGCAAAATTGAATCGTTGAAATTTTAACTACAGGTTTCACTGTATTCACTTCCTCGTCTTAACGTCTTAAGATAATAAATGAAGTAAAAATATGCTGATTGGCTTGAAGATAGCAGCTGATAAATCAGAAGGATTTGGAACATTTAAACCAAGTGCTTTACAGATGCTTACGACCATTCCGATTGCAAGAACTGTATAGAATAGCCACAGTTCTTTCTTTGCTTTTTTTTGCCGTAGTTTAGGTACTTCAAACCAAATGACGAGCGTGCAAACAATAAGCAACCCCAATACCCCTAGCATACACTAGCTCCTATACATGAATAATTAATGTTATATTTTCCTGAAAAATAATTACTTATACTGAAGGTGCATTCTTTATTAAAGGTTTGTGAGTTTTTATCCATTGCTAGAACGCCGCTTTTTATTTTGAATAAACCCTGCAATTAAAAGGAAAAGTGGATATAAGATGCCTACAAGTAAGCTGTAGGGAATCCACGTTTTTGTATCCCAATCCTTTTGATAAGAAACGTTTGGATACACAATAAGGGAAAGGGTAATCATAATGAGCGCGACTGGAAAAGAAAATAGCTTGTAGTCCTTTATATGAAATACATTGGCAAACCCCAAAAGAGTAGCGTAAAAGTAAATGCAAAGTTTAAAAAAGAGAGTAATAAACCACAAAATAGCAATGACTACTTCAATTCCTTGAAGAAAGTTTCCTACATCAATTCTTCTTCCTAATTCATAGCTTGGAAACATGGTGATTTGGGAGTAATAAGGACCAAGTACTAGAATTCCGAGTAAGATTAACGTAACCATCACTAGTCCACCGGCTATATTACCTATATAAAAGGATTGAGTGGCCTTTTTCGTGTCTGGTGTATGGGAAGGAAAAATCATAAGCAGAATAGTGTAAGTCAAAGAACTCATGCTTAAAAACGTTAAAACAGCCCGAATAAAAGCTTTTGGATGGATTTCGAACACAGGCTGAATATGCTCTATTTTAATTTGAGGGATCATAGACAAAATGAGAAGTCCGAATAATCCGACAAACCAAGGAAATAAAATCTCGGCACTTCGTGCAATAACTTCTATTCCTAGGCGTACTCCTACGATGACCACACCCATAAATGCAATGTGAATGGCTGTAAGCGGCGTGTAGGGAAGAATTTGTGTAGTGAGAAAATTCCCTACATAGTAAAGAACTTGACTGCTGATAAATAAATTGGATAACACAAAAACAGCAGAAACAATCTTTCCAAATAGTTTGCCTAAAATTTTTTCGTTCATTTCCATCAGCGTAAGCGTTGGAAACATTTTTCCTAGTGAGGTAAAAAGCAAAACTAAGCCAATGCCTGATGCTACACCGAAGAGTGCGGCAATCCAGGCATCTTGATGAGCATCAGCTGTAATAGCGGCAGGTACAACAATAATGGTGCTTCCGATGCTATACAAAGTTACTAATTTGCGAAACTGCGCAGCTGAAATATTGATTTCATTAAGCAAAATGAGCACATCCTTTTGCCATATACACTAATTAAGTGATCCAACGGAATAATAAGTGACTTAAAGGTCGAAACATTCCTTCTACCCAATCAGAAGGGTTCGGTAGAGGCAGCCGAAAGATTTTTGCAAGAGCTATTATGATACTGACTGTCATGAACACAATAAAAATGTTCCGTTCCTTTTTATGGGAGTGTTGAGGTAATCTTTTTATTTCCATCCATATAATCCCTGCACAAATGATCAAAAAGGAAAGAAACAAGTGCATGCAGTCAACCCCAATACATTTTTTCGTTCAGATAAGCTATTCGTATGATGTCCGCTAAAGAAAGTGATTATACATTTCTGTAAAATATAGAAAATATTTCAGGAGACAGAAGATATTTTCTAGGGCTCTTAAATGATTGAGGGATTTGTTATGAGGAATATTCACTTAGCCTTAACCTATTGAAGCATCGTATGAATAAGTAGAAAAATGCCACACTAAAGAGTGAACAAATGGAAAGGAGCACTATGATGAAAAAATACCCATATAATAAAGATAAACAACAATCGTTTCAAGCAGCGCAGCAGGGGCATAAAGAAGCAGTAGATGCATATGAACAAGCAAATGAAGCTAAAAATGATGCATCGTACGGCCATGAAGCGAAGCAAGCGATAGGTGAAGTGAATGAAGCCTCTCAGCAAATTGAGAATGCGCTTGAAAATGCTTCTGAAACACAGCGTCAGCGTTTAACAGAGTTTCAGCAAGATATAAAAGATATGGAGAACGACCTTAATCAATAAAAGAGCCGCTGTTTTACTTAGGCAGGTTCACAATAGAGAGTATAAATTGTAAAAGCAGAAGATAATCAACTTCTGCTTTTTTTATTGGTAGTATGAACGTAGGTTTCATCTATATAATTGCTTCTAGCTATTGTTTGGAGGGAAAGGCGAAGACTGGCACGGAAATCAACAGTGGTGTAATAAATAATCCATCATTCCATTCTTATTTTAAAAGGTATAGAAGTTAAAAAAGTAAGAATCCTAATAAAAACAGAAGAATAAGAATGGGAAGGGATTGTGACAGGAAACATGCTAATAAATATACTAATAATGATTGTCGTATTGTACTTCATATATGTATTCGTAACTGCAGTGGTACTGTTTTATGTCCCTTTGCACAAGGGAAAAGACTTAAAAGTAATGAATACTGAGAATTTTTACGGGAAGAAAGAATCCACAGACCGAGTTATGCTTTTAGAAAATGGTTATTTTTCAGGACTTGTTCGGATGCAGATGATTCAAGAAGCGAGGCATACAATCGATATTGCGTACTTTTCCATCGGTAAAGGTCGTTCTTCGGATTTACTTATGGGCGCTTTATTCGAAGCTGCGGATCGAGGTATACGTATTCGAGTGCTGTTAGACGGGATCTCTCATGGGTTAAAAGGCAAGAGAAAAAATGTTCTGTATGCTCTAGCTTTCCACAATAATATTGAATTAAAGTACTATGAGCCCTTTATTATTTTTAAACCTTGGACATGGCATAATCGTCTTCACGATAAAATAATAGTAGTCGATGGCCAATTAGGTATTAGTGGAGGACGAAACATTGGAGATAAATACTTGGCCAGTCAACCAAATAAAAATTTTGTCTATGACCGTGATGTGCTGATTTATAACACAAAGCAAGAAAGTCATAGTGCCATTCTCTCGATGGAGAAGTATGTAGAGAAATTATGGACTCATCCGTATACACGCAAAGCTTTTCCAAAGCTCAACAAAACTAAACAATTTCGCGGTCTTTCAGGAAAAAAATTGTTGATAGATCAATACGAAGAGGCCAAAAAAGCAAACGAACCTTTTGTTCATCCTTATATTGTATGGAGAGAATCAACGATACCTACAAGAAAAGTTTCTTTTATTACAAATCCTATCCAAAGAATGAATAAAAGTCCTTTTATATGGAAAACATTTATTAAGCTTTCCCAACAAGCTGAAAAATCCATTGTTGTTCAAAGTCCTTATATCGTACCAACAAAAGAGATGGAACAGTATATAGATAAGCGAGTGAAACCAAAAGTGCAAAGAATTATTTTAACTAATTCGATTACATCCACGCCAAATGCGATGGCTTTTTCTGCATACTTGGGAGTAAAGAATCGCGTTATAAAAGCTGGTTCGAAGCTTTATGAATATCAAAAGCCTTATTCAATTCACGGGAAATCTGTTGTTTATGATCAGCGTTTAAGTGCAGTTGGTTCTTTTAACTTAGATTCACGATCTGCATTTTTAAACACTGAATCCATGGTTATGATAGATAGTGAAGAATTTGCAGCCGAGTTAACAGGGGCTATTGAAACTAAAATTTCTCACAGTATGCTTGTGGGGAATGAGGGAGAACCTGTGAATGTTAATACGGATTCTCAAAAAAACGTGCCTCCTGTAAAATCTGCACTCCTACATATTCTTTCGGTCTTTACAAGATTTTGGAGACATTTTGTATAGTACTTTGTTACAGCAGAGTCTCTAAAAACAAATAGGGGAGATTAAAGAGGACTGCAGCTGGTGAAGGTAATGTGTAAAAAGCTGTGATATGCCTCACAGTTTTTTGAAAACCGCTAGTACTAGTTATGATTCATCAAAAGATCTATTGACGAAATTCCATATATTTTTTATTATGATATAGCGTCGTTAATAAACGAGGTTCTTTTGAAGAAATCATTTCTAGGGGCATAGTTTAAAGGTAGAACTACGGTCTCCAAAACCGTCAGTGTGGGTTCGATTCCTACTGCCCCTGCCACTTTGGAGTTAGCTTTTAATTCACACGCGGGTGTGGCGGAATTGGCAGACGCGCTAGACTTAGGATCTAGTGTCTTATGACGTGGGGGTTCAAGTCCCTTCACCTGCATCTTTACTTTCATATATGCGCGGAAGTAGTTCAGTGGTAGAACACCACCTTGCCAAGGTGGGGGTCGCGATTTCGAACTTCGTCTTCCGCTTCTTTTCAAAAGCAGTTTGCATGTGCAAACTGCTTTTTTGTTGTAGAAATAAAGAGTTTTATTATGCTGTTTGTAATCAGAAATATTTTATTAAAGCAGTACTGCTTATACGTGTTGCTTTCGTGAATACACACACAATATTGGGGTTACATTAAAAGCTAATGAACGATACGTGAAGACATCTAATATGGTTTTTAAGATAGGGGAGAGTCCTATGGAATCTAGTTGGTTTTCGATTATACCGTTTTTAATTGTTATTCCCATAGCTATTTTCACGAAACAAGTGCTGCCAGGGTTGTTTTTAGGCTTATTAGTAGGCGCTTATTTAATTGATCATTCGATTATCGGAGGTGTTGAAAAGCTACTTCACTATGTTGTACAAGCTCTTAGAAATAAAAGTAATATAGAAATCGTCGTCTTTTTATACGCGTTTTCAGGGCTTATCGGAATGATTAAGATGGCTGGAGGAGTTAAAGGTTTTGTAGAAACAGCTGCTGAAAGAATTGATACAAGAAAAAAAGCCCTTATTTTAACCTATGTTTCAACCATTGGAACATTCAGTGCTCCCACATTTCGTTTTGTTACAATCGCGCCCATCATGAGAGCGCTGCTGAAAAAAGTGAAAATGACGACAGCAGAGCTAGGGTTTGTTATTGAAACAACTGCTACTCCTGTTATCGTCTTAATTCCCGTGGCAACGGCATTTGTAGGATACATGGTATCCATCATTCAAATGGCGATTGATCATCAAGGCATAAAACAAGACGCTTATTCTTTGTTCATTCAAAGCATTCCTTATAATTTCTTTTCGATTGTGATTATTTTAGTAGGGATTTATTTAAGCTTTTTTCATCATTCAACATCTACAGCTCCTATGAAGCTCAAGAAAGAAGACGAAAAAGATTGGCATGATTGTCATCCTTGCGTATCGAAGGATTTGCCTTCTAAGCCTTGGAATCTGTTAGTGCCTTTACTTATTGTGATTTCACTCACCTTACTTTTAACATGGTGGAGTGGACATCGTAAGAGTCACACCTTTTTTGAAGCATTTATTAAAGCAGACGTGCTAGAAGCGATGGTAGTAGCTTTAATTATGACTACGTTAATTACCCTCATTTTTTTCTTATTTCAGCGCTTTACATTACAGAATTTGCTTAATGGGTTTATCACAGGAGGGAATGACTTAATGTCAGTTATTTTGCTGTTATCGGTAGTATGGGGGTTATCCGCTGTTACAGAAGACTTGGGTTTTTCGAATTTCGTGACCGCACATTCTAAGTGGATTCCTCAAATGTTTGTCACTCCTTTTATGTTTGTGTTTGGAGCTGCTATTTCTTACTTTATCGGGTCTGCTTGGGGGACGTGGGGGATTTTAATGCCGCTTGGCGTATCGCTTGCGAGTTCTGCAGATCTTTCTTTGCCATTAATTATCGGTGCGGTGTTTGCAAGCGGTTCATTTGGAGCGTTTTCTTCGCCTTTAAGCGACGATACGAATACCATCGCCAAAATATTAGATTTATCTGTTATTGAATATGCCAAGTATAAATTAAAGCCAGCTTTAATTGCAGCTGGAATAACAGTTGCTTTTTATCTCGTTGTATCTTTCTTGTTTTAGATGAGGGAAATAGCCATCTAGTATCAATTTTTCATTTTTTTCAGCTTAAAGTATGCATACAGTCCTAATGATACGCACACTAGCACGATGCAAGTAAGCGGAAATAAGATGGTATTAACAAAATGATCATAAAACCATATATACACAAACATCACCTCGATAATTTTAACGCTATTTTTTCTATTTATTAGAGATATACTATCTTTGCTGCTTCTTCCTATTTTTCAAAAAGGCGATAATCAAAAGCAGTATAGGTATGATAGAAAATAGCGGCATATGTAAAAGAAATCTCGCTACGTGCAACCCTTCATAAAGGTGTTCTTGAAAATTACTAGCGATTGTAATCGACAAAAATAACACAATGATACCTAAAGGATACGCTAGACGGGAAGGAGATTTAATTTTAAATAAAGTAGCTGTACTTATTATAGAAGCATAAAACAAGATGCTAACTTTAAAATAAATCCCAATAACCATAGCGAACATAAAAAATACATCTAGACGCTCTAAAAAATCAGCTACTTGGATCGTTTGGACAGTACTCAGAAGAGGAAACTGTGATCTTGTGGTTAGATCAACTCCAAGCACGCTAATGTTAATGATCATCGTAATAATTAGATTAATTCCGCTTAATCCCGTTGCACATAGCATAGTGACACTCGCTTTTTTTGGGTTGCTCAAGTAAGGAAGAAGCATGGTAAATACAATAGCTTCTGTGAAAGGAAAATATAGCGTTTCGGTTAAAGCAATTTTCGCAACGGGGAGTACTCCTTCTTTTAATACCGGCTGTAAGTTCTTAAAATCAATTAGCCCTGAGCTAATAATTAAGATGAAGCCTGCAACAGCCAGAAAATACATAAAAATAAACAGAAGCTCTCCTGATCTCGCTATCGCTTCAATTCCTTTTCGGGTTATATAGATAATGACCAGCATTAATAAGGCATTGGCAATAAATAAAGGCGTATCGGGATAAGCAAAAGTAAGAAGCATCTCTCCGAAATCTCTTAGAACTCGTGATGCATCGTATAAAAAATAAACGATATATACGAATGCAAGAAGCGTTCCCAGTGTCTTACCTAAAATTTTCTGCATATACTCTGTAGGCAGGAGGTCCGGATAGTAGGAATAGAGCTTGTGATAAACTAAAAAGAAAAAAAAGCTGCACAGCATGCCAATTAAAATAGCTAGCCATGCATCTTGCTTCGCTCTCATTGCAAGAGGAACTAATAGAGCGCTTCCCAGTTCGAATAACACCATGAGAATAAATAATTGAGTGGCGCTGATTTTTGCTTTTTCCATATAGCCAGAACCTCCTTACCTCATTGTTGTTTTTCTTTTACGCTAGAGAGAAACGATTTATTGCGCAGACCCGTTCGGCGAATGTAAGCTTCTACTGTAACGTCTACATTCAATTTTGGAAAGTAAACGTCATCCCATTCTGATTTGAGTTTTTCCCACTGGCTAGGCCTCGTGCGTTCCAGCGCTGCTCCAAATCCAAAGATGTCAACTTTGTCTGTCTGAGCTTGTTTAATAGCTGTTTGTAATTCTTTTTTTATTTCTTTACCTGCTGCTTTTTCCATTTTTTTGAGTACAGCAGGTTGACGTGTATCAACAGGGACCTCCACTTCTCCAAGATCGCCTTCTACGCGAGTGTGAACGGACACATAAGGTTTTCCTTTTACCATTTTTACAGATACATCCGTTTTTTGACGAACTGTTTGATAGGCAAGCGCTTCTTTTTTTCCTTTCCAGTCTATATTAATATCGGTTCCTTGTATTTTATCAAGAATCCAAACGCTGCCTCTGGCTGGACTATTGTACAACCAGTCGATTAACTTTCCATTTTTAAAAACAGCAATGCCAGAAGCACGAAGGGTAGCTTCTGGTGCGCTTTGCTGGAGGTTAGCTAATTTTTCTGCTTGTTTAGGATTTCCAACTAAACGAAAACCCGAGACCAGTGCTTCTCCTCCGGGAGATTCGAGAGATCTCATCACTTCTTGAAAGGAAACCTTTAGATTTTCTCCCCATTTTCTTTGAGTGAACTCCAGCGTTTTCATAATTTTGTTTGCTGGAATTTTATCGACAGGTGTTAGTGCTTTTACCAAATCAGCAGCACTTGACTGGTTTGCGATTACTAAGGAAGTCGTAATTCGAAAATCAGGATCGCGATCAATAGAATCAATAAGAATGTTAATTCCTTCTTCACGCGCTAGTTTTTCTCCGATCACGACTAAGTTGGTATGGGCATAATAAAGTCTTCGGGAAATTCTAGCTGAAGCGCGCCTGCTTGCTTCAACTAAATTATCACCGGAAGCAGAATAGATCGTAACAGGCGGACTTTGGGTACCGCCGCCCCCTTGTAAGCCAGCTACATTTCCCGGGTTAATAATTTGAAAGGTAAGCTCATACCGCCCGTCTTTCGTTTTATCAATTCCCATTGCCGATACAAGTGCAAGATCCGTTAACTCTTTTTTACTCCAGCAGCTAGTAAGCAATACCATCATTATGGTCATTACCAGTAAAAATAAACTTTTACGTTTCATTTTGATCATCTTCTTCCATTTCTTGGTTAATCATACCTCTTGAAGAAGGAGGCTCAGGCTTTTGATGTTTGCTTTGACGAACTTTGTTATCAGTAATTAACTTAGGTCTTCTTCTCATCGTCCACCATGGCAACCGCATCAACGTATCTTCATTGCTTGCAGGAATAAACGGTGCTAATGGCGTCATATAAGGAACACCAAATGAACGTAAGCTGCACAGGTGTCCAACCCCCATTAAAAGAATAAGAATAATACCATAGAAACCGAATGTAGCCGCCCCTAATATAAATAAAAAACGAATTAAACGCGCTGAAATAGCCATATCGAAAGACGGCGTTGCAAAGCTAGCAATAGCTGTAATCGATACGATAATAACCATAGCTGGTGAGACGATCCCTGCTTGAACCGCTGCTTGCCCAATAACAAGAGCTCCGACGATC
The DNA here is from genome assembly GCF_057586255.1 of Priestia sp. SRI_019. Lineage (NCBI taxonomy): Bacteria > Bacillati > Bacillota > Bacilli > Caryophanales > Bacillaceae > Priestia > Priestia sp. SRI_019. Next base: position 544,181 of record NZ_JBYCZN010000002.1, on the reverse strand, counting down.
GATACGGCAGAGCCGATAGCTTTTGGTAAACGAATCCCAGCTTCACGTAAAATTTCAAAGGTGACTTCCATAAAAAAAGCTTCTACAAACGCGGGAAATGGAACGGATTCTCGCTGTGCCGCAAGAGCTACAATAAGCGTTGTGGGTACCATCTCTTGATGAAATGTCGTAACCGCCACATACGTAGCAGGAGCGATAAGTGAAATCATAAACATAAACACCCGCAAAAGACGAATGGACGTCGCAATATCAAAGCGTGCGTAGTAGTCTTCAGCCGATTGGAAAAATTGAATGAACAACGCTGGAGCAATAAGTACAAAAGGAGTTCCATCCACAAAAATAGCAATTCTTCCTTCCAAAAGGTTACCTGCCACCACGTCGGGTCTTTCTGTATTATAAATAGTTGGAAAAGGAGTGACCGTTTGATCTTCAATTAGCTGCTCAACATAACCTGATTCCAAAATACTATCAATATCAATGTTTTTTAATCGCTTTCGAATTTCTTTTACAACTTTATCGTTTGCGATGCCATGAATATACATAAGAGTGACATCCGTTTTAGTTACACGGCCAATCTTCATCGATTCTAGCCATAAGTCAGGTGTTTTAATAATTCGGCGCACCATGGCTAAGTTTGTGCCAATAGACTCAGTAAAGGCACCTTTTGGTCCCCGCACTACCATTTGGGTAGTAGATTCTGAAATGGCACGCTTTTCACCGCCTTGTGTACTTACGCTGAGTACGCGGTTTATGCCGTCGACAATAAGAAGGCTGTCTCCTGACATCAAAGAAGACAGTAAATCATTCCAGTTGTCTGCAAACGATACGTTGCCGATTGTCACGATGTCTTCGGAAATTAACTCTAATGCATTTTTATCGTTTAGTTCGTTTTTTTGATTATCTTTCATAAGAGACTGCAGTAAGTAATCTTGAATAGCCTGATTATCTACAATCCCTTCTATGTAGACGATAGCAGCAGCTAAGCTGTTATTGACACCTAGTTTAAAATGACGAATCACAATATCTGAGCTGTTTCCAGTTTTCTCTTTAATGAGGGTAAGGTTCTCAGACAGCAAATTCTTAAGAGAAGACACTGTTTGTTTGCTGTTCGTTTGATCTGCCTGAGGTTGAAGCTTATTTTTAGATTTTAGATTTTTAAAGAACGAAGGCATAAATAAAAGCACCCTTACTGTAGTTTTTATTAATTTGACCAAAAACCGTATAATTATGTAATTTTTAACAAAATATCTTTTGCATGACGGTAAATGAAAATGACGACCCTATGAGGTAAGTAACGATTAGGTGAGGAGTAGACATATGAAAATTATTGGAGTTAGCCTGCTGCTATTTGGATCTGTGATCGCTCTGTCTGTAGGAATTGATCTTTTTCAAGGAACGAACGTACTGCAGGCACTATACAATGCGTTAAGCCCGTTTCGTGTAATGGAAGTGGCCGAATTATTTGTCCTTTTTTCTCTTTTGTTTTTCTTTTTCGCAGAGTCTCTTTATCTTCTTTTAAAGAAGCGGCAACAAAAACAACAGTAACTTGGTGCAAAAAGGTTTTTATCTCTTCACTATCGAAACAAGCGTATAGAAAGATAGCTTTGAGATAGGGGAGAACCACATGAACATTGATACTGACAGACTACTAATACGCAAATTTAACTATGAAGATTGGCAAGATGTCTACGCATATACATCTGACGCTCATGTCATGAAGTACATACCAGAAGGTGTTTTTAGTAAAGATGATGCAAAGAAATTTGTAAATGAAAATATGAAAGAAAATGCTAAAAATTTTCCAGTTGTATTAAAAAACGAAAAAATTCTAATTGGTCATATCGTCTTTTTTAACTATTTTGGGGACCATACTTATGAAATTGGCTGGGTATTTCATTCTTTCTATCATCAGAAAGGATATGCTTCAGAAGCGGCAAAAGCAATCGTGGACTATGGCTTTAACACAATGAACCTGCATCGGATTATTGCTACTTGTCAGCCTGAGAATACGTCTTCTTATCGTGTTATGGAGAAGATCGGGATGAGAAGAGAAGGGTATTTTAAAAAATGTATTCCAACTGAAAAAGGATGGTGGGATGAATATTATTACGCGATTTTAAAGGAAGAGTGGAAATGAACTTTACTTTTACGGAATTGCATTTTCCAAGTTGTAAAGACGAAAACAAGCCCAATTTTAAAAAAATGAGCAGAACAGCAAACCAAAACGTCTAGGCAGACATACAATAAGCTATCCATGAGAAACACCCCATGTTTGAACCTTCTTTGTTTTAGCAACAGAAAATCACGTTGAAAGGGAGTGCTTGTATGTCTAATGCTGGATGTGGATTTGGTTCTGGTTTCGCTTTATTAGTTGTATTATTTATTCTATTAGTAATTATCGGATGTAGTTGTTATAGCGGTGGTTACGGTGGCGGCTACGGCTGCTAATTATATCACTGAATAGCCTAAAGGATACCCTTTAGGCTTTTTTTGTGTTCATTATAAAATGCTGGAAAAGATGGTTAATCGGCAGGCTCAGTATCAACATGCGATTCAATTTTTTTCTCTCTCGGCAATTGATCAATAGAAGCCCAAGGCACGCGCCGAGGCTTATATTCAATCGCATCAGTAGAGTAAACGGCCACGCTTATGACTCCCCCCTGCACCTGCGCTCGAATCAACAAAGGATCACTATACGTATTTTTAAAATGAAAGTCAGGTCCATACCAGCTGACGGTAGCGTCTCGTCCAGGAGGTACGTAGGAAACACTGCGACTGTGTGAGTAACGCTGTGTAATCGTTACGCCAGCGTTATCGACGGCGTTAAATAAAGTAGAAGAAACTTGGCAAATTCCTCCTCCAACTCCTTCAGAATACTCTCCTTTTACAATGATTGGCGCACGCATATACCCTTTTGCTGCCGTTCTTTTTCCGACGGTTTGATTAAAAGAGAAAACTTCCCCAGGAAATATGACGCTGCTGTCTAGTGATTCAGCCGCAAGAGAAATATTGTGAGAACGATTTTTATTGTGAGGGTTAAATACCGTATGATAATGACCGATTTGCTTAATTCGAATCGTTGCAAGCAGTTCTTTATCTACGCGAGGCGGAACAGGAAGCGTCGGGATTTCTAATGTTGACGTACCGCCGCTAAAAAAATAAGTATAAAATTTCTCCGCAAAATCTTTATGATATAGTTTGACACCCGCTTGCTCTGGAACAATTTGTCCGCTTTTATCAATGCGGGCATTTATGGGCTCTCTATATGTTTTTTTATCCAATTCTTTTAGAAGAAGATTGTATCTGTCATGATCAACCATAGGGACAGGAAGAAGAGGTACGGCTACTTTGTCCCGTTCAATCCGTTCAATTGGTTTACCGTCATGAGTAATAGATAGGTGGTCTTGTGTAGAAAGAGGTTGAATGAGCATTAAAAGTCCAACCATCCAAGTGAAATTCATAACATATACCTCGCTTTCACCTGTTAGTATGAATAAAATGAACCGTTTAATGTATAGGATTCACAAGCTCTTTTTTGTATTATTTTCCATGAGGCGAGCGTGTAAAAATTTCTATTTATAATTGTATGTGTACTTTCGCATATTACATAGAGAAACTACAAGGTAATGAGGGTAGACAATGACAAAATTAATGATTTTAGTCTTTATGCTTATTAGTTTTTTTGTGCATCCCCAAAAGATGAAAGCAGAAGAAAACCTTACGTACTTTCCGGTAAGTGACACAGGAAAAGTATTAAAGTGGAAACGTGTAGAAAGCTTACTGCCGAAGGGGAAAAAGTTTAAAGTGATCGATGTAGAAACCGGCTTTTACTTTTACGTGCAGCGAAGAGCAGGCTCACACCATGCAGATGCTCAGCCGCTTACACGCCAAGATACGAAAGTAATGAAGCACTTATATAATGGGAAATGGAGCTGGAACCGAAGAGCTGTTCTCATTCCGTTTAAAGGTCAAATGCTTGCCGCTTCCATGAACGGAATGCCTCACGGAGCCGGTGCGCTTGACAATGGATTCCCCGGTCATTTTTGCATTCATTTTGCAGGAAGTACGACTCACAAGTCTCAAAATGTGGATCCAGGTCATCAGTTAATGGTATTAAAAGCAGGAGGAAAGCTTGATGAATATGCATTAAAAGCTGAGCCGGCAGAAGTCGTAAATATGTTTTTAACAGGATTAAAGCAAGATGATGATGCTTTGATGCAGCCGATTTTGCGCGTGAAGCAAGAGCATAAGCTATGGGCAAAACTGCATAGTATCTCCACTATTTATTATAAAACGGACGTATTTCATGCAAAAAAGTATAAAACAAAAGAGAAAATCGCCGTAGATTGCCTTATTTATTACGAAGATAAAGGGGCTCAAAAGACCACGATGGTTTTTACTTTAAAGAGAAATCCGTTAACAAACGGGTGGGAAATTTCTTCACTTACATTGTAAGTACTGATTAATGCTTAAAAACACATCTGACCGAAAACAGATGTGTTTTTAAGCATTTGTTTAGCACTTTAGTCCTTCGCAATGTTATAGTGTAAAAACGTGCTTACATACGATAGAAAAGAATAAAAAAGGGTATAAGTAATAATATTACTCTTTCTGCAAAGAACTCTACAGCACGAAAGGAGAGGGTGTTTATTTTTTCATATTGGTTCAGCCGCTTAGTTGCTGCAGACCCTGGACGAAAAAGGCTCAAAACGGCTTCTAAAGCTACGATTAGCGTCATTACAGCGGTCGTTATTATGCTCATCGTATTAAAAGCAGCGGGAAGCTCACAAATTACCGCTGCTATTTTAGCAGGCGTAATCGGCCTGATGGGTATATTGGTCGTGAATGATGAAACAACAAAAGCAAAAAAAGTGACAACAGGCTTAGTAGCGCTTTCTAGCGCCGTTTCTCTCGGAATTGGCTCGTTTTTATCACGATATGGACAAGTAGAAAATATTTTTCTTGTTCTGTTGGTGTTTTTGTCTTTTTATTTACAGAGATTTGGTATTCGCTATTTTTCCCTGTCGATGGTGGCCTTTATGTCGTTTTATTTTGCTTCTATTTTACACGTCACATTTTCTCAGCTGCCGTGGCTGTTAGCTGGCGTTATAGTAGGAGCATGCTGTGCATTTATTTATAATTTTGTTATCTTTAAAGACCGGCCTGCCAACGTACTGAGGTCTTCAATGAAATCATTTCATATTCAAGTGAATTTGGTGCTTGATTTAATTATTGAGTTAATTCAAAAGAAACAAATTGAACCGGCTCAAATCAAACAATATAACCGCAATATTAAAAAACTGGCCGAGTATGCCCGTGTAGTATCAGAAGAGCTTGGAAATACAGATCCCCACGACATATGGCCTGGCGTAACAGCTGAACAGATGCGGCTTTATGTATTTGATACAGTTATGCTGCTCCAGACATATTCCCCGGCGATTCGAAAGCTCAGTGAATTAAAGGCATTTAATCATTTTGATATTCAGCAGCTGCTGTTAAAGCTAGTGGAATCAATTCGCGAAGCAGAAGTATTAAATGAAAAACCTACTCATTCCTTAACGGATGCAGCTCAGCATCTGCAAGAGCTGCGCCAAAAATTAAGTGAACTCGAACCTCAAGATAAAAGGTATAAAGAGTGGCTTTACTTAATCCGCCGTATCGAAACGATATCAAATCACGTGATTGATGAAGCCTATGAGCTGCAGCAAGCAATTGTGAAACAAGAAAAACAGCCTCAAAAAGAAGCGGAAGAAAAAGAAGACGAAGAGGACAATGATGAAGAAAAAGGATTAAAACCCTCTACGAAAAAGTCTATTCAAGCGGTCATCACTGCTGTTGCGACATTAATATTTGGCTCTTTTTTATCTCCATCGCATCAATATTGGGCGCTGTTAGCAGGCTATCTAGTGCTTCTTGGTACAGAAACGATAGGAAGTACGTTTGTAAAAGCCGTGCAGCGAAGCGTAGGAACGCTTTTAGGAGCAGCTGTTGGCTTTGTTGTCGCAAGCTTTGTCTCACCCGGGATACTTGAAATAACGCTGCTTTTTATCTGTGTGTTTATGGCTTTTTATTTCTTTCCTATTACGTATTCGTTTATGAGCTTTTGGATTACGATGATGCTGGCCTTTATGTATGACATGCTTCTTGGGGGGATTTCAGAGAGTTTATTACTAGCTCGCGTATTAGATACAGTTGTAGGAGTTGGAATTGGTCTAGCCGTATCTGCTCTTGTGTTTCCTAAAAGAACAAGAGATAAAATAACCGACACCTCAGTAGAATACGTAGCGGCTTTAAAAGAATTTGTTCATACTTATTTGCATCGTTTTACGAAGCAGTATGCGTTTGCCAATTTAGCTGATAAAGGAATGGAATTAGAAAAAAAGCTAAAACAGCTTCATGTAGATTCAGATCCTATTATCAAAGGTTTCGTTGGCCGTTCACGTCTTCAGCAATTTTTGACCGTTTTTACCGCCATTAATTATTACGCCAAGCATTTGGTAGCATCTTCTACTAGAAACGAGGCTTTTTACAAGGAAGCGGAATTTCATGGCGTAGTAAAGGAAGTGGAAGAGAAAGTAGCAAGCAACTTTACTCAGCTTGAAAAAGCGTTGCGAGGAGAGCGAGGAACGTATGTATACACGCTTGAAGATGTAAGACAAAAGATTGAACAATCTTTAGATTATTTTGATACGTCCGTTCAATCAAGAAATTTACAGCATCTGCAGCTGCTGCATAACATTTATTACGTATGGAAAATCAATCAATCGGTTGTTCACTTAGCCAAAGAGCTAGGAGCAGAAGAAATAAGTAGTGAAGATTAAAACCAGCGAATATTTCGCTGGTTTTTTAGTCTGATGAATAAGGAGACGTATCTTTTCTAATCGTTCTCCACGTTGTTTTAAGACCGGCATAGCTGCCAATTGCGGCGTATCCATAAAAATATCCCATAAACAATCCGGCAATAATATGATGAGGGTGACTGATAAATACTGAAAAAAGCACGCCAACAGCTAAAGCAATAGTCTACTGCTTTTTAGGATGGAAAAGCCATTTGATCAGCTACGTCACGATTAATACGACAGGAACACCAATGACTGTGTCCCGAAAAATTTGTATGAATTGTAGGGAAATCCATGTTCAAGCACCTCGTTAAATGTGTTAGATGTAAGGGTATCTATGCTGCTTACCTTAAAACACTTCAATTAGTTATGAGGTGCTCCAGGTGAATAATAATAAGGCGGAATTTTAAGCCAGCCTTTTTGCTGCATCAGACTTTTTACTTTTGATCCTAATATAACCTTTTCAGTGTGGAATTTTAGCCACATCAATCCAATATCCGTTCTAATAGACTGTCCCATGTTCGTGCTGCACATGACGATATTAGAAGCAATTTTTACAGATATTAAGTTAGCGATTTCAGAATCCGTTGCTTTTGCTCCTAATGGAATGCTGTTAGGGTCGGATTTCGGCTTGGTAGCCGGTATTTCAGGAAGCAGAATTCCTTCTTTAACCATTAATTTTTTTAGGGTATCAATCTGAGATTCAGCCAGGTTTTTTGAGTCTTGAATAAGCTTAAGCAGTTCACTGTTAGTTGTTGTATTAAGACAGGTTTCTAAGGCAGGTACTTCTTCCGCTAAAGCAGTGAAATATAACCAGCATCCCATAGCCTCACCAATATGTGGGGGAGGGGGCGAGTCATCTGTAGAAGAGTTCTTTATATAATCAAGTAGTGTCTCAATGACGTTAATCATAACTTTTCACCCTTTATATAGTTTATGCATCTTCATTATTGCCTTCAGCAGAAAAGGATAAACACAGCTAAGAAATGTTACATATAAAATTGATTATGATGAGTGGAAGAAAAAGCCTCTTACACAGCAAATTACAATGAAATACATTTACTGTCATTACATCTAAAGGTATAAAAATTGCCTCAAGGCGTAATAAATACGTGGGGGCTAGAAAATGAAGTAAATAGAAAAAACTCCTTGCTTATCAAGGAGTCTTTTTATCAGGTGTATTATATCGTTTTTCTCCGATGCTCTCTCCATAAAGAAGTTAGTTCTTCTGACCAATATTTATAATCAAATACCGTTATATTTTTGCTAGGCATAAAAACATTCAAAAGCCAATTAACTCTTAATTTGTCTCTGACGCCTATCGTTTTATCATTTTTACAGCAGCCTTCATCACAAGGTTTATCGTGTATCTTGTAAGGAATATTTTTAACGACTAATCCATTTTTTACACGTTTTGTGTACTCAATTCCTATAATCAAATATATCACTCCTCACAGTAACTCTTATCTTCATAATCATATGTATGAATGACTTCTTTAATGAAAGGGTGAAAGGGAGTAAGTCAAAATAAAAAAGCCCTGCTGTAGGGCTTTTAGATTAAGCAACTTTTGATGCAACGACGATTACTTTGCCGTGATCTAATTCTTCTTCATAGCGTTCAGCTTCTGGCTGTGATAATCCTAATGAACGCATTTTGGCACGAAGCTCGTCTCCTCGAGAACGAAATACGTTCGCAATCGCATCAAAAACACCTTGTTCAGAAAGACCGATATTGTTTGTATTTGTTGCAGCTGTTAAATCCTCGGAGCGATCTTGATGGTGTGCAAGTAAATAAACTTCGTCTTTTGTAAATCCTTCACGCAAAAATTGTTCGATTGTATCCTTTGCCTGTACGCCATTTTCAACTACTTTTACATTTACCATTTCAAAAAACCTCCTTGTATGATAGACAACTTTCTCGAGTACGTTGAGTAATGAAGAGAAGTTTAAGTAACTTATCTCCTTGGTTTGTGTATACACGTTATTGGAAGAGATAAAACCTATTTTCTGAAATTGAGTTAAAAAGCTTAACATAGGAGAAGGGAAAGCAGCGCTGTTATTTTTGAGGAGGATCCTGTGAAGGATAAGCGGGAAGAAGCTTTAGTTAGCCTTTTTCCTGCATCGTTTTTTTGATCTTTTAAGGTACAGTACAAACTGCAAAAAGCCTGGATCTTAAATAGCTAAGATCCAGGCTTTTTGCATACATAAAAATAGAGAAATTTAAGATGAAAGACGTTCTTTTTGTTTTTCATAAACAGAAGTAGACTCGTTCCATGTATATCGACCATCTTGTAATTGAATGGTTGCGCTGAATGGACAGTCTATTGACGTTTCTGCGTCATCTAAACTACTTTCAAGTAAGCTTTTTTTAAAGCGAAGCAAATCCTCTTTTGAAGCAACTCGAAAAACCATTTCTAACGTAAGATCATCGTCCATTGCATTGTGTAATTGACTAATACTTTTGCGGAATTCTTTATTATATTGGAGCATAATTTTAATATCTGCTACGCAAGCAACACCAAACACATCTTTCACAACAGACTCAACCGTTAGCTGAGTTGTGGAAGCATATGTTGAAATATTACGCTGTGGATTTTCTAAATAATAAATCGTTTCTACAGGATGTCTCGTGATAAGCACCTCTTTCCTATTCTTAAGTATACAGGAAAAAAGAATGGAATGGGGAAAGATTTTTAGGAAAGGAGTCCTGACATACATAAAAAGACTGTTTGTAATAGGAAAGAGAGTTATAAATTGAGGGCTTTTCGCTTATCATTTTTGCTATAACCTTAAATCAACGAATTCTGTGCAACTTCCTTTAAGATTTGATAAAATAAAACCCTACGCCTCAATTTCTTCTAACTGAATCCCTCAACAACTATTTCTACTTATTTTAAAGGAGGACGCAATTTTGCAGTTTGAACAAGCTTTAACACATTTACAGTCCTATTTCGGCTATGACTCATTTCGAAAAGGACAGGAAGAGTCGATTCGTTATGTTTTAGAAGGGCACAATACCGCTTGTATTATGCCGACAGGGGGAGGGAAGTCGCTTTGTTATCAGATTCCTTCATTGCTTTTAGAAGGCACGACACTAGTGATTTCTCCGTTGATTTCTTTAATGAAAGATCAAGTGGACACGCTGAACGCAGCTGGTATTCCGGCCACGTATATTAACAGCTCGCTGACGCACACAGAGGTACAGCAGCGCTTAGAAGAAGTGGCGTTTGGCGAATATAAGCTGCTTTATGTAGCACCTGAACGACTGGAGTCTCCGCAGTTTTTAGAGCAGCTTCAAATGCTTCCTATCCCGCTTGTAGCGGTAGATGAAGCGCACTGTATTTCACAGTGGGGCCACGATTTTAGACCGAGTTATTTGCGCATCAATCAACTCATCAGCAAGCTGTCTAACGCTCCGATTGTGATGGGGCTGACGGCTACGGCGACGCCTCAAGTGCGTGAAGATATTTGCCGAGCTCTTCATATTAACGAAGAGTACACGGTGATGACGGGGTTTGAACGTGAAAACTTATCGTTCGCTGTGGTAAAAGGTCAGGATCGAATCAGCTATATCGAGCAGTATATCCGTAAAAATGACCAAGAAGCAGGAATCATCTATGCCGCTACGCGTAAAGATGTTGAAGAGCTTCATGCTAGATTGCAAAAGTCAGGAGTTAACGTATCAAAATACCATGCTGGTATGAATGGGAACAGCCGTGATGAAGAGCAGAACCGCTTTCTGCAAGATGATGTGCAGGTGATGGTGGCTACCTCTGCCTTCGGAATGGGAATCGATAAATCCAATATTCGCTTTGTTCTTCACTATCAGCTTCCGAAAAATATGGAAAGCTATTATCAAGAAGCGGGACGTGCTGGTCGTGACGGACTGCCAAGTGAGTGTATCGTGCTTTATTCACCTCAGGATATTCGCGTGCAGCGCTTTTTAATTGAACAGTCAACGTCGAATCCTAAAAAGCAGATTCAAGATCTTGAAAAGCTGCAAAGTATGGTGAACTACTGTCATACAGAAGGATGTTTGCAGGCGTATATTCTTCATTATTTTGGAGAAAGTGAAGCGCATGAGTGCGGCCGCTGTAGTAACTGTACGGATGATCGCATGGAAATAGACGTAACGGTTGATACGCAAAAAGTATTGTCTTGTATGATTCGTATGGGTGAACGCTTCGGTAAAATGATGATTGCTCAAGTATTAACGGGCTCTCGAAATAAAAAAGTAGTTGATTTTGGTTTTGACAAACTGAAAACGTACGGCGTCATGAGCGACCGGTCGGCTAAAGAAGTGAGCGATTTTATTGAGTATTTGATTTCAGAGCAGTTTATTTTAGTAGGACAAGGGTCATTTCCTACCTTATCCGTAGCGGCCAAAGGAAAAGGTGTGCTTCTTGGTACGGAAAAAGTGATGAGAAAAGAACAAATGGAAGTGAAGCAAATTGTCCAAGACGACGAGCTGTTTGCTCATTTGCGTTCCGTTCGAAAGCAGCTGGCAGACGAAGCGGGCGTGCCTCCTTTTGTTATTTTCTCAGACGATACTCTTCATGATATGTGTGCAAAACTTCCGGTAACGCTTGAACAGTTTTCCACTGTAAAAGGAGTGGGAGAACAAAAACAAGAGCGATATGGAGAACGGTTCACCACTGAAATCAAACAGTTTTGTGAAGAAAATCCAGATCGAAAGCGAGAAGTTTCAGCACCTGCTCCGAAAAAAGCAAGAGCTTCATCAAAAGAAGGCTCTCATTTAATGACGTATGAGCTCTTTCAGCAAGGGAAATCGTTAGATGAAATTGCTGCTGAACGTGAATTGAGCCGCATTACCATTGAAAATCATTTGTTTAAATGCGCAGAAGAAGAAAAAGAAATTGACTGGTCACCTTTTCTTTCAGAGGAGGACGAACAGCTTATTTTAGAAGCTGCTTCCTCAGTAGGCGATGAAAAGTTAAAACCAATCAAAGAAGAATTAGCTGAAAACATTACTTATTTTATGATTAAAGTAGCGTTATTCAAACAAAAAATGAAGCAACTATCTTAAACAAAAAGCTCCTATTAAAGGAGCTTTTTGTGTTGAATAAGCGAGTTTACTGATAAAATGGAAGGTATAAATATTTGAAAAATCAGATTAAATAAAAAGGAGTACTGCATTGAGATGATTGAACGAGAGCTTGAAGCTATTTTGCATGCTTCTAACGACAATATCGTCATCACTGATGAAAAAGGGTGTATTTTACGAGCGAGTCAAAACTGCCGTGATATATACGGGTATAACGTGTCAGAGTTAGTCGGACAAACCGTATACGAATTGCAAGACCGCGGGATCTTTTCACCTTCCGTTACGATTGAAGTGTTAAAGAAAAAGAAAGAAGTACAGCTGATGCAAAAAACAGAAACGGGCAAAGTTGTAATGGCAACCGGTATTCCCATGTATGATGAACATCAGTGTATGAAAAGAGTAATCAGCTTTTCACATGATTTAACAGAGCTTCAGCGCTTAAAAGAAGATTATCAGCAGCTCGAAGTGAAAATGAAAACATATCAGCTAGAAGTGGAAGAGCTTCGGGAACAGCAGTCAAATGATATGGTCATACGAAGTGAATCGATGAAAAAGGTATGGTCCATTATTAATCGCGTGGCAGACAGCGATGCAACGGTTGTGTTGCTAGGTGAATCGGGTGTTGGTAAAACGGCTTTTGCTCGTGCTTTACATTATGGAAGTGAACGAAAAGAAGAGCCGTTTATTGAAATCAACTGCGGAGCCATTCCGTCTAGTTTGTTTGAATCTGAAATGTTTGGATACGAAGCAGGCTCTTTTACAGGTGCAAGTACAAAAGGAAAAATAGGAAAGTTTGAATTAGCTCATAATGGTACGCTTTTTTTAGATGAAATAGGAGAGCTACCACTTGATATGCAAGTGAAGCTTTTAAAGGTGCTGCAAGAAAAAACAGTCACCAAAATTGGAAGTGAACGATCCAAAAACGTAAACTTCAGGCTGATTGTAGCAACAAATCAGCCGCTTGAGGAAATGATCAAAAAAGGAACATTTCGCGAAGATTTATTTTATCGATTACACGTTATTCCGATTACAATTCCTCCGCTTCGCGAGCGAAAAGAAGACCTCGCGGCACTGCTTTATCACGTGTTGCATAAACAAAATGAAAAGTATAAAATGAAGAAATTTTTTCATACAGAAGCACTAAATCAATTAGTTGAATATCATTGGCCCGGAAATGTGCGCGAGCTAGAAAATACGATTGAACGCCTCGTGTTAACAACGGATGAAAACAGCATCTCGCCTAAAGACCTGCCGTTTCATGCAGAAAAGATCAGAATTGAAAAAGAAGAATGGGAGACTCTAGATGTGTTAACCTCTCAAGGAATGACGCTTCAGCAAGCACTTGCAGAAGTGGAGAAAAACTGGCTGATCCGTGCTTATCGCCAGTGTCAAACAACGTATGAAATGGCAAATGCATTAGGAATTAGTCAGCCTACGGTTGTAAGACGTTTACGAAAGTACAATATTAAATAAGGGAAATTTAATTCAAAATGAATTAACTGATTCAGTACTGAATCAGTTTTTTTGTTTTGATTCTATTATGAATTAAAAATCGTCCATAATTGCACGAAATAGGGCGATAAAATTTGGCATGCATTTTGCATTAATAAAAAGTATCTAAATAAAAAGCGTCAGTCTCTAAAATGATGATACGGCGCTAATGAATGAAACCCATTAGGAGGAATAAATCATGCCAAAATATCAGCCGAAAAATTCATTTGAATCTCCGCGTTTTTGTGGACCTCGAACGTTTATGAGACTTCCGTATGTAGAACAAGTAAATGCAGATATAGATTTTATTGTGACGGGTATTCCATTTGATTCAGGGCAGTCTTTTCGCACAGGAGCACGTTTTGGGCCGGAAGCTATTCGAGATTTCTCCATTTTGCTTCGCCCGTATAACCCAGAACAAAAGATTAATATTTTTGATTACATTTCAGGTGTGGACTACGGCGATTTGGCAGTGGTTCCGGGATATATTTTAGAAACATATAAAAAAATTGAAGAAGGGTTAACACCGGTTGTGAATGAAGGAATTATTCCGATTTCACTAGGCGGTGATCATTCGATGACGCTCGGTGAACTTCGTGCTATCGCCAAAAAACACGGACCCGTAGCGCTTTTACAGTTTGATGCTCATTCTGATACGTGGGATAGCTATTTTGAACAAAAATACAATCACGGTACCGTGTTCAGACGAGCAATTGAAGAAGGGCTAATTGACGTGTCGCGTTCGATTCAAATTGGTATGCGAGGCGGTCTGTACGGCATTGAAGATTTAGAAGATGCAAAGAACTTAGGTCTAGCTCTGTATACGACAAATGAATATAAAAAACTGGGCGTTGAAAGAATGCTAAAAATTATTCATGAGCGTGTAGGAGAAGGACCCGTATTTTTGTCGTTTGACATTGACTTTTTAGATCCAGTTTACGCACCGGGAACAGGAACGCCTGAAGTATCGGGTGCAAGTATTGACGATGCGCTTCAATTCGTTCGTGGGTTAACAAATATTGATTTTGTCGGGTTTGATTTAGTAGAAGTACTGCCAGCTTATGACCATGGACAAATTACAGCAGCAGCGGCCTCGAACATTGTTTATGAATTTATCACGCTTATCGCGTTAAGAAAAAAAGTAAAAGAAGAAGAAGCGCTGTTAGTAAAAGTGCGCGACTGAATATAAGCAAGGCGGTAAAAGTGGGAAGGTACTATTATCTTCCCACTTTTATATAAGAGTTTTCTATAGGGAGTGTTGAACTATGAACGAGCAAGTAAATGTAACAGTAGATAAGAAGCAAGTAAAACCATGTAAAAGAGAAATACTCAACCCAGCGACCAATAAGATCATAGCGAAAGTATTTGATTCGTCGCTTCAACAAGTAGAGGAAGCGGTAGGTAAAGCAAAGCAGGCTTTTGAAGAGAGTGAATGGAAGAAAAATAAATCACTGCGTGTAGAGGTGCTTAAGAAACTAGCAGATTTATTAGAAAATGAAGCGAGTATATTCGCTGAAACGGAAACATTAAATACTGGAAAACCGATAAAAGAAGCGCAGTTAGATATTGAAGATACGATTAATTGTTTAAGATATTATGCAAATTTAATAGAAGAAAACCAGCCGTGGACAAAGGACATGTTCGACGATACAAACAGTAAAATCATGCAAGAACCTATCGGCGTATGCGCGCTGATTGTTCCTTGGAATTTCCCTTTGCTACTTGGTATGTGGAAGCTGGCTCCTGCCTTAGCAGCTGGAAATACGGTAGTGTTTAAGCCGTCAGAATTAACGCCACTTTCTTTTTTAAAGTTAGCTTCACTATGTGAAAAAGCTGGTATACCAGAAGGCGTGTTTAATTTACTTACAGGAGACGGTAAAGTGGGAAGTGCCCTTGTTGAACACAAAGACGTAGCCAAAGTCTCTTTTACAGGAGGATCAGAAACAGGCAAACGTATTTATCAGCAGTGCGCAAAAGAGATGAAAAGAGTTTCGCTTGAACTGGGAGGGAAATCTCCGCTTCTTATTTTCGAAGACAGTGAAATTGATATTGCAGTAGACTGGACAATGTTTGGCTCGTTTTTTAACCAAGGGCAAGTGTGTGTAGCTTCATCGCGTATACTCGTACATGAATCTATTTATAAGCCGTTTCTTTCTGCTCTTAAGGAGGCTGTTGCTGCTATAAAAATTGGTAACCCCTTAAGAGAAGAAACGGAAATGGGTCCGGTTATTAGCAAGGAGCATCTGAACAAAATACAGGGTTTTATCAAGCTAGGTCAAGAAGAAGGCGCGAATTTATTAACAGGGGGAACGTTAATTGACTGCGAAGGTGGAAACTATATAAAGCCGACAGTGCTCGTTGATGTGGAGCAGCATATGAAAGTCGTACAAGAAGAAATATTTGGTCCCGTCATTACCGTTCAATCTTTTTCAAGTGAAGAAGAAGCCATAGCACTTGCCAACGGCACGAGGTTTGGTTTAGCTGCAGGAATTTTAACGAATGATGTAATGAAAGCAGAGCGAGTTGCTGAACATCTTCAAGCGGGAACGATTTGGATCAATGGCTACCATACGCCTCATATTGAAACGGCGTGGGGCGGTTTTAAAGAAAGCGGCATTGGGCGGGAGTTAGGTCCATCAGGATTAGCTGCTTTTACTGAAACAAAACATGTGAATACAAATTCCAAGCTAGCTCGAGCCAATTGGTATCAATAAAAGTGAAAGGTGGAATAGGAATGACAACAAAAAGTGGTCTCGCCCATGATGATGTGCAGCCGATTGCAATGGATAAAAGAAGTATGGGCTTCTTCTCTACATTTTCCATGTGGATAGGAGCTAATGTGGTGGTAACGACCGTTTTTACCGGAATGCTGTTTGTACCCGATATGCCCTTTTTAAAGGCAATATTTATTATTGTGCTTGGCTCTTTAGTTGGTGCCATACCGCTCGTGCTGATGGGGAATATCGGAACTCGAACCGGTCTTCCAACCATGGTTTTGATGAGACCAGCTTTTGGGCAAAGAGGAGCTATGCTTCCTGCTGCTGTTAATCTTATTACATTGATCGGCTGGGCGTGGGTTCAAGCCTACATGGCAGGGCTAAGTTTAAATCATGCCGTTACTTTTTTGACCGGTTACAGTAATATCAATCTATTTACAATTCTTACTCAAGTATTGGTAGTAGCTATTTCTATATACGGACATAAAGGTATTGAAGCAACGGAAAAATTAGTAGCTACGCTTATGGTCATTTTAGCAACCGTTGTGTTTAGCTATTTGTTTATCGAATTTGATGCAGCAAAATTAATTCAAATGAAAGCAAGCGAAAATCCTGATATTACAGGAATGTTAGCTTTTGATATTGTAGTAGCTACAGCTTTTACGTGGATTCCTATTGTTTGCGATTATAACCGAAACTGTAAATCTGAAAAAACGGGAATTGCGGGAACTTATTTAGGCTATAACGTTGCGACTTTGATTGCGATGGGATTAGGCGCAACGGTTTCTGGTTTTTCAATTCTCGGAAATATGACGCAAACGTATGACCCGGTAAATTTAATTGGCGCATATAGTCCGATGTTAGGGTTAGTAGCTGCCATCGTAATTTTTTTATCGGTGCTGTCAACCAACGTAATGGTATTGTATAGCGCGACAATGTCTTATTTATCTATTTTTCCAAAGCAGAGGTTCTGGATACCGGCACTAACTATAGGAGTTGTCACAGTCCTAGGTTCTTTATTAAAAGAATGGTTAATGACAAATTTTCAAAGCTTTTTGCTTATGATCGGCGTATTATTTATTCCTATTATTGCGATTGTTCTTGTTGATTATTATATCATTCGCCGAAAACACTATGACGTTTCAGCTATTTTAGAAAAACAAAATAAACTGTACTGGTATACAAAAGGCTTTAACCTTCATGTGTATGTCTCTTACATAGTGGGGGCTGTATTTGCCTACTATTTTACGTACGTTCACCCGCTAGCCACAGGCGCTACGATCTTAGTTTTTTTATTTACAGGTGTTTTGCATGTATTGTTAACCAAACTTTCACAGCTTTCCATCCCTTACTCAAAGGGAATCGACAAAAATGCTTGATATACATTTAAAATAGACTGAATTATCAAAAAAATGAAAAGCTCCTATTTAAAGGAGCTTTTTGCGTTAAAAATAGCTAAGAAATAAGCAAAAGCGGGGAAAAGAGAGGTTCTTGATTGAGCTGAAAATAAAGTAATAACATGTATTTGATTCTCTCAAGGGTCTTTCCTATAATAAATGTAGGAAAACTTTCCAAAGGAGAATTTTATGCTCGAATTAGAGGCTATTCAAGGCAGGGCCATTGAAAAAACTAAACATACATTACTACAGGATATAAAAAGCGTACTAGGTGAACAAGACGAATGTCCGGATTTAGAGACGTATTTAACAGACAGGCATTCTTTTATTAAAAAAGCCTGGGGGACTGCGTGGAGAAAAATAGCTGTTTCTTCTATATCTAAGAAAAACAGAAAATCGTATTTAACAGAAAGAGGCTTTGAGATAAAAGGGTATAAACCTCAAGCTATAGATAAGTTATTTGCTAAAGAAACGAGAAAAGGTATGGAGTTTGATGCTTTTTCTTGGTTAAAAGAGCAGTACGGAAATGGCAATAAAGCAGAGTGGCTATCACTATACGGAGAAGCAAGAGCTGAATTTGCCAAAAAAGAAGAAGAAAGAAAAGAGAAAGAACGACAGCAAAGTATTAATGATCGAAAAGCCAGATATCAATTACAGTTAAATTTAGAATCAGATCCTATCTTGGAATCAAATAAAGAGCTGTATTACCTACATATAAGAGAAAAGCTTTCACAACAGCTATCAAAAGATATAAAAACAAACTCAAAGTATATTGAAAACTATGCGCCGCATACTGAGCTTGAAGATGAATTAATAGAAAACGGTGATTTAACACGTTATGATTATGAAACGGTTCATGACTTTTTTCAAGAGCTCACCGGCGGCGTAAGCTCAGAATTAGACAGATATTCAACGATTATCTTGTTTGAAACGTATGAAGATGTGTATGAGGTATTTATCACCGATAAGATTTATGAAATCATTCCAACTATGATCATGGATGACCTTCCTGCTTCATTTAAAGAAGAATATAAATCTTATACAAATGCTTCAGTAACAAGAATGGATATTATAAAAGCACTTAGAAGTGATTTATCGGATTTGGTCTATGAATATAAAAAAATGCTTGTAGAAGAAAAGCTTTCCGATTTACTAGAAGTTTCAGATCACAACTTAACGATTGAAGAGCATCAAGAAAGATATCAACAGCAGCTGGAAGAAAGACGATTACAACAAGAACGTGAGCTTGAAGAAAAGAAAAAGCTTATCGAAGAAGAACAGCGACAGTTAAACTATATTTTTGGTGCAGAATACGAAATGGACCCAAGAAAAGAAACGGAATACATCCTTCATCTCGGTGATACAAACACAGGGAAAACGTATACGGCATTAAAGTCATTAAAAAAAGCTGCTTCGGGTAATTACTTAGCGCCGCTTCGCTTGTTGGCTTTAGAAGTTTTTGAAAAGCTGAACAAAGACGGAGTCCCTTGTTCGTTAAAAACAGGTGAAGAAGAAAAGATTGTTGAAGACGCTCAGCATATGGCCGGTACCGTAGAGATGTTTAGTGAATTAGAACATGGCGATGTAACCGTAATTGATGAAGCGCAAATGATTCAAGACAGAGACCGAGGGTTTTCATGGTATAAAGCCATCACACGAGCCAATGCCAAACAAGTTCATGTGATTGGGAGTTTAAGTATTCGAAGTATGTTAGAAGAGATGCTTGACGGTGTGATCTCAGAAATTCATGAGTATGAAAGAGATATACCTTTAAAAGTAGATCTTCGAAAGTTCAAAATTGAACAAGTAAAACCCGCAGATGCTTTAATTGTTTTCTCGCGTAAGAAAGTGCTCCAGACAGCGGCTAAGCTAGAAAAAGATGGTCACAAAGTTAGCGTGATTTATGGAAGTATGCCGCCTGAAACAAGAAGAAAACAAATTGAGCAGTTCATTAATAGAGAAACAACTGTCATTGTGTCTACAGATGCGATCGGAATGGGGTTAAACCTTCCAATTAGACGAATTGTCCTTTTAGAAAACATGAAATTTGATGGGCAAAAACGGAGATTACTGACTTCTCAAGAGTTAAAACAGATTGCAGGTCGTGCTGGAAGGAAGGGGCTCTACAATGTTGGAGAAGTTGCGTTCGCTAAAGATGCAAAGCAAATGAGAGAACTGTTATTTTCAACAGACGAGCAAATCAGCAAATTTTCAATTGCGCCTACTTCAGATATGCTTAGAAGATTTAAAGAATATCATCATGACCTCGGAATGTTTTTTGACATGTGGGCTAAATTTAAAAATCCAAAAGGGACACAAAAATCAAATCTGGCACAAGAACGTGAGCTTTATGAGGAAGTGAAAGACACGCTGATTGAAGCGAAAATGCCAATTGTTGATTTATACGGTTACTTGCAGCTTCCTTTTTCAGCCAAAGAAAGCTCTTTGAAAAAACAGTGGGTGGCCAGCATGAATGCGATTGTTAACAGAGAAGAGTTACCTGAACCAAGGATGATAGAAGGTTCACTGGAAAAATTAGAGCTGTCTTATAAAGCAATTGGCCTGCATCTTTTATTTCTATATAGAATGGACAGAAGGCCAGAAGCTATTTACTGGGAGCGTGTCCGAGAAGAGCTTACAGATAAAATCCATAACGTATTAAGAAAAGATATGAAAAAATTTAAAAGAACGTGCAGTGCGTGTTCTAAAGACCTTCCTTGGAATCATGATCATGCGATATGCGATTCATGTTTTCATAAAAGATTTCGCAGAAGACATGGAGACGGCGATTTTAATTAATAAGATGTAGAGATGAAAATGAGGCTTGTACAAAAGTATTTTAGCCGAAGTGAAAAACGAACCATTGATCAACATGTTTGATTAGTGATTCGTTTTTTTTGTTATGGTGAACGTAGGCTTCATCTGTTTCGTTCCTTCTAGCAGTTGATTGGAGAGCAAGGCAAAGACTCCTGCGGGAAAAGCGGAACAGATGAGACCCCGCAGGAGCGTAAGCGACGAGGAGGCTCAGCGCCCGCGGAAAGCGACGTCTTGCACGGAAATCAACTGCGATGTAACAAGAAGTTTAGCTCATGCATCCCATTTATTCGTCTTTAGATTGGATTCATTTCTTTATGTTTCAATCTTATTTTTCGTATAGGCTTTTTATCTTTTTCCTCTGAATTTCTGCGTCAAAGCAGATTTTTGCAGAAAAAAATCGGAAATGTATAAGCGGTCATCTTGTAAAAAGAGCAATAAATTATTATGATATAGAGTGGAACTTATATTTCAAAGAGTTCCGTGATTTTTTTGTTGGGCGGACGTGTATTGTATTAGAGTAAGTTTGCTATCATTCGTTATGTTAAAAGCAGCACTTTTAAATAGAGATACGGTTCGTAATAGAAGGGAAGAGGATGATGACAAGTCATAACAAAGAAAACAAAACTGCAGTCGAGCAGTACAGTAAAGGGAAGATTTTGTGGCAATTAACCCGTCCTCATACGCTAACAGCATCGTTTGTACCGGTTTTAATTGGAACAGTTCTAGCTATGTTTTATGGCCATGTGAACGTTTGGATGTTTCTTGCGATGCTTTTTTCATGTTTGTGGATTCAAATTGCGACGAACTTATTTAATGAGTACTATGATTTTAAACGCGGGTTAGACACAGAAGACTCCGTAGGTATCGGAGGAGCCATCGTCAGACACGGAATGAAACCGAAAACGGTATTAAATTTAGCACTGATTTCTTATGGAATTGCTCTTATTTTAGGTATATATATATGTGCAAACAGCAGCTGGTGGCTTGCTTTAGTTGGATTAGTAGGTATGGCGATTGGTTATTTATATACGGGCGGACCGCTTCCCATTGCGTATACGCCGTTTGGAGAATTATTTTCAGGTCTTTGCATGGGCGCGATGTTCGTGTTGATTTCATTTTTTATTCAAACGAATACCGTAACGTCTGAAAGCATCTTTGTATCACTTCCGATTGCGATTTTAGTAGGTGCGATTAATTTGTCTAACAACATTCGTGATATAGAAGAAGATACAAAAGGCGGACGTCGTACACTAGCCATTTTATTAGGTTCTAAAAATGCGATTAGATTTTTAGCTGCTTTGTTTGGCATTGCGTATATTTGGACAGTTGCATTAGTTGTATTCTTCGATATTAGCCCTTGGATTTTCTTAGTGTTTCTTAGTGCACCTAAGCCAATTCAAGCCGTACAAGCATTTGTACGCGGAGAGCTTATTGCGATGAAAGCAACTGCACAAACCAATACGTTTTTTGGATTTACTTTATCAATTGGATTATTAATTGGCTATTTAGTAAGCTGATTGAGTGGAAAAAGCCTGTCTTTAAAAAGACAGGCTTTTTGTTATGCTCCAGTTATTTTTTCTGTTACCGCGCTAATAAATGCGTTCATATTTTCAGAAGATGAAAAGCTGGCTTGAGCTTGTTTTGGTCCGCCGCCGCCTTTTCCATCGTAAAGCGGAAGCAGCTCTTTATAAAGTTCTCCGCATTTTACTTCACTTCCGCTGTGAGCCAGTAAGACTTTTTGATCACTTGAAAAAGCAAAAAGAAGCGTCGTATCAGGTGTTTGAAGCAGCTGCTTTGTTAAAGCTTGCACATCTTTTAATGTGCGGTTTTCAAAGTGATGGTACAGAAATGAACCTGCTTTTTTGGCTTCTAATTCACTCGCTAAATAAGCTGCATTTTCATTTTTTAATTCTTCTAGTTGTTTTTGCAGCTCTTTTTGTTCAGTCTCCAATTTTTTAATGCGTTCTATAACTACTTCACGGCTTGTACTGAATTTATTGCTAATTTCCGCTACGATTTCTTGAGACTGCTGATAATCAGCCAATGCACGTATACCGCATTTAAAAAAGAGGCGTGTATTGCCGCGCTGCTTTTCTGTTTTCGTAAGTTTAATAAGGCCAAGCTCTCCAATTTGATTCACATGAGTACCGCAGCAGGCAGAAACATCAATGCCTTTAATTTCCACAATGCGTACCACTTCGTCTTCTAGGTCGGGCACTTTGCGAAGCGCAAGAGTATACAGATCTTCTTTTTTTACTTCGTACGTTTTAATGTGACGATTGCTGTAAATAGCGTCATTTACAACTTTTTCAATGTGTAATAACTGCTCATGAGATAACTGAGGTACATTTAGATCAATAGAGACTGCTTCGCTTCCTAAGTGAAAGCTAACGGTGTGAATATCATATGTATCGATTAATAGAGCCGAAAGTAAGTGCTGTCCACTGTGCTGCTGCATATGATCAAAGCGGCGTTGCCAGTCAATTTCACACGTGACGTTCGTTTGTTCAGGGAGTGTATCGACGATATGATATACTTCTCCATTTTCTTCATACACATCTTTCACGTCGATTCCTGCAATATTACCGTAGTCAGAAGGCTGTCCGCCTCCTTCTGGATAAAAAGCGGTTTGTTTTAACGTTAATGCGTAGCCATTTGAAAGAGAGCGCGTCTCTATCACTTCAGTTTCCCATGTTTTTATGTAGGGATTGCTATAATAAAGTCTTTCTGTCATGTTCCTCATCCTTTCTAGTAAAACCATATCTAACTTTTTCTATAGTATCAGAAATATGTTTCTTCGAACATGGATAAGCTAACTTGTAACAATAAAACTGGGTGGGACATATGAAAAATACTGTTTATATTTATACGCGGGATTTAAAAAGAATTTTCACCAATTGGGCGATGATTATCATTGTGCTGACGCTTATGATTCTGCCGTCTTTTTACGCATGGTTTAATATAAAAGCATCTTGGGATCCATACGGTCGGACTGAAGGTATTGCCATTGCAGTAACGAGCGAAGATGAAGGTTCTACGATAAGAGGTCAGCACGTAAATGTGGGTAAAGATATTATTGTAACTTTAAAGAAAAATAAAACGCTTGGATGGACGTTTGTCTCCAAAGAAAAAGCTGATCACGGAGTAAAGCACGGTGACTATTATGCAAGTATTGTTATTCCAAAAGATTTTTCACAAAGGCTTGGTACCGTTCTTCAAGATCGTTTGGAAAAACCAGTCATTATTTATAAAGTGAACGAAAAAATAAACGCAGTGGCGCCTAAAATTACAAGTAAAGGAGCCAGCAGCTTAACACAACAGATCAGTGAAAAATTCGTCAAAACAGCGAATGGAGCTATTTTTTCAGTGTTTAACGAACTAGGTATTACACTGCAGCGGGATTTGCCAACTATTCAACAAGTTGAACAACGGATTTTTGAACTTGAAAATCGTCTTCCTGAAATCAAAAAAGTAATTAATGAAGCGAATGACACCACTCAAAAAGCTGGAGCTATTGTATCAAAAGCCCAGGCCGCTCTTCCTGAAGTAGAGAGATTAACAGCTGACGGCGCACAGATGACTCAGCAGCTAAACACTTTTTTAACTAAAAGCGATGAAGTTTTAAAAAATGCTGAACCAACGATCAACGAAACGCTGCAGCGGGTTCAGCAACGATCTCTCCGAGTTCAAGAATTGAAGAATCAGCTGATGGAAAAAGATATAGCACCGGCTGAAGTCAGCGCAGCAGCGGAACACCTAAAAGTGCAGTTAACAAAACAAATTGCTGACACAGGAGAGATTCTTACACTTCTTACAGATTTAAATGCGTTATCTCAACAAAAAGTTCTTTCACCTGTTATTAATGACGTAAAAGATGTAAATACGCTTTTACAGCAGCAGCTTTCAGATGTAAACAGTCTGCAGCAGCAAACAAAGAATGGGGATGGGGATGGTCCCAATCAAAGCGTACTTGATAGGTTCAGCTCTCGCACCGACCAAGCGGTTTCTAGATTAAATGCGTTAACGAACTCATATTCTTCTACGATTGTGCCCGCTGTTGAACAAGCAATTAAAGAAGCGAAAGATAAAACGGCAAGCGCAAACTCACTGCTTGATGAAGCTAACAAAAGCATACCGGATGTTTCTAACGTCCTGTCTAAAACAGCGAGTGGCATCTTGCTTGGACAGCAGGAGCTTGCGAAAATAACAAAAGACTTTCCGCGAATTGAACAAAACGTGCACAATATAGCGGATAAGATACGAGAATTTCAGCAAAAAGAAAATATTGAAGATATTATTAATTTGCTAAAAAACGACGTACAAAAAGAAAGCGACTTTTTTGCTAAGCCGGTTCTTTTAAAAGAAGAAAGACTTTACCCGATTCCGAACTACGGCTCGGCTATGTCGCCGTTTTATACAACGCTTTGCTTGTGGGTCGGAGCTTTGCTGTTAGTTTCGATTTTAAGCGTAGAAGTAGCGGATGAAGAGCGGTTTAAAAGCTATGAAGTCTATCTTGGAAGACTGTTAACGTTTTTGTCTATTGCGCTCGTGCAAGCTTTTATTGTGACGCTAGGGGATTTATTTTTAATCAAAACGTATGTCGTAGATAAAGTGCCTTTTATCTTTTTAGGCTTGCTGTGCAGCTTCGTATTTATGACGATTGTCTATACGCTTGTTGCGATATTTGGCAATGCAGGAAAAGCGATGGCGATTGTTTTACTTGTGCTTCAGCTTTCCGCTGCAGGCGGTACATTTCCGATTCAAGTCGTGCCTGCTTTTTTTCAAGCAATCAATCCGTTTTTACCATTTACCTATGCAATAAGCATGATGAGAGAAGTGGTAGGAGGCATGTTAGCGGATATTGTCAGAAAAGACGTTACGGTGCTTCTTTGCATTTGGCTAGGCGTGCTGCTCGTTGGCATTTTTCTTCATAAGCCTCTTAGTAAAACGAGTGCAAAATTAACAAAAAAAGCGAGTGAAAGTAAATTAATTCATTAAAAAAACGTTTTGGGTTTCCAGACAGAACAAAATGCGGTAGTGTAGATATAAAGGAGTGATCAGCATGGGTATATTAGATGGACTATTAGGAAATGCATCAGAAGCAGATATAAGAGGAACTGAAAAAGACTTACAAAATATCTTAATTGCCAACGAGCGAGTGGAACAAGCTTATAAAGTCATTCGCGATTTAATAGTGTTTACGACGAAACGCTTAATTATCGTTGATAAGCAAGGAGTAACGGGAAAGAAAACAGATTATCATTCCATTCCTTATAAGACGATTACCCATTTTAGCGTAGAAACGGCTGGAACATTTGATTTAGATGCGGAATTAAATATTTGGGTATCGGGTTCTAGTGCACCGATTTCAAAAGAATTTCGTAAAGATAAAAACATTTACGACGTGCAAAAAGTATTAGCATCTTATGTGTTAGATTAAAAAAGTTGAGCCATGAAAAACTGGCTCAACTTTTTTAATGTGTGTAAAACGAGAAAGTATAACAGTCTTGCATACAGTCGGTTGAAAATACTCTGGCTGTTGTCCATTCCTATTTTCACTTCACTCATTACTGAAATGTATGAAAACGATTTACATAATGAATTATACAGAATAAAAAAACCGTGATATGCTTTTTTTAGAGAAAAAAGGAAGTGACCAACTGTGAGTTATACCGTAATTGGAACATCAGCTTTTCGCAAAACAAATGTTGCGCTTTTTGCAGCAGGCTTCAACACATTTTCGATTTTATATTGTACACAGGCCATTTTACCCGAATTTTCTAGAGAATTTGGGATATCCCCAGCGTTTGCGAGTTTATCTCTTTCGTTAACAACCATCACGCTTGCGGTTAGTATGCTTTTTTTAGGTTCTTTATCGGAAGTGTGGGGACGAAAGAAACTGATGGGCCTATCGTTAATTTTTGCGTCATTGCTATGCATCATGACAGCATTTAGCTCCAACTTTGAAACGCTGCTAGTTTTTCGCGTTATTCAAGGAATCGTGTTAGCAGGGCTGCCTTCTGTAGCCATGGCTTACTTAGGAGAAGAAATTGAACCAGGGAGTTTAGGAAAAGCGATGGGGATTTATATAAGCGGAAACGCCTTTGGAGGCGTAGCGGGAAGGCTGATGACAGGGGTGCTCACGGAATATTTCAACTGGTCCGTAGCTCTTGATGTTGTAAGCGCAATTAGTTTGCTGGCCACCTTTGTCTTTTTTATGAACTTGCCAGATTCACAAAACTTTACTTCCAGGTCCTTTGAACTTCGTCAGCTTACCGGCTCTCTTCGCAGTCATCTTCAAGATAAAGGGATGCTTTGCCTTTTTGCTATTGGTTTTGCGCTGCTTGGAAGCAACGTAGCTTTATACAATTATATTGGATACGCTTTATCCGCTCCTCCGTATTCTTGGAATCATACGCTTGTAAGTTTTATTTTTGTTATTTTTTTTGTGGGAGTATTCAGCTCGGTCTGGATGGGGACGCTGGCGGATCGATACGGCCGGAAAAAAGTGCTGTTATGTACGATTGCTGTTACGCTTATAGGTTCAATTGTTACGCTGCATCCAATTTTGTGGATAAAAATTACCGGGCTTTTGCTGCTGACTTTTGGCTTTTTCGGAAGTCATTCCATCGCAAGCAGCTGGGTGGGAAGAAGAGCGACTCATGACAAAGCACAGGCTTCGTCTTTGTATTTGTTTTTTTACTATGCAGGATCAAGCATTGGAGGGACGGTGGCTGGCTTATGCTGGAGTGCGTACGGCTGGAAAGGTGTTATTGCTTTAATTGGTGTGTTTCTTACAACAGCCTTTTTCTTAGCGGTTCGCTTATCAAAAATGCCGGCTCAGCAGACGCATGTTCACTAAGAAAATGTAAAGACATATAGCTATTGATTTAAAAAAAGTGGCCCGTCCAAAAGGATTTTAGCCCAAGTGAAAAACGAACCATTGATCAACATGTTTGATTAGTGGTTCGTTTTTTTTGTTATGGTGAACATAGTTTCATCTGTTTCGTTCCTTCTAGCAGTTGATTGGAAGGCAAGACGGAGACTCCTGCGGGAAAGCAGAACAGGTGAGACCCCGCAGGAGCGGAAGCGACGAGGAGGCTCAGCGGACGCCCGCGGAAAGCGAAGTCTTGCACGGAAATCAACTGCGGTGTCGCAAGTAATTTATACTAGGTACTTTAGTCTTTAGATTGAAGTAATTTAGTTATGTCTTAATT
The DNA here is from genome assembly GCF_057586255.1 of Priestia sp. SRI_019. NCBI lineage: Bacteria > Bacillati > Bacillota > Bacilli > Caryophanales > Bacillaceae > Priestia > Priestia sp. SRI_019. Next base: position 516,638 of record NZ_JBYCZN010000002.1, on the reverse strand, counting down.
TCTTTTCTTAGTTTAAAAGCTGAATAAAAAGCTCGGCTACTTTTTTATGAGCGCTGTTAGCAGGATAGATATAAGAAAAACGGCGCTTAAAAGGAGCGGTGTTAACGTTGAGAATCGATAGGTGCTTTTGTGCTACATCTTCTTTAATAGCGCAAAGTGACAGCACAGACATTCCTAAATTATGAACAATGGCTTCTTTAATTCCTTGATTGCTGCTGATCGTTAGCATGCTTTTCATTTTTAAACCGTTGGACATTAGAACGTGATCTAAATATTCTCTTGTTCCAGAGCCTTTTTCACGCGCTACCCACCGCTGATTTTGTAAATCATCAATTTCTACTTTTTTAAGCTGAGCCAAAGGGTGATCCACTGACGCAACGATGGCAAGCTCATCGTCCATAAAGGACTGAATATGTAAGTCGGACTCTTCCGTGTGTCCTTCAATAAGTCCTACATCTACTTTGAAATGACGAACAAGCTGAGCGATTTCCTTTGTATTACCGATAGTCACTTCTACATCAATATCAGGATATTGTTCACGAAGCTTTGCTAAAAATGAAGGAAGAATATATTCGCCAATCGTAAAACTGGCGCCAATCGTTAGCATTCCTTTAACACGGTGATGGTGTTCATAAATATCTCGTTTCGTATGCTCATATATTTGAATCATTTGTTTAGCACGATCGTATAAAATTTCGCCGCTGGGTGTGATTTTTAACATTTTAGGTGAACGCAGGAACAGGGAAGTTTGAAATTCTTTTTCAAGATTTTTGATGTGTACGCTTACGCTTGGCTGTGAAATCATTAATTTTTCCGCAGCTTTTGTAAAGCTTTGCTCTTCTACAACAGAAACAAACGTCTTTAACGCATCATAGTACATAGAGTATGGCTCCTTTTATATTAAAAAAATTAATTATAAACATTATAAAACATTATTATGGTAATAACTAGAGGCACCTGGGTAAGAAAAACAAAATGAGGTGCTGATTTAAAGGAGTACTTTGGCTTCTAACGAAGGCAGCCCGCGCAATTTGTTTACAGTTATTTGCATTTCATCTATAAAGCTATTAAACACTTTTTTGTCATCTATTTGTAACAAAAGTAAAAAAAGTACTTGTTTTTTCCAAAAAACATACTATAATATTAACTGTAATACGATAAGTAATACAGTTAATACACCTAGTACACACATCATGATTTTGGGTAGATGAAGGGAGGCAGACTATGTTCGATTTAGATATTCGTAGTCGCAAGCCGATATACGAGCAATTAGTAGATAAATTGAAAGAGCTTATTATTCATGAAGTCTTTAAGGCCGATCAAAAGCTTCCATCTGTTCGGCTGTTAGCAAAAGAATTAACGATTAATCCAAATACAATTCAAAAAGCGTATCGTGAACTAGAACATCAGAATTATATTTATTCAGTTCCAGGCAAAGGAAGTTTTGTAACGCCTCAAGTTGATACACTAAATAACGAGAAGGTGAAAAAGATGAAAGAAGAATTAGTAAAGCTGTTGGCAGAAGCTATGTATTTAGGGATGGATAAAGATGAAATTCTATCACTTATTTCACAGGCTGAAAAAGCAGTAAAAGGAGGAAGCGATAGTGATTGAACTGAAGGCGATAAAAAAAGAGTTTGAAGAAATGGAAGCTCTAAGAGACGTCACGCTTTCTATAAAAAAAGGATCTATTTACGGACTGCTTGGCTCGAACGGGGCAGGGAAAACAACGCTATTAAAAATCATCGCAGGTATTTACAAGCAGGATCACGGGAAAATCGCCATAGACGGCGAGGAAGTATTTGAAAACGTTGGCTTAAAAGAACGTCTTATTTTTATGCCAGATTCTCTTTATTTTTTTCCTCAAACAACGATTAAGCAATTAGCGTCTTTTTATAGAAGCGTCTATCCGACTTGGAACGAAGAGCGGTTTCAAAAATTAAAAGAAGCTTTCCCAATTCAATTACATAAAAAGGTACACAGAATGTCTAAGGGAATGCAGCGTCAAGTAGGCTTTTGGTTAGCGCTGTCTGCTATGCCTGATGTACTTATCTTAGATGAGCCGCTCGACGGTTTAGATGCGGTAATGCGTCAAAAAATTAAAAACCTTCTTGTTCAAGACGTGGCAGAACGGGAAATGACGATTTTAATTTCGTCACATAACCTGCGAGAAGTGGAAGATCTGTGTGATCATGTAGGCATCTTGCATCATGGTCAATTATTAATTGAAAAAGAGCTGGATGATTTAAAATCAGACGTGCACAAAATTCAAGTTGCATTTGAAGGAGATGTGCCGCTAGCGCTTTATGACACGCTAGACATTTTATATCAAGAAAAACGAGGAAGCGTCTTGCTTTGTATTGTTCGAGGAAAAGAAAATCACTTAGTCAACAAAGTTCGATCGTATAAGCCTTTAATTTTTGACATCTTGCCACTTACGCTGGAAGAAATCTTTATTTATGAAATGGGGGATGTGGGTTATGCAATCGAAAACATCATCGTTTAACCGCGGCATGTGGATTCAATCCATGAGAAACGTGGGATGGATTGGGCTTGTATACTTGCTAGTACTGCTGTTTGCTTTACCTTTACAACTGATTTTCACTTTCACAGGCAAGGTAGAGCCTTATATAGAGAAACCAGATACGTTATTTAACGTATTGGATGGGCTGGAATTTGTGTTTATGTTTGTTGTACCAGTATTACTTGGTATTTTCCTATTTAGATATATACAAACGAAGATTGCGGCTGACTATATTCATAGTTTACCAATTAAGCGTTCTACGCTGTTTCATCAAAATATGCTCCTGGGCGCGTTGGTTTTAGTTGTTCCTATTTTAATTACGGGAGTCGTTACTTTTGCTGTTAAAGGAGTTTTAACCGTTGAGAATGTTTATACAACAAAAGATGTTCTAAGCTGGGTCGGTTACAGTATTTTAATTAACTTATTTGTGCTGACTGGAACTGTTTTAGCGGGAATGTTCACCGGCATGTCTGTCCTCCAAGGAATCTTTTTATACGTTCTATTTCTTCTACCCGGAGGAATCTCTTATTTAGCTATATCCAATGTAAAGTTTTACTGGTACGGCTATGCGTATGACTATTACATGAGTGAAAATGTTGACAGCCTTGTTCCGTTTTCACACGTAGCGCAAATGGTAGCCCATAAAAGCTTTTCTACTAGTGCATTTGTCTATATTGGACTCATTGTCTTATTTTACATCATTGCTTTAATCACCTATCAAAAAAGAAAAGTAGAAGCTGCTACGCAAACCATTTCAGTTAGCTGGTTAAAACCGGTATTCGTATACGGAGTAACCGCTTGTTCACTCATGTTAGGCGGATTTTACTTTATTAGCATGAAAGGTGAATTTTCATGGATGGTCGTGGGCTATATTATTGGTTCATTAATAGGCTATACAGTTGCTCAAATTATTTTAAATAAAACGTGGCGCATCTTTACGAAATGGAAAGGATATCTAGGGTTTGTTATAGCTGCAGCTATTGTGGGCTTTATCATTCATCTAGATGTGTTTGGCTATTCTACTAAAGTGCCAGCAGCTTCAGAGATTGAAAGTGTATATTTCGATGAAGATATATATCCATTGACTGATAAACCTGAAAACTATGCAAATGGAATGAATGGCTATTATGAAGCTCCATATTACTATACAAGTAAAGAAACAATTCAGAGCGTTCGTCACCTGCAAAAACAAATTACAGCATCTAAAGATAAGAAGCTGGATCCTGATAAACAAAGTGAAATAGAAAGCAGAAACGGGAAAATGGCTGTATTTGCTTATAAATTAAAAAATGGAAAACAAATGGTTCGAGAATACTTTATTCCATTTTCAGACTATAAAGCTTTTTATAAAGAAATTGCAGAAACAAAAGAATACAAAGAAAATTTCCATCCGCTTTTACGAACAAAAAACACGGATAAAATTAAAAGCGTGAGTTTTTCTGTTCCAGGAAAGTCAAATTCAATCAATATTACAAATCCAGATAAAGTGCAAGAACTTATACACGTAGTCAAACAGTCGATGATGAACGAAACGTTTGATGAAATGTACAGCACAAAAGAAAGCTGGGCTTCAATTGAGTTTATGGATGGAAAAGGACAGTACGTACAAACTGCTTCTTGGGATAAGTCTTATAGCGAAGTAGAAGCATGGCTGAAGAAAGAGCATTTATATGAACGTGCTCGCCTGATGCCAAAGGACGTAGAAAAAACCGAAGTGTTTAAAAATTCTTCTCATCTTAAAAACGATTATCGTCTTGAAGAAGAGTTTACATCTCTAACGAAGGATGAAAAATCAATTAAAGTAAAAAACAATCAGCAGGTAGAAACGCTTCTTCAACGTGCTAATTTACGAGATACAGGAGATTATCTTGTTTCTTTTTATTACAAAGACCAAGTAGATACTCCTCAGATTTATATGTTGAATGAAAATGAACTGCCAATCGAACTAAGAGAAAAACTAAAATAACAAGGGAGAACTTATTATGTGCGGCGAGGAATTGCAAGATTATTTAAATCAGGTGCTGGCTTATTTATTGAAAAATGGCGTGAATAGACAAGACGCCGAAGATATTACGCAAGAAGTAGCATTAAAATATTTAGAAAAACAAGAAATGGTCGATCCTGAAAAAATAAAAGCTTGGATGTTTCGCGTCGCATTAAATAAACGGTGTGATTTAGGAAGGCGTAAAATAGTGAAAGACCGCTATACGTCTTCTTACAAAGAAGAGCCCGTTATGTATACCCCTATTCAGCAGGTGCTTAGAAAGGAAGAAGCGGCTGAATGTCAGGCGATTTTAAATAAATTGAATCCTAAGTATCGCAATTTGCTTCTATTAAAATATGGATTTGGATTTAAATATGAAGAAATTGCGGAGTTATTAAATATGCAGATGACTACGTTAAAATCAGCTCTTTACCGCGCGCGCAAATACTTTGTAAAGGGATATAATGAAGTCATTTAATATAAATGAAACAGCAGCAGTTTGTGAAAAAAGAACTTTTTTACACAAACTACTGCTGTTTTTTTCGTATTTTTCTTCTTTGGACGGCATAGATAATCAAACTGATCGCACAAAAAGCTAAAGTGATCTCAATCACGTCCGTATAAGAAGATGTCGTATTAAAAAAGGAACCGAAAATAAATAAAGCAAGCGTCCAAATAAAACCGAAAGAAAATGAGACTTTAATATAATGCCGATGCTTCATTCCGCTTGCTCCGAGAAAAAAAGGCATCACATGTCGCATGCCTGGTAAAAAGTAGCTTGCGATGATGGCATGAGATCCATATTCTTGAATCGTGCGCTCGACTTTCATCACATTTTTTTCCCATCGCGGGCGTTTTAATACCGCAAGCGCCTGAGCTGAAAAAAGACTGGCTACCAAAAACTTAAGATATAAACTAATCATCATGCCGCTGTAGGTAAGTATAAAAGCTGGAATGTACTGAACGGACGGAGAGGTAGCCTGACTGCCCGCAAGCATAATATAGACCGGGTCAGGAATAGGAGTAAGGTTGGCTCCGACTAAAATGATAAAAAAGAAATATCCGTAGCCTAATTGGTTAATGGCTCCGATAAGCTGATCAATCACGTTTTCTTCCTCCTTTCTTCATTAGAATACGAGAGAGTGACACACAGTGTTCGCTCAAAATAAAAATAAAGTATAGGTACGCACAACTTAGAAAAAAAGAGTTATAATAAATAAGAATGTACGTTCTTCTTTCAGGGATTAATTATACAGAAAGAGGTGATAGTATGAAAATGATGTACCCTAAAAACGGCAAAGTTATTCTTCATATTGATGCCAATGCTTTTTATGCATCTGTTGAAACCGCACATGATCATACGCTCAAAGATAAGCCTCTTGCTATTGCTGGCAATCCAAAGGAACGAAGAGGAATTGTTGTAACCTGTAACTATATTGCTCGTAAACGCGGAGTATATGCGCCAATGCCTCTTTGGGAAGCGAAAAGAAAATGCCCTGAGCTGGTTGTTATAAAACCTAATTTTCCATTATATCGCCAAGTGTCCAAAAACATGTTTGATTATTTAGTAACCATTTCACCTCTTTTAGAGCCTGCTTCCATTGATGAAGGCTATTTGGATATTACAAACTGTGCTGAATTAGGTTCTCCTCTTGATATAGCAAAGTCAATTCAGCAGCATTTAATACAGACGCTGCAAATTCCTGTGTCAATTGGAATCGCACCGAATAAATTTTTAGCCAAAACGGCAAGTGATATGCAAAAACCTTTAGGGATTACCGTCCTTCGAAAAAGAGATGTCCAAACCGTTCTTTGGCCAAAAGCGGTGGAGGAAATGCACGGAATCGGTAAAAAAACAGCTGAGAAGCTAAATGCGATTAAGATCGTGACGATCGGTGATCTAGCAAATGCCGCTTCTGGTCTTCTTAAACAAACTCTCGGAGTAAAAGGAGAAGTGATGAAAGAACGAGCATGGGGCCAAGATGATCGACAGGTGAACCCTGATCGCCAATCACAGTTTAAATCTATTGGAAACTCTACGACGCTGTCTCAAAATGCAGTAGATGAACATGAAGTTCTTCCTATTTTAAATAAACTATCGCATTCTGTAAGCTCTCGCATGAAAGCGAAAAAAGTTGTAAGCAAAACGATTCAGTTAACGATACGATACAGTGATTTTAAAACCATTACTCGAAGCCAAACCATTTCAAAAGCAATTAGCGAGCCAAGCGATCTTTTTCATTACAGTGCGGTATTATTTCAAAGGCATTGGAACGGAGAACCGATTCGTTTATTAGGCGTAGCTGCTCTTCAAGTGAGCCACCATCTTCAGGAAGAAGAACAGTTAGATTTGTTTACATATGGAGAGCAAGCAAAAAAAGAGCCTTTATACAAAGCGGTCGAAAGTTTGCGTGAAAAATATGGAGATAACATTATTCAAAGCGGTTTAAAAAAACAAAGAGGAAAAGAAGAGAGGTAACTCTCTTTTTTTGTATAAAATAATAGGTTTACACTCATTATAGAAGGGGAAGTACATTACTATCACGGTAATCAAAGTGATTACAAAATGAATTTGATTGCGACTTTTTTGATTGTCTGCAATGAAATTACATAAAATAATCTATGAGGTGATCTTATGTCAGACGTACTATTTACATCTAAAGCAACAGCGGTTGGAGGCCGAGATGGTCGAGTTAAATCAGATGATGGTATTATTGATTTAACCCTTGTAAATCCTTCTCCAAATAACAAAGAAGAAGGAACAAATCCCGAGCAGCTGTTTGCAGCAGGATATTCTGCTTGTTTTGACGGTGCTTTAAATTTAATCGCAAAGAAACAAAAAAAAGACATTGATTCGTCTATTACTGCAGAGGTAAGTCTACTAAAAGACCACACTGATGATGGCTTTAAAATTGGCGTGGTGTTAAACGCTCATATTAAAGGCGTTTCACAAGAAGTAGCTGAGAAGCTAGTAGAAGATGCACATCAATTCTGCCCGTATTCTAAAGCAACGCGTGGAAATGTTAACGTAACGTTAAATACAACGGCTGAGTAAATAAAAAAACGCCTGGATTTCTCTTAAATCCAGGCGTTTTTTTATGTGCAATTTTATATGGTCTATTTTTGATTGTACGTATGCAGTGATTGCAATAACTCCTGCAGCGTTTCTTTTAGCTTTTCTAATTCTCCTTGTGACTTATTCGTCATACTAAAAACTTCTTCTGGAATATGACAAGCTTTATCACGTAAGTTTTTTCCTTTTTCGGTTAAACTAATAAAAACAACGCGTTCATCTTCATGAGAACGCTGACGAATCACTAATTCTTGATCCTGCATTCTTTTTAGCATAGGAGTAAGGGTGCCTGAATCCAAATACAGAAGTTCGCCCATTTTTTTTACGCTGAGTGTTTCATGTTCCCATAAAACAAGAAGGGCTAAATACTGCGGATAGGTTACTCCTAATTTATCGAGCAGCGGCTTGTACACCTTTGTAATTTCTCGAGACGTGGCGTAAATTGAAAAACAAAGCTGATTTTCTAGCTGCAGCTGCTTATAAAGTTGTTCCATTCATGTTGCCTCCAGTCTATTGCTTTTTATTTAATTATACACAATTAAATAGTGGTGTCCAATAACGCCGAATGAAAAAGTAATCAAGCTGTAAATAAAAAATGGGAATTTTACATATACTAAGAAAAAAAGGGAGCTGTGCACATGTATTTTGCAAAAAAAGCCGTAGAAGAAGAAGTAGATCAAATGATGGATACGACTGTATATGCGTGTCAATCCGAATCATGTAATGGGTGGATGAGAGAAGATTTTGTTACGGTTGATTATAACTGTCCGATGTGCGGAACGGAAATGTCGCAGGAAGTACGCGAGCTGCCGAAAATTAAGTACGATCACCAATTTTATAATAAATAAAAAAGAAGCAACTGCTTCTTTTTTTATTTTTCACTAAAATTTCATTAAGCTGCGCTAGACTAAAAACCAACATACGATGAAGGTGAGGAATATCAGAATGAATCAAGGGAACTTTTTGAAAGGTTTATTTTGGGGAACCTTATTTAGTATTCCTATTTGGATTTCATTGTTTGGCTGGTTCCGCATTTTATCACATCTTGCATAGTTTCGTTTTATAAACCGTCATACGCGCCCTTATCTTTCTATTTCCGCTATAATAAAGGTGATAGAAAAAATAAGGAGCTGTTCTCATGATTCAATATAAAACGGAGCAAATGACGGTTTTTGAAAGCGCGCTGTTTCAAACAACATCTGCAGTGATTGAAACAAAAGACTGTGTTATTGTTGTTGATCCAACATGGCTTCCTCACGAAATTAATGAAATTAAACAGCATGTTCAAGAGATCTTAAACCATCGCAAACTGTATGTGTTTTTTACTCACGGAGATTTTGATCACGTCATTGGATATGGCGCTTTCTTAGAATTAAATGCCACCTTTATCGGCAGCAAATTTTTAGAACATCATCCGGACAAAGAAGAAAAAGTTCAAATGATTAAGCAGTTTGATCATGACTATTATATAAAAAGATCTCATGATATTATATTCCCGGAGCTGGATATTGTGGTAACCGACAATGAACAGCACATTACTTTAGGTGAAACATCCATTACCTGTTATTTTGCAAAAGGTCATACGAACGATGGCTTATTTATGATTGTCGATGATTCGATATGGATCGCGGGTGATTATTTATCAGATTTTGAATATCCGTACATATATGAAAGTGTAAACGATTACCGCGACACGCTTGCTACTGCGCGACACATTTTAGCTAAGCACCAAAATCTGACGCTAGTTCCAGGGCATGGGAAAACGACACATCACCGAGCTGAAATTCAAAGACGAGTGGAGATGGCCAGCTCTTATTTAGATGAACTGCACGCTGCAGTGAAAGAAGACAGTAAAGAAGCGCTCGATAAGCTAAATGATAAACTGGCGTTTCCCTCTGACTTCACCGCACAATGTCATCAAAAAAACGTTGAAATTATGAAAAGAGAATTGCTGTTATAGAAATCGAGTGTACAGTCATCCCGTCGATATTAAAAGTAAGAAACCGCATCTTCTGTTGGAGATGCGGTTTCTTACTTTCCTTTATTTATCAATTTAATGAAACTTTTTCTTTTTATATCCGTTTACATAAATAAGAAGTTATTTTATTTGTAAAGGAGTATGACAATGGGGAAAAACGGGTGTGTAAAATGCGGACATACAGAAGCACAAACAAAAGAAATTGCTACAACGGGAACGGGACTGTCTAGATACTTAGACGTTCAGCACAATCACTTTACAGTGGTATATTGCACGAACTGCGGATATTCAGAGCTATATAATAAATCATCTTCAAGAGGCAGCAATATTATTGACTTATTTTTTGGAGGATGAAAATGAGTATCGACCTTATTGAAATTCATAAAGACCGGCGCGCTTCCTATTTGAACCTGCTATTAATAGGGGATGAAGACGAAAAAGTGGTGAAGTCGTATATAAATGAAGGTTCCTTATTTACCATTGTGTATGAAAAGAAGGAGATAGGAGTTGTGCAGTGCCTCATCGATGAAGAGGAATCGGCAGTAGAAGTAAAGAATATCGGTTTAAAAGAAGCATACAGAGGAAAAGGAATCGGCAGCAAAGTTATTAAAAAGTTAGAAGCATTGTATGAAGGTAACCATTATTCTAAAATGATTGTAGGAACAGCGGACTCCAGCCTTGAAAACATAGCGTTTTATAAAAAGGCAGGCTTTTATCAAAGGGGTGTCAAAAAGAATTTCTTTTTGCAGTACGTTCCACCAATTTACGAGAATGGCTTGCAAGCTATCGATATGATTATGTTTGAAAAAAAATTAAAAAGCAGAGGCGACTAACACGCTTCTGCTTTTAGTGATTAATCTAAAATTTGAAGTTTTACCGTTTTGCGTCCCCAATTTAAAGCTGAGCTTTGAGATGCCATAAATAAATCAACGCGAGTACCTTTAATCGCACCGCCAGTATCTCCAGCAATTGCTTCTCCGTAACCTTCTACGTATACGCGAGAACCTAATGGAATCACGCGAGGATCAACTGCAATTACTTTTCGATTAGGATTTGACCTTAGGTCGATGCCTGTAGCAGTAATTCCGCTGCACCCTGCACAGTAAGCAGTATAAGCTGTTGCTTCAACCGTAATCTCTTTCGAAACCGACTTGCTTTCTTGCACTGGAGCAGGTGCCGGCGTTGAAGTCGACGGTGCTGAAGTTGACGGTGTTGAAGGAGCAGTAGTCGCTGGCGTCGATGGTTTTGCCTGAGCTGCAGCTTGTCCGCCTACTTGTAGCACTTGATTAATGTAAATCGTATTAGACGATAAGTTATTCCACTGTTTTAATTGAGAAATTGAAATGCCGTGTCGCTGTGCTACGCTCCACATTGTATCTCCAGGCTGAACTTTGTAACTTTTACTGTTGCTAGGAGCCGGAGATGCCTGCGTTTCGTTTGTTTTTTCTTGTACAGGTGCTGAAGGTGATGATGAAACCGTTCCTGTTCCGCTTATTTTTAATACTTGATTCACATAAATTAAATGACTAGATAAGTTATTCCACTCTTTTAGCTGCTGTACAGAAGTACCGTTGTTTTTAGCGATACGATAAAGCGTGTCGCCTGATTTTACTGTATATGTATGATTTGAAGATGTTGTAGTTGGAGTTGAACTAGATGAAGAGTCAGTAGATGTAGATCCAATTTGTAATGTTTGGTTTGCATAAATTAATGTCGAAGAAAGACCATTCCACTTTTTTAAGTCTTCAACTGTTACATTATGCTGCTGTGAGATGCTGAATAACGTTTCTCCAGCTTTTACTTTATGCGTGTCTGTGTCAGCCGATGCTGCGTCTGCAATTCCAATTGATACTAAAGCTGTGGCCCCTAATGTAAAAATGTGTTTTTTCATCTAATAATTCTCCTTTATTTCCAATAGTTGACTCTTATTCTATCAGCAATATGTAACAAACTCATGACAAAATGGTAGGTTTTATATTACAAGTTTGTAACAACACGTCTAAAGTTATAGAAAAAACGCGGTTTTTTTACAATTTTGATGAAAAAAGTCTTAATTTGTCTGTAGAGATAGAATAGTAAAAAAGGTGTTCTGCTTTGATAAAAATGAAAAAGAAAGAAGCTATGCTATATTCAAATGACATGATAGAATAGACAAGTTAGAAATGAACGGATAAAAAGGGAGTTAGACATCTATGGAAAAACGCTCTATCTCTTCATATTTAAAAGCATGGGTGCGCGCACTTTCAATTGAGATTAATTATATGAAGAAACACGGCGGAGAAAAGTATACGGTAGGAAAAGGAGAATACTTAGGGCAGCAGGAGGATGCGTATCTTTACCGGTTTGAACGCACAGCCGATTTATACCTTTTTGATGGAGCTCAGGTACGCCTTGTCCACCAGCATAAAGAAAGCAAAGGAGAAGTGATCGGAACAGAAGGGTTTGATTTGTATCTTAAAATAGATGCGTTTATTGGACAAGAAGTAGACGAACTCGATATATATAACGAACCATGGGAATTATTGCAGGCTCTTATTGATAGACTCACAGAAGCGAAAGATTACAAGCAAAAAATAGTGAGAATCAAACGTCTTATGAGAGGTGATAGTCCTGTTCGTCATAAAGAATATACGTCTAAGAACGCTCTTCATGAAGTGTTGCTGCGAGCCCGTTATAACCGTACTACGTATATTTGGGGGCCTCCTGGAACAGGAAAAACATATACGCTGTCCAAAATCGCGGCAAGCTACTACCGGAAATCAAAGCGGATCCTTTTATTATCTCACAGTAATGCAGCGGTGGACGGTTTGCTGCAAGAAACTGCGCGTCAGTTAAAAAAGAAAGAAGCTTGGAAAAAAGGAAAACTCATTCGATACGGAGCAACAAAAAGCAGCGGCTTAGAAAATATAAAAGTAGAAGAAGTCATTGGAGAAGATGATCCGTACTTAGCTCAGGAGATGCGTGATTTACAAGAGGAACGAGTTTACTTAAGCAGGTATCCCAATAGAGCACACCAGCTTCAGCAAGTTAACAAAAAGCTAAACGCCCTTCGTAACAAGTGGATTGAAGCGGAGAAAAATGTTTTTGATCAAGCGTATATTGTAGGCACTACTTTATCAAAAGCGGCTATTGACCGATTACTTTATCAAAGTGAATTTGATATGGTTGTGGTAGACGAAATTAGCATGGCATATGCACCGCAAATTGCTTTTGCAGCTGCGTTAGGAAAACGAATTGTCGTATGCGGCGATTTTAAACAGCTTCCTCCGGTATCTCAATCTTCTCATGCTGAAGTGAAGAAGTGGCTGCAGCGAGATTTATTTGAGCAGACGGGTCTTGTAGAGCAAGTAGAAAGCGGTGAGATACACCCGCATCTTTTTATGTTGACGAAGCAAAGAAGAATGCATAAAGATATCTCAGCTTTTACAAATCGCTATATTTACAGCAATCGAGTAGCAGATCATCCATCTGTCACAACAAGTCGAGAAGTAGTAGCAAGCAGCCGGCCGTTTGCTCATGAAGCAGCGCTTATGCTTAACATTGGTCATTTGCATTCTTCCGCTATGCGAGATGCTGCTTCCGGCTCACGTTACAATGTGATAACGGCTGTGTTGGCGGTAAGTTTGATGCTGCGGGCAGGCAAAGCTTCTTCGGCTACTCTTGGCTATGTGACTCCTTATAAGTCTCAAGCTAAATTGATCAATGCATTTCTTCAAGATATTGAACCAGCTAGCGGTATAATTGCAGCAACCGTACACAAGTTTCAAGGCGCGGAACGAGATATCATGATTTTTGATACGGTCGATACAAAGCCGCAGTCAAAACCAGGGTTACTTTTAACAAATGAAAATAGCGACCGATTGGTAAATGTAGCGGTGACGCGTTCAAAAGGAAAATTTATTATGCTTTCAGACGAGTCGTTTGCCCAGCAGCGCGTACCAAAAGAGCGAGCGTTATGGAAGTTGGTCAATCACTTTAACGAAAATCAAAAAGTATACCAGCCTCAGCAATTTTTAAAAGAAGTCATTCAGCATCCTAAATTGATTTGGTACCATCCATCGAACAGCAATCAGTTAAAAAAAGACTTATATCAAGCTCGGCAGCAGGTTTTATTGTGCATTCCTTATGCATCCCTTATCCCTCAAGAAATACGGGATGTGTTAAATTCGTTTAAAGGTGAACTGACCGTTCTTACTCGTGAACCAACAGAAGTTCGAATTGACGGCGCGCATGTCATTTCATCTGCTGTTCCGATGTCACTGCTTATCATCGATGAATCCACTATATGGATTAATATGCCTTATGGCGGAAAGAATGAAGCGTTTATGGCTGCTAGAATTGAGTCAAAGCTAGGCGCTAAACAGCTTATTCGGTCGATTGACTTTACCGAAGATAAAACAAGAAATCAAGAAACGAAAATGTATATAGAAACAAATAAACCACAATATTCTTTGAGCAATTACCTTTTCAGCTGGGATCGCTGTGAATCTTGTCAGCATATGCGAGAAGTAGAGATAACAAAAAAAGGAAAAGTAAGGTTTATTTGCTATTATTGCGGGAAAACAAGTGGGGCAACACGTTTATTAGTGGAAAAATATTTAAACTACGTACATGCTGTATGTAAAGCATGCAAGCAGCCGATGAACGTAGATTATGATGAAAATAAAGGCGTCTACGCATGTTGTCCATCGTGCAAAAAGGAAGTTTTGCCTAGAGATTTATTGTAACTTTAAGAAAAGGGCGTGATCTTATCGTTTACTCTCGTAATGTAGCGGCTTTAGCTGATTGTTTGCTAGAAGGGGACGTTCAAAAAAGCTGGCTGCTCATTGCTCTATATATAGAAGAAGGCCATTCTTCAACTGACGTATACACGTTTCTGACAGAAGCGATGTATGAGATAGGGAAAAGGTGGCAAGAAAATAAAATTTCAGTCGCGGACGAGCATTTGGCTACTGCAACCTGTGACTATGTGTTAACTCGCTTTCAGCTATTACAGCATCAGTTGATTCAGCGCCATCGAGCACTTCTTTTTTGCATTGAAGGAGAAGAGCATTACTTAGGTATTAAAATGATTGCAGGACTTATGAGAGAACAGGGATGGGAAGTTAAAAACTTAGGAGCAAACTTGCCGCTGCCGTTTGCTCTAAAAAGCATTGAAAGATGGGACCCTGATGTAGTGTGCTTGTCTGTCTCCCAAGTGCATTTGCTGCCTGATTTACAAAAATACATTGCTGAGATTGAAAACATGCCGCAAAGTCCTCTAGTATTAGTAGGCAGCAGGCTTCTCAACAAGCACGATTTGTCGGCTTCAGGATCTTCAAGAACCATATTCATTAATCATATTCAAGCTTTTAAAGACTGGCTTCTAATCAACAATAAAGAAAGTTCGACGCAAGATAAAATGTTAGCAATGGGGGAAGAAATATGATCAGTTTGCCGATTCAACACATTCCGGTTCCAATGTTTTTACTCAATAAAGACAACGAAATAATTGAATTTACACCAAGCGTCACGAAAAATTTCCCGCCTGTTCAGAACTTTTTAGATCTAGTTGATGAAGACAGCCAAGAAAAAGTAAAAAGAGCACTCCAGGGAAAGGAGGAAGTGCAAATCGAAGTAAATATGCGCACGTTTTCTAACCCGGTTGCTCTTTTTGATTTTCATTTTAAGCCTGAAGCCTATCATTCGCTGCACGCTGTTTTCTGCTATCCTATTCATGAGCATATGATGAGTGTTCAATCAACTCTTCAACAGTTTCGCTCTATGCTTCTGCAAGACTCACCACAAGTGAACCCAGATTTTTCAGTCAGGGAAACAGATGTAGAAACGGTGAAAAAAATGCAGCTAGTTAATCTTCAGCGTCATTTTCGAGAAATGAAAACAAATGTGCTAACCATTCAAGACCTCCTAAGTATTATCCGCTCCGACGTGATTGAAGCAGGAAAAGGAGAATATATTGAATTGGTCTCTACACATTTGTTTGACATTCAAGATGTAATTAATCAGGAGCTTGAATGTTTAAGGCAGAAGAACAAAGTACATTAAGAAAGCGGCAATCGGATTTCTACCGTTGTTCCTTTCCCTTCTTCACTATCATACGAAATGCTTCCTTTATGATTACTAATGATTTTGTGACTCACCATCAATCCTAATCCTGTTCCTTTTTCTTTTGTTGTATAGAAAGGCTCGCTAATTCGTGTTAATCGATCTTTCGGCATGCCTTTTCCTTCATCTATCACTTGGACGACTACTTGATTTGTATCTGGATCAAATTTAGATACCACCAGAATAGATCCGGGGTCATCCATCGCTTCAATAGAATTTTTCACCATGTTGATAAATACTTGTTTCATATCTTTTTCAATACAATGAATAACAGGTAATTTTTCTTCAAAATCTGTTGAAATAGTAATGTTTTTAAGAATGGCCTGTGTATGCAGCAGCGTACATACGTCTTGAAGAATTAAATTTATCTGTTTATTTTCATATTTTACGACTTCGGGTTTGGCTAGAATGAGCAGTTCGCTAATGATCAGTTCTAAGCGGTTAAACTCGGACATCATGACATCCATATATTCTTTTTTATACGTTTCTTCTTGCATCATAAGCTGTAAAAAGCCCTTTAATGATGTAAGAGGATTTCGTATTTCATGGGCAATGCCAGCAGCCAGCTGTCCAAGTGCTGACAGCATCTCTGAATTTTTGAGCATCATTTCCGACTGTTTGCGCTGTGAAATGTCTTCGCTTAACCCAATGTAATGGATGATTTCATCCTGATCATTTTTAACAGGCATTAAGGCTAACTGTTCCCAAACGGTTTCTCCGTCTTCTTGAACGTAGGAGATTTCTCCGTTCCATTTTTCTCCTCTGTATACTTCATTCCAAATCTTAGGGAATCTTTTAACCCCCAGTTTTTTTGTATATAAGTCATAGAGGTGTAGCCCAAATACTTCCTGCGGCGCATGCTTTTGCTCCATGAATTTTTGATTAATGTACTTAATTTTACCTTGATGATCGGTAATGAAAATGCCCGTAGGACTGTGAGCGACTGCAAATGATGTAATAGCCAATTCTTCATTTGATCGTTTAATTTCTGTAATATTAATAAACGTAATAACTACACCGTTAATTAAATTCTCATTTGTACGATAAGGCATCATTTTCATGCTGTACCATTGGTTATCATAGCTTTGAATTTCTTTTTGAAGGGTGTTATTTGTTCTTAAAACGTGCATTGCATCCTCGATTAGATGGTCATATCTAAAGTTATGCGAAATATGAAAGAAAGGTCTTCCAATATCTTGATGAAGAACGTTGATCACTGTTTTCGTTTCCGGCGTAAATAATTTAATATTCAGCTGCTCGTCTAAAAAGATAGTAGCAATAGTTGTACTGATTAATAAATTATCAATATCGTTATTTAAGTCCGTTAATTCTTCAATCTTACGCTCGTACTGGTTGTTAACACTGATTAATTCTTCATTCACCGACTGCAACTCTTCATTTGTAGACTGCAGCTCTTCGTTAGAAGCAATCAGTTCTTCGTTTGTAGACTTTAGCTCCTCATTTGCTGTTTCTAGCTCTTCAATCGTCGTTTGCAAATGCTGCTGCGTGTAATGAAGCTCTTGCTCTAAATCTACTACAAGCTCACTAATCGAGCTTGTTTGATTAAGGAACATGGGCTCTTCCTTATCAATAATGGCACCATCTGTCTGTTCATCAAACATAAGTAAGTAAAGAGAGTGATTTGTTGGAAGGGCAGATATCGTAATATTAAAACGACGCTGCACGTTGTTTATGACAAATTCAATGTGCTGACAGCATACGCTCATACCTTGCTCTTTTACGCGTTTAATAGCTGCTCCAATGGCTAAAGAGACGTGAACTGGAACCATTTTGAAAATTGTATAATTAATTTTCCCTACAGGAACGTTAATAAGCTGAGTCGCTTCTTTTGAACAAAATATTACTTCGTTGTATTCATTTAATACGAGACAAGGGCTCATAAAGTGATCAATCATTGACTGATACATCTCATCTAATTTAAGTGAAGGAAGAGGCTTATAAAGTTGACTTGGCAGCGGCACGCTAGAAAAATCACCTTCATGCAAGCTGGATTTCGAAAGATTAAAAGCTCCCGTAATTTGTCGGCTGGGCTGTCCCGAACGCTTAAATATTTTCCACTTACTGTTGATAGGGCGGAACAAATCAGACAAATTTCCCGTTGTTTCACTAGGACCTAAAAAAAGTACGCCTTCTTCTGTCAAAGAAAAATGAAAAAGAGACAGAATGCGCTGCTGCAGTTCAGCTTGGAAGTAAATCATCATATTTCGGCAGCTAATTAAATCAACGTTTACAAAAGGCGAGTCTTTTCCTATATTATGCGGGGCAAAAACAATCATTTTACGAATTGTTTTTTTAACTTGATAACCACCGTGTTTTGTTTGCTCAAAATATTCGTTAATCTGAGCTGCTGAGAAGGAATGAACTTCCGCTTCTTCATAAATACCTTGACTAGCTCTTTTGATTGCATGACGATCGATGTCCGTAGCAAAGATTCGGACATCGAAATAACGGTTGATTGTTGATAAATAGTCATGAAGCAAAATAGCTAATGTATATGCTTCTTGACCAGTAGAACAACCTGCTACCCAGATGCGGATTTCATCTTCTTGACTATGAATCTTTCTTTCAACTAATTGAGGGATGACCTGTTCTTCAATAATAGAGAATGCTTCTTTATCTCTAAGAAATTGTGTCACTCCAATCAGCAAGTCTCGCTGCAGTTCGACGATTTCTTCGGCTTCTTTACATAAATAGTCCCGGTATTCTTCCATCGTTTGAGAGGGCGGATCGAGTAAAGCCATTCTCTTTTCAAGTCGTCGCAGCACCGTGTTTTTTTTGTACATAGAGAAGTCGATGCCTGTTTTCTTCTTTATTAATGAATAAATATATTGCAACGTTTCTTCATTATATGTAAATTCAGTTTGGCTGACATGCGTTTGCACAAGGTCAGGCATATCAGCAGGAGAAAGAATATAATCAGCAAGGTGTGCATCAATAGCGCTTAGGGGCATATCTCTGTACTTTGCTGTGCTTTCATCTTGTACAAGTACAGTTCCGCCATACTCTCGTATTGTTTTTGCTCCTCCTGTTCCATCATTTCCTTTTCCCGATAAAATAATGGCTGTGCACCGGTGTTTTTTTGAAGCAGCCAAAGAATGAAAAAAGGCGTCAATGGGATACTTTACTTGATCATTTTCTTCATAGGGACGAAGGCGAAGAGTATGATCCGCAACGGTCACATAATGATGGGGAGGATTTAAATAAATTGTGTCTTCTTGTAAAGTCATCCCGTCTTGTGTCAGTTTGATATTCATTCCTGTTTTTTTTGCTAAAAGTTCTGGCATAAAACTTTTATATTTAGAGGAAAGGTGCTGCACAATAATAAACGCCATTCCATTTGGTGAAGGCATATTAGCGAAAAACTGCTCAATAGCTTCTAACCCTCCGGCAGAAGCGCCAATTCCCACAACGTGTAAATCCTGTTTCTCTATTCCTTCTGAAGACGATGGAACTGTAGAAAACGAGTTGTTCTTCATAATAGAACCTCCAATAATGTTTCGACACTTCCTAGATTGTATGTCGTTTTGTTTATTTTAATGTCGACAGCACAGCGTGGTTTACATCAAAAGTAAATTTTTCAAAAAAAACCAAGATGCTGGTACATAGGTTCATTTTAGCAAACCTATTATATTGTTCAAATAACGTTTTCAAAATTCCTCTATTTTTTGTAAAAAAAATTTAAAGCCCAAACTATATAGTATGCCCCGATTTTCTTTATATAAACGCATTTTTATAAAAAAAATCGGTTTTTTTTACAGAAAAAAATATTTAAAAAAGTTTTGTTTACGCTTACATATGCATAAGGTTATACGCTCAAGGAGGAAAAAAACGGTTAAATTTAACTTGACACTCTTTTTCAGCGTGTTACTATAGGAACCGTTGAAAGAAACGAGAACAAAAATACGAACAAATGACAGGGGAGATTTGATGGATCAAAAACAAAAAGTTGCTTTTTTAGGTGCTGGATCAATGGCAGAAGCGATGATTTCTGGTATGGTCAATGCAAAGAAATTACCTGCTGAAAATATTATCGTAACAAACCGAAGTAATGATGCGCGACTGCACGAACTTGAAAAGAGATATGGTATCACAGCAGTAAAGCGCAGCGAGCTGAAAACAGATGACATTGACGTTTTTATTCTAGCGATGAAGCCAAAAGGCGCTGAAGAGGCATTAAACGAATTAAAGCCTCAAATCAACAAAGACCAGCTTGTCCTATCTGTTCTTGCAGGGATTTCGTCTTCTTACATGGAAGAGTTATTGCATGATGAACAGCAGGTCATTCGAGTGATGCCGAATACATCAAGTATGATTCAGCAATCAGCAACGGCTATATCTCCAGGTCAATATGCTGCAATGGACGCTGTGCTAACAGCAAAAGAGCTGCTTTCTGCAATCGGAAAGGTATACGTGATTGATGAGCCTCAAATGGACATTTTCACAGGAATTGCCGGAAGTGGACCCGCTTATTTTTATTTCCTTATGGAGCATATCGAAAAAGCAGCTAAAGAAGAAGGTCTCGATCCTGAGCTAGCACGTGAAATTGGCGCCCAAACCATTTACGGTGCAGCAAGAATGATGATGGAAAGAGATGAAACGCCGACGGAGCTTCGTGAAAATGTGACGTCTCCAAACGGTACAACAGCAGCTGGTTTAGACGCCTTAGCTAAACACGGCGGCGGAGAAGCAATGATGCAAGCAGTCAAAGGAGCATCAAAGCGTTCAAAAGAAATGAGTGCTCAACTACAAAAAGTGGCAAGTACTAATTAATGCGTCACTTATCTTCTTCGTGAATTCCTCACCACAAAAAAATAATCATAAACAAGAAAACATACAGAACACACTAGGAGTGATTTGATGAGTCCCGACAATAAGAAGCGGGTTGTAATTAAAATTGGAAGTAGTTCATTAACAAGTTCACACGGCGAAATCAGCAGACGGAAGCTGGAGCGCCTTGTGGATCAAGTCGTAGACTTAAAAGACAGCGGTCATGAAGTGCTGTTGGTTTCATCAGGAGCTGTAGCTGCAGGATACCGCAAGCTTGGCTGCTTAGAGCGACCTAGCTCTTTGCCTGAAAAACAAGCAGCTGCCTCAATCGGTCAAGGACTGTTAATGGAGGCTTATTCAGAACTGTTTCTATCGCATGGGTACGTTGCTTCTCAAATCTTAATTACAAGAGACGATTTTTCAGACGAAAATCGTTACAACAATGCCCGAAATACAATTAACGTGCTGTTAGAACGCGGCATTGTGCCAATTGTCAATGAAAACGACACGGTAACCATCAATCGATTAAAATTTGGCGATAATGATACACTTTCAGCTAAAGTTGCTGGACTAGTGGATTCCGACCTGCTTATTATTTTATCGGATATCGATGGCTTATACAGCGCGGACCCTCGCCAGGATCCAAATGCAAAATTAGTTCCTCACGTAGGGGAAATCACGCAAGAAATCGAAGAATCTGCAGGAGATTCAGGAAGTTCAGTTGGAACAGGCGGTATGCGCTCGAAAATTGACGCGTTCAAAATCGCTATGGCGTCAGGAATTCCAGCATTTTTAGGAAGAGCTGGCGTGCCAAACATTTTAACACAAGCGGTTGACGGCGATGCAACAGGAACGTACTTTGAATCTGAAGATGATTCTGCGAACCTTAATCAGAAAAAGCAATGGATTGCGTTTAACTCTGGTCCTGAAGGGGAAATAGTAGTCGAAGATGCCGCGAAACGTGCAATTATTGAAGATAAAGAGCCTTTACTTCGCGAGCATGTTAAATATATTAAAGGCCACTTTAGTGAACGAGCAGTTGTACGTATTCTAGATAAAGACGAAAATGAGCTGGCTCTTGGCGTGACAAATTATTCATCTGATGAACTTGCACTGAATGAGCCAATTGATCAACCGATTGTAGACAGCGAAGGTCTAGTGTGTCACTTAGAAATTCCAGTACCGGTCGGTTTGTAAGCAAACATGCTGTAAAGAAAAGGAGCCCTTCCTTTTCTTTGCATGATTGCATTTACCTCTTATGCCTCACACTTTAAAATCAAACAAAACTAAAACGAATCCAGGAGTGATTTGGTGTTACAAACAAATGAAAAGTATTCAGTAGAAGAACAAGCTATTTCAGCAAAAAAAGCAGCTAAACAATTAAGTTTACTAACAACAGAGCAAAAAAACGATGCGTTGTTAACGATTGCCTCTACACTTGAAAACAACACGGAGTATATTTTAAAAGCAAATGAAGTAGACTTAAAAAACGGGAAAGAAAAAGGGTTTGACGAAGCGCTGATGGATCGCCTTGCTCTTTCAGCGGAACGTGTAAAAGAATTTGCAAACGGCCTTAGTGAAGTTGCTGAGTTAGATGATCCAACAGGAGATGTTTTATCAAACTGGACATTGGATAACGGTCTAGATGTAAAGCAAGTACGCGTGCCTCTTGGCGTTATCGGAATGATTTATGAAGCACGTCCAAACGTAACGGTAGATGCAACAGGGCTAGCGTTGAAATCTGGAAATGCCATTGTGTTAAAAGGCGGCTCTTCAGCTATTTCATCTAACCAAGCTATTGTGGACATTATTCATAAAGCTCTTAATGAAACGCCCATTCCTAAAGAAGCGGTACAGTTTATTTCAAGTACAGATCGTGCGGCTACGCAAGAATTATTTACAATGAAAGAGCATATTGACGTGCTAATTCCGCGCGGAGGGGCTTCGTTGATTCAAGCGGTCGTCAATAACGCAACGGTTCCTGTGTTAGAAACGGGAGTGGGAAACTGCCATATTTATATCGATGAACAAGCTGACGTTAAGAAGGCCATTCCGATTTTGATTAATGCAAAAACAGATCGACCAGCGGTGTGTAACGCAGCAGAAACGGTTCTTGTACACAAAAACTGGCTCGATTCTCATAAAGATGAATTGATTCAAGCATTCAATGATCACAATATTGAAGTATATGGTGACAAAGCGACAGTAGGTGAAATTCCTGGAGCAAAAACAGCGGCTGAAAAAGACTGGGCTGAAGAGTATTTGCGCTTAGCGATCGCGATGAAAGTAGTAGAGAGTGTGGATGAAGCGATTGACCATATCGAAACATATGGAACAAAACACTCTGAAGCCATTATTTCAGAAGATGAACAAGCCGTTTCACGCTTCATGTCTTTAGTGGATGCAGCGGCACTGTATCATAATGCATCTACGCGTTTTACTGACGGAGGAGCTTTAGGATTTGGAGCTGAAATTGGGATTTCAACTCAAAAGCTTCATGCACGCGGTCCAATGGGACTTCCTGCGCTTACGACAATTAAATATATTATGAGTGGAAACGGACAAACTCGATAAGAAATGAAAAGCGAGCCTAATCATGTGCTCGCTTTTTTTTTTTTTTTTTGAAAAGACAAGTAAATGGAAGCTGATTTGTAAAAAATTATAAACTCTGTTATAATAGTAAAATATATAATTTTTGTGATCTTCATTTTTGTTCTTTTCAGACTATCCCGTTGTTTTAAGAAAAGCAACTGCTATCTGCTTTGTTATAACTTCATTTTTATTTTAGTCTTTCAAGACGCCGTATGTATTCCTCAAAGATTGATTTACGGATGTATAGTATCACTTTATCTTGCACCATTTACCACATTTACACGCTAAGTTAATCTTCATTTATTATCCACTTAAAAAGTACTGTTTAAAGGAGACGATGTGTATGTATAATCGTAAAAATTTAGAGCCGGCTGTTATTGAAGAAACAAAAGTTTGGGAATGTACATCAGATACGTGTAATTGTTGGGTTCGAGATAACTTTAAAAGCGGAGATCAGCCAACTTGTCCAATTTGCAAAAGCGACATGAAGCAAGCTGTAAAAGAACTGCAGGTTATTCATAATCCTAGAGTCATTGATTAATAACTTTTAGGAAGACGTTTTTTGAAAGGGGTTTGTGGATGTTTCTGGGAATTGATCATGTTCAGCTTCTTGGTCCAGAAGGATGCGAGCAAGAAGCAAGAAATTTTTATGAAAATCTTTTAGGAATGAAAACTGTTCTTAAGCCGGAAAATTTAAGGCACAGAGGCGGTATATGGTTTCAATGTGGGACTCAAGAAGTGCATATCAGTATTCAAGATGACTACATACCTGCTAAAAAAGCGCATCCAGCTTTTGTCGTGGAAGATATCAAGACGCTTAGACGTAAGTTGGCAAATTCAGGGTGTGTTCTTTCTGAAGAAGAGCCTATTGCAGGGAGAGAGCGTTTTTTTGTCCATGACCCGTTCGGAAATCGATTAGAATTTTTACAATATGACAAATAAAAGACCTCCAAGCGGAGGTTTTTTATTTTAGGGCGTTATCTAAATACATATATACCGTTTCTTTGCTAATTAATACTTCATTTTCTCTGTCTTTATCTTTTTGCCACTTTTCTCGTGCTTTTGCTAATACTTCTTCGGCTTCATCCTTAGGAATGACAATGACTCCACCGTCGTCACCTGCAATAAAATCCCCAGGACGGATCTTCACGCCTCCGCAGGAAATGATCTCGTTTACCTTTCCTTTTTCTTTTTTGCTGCTTGCTGCGATCGTAGAGCCCTTGCAAAATACGGGGAAATTGAGCTTTTCAATATCTTCCTGATCTCGTATAACACCATCTAGTACAATACCTCTTATTCCAACAAGCTTCGCCATGGCTACTACGAAATCTCCTGCTAAGGCACGGTTGCAGTAGCTTTTTCCATCAATGACGAGCACGCTTCCGGGCTCCGCTAGTCGAATCGCTTCAAGCACTGAGTAATTATTGCCAGCAGGCGTATCTACGGTAAGAGCCGGCCCAAATAGTTTGTAATGACGCTGCAATGGCTTAATGGAAAAGTCTAAGTGGTTTGCACCTTCCATTGCATCTGATAAATTTGCTGTTGATAATGGGAGCTGTTCATTCAACATCGTATCTCTCCTTTTTAACTTTAGTCTATCTATACATATTCATATAAGAGAAAGCTCTTATTTATGAAAGGGCAAGTAGATAACGTGATGAAGCATTGACCATTAATTAACTGCAAATGTACAGCATTAGAAGTTTTCAGAGCCAATTTTTAATAGGCGCTGTTTCTCGTATGGTATTCGTCATATAAGCGCGTATATCCTTTAATTAGTAATAAAGGCGAAGGTAGCCTATAGCCTATAAAGACATTATTAAAGAATTGGAAAAACCAAAGAACTCTACAAAAGTTACTTTAGATAATATTTTTGGCAAAGTGTAAAATAAGCTGTATTTAATGAAGATGAAGGACCTTTGTTAGTTTTATGAAGGTCTCTGGTTTATACTTGAATAGTCTTATATACACAAGAAATACGTGCAAATGTTTAATCCTGTGAACATTTGATGGAGCTTGATGCATTTTTATATAAAAAAGTGAAACCTTTTGGTATGATGAAACGTAGGAACATATATGGAAATCATATATGAAAAAACATATGTGACGTTAGTCATTTAGTGGAGGGAAAACAATGGTAAAAAAATTATTGGCCGCATTTATCGCATTAGCGGTTGTGTTTTCACCAGTCGGTGGATCACTTATTCATGACGGTTCAAACGTAGCAAGCGCAAAAGGGTATAAGTCAGGAAAGCGCTCTTTTGACAGCGGAAGCAATAACCAATCAAGCTTATTTAAAAACAATAATAGTAATTCAGTTAAGCAAAACAATACGTCTAAAAACTCATCATCTAAAAGTACAGCGGCTAGCTCAAAGCGCGGCGGCTTAATGAAAGGTCTTTTAATGGGAGGAATTGCGGGCTTATTATTTGGAAGCTTACTATCTAGCTTAGGACCATTAGGCCCAATTTTAGGCTTTATGGTAAATATGCTTGTGATTGTAGCTTTAATTCTTCTTGTAGTAAAGTTATTCCAAAGCGTACGTAGCAACAAGCGTAAAAATGAGGAAGTGAAATCTTGGAGACAATAAAAATTTCTGAACAAGATATTATCAATGCGATGTGTTTGTATATCGCAGAAAAGAAACAAGTTCAGCCTCAAGAAGTAGAGATTGAGCTAATGTATGATGATGACTACGGTTTTTCAGCAGAGTCATACGTGCATGATCGTAAGCAGGTTCATATTACTTTGAACATTATTGAAGCGCTGCGCTTTTGGCTGGATACGGAAATGAACGTAGACCCATACGCAGCAGGACTAGAACTGGAATTAGACGATGAAGAAGGCATTATCGCTTTTGCAAAATTAAGTCGATAAAGAACTTCAATGCAAAACCCGCTCAAGTGAGCGGGTTTTTTTATTATGATTTTAACTGTTCGTTGGAACTGGACTTATCGCGTTTTTTAGTGAAAAACCACCAGTTGGCATCTCCAAGCAATTTCATTAGAGAAGGGACAAGAAGCATTCTGACAATCGTTGCATCGATAAATATAGCTAAAGCAATTCCTACACCCATTTGTTTAACAGGCGTTACATCTGTAAAAGCGAAGGCCCCTGTAATCACAATCATGATTAAAGCAGCGCTTGTGATGATTTTACTAGTGGAAGCTAATCCTTCTACCGTTGCCACATTATTATCACGGGTTTGATGATACACTTCGTGAATGCGCGAAATTAAAAAGACTTCGTAATCCATGCTGAGCCCAAATACAAGGCCGAAAACAAAGACTGGCAGCACTAAAGCAATATTAGACTCGGTAAGACCTAAATGTCCATTTTGAAACAGCCATACAAGTAAACCAAACGTAGCTGTTAAGCTTAAAATATTCATAATGATAGCCTTTAAAGGAATGAGGACAGAACGAAAAGCAATCATTAAAATGACATACGTTGAAAATAAAACAAGAGCCAAACCATATGGAGCTTTTTCATAAATTTCATCGAATATTTCTTGTTCAAATTTTGGATAGCCGCCAATATGAACGGTGAAAAGTGAACGCTTGTCTTTCCATTTTCGAACAAAATCTTTTGCTTCATCTGAATTTTGGTCTGTATCTAGCGTAGCTTTTATAAGCATATAATGTCCGTTAATGAACGAATCTACAGCTGGCTTTGCCTGCGCACTTATCTGCGGGTTTTCCAGCATAGCTTGAAGCTGATCACTCGATTTTACGTTTAAAGCGGTAGAAATAGAATCGACTTGCTTAACTAACGAATCTTCTTTTAATTGTTTTATAAAAGTAAAGGCATTTGTTAAAGGCTTTTCATTCAGCATATCTTGCTTAGCTTCTAGCACAAAATAAACGTCTGCCGTGTTTTTATTTATAAACGTATCGTTATACGTGTCAAAAGCTTGACGAGACTCGTATTTTGTTGGCAGCGCTTCTGAAGACGGTATTTCTAGATGCATGTCTCGAACGGGAATAAGTGCTACTAACAGAATGATAAGAGAAACAATTGTCATAGTTACAGGCTTTTTCATGACCAATGTAGCGAATGAACGCCACCTAGACTGACCGCCTTGTTCACTGACTTTTAAGATGCGTAAACGATTAATGCGTGTACCTAATATAGCCAGTATGGAAGGAAGGAGCGTAAGAGCTGAAAACACAGCAATAAAAACAACAGCCATTCCTCCAAGAGCGACGTTTTGAAAAATATCCACTTGAATAAACAGCATTCCCGCTAATCCAATAAATACGCATAATCCTGAGAAGATGACCGAGCGTCCCGCTGTTTGAATGGTAATTTTGATTGCTTGTTCTACCGATTTTGTTTGAATTTCTTCTTTAAAGCGATTAATAAATAAAAGGGCAAAGTCAATACTAAGAGCTAATCCAATCATTGGAATCACATTTAAAATAAAGATGGACAGCTCTGTGTACGGATGAAAGAAATAGACAACACCC
This sequence comes from Priestia sp. SRI_019, assembly GCF_057586255.1. Taxonomy (NCBI): domain Bacteria; kingdom Bacillati; phylum Bacillota; class Bacilli; order Caryophanales; family Bacillaceae; genus Priestia; species Priestia sp. SRI_019. The sequence continues at coordinate 489,125 of NZ_JBYCZN010000002.1, read as the reverse complement.
ATGGTGGTAACGACGGTTACAATTCCTATCATAAGAGGGATTGCAGCGGCTACCACGCCGCCAAAAGCTAGAAGAAGCACAACTAAAGCAACAGGAATACCGATGGCTTCTGCTTTTGCTAAATCTGCTTGGCTTGCTGTATTCATATCTTTTTCAATAATAGGACCACCGGTTAATTTTACACTCATTTCTTTTTCTTCAGCTGAAAGAGTTCTGATCTTTTCCACTCGTTTGTCCATCGTTCCATCATCGTGATTAAAGTGGATAATTCCATACGCTGTGCTTCCTTTTATCATCTTGTTAGAAGCCGTTGGTATGTCAACTTTCGACGCGTCTGATTTGTCCTCTGCTTTTTGCATATACTGAGCGATTGTTTGCTGGAATTTCGAGTCAGAAACTCCGTCTTTTTTTTCAAATAAAACGATGATCTGAGCTTCGCTAACATCAAATTTATCAACTAAAAGCTGCTCGGTATCTTTATACATTCCGTTCATTTCAAATCCGTTTCCTCCCAGCACAGAAGGAAGCTTAGCCGCATAAAAGCCAAATCCGACAATTAGAATGATCCACAGTATTAATAAAAATTTTCTGCCCGCATATAATGCGTTCGCTACTTTATTCATATTAACCTCCCATTTTTTGTACAGTTACTAGACTATTTTATACTAACAGTTATTGTAATTAGAAGAAGTATTGTGTTTTTTTGTTTTTCTTGCTTGAAAAAGCTTTTTAGATAGATGCACAGAGGTGTTTCCTCAGTAAAATCGTGTTTATGTTTCAGGAGATTTAGGGAACACTGTACATAAATGCACGAAGGGGGATTTAAAAAGATGCAAATGAAACAGCCAGCTAAAATGACGAATAGTTATGGGTGTAAAAATGAGTATGATACATTAAAACGTGTGATTGTTTGCCCACCTACATATATGAAAATTGAAGAAATTATTAATGAAACACAAAAGCATTATGCGGACGAAAACATTGATGAGAGCTTGGCTTCAAAGCAGCACCGTCAATTTGTCGAATGCCTTCAAAAAGAAGGAGTGGAAGTCATCGGGCTATCTGCTCAAGAGCCGTTTCCAGAACAAGTATTTACGCGGGATATTGGCTATACGCTGGGAGATACCGTTATTGTCACGAAAATGGGAAGCGAGATTCGAAGTGGAGAAGAACAAGTGCTAGCAGAGTGGCTGCAGCAGCAAGGTATTCCTTTCCATCAGGTACCGGACCATCCCATTGAAGGTGGAGATGTGCTGATTGATGGACAAGCTATTTTTATTGCGCTCAGCGACCGTACAAGTAAAGAAGGCGTGGAGCATATCCAAGAGCTGCTTCCAGCGTATGAGGTTGTTGCGATTCCTATTGATCGGTCTTATCTTCATCTTGATTGTGTGTTAAATATTTTATCACCCACAGAAGCGCTCGTATTTTCACCAGCTTTACATGAGAAAGAATTAAATTTACTTCGCATGAAATATGACTTAATTGAAGTAACAAAAGAAGAGCAGTTTACGATGGGAACCAATGTATTATCCATCGGTAATCAGCGGGTGATCAGCCTGCCAATGAATACAGAAGTGAATGAAGAGTTAAGGAAACGAGGCTATAAAGTGATTGAAGTTGATATATCTGAAATTATTAAGTCCGGCGGTTCTTTCCGCTGCTGCACAATGCCTCTTGAACGAGTGTAAAAAAGCTTGAAAAGAAAAAAAGATCTCGGCGCTAGCCAGGGATCTTTTTTTGAAGGATGTTGTATAAAATTTCAAGTGAAAGGAACATTAACCTATATAAGCTGTTGCAGGAAAGGAGTGATAAACATGGCAAATCGTAATCCTATTTTAGTTCAAGGTGCTGACCAGCTTCTTGATCAGTTAAAAACGGAAATTGCGGGAAGACTTAACGTTCAGCTTGGCGCTGAGCAAACGGCTCGTGCAAATGGTTCTGTTGGTGGAGAAATGACGAAGCACCTTGTTGCAATGGCGCAACAGCAATTAAGTGGTGCACAAGGACACATTCGCTAGTCTGCTCTACATAAACACGCTGATGAAAAGTTCTGGCTCTTTTGAGCTGGAACTTTTTTGTGTAGGAAACATCATTTTACTTTCTCTTGGTCGTTTGATTTGAGATTTCGCTTAAAATTCTCCACTTTCAAGGTTGAAAAGTGCATAAAATGGGAAAAGGACAAAAAAAGAGAAAGTAGAGGTTTATCATGAAAAAGCTATTATCATTTGGAAAAAGTCTTGGTAAAGAAATTCAAGAAGACCAAGCAACGGGACTAGCGGCTGAGCAAGCCTATTATTATATGCTATCATTATTCCCTATGCTTATTTTACTGATATCCATTGTTCCGTATCTATCTATTAAACCGGAAGAGGCAATCGATGTCCTTCAAAGCGTTATGCCGGGAGAAACGGCTGCAATCTTTAAAGATAACGTAGCTCAATTTGTAAGCCAACCAAACGGCGGGCTACTGACTGTAGGGATTTTAGGAACTATTTGGTCTGCTTCAAACGGGATGAACGCCTTTATCCGTGCAATGAACCAAGCCTACGATGTGAAAGAACAGCGCTCGTTTATTAAAGTAAGAGGTCTGTCCATTCTTTTAACAATTGGATTAATTGTAACAATTATTGTATCGCTTCTTTTGCCAGTGTTCGGAGGGGTTTTGTTAAATTGGGTAAGCGAATGGTTTTCTCTTCCTTCCGGTACAACAGTGGTTTTAAATATTCTGCGCTGGATTATCGGTGTCGGCATTATGGTACTTGTTTTATCCGTATTATACAGATTAGCGCCAAACAAAACGTTTCCTTTTGCTCATGTATGGCCCGGAGCGCTCGCTGCTACGCTGTTATGGCAGCTGACATCTTTAGGGTTCTCATTTTACGTAAGCAACTTTGGTAATTATTCTGCTACTTATGGAAGCTTAGGAGGCGTGATTGTTCTGATGCTTTGGCTATTTTTAACGGGGTTAATTCTCGTTATTGGAGGAGAGATTAACGCTATTTATCACCGAAACAAAACGGCTGCGCCTCCTAAAGATACGTCTCAGGCGATGTAATAAAAAAGGAAACCTTTATAGAGGTTTCCTTTTTTAACGTTTAAAGCTATTCACAAGCTGTTTAAATGACTTGGCTGTATATTTGACCGAATCTTTTTTGTACTGTACATCGGTTTTAATCGCTGCTTGTGTTACTTTTAAATGATTTGTTTTTTCTTTGATATGATCAGTTTCGTTTTGAAGATGTTGAGAAGTGGCATTTACAGAGTTCACAGTTGGCTTGATTTTTTTATTAAATGATACGCCTGCGTAAATAAGGTACGCAAGTGATGCCAAAACAACAGCTAAGCTTATATAAACAATAATCATCGGTGTGCCTCCTTTGTACGTATTTATATTTATATAGGTGAGAATAAAATATATACGAATATCATCCTCTTTATTTAATTGTTATACCCATTTTTAATCAAAACAAACAAAAGCCTGCCGAGAAGACAATATATTGGATTTTTTCTGAAATTTCATTCATCATTACATATAGAGTTACCTTGAAAGGAGAGAGAAGAAGAATGCCGTTAGATCCGCATATTCAAATATTTCTAAATCAATATAATGAAATGCCCCGTCCTTCTTTAGAGGACGTTACACCCCCGCAGCTGAGGGAAATGGAAAAGATGTCTTTAACTCCTTCTAAAGAAGCAGTTAAAAAAGTATATAATGAAGAAATCCAATTAAATGAACGTACGCTCACTCTACGAGTGTATGAACCTGAAGGAACAGGGCCATTTCCCGCTCTTGTTTATTATCACGGAGGAGGCTGGGTATTAGGAAGCCTGGATACTCATGACTCCATATGCAGGTCGTATGCAAATGAAACAAACTGTATTGTAGTGTCTGTTGATTACCGTCTTGCTCCTGAAAGTAAATTTCCGGCTGCAATAAACGATGCCTATGACGCCTTGGAGTGGATTTCAGCTCACGCGTCTCAATTAAATATCGATTCAAACAAAATTGCCGTCGGGGGCGACAGTGCCGGTGGTAACCTTGCTGCGGTTGTAAGCATTTTAGCAAAACAAAGACAAGGTCCATCCATTGTTCATCAGCTGCTTATTTATCCGTCTGTAGGATTTAAAAATCAGCACCCTGCCTCTATGAAAGAAAACGCCGAAGGATATCTTCTTTCAAAAGATCTTATGGATTGGTTTCGCCTTCAGTACTTAAATAATAAAGAAGAAGAACGGCATCCCTATAACGCTCCGGTATTACTAGAAGATTTATCGAGTCTACCAAGCGCTACCATCATTACAGCACAGTATGATCCTCTAAGAGATAGCGGAAAAGACTACGCAGACGCATTAAAAAATCACGGTGTCCCTGTCACCTATGAAAATTACGAAACAATGATTCACGGGTTTTTAGGGTTTCATGAATTTGTCCCGCTCGCTCAGCAGGCGATCAATAAAAGCGCAGCTCAACTGCGTCAAGTATTTGATTCTATTTAAGGCGCAAAGATATATAGTGTCATAAAATATCTAATTAAAAAAATACTAAAAATATAGTAAAAGTTAAAAAGTTCTTTCCTTAATTGGATTGGGCTTTTTTACTTTTCAATTTTCTCGTATAATTCATCCATTTTAACATTCAAAACGTCAGCTAACTTAAGTACTTTATCCATGCTAGAACAAACTGAAAAAGAAGAAAAGAAATTCTTGAGGTTATGGAAAGTACGATAATGGATTATAGAGAAGAAGATATGGGCAATATTAGCGATTTTAACGGAAATTTATTGGAAAATAAAAAAGAAATATAATTGAAAAAATAACAAAAATAACCTATTTCATGATATTATTTACTCGTTGAAGGGCTGAGTACTGTGACAGAGCAATTGTAGGGGCTAAGCTTGAGCTTCCTGAAATATGCCATAGCGTAATGAACAATAGTTGCAGACCCGACCAACTAATTATGAACGTAGAAAAAGTAATCAGCCAACTTAGTTTATCAGTTTAAAGTAACACTATATAAAAAGAAATTTAAGGTACTACTGGTTGTGGCTTCAATTAAACAAAAGGGGAGAATTCTGTGAAAAAGTTGCTAATTGGTACTGCTTTGTTGTCATTGAGTTTGACTATGGGTGCTTGTGACAGTGATGAGAAGGAAAATGATTTACTAGAGAAGAAAAGTGTAGCTGAAGAACCTAAAAAGAAGTCTGAAGGCAAAGATTTAGATAAAAAGTCCGAGTCTCAGCAAATTCAAAACGAACAGAAAGATTTACGTGCGTATAGTGTAAAAGTTGAAAAAGAAAAAAAAGCTAAAGAATTAGCAGAGCAAAAGGCAAGAGAGGAAGCGGAAGCTAAACGACAAGCGGAAGTAGCTGAGCAACAAAGACAACAAAAGATTGCTGAACAACAGCGTATCGCAGCGCAACAAGCAGAAGAACAAAAGAAGCAACAAGCTCAAGTAGCACAAAATCAACAGCAGCCAACAAATGATGAAGAATTATCTCATGCTGATCAATATGAAGAACCTGAAGTAAATGAAGATATTTCTGCTCCAGATCAATACGAAGAAGAGGTTCGTCAACAACAAGAAGACAGTTTCACAGACGAAACAAAGCAACAAATTAATCAAGAGATGGAAGAAAACGATGGATATAGTTCTACTTTATGGCGATGTGATCAAGTGTTATATGGAGTGCAAGAAGGATATATTTCAAAAGAAGAAGCGGGAGATTGTTTGAAATAATACTATAACTAGAAGAATTTTGCTTGGGATATTTTTCTTAATACTATTGATAAAAAAACTACCTAAATGGTACAATAGACTTATAAAAACATAATGGAACGTTGTTTTCACAGAGTTTATTGACGACATTAAGTAAGGTGATTTTTTGAATGATAAAAAACAAGTAGGTCAGCTGATTCAAGATCTGCGAAAGATTGCGGAAATGACAACTGTCGAGTTATCAGAAGGAATTTGTACTGAAGAAGAGCTACATCGATTTGAACAAGGTGAAATTCATGCAAGCAGTGAAGTTCTCTATCATTTATCGAAACGCTTAGGGGTTCCGATGAATTATTTCTTTGAAGCAGGAGAGCTAACGCCCAACGATTATTCAAAAGAAATTAAATCGACCATTAGGCATTATATACGAAAACGCGATTATGAAACCGTGTTACATATGGTGAACAAAGAAAAAGATAATCCTATGTTTCAAGATCCTTTTCATGCACAATTTTTCCTATGGCACGAAGCCATATGTGATTATTATATTGGAAATAAATTTGAACAAGCGCTTCGTAAATTGGAAAAAGCTATTGCGTTCACGCGTACGAGTGAACAGTTTTATTCAGAAAAAGAGATTGCTATTTTAAATAGTATTGCCATTATTTATGAAGAAGAAGGTCATTTAAAAAAAGCGTTCAGTACGTTTATGGAAGGATTGCAGCATATTGCTTTGCTTCCTAAGTTAAAAGATCCTCTTGTTAAAATTCGAATTTTATATGGATTATCGCGTGCGCTTTTGCAAATGGAACGTTATGAAAAGTCGGTTAAATATGCACAAGCAGGACTAGAGCTGTGTATTCAGCATGAGACGCTTTATTTATTAGGAGAACTGCACTATCAAATTGGAGAAGCACTCTGTCAGCTTGATGAGCTTAAAGAAGGAATAGCCTACCTAGAAAAAGCTATTACCGTTTTTAAAATTGAGCAAAATGAAGCGTTTGTGACCATTATTCAAGAAGAGATGTCTAAATATCAAGAAACAAAAAAGAAGAGCTGATCGCTCTTCTTTTTTTATCTCCAATACACTGGGTGTGGGTAAAATGGCCGAGGGCGAGGGTAAAAGTAAGGGGGGTGGTAATAAATAGGACGAGGATAAGGGTAAGGATAAAATGGCCGAGGGCGAGGATATGGATAATAACCATAAGGGAATCTTTCGTCAGCTTCTTGGGGATTTGAATAATAATCATAGCCATATTGATACTTTTCTAAAGGTTGTTCCGGGTAATATTGATAATTCACTCTTTTCACCGCCTAAGTTTTTATGCTTTTTACTGTATTCATTACAGAAAGAATTGGAGTATGTACTCATCAAACTTTTAATTTGAAAAAGGCGGGAGACAAGGAGTATTTTAAAAATAAAAACAAATTAGCTTTCCTTCTCGTTTTCTTGTAAGTTATCAGCATCGGGAAGGGTGGGATGTTCAAAGCTTTTAATAAAAGAAGCGTAAGCAATCGTATCTTTAATAGGGTTTACATAAGATAATGGTTGACCTCGGTAGCTGAAATTAAGTGTCATCCAAGCAAAATCTTTATTATTGTTGGAAATCAGTTTTGCATTATGTATAAAAGCAGATGCGGCAATCATCGCATCTGGTCCTTTAATTTTTTTATTGGATTCTATTTTAGCTTTTCTACGAATTTGAGCTGCTAGCTGTGCAATTTCACTTGTAACGTCCACAATCTTATCTGTCATATCGTAAATATAATGATTTTTTACTGCTTTGACTTGAGGGTTTGTTTCTACTTCCCAATGCGACAGAAGTTCCATTTCTACAACGGTAGGCATTAAAAATTCCGCTTTATTTGAAATAAGTTCATTAATATATTCCACAACTTCTGGATAATTAAGCGCATGTGAAGCCCAAATGTTTGTATCAATAATTACTTTTTCATCCAACACAAATCGTTCACTCCTCTCTACTAGCCATTCGTACCAGCTCTTCTAACCCAAAAGGTGAGTAAAGAGCGGCAGATTCTGAAAGCTGATTGCTTAATAGAAGCTTTTCATATTTAGTTAATCTAGTTTTTGCAGATTTTATGAGCTTTTCTTGTGTGTCATTTAATGTTTTATCTTTTTTATCGTACGTGCGTAGAACTTTATTTTGAGGTTTGTATTTAAGATTTTTCTTCTGCATAGGGGGTGAGGAAGGTGATTGCGGCGAGGGTTGTGTATAAATTTTTCCATTTATTTTTAGGTTGAAGTGCTTTTGAACTTCCTTGCTGTATGTTCCTTTTTGGTCATCTACTAAGCGCTGTGCTTTCATGATATCCCTGCCTTTTATATAAATTTATATAGTATATGTGATGAAGTTTTCTCTTACTATTCCTTTTATATAAAAACATTGAAAAATTAGCTTCCGGGAGTTATTAAATTAACTAATGTTTGCCTGGTGGGTGATAATCTCAGCGAATACCGGACAAAGGTTTAAAAACATGATATCGTGTAAGAGAATAAATCAGTATCGGTTAGAGAAGGAACTACAAAAAAGGGGATGCAAAATGAAAACAGAAAAACAAAAAATGCTGGATGGAGAATTATATCTTTCTGCTGATCCGCAATTAATAAAAGAACGTGAAAACGCTCGAAGATTAACAAGGCTTTATAACCAAACAACAGAAAGGGAAGAAGAAAGACGTACAAACTTATTAAAAGAACTGTTTGGATCTACGGGAAATTCTCTTTGCATAGAGCCTACTTTCCGCTGTGACTACGGTTCTAACATTCATGTTGGAGAAAATTTTTATGCTAACTTTGATTGCGTACTTTTAGATGTATGTGAAATAAGAATAGGAGATAATTGTTTTCTTGCACCAGGTGTACATATCTATACAGCAACTCATCCTTTGCATGCTCTTGAAAGAATTTCAGGAGCTGAGTTTGGCAAACGCGTAGAAATAGGAAATAACGTCTGGATTGGGGGAAGAGCCGTTATTAATCCTGGAGTGAAAATAGGCAACAATGCCGTAATTGCTTCGGGTGCCGTTGTGACAAAAAATGTTCCTGATAACGTGGTAGTGGGAGGCAATCCTGCAGTTATAATCAAGCATATTGAAAATTAAAGAATAAACAAAGAGCTCTTGAATTGTAAAAGCTCTTTGTTTATATGATGTTTTATTGCCGATTTGGCTCGTCCTCATTTATAATGTTTTGGTTAAATGTAAAAATATATATATTTCCTTCCGAGATCATCCATACTTTATTGACAAAGGAAAATTAATCATGGTATATTATCTTTAATTAAAGATATTCAAATTAAAGATAAATAATAAATGATAAACTAGACGATTTATCCGGAGGAATGTAGAATGAATCACTTAAAAGGAATACACCACGTAACGGCCATTACAAGCAGTGCAGAAAAGAATTATGAATTTTTCACCTATGTGTTAGGCATGCGCTTAGTTAAAAAAACGGTCAATCAAGATGATATTCAAACGTACCATTTGTTTTTTGCAGATGATAAAGGCAGCGCCGGAACGGACATGACTTTTTTTGATTTTCCAGGTATTCCAAAAGGTTTTCACGGAACAAATGAAATTTCGAAAACATCTTTCCGCGTTCCAAATGATGCGGCTTTAGACTATTGGGTAAAGCGCTTTGAACGCTTAGAAGTAAATCATACGGGGATTCAAGAGCTATTTGGGAAAAAGACGCTTTCGTTTGTTGATTTTGATGATCAGCAGTATCAGTTAATTTCCGATGAAGGAAATCAAGGAGTTGAATCAGGCACTCCTTGGCAAAAAGGCCCTGTCCCTCTTCAATACGCTATTACGGGACTTGGTCCTATCTTTATTCGTATTGCCGAGTTTAATTACTTTAAAGAAATGATGGAAAAAGTCCTTTTATTTAAAGAGATTGGTCAAGAAGGAGATCTTCACCTATTCGAAGTAGGAGAAGGAGGAAACGGTGCGCAAGTAGTAGTAGAACACAATGAAAAACTTCCGCAGGCTCAGCAAGGTTTTGGAACTGTTCATCACGTTGCTTTTCGCGTAGAAAATAGACAGGCTCTTGAAGAGTGGATTAATCGAATGTCAAGCTTCGGTTTCCATACGTCTGGTTATGTGAATCGTCACTTCTTTGAGTCGTTGTATGCAAGAGTGGCTCCGCAAATTTTATTTGAATTTGCGACAGATGGACCAGGATTTATGGGAGATGAACCTTACGAAACGCTCGGAGAAAAATTATCACTTCCTCCTTTTTTAGAGCCAAAACGTGCAGAAATTGAGAAGCTCGTGCGTCCGATTGATACAGTAAGAAGTACAAAAGAGTTTGTGAAAGAATAGTACACAAAAAACACTCAAATAGCTATTTGAGTGTTTTTTGCTGTTTCAAAGATGAATCAGCTTTCAAAACGCTAAAAAAGAACGTGTTTTTGGTACCTTCTACTTTTATATATACCTATCGCGAATGTTTGCTTAAAAACTGCCAATGTCTTACAAGGAAGGAGTAGGAGTGGGTTGTGCATAGCCTTCTTTATATTTTTCATCGATGTCTTTGCGAATATCTTTTATTGATTTGCCTCGGTTATAGTCGAGCATAGCTTTAGCTGCAATTTCTATACACAATCCGCATTTTGTTCCATGATCATCCCAGACAACTGCTCCATTTCTTTTGTTTTTAAAAATAAAGCAGTCATAGCTGTTTTTGTGATTTGCTTCCATGCCACATCCGCAGTAGCAAGGGATTTTTTCAAGTAGTTCACGATTTTTAGCAACGGATAGATAAACTAGTTTCATATCTTTAGGCTGGTTCTTCAAAAACTGTGGCAAAACATCTGCTCCTGGAGTCTCTTCGCGAATATCAGCAACTGCAGCTTTGTGATGTTCATGACCTGAATGTGCAGAAGAGTTTGTGGCAGAAGAAGTTGTTGTATTGTTTGAACAAGCGGATAATCCAATACTTGTAGCGAGAATCCCCAACAAAATAATTGATTTTTTCAATACAATTAACATCCTTTCATGTGAAAATAAATGATAGTTGCATCATACACGGCAGTTTATCTATGTAGATAATCCAATACCTGCTTGTTTATATCTAATTCTCTATAAGTATGCAGAGCGGTTATCGTGTATGATAGAGATGGACGAGGAAAAAATATGAAGCATGAATTTATCATAAGGTGCGTTTTGTAAGTAATTGGACAGAAGGAGAAAGTGAACGGAGGTTAAACAGTAGTGAGTGAACAAAATCAACGTCTTTTTGAATATATTTTAGAGAATTCAGCCTCTATCAGTGAAGAATGGCTGCGCCAAAGAAGTAATATTAAAGGATCGATTTACTCAAAGGACGCAGACGCTTCAGTTGAGAAAAAGCTGCGCGAGCAGCATCTTTATACGATCGAAACAATTGCGAGCGGCTTTCTTGACGATCAAGAGATTTTCAAACAACGTATGGTGAAATGGACGACGGAAGTAGTAAACAGCAGAATTAAATTTGATACGCCGATTTACGAGGTAGTAGAAGCGCTAAGCAAAACAAGAAAAATTATTTGGACGTATGTCAAAACATATAGTCTGATACATTCATCTATCACAAAAGAAGATATACTCTCTTGGAGCGAAGTTTATCATACAACATTTGATAAACTCATTAATGAATTTTCCGAACAGTACTATAAAATCACAAGGCAAAAAATAAGTCTTCAGCAAGAGCTAATTGACGAAACGAGTTTTCCTGTCATTCCACTTGTAGATCACATCGCGGTCTTGCCTTTAGTAGGGCTTATTGATGAAATCAAAGGTGATTCTATTATCGAGGTTGTTCCAAAAAGATGTGCAGAAAAACATATAAGACATCTAGTCATTGACTTATCCGGTGTAAATTATGTAGATACGTATGTTGCTCACAAATTTTTTGATTTGATTAACATTTTGCAGCTGCTAGGCATCCATGCGATTATGTCAGGAGTGAGTCCTGACATGGCTCAGACGGCTGTTAATGTAGGAATTAGTTTTAATAAAATTGAAACGTTTGGACATTTACACCAAGCTCTTTCTTCGCTTGGTGTAAAGAAAAAAGAAGAATAAAGTATAGAAATGCTAAAAAGAAACGGAACTGAAACTTTTGCTCTCAGTTTCGTTTCTTTTTGTTTGTCTACATTCTTCTGCATTCAAAATCTTGTAAGCATGCCTTACAAACTCCTTTTCACATGGTGACAAATGGAAGATACTAAGGAACAAATAAACGGCGGTTTTCTATGCCAAACGTCTCGTTTAGCTCAAGAATGGAGGTGCAAAGAGAAGAATAAGAGAAGTACATAATGAGATAGTTAAAGTCTTAGATAAGTACTGATAAGCCGTGTGATTAAGGAGGAGCTCTATGAAAATAATTTATCTTCTTTGCCTGCTTCCGTTTGTAGGAATATTAGGTTTATTGCCTTTTGTTAACAAAGTAACGCCGTTTATTTTAGGGATGCCTTTTTTTCTCTTTTGGATTGTTATGTGGGTAATCCTTACGTCTTTTATTATGGGTATTGTGTACAAGCTTGATCCTGCTGTTAAAGGAGGAGATAAATAATGAATACCGCTCTGATTATTATTTTTGGTTTTTTACTTTTAGCTATTTATCTTGGAATTCGAGCTACGCAGGGCAAAAAAATGGATTTAGAACAGTGGAGCGTAGGCGGCAGAGGTTTTGGAACTGTTTTTGTCTTCTTTTTGATGGCGGGTGAAATCTATACTACTTTTACGTTTCTAGGTGGAAGCGCTTGGGCATATGGAAAAGGAGGGCCAGCGTTTTATATTTTAGCTTATATTTCTTTAGCGTACGTGCTAGGGTATTGGATCGGCCCGCAAATATGGCGGTATGCGAAGCAGCATAAGCTCATGTCTCAGCCGGATTTTTTTGTTTCAAAATACAACAGCCCGTTTCTAGGCATCGTTGTTTCATGTGCAGGGGTGCTGGCAATTGTTCCTTATATTATTTTACAGTTCAAAGGCTTAGGTATTATTGTATCTGAAGCTTCTTATGGCTCTATCTCTTCAACCGCAGCCATTTGGATTGGTGCCATATCATTAACGGTTTACTTAATGATATCAGGCATACATGGTTCCGCGTGGACGGCTATTGTCAAAGATATCATGATTTTTATTGTCGTCTTATTTTTAGGAATATATATGCCGTTTCATTACTACGGAGGCTTACAGCCGATGTTTGAGGCTGTGCATCAAGCAAATCCAACGTTTCTTACTCTTCCCAAGACAGGTCTAAGTATTTCGTGGTTTATTTCTACAGTCATGCTGACCGTATTAGGATTTTACATGTGGCCGCATACGTTTAATGCAACGTATTCAGCTGAAAACGAGAATGTATTTCGAAAGAATTCTATTATAAGTCCTATTTATACGTTAATGCTGCTTTTTGTCTTTTTTGTAGGGTTTACTGCTCTTATGCAGGTACCTGGACTACAAGGCGCAGAAGCAGACTTGTCACTGCTTCGTCTTTCCATTCAAACATTTGATCCGTGGATTGTCGGCTTTATTGGCGCAGCTGGTTTATTAACAGCACTTGTGCCTGGATCGATGCTTTTGATGGCAGCTTCTACGTCACTGTCTAAAAACGTTTATGGCGTTCTTGTTCCTTCAGCGACGGGCAAACAAATTTCGATACTGGCTAAATGCTTTGTACCGGTCATTGCGCTTGTTTCAGTCTATTTTACACTTCATGGAGGGAATACGATTGTAACGCTTTTACTAATGGGCTACAGCATTGTGACGCAGCTGTTTCCTGCTTTTATTTTTAGTTTAATGAAAAACAATATCGTGACTAAATACGGGGCATGTGCAGGTATTGTTGCCGGCATTGCGTCTGTGATGTATATAACGATTACGGAAACAACGCTTGGCACGTTGTTTCCTGCGTTGCCACAAATCATTAAAGATACAAATGTCGGCGTTATTTCTTTATTTATTAATTTAGTTGTATTAATGGTGGTCAGTTTAGCAACGAAAAAAATCGCCGCACAGCCGCATTTTGAAAGCGGGGCAGTAGATGGCAAACAAATTTTGTGAAAATCTTTTTCCAATTGCGTTTTAAGAACATCATGAAGGGTATAAAAGTAGTGTATCACCAAAATGTTCAATATGGCTGCAAGACATAAGCAGCCTTCTCGATAAAATGTAACGATTGCGTTGTTTTTAAACATAGGTAACGAGTGTGAAAAGCAACAAGACGTATGCCACAAGCGGTGTACGTCTTTTCTATGAAAGATATTCACCTAAAAAAGGAGATGATAACATGACATCTGAAAAAGCATTTGAGCAAAAGAAAGATCTTTTAATGAATCAAATTATTGAATCGGGTTACTTTAAAGCAGAAGACGGGAGACATTTGTACGAATTGAATTTAAGTGAACTAGAACAAACGCATCACGATCTTCAAAACCAAAAGGTAAGAGAAGTATAATTAAAATCTTCCAGATTATTAGAAATTCAGCTGATTTCGTATATATGTGTAAACACCAGCTGTTCAATTTGTTCCTCCGCGGCTTTTTTGCTTGAAAGCAGGGACTTTTCTTTTTCTTCCGGTGCATTTACAGCCTCGCTGTTTCCAATCATACTCCTCAAACATATAACTCAACACTTAAGAAATATGCGAATAAAACCAAAAAAAGCGCAGCTTCTGCGCTTTTTTTGGTTAGTTAAAAACGAGTGGAAGCCGCTGTTTTTTTAGGTTTGCTCATTGCTTTTTTTAATACTTCAGAAAAATAGGGATCTCCGCTAGGATTTTGCTGTCTTAGCAAGTCAATGGTTCCTTTCACGTCATCCATAGCTCTGTGAGCGTGCTCTCTCTCGATATTATGATGATCAAGAAGCGTTGTTAGTTTTTTATTAGGAAAGCCGTACTCTTTCCATTTGACAGCACGCATAGAGCAGTGCCATTTTTGGTTAAATAAAGATGGATACCGTTTTAAAAGAAAACTGCGATCGAAAGAAGCATTATGAGCGATGATAGCCGAAACGCTAGTTAACAGCGATTCCACTTTTTTATCGTCTAACGTTTTATTTTTGACCATCTCATTTGTAATTCCCGTTAAGTTTGTAATATACGGGAAAATGGGAGTTGAAGGCATATTAAATTCTTCATATTCTTCTACAATGTCGATTATTTCTCCGGTAAAAGAATCATAAGAAACAACAGCAATTGCTAGTTCGATAATATCGCATGTTTGCGCACTTAATCCCGTTGTTTCAACATCTAAAACGGCTGCTAATTTCACTTGTTCAGTTGACAACTCGTCGCCCTCCCTTTCTATTTATCATTCTATTAGCTTATCATTTTTTAACAAAAAACGTTAGTAAAAAAGATGAGGGAGCACGTACATGGATTTATTTTATACGCCCACGTGGAAAAGGAATTTACTTTTTTAAAGGAGATGACGATAGCAAAGGAGAATAGTAATATTTACTCATCTAAATTAAGTCTTCATTGAAAATAATGAAATGAAGGAAGAAGGGGATCGCTATCATGCAATTGCTGTATATGGTACTTTTTCTTGTCTTAATTTTTTGGGGAATTACATCTTTTATTCATTACAGGAATCAAACTATTAAAGTTCGTTTGAACAAACATTATACGAATGCAGTAGAATGGATTGAAGCTGTTAAACAAGAGCTAGAAAAGCAAGGGAAATCCGTGAGTTATGAAGGGGATTTCTTGTTTAAAATTGATGAAAAACCTTATGAAATCGCAGCGCGCAATATGTCTATTTGGAGCATGTCGCTCTATCATATCTTGCTGCAGCGTCAAAAAGAACATTCTTAAATTTACTTGCATACAGAAATTATCACTTCTCGTCTATTGAGAAGTGATTTTTTTATCTTTCTATATCCATAATGGGGAATTTTTTGTTTTTATATAATAGTAATACGAAAAAGATGGTTCTAATTTCCTAAAAAAATACGCTTCATATATTTTTAGTTTTGGTTATCGATTTGGCATGGAATTTGCATACGTAAGAAGGGTTTATCAGACATTTTAATTGTCAGGCAAAGAAAACTAGTTACATACTATAAAACTATTTTACATTATCTACTAGAATCAAAAAATTTTAATAATATAGTAAAATGTAGTTGACCTTCCTAGTTTTAGAATATAAAATAAATCTTGCTAATAGTTTGAAAATTCTAAAATGGAGGGGTTTACTTGAAAAGCTGGAAAAAGATTTTGGGGACATCTTTTCTTGCCACAACTGTTACATTAAGCGGAGTCGGGCCAGTACTTATGAATGGAAGTACTGCTTCAGCTAAAACCGCACAATCGGAAGAACTTCCGAGTTCACCAATTGATATGAATACAGTACCGGAAGAAAGATTGGCTAACGCACTGAAAAACCAAGGAGTTATTTCTCAAAGTGCAACACCGCAAGAAGTGAAGAAAGCCGTTACTTCTTACATAAACAAAAAAGATGCACATAAAGAGAGCATGAAGGGACATAAAGCTAGCAAAATTGATTTGAAAGCGAAAGAAATGCAAACAAAACAAAAAGAAAAGTTTCAACGAGGCGAATTTGCTAATATTAAGTCTCAAGGAAACAATTCGGGGAACGGGGTAAACGTTAAACCTGCAGCTCAGGTCAAATATAACGGACAAGTGAGAAAAGATAAAGTTCTTGTTCTTTTAGTCGAATACGCAGACTTTAAGCATAACAATGTCGTTCAAGAACCTGGTTACATGTATGCAAAAGATTTTAATCGAAATCACTATCAGCAATTAATGTTTGGAAAGAAAGACTTTACGTTATTTAACGGTAAGAAAATTAAAACATTTAAACAATATTATGAAGAACAGTCTGGAGGTAGTTACACAGTAGATGGAACGGTTTCTGACTGGTTAACTGTACCTGGAAACGCAAAAGAATACGGAGCAGACAATCCAGCGGGAGGAAACGATAATGCGCCTGGATCTAAAGGGCCTCGTAATCTTGTAAAAGAAGCGCTTGCTGCAGCAGCAAAAAGCGGAATTAATCTTTCAGATTATGATCAGTTCGATCAATATGATATCGATGGAGACGGCAACCGCAATGAGCCTGACGGCATAGTGGACCACTTAATGGTCATTCATGCTGGAACTGGGCAAGAAGCAGGTGGAGGGAAATTAGGAAACGATGCTATCTGGTCTCATCGCTCTACTTTGGGCCAAGTGTATAAAGTTCCTGGAACAAACATGGCTGCTTATGATTATACAATTGAACCAGAAGACGGAGCAGTTGGCGTTTTTGCTCATGAATTTGGCCATGATTTAGGTTTGCCGGATGAGTATGATACACAGTATACGGGTCAAGGTGAGCCGGTAGGCGTTTGGTCAATTATGAGCGGAGGGAGCTGGGCTGGTGAAGTAGCTGGAACAGAACCGACAAGTTTCTCCCCGCAAAATAAAGAGTTTTTCCAAGCAAATATGGGTGGAAACTGGGCAAATATTAAACAAATCGACAGCAAAAACATTACAAAATCGGGCTCTGTGAGCGTGGTTGATCAAAGCGTGACAAAATCTAAACGCCCGGGTATTGTAAAGATTAATTTACCTAAAAAAGCTGTTCAAGGGATTAAGCCTGAGTTTGGAAGCAACTACTACTACAGTAAACGCGGAGACGATCTGCATACGACAATGACGACGCCAGAGTTTGATTTAACAGCAGCAAAAACAGCTAAATTCAATTACAAAGCGTTCTATGAAGTAGAGGCAGAATACGATTACTTATATGTAAATGCAATTCTTCCTGACGGCTCAAAAGTTCTGTTAGATACAATTGGTGATAAAGCGAACAATGCAGACGGTTCTGCTGAAACTTCCGGCGGAAAATGGGAAGATAAAAGCTATGACTTAACGCAGTTTAAAGGTAAAAAAATTAAGCTTCAATTTGAATACGTAACGGACGGTGGACTTGCCCTTCAAGGATTTGCTCTTGATAATGCCAGTTTAGTAGTAGATGGAAAAACGGTATTTACGGACGATGCTGAAGGAGCGCCAAAAGTAACGTTAGATGGATTTGAAAAGACAAACGGCATCAGCTATAAAGACAACTATTATTACCTTGAGTGGAGAAACTATGCAGGCAGCGATAAAGCACTTCAATTCGCGCGAGGTGCAAAATATAATACAGGCATGCTGCTTTGGTACGCAGATGAAAGCTACCTTGATAACTGGGTAGGACAGCACCCAGGTGAAGGATTCCTTGGCGTAGTTGATTCCCATGCTCATAAAGTTCTTTACTTTAATGTAAATGGGATTAGCACGACAGCAAATTCAAGCCGATATCAAATTGCAGACGCGGCGTTCTCATTTGATAAATCACCTGCTTGGTCATATTCTCATAAAACGTGGGGAACGATTTCATCTAAAGAATCAAATGGCGTTACAAGCTTTAACGACAAAAAATCGTATTTAGATGAAAGAATTAAAGATGCAGGCCGCTTGCTTCCTCAAAACGGATTAAAGTTAGACGTAATTGGTGAAGCGAAAGACAATTCAGCTGGTGCTGTATGGATTCATAAGTAAAATTGGATGTATTAAAAAGATCTGAAGAGCGTATTCTTCGGATCTTATTTTGTATCATAAATTCAAAATAAACTATGAGCTAAATAATCAAAAACGATAAGCCCGTTTAAAAAATAAAATAAAGGGAATTTTCAACAGTGAATAATTGTTATTATGTCATGAAATTCATCCATATAATCAATACTAATAGGTAAAGAAAATATTGAAAAGGAGTTCTAACTATGAGCTATCGTATCGAAAGAGATTCAATTGGAGAAATCAAAGTGGCAGAAGATAAACTATGGGGAGCGCAAACGCAAAGAAGTAAAGAAAATTTTCCAATAGGGATTGAAAAAATGCCGATTGAAGTAATACGCGCTTTTGCGGTTTTGAAGAAAAGTGCGGCTATTAGTAATCATAAACTAGGCAAACTATCAGCAGGGAAATCGGAAGCCATCGTACAAGCTGCTAACGAAATTATTGAAGGGAAATGGAATGAACATTTTCCTTTAGTGGTATGGCAGACAGGAAGCGGAACGCAATCAAACATGAATGTAAATGAAGTGATTTCTCACC
Source organism: Priestia sp. SRI_019 (assembly GCF_057586255.1). Taxonomy (NCBI): domain Bacteria; kingdom Bacillati; phylum Bacillota; class Bacilli; order Caryophanales; family Bacillaceae; genus Priestia; species Priestia sp. SRI_019. The sequence continues at coordinate 470,292 of NZ_JBYCZN010000002.1, read as the reverse complement.
GGGGAAACCAGCTAATAAATGGCGACGAAACGCTCCATCCAAATGATGATGTCAATATGTCACAAAGCTCTAACGATACTTTTCCTACAGCTCTTCATATTGCAGCTGTACTAGAAGTCGAAGATCAATTATTGCCTGCTCTAAAAACATTAAAAGAAACGTTCGCTGCGAAGCAAGAGCAGTTTAAAGATATTATTAAAATAGGAAGAACCCATTTACAAGATGCTACACCGCTAACACTAGGACAAGAAATTAGCGGATGGCATCATATGCTCGAAAAGAATGAAGAAATGATTAAACAAAGCGTAGAGTATATGAAGGAGCTAGCTATTGGCGGTACAGCTGTTGGGACGGGAATAAATGCACATCCTGACTTCGGCGATGAAGTAGCGAAAGAAATCAGCAGCACGCTTGGAAAAACATTTATCTCAGCAGCTAATAAATTTCATGCATTAACAAGTCACGATCAAGTGGTTTATGCTCACGGTGCACTCAAAGCCTTAGCAGCTGACTTAATGAAAATCGCCAATGACGTACGCTGGTTGGCAAGCGGTCCTCGGAGCGGATTAGGCGAAATTACGATTCCTGCTAACGAACCAGGAAGTTCTATTATGCCTGGAAAAGTAAATCCAACTCAAAGTGAAGCTCTAACAATGGTTTCTGCACAAGTGCTTGGGAATGACGTGACAATTGGCATTGCGGCTAGTCAAGGAAACTTTGAATTGAATGTATTTAAGCCGGTTATTATCTATAATTTTTTACAATCAGTCAGATTGCTGACAGATTCCATGCAGGCTTTTAACGATAAATGCGCAGTAGGAATTGAACCCAACAAAGAAAAAATTCAGCATAATCTAGAAAATTCTCTTATGCTTGTAACAGCGTTAAATCCGCACATAGGGTATGAAAATGCGGCTAAAATCGCCAAGCTGGCTCATCAGGAAGGAACGACATTAAAAGAAGCAGCGTTCAAAACGGGCCTTCTGACAGAAGAACAATTTGAGCAATGGGTAAATCCAGCTAATATGATTCATCCATTAAAATAAACATTGTTCTAAATAAACATATAAAAAGAAACTGCGGATTAAAAGAAATTTTACACTACTTTATACTAGATTCAAGTACATACGATTAGGGTATTTACATTTTTATAAAGGAGGGATTCACGTGACGTACGAAGTGAAGTTTTATTTTGGAAATGAAAAATCAATCAGTACATTGGTTGAATCAGAAAATGTAAAAAAGCTTGAGGAATCTATTATTCATACGCAAGGATGGTATCGTTATTATGACAAAAAACACGAAGCTTATTTAGCGATTCAAATGAGCAACGTTTTACACATCGTTATAAAAGAATATCAAGATCCGGAAAAACAGGGGTTTTGAGAGATTCGTCGTATACATAAGGAAGTTAGCAAAAGAGGTGAAAACTATGCAAAGGCGACATTCAAATAATCCTATTATTCTCGACGTTTCTCATCATCAAGGAATCATTAATTGGAAAGAAATAAAAAACACCTCAGTAAAAGGGGTGTATATAAAGTTAACAGAAGGCGGAACTTTTGTAGACCCTAGATCTTATGAAAATTATATAGGCGCTAAAAATGCGGGTTTGAGAGTAGGGTTTTATCATTATGCTCACTGTACAAATAGCCCAGAGAAAGAAGCTGCTTTTTTTATTGCTCAGCTTGGACAAATGAAACTAGACCTTCCGCCGTGTTTGGATCTAGAAGAAGACAAGAAAAAATCCAAAGAATTTGTTTCTCGCTTTGCCGTAAGCTGGCTCGAGCATGTTCACAAAACAACAGGGATTAAGCCTATCGTATATACAAATTATCATTTCGCTAAAACTTTTTTTACAAACGAAATAAGTAAGTATCCTTTGTGGGTAGCAAGATATAGTGCAGCCAACAGACAGGGCGGTATGCAGCACCCTGGTGAGCTAAGTCAGTGGCAGCGATGGGCAATGTTTCAATATACGGATTCTGGCAGAGTAAAAGGAATTTCTACAAATGTGGATATAAATGAAATGGACTGCTCATTTTTTAAGGAAGTCACAACAAATCTCTCTATGACAAATAATACAAAAGGGCCCTTTGTCTATTCCAAAGGCGATAGAGGGTTAGGAGTCAAACAAATTCAGCAAAACTTACTTGCGCTAGGTTTTTCTCTTCCGAAGTTTGGAGCAGACGGTTTCTATGGAGATGAATTAATCGCTGCAGTGAAAAAATTTCAGAATCGATATGGCCTTTTTTCAGATGGGATAGCAGGAGCGGACACACTGCCGCGTCTTGTTAAAGAAGTGAATAATCTGAATAATCTGGTTTGAGAGATTACCAGATAGGGAAAAGTCACTGTAAGATTCAAAAAGGTACAAGGAAGGAGCTATTATGAGAAAACGAAAACAAAAAGCATTGATATCAGGTATTACCCTATCAACTGTAGGAGTCGGCATTACGTCTTATATATTAAGCGATGCTGCGAAACGACGAAAAGTAAAAGGACTTGTTCGAAGTGCCAAAGTAAAACTTTCAAGTTTATCTAAAAAACAGCAGGTAAATGCTAGCCTAAATAAAGATGTGCATTCAGATCCTACGTACGTTTCTGAAAGCAATATGATTTCAGAAGGACCTATGTATCAAGATCAGCATAGATAATAAAAAAACTAGTCTTGCCTCGGGCAAGACTAGTTTTTTTATTAATTTTATAAATAGCAGCGCTTATTCATGTTACACTCTCTATATAAGGGAATTATTTCACGCATATTTACAAGTAAAGGAGGAATAGAAGGAGTGGTTAGTAGCGGACTATTTGTTAACTTATGTATTTTTTCGTTTTTTGTCAGTATTATGATTGCGATACGAATATTTTTGTTACAGCGTCTAGCCCATAAATACAAATGGATGAGTGGTATTTATGCAAGTATTGTTTCTGCTATTCTTATGGTATATAGCGTTACGTATCAACAGATTACATATGATTTACGTTTTCTTCCTCTTATTTTAACCGTTCTATACTTTGGTTACAGAGCCGGTGCAGTTGCAGGTATCACTATGGCTGCGTGCAGTATCTATTTAGAAAGTCATTGGTTACTGACTATCTTAATTTTAATCTTTACCTTTTTGTTTTCCCTTCCTCTTATTCGATATAGAAAGCAGTTTTCTTTATTAAAACAATCTCTTCTTTGTTTCTTTATTCATTTTATCGTTCATGTCTTACTGACAAATTACTTCTGGAATACACCTATTCAGTCGCCGTTTTATAGCGAAATAGAATATTTAGTGTTCGGAATTATCGGACTGGGAGTAGCCGTGGCGACGATAGAGTTTTATCGTAAATTTTACGCTGTAGCAGAAGAAGCTGCTTATGCTGGATCAGATTCATGTAAGGAAGAAGAAGATTCTTTTTTTGTCAGGATAATGAAAAAAGAACTAGAATATACGAAAGAACAGCTGGAATCTTTTATTAATCATCACATGGATGCGGTTATTATAACTGATTTAGAAGGGCGAATCTTGCGAGTTAATGAAGCTTATGAAAAAGTGTATGGCTGGAAATCCCATGAAGTCATTGGGAGAAAATATTACGATATAGCAGGAGCTTTTAGTGAGGATGTGCATGAGAATATAAAAAAGACTGTTGCTGAAAAAGAGGCAATCAATCGAGTAGAAGTAGTAAGAGCTCGTAAAGATGGAAGTTTAGTAGACCTTCGCATCACTATTTCGCCGATTTTTAATGGCAAAGATGAGTTGGTAGGTTTGTCTGGAGTGTGTGTGGATATATCTGAAGCTAAAAAAGCTAAACAAGAGCTTGACTTGTTACATCGTAAGCTTAAGGAAAGTGAGTTAAAGTACCGCACGTTATTTGAATATGCAAACGACGCAATTTATTTACTTGAAATAGGTTCGAATCATTTTCCTTCTCGTTTTGTTGAAGTAAATGAAGCTGGATGTAAGCGCTTTGGGTATACGAGAGAAGAGCTTTTATCCATGCCTTGCCACCATATTATACCTAGGGATTCTGACATTGTTCAAAAAACAGTCGAAGAAATTCGCAGCGGAAATCTTTCTTTTACGCTGCAATCACAATTTACATTTAAGTCTGGCGAAATAAAAAAACTAGAATATAGTGGAAAGTTGTTCAATATAGAAAACAAAAAAGTACTTCTTATTGTTTCAAGAGACAGAACAGAGTACTTAAAAACAGAAGAGCTGCTGCAGAAATCTGAGAAATTAGCAGCGGTCGGGCAGCTTGCTACAGCTATTGCTCATGAAATTAGAAATCCTTTAACGGCCATTAAAGGGTTTATGCAGCTATTAACTGAAAAAGCGAGTAAGGAAGAGTTAACCTATTTGAACATTATATCCTCTGAAATTGAGCGTATTGAAATGATTACAGATGAATTCATGTCTGTGGCAAAACCACAGGCCGTAACATTTCAGTCGATTGATTTGCAGCTGTTAATTCAACAAGTGATTTTATTGCTGCAGCCTCAAGCAACCATGAAAAACATTTTTATTGAACTTAACTCATATGGAGAAATGCCTTTTGTATATTGTGAAAGCAATCAAATGAAACAGGTATTTATAAATGTTCTTAAGAATGCGATTGAAGCAATGCCTTCCGGAGGGGAAATTAAAGTTGAGCTGAGAAAAAAGAACGACAATCATATTCATATTCAAATTATTGATGAAGGTGTAGGAATTTCAAAAGAACGCATCAAACATTTAGGTGAACCATTTTACAGTATTAAAGAAGACGGAATCGGGTTAGGGTTAATGATCTGCTTTAATATTATCCAACAGCATAAAGGAACTCTTAGTATTGAAAGTGAAGTAAACAAAGGGACGAGTGTGGAAATTTGTTTACCGTTAGAATAAAAGGTCATCAGTTAAAGGAAGAAGAAATTTTGCAACAAGTTGTTTAGTAAAGTTATAATATTCTATGTTGAAGAAAAATAAGCAAAGGAGTGGTTACGATTAAACAGAAAAAGTGGATTAACATATTTCGTATTCTGTATATTATTTTTGCTATTATTGCGATTGGAGCATCTTTTGGAGACTATTCTTTTGGGCTTAATAATCCCCGCATAGTCAGTTTAACGGCTCTTGTTTTGGCGGTTATTTGTATTGTTCCGTATTACATACTTCGCTTTAAAGAACAAGCTTCTAAAAGTAAATAAGTTAATATTTGTTATCTTAAAAGAGGCTGTGACAAAAGTATTTTAGTTGAAGGAAGATCCGAACGATTCATCGTTCGGATTTTTTTATTGTTATGGTGAACATGGATTTAATCTAGTCGGTTGCTTCTAGCGGTTGATTGGAGTGATTTTGTTATGTCTCAATCTCTTTTTTATCGTCATAAAAGGGCGATAAATGGGCGAGCATTTTTTCTAGCCTGTACATATGCTATAGAGTAAACAGGCTACGGAGGTGAAGTGAAATGGGATTTTACAACTGGGGTTACGGCGGTGGTTATGGCTACGGCGGCTACGGTAGTTACGGTGGCGGTTTTGCATTAATCGTTGTACTATTTGTTTTATTAGTTATCGTTGGTTGTACATGCTTGAAATAAACAGAAAAAGCACGGATTTACAAAGGTTTTAGTAGATTCGTGCTTTTTTATGTTCATAAGAAGAACAGTACTATAATAAAATAATGTTGTGCATGTACATAAAAAACATACAAAAAATTTAATTAATAGATTAAAAAAATAAAAAATTGAAGAGGAAGAGTAAATTTAAGCCACAAAAAAGGTCTGAAATTTATAATTTTCCTTATAAGTAATTTTTGTAAAATGCTTCGCAACACTGATAATAAGACTGAATAACACTCCATAGACCGCTAGTTTTTATCCGATGACTAAAAGAATTATTTTACTTGTCTGAAAATCAACATAAATGATTTTCATATAGTTTAAATAGGTAAAAAAGACTTATTGCAAAAGATATATTCTTAATTTTCATAATAATAGGAATATTAAAATAATATATAGACGTAGTAATTTTTAGTTGCTATAATGTTGCTAATTATCACAATTAACAGAAAAATTGCGGTAATTAAATTTACTAAGGATAGGGAGAAAAAACTATGAAAAAGAAAAAACAGGCTTTAAAAGTATTATTATCAGTTGGTATCCTTTCTTCATCATTTGTTTTTGCACATACGAGCAGTGCCGCGCCAAATAATGTACTTTCAACCGAAAAGTATAACAAAGAAATTAAATCTCCTGAGTTTATTTCTGGAAAGCTTTCAGCCCCATCATCACAGAAAGCTCAAGACGTCGTATTTCATTATATGAATACAAATAAAGACAAATATAAATTAGGAAACGAAAATGCTCAAAACTCATTTAAAGTGACAGAAGTAGTGAAAGATCCCGTTGAACAAGCAACCGTTGTACGCTTGCAGCAGGTATATAATAATATTCCTGTTTGGGGATCTACTCAATTAGCACACGTAGCGAAAGATGGAACCTTAAAAGTTGTATCAGGTACAGTAGCTCCTGATTTAGATAAAAAGGAAAAGCTAAAAGGCCAGAAGCAAGTTGACAGCAAAAAGGCGATTCAAGCAGCTGAAAAAGACTTAGGCTTTAAACCGACGTATGAAAAATCCCCTTCATCTGAACTGTATGTTTATCAAAACGGTTCAGACACAACGTATGCTTATGTAGTAAATTTAAATTTCTTAAATCCTGAACCAGGCAACTATTATTACTTTGTTGATGCTATTAGCGGTAAAGTGCTAGATAAGTACAATACAATTGACTCCGTAGCTGGCCCAAAAGCCGATGTGAAGCAAGCGGCGAAGCCGGCAGCGAAACCTGTAACAGGCACAAATGCTATTGGCTCAGGTAAAGGAGTGCTTGGAGATACTAAATCGTTAAAGACAACGTTATCTAGTTCTACTTACTACTTACAAGATAATACAAGAGGGGCGACAATCTATACGTACGATGCAAAAAATCGTACATCTCTTCCAGGTGCGCTATGGGCAGACACCGATAATACGTACAATGCAACCCGCGATGCAGCTGCAGTAGATGCTCACTATTATGCAGGTGTGACGTATGATTATTATAAAAACAAATTTAACCGCAACTCCTATGACAATGCAGGAGCTCCGCTAAAATCGACTGTTCATTATAGCAGCGGCTACAACAATGCGTTTTGGAATGGCTCTCAAATGGTATATGGAGATGGAGATGGAACTACTTTTGTTCCGCTATCAGGAGGGTTAGATGTTATCGGACATGAATTGACGCATGCGGTCACAGAAAGAAGTTCTAATTTAATCTATCAATATGAATCAGGTGCATTAAACGAAGCGATTTCCGATATTTTCGGAACATTGGTAGAATACTATGACAACCGAAATCCAGATTGGGAAATTGGAGAAGATATTTACACGCCTGGAACAAGCGGTGATGCCCTTCGTTCAATGAGCAACCCAGCAAAATATGGAGATCCGGATCATTATTCAAAGCGCTATACAGGTTCTAGTGACAACGGCGGAGTTCATACAAACAGCGGTATTATCAACAAAGCTGCCTACTTACTAGCTAACGGAGGAACGCATTACGGGGTTACTGTAACAGGCATCGGCGGCGATAAGCTAGGGAAAATTTATTACCGTGCTAATACGCTATACTTCACTCAGTCTACAACATTTAGCCAAGCGCGTGCAGGTTTAGTACAAGCTGCTGCTGATCTATACGGTTCAGGCTCTCAAGAAGTAATTTCAGTAGGCAAGTCATTTGACGCAGTTGGTGTTCAGTAAGTTATAAACCAAAAGTCGCAAGATAAATGAGGTATCTTACGACTCTCTATACTACCTTACTACCAATAAAGGAGTACTCGTATAAATATATTACAGTACTCCTTTATTTTATGTTAATAAATAAGGAAAACAGATTTCTTCTTGATCTATAAAAATCCACGTCTTATTCCTCCCTTTTATACCCATTCGAATTATACCGTTATTTGTTAAATGAAGCTGACCCGTTTTAGTAAACGGTCTTATTATAAAATGTTATAATAAAGAAAAGAATTAAATACATACATATGAAAAAGGAGTGGAGGAATCAATGGATAAAATTGCTGTTATTTCAGATATCCACGGAAATCTTCCTGCATTAGAAGCAGTTTTAGCTGACATACAACAGCGAGATATCCATCGCATCATTTGTCTAGGTGATTTAGTAGGAAAAGGACCGGATTCAAGTAAAGCGATTGATATCATAAAAGAAAAGTGCGAAGTAACGGTAATGGGAAACTGGGATGACTTCATTACAAAGCCTGCGGAATTTGAAGCGTTGAAATGGCATCAGAAGCAGTTAAGTTCAGCCCAAGAAGCATACTTAAAGGAACTTCCTTTTTCTGTTGAGTTTATGATGAGCGGAAAATTAATTAGAATGTTTCACGCTTCACCTAGAAGTCCTTATGACAGAATTCAACCCTGGGATTCACTTGAAAAGCGCCTTAGTCTATTTGCTAATACGGAATATACGGAAAATATAAAAGGATCAAGAGAGCCGGATGTTATCTGTTACGGAGATGTACATAATGCATTTATTCAACATATTAAAGGGAAAACGCTATGTAATGTAGGAAGTGTAGGAAACCCGCTTGATTTACCACAAGCTTCCTATCTTATTTTAGAAGGAAAGGATCAAGACGAAAGTCCTTCAGCATTTTCTATTCAATTTGTACGTATTCCATACGATATTGAAAAGGCTATCGAATTGGCGAGAGGTTTAGAGATGCCGGACTTTGAACCCTACGTTCAAGAATTAAAAACAGCTCGCTATAGAGGACTAAAAAATTAAGAATAGAATGTATCTCAACCTTCAGCATAAATGCTGAAGGTTTTTTAGTGGAGTAGATGAGGGGTTTTTTAACACCATTAGTATGATACATGCAAATAAAAGTTATTCCGGTGAATTTAAGGAAGGGAAAACTTGGAGAAAAACATACAGCATTTAAAAGGAAATAAATTTTATTTTATGAAGACAATATGAAGAGGGCAATTCTATTTGAACATAAAGTCATGCAAAAACGTCCCTGAAAAGCTGTTTTTACCATAACGAGTGGAGGAATACATGATGAAATTTTTTATTGATACAGCTAACCTGGAAGATATTAAAAAAGCATATAAAATTGGGGTATTATCAGGTGTTACCACAAACCCTTCGCTAGTAGCGAAAGAAGGCGTAAAGTTTGAAGATCGCATCGAAGAAATTTTAAAAACCGTCCCGGAAGTAGAATCCGTTTCAGCAGAAGTCACGCCCGACACAGTAACAGCAGATGACATGATTGCTCAAGCAGAAGAACTGATAAAAATTAATGGAGGAGACAAAAATATAACGATTAAACTTCCTATGACCATTGCTGGATTGGAAGCAACCCGTTATCTAGCTAAAAAAGGCGTAAAAACAAACGTAACGTTAATTTTTACAGTGAATCAAGCGCTTCTAGCAGCTCGTGCCGGTGCCACGTACGTATCGCCATTTTTAGGACGCTTAGACGATATTTCAGAAGACGGTGTTTATCTGGTATCTCGAATTGCGGAGCTATTTCGAATTCAACACATTGACTCACAAATTATAGCAGCGTCAGTCAGACATCCAGATCACGTCACACGAGTAGCTCTTGCTGGGGCTCATATTGCTACCATTCCGTATGCCGTAATTGAACAATTGGTAAAACACCCGTTAACAGAGCAAGGAATTGAAAAATTTGCATCAGACTGGGAAAAAGCTGTAAAAAGTTAAATTCACTTAAGGAGAAGACATCATTTTAGTGTCTTCTCTGCTTAAAGGGTATACAGAGATTCTTTTTTCTATTTTGTAGCAAACAACTTATCATTAATAGGCGAACATCCTATACATATATGCAGAGATGACATACGTTAATAGAAACGAAAGAGGTGTTAAAATGGGCTGTATTATTAACATTGAAAATATCGTGACTAACGGGTTAAAAGACAATTCGAACGTAAGCGTAGGCTGTGTTGTACAAAGTAGTCACACGACAAATACAAAATCGGTAGGAGCTTGTTTTTCGTTTGGAAACGGCTCTCCTGCTATTGCATCTATGACAAACAGTAATGTCGACTTTTGCAAAGGCGAAGAAAATAAAGAGCAGCAATCTTGAAAACAATTCCAGAAAGAGTATTTCTGGAATTGTTTTTTGGTAAGTGATAGAGTTTTGTTAACAAGTTGTGTTGGCTTTTAAAAGAAAAACATTCATGAGGAAGGGGTTTGAGCGGTGCTATGAGCATTATTTCTATGATTCCTTATACATACGTTGAAAGAAAAATAAAACGAACACAAAAGGTGACGATTCAGCATTCAAAAGACATGTGCTTGTATCCTGATAATATTCAAACAGAGAATAACTGCTTTCACATTAACAGCATATTTGACATCTCTTACAAATGCGTTTCAAAAGACAGTGGTTTTTTATACTTACATACAAATCAAGGAATGTTCGCTTATACCATACACACCGATCCTGCTGATTTTATAGCAGCATATAAAGATATAAAAAAGAAGGGCTGACAGCAATGTCACCCCTTCTTTTTTTGTTATTATTTTATCCACTGTACAACTTGATCCATACTTCTTCTTGTTTTTCCACGCTTAGGCTCATGAATTCGGTAGCCGAACGCAACCATAACGGAAATATCAAACTTACCGTCTTCTAGTAATCCTTCTTCTTTTAGAATTTCATGTACTTGGTCATAGTTAAACCCTTCAATCGGACAAGAATCAATACCAATTTGAGCAGCTGATGTCATCATATTAGCTAGTGCAATATAAGATTGTTTGCTAGCCCAATCAAATAGTGCTCGCTTGCTTTCGAACAAGTGAAAATCATTTTCTTGGAAATCTTTATAACGAGGCATTAATGTCTCTAATACATCATCCGGCATTTCTTTGACGTTTTTTTGAAGATCTAATACATATTCAGAGTCATATCTTGCGTCTGTGCGAGAAAGAATAATAACAAAATGACTTGCTGTAGGAATTTGGCCTTGTGCTCCCCAAGAAACAGCTTTTAATTTTTCTTTTAAATCTTTATTTTCAACGACTAAAAACTTCCACGGCTCATAACCTACTGAGCTTGGAGATAGGCGTCCCGTTTCTAAAATGAATTGGAAATCTTCATCGGAAATTTTCTTCGTTGGATCAAACTCTTTTGTAGCATGACGGAAGTTAAATGCGTCTAAAATTTCTTGCTTTTTATCTGTATTGTTCATGTGTAAACAACCTTTCTGTAAAAATATTTAGTGATGAACTGTTTAGAGTATCCTATACCCTGTATAGCTTACAACTAACAGTTAGTTAACATACAATTTGTCATAAAGCCCGTTTGCAAATTTATCATAAATCATATAAATCATCCTAACAAGTACGCACATTTTTGTTGTATAGTATACTTTTTTATACTATTAATGCAGTTTTATAAGAAGCAGAAAGGAGTAAACAATCTGTGGAGTTTCGTTTTCGAAAAAGGAATTAAGAGAAGGAAGAGAGGAGAAGAGTGATCTTCTCCTTTTTAATTAAATTTTTGTATTTGATTTTTTCGCTTTGTTTTCAAGTTCACTTTTTGGTTCTGTTGAAAATTCAACATCTTTTCCGTGTCCTTGAGGGTTAACTCCAGGAGCCACTTGACCACGGTTAGCAGATTTTTTTGTACCCATTTTCGTCACCTCCGTTCGGTTAGTATGTACAAAAAGCAAAACAAAAATTAGGAAGTAAAGCGTGGAAAGATAAATAGGAAAAGATTATCTTTAAGCATCTTCATTACATAAACAAGATAATTACTCATTTAAACGGCCATAAAAAAACACCCTTGGAAGGGTGTTTTTTGTTTAAGAATCTGAGCTTGTTGCTCTGTCTGCATATGGATAGATAGGATCTTTTAAGTGAAATTCGTAAGTCACTCCATCTACAAGTCCTACCGTTTTATTGCTATCATAAAGGTCCAGCATAAAAGCAGCCATTTCTTTTGACGTATGAAACTTAGGTACTCGTCCTTCGTATTCAAAATCACTCATATCCATCGAACGCTGTGCAAATTCTGTTTCAGTAGCCGCCGGAGCTAGAACTTTAGCCTGCATTTTTGCTCCTCTTCCTTTTAATTCTTGAGAAAGACCTTCTGTAAATGCACTGACGTAGAATTTTGTTGCGCAATAAGTGACTGCATCAGCAACAATGGTGTAGCCGCCTCCAGAAGAGACATTAATCAGTTGTGTACCTTCAACGTTTTCATAATCTCTTACAAATAGAGAAGAAAGAATGGTTAAGGCTTCGATATTTAAATGAAGCATTGTTTCAATTTTAGTTAATTTTTGTTCACCGACAGAAGCAAAGTTTCCGAATCCAGCATTGTTAATCCAAGTTTCTAATTCATACTTTTTGAGTGACTCATAAAACGTATGCGCATTTTCTGCCACGGATAAATCAACCGACTGGACAATAACCTTTACACCTTGATTCAGTTCTTCAATCTTTTCTTTTAACTCTTCTAGCTTGTCCTCTCTACGTGCAGCCAATATAAGATTTGTTCCGCGTGCTGCGAAAGCTAAAGCTGTTTCATATCCAATTCCTGAACTTGCGCCAGTGATTACTGTATATTTCATGTTGATTCCTCCATTTTCGATGTTTTCGAATTGATTATAATTGTTAAAGTATACTTTAAGTCAAGCGTTTATTCGATTTATTTTTCCCTTTATAAGTCTGATTATAAACATTTGAAGTTTGGTGCTAAACTTTCTTTTTTTATGCTAAACTTAAAACAAAAGGCGGTATTTTATTTCATTATTAATTCCTTAAAAGGAGGAATGTATGCGTTCTCTTTACGTGAATAGAAGACCTAGCTTACTTGCCCAAATTACATTACTCATCACGGTAGTTATTCTTGTTAGTACCGTCCTTGTATGCATTTTATTTTCTGCAATGGTAGATGAAATTGTCGAAAAATATGTAGGCAATCAAGCTATGACAGTAGCAAAATTAGCTTCTGAAGATAAAATTATTGTAAAAGCTTTTAAGAAGAAAAATCCTCCTAAGGACATCCAACCTGTTGCTGAAAAAATAAGAAAAACCACAGGGGCAGATTACGTTACCATCGCTAATGATAAAGGAATACGCTATTCTCATCCCAATAGTAGCTATATTGGAAAACATACTAAAACAAGCAATGAAGCTTCTTTAAAGAAGCATCAATCCATTATTTATAAAGGAAAAGGAATTTCAGGATTTGCAATTAAAGCCAAAACCCCTATATGGGATAACCAAGGAAACGTAATAGGTGTTTCTTCGGTAGGGTTTCTTGTAAGCAATATAGAAAAACAGATTAATGACTATAGAATAAAAATTATTAAATTGTCTTGTATTCCTTTTCTTATTGGAGCATTTGGAGCTTTCTTCATTGCAAGGCGGGTAAAAAGACTAATATTTGGACTAGAACCGGAGGAGATTTCCTTTCTTTTTAAAGAAAAGGAGGCTACCCTTGAATCTATTCGAGATGCTACTGTTACTGTAAATGTTGAAAAATATGTAACGTCAATGAACAGAAGGGCTAGAGAGCTATTTGGTCATCTTCAAATAGGAGGAGAGATAAAGAACGCCCGTCTAGGACAGCTAATTGATCAAGCGATAGAAAAGCAGCGGGTGTATTCTAACCAGTCCCTTGTACTAGATGGTCAGCAGTATATTTTAGATTTATCTCCTATTGTAAGAAAAAAAGAAGTGCAAGGTATCGTTCTTACCATAAGAACTTTATCACAAATTGAAGAACTGACTGAAGAGATTTCTAAAATTAAAATGTTCTCTGATAATTTACGTGCTCAAAATCACGAATTTTTAAATAAGCTGAACGTAATTTACGGGTTATTAAGGTTAAAGAAATATGAGCATGTCATGCAAATGATTTCATCAGAGGTAAAGGAACGCCAAGATATTATTTCTTTTTTAATGTCTTCTGTGAAGGATCCTTTGATTGCTGCCTGCTTACTTGGGAAAATCAATCGCTCGAAAGAATTGGACGTCACTTTAGAAATTGATCAAGATAGTAACTTAACAAGTACTTTAGATATCGAAGATGCAAAAAACGTTGTTTCCATCTTGGGGAATTTAATTGATAATGCGCTCGAGGCTGTGCGAGAACATAAAGGTCACGTATTGGTATCTTTTACAGATGTAGGAAACGACCTGATTTTTGAAGTTGAAGACGATGGACAAGGGATATCAAAAGAAGTAGAAAATATGATTTTTATAGATGGTTATACAACGAAAAAAGGTGAAAATCACGGGATTGGATTGACCATTGTTAAAAGATCTGTAGAGCTGCTTAAAGGCGAACTATACATAAGCAAAAGCATGTTACAAGGGGCAAGGTTCACATTAGTTATCCCAAAGCTATTAAATAACGAAAAGGAAGAATCGATATGACTGAAAATCAAATTAACGTCATGATTATAGAAGATGATTCTACAGCTGCACAAATTTATGAGCAGTTTACTAAAAAATTAGAACATTTCACTATTGTTGCGACAGCAGGATCTGGAGAACAGGCTTTAGAATTACTAACAATATTTACGCCGCAATTAATTTTATTAGATGTCTTTTTACCGGATATCAACGGAGTGGAACTGCTATGGGAAATTAGAAAGAACTATCGAGGGATCGACATTATTTTAATAACGGCGGCCAACGATGTTGAAACAGTAGGAGAAGCAATAAGAGGCGGAGCATTTGGTTATTTGGTGAAACCTGTAATTATTGATAAATTTTTATCTACTTTAAAACATTATCAGTCTACGAGAATAGAATTAACTGAAAATAAAATGGTTAATCAAGACAAAATAGACCATTTATTTAGAACACATCATAATCGACGCAATCAATCAGCGGCTGCAGTAACAGAATTTCCTAAAGGCATTGATAAACATACTCTTCGTTTAGTCAGAGATAAAGTTTGCAAAGTTCAGGAAAGCTTGAATGTAGATGAGTTTGCTCAATTAGTGGGTATCAGTTATTCAACAATGAGAAGGTATTTAGAGTATTTAGTATCGTGCAAGGAAATGCAGGTGGAAATAGTATATGGAAGTGTAGGGAGGCCTGAACGGAAATATCGAGTAACTAATCTTACATAAAAACGAGATAGCGGGTAAAAAACCGCTATCTCGTTTTTATGTAGAAGTGATGCATGAAAAAAATGAAAAAAATTACTTTTATAAAAGATATTAAACTTATGTTGGTTATCTATGAACCTGCTTCAACAAGTGATACCTTTTTAGTAACGTGTAGCAAGCAATAATGAAAACGTTATCAAAAAGGAGGAAAAATATCCGTGCTTTCTTTATTAGGATTTTTAATGGTTGCAGTATTCATGTATTTAATTATGTCAAAGCGACTTACCCCAATGGTTGCTCTTATCATTATTCCAATTATATTTGGTTTAGTAGGTGGGTTTGCTAGCGGAATGGGACCTATGATGCTAGAGGGTGTAAAAGATATTGCTCCTACAGCTATTATGATTTTATTTGCTATTTTATATTTTGGATTAATGATTGATTCAGGATTGTTTGACCCTCTCGTTTCCTTCATTTTAAAGGTTGTAAAAGGAGATCCTCTAAAAATCGTGGTCGGAACTGCTGTGCTTTCAATGATGGTTGCTTTAGATGGTGATGGAACTACTACCTATATGATAACGGTCTCTTCTTTGCTTCCATTATATAAACGCCTAGAAATAAATCCGCTTATCCTAGCAGGAGTTGCGATGCTATCTATGGGAGTTATGAATATGACTCCGTGGGGAGGTGCTTCTGCTATGGCTATGAGTTCATTGAATTTAGATTCGTCTCAGTTGTTTTTGCCTTTGATACCTGTAATGGGTTTTGGACTTCTATGGGTGCTGTTTGTTTCTGTTGTCTTTGGAAGAAGGGAAAGAAAAAGGTTAGGAGTTATCAATATTAAACATTCTGCAAATGAAATTGCACACGCACATGAATTAGAGGGAACAGCGCAACATTCAGACTATCGACGTCCTAAATTAGTATGGTTTAATTTTCTCCTTACCGTTAGTCTTATGGTTTGCTTAATTATGGACTTTATGTCGCTGATGCTTTTGTTCATGGTAGCGTTTGCTATTGCATTATTAATAAATTATCCAAACATCAAAGATCAACAGCAGCGAATTTCATCTCATGCAAATAATGCGGTAGCCGTCGTTTCAATTGTTATTGCAGCAGGTATTTTTACAGGAATTATGTCTGGAACAAAGATGATTGATGCTATGGCAAATACACTTGTAGGAATAATCCCAGATGCAATGGGTCCTTTTTTGCCAGTTGTAGTAGCATTTTTAAGTGCACCATTTACATTTTTTATGTCTAATAATGCCTTTTATTTTGGCGTATTGCCGATTATTGCTCAAGCTGCCGAAAGTTATGGCATTAGCGCAGCTGAAATTGGAAGAGCTGCTATCTTAGGACAACCCGTTCACGTGATAAGTCCCTTGGTAGCAGCAGCTCACTTATTAATTGGAATGGTAGGAATTGAATTTAGTGATTTACAACGCTTTTTAATTAAGTGGGCGCTAGGAACTACGGCAGTGATGACAATAGCTGCATTAATTTTAGGCGTTATTTCTATTTGATAAAAAAAGACCCCAAAGGGTCTTTTTTTATACTCTTACGTTGAACTAGACTGTTCGCTGCAGCTGCTTTTTTTAAAATAGAACTTATAAATTAAAAATCCGCATACAGCCACTACCGCTGCAATTAAAATATAGGTTTGTGCATCTGAGATAAAAGATTGAATGGACTTAAAGTTTCCGATTTGTCCTAACCAAAGCATGGCAATATTCAAAGGAAAGATACCAAGAAATGTGAGCAGAGCAAACGGCATAGGTTTCACTTTAGATAGCCCTGAAAGGTAGGAAATGTAGTTGCCGAGCCCTAAAGGACGAGCAATCGCAATACTCCATAATCCGCATTTTTTAAACCATTTTTGTGATTTCTCAAATGCTTTTTTCTTTTTTGATAATTTTTTCTTTACCTTATCCTCTAATTTATAGCCTATCCCATACGGTATAAAACTAAAAGCTGTATAAACGGCGCTTCCTGCAAGAGCGATTAATAGTAATTGCACTATATGCATGTTTAATAAGTATCCGTAGGTAAGGGTGAGAAGAGAACCAGGAAACGGCAGGGAGGAAGCCTCAAGGGCCAGTCCGCTTAAAAGTCCCCAAATTCCAAATTGTTTCAGTAAGTCTGTTATGAAGTGTAGCATAAGATCGCCTCTTTTTCTGTGTCATAACATTCAAATACCCATCTATATGTTCGGAAAAACTTATAAAAGAAAAGAAAATAAAGGAAGAAAGCGGGATGTGACAGAAAAAAATTAGCTTGTACAAGGAAAAAGGAAGGAAGGGTATTTTATAGCTTCTACTCAGAGTGAAATTATATAAAAAAAATAATGGAGGGTGAATTTTAAAATAAACTACGACTTTTATTCATAGTTTTGATTCCTTTTATTCATTTTACTTATAAAAACAACAGGTGTAAACTTGTTGTGTTGTGAAATAATCCATTATGTATAGATTTTAAAAGGAAAGGAGGTTACCGTGTGGTTATTATTGTAGGATTGTTATTATTGATGTTTTTTGCTTATCTAGGATGGTCTATTATCTGGGTGGCACCTGTTGTAGCTACATTCGTTGCTTACTTTAGTGGTTTAAAAGTGCTGCCTACTTATACAGATGTGTATATGGGAGGGTTTGTAGATTTCGCTGCAAAATGGTTCCCCATCTTTTTATTAGGAGCCGTCTTCGGAAAGCTAATGGAAGATACAGGCGCAGCTAAGTCGTTGGCGCAGCGTATTGCTAAATTGTTTGGAAGTAAAAGAGCCATTTTAGGAGTGCTGATTGCTTCAGCCATTTTGACATACGGCGGAGTGAGTCTATTCGTTGTTGTCTTTGCGATTTATCCTTTAGCAATCGCGCTATTTCGAGAAGCCAACGTATCGCGAAATTTACTGCCAGCAACAATTGCACTCGGAGCATTTACGTTTACAATGACAGCGATTCCAGGTACGCCTCAAATTCAAAATCTGATTCCGACTGCTACATTTAAAACCAATGCAATGTCCGGTTCGATTATTGGAATTGTCTCAGGTCTTATTATGGCGGTGGGAGGATATTTATGGTTAGCTTATCGCGATAAAAAATTAAAAGCTAAAAATCAAGGGTTTACCGAGCCTAATGAATCATCAGTCGCAGCGAGTGAAGAACAGGACTCGATGAATGTAATATTAGCTATTTTACCGCTGATTGTCGTTGTCGTGACATTAAACGTTTTAAAATGGGAGCCTATCGTTTCGTTATTAATTGGTATTTTTTCTATTTTACTTATTAATTTTAAACACTACAAGACGTTTATTTCTTCTATAAATGAAGGAGCAAAAGGATCCGTGATGGCTGTTATTAACACGAGTGCAGCAGTAGGTTTTGGCTCGGTTATTACAGCAGTTCCAGAGTTTAAAGATGTCACGCATGTGTTGCTAAACATTTCGAGTAATCCGCTCGTTTCAGAAGCGTTAAGCGTTCAAGTGCTAGCGATGATCACGGGCTCAGCATCCGGCGGTATGGGTATTGCGCTTCAAGCATTAGGAGATACGTGGTATCACTTGTCTCAAACAACGAATTTAAGTGCCGATGCTCTTCACCGTATTGCAAGTGTTGCGTCAGGTGCATCTATTTTACCGCATAACGGTGCGTTGTTAACGCTATTAGCGGTAACTGGTCTTCGGCATAAAGAAACGTATAAAGACGTATTTGTTGTTGCATTTATCATCCCGACAATCGCTTTATTTGCAGGAGTCGCATTAGCGGCAGCCGGTATTATTTAAAAACAGGAGGAGAATACACATGGTTGAAAATCAAGTAATTGTAATCACAGGAGCAGCAAGAGGAATTGGGTTTGAAATAGGTAAACGATTCGCAGAAAACGGCGGAAAAATTGTGTTATCCGACATTGATCAAGCTGCTGTAGAAGCTGCAGCACAAAATCTTCGTGAAGCTGGATTTGAAGCGCTTGGTGTCAAAGCCGATGTAACAAAAGAAGAAGAAATCAAACATTTAATTGAAACAGCAAACGCACATTTTGGAGCGGTTCATACGTTCATTAATAACGCTGGCTTGCAGCATGTTTCTCCAATCGAAGAGTTTCCAACTGAAAAATATGAGTTAATGATTAAAATTATGCTAACAGCTCCATTTATGGCGATTAAGCACGCGTTTCCGATTATGAAAAAGCAAGGGTTCGGACGTATTATTAACGTTTCTTCTATCAACGGTTTAATCGGTTTTGCGGGCAAAGCAGCTTATAACAGTGCTAAACACGGTGTAATAGGGCTAACAAAAGTAGCTGCTCTTGAAGGCGCAGCACACGGTATTACGGTGAATGCACTTTGTCCTGGCTATGTGGATACACCACTAGTGAGAGGTCAGTTAGATGGTTTAGCTAAAACAAGAAATGTACCATTAGAGAGAGTGCTTGAAGAAGTTATTTATCCTTTAGTCCCTCAAAAAAGATTACTAGACGTGAGCGAAATTGCTGACTACGCTATTTTCTTAGCGAGTGATAAAGCAAAAGGTGTAACTGGTCAAGCGGTAGTAATGGACGGCGGATATACAGCTCAATAAAAAATAGAATAAGTCATTAAAAGCATAAAGGAGTCTAATGAGCTCCTTTATGCTTTTTTATGTTATATCTATTCTATCGAGCTAATCAACGTTAAAATATAACTAGGCATAAATAGTATGATAAAAAAGCCTACAGTTCAGAAAGGATGATACATATGGTGCAAACAGTAAATGAATTAATTAAACATCCGGTTTTTTATTTTTTTAACGAAATTTCAGCTATTCCTAGAGAATCTGGAAATGAAAAGAAAATTAGTGACTATTTAGTTTCTTTTGCAAAAGAAAGAAGCCTTGAAGTTATACAAGACGAGGCTTTAAATGTAATTATTAAAAAGCCGGCAGCTAAAGGATATGAACATGCTCCAGCCATCATTTTGCAAGGACATATGGACATGGTATGCGAGTTAAATAAAGGGACTGTGCATGATTTTGAAAAAGATCCGCTTCAACTGCGAATTGTGGAAGATATGCTTTATGCAAATGGTACTACGCTAGGAGCTGACAACGGGATTGCCGTTGCATATGCACTGGCTTTACTAGATGCTCATGATATAGCTCACCCCTCTCTTGAAGTAGTCATTACTACTGAGGAAGAAACAACGATGGGTGGAGCCATCGCTGTAAATCCAGCTCATTTTGAAGGGAAAATTTTTATTAACCTTGATACGGAAGAAGACGGAAAGCTGCTTGTCAGCAGCGCAGGCGGGGTAAAAAGCGTGCTTCTTATTCCCGTAGACTGGGAATCGTCTTCCGATAACTCAGAAACATATAGCTTAAGCATCGGTGGACTGCGCGGCGGACATTCTGGAATGGAAATTGATAAAGAAAGAGGAAATGCGAATAAACTGCTAGGGAGAGTTTTATATGATTTACAACATGAACTTCCCTATTCTTTAAGCAGCATTAGCGGAGGATTAAAATCAAATGCGATTCCCCGTGAATCAGAAGCAATTCTATCAGTTGAGCCTTCTGAGGTAGGGAAGCTAGAAAATAAGATTCGTGAATGGAACGAAATAGTAAAAAATGAATTACAAGCGGCTGATCCGAACGTATATGTAAAAATAAACAAATCTTCTTCCGTTGAGAAATGTTTTACAAAAGAAACGACAGAACGAATTGTACAAGCTATTATGCTAACACCAAACGGCGTTCAAAGCATGAGTATGAATATCGAAGGATTAGTAGAATCTTCTACCAACTTAGGTGTGATTACGACGACAGAGTCTGAGATTGTTTTTCAAAATGAAATCCGCAGCTCAGTAAAAAGCTTAAAAGAAAAAATAGTAAGTCAAGTGCATATACTTGCTCAAGTAGTCGGAGGAAGAGTTGAAACAAAAGGTAATTACCCTGAATGGGCGTACAATGCAGATTCGAAAATTCGTGAATTATGTAAAAAGGTTTACAAAGAAAAGTATGGGGAAGAGGCGGAGATCATCGCCATCCACGCTGGAATTGAATGCGGTATTTTCCTGGAAAAAATCTCTGGATTAGACGCCATTTCGCTCGGTCCCGATATGTACGACGTTCATACACCTGATGAACACCTGAGCATTCCGTCTACTATTAAGACATGGGAATACTTATTAGAGGTATTAAAAGAAGCAAATAAGATATAAAGTTATCAGCATCTCTATAATTTTTAAAAAAGAGCTTCTGTAAAGGAGCTCTTTTTTATTCGATAATAAGCAGAATTCCGTCAACACGTCAGGCAATTGAGAACATTTATGTAAGCGTTTTACAAATAAAGGTTTTAAAACGAGCCTGAAAGAGGTAAACAATTACTAAAACGATAGACAAATGAATTCAAAACAAGCTCTGCAACTAATAAATTAGTAGGGAGAGAATGTATATGAATGATAATAGTCTTATCAAAGATCCCTTTTTGGAAAAAGGAGAAATTGAATTTTTAGAATTAAGGAAAGACGAAATACGCTATCTAAAGTTCGATCGGTTTTTGAAAGTGATTAAAGCACTTAATCAACGCAGTGATAAAGGCTACCAGAGTCTTATGCTTTCCGTTGATGGCTTTAAAGGTAATTCAAGAGAATTATATGAGATAGAGGAGTTTCGCAGATACGTAAATTTGTTAATTAATCAAGTTCCTCAAATATTATTTTATATTCACGATAAAAACAAAATGACTAATCAAATTTTGAAAAGTCTATCAAACAACAGCAGCCAACCGGCCTCTATAGATCCTAAAAGAGCACGTTTAATGATTGATGCCATACAGGAGCAAGTAGAGAAAACAGAGGACAAAGAGATAAAGGAGAATCTTTCTGAATTCGTATGTAAAATCCAGAGCTTTGTGAATCAGTATTAACCGTTCCCAATAGAAAAGCAGAATCCATATTATTAAAAAGTACGAGAACTCAAAGTTTCTCGTGCTTTTTTATTGGAAAAACAGTAGAAAGAGAAAAGGAGTATCAACATAGATTGATAAATAATAAATAATAATGGTAAAGCTTCATATTCTGCCGTGAAATAACAAGGAGGAATAAACATTGCATCATATTGAAATAAGAAGACCAAAAATAGAAGACCGCGCAGAACTTCATGAGCTTTTTAAGGAAGTAATCACAGATACCTTTCATAAAGAGGGGCTATCAGACATGGTGAACGATATAAAAATAGAAATTGAAAGTAAAGAACAATATTTAAAAAGTGACCTTGATAGCGGTGGAAAACATCGATTCTTTTGGCTCGGAATAGATACGTGCACCAATAAGATTATTGGCTGTATTGAATATGGTCCTGCTAGTGAATTAATTACATCGTGTACAAAAGGAGAGCTGCAAGGATGGATTGAAATCGGCACAGTTTTTGTTCATCCAAAGTACCAAAGAAAAGGTGTAGGCACACTGCTTTTACATACTATGCTGCTTACGCTTCAAAGCAGAGAAATTAAAAAAATTTGTTTGGACAGCGGATACAAAAGTGCTCAGGAAGTATGGAAAAACATATTTGGAATCCCTGATTATTTAGTGAAAGATTACTGGAGCAAGGGGTATCATCACATGGTTTGGAAAATATCAGCAGAAAGTACGCCCATAGTATTTAAGCTCAGTTATAACGAAGAATAAGGTGTCTCCTAGAAAATAGCCGGTACGTTTCTACCGGCTATTTTCTATTGGTTAAGCTGTTTACATATATGTAATTATATATTAGTGTATTTTATTGAATACAATACCTTGACTGTCATAGTAATATGATTTAAATTATACATAAAGAGGTGATACTTTGGTATATGCAAAAATGTCTTCAGATTTACTTCGGGGACATACAGATACAATGATTTTGAAATTACTTCTCAGCGGTGATAAGTATGGTTATGAAATCAGTAAGCTTATTTATACCTACTCTAAAGAGCAGTATGAATTAAAAGAAGCCACAATGTATTCAAGCTTGAAGCGCCTGGAAAAAGACGGCCATATTCTTTCTTACTGGGGAGATGCTGTACAAGGCGGCCGCAGAAAGTATTATAAAATTACAGAACAAGGAAAAAGCGTATATAAACAAAACAAAGAAAATTGGGAGCAAGCGAAAAAAATTATTGATTTATTGTTGTAAGAAAGGATGATGTTATAAATGAACGAAAAAATAAAAAATCATGTGCATAACATTTTGTCTCCTTATCAGGATGTAGAAAATGTTCAAGATCTAGAAGAAGAACTATCACAGAACTTGCAGGAAAAATTTACAGATTACAAAAAAGACGGGCATAGTGAAGAACAGGCTTATTATATGACAATCAATTCTATCGGTGATATCACAGAACTGATTCAATCAATGAATGTAGAAACCAAGGAATTAAAGCAAACCGTCCCTATGGATTTTTCAAAGTCCGAGCTTACAAAATCTGATTTTCGTTCTGTATCGGTGTATAAAGGGAAATTTAATGCCAGTAATTTGAATGAGTCTGATTTTAGCTATGCAGATCTTACAGACAGCATGTTTAAAAGCAGCAATTTAACAAAAGCAATATTTCATCACGTTAATTTGACAGGCGTACAATTTAAATGGGCAAATTTTAAACAGGCCAGTTTTGAAGGCTGTATCTATGACAACACGTACTTTAAGCAATGTAATTTAACAGACATTGTATTTGACGAGGAAACATTTAAGGGAACAATCTTTGAAGGAACATCATTAAAAAAAGCCTCATTTCGCAACGCCACTTTGCTAAATGTACAGTTTCGAGGATCAGATTTAAAAAAATCCGATTTTGAAGGTGCAAAAATGGATAAATTGACATATAACTTTTTAAAAAGTGCCAAGATAGATCTTAGTAAAGTTACGATTATTTAAAGATAAAAAAGACCTCTCTGAAGGTCTTTTTTTATGGACATATAACAATTCTTTTTAAGAGCGAGCAGGATAGTTTATTAGAGAGCTAGAACACATTCATAGAAATAATAAAGCTTTTATCACTTATGTGGAGGAGTATGGAAATGTCTATATATGAAATTTGGAATGAAGTGGATCTTTATATGAATGATAAGCTTATACAACCTGACCCTATTCTTGATGAGGTATTGAAGGCAAATCAAGAGGCTGGATTACCTGCCATCGACGTATCGCCTAGTCAAGGGAAGTTTCTGCATTTGTTAGCTTCATTAAAAGGAGCTAAACGCATTTTGGAAATTGGTACTCTTGGAGGATACAGCACGATTTGGCTAGCCAGAGCTCTTCCGAAAGACGGACAGCTGATTACGCTCGAATTGAGCGCTCAGCATGCAGAAGTAGCAAGAGCTAATTTAAAAAGAGCGGGAGTAAGCCACTTAGTAGAAGTCCTTGTCGGCCCCGGGCTTGATACATTAGCTGTATTAAAGGATAAGGGAACAGAGCCATTTGATCTTATCTTTATTGATGCTGACAAGCCGAATAACCCAAATTACTTAAAGTGGGCTCTAGAATTATCGAAAAGAGGAAGTACGATTATTTGTGATAATGTTGTTCGTCAAGGGCATGTGGTGAACTCAGAAAGTGAAGATGAAAATGTAAAGGGAATTCGCCAATTTATGAATGCTCTGGATCAAGAAAAACGAATCAGCGCCACGGCTATACAAACCGTTGGAAGCAAAGGCTATGATGGATTCATTGTAGGGATTGTTGAATGATAAAATTTGTATTACACATCAAAAAAGACGGAGACATAACTAAACCCATCCAATCAACAGCTAGAAGCAAATACATACATGAAACCTACGTTCAGCGTCCCCACGAAAAAATCCGAACGAGTTGGATTCTCAACCAAACTCGTTCGGATTGTCCTTGAACTAACATACTTTTGTTCCAGACTCTTTTTAAATGGGTCCCAATTTATCTGTCATTTGTTTTTCGGTTAAAAAATTAATCAATTCTCGTACAGCGAATGAACTGTAGCGCTCTTTTAACAGAATAATTCCAAGTTCCCACATCATTTCAGGATCTGCAATAGGTACGGTAGTAATATTGGGATCTTTCACTTTGGCATAAAGCGATTCGGGTAAAATAGCAATACCTAGTTCTGCCGCTGTTAATTCAATAATTAAATCCCATTGAGAACTTTTATACGCTATAGAAGGCACAAAGCCTGATTTTAAAGCATCTTGAATTAACCGGTCGTGCAGCGTAAATTCTTCACTAAACATAATGAATTTTTCATGCTCCAATTCTTTCATCCAGACGGAAGAACGTTTCGCTAAAGGATGGTTTTTATGCGCGTATAAAAGAAATCTCTCCTTAACGAACGGGTATACGTGAAAATGTTCATCATGACCGCTTGTAAGAGGAAGCATAACAATCCCCATATCTACACCAGCCTCTTCCACAAGTGCTTCAATTTTTTTTGCTCCAAATTCAATAAGCTCTAGAGATACTTTAGGGTATTGTTCATTAAATGCTTTTGCAATCTTCGGGAAAAACAAGGTCCCGATGAGCGGAGGGACTCCCATCTTGATTTGCCCTGTTTGCAAATTCATTAAATCTCCCAACAAGTGAGGCATGTCTTTTAACACCGACAGAGCTTTAGTTGCCTGATGATACACAACCTCTCCTGCATCGGTTAGCTTTAATTCTCTTGTTGAACGATCAAGAAGCTCAAATCCTAGTTCATTTTCTACTTTTTTGACGGCTTTACTTAAAGCCGTTTGTGACAAATGAACTTGCAGCGCTGCCTTTGTAAAATTTTTATGGTTTGCTACCTCTATAAAGTATTCTAAGTCTCTGATTTCCATGTGAAACTCCATTTCTGCAAACTGCTTATCCTTTTTCTTTACTCTTTATTTTAACCATTAAATTATTTACTGTAAATGCGCTGATTAAAAAGGGGGAGGATATATCCAATGAATAAAAACAGGGAAAGGAAATGAACTAAAGTTTCTCTCGAAATTGATTTATAAAACGAATAATTTTTTTGTAGAGAAACATAGATTTTGCTACTAGCTGATGAGGAATATAAAGATTTTTGCATGTACGTTCGGGCAAAAATGCAAAACTTATCAAAATAACTGAAAGTCCAAAGGCTGCGGCTGTAATCTCTAGCCAAGAAAACATCATATCATTCCTCCTTTTACAAACCTATTAATAGAATATGTAAAAGTTCAAAAGGAGGTTGTACGATAGCCCCATAACGAGCGGGGTTATGAAGTTCTCTCTAAAAATAAAATGACGTTAAAGAACGCAGGCGCTGCGCTCTTTAACGTCATTTTATTTTCGTTCTTCAGCTTGATGCTCTTGTTTGTTTTGCTCAGTGAGACGTTTTTGATGAGCTTTTGTTTCTGCGCTTACGTGATTCGCATCATTCGGTTGATTCTTCTTTGAACCTCCTGCAGCGTTACTCATTAGACGACACCTCCAGTCCGGTTATGAAACATACCTATAGAATGTGCGTATTTACAGACTTTATACACCGCTATCGATATTACTGCACACGAAAAAAGCAAAGGGAGAGTCACTAAACTGTTCCCTTTGCTTTTTTACTAAGCGACTTTATCGGTGGTGATAATTTTGTTAATCCAGTCTTTTCCTTCTGTAAACCTTGTAACAAGCATCGCTGTTACTGTATTTCCCGTACTGTTTAAAAGCGTAGCAGGGGCGTCAATAATTGTGGAAATGACCGCAATAATGGGCAGAACTTCTGGCGAAAATCCATAAATTGTAATGATTAACATTTCGCCAATCATACCGCCTCCAGGGATTGCTCCCATTACGGCTCCAACTAAAAAGGCTACGCCTAAAATGCTCAAAATACTCGTAGCAGACGTCATATCTTTGCCAAACAAACTGAATAAGAAAACAATCTTTAGAATACCACCGATCACAGAACCATCTTTATGCGTGTTTGCTCCTAATGGAATCACCGTTTCAGCGATATCCAGCGGCACACCCATTTTCTTTGTTGCATCTAAATTGACCGGAATAGATGCAGCAGAAGAACAGGTAGCAATAGCGGTGATAGAAGGAGCAGCTGCATTTTTCCAAAACAACTTAATTCCTGCTTTACCGCCAGCAATCCATGCATATAGCGTAAAGAAACCGAAATAGTAAACGATTGCAATTAATAAATAAAGAATAAATGCTCTAGCGTACCCTTGTAAGATCTTTGGTCCAAGTTCTCCTACTACAGTAGCAAAATAGCATCCTAAACCAATGGGGGCATAGTACATCACGATTTTAACAACCTTCATCGATACTTCTTGACCCGAAGTCAGAAATTTCGCCATAGGCTGTCCTTTTTCACCGGCCATTGTGGTAGCAATACCGAAAATAACGGCAAAGACAATTAATTGTAAAATATGCTCTTTCGAAAATAACTGAACAAAATCAGGTACAGTAAATGTGCTAACAAGCTGATTTAAAAGCGTCATTTTTTCAGCTGTATTTTCACTGTCACCCATCAATTCTTTAATGGCAGAAGTATCTACATTATGTAGCGGATTGTAAAGTGATGCGCCTAAAAAGCCTAAAACGGCTGAAACAGCAGCAGTGGCGACAAACACAACGGCAATTCCTAGCATAATTTTACCAAGACGTTTCATTTCGTTCATGTTTGCAATCGCCGAAGCCACACTAAAAAAGACAAGGGGAACGATAATCATGAACATCAAATTAAGAAACAAATCACCAAAAGGCTTCACGACTGCCACATCGGGTCCAATAGCATATCCTGCTATCCCGCCAATTAAAATAGCGAGAAGCAGAATAAGCGATGATCTGTACGTTTTAAATACACTTAAAACCATAGTTAGATTTCCTCCAAACAACAATAGCTTCTTTACTACGCAAGAACAGCTATTATTTGCTCATTGCATACGTAGTAACGACTGGCTTTACATCTTTACGCACCAAATCTTCGTATGTTTCTCGCTCTACAGCAAGACGAGCTTCTCCATTTTTCACAAATACAACAGCAGGGCGCGGAATACGGTTGTAATTGCTAGCCATTGAATAGTTGTAGGCACCTGTAGAGGACACTGCTAATAAATCTCCTTGATTAACGCGCGGCAAGTCAATATCCCAAATAAGCATATCTCCTGATTCACAGCATTTACCCGCAATTGATACTGTTTCATCTTTTTTATCCGTCACTCTATTAGCCAAGACAGCTTCATGTTTTGCATCGTAAAGAGCAGGACGGATATTATCAGTCATACCGCCGTCAATTCCTACGTATTTGCGTACACCTGGAATCTCCTTCGTTGATCCAATTGTATAAAGCGTTGTACCTGCTTCTCCTACGATGCTTCTTCCAGGCTCAATCCAGACTTCTGGAAGGGTATAATTCTGTTCAGTTAACGTGCGGCTTAGCTTTTTTGTCAGTGCATCTACATAATACTCAACTGGAAGAGGAGAGTCGCTTTCGGTATAACGAATACCAAAACCACCACCTACGTTTAAAACTTTTACTTCAAATTCCATTTTATCACGAATGCTGAATAAGAAATCAGTTAAAATATCAATGGCGCGAGAAAAACCATCTACTTCAAAAATTTGCGAACCAATATGACAATGAATGCCTAAAAGATCGTAGTAAGGCTTTTCTAACGCAAAACTTACCGCTTTCATGGCTTGGTCATTGGAAAGACCAAATCCAAATTTTGAGTCTTCCTGTCCGGTCATAATATACTCATGTGTATGGGCTTCAATCCCTGGAGTAACACGCAGAAGAATAGATGCTTTCTGTTTGCGCTCAGCTGCTAAGGCATGCAGAACTTCAAGTTCGGTAAAGTTATCAACAACAAAACAGCCAATATTCGCATCAAGAGCCATTTCCATTTCTTCAATCGTTTTATTATTTCCGTGAAAATGAATGCGTTCAGCTGGATATCCAGCTTCAAGCGCTGTAAATAATTCGCCTCCTGAGACCACATCTAGTGACATATCAAGCTTCGTTAAAAGGCTAGCCATTTCCATACAAAGAAAGGCTTTCCCTGCATAGGCGATTTGATATGAAAATCCGCTTCTTCGAAAGGCTGAATGGAAGGCCTTGCATTTTGTCTCAATTAATTCTTGATCGTAGATGTATAGGGGAGTGCCGTATTGTTTTTTCAGTTCGACCGTATCGCACTGCCCAATTTCTAAATGATTGCTGCTGTTAATTTTACTCGTTCCATGTAAGTACATAATCCGTATCCCTCCATTTAAATCATTCAACTATAACTTTGAACTTTGATGGTCAGTAGAAAAACACAAAAAAGACCCGTGAAGTGATGTTCACGCGTCTTGGTTTCATAATAATAAAATATTATTACATTCTAGGCATCAACATCTCTTCAATAGCTCTCCACAAACCAAATGGTTTGTGACAGCTCAGCATTTATTCAATACTGAACCAGTATATGAACACAATGGATGTTTATATACTTCGGCACGAAATCCCTTTTACTTATCTTCACAGACTCCATTAGTCTCCAATAAGTGACTCTTGATTTCATGCACCTCTATTCTCAGAGAGGAAAATTATATTTAAATGTAATTTCTATTATATTTCCTTTTCCTCCGTCTAGTCAATGAAAAGTTAAGGCATAGGAATATCAAAAAGAATAAATAAGAAAGCTATGAAGCTGCCAGATAGAACCCAAGCGGCCAGTGCTGTCTTCTGATGGATGACTAAAAGTGAGAACGTGACAATATTGAAGAGAAAAGAACACAGCAGAGACCATCCATAATGATGAGTAATACTGTGATTAACATAAGCAATGAACTCAATCACAGTAAATAAAAGCGCCCACAAAAGAATCCACCACAGCCGGCCGCTTACATGCAGCGGCAGCCTTCCTAAAAAAACCGGTATAACAAACGGATAAATAATTAAGGTTATTCCAAGGGAAACCATTAGGTGATCGGGTAGAAAAAGGTGATCAATACCAACAGGGTGAAATACCCATACGCGGTGATGAAACAGCAGTACTTCATAAAGCAAATTCCCCGTGACCCAAAACAGCAAAGTAGGATAGTATTCTTGATACCTTCGCCACTTGCCAAATAGTAAACCAAGAATGATAAAAAATAATACAAATGAAGATTGCATACGCTCTCCTTAAAATAATGGTTATTTCTTTTTATTTACATATTATAGTGGTTTTATTCTTTCATTTTTTTATTCAGAAACTATAATAAAAAAGCGGTAAGCGCAGTGTTAAATATGGGTGATCACTATTTGTGGTTTGCTTCATCTCACCATAATTCCCGTAAAAGAACTTATTGCGCTTTTGTTTACAATGAAAGGAACTATATGTCAAAGTCAGCAAGACTCAAAAATAAGCTCAAGATAGCTCCGCCTAGTATGTGACTTCTTTTTTTGCTATGCTAAAGTTGCGTACATATAGCATAAGAATACTAGAAGAAAGAAAAGGGTGTTTTGGTATGAAAACATACATCGTAGTTGGAGCTGGGATACTTGGAGCTTCTACAGCATATCATTTAGCAAAAGCAGGAGCAGATGTGACATTGGTAGATCGCAAGGATGCTGGTCAAGCTACTGATGCAGCAGCAGGAATTGTTTGTCCATGGCTTTCGCAGCGTCGAAATAAAGCATGGTACCGCTTAGCAAAAGGCGGCGCCAAGTACTATCAAACATTAATTCAGCAATTAGAAGAAGATGGAGAAACGGATACGGGATATAAGCAAGTGGGAGCAATTAGCTTACATACTGATGAACAAAAGCTTAAAAAAATGGAAGAACGAGCATATAAACGTCGGGAAGAAGCTCCCGAAATAGGCGAGATTACACGTTTATCCGCCAAAGAAACACAGGCTTTGTTTCCGGTTCTTTCGGAAGAATACAGTTCAGTTCATATTAGTGGAGCCGCTCGCGTTAACGGAAGAGCTCTTCGAAACGCACTTGTGAATGCAGCGAAGAAAAACGGTGCAAAAATAATAGAAGGAAACGCAGAACTTCTTTATGAAAATAATCAAGTAACGGGCGTTGCCGTAAATGGGCAAACCCTTATAGCAACTACAACAATCGTGACAGCAGGAGCGTGGGCAAATCAATTACTAGAGCCTCTTGGAGTGAAATTTTTAGCAAGCTTTCAAAAAGCGCAAATTGTCCACTTGCACCTTCCAGATTTAGATACAAAAGACTGGCCCGTTGTGATGCCTCCAAGCGACCAATATATTCTTTCGTTTGAACAAGGTCAAATTGTCATTGGAGCAACACATGAAAACGACACGGGTTATGACTTGCGAGTAACTGCTGGGGGGCTTCATGAGATTTTTTCAAAGGCCTTATCAATTGCACCCGGCTTAACAGAAAGCACAGTCTTAGAAACAAGGGTAGGGTTTCGACCATTTACTCCAGGCTTCTTGCCAGTCATTGGAGCTCTTCCGGTTTACGAAGGAATACTAGTAGCCAATGGTCTTGGAGCTTCAGGCTTAACGTCGGGTCCTTATCTTGGTTCAGAGCTTGCTAAATTAGCACTTGAAATGGAAATGGAAATTGATCTTAGCGACTATGATTTAAGAGGAGCTATCGAGTCTTAAGTAAACAGAATGAATGAAAACAAATAGAGGTTCGCAAACTATAACTACTATATGATGAAAGGAAGTAGATTGTTTGCGAAAGATTATGATAAGTGCAGCAGCAGCTTTTTTACTTATGAGCGCGACGCCTGTATTAGCGGAAAACCATCCTCAGCCAGAAACAAAAGACGTGCAGCTGACATCTCAGCAAAAGCAGGAATTGTCCGTGCTGTACAAAGAAATACTAGCAAAAAAGAAAGAAATACTTTCAAAATATGTGGAGTATGGCGTGTTAAGCAAAACGGAGAGTCAAAATATTTCTTCACATATGGAAAATCGCTATCAGCATATGGAGAAAAATGGTTTTGTGCCGAAGCGACACTGTCATAAAATGCATCATTCAAAGTAATTCATATTCACATAAAAAAGCGCCTTTACAGGCGTTTTTTTATGTGAATGAATGGAAAATATCCGCTTCTTTATCTAGTAAATTCTAAAATCCTCATGTAAAATTAAGAGAATGAGAACGAGTAGGAAAGATGCTAGTGAGGGGTAGGTAAATATGAACGAAAATAAAAAAATAGTCCGATTACATGCAGAAAATCATTCAGATGAGGCGCTAGGAATCATATTTGCTTACAAACAAAAAGATGACTATCTTGTTTACAGTATGTATCAAGGTGAAAGCGTTCATGAGCAAAAAATCCCTCTGGAAGAATGGGTCTCGTATGAGCATTTTTTCGAAGCACTAAATAAAAAGAAAAAGCTTATGTACGAGCTTCAAATAAATGATAAACGCTATGTAGTAAACTTAACCCCTTTATCTTACACAGAAAAGCCTGAAATCATGGGACATTGCGTGAATATAACTAGTTATCAGGAGAAAAAAGAACAGATTCAGCCTTTTATTTATCATAACGCAGATGCTGTTGCTGTCGTTGACTTAGAAGGTAAAACGCTTCAAGTGAACCCTGCGTTTGAGAATACATTTGGCTGGACGTTTGAAGAAATTTATCAAAAGCCTCTTCCGATTATACCTTCGTTTTTAAAGGAGCCAGTGTGGGAACTTCATAAGACCATTCAATCAGGTGAATCGAAAACGGAATTTGAGACGGTCAGACAGCATAAAGACGGTCATTTAATTAATGTAAGCGTCACACTATTCCGCGTTAAAAATATGAATGATTGGCCGCTATGCATTGCTTTTGTCTATCGAGATATAACATCACGCAAGCAGGCCGAAACGGCTTTAAAAGAAAGTGAAGAACGCTACCGAAGCTTGATTGAGTTATCGCCGGAAGCGATTATCGTTCATAGTGAAGGTAAAATTGATTACATCAACCCTGCAGGAGCTAAAGCGCTAGGATACAAAAGTCCTCAAGACGTATTAGGAGCTTGTGTTTATCAGTTTGTTCACCCTGATTACTATGATGTTGTAAAACAGCGAATTTATCGAATGAAAACAGAAAATAAATCTGTAGACCTACAGGAAGAAAAGTTTATTCATAAAGACGGTCATACGATTGATGCCGAAACCATTGCCTTTCCTATTCCCTATATGGGAAAGCAGGCCATTCAAGTTTTGTTTCGTGATATTACAGAACGTAAAAAAACTGAAAAATTGCTGCGTGAATCCGCTCAGCTTTCCTTAGTCGGACAGTTAGCGGCTGGTATTGCTCACGAAATTCGAAACCCTCTGACGGCGGTAAAAGGATTTATGCAGTTATTAAAAGAAACGAGCGGTCAGCCTTACTATGTAGAAATGATAAATCATGAGTTAGACAGAATTGAATTGATTACCGATGAGTTCTTGAGTCTTGCAAAGCCTCAAGCGAAAACCTACAGGGACAAACATGTCCAAGATATTTTAGAGAATACTTTAAAGCTAGCTGAGGTGCAGGGGAT
Source organism: Priestia sp. SRI_019 (assembly GCF_057586255.1). Lineage (NCBI taxonomy): Bacteria > Bacillati > Bacillota > Bacilli > Caryophanales > Bacillaceae > Priestia > Priestia sp. SRI_019. Next base: position 436,724 of record NZ_JBYCZN010000002.1, on the reverse strand, counting down.
TACAGAGAAAATTCACGTAAAAAAAGAAATTGATCTTCATCTTCCTCTCGTATTATGCGAAGAAAATCAGTTGAAACAGGTGTTTAGTAATATATTTAAAAATGCAGTCGAATCTATGCCAAGTGGAGGAACCGTAACGATTCAACTAAAAAGGTTTAATCAGGAGAACCTTGTTGTCCGGTTTAGCGACGAGGGGCCAGGCATCACGCAGGAAAGAATGCAGCATTTAGGAAAACCTTTTTATAGTACCAAAGAGAAAGGAACGGGGCTTGGACTGATGGTGTGCTATAAGATCATTCGAGAACATAGAGGAGAAATTAATTTTGTAAGTGAACTTGGAAAAGGAACTACCGTAGACATTCTTTTGCCTTTTAAAAAGTAGATTCTACTTTTATAAGCATGAAACCTTTTCTAAAGGGGAATACATGTTAGTGAACGAATAATGAGGTTAAAATAAGGAGGGAATAAGATGGAACGCATTGAAACGGGAGAGATTTTTACAATTTTAGATGAAAATGATCAAGAGCAAGATATTGAAGTGCTTGGAAAAATGACGATTGAAGGGCATGATTATATTGCCGTTGCGTTTGTGGAAGAAGTTTTAATTGAAACAGAAGAAGAAATTGATGTTTTCTTTTTGAAAATTGAAGATGATGGTGAATGGTCTTCAATTGAAGATGACGAGGAGTTTGAAAAGGTATCAGCCGTATTTGAGGAAATGACATCCGCGTAAACACGAGAAGGAGAGGATAAAACCTCTCTTTTTTTATTTTAAATAATATAATATTTAGAATTTTTCTAAAAATATCTTGCTGAATTATTTCCCTTCATTTATGATGAATATGTAACATACCAACCGGTTAGTAAGTAAATGAAAGCGAGGGACTACCGTGTATTTTTCTTACTCTGACAAAGTAGTGAAGCTGCAAAAAGAATTGACCTCTTTTATGGAAGAGCATATTTACCCAAATGAACGGCTATACGAACAACAGCTGAATGAACAGCCGTCTAGATGGTCAGCTGTTCCTCCGATCATGGAAGAGTTAAAAGAAAAAGCAAAGCAAGCTGGATTATGGAACTTATTTTTGCCAGAAAGCGAATACGGAGCGGGTCTAACAAATGTCGAATATGCCCCTCTTTGCGAAATTATGGGCCGTTCTATTATTGGACCAGAAGCTTTTAACTGCGGAGCTCCTGACACCGGCAATATGGAAGTACTGGTTCGATACGGAACGCCTGAACAAAAAGAAAAATGGCTAAAGCCGCTGTTAAATGGAGACATTCGCTCCTGCTTTTCTATGACAGAACCGGATGTAGGTTCTTCTGATGCGACAAACATTCAGTGCAGTATTGTAAGAGAAGGCGATGAGTATGTAATCAACGGAAGAAAATGGTGGTCTTCAGGTGCGGGAGATCCTCGCTGCAAAGTTGCTATTGTCATGGGAAAAAGCGATTTTACCGCATCTAAATATGAACAGCAGTCTATGATTCTAGTTCCATTAAACACTCCAGGAGTTAAAATCGAACGCATGCTTCCAGTCTTTGGATACGACCACGCTCCTCATGGACATGCTGAAATTCATTATGACAATGTGCGTGTGCCAGCGTCTAATATGCTTTTAGGCGAAGGAAAAGGGTTTGCTATTGCTCAAGGCAGATTAGGGCCTGGACGTATTCATCACTGCATGCGTTTAATAGGAGCAGCTGAAAGAGCGCTTGAAGAATTATGTAAGCGTATTCAAAGTCGTTCTACGTTTAATAAGTTGCTTTCTCAGCAAGGGGTTATTCAAGAATGGGTGGCAGAATCGCGTATTGAAATTGAGCAAGCTCGCTTATTAACATTAAAAGCTGCTTATATGATGGACACAGTTGGAAATAAAAAAGCGCGGAAAGAAATTGCTATGATTAAAGTAATGGCTCCTGCTATGGCTTTAAAAGTCATTGATCGCGCTATTCAAGCATTTGGAGCAGCAGGTGTTTCAGAAGACACGCCGCTTGCGGCACTTTGGGCAAATGCTCGCACTCTGCGCCTTGCTGATGGTCCAGATGAAGTGCACAAAGCACAGCTTGCAAGGCTTGAGCTAAAACCCTATCAAGAAAAGGAGGCAACCTATGCACATAAAGGATTTGTTTGATTTAACTGGCAAAACAGCTATTATTACCGGCGGAGGCAGAGGATTAGGAGAACAAATGGCAGAAGGGCTTGCAGAAGCAGGGGCAAACATTGTTCTATGTTCGAGAAAGAAAGAAGCATGTCAGCAAGTAGCCGACCGATTGGCCCGCCTCGATGTAAAAACGCTCGCCTTAACTTGCGACATCAGTCAGCCTGAAGATATTAAAAATGTCGTGCATCAGACAATTGAAACATTCGGACGTATTGATATTTTAATTAATAACAGCGGAGCTACGTGGGGTGCTCCGGTTGAAGAAATGCCTCTTGAAGCATGGCAAAAAGTGATGAATATTAATGTTACAGGAACGTTTTTAATGTCCCAAGAAGCTGGAAAAGAAATGATTAAACAAAAAGCTGGCAAGATTATTAACATTGCTTCGATTGCCGGTCTTGGAGGAACGGATCCTCAGTACATGGATACAATCGGGTACAACACGAGTAAAGGAGGGGTCATTACGTTTACAAAAGATTTAGCTGTCAAATGGGGACAGCATAATATTCAAGTTAATGCGATTGCGCCGGGATTTTTCCCTACTAAAATGTCAGGTGCGATTATGGAACAAGGAAAAGATTATTTTCTAAGTCAAACCCCTTTAAAACGCTTTGGCTCCGAAGCTGATTTAAAAGGAGCAGCTGTTTTTCTTGCTTCTGCGGCGTCCAATTATATTACGGGAGATATTCTGACAGTAGACGGTGGAGTTCATGCTATGTGAATAAGAAAGGAGTACCTTGATGGAAGACGTTAAAAAATGGTTTACACCTTATCCAGAAGCCTACACTCATGACATTCACATCGAAGATATTTCACTATTTGATATGCTGAAAGAAACAGCCGAACGTTATCCTGCTCATACGGCAACGCGCATGTATCAGCATACGTTAACGTACCAGGAGCTGTATCATTCAGTTCGCGTATTTGCAGGAGCACTACAGAAAAAAGGGATTGAAAAAGGAGATCGTGTAGCAATTATGCTGCCAAACTGTCCGCAATATATAATAAGCTATTTCGGCATTGTAGCAGCGGGCGGCATTGTTACTCAGGTCAACCCTATGCTTGTCGAACAAGAGCTAGAGCATATTTTAAACGATTCCGGGGCAAAAAAAATCATTATACTCGATGATTTTTATACGAGACTTCAAGAAATAAGAAATCGCGTTGATATAGAAGAAGCGATAACCGTCAGCTTGCAAAAACCTTTTGTTCCTGCATCACCAGACCTTTCCTTCCTAGATTTTTTAACCATAAAACATGAATTTAATCAGCCGGTTATCCATCCATCACACGATATTGCTGTTCTTCAGTATACGGGAGGAACGACCGGACCATCTAAAGGTGCGATGCTTACACATACAAACATTTACACAAACGCAGTTCAATCATACGAAATATTTAAGCATGATATTGAATTGGGAAAAGAAAAATGCTTAACCGTTATTCCATTGTTTCACGTATTTGGCATGACTTCCTGTATGCATTTATCAATTCTTTGCGGAAATGAAATATTGCTATTGCCGCGTTTTGATTTGGAAGAAGTACTAAATACAATAAAAAAAGAGCAGCCTAGTATTTTTCCCGGTGTTCCAACTATGTATGTTGCTATTACCAATCATCCTCAGGCAGAAGAATACAACATCGAAAGTATTCGTATCTGCAACAGCGGCAGTGCGCCGATGCCTGTTGAGCTGATGAAAGAGTTCGAACGAAAAACGGGCGCTAAAGTGTTAGAAGGGTACGGGTTATCAGAAGCATCTCCTGTGACGCATTGCAACCTGCCGTTTTGTGAGAGAAAGCCAGGTACAGTCGGACTTGGCGTTCCGCAAACTGCTTATAAAATTGTTGATGTGGCTACAGGAACAAAAGAACTGCCAAGAGGAGAGCTTGGAGAAATAGTAATTAAAGGCCCTCAAGTTATGAAGGGCTATTGGAATCAACCTGAAGAGACGGCTCACGCGCTTAGAAACGGCTGGCTGTACACAGGAGATATTGGACAGATAGATGAAGACGGGTATTTATCCATTGTTGATCGCAAAAAAGATATGATTATTGCGAGTGGTTTTAATGTGTACCCTCGAGATATTGAAGAAGTTTTATATGAACACAGCTACATTAAAGAAGCCGTTGTAATTGGTGTGCCGCACCCTTACAGAGGGGAAACAATTAAAGCGATTTTGGTAGTGAAAGAAGGGAAATCTCTTTCCGAAGAAGAGCTTACTTCTTATTGTCGACAGCACCTTGCCGCTTACAAAATTCCGCGAATCTTTGAGTTTCGCGCTGAGCTCCCTAAGACCAATGTAGGAAAAATTTTGCGACGGGCACTGCGAGAAGAAGTGGTGAAAGAAACGATGTAAATAAGCTGAACATAAACAAACTTTTTCAAAAGCTCCCTCTAAGCCATGGTATAATTTGTGAAAATGAGAAAAGACAGAGAGGGTTTGACGATGAAAGATTTGATGATGGAACGAAGCATTCAGCTTTTTGCTCAAAAAGGTTTCAAAGAAACGTCGATTCAAGATATTGTAAATGAATTAAACGTCACAAAAGGAACGTTTTATTATTATTTTAAAAGCAAACAAGAGCTTTTAATGGACATTCACCTTCAATATATTGAAAGATTAATAGAAAACCAAGAGGCGATTCTTGCAGATAAGACAACATCTTATCCAGAAAAGCTGCACAGTATTATCTTTAAACTTGTTCATGATATTGAGAAAGAAGGTCTTCGAGCTAAAGTGTTTTTTCGAGAGATGCGTCATTTGAGTGAAGAACACTTAGAACAAATCATTCCAAAGCGCGATCGTTTTAAAGAAAACGTACAGGAAATTATTGAAAAAGGCATGGAAGCAGGGCAGTTCCGTTCAGATTTGCCTTCAGATATCGTCACGCTAGGCATATTAGGAATGACGAATTGGAGCTATTTTTGGTTTCAGCCGGATGGTGAAAAGACAGATCGAGAAGTTGCGGCTATTTTTTATAAGATGCTGATGAAAGGTATTGAGTCATAGGAGCTGCTGGGCTAGACAGTGCTCGTAAAAGGCGGGAAAGTACAAGCTCTTTCTCTCCTTTTATATTAAAAGGAGGTTATAACATGAATAGTAAAGATATACAGCGTATTGCTGTTATTGGAGCAGGACAAATGGGACATCAAATCGGTATGCTTTGTGCACTCGGAGGATATGAAACAATTATTCAAGATATGAATGAACAATCACTCATTGATGCGAAAAACAAGCTGGAAGCAATTATAGGCAAGTGGGTTCATAAAGGAAAAATCTCTTCTGAGGCTAAAGAAGCCGCATTTCGAAGATTGTCTTTTACAAACACATTAAAGGAAGCGGTTTCGAATGCTGATTTTGTAATTGAAGCTGTGGTAGAAAAGTTAGATGTAAAACAAAGTGTCTTTAAAGAAATAGATGAGTACGCACCAAGTCACGCCATTTTAGCATCGAATAGTTCAACAATTGTTAACTCGCTTATTGCAAGTGCAACAAACCGTCCAGAGCAAATCGTTAACATGCATTTCTTTTTCCCTCCCCTTGTAATGGACTGCGTAGAAGTTGTGATGAGTGAAAAGACAAGTGAAAAAACAGCTCAAACGACAATGGACGTTTGCAAGCAAATTAATCGCACAGCAGTCCTTCTGAAAAAAGAAATCTCAGGTTTTATTGCTAATCGAATTTTAGGAGCGTTGCAAAAAGAAGCCGTTTTTCTTTATGAAAATGGATACGCAGATTTTGAAGATATTGATACGATTTGCAAAAAAGCACTCAATCACCCGATCGGTCCTTTTGAATTGATGGATCTCTCGGGAATTGACGTCGGATATTTTGTGATGCAGCAGCGCTATAGCGAAACGAGGGATCCAGAGGACAAGCCAGCTGCGTGTATTGAAGAAAAAGTTCAAAAAGGCGAGCTTGGACGTAAAACAGGAAAAGGTTTTTACACATACCACACACAAGGAGTGAAGTAATGATGAAAAAATTTGTACGTGTTGAAAAAGAGGGAAAAACGGCAATTGTAACGATTGATAACCCGCCTTTAAATGTAATGAGCCAGACTGTTGTGCAGCAGCTTGAAGAAACGTATGAAGAGCTTAGTAAAGACCCTGATGTCATTACAATCATTTTAACAGGAGCGGGCGATCGGGCGTTTATGGCTGGAGCTGATATTAAAGAGTTTCCTCAGTTAATGGGGCAAAGCGGCATTAAAGAAGAATTTATGAAAACCCATCGTGTTTTGCAAAAACTTGAAAACATTGAAAAACCAACAATTGTCGTGTTAAACGGTTTAACGTTTGGAGGAGGATGCGAACTTTCACTAACCGCTGATATACGTATTGCCGAAGAACATGCTCAAATCGGTCTTCCGGAAGTGAAGCTCGGATTGTTTCCTGGAGGCGGCGGCACTCAGCGTCTTCCACGAGTAATTGGCGTTTCTAAAGCTAAAGAGTGGATGTTTGCCGGCAGTCCTGTTTCTGCAGAAGAAGCGCTTCATGCAGGCTTTGTCAATCATGTCACGCCTAAAGGAAAAGGGCTTGAAAAAGCAAAAGAGCTGGCTAAGAAATTTAACCGTCACTCTCTTCCGTCACTTTCTCGAATTAAGACAGCGGTAAACGAAGGAATAAATCGTACATTATCTGAAGGTCTTGAACTTGAAGCAGAGCTGTTTGAAGAAGTCTTTCAAACAGAAGATATTAAAGAAGGAGTATCAGCATTTATTGAAAAGCGTCCCGCTGTTTTTTCACATAAATAAAGGAGGAGAAGATCATGTATGAAACACAGGTCAAAGTGCGCTTTTGCGAAACAGACGCACTCGGTCACATTAACAATACGAGCTATTTCATTTATTTAGAAGAGGCCCGGATTGCTTTTTTTGAAGAAATGGGAGCATCCATGCATACAGAAAAGTGGGAGTATATTTTAGCCTCTACTAAATGTGATTTTGTTGCGCAAGGTTATTTTAATCAAGTGCTAATGATTAAAACCTTTGTATCTAATGTCGGCAATAAAAGCTTTACAATTGGCCATGAAATTACCGACAGCAAGACGGGGTCGCTTATTGCTAAAGGAGAAGCTGTCATCGTGTACTTTGATTTTGATGCACAAAAAAGCGTTTCTATTCCAGCAGACATTAAGCAGTTTTTGATGAATTATAAAGTAGCTGTTTAACTATAAAAAAGCAGGTGGTAAAAGAATGTCACAAATCATTCCCGTACGAAAAGGAGAGGAATTAAACACGGAAAAACTGCATCAGTTTCTCCGTGTTTCGATTTCTGATTTACCTAAAGAGCCTCTTTTAATCAAGCAATTTGGATCAGGTGCGTCCAATTTAACCTACGCTCTTTCAGTCGGAGAGTGGGAGGCGGTGTTGAGACGCCCTCCCTTTGGACCAGTTGCGCCAAAAGCGCATGACATGCAAAGAGAATACAAGATTTTATCTGTTTTATCGAAGTCTTTCCCTCTCGCTCCTAGGCCGTATGTGTTTTGTGAAGATGAGACGGTGGTCGGGAAACCCTTTTTTTTAATGGAGAGAAAGCACGGTGTTCTCATCGACACAGCGTTTCCAGAAGACGTGAAAGGAACTAGCGAACTTTGCCGTCGTATTTCAGAACAAATGGTGGATGTCCTTGCTCAGCTTCATGATGTTCCTTATAAAGGTACGCTTCTTGAAAAAATCAGCAAGCCCGAAGGATTTTTAGAACGTCAGGTACACGGCTGGATTCATCGTTATGAAAAATCAAAAACAAGTGACATACCGGAAGTAGAAGCCCTAAAAAAATGGTTGACTACACACATCCCCACTACACAGCATTCGACCATTATTCACTATGATTATAAGCTTAACAATACGTTATTTTCACCGGATGGAAATAAAATTGTAGGATTATTTGATTGGGAAATGACAACCGTTGGAGACCCGCTTGCCGATTTGGGAGTGGCGCTGAGCTACTGGATGGAAGACAGCGATCCTGAACTTTTAAAAAGAGGACTCGGAAATCCACCTGTTACTGTGCAAAAAAGCTTTTATTCCCGTCGAGATTTTGTAGAAGCATACGCTAAAAAAAGCGGACGGGATGTTTCACACATTGACTTTCACCTGAAGTTTGCGTACTTCAAACTTGCTGTCATTTGTCAGCAAATTTATTACCGCTATAAAAAAGGCCAAACAAATGATAAACGGTTTTCACAATTTGGAGATTATGTAAAAACACTAATTATTCATGCTCTGCACACAGAACGGGGACATATATGAAAAGAAAAGTTCACGTAATACTAAAAAAAGAAGAGCTTCTTGCCAAAAAGCTAGAAGGAAAAACGGTTGTTATATTTGACGTCTTATTAGCTACGTCAACAATTGCCGCTGCTTTACAGCAAGGAGCAAGAGAAGTTATTCCAGTAAAAAACGAAGAAGAAGCGCGTAAAAAAGCAAAAACGTACAAGCCTGATGATATTGCGCTTGTAGGCGAATATAGAGGGAAAACGATTGAAGGCTTTTTTGATCCGAATCCCAGCACATTAAAGCAGCATGTTCAAAATAAAACAGTTATTTTGTCCACGACTAACGGAACCGTAGCCATTCATAACGCTGAAAAAGCCAGCCATGTATATACAGCTTCGCTTTTAAACGGAGAAGCGGTTGCCAGTTCTGTTTGTCAACCAAGTCAAGATGAAACTGTTTTATTAGTTTGTTCAGGTTCATCCGATCGCTTCTGTTTAGAAGATTTGTATGGAGCGGGGTACTTTATAAGCTGTCTGCTGCAACTAAAACCATTTCATTTAACGGATGCTGCAAAAGCCGCACTGCTTTTATATGAGGCTTATGAGCATTCACCTGTTGAAATATTGAAGCGCTCAGCCGTAGGAGAAATGCTCACTCAGTATGGATTTCTAGAAGAAATTGGCTTTGTAAGCCGAAAAAACGTCTATTCCGTAGTTCCTAAGGTAGTGAAAAAAAAGCTAGTAAACGGGGAGGAAACGATATGTCTGAAATGAAAACCGAAGCAAAAGGCGGAGCATTTTTACTAAAAAAAACATCTGCGGATCACGTCTATACACCCGAAGACTTAACGGATGAGCATCGTATGATTGCTCAAACAGCAAAGCAGTTTATTGAAAAAGAAGTAGACCCTTACCATAATGACATTGAGCAGCAGGATTTTAATAAAGTAGTAGAATTGATGCACAAAGCAGGCGAGCTTGGACTTCTTGCTCACAGTATTCCAGAAACATATGGAGGACTAGGTCTTGACAAAGTAAGCAAAGGACTCGTCGGTGAAATCATTGGCCGGACAAGTGGATATGGAGTGGCTCATTCTAATCATACATGCATTGCAACACTTCCTATTACGTATTTTGGCACCAAGAAGCAAAAAGAAAAATACTTGCCTAAATTGGCAAGCGGTGAATATATTGGCGCCTACTGTTTGACAGAGCCAGAAGCTGGTTCTGATGCTCTTGCAGCCCAAACAAAAGCCGTATTAAATCCTAAAAAAACGCATTATGTATTAAATGGAACGAAGCAGTACATTACCAATGCTGCCTTTTCAGATACGTTCATCACATATGCAAAAGTAGACGGAGAACATTTTACCGCTTTTATTGTAGAGAAAGATTTTGAAGGACTATCTCTTGGGCCAGAAGAAAAGAAAATGGGAATCAAAGGCTCGTCTACTCGCCCGGTTATTTATGAAGATTGTTTAGTACCCGTAGAAAACGTACTTGGACAAGTAGGAAAAGGTCACTTGATTGCGTTAAACGTCTTAAACCTTGGGCGTTTTAACTTAGGTTCTGCATGTATGGGCGCAGCGAAATATGCGTTTGAACTTGCTTTAGGTTATACAAAAGAACGCAAGCAGTTTAAAACAGCTATTGCAGAATTTAATGCTTCAAAAGAAAAGATAGCAAAAATGGCAGCTCGTATTTTTGCATCTGAATCTATTCAGTACCGTACAGCTGGTTTACTAGAAGAGGCACTTGGCGGCTTATATGAAAGTGAAAATCATCAGTTAGTAGCTAAACAGCTGGCTGAATTTGCAATGGAATGTTCAGTTTGTAAAGTGTACGGATCGGAAACCCTTGATTTAATTGCCGATGAATCGCTGCAGCTTCATGGAGGCGCAGGGTTTATTCAAGAATATAAAATAGAACAAGTATATCGTGACTCACGCATCAATCGTATTTTTGAAGGCACAAATGAAATCAACCGCCTTTTGCTTCCAACTCAGCTTCTAAAAAAATCAGCCAAAGGAGAAATAGAGCTGAGCAAACAAGTAGAACATGCTGTTAGTGAATTGATGAGCGGTCAGTGGGAAATATCTTCAAATGAACTTCTAGCAAGAGAAAAGCAGGCGGTTATTACAACAAGACATTTATTTCTTGCTTTGTTAGGAACAGCATTCCAAACGTTTAACGCCAATTTAGCACAAGAACAAGAAACGCTGATGAAGCTCGCAGAAATTGCTGTTGGACTATTTGCCATAGAGTCATCTGTGTTGCGCGCGGAAAAAGCCGTAATCAGAAATGGAGAAGAAAAAGAAAAGTTAAAAAGCAAGCTGACAGCAACCGTTGTCAGTGAAACGCTATTTGAAATTGAAAAGCAGGCTCGACAATTAATAAACGGGATGTTAACGGGTGAAAAACACCGACAATACCGTACAATTCTTGGGAAATGGATGAATGATTTGCAAAGTGAAGGAGAGTTCACGCGCAATCGAGATATTGCCCGTGAATTTATCGACAGCGGGCGATATGTTGTATAAGGAGGGATATTATGCGTTTTGAAGGGCAAATAGCTGTTATTACAGGAGCTGGAAGCGGCATTGGAGAAGCGACCGCTCAGAGAATGGCGAAAGAAGGAGCTCGCGTCATTCTTGTCGGGCGAACGAAAGAAAAGCTAGTACAGGCTGCATCGTCTATTGACACACGGTGTGAACGAAAATGCACGGATATTTTCCCAGCTGATGTAACGAAAGAAGAAGACGTCAAAGAGCTTGCTGAGTTTATAAAAGAAAAGTACGGACAAATTCATTTATTAATTAATAACGCAGGCGGATCAGTTAATTCAACCATCAAAGAAACAACGCTTGAACAGTGGAAACACGTGCAGGACGTCAATTTAACAAGCGTATTTCTTGTTACAAAACATTTGATTCCTTTTTTAACTGAAGAAATAGGAGGAAATCGATCTATTGTTAACATCGCTTCTCTTTCAGGACATAAAGCAGGTGCACAAATCCCTCACTACAGCGCTGCTAAAGCTGCTTTAATTAACTTTACAAAAGCAATGGCGTTTGAGTTAGCTCCCTGTGGAGTCAGAGTAAACTCTGTGTCTCCTGGATTCGTAGAAACACCTTTAACGCAGCCTGGACTTGAAAATGAGCGCTTCACTAAGGCAATCGAAAAAAATACGGCTTTAAAACGTGTAGGTAAACCAGATGAAATTGCAAATGTTATTGCTTTCGCAGCGTCTAAAGAGGCATCTTATATGACGGGAAGTGATTTATTAGTAGATGGCGGGTGGCTTATCGTTTAATGCAAATTAAAGAGGAGGGAATCCGAATTATGAGTGATTTAGTAGTAGAAAAGCAGGGGACTATTTTATCTTTAACGTTGAATCGGCCGGATCGTTTAAATGCATTCAGTGAGGAAATGATTGAAAAGTTAACAGCTGAAATAAAACAGGCGCAAAGCGATGAGTCTATTAAAGTGGTTATATTAAATGGAGCAGGGCGCTCGTTTTCTGCCGGAGGCGATGTAAAAACGATGGGCCAAGCATCCGGATCTGATGTTTATGAACATATCGGCCGTTTAAATGAATGTATTTTAGCGATGCAAAATCTAGAGAAGCCAATTATTTCAGCAGTTCATGGATTTGCAGCAGGAGCGGCTTTTAATTTAGCTCTCGCTTCTGACTTTATCATTGCGTCAGAAGAAAGTCGGTTCGTATTAAGCTTTTCTCAAGTTGGATTGATTTCAGACGGAGGAGGCCTTTACTTTCTTACAAAGGTCGTTGGTCCCCATAGAGCGAAGGAACTATTATTTTTAGGAGAGCCTATGGATGCCGACACGGCTTACAAAGCTGGTTTTTTAAACCGTGTAGTACCGTTAAATCAGCTGAAAGATGAGGTCACATCCTTTGCAAGTCGCTTATCACAAGGACCAACCAAAGCGTATGGAAAAATGAAAAAAATTGTCAACGATTCCTTTCATTTAACATTAGAACAAGTCCTTGAACAAGAAAGGCTAACGCAAGTTCTTATGGTAGAAACAAGAGATCATCAAGAAGGAATATCTGCGTTTAAAGAAAAAAGAAAGCCACTATTTCAAGGGAAATAAGAGGAGGATATAAGATGAAAGCCATTCAATTTACGCAGTACGGAGGACCTGATGTTCTTCAAGTGATCGATATTGCACGCCCTGTACCAAAAAAGAAAGATGTGCTCATTAAAGTTGCGGCAATCGGCGTTAATTACGCCGACGCTGCGCGCCGTGAAGGAGCATACGTAGTCGAAACACCGCTTCCTTTTATCCCAGGTTCTGAAGTTGCGGGCGAAGTGGTTGAAGTAGGCGAGGATGTAAAAGGGATAAAAGTAGGTACAAAAGTCGTGACGCTGCTGGGATCTAATCGAGCAACAGGATACGCTGAGTACACGCTGGCAGATTCAAGAGGCCTTATTCCGTTGCCGGAGAATGTGGATTTAACACAAGCGGTTGCTTTGCCTCTTCAAGGACTCACGGCTTATCATATTTTAAAAACAATGGGTCGCCTTGAAAAAGGAGAAACCGTCATCGTTCATGCGGCAGCAGGCGGTGTTGGAACCTTAGCTGTTCAGCTTGCCAAAATTTTTGGAGCTGGAAAAGTTATTGCTACAGCGAGCTCCAAAGAAAAGCTTGAGCTTGCAAAAAATCTCGGAGCTGACGAAGCGATTAACTATACAGAAACAGGCTGGGAAAAACAAATTTTAGAAGTGACGGAAGGAAAAGGAGCCGATATTATTTTAGAAATGGTAGGAGGGCATATATTCTATGAATCTCTTCAATGTCTTGCACCATTTGGGCGCCTCGTTTTTTACGGAATGGCTAGCGGAAAACCTGTAAAATTCAACCCCGCCCGCCTGATGGAAAAAAATCAATCGGTTCTCGGCTTTTTCTTACCTCAAATGATGGCAAAACCAACACTTTATCAGCAAAGTTTGCATGAGCTATTAAACTACGTAAATTCCGGTCAGTTAAAATTAATGCTGGGCGGCACATTTTCACTTGATGAAGCGGCAGATGTACATCGTCTGCTTCAAGGAAGAAAAACGACCGGAAAATTAGTGTTAGTTCCTTAACAAAACAGCTTCCGTCTCTAATAGGGATGGGAGCTGTTTTGGTTTAAAAAATTGGCTTTCACCTGCCAAATTTTTAAAAATCGCTTAATAATTTGGCATAAAAATCAATGCTTTTTACTAATTTCTTCTATATTTTAACACTGGCATGGAAGTTGCATAATAAGTGTTTGAACATATAAAGGAGGAATTGAATATGGTGAGAAATGGAACGGACCGCGTGAAGCGGGGAATGGCGGAAATGCAAAAAGGCGGCGTTATCATGGACGTGATCAATGCAGAACAGGCAAAAATTGCAGAGGCAGCAGGGGCTGTTGCTGTTATGGCGTTAGAGCGTGTTCCAGCTGATATCCGTGCAGCAGGCGGCGTGTCTCGTATGGCAGACCCAACAATTGTTGAAGAAGTGATGAATGCTGTATCCATTCCAGTTATGGCAAAAGCTCGTATTGGCCATATTGTTGAAGCACGCGTGCTAGAAGCAATGGGTGTAGACTACATTGACGAAAGTGAAGTACTCACTCCAGCTGATGAGGAATATCATCTTAACAAAAGTACATTTACGGTTCCATTTGTATGCGGATGCCGTGATTTAGGGGAAGCAGCAAGACGAATTGGTGAAGGTGCCTCGATGCTTCGTACAAAAGGCGAACCAGGAACAGGAAACATCGTCGAAGCAGTGCGTCATATGCGCCAAGTAAACGCTCAAGTACGTAAAGTTGTAGGCATGGATGAAGACGAGTTAATGACAGAAGCAAAACTATTAGGTGCGCCTTATGAGCTATTACTGCAAATTAAACGTGAAGGCCGCTTACCGGTTGTAAACTTTGCAGCAGGCGGCGTAGCAACACCCGCGGACGCAGCGTTAATGATGCAGCTTGGAGCAGACGGTGTATTTGTTGGATCAGGAATCTTCAAATCAGACAACCCTGAAAAATTTGCGCGTGCAATCGTGGAAGCAACAACGCATTATCAAGACTATGAACTCATTGCAAACTTATCAAAAGGATTAGGAAGTGCAATGAAAGGAATTGAAATTTCATCATTATTACCAGAAAATCGTATGCAAGAACGCGGCTGGTAATGAGTAATAACTTTTAAACTTAGTTAGGAGAATGATTATGGGGAAATATACGATAGTCGATAAAGAAACGTGTATTGCATGCGGTGCATGCGGAGCTGCGGCACCTGATATTTATGATTACGATGATGAAGGAATTGCGTTCGTTATACTTGATGATAATCAAGGCACGGCTGAAGTGCCCCAAGAGCTGGAAGACGATTTAATAGATGCGTTTGAAGGCTGTCCAACAGAGTCCATCCGTATAGCGGATGAAAAGTTTGATGGAGACTCGAATAAATTTCAATAAAGCCGAATAAATAAAAAAATAGAAAGTTTTTTTAAAAGAAAAGAAGGATTTTGTCTAGAAAAGGCGAAATATTAGTTGTGTAAGAATATATCTTTTTAAAAATGAAAGCACTTACATAACTAAAAGAAAATGAGTTAATCTCATTTGACCTTTCAGAATTATTAGTGTAAAAGTGCGGAGTAATTAAATAGTTTTTAAAAGGAGATTAAGGGGCATGCAAATACTGAATACAGTCATTGTGACAGGATATGCAAAAGCTCCACAGGGAACTTCCATGTATGAAATGTATAAGCATGCGGGAATTGTACTAGAAGTGGATCTGACAGAGCATAAAATTGTAAATGCTGAGTTTACGTTTATTACGGAGCTGACGCAAAATTTTTTCCGGAAGCTGCTTATTGGTTACTGCCTTGCAGATGGAATTGAACCTCTTATTGAACGTATTCAAAACTATTATTTTGCTCCATCTCAACAGGCGATTATCGTAGCGCTTCAGGCTGCAATCCAACGTTACTGGGATAATGTGAATCAAAAAATTACATAGCGTTTGGTTAGAATAAAGTGAGAAGACAACCTCTTTTCATGGTCTTATTAAAACCAAGCAGATACACACACTTTACAAAGAGTGGGGACATCCCTGTTTCTTTGGGAAGTCATTGTATCCTGCTTGGTTTTTTTCGCGTAAAGCGCTGTGAAATATAAAAAGAAAAGGAGGAAACAAAATGAACAAAATCATCACGCGCGAAGAAGCAATAGAAAAAATAACAGATGGCGCACGCATTATGGTAGGTGGATTTGGTCTCGTTGGAAGCCCGCTTAGTCTGATTGAAGCGATTGCCAAATCAAACCTTAAAGATTTAGAGATTATTAGTAATAACCTCGGTGAACCTGGAAAAGGATTAGGTGTATTGGTTCAAAAAAAACAAGTAAAAAAAGCCATAGGTTCTTATTTTACTTCCAACCCTGAAGTTGTACACGCTTATCAACAACAAGAACTCCAAGTGGAGCTCATCCCGCAAGGAACAATGTCCGAGGCTATTAGGGCAGGAGGAGCAGGCATCGGAGGATTTTATACGCCTGTGAGCGTAGGGACTCAGCTTGCGGAAGGAAAAGAAGAACGAGTATTAAAAGGAAAGAAATATGTTTTGCAAGAATCGCTGCACGCAGATGTAGCTCTAATAAAAGCTAAAAAAGCAGATCGACTCGGAAATCTTATTTACAGTAAATCAGCAAGAAACTTTAATCCAATGATGGCAACGGCTGCTGATATCGTGATTGCTGAAGTAGAAGAAGTGGTTGAAGTTGGACAGATTTCTCCTGAAGAAATTGTAACTCCTCATTTATACGTCACTTATATCGTAATGAAAGGAGAACAATAAGATGAACGTCAAACAATATATTGCTGCGCGTGCTGCAAAAGAGCTTTGTCACGGAGATGTAGTGAACTTAGGAATCGGCATTCCTACTTTAGTTGCTAATTATATTTCACCCGATGTTCACGTGTTTTTACATTCAGAAAACGGGATTCTTGGCGTTGGCCCTACTCCTGAAGAAGATTATATAGATCCAGAACTTGTGAATGCGGGAAAGCTGCCCGTCACGGTTTTGGAAGGTGCCTCATTTTTTAACAGCGCTGATTCTTTTGCCATGATACGCGGAGGCCATGTGAATGTATCGATTCTTGGAGTGCTTCAAGTAGATGAAACAGGCCGAATTGCAAACTGGGCTGTTCCTGGGAAAAGTGTTCTTGGCGTGGGAGGAGCAATGGATTTATTAGAAGGATCAAAAAAAGTTATTGTGACTACTCTTCATACGAATAGTCAAGGAGAGTCCAAGGTAGTTAGGAATTTAACCTATCCGCTTACTTCAGAGCGACGAGTCGATATGATTATTACAGAATTAGCTGTCTTTTCGGTAACAGAACATGGTCTTGAACTTCTTGAAACAGCTCCGGGTGTTTCTTTAGAGACAGTGCAACAAAAAACGCAGGCTTCTTTTCGCGTTTCTAAATTATTTAATAAAAACAATGAGGTGACAGCATAATGGCAGTGATTGTAAATGCATTTCGAACGCCTATTGGAAATTTTGGCGGTTCGCTTGCAGATACGCTTCCAGAAGAACTAGTCTCTCTTGTGATGAAAAACAATTTGTCTTCAGCGGGATATACGTCAGAGATTGTTGATGAAATCATTGTCGGACAGACGAAACAAAGCGCTCATGCTCCTAATATAGCGAGAGTAGCCGGGCTGAAAGCTCAATTCTCTGAACGTATTCCAGCTTATACCGTGCACCGCCAGTGCGGATCAGGCATGCAGGCTGTAATGAATGGAGCTATGTCCGTTTTATCAGGTCAAGCCGAAGTGGTATTAGCCGGAGGAGTGGAAAGCATGTCTCAAGCACCGCACTATACGGTAGGCACTCGTTTTGGTTTTCACGTTGGTGATTTAACACTCTATGACTCTAATACAGAAAGTCAGCCAAAATCACAGCCTGAAACATTATACGGAACGTTTACGATGGGACAGACGGCCGAATGGCTCGCTGAAAAATATAGTATTAGCCGCACGGAACAAGATGAGTTTGCTTTTTATAGTCAGGAAAAAGCTAGGCGGGCTATAGAACTTGATTTGTTTGAAGAAGAAATTATCCCGGTAGCTGTAAAAGAAGGAAAAAAAGGTATGAGGCATTTTGCAACAGATGAATTTCCTCGTCTTACTAGCAAAGAAAAGCTTGGTGCGCTTAAGCCTGTTTTTCAAAGAAATGGAACGGTGACAGCCGGCAATTCATCCGGCAGAAACGATGGCGCTTCGATGCTGCTGCTGATGTCGGAAGAAAAAGCTGAGCACCTCGGATTAACACCTATGGCAAAGATTGTGTCGTTTGCAGCATCGGGCGTCTCTCCAAAGGAAATGGGAATTGGCCCTGTTTCGGCTTCACAAATTGCTTTAAATAAAGCTGGTTTAAGCTTAGATGATATAGACTTGATTGAATTAAACGAAGCTTTTGCCGCCCAAAGTATTGCTTGCTTAAGAGAATGGGATATCACATCAGAGAAAGTGAATGTAAACGGAGGAGCAATTGCGCTTGGACATCCTTTAGGCTGCTCCGGGGCAAGAATTATCACAACTCTGTGTCATGAGCTTCACAAGCAAAAAAGACGATACGGCCTGGCTACTATTTGCGTTGCAGGAGGCTTAGGAATGGCGATGGTGGTGGAAAGATGGACGAAATAAAAAGAGATTATGTGTTTCATAGAGATTTAACAAAAAAGTACCCAATGATCACGCACGGCGAAGGAAGCTACTTAATAGATGAACAAGGAAAAAAGTATTTAGACGGCTGCTCCGGGGCCGTGGCGGCAAATTTAGGGCACGGCATTGGACAAATAGCCGAGGCGATGGCTGAGCAGGCAAAAAACGCGGCGTTTGTTCACACATTGCGTTTTGAAACGGATGTTTTGCATAAACTTGCAGGTGTCATTGGTAAAATGGCGCCCACTCATTTAAACAAAGTCTATTTTACATCAGGGGGATCAGAAGCAAATGAAAGTGCATTAAAATTAGCAAGGCAATATCACAGAGATGCCGGAAAGACGCAAAAACACATCGTAATCGGAAGGTGGCAGTCTTATCACGGAAATACGATAGGCGCACTATCAGCTGGAGGAGACGTAAAAAGAAGATATCCGTATACACCTAATCTTTTACATTTTGCGCACGTTTATTCTCCTTATTGTCATCGCTGTCCGTATAATCGCAATCAAGAAGACTGCGTGGCAAATCAAAACTGGAGCTGCGTCACCGATATTGAACGAACCATTTTAGAGTTCGGTCCGGAAAATATTTCAGCTTTTATCGCAGAGCCCATTGTAGGAAGTCAGCAAGGAGCTGTTGTACCTCCGCTTGACTATTTCAAAAAATTACGTGAGCTTTGCAGCCGCTATGACATTCTTTTGATTGTTGATGAAGTGATGACAGGCTTCGGGAGAACGGGAACTGATTTTGCAGTGGAACAATTCGGCATCGAACCCGATATCCTAACGTTTGGTAAAGGAGTTTCAGCTGGGTACGCTCCTTTAGGAGGAATGATCGTGCATGACCGTCTGATTCAAGGTCTGTTAGAAAATAGTAGCGGGAAATTTCTTCATGGCTATACGTACAGTGGACATCCTGTTTCAATAGCGGCAGGTCTTGCTGCTTTGGATATGTATGAAGAAATGAATATCCTTCAAAACGTTGAAACTCAAGGCGCGTATTTAATGGAATGTTTAGTAGCTCTGCAGCGCAAGCATCCTTATATTTCAGATATTCGCGGCCGCGGACTTTTAATTGGGTTAGAACTAATGAAAGACGCCAATCAACAGATATTTTTCGAGCCACGTGAAGCAGCCAGCGAAAAGCTCAATGAAATTTGTATGGAGCTTGGAGGCGTCTTTTATCCAGGGTCCGGATCTATAGATGGACATAAAGGAGAACATATCATTATCAGTCCTCCTTTAAATATAACGAAATCAGAAGTTGATGAAATAGTAAGATTGCTAGATCATGCGTTTTCTATTTTTTATCAGCACATAAGAAAGGATGAGTCATATGAAAGTGCAAAATAAAACAGAAGAGCTTCAAATCAAAGGAAAAAAACATTTATCACCGGTGATGACAAGAGTAACAGAGCTTGTTGTTGAAAAAGCGCACGGTGCGAAATTTTGGACAGCTGATGGCAAGGAATATATTGATTTTGTATCAGGAGTAGCTGTCAATGCAGTGGGTCATACGCATGAAAAGATGGTAGAAGCGATAAAAAAACAAGCAGATCAGCTGCTTCACCTAGGCTTAAACTACGGCTATTACGAAACAGCAGTGAATTTGGCAGAAAAACTTGCGCAAATTACGCCTGGAAACTTAGACACGGTGTTTTTTTCAAACTCAGGCGCAGAAGCCATTGATGGTGCGCTCAAATTAGCAAAAGCGGCCACTGGCAGACCAGCGATAATTGCTTTTGAAGGTTCTTTTCACGGTCGTACATTAGGAGCTACAGCTATTACGGCTTCAAGCTCAAAATACCGCAGCTACTACGAGCCGATTTTAGGAGAAGTGTATCACGTCCCTTATCCTTATCCAAGTCAGCTTCCTAATGTTGACGAGGAAGATGCAGAAGCATATTGCTTAAATCAACTGCAAAAGCTGTTTGATCTGCGAGTGGATCCTTCACGCGTAGCGGCGATTGTAATTGAGCCAGTCATGGGCGAAGGAGGCTATTACCCTGCTCCTTCTAGCTTTTTACGTGCACTGAGAGACATAGCGAATGATTATGGCATTCTGCTTGTTTTTGATGAAGTGCAAACGGGATTTGGGCGCACTGGAAAAATGTTTGCCGCAGAACATGCTGGAGTCACACCAGATATTTTAGTTTTGGCAAAAGCTCTTTCCGGCGGCATGCCTTTAGGAGCCATTGTAGCAAGCCGAGAACTGCATGAGAAATGGCCAACAGCTGGACATGGTTCTACTTTTGGCGGAAATCCAGTATCGTGCGCAGCGGCTTTAGCTAATATTTCAATCATTGAAGAAGAAAAGCTTGTAGAGCGCAGTGAAAAAGTAGGCGCTGATATTGTTAAACGCCTTCAGCATTCTATCGGACATTTACCGGCTATTAAAGAGGTTAGAGGAATTGGTATGATGATTGGTATTGAATTTCATGTTGAAACAGCAGCTGCTTATGTCCCTGTTATTAAATCAAAAGCGCTGGAAAAAAGACTGCTAATTATGAACTGTGGAGTCAAAGGGCAAACCATTCGTTTAATGCTGCCGCTAAATATTGATAAAGACGTGCTGGATCAAGGACTGTCTTTACTAGAAGAAGCCATCACAGAGGCAGTTTCAATTAACTAGCTTTTTAAATGAAAAGGAGGGTAACAATATGAGTCAGACTAAAATCGAACTGTTACAAGGAAATTTATATATTAACGGCGAGTGGGTAAGTGAAGAGGAGCAAACCTATTTTGAAAGTATAAACCCTGCAACACAAGAGCTCGTTGGAACGTGCGCAGTCGCTACGGCTAGTCAAGTTGATGATGCGGTAAAAGCGGCTAGTACAGCCTACAGCCACTGGAAAAATACATCTATTCCTGAACGTGCAGCATTTTTAACAAAAGCAGCTGAGCTTTTTGAAGACAGAAAAGAAGAGTTAGCTCAAGTGATGACAAAAGAGATGGGAAAACCGCTGACAGAATCCATAGGGGAAGTTGGTGTCGTCATTGCAACAGCTCAGTATATGGCTGGAGAAGGAAGACGTTTGTTTGGCGAAATAGTGCCCGCTGGCTTTCCTGACCGAGATATAAAAATGGTTCGCGAACCGCTTGGAGTTGTGGCATGTATTACACCTTGGAACTTTCCTGTTTCTCTCGCTTCTTATAAAATGTTTGCCGCTTTAATCGCTGGCAATACCGTTGTCTGGAAGCCGGCTTCAGAAGTGGCGCTCTCAGCGAAGATTTTTATGGAAGTATTGCACGCTGCGGGGCTTCCAAAAGGAACAATTAACTTGCTTACAGGATCGGGCAGAATTGTTGGACAAAAGCTTGCTACGCACTCTGAAGTGAAAATCATATCATTTACAGGTTCTACGGAAGTTGGTCAGCAGTTAGCAGAAATGAGCAGCAAAACCTTAAAACGAATTTCTTTAGAGCTAGGAGGAAAAAACGCTGTTATTGTGTTAAAGGATGCCGATTTGGATAAAGCAGCAGAAGGAATTGTTAAATCAGCATTTACGACAACGGGGCAGCGCTGTACCGCAGCTAGCAGAGTGATTGTGGAGCGTTCAGTAAAAGAAGAGCTTTTGAAAAAAGTAATAGCTCTTACAAAAGAAATGAAGATTGGAAATGGTCTTGAACAAGGAGTTGTGATAGGACCGCTTGTTAATGAACAGCAGTGCCGTTTAGTAGAAAATTACGTACAAAAAGCGGTGGAAGAAGGCGGAAATATTGCGCTTGGAGGTCATGCTTTATCAGAGTTAGGAACTTGTTATTACATGCCTACAATTATTGATAACGTCCATTCGAACCACACAATTGCTCAAGAGGAGATTTTTGGTCCCGTGCTTGCTTTTATTGAAGTAGATGGCTACGAAGAAGCAATGAGCGTCAATAATGGAACGATGTACGGGCTTTCCACTTCTATTTATACAAGCAGCTTGCACTATGCCAGCCGAGCGGCAAAAGACGCTGTTAGCGGATTAGTCTATATCAATAACGGAACATCTAATGCTGAAATGGGAGTAGCATTCGGAGGAATGAAAATGTCTGGCAACGGCCACAGGGAAGTTTCTCATCATGCATTTGATGTGATGACAGAATGGAAGTCTGTCTACACCAACTATTAATCTCGCACCTTAGCGAAAAGGAGGAGCACATGTCTTCATATCGCATTGGCATTGCCTTTTTTTATCATGAATCTCACAGCTTTAGTCCATTAAAAACAGAAATAGAACACTTTGTACAAGAAGGCTATTTTGTTGGAACGGAAATATATAAAGCATACTCAGGAACCAAAACAGAAGTAGGGGGATTTTTAGATGTATTAAAGCAAGAGAAGCAGGTAGAAATCGTTCCCCTTGTTTGTGCAGCTGCAGTTCCGTCTGGGATTGTATCTTCAGCAGCTTATTACACAATTGAAAAGCAAATGTTGCATACGCTTACTCACGCCGGCCCGCTAGATGGCTTATTAATCGCTTTGCACGGCGCAATGGTAGTAGAGCATCTTTTCGATCCTGAAGCTCATTTGTTAAGTCAGATAAGAAGCTGCATAGGAAGCGACGTTCCCATTGCTACTACGCTCGATATGCACGCAAATATCAGTGAAGATATGCTTACGTACACGCCGCTTCATTTCGGGTTTAAAACATATCCTCATGTTGATATGTACGAACAAGGAGTGAACGCTGCGCGAGCGCTTTTAACACAAGTAAAAGAAAGCGTTATCTATTATGCATCTTTTAAAAAAATGCCTATGCTTTTGCCGTCGATTAATATGCGAACAGCAGAAGGGCCGATGAAAAAAATGATGGACCTTGCTAAGCAAGCCGAGCAAGAAGAAGACGTATACAATGTTTCTATTTTTGGAGGCTTTCCTTATTCTGATATTTCAATTGCCGGAGCAAGCGTGCTCGTAACAGCTTTGAATCCTGAAACAGCAGAAAAAATAGCAAAGAGACTAGCTTCTCAGTTTTGGAGTATAAAAGAAGATTTTATCGTGGATTTGCCTACCGTTGAAGAGGGTCTGCAAACAGCGTTAAAACTATCAGACGAACAGCCAATAGTGCTCGCTGATATAGCGGACAATCCTTTAAGCTGCGGAAGCGGCGATACAACAGAGCTTTTGGAATACATGCTGAAGCTAAATATGCCGAGGACACTGTTTGGAGGTCTTTATGACCCTGAATCTATTAAACAATGCGTGCAAGCAGGAGCTGGGAATTACGTCTCTCTTTCCTTAGGAGGAAAAGTTTCTCCTGAGTTCGGAAAGCCCGTTGAAGTTGAGGCCAAGGTCGTTGCTTTGTCGGAAGGTGAGTTTTACAATTCAGGACCGTTTAATCAGCATTTAAAAGTAAATGTAAAAGGTGCAGCTCACATTCAAGTAGGAGAATTGGATATTTTGCTGATTGGAAGGCCGGTATCAGCCAATGATCCTGAACTTTTTCGCCATATTGGCATTGAGCCAGCGACGAAAAAAATCATTGGTTTAAAAGCTAAAAATCATTTCAGAGCCGCTTTTGAACCGCTTGTAGGATCTATCATCTATGTGGATGCGCCAGGCGTAGCGTCAAACCGCTTAACGACCTTTAATTATCAGCACCTTCCAAGTCCAATATGGCCGCTGCAAGATGCAAAATATGAAAGTGAAAAAAGGAGGAAAGAAAAATGGATGCATTAAAAGAGCAGTACTATATCGAAGTGCCGGAATCGTTAAATCCTGAGCAGCAAAAAATGATGATTGAACTTGAAAAAGATGCGTTTCCCGGCATGGGAGCCGTTGATGAACAGACGCTTGTACCTTTAGCACGCTATGGAAAGCTCATTCAATATTTCCAGGAAAATGACGCAAGGCCAATTGCCATTTGCGAGCTGCTTCGAGATTACAAAGATGTCACAAAAGCTTATATCTTTGGTTTCTACGTCCGCTCTGATAAACAAGGAAGCGGAATTGGACAGCTGTTCTTAGAAGAAATATTTTCGATTTTACAAAAAGATAGTTTTGAAAGCGTTTGTTTGACTGTGAATGTGAAAAATGAAGGCGCTGTGAAGCTGTATAAAAAAATGGGCTTTACGATTAAAGAAACGCGATCAGGAGAGTTTGGCGAAGGAGAAGATCGCTATTATATGGTGCGGTCAATTTCTTAGTAGAACATCTATTCAAAAAATGAACTTTGGAGGGAATATAAAATGAAAAATACATTATATAAAGTAAGCAGACACTGGAAAGAAATCGAGCTTTGGAAAGATGTAACGGACGAGCAGTGGAACGACTGGGTATGGCAGCTGACAAACACAATTAAAACATTGGAAGATTTAAAGAAAGTCATAAATTTAACACCTCAAGAAGAAGAAGGCGTAAAAATTGCAACCAAAACGATTCCGTTAAATATCACTCCTTATTACGCATGGTTAATGGATGAGAACGATCCGAAATGTCCAATCAGAATGCAGTCCGTTCCTATTTCAGAAGAACTGCATAAAACACGGTATGATTTAGAAGATCCGCTTCATGAAGATGAAGATTCACCGGTTCCTGGCTTAACGCATCGTTATCCCGACCGCGTGCTGTTTTTAGTTACAAATCAATGCTCTATGTACTGCCGCTACTGTACAAGAAGACGTTTTTCAGGACAAATTGGCATGGGCGTTCCAAAAAAACAGCTGGATACAGCTATTAATTACATTGCAGCCAACCCTCAAATCCGTGATGTATTAATTTCCGGAGGAGACGGACTATTAATCAATGACAATATTTTAGAATATATTTTGAAAAATTTGCGCGATATTCCGCACGTAGAAATTATTCGTATCGGTACAAGAGCACCGGTGGTGTTCCCGCAGCGCATTACAGAAAACCTGTGCAATATCTTAAAGAAATATCATCCGGTTTGGCTAAATACGCATTTTAACACATCAATTGAAATTACAGAAGAATCAAAGCGTGCTTGTGAAATGCTTTCGAACGCAGGAGTTCCAGTCGGAAACCAAGCGGTTATTTTAGCCGGAATTAATGACAGCGTGCCAATCATGAAGCAGCTTATGCATGATTTAGTAAAGATTCGCGTGCGTCCTTACTACATTTATCAATGTGATTTATCAGAAGGAATCGGTCATTTCCGTGCGCCAATCAGCAAAGGGCTAGAAATTATGGAAGGACTTCGAGGCCATACGTCCGGCTATGCAGTTCCTACATTTATCGTGGATGCTCCTGGAGGAGGAGGTAAAATTCCGCTGCAGCCAAACTATATTATTTCTCAAAGCTCCAATAAAGTGGTGCTTCGAAACTTTGAAGGTGTTATTACATCTTATCCAGAGCCGCAAAATTACCAAAGTGGAAGCGCAGAAGAATTTTATAAAAAAGTATATCCTGAAGTATTTGAAAAATTTGAAAGCAACGGTGTTCTTTCGATTATTGATGATACAAAGTTCAACTTAACACCGGAAGGTCTAAACCGTCTTGACCGCCGGAAAACGTATGACCAAAATCCAGAGCATAGCTCTTTAAAAGACAAGCGTGAAAAGCGCGATCAATTAAAAGAGAAAAAATTTGAAACGCAAATGAAAAAATACGAAACGGCGGGAGCGAAGGAGGAATAATATTGAAATGTCAATGGTGCGAATCCTATGAAGCGAAAGAGACGGATGCAACGGTTTATTGGGAGCTTCCTGACGGCACAAAAGCTATAGAAATTAAAGAGACGCCTTCCATTACATGTTCAGAATGCGGAATTACGTATCAAACAGATACAACGGTTGGACACATTGAAGATCAACTGTTTTTAATCAACACCTCTGCCTTAGAAAAAAGTGTAACGTACGAACAGCTTATGAGCCTGCCTCGTCTATTAAAACGAAACTACTTTGATTTTTCAAAGTAAGCAATGAAGGATCCATCTCCTACTTTTTGTGGGAGATGGATATTCTCATACGCTTTACGTTAAACATGTGCGCATAGTTCATTTATAAAGGTGGGATAAGTATGGAAGCGGTCGATATAAATCGTAATGAAGAAGAAAAAAAACAGGACGATAAGCATGTAAAACGCCATTTAAAAGCGCGTCATATGACCATGATTGCCATTGGAGGGTCAATCGGAACGGGCTTATTTCTAGCTACCGGATCATCCATCCAAACTGCTGGACCTGGAGGAGCGCTGATTGCTTACGGGGCTATTGGAATTATGGTTTACTTTCTCATGACTAGTCTTGGAGAAATGGCCACGTTTATGCCGGTATCAGGTTCTTTTTCAACGTACGCCAGTCACTATGTAGACCCAGCTCTCGGCTTTGCGCTCGGCTGGAACTACTGGTTTAACTGGGCTGTTACGCTCGCTGTAGAAATAGCTGCTTCTGCTATTATTATGAAGTTTTGGTTCCCTGATGTGCCAAGTATTATCTGGAGCGCTTTGTTTTTAGGCTTAATTTTTTTACTTAATTTCCTATCTGTAAAAAGCTATGGAGAATCTGAATATTGGTTTGCTCTCGTAAAAGTAGTAACCATCATCGTGTTTATCGGAGTGGGCCTTCTGACCATCTTTGGTATTTTCGGCGGTGAATATATCGGTTTTAAAAACTTTACATTAGAAGAAGCGCCGGTCAACGGCGGATTTCTGTCCGTACTAAGCATTTTCTTTATCGCGGGATTTTCTTTTCAAGGTACAGAGCTAGTCGGCATTGCGGCGGGGGAAAGTGAAAACCCTCAAAAAAATATCCCAAAAGCCATTCGCCAAGTCTTTTGGCGCATTCTTCTATTTTATATTGCAGCCATTGCTGTAATCGGGCTTATCATTCCTTACACAAGTCCATCTCTTCTAGGAGGAGATGTGGATAACATTGCTGTTAGTCCATTTACGCTTGTTTTCGAAAAAGCAGGAATTGCTGCAGCTGCTTCAGTGATGAATGCTGTTATTCTTACCTCGGTTTTATCAGCCGGAACTTCTGGCTTATATGCTTCTACGCGAATGTTATGGTCCATGGCCAATGAAGGGCAAGCGCCTAAAGCGCTTCGAAAAATTAATCGTCGAGGAATTCCAGTAAACGCCCTTGTTTTAACCACTATCATTGGCGGTCTTGCCTTTTTAACATCAATTTTTGGTGATCAAATGTATATGTGGCTTTTAAACGCTTCAGGCATGAGCGGATTTATTGCGTGGATTGGTATTGCCATCAGCCACTATCGTTTCCGAAAAGCATATGTTGCTTCAGGACGGGATATAAATGAACTGGCGTATAAAGCAAAATGGTTTCCTCTAGGTCCTGTTCTTGCATTTGGAATGTGCCTCATCGTTATTCTAGGACAGAATTATCAAGCGGTACTTTCCGACAAAATTGATTGGTACGGCTTGACGGTCTCATACATCGGTCTGCCTCTCTTTTTAGCGACGTGGTGGGGATATAAAATAGCAAAGAAAACCAAGGTTGTACCTTTGCATGCGTGTATCCAAAGAGAAGATAAGAAATAAAAAAGCTATACGGCTAACGATAAGCAAAAAAGGTGAACCTCGGACAACGAGGTTCACCTTTTTATTTATAAAAATCTATCATAGTAAGCTTTATTTTATAGATATTATAGCATAAAAAGTGATTTTTTTCCAGTCTGGTTTTTATTTTGTTTATTGATAAAATTCAAGAATACCACTGCATGCTAAGCGATTGTGGAGGTTGAAAATCTTTTTACTTTAATAAGAAAAGGGGAGTGCAATGAGAATTTCTACAGGTGTTGAAATGCTACAGTTGACTGCCAGAGCTTTTGACCAAGATATAATATTAAATCCTACGTTAGTTTGGAATAACGATGAAGCTGTTCTAATTGATACAGGAATGCCTGGGCAAACCGATCAACTGAAAGAGGCCTTGAGTGAATTGAATATATCTATTGAACAGCTAAAAGCAATTCTTCTAACACACCAAGATCTAGATCATATAGGATGTGCGACTGATATACGAAAAAAATCAAATGAAAATATCATCGTACATGCTCATGAATTTGATAAGCCGTATATTGAAGGGAAACTTCCGCTTATTAAAACGAATGCGAGTCGAATGAGTAACGAAGAACTAGCAGCTATACCTGACGAAATAAAATATTTATATAAAAATCCCCCAAAAGTTGAGGTAGATACATTATTCAAAAAAGATCAACTGCTTCCATACTGCGGAGGCATTGAAGTTATTTTCACTCCCGGACATACGCCTGGGCATGTAAGCTTTTATTTAAGAAAATCAAAAACACTGGTTGCTGGAGATGCTTTAGTATTTGCAAATGAACAACTAATGGGACCTGTTAAACAAACGACCTTAAATATGGACCAAGCAGTTCACTCACTGGAAAAATTCTTACACTACGACATTGAGCATGTTATTTGTTACCATGGAGGGTATTTTCAAGGCTGTCCGAAAGAAGCAATTTTAAGGATAAAAGAACACATTTCACAGGGAGAAAGTTAAGGGGAAGGGGATGTATAAAATGTTTACACCAACTATCAGTGTCCGAAAAATAAATGATAATCTCATTATAAAATGGCAGCTTTCACACTTTACGATTCCGTTAGAAGACATTCTTGAAGTAATGGAAGATGACACGTACGGAGGCAAAGAAGTAAGCGCCATTCGAATTGGCCCTCCGTACGGAACGACTGACCGCATCTTTATAAAAACGACCAATAAAAACTATCTGTTATTTACCTCAAACGCACCGGCTATATTAAACGAAATAAATTCATAATGACCATTACTAAATACGAGATATATAGGAGAGAAAAAATTGAAGATTAGCCGTACTTTCGATACTGATACAATTGCCAAGCTTAATCAGTCTGTTCATCAACTGCATGTAGAATTATACCCCGAGCGCTTTCAAACATATGATTTTTATCAGGTACATGAATTTTTTAAGAAAGTGATGAAAGACGATAGATTTGTCTTTCTTTTAGGAGAAGACGAAGGACAGCATGTGGGATTCGCTTGGCTGGAAATAAAGCAGTATTCAGAGACAGTGTTTAAAAAGACTTACAAGTCAATTTATGTTCATCAAATAAATATTGCAGAACCTTACAAAAACAAAGGGTTTGGTTCGAGTTTAATGAAAGAAATTTATAGCATTGCTCGTGAAAAAGAGATCACTACAATTGAGTTAGATTACTGGCGCGACAATACGATTGCCGAGAGCTTTTACGAAAAAGAAGGATTTGTTACGTATAGAAAAATGGCTTATAAAGAACTTTAAAGAGAGCATTTACTTGCTCTCTTTTTTATATCTAAGAAGCCATTTTCTTCATTTTAATCACTCAATAAAATAAAGTACGCGATCTGAGAACTTAACTCTTGAAAAATTTTTGTTTTACATTTATACTTACATTCTTGTTCGCGTAATGCGACAACTTACTTTATATTCAACTAGGAGGTATACAGATAGTATGGAAAATTTCATTTATCATAATCCCACAAAATTAATCTTCGGAAAAGATCAGCTTCAAGCATTATCAGAAGAGCTCCCGAAATACGGAAAAAATATTTTGCTTGTTTACGGCGGAGGAAGCATTAAGAAAAACGGTTTATACGATCAAGTTCTTACGCTGTTAAAAGAGTTAAACGTAAATATACATGAGTTAGCGGGCGTAGAGCCAAATCCTCGACTATCTACGGTACGAAAAGGAATTGAAATTTGCCGACATGAAAACATTGACTTCATGTTAGCAGTCGGTGGAGGAAGCGTTATTGACTGCACAAAAGCAATCGCTGCCGGAGCTGAATATGAAGGAGACGTCTGGGATATTATTAACAAAAAAGTAACGGCTACAAAAGCACTGCCGTTCGGAACGGTATTAACATTGGCAGCAACAGGTTCTGAAATGAATCCTGATTCTGTTATTACGAATTGGGAAACAAATGAAAAATACGTTTGGGGAAGCGCCGTTACGCATCCTGTATTTTCTATATTAGATCCTGTGAACACGATGTCTGTTCCTAGAGATCAAACTATCTACGGCATGGTAGACATGATGAGTCATGTATTTGAACAATATTTCCATAACGTGAAAAACACGCCTTTACAAGATCGTATGTGCTATTCTGTATTACAAACAGTAATTGAAACAGCACCAAAATTACTAGAAGATCTGCAAAGCTACGAGCACCGCGAAACGATTTTATATTCCGGAACAATCGCGCTAAACGGAACACTTCAAATGGGCTACTTTGGCGATTGGGCTTCACATACAATTGAACACGCGGTATCAGCGGTATATGACATTCCTCATGCAGGCGGTTTAGCAATCCTATTCCCAAATTGGATGCGACACGTTGTAGATCAAGATGTTACTCGTATGAAACGTGTAATGACAAGCATGTTCGATATTGAAACTGCAGGTAAAAGCGACAAAGAAATTGCATTAGAAGGAATCGATAAACTAAGCGCTTTTTGGTCGAGTCTTGGTGCACCTTCTCGCTTAGCAGATTACGATATCGGAGAAGAGCGACTAGACGAAATTGCTGGAATTGCTGCTCGCGAAATGGAGTACGGAGGTTTCGGTAACTTTAAAAAACTAAATAAAGATGATATTTTAGCTATTTTAAAAGCGTCACTGTAAAGTAAAAAGCAAAAAAGAAGGAGACATCTGTCTTCTTCTTTTTGTTTTATCCTATAAATGACTGGAAATTAAGTAGAGGAGGAAGAATGGTTTTTTTCTCAAATTTCAGTTAACAACTAAAGGAAAAGCTTTATAATTAAGTACAGAAAGAAAGTTTTAGAGAATTTAAGGGAGTGGGAAGATGAAAAAGTTTGCGCTAGCTTCATATGCGCTTTATTTGCTGGGCGGATTAGTCATTACAGCCGTAGGGTCCGTCTTACCGCAATTGTTAACACATTATCATGTGTCCTATACGGTTGGCGGACAGCTTGTATTATTAGGTTCTTTAGGATTTTTGATAGGAGTTCCGCTATCCTCTTTTCTATTAGGACGCTTCAAAGAAATGAATTTACTGACAGTTTCCGCACTAATGATAGCGCTATCACAAATAGGTATGCTTTTATTGCCTCCATTTGAGTGGATTATCGCATTCAATTTTTTAAACGGTATTGGTGTAGCCGCATTGGAAGTAGTTGTAGCTACTTTAATGATGGAAGTATTTATTGGTAGAAGAGCTATTGTTATGAGCTATTTAGAAGTATCATTTGGTCTAGGTGCGCTGTTGATGCCGTTAGTAGCTAGCTTATTGATTTCACAGAACAGCTGGAGGTTTTCATTTTTTATAACGAGTGTACTAGCTTTACTAATGGTTGTGGTCTGTAAAATGATTCCTTTTAAAAAAGAGACTGTTTTAACTTCAGAAAGCGATGCTTCAGACGCCAACTCAGAACCTCCCCCTGTGCTTGCTAAAAATCAAAGATGGAAAATACTTGCTCTTTTTAGTGTAATGATTTTTATGTACGCCGGAGTAGAAAGCAGTATGAATAATTTTCTTTCGTCTATTTTTATCGCGTATCTAGATGTAATTCCGTCACAGGCTACTTTGAGCATAAGCGTTTTTTGGGTGGCTATGCTAATAGGACGAGTGGCTACTGGATGGATTATTCGAATCGTTACATACGAACGTTATCTTTTTGGCAGCATTGGAGGAACAATTGTGAGTTTAGTGCTGTTTATTGTGTTAAAAGAAGCAGTAGCAGGCTATATTTTATTAGGGTTTTTAGGGCTTGCAATGTCAGGTATCTATTCGATAACGATGGTATATGCTAACCATACGTTTACTGGATCTGCTCGTATTGTAACAAGTTTAATTACTGGTTTTTCAGGGCTTGGAGGAGCTGTTTTCCCTGCACTTATTGGCTTTACTATGGATGTAAGCGGAATCACATCAGCACTTTGGTACATAACAGCTTTTGCATGTTTATATCTTCTGGCGCTTTGCATCATTTTTTTCGTTCAGCGTGATGCCAAACAAAAAGCTAATAATCATTTGCAGCCTATGAAATAAATGCTACGTTAAAAAAAAAATACTAAATGAGATGGCTGAAAAAGATGTAACTTTATAAATGGTTAATATCTATTTTAATAAAAAATATAAAAAAGAAAGGTTGAATCTATGTCGACCTTTCTTTTTTTTAGAAAAATTCTCATTAAATTTTTTCTAACAATATCTTTATAATCAAATAGCAAAATTCCTGCTTTTAATTTCGCTTTAGTATTAACCCTATAAACCATTCTTTTCTTTACTTTTTACTAATATATCAAATATTCTATATATTCCTAATGTTATATAAAATTAAATTGACAAATATATGAAGCGGTTATTAGAATTTAGTCATCGAACAGTGAAGAGCTGTTTAAAAGTAGGGGGGAAGTAAATGCCGTTACAAAATAAGCATCTAGCAGTTGTGTTACAAAATACATATTTACCGTTTATTTTTGAAGAAGCAGAAGCTCTCGGAATTAACGTGACGTTTTTTTATAACCAAGAAGAAGTAGAACCTAAGCATCTTAAAAACGTACAAAATTTCATACCCATTGATTTATTTCACACCCCAGACAAAGCTCTTGAGATGATTAAAGCAGAGCATCACAAAAATCCTTTTGACGGCATTATGACATTATATGAGCCTGCATTAGAGTTTGTATCTCAGTTGACAGAAGAGTTAAACTTACCGGGCTTATCACCGTTTGTGATTAGTAACTGTCGCAACAAACAGAAGATGAGAGATGTTTTAAAAGATAATGATCTTAACACTCCGTATTTTAAAGAGGTTGAAAATACGGAGGAATTAACGAATCTTTCAATGCCTTATCCTGTCGTAGTAAAACCTTCTAACGGATTTTCCAGTCAAGGTGTATCACGAGCGAATAATAAAAAAGAACTGATTGACAGCATAGAAAAAGTGAGACGCGTAAATGAAGAAGACCTAAGCAAATTCACAAAAAATAAAACGAGCATGGTAATTGAACAATTTATAGACGGACCAGAGTTTGCTATTGAGACGTTTTCTGTAGAAGGAGAAATTTATGTACTTTCTATAGGTTATAAAGGAAATTCCAAAGGACCTTTCTTTGAAGAAGGTGTTTATATAGCTCCAGCTCAGCTAGAAGAAAACGTTTGGCAATCTATTGCACAAGAAGCAGCTAGAGCAGCAAATGCTTTAGGAATTGAGAATGGCCCGGCTCATATTGAATTACGCCTGGACCCAGCGGGAAAACCTTATGTGATTGAAATAGGAGCGCGCATTGGAGGATCTGGGATTTCTCACTATATCGTAAAGGAAAGTACAGGTATTAACTATATGGAGCTAGTTTTTTACTATGTATTAGGAGTAAAACCTTCTGTAAAAAAAAATGAAAGAAAACGAAAGAAAGTGGTGGGCAACTACATTATCCCTGTGCAAGGCCATGGAATTTTTAAAGAAATTCGAGGCTTAGAAGACGTGCGTAGAGATACTGAAGTAAAAAGAGTTATTCAATTTATAACTAAAGGGACAGACATTTTACCATATCCGCACTTTTCAGGGTACCCTGGATTTATTTTAACCACTCATGACTCTTATTCCGACTGTGAGCAGTA
This sequence comes from Priestia sp. SRI_019, assembly GCF_057586255.1. Classification (NCBI taxonomy): domain Bacteria; kingdom Bacillati; phylum Bacillota; class Bacilli; order Caryophanales; family Bacillaceae; genus Priestia; species Priestia sp. SRI_019. Next base: position 403,065 of record NZ_JBYCZN010000002.1, on the reverse strand, counting down.
TTACAGCTATTTAGATAACAAAGTAAAAATCGTTTATAAAAATAAAGTAAACGCATAGGGGGTATCAAAGGCTATGATAGTTGCAGAGTCGTCTAGTAAGAAAAATCAGCAGCTTCAAAAAATTAGCATTATCCATACCTTAGGGCCTGAAGGAACAAATTGTGAAAAAGCAGGCTATCTGTGGTTCGAACGCCAAAGCATACAAGGTCAGGTCTTTTTGCATCAAACGTTGGAAGAAGCTTTAGTTCATGTGAAAGAAACAGAGAGTTCGGCTCTTCTAGGCTGCGCAGTATATCCTTACTTACATGATATTGTGTTCAAAAATTTAACTAGTTTAGAGCTAGTAGATAGCTTTATTATGCCGACGTATAACATGGTGCTTGCCTCAAAAGAAGAGGTGATAACAAACAACAACCTGTTAATTGCTTCACATCCTGCCCCTGTTGATTTAGCTCATTCCATCAGTCCTAATGTTCAGTTAGTAAATAGTAATGCTCAAGCGGCGATTGATTGCTTAGAAGGAAAGGTAGACGCATGTATTACAACAAGTAAAGCCGCTAACGAGCAGGGGTTAACAGTTGTAAAAGATTTTGGAGAAGTGCCGATGTGTTTTACGCTCCACGGAAGAAAATAGGCTTAACTTTAAAAAGAAATAAGGTGAAACAGTGATTTCTAAATTAACCCGTATTCATGTCCATCTTTTGTTCTGTCTATTAGCCGTCATCGGTGGAACGACATGGGCTTTTCAAAAGACTGGATTAAAAGATAGCTTGCCTCTATGGTCAGCAGGTATGAGGTTTTTAATTGCTAGTTTAATAATTGCCCTCTACCTCTTACTCACAAAAAAAATGGCCGTTTCAAAAGAAGTAGTAATCATTTCAGCATTAAACGGAATTTTGTACTTTGCTCTACCGTTTGGTTCTGTTTATTGGGCATCCGTCTATTTGCCAAGCGGGCTTGTTTCCGTTTTAGCTGCCAGCATTTCAGTGTTTGCTCTTTTATTTAATCGCTTATTTAAAGGAACACCAGCTACAAAAGGACAAAAGCTAGGTGTAGTCATGTGCTTAATTGGTATGAGCGTTGTATTTGGAAATCAGCTGTTTATACAGGGAAATGTGATTCAAATAGTAGCCATGATCGTCATTTTAATGGCTATGCTAGGTTCAGCTTTTATAACTGTTCAAGTTCAATCTCGCATAAAATCCTTGCCTATTATGACCTTTAATTCTTTTTCGATGCTAAGTGGAGGCGCTTGTTTACTGATTGTTAGTTTATTTGTGGAAAATGGAAATCGCACTTTCTCCGGGATTAGCCTTATCTCATTATTATACTTGGCCATTATAGGGTCGGTCGTAGGGTTTTCTATTAATATTTATTTATTAAAAAAATGGCATATATCAAAAGCAACGGCGCATTTATTTATTTCACCGGTTATCGCCTTATATGTAGGATTTGTCTTTTTAGGTGAAACATTAAACAAACAGGTCTATATAGGTACAGCGTTTGTAATAGCAGGGGTTATATTTATTAACTTGAAAAAGCAAATAGAGAAAAACACAAATAACTCTACTCTTACATCATCTAAAAATATTTCTGCTAAGTAGCTGTTCTAAAAAAGGAGTGTTTTAATCATGTTAACAAAAAATCATACTCAAAGTTTAGTGGAGTTATTAAACGATAAAATAGTACCTGCTCTATATGAGATAAGAAAATATCAGGGCCCAAATGGAGAGGTCAAAAGAAATTACGAAAAAGCTAGAGAGCTCTTATTAAAAGTAGTTGCTGAAACTGAAACAATATATGACTCTTTAAATTTACCTGAAGTGTGGAATGCATTAAAAAATGACGTATGTGATTGGATTGAAAGAGGACTCGATCAAGCTCCTTATTTTGATCAAACGTTAATTGCTTATAGCCCGCCTGCAAACGGAGAGGCGACGTTCTTTTTAGGACCGATTGTAACGCCTAATGGCCCTACAAAAAGAGGGTTTTATTTAGAAGCCTTTATCGCCGTTCGTGATGAACCCGAAATCATGAACTCCATTGAAGCAGACCTTCCTCATCCTAAAAATGGATGTGAATCTTTAAAGCTGTTGGCTGGTACTCAAGGATTTATGGAAGGGAAGTGTATTGTATTTTTCCCTGAGAATGTAAAAACAAAAGAAAAGGTAACAAGTCAAAACTTCGCGATATTTTTCTTTAATAAATTTCACAGCATATACAATGATGATACATTAAAAAGAGCGTATTCTATCTTTCCTGATTTTAACTTTAAATCTCATACTATGAATAGAGAAGACACCTATCAGGCAAGGGTAATCTGGGGATATCTACATGATTATTACCATCACTGCGGAAATAAACCTTTTGACCAGCATATACAGGCAAAAATGAATTTTTTTGCAGGCATACTGGAAGAAGTTAAAGTAGACTGTCAGACGGTGCTGACTCTTCATAAAAGAAAATATCCTTTTTGGGAAGAGATAACAGAATTTGTTCTCTTTGAACGACTTTTAAGATACCCTATTCAGCATAATGCACCCCGAAACTTTGATTCTGGAACAGGATTTTTTCTTTTTAGCTGGCTAGTTGCAAATGGGCATTCAATATCCCGAAAAGGAGACCATGCTTATTTAGATTTAGACATATGCTTAAAAGAACTGGATCTTTTAGTAAAAGAAATTGAAGAACTTGAAACGGTTCAAAGTGACTCTGACTATAAAGAAAAAGCTGAACATTATGTTCGAAAATACTTATTGCCTAGTGAGAATGGTGATAAATTTACTATTCCGAACAAGTACTTTATTAATCAGCAAAATAAAAAGATTGAAGTTCCATACTTACTATTCGATGACCATAATCTCTAAGGAGAAGATGCACTAATGAATGCTTTGCATTTAAGTAAAATCGGAAACAAAATGACTAATAAAGTAGGCGTTCGCGCTATTATGCATGACATCCAAGAAGTGCTCAATTCCAACCTCAATCAATATGTGAATTTAAGTGCTGGCAACCCCGCCATCCTCCCTCAAGTTTATGAAATGTGGGAAGAAGCTTTAAGAGATATTGTGAACGAAAAACAATTAAAAAATTTGATTAGCCAATATGGTTCTAGTTACGGTACGCATGAATTAATTGATTGCATAAGAGAATACTTCTTTACGAATTATCGTATTAAACTGGACAGAGAACAAGTCTTGATCACGTCGGGAAGTCAAAATCTCTTTTTTTTAGCTTTAAATTCGTTTTGCGGTACAAGTAAAGAAGAAAGAGTAAAAAAAGCATTAATACCTATGCTGCCAGATTACGCTGGGTATAGTGGAGTCGCGCTCGAGGAAGGTGTAATAGAGGGAATTCCTCCTATCCTTTCAAAGCTTGATCGTCATACGTTTCGCTATGAATTTAACAAACAGGCATTTAAAGATAAAATAGCTCAGGACCCAGACATCGGAGCTGTCGTATTATCAAGACCTAATAATCCAAGCGGCAACATTCTTTCAAAAGAAGTCGTACACTTTATATCCCAAGTATGCAAGGACTATCACATTCCATTGCTAATTGATTCAGCGTACGCACCTCCTTTTCCGGCTATGAACTTTGTTGAAATGGATCCAATCATACATGATAATATCATTCACTGCATGAGTCTTTCTAAAGCCGGATTGCCTGGAGAGAGAATAGGAATTGCTATAGGAAAAAGTGAGTTCATAAAAGTAATGGAAGCATTTCAATCAAATATTTTGATTCACTCTTCTAGGTTAGGTCAGCGAATGGTGACTAGCACCTTAAAGAGCGGGCAGTTAGCCGGAATTTCAGCTAACTATATAAGAACTCATTATAAGCAAAAACATGACTATTTAAAAAATCTTTTAACTACACGTATGCCGGATGATATTCCTTGGTATTTGCACAAAGCGGAAGGTTCGTTATTTGGTTGGCTTTGGTTAGAAGGTTTGCCTTTCAGTGATAGCGATCTATACAATAAATTAAAAGCAGAAAACTTGATTGTAGTACCAGGCGGCTCATTCTTTCACGGCAGCCAATCTTCTTCTCACAACCGGGAGTGTATTCGTATAAGTCTTACTGCTACAGATGAGGAGTTAAAGAAAGGAATTGATATTCTTTCTTCAGTAGTTAAGGAAATATACAGTTCAAACTTTATATTTCAAACAGAAAAAATATAATTTCTTTAAGATTTAGCAGTGCAACTCATACGTAATCATAAAGGATTCTTTATAAGCTAAAGATTGTTTAAAGAAGACAATAACATCCAATTTCTTTGGGAATTGGATAATTTTTTGCAATGAAAGACTCCTATATTTCTGCTAGCATATGAACCACGTCAAGAAATAGCAAGGAGGCTTTTTATTTTTATGATAAAGAAACTAGTAATCGCTATAGCGATGCTTATCCCAAGTTTTGGTGCAGGTTACTCAGCATTTGCTGCAGCGCCCGCTCATGAACAGCACGTTCAAGTAAATAAAAATGATAAAGAATTATTAGCTCGTCTCGTATCAGCCGAAGCCAAAGGAGAGCCTTATGCAGGCAAAGTAGCCGTGGCGACAGTTGTATTAAATAGAGTCGACAGCAGCAAATTCCCGGACACTGTAAAAGGCGTTATTTATCAAAAAGGTCAGTATAGTCCGGTGAGCAACGGTCAAGTTAATAAACCTGCAGACAAAGATTCAAAAAAAGCTGTAGAAGAAGCAATTAACTTCCAAGGTCAAGGGAAAGGTTCATTATTCTTCTTTAATCCTGATAAAACGGGAGATCAATGGCTGCGCCAAAAACAAGAAACAATTAAAATAGGAAATCATGTATTTGCAAAATAATAAAAAAGCTAATGGCTAGCTGCGCGCTGCTATTAGCTTTTTTAGTTATGTACATAAAATAAACAGTAGAACAACCTTTAAAATTAGAATTTCATGGTAAAATATAAAAAGTCATTCATAATTAAAAATATGAGGTGATAACGTGAAAGAGAATATGATGTTTGCTTGGATAGCTTCATGGTTAGCTCTTGCTGGTCAGCTCGTTTTTTTTATGGGAGTAGCGCTTTTTACAGGGGATTGGCGCTACATGATGTGGAGTTTTATGATAAGTATAATTGTAGGTATACCTAGTATCATTGGCACCTATAAACGAAATCAGCAGCTAAAAGCATACAAAAAATAAGGAATATCGTATTGAAACGAGCTATGAAAGACTTAGAGAAATCCTCCAAGTCTTTTTTCGTTTGGGTATAAAAAGACATGAACCGTACTCCGTTCTTCTAAAAAAAGTGCTTTTTACATAGTTTATCAATACAGAAAATTTGATAAACACGCGGAGGAGTAAACATGCAGAAACAGCCTAATTTTTTGTAAATTGTCGTGGACGAGGAGCGATTTCCACCCTTATATGAAAGTAAAGAACTAAAAAAGTGGAGAAAAAACATTTAAAAGCACATGAATTTTTAAAACAGCATGGAATGGAATTTACCCTTCACTACGTCGGTTCTACAGCTTGTTCACCAAGTCGAGCTACATTGTTTACAGGGCAGTATCCTTCCTTGCACGGAGTTACGCAAACGCAAGGTATCGCAAAGAAGTCACAAGATCCTGATATGTTTTGGCTGCAGCCTAATACCGTCCCGACGATGGGGGATTATTTTAAGCAGGCTGGGTATCAAACCTTTTATAAAGGAAAATGGCACATTTCTGATGAGAACATCTTAATTCCAGGAACACATAATGTTTTTTCTAGCTACCAGATGCAAACAGGAATACCAGATCCGGAAAAAGAATGCCTCTATCAACGGGCTAATAAGCTTGAAAAGTTTGGTTTTTCAGGGTGGATTGGTCCAGAACCGGAAGGGAGAAACCCGCACAATTCTGGTTCATCTGCGGCCGTTGGAGTGAGCGGACGAGACGAAATATATGCAGAGGAAATCATAGAGCTTATTCAACGATTAGAACATCAAGCGACTGAGCAGCCTTGGCTCATGGTAGCTTCGTTTGTGAACCCGCATGACATTGCGCTGTTTGGAGCGATTACCAAACACCTTCCTATGTTTCAGTTTTCTATTGATGAGACGATTCCGAACATCGATCCGCCGCCTACCATTAGAGAACCTTTACAAACAAAGCCTTGCGCTCAAAGCAGCTATAAATACTCTCTCCAAAAGCGCTGCAGCCAACGCCAAATTCTAGCTTCTACCGGCGCTTGTATTATCAGCTGCAAAAAAATGTTGATAAACAAATTTTAAAAGTTCTTCGGACCATGGAACAATCTTCTTTCTATGAAAATACAATTATTATTTTTACGTCTGATCACGGTGATTTGCTTGGAGCTCACGGGGGACTACATCAAAAATGGTACAACATGTATGAAGAATCTATTCACGTTCCGCTTCTCATTCACAACAAATGTTTGTTTACCAATTATCAACGTACAGACCTGATGACTAGTCACGTTGACTTGATCCCGACAATGCTTAGTTTAGCTAATATCAATGCTTCCGCTGTTCAAAAGCAATTACAAAAAAGTCATACGGAAGTACATCCATTTGTTGGGCGAGACCTGTCAGGTATACTTCGAGGAGAATCGTCTCTTGAGCAAGAGCAAACACCGGTTTTCTTCATGACGGATGATGACCCGACAAAAGGACTTCACCAAACAAGTTTTTTAGGAGAAAGCTACCCGTCAGTTGTTCAGCCTAATCACATTCAAGCGGTCATTGTCGAGTTTTCGTCAGCGGCAGGAAAGGAAATTTGGAAATACGCTCGCTATCATGATAATCCGCAATTTTGGTCAGCAGATGACAAAAAAGATGAATTCATTCACGGAGAGCAATATGAAGGTTACCCTGTAAGTCTTACTACCCTCAAAACAACACGTGTTCCCGATCAAATTGAAATGTACAATTTGACCAAGGATCCGTTAGAAACAGTAAATCTGGCTCACCCGTACTTTTCGACAAATGAAACAAGGGAAATTCAGCGGCAGCTTGATGTTATTCTTAAAGAACAAATCAGGACAAAACGGATTTTTCCGCAAAGTGGAAGTATGTATGATGAGCTTCAGTCTAAAGATAGATAAAAAATAGTTTCTACGGATTTAAGTCAACTATTTGGGTGAGCAGAAAAAGGTATATTTAATATTTTAGTATATAAATAAAAAAACCTGATGATGCTTGTGCTATGTTACTTGTTCTGGTTTGGGATAGTATTGGTTTTACTTCGTTAATTCCGCATAGATAAAACAAATAAGGACTTACGGTATCTTTCTTTTGCGCTTTATTGTTGTGAAAATAAAGGTAAAAATAAGAATAGAATGTAGTCGTTAATAGTATAATAAAAAACTTTTTAAGTCCGTATATTCTTAAGTAACTTTTCAAGAATTCAAGCATAAAGTAATTCTATACCATTAAAAAATAAAAAATTATCTCTTGACTTCTGTTAAATTTATACACTATAATCGCTTTTAACAACTAATAAACAGTATTTGGCAATGAAAAGGACATGAATTAGGTGCTGTTTTCTTCGCAGAGAATAGGGTCACTGGCTGAGAGCCCTTAAGAAATCATCTAATTTACCACCTTAGAGCTATTGCAGGGAACGTGCATAACTGAAACTGCAATCGGTAAAACCGTTATCTTTTTTGAGCGTAAAATACGTATGGGTATTTTACGGAATTAGGGTGGTACCACGGCCGCATTCGTCCCTTTACTAGGGATGAGTGCGGTTTTTTTATGTAGAAAAAATGAATATACGAGCAATGAAAAGGACATGAATCATTTTTGGATTTTCTTTACAGAGAGTAGGGTCACTGGCTGAGAACCCTTAGAAAACGAAATGAATTTACCACCTTGGAGCTGCGGCGGGGAATGTATATACACTGAAACCGCAACCGGTAAAACCGTTATCTTTTTAAGCGTAAAATACGTATGGGTATTTTACTGAATTAGGGTGGTACCACGGCCGCATTCGTCCCTTTACTAGGGATGAGTGCGGCTTTTTTGTTGAATAAAAACATATTGGAGGAATGAACATGTCAAAACAAATGGAAGCAGAAAAACGAAATCATCAAAAATTAGGTCAAGAACTGGAGCTGTTTATGTCGATGGAAGAAGCTCCTGGCATGCCGTTTTTCTTACCTAACGGAATGATTGTTCGAAATGAGTTAGAAAACTACTGGAAACAAAAGCATTACAAAGCAGGCTATCAGGAGATAAAAACACCAATCATGATGAAACAGGAGCTATGGGAACAATCAGGACACTGGGAGCACTATCATGAGAATATGTATTTTTCAAATGTTGACAAACAAAACTATGCGATTAAACCTATGAATTGTCCGGGAGCCATTTTGTTGTTTAACAGCAAGCGAAGAAGCTACCGAGAACTTCCGATTCGATACGCAGAGCTTGGATTAGTTCATCGCCACGAGCTTTCCGGCTCTTTAAACGGATTGCTAAGAGTCCGTTCATTCACACAGGACGACGCTCATTTATTCGTAGAACTCAGTCAGATTGAAGCTGAGATTAGCCGCATCCTAGCGTTTATCCATGACTTTTACTCACATTTTGGCTTCGATTACAAAGTGGAGCTATCCACACGACCTGGAAAATTCATGGGAGATATTGAAACATGGAACCAAGCAGAAAAGTCGCTTCAATCTGTGTTAAGTGAAAAAGGCTTAGATTACCAGGTTAATGAAGGAGACGGAGCTTTTTATGGGCCGAAAATCGATTTTCATATTTTAGATTCCTTAGGTCGCAGCTGGCAGTGCGGAACAGTTCAGCTTGATTTTCTAATGCCAGAGAAGTTTGACTGTATGTATATTGGGGAAGACAATAAACCGCATCGTCCCGTAATGATTCACCGCGCTATATACGGTTCCGTTGAACGATTTATGGCCATCTTGATTGAACATTACGAAGGTCAATTTCCTCTTTGGCTGGCTCCTGTTCAACTCAAACTATTGCCTATTGCACCGCCGCATATGGAATATGCATATAAAGTGAAACACGAGATGGAGTTAAAAGGATATCGTGTGGAAGTAGATGATCGCATTGAAAAAATAGGGCTAAAAATTCGAGAAGCAGAAATGCTGAAAGTTCCTTATATGGCTGTGATAGGAGATAAAGAAGTGGAAAATGAATCGCTTGCTATGCGAAAGCATGGGAAGAAAAATATAGGAACAATAAGTGTGGAAGAGGCAGCTGTAAACTTGAATAAAGAAAAAAATTCAAACGGAGTTTATTGAAGCCATTTACCTTGCTAAATAGAAAAATCCGATTTTTTAAGTCGGATAGTGATTCCCTTCATCTTGTCTCACACTAAAATGAAGGGAATATTGAACTAGAAGGGTATAAGATAATATATATCAGCAGTATAACTTTTGTCTTAGATAAACGCCGTTATTTTATAAAAAAATTTATCTTATTCTATTCGAATCGTTTGTGGATGAAGCTGAAGCTTCACCTGATGGTTTGTTTATGTTTTGCTGATCTCGCTTCTTTTTAGAAGGAGAGTAAAAAAGAAATTTAAACATAAAGTATACTCCTAATGCTAGTAAAATACAGCCAATAAGTAAGTTAATCATCTTTCTCCGCCCTTCATACACTTCAGTTTTCATCATTATAACACCCGGTAAGATAAAACATTCATCGTTCTGTAAATAATCTCTATGTCAGGAATTTATATCTGAAGATAGTTAGTAAAAAAGTTATTTAAAAAAAATATAAAATAATTTTTCATAATATTATTTTTATTCAAACTTATTATACGTAAGCATAATGATAATCTCTTTATTTAGTTTATAAATACAAAATAGAGCAATAATAAGAAATCGCTTACAAAAACTCTTGAAATATATATAATGATATTAGTATACTAATAGACAAGTTAGTAATTATTTCTATATAATTACTACTGTATCTGAAGTGAAAACGCGCAGGCAAATGGGAAAGACGTTATTTTCAAGTTTTTAATGGATGAGTGGCAACAGAAAGGAGAGAGTGCAATGGGAAAACTATTTAAAAAGAAGTCAATCGAGCAATTATTAGAACAAAGTCAAAACAAATCTCTAGTCAAAACATTAGGAGCATTCGATTTGACTCTTCTTGGTATTGGAGCCGTAATCGGAACGGGGGTTTTAGTATTAACAGGCTTAGTAGCTGCTAACGATGCTGGGCCAGCCGTTATTTTTTCTTTTATATTGGCTTCTATTGTATGCGGTTTTGCAGCGCTGTGCTATGCGGAATTTGCTTCAACTATACCTGTATCTGGGAGCGTTTACACCTATACATATGCAACCATCGGCGAAGTGGTAGCGCACTTAATGGGATGGACGTTGCTTTCTGTCTATTTGTTAACGATGTCAGCAGTAGCAAACGGCTGGTCTTCTTATTTTAACAACTTTTTAGAAGGCTTTGGTTTTTCACTGCCAAAAGAATTGATTACAATCCCTGCAAATGGAGGCCTAGTAAACCTTCCTGCTATTTGTATTACGCTTCTTATTACATGGCTGCTTTCAAGAGGAACAAAAGAAAGTAAAAAAGTGAATAACTTTATGGTGCTTGTTAAATTGTTTATTATCCTTCTCTTCATTATTGTAGGAGCTTTTTATGTAAAACCGTCTAATTGGACACCTTTTATGCCTTATGGAATTGAAGGTGTTGTGACAGGGGGAGCGGCCGTATTTTTTGCTTTCTTAGGTTTCGATGCCTTATCTACATCAGCAGAAGAAGTAAAGAATCCGCAGCGCAATTTGCCCATTGGAATTATTAGTTCACTTGTGATCTGCACGATTATTTATGTAGCAGTATGCCTTGTTATGACCGGAGTTGTTTCGTACAAGGAACTGAATGTCCCAGAAGCAATGGCCTATGTTCTCCATTCAGTAGGACAAAATGCAGTGGCAGGAGTTATTGCTGCAGGAGCTGTCATCGGAATCATGGCTGTTATTTTCGCCTACATTTATGCAGCAACACGCATTTTATTCTCAATGAGCCGCGACGGCTTGTTGCCAAAAGCATTTGCTAAAACAAATGAGAAAACGGGAGTTCCGAGTCTTTCTACTTGGCTAGTAGGGATTATCGGAGCGTTAATTTCAGGGTTTATTGATCTAAAAGAACTTGCGAATTTAGCAAATATCGGAGCTCTTTTAACTTTCGGCATGGTGGGCGTCAGCATTATCATCTTACGTAAAACGCATCCAACTTTAAAACGTGGATTTACAATGCCGTTTGTCCCGGTTTTACCAATTTTATCTGTATTATCTTGTTTATTTTTAATGATTAATCTTCCTAAAACAACATGGCTGTATTTTAGCATATGGATTGTGCTTGGTATAGTTGTATATGTCGGTTATTCTCGTAAACACAGTCGATTAACAAGTAAAGAAATGAAAAAAGCGAGTTAAAAGTAAAAAAGAGCCTTTCAGCAAAGAAAGGCTCTTTTTTACTTGTTGTTCGGTTGTTAGACAGTTAGGACGATTGTTCACTATGTTTTTTGCGTGTTTCCACAATAAAAAGACAAGTGCTGATAACAAAAGCCGTTCCTACAAAAATGGCGCCGACCCAAGGAAGTGAAGTAAGTCCCATATGGTTAATAATTACGCCTCCGAAAAAGGCGCCAAAAGCATTTCCTAAGTTAGCAAACGAATGATTCGAAGTAGAAGCTAAAGCAGGTGCTTCCTGTGCTAAGTTCATAATTTTCACTTGAATACCAGGCATTACAGCAAATGCTGCTGCCCCCCAGAAAAACAGCGTGATAATCGCTGCTGTTGGGCTTTTAACGGTAAACGTAAAAATAGTCAGCACAATACAAAGAAAAGCAAATATACCTACAACCGAAGGCATTAACTTCCAGTCTGCTAGCTTGCCTCCAACAACGTTTCCGAGCGTAACTCCGCATCCATATAATACAAGTATCCACGTAACGCTATGTTCACTTACTCCCGTAACGTCTTCAAGAAGCGGTGTAATGTACGTAAATACAGTAAATAAACTACCGCATCCTATTGCGCTTAAAAGAAGCATCACAAGAAGTTTTGGTTGAGTAAAAGCAGCAAACTGCTGTTTTAGACCCGTTAATTTGTCTTGACCAAGCTTTGGGATAAACAGAATAATACCAATAAATGCAATAATCCCCATGATCGTAATAGCTCCAAACGAAGCTCTCCAGCCTAAGTGTTGCCCAATGAATGTTCCCACAGGAACGCCGATTATATTTGCAATGGTTAAACCTGCCATCATTGTTGCCACAGCACTTGCACGTTTATGAGGTTGTACGAGCCGTGAAGCAATAACAGCGCCTACTCCAAAGAAAGTACCGTGACATAATGCCGTAACTAAACGAGCTCCCATTAAAATTCCATAGCTAGGTGCAATAATAGCAATCGCATTTCCGAGAATAAATAAAAGCATAAGTAAACAAAGCAGAAGCTTTTGAGGAAGTCGATGAGTAAAAATGGTTAAAATTGGCGCGCCGATTGCTACTCCTAAAGCATAGCTTGTAATTAGCTGACCAGCAGTCGAAATGCTAACGTGAAGGTCTTCCGCAACGTTAGGCAATATCCCCATAATAACAAATTCCGTCATTCCAATAGCAAAAGCTCCAAGAGTCAATGAGATGAGAGCAATTGGAAAGGAATCTTTCTTACTGACCTGCTCATTAGCATGCATTGTATTCATGTGTGATCACCCTTTCTGTGTATAAAATTTATATCTCCTTGAAAAGAAGTCAATTACTAATAATACTTAAGTGATGGAGCTTTGACAACCAAAAAAGCTGATGTAAGCGGTATCTTTAGAGATTTCTATTTATCTTTATCATATATGAAGACAGTCAGACATAAATTTATTGACAGAATAAAGTTTAGTCCTATAAACTATTTTTAAAGTTAAATAGTTTATACCTATAAACTAAATGAGCAAAGGAGGGAAAGAAGTGACAAAAAGCAAGTTATATCAAGCTGTAGAACTTTTTGAAGAAGTGCTGTTTGTAGGAACAGAAGTAATTCATAGAGAGCTCAGCCATAACCTCTTTGAACATGTCTCTAGGCAGCAGTTTGATTTGTTAAATAGTTTAATGATTAAAGGTCCATCTTCACCTGGCAGTCTTGCTGTCTTGCAAGGTGTTCATAAAAGTGCTATTTCGAATCGAATCAAAAAGCTGCTCGAAAAAAGGCTTGTGGAGTGGGACACTAATGAACTAGAGAGCGATAAACGTTCTAAGCTTATTAAGATTACGGCTGAAGGAGAAAAGGTAATAAATGACGGAAATGCCGCGTGTTTTAGTATCATTGAGAATTTGTTTGATGATGTAGAAGAAGAAAAAATAGATACATTTATTGAAATTCTTACAATGGCAAAAGAAAAGTTAACTACAAAAGGGGAAAGCAAAGAATGAAATTTATTGTGAAATTTAAATGGGTGATTGCGGCCTTTATTTTAGCTTTAACAGTTATATTGATGCTAACGTCACCAAATTTAACAAAGCTCGCAAGTGAAAAAGGGCAGTCTCAGCTTCCCGACGATGCCGTTTCATCCAGAGCCAGCCAAATTCTAAAAAATGCTAGAGAAGACAGTAATACCATCAGCATGGTCATCAAGTTAGATAACGCATTAGATAAAGACAGTGAGAAACAAATACAGAAAATCATTGATAAGACAGAGAAAATTAAAGGTGTAAAAGATGTCACAACGCCTTTAACAGATGATCAAGATGTTCGTAATCAATTAATGTCTAAAGACAAAAAAACCGTTTTAGTTCCGGTTACTGTCAGTGGATCGGATGAAAAAGTTGAAAAAATAGCAAATCAGATTTATGATAGCGTACCAAAAGACACTACGGCATATGTAACAGGTGCATCTCTTATTAATCAGGATTTTGCACACAGTTCAGAAGAAGGGTTAAAGAAAACGGAGTTTATTACTATCTTTTTGATTTTAGGTTTGCTTTTACTCGTTTTCCGTTCAGTCGTGACGCCGTTTATTCCTATTTTAATTGTGGGAATCACATACTTAATCAGTCAATCGTTACTAGGGATTTTAGTTAAAAATGTCGATTTTCCAATCTCAACGTTCACGCAAACGTTCTTAGTAGCTATTTTGTTTGGAATTGGTACGGATTACTGCATTCTTTTACTTAATCGTTTCCGTGAAGAATTGGCAAACGGACATGATAAAGTAGAGGCCACGATCACGGCTTATCGTACAGCAGGAAGAACGCTATTTATCAGCGGAATTGCCGTATTTATTGGGTTTGCAGCCATTGGATTTGCCAAGTTTGCCATTTTCCAGTCGGCTGTCGGGGTAGCAGTGGGCGTAGGTGTACTGCTAGTCATTTTATTTACTCTGCTTCCACTTTTTATGGTTACGCTTGGAGAAAAATTATTTTGGCCGTCTAAAAAAGTGGCTTCTCATAGCGATAATAAGCTGTGGGGCTTTTTAGGGAAAAAGGCAGTGGCGCGACCGTTCGTGTTTTTAGTCATTACAGCGATTATTACCGTGCCTTTTATTGTCACGTACGACTCAAAAGTATCGTTTGATTCTACTGCTGAAATAAGCAGTGATTATAAATCTATAAAAGGACTAAATGCTATCAGTGATGCACTGGGAGAAGGAAAAGCGTTTCCTGTCAATGTTATTATTAAAGGAGATAAAGAGTTAACAAAGGCGGATGTTATTCCTTATTTAGGAAATATAAGCAAAGCAATTGAAAAAGTGGATCACGTGGATTCTGTTATGACTATCACACAGCCTACCGGAGAAAAGATTGATGATTTATATGTTAATTCACAGCTAGGCTCTGCATCAGATGGAATCAAAGATGCTGTTAAAGGAATCGGAGATGTACAAAAAGGATTAAGTGATGTTGAAAAAGGGCTAAATCAAATAGCTGACCAAACGGGTTCTGCTTCTAAAGAGAAATCTGGCGGGTCGCTTGCACCTGCTGCAGATGGATTAGCTCAAATTAATCAACAGCTGCAGCTTGTCAGCACTCAGCTCTCTACAACAGGAAATGTGCAGCAAGCGGTTCCGCAGCTTGTTGCAATCAGTAAACAGCTTACTACCATTCAAACTGGTCTCCAACAAGCAAATGAGAATCTTTCAGCTCAGCAAGGTCAAGTTGGAGCGTTATCAGACAGTATCAATCAGTTAGCAAAAGGCGTTAACAGTGCGAATGACGGACTGACGAAGATCTCAGATGGCTTAACAAAAGCAACAGATATGCTTGATAACATGAGTGACAGCTCAACAGTTAGAGATACGGGTATTTACCTTCCAGCAGAAGTGATGAAAGATAAAGGGTTTAAACAATCCATCGATAGCTATTCTTTTGCAGATGGAAAAGGAGTTAAGCTCAGTGTAGTGCTCGATCAAAATCCATATTCTGAAGAAGCCATTTCAACCGTAAAAAATATTGAAAAAGCGGTGGCAAGCGAAGTCGTTGATACGCCGTTTGAGCATACAGAAATTGTGTACGGAGGGGTATCGAGCTCAAATGCGGATTTAAAAGATTTATCTACAACGGATCTTTCACGCACAATGGTTATTATGATGATTGGATTGTTTATTGTGCTGACCATTTTATTCCGTTCAATGATCATGCCTGTATACATGATTGCTTCACTGCTGCTTACGTATTATACAGCAATGGGAATCTCAGAGCTTCTATTCGTGGATATAATGGGGAATGACGGAATCAGCTGGGCTGTGCCATTCTTTAGTTTTGTTATTTTAGTTGCCCTTGGAATTGACTATTCTATTTTCTTGTTAGACCGTTTTAACGAAGAAGTAAAAAG
This sequence comes from Priestia sp. SRI_019, assembly GCF_057586255.1. NCBI lineage: Bacteria > Bacillati > Bacillota > Bacilli > Caryophanales > Bacillaceae > Priestia > Priestia sp. SRI_019. Next base: position 387,267 of record NZ_JBYCZN010000002.1, on the reverse strand, counting down.
CGGCGTATCAGAAGGGATGGTTACGTCCATGAGTAAGATGGGATCGGTTATTATTACTGCTGCTATTATCTTAGCTGGAACGTTTGGGGCTATGATACCATCGGGTGTATTAACACTTGTTCATGTAGCAACGGTTGTTATTATTGGTCTTTTACTTTATGGCCTTGTTATTCTTCCCCTTCTTATGCCAGCGATTGTCGTAACGCTTGGAGAAGGAAATTGGTGGCCGTTTCTTCGAAAAAAAGAAAAACACAAAGTAGAAGAATAATTTGTATATGATAGCTGTATCAAAAATTAGATATTTGTTAGGAAATAGTGATAGACGCCTGTATAGCGTTAAACATTATATAGGGTAAAAATGAAGGATAGATGAGCGTCATAAGACTGCTTTATCTATCCTTTTTGTATTATTGGAAAACGTGAGTATAGTTTAAAAGCACAATCAAGCAGGTGCTGTTATAAATACACCTAGTCGAATAAAAGACCTCTCACCAGGAAAACCTATAGTCAAAAACATGAGGGAGGTTTTTTATGAAATTTGTAAATTTCTTAGCTAATCAGCGAGACAAGCGACGGGAACAAATGCGCGAAGCAGGAACATGTCCAGATTGCTTAGGGAAACGATTCCACCATATTGGACTTTATTTTGTGCATGTTTATGAGTGTCCAAGCTGTCAAGGCAAAGAAGATATGTAATAAAATCTTCAGAAATAAGGCAAAGGCAGTCTCTATGCAGATTATGATGTGAAACCTTTTTATTTTTTTGAAGGTGAACGGTTGCTTGTATGTTTTGTGTTAGCAACCTTTACATATTTATTTTCTGTCTAACTAGATTCGATTAGTATAGTCATTAAGTTACTTTAATGTCTCAAGTTAACAATTTAAATAAAAAGGAGGAAAGAATTAAGGATTAAGGAAAAAGAGACGCGTAACTTGCAATAATGTATCTCAAACTTTAAATATAAGGAGCTGAGGTGAGATGACAATGTTACATTTAGATAAAGTATATAAAATATATGATAAAAAAAATATCGCCGTAAATGATTTTAACCTTCAGATCGGAGAGAAAGAGTTTGTTGTATTTGTTGGACCTTCAGGCTGTGGCAAATCTACTACGCTGCGAATGATTGCAGGTCTAGAAACGATTTCAAAAGGTGATTTTTACATTGATGGAGATCATATGAACGAAGTAGCTCCAAAAGATCGTGACATTGCTATGGTCTTTCAAAATTATGCTCTTTACCCTCATATGACTGTTCGAGAAAATATGGCATTTGGTTTGAAATTAAAAAAAATAAAGAAAGACGAAATTGATAGACGGGTAAATGAAGCAGCCAAAACATTAGGTCTAGAAACATATTTAGATAGAAAGCCAAAAGCTTTATCCGGAGGGCAGCGTCAGCGAGTTGCTTTAGGTCGTGCTATTGTTCGGGCAGCAAAAGTTTTCTTAATGGATGAACCATTATCTAATTTGGATGCGAAGCTGCGAGTACAAATGCGTGCTGAGATTATTAAACTGCATCAAAGGCTGCAAACAACAACAATCTATGTGACGCATGATCAAGTGGAAGCTATGACAATGGCTACTCGCCTAGTGGTTATGAAAGACGGGATTATTCAACAAATCGGAACCCCTCAAGATATTTACAAACATCCTAGGAATGTATTTGTAGGCAGTTTTATTGGATCACCCGCAATGAATTTTTTTCGGGGATATCTCCAAGGCACTTATTTTATAATGGGAGAAACTAAAATACAGCTTCCTGATTTTCTAATACACGCTTTACATTCTCAAGGTCATAATGAGAAAGAAGTCATAATGGGTGCGCGTCCTGAACACATTATATATCATAAAGAGGATAGTAAGAGAGAGTTGAACGATGAGTTTTGCTTCACTACGACACTAGATATGATAGAGGTACTAGGTGCTGAAACAATTTTATATGCTAGTTTAGAAAAGCAAACGTTTGTGGCTCGAGTGCCTCTTTTATGTGAGTTTGAAGCAGGGGACAAAGGCGTTTTTTCGTTGAATTTAACCTACGTTCATTTTTTTGATGGAGAAACAGAAGAGCGCATTTCTACAAATATAGATAAAAAAGTTAAATATTCTGATAAATGTATTGACTAGTTAATGTTTACAGTTTAACATAACAATATATAACATTACATAATGTTGTATATCATATTTTATTTAAGGAGTGGGGAAAATGAGCAGAACAGTAGTGAATGTAAAAAGTGATGTGCAAGCCGTATTAAACGAATTAAAAAGCAAGCAAATTCGTAATGTGTTTTTCGTCGCATGTGGAGGATCTTCTGCGATCATGTATCCAGCTAAGTATGTACTAGATCGAGAAGCTCAACATATTACATCCGATTTGTATAGCTCGAACGAATTTATCCACCGCAATCCGCAGCAGCTAGGAAAAGACTCCTTAGTTATTTTATGTTCCATGTCAGGAACAACTCCTGAGACTACAGAAGCAGCTAAGTTCGCTAAAAGCAAAGGCGCTTATGCTGTAGCCTTAACAAATGAACCTACTTCACCTTTAGCACACAGCGCAGATATTTTTATTAAGTATGAGTGGGGCAATGACATCGATGCTTTTGAAACAAACTTAGGCGTTTTATATCAGCTTGTATTTGGTCTCTTATACGTAGCAGAAAAAAATGATAAATTTGCAAAGTTAGTTACTAGCTTAGAAAATCTACAGTCTGTTTATGAAAAAGCTCTAGAATACGAAGCGAGCAACGCAAGAAAATTTGCTGAATCACATAAGTCTGAACCGGTTATTTATACAATGGCCAGCGGTTCGAACTATGGAGCAGCCTATTCATTCAGCATCTGTATCTTAATGGAAATGCAATGGATTCATTCTCACGCTATTCACGCTGGAGAGTATTTCCACGGTCCATTCGAAATTATTGATGAAAGCGTACCTTTTATCATCCTAGCTGGACTAGATGAAACAAGACCTTTAGAAGAACGCGCCTTATCATTCTCTAAACGATATGGAAAGAAATTAACTGTTCTAGATGCAAAAGCATATGACTTCGAAGGAATTGATAAAGGTGTGCAAGGGTATATCGCTCCTCTTGTATTAAATCGTGTACTGCGTCAGTATGCCGAAGAATTAGCCGAAGCACGCAATCACCCTTTAAGTAAAAGACGCTACATGTGGAAAGTAGAATATTAATAATCTCCTAATAAAGATAGAAATCTGTATATTTTCCTTACGAGTTATACTATAATGTTATAAAACATTATAGTATAACTTATATATGAAAGCACTTACAATAAGGGGGTTTCTATATGAAAAAGACAAATTTAATCTTAGCCTCACTTTTAAGTTGTTCTTTAATGCTCGGGGGGTGTGCTGGAAAACAAACGTCTTCAGACTCAGACACAGGAAAGACAACATTAACATTCTTTCACAGATGGCCAAAAGAACCTGAAAAAAGCTACTTTGAAGAAGTTGTAAAAGAATTTGAGAAACAGCACCCTGATATTGATATTAAAACAGAAGCCGTCTTAAACGATTCATATAAAGACAAAATTAAAGTTATGACAGGCACTAATACCCCTCCTGATGTGTACTTTTCTTGGAGCGATGAGTTTGCTAGACAATTTGTCAGAGGAAACAAAGCCTTAGATTTAACCTCTTATTATAAGAAGGATTCAGCGTGGTCTTCCAAGCTTGTTCAATCTCAAATTAAACCATATACCGTTAATAAGAAAATTTACGGTGTTCCTGTCACAATGGACGGGAAAATGTTTTTTTACAACAAAGATATCTTCGATAAATTAGGATTAAAAGCGCCTACAAACTGGAACGAGCTACTAAATGTTTTAAGCGTTTTAAAAAAGAAGCATTATACAGCTTTAGAATTTGGAAGCCAGGATACGTGGACCATTTCTCACTACGTAGGAACCTTAAATCAGCGCATGGTAAAGCCCGACGTTCTTTCAAAAGACTATAATTCAAAAACTGGGACATTCACAGATAAAGGCTATGTAAGAGCTCTAGAAAAATTAGAAGAATTAGTTCCTTACTTTAATAAAAATACAAACTCGATTGATCATGAATATGCAAGACAACAATTTTCAAATGGAAAAGCAGCTATGTTTTATGCTGAAACTGCTGAAATTAAGCTTTTCGGTCCAACTAAATTTAAGATTGGCATGTTTAATTTTCCTAAAGTGGAGGATGGAAAAGGAAATGCTACTAATTTAACTGGATCACCTGAAGGGTTTATGATTTCTTCTAAAACCAAGCATCCAAAAGAAGCGATGGAATTTCTTGAATTTTTAACATCAAAACAAATGGGTGAAAAGCTAGTAAAAGAAGTAGGGAAATACAGTGCAGTAAATGATACAGCGAACAGCAGTAATTCAACACCGGAGCAATTAGAAGCAGTAGATAATATTTTACAAGCCGAAGAGATGGCTCCATGGTTTGATATGGCAATCGATGCTCGAATTGCAGATGCTTATTTAACAGGGGCTCAGCTGATGCTAAATGCTGATAAAACACCTAAAGAAGTAATGAAAGATGTGCAAAAAGCTGCAGCGAGTGTTCGTGCTGAATCTAAAAAGTAAGGAAGTGAAAAAGCGATGTTAAAACGCAATAAGCTAACCCCTTATTTATATCTTCTTCCTGCTTTTGCTTTTTTACTACTCGTGTACATCCCTATTTTTCAGAATATTTGGGATAGTCTTTATGAGTGGAGCACATTTTCACCAGACAAAGTTTTTGTAGGAATAGATAATTATGTGCACTTATTTAAAGACCCTGTCTTTTATCAGGCACTCAAAAATAATATTCTTTATGCGGTCATTTCAATTATTTTTCAAGTGGGTGGCGGTCTAATTGTGGCTGCCGTTTTAGAAGATAAACTTATTCGAAGGTTTTCTCCTTTTTTTCGAACGGTTTATTTTTTACCAGTAGTCGTTTCGATGACCGTTATTGCCTTGTTGTTTACTTTTTTTTACAATCCTGAAGTAGGGCTCTTAAATCAAATGCTCAAAATGATCGGATTAGACTCATTGGCAAAACCTTGGCTAGGAGATAGTAATACGGCTATTTATGCAGTTATTGCTGTATCTCAGTGGCAATCTATCGGCTATATCGCCATGCTGTATATTGTAGCGATACAAAAAATCTCACCTGAATTGTATGAAGCAGCTGAAATAGACGGCGCTAATAAATTTAAAATGTTCTTTCATATTACTGTACCGCAAACAAAAGAAATGACATTTGTTGCTGTTATTTTAACGCTTACTGGTGCTTTTACAGTATTTAATGAACCTTATATTTTAACAGGAGGCGGACCGGGTACATCATCTGAAGTGCTAAGTACGTATTTATACAAAACAGCCTTTTCGAAAGATATGATGGGCTACGCTTCCTCAATTGCTACTGTCATTTTAATTATTACACTGCTGATTTCTCTTGTTCAAATGAAAGCATTTAAAACAGGAAAGGAAGACGCTTGATGCAGATGCCTAAAACAAATGTCACCTTACCTAATGTTGTCAATACAGCCACTAGAGAAAGAAAAAAGAAGAGGTACACAGGTGTAACGATAGTATATGTCGGATTGATCGTCTATTTTATCATCATTGCGTATCCTTTGCTTTGGATGATTATAAGTTCTTTTAAAAGCACGGATGAAATCTTTACTCACAGCTGGTCTATGCCGCATACTTGGCTAATTGAAAATTACGTGACAGCGTGGAAAAGTGGAATATCTTCTTACTTTTTAAACAGTGTGTTCGTCACGGGCGCGTCTTGTTTTTTGACGGTCCTGGTCAGTGCATTAGGAGCTTATGGACTATCACGCTTTGAGTTTCAAGGAAAAGCTTTTGTCCTCATTATATGTCTCGGAGGGCTTATGCTTTCTCCTCAGGTAAGTTTAATCCCTTTGTATAGCATTATTCAAAAACTTGGAATCTATAATACACACTTGGCACTGATTCTGCCTTATGTTGCTTATCGAATTCCTTTAACCATCTTGTTAATTCGAGCTTATTTTCTTTCGATTCCAAAAGAACTGGAGGAAGCGGCTCGTTTAGATGGATGTACAAGCTTGGGGATTTTATTTCGAATTTTCATTCCAATGAGCACGCCCATTTTATTAACAACGACAATTTTGACAGCTTACTACACATGGAATGAATTTATGTTTGCCATTATCTTTATCGACGATGACAGTTTGCGTACAATCCCAGCAGGATTAATGCAATTTAGAGACGCTTTGCAAACAGATTGGGGGGTATTACTAGCTGGACTGACCATTTCAGCAGCACCGATTGTTATGTTGTTTTTGTTTATGCAAAAATACTTTATCCGTGGCATTGCTAACGGAAGTGTTAAATAATAGGAGGACAAGCAGATGAAACTAATTGGAGTAGGGGATAATGTAGTAGATTACTATAAAGATCAAGGAAAGATCTATCCGGGCGGCAACGCGCTAAATGTGGCCGTATTTTGTAATAGATTGAGTCATAATCAGTCTTCCTATATGGGAATCGTGGGGAATGACGAATCGGCAGAACATGTAGTAAATACTCTGCAGCAAGAAAAGATGGAGATTAGCAGAGTAAGAAGAGCTGTAGGAGAGAATGGAATGGCGGTTGTAACACTTGATGAACAAGGTGATCGAATTTTTGTAGGATCAAATAAAGGAGGCGTTCAATCTAGATTAAAACTAATGCTGAATGAATTGGATTTAACCTATATCCGCCAGCACGATCTTCTTCATACGAGCGTTTTTAGTCATTTAGAATCTGACCTTCCGTTGCTACATAAAATCATTGATATTTCCTTTGATTTTTCTACAAGATACGATGAGGAATATTTACAGCAAGTATGTCCATATATCAGCTATGCATTTTTCTCAGGAAGCAGCCTGCCAGAAGAAGAGTGTATGGATTTAATAAAGCGAGTACACCTGTTAGGAACCAGTGTCGTATGCGTGACAAGAGGAGAAGATGGAGCTTTATTATCAGTCGAAAACCAATTATTCAAACAGCCTATAATCTCTACAAAAGTGGTCGATACATTGGGTGCTGGAGATTCTTTCATCGCCGGTTTTCTTTCTTCTTATCTACTAGAAAAAAACATAGCAAAAGCTCTCCATAATGGAGCATTAGTGGCATCACAAACTTGTCAAAATTACGGAGCTTTTGGATATGGAAAAGAATATCATACAGACTGTGCGATGGTTTTAAAATGAATAAAATAGCGCCTTTGCTTTTGAAGCAAGGCGCTATTTTATTAAGAATTAGAACTGTCTATAGTGAACGTAACGCGATTCGCAGGATAGTGTAGAAAAGATGAATGAATCGGTCTTTTTTGTGCATCATACGCCACTTTTTCCACTTTAAACAGCGGCTCTCCGACTTCACATTCTAAATGTTTTGCTTCATCCACATTTGCAAATACCATGTTCAATAATTTTTTATTATGAACCGGAGCAATATTGTACTTGTTTTTTATAGTATCGTACATTGAAACTGAATTATGGACGTGCTGATCTAAGTGTGGTAACAATTCTAAGGAGTAGTGAGAAATTTCTAAGGTAAGAGGCTGGTCATCATAATACAGGATGCGCTGCAGTTCAAGGACTTCACTTTCTGGAGGGATGGATAACATCTTTGCCACATGAGCTTTTACAGGTTTTATACCAAAAGACAAAATTTTAGTCTGCGGTACTTTCCCTAATTCCGACATATACTCTGTATGTCCATTAACGGCAAACAGCTCTCTCTTAGCTTTTGGATATTGAACAAAGGTTCCTTTTCCTTGCTGACGTATCAGAAGGCCTTCTTCTACTAAATCTAATACGGCTTTTCTTACCGTAATCCGACTTACTCCGTATATATCGCACAAATCCGTTTCAATTGGAAGTTTTTCACCCGGAGTATAAACTCCTTTATTAATATCTTCTGTAATAGCCTGTTTTAACTGCATATATAAAGGCGTAGAGCTATGAGTATTTAGCTTCATCTTTTTCCTCCTCTTTCCTAAATACTTTCTTTTGAATATAATTATATTATAACGTAATGTGATGTTATATTACAATTTGCTTTTCTTCCTTTTTATCATGTATGTTTGATACAAAAGAAAGAAAAGTTGGCGAATTCAAAGTTCTATAGCATTCACCTTTCTTTTCTATTAATTGAAAACATGGGTAATGGTTAGACAAGCAATAGAAAATATGCAACAATTTTTATTACCAGCTTCTTCAACATAAGATAAAATATAAAGAAGGTAAGAACTTTATAAAAAGGAGATTCCGCCATGGGTGAAAAAAAGAATATTGATATAGGTGGTCTTAGTTTTGCTTGGGATTTAGAAAAAGGACAATTTAGCTTTGAAGGAGAAGATGCGATCCTTTTTTGGATTTCTTCTGCGATGAAAACATTGTTTGACACAATCGAAGAAATATCTGGAGAAGAGGCAGCTTCTGTAGTACTGGAAACCACTGGTTTCCGACAGGGATTAGTAGTAGGAGAGTACTTTCAAAATATGAAAGGCGTAACGGTTTTTGAAGCGGCTGAGTTAATTACCAATACATACGCTTCGGCTGGATGGGGAAAAACTACTATCAAATATTTAAATCCTGAAAGTAAAACTCTATCTGCTGAATTAAAAGACAGTTGGGAACATAAAATTAACGTTGCGCAAAAGAAAACAAAGGGAGGAAATTTTCTTCCGGCCCATTATGCAGGGATTTTCACAGGACTATTCGGAACAAATATTTGGTACAAGGTGATTCAACATCAAATAGAAGAGCATGAATGCACCACAGTAGAATACTTCCCTTCTAACATTGATATCACTCAAAATATTCATCAATTAGCCAGAAGAAAAGAAGCGCAGAAAATAGAACATTTGCAAAACATTGTAGCAGAAAAAACAGCAGAGTTAAAAGATCTTATTAAAAAGCTTTCTTCTCCTATTATTCCGGTTTTGGAAGGCATAGTCGTCGTTCCTTTGATTGGCAAATACGACGAGGATCGAACGGAAGATTTGATTGTCAATACATTAAATAACCTTCCAAAACATCAGGCTAATTATCTTGTGCTGGATTTAACTGGATTGGATAAAGAACTTACTGAATATACGGCAAGTCTTATTGAAAAATTAGGTGCAGCAGCGTCCCTGATTGGTACGAAAACAATTTTAGTAGGGATTTCTGCCGACTTAGGCTTAGTTATATCAGAGACCCACATTGATTTATCAAAATATGATTGTTTTCAAACATTGCAGCACGGCATTCATTATGCATTGGCACAAAGCGGACGAAGCATTGTTTAAAAGATATATTTGAAATATAATAAAATGCACTCATTCAACATCATAACAACTTTCTTTATCAAAGAACGGAGATGTATTGAAGGATTTCATTTTCAAAGGAATTGACATGAAATCAAAAGATGTTATATCATTCTTATATGAAACCTTTTGGTGTTATTTTTTGAAAAAGGAGAATGAAGATAACGATGAATGATAAAAGTGTAGTAGAAGATGTAAAACAGACGATAATCTTTAACGCGCCGATTCAAAAAGTTTGGGATAAAGTAGCAACCGCAGAAGGGCTCCAACAATGGTTCATGCCTAATGATTTTCAGCCTCAGGTAGGATATGAATTTCATTTGCAATCGCCTTTTGGACCATCTCCGTGTAAAGTATTAGAAATAGATGCACCAAACTATCTTTCTTTCTCTTGGGATACGGATGGATGGGTCGTTTCGTTTACCTTAAAAGAAATGGGTAATCAAACTGAATTTACGCTTATTCATAGCGGGTGGAAAGAAGCTGAAACACTTCTTGAAAAAGCAAACGAAAAGAGTTCAGTGGTACGAGATAGAATGAGCTACGGGTGGATTAGTCTCGTAAATGAAAAACTTCGAAAGGTTGTTGAAAACTAAATGACTTCATCAGCTGCCAAGCATGATATCTTTCAAGCCATTGCTGATCCTACTCGAAGAAAAGTACTTGAGCTGCTTTCTGAAAAAGAATTGCCTATATCAGAAATAACGTCTCATTTTTCAATAAGCCGTACCGCTATTGTCAAGCATCTTCATATACTTTCAGAAGCAGACTTAGTCCATGGACAAAAAAAAGGCAGAGAAAAAGTGTATCATCTTCAGCCAGAGCCTTTAAAAGAAGTACAAGATTGGCTTTCTTACTACGAGCAATTTTGGACGAACAAATTATCTATTCTTCAGCATATTGTTGAAAGAGATGAAGAAAGAAATCAATAGAAAAAGCATAAAAACGTTTTTTATAGGGAATATAGCAAAGCCAGTCGTTAAAAAGACTGGCTATTTTACATAAAAGCTGGTTTTATTCTAGAAGGACAAATAAAAGAACGATGCAGAACAACATAGGACATTTCTTGGAATAAAAAATAGACCTTTAGAAGAAAAAAAGGGGGAAACAGAGCAATGAACAAACTTTTATTTTACGGGACGAGCGATGCTCAAGGAGTGCCTCGATTATTGTGTGACTGTAAAGTATGTACACAAAAAGATCAATTAAATCAGCGCACAAGACCTAGTGCACAATTTACAATGGACGGTAACGTGTTTTTGATTGATGTCTCACCTGATTTTAAACATCAATTTCATTTATACAATAACAAAAAAATCCCTTCTACTGTATTTATTACGCACCCTCACAATGATCATGTTGCTGGTTTAGGAGATTTAGCTGACTTATGCTATTGGAATAATGTAAATACAGAAGTCGTAGGAGCGCCTGAAGTCATCAGCGAGTTAACCGAAAGATTTCCTTATCTCGCAAAAAGAAAAGGGCTTACCTTTAAAGGAACGTTAAAATGGGATAGTGGAGAAACAACGATTACGTTTCATAAAGTAAATCACGGATTTAACGGTCATTCCTACGGCATTGTGGTTCATCAAAAACAGGGCGAACGCTGGGCGTATGTATCCGATTCTTTTAATGTGACAAAAGAACAGTGGCAGCCCTTTTACCACTTAGATTTACTGATATTTGGTACATCTTTCTGGAAAGAATATCTTCAAAAAGAAAAAAGATCCGTATATGACGTGACAGAGGCAGTGGAGATCAAAGCGAAGCTACAGGCAAAAAACATGGTGTTTACTCATTTATCACATGATATTGATATCCGAAAGCATGCCGAGATGCTCTCAGATGAAAACGTAAGCTTTGCCTATGACGGACGCGAGATTTTATTACCTTAAGTATAGTGATGCACAGAAAGGATTTTTTATATATTGTAGAAGAATAATTCCAAACTAACGAGGCAGAAGGGGTTGGGATGCAGGAATATCTTGCAGTAGGAACGAACATGACACTAAATTGGATTTAAAGAAGGGATAGTGTTATGGAGAGTATTATAGAAAAAGCTACTAACATTGGTGAATTATCTCGATTTCTATCAGAAATAAATAGAAAGAAAACATCACACATTGGTTATTGTGGTAAAAAAGAAGAAGAAATCCATCAGACATTAAAAGAAGAGTTTATTAGTAGCGATGGAGGTATCAAGTTTCTAATCGCCAGAGATAAGACAGGGGAAATTTTAGGGGCTATTGGATTTGATATCGAAGAAACGGTAGCAGAAGTGTGGGGACCTTTTAATAAAACATCTTCTATTTATTTGCAATCTCAATTATGGAAACAGTTAGTTAATGAAAACCCTTTGATTCAAAAATTTCATTTTTTTATCAATGAAGAAAATGAGCTGCAACAAGTATTTATGAATGAAATAAAAGCAAAAAAGACTGGTGAACACTTGATCTTAGAAATTAAAGAACAAAATTTTGATAAAGTTACTGAAATGAAAAGTGAGTCATTTAAACATAGTGATTTTCAAGCATTTGAAACACTACACAATGCAATGTTTCAAAATACTTATTACAATGGAAAAACAATTATTGAGAGACTTAACGATAGAAATATGTTAAAGATACTCAAAAATATTTCTAACGAGTTGCAAGGTTATGCGTACTTTGAAGTCGATACTGAAATGGGAGAGGGCTCATTGGAGTATATTTGTATTTCGAAGAATGCTCAGAGTCAAGGTCTAGGAACGATGTTGTTAAAAGAAGTTTTAACCGAGATGTTTTCATTCCCGGAAATTAATGAAATTAAACTAACTGTTGATAGGCCGAATAGTCAAGCAAATCGAGTATATATGAAAGTTGGTTTTGAAGTAAAAAATATTCTTATAAGTTATTGCCTTAAACTGTAAAAGAGTTAAGTTTAATGAGGGGGCAAAACATTAAGTGTAAAAGCACTCGGATTTTTTTCGAGCGCTTTTACTTATCATTTATATTGCTGATTTGTATTTCTAACTTATGCTTCTTTTTATCAACCGAATCCGTTAGAAATAAGACAATTCTTTTTTTTTGTAAATTAGATATGTTCGATAAAGTTGCTCACAACTTTGTTAAATCGATCGCTTTCTTCAAGAAAAGGGCAGTGGCAGCTGTTCTCAAAAACTTCAAGTACAGAACCTGAAACCAGCTTTTGAATATGTCTTCCAGCTGCTACCGGAATGAGCTTTTCTTCTTTTCCAAAGCACAGTAAGGTAGGGATTGTAATAAACGGGAGAAAATCTCGATAGTCCACAATGGATTGATCAAACAAAATAGCACTGGCTATCGACTCAGGCATTTTCGTTACTTCTTTCATAATCCAATGTTTATCTTCTTCAGTTAATTCATCCTTAAACATAAGCGGAATAAAATTTTCTAATGTACTTGCTCGATCAAGTTGAATACCCTGCATAAGCGAAATAAGCTCAGGTAAATCAAATGCACCGATCGGGAAATCTGGCCATTTAAAGTCTGAAGCCATTTCATCTACAATAATATTCCCTTTTACATTTTCTTGACCAAATTGTTTCAAATATTCCCACACAACAAAAGCACCCATCGACCAGCCTACTAATATCACGTCTTTTAATTGTTGAGTGGTTATAAACTCATGCACATCACGAGCATAAGTGGAAATTGTATGGCCGTATGGAGTATGACTTGAATTTCCATGTCCTCTTAAATCCAAAAGAATAGTTTGATACTGTTTCGAAAAAAAAGAAAGCTGATTGTGAAAAAAACGACTGCTCATCCAAACTCCGTGAATGAAAATAATAGGTGTTCCTTCCCCTTGTTGTTCATAGTACAAAGTTGCACTGTCTTTTACTGTATAAAAAGGCATTATTTTCGCCCCCAATCTCAAAGATTTATATCTCATCATGTATGCGCGGGAAAATTCAGGTAGAACGTATCGCGTCAATAAAATTTTTATTGACGAACAAATCCTAGAAGTGGACGCTTTGATATGTTATACTATTACAGGCTTAAATACTGTATGTTTTTGAAACAATCATTCACTGTAATACTTTTTAGATAGAAGCATCCTCATAAAAAGGATGTTGTTTTTGTCGTAATGTACCTTTAAGTAATGAATTGTTACCATCAATTCGGTTCACAATAACCGACCTACATGCATTATATCTTGCAAATATAAACAGATAGGTGGAAGAAGCAACATGACTGAAAGAAAACCATATCAAGTACTACTATATTATTTGTACACTCCAATTGAAAATCCTGAAGAGTTCACAGCTGAGCACTTGGCATTTTGTAAAGAGCTTGAATTAAAAGGACGCATTTTAATTGCGGCTGAAGGGATCAATGGAACGGTATCAGGAACAGTTGAACAAACAGATAAATACATGGAAACGATGAAAAATGATCCTCGTTTTGAAGGTATTGTATTTAAAATAGACGAAGCAGATGAACATGCGTTCAAAAAAATGCACGTGCGTCACCGCAAAGAATTAGTAACTCTTCGATTAGAAGAAGATGTGAATCCTCTTCGCGTAACGGGTAATTACTTAAGCCCAAAAGAATTTTATCAAGCGATGCAAGATGAGAATACTGTCGTAATTGATGCACGAAACGATTATGAATACGATTTAGGTCATTTCCGAGGAGCTGTTCGTCCGGATATTCGAAACTTCCGTGAGCTTCCTGAATGGATTCGCGACAACAAAGATCAGTTTGAAGATAAAAAAATCTTAACTTACTGCACAGGCGGTATTCGCTGTGAAAAATTCTCTGGGTGGCTTGTTGAAGAAGGTTTCGAAGACGTAAGCCAGCTTCACGGAGGTATTGTAACATACGGAAAAGATCCTGAAGTACAAGGTGAACTATGGGACGGTCAGTGCTATGTATTTGATGAGCGCATCAGCGTACCAGTTAACCAAAAAGAGCATGTGATTGTCGGAAAAGACCACTTTACCGGCGAGCCTTGTGAACGTTATGTTAACTGCGCAAACCCAGAATGCAATAAGAAAATCTTAGCTTCTGAAGAAAATGAACACAAATATTTACGCGCTTGTTCACATGAATGCCGAGTGAGCCCTCGTAACCGCTATGTAAAAGAACACGGTTTAACAGAAGAAGAGTTTGCAGCACGTGTTAAAGAGCTTGAAAAAGAACACGTAACTTTATAATAAAAAAAGCAGCACGCTATACAAAGCGTGCTGCTTTTTTTATGAAAAGATTCTCTTAGAACCTGGTGTTTAAAGAATGTCATACAACGGGTATTTATGAAAAAGGAAAGATATTCCTAACTTTTTCTATTTGTTTAAAAGAATGTTTTTTTGAGAAAGCGATTATAAAAAAATGATTGTACATAAAAATGAAAAAGGAGCTTGAAAATGGAAGCAAAAATTGAAAAAAAGTACGATGGCCGTTTGCTTGAAGGACCCCTATGGGATGAAGAAAATCAAAAATTAGTGTTAGTAGACATCTTAGATAAAAAGCTTCTTACGTACGATCCAAAAACGACAACCTTAGAAGATATTGCTCTTCCTTCAGTCGTTACAAGCGTTTCTAAAACCAATCATTCAAAATTGATTGTCTCTACCCGTAATCAGCTGCTTTTAGTTGATAAAAACAAAAAGAATCATGAAGAGTATATCCGTTTAGATACTCTTGAAAAAACCATGCGTTTTAATGACGGGAAATGTGATCCATATAATCGCTTTTGGATTGGAACGATGAGTGAAGAAGATGAAGAAGGAAAAGCCCAGCTGTACGTAGTAGATGAAAAAGGTGTCATTAAGAGCGCTAAAGAAGGATTAAGCGTGTCAAATGGGCTAGCTTGGAATCGAACAGGAGACAAATTCTTTCTGGTTGATTCACCGAAAAATAAAATTATGTCTTATTCATTTTCCAAAGAAACAACAAGGCTCGAAGATGAAAAAGTGGTGATTGACCTTTCGGATATGGACGGGTTTCCCGATGGAATGACAATTGATGAACATGATCGATTATGGGTAGCACTTTGGGGAGGTTCGAAAGTCATTTGTGTAGATCCAGATAAAGGAGAAATTATAGAATCTATTCATCTTCCTGTTTCCAATGTAACCTGCTGTACATTTGGAGGAGACGATTTACAAACCTTATTTATCACCACAGCTAAGGAAGAAGAAAAATACGAAGAAGCTGCCGGCTCTCTTTTTTCATGCCGAGTAGGAGTGAAAGGCGTCCCTGCTTATACTTACGTATATTAGATAAGCGCTTGTGAAAATGTAATGATTCCTAAGCCTAGTAACGAGAGATGTTACATGCAGCTTCTACAATTCCTTTACATTGTGTTCACTTCTTTACATTTTATTCTTTATGTGGAAGAGGAATAAAATATGGGGACAACGAATTTCCATAAAGAAGCCTTTTAAAGAATATGAACACTTCTATTGGGTAATAATGGGAAAAGGTACAAAAGGAGGAATTGTTTTGGAACAAACATTGTATGAAAAAGTGGGCGGACAAGAAGCGATTGAAAAAGTAGTTGATTATTTTTATTCTGAACTCGTATTAAAAGACGAAACGGTCAGTCACTTTTTCGAGCATACGGACATGGATAAACAGCGTCGGCATCAAGCTAAGTTTATAAGTTTTGCCTTAGGTGGCCCGAATCAATATTCAGGAAAGTCGATGGCCAAAGCACATGCAAATATGAATATTCAACCCGAACATTTTAATGCAATTGCTAAGCATCTTCACGATGCACTTGCTCACTTTAATGTTGAAGAGCCGGATATTGACCAAGCATTAAATAAAGTTGAATCCTTAAGAAATGATATTCAATATAAATAAATTATAAAAAAGAAGGTTACTGTGACCTTCTTTTTTTGTGCTCAAAGCTGTGATGTATGAAGGAAACATGGAAAAGACATCGTAATATGATAAAAATGCAATAGGTAAAAATATTTATCGAAAGTCTGGGAGTGGGAGTATGTCAGCAATTAATGGGAAGCAATACGTAGAGAGAATTAATCAATTAAAAGCAAATGTATGGATTGATGGCAAGCTCGTAACAGGCAATATATCAGAACATCCGGCTTTTAAAGGAGCCATTAACAGTCAAGCTAAGCTTTATGATCTTCAGCATGATAAAAAAATTAAAGATATCATGACATATCAATCTCCGTCTTCTAAAGAATTTGTTGGTACATCTTATTTACAGCCTAAAACAAAAGAAGAGTTAAAAAAAAGACGAGAGATGACCCAGCAATGGGCGCAATTAACCCATGGTATGATGGGAAGAAGTCCAGATTATATGAATACCGTATTAATGGCTTTTGCATCCTCTGCAGAACTCCTGAGAGGAACGGAAAACTGCTTTCCTGAAAACATCCTTTCTTATTATGAATATGTGAGAGAGCAAGATTTATCGCTCACTCATACATTCATCGATCCTCAAGTCAATCGAATCCAATTTTATTACGAGCAAAACGACGAACCGATAGCTGCAAAAATAGTTGATAAAAACAATGAGGGAATCGTTATCCAAGGCGCGAAACTGCTTGCTACACAGGGCGGAATGACAGATGAGCTGCTCGTACTGTCTTCAGCGGGCATTCAAGGAAAAGAAAAAGGGTTTGCTTTTTCAATTCCAAGTAATACAAAAGGAATTAAATTTATTTGTAGAGAATCATTTGCAGGAAAAGAGTCGACGTTTGATTATCCATTAAGTTCTAGATTCGAAGAAATGGATACAATTGTTGTCTTTGACCATGTATTAGTACCGTGGAACCGCGTGTTCTTCTATGAAAATGTAGACGTATCAAATACATTCCTTGCTTCTAGTTCTTTCTCAGCTTTTGCTCTGCATCAAGTAACTTCAAGGAGAATTGTCAAAACAGAATTTGTATTAGGAATTGTACAATCTCTGATTGAAACCATTAACATTACAGACTATCCGCATGTACGAGAAAAAGCAACAGAGCTTATTATTGCGTTAGAAACGATGAAAGCTCTCGTGATGAAAGCAGAAGAAGAAGCGGAGATTGATCCATGGGGATACATGCGTCCGAATGAAACTACACTTCGTATTGCCGCAAATATATTTTCAAAAACATATCCTACCTTTACAGAAATTATCCAGCTTTTAGGTGCAAGCGGACTAATGGCAATACCAACAGAAAATACGTGCCGCTCATTGGTTAAAGAAGATATTACGCGTTATTTGCAAGCAAAATCGAGAGGAGCAGAAGATCGAATTAAGCTTTTTCGACTAGCGTGGGATTTAACGATGAGTCCGTTTGGCACAAGAGAAACGCTGTATGAACGTTTTTTCTTTGGTGAGCCTGTACAGTTAACTAGTTATCTGTACTTATCTTACGATAAAGAGGGCTATGTACAGCGAGTAACCGATTTTTTGAAAAGTTAATGGAGAAAAATGATCTCCGCTGGGTATGATAGTTTCGTTACAAAAACAGCGGAGATGCTTATTGAATAAATTTGAAAAATCTGCAATAATTTTCAGAGAATCATTTCTGTGAAAATACTAAGGAATACTATAAAGATAGGATGTTACAATGAAGCAATTAATCTATTTTGGTTTAGAACAAGCAAAATCTTGTGTTTTTCCTGTTATTATTTTTCTTACATTGGCTCTGACAAAAATAATTGAAGTACCGTTTATTTCTAGATATGACCTTATTTTATTAGTCTGTCTAGGAACTCAAGTTTTAATGGTGATGTTTAAACGCGAAACGCTTGATGAAGTAAAAGTCATCGCAGTATTTCATTTAATTGGACTAGCGTTAGAACTCTACAAAGTTCATATGGGCTCATGGAGCTATCCGGAAAAAGCTTTCACTAAAGTCTGGGGAGTTCCGCTGTACAGCGGATTTATGTATGCTAGTGTAGCCAGCTACATGTGCCAAGTGTGGAGAAGGCTTGAATTAAAGCTTACGAATTGGCCTTCTACGTGGATTGTCAGTATACTAAGTATGGCTATTTACCTTAATTTTTTCACGCATCATTTTATTTACGACTTCCGCTGGTTTTTAAAACTTTTTACTTTACTTATTTTTTATCGAGCTTTTGTGTATTTTACGGTTAACAAACGTACATATCGCATGCCTTTAGTATTGTCTTTTGTACTGATAGGCTTTTTCATTTGGATCGCTGAAAATATCGCAACATTTTTCGGAGCATGGCAGTATCCAGATCAACAGCAGCAGTGGACAATGGTTCATATAAGTAAAATTAGCTCTTGGCTTCTTCTTGTGATTGTTAGTTTCTTGATTGTTGCTTTACTAAAGCATTTAAAAGAAAATCAGAGCCAATTTAAACAAAGGAAGAAATCAAAAGAAACAAACGAAATATATGAAAGATAGAAACATAACTATGTACACGCTGTTAATATAAGGTACAGAAGCTTTGGAGGCTTATATGCAGGAATATATTTTTTATTTTCCCTATTTTAAATCAGCGGGGAAGACCGTAGCAGTTACAAATGAAAATGGAGAAAATGTCGGACAGCTTAAGAGAATGCATAAAAATATGTGGACTAAAAGTATTGATTTTTTAACTCGTGATGGACTTCCAGTTTTAGATTCTATTTCTTGGTTTCCTATCTTTTCCTGCGGCTTAAAGGTACATTTACAAGTTCAATGGGAAGGAAGAACGGTGTTTATTGATCACATAAAAAAACACCGGTGGGTGATAAAAGAAAGTGGAAAAACAGTGGGGTATCTATTAGGGAAAGGAATAATCAAAAACGAAGGAGCACAAGAAATTAGATGGGGAAATAACGTCTACATGTTAAACAGTCATGAAGCCGTAGAGGAAGCGTGTATTTTTAATGGAAAAAGAGAAAAAGTCGCAGAATTTAAATCAGAGCTTTTTCATTTTAAAGAAGGCAAACACTCAATAAGAGTAACAGAAGAACTGCCCGTACCCATTTTTATCGCTTCTTACTATATAACTAATTTTATTATGCCATACATATAATCAGGCGCAGAATGATTCTGCGCCTGATTTTTATATCATAATTTTACAAATATCATTTGTGAATTCAACTGGATCACTAATAGATAAGCCTTCAATTAAAAGAGCTTGGTTATATAATAAATTTGTATAAAGGTCTAATTTCCCTTTATCATTTTCAAATGCATCTTTTAAAGAAGCGAATACATCATGATTTACGTTAATTTCTAACACTTTTTCTGCTTTTACATGCTGGTTATCAGGCATAGCACTTAAAATTTTCTCCATTTCAATCGTTACTTCACCATCAGCTGATAAGCAAACGGGGTGTGTTTTTAAACGTTTAGACGCGCGCACATCTCCTACTTTTCCCGCCAAAGCTTTTTTCATATAGTCAAATAGCTCTTTATTTTCTCTTTCCTCAGACTCATTGAGCTGTTCTTCTTCTGCTTCAATCCCTAAGTCACTGCTTGAAACAGATTTAAATTCTTTTTCTTCGTACGTCATTAACATTTTAATTGCAAATTCATCGATATCTTCTGTGAAATACAGAATTTCGTACCCTTTATCTGTAACCAATTCTGCTTGAGGAAGCTTTTCAATTCGGTCATACGATTCACCTGATGCATAATAGATATACTTTTGATCCTCAGGCATGCGCGATACATACTCATCTAGTGTTACGAGCTTTTTCTCTGTAGAAGAATAGAATAAAAGCAGGTCTTTTAATACGTCTTTGTTGCTGCCAAAGTCACTGTAAACGCCGTATTTTAGCTGGCGGCCAAATGATTCATAAAACTTCTCGTACTTTTCACGTTCGTTTTTAAGCAAACTTTTTAATTCATTTTTGATTTTCTTGCCGATGTTTTTGGCAATCAGCTGAAGCTGGCGATCTTGCTGTAAAATTTCACGCGAAATATTAAGAGATAAATCTTCAGAATCTACCATACCTTTCACGAAGCTAAAGTAGTCTGGAAGAAGATCTGCGCATTTATTCATAATTAATACGCCGTTTGAATACAGTTCAAGTCCTTTTTCAAATTCTTTTGAGTAGTAATCAAACGGACTATTTTCTGGAATAAATAAAATAGCATTGTAGCGAATCGTTCCATCCACATTAATGTGAAGGTGAGTGAGCGGTTTATCAAACCCGTAGCGCTTTTCTGAATAAAACTGCTCATAGTCTTCTGAAGTCAATTCATTTTTGTTTTTCTTCCAGATCGGTACCATACTGTTGATAACTTGCTCTTCTGTATAATCTTCTAGCTCGTTATCAGAACCTTCTTTAGGACGTTTTTCCGTTATGTCCATTTTAATCGGGTAGCGGATAAAGTCTGAATATTTTTTAATGATCTCTTTTAAACGATACTCTTCTAGATACTCATCATATGTTTCATCTTCTGTATTTTCTTTGATTTTTAAAATGATTTGAGTTCCAACCGTTTCTTTTTCGCAAGGTTCAATTGTATAACCATCAGCACCAGTAGATTCCCATTTATAGGCTTCATTGCTGCCTAACGCTTTACTAATCACCGTTACGACATCTGCCACCATAAACGCTGCGTAAAACCCAACGCCGAATTGGCCAATAATCGTGTGTCCGTCCTTTGTTTCATTTTCATTTTTAAACGCAAGGGAACCGCTTCGCGCAATTGTGCCCAAGCTGCTTTCAAGCTCTTCTTGCGTCATGCCAATCCCAGTATCCGTAATGGTTAAGGTACGGTTAGTTTTATGTGGTGTTACTTTTATGTAATAGCTTTCTTTGTTAAAACGCAAGGAGTCGTCTGTTAAGGCTTTGTAATAAATTTTATCGATTGCATCGCTTGAATTTGATAGAAGTTCTCTCAAAAATACTTCTTTTTGAGAATAGATGGAATTAATCATCATCTCTAATAATCGCTTTGATTCGGCTTTGAATTCTTTTTTTGACATAAGAAGTTCTCCTTTCCAAATAGGGCTTATAAAATAATTAGCACTTGAGTGGATAGAGTGCTAATCACTCTTTTTATTTAACATGTATTAGGATATTTGTCAATATATTAGGAGATTCACTAAAGAGATTTAAAATTAGACTGAAAAAAGCAAACTTTTAAAAAAAGGTTGAACGTTCTGAAAGAGTTTGCTAGAATATACTTAATTTCAAAGACTATATGTGACTGGCGAAACGCGGATAACCGTGAGGAAGCATATAGTGACGTAGCCGTTCGCCTGGGCAGAGGTAAGGGATTAATACATATCTCTTACCTCTTTCTGTTTAGGGGGAGAGGATATAGAAGTTATCAGACATGTAGGCTAAAAAACCAGACTTTTAAAAAAATTAAAAATGAAGTTCCTTTATCCAAAGGTAAAAACATGTAAAATTACGATGATAATCAGAGGAGAGTACAAAATGAGCACATTAACATTAGAAAAAGTACAAACAATCAAAACATTAAACAACATTGCACAAAAAGGTCTAAATGTTTTTAATCAAGAAGGTTATCAAATTGACAACGACAGCGAAAATCCAGATGCGATTGTCGTGCGTAGCTTTAACATGCACAGCATGGCATTTGACCAAAATTTAAAAGCTATTGCACGAGCTGGAGCAGGAGTTAATAATATACCGGTGGACGCTTGCACGGAGCAAGGTATCGTTGTATTTAATACGCCAGGAGCTAATGCAAACGCAGTAAAAGAAATGGTTTTAACTACAATTATGGCTTCTTCTCGTAACTTATTTGCTGGAGTTGAATGGACAAAAGGATTAGACGGCCAAGGTGATCAAATTCCTAAGTTAGTTGAAGCAGGTAAAAAACAGTTTGTTGGAAAAGAAATCAAAGGTAAAACATTAGGCGTTATTGGTTTAGGTGCAATTGGTGCTCTTGTAGCAAACGACGCGCTTGATTTAGATATGGACGTAATTGGTTTTGATCCATTCATTTCTGTTAATACAGCTTGGAATTTGTCTCGCAACGTACAGCGTGCAATGTCTCTAGAAGAACTATTTGCAGCATCTGACTATATTACGGTTCACGTTCCATTAACGGACGACACAAAAGGTGTTTTCAATAAAGAAACGTTTAGCATCATGAAACCTGATGTTCATATTTTGAACTTCTCACGCGGTGAGCTTGTAAACGAAGAAGATATGAAAGCTGCTCTTGAAAGTGGAAAAGTTGGACGATACATTACAGATTTCCCAAATCAAAATGTCTTGAACATGAAAAATGTTGTACCAATTCCTCATTTAGGGGCATCAACTCAAGAATCAGAAGAAAACTGTGCGGTAATGGCAGCACGTCAAGTGAAAAATTTCTTAGAAACTGGAAACGTTAAAAACTCAGTGAACTTCCCGAATGCATCTCTTCCTTACACTGGGAAAAAACGCGTAGCTGCTTTCCATCACAACGTTCCGAATATGGTAGGACAACTTACGCAAGTATTCTCAAACTACAATTTAAACATCGCAGATATGGTGAACAGAAGCCGCGGTGAATATGCGTATACAATGATCGATATTGACAATCAAGTAAGTGACGAGATTGTGCCTGAGCTAGAAGAAAAAATTGGTCAAATTGAAGGAATTATTACAAGTCGTATTATCTAATTCGGTTACCCTCATATTTTAGTGTTGCAGCCCTAACTTAGAAAAGTTAGGGCTGTTTTTACATAGTGTTTATCTTCATATCATTTCCTTCATTCCCATAGCATATAGAAATACCTTTAAAGAGGTGAGCGTTTTGTCAGGAGAACTGATAGGAATTTTGATAGGGTCACTCATCGCGCTGGCAGGAACATTCATTACGTCTGTCGTAGCCGTAGTGATGTCGAAAGAGCAATACAAGCAAGAGCTTCGGAAAGCATTTATCCAAAAGAAAGTTGATGCTTATACCCATGTGTGTCAAGTTATTCTAGCAATAAAAAATGATTTACTGACAATAACCGTTTCTTCAGCCGGCTTAAACTGGACGGCTCAATCTATTAACAAACTAGCAGATGTGTGTATTACGGAAGGGCTATGGATTGATGAAGAAGACAGCAAAAAGCTGGAGGTCCTGCAGAAGCAGCTTTCAAAGTTTGTATTGGATGAAATAGAACTGTCTAGACATGATATTCTCACAGCCTGTTATGAAATTGTTGAATATTGTGAAAAAAAAGTAAGAATTCTTCATTTTATGACTACAAAAGAATAGGTGATTACTACTTTAAGAAGTGATAGTAGAAGTATTAAAAAAGCATTGGAATATAAAGTCAAAAAACAATCCGTTTATACACCAGCAGTCGACGAGGGCATTAAGCGATAGGAAAAGATAGGCTCAGTACCGGGTCTATCTTTTTGCGTTTATATAAAGATTAAATATATTATGCACGTGTCCAAGCATTTATAGAAAAACCTCATAAAATATAGTACAGAAAGGAGATGATTGTATGTCGAATTACGAGTCGAGCAAACCTTATATTAAAGCTGTTAATATACCTAATCCTTTATATCAATCTTTAAAAGGAGACTATTTTGTTGGACAAACTGAGCCTATTCGTTTTGGTGGAAATAGAAATGCTTGGGGCGGGTTAGTTAACCCTTCTGGCTCCGGAGTAGATTTATTTGTGAATGCTTTTACTATCACTAACTATTCCAATGAACCTTTTACTGCTGAAATTTGGTTTAACTCTATCCCGCCTGGAAAAGGAACAACTTCAGACAATGTGAGTCCAGCAAATACTACAATACGTTCAAAGCCAAAAGGGAAAATTAAATTTGCAGAAATGGTAAAAGGCTTTCCTGCTAAAGGGGTAAACGTATTTAACCGTGTTGTTCCGCCGAAAAGTACATTAGTAAGTGATGAAGATGGCAAATTTATCTTTCCAAACAATGGTTCATACGTTATTTTCTTAGTTTCTCCGGGAAACAAAGAAATTGAAGCTGAAATTGCATATGGATGGTTCGAGAAAAAACGTAAGAAGGACTGTTAACTGAATAGGCCTTAACGATTGTATAAGCTATTTAATATTTCATACAGTTCTTAACAAACAGTAAGTGTTTATGAAAAGAACTTTGCAGCAACATACAAAGTTCTTTTTTTATAGCTTGCGTTTTTTCGTTTAATTGTGGATATAACTAAAGAAAAACAAAGCAAGCAAAAGGATAATTCCAACTACACAAGCCATTTGAATGGTATTTAAGGATGTTGATAACTAAGGGATTAAAGCGATAATACATAAAACTAAGCTACCTAGTACAATAGCAAAACGAATAACAAAGACAACTGTTATAGAACGAATGCCACATACAGCTGATATACTAATCACTTCTTTGTAGAATTAAGTAACCTTTTCGTCAAGGGTATAAGCATGCTTAACATCTCACGTTAATGTCTACATTCACATTATCTTAAGTTTCAATTCATACTGGCTTTATATAAATTAATCATACTGAATGTATTAATAAAAGATATGAGGTGGAACAATGTTCAACAAGCTTTTTAAACTATTTACAACAGAAAACGAGATATCTAAAGATAAAGAAGTAGATCTCCACGAAGAGAACGATTTTAACGAAGTTTGTGATGATCATTTCATTATAGATGAGTATTAGAAACCCTATAAAACGCTGCAAAATTTAAAGAATTGATTGAGTATATCTGTATAACCAGTAATTGTACAAGGGTCGTAAAGGTATACTTTTACGGCCGATTAATATTGATGAATTGCTTTTTACATGAAACAATGCGAAAAAAATGGGCATCCTAGAAGCAAAAGGAGGGGATAGAATGAGCAAAGAACCAAACGATGAAACAAGTGAAGGGCTGAATCAGCTTTTTGAAATCATCAATGCAAAAGGCGACGAGGGCGAACTTAGAGAAATTGTCAGCAGGAGCAGTGAAAAAAATAATCATAAAAATCATGAGGATCAATCGTAAAAAGAAAATAAAAAACCTCTTCATGGAAATCATGAAGAGGTCAGATGAAATAGTATTGCAACCATTCCATCCTGCAGAGTTTTAAAGTGTTTTAAACTCTTGATACGACTGGTTTTATGGAACTGATGGGATTCGAACCCACGACCCCTTGTCTGCCAGACAAGTATTCTCCCACTGAACTACAGTCCCGATTATGTAGAGCCTTTATTGCGTGTTGACTCTACTATATTTTAATACGTATGGCGCGCGTTCGCAATAGTTATTTTCAGTGTTTTCTAATTTCTTTATATGAATATTAACTTCTAAAAAAATCATTTACTTCTTGTTTGTACGTATAAAAAAAACTTGGAATTTGGTTTGGTTCCAATCCTTTTGCAGCGTATTTGCTGATGGATTCGTAGTACCATTTCTGCTTTTCGAATCCTCTTTTAAAGCTATTCCAAATCGTATCTCCTTGCTGATCGTAGCTTTCTTTTAAAGACCGTAAATTGTCTAATTTATCTGCTACAATTAAAGATTTCACTTCAAGAGAACCAGTTTTCACGATTTGAATTGTATGCTGTTTACGTTCTTCCCAGCTTTTTGATTTGTCTTCTGTATGAGCTTCAACAATACCCGCTACTTCTAAACCAAATCTTTGTATAATTTCTTCGAGTGTTACACTTGTATCTTCTACAGCATCATGCAGATAAGCTGCTGCAATTACTTCTTCACTAAAACCTGCTTTTTCTAAAATATTACCTACGTTAATAGGATGAACAATATAAGGTATATCGGACAGCTTGCGCATTTGGCCGCTATGAGCGTGTTCTGCATATCTACGTGCTTCTTTTATTAAAGACATCATATTCCTCCACTTTTTATTCAGTATATCTTCATATTATTAGTATAAACGAATATAGCTTTCCTCACTTTATAAAATTGCACAAATTCATTTCTTCTAATAAGGAAAGGCTACCAAAATCCCTTCTTACTGTAGTTTTTTATAAAGCCTAATATCTATTTAATAGGCCTGTATCAGTTGCCATTTCCTTTTTTGTTCATAGTTTGTATGAAGGAGTGATAGCAATGCAAAACCGTAATAATCAAAATATTAAGGTCATTGATGTTTCTCATCACAACGGAACAATTGATTGGGCAAAAGTGGCGTCGGATGGTGTAAGAGGCGCATATATTAAATTAACAGAAGGTACAACCTTCTTAGATAAAAAATCGTATGATAATTATACAGGAGCAAAAAATGCAGGTCTACGTGTAGGCTTTTATCACTTTGCTCATGCTGATAATGATCCCATTGCAGAAGTTAATTTCTTTTTAAATAAATTAGGCAGCATGAAGATTGATTTGCCTCATTGCTTAGATTTGGAAGAAAATAAAGGGAAAACAAAAGCCCAGGTCACAGCCTTTGCAGTTAGATGGATGGAGTATATTGAAAGGAAAACAAGCATTACGCCTATTCTTTACACGGGGTATAGTTTTATTAAATCCAATTTTACAAGCGCTGTAGCAAGATATCCGCTATGGATAGCTCGTTACAGTGGAAGTAACCGTTCTAAGGGATTTGCTAACCCAGGTGATACGACGATTTGGGATAGATGGTCTATGTTTCAATATACAGATCAAGGAAAAGTAAACGGGATTAAAGGCAATGTTGATATCAATGAAATGGATCTGGATTTCTTTAATAGTATTAATACAGGCGTGACGGTGGTGGAAAATAATAAGCCATCAGCACAATTACAGCAAGGTGATAGCGGACTAGCTGTAAAAGAACTGCAGCAAAACTTAATTAAATTAGGATTTGAACTTTCCCAGCAAGGGACCGATGGTCAATATGGCAGTGAAACTGTTGCGGCTGTTAAAGCTCTTCAAGAAAAGTATGGATTAACGTCAACTGGAAAAGCTGATGAGAAAACATTAGCTAAAATGATGGAATTACTCAAGGGTGTAAGCAATCCTGTCGAAGAATCATTACCAAAGGTTACTTCACTCGGAGAAAAGTATTCTTTTCAAGTAAAAGCGAAGAAGGATATTGGAGTCTACAAATATGCGAATATAACAGAGAATTTTAGAGCGATAAAAAAAGGCACGGTATTTAGTGTATATGGCTATACGAATGCAGCATGGGCTGTTCCAGGCGGATTTGTGCAAATGAAAGACGTAGAACCTATCCCAATTACAATTAAAACAGGCGGATTAAGTAAAGACATGGAAACAGAGTTTCGTGCTTTCTTAAAAAATGAAGGAATCGACAGTGAATTACACGTACATGCAATAGGTAATCCATCCGCTGAACTTACCGCAGCTGGGCTGGATTTTGTAAAAGTTAAACAGTTTTTAGATAAAAAAGGCTGGTACTACAAGCAATAAACTCCCGCTCCGAAGAGCAGGGGTTTATTTGGGTATTTTGTAAAAAAAGAATAGCAGAGATGAATTAAGTAATTAAAATATGTTCTAAATAACAAAGTAGGTAATAACAAAAAAGTTTCTATGTATAGTTCACCTCTAACAGTCATATTTTTAGTCAACGGCTCATGGAGGGTGAATAAATATGAAAAATACGCAGATTCGAATTGAAACACTATCCTATCACTATGAAAGTATTATGGTAAATGATGAAGTAGAGCGTGCGATAAAAAGTATCGAAGTGACGTATCGAGCATATAAACATAACCACATTTTAAACGGACATGTAGTACTTTCAGGAGAAGAGATTTACGATCTTCAGCAGCTGACTCACGCAGTGGCTGGGAAAATAAAAGCGGAATTAGAAACTACATAAAAAAGTGCCTTTCTTTAAATCTTAAACCAAGATTAAAGAAAGGCGCTTTTTTATTAATTGTTAATTAAACTGCAAAAAGAAGAAATTAAAGTATGTTCTAAATAAAATATATAAATAAAAAACATAGCCTCTAAGATAATTCCTTAAAGCATACACATTATCTTTGCATTGTGAACTTTGTCTCTTTTACCACTACTTTTCTTTTACTATGTGTAAGCAACACGCCGCATAACGTAATGATGCTTCCCACAATGGAAGCTGCACTCGGGATATCTTTTAAAAGCAGCCACGCTAAGAAAAAGGACAGCGCAGGAGTTAAGTAAAGAGAAATGGCAGCCTCAGCAGAACCTATACGCGATGTCAGATAAGCGAGTACCATATAGGGAATAACGGTTGGAAATAATCCTAAATATGTCACGCTTATCGCTGATCTGACAGAGATATGTGCAAGTTCTGTTTCTAACCCAGGTAAAAAAACAAGCATAGAAATTGTAGCCCCCCAAATACTGTACGTCACAAAAGAAAGAAAACCATACTTTTTTAATAAATTTTTTTGACATACTATATAGATGCTTTCTGCAAGGGCAGCTAGCAGGATCAGTAAGATTCCATTAATTGAGTGTACAAAGTTCTCTTTGCTGAAGGTTAAAAGTGCAATACCTGCAAAGCTTACTGCAGACCCAATCCATTTTCTTTTTCCAAACTCCTCCTGAAAAAGAAAAATAGCTAAAAGCGAAGAAAAAATAGGAGTAGTCGAGACCAGTAAACTCGCAATACCCGCACTCACCGTTTTTTCTCCAATGTTTAATGCCGTGTGATATACGGTAAAACCTAAAAAACCGAGTGCTAAAAGAAGTGGAATATCTTTTATATCAGGCAAGCGCATGCGTGTAGCTATTACAATAACTAACAGTACTAAAGAAGCAATACTTAACCGAACAAAAGCAAGGTGCTGAGGAGAAAACGATTCCAGCCCTATTTGAATAACTGGAAATGCTGAAGCCCATAAGCTAATCATCAGTATATGTAAGAACACCAGACTAAACGTTAATTTCATGCCTATTCATCTCCATTTTTCATTTTGAATCCAACCAGTATCTATTGTGGTTCCCATGTTAATAAACATTTGATAAAATGTCTTCAACCAGTTTAAAAGCAATTAACCCAACCACTTTAAAAACAGGAGTAAAT
The DNA here is from genome assembly GCF_057586255.1 of Priestia sp. SRI_019. NCBI lineage: Bacteria > Bacillati > Bacillota > Bacilli > Caryophanales > Bacillaceae > Priestia > Priestia sp. SRI_019. The sequence continues at coordinate 358,100 of NZ_JBYCZN010000002.1, read as the reverse complement.
GTATGAATCAAGGAAACAGTTCAAGTTATCCAAAATACAAACAAATCATTGATTTTATGAAAGAGAACATTGCGCGTGGAGAATGGCCGATTGGAAGTAAAATTCCTAGTCAGCGAAAGCTTGCTGCTATGTTCGATGTTAACCGAAGTACGGTCATCACGGCATTAGAGGAATTAACAGCGGACGGTTTAATTGAAGGTAAGATGGGAAAGGGAACAATCGTTATAAATAATACGTGGACACTTTTGGCTACGACTCCGCCCGATTGGAATGTTCATGTGAAATCAGGTATGCATCGTCCGAGTCAAGCAATGGTACAAGATATTAATGAATCCGAATTTAACTCAAACCTTATTCAATTAAGCAAAGGAGAGCTTTCACCTGACATATTCCCTAAAGATAAAATGAAATACGCTATGGAAAAAGTAGCAAAAAACATGGAGGTTCTGGGATACGAAGAACCAAAGGGGTATTTTCCTTTACGAAAAGAGTTAAGTGCGTATATGAAAACAACGGGGATTGAATCTTCTCCAGATTCTATTTTAATTGTTTCCGGCGCTCTTCAAGCTCTTCAGCTTATTTCAATTGGACTGCTGCAAAAGAACTCTTCGGTTTTGCTAGAAAAACCTTCTTATCTATACTCCTTACATGTATTCCAATCAGCGGGAATGAAACTCAAAGGTCTTTCTATGGATGAGGAAGGAATAAAAGTAACAGCTATAAAACGCGCCGACCCTCAAGAAGGGCAAGCTATTTTATATACAAATCCATGTTTTCATAACCCAACGGGAACATTAATGTCACAAAAAAGGCGTTACGATTTGCTGAAAGAATGTGAGGAACATCAGCTTCCTATTATTGAAGATGATTTATACCGCGAATTATGGCTAAATAAACAGCCTCCGTTGCCATTAAAGGCTTTAGATAAAAATGGACACGTGTTATATGTTAGCAGTCTTTCTAAAACATTAAGCCCGGGATTACGTATCGGATGGATAGTCGGCCCAGCACCAGTCATTGAGCGTTTGGCGGATATTAAAATGCAAACGGATTATGGATCTAGCTCATTGTCTCAAAGAGTAGCAGCAGAATGGTTTAAAAATGGCTTATATCAACAGCATATGGAAACGGTACGAATCGAATTGCGAACAAGAAGAAAAGTTATGCTGAATGCATTAGAAACATATGCAGGAGATGTAGCAACATGGACGAATCCTGAAGGAGGCTTTTTTATATGGGTGCATATTCAACCTTCTATTTCAATGAAATCTTTATACTCTCGTGCTTTAAAAAGAGGGATATTGCTTAATTCCGGAAGTATCTATGCACAAGAAACCGGCAGTTATCTTCGGCTTTCTTACGCCTATGCCTCTTTACCAGATATCGATAAAAGCATTAAAATTCTTGCTGAACTTATTCGAGAATTGCAAGTACAGTAAAAAGGAATAGCGAATAATCCGCTATTCCTTTTTACTTGTATCAAACTCTTCTTCCTATAAAAAACTCCAAGTAACAACTGACTATATATTACCGTCTATAAATCCATGTTATTTTTTATGATAAAAATAAGTTAAGAAGACTTTTAATTTGCTTTCTGTACGTTTTACATGTAAATCGTGAATGGTTTTAACTACGTAATCGTTATCAAACATTTCCAACACCTCAATTATTGTTAAGTTTCCTGTTTGTTATAGTTTATGAAATAATCAGACGCATATCATCCGCCATCAGCTGTAACTTTACGGTTCATCTTTTACAACTAAAGGCTGAAACGTACGCTCATAATTGAACGCACGAATAACAGGATATGCAAAAAAATGAAAAGTGTGCACGTTTTGTTTTAAAAAAGGCTATATCTTAAAAAAAGAAAATTGTCACACACATTTATGAATATGTATCTACTAAGTAAGAAGACTTTTTTAGTTGGTGGGATTGAAGGTGAAAAAGATGGATGAATTATTTAAAGATCTTGATGTGTACAGGACGCAAGAAGAAATGAAGCAGTATTTTGAACATACGCAGAAAATGATTCATCAAAACAGAGAATATATAAAATTAGCTCGACTTAAAAAAGGGCTTTTCAAAAAGTTTTTTGAAGAGTTTTATCCGCTTTATTGCTTCAGCCAATCTTCCTACTGTCCGAGGAATTCAAAATTAAAACTTATTATTGGAAGTCAAGGATACGACGGATTAATTCTTCAGCCGGATGGTACTGAAAAACGAATTGAAATTACTTCCTACAAAGATGGAAAACTGGAATTTGAAGATGCACAGAGGGTCAATTCAGGAAATTTTGCTCTACCCCGTATCCAGACGGAAGGTTCTGTAGAAGAGTATATAGAAAAAGTGCTAGAAAACATCCAAAAAAAGAGCAAAAAAGATTACAGCGGGGCATCCATTCTATTTGTTGTACACACGTTTCATTATTTTGAAGCCTACGGAAAAACTTCAGCTGCCTTTATTCGTACCTTAAAAAAAGAAATGAAGAATACTGATTTTCGAGCGGATAAAATTTATTTATTGGAATTAAATCAGCCAGAAAGTGAAAGTGTTAAGCAAAACATTCATTTCATTAAATAAGAAGACACGCTGCAGATGTTGAGGCGTGTCTTCTTTTCTAATAACACTTAATACAGGTGGATAATTTTGAAAATTACAACAATTAAGTGCTATAATTCAAGTATGAATATGCATTCAGAGGAGGAAAACCAATGGATTTAGCTTATAGAGAGAAAGCTTACGAATATGCCAAAAGATTCGAATCTAGCTATGACGATTATGATGAACGCTATAAGGTGCACAATAATCCGACGGTGTGGCGATTTATGCCGCTGTCTGATTTTCAAGATTTACTGGAAACCAATGCGCTTTTTTTCGCAAAACCTGATGCATTTTCGGACCCTCTTGAAGGATGCTCTTCAATGTGGAACATAGAAGAGCTAAGAAAAAAAGGCGAACGTCATAACCGTACCTCTAGAACCTATATAAGAAAAATCCATGAATTTTCTGCTGTTTCATCCTGGCATATCAATGATTACGAAGCCGCTGGAATGTGGGATCTATATTTAAAGGGGAATGATGGCGTAGCTATTAAAACCACCTATGAAAATTTATTGTGCAGTATTAAAGATTTACGCTATAAAATCTTCTCTGGCAAAGTGCAGTACATAGACTTCCAAAAAGAAATGGTCAGTCATTCTGTATATGACACGTTATTTTACAAGCGCAAATCCTATCAGCATGAAAACGAATTGAGGCTTGTTATTGTAGCAAGTCGCATACACGCTTGGAAGCTGCAAAAGCTATTCGAAATTCAAGGTATTTCCGCAAATCAATGGCAAAAACGAATGGATATCCTTGAAAAAAGATCGTATGATTTTTCTCACGAGCATGGTAACCTCCTTACATGTAATTTACATCAGCTTATCAATGAAATTTACGTATCCCCAAGAAGCGCTCAAAGCTGTGTGGATGAGGTGAAAGCCCTTACCAAGAAACACGGACTCGCTTATAAAAAGGTTATTCAGTCCGACTTGTATAAGGACTATATTTACTAAATGCTAGCGAAGTACACAAAAGCTTAATCAAAAAATGATTAAGCTTTTTGTGTTACAGGCTCTATATTTCCATACATTTCCTCATATAAAATAAAACAAACCTCCAAAGCCTATACGTATTAGATGAATCAGGAGTACAGTATGATTAAAAAAACGCTGTTTATTTTAGTATGCGTGCTTTGTTTGTGTTTGTTTTTTCAATGGGACGTAAAAAAAGGATATAATGCTTACGTTCGTGTACATCCGCTTATCGAAACGCCTGTTTACCAAGGTAAGTTAGCACTGTATGCAGAAGGAAGTAGTTTATATCCTGCTTTATTTGAAGATATTAAAAAAGCAAAAAAATACGTGTATATTCAATTTTTTATTATTCGAGCGGACAACATCAGCATGAAGCTGTTTAAACTATTGAAAGAGAAAGCAGGTGAAGGGGTAAAGGTTAAACTTTCTGTAGATCGTTTTGGAGGAAACGATCTCTCCCGAATACTCATAGATGATCTTAAGAAAAGCGGAGTTGAGTTTACATTTAGTCGAAAAGCAAGCAGGCAGCACTTTTTCTATAGTATTAATCATCGAAATCACCGAAAGTTTGTCGTAGTAGATGGCCAAGAAGCTTATCTGGGAGGTTTTAATATAGGAGAAGAATACTTAGGGAAGCATAAAAAATTGGGCTATTGGCGTGATTACCACTTACGAATCAAAGGAGAAGGTGTTTTTGAAATTGAAAAGCAATTTTTGAAAGATTGGGAAGAAGACACGGGAAAACATATTTCTCCTCAGCGAGTTCCTATCGCTCGCTCTAACGGAGCAAACTATCAGCTGCTGTTTTCAACTGGAGAAGAACTTGAGCAAAAGATGATTGATCTAATCAACCGTGCCAAAGTAAAGCTTACCATTGCTACCCCTTATTTTATTCCAAGTGAACGTTTAATGAATGCACTTATTTCAGCAAAAGAAAAAGGTGTTTCAATCGATATTATACTTCCAGACAATACCGATGCGTGGTTCACTAAACCGCCTAGTTACCCTAAAACAGAGAAACTATTAAACAAAGGTATTCAAATTTTCTTATATAAAAAAGGGTTTTTTCACGGAAAAGTAATGATCATTGATCATACAATCGCCAATATTAGCACAGCCAACTGGGATCCCCGAAGTTTTTATTTAAATGATGAAGCGAGCTGTATCATTTATGATCGCGAGATGATTACGCACGTAGAACGAGAAATTAATGAAGATAAAACAAATAGCCGTAGATTAACCAAAAGAGTAATAGATGAATTACCTAAATGGGAACATTCTCTAAAAAACACCCCAGAGTGGATTTATTATTATTTTTGAAAAAATAACCAAATCGTGTTTTGTTTATTTTTTTCCGGGTATATATTCTATGTAAGGCCAATACAAGAAAGGAGAGACTGTACACACATGCATTGTTTTACAGCGACTTCAAGAAACGTATTGAGCACCTTAGAAGGAAGATTTGTTTTGATTACAAAAGGCACATTGGTAAACAATCGTTATACTAAGTGCTAGGCTGTCTAATTTAGACAGAACACTCGACTATTCAAACATAACATTCAGTATAAAAAAGAAGATGCGTACTAAGCGCATCTTCTTTTTTTTGTTGACTCTATTTTCCCTCCCTTTTTGTACTTCGTCTTATTTTTACGCATAAAGTAATAAAAAGGAGGGGGTTATGCTGTTTGATTATGAACGAGAGTTAACGATTCACCGAAAAGATGCTACTCAAAAGACTGCAGCGACTAATGCTGAGACTTATAAAAACATAGACTGGGAACAAGTGAAATTAGAACAAAATCTTGCGGATTACCAAGCTCTTGTACGCGTACCTTTTCCTCTGATTTTCAAAAAAAATCAGCTGTATCCTGTATGGGATTTAAGAAAGTACGCTTTTTTATTTGAACAATCTACACCTGCTACTGTCCACCCTAAACTGTGGGAACAAGGAAAATTAAATGTACAAGCCGGCTTATATCAGGTAACTGAAAATATCTTTCAAGTAAGAGGCTTTGATATGGCTAATATTACATTTGTTAAAGGAAAAACGGGATGGATTGTTATTGATTGCTTGACGTCAAGAGAAACAGCAGAAGAAGCACTTAAACTAGTAAACCAGCACTGCGGGAAGCGTCCTGTTAGAGTCGTTATCTTCTCACATTCACATATAGACCATTACGGTGGAGTTTTAGGAGTATTACCTGATTCAATACAAAATAAAACTAGTAAAGTTTATGCTCCTGCTGGGTTTATGGATGCGGTTATTGATGAAAACGTCACGGCAGCCACAGCAATGACACGAAGAAGTCAATACATGTACGGTATTCAACTGCGACGCGATGAAAAAGGCCTAATTGACAACGGTATCGGAAAAGAAATTTCATTTGGAACAATCACGCTTATTAAAGGAATAGAAGAAATTCGTTCTTCCGAACATCATTCTTATGTAAGTAAGAAAATTGACGGCGTCTCATTTCAGTTTCAGCTTACGCCAGGAACAGAAGCGCCTGCTGAAATGAACATCTATATTCCTAGTGAAAAGTCTCTGTGTATTGCAGAAAACTGTACGGTCACTCAGCACAACCTCTATACGCTCAGAGGAGCAAAAGTAAGAGACGCAGCAGCATGGGCAAGATACTTGCAGCAAGCAATCGATTTATTTGGCCAAGAGCTAACAACTGTATTTGGGGTACATAATTGGCCAAGGTTCGGAAACGAGTCGTGTATTACCTATATCGAAAATCAACGAGATGTTTATCAATATATTCATGACCAAACATTAAGGCTGATGAATCAAGGTTATACCATCGACCACGTCGGCCGAATGATGAAGCTTCCGGAAACTCTATCTCACGAGTGGTATACAAACGGCTTTTATGGAACGGTTAACCATAACGCAAAAGCGGTTTATCAGCGCTATATGGGCTGGTATAACAGCAATCCTGTAGATTTAAATAAACTGTTTCCTGAAGAGTCAGCTAAGAAATATGTAGAGTATATGGGCGGATCGGACAACATTGTCAAAAAAGCACAGCGCTGTTTTCAGCAAGGCGACTATCAATGGGTAGCTGAAGTGACCAAACAAGTAATTTACGCTGATCCTCACCATGTGAAGGCAAAACTTTTATGCGCAGACGCGCTTGAACAATTAGGGTATATAGCTGAATCTGGTCCTTGGCGAAATGAATATTTAACAGGAGCCAAAGAACTTCGTTTAGGTAATATACCGCTGCCAGTCAACATTATTACAAAAGAAGTATGGGATACACTTCCTTTGAAAAATATTTTAGAACTATTTAGCATTCGCGTAGATGGATTAAAGGCAGGCGCATGTAACTATCGTATATTGTTTGTGATACCCGATCGCAATGAAGTAGCTCTCACAGAACTTAAGCATGGAATCTTTAGGTACCTCGGAGATACGCGAAAGAAAGCTGAGGTGACGGTAACGATGTGGCAAGATACCTTATATCGGCTAACAACTACAAATGATCACTCTTATAGCTCGGTCATATTTGTTCAAGGAGATAAATCAAAATGGGATTTCTTTTTGTCTTGTCAGGATTCTATCGATCCAAACTTTAATATTGTGACACCTGTTTCTAGAAAATAGAGTACCTGATTACAGCTCAGAAAGCACATCGTTGACTTTTTGTTCAAAGCAGCTGTCGCATGTGAAAATTTCTTTTTCTTGAAAAGATGTTAGCCTTTCTCCGCAGATGGAACAGCATTCTATATAGTGATTGCTTCGCTCTTGTTCTTTTCTTTCATGTAACATAGCACTTTCCTCCTTTGCAGTATAAATAGTTTGTCTTATTTCTTTAAGTATATACTAATATCAGCCTATGCAGGGAATATCAGGCTTGCTAATGCGGATTATGTATAATATAAGAACCGTTGTAAAGCAGCAGAAATTGGCACAGGAATTGCATGTTAAATCGTTGAGAAAATTCAATGATTAATATGGGGTGAACAGAATGTCCATTACAAAAACAGCTAGTGAATTAAAAAAAGAACAGCAGCAAGAACAGGAATCACTTAATTTATTTTTATCTACTCAAACCGTTATTCAAGAAGCGCTTCAAAAACTAGGGTATGGTGAAGAAATGTATCATTTGCTGAAAGAACCGCTGCGCATGATGACGGTTCGTATTCCAGTTAAAATGGATAATGGAGCGGTAAAAGTATTTACGGGCTACCGCTCTCAGCATAATGATGCTGTCGGACCGACTAAAGGAGGCGTGCGTTTTCATCCTGAAGTGAATGAAGAAGAAGTGAAGGCATTATCTATTTGGATGAGTTTGAAATGCGGAATTGTCGACCTTCCGTATGGCGGCGGTAAAGGCGGAATTGTATGTGATCCAAGAAATATGTCGTTTGGTGAACTAGAGCGACTAAGCCGCGGCTATGTAAGAGCTATCAGTCAAATAGTTGGACCTACTAAAGATATTCCTGCACCGGATGTCTATACAAACTCTCAAATTATGGCGTGGATGATGGATGAATATAGCCGACTGCGTGAATTCGATTCTCCTGGTTTTATTACTGGAAAACCTATCGTACTCGGAGGGTCTCAAGGACGTGAAACTGCAACGGCTAAAGGCGTAACCATTTGTATTGAAGAAGCCGTTAAAAAGAAAAACCTTAACTTGCAAGAAGCGCGGATTATTATTCAAGGCTTCGGAAACGCCGGCAGTTTTCTTGCTAAGTTCATGCACGATGCAGGTGCAAAAGTGATTGGCATTTCAGACGCGTACGGAGCTCTTTATGACCCGCTTGGTCTTGATATTGATTACCTCCTTGATCGACGCGACAGTTTTGGTACCGTAACGAATTTATTTGCAAATGTGATAACAAACGAAGAACTATTAGAAAAAGAATGTGATATTTTAGTACCCGCAGCCATTTCGAATCAAATTACGGTTCGTAACGCTCATCACATTAAAGCCTCTATTGTAGTCGAAGCGGCGAACGGACCGACTACGCTTGAAGCCACGCGCATTTTAGATGAAAAAGGCGTGCTTTTAGTGCCAGATATTTTAGCAAGTGCTGGAGGCGTAACGGTTTCATACTTCGAATGGGTGCAAAATAATCAAGGCTACTACTGGTCTGAAGAGGAAGTAGCTTACAAATTACGCAAGGTAATGGTGGATTCATTTGAAACGATCTATCAAATCGCTCAAGAAAATGACGTAGACATGAGACTCGCTGCTTACATGGCAGGAATCAAAAAATCAGCTGAAGCTTCTCGTTTCCGCGGCTGGGTATAAGATAAAAAAACGATTTGGATTACATGTTCCAAATCGTTTTTTATTTGCCGGAACTGCCAAATAATTAAAAGAAAAACTGCTAAAAAAACAAACATGCTTAAAAAACTGGCATATTCATCGTTACCTAATTGATAATCAAAACATTTGACAGTGAGAATGATTTTCAATTATTCTATATTCAAGACAAATACATAACTATAATAAATTGAATGTAAAAAAGGAGACGAAAAGCATGAGCGTATTAGATATTATTAAAGCCAGAAGAACGATTGGAGCTATGCAAGACAAAGATGTATCAGAAGATGCTATCAATCTTATGTTAGAAGCAGGCACTTGGGCTCCTAACCATAAAAAGACAGAGCCTTGGAAGTTTCGAGTGTTTACAGGGGATTCACGCGTTCGTTTAGGAGACGAAATGGAACGTATTACGAAGCAAAAAACTGCTCACTTAAGTGAAGAAGAAGCGTTGAAAAAAACAACAAAAGCTAAAAAAGGCCCGCTTCGTGCTCCTGTCATTATTGCTGTAGCAGTAAGTCCTTCAGGAAAAGTGCCTGAAATTGAAGAAATCTCTGCCGTAGCGGCAAGCATACAAAATATGCTATTAGTAGCGGAAGAACAAGGTTTGGCTACAATTTGGAGAACAGGTGAAATTGTCTATCAGACAGAACTGAATGACTTTTTATCTCTAGAAGAAGACGATAAGCTCTTAGGCTTAATTTACGTCGGACATCCTAATAAAGAAGCTTTATCAAAACGTATTCCATATCAAGATAAAACGATTTGGTATCGTTAAAAGGCTATTCCTATGTTTCTATAAATAAAAGGCAGCAGCTCATAAGTTGAGCTGCTGCCTTTTTTATTGTTTTTGAGAGTGGCATTAAGTTGCGCTTTTATTAGCTTACCTGCAGCAGTTTTTTTTAGCATCTTATGGAGAACTTCTCTGGTTTCCGTAAACTACTATTCAAAGCAAAATAGGAATTGTCTGTGTTCAGTCTTCTTTGCGAAGACCAAAATAATAAGTACACGCCAAACCGAAGATAATGGGCGGCAAAAGAAAGACAATCATTTAACGGTCACCTTCCTTTCGGATGAGTGAACGTCTACTTTCTGCATTGGGGTAGCGGTATTGACAAAGAAGATGCCTTTTAACTTTGAATATTCCATCAATACTAATAGCAAGCTCATTGCAAGCAGCGGAACACACACCACTTTGGCAGGAATGTTGAAACAATAGTTAAGGACGGTGATGTTGGCAATAATGGGGAGAAAAATAATGTTCCCTAGTGTTGCGGTACGCGGAATCACCAATAGCAATGCAGCTAATAATTCGCCAGCGGCAATAAAATAGTTGTAGAAATCGGAATACCCAAAGAAATACCACGCCAGTTTCATCGCAGAATCTTTTGTTGAATCGAACACAAAATCGCCTGTTATAAATTGTCCTGGGTAGATTTTGGTCATTCCATAAATAAGAAACGTAATGGCCATGGTCCACCTTAGGGTCGCAAGAATACTTAAACGAAATTTCTCTTTTGTTGATAAACGCATTGTTTTCCTCCATTTGTATGCTTAGTCCAAAAATCGCATTTTAGTTTCAGGGGTTGGCAACATACATGACGTTTGTTTTCCAAACCACTTATACCGATTACGTGCAATGAAACGATAGAGCAGGTTTCGAATGAACGCGGGAACCACTTGGAAACACGCCATTAGTTGAATGGGTCCTCGAAGCTGGCGGACAATATGTAGGATAGCCGTAGACTCTGTGTAAAGATTCCCGTTCATAAGAAGAATGGCCGACTGAAGCGGTGGGTCCTCGTAGTTATGCTTACGCAGCAAGATCCCCGCATTATCAGATTGAAGCGACGCAAAACGAAATAGAGCACGCGGATCTCGTTTGATAACAAACTGTACCCATCCGTTGCAAAGATTGCAAACACCATCAAATAGAATAATAGGATGGTGTGATGGATTTGGCGGCATAACGTTTCTCCACTTCCTTTTTTATGAATATTTACTAAAATAAGTATAATTGTTTACGTGTTGGACTACAAGACATAAGGGTAAAAGTGGAAATATTTTATGTGAGTTCAAGTGAATTTAAGCAAGAAAACAGAGTCAAATACAACACTGTTTTTGTTTGAATTTGAATGTAGCAGCTTATCTAATAAACTTCTACTTTTTTGTGTTTCTTATAAATAACTAAAAATTTTTCCTTTTTTTCACAAAATGTAAAACTATTCCTGTTTTGAAACGTACTAGATATAGGAGAAATTTACAAAGGTAGATGCGATAAAAGAGTTAACCATCTTTGTTACTACAAAAAAGAAACTTACTTCGAGGTGAAGACGTGAAAAATAAACATATTTTAGAGGTGGAAAATTTAACTAAAGTTTATAAAGGAGAGGGCTATGAAGTCACTGCACTAAATGATATATCCTTTCAGTTAGGGGTAGGTGAAATGGTTGCTGTTATGGGAACGAGTGGTTCAGGAAAAAGTACGCTGCTGAACATTTTAGGAGCACTCGATGAGCCAACTAGTGGAACGATTAAATTAAAAGGAATGCTTTCAAAAGATATGTTCGAAGAACCTCAAGCTTCAGCGTACAGACAAGATAATATTGGATTTATCTTTCAATCATTCCACTTATTAAAAGATTTATCTGTAGAAGAAAACATAGCTCTGCCGCTCGTTTTAAAAGGACTTACATCGGATGCAATTGATTCAAAAGTAAATAGCATTGTTGAGCTCTTGGGCTTAACAGCTTGGAAAAAACACCGTCCTGTACAACTGTCAGGTGGACAACAGCAGCGGGTAGCTATAGGAAGAGCGATTATAACTGAACCACCTATCATATTGGCGGATGAACCAACAGGTAATCTAGATTTTAATACTTCGGAAGATATATTAAATACACTGGTGTCTACGAAGAAGCAGCTTAACCAAAGTATATTACTCGTTACTCACGACCCTAACGTAGCCACTTATGCAGATCGAGTTTTATTCTTTCACGATGGTAGCATTGTTGATACGTATAACTGTAACGGAAATAATGATTTAGATTACATATTGGAGAAATTTAAACTTATTACAAAGCCGGAGAAACAAACGCTATGAGGACCATAAAAGGAGTAGCTTTACGTTTGTTTAAAGCTAATAAGTTTATTGTCTTTTCATCTATCTTAAGCATAGCTATCTCTGCAACACTTGTACTTAGTATGGTGTTATTTTCATTTAATGCTCAGAATACGCTTAAGAATCAGATGAAACAGGCGTATGGGGAAATGGATTTATCAGTAGGATTTAATATGGACCAAAGCAACGTCCTTACACCAAAATTAGTGAACGAAATTGTTCAAAACAAAAAAGTTAATAAAGTATCTAAAGTTTCTATTGCTCACTTAAACGTAAACAAGATGGACACCGCTATCTATACAGTAGGTGCAGAAAATAATTATCTACCCAAAAGCCGATACCATTTTACTGAGGATTTAAATGAAGAGTCTGTTGTAATGAACAAAGGATTAGCAAAAGTTCTACACGCAAAAATTGGCTATAAGATCCTTATTGAAAACAAAAAATACACTTTGGTAGAGACAGTAGATGACTTAACTGCTACGGGTTCTGCCCCAGATATGCTAATACTTAACCAAAAGGTTGTAAAGAGCTATATCCAAGCAAAGGATAATCGTAAAGCCGAAGCTACTTATTTATTAATTAAAGCAAAGAAGAATGTAAATACTCTGACTTTAGCCAATCAAATAAAATCTTATGATAAAGACTTACGCATTGATATTGCTGAGCAAGATTATGGGGTAAAAAGTAATTTGCAATCATTACATCTATTTATTGTTGTATTGTCTGTATTAGTGTTAATTGTTACTTCTCTTATTATCATTTCAAATTTCGAACTATTGCTTTATAAAATGCGAAATCAATTCGCAATTATGCGTTCATTAGGTGCAAGTACTAAACAAATTAGTAAAATTATTATGATACAAAGCACTGTGATTAACATTACCGGTATATCTTTGGGTTTTATACTAAACTTTTTAAGTCAGAGAACCCTGTATAGTTGGGTAGAAAAGCTATTTAATATTCCAACCACACCTTCGGAATTTAATGTGGGTGCCGCTATAAGTATTTCTATTTTAGCTTTTATTGTTATTCAGCTCTTTTTATTTGTTCCAGCTTACCGTAGTACAAAGGTATTACCGCTTAAAACAATGGAGGAAAACGAAAAACTTAATTATAGTTATTCAAAAGTAAGGGTTACTCTCTCAAAAGTTTTAGTCGGAATTGCTGTATTCTTAATTATTGGTAGCCAAGTGTTGCCCACAAGGGGGACGTATGGGTCTGCTATGCTTTTAATATCAGTGGTTTTAGTATTGCTAGCCTTTGTGTTGGTTTTTCCTATCTGGTTACCAAAAATCTTAGAATGGTTCTTACCTTATGGGCAAAGGTTATTTGGGCAAGAGTTTTATATTTCTGTGAAAAACCTTATTCCTCAAGTCAGAAAGAACACTGCTATTATTTTAATGATAAGCAGCTTAATGATAATTGCCGTATTTGGATCTGTTACATTACGTACAATTCAAATAAGCCAACTGGAACAGTTGAAAAAAGATTTTGCCACTCCTATTCTAATTGAAACTCGAATTGATAATTCCAAAATAAATTCTATGGAATTCACTAAAACAGTAGAGGAACTATCAGGTGTAAAGTCCGTTAGTAACTTTAGCACCCTAGGGTTGGCAGAATTACAAACCGAAGGAAAGAAAGTAGATATGAATTATGCAGTAGTTGATCTCAAAAGACTACAAGCACAAGGATTGATGGCTCACTTAAACAGTAAAACTCCTAGTAATGGCTTAATATTATCTGAAAGATTTGCACAGCAGAGCCATTTAAAAGTAGGGCAGACAGTTCCAGTGGGAGAGTTTTCTAACGAGACACAAATTGTCGAGTCTAAAGGAACCTTTAAAGTCATTGCCATAGAAAAGCAACTGTTAAATAACGCAGATGCATATGTAGACTGGAATAACCAAAAATTGCTGGATGTTATTTTCTATACCCTTTATGTGGATTCCGAACATATAAAAAATACAGTTAATGAACTTGAGGAATTAAAGAGTCAGTATCCAGAAATTAAAATCAGTAACTATGAACAATCGGTAAAAGAAGCAAACAAAATGTTTTATCAGCGCTGGGGGATATTTATTTTAGTCATAGCTACATTAGTTGCATCTACGATGGTTGGTGTATTTAACTCTTTAGCAAATAACATATACTCTAAACGGAAAGAATTTGCTGTTTTACGTGCAATGGGCGTGACACCAAAAGGTCTTCGTAAAGTTATACTGTCACAAGTGAACCTATATATTGGGATTGGATTAATTATTGGTATAATAATGGGCTTACTAACGACCTTTATACTTCTTTTAGTTGATCCTGGCGAGTTTGTAATAGATTATAAAGTAATAATTACTGTATCGCTTTTAATGTTGGCAGGCAGTACGCTTATATTTTGGTTTGTTGGTAACAAAATTTTGTCTCAGGAACTTTCAATTGAGCTTACCAATGATAATAAATAAACCAAAAAACAACTTAGCGGCTAAGATATTCTCTTAGTAACTAAGTTGTTTTTTTAATGTATTTATATATTATTGCTTTTTATTTGTATTAACTTTTCAAACGAATTTGAAATCAATTCATTTGCTGTCTTTATAATAGCCTTTTTGTCAATATGCAATTTAGGAATTTTAATGCGGTCTCCTGTTATAATTGTTCTTTTCTTTCTCCCTAATAAGTCTTTTATAGAAGAGGGCCCAATATAAACTGCAGGTATAATTGGTACATTTGCCTTTGAAGCAATATGAATTGCCCCATTTTTTAATTCTTTCTCCTCTGAGGCTCTTGTCCCACTTGGAAAAATCCCACTATTTTGTTTTGTCTAAGTAATTTTATAGGTATTTTTAAGACGCTAGGACCTGGATTTTTTCTATCTACAGGAAATGCATTCAAATTTTCTAGTAGCCTTTTAATTAGCTTTGTTTGAAACAACTCTTTTTTTGCCATAAAGTGTACAGGTAGGGGATATAAAGCTATGCCCAAACACACCACATCAATCCAACTTTTATGTGTGCAAACTATAATGAAAGGTTAATCATTGGGCAGTTTTTGCTTATTTATTACGTTCATCTTTCCATAATAAATACATCTAATAAAAAAAGAGCATCCATTGATGCTCTTTTTTACGTTGACATAACAAATTAGGTTATTATGTGTTCCGCTCCAAAATAATGATATTAAAGACTTACTTTACTTATTTAGCGTTTAAAGAGCTTTCTACAGGAATCCATATTTTCATTTCATATAATGGAGATTGTTCTTGTCCAGCCATATCACTATTTACTATTTCAATTTCAGGAGCTCCTGGTTTTATTTTATAGCCATTTGAATCAAATGTATCCCATAGCTTGCCGTATGTATTAGGAATCATTGTAGCAGGACCAGTGTGCTTGAAAACGACATATCTTTGCGCAGGGAAAGTATGTACAGTCGTTCCTTCTCCAATTTCACTATAGAGTACAGAAGATATTTCAATTCCACACGTATAGAAATAATGATCACTCCTTGGCGGCAAACATACACCGATAATTTGTTTTAGGTTTTTAGTTAAGAAAGACTTGTATGCTTTATCCCAAAGTTCAGGAATAGGGTATACAACCTCCTTAGTCCACTTACCGGCGCCGCTAAATCCAACCATTACAAAATCTTCTTTTATAACCTCTTTAAATTCCACGGTAAATCCCACCTTTTTAATATAGACTACATACCAATTATAAAAGAGATGAGATTTTTAAACTTAACCTTTCTTGCTAACATCTTAGTAACAAAAAACATACTGTTTAACCAAGTATGTATATAAATAAGACTTATGATAAGGAAATTAAAATACAATTAATCTATAAATTTACAATTTTAATCAAATAGAGTATGGTAGGGGTAAAGTCATTTAATAAAGGGGGGGAAGTAGTGAATAAGTATGGGTTTGCTTCAGTACTTGTAGGCGTTATCGGTTTAGTCTGTTTATTTCTTTTAAAGGGCCCAAATGTAGTTGTAAATGTAAATAAAATAAGTACATATAAGAATGAGGAGTGATGAAGATCAGCATCAACATAACTCTAGGACTTATAATAATTTTCTTTGTTTTTAGTCTATTTTACACAGCCATCGATACTCGTAAGAAGATTCCTATTGTTGTTAATGTATTATTGCTTATCTTAATAATGGGTATATGTATTTGGCTAAATATTTTAAATGCCTGGATCGCTATAGGTGCACTGATAACTTTTACAGCCTTTATAATTTTATTTAAAAAGCTTGGTAAGAAGTTAAGTTCCTTTAATTTAAGCTTTTATTTACACGACCGTACAAAAAAACATTAAATATTATGCTATTAATCTAAAAATATATATCAGCTGAAAACGGGTTTCTTGTTATCGTTTTGTTTCCTTTAACTTATTGGTCTATCTACGAATTTATATTAAGACCTAAGAAAAGAAGTATAAGCATTTACCAAGTGGATTGCCAAGAAATTTCAGCTTCCAGATTTTATATAAGTCAAAGGGATATTGAGATAGAAAGGAAGAGGTTGAAACAAAAATTAAAAAAACAAAGTTATTAAACATATTAGGAATTTTATTAATAATGAGCGCTACGCTTTATCCAGCTGGCTACATAAAATCACTTTATACTTTTATAGCACTATATGTTGTAGGTATGACTTTAATTTTAACTGTAGGAATTGTATCTAGAAAAGGGCGTTAATTGTTTTAGGGAGTTCAAAGTACTTAAATTTACTTTTTTTATAAGTGACGTAACGAAGATTCTGGAGTGAAAATTTTATAAGAAAGAGGGAAGTAATGGACGTTCAAAAGGTAGCAAACTTATTTTTGATTTTTGTCTTAATTGCAGCAGGCATTTCCTTGGTAATTGGCTTTGTTATTGCTGTGAGAAGTACCAACTATAAGAAGGGATATATAAGTACTTTTATATCCAGCGTGGTCTTTTTACTACTGATTGTGAGTTGGTATGATAAAGCATCTTCAAATGTTTTTATGGGGACAATACCTTGGGTTTTAAATGTTATTGCCGTCATTCTTGTGTTACCACTGTACGTGTTGTGTGCTCGCTTTATATTTAAAAAGGTTACAAAAGGACAAAAAGGAACAAATGAAAAGATTAGCGGTTAACTTACTTTTTTTATCGTTTTTTCTAATCTTCATGATTTTAACTAAATGAAGATACACAAAATATTTTTTTATCAATATCCTGTTAGAGAAAGTGATTGATATCATTTTCTGTAAAGGAGAGAACGTCTATGATTAAAGTTAATCAACAAATTGTGAAAATAAGCGATTTAAATAATAGTTCGTTAACAAAAGAAAAAGCAGACATTTTAAAACAGATGGATGCCTATAGGGAAGTGTATGAGTATGCTACATTTGACCAGCTTGATTTTGATGTATCTGTTAAATTACAAATTATTGAATCATCTGTGTTGCTGCGCAAAAGCGGCGCCAGGTTTGCCACATTTGCACGTTCTAGGTGTAACGAAAAGTATTGGAAACGAACCGATAACGGAGGGTTTCAACTACTGCCTACCGTTTCTCCTCATCAGGCCATCGATGATATTTTTTACAACGGACACGAATACGCGTTTGAATGCGCGACGGCTGTTATCATCATCTTTTACAAAGCTGTATTAAATAATATTGGAAAAGCAAACTTTAACAGGCTTTTTGCTGATCTTTATTTACACGATTGGCAATACGATGAGGATCTTGAGCTCCATGGTTATAAAGGATCTGACTACTTGCCCGGAGACTGTGCTTATTTTAAGAACCCTGATTATAATCCTGATACTCCCCAGTGGAAAGGTGAAAACACCATTGTATTAGATGAAACTCTATATTTTGGTCATGGGATTGGAATTACGACGCGGGAAAGAATTATTGAAGTGTTAAATTTAAAGAGAAAAGATGACGCAAAGCAATCTGCTTACCTGTCAGATGAAATTGTCAGACTTCACACCGCTCACCTCAGTTATTTTGCAGTTAGATACGAACCCGTTGTTTGGTACGACAGAAACAGCGCTATTATTTCCACTATTGGGTCGATTACGTATGTAGCTTGATTGATCAAAGTTTTGATACTTTGATCTTTTTTTGTAAAAAGGAAAGAATTACATGAAGGTAAATTTGAGAATTCAAAAGGATTTTATGTATAAAAGCAGAATCCATTTAATACGCAGGTCTTAAAACTAAAAGGAAAGGAGGAGATTACTATTAAAAATCGTGATAAAAGACGCAAGAGAAAACGCGGCGCATTAAAAGATTATCTGAAAAATAAGCTTGGTCAGCTAAAACCGAAGCCAAACAAAGGACCTGTCTCAAATTTAAAGTCTTCTGCTTAAAACATCCCCCTAGTTTTTATATAGGGGGATTTTCTTTTGAATTTTCTTTTGAATTTTCTTTTATTTTAAGGTTTAAATGTTATGAGTGGCATTTAAAGATTAATTTGTGCACAATAGACATTGAATAGTTTATCTAATACGACAACGTAAGGAGAGATTAGACGATGGAAAACATGATTTTAAAACATATGGACGTTGTAAGAGGGATTACGATTAGTATCCTCGAAAAAACAACAGAAGAGGCAGCGGACATCACACCAAAAGGATTCAATAACAATATCCGCTGGAATCTCGGACACATTGCCTTTATTCAAGAAAAACTTGTGTTTGGCTTAGCTGGTGAACCGATGCAAACGCCAGAGAGTTATGAAAGCTTTTTCGGCGCAGGAACAAAACCTGCCGATTGGACGGAGGCTGCTCCTTCTCTTGAAGAAATTGCGAATGTGTTGAAAGATCAAGCACATCGCATTAAAGAGTTCATGCCTCAGCAGTTTGATAAGCAGTTAATCACACCTTTTACAAATAAAGCGGGTATCAACTTTACAACAGTTGGCGAAACGTTTTTATTCAGCTTCTATCATGAAGCGATGCATGTAGAAACGATTAAGCAAATTGGGAAAGCTGCAGCTGCACAATAATAAGGAAATAAAAAAGAATAAATCACATATTCTTTATAACTATTTTACATAGCGCCTAGGCATATACTGATCTACACAGCGCATAAGATGTAACATGAGCTGCTTTTCCTAATGCAGTTCGCAAGGAGGTGACAACGTGAAATTTCTTTCAGGTTTAACGACTCTTCTTGTGATTTTAGGCGGTTTAAATTGGTTAGCTGTAGCATTAGGCGTGAATGTAGTAGAAGAGCTATTTGGCTCTTGGGATTGGTTAGTAACAACGATTTATTGGTTAGTTGGTCTGTCTGCTCTTTATCAAATTTTTGATAAGTTCTTCGGAACGGGAGCGAGTGTCAAAAGCAAAGCGCTATAATAAATATTATTTTTTATTATCTCTTTAGGGAGTTTGAATGTATATTCAAACTCCCTTTTTCATGGATAAAAGACGTGACATCCTTACAAAATACGGTAAAATAAGGTAATAACCCAAAAAAAGGAGGGATGAGATGGAGCTTTGGGGTGTAGTACCTATCTTAGTGTTTGGAGTTCTTTATATAGGAATCATTGCTGGTATTATAGCTGTTATCGTTATAGTGTTAAAGCGAATGAAAGAGAGAAATCAATATTTACGTGAAATACGGGATGAGCTGAGAAATCAAAACAGAGCAACTATAGCAGAAAATAAAGAATAGAAGAGGGTTTAATAGATGAAGAAAAGTGTACTTCCTATATTTTTTATCGTAAATCTTTTTTTTATTTACTGTTTATTATTTAATCAAGGATACATCTTTCAGCTACAGAATCTACCTTACATATGGGCTATTTATTTACTTCTTGGCACCTGTTTAGCTTTTTATTATATGCTGCGATATAAACGAAAAAAAGACGGACAGGCGTTGCTTTCAATCGGCATTTTAACTACAAGCATTAGTTCACTTGGCTGTTTAGGTTTCTTTTACTTCTTTTATCACGCGATGGGCGGATAAGAGAGAGCACCACAAGCAGGGACTTCAGTGAAAGTCTCTGCTTTTTATATTTGGATCTATTGTATAATAGAAAAAAAGAAATGAATGCAGGAGGGGAACTATGCGAATTGTTTCGCTTTGTCCAAGCAATACAGAACTAATAGCGTATTTAAAATGTGAGCATTTGCTCGTAGCAATTGATGATTATTCCGATTGGCCGCAGTCTATTCAAGGTCTGCCGCGTTTAGGTCCCGATTTATCTATTAATATGGATGCGGTGGAAGAAGCTAAACCCGATTTAGTCCTAGCATCACTAAGCGTTCCTGGAATGGAGCGAAATATTGAAGAACTTAAAAAACGAAAGCTTCCTTATGTCGTATATAATCCTAATTCGCTAGAAGATATCCGTCACAATCTACAGGATTTAGGTCAGCGATTAAACATTGAATCAAAAGCAGCTGAACTGTTAAAGCGTTATGATCAGTTTCTTTCTACATATAAAGGGATTGCAAATCAAATTGATGAAAAAGCCACTGTATACTGGGAATGGTGGCCAAAACCTATCTTTACTCCTGGCAAAGCAAACTGGCTGACTGAAATTAGTGAGTTAGCGGGAGGAGAAAATATATTTGCTGATCATAAAGAAGCAAATGTACAGAGTAATTGGGAAGAAGTGTTCAAACGAAATCCACAACATATTTGTCTGGCTTGGGTAGGAGTGCAGACAAACAAAGTAAATCCGACTATTTTACATAAAAGACCCAACTGGTCTGACATGTGTGCCATTAAAGAACATCGCGTACATGTACTAGAAGAATGGCTGTATTGTCGTCCTTCACCTCGGTTGCTGTTAGGATTAAAAAAACTCGCGCCTCTTCTTCATCCAGATACGTTTCCTGCATTTGACGGCAAGGACCCCTTATTATAAGAAAAAGGAGCGATACATATGAAAGATATAAAACAAATAAAACATACCATTCAACACCGCTATCCTTTTTTACTTGTTGATCGCATCTTAGAGCAAGAAGAAGGAAAGCTTGCTGTAGGAATTAAACAAGTAACAGCAAATGAACCTTTTTTCCAAGGTCACTTTCCGGACTATATGGTGATGCCAGGGGTACTTATTGTCGAGGCTCTTGCTCAGCTTGGTGGATTTGCTATGGCTGCGGATGACCAACCAAAAGGAAGACTTGCTTTTTTGGCAGGGATAGATGAATGCCGCTTTAAGCGTCAAGTAAGGCCAGGAGATACACTTCGCTTAGAATTTGAGATTCTTAAGCAGCGCGGAAAGATTGTAAAAGGAAAAGGAAAAGCATTTGTAGGCAGGGAATTAGCTTGTGAAGCGGTCATTACCTTTGCTCTTGATGTATAGTACAAACGCCTTTGTAAAAAAACAGCTGATGTTAGCAACAGGAAAACGACCAATGTAAAAAAGCAAATAATTCAAGATAAAGCGTATCGAGAAAGCCGCCTTATGTCGTAAGAGCGGTTTTTTATGAATACCTTTTTACCTTTTGATAAAAGAAGAAACGGGGTATAGAAGAAAAAAGGGAGAGGGGAGAATGCAGTGAGAACATTAACGGAAGTTGTTGTATTACTCACACTTTTAGGTACGTATATAGGTATCTCACTACTTGTCTACAAACGGAAAAGAACGAATCCGTTTTTCTACAGCATTTACTTTTATTTAGCTACCAGCGTCATTTTGATTTGCTTGGTTATCTTTTGGCTTCAGCTTCGTTTTGGACTCACTGATAAGCAAGTAGGAGGATTGCTTATCAGTGTGGTTGCATTCTTTTTACTTATTTATGGGTTGTTAAAAACAAGACAAAAAGACAGGTAGCCGGTGCTATCTGTTTTTATTTATATTCATGTTATATATTTTTATCAATTGTAGTGTCAATTCAATACATCTCTTCATATAATAAAGATAACAGCTTTCTTTTGCAGGTTAGTTGACATCGCAGCTTATAACTCGCTATTCTTTTGATAATTCATTTTGTGAAAGGAAGTGGACGTATGGATGCATCCCGCATTATAGCTAAGTTAGAAAACCGGATGCCGACAATCCTTGGGATGGAGCAGTTCTCCCGCTTCGGCATTCTTGTTCCGCTTATTGAAAAACAAGGAAAACTGCATGTTTTATTTGAAGTAAGAGCGTTCGATTTACGTAGGCAGCCCGGAGAAATTTGTTTTCCAGGAGGGCGTGTTGAAAAGACGGATGCAGATGAAAAAGAAACGGCTATCCGCGAAACCTCTGAAGAGTTAGGGATTACGCTCCAATCTATTCAGCAAGTACAAGCTTTAGATTATATTGTTTCTCAATTCGGAACAATCATTTATCCTTATGTAGGTTTCATTGATGAGTCGCTTGAACTTCGACCGAATCCTTCGGAAGTAGCAGAAGTATTTACCGTGCCTCTTTCTTTTTTTCAGCGTACCGAACCTGATATACACAATATCCATTTCAGAGTAGAACCCGAACATAATTTTCCTTATGACGCGATTATTGGTGGCGAAAATTATAATTGGCAAACAAGAGAGATGGAAGAACATTTTTATTACTATGAAGATCGAGTCATATGGGGACTGACAGCAAAAGTGATTTATCATTTAATACATGTACTAAATGATAAATAAAAAGCAGCGAATGGTATTCGCTGCTTTTTTTATATTAAATAGATTGAATAGCCTCTGTGATAGGCGTATCGCCTGAAACTAAATCAAAAGAACGTCCAAATGTATGATCTTCACTTAACGTTTCTACTACAACACGCGCTACATCTTCGCGAGGAATTGATCCGCGCTCTTTGTTCTCCCCAGCATCTACACGTCCTGTTCCTGGTTCATTTAACAATCCGCCTGGTCGAACAATTGTATATGTTAATCCGCTTGCTTCTAAGATTTTATCTGCATAATGTTTGGCTACATAGTAAGGAATTAGTGAAGTATTCCAATTTTCACGGTGATGTGCTTGAAGTGCGCTTACCATCACAAATCGTTTAATACCTAGATCTTCTGCGGCTTCCATCGCTTTTACCGCACCGTCTAAATCAATTAAAAGTGTCTTATCATGGCCTGTATTTCCGCCTGATCCTGCGCTAAAGATAACGGCGTCACAGCCTTTCATCACTTCCTTAATTTCATGTACAGTGCCTTCTAAGCTTGCAAAAGCCGTTTCGATACCTCTTGCTTCAAGTTCTTTTGCTTGTTCTTCTTTACGAACCATCGCACGTACAGTGTGCACATCACTTTCATTCAAAATGTTTACAATATGTTTACCTACTTGACCATTCGCACCAATTACAAGAACTTTCATGTCTAAATTTGCTCCTTTCAAATCCAAATACTTATATATTATTGTTTCATATTCACCGTTTTCATTCAATAAATGAGCTCAAAATCCGGTGAATAAGGGGAAAGTAAGAAAATATATTAAAAAAATGAAAAACAAGAAATAAAAACTAATTTACAAACAAAAAAAGGAAAAAAATAGTTCGTTAAACCCAGTGTCTGAACTATTTAAATTTTGTAAAATTTTATCAAACCCTTGGTAATACAACATTTCTTAAAAACAGTATCTCTTTTAACATTTCCCGATACAACCTATATAAACACATTTTGATAATTTTAAACTTTTACTTCGGAAAAATTTTTTGTTATTATGTTTTAGTCATTAAAATATTCACGAACGAAATATTTAGTCCAAGCGGACAAAGGAGAGGATAAAATGAACACATTACAATACTTAGTCGCAGAACGTGCAGAGATTTCTCCTCAACATGAAGCACTAGTTGAACATAATGAACGTTATACATTTAATGAATTTCATGAAAAAGTAAATCAATTGTCTCATTACTTCTTAGAGAAAGGAATTCAAAAAGGAGATCGTATTGGTATTTTAGCTCATACAAGCATTGCTTACCCAGTTGTTACAATGGGGATTTTACAAGTGGGAGCAGTCGTTGTTCCATTAAGTAAGAGCATGACACCTTATGAGCTTGATAGCATTATTACAAGCGGACAGTTAAAAGCGATTATCCACCATAATGAATTTACGTCTGTATTAGAAAAAGCGGAACAAACGGCTGGACTTAGCTTTACGTTAAAAATTGAGGATGCAAAAGAATTTACAACCCAATTCTCAGCGTATAACACAAACACACCAGAAGCACTTCCTGAAGTACTTCCTGAAGATTTAGCATTAATGATGTTTACATCAGGTACAACAGGTAAATCAAAAGGATGTATGATTGCACACGGATCGGTAAGTGCCTTTTTAAACTCTGGTGGACAGGAAGAACGTGCAAATATTGATAAAAGCATGCGCTATTTATTTGTTCATCCATTCTTCCACATGAGTTCGATGAGCATTTTATTTATGTGCATTAACACAGGAAACACAATGGTATGTTCTGAAGAAACAGATCCAGCTAAAGTAATTGAGGTAATCGAAAAAGAAAACATTAAAATGCTGTTTGCACTACCACCAGCATTAAAATACATCGTAGAAGAGCTTGAAAAAGGAGATCACTATGATTTCCCTCTAAAACTTGCTGTGTCAGGCGGAACAAAAGTATCAGAGTCTTTAATTGAACAATATGATCGTAATGGAATGATTTTAGCTCAAGGGTACGGAAGCACAGAAGCTTGGATTATCAGTTCATGGCATCCTCAAATGGGATGGAAGAAGGTAAGCTCTGCTGGAAAACCTGCTCCACATGTGGAAGTTAAAATTGTAGATCCCGAAACACGTCAAGAAGTTTCAACTGGAGAAAAGGGTGAAGTACTTGTACGAAGCCCTTATCTATTTAAAGGCTACTGGCAAAACGAAGAAGCAACAAACGCTGTCTTACAAGATGGCTGGTTAGCGATGGGCGATGCAGGTCGATTAGATGAAGACGGATTTCTCTACATTGAAGGACGCTATAAAGATGTAATTGTATATGGAGGAGACAACATCTACCCAGATCAAGTAGAAGAAGTTGTCCTAGCAGCAGATGGTGTGTTAGAAGCGACAGTTGTCGGCATGCCTGATGATGTGTACGGAGAAGTTCCATATGCATTTGTTGTTAAACAAGAAGCATCCGCTTTAACTGAAGAAGATGTAGTGAACTTCTGTAAAGAACGATTAGCACCATATAAAGTGCCAACTGTTGTATTTGTTTCATCACTTCCTAAAAACAGCGTAGGAAAAGTGTTGAAAAACGAAGTGAAAAAACAAGCCTTAGCACACGCATAATAAAAAAGCGGCCGTTATAGCCGCTTTTTTATATTTATTGCTGTAATTTTTGAGATATTTTTTTCATAATGTGAAAGTATTGATCTCTTTCTTCTTCTGATAAGTGTGAAAGTAAATCTGACCAAAAATCGACACGAGTAGCTTGCAATATTTCGACAACTTTTTCGCCTTTTTCCGTCAACTCCACCCACACGCTTCGGCGGTTTTGCTTTTTATAAATACGATTCACAAGCTCATCATCTTCTAATTGATTTAATACAATGGTGATAGCACCAGGTGAGAGCCCAAGTACTTTTGTGATATCGCTAACAATACAGCTTTTTTTATCGTGAACGGTCTTTAAGATTGCCTCTTTTGTTGAAGTTAAATGGTAGGGAAGCAAATCATATTTCTCACCGATTACGGTGTTTTTATATTTTAAAAGAGCTTCTTTTACATGATCTATACTTTCTAGCTGATGACTAATCTCTTCTTTGCTATAACGTTCAGTCAAGCGTAAATCCTCCTCATAAAACAAATTCCATTTTCACCATTATACCATGTATAAGGCCCATAGAAAAATGAACAACACCGCGAAAATTGTCAGAAAAATTTTAAAATAATTACCATAATTCGTTAAAAAATCCTTGTTTTCGTGCTATTATATATAAGAATAGTAATAACAGGAAACGCATACAACATTTGTTTTCTATTGAGTTCATAAGAAAAAATGGGGTCTATGAACATCATTCCGCTTTACCTCATGTGTTGAACAAAGAAAAAAATATAAAAAATGGTGATTATTCACTTTGACATATCGTCTTTTCTAAGATGTTTGTATAAAATGAATGTATACATATTTTTATAGAAAAAACATATTGAGGTAAAGCCGAGATATGGGGGGATTCAATTACATGAAGAAAGTCTTAGGGGCGCTTTTGCTTGGCGCGACAATTGTTAGTGCGTTTATTGCGTACGGCATGTATACCAATCATTCTGCAAAGCAAACAGCTGCGATAGAACAAAAACAAGCGGCTAAAAAACCAGAAAAAAAGGCTGAGAAAAAGAAAAAGCCAATCCTTAAAGTCGAAGAACTGACGTATCAGTTAAAAGATTCCCGTACAGGAGAAGTAATGAAAGAATTCAAGCCGGTTCATTACAAGGATAAAGACGTATA
Organism: Priestia sp. SRI_019; assembly: GCF_057586255.1. Taxonomy (NCBI): domain Bacteria; kingdom Bacillati; phylum Bacillota; class Bacilli; order Caryophanales; family Bacillaceae; genus Priestia; species Priestia sp. SRI_019. The sequence goes on along the minus strand of NZ_JBYCZN010000002.1, from coordinate 331,790 downwards.
CGACCAAGAAATTAAACAGTTAGCGTCTGAGCTGGCAAAAGGGATCGATACACCTATGCAAAACATAAAAATAGATGAAAATGGATCGTTGACTGGCGGGTCCAAGCAAATCATCTTAAAAGAAGCAGAACTTGTTGAAAATCTGCAGAACTTAAATACGAAACAATTGGATGTAAAGGTTCCGATTTACGAAACCGCTCCAAATGTCACAGCAGCATCTGCTAAAGGGATCGCTGATGTATCGCTAGCTTCGTATTCTACACGTTTCCGTCCAAGTGATACAAGCAGAAACAGAAATGTTCAGCTATCCGCAGAAGCAATTAACAACGTTGTGTTAGGACCAGGAGATTCATTTTCTTATAATCAAACAGTTGGGGAGCGCACAGCAGAAAGAGGCTATCAGCCTGCTCCTGAAATTATCAATAAACAGCTGGTGATGGGAATTGGCGGAGGGATCTGTCAAACATCTTCTACGCTATTTAATGCGATTGACGGCGCTGGTCTTCAAGTGACAGCTAGGTCTCACCATTCAAAACATGTAGGTTATGTACCTGCAGGAAGAGATGCAACCGTATCGTGGGGCGGACCTGATTTTAAGTTCACAAACAACAAAGATTATCCTGTCATCATTAAAGCGTACGCAAACGTAAATACCGGTGTTTTAACGGTAGATGTTCGTACTTCACAGCGTTCCATCTAATAAAAAAAGACGTATCCTAACAGATACGTCTTTTTTTATTTATTATGCTTTTTGTTGCTCGCGTTCACGAAGCTCCACACGTCGAATTTTACCTGAATTAGTTTTTGGCAATTCATCAATAAATTCAATTACGCGAGGATACTTGTAAGGTGCAGTTAAAGTCTTTACGTGATTTTGAAGCTCTTTAATAAACCCTGCGTCTGTTGTTTTTACATGATCGACAAGAACAACATATGCTTTTACAACATGGCCGCGATCAGCATCCGGGCTAGCTATAACGGCACATTCTTTCACCGCTGGATGCTTAATTAATGCATCTTCAACTTCAAATGGCCCAATTGTATAGCCGGAACTGATAATGATATCATCTCCGCGTCCTTGGAACCAGTAATAGTTCTCTTCATCTTTAGAAGCGCGGTCACCTGTTAAATAGTAGTTTCCTTTATACGTTTTCTCAGTGCGCTCTATATCTTTATAATAATGTTTGAAAAGAGAAGGGAGGTCTCTACGAACGGCAATGTCTCCAACTTCTCCAGGCTCACAAGGTTCGCCGTCTTCATTAATGATTTCTACAAATCCTTCAAGCATCGGTTTACCCATTGAACCAATCTTTGTTTTTACACCTTTTAATGTACCGATTAAAAGAGTATTCTCCGTTTGACCGTATCCATCACGTACTTGGATATTAAAATATTTTTTAAACACATTAATGACTTCTTCATTTAGCGGTTCACCGGCAGATACAGCACTATGAAGGTGAGACAGGTCAAAGCGTTCAAGCTCATCAATTTTAGCCATAAAGCGGTACTCTGTTGGCGTGCAGCACAGTACGTTGACTTTTTCATCCTGTAAAATTTCTAAAAACTTTTTAGGTTCAAAACGTCCGTTATAGATAACGCCTGTTGCACCTTGTCCAAGTACAGATAAAAACGGAGTCCAAATCCATTTTTGCCAACCAGGACCTGCTGTTGCCCAGACAGTATCGCCTTTTTTAATATCTAGCCATTCAGCAGCAGCGATACGAAGGTGAGCATAAGCCCATCCATGAGTATGAACAACGCCTTTTGGCTGTCCTGTTGTACCAGATGTATAAGGAAGGAATGCCGTATCATCCTTAGTTGTTTTAGCTGCTTGGAACTGTTCTGATGCATCCGCCGTAAGTGACTCTAAGCGCGTCCATGACGTAACATCAGCACCAAACGTAATTTTATGTTGTAGAGAAGTAGGGAAGTTTTCAATCTTATCGATCTCATTGCAGAAAGGATGGTAAGAAATAATCGCTTTTGCTTCAGCGTGATGTAAACGATATAGGATATCTTTTGCGCGTAATAGTTCTGAAGAAGGAATTACAATAATACCTGCTTTTAAGCATGCTAAGTAAATAGCATACGATTCAATAAGGCGAGGTGCAATAACCAAAACATGATCGCCTTTTGTTAATCCTAGCTCCGTTAACCCGTTTGCCACCTTATTTGCTTTTGCTAAAAGTTCGTTATATGTAATTTCCTCACGCACACCGTCAGCGTCCTGCCACTTTAGCGCAAGCTGATCCGATGCATGTTTTTCAATTTCCTCTGTTAAGTTGTAATGTTCACTTGGAACTAAATCTTTTAGTTGAATCATAAAAACGACTCCTTATATTATAGATATCAATGATTTTTTATCATTATTATTATTATATTACTAACTATTAGTACTTGCTACTAATTTGTTTTAGGTTTTAGTAAAAAAGCAAAAAAAGACCCGCTTATCTTATTAAGACAGCGGGTATAACGTATGTTATTTAAATAAGCTCCATTTTGTATGAATAGGTACTAGCTCTTCTTCAGACTCGTCCTCTTCGTATAAACCACGTTCTTTTAAATACTCCACAAAATATAAGTCTGCTTCCTTACGTTCATCATAAGGCTTGATGGATAAAACAAACCCTACTTTATGCTGATCTTCATTTTCAACGCCTGAGAGATACGCTTTTACATTATGCTGCAAGAACAGCTCTTTAGCGGGAATAATTAAGTCTTTGACGAACTTTGACAGCAATTCCAGCTCAAAATCAAAAGTGAACTTAGCAATTTTTTCTAGGTCTGCAAATACCACGCCGATAAAACTCGTATTATGTATTTCGTAGTCTTTCGTCTTTTCATCCCACTCAATATGTCCGATTTCTTTTAAATAATTAATAAAGTATCCAATGCCTTCATCGTGACCAAAAGGCTGCTTAGAAAGAACCAAACCAATCTTTTTGTATTTAGGTAAATACACGCATGAGATAGCGGCTTCAACTTTATGCTGTTGAAATAAGTGCGTTGCCCCTTGAAGCAAGGCATCTAAGACATGATGGGTAATTTTCATTTGCTTACGAGGAAAGTGATATTCATTGCGTGCTAATTCATCTGTATCAGCAAACGTTGCTCCAATAAAGCCAGTGTTAGATAGGGTAGGAGGGAGCTTCTTTCTTTTTCTTTTTCGTACCGTCATTCAAAAACACTCCTTGTGATCATCAATACGATAAAAATAAAACGAACATACGTTCTTATTTAATGATACAAAAAATGTGTCGAAAAGTAAAGAGAAGTTAACGGAGAATTTGAAATTTTATAATAAAAGTAACTAAGATTTGTAAAACGTAGCGGTTAGTAGAAGTTAAAGAAGAAGGGGGAGAGCAAAAAAATAAAAGGCTGCAGATGAAAAGCATCCACAGCCTTTTATATATTCATTAACGAGCTTCTGTTAAAGCTACCATATCTTCGTCATCTAAATCGATATCTACGTGACAATCCATTGTATGAATTGTTTTATCTTCATGATTTCCATAATAAATTGTAATGTTCATGAGTATCGCTCCTTTAAAACTGGATAATGACATCCAATTTATACCGTCATCTATTTATTTAATATTATACCCGATGAAAAAGGAAACTACAACTAAAATCACTAAAAAGCTGATAGGAAAGGGGTTTGTTGTGATTTTAATACAGAATTTTATAGAATAAAAATACTAACTGATGTATTTTATTGCAGAAAATACGAGGTTTTTACTTTTGACAATGAATAAAAATCCATTTAATGCAAACATATGTACTGAATGAAAAATATACGTTCAGTAGCAAATAAATCCTTAAGATATCAAACACAAACAGATTTCATCGTTTTGCAAAGAGTTCATTGAGAATACGATGAGAAAAAAATAAATGAGTGTAAAATCTAAATCCTACAAATAAACTCATTCATTTTTCAAAATCTATAAAATATAAGTCGAACTGATTAAACCCAGAAACAATCTGGTGAAATCAATATGCATTCTATAAAATCATATCAAGATTTGTTCTAATTGAACAAATCTTGATGATAAGTAGTTTAGTGAGTTTAATCATATAAACGCAAACCCTATCTCATTTTTAAATTCTGTCTCACTATCATAAGTATACTTTTATAATGAGACAGAATTCGTATTTTATCTATTGGTTCCTAGAATATATATTATGTAAACTAGAAAAAGAAATAAAATCGTTAGAGTCTCCCTTGCTCTTAGAACGTTGGAATGTCTATCACCTTTTGCTTTTTCTTTAAAGTGTGTAGGTTTAGCTGATTTTGCTCTCATGATTTTAATTTGGGGCTGTAAACAGAACTCTTAAAAATCGACTGAAGTATGCTTTTAAAGTCAAATGAGTTTGAAATATGTACAAGCTATAGATTATATCTTAGAAATGGTTAAAATGACCGCTCGCTTAATCACAATCGCCTGAGTACGCCAGTACGTATCATTTTATATGTAATTAAGTAATGCCTTATGATTTATCCTAGAACTTTACAATTTTGCATCCCAAGTTTAAAGTAGCTATGAATCAGTGTGATAGTAGTTGATCTAATGTAGAAGCGAAAAAAAAGGAAAAAGAACAACTTCTTACCCTCCATCCGCTTGTCATACAAACTTTTCAAGTTACTAGTTTCAAGGCTTCACTCACTAAGGTATGTTTCCCAATCGTAGTCATGAATTTTATCAAATTGCCCAAACTCACTTCTTTCGTAAGCACATAGCGGTGATTCATTTATAAAAGCTAAAATTGAGTCATCAACATTTAAAACGACTCCTAGAGCTACAATTTGAAAATTATCTGGATTACTGTTGAACTCATCTTCTTCGTGTCCGCTAAAGATAACCCATCCTGAATCATTCGGTTCGTTTGGTTTATCTTTTAACAAAAAATTAAACTCGTTTCTTTCTAAAACATCATTGCTAACTGTTACGAGGGTATCAAAGTAATAGTCCATCTTTGCAGCATCATCGTCTTCATATTCAGTATCACAAATATGTTCAGTATCGAAATGCAGGGTTTGACCAAGTTTTAAGCTCTTTAAATGATAAGGTTCATTATCAAGCTTTCCAACAAAGTTCTCTTTGTTTCTATCCGTAATTTCCACCCACATTCTTTCTCCTTTGTAACCAGCTTGATCTGAATCACTAAAGAAAATTAACTTCACTAGGTCTCCCGCTTTTAATTTATCCGTCACCGCTTTGCTTGGCTTGTAAAATGTATAAGGAGATTCTTTATTTCTTTTGTAAACATTATCTAATTGCCAAGGTGTATTATCCTCAATTTTTTTATTGTTAGAATATTTTTTGAACCAATTTTTCATACAATACATTACCTCTTTGATTTATATAATTTAAAATACTTTATTTATGTTTTAATACTCTTTCGGGTTCAAGATGGTGTAAACTTTTATGTTCTTTTCCTCAATCCCTATAAAATGAGCATTTTGCCTTGCATCTAGCCCTCTAAGGGTTCCGCTTAACTTACCTATTTTTTTAACACTGCTCTCTCCTGGTTTCCAACTGTATAAAGTTCCCCCCTTGTTGTATGGGCTGTAAAAATAACTATATTTTCCTCTAATACTTATAGCTTGTGATCCATGTAACGTTTCAGGAGTTTGATATACAATGAAGGAATTTTTCTCGGGATTTACTTGAATTAACTCAAAATCTGTATATGGATATAACCAAAGTGTTGTATTTTCACCTCTGCAAATTGCATAACAATCTTCAATGGACGGAGCATCTGGTAAATAAGAGTGATATTGAAAAGTTGGTAAACCTGTATGATCAAATAATACTAACCCTTCTGTCGATATCCCTTCACCAAAAACGCCTTCGTCAAAATAGCTGCACCATATTCCTTCTTTACTAACAGCTATGTCTTGTACAGCTTTACCACAATAGAATGACCGCATGACTTCTCCCTCAATATTCATAATAAACAAATTGTGCTTTTCTCCCTTGGTTCTGGGATTCATTATCAAAAAATGCTTATGATCAATCCATCTGACAAAAGGATAGTTTATTTTTAAACGTGGATAAAGTGTAGTACCGTTTACAGACAGTTCGAATTTATTATGGCGTTTTTGAACTAAGACCAGTCCATATTCATCTTTGTAATCTGCATTAATGATATTTAAACAATTATCATCAGGTTCGATGGTAAAAATAGTCGTCTCTACAATCTTCAAAGCTAGTCACCCCTTATATTATAAGAAAGCGGAAAACAAACTTTAAGATTTTTGTATATTTCTCTACCATCTAGATACACTGTTTGACGAAGTCAATGCTAAGTCATTACATAATGTCCTAATCTAAACTGCACAGTTAGAATAATCGTAGCTACTATTGATAATATATTTCACAAGCAAAACTCCCAGGTATACGTAACTACCGGGAGTTTTGCTTTTTTTATTTAATTCTCCGCTGTTCCCTGTACTCTATAATCATCACCATAATCAATGATAACTGCTAGTTCTTTCTTCTTCCCCTTTTCATGTCCATTAACAGCTACAGTTGTTACCCCTTGACCATCGAAAAAATCTACACTAGTAACAATAAAATCCATCTTCTCTTCTACTTTCATGTATTCCGAAGCTACATGTGAAGCAGTTTCCTCTATCTCTTTCATATCTTTGTCGTCCTCCCTGCCACATCCTGCTATTAATAAAGTTCCAATTATAAAAATAATACCAAACAATTTCTTTTTAATCATCCATATCTCTCCAAATTCTTGGAAATTCTTATATAATAGAATTATACACTAATAGGGAAAGAGGCTTCAATTATGATTACAGATATAAGGGATAGAACCTATAGGGAACTAAGCGGCTTTGCCTATGATATTAAGCCGAGGAAATCCTATACTATTAACTATGAAGATGGTAAGGAAAAATGGACGGTAATTCATAATAAAAAATTCAAAATACATGATGTGGATACTGGTTTTGATGCATTAGTTGTCAAAAACGAAAAGAATATTGTTATTGCCTATCGTGGCACTGAAGCAAACTCAATAGAGAATGTTAAACAAGGACGCGCATGGCCAGACGTTAAAACAGATTATACATATATTGTTCGGGGTAAGACAGTTGATCGTCTGGGGTTAAATATTGAATATGACAATGGTGAATTGTCTGTTGATTTCCACGAGAAGAATCAATTCCGACAAGGAGATAAACTTGTTCAAGATGTAAAGAAAGAATATCCTGATCACAATATTAAGTTAACAGGACACTCTTTGGCTGGTTCCGTTGCATCTTATGCAGCTGCTAAAAATAATGTAGAAGCTGTTACGTTTAACGGACCAAGTGTTATCAACCTGCTTCCTGAAGATTTAAAGGAGAAAGCAGTTAAGGGAGAATTTGATAAACAAATCGTAAATTACATTCACCCTAAGGACTCTATAAGTTCTGGAGCTGTTAACCCTTATAAAAGATACATTGGTTCCGCATATTACATCGGTTCTTCTTTTGATCTTGCGAACTCAAAAAACAGATACAATCCTGTTTCAAGAGCATGGGGTTCACTAGCTGGAGAAGGTTATCATGCTATGAAGCACTTCAAATTTGATAGTGTAGGCAATTTAGACAACCCTATTCTTACCAACGTTCTAACTGGTCAGTCTTTAGCACAGTCCCCTAGATATACTTCTGGAGAAATGGCAACAATCAATGTTATGCCGGAACACTTAATTAATTTAGCGAGTGAGCTTGAAGGATATGTGTCACGTGTTAAAGAGCTTTGTTCTTCCTTTAAACGGGATGCAACAATGTTAGATGGTATTCAAATATCTGAAGGTGTCGTGAACGAAGTAATTGGACAAGCACACAATCTTAGTAGTTGGTTTGCTGAGGATACCTCTCGAATGACAAATAACTTGAATGCTGCAGCGGCATCATTTGTGGAGGCTGATGTTTTAAAATGATAGACGAAAAGAAATTAGAAAAATATAAAAGAGAATTAGAGGATTTGGATACGTTAAGTACAAAGTTAGACTCTTTCATTTCCAACCTACGCGCCGAACAACTACTAGTAAAAAACAAAGTAGAAGAACTAACTACTTGGAAATCCGGTAATGCAAAAGATGCCTTTCAACAGGAGATGGAGTCCTATTTTGATACATTTACTAAAAAGATTGACACTCTGGAAAAGGTTGAAAAAGAAGTTAAACATGCTAAGACAAAAGTAAAGCATATGATGATGCTTGAAGAAATACCTACTGGACCAAAGTGGTAACTGATTGTAAATGCAGAGCTTAACTCAATTTGAAGCCCTTTATACATAAACCTGTTGTAATATTTTTATGGAAAACCCCTAGAAGTCATATTCCCATATTATAAGAAAATTATATTTCTTAGCACCTTGAATATAAGCTTTAAGCTTCGCATCCCTTGTTCTACGACTCTTGAAAGTGAAATGAACTATAAAATGAAGCGTGGAACTGATAAGCTACTTGATAAATTTGATAAACACGGCATCAGCCAAATATATGACATTCATCGTAAAAATACGTGTAAAAAAATGTGGTTCTAAAAAAGCCTACTTAGTTAAGTAGGCTTTTACTATGCAACCCCCTTTTAGAAATGCTTCTTTTAATAACCCCTGTTTCTTCTATTAGTAACCATCTACCGTAACATCAGTAATTGACCCATCACTAGGACTTACTTGATACCAACCCTGTGTAGCTGTATGTTCCTCTCCTGTTTCTTCATTATCTACAACATTTTCATAAACATGGATAATATAGTTTCCTGAGTCGTCAAGGTGATCATATGCTACAAGGAGAGGTGAATCTTCAGATATGCCTTGCTGATCACGAACTAGCTGGATAGCTTGCTCTTTGGAAACTGTTTGTTCCGCTGTTTCCTCTTCCTCAAGGGCTTCTGTATCTTCTTCTTGCTCTGGTTCTGATTCCGAGTCCATTTGGGCCTCATCTTCTGAGTCAACCTGAGCTTCTTCCTCGTCCGCTTTTGCCTGAGCTTCCTCTTCCTCCTGCTGTTTCTTCTCTTCTTCCGCTAAACGTTCTTCCTCCACTTTACGATCTGCTTCTGCCTGAGCTTCAGCTTCTGCAGAAGCTTTAGCCTGCGCCTCTTCTTCTTTTTGTCGGTCTTCTTCTAGCTGCGCATAGTAATCATCTAATTCTTTTTCCATTTGCTGCTGTTCAAGGTCTGATAATTGCTTTTGTTGTTCTTGTATTTGATTTTGAAGCAAAGCAATTTGTTCTTCTGAAGCATTATCAACAAAATTGATGTTTTCTACATAATCACCACTGGCGTCAAAATTAACTTCCATCATACAAAAAACATTTTGCTCTTGATTAATGCCATAGTAAATATACTGATTGTCACCTACTTGGATATACTGATAACCATTCATTACATTTAATAAGTAATCACGATCAGCTTCTTTAGAATTAACTGCTTTTTTAATTGTTGATGCTTTTGTTTGTAATGTATTCGGCGATGATTCTTTTACAGTCGTTTTATTGCCATTTTCTTTCGTATGAACCGCTGTTGATTTCTCTGTAGGCTCTTCCTTTTGCGATACCGTTTCACTGGATTTATCACTACAGGCTGCTAGCAATATAGCTAATAATGGAATACCAAAAGCAACTTTCAACATTTTCATAGACTATTATCCCCTTTTTTATCTTTTTTTAGGTTTTATATAATTCTAAAGAACTATAAAACCTTAGGGGTTATTATACCAAAATTAAGAAAATATAAGAATATTTTCTTGTTTAATTCATGGTATTTTTTTGAAAAGATTATCTTTTTATGCATAAAAAACACAAAGCCATGCAATTTTTCATAACACGGCTTTGTGTTTTCGTAACAGATGTTAGTGATGAAATCCATTGTCGTATTTCGTGTCTTTAAGAACAGGTCTATCCAACGAGTTAAGAAATTCAACGGCTTGTTTGAAATTAACCATAAATAAATGAGCAAGGTCTCTTGAAAATCCATTTCTAACAACAATGCGCATGATTGTTATTTCTTCCATGTCTGCAGGCAGCGGATAAGCAGGAACTTGCCATCCGTACGTACGCAGTTGTCTAGACAAATCATAAAGCGTCCAGTTTGGTGTATATCCTTCTTTTAGTTTCCAAGCAAGAACGGGGATATCTGAACCATCCGCGATAATTTCGAATGCTTCCATTTCTCCAATTTCTTTGCTGAGAAACAGCGCGTTTTCTTGGGAGGTTTTTTGCACAGCATAATAGCCGTCTTTACCTAAACGCAAGAAATTGTAGTACTGTAAAAGAACTTGTGCTCCTGGTCTAGAAAAGTTGAGCGCAAAAGTTGGCATGTTGCCCCCTAAATAAGAAACGCGAAAAATAAGATCTTCAGGCAAGTCTTCTTTTTCTCTCCAAATCACCCACCCTAAACCAGGGTAAACTAAACCATACTTGTGTCCTGACACGTTAATAGACTTTACTCGCGGCAAGCGGAAATCCCAGATAAGGTCTGGTTGAAGAAATGGAGCGATAAAACCTCCAGAAGCAGCATCTACATGAATAGGAATATCCAACCCTGTTTTTTCCTGTAACTCATCTAATGCTTTTGCGATAGCAGCAATTGGTTCGTAAACTCCTGTATACGTCACTCCAAGAATCGGTACGACACCAATTGTATTTTCGTCAACCGCATTAATGACGCCTTCTGGATCTAAATAGGGATGATCTGCATTAATGTTCACATAACGAGGCTCTACGTCCCAATAGTTTGCGAACTTCTCCCACACCACTTGAACGGATGAACTAAATACAATGTTCGGCCGTTCTGTTGATAGACCTTTGCTTTTACGCAGTTTTTGCCAGCGTCTTTTTAACGCTAGTCCACCAAGCATACAAGCTTCAGATGAACCTGTAGTAGAAACGCCCATCGTTGTATCAGGATTAGGTGAATTCCACAAATCCGCTAAAATACGTACGCATCTCTCTTCAATAGCCGCTGTCTGCGGATACTCGTCTTTATCAATCATATTTTTATCAAAAGACTCTCCGTACAAACGCTTTGCATCAGGTTCCATCCAAGTAGTAACAAACGTAGCTAAATTTAAACGGGCATTTCCGTCTAAAGCAATTTCATCATGAATGATTTGATAAGCTGTTTCTGGAAGCATACCTTGATCACCGATACGCAGCCTTGGAATCGTCACTTCTCCTTGTCGAGAAAAAAGCGGATTAACAGGAAATTCATCAGGTAAATTTTTTTGTTCACGATGCGGATGCCATTGAGGCATAAAGTATCATCTCCTTATGTATATCTAACAAATTGCTTTACGTTCCACATGGTGTTGTAACAAGCAGGTCTCCTTTACACATTATGAGCTTTGAAACCTATTTTCATTCTTTTCATTATCCGTAGCACGTAAGGACAAACTTTATTTAATAATACCCATGAAAATGGTCTTACCAAACTCAAAAGGTGTAAAATATGGTAATATATTGTAAAAGGAGGTTTTTAAATGGAGAAACAAGGGATTATCTTACAAGACAAGTTTTTCGAGTTAGGCGAATCTCCTATTTATAATGAATCACAAGACGTTATTGGAAATGTCGCATATAAGTTATCTATTGCTAATAAATTTGAGATTTTAAAGGACGAAGAGATCGTATTTACAGGTAAATCTAAAATGTTTGCCCTTATGCCAAAGCTGATCATTTCAGATCACCACGGAAATGAAGTTGGCATGATTCAGCGGAAATTCACTTTTTTTAAAAAGAAGTACCTTTATATCAGAAACGATGGCGATACATATGAAATTACGGGGAATATAACAGATCGTAAATTCGACGTTTTGTGTTCCGGCGTTCCTATTATTCAAGTCCGCACACTCTCTTCTTTTCTGTCATTACGTCCCCACACGTTTGCTTTAGAATTTCTTGAACCTGATCTTGATAAGTGGGAAGGAATTGCGGTTGTACAAGGCGTAAGGATGATGGTGAAAGACGAAAATAGCAGTACAGCTACTGCTCCGGCTCAATAGTGGTTATGTGATATAAAAAAACGAACAAACTTTATATTGAAGTTTGTTCGTTTTGTAATTAAGGGCCGAATACTAATGTACCGATGACATGGTAGCCAATTGGTACAAGAAACAAGATGATATTTAAAATAATTGCCCATAGACAGAGCTTGTCTTTTTTTATAAAAAACCCAATAATTGCAGGAACAATCATGAGCGGAACTAAAAAGATAGGTGCGATAATAGGCAGTCCTTGAAGCTTTTCAGCCGCAATAAGTCCTGTAAAAAAGTTAAGGATCAATAAAGTATTAATAATGACGTATAAAAGTGAAATCCCTCCAAGAATCCCTCCTATTATCCCGCTTTTAGTTGTTTTAACAGTAGCATCCACGTTTCTGTCACCTCGTTTTTAGAAATATAAGTAAACTATACTATAATGTGGTTTTTATTGTAAAGGTATGGAGAAAACAGCTGTTGAAAGATTACTACGAAAAAAGCACTGTAGCCATCGCTACAGTGCTTTTTATAAACAGTGCATTTTTTCTTCTGCTTCTTTCCAAGGAACCGTATAGCCCTGTCCTTTTGCGCAAAAGACGGAGGATGAGCTGTATTGGGGATCCGCCTCTTTATTGTAGCGGATTTGTTCAATAACTTCTTCTTCATTATGACAGCGTTCATACCCTCCGAATAATAGAGACATCGCTCCTTTTCCATGCGTAAAAGATGCTAGCGTCGAACCGTAGTTCATAAAAGTAGCAACAGGAACTTTACCTGTAATAATCGCTTTATTTTCGGTTGTTATAGGAGAATCAAAGCGACCGTTTGCACTTTGAACATCCGCTAATACCCTCCCCATTTGATCAATATCCACTTTAATTTTGAAATCATAATACGGTTCTAGCACAATATTTTCTGCTTTTTCTAACCCTTGTCGCAGTGCACGGTACGTTGCTTCTCTAAAATCTCCTCCGCTTGTATGCTTGTTGTGAGCTCGTCCAGTACATAATGTCACTTTTATATCAGTAATAGGTGAACCTGTCAGCAAACCATGATGCGGCTTTTCAAATATATGCTGACGGACTAGATTTTGATACCCCACGGATAAATCGTCGGCGTGACAAGCATTTTCAAAAGTAATTCCGCTGTTTCGTTCCGCTGCTTCTATTTTCAAATGAACTTCTGCATAGTGTTTTAACGGTTCAAAATGCCCGTAGCCCATCACTGTATTTTGAATGGATTCTTTGTACAAAATTTCTGGTTCTTCAAACTGTACGTTTATATTAAAACGTTCTTTTATCAGTTTTTCGAGGACTTCTAGCTGAATTGCTCCCATCACATGAATATGAAGCTCTTGAGTCCTTTCTTCCCACGTCACATGTAAAGAAGGGTCTTCAGCATCTAATAATTGAAAAAGTTTAATTCCTTCTTTTGGATGAACAGAAGGCTCAAAAACAACTTTTGATTTTAACGTAGGCAAAAGTTCGTAGGAGCGGCTTTCTTTTAATGTTCCAAGACCGTCTCCAATCGATGCTGAAGACAACCCTGTAACGGCAAAAAGTTCGCCGGATGAACCTTCATTTACGTTTTTAAATGTACGTCCGTTATAAGCACGAATTTGAGTGATTTTTTCTTCGTATAGCTCTCCGTTTTTTTCATAAGCCACTTCATCACGCACCTGCATTGTCCCGCTTAGAGCTTTGATAAACGTGATGCGCATGCCGTTTTCATCGTGCCGAATTTTATATACACGACCTGAAAATGCTTCTTCCTTCGCGTAGCGAGTTTCTGTTAGCAAATCGAGATTCTCTAAAAAACTTTCAATGCCGATATCTTGTAAAGCTGAACCACTCGCAGACGGGAAAAGCTGATTGGTTTGAATAAGCTTTTGCATAGCGGCTCTCCAATAAGCTTGATCATTCTTGCCTTCCATAAATGCATCTAGAAGCTCTTCATCTTTTTCAGCTATAAATTCAATAAGTTCCTCACTTAACGAGCCATCTATAAGCTCTGACGTTATGTCAAAAACATCGGGGGTTAAGTTATGTTTAATATCGTTTATAACACGTTCAGGATCTGCTCCTACACGATCGATTTTATTGATGAAAAAGAATACGGGCACACGATGTTTTTGAAGCAGCTGCCAAACGGTTTCTGTATGGCCTTCGACTCCTTCTACTGCACTTAAGATAACAATCGCATAGTCCATTACTTGAATAGAACGTTCCATTTCAGGTGAGAAATCGACGTGGCCCGGCGTATCAATTAAATAGTAAGTAGAACCGTTATATGAAAAAGTTCCTTGATCGGCAAATACCGTAATTCCTCGTTCTTTTTCAATCGTATGGGTATCAAGAAAGGAGTCTTTGTGGTCAACTCTTCCTCGCTGTTTAATACTTTTGGTATGATAAAGAAGCTGTTCGGAAAACGTTGTCTTTCCTGCATCGACATGCGCTGCAATACCGATCGTTTTGTTAGATTGTTTCATTATTGAATACCACCTTACTGCTGTATGTATCGCTGTTACTTTCTATTTTATAATAATCGTAAGAAAAAGTGGACGACAAAGGCCTAGAACTGCTTACATCAAAAAAGAATGCGTGATTAAACATCGCATTCCCTTTTTGTACGGCGTTTAGTATCTTTTTTTCCTTTTACTATAAAAATAGCTGCTATAAGGCACCCAATTCCAGCTAAATGCATGATGTTATTACCTGTCGCGCCTAGACTGTTACTGGTCAATCCAACTAAAATGCTGCCAAATATAATTAATAAAACAGCAAACATGAACTTCAATTTTTTCACTCTCCTTTAAATTCCCCGTAATGAGCTCTGCTCCCCCAAGTACTACCAGCATAAGACCTACAGGAAAGACGGCGCCTCCTAAAAGATTTGATAAACTTCCCCATTCGGCTGGTAAATTACCAATGACGCGTACATCTAGTAAAAAACCAAGCGCAATAAACGCGCCTCCTAAAAACCCAAGCATGAGAATGGAAGAAAGGGACAGCTTCGTTTTTGAAATCCCCGCTTCTAAAGCGATGTGTAACATTTTATCCGGCTTGTGAAATGCCATAAAACTCCTCCTTAACTAAAAAAGGCAGCACTCAAAAAAACCTTTTACATAAGGTTTTTGAATGCTGCCTAATAATCCTGCACTTTCTTTACAGTATATCAGTCATCATTATCTATAATAAAATCAAATAAAAAACAAGCAGATCCTACTCCTCTTTCTTTCATTTAATTAAATTATGTATTTTGCGTTGTTCTACTGAATATTGGTTTCAAACACAAACACAGAAACAGCGATATCTTCTTCTACTTTGATATCAGAAAATAAGTACTCCAGCTTAGCTCCTAACAAGTCTTCAAGCCCCTCTGGAGGAGATGAAGCATAAAGGTTTTGAATAAGCTTTGTTCTTGCCATATGTACCGTCTCTTTACCTTCGGTTGTTCTCGCGATAAATTGTTCAGCTGGCGTTAAGTTGCCGTACAAAGTTGAAATAGCCATATTTTGAACAAATACAGTATGAATTCGTTCTGGACCTTTTCCAAAAAGTTTTTTGCGCAGCTTTCGGATAATATCATTAAAATCATGTATTTTCTTAGACACTGGTGTATGCCTCCGCTTATCTCGAGTATGTCTACCCTGCTCATTCAAGTTTTCAACTAAGAACAAGTTACATTATACATGACGACATTTACATTGTATACAATGTAAATGTTTTATCCCTGTTAATCCAAACAATCGCAAAACCATTACGAAATGATAAAAAAAATCCTTCACTTATTAAAGTGAAGGATTACCTTTATATCTCTACTTAAAGGTTACAAATGGATTCTCAGTTATCAAAGAAATAACTAAGAATTTTGACAAAATAGCATGTCAAAATAGTCAAGTGGTATGTTTGTACCAGTATTTAATGCTATCACGTTAAAGTCATGGAATCCAATTAGTTTACTTTCATAATACTTTATTTAATTTAAATATTCTTTTTTGATAGGAAACCCTTAATCTTCATCACGATCTGCTCTAAATTCATCATCAGATAATGAATTTAGTTGGTGGCTAAGCTTTTCGTAGTTATCTTGTTTCTGATTTTGTTTTACATCATTAGATATAGGAGCTTCACTAGAAACAGTAGATTTTTTTCTCGTCTCTTCGCCTCCGCTAACTCCAAACCCAACATTGTTATCTGTCATTGGATTCACCTCTTTAACTGTTATTATGGAGAATTGCTCTAAAAAAATAACAGGAAACAAAAGGGATTCCCACTTAGCTAATAGCGGTCCAAGCTTCCTTACCTACACCAAATCGTATTTAAATAATGAAATGACCTGCTTTAACTCCATAGGCAATGCCAACGAAAAAGCTTGCTATACCTAGTGTTTGACTTTTACATACATACTTTATAGTTAAGCCTGGAATCAGACCCCATATAATGATGAAAATAGCGAACGATACTATAATAGAAGACCATGCATCTTGCCCTGATATACTTATACCTTGCATAAACGTTTCTCCTTTCAGTACTTATATCGGGAGAACATAAATTTTTTATAGTATCTTATAATACGAACTAAAAAATTCAAGTGACCTGTCCATATATGCTTTTACAGCGAATGGTGGCGTTCAAGCTCGATTGTTTTTGGTTTTTGCCATATTAATACCCCTGCCGCTACATACATAAACGAAGTGATGTAAAAAAGGCTGCCGATTGTAAGGAAATCAATGATATACCCTGTTGCAATTACGGCTAAAGCTGCCCATATAGAGGTCCATAAATGATAGTGTCCTACTTGTTTTCCCGTATGAGCACGATCTGTCTGCCTAGATAACGCTATTTTTTCTGCTGTTTTTTGAAGAGCTCCAAGTAGCCCCATTATAACTTGAATGATATACACCTGCGTAATAGTTGATAGAACGGGAATCACAAGCATAACAACAGCCATCCCAAACGTATATAAAATGAGCAAGCGCTTTTCTCCTACTCTGTCACTCCATGAACCGATTAAAGGGTGACTCAAAGCTGCGGTTAAAGCGAAAATTCCGTAAGCTAAGCCAAATTGTGAATAACTATCGCCAAGATTTCGAAGCAGTAACAGGTAAAAAGGAAAAACAATACTGCTTGCGGTAATCATCAGGCTTTGTGAGTGTAAGAGTTGTTTGTACGTCATTTTCCATACTCCTTATAAAATAAATTAACGAACGTTTCCTTTGGATCATATTTTCTTTTTAAATTAAAAAAGGCGGTTGTATGAGGGTAAGCCTCTTCTAATTGCTTCTTGCTTGGGTAGCCGTAGTAAGACAAGTAATAGCTTCCCTGATGCTGCAGCGTTACATCCACCATTTTTCTGACAACTCTTTGTGTATCAGCCATGCCTTGATGATCTTTTTTCTGGTTAATAAGGAAAACGAGAGCAAACATGTCGTCTTTTGCATAAGACATGACGGCTTTATTGTCTTTTTCTACATAGCGAACAGTAATGTTCAGTAAATTTAATTTCTCTGTTGCTAACACTTCGCGTAAATCATCGATGTAAGAAGCAAATTCATCAACCGGAACGAAGTATTCCTGTAAAACTTCCGTCCGGCTAACACTTTCGTATTCCATAAAATCACTTTCAGAACGCATAACGTTATTTCTTGTTTCAAGCCGGCCATTTTGTCTTAAGAAATAAGCCTTTTGCGTTTCCCACAGCATATCTTTTCCCCAGTCACTGTAACGAGATAGCCCTAGCATAAATTTAGGAAGCGCCACTATTTTTTCTGTTTTGAGCGGTTCGTTTACAGTAGAAGTATTTTGAGAAGATAAGCGATAGTTTGTGACGTACATATCTGTTAGCAATTGATTAGGAGAAATAGAAATACGCGCCATATGCATACGAACGTCTGGGTTATGCTGTACGTAGTTTTTAAAATACGCTGTATACTGTCTATAATCTAAGCGGATAATTTCATCTTCGTACCATTCATCGTCCGTCAAACGAAGCGTCACATCTAAAATGACTCCAAATAACCCGTAGCCTCCGTTTACTAAAGAAAACAGCTCAGGGTGTTTTGTCCGGCTAATTTCGATAATAGATCCGTCGGCCTGCAAAAGACGCATAGATTTTACCGTATCCATTAAAGAACCGTATCGAATATCTCTGCCGTGTACGTTCACGCTAATAGAACCTCCAACGGTAAAAATATTTTGTGATTGCATAACCTGAAGAGCAAGACCGTCTTTATGTATATATTGCTGAATATCATTCCACGTTGTCCCGCTTTGAACCGTAATTTCTTTTTGACGGGGCTTGTAATCTATAATTTTATTGTACTGCTTCATATCAAGTAAAATAGCATTCGGATAGTAAGTCTGCCCTCCTTGACTGTGCTGCATGCCTGCAATCGCTATTTTTTCATGATGCTGTGAAGCGGTTTTCACCCAATCTTTCAGCTGTTTTTCAGTTGTTCCATGCTTTATTTCTTTGACTTTTGTAGGAAGAAGCCGAGCAACATCTTTCGTTACAGGACGGCTTTGCTGCTGTTTATAAATATGATAGGAGGCATATGAACCTACTAGATAAAAAGATAAAAAAGTTCCTAACAACACGTTTTTCTTCATCACAAACTGTAAGCTCCTTTCTTTATTTCTGTGAAATTATACCATATAAAAAAGTGAAATAACACTAATATAGTGTAATTTTACACTAAAAATGAAGAAAACTTGTAATTTAATGTATGTTAACCTTATTGAAATAAAAAAAGAAAAGACCTAGTGTCTTTTCTTTTTTTGTCTCTTTATTTTTCAGCTTCGTATGCAACTAAAGCTACTCTTTTTCCTAATGTTTGTTGAAACTGCTCTTCTAGCTGTTTAAGCTTCGCATGCATATCATCGTTAATTGAAGCTGGCTCAAAGGTCATTTTTGTTTGCTCCATCATACTGTCACCTCTTTCATGTGTGTATGTTCTACTTTTTCCAATATAAAAGAGGTCTATGACGATTTGACGAAAGTTTACAAATTAAATTTGCTGATGAGCGCTGTTAATTGTTCTGCCATTTGAGACAGAGATTGTGCGGAAACGGCAATTTCCTCCATTGAAGCCAGCTGTTCTTCAGTTGATGCGGCCACTTCTTCAGATGTAGCTGCATTTCCTTTAGCAAGGATCGCCATTTCACCTGCTGTACGAGCCACTTCTTCAACCGCTGCTGCAATTTGCTGAGCAGTCGCAGCCACTTCTTCTACTTGCGGAGTCGTTTCATTCATACTGCTTAGAATTTGTTCGAATTTTTGAATAGCCGTTTGTGAAATTGTTCGTCCTTCTTCAACTTTGTTTGTAACTTGCTCCATTGTATGTACAGATTCCTGAGTATCTTGTTGAATAGCTTGAATAAGCTCAGAAATTTGAGACGCGGACACTTGTGATTGTTCTGCCAGCTTTCTTACTTCTGCTGCTACAACGGAAAACCCTTTTCCATGTTCTCCAGCTCGTGCCGCTTCGATTGCAGCATTTAAGGCTAGTAAATTTGTTTGAGCAGCAATACCGCTGATTACTTCTAAAATGGTTCCAACTTCTTTTGAACGTTGAAACAAAGTACGAATCGTTGTATTAGACAGCTCGACGGATTGAGAAATGGATTCCATTTGTTCTACCGTTTCTCTCACGGCTTTTCCGCCTTCTACAGCTTCAGACGTTGTGTGATTTGATAGCTGAGAAACAGCTTCTGTACGCTGAGCAATAGTAGAAACTCCTTGTACAATCTCATCTAAAGAAGCTGCATTTTGGTCAATAACAGCCGTTTGTTTTTCCGCGCTAGAAGCCACTTCTTGTATCGCAACTGATACTTGTTCAGTCGCAGCGCTCGTTTGCTGTGAGCTGGCCGTTAGCTCTTCTGATGAAGCAGCCACTTGTTCTGCACTCATTTCAACATTTTGAATTAATGTGCGAAGATTGTTTTGCATCTGACTAAAAGCATACCCTAACTCGCCGATTTCATCCTTTGAATTGACGGTAATCGCTGTTGTCAGATCTCCTTCACTAACGCTCAGAGCCTGATTCTTAAGCTGTTTGAGCGGTTTAATAATTGATTGCAATACCACAAAAATGGTAAGACTCCCTATTATCAGACAAGTTACAATAATAAATAGTGTTTTGTAAAAGATAGGCTGTGCAGCTTCACTAACTTCTGATGAATACATAGTGCCTGCAACTTTCCAGTTTGTTGTTTTATTTGTCGTAAAGACCATCTTTTTTTCATCCCCGTTAAAGGTATATTCAAAAGACCCAGAGCTCTTGGCATAAAGCTTGTCAAAAAGAGAATCTGTCGCTTTTGTACCTGCTTTTTCCGTAGGGTGAACAATATATTTTCTTTCTCCATCTAAAAGAAATGGATATCCTTTTTCTCCGATCTTTACTTTGCTGACAGCTTTATTGATGCGGCTTATATCTAAATTTAAAGCAATAACCCCTGTGCCATCCGCCGATGTTTTCGCTACAGTAATAACGGTCTGACCTGTAGAGGCTGATGGATAAGGTTCAGTGACAACTGTTTTTCCTTTGTTTTGCATGGCTAGCTTGTACCAATCTCGTTTTCTGGGATCATAGCCTGCTTGTAGCACTTTTTTAGGCGATTGAATAAACTTCCCCTGCTGATTTCCTGTAAAAATGCTGACGGCTTCTGGATGAAGCGAAGCATATAAGTTAAAATCTTTGCTTAAAGTAGCCATATCTTTTTCATTGTAGCGCTCGTTGTTTACCACTGATGCAAAAAACTCTACATCATGAATTTTTGGTCCAATGGTATCGTCAATCACTGAATTAATAGACTGTACATTTTGCTGTGCTGTGTTAATAATTTGGTTTTCAATTTCATGTTTCGCTGTTATGTAAGCTGATACACCTATCGTAACAGATGGCACTAATAAGATCGCTGCAAATGCTAGCCCCAGCTTTATCTTAAAGTTATTAAGGGACCTTTTTTTTCTTACTCTCTCCATGCTATGTAGCCTCTCTCTCCGTAGTTAAAAGTGATCGTGCACCTTCTTTCTATCGGCAAGACTTCATATTCCTTTAGTCATCGAGTGTATACATAATTAACAATGGGAGTGAAAAGATAAGAGTACGATAAAAAAAGTAGGTGATTTTAATGGAAGAAAGTAAAAACAGCAAGTCTTTTTCAATGTTTGAAACAGAAAAGGTTAAGCGCGGGGAAGAAAAAGATATTTTTAATATCTATAAAGAAGGAGTAAAAATTGTAGAAGTAAGAGGAACGGATCCTCAAACTCAGCAGGTTATTCCGATGCATGACTTAAATGATTACGAAGAAAATAAGCTTCACGAGTATATTGCTCATTTAGACCATACAACGTAAAAAGACTAAAACAAGAGTCCTCTCTTGTTTTAGTCTTTAGAATCGTAAAAAACATGTTCAAAACGCAGCGTGTTTTTTTGTATGTACAGAAGTCCAAACGAAAATTGCTTTTCCCGCCGTTTGTCAGTAGCGGAACCTGGATTAAACAACGTAATATCACCAATTTGTTTATGAGTAGGAATGTGAGAATGACCAAAAATCACTGCGTCTACTTGTTCATGTTCAAATGCCAAAAGTGCACGTTTTTCAGTCGTTTTTCCTTTGCCATGACCGTGGACTACGCCAATCGTAACGTCGCCAAACGGAAGAAGTAATGAAGATGGAAGTACTTCCTGAAGCTCTTCACTGTCTACATTTCCAATTACAGCGTGTACAGGAGCAAACACACGCAGGTCATTGTAGACATCTATCGTTTGAAAATCCCCCGTATGAATAATAGCATCAGCTGTTTTCAGTTCGGCTAAGAGTCTTTCCGGAAAATGTTTCGCTCTTTTTGGAATATGGGTGTCACCTAAAATAACAATCTTTATTTATGATACGCTCCTTTTTCATTTAATATGGTGTAGTGTAGCGTATTACGTTGGAATGAAGCAACTCTATCCGGAGCGTCAGGCAAAAAATTTCTCTTTTTCGTTTAAGTTTGCGAAAATACGTTACATACCAAGTTACAGAATGGAGTTTTCAAAATGGAAGTAAAAATTAATCGAAACGCAGCAAAAGTGTTAAAAAATGCATTGGCTAGCCCAGAAGGTCAAGGGAAAATGATTCGTGTATATGTAACTATCGACCACGGTGATCACGCGCATTATGATTGGAAATTCGATACGCCGACTGAACATGATGAAATCGTAAAAACAGATAAAGATATCGATATCGTTTTAGATAAACGCGAGAAATTTTTAGAAGGCGTATGGATTCAATATTTCCACGTTCCAGAGCCTGAATTTGTGATTAGCAGCCTTCACCACGCGCATCACCATCATTAATACAAAAAACACACCTTGTTTTATAGGTGTGTTTTTTCGTTTGTGTGACAAGCAAAAATTTTATTGATAAGAAGAAGAGATAAAATTTTGTTGAAGCAATAAAAATGAGCTATAGTGGAATTACGGATGAAAGAAAAGAGGTTAGCGTATGAAAGTAAGTGTGTTAGTAAGGTCTATTTTAGTTGTTATTTTATATAATTTGTTCGTTCTGTACATCGGATGGAACGCTTGGATGTGGCTTCACACAATGTTTGAAGTGGAAAACAAATGGATTCTTACAGTGATCGTTGTCTTTTTTGCTTATTCCTTTATCATCAGTCGGGCGTTTCAACAAGTGAGCATATTTAAAATTGTGGGATCGTACTGGTTAGGATTTATTCAATATTCGGTGCTTTTGCTTCCTATAAGTAATCTAGCCGTATATATTCTTACTCTTCTAGGCGCTTCGCTTTCTACAGCTATCGATTCAATTGGATTTTTCATAATTGCCGCTTTTTTATTCATTTTTGCTTACGGTACGTATAATGCTTACAGTCCTGTGGTAAGAAAATACACGATTTCGCTTGCTAAAAAGACGAATCGGAAAAACCTTCGCATTGCCGTAGCATCCGATATGCACTTTGGCACATTGTCCGGCAAAAAACATTTGCAGAGGTTAATTACTCATGTACAAAAGATACAGCCGGATCTTATTTTACTTCCTGGAGATATTATTGACGATGATCCCCACGTATTCTTTAAAAAAGAAATGGATACTATGATGAAGCAGCTCAAAGCGCCTTTAGGCACATATGGAATTTTGGGAAACCATGAGTATTACGGCGGGAAGATTCCTCAGTTTGTGGAAAGAATGAAAGAAATGAACATTCCTATTTTAATGGATGAAGTCTTAAACATAGGTGATAGCTTGTATTTAATTGGAAGAAAAGATAAGACGGATAAAAACCGAGACAGCTTTTTCGATTTAGCGAGTGAAGCGGATCGTTCCCTACCTGTCATTGCGATGGATCATCAGCCGCTTTCCTTAAAAGAAGCGGAACAAGCAGGTGTAGATTTGCTGCTATGCGGTCATACTCACAGAGGGCAAATGGCACCTAATCATTTGATCACAAAGCGGTTATTTGAAATTGATTGGGGCTACAAGCAAAATAACCAACTGCATACCATTGTCTCTTCAGGATTTGGCTTTTGGGGTCCTCCGCTTCGAATCGGGAGCCGATCGGAAATTATTCAAATTGATATTTCGTTTACAAAATAGAGAAAGCCCTAGGGCTTTCTCTATTTTAACGTACGCAGCAACGTCGGAAGCTCTGCATAAATGGCGACTACTTCATCTACTTTCATTCGAACGAGCCCGCTTGAAGACGGGGCAACAAAGTCCATTATTCCTGATACCATCGATTTCTCTTGTTTACCCCACTTTACTTGCTTGCGTCCGCTGTACTGCTGATAGACACCTTTTCCAACAAAACAAACGATTTTAGGCGTATATGTAGCTATTTTTTCCTTTAAGATTTCTCTGCCTTCTGCATATTCTTCTTTTGTAATCTCATCAGCTGCCTTTGTAGGACGCTCTACAATATTTGTTAAACCGTACCCCAGCTGGAGCAGCGAGTGATCTTCCTCCGGATGATATTTACGATCTGTCAAACCTGCTTTGTGAAGAATCGTCCAGAAGCGATTGGTTG
The DNA here is from genome assembly GCF_057586255.1 of Priestia sp. SRI_019. Classification (NCBI taxonomy): domain Bacteria; kingdom Bacillati; phylum Bacillota; class Bacilli; order Caryophanales; family Bacillaceae; genus Priestia; species Priestia sp. SRI_019. The sequence goes on along the minus strand of NZ_JBYCZN010000002.1, from coordinate 307,770 downwards.
GATTCGCAAAATGATGACCCGTTTCACCTGAACGGATGCTTGGATTAAAACCGACAAATAAAATATCTAAGTTGGGTTGTATATGATCAAAAATAGAATTCATAGTCATACGCTCCTTACAATATAAAAAGAAAACATCCAGATGGGATGTTTTCTTTTTACTATACCCTATTAAATACGAACTACGCGTCCGTTGAATTTTTGTTTCCAGTAGCCGCTGCTCATGTTTGCAATTGCAACACCTGTTGAGCTTTGAGCACCGATGAACTTGCCGCCTCCTACATAAATGCCAACGTGGCCGTCTTTTTTATATGTATCGAAGAAAACAAGATCGCCAGGCTGCATTTGACTAGAAGACACTTGTGTTCCAGCATGCTTTAACGTCTCTGTACTTACAGATCCAAGAGGTCCAAGATTAACGCCTACTTGAGAATATGCCCAGTGTACAAATGACGAGCAGTCAAATAAACCGCGGCTAATATCAGACTGGCTGCGTCCTCCGCCAAATACGTAAGCAGAGTTTCCAATCCAGCGGTTTCCTACTGTTACAACATTGCTAGCTTTTGGAGCCGGAGCGCTTGTAGGTGCCACGTCATTGCTGCTTACTTTTGGTGCTTCTGCCTTAGCAGAAGATGAATCGGCTTTTTCAGCTGGCGCGGCCGCTGCTTTTTGAGCTTGCTCAGCTGCTTTCTTAGCCGCCTCTTTAGCCGCTTGTTCAGCTGCTTTTCTTGCTGCTTCTTCTGCAGCTTTTTGATCTTTAATATTTTGTTCAAGCGTAGACTGTTCATTTGCAAGAGAGCTGTCTTTTGCTTGTAGAGAAGCCTTTAGTTCTTCATTTTTTGCTTCTTTGTCTTTTAGTTCTTTTGCCAGTGCATCTTTTTGTTTCTTTTGAGCTGCTAGCTGGACAGTCATTTCATCTAGTTCTGCCTTCATGTCTTCTAAGCTAGCAAGCTTAGATTTAACATCAGCTTGTTTTGTTTTTAATTCGTCTTGCATATTTTTAGTTTCTTTTAAAATACCACGGTCTGCATCTACAATAGTTGAAACAGCTAGCGCGCGGTCTACAAAATCACTGAAGCTTGAAGAACCAAGTAAAACTTGTAAATACTCTACGTTACCGCCGCTTTCTTGCAGAGAACGTGCACGATCTTTTAAAATATCGTTTCGCTTTTCAAGTTTTTCTTGAAGCAGCTTAATTTCTTTTTCAAGCTGCTCTACTTGTTTAGACGTTTCTTTAATATCGGCTTCTGTTTGTTGGGCTTTTTTATTGTTTTCTTCTTCTGCTATTGTTAATCGCTCAAGCTGTGCTTTCATTTGATCTTGTTCTGCTTGAAGGCTTGTTAATTCATCAGAAGCTGCTTTGATGTTAGATTGCACATCTTGACGCTGATTTTGAAGTTGAGATTTTTGTGATTCCATATCCTGAATGGTAGAGGCATACGCTGGAGTTGATAAAACTCCTCCTAGGCCTAATAAAACCGTTGTGTTAAGTAAAAGCATTTTCTTTTTCAATATGAATTCCTCCGCTTTCTCGCTCTGTTAAACTAGTAATTTCTAATTATGTATCAATATGTATAAAAGTCTGACAATTTATGTAAAGTTCACTGTATTTGTCGATAAATAGCTAAATATGCTAATGAAAATCTACGAAAATTATACCACGATAAACGTTGAAAAAAAGAATAACAATATTACAATTGTATTTCAGTAATGTAACATTTAAAGCTTATGTATACATTCATCTTTCGCCTGCAAAAATATACCTTTATATCCCTGTTAAAACAAATAATCTACCGGGCTTTACACAGCAATGTTTTTAACATGATAAAATAGGAGATCAATATTTTTTAAGCTGGTTGGATATAAGTTGTTGCTAAAAAAAACGTAACAATTTTTTAACATCCACGTCTGTTTTTTACCTTTTTCTGCTATTTTTACAATATTTGAAAATGATTTTCTGAAATAGTAACAAATCTATGTTTATCTGTTGTTTGCACGTGTTTAAAAAAAGTGTGATAGGTAATTATCAAACAATATTCGACAACGTTTGGATGAAGTCATACAAAAGACCTTCTCACGGTGAGGCGAGAAGGTCTTTTGTTAATCACGCTGCTGATAATAATGCTCTAAAGCTACAATTGCACTTCCCATTCTTTCTTGATCAGGAATAACAATACGATCTACTCCTTCTTCTTTTAAAGCAGCAGCGGTTACTTTTCCTACGGATACAGCTACTACAGAGCTTTTAAAGAGTTCGCGAATGTGATCAGCTTGTCCGTGTTCTCTTGCAAATGAAAATAAAAAGCGGGCCTGCGGAGCGCTTGTGAAATTAACAGCATCAATTTTTCCGCTTATTAATTCGTTTATAAGCTGTTCCATGACTTCTGCTTGTGGCGGAATATGCTGATACGGTAAAACCTCTTTAAATTGGGCTTTTTGATTCGATAGAAAGTCAATTAATTTTGGTGCAGGATCTCCGTGAAGCTGAAGCGCTACATGCTTTCCTTCAAAAGAAAACGAATGAAGCGCCCTGACTAGTCCCGCTGTACTTCCATCATCATCTCGAACGGTTGGAGTAACACCGAGCTTTTTTAACATATTTACGGTTTTATACCCGCGTGCAGCAATATGAGCTGCTTGTAAAGAAGAAAGAAATTCATCCGCCAGGCCTAGCTTATCTGCCGTTTTATATAAAATTTCCGTCCCGACGCCTGTCGTAAAAATAAACCAATCATAATTTCCTTTTACCAGTTCTTTAATATCTGCTTCTAAATGTGTGTCATCTAAAAAGATTGTTCCTTGTGCAGGTCGTACAAGCGGGGTGCCGCCAAGGTTTTCAACAATTTTGCTGATTTCTTCTACTTTACGCTGACCTACGAGTGCGACTGTTTTTCCTTCTAATCGTTTCAATGGTCTACCTCCATTTTTCTATGTATGCTACTTTAATGATCTTTGATAACCGAGTTTTTCAGAAATTAGGCTCGCCGCTTCTGTTACTTTTTGAATAATGAACGGCAGTCTGTCTCCTTGAAATCTCGCTTCAATTCCCGCTACGCTAATGCCTGCAACCACTTCATTTTGATGATTTACAATCGGCGCGCTCACGGATGTTGTAAAGTTTTCTAATTCAGAGGTGCTAATGGTATACCCTTTTTCTTTTGCTTCTTTTAATACATTTCTTAGCTTTTTTTGATCTGTAATGGTTCCAATTCCTATTGGAGCTAGCTCCGTTTGAGTAATATATTCCTCTTGTTCTTTTTCGGGTAAATGCGCCAAGATAATGCGTGAACAAGCTCCTGCATAAAGAGGTGAACGCCTTCCAATTGATGTATAAAGACGCACTGGATGAAGCGTATCTACTTTTTCAATATACATAGCTTCATTCCCATCTCGTACAATTAAATTAACCGCTTCTTCTACTTCGTCTCGGAGCGTTTCCATTACAGGCTTTGCGATATTTCTAATATCTAAGCGATTAGCCACCAGCTGACCAAATTGCAAGAATAAAAGTCCTAGCGAATAGTATCCTTGCTCATCTTTTGTTAAAAATCCCATTTCTTCAAGCGAACCAACCATCCGGTGCAAAGAAGTTTTTGGAACGCCTGAATATTCCATCATTTCTGTGAAGGTAAGCTTAGGGTGCTTGATAAAAAGAGTGAGAACCTGCATGGATTTAACGACTGTTTTATTGTTAGCTTGCATAAAACCTTCTCCCTTATTTGTGCGAATACATGTATTTGATAGACGTATAGCTTACTAGCTAATCATATGTTCTTTTTATTATACATGAAGAAAAAAAGGAAAGCACTCCCTTATAAGAGCACTTTCCTTTCTTACACCGTTTCTAGTTCTTTAATTGAAATAGGGTTACTTTCTAGAAATTTGGTTGTAAAATCCCCTTCTTTAAAAGAAGGATGGTTCAGTAATTCTAAATGAAAAGGAATGGTTGTATGAATACCGATAATGATAAATTCTTCGAGCGCGCGTTTCATTCGTTGAATCGCTTCATTTCGATCTTTCCCCGTTACAATTAATTTCGCCACCATTGAATCATAAAATGGGGAAATTTCATATCCTGGGTAAACGGCGCTGTCTACACGAACTCCGTAGCCGCCAGGAGGTAAATACATCTCGACTTTTCCAGGAGAAGGCATAAAGTTTTTAGCCGGATTTTCTGCATTGATCCGGCATTCAATTGCCCATCCCTTTAACTGAATATCCTGCTGAGTAAATGATAGCGGGTAGCCTGCCGCTACTGAAATTTGTTCTTTAATTAAGTCAATGTTTGTTACAAGTTCTGTAACAGGGTGTTCAACTTGAATTCGCGTGTTCATTTCCATAAAGTAAAAATGCCCGTGCTTATCCAACAGAAACTCAACTGTTCCGACACCTGTATAATCAACTGCTTTAGCTGCCGAGACAGCCGCTTTGCCCATTTTAGCACGAAGGTTTTCGTCTACCGCAGGAGACGGAGCTTCTTCTACCAATTTTTGATGACGGCGTTGAATCGAACAATCTCGTTCCCCTAAATGAACCACACTCCCTTCTTCATCCGCAATGATTTGAATTTCGATGTGTTTTGGCTCTTCTAGGTACTTTTCAAGGTATACGCCGCCGTTTCCAAAGGCAGTTTCTGCTTCATGCTGAGCTTGACGAATTGCTTTTTCTAGCTCTTCTTCGCTATGAGCTAGACGCATTCCTTTTCCGCCACCGCCCGCTGTGGCTTTTACGATAATTGGATAACCTATTTCTCGTGCTACTGGAATAGCTGAGCTGCTATCTTTAATCAGCCCTTCCGTTCCAGGTACAATAGGCACGCCGGCTTGTTTCATTGTATCTCGCGCTACGGCTTTTGCTCCCATTTTACGGATGGCTTCCGCTTTTGGACCAATAAAGGTAATATCATAGGATTCACACATCTCAGCAAAATCAGCATTTTCAGCTAAAAATCCATAGCCGGGATGAATAGCGTCTGCCTTGGTTACTTGCGCTACGGTAAGCAGATTACGAATGTTTAAGTAGCTTTCTTTAGAAGACGTTTTGCCAATGCAAAATGACTCATCTGCTAGCTTCACGTGAAGTGCATCTTTGTCTGCTTCTGAATAAACCGCCACGGTTGCAATCCCCATCTCTTTACAAGCCCGAATGATACGAACTGCAATCTCGCCGCGGTTTGCGATTAAGATCTTTTTAAACATAATGACTCCTCCTGACAGTATGTATACTTTAGTGTGATTTTACGGTAAATAATGGCTGTCCAAACTCAACAACATCCCCGTCTTTTACAAGAATTTCAAGCACTTCTCCTTCTATTCCCGCATCGACTTCGTTAAACAGCTTCATCGCTTCAATCACACATACAACATCTTTACGTTCAACTGTTTGTCCTACTTGAACGAAGGGATCGGCGTCTGCTTCTGGCTTGGCGTAAAACGTTCCGACCATTGGTGATAAGATTTGCTTTTCATTATTGTCTGCTGCGCTTACAGACATAGAATCTTGAGGCGCTTGCTCAGTGGCAGAGGCTTTTACTTCATCTGTTTTCACTTCTGTAACAGCTGTGTCCTCTAAAGGAATTCCCGCTTTATCAATGACAACTTTTGTTCCTTCATGTTCAATATGAAGCTTTTGAATACCAGATTCATTCATTAATGAAACAACTTCTTGCAATTCACGTACGTTTATCATTTCTTGTCACTCCCGTTTTGTGTTATTTAGTTGACGCAAGATTAATAGCAATCTTCAATTCTTGAAGCATCTGTTCTTTTTCTAAATAGATTTTTTCCGCTTCATGAAGCGAAATGTGAGAAAAATAGATGGATTCTCCGGGCTTTACTTGAGCTAAAAGCGGTAAATCCGCTGTGATGACTTGAGCAATTTTAGGGTATCCCCCCGTGGTTTGACGGTCTGCTAACAGGATGATGGGATTTCCATCCGGCGGGACTTGAACAGAACCTTGCGAAACAGCTTCAGACAATAACTCTTTTTTTTCTTGAAGCTGAAGAGAAGGTCCGTCCATTCGATAGCCCATTCGATCTGATTGATTTGATACTTTAAAAGGCTCTTTCGTAAAATGACTTTTGCTTTCAGCTGTAAATAAATCGTATTGACTGCCATTAATAACACGGACACCTAGTTTCTTTGTAAAGTGAACAAGTTCTTTATAATTTACGGACCATGAAGAAGTATATACTCCGTTTATCAGTTCATTTGAAAGAAAAGCAGGCTTTGAAGCATCAGGAACAGATAGGGGTAAAACATCGTCTGTTTGTAATGCTCTTCCTTTGTAGCCCCCGATTTCACCTCTTAAATACGTACTTTTACTATTTAACACTTCATCAATAGCAAATCCTCCTGCTACAGATAGATAGGAACGACACCCAGTTTTGCAAGGACCAAATGATAAAGTGCTCCCTTTTGGAATAAATAAAGGTTTCCACATCGGGACTGGCTTTCCGTTGACCGAAGGAGTTAAATCTCCTCCGGTAATTGCTACTAAACAATCATTTTCTATTTCAAGGGTAGGCCCCATTAGCGTAACTTCAAGTCCTGCTTCTTTTTCATCGTTACCAACTAGTAAATTAGCAATTCGAAGGGAATAAGAATCCATTGCACCGCTTACAATCACACCGTGCTGCTGAAACCCTCTTCTTCCTAAATCTTGAATGCTCGTTAATAAGCCGACTTTACTTACTCGCATACTCATTTTCCCTCCTCCTTTGCTTTCATTTCTTGATACTCTTCTTTAGAGATAGGCTCGAACTTTACAATATCTCCAGCCTGCAGCAAACTTGGTGGGTTTTGTTCCGGCAAAAATAATTTAACGGGCGTTTGACCAATTAACTGCCATCCTCCGGGAGTGGAAATAGGATACACCCCTGTTTGCATCCCCGCAATACCAACCGAGCCAGCAGGAATAGAGGTGCGAGGAGATGGCCGGCGAGGCGTAGCAATTCTTTCAGATAACCCTCCGAGAAATGGAAATCCAGGAGCAAATCCAATCATGTACGCTAAGTATTTGCCTTCAGAATGAATACTAATTACCTCTTCAGTTGTTAAGTTATGGTGACGAGCGACATATTCAAGGTCAGGTCCATACTCTCCTCCGTAGCAAACTGGAATAGAAACCGTACGATGGTTTAACTCTTTTTCTGTCTGTTCGTTTTCTATTTTACGTTGAATGATAGACGACACTACTTCAAAAGGAGAAACAAATTCCTTCTTCTGCTTTTTCCCCACGGCCGCTACAACTTCAAGAGGATTGTAGAAAATTGTAAGATTTGTAAATGCCGGCACGCACTCAACAAATCCAGGAAAAGGATTTAATTCTATCGAATCTTTACACGTTTTAATTTGTTTATGAATGTCGTATTGAATGCTATCTCCAAACGTTATAACAAGCGCTGAGTCGCCAAGCGGAGAAATAACAGCCGATGCTTTTGTTACAGTTTGATTCATATCTACACCTCTTTCTTTTATAAAACACCTAGTTTTTCATCTCGAATATCTGTAATAAACATATGCCCCGGAGCATGTGTAATCATAATAGAAGGTTTTGTTTCCATTGCTACTGCTTGAGGAGTTACACCACAAGCCCAGAATACGGGCACTTCCCCTTCCTTAATTGAAACAGCATCGCCAAAATCCGGAGAGTGAAGGTCTTCAATGCCTATCGCAGCGGGATTTCCAATGTGAATAGGTCCTCCGTGCACAGCTGGAAAACGTGAAGTTACTTGGGCTGCCCGTACTACATCTTGTTGAGGAATTGGCCGCATACTAACTACCGTCGAGCCATGGAATATTCCCGCTTCAGCGCATGAAATATTTGTTTTATACATAGGAACATTACAATTTTCTTCAATGTGACGAACAGGTATGTCGTTGTTTAACAGTGCGTGTTCAAATGTAAAGCTGCAGCCGATAAGGAAAGCTACCATATCTTCTGTCCAGTAATCTGTGATATCGGTTACTTCTTTTACTAGTTCCCCATTTTCATAGATTCGATACTTTGGAATGTCTGTACGAATATCTCCAGATGGAGCTGCAAATTTTGGCACCGGAGATCCAACGTCTGTGACATCTAAAAGAGGACACGATTTAGGGTTACGCTGACAGAACAATAGAAAGTCAAAAGCTTGTTTCTTTGGTAAAATAGCTAAATTAGCTTGAGCATAGCCGTTTGCCATGCCTGCTGTTGGTTGAATAAGCTGATTGTTACGGATTTGCTGACGAAGTTCAGCTGGAGTTAGTTGTGAAAGGGTTGTCATATTTCTATCTCCCATCATTGCCCGCACGCAACTTACGCGCGGGCACCTTGTTTTATTTAAATAATTGAGGAAGTTGATCCATTAAGGTATAGCCGCCCATTAGAGCCATTACAATAACGACAAGTACACCAGAAATGGTAAGCCATAAAGGATGTTTATACTCGCCGACGATGCTTTTTTTGTATGCAGCAACCAGTAGCGTCCCAAGAGCGATCGGCAGAATTAATCCATTGATTGCTCCAACTAAAAGAAGAACTTTTACAGGTTTTCCAATTAAGACAAACGACAGAGTTGAAATAATAATAAATCCAATAATAATCCAGTTTGAGTTTTTATTAAGTTTTTCACTAAACGTTTGAATAAACGAAACGGATGTATAAGCAGCTCCTACCACAGACGTAATAGCGGCAGACCACATGACAATACCAAAGATTTTATAACCGACGTTTCCTGCTGCGAGCTGAAACACGGATGCCGGAGGATTGGCTGGGTCAATTTGTAAACCTTTAGACACAACGCCAAGTACAGCTAAAAACAAAGCGATTCGCATAACAGAAGTGATGAGAATTCCTGTTACAGAACTTTTTGTTACTTGAGGTAAAGAATCGATGCCTTTTACGCCGGCATCTAAAAGACGATGTCCACCAGCAAAGGTAATGTAACCACCGACAGTTCCTCCAACCAGCGTAACGATTGCAATGATGTCGATTTTGTCAGGAGCAAAAGTTTTCACTACAGCTTCTCCAACGGGAGGTGAAGTGGTAGCCGCTACATATAGCATCAGCCCGATCATGACAAAACCTGCAATTTGTGTGAAACGATCCATTGCTTTTCCAGCTTCTTTTACAACGAAGATTAGCACGGCAATAACTGCACTAATTGCAGCGCCGGCTGTTGGAGAAATACCCGTAATCGCATTTAATCCAAGCCCGGCACCAGCAATATTCCCAATGTTAAATGCAAGTCCTCCAATAACAATTAAAATAGCGAGCACATACCCTAATCCGGGAAATACCATGTTGGCGATTTCTTGTCCGCGTTTTTCAGAAACGGCAATAATTCTCCATACGTTGGTTTGAGCAAAGATATCAAGAATAATTGAAATTAAAATAACGAATCCGAAGCTTGCAGCTAAATTTTGTGTAAATACGGTAGTTTGAGTTAAAAAGCCTGGTCCAATAGCCGATGTGGCCATTAAAAAAGCGGCTCCAAGCATTAACGTCCAGTTTACTTTAGGTGCAGCCGAAAGCTTTTGCTGAGGTGTTGATTTTTTAATTGGCTCCAATATCATCTTCCTCCTGATTGTATGTAGTCTTTATTGTGAAATAGCCTTAACTACCACTTCTGATGCTTGTAAAGAACGGTTCACATGACGAGCAAATTCAAGTGCGTGAGCCCCGTCTCCGTGGATACAAATCGTGTCTGCCTGCAATTCTACATCCTTACCTTGCTGAGATTTTACCTTCCCTTCTTTCACCATTGTAATAACTTGAGAAACAGCTTCGTCGTCATTTTCAATTAAAGCATTTGGTTCTGTACGAGCAGTGAGAGAACCGTCTAACTGATAGGTACGGTCTGCAAATACTTCGTTAGCCGTTTTTAAACCAATTCTGTTACCTGCTTGAATCAGCTCACTTCCAGATAACCCAAACAAAATCAGCTCAGGATTTATGTTATAAACAGCTTTTGCTATTGCTTCAGACAACGCTTTGTTTTTAGCAGCCATGTTATATAGTGCACCGTGAGGTTTTACATGCTGCATCGATAGCCCTTCTGCTTGCAAAAAACCGTTTAATGCCCCAATTTGATAGACCACGATATCGTAGGCTTCCTGAGGCGAAATATTGATGTTTCTGCGTCCAAAACCGATAAGGTCCTGCAAACCAGGGTGAGCCCCAATTTGCACTTTTTTTTCAGCGGCCAATTTTACCGTTTTTCTCATGACGCTCGGATCCCCTGCATGAAACCCACAGGCTACGTTCACAGACGTCACGTGATCTAAAATGGCTTCATCATTGCCAATACGATAAGCACCAAAGCTTTCCCCTAAATCACAGTTTAAATCTACTTTACTCAATGCGTTCTTCCCCCTTAACCCCTTTAATGTAAGCGTAATCATTTACAGATAGTAAATAAAATTCAAGCTTTATTATCTGCATCAATACTTTTAGTTCCGTTTTCCGGAACCACAGTACCGTTTTTCAGTTATATTTGGATTTTAGCACGAGATGATGAATTGAACAACAACATTGTCAGAATATTTGACATAGTCATTATTTTCACTTGGATAATACTACCTTATTTTATTGCTATATTCTATCTATAGCCTTAATATAACCCAGCCGCTCAATGTCATTGGACACAGTAAATAACTAGGTTGTCAGAATAATTACTAGTTCAAAATAATCAAAATGAAATTTTCGTTGTAATCGTTTTCAAATAGGTGCTATATTTCAATTGTAGTCAATTTATGCAAACGATTGCAAAAAAAAGGGGATGAAACGATGAAAGGGAAAAAATGGACAGCTTTAGCTCTAACACTGCCGCTGGCTGCTAGCTTATCAACAGGCGTTCACGCCGAAACCGTACATAAAGGTAAGTCTGAAGCAACAGATAAAAACGGTGTCTTTTATGAGGTGTATGTAAACTCTTTTTACGATACAAATAAAGATGGACATGGTGATTTAAAAGGTCTGACACAAAAGTTGGATTATTTAAATGACGGCAATTCTCATACAAAGAATGATCTTCAAGTAAACGGGATTTGGATGATGCCAGTCAACCCTTCTCCTAGCTATCATAAATATGATGTAACGGACTATTATAACATTGATCCTCAGTACGGAAATCTGCAAGATTTTCGCAAGCTGATGAAAGAAGCAGACAAACGAGACGTAAAAGTCATTATGGACCTTGTTGTGAATCATACGAGCAGCGAACACCCTTGGTTTCAAGCTGCATTAAAAGATAAAAACAGCAAGTACAGAGATTACTATATTTGGGCTGATAAAAATACCGATTTGAATGAAAAAGGATCTTGGGGGCAGCAAGTATGGCATAAAGCTCCAAACGGAGAGTATTTTTACGGAACGTTTTGGGAAGGAATGCCTGACTTAAATTACGATAACCCTGAAGTAAGAAAAGAAATGATTAACGTCGGAAAGTTTTGGCTAAAGCAAGGCGTTAATGGCTTCCGCTTAGATGCTGCGCTTCATATTTTTAAAGGTCAAACACCTGAAGGCGCTAAGAAAAATATCCTGTGGTGGAATGAGTTTAGAGATGCGATGAAAAAAGAAAACCCTAACGTATATCTAACGGGTGAAGTATGGGATCAGCCTGAAGTGGTAGCTCCTTACTATCAATCGCTTGATTCTTTATTTAATTTTGATTTAGCAGGAAAAATTGTCAGCTCTGTAAAAGCAGGAAATGATCAAGGAATCGCCACTGCAGCAGCGGCAACAGATGAACTGTTCAAATCATACAATCCAAATAAAATTGACGGCATTTTCTTAACCAACCATGACCAAAATCGCGTCATGAGTGAGCTGAGAGGCGATGTGAACAAAGCAAAATCAGCTGCTTCTATCTTACTTACGCTTCCTGGCAACCCGTATATTTATTACGGTGAAGAAATTGGCATGACCGGTGAAAAGCCTGATGAGTTAATCCGTGAACCATTCCGCTGGTACGAAGGAAACGGACTTGGACAAACTAGCTGGGAAACACCTGTATATAACAAAGGCGGCAACGGCGTGTCTGTAGAAGTACAAACCAAACAAAAGGATTCTTTGTTAAATCATTATCGTGAAATGATTCGCGTGCGTCAGCAGCATGAAGAGTTAGTAAAAGGAACGCTTCAATCTATTTCAGTAGACAGTAAAGAAGTGGTTGCCTATAGTCGCACGTATAAAGGCAACTCGATTAGCGTGTATCATAATATTTCAAATCAACCTGTAAAAGTATCTGTAGCAGCGAAAGGTAAATTGATTTTTGCTAGTGAAAAAGGTGCTAAAAAAGTCAAAAATCAGCTTGTAATTCCGGCTAATACAACGGTTTTAATAAAATAATTAAAAACACCTCTACGTGATTACTTGGTAATCACGTAGAGGTGTTTTATTCCTCCTATGCTACAACTGTCGTACTCGCGCATCCGCCCTGCCTTCTTTTAAAAATAGTTACATGATTGATATAAGTTGTAAAAAATAAAGCATTTATCGTCAGCAAGTGTAAACAGTGAAACTTTAATAATATATAGTGTGTTAAATCTTTTTTTCCGTGTTATAACGTATACATAGTAAAAAAGTGTACAATCATTTTAAGTTTTTTTATAATATAAAAGGAAAAAATTTAAGAAAATAATTATTTTCTTAAATAATCAATAATCATCAATTTGATTAACATAAAACATTTTTATCGGAAATAAAAAGTCTGTGTAATTCACAAAGGCTTTTTAATATAGATGGTTCAGAAAGGTACACCTTTTTAGACTATGTAGTTTCAAATGATATAAGGTCTATTTAGTTAATAAATTAGACCTTTTTGGACGAACAAAAAGTAATTTACCTTTATAGACGATGTGTCATATTCAATTTTAGTTAAAATAATTCAGGTTCCCGGAATACAAAAACCTTAGAAATCTATAGATTCCTAAGGTTTTCTTTGTATTCATGTTTCTTTTCATTCGTTATAGTAGCCTAACTTAGTATCCAGTAAATATTGACAAGTCCATACCTTAACAAACTAAGTACATTCCGTTAAATATTTCCTTTTATTTATTCAATCGGAAGCAACGTATCAACCACAATACTGTTTACAGCATTGATATAAGCAAATGCACTTGCTTTCATAACATCCGTATCTGTTGCTTTGGCAACATACTTTTCTCCTCTATATTCCACTTGAATCTTCACTTTCCCTAATGCTTCCTTACCTCTTGATACACTGCTAATATTATATTCGATCAATTTAATATCTAAATCACTAATTTCTGTAATAGCTGAATACAAGGCATCAATCGGGCCAGAAGCGACTGCACTACTTTTCAATATTTGATCACCCTTTTTAATCTTCACACTTGCAGACGGGAAATTTGTATTACTAATCACTTGCAAGTCGATTAGTTCATAAAAATGATTACTATAGTGCATTATATCCTGATTATGAATATCATTTTTCGCATAATAATTCTCAACGATGACATATAAGTCATGATTATATACTTCTTTTTTTGCATCTGCCAATGCAAGGAAAGCTTCAAATATCCCTTCAAATTGCATGTTAGTCATCTCATTAAAGCCTAATGATTCAAGAGCATTTTTCACCGCATGACGTCCCGAACGGGCGGTTAAAACAAGTTCCATATCATCTAAACCAACTTCAATCGGGCTAATGATTTCGTAAGCATCTCTTGCTTTTAATAAGCCGTCTTGGTGTATACCTGAAGAATGAGCAAAAGCATTATCACCCGTAATGGCTTTATTTACTTGTACATCAAGTCCCATTAAACTACTTACCAATCTAGATGTATTCATGATTTCTTTTGTATTAATATTTGTGTACGCATTATAAACTGATGAGCGTGTATTAATTGCCATCACGACCTCTTCTAGTGCAGCATTGCCTGCACGTTCACCAATGCCATTTATCGTACACTCAACTTTATCTGCCCCATTTTTAATTGCAGCTAACGTATTCGCAGTCGCCATACCAAGATCATTATGACAATGGACACTTAAAAGCACTTTATCATTCAAATTTTTCAAGCGATCATTTATTTTAAAGATTAGTTCACCAAACTCTTCCGGCTCGGCATAGCCAACTGTATCGGGCACATTAATAATGGTAGCCCCCGCCTTTACAACAGCTTCGATCGTTGCCCATAAATATTCGAAATCGGAGCGAGACGCATCCTCCGTTGAATATTGTACATTTGGTAGAAATGTTTTGGCATATTTTACTGCATCAACACCAAGATCTAAGATTTGACTTTTCGATTTTCCAAACTTCTTTTCTACATGAATGTCTGAAGCGCCTAACACTATATGGATTAACGGTTTTTCAGCATATTTCACACTATTATAAACAGCATCAATATCAGTCTTTACTGCTCTTGCTAACGCTGTAATGATCGTTTCGTCTGTATTTCCTATTTTCATAGCAATTTCTTTCACAGCATTAAAATCACCAGCTGAAGATGAAGGAAAACCAGCTTCGATAATATCGACTTTCAGCTTCTTTAGTTGCTGTGCTACTTCTAGTTTTTCATACAGGTTCAGCTTAGCCCCCGGAACTTGCTCGCCATCTCTTAAAGTCGTATCAAACATCCAAATTTTTCTCGTCATTTCAGAAACACTCCTTTGTCATATTAATGTATAAAAAAAAGCCCCGTCTCTATAAAAACATAGAGACGAGGCGTTGCTCGCGGTACCACTCTAATTGATCAATCATTACATAATTAACCCACTCATTTTCGGCAGCTATCACCACCTATCTTCATAACGGTAGAAAACCGACATCCCCTACTTATAATATTCAGGGAGTAGCTCTTGGATGAGTTCAAAGGCAATAACTACCGATTCTCACCAACCATCGGCTCTCTGACAAGTTTATATATCCTTCTACTATTTCCAATCTTTGCTTATTATTATTTGATTACATGCAATATTATATCTATCTACTCATTTTGTCAACGTAGTTTTTTGAATAAAAAAATAATTCTTAATATAAAAATAAATATTCCTTAAATCATTAGTTTGCACATAAACATCTACTACCTTTGAGTAGTGTTTAAATTATTTACTTAAAAATAATTTTGTCTATTACATACCTTGTAGAAAAGGTTCTATTTGTCGTCACTTAGTGTAAATAATAAAACATATATTTTTATAAGTTAGTTATGCTATTTACATATAGGTTTTGAAAACTTATAATTTGTAACTATACATGGATTTAATATAATAAATTATTAATTAATATAGGAATAAAAGGTATATCTTTTATGATTAGAAATCTTAATAAAATTATCACAATAGAAGATATAATTGATATATTATCTCTTTCATTAAAGAAAACAATTTATACATGTATCTAACAACGAAAATTAAATTCTATCGATAAAGATGATTAGTATATCGAATGAGGAGAATTTGTAGTTAATGAAATATAAAAATAAAAAAAGTATATTAAAAGTTTTAGTTATTGCTTTACTTGCTATAGATATACTTTTTTATCTTTTAGCACTGAATAACTTATATGTTCTTTCCACAAGTGTTTCAATATATTTTTGTGTGTTCGTAATACATTTCGTCTATTTATACATAGCCCTTATAAGCGTTATCAGAACAAAAGCATTTAAAGTTCTTTGGGGTGTAATTTCCCCATTCTTTCTTATACCTATAGCAATCGTTGGATGGCTAGCGTTCTTTTATACTAATAAAGTTGACTATTACGATCTAAGTTCCCCTAATAATACACAAAAACTCGTTATTGGATATTCTAATTGGAGTCTAGGGGAAACTAATCATTACTATGACTTTTATAAACAAACGGGATTTCCGTTGGTAAAAAAACGACTCAACCAGAAACCTATTCATGTTATAACACGAGGTACGAATATGAGAGATTTAAATATTCTAGGAGCTGACAATGCCCAATGGAAAAATGAAAAAACAGTAACTTTTACGTCTCCATATCTAAATGAAGAAGTAACCTTAAGTTTAAAGTAAGTACTTATCTCTACTTAAACAACAAATTAGGGAAAAGCTTGTATCTTCTTAGTGCTGACCCCTGTTTTTGAGACAGGGATCAAAACACTTTTTAAATAACCAATTTTCTGTATTGTAGAGGTAATTAGTTGTTTAGTTGCAATAATACTTCTTTTACAGCTACACCGGCTATTCTCAGTTCAATGGCTTTTACTTTTTCTAGTCCATATTGATCAACCCACCGCACCAAAGGTAGCTTTTTTACTTTATAGTTAATATAAAAAATATTTTCAAAACATATTTGCTATGTAAAGGTTGCATATCTCTGGCAACCTTTGAACAAACTATTTAAGACGCTGTGAAGCTTCTATTTGGAAATCATCACTACTTCTTGAGTTCACAAGATGCTTCATGAGAAAACTACTGATCCCTGTTCAGTAGTTTTTTCTTTTTAATACATAAGTTATTGATAATTTATGCAAACTACTCAAGATGAACGGACTCATCAAAAATAAGATTGCGTTACAAAGAAACCTGCTGCAGAGATGATCAGTAGGTTTTTTTTGTTTTTTAAAGGTGTATATCATATACAACATTAGTTAACATAAAACCATTTATCGGAAATAAAAAGCCCTAAGAAAGTAAATTTTTTAGGGTTTTAAAACTTATAAAACTACTCGCTTTTCCATTCTTTAAAACGTTCATTAAGCTTATTTTTTACGATATTATAGTTATCCAATGTATCATTTACTTCATAAACAGAGCTAACATCAGGAAATAGGTCTGCATAGTCTTCGAAATATGTTCCTGAATCATAATAATCTTTTGTAAAATCATTTCCTTCTTTACTTAACATGTCACTAGCTAGTACGCCATCCCAATTCATATATATTTCCGTTCCTGATAACTGACTTTGTTTAAACTTTGTTATTTCATTAGAAGACACTTCTTTAAACTCCTTGCTATACAAGTTGTTATCTATAACCCAACCTAAATACATTCCTGTATGTACAAATCCTTGATCTTCATCCAATCCTTCTGGAAAATCACCTTCATAATGCCATTCTGCTTTATCATAAGCCATTGTCATATATTCTCCTTCTTCTTTATCTTCCTCTGCTAGACTTGGTTCTTCATTCCCCTGAAAAATTAAAAAAACAAATATCATTAATAATATGCTTTTCAGTTTATGCAATCTATTTCTCCAATCTAATAAACTCTTGAAGATATTATATACCGATGAAATTTAAATGGATATACTTAACATAATCACTCTTCAAGGAAGGAAGCAAGAAAGCAAAAGAACCCTTGTGGCAGTAAGGGTTCTCGATGAGGATATTTTCTCGTTCATGCAGCTTTTTATACACCCTTGATATGACTACGTTTTCTCGATACCCCAGTGGAAGGTGAATGCATAAAAAGTCTGCATTATATAATATGTTAGTTCCTATAAAAATAGTCCTTATGAAGAATTATGCTATATTTTTTTGAAAATAGATTCCACGTTAAGTCTTCTTTATAAGAAAGGTCTAGATGAATCAATACTGTATTCTAATAGCATTTTTATAGCGTTTTCTGGTAATTGATTAGATTTCTCAAGTATTATTGGTGTCTGACCATTTCCGGTGGAATTATAGGAAACAAAAATTAATTTTTTTTCGTCTTCACCAGGAAAGTTTAACTTCGTAGGTAATCTAGATTCCTGGGGGCTAATGTTTTCCTTAAATGTTGTGGACTTCTTATTTATAAGTATCTCGTAAAATTCACCGTTGTAAATGAATCCAATTGCCGGTGTATTACCATTGCTCATTAATAGACCCTCCTGATTTTCATATAAATACAAATGTACTTATATAGTATGATTTAGAAAGAGATATGGTATTCAATTTATAATCAAACAAATGTCATAGCAGCATTCCTTAATTTTCACGAAAAGGTTTATGTATTTTAGATCACTCTAAAAGAAGGCCATTTTTAGAAGGATTTTAGGTTTATAAGTCAAAATAGTCAACATGAACTTATAAAGCGATTGAAGGTTGTAGAAAGGGAGGGGCAAAAAACGGAGGATAGAAAATACTAACTTTATAATCCGAATTATTCCTTTTTTGTAATTAACGAAGTCGTCATTCCACCTATAAAAATTGTCGAACATGAAAAAAGAAACGTTTTAGGTCCTAATAAAGGAAGAGCTGCTGTTATGATAAAACCATCTATAATTAAAATAACCATCCCAATGTTTAAGGAAAAAGCTTTTGATATAAGTTGTGCTAGTAAATCTGTTCCTCCAGTACTTGTCTCGTATCGAAGCATAAGACCAACTCCCGTCCCAATACATATTCCTCCAAAGATTACACTAGGAAAAACAGAAAGTTGAAACTGGTCTTTAAGAGGCTCTAGCCAATCAATCAATAAAGAAGAAATAAGTAATCCATAAAAACTATTATAAAAATAAGTTCTTTCATAGACCCAAGCAAACCAACATAATGGTAAGCCCAAAATAATCATCGTTACACCTGTAGGAAATTCAAAATAATAGTGAAGGATAAGAGCAATTCCAATTGTTCCTCCATCTAACAAATAATGAGGAACTAAAAATCCATTAATTCCTATACTTAACAATAAGCTTCCGACAAGAACAACCGGTATTTTTTGAAACATAATAATCACCTTTTTAATCAATTTATCTCTTACTATATGTATAAGCTTTAGCTCCCTGTCATGAATGTTTTTTCTTTTTATGTAAATGAATAAAAGTTTATCTTTTAAGCAAACTACTCAAGATGGACAAATCATAATACTATAGCAAACTCCTAAAAAGTAGAAAAACTCCCTTCCAACCGATGGGAGTTTTTCTGCTTTTTAAGCTGTGTATTGTATACATGTTTAGTTCACATAATCAGCATTATCAGAAATCCTATTAACAATTCTAAAATCTCCTCCTTTTTAGTCTGTATAGTCTCACTATAATAACCTCATAATAAATAATAAAAAGGATCTTTGATTTTAAACAATACAGAACAAATAGTTAATTATATGGAGTTAAACGTAAGATGAAAAACGATCTTGATTTTCATAAACTAGATTAACCTTAACTAAAAAGTAATTATTAATGGATTTTGGAGTGAGAAATAATCATGCCTTTTATTGAAATAGACACGAATAAATACTTGTATTATGAAGAGCGTGGACAGGGTATGCCAGTCATCTTTATTCATCCACCTGGCATGGGAAATAAAGTCTTCCATTATCAATACGATTTATCCAAACATATGAGAGTCATCTTTCCAGATTTAAGTGGTCATGGACGAAGTCCTAAAGCTGAACAAACTGTATCAATTTCCTTCTATGCAAACGAAGTATTGTGTTTTATGGATGCGCTGCATTTAGACAAGGCTATTATATGTGGTTATTCTGCTGGCTGTCTAATTGCTCAAGAGCTGGCTATTTATCATCCCGATAGAATCGAATTATTAGTTTTCTCAGGAACTTACCCTATAGTAAGAGATATACCTGGACAACTATTACATAAAATAGGAATGTATATGGTGAAAGAACACCTAAATATATTAATAAAAAGCCTTTCTATAAGTCATACTCGGGACAAGACACTAAGAAAGAGCCTAGTTAGTTATATGAAAAAAGCAGATCAAGAATCATGGTATCAGTATTATAATCATTCATTACACTATAACTGTTTAGACAAACTTCATCACTTAACTATGCCTTTGTTGTGTATATATGGTGGGAAAAAGGATTGGACTACCCATTATATGAAAGAATATAAAAATAAATGTAAGCATGCTGAATTCTTCGTTTTGCCACAACAGGGTCATCAACTGCCTACAAAAAAGTGGGTTCAATTTAATGAGCTAATTACAGGATTTGTCTTAAATAAATCCAGTTATAATATATGAAACCTCCTTAATCTATAAGGAGGCCTCTCTTTTTAAAACATAAAAAATTGCTTTGTTATATCGCATCATTTTTATTTAACGATTGTTAGGGAAGACTCTTTTAACAGTTTCAGTAAAATCTTCAAATAAGCCATTTCTTGTCGCATCTTCATTAATTCGGTTTCCGTACTCTTCCATACGATTTACAAAATCAGGATCGGATGACACATACACATTTCGAGTATCTTTATCTGTAGCTTTAACTTGATCTGAAATTTTCTTT
Organism: Priestia sp. SRI_019; assembly: GCF_057586255.1. NCBI lineage: Bacteria > Bacillati > Bacillota > Bacilli > Caryophanales > Bacillaceae > Priestia > Priestia sp. SRI_019. Next base: position 287,624 of record NZ_JBYCZN010000002.1, on the reverse strand, counting down.
TTTAAACGATCGGTTACTTCATTGTTTGCTTCATTCTTTAAAACAACAGCCACGTATGCATTTCGGTTTGTAACAATCACATTTGCAGTGTCTACTTCATTTAATTTAGCAATACGCTCCGCAGCTTTATCAGCTACCTCTAATCGTGTCTGATTATTATTATCTACATTATTATTTTGAACACCGTCGGGTTGAAATCCCACGTCTCGTAGATCATTGTTATCACGATTATTTTGAGCTTTTTGTTCAGACGGTTCTTCAGTTGGATCAGGCTCAGCTTCATCTTTTTTATCATTACAACCAAAAAGAAATCCTACTGATAAAATAGCTGATAAGAGTCCCAGTACATACTTTTTTGTCTTCATTCTTTTTTCACTCCTTCTAATAGTAATATACGTATTAAGGTTTACATTGTTTTTTAAATAATTACAAGAAATACCTTGAAAATTCAAGGAGTAATAAACTTTTGTATACAGAGCAAACTACTCAGGACGCCGTGAGGCATCAGTCCTTTAATCAAATAAATGTAGCAGAAAAATCCCCTTCCAATCGAAGGGAGTTTTTTATTTTTTAAGCTGTTATTTTCCCTTTTGACGTAAAGAATGCTGTTTTATTCTCCATCCATTCCAATACAATTTTTAAAATTCTTTTAATAAGAGTATATGCATTTATTATTTATCAAAAAATATAGAGAAAATTGGATTCCTTGGATCTTAAGAACTAGCTATATGGTGCTTACTCGAAGAAGAACCTTTTTGACAAATGGGGTGAAAACTTGAAATCAAAAATAATCTTAATTCTTAGTATAGCTTTTATTGCATTTATGCTTTTTTTACTCTTTTTTTATCTAATTAAAGGAGATTCCTCTCGTTGGCAGGTAGCATTGGGAGGGGTGATAGTAAGCGCATTACCAATCTTGTTATTGTTTATGAAGGTTAATCCCTTCCCAATTTCTCTTATAGTGGGATATTATGTTTTTCTTTTTTGCACCCTGTTTTTAGGGTCAATTGAAGATTTTTATAATCGCTTTAAATGGTGGGATGCTGTTCTACATTTTCACAAAGGAATCTTCATGGGATTTGTAGGAATTTCTCTTTATAAGCGACTTATAGCTACTCGTATACAAGCTGAAATTTCTAGATGGGCCATTTTCTTATTTGTACTTTCAATCTCCGTGAATGCTACAGTTTTGTGGGAAGTTTATGAGTTTTTAGGTGATTTGACTTTTACTCACACTATGCAATCAGGAGGAAATACAGATACTATGTATGACATGATCTTAGGTATGACATCAGCTCTTTTAACTGCTATTTATTCTATGAAACGACGAGAAAAACTATAAATAATATAGGAGGTGTTGAAATGAAACGTAAGCTTGTTATATTGTTTAGTTTGATTTACGTTATTTTTATGGGGTGCTTGACAGCATTTTACTATGTGAGTAATGAATCCTTTAAGACCATGGTTTCAATAGGTGGTTTTGCATGCGGATTAATCCCCCTTTTGTTAGCTTTTTTTACTAAGCTTAAATTTAACTTGCCTATCATCATTTCCTACTTAGTTTTTTTATTTTGCTCACAGTACCTGGGTTCAATTGTAGGTTGGTATGGATTAGGATGGTGGGATACATTTTTACACTTAATAAGTGGTGCTATCCTTGCTTTTGTGGGGATCGCTTTATATGAACGATTGATACATCGAAGTGCAGGAGAGTATATATCAGCATGGTTTGTTTTTCTATTTACCTTTTCGTTTGCTGCACTTGGAGGCGTCATTTGGGAAATATACGAATTTAGCTCAGATCAACTTTTCGGAATGACTTTACAGGGTGGTGGAAATAAAGATACGATGATTGATTTAATTGCCGATACTTTAGGAGGCCTTCTTATAGGAGCATGGGCAGGGTGGCGCACAAAGATAAAAAGGTCTAATTGAAGTTAACTAAACGTCAAATATTCTATGCATATGGTAAAACTCCTTAAGGATTAAGGAGTTTTATTCATATGGTCTCATGATGATTTCAAAATCTTTCTCTAACATACATTTTCGTTATAAGGATGGGAATAGTAACAAACAGATATTTTGGATGAGTAGAATCTCCAAAAAGAATCAATACGCTTTAAAAATAATACAATGGATGTGTAATAGATGTCAGTGTCTACAACAGGAAAGAGAAAAGAGAAAATTTATATCATTATTGCACTTGTACTACTTTTTCTTTATTTTCTTCCTATGTATGTATTAGGAGAAAATGCTCACATACGTGTTCATGATAATTTAGATTCTAATATTGCCTGGTATAAGGTGCTGGCTGAAAGTGGTCAGATATTTGGGGACCTTCACTCTACGATCCCCCAGGTTATTAATGGATTACCGCGTGATGCGTTCGGGACGGCATTTAGTGGAATTGTTTGGCTTCATGCTCTCTTTCCTTCCATGACTGCTTACGCTTTAAGCCAAACGATTACTCGGTTAGTTGCTTTTTGTGGAATGTATTTACTATTGAAGAAGCACTTTATTAAACACGAAGATGCCCACTTTGTTCGTATTGGTGTTTCACTTGCCTTTGCACTTACTCCATTTTGGCCTTCAGGCATGTTAAGTACATTAGGCTACCCTCTTGCTTTATGGGCATTTTTGAATATTCGTTCTGGAGATTTTTCATGGAAGGAATGGGTGGTTCTTTTCCTTCTACCCTTTTATTCAAGCTTTGTACTTGGCTTTTTCTTCTTTTTAGTAGCGATTTCTTTTTTATGGATTTATGACTTAATTAGAAAGAGAAAGTGGAATTGGCCGTTTCTATTTAGCCTTATTTTTATGACATTCCTTTACCTTTTAATTGAGTATCGCCTTGTCTATTCAATGATTATCTCAGAACAGCCAAATCATAGGATGGAATTTATATCTTCACGACATGATTTTTGGCACTCTATGCGCCTTTCCCTTAAAAACTTTCTTATAGGGCATACACATGTTATGACTGTTCATACGCATGTTATTCTCCCAATATTATTTTTGACCCTTATTCTATTAGCTTTTAAGAGGAAGATAAAATATAACAAAATATTCATTTTTTTATTTCTTTTAAATTTTGCTTTATCGATATGGTACGCTTTTTGGTTTAATAATTTATGGATCCCTCTCAAAGAAAAGATCAGCTTTTTAAATACATTTAACTTTGCGAGGTTTCATTTCTTACGAATTATTGTTATTTACCTTAGTTTCAGCTTAGCCTGTTACGTTCTATGGTCATTAGGAAAGTTTTGGAGGCAAATAGCTACTTTAGCAATTATAAGTCAAATCATAACACTTCTCCTGTTTAATGAAGAACTTCTTTATGGCCATTACTTTCACTCTCCTTCTTTTAGGGAGTTTTATGCTACAAAACAGTTCAACGAGATAAAGAAATATATAGGGGATTCTCAAGATTCGTACCGAGTAGCAAGTATTGGAATTCACCCAGCTATTTCACAATACAATGGGTTTTATACCCTAGATACTTATAACAATGTATATCCCCTTGAATATAAGTATAAATTTCGAAAGATAATAGCCAAAGAGTTAGACAAAAATAAGCAGTTAAGAAAATATTACGATGAATGGGGAAGCCGTTGTTATCTCTTCGTTGATGAACTTGGTAAAAGATATGAGTTCAGAAAAGACCAGAAAAAAGAGATACATCATCTACAGTTAAACACGAATAAATTTAAAAAAATGGGTGGTCGATATATCTTTTCATCGGTCCCTATTTTGAACGCGAAAGATAATAACCTTTCGCTCTTGAAGGAATTTAATCATAAAGAATCTGCATGGAAGATTTACTTGTATCAAGTAATGTAGGAGGTATAAAAATTGAAGTCAATGCGGCCCTTACTAACAATAGTGGTTCCATGTTACAACGAACAAGAAGTATTAAAAGACACCATTACTCAACTATCCTCTGTTTTAGATGATTTAAGAAAAGAAGAGTTAATTTCAGCTAGCAGTAAGATATTATTTGTAGATGACGGTAGTAAAGATCGGACATGGTCATTAATTGCGATGGAAAGTACCATTAATAGCTATGTAACGGGACTAAAGCTATCATGCAATGTAGGGCATCAGAAAGCTCTTCTTGCCGGACTAGAAAAAGCTAAATCTAAATCGGACTGTGTCATTTCCATTGATGCCGACCTACAAGATGAAGTTTCTGTTATTCGAAGTTTCCTCTTAAAGTATCATGAGGGAGATGAAATTGTATATGGTGTACGCGATAGCAGAGAAACAGATACTTTCTTTAAACGAAATACTGCTTTATGTTTTTATCGTCTTATGCAAAAGTTGAATATCAACCTTATTTACAACCATGCAGATTATCGGTTAATGAGCAAGCGAGCGATTGAAGAACTTTCGCGTTATAAAGAAGCAGATTTGTTTTTAAGAGGAATTGTTCCTTTGATTGGATTTAACTCCTCAAACGTAACATATAGTCGAAAAAAACGTTTAGCCGGTGAAACCAAATATCCTCTGAAAAAGATGATCTCTTTTGCCTTTAATGGTCTTACCTCATTTAGTGTGGTTCCAATCCGAGCCTTTACTCTTTTAGGGTGTTTATTATTTTTTATAAGTGTGATGACAGGCTGTTATGCGTTTATTCAAAAGGTATTAGGCAATACAAGTATAGGCTGGACCTCTCTAATGATCTCTATTTGGTTGTTAGGTGCCATACAGTTAATAAGTATTGGAGTAGTAGGAGAATATATTGGAAAGATATTTATAGAAGTAAAAAAGAGGCCTCCGTATGCGATTGATATTGACCTATATACAGAAAGATTAGGGGTGTCAACGTGCGCAGAAGAAAGTTTATTAACTAAAGAAGAGTTCAACTAAATCAGCTGTTCTGTAATAAAGTGTACAGATTATATATACCCAAGCCACTTCTTTCTTTGTTTTAAGCTGTGTACGATTACGAATCTGTAACGTTTCCATCACTTCTTTGACGGGGATTCCTGCCAATCTCATTTCAATTGCTTTTAATTTCACTTCTACTGGATAGCTCACTCTTGTTCCCATAGAAAAGACACCTCCAAGTTATTGTTAGGTACTACATACCGGTTTTTAACTTAAAGGTGTTTTTTATTTGTCTCACTCTATGGGGTCAGTCCCATAATCCAGGGATTTTCTTACAGCTCTTTTTCCAAACAGTTAACTTGATTATGATGCAGCGGCTTAGTGGCATAATGTGTAAAACCAAGGCGTTCCCAAAACAGCTTGGCTCTAGGATTTTGAGACAGAACGCCAAGGCGAAGAACGGAAACTCCTTCTTCTTTTAGCTTGTCTTCAAACGCTAGATACGCCTGCGTTCCGAAACTAAAATTGTGGTAGGCACTATGAATGATAAAAGCCCCAATCCATGGACGGTCATCATTTGGGTTTTGTTTCATGTAATCAATAACCCCTACGTATGTATCGTCGGCTTTTATAAAGTAACTGTCCGTTTTTTCATTCGTATATTCTTTAAAAAGCTCTTCTTCACTCCGCTCTTTTTTACCGTTTTCTAACACGTTATAAGCTTCGTTTGAATTGATAATCTCTGACACAATATACATCGTGTCAGCTGTAATAGGTTCAAATGAGATCATATGTCTTCCCTTCTTTCTCTGTAAAGTAGCTGTATATCGTTGCTTTATCAATTTTACCATTTTTCATTCGCGGAAAGGACGTTAAAACTCTCCATACGCGCGGGATTTTATAAGGGGATACTCGTTGTGTCAGCGCTTGTCTCACATCAGAAAGAGCAATGTTCTCTAAAACAATTGCTGCACCTACTACTTCTGAACGTTCAGCATCCGCTACGCTAAAAACGGCTGCTTCGCTAACGCCCGGTATTTGTAAAAGCAGCTCTTCAATTTCTTCGGCATACACTAAGCTTCCGCTGCTTTTGATTACATTTTTGTCTCTTCCTACGATGGTAATGCTTCCGTCTTGAAGCTGAACCGCAATATCATGCGACGTAACATATCCATTAAAAAATGAGCGGTTCGTTTCTTCGCTGTCATTAACAAACCCTTCAAATGCTTGATTTGTTTTCACGAATAGTGTTCCTTTGTCTCCTTTTTCTACTGCTTTTCCACGCTCGGTCAGGATTAAAACGTCTACGCTGTTAACAGGATAGCCTACTGTATGAGGCATCGTTTTAGCTGTATGTGGTGAAAGCACCGTAACAAATCCCATTTCGGAAGATCCGTAATATTCATACAGATAGGCATTAGGAAATGCTTGTGAAAATTTCTTTCGAACGGAAGGAGATAATTTATTGCCTACTGAAATCACGGTTTTTGGCAGAAGTCGTTTTTCTTTTGGTCTGCTTTGTACATAACGAAGCAACGGAGAAATTAATGCAGGTGTAATAGACATACAGCTAGCTTCCTTGTTAAAAACAGCCGAAGGTGTAAACGCTTCTAGCATGATAGCGTGCATACCGCTGCAAAGCGCATGCAAAACTGGGTAAAGCTGGGCAGAATACGAGATATGTAAAGGAACAAGCACTTTGTGGTGTTGCTCTAAAGAAAATATATCTGACCACTCTTGAAATGATGAAGACCAAGAATAATGCGATTTTACAAACCCTTTTGGTCTCCCTGTTGACCCAGAGGTAAATCCAAATAAAAATAAATCGGATAGTGCATTCACTCGCCGTACGGGCAGGATTGGTTTTTCTTTTGTTATGTTAGTTAAAGAAAATGTTTTCCATAGCCAATTCGGGGATTGAATAGAAAAATAGGTATCTACTTCAGCCTCTGTTAGCTCATTATGTAAAAGCATCACAATTCCACCCGCTTTTAAAATCGCTAAAAATGACACAACAGCTTCTGCATTGTTTGGCATACTTAACGCAACGACCTCTCCTTTTTCCATCCCTTTTTCTTTCAGCTGATTTTCGGCTTTGCATACATGATCCCACATTTGACCGTAGCTTAGTTTATTAACAGAATCCGATAGTGCCAGTTTTCCAGGCGTTTGTTGACACTGATAAAAAATTAGTTCTTCAATTCGTTTCATTACTGCTTAAACTCCCTTTTTCTTTTACTTTTAGTGTACCGTAAATACGGGTTTGAGAAAATAAAAATGTAAACTTTAATAAAAATTGAGTTGACTAATTTAAGTTTAATAAGATACGATAGTCATGTTTTATCATACATAGCGGAGGTTTACGATGAAAACAAAAGATATGACGTACGTTGCATTATTCACGGCTATAATGGGAGCTCTAGGACTCGTCCCTCCTATTTTTTTATCTTTTACACCCGTTCCAATTACTCTTCAGCCTATGGGTGTCATGCTATCGGGGGGAATCCTTGGAGCTAGGTTAGGAGCTTTAAGTCAATTTCTTTTTTTATGTTTGCTAGCAGCTGGCGTTCCTTTACTTGCTGGAGGACGCGGAGGAATCGGGGTATTTTTGAGTCCGAGTGCTGGGTATATCATTGGCTATGTGTTTGCAGCTTTCTTTATTGGCTGGACGCTGTCACGATTAAAAAATGTAACGGTTGCAAAAGCATTTGCCGTAAATGTGTTATTTGGGATTGGGTTGGTATATGCATGCGGCATTCCTGTACAGGCACTACAGCTTCACACTCCATTTCTAAAATCTCTTCAGCTAAGCTTCGTTTACCTTCCAGGTGACTGTATAAAAGCAGTGGTCGCGGCTTATCTAATTACAAAAGTTCGAAAAGCAGTAGCGGTACCTGGCCGTTCTAACACGGCTTCTATGTAAGGAAGTGATGACTTATCTATCAAGCAGCAATTGTAAAAGCGAAGCGTACGGTCATTGGAAAAGAAAACGGTCTACTGAAAGATTTTCATGTTCAAGAGCTAACGGCTCCTTTATTAAAACATCTTAGCGCTGGAATTGAACATGAAATTGATGACGTTATTTTAGGGAATGTTGTAGGTCCAGGAGGAAACGTAGCTAGGCTATCCGCTTTAGAAGCAGACCTCCCTTTTTCTATCCCGGGAATGACCATTGATCGTCAGTGCGGAGCTGGCTTAGAAGCGATTCGAATGGCCAGCTATTTGATAAAAGCAGGCGCTGGAACGTGTTATTTAGCTGGAGGCGTTGAAAGTACAAGTACTTCTCCTTTTGAAAAAAGAGCACGTTTTTCTCCTGATAAAATTGGTGACCCTGACATGGGGATTGCAGCAGAAAACGTAGCTCAGCGATACAATATATCTAAAGATCAGCAGGACAGATATGCTCTTTTAAGTCATGAAAGAAGCTGGGAGGCTTTTGAAAAAAAGTTGTTTGAAGAAGAAACGCTTCCTCTTCCAAACATGATGCACGATGAAGCATTTATGAAAAAACGAAACCTAACAAAGCTGCTGCAAAAAGCCAGCCCCGTCTTTTTGAAAAAAGAAGGCACCGTCACCGCAGCCAACAGCTGTGGAATTAACGACGGTGCCTGCGTTACCCTTGTGATGGAAGAGACAAAAGCACGCGCCTTAGGCTTTCAGCCCGTTTTGCGTTTTATCGACGCCGATATTTCAGGAGTGTCACCTCTTTACCCTGCTATTGCACCCATTTCTGCGATTAAAAATATCTTGAAGCGAAATTCTCTTACGGTAGATGATATTGACTTATTTGAAATCAATGAAGCCTTTGCCGTTAAAGTTGTTGCTTGTATGCAAGAACTGGGGATATCAAAAGAAAAAGTAAATATTCGCGGTGGAGCATTGACGCTAGGACACCCGTACGGAGCATCAGGAGCTATTTTAACTACGCGTCTTTTTTATGAAAGCAAGCGCCGTGACGTGCAATATGTCATAGCGGCTTTAGGAAGCGGAGGCGGAATAGGAACAGCGGTATTATTTGAAGTAATCAAATAATACCGCTGTTTTTATCCTTTTCTTATCACGTTGTGTTGTATTAAATATTGCTCAATATCTTCAAATGTCTCAACTGGAACAAATGAAACGTTTTGTTCGCGCAGTAAATCTTGCAAAGAATCTTTTGCAAATGTGACGTCTGCATATTTTGCCGGATGCGAATCCGGCTCGCTGTCTCCAGCAAAATAAATCGTTTCGTATGTCTCTTTTAGTTCTTTAATAACAGCCGATTTATCAATGCCGTAGCGTTCTGAATGCCATCTGTGAGCAGGGTCTAGACGCAAGTGAACGTTGTTTTGATGGAAATATCCTTCATTTGAATAAACTTCCACTTTTTCAACACCGTATTTATCTAAAATCGGTTTAATATAGTACGTTGTTCCAGCACTTAAAATATAAAAATCTCCGCCGTTTTCCTGAACAGCTTTAATAAAATCGGGCACGTATTCATCAATTGGAATATTCGCTACTTCTTCTAAAATTTTCGGTTCTTCTTGGTGAATGGATTGAAAAACAGTAGATAAAAAATCAATATCTTTTATTTCTCCTGCTTTCCATCGGTGGAACAGTTCTTCACCTTCTGGAAAATACTTTTCAATCACAATCCAGTAAAAATCTTTTTTTGAAATTGTGCCATCAAAATCTGATACAAACGCCCATTTTTTCATTCTTTACACGTCCTTTGCTACATACTAAGCAGTTCTCGAAGCTCTTCTTCTGTCAAGCTAGAAAGCATTGTTTCTCCCGGCTGAATAACCTGTTCGATGAGTTCTTTTTTCTTTTGCTGCAAGCCGTAAATTTTTTCTTCGATGGTTCCTTGAGAAATAAGCTTGATGACCTGCACAACATTTTTTTGTCCAATGCGGTGTGCACGGCCTGCCGCTTGTTCTTCAATCGCCGGGTTCCACCATAAGTCATATAAAATAACCGTATCGGCTCCCGTTAAATTTAAACCCGTGCCTCCGGCTTTTAATGAAATTAAGAAAATGTCTTGTTCTCCATTATTAAACCGATCCGCCATTTCCACTCGTTCTTTTGATGGCGTTTGACCGTCTAAATAAAAGTATGAGAGATTTTCTTTTTGGAGCTCTTCTCGAATAATGTGAAGCATGCTTGTAAACTGAGAGAAGATTAACAAGCGTTTTCCGTTGGCAACCGCATTTCTTGTAATCTCAAGCAGCTGCTCTAATTTGCTTGAATCCCCTTCGTAATTTTCAACGAATAAAGACGGATGACAGCAAATCTGGCGAAGTCTTGTTAGTCCCGCCAAGATCTTCATTCGGTTTTTGTTAAAATCTTCACCGGCTAAAGATGATTTTAATTGTTCTAAATAGCCTACATATAACTCTTTTTGTTCTTTAGTCAGCTCAGATAAATGAGTTGTTTCAATTTTATCAGGCAGTTCTTTTAACACATCCTTTTTTACTCGTCGCAGTAAAAATGGTCTTACAATTCGGCTGACCTGCTCCGATGACATGTTTTTAAACTGGCGAAGTCCTGGAAATAAGCCAGGAAGAATGGTCTGGAAAATTGACCAAAGCTCATCAAGTGAGTTTTCAATAGGCGTACCGCTAAGCGCAAAACGTTTTTTAGCTGAAATAGTCCTAACAGCTACTGCTGTCTTCGTTGTATGATTTTTAATACTTTGAGCCTCATCTAGAATTAAAGCATGAAAATGAAGATGCTGATACAAATCGATATCTTGACGCAGCGTTGGGTAAGATGTAATCCATACGTCAGCTGTGCGTTTTAGCTTCTCCTCACGCTCGCTCGGCGTTCCTGTAATGGTTTGAACCGTTAAATTCGGTGCAAATTTCTCCAATTCGTTGCGCCAGTTATAAATCAAGGAAGCCGGCACAACAATTAAAAAGGCATTGCTGTCTTCATCAAGCTCTTTTTCAGATAAGATATAGGCAATGCTTTGAAGCGTTTTTCCAAGCCCCATATCATCAGCCAGCACGCCTCCTAAAGAGTAGTGAGCCAGAGATTTAAACCATTTAAACCCATTGTACTGATAATCACGCAGGGATGCTTGCAAGGATTCCGGTACTTCCCAATCCATTTCCTCTGGGGATTTGAGCTGTGTAAGTAACCTTTTAAATGCTGAGCCGAACTTAGCCGCTGATTTATCACCCGCACTCATAATCTCTTCTACTTGCATCCCTCTGTATAAAGGTACTTGCAATGAGTTATCCTTTAAGTCTTTCTCGGTTACGTTCAGCTCACGAAACAGATTTTGAATATGCTCAAAGCCTTCGTTTTCAAGAGGAATAAACGCACCGTTATCTAGACGATGATAGCTTTTCTTTTCTAAAACAGATTTTAAAACATCTTGAACGGTCTGATGATTAATGTCTCCTAAATCAAAATTAATTTCTAATAATCCATTGCTGTTTTTGATGTCAACCGTTGTTACTGGCGCAGAAAAATCCGTATAAGCATAATCTTTCATCTCATCCGTAATATACACATCCGCTATTTCATCAAGCTTTGGAACAATATGAAACAAAAATTCATATAAAGATGATTCGTCTTGATTTAAATACAGCTGATTTTTATAAATGTTTAAAGGAGCTGTTTCAATTAAATCCATCACGCGGTCTTCTTTTTCTAAATCTCGTATTAAGATTTTATCGTACTTTTCAGGTTGAGGTGAAAATGGATTAATTGAAATCTCTCCGTAGTGGTACCCAAGTGTCACAAACAGCTGTTCATCTTCCTGGTCAATAAATACTTTTGCTTTTAGTTCAGGTGCAATAATCTGATGGGATACTTCTTTTGCGATATCCACTTTCCCCACTTTTTTCAGTCCTGGAACGACGTGAGATAAAAAATTGCCCATCTGTTCTTCTGCTATAGGTACGACTGGCTTCAAAGGCGCCGTTTTTCGAAGCCCTTCAAGAAGCATACACTGATCTTGAGATAGCTCATAAAACGTCCCCTTTAAAAATAGCCACCCGTATCGATCAAAAAACGAAGCTTGATGAAGCTCCGTAAAGTCTAGTTCAAATCCAGCTGCCGGGTGCTTATTTAACTGAAACGAAAAAGGAGCTGAGCTTTCAGCAAAGATAATATTTTCATATGAGTGCTCGTCATGAATAAATGTAAAGTTCCGATCTTTGAGCAATTGAAATAACTCTTTGGCTATGATGGAAGGAATGATTAGTTCTCTGTTATTTGCAGACGAACGATACATGGAATAAGAATTTTTATAAAATGATTCATTTGTCATAATATCCATCAGCAGCTCAATGATTTTTCTATCTTCTTCTATAAAAAAATGTTCCGCCGGGTCATATTCGAAGCGCTTGGTAAATTCGTGAGTTTGGAATTCTTTAACGTCTGTTAAAAATTCTTGAATGTTTTTTACTACATACGTCCGGTCGACGCCCACTTTCATTTCAAGCGCTACGTACATTCCTTCTGAACGTAAAAATTCTTCTGAGTAAGACTTGCAAATAAATTCTACTTTCAACGGATCTTTATCGGCATATTTCCTATGGTCACTTATGGTTTGCTGATAGCTTGAAAATAAGTCGATAAAGTGATTTACATTCTCGTATTCTTTGCTTTGGCGAAAAGGCTTTGTTTTAATTGGCTGCGGCTTTGCTCGCTCATCGCAAATGGTTAATAAAACAGCTACTTCGTGTTTGCATTCTGAAAACTCGTGATAAGCAGGACAATCGCAGAATGAATAAAAAGAATTTCCTTTTTGTTCAACCATTACTGTATACATTTCCGCACCTCGAACCGATGCTGTCCACGTAGTGGTCTGTTCATTGTATTCCAAATCAAGCACACGTCCCTGCTTGTAATACGTGTGTCCTCTATAGTACGTTCTGCTTGAGTACGAATCTTTTAATTGTTCTTTGTTTAATGTTTTATTTATCATCGCTTCACAATCTTCCAATCGCATAACAGTCAATGCTGTTGCTGTTTAATTTCTATTCAGAACAAATAATGTTCAACGTCATAAACGTTGAACATTATTTGTCAATTCCTCTATTATAACATGCAACAGACATTATAAAACACTCTTAAGCAATGCAGACTGTTTTCGCTGTTTTCTTTTGTAGAGTATCCAGCCCGCTCCAGCCGATGATAATAAAAGGAGACTCAGCCCTAAAAAAGCCAGTCCTATACGATCGTTAGCCGTAACGTACGTAAAGAAGAAAATCAGTACAATCCGAATTCCTAACGTAATAAAGCGAAAACAGCTGTCGACTCTTCCCACGATGATATTTGGTATTTTTTGCATCATAAACGTATTTCGAGCTACTCTTGTACCTGCATTTGCAAAAGCAAGAAGAAACACAATAGAAAAATAAATGGGTAAAAGCTTCATAAAGAAGATGATAGATATTCCGAGTGCAAAAAGGCTTATATTCAGCATAATCGCTAGCTCTGTGCCTGTTCTTTTCATAATAGATACGATAAATACCCCTGCCGTTAACGCCCCGAAACCATATACAGCACTTTCAATCCCATATGCTGCTGGACTTGCGTTTAATTCTTGAGTCAGATAAATAGGAAATAAATAGTTCGTCATCATCACAGCGATGAAAGGCATAAAAGAAAGCAGTAAAAAAAGAGAGACCGAGCGATTTTCTTTTATAAATGTTACCCCTTCTTTCATAGCAGTCTTTTTCTTGTCGCTTCGTTCCCTGCTTTGTTTATATGGAATACTCAATAGACAAAGAAATGCAGCTATATACGTAGCTGCATCGACTGTTAAAATCCATTGAAGCGACCAACGAGTAATGACTAGACTCGCCAAAGCTCCTGCAAGCATACTTGATAGCTGACCTTGTATTTCCATGATACTGTTTAATGAGTGAAACGCATCTTTTGAAAAAATTTCTTGATTTAACGCAAAAATCGTTGGATAAAAAAAGGTGTAGTAAAGGTTTCCGGTTCCATACAAAATGACGTAGTGAATCGTTGAATAGTCTGTAACAAAACCGACGATTACAAATAACATGACCGTGATAAAACCTATCAATTCTACGGTTAACAGCAGTTTCTTTCGTGACATTCGATCAATAAGAACACCAATATACGGAGTAGCCACAAAGCTAATCACCGTCATAATCAGCATAATCGTACCAAATAGTCTATTTCCATCTGGAGATGCAACTAACAGTAAAGGAATGGCAATCATCGTAATACCAGAACCGATCGATGATAAAACATTTGCAGCAACTACGGCTTGAAAGCGACGGTCTTTATAAAGCGCCTTCATCAAACGTTTTGCTTAGCTTCTAAAATTTGCTTAGACACTTGTGTATACAAAGTCAGCTCATTAACTAATTCATGAATTCCGTCAGCTGCATTTTTTCGTAAAGTCCCTTTTTCCACGATGTCTGCAGGGTCTAATACCAGCTGCTTAGATAGAACATTCGCATACAAAGCGCGTGTAACGGTTCTAAGGTTATTTAAAGCATTAATGCCTCCTTTTCCTCCTCCTGATACTGCTAAAAGTGCTACGGGCTTATGCGCAAAATACGCACTGTTTAAAAAGTCAAATGCGTTTTTTAACGCTCCGCTCATAGCTCCGTGGTACTCGGGCGTCGCAAGTAAAATACCATCCGCTTTTTCTATTTTTTCAATTAGCTCTTGTACTTCTTCTGTTTCATATTGATGAGGTTCACCTGTGAATATAGGAAGCGATAATTGGCTTAAATCTAAAAAAGAACTTTGATAGCTTTTGTGAAGCTCTCTCGTCACTTGTGTTGTTCGGCCTGTTTCTCTAGGACTTCCATTGATAATAAGTATGTTCATGCTTATCTACTCCTCTGTCGTTTGGTTATATGTATAGTATAGGGATGATTGAACTTTTTTTCGTCATGCTATTGATAGAAAGAAAGCTACCAATATAGACGGAGAAGCACGGAGAAAAACCTACAACTAAAGTCGTAGGTTAGGAAATGCCGTGCTGCACAGCATATAGAGCAGCTTGCGTGCGGTCTTGAACACCGAGTTTCGATAAAATATTAGATACATGTGTTTTTACTGTTTTTTCTGTAATATGTAAGGAAGCACCAATTTCTTTGTTGCTTTTACCTTTTGCAATTTCTTTTAATACGTCTTTTTCTCGTTTCGTTAAGTGGTCAATAAAATTGACTTTCTTTTCGCTGCTTTTGGTTAACCGTGTCAGCAAGTGTGTGGTGACTTTTGGATGAAGCTGATTTTCTCCGTTCATTAGCTTTCGAATAGCGGCTACAAGTTCATCTGGGTCACTTTCTTTTAGCTGATAGCCTGAAGCTCCAGCTTCTAGTGCCGGTATCACATGGTCTTGATCTGAAAAGCTTGTTAAAATCATAACTTGTATATGCGGTGCTTGTTTTTTTAATTCTTTTGTTGCTTCAATTCCGTCGAGAACGGGCATCGATAAATCCATTAAAACAATATGGGGCTCTAGAGATGTCGCTAACTTTAAAGCTTCCTCTCCGTTAGAAGCTTCTCCTACAATTTCTAAGTCGGGCTGCGTCTGTAAGAAAAAGACTAGTCCTTTTCGGACAACGTGGTGATCATCTGCGATTAGAATCTTTATTTTCATGTGCGCTCCTTTCTGTTATGAAAGAGGAATAGATACTTCCACAACCGTTCCGTTTCCTATGCTGCTTGTAACAGATAGATTGCCATTTAATCTGTTTATTCGCTCCTGCATGGTTTTTAACCCAAGCGTCGGCAATTCTGCTGAAGCGCTATATATAAATCCATTGCCGCTATCTTGAATTTTCATAATTACTTGTTCCTTGCTTATATTTACGTTTAAATGTACCTCTGCCGTATCCGCATGCTTTCGACAATTATTAAAAGCTTCTTGTCCGACTCTCCACAGTGTCTCTTCAATCACAGCAGGCAAAACGGACACTCCTTTAATTTGTTCTTTTACGTTAAGACCTAGCATTTGACCATAGCTTTTTAACGCGCTGACAATGCCGTTTTCCAATCCTTGAGGGCGAAGCTGCCAAATTAATGCTTTCATTTCTACTTGAGCATGCTGAGCGGTTTCTTGGATTAAGGAAAAAGTCTCTTTTAACTGCCCATCTGTCGCTAAGCTGCTTCCGGCTTTGGCTGTGACATTAATCGAAAATAACAGCTGATTAACAGAATCGTGAAGATCTTTGGCCAGTCTGTTTCTTTCTTCAATAAGTTTTACTTCCTGCTGAGATTGAGTCAGCTTAATCCGCTTGATAGCCGTGCCAATTTGAAGAGCGACAGATCCTAATAAATCAAGCTCTCGCTGTTCAAAATGAATTTTATGAGGGGCAGCTACATTTAATAATCCAAAGCGCTCATCCCCTGCTTGTAAAGGAACCGTTGCGTGATGAGTAATGTCGTGTGTATCTCCCCACTCATGAATGACGGAATCTTCAAGTCTCTTGCACTCCATAATATTAGATGCTTTTTGAAGCCGGCCATCCATATACCGATCAACACACCAGCAGCTTCCGTTACACATAGGCTGAGCGGTTTTATTTAATAAAGCCGGCGGCAAATGCTGAGCGGCAATCATCTCATGTTTTCCATTTTCGTCAATAAAAAAGATCCAGCCTGTTTGTAAATCTGTTATTTGCAGCAGTTTTAAAAGAGCATCGTGAAGCATTGTATGTAAATTAGTGCCTTCATTTAAAATCTCGGCAATGTCTTTTAAAATCTTAAGCTCTGAAATATGATCTTTTTCCATAGCCTCTCTCCTATATGATGTATTTTCCATTTTTTATTTTATCACAATTACAGACGATTCCGGCTCATAGGATGTTATTTTTAAGGTGTTTCCGCTTAGGTATGTAAGAGTTTTTGACATCAATAATAAAAATTCCAAAAAGTATGTCAGGTAGTTTAACAATTAGCTAGAGTCTTTACGTAAAACGAACTATACTACAGATAATTCACGTAAGAAAAGAAAAAACGAAAGGAAATGAGAAGAAAAAAAATATTAAAATTAATACATTGAAAACGCTTCCAAATATGAAGGCATAGTGCTATTATATAATTATTAACAGAATAGGGATGTGAGAAAGATGAATAAATTATTTTTAGAAGAGTTACGATACATTATCTTGTGTGAAGTGCCTATGACAAAGTACCGAGTAGAGCAGCTGCAAGACAAATTTGATCAAAGCCCATACTTAATTAATGAACTTTATCAACTCCTATTCGAAAAGCGTCACATTTTAGCTTTTGTTGATGATATTGAATCATCCCTGTATGACTATATTGTGAATAAAGAAATGATGGATGCTAAAACGTATTATGGAGCTATTACACACGTAGCAAATCTTTTCGGCGAAACGCCTACATATATAAAATGCAAAATAAAAAAATATAGAGAGTCTTCGATTTCAAGTATCAGTGCCTAAAAGTTGCGCACAGCTGATTCAAATAAAAAGCAAAAAAGAAATCCTAGCACAAGGGTTTCTTTTTTGTACCACTAACATATAGGGAGGAAAATAAGATGAAGACATTTTTTATCACGAATCGCTATTCTTTTCTTGAAACGCAAGTAAATGAATACATGCAATCTTTACTGGTGAAAACGCCTGAACAAGTTATTTTATATTTTGAAAGACAAATTCGAAAGTATAAAGTATATTTACAGAAAAAACATCATTATCCAGAGTGTATGGTTCAATCTATCCACCGTTTAATTGAAGAATATTCATTAAGTATCATTAAAGTAAAAAAATATATTAGCTACCAAAACAAGCTGATGAATAAACAGCTATTAGAGCCGCAGTAAAACGAATTATTTTTTATGGTTCGTTTTACTGCGGCTCTGCCGCTTTATTGCTCATATTTTACTAGTAGATGCAGCACAGCGGGACGTTCTTCGAGATTTTTGTATGAGTGCGTGTGACTTCCTTCAAATTTCACCGAGTCAAATTGGTTTAACTCGTATACCTCTTCTTCAATCTTTATTTCAACTCTTCCTTCCATTACCGTTGCTACTTCAATTAATCCTTTGTGATGCGGTTCCGGACTGTATGTAGCAAGAGGTGAAAGAAATGCTCGGTACATTTCAATCGTCGAATCCATTTGATTTTGAAACATAAACTCAATTTTCCAAGCTTCATCTGGTCCTTTAAGAGAAAATCCCCCTCCGCACTTAGATAGGGATACTGAAGGTTCTACTGACACTAATTTGGTTAAAGGAATATTTAAACCTGTGGTTATTTTCCACATCACCCCTAAAGTAGGGTTCGTCTCTCCTCTTTCAATTTTTCCTAATGTGAGTTTGCTGACTCCTGTCTTTTCAGCCAGTTCATCCAGCGTCAAATGATTTTGCATCCTGATTTTTCGTAATTCACTGCCTACTTTTTTAATCATGTCTTCTGTATGCATTTCTTCCTTCCTTTCTGATGTATATTATGATAAACTTTTTTGAGTAATTAACATATTATAATATATTTGATAAGGAGGGTAAACAATGAAAGCAATAATATGGGGACTATTATCTTCCATGTTCTTTTCCGCTACGTTTATCGTCAACCGAGCAATGAATGTATCTGGAACGAGTTGGGCATGGACTGCATCCCTCCGCTTTTTATTCGCTATTCCTATTTTACTCATTTTAGTGCTGCTGCAAAAGAAATTTACGCCTCTGTGGAAGGAAATGAAAAAACATCCGTGGGCTTGGCTTGGCTGGGGTACACTTGCAGGAGTAGGCTTTTATTCTCTCTTAAGTTTTTCCTCACTTTTCGGACCATCATGGCTAGTGGCAGGAACGTGGCAAGTGACCATTCTAGCTGGAGCTCTTCTTTCTCCGTTGTTTTTTATAAAAGTTCAAACTGCAGAAGGATATAAAAAAGTAAGAGGGAAAATTCCGCTAAAAACGCTTAGCGTTTCAGCGTTTATTTTAGTAGGCGTGATTCTTATGCAGGTAAAAGAAGCAGAAAATATTACGGCTATGCAGTTTATTCTAGGGTTTCTACCTGTTGTTGTCGCTGCATTTTTATACCCGCTTGGAAACCGAAAAATGATGGAAATATGCAGCGGAAAGCTCGATACGTTCCAACGTGTATTGGGAATGGCGTTAGGAAGCATTCCCCTAAGCATTATTTACGCAATATACGGTTTCTTTACTACAGGTATTCCGAGTGCTCCTCAATTTTCTCAAGCCTTTCTCTTGGCAATGAGTTCAGGTGTAATTGCTACGATGACGTTCTTTTACGCAACAGACTTGGCAAAAGAAAATTTAGGTTTGCTTGGAGCGGTCGAAGCAACTCAATCAGGCAGCATGATTTTTACCGTTCTTGGCGAAGTGTTTTTATTAAATGGCCGTATGCCAACAGGGATTGCGTTAGCTGGTATGACGATAATCGTAATTGGAATGATTATGAACAGTATGCTAAACAAAAAAACAAAACTATCTCAGACCGCGTCGTCACCCACTCTATCAAAATAAGAAAAGAAGAGATGAAAGTCTGTAAACAGATTTTCATCTCTTCTTTTTAATATTCGAGGTGATTGTTCCAATAGCGACTCCAAAGCACAGGGAATCGCATCTGTAAACCGTCCTCATCATCTTCATCCCAATCAAGATCCAAATCTTGCTCATCGTACCACATTGGGTCAAACTGGTCATATTTATCATAATAATAGTCGTTATCTAAACCTGTCTTTTCTTCGTAAGCTTCGCACGCTACAGCAAGTAATTCTTCTAATTGAGGAGCATAGCCTTCTGCTTCTAGTGGTTGAAGAACAGAAATCATCGTCTCAGGAGATTCAATTGCTTTATAATATATGTCTTTTCCTTGATATAAAAGCCACGCTCTAAAATAATCAAAACAATCATCTGAACAACCGCCCATTACAATATAAGCTGCTGCCCACAATGAAGAAGTATAGGATTGATCAAAATGCTGATTTAATAGCTGATCAAAGCGGAAAATGTCTTTTTCAGAACGCTTTGCTAGCGTTGAGCGGAGCCATTCCATTTGCTCGTCGACATCTAATTTTGTCTTCGCCTTTTTTATCAGTTCCCAAAAGAGATCCTCTGACATCGTGCTGTCTTTCATTACTTGCATTGAACAAGTTAAAGGTTTATATCCTTTCTGCATTTTTGCACGAATCAGCTTTTCAGCTTCCGCTTCACAAGCTTCTTTGGAAGCAAACTCTTTCACTTGCATGCGACCGGCTGTATCAACTTTTCCAAAGTGAATGACTAACTTGCTGTCTCTTCTTTCAACTTTCCAAAATTTATTCGATTGCTCATCTTTATACACTAAGGTTATTTGCATGATACATTCCCCTTTTTCATCCCACTACTATTTTAAATATTTCTCTTTTTACAAGTTATGTAGATTCACAGCGCTTCATAATCCCTTTTCTTTGCTTTTTTAACATGTTTCAGTTGATTTTATTATTTCTGAAGTCGTTTAAACAGTGAGCAATGACCACAAATTTGTGTAATATGTTCATTAGTTAATTTTTGTTGCATTTACAACATTTTATTTTTCCTTTATACTCTTTTTATATCACGTATTTTTATTATACAAAAAAGAAGCTTAAATTCGTAGAAAAGGAAGGATTTTAATGAAAATTGAGCATGTTACAACAAAAGAGCAGCTTGAAGAAGTATTCCGTATACGTAAAACAGTGTTTGTTGAAGAACAAGGCGTGCCCTTAAAAGATGAATTTGATGAACATGAGGAAACGGCAAAACATATGTTGATTTACTATAACAATAAACCGGCAGCTTCTGGTAGATTCCGCATAGTAGACGATTACGCCAAAATAGAGCGAATATGCGTATTAAAGGAATTTAGAAAATACGGGCTCGGAAAAGAAGTGGTGGCCAGCTTAGAAGAAGCAGCGAAAAAAGAAGGATTAACTCAAGCTAAGCTTCACGGTCAAGTTCAGGCTGAACCTTTTTATCATAAGTTAGGCTATAAGACTGTTTCTGATGTCTTTATGGAAGACGGTATTCCACACGTTATTATGAAAAAAGAATTTTCGTGTTAAAAATGCTTCTTTGCACCGTTACTTTAGTAAAGAAAAAGGCTCTCAGCAGAGAGCCTTTTTTGTGCTATTAGATTTTCATAATTCCGCCCGTGCTTGCAGAAGTTACAAGTTTAGAATATCTTGCAAGATAGCCTTTTTTAACTTTTGGCTCAAAGCCTTTCCAGTTTGCTTTTCGTTCTGCCCAAACATCTGGAGAAACTTGAACATTCATCGAACGATCTTCAATGTCAATCACGATGTGGTCGCCATCTTCGACAAATGCTAGTGGGCCGCCTTCAGCAGCTTCTGGAGACGCGTGGCCAATTGATAATCCACGTGAAGCGCCAGAGAAGCGTCCGTCTGTTAATAGTGCTACTTTTGCACCTAGTCCCATTCCCATAATTTGAGAAGTTGGAGCTAACATTTCAGGCATTCCCGGTCCGCCTTTTGGTCCTTCATAACGAATGACTACGACATGTCCTTCTTTTACTTTTCCGTTAGCAATACCGTGCAGCGCCTCGTCTTGAGACTCAAATACAATTGCCGGTCCTTCGTGGCGAGTAATGCCATCTTGAACACCGCCTGTTTTAATGATCGCGCCGTCTGGAGCTAAGTTACCAAACAATACAGCAAGTCCGCCTTTTTCTGTAAACGGCTTATCGATTGGATGAATAACGTTATAGTCTTTTACATCGCATCCTGCAATGTTTTCGCCTAGCGTTTTTCCAGTAACCGTCATCGTATCTAAATGAAGAGCTCCTTCTTTTTTAGATAGCTCGTTTAGAGCAGCCGATACGCCTCCTGCTTCATGTAAGTCTTCAATAAATACATCCGAAGCCGGAGCGAGTTTTGCCAAGTGAGGCACGCGTTCCGCTACTTCATTGATGCGCTCTAACGGATAATCAATTTCAGCTTCATTCGCAAGAGCTAGCGTATGAAGAACTGTATTTGTAGAACCACCTAACGCCATGTCTAAAGCAAATGCGTTGTCGATTGCTTTTTCTGTGACGATATCACGTGGTTTTAAATCTAATTTAATTAATTCCATAAGCTGTTTAGCTGATTTCTTAACAAATTCTCTACGTTCAGGAGCAACTGCTAAGATTGTACCATTTCCAGGTAAAGCAAGTCCTAACGCTTCAGCTAAGCAGTTCATTGAGTTCGCTGTAAACATTCCTGAACAAGATCCGCATGTCGGACAGCCGAATTGTTCTAATTCAAGTAATCCTTTATCATCAAGTTTACCAGCTTGATGAGCTCCTACGCCTTCAAATACTGAAGAAAGAGAAATCTTACGACCGTCGCTTGTTACGCCAGCCTTCATTGGTCCGCCGCTAACAAAAACTGTCGGAATATTCAGACGTAATGAAGCCATTAACATCCCAGGCGTGATTTTATCACAGTTTGGAATACATACCATTCCATCAAACCAGTGAGCAGATACTACCGTTTCAACTGAGTCAGCAATGATTTCACGACTTGGTAATGAATAGCGCATACCGATATGTCCCATCGCAATACCGTCATCTACACCGATAGTGTTCATTTCAAAAGGTACGCCACCAGCTTCGCGAATCGCATCTTTTACGATTTTACCAAACTCTTGTAAGTGAACATGACCTGGTACAATATCAATATATGAATTGACAACCGCAATAAACGGTTTGCCGAAATCCTCTTCTTTTACACCAGCTGCACGCAGTAGGCTGCGGTGCGGTGCTCTGTCGAATCCTTTTTTGATCATGTTACTTCTTAATTCTGCCACAATAATTCCCTCCGTATTCATCTAACCTATTAAAAACTAAATCTTTTTAAATTGTTTAATAATTTTTAATATAAATACTAATTTAACAAATCACATAAAGGTTTGTAAAGGTTTATGACAAAATAATCATTTTTTATTTTAAAATAGTAAAATCATCTGCATAAATTAGTATAATATATACATATATCCCTTATTTTACAGGAAAGCAGAAGGTGAATGCTGAGCATGAAACAATCCTTTTACTACAGAGGTCATCAGGAAAAAGAAATATTTGCACAAAAATGGAATGTTGAAAACAATTCTGCAAAAGGCGTTGTCCAAATAGCCCATGGGATGGCCGAACATATTGGACGCTACGAATACTTTGCTAATGTATTAACTCAACATGGCTATATCGTATATGGAAATGATCACCGCGGTCACGGTCAAACAGCTTTAAAAGATGAAGAAAAGCGTTTTTTTGCTGAAGAAAATGGTTTTGACACCGTAGTTTACGACATGATTGCTCTGACTAAGCACATTTCAAGGGAACACTCCGGCTTACCAATCTTTCTTTTCGGTCACAGCATGGGCTCTTTTCTAACGAGAAGATATATTCAATTGAATACGGATAATATTCATGGAGTTATTTTAGAAGGTACAGGAACGGTTCATACTGTAGCTAGAACCGGAGGTATACTTATAGCTAACCTACAGATGAAAGTAAAAGGAAAACGGTCACCAAGTCCTCTTCTTAATAAGCTATCTTTCGGGGAATATAATAAGGCGTTTGAACCTGCTCGCACGTCGTTTGACTGGTTTACCCGAGATCATGAAGTGATTGATGCCTACATAAATGATTCGAACTGCGGAGGAGTTTTTACAGCGGGATTTTTCTATGACTTATTAACAGGAATCAAACAAATCTCTAACTTAGCTAATATAAAGCTAGTCCCATCAAGCCTGCCTGTTTATTTAATATCTGGAGAACATGATCCAGTAGGCAGCTATACAAAAGGTGTACGCAAAGTATATAACGACTTTAAAAAAGCCGGATTGCAGAACGTAAGCTACCGCTTTTTTACACAGTGCCGTCATGAGTTGCTTAATGAATTAAATAAAGATGAAGTGATAGACTATATACTAAATTGGCTTGAAGTGCAAATGGACAAAAAAACGGTTCGTGTTTAGACACGAACCGTTTTTTATTAAGCAAATACAGATGTTAATACAGGCACTACTTGCTTTTTACGTGATACAACGCCTTCTAAGACAGCTGTATTGTTTTCAAACGTTACGTTATATGCTTCTTCTACTTTTGAAGCAGCAGAACCTAATGCTAATGCAGTAGAGTTGCTGTTTAAAATATCTGTAACAACTAAAAGGAATAATTGTAATCCTTTTTCTTCGATTGTTTTAGTAATAGCTTCTTCCAATTCAAATTTGCGCACTAAAACGTCGTTTACGTCAATTGCATTTACTTGTGCAATTTCTACTTTGCTTGTACCCATGCTGAATTCTTTAGCATCTAATGAAATTAATTGTGAAGCTGTTTTATCGCCTAAGTCAGCTCCAGCTTTCAGCATTGCTAATCCGTACTCTTCTGCATCTACGCCTGCAATTTCGGCTAATTCTTTAGCAGCTGCAACGTCTTGGTCTGTGCAAGTTGGTGACTTGAATAATAAAGAATCAGAAATGATAGCTGATAGCATAAGACCTGCGATGTTAGGTTCGATTTCTACGCCGTTTTCTTTATACATCTTGTTTAAGATCGTTGCCGTACATCCAACTGGCTCTGCACGATAGTATAGAGGATCTGCTGTTTCGAAGTTAGCAATACGGTGATGATCAATTACTTCAAGCACACGAACTTGATCAATATCGTTTGCACTTTGCTGGCGTTCGTTGTGGTCCACTAAAATAACTTCATTTGTTTCTTTAGATACTTCATCAACGAAACGTGGTAGTTCAGCGTTGAACTTTTCAAGAGCAAATTGCGTTTCACCGTTAATATCCCCTAATCGAATTGGTTCAGCGTCTACACCTAATTTATTCTTTAAATCAGCGTATGCAATTGCAGAACAGATTGTATCTGTGTCAGGATTTTTATGTCCAAAAATTAACGTCTTTGCCATCTTAAATCTCTCTCCTTCTTACGTATGTAAATAGCATTCTTGCGTAAAGTTAGTTAATTCGTTCACGCAACATTGCCATTTTAACATAAACTTTTACATTATTTTAATTTTTTTGCGAAAAATGATGTTCATCCGCAGATATTTTGCCATTTTGTATCTTTCCCATAGTAAAAACACCTCTATTTCCGATATAAATAGAGGGTTTTATACGATCATTATATAAAAGTTAGCGATAAAACACAAGCTCTCTATCTATCACTTGATAGATAACTTAAACGCAGTATCTTGCCACTTTTGATAAAGAAAAAGTAGAACAGCAATAACCATCATTAGTACAAATAATAAAAAATGATTCATTTCCTTGAGTGTATAAATGTCTAGTTTTTCAAAGATAGGACTCATGACAAGTGCTTGAAATAAATCGAAAGCTGCATTGATAATCATAAACATCCAAAAGCCAGGATAGGTAAAATAAAAAATAAAAAGCGTGCCTATTATAAATATGCCAAAAGGAAAAGGCGTCATATTAACAAAGAAAAAAAGAGTTTTATTCACTTCCCACCAGTTAAAGCGATCTGCAATTTGAAAAACCATCGTTAACAATACCACTCCGAATAGTGATACAGCCATATACCGCTTTACTCGCTCTTTATCCACTGCAAAAAGCAATAGCCAAGGACCGATAAAAAACACCCACATTACAATTTGCGCCATGAACATTCCACCTTTCATTTCAAAAAAGAGAATATACATTATTCTGTCCTTATTTGTGTAAAACAACCAAAAAAAGCACCCCATATGAAGGGGTGCTTTTTTTGGGTTATCGTCGCAGTGTAAAATCGAAATGTTCATTTACTTTAGCTCCTAGCTCTTCAAGAAACTGCTGAGCAGTCATTTCCTCTACGCTTTGGGTATACCAAGCAAGCTGAGATTTTTTATGAACATTGTTGTGATATACATCTCTTGACCAATATGTTTTTGATCGGTATGTATAATTAAAGTGAATGAATAGTTCACTCCCGTCTGGACACTGCAACAATACGCGGTAATGTGGATTACGACGATTTTTATCTAAACTCATTTCTTTGATCTGCGCTAACATTATTCACCTCTAAAGCCATTACTTAATCATTTAAAGGTAAATGCCACACCACACTATGTCCTAGCTCTGCCATCAACTAGAAAATCATATATTTTCTAAAATTCTACACGATATAGGACAAAAGAGGAAGAGATAATTTATTGGTGGACGTGTAAAGTTTCATATAAATCTTTTAGCTGCTCAGGGTATTGAGACCTTACGTAATAACCCGTAGGACGGTGCTCGATTAAATGAGAAGCAAATAAATAGCCGATGAGCACGTGCATTTGTTCACCTGAGGTTTCTTGGTTTAATTCTCTTTCGAGTCGTTCAGCTAAGTGTGAAGCCAGCTGTTTAATTTTTTCATCATGTGATAAAAAAAGCATTTTGTTCTCCCCCTTATAACGAATAAGTAATGCTGTGAATTTCAATAAAGACAAAGTATCGTTTTTATAAGGATAATTATATTTTATTTTACAATAAAAGTATATAAATAGTTCTAAATATTCAAAAAATAACTTGTTTCTTTTGGACTATTCGGCAACAAATAAAAAAAGAAGCGGGAGCTGTCCCGCTTCTTTTACGTAAAAAGATATTCGATTATCGAAATTTATTCTACTTCCACTGCCCAGCCGAATGGATCTTCCGCTGTACCATTTTGAATACCTGTTAGAGTGTCATACAGTTTTTGTGACACTTCTCCCGTGTTTCCACCGTTGAGGACCATTTTCTCGTTATTCCAAAATAGTTCGCCAATTGGAGAAATAACTGCAGCTGTACCTGTTCCAAATGCCTCTTCTAGTTTGCCTTCGGAATAAGCTTGCTGAATTTCTTCCATAGAAATACGGCGCTCAGTTACAGGCATATCCCAATGTTTTAACAGCTCAATGATCGATTTACGCGTAATTCCTTCCAAAATACTTCCGTTCACAGATGGCGTTACTACTTCTCCATCGATTTTGAAGAAAATATTCATGCTTCCTACTTCTTCAATGTACTTGCGTTCAACTCCGTCTAACCACAGTACTTGTGAATATCCTTTTGAGTCAGAAAGCTGCTGAGCTTTTAAGCTTGAAGCATAGTTTCCGCCTGTTTTAGCCGTTCCTGTCCCTCCGGCTACAGCACGAACAAATTCGCTTTCAACCGCAATTTTTACAGGAGCAATCCCTTCTTTGTAATATGAACCAACTGGAGAAAGAATAATGATAAATTGATAGCGGTCAGACGGCGCTACTCCTAAGTAAGGCTCTGTTGCGATGACAAACGGGCGAATGTATAGTGATGTACCTTCAGCAGTAGGAATCCATTCGCGGTCAATTGTAATCAGCTGTTTTAACGCTTCTAGCGCTAATTCTTCATCAACATGAGGAATACAAAGACGATCGTTTGATTTATTTAAACGTTTGAAGTTCTCATCTGGTCTAAATAATAATACTTGCTCTTTTTTTGTTACATATGCTTTTAGTCCTTCAAAAACAGACTGCCCGTAATGAAAGATCATGGATGCCGGATCTAATGTGATAGGTTGATAAGGTACAATACGAGCATCGTGCCATCCTTGGCCTTCTGTATAATCCATAATGAACATATGGTCCGTAAAGACTTTCCCGAATTGCAATTGATCAGATTGCGGCTTTTCTTTTTTTGTTTGACTTAGTGTTACATCGATTGAATAAGTTGTCATAGTTGTTTCTCCTTGCTCTTTATATTTACGGGTTTTGCGCTTAAACCTCTATATAAGTTACATTGTACAACTTTAGGGAAGCGTGTCACAATAGTTAGAGACGAAAAATTCT
Source organism: Priestia sp. SRI_019 (assembly GCF_057586255.1). Taxonomy (NCBI): domain Bacteria; kingdom Bacillati; phylum Bacillota; class Bacilli; order Caryophanales; family Bacillaceae; genus Priestia; species Priestia sp. SRI_019. Next base: position 260,054 of record NZ_JBYCZN010000002.1, on the reverse strand, counting down.
AAAAATTTTATAAAAATTATAAAGAAATAGCACCTAATCAAATTAAGTGCTGAACTGAAAAGGTTTTCTTTCTGAAAAAACTATTTCTACATTTTATTTACAACTATTTATAAACCAATTTTCACTCGAAGCTTTTCATCTTGTATTGAAAATTGTTTGATTTTCCCCACTGGAATGACCTTCACTTTATCAATTTCATTGAGATTGATATGAATTTGTTTTTCTTCATACGTAGTAACAGGCGGCTTGTGAAAAATTCGATAGTTGATCCAATTTTGATTAAGAGGTTTCATTTCATGGATTTTGAATAGAAGCGTACGTTCTTTTGCCTCAAGGGGTTCTAGCACAATAGAAAATGGAATTCTCACCAGAAATTTTTTAATAATTCCATTCACGTGAATATAGGAGTCTTGAAATGAAATAGAAAATTGCTGAATTTGATCTTGCTTTGTCATTTGTTTTTGAAAAATTCGCATGAGCATAGAAGCGGATATAGGAACGGTTACCCCGCTTTCAGCCATCTTTTCTTTCATTTTTGCCTGCACATCATCACTAATTACATCGTTTAGCTTTCTCTGTACCCAATCCTTCATGGTGCACCTCCGCTATGAAGTTATCTTGCTGTTTCCTCTAACGCACGAATTGAAGCTGTTAAATGGTTTGACACGTCCTCAAGGCGATCCTTTGTCAGTTTATCTTCCCCAAGGTAGATAGGTTTTCCAAAGGAGATAACAATAGGATCCTTCGAAAATAGTTCTTTTACATTTGCAGGTCCTTTGTAAACTGCGGGTACAATAGGAACCTTTGCCATGCTCGCTATAGTGACTGCCCCTCTTTTCAGAGGAACGTCTTCCTCTGTTCGCGTGCCGCTAGGGAAAATCCCGACGATATGTCCTTCTTTTGCTAATTTAATAGGTATTTTAATGCTGCTGGGTCCGGGGTTGTTACGATCTACTGGGAATGCGTTAAGTTTTTTTAATACATTACTAGTGAGTATATGATTAAAAAGCTCCTTTTTTGCCATAAAATGAATTTGGTGAGGCAAAATAGCCGCACCAAGCGCTACAACGTCTACCCATCCCTTATGCGAACAAGCGATCACAAAACCTGTGTCTGTTGGTAAAAACTCTTTATTCCTTATGTAAAGCTTACCTCTTCTTTTTAATAAAAATTTACATGCGTGAGCCGCAAGATTATACATAAACATTTCCTCTTCCCTCTATTATTTGAAAATATATACAAAATTATATCACTTGATATTAATATCTGGTACTAAAAAATAAATGTAACATCTTTTTACACGATAGCTTACCTGCTTCTCTGTATATTGTAAAAAAGTAGATATTGAAACCTCTGTTTTTGGTCAACTTGACTAATGACATCCCTTAAAAAACATTTTACTATTAATGTATCATTCTAAATGTAATATTTATTAACATTACATGTGATATAATTAAAGGAGGTTTTTAGGTGGATAACCAAAATCGACCGTTTCGACTAGCTTCATTGGGATTACAGCACGTACTCGCTATGTATGCGGGTGCCATTCTCGTTCCGCTGATGGTAGGACGCGCATTAAATTTAAATGCACATGACTTAGCCTATCTCGTAGCCATTGATTTACTGACCTGCGGACTAGCTACGCTGCTGCAGGCTTGGACGAACAGGTGGTTTGGGATTGGTCTTCCTGTTGTACTTGGAAGCTCATTTGTAGCGGTGACTCCTATGATTGCAATTGGAACTCAATATGGAATTAGTGCCGTTTACGGAGCGATTATTGCCGGTGGTATTTTCATCGTACTGGCAGCAAGTTTTTTAGGCAAAATTATTAAATTTTTCCCTCCCGTTGTCACGGGAACGGTTGTGACGATGATTGGTTTATCGCTTGTACCATCCGCCGTCCGAAATATGGCAGGAGGAGTGGGAAGCAAAGATTTTGGTTCTCTTTCTAATCTTCTTCTTTCTTTTGGTGTTCTAGCGCTTATTTTAATTTTAAATCGATTTTTCAGCGGTTTTCTTCGTTCTCTTTCTGTGTTGATTGGAATTGTAGTTGGAACAATAGCCGCTGTATTAATGGGAAAAGTTGATTTTGCTAATTTTAATGAAGCTTTTTGGCTGCACATTCCCACTCCTTTTTATTTCGGGATGCCTACTTTTGAAATCGGCCCTATTTTAACAATGATTCTCGTATGCTTGGTCATTATCATTGAGTCTACAGGCGTATTTTTAGCGTTAGGAAAGCTGTGTGATCGGGAATTAACGGAAAAAGATTTTACAAAAGGCTACCGTGCAGAAGGAATCGCCATTGTCCTTGGAGGGCTATTTAATGCTTTCCCTTACAATACATTCGCTCAGAATGTAGGACTGGTTCAATTATCGAAAGTAAAAACAAAAAATGTAGTGGTAGTAGCCGGCTTCATTCTCATATTACTGGGGCTTGTTCCGAAAATCGCTGCTTTTACAACCATTATTCCCACCCCTGTTTTAGGAGGAGCAATGGTCGTGTTGTTTGGTTTAGTTATTTCATCAGGCATCAAAATGCTAAGTGCTGTTGATTTGTCCAAACAAGAAAATTTGCTGATTATTGCGTGTTCTCTTTCACTCGGCCTTGGTGTAACGGTGGTACCTGATCTATTCGCTCAGCTCCCAAATGCTTTGCGCGTAATTGTAAGCGATGGAGTTATTACGGGAAGTTTAGCTGCCATTTTATTAAATCTCTTTTTTAACGCATCAATTGAACGAAAAGTACCTTCTGTCTCTTTAGAGAAGACCGATTATTCAGAAATATAATAAAGGTGGTGTAGTATGAATAACGTATCTGTGCAGTATGTAAATCAGCTTAGCAAGAAGCATTTTGTTTCACTAGTTGGTGATATATTTGAACATTCACCTTGGGTTGCAGAAGAGGCTTATTCTAAAGGTCCTTTCTCTTCCGTTGAACAACTTCATGCTATGATGAAAGAAATTGTAGCGCAAGCGTCTGTAGAAAAACAGCTGAAGCTGCTGCAAGCTCATCCAAATCTAGGTGAAAATATTGCCATGACATCTGCTTCTACTGAAGAACAAACCAAAGCAGGCTTACAAAACTTAACGCAAGATGAGTATGAACAGTTTTCTTCTCTTAATGGAACGTATATGGAGAAGTTTCCGTTTCCTTTTATTTTGGCAGTACGAGGTAAACAAAAAGAAGATATATACGAGGCAATGCAAAGTCGTTTACTAAATACCGAGCAAACGGAATTTGATACAGCATTAGAAGAAGTATATAAGATTGCTTTCTTTCGCTTAACTGATAAAATCATTGAAGATAAGGGGACAAAGAAACGAGCATGACTAAAATCACAACGCATATTTTAGATCTTACCCACGGATGTCCGGCTGCTTTTGTCAAAGTTGATTTTTATCATATTCAGTCGGAAAGTAAACGAATAAAAATTTCACACGGTACTACAAATGAAGACGGGAGGTTAGTAACTCCGCTCTTCTCTTCTGAAGAGTTTGAATCAGGAGATTACGAACTTCTGTTTCATATCGGGGAATATTATAAAAAAAAAGAAGTCCAAACAACAAATCCGCCCTTTTTAAATCAAGTTTCTGTTCGAGTCGGATTGTCTTCTGAACAAGAACATTATCACGTCCCTTTGCTTGTGTCACCGTGGGGATACCAAATTTATAGAGGAAGTTAAAAAAAGAAACGGCGTCTTTAAACGTCGTTTCTTTTTTAGTTCAGCAATTTAGACATATAGTACTCATCAATAAACAAACCGCCAATCCGGAGTGAATGTTTTTTTGTTCCTTCAATTTCGAATCCTACTTTATCATATAAAGAAAGAGCCTTTTCATGCTGTATAGCGACTGTCAGTTCAAGACGATGAATATGATGTTCTCTCGCCCATTCTTCAAGAGCACCGATTAAAGCCGTCCCAATTCCTTGATTTTGAAACGTCTTTCGAATGCCTAATGTCAAAGAAGCGATGTGAGCGTTTCGGTTAGCTCCCCCCCCTGTTGCAGCTATATATCCCACAAGCATCTCGCTTTCTTCTGCTACAATAATCGTAGAGTTTGGCTGTTGCTTAAAGATTTCGATGTTTTTCTCCTGCTGATCTGTACTCAGCTTTCGCTCTCCGCTTTCAAACAGCATAAACTTACTTTCTTCTTCAATCTGTTTAAGCAAATCTACAAAGTTTGCAGCATCATGTAATTCTAGTTCTCTAATTTCCATGCTGATCCCCCTTTTTCTGTGTCCCTTTTGTTTGTATATGTATTGGTTCACCTTTATAAAATATAGCTTTACAGTTTCTTACGAAAAATACGACTTTTTAAGAAGTGGGAGTAGAACAAAAAACCTACTAATCTCCCTTTTTTTGAAATACTTTTTTTCCTTTGTATAATTTTAAATCACTTATCAACTTCTGTAAATTTTTTAGATTCCCTCTTTTGATTTCCATTTATCTTCCTTTTCTATAGGTTTGATTTTGATCTAAGGAGACCTTTTATAAAAAACGCATGACTATTATCCTGTTTTTTGTGAAGAAAGAAAGCAATAAATGTAATTTCACTTGTAATCGTTTAGAATAGAAAAAGTGGAAATTTTATGTACCTATCCTCCTTAATTATTGGTCTGTGAAAGGAAATTATTATGAAAGTACAACCCGCAAAATGTGGTGTATATGTCTTAAGCGGTCTAGGAGCTGTTATTGTGTTCTTCTTACTTTTACTTAAGAACAGTGCTTTCTTTCTAGAGGAAGAATACGATCAAAACAAACCTGAAGCTGCGCTTGCGGTCAACGAACATACCTATCACCTTCACAAAGGTTCTATTAACTGGTCAAACGGCCGTTCAACAACAAAAAAAGAAATAAATGTATATGATTTATATACATACATATCGCAGCAAAAAAGCATACCATTGAAGCAGCAGCAATCAGTTAAGCTCCATTTTTCGAATTTAGACGGTGCTTATATTCGTAGTGTGAGTGTGCATATATGGAGAGATAACGGTGAAAAAACCAAGCTGTTTGTCAAAAATAATGAATTTGAGGTTCCTAAAAATCAAGGTTTGTACGTTGTTGATATTGCAATTAACTCTACAAGAGGAACCATGCAATATGCGGCAAATGTGCAAATACAGTAAGTTTTTATATATTTACGTTTGGTCGAGAAAATCGGATAAGAAAACTCTTGTTGCAAGCAGGAAACGATGTGTGGAATAAAAAAGAAATATTAAAAATATAGTGAAAGCATTCAAATAACAGCCCTTAACTTTTTCAGAAAATAATCCCACAAAAAAAGAGAGCGCTAGCGCTCTCTTTTTTATAAAATGAAAAAGACGTCCACGCAGGACGTCTTTGATGCGTTTGTGGCGGGGACCGTGTGACCACATTCACACGTTTAGCTCGAAAGCATGTCCTTCGACTTACACAAATTAGCTCATCGCTTTATTAATATAACATCCGCCACAGAAAAAAGCAATCAATTTTTAAATAGTTTTTTCTATTTATACATATTTCACGAGAATCCACAAAATAATATGCATGCGTAGCTATTCACTTTCTACATTTCGAGTCTATTTTAACTCATGTACGAATATACTAATAGACCAACCTATGCGCAGTTTTTGAAAAAGGATGTGAATAGCTTGTTTCAAATCACTGATTTCCCTGAATTTTCATGGTCGTACTCCAGGCATAAAATGGTCACAGAGTGCAAACGAAAGTATGCCTATCATTATTATGTCTCACATAACGGATGGCTTGACAGCGCTTCTGCTCAGTCTCAGAGCGCTTATCGTCTAAAAAAGGTTTCCACTTTATCTATGTACGCCGGACAAGCCGTTCGTCAAGTGATTACAGAGGCCATTTCTGACTATACCTCTACACAGATTGTTCCGGATGAACAGAACTTAACGGAGAAAGCGCAGCAGCTACTAAATAACGCACTGCGTGATTCTACTGACTATGGAGAGCTTTGGTATCATAAGCCCGCTCAGTATAAGATGCTTTTAGAATTCTACGAAAACGGCTATATTTCTAAAGAAGATCTTAAAAACATGCAAAAACGGGTACAAATTTGTGTACATCACTTTTTACAAAGTAAATCGTTTGGCGACATCGTATCTTCACCTTTTTTAGAAGTGGAGCCCCACCAGTCGTTTCGTTCTATAAATGTGTACGATCATAAAGTATATGCGCCTTTTCATTCTCTTTTTAAAAATCCAGTCACAGACGAATTTACGATTGTTGATTGGAAAACAAGTAAACAAACAAAAGATGATTTGTTTCAACTGGCGATATACGCCCTCTACGTGCTAGCCGAATATAATATTTCCGTTGATCAGATAAAAGTCCGGAACGAATACTTGCTTTCAGGCAGTGCGCGTACGTATCAGCTTACTCTTCACGAAATTGAAGCTGTTCTTCAGCAAGTTGATACAAGCATTGATTATATGAAAACTTTTTTGGGAGACTCAGAGGTAAATCAGCCTCTTCCGCTTGAGCATTTCCCTCAAACAGATATGCCTGCCTCCTGTCACGGCTGTGCATTTAAAGAATTGTGCCAAACGGGATGAAAAACAGCTGAAGATGATCTATATTTTTTGCTAAACTTTTTTATTGTCAAAAGAACCTTTGCTAGCATATAATTTGCATTAAGGAAACATTTTATACTTCATATAAAAAAATTAGCTTGGGCTATTTATTGTTCATCAAAGAAAGGAGCACTAGACATGAAAGATCAAAACGGCAGTAAAGCATTATCGGCTATGCAGCTAAGTGCTCAAGACGTATTGTCGGGTAAAACAAAAGGAATTAAGCGATTATTGCCTTTCTTAGGGCCTGCTTTTATCGCAGCGGTTGCTTATATTGACCCAGGTAATTTTGCTACTAACATTGCAGCGGGCTCTCAATACGGATACATGCTGCTTTGGGTTGTATTAATTTCTAACTTAATGGCTGTCTTAATTCAATCGTTATCAGCTAAATTAGGGATTGCGACGGGCTTGAATTTACCCGAGATAGCACAGGAACACTTCCCGTCCTTCGTTTCTTTTGGGCTTTGGATACAAGGGGAACTGGTCATTATGGCGACGGATTTAGCAGAATTTATCGGGGCTGCTCTTGGAATTTATTTATTATTTCATATTCCTTTGTTCCCAGCTGCACTTATCGCAGCGGTAGGTTCTTTTGCTATTTTAGAGTTACAAAGACGAGGTGTTCGACTGCTAGAAGTAGCGATTGCAGCGATGGTTTTTATTGTGGTATTAGCTTTTGGGACTCAAATGTTTCTTGCGCATCCAGACGGCGCAAGTGTTGTCCACGGCTTATTTGTCCCTCAGTTTCATGGGACAGACAGCGTGCTGTTAGCTTCTGGGATTTTAGGTGCTACAGTTATGCCACACGCGATTTATTTGCACTCAGCTCTTACGCAGCGCCGCGTGGTAGGAACTACAGAATCAGAGAAAAAAGCGATTTTCCGCTTTGAATTTATCGATATTGTGATTGCCATGATTATCGCTGGTGCAATTAATGCAAGCATGCTGATTGTCGCAGCCGCTCTGTTCTTTAAAAACGGACTAAACGTGCAAGATTTGGACGTGGCTTTTACACAATTTGAACATTTAATTGGTCCCTTTGCAGCTATTGCGTTCGGAGTTGGATTATTATCTTCAGGACTTTCAAGTTCTTCGGTCGGGACAATGTCTGGAGACGTCATCATGCAAGGATTTATCAAACGCAGAATCCCTTTATATCTTCGCCGGTTCATTACAATTATTCCGCCGCTTTTGATTATCGGATTGGGCGTAAATCCAACAAGTGCACTAGTTGTCAGTCAAGTTATTTTATCGTTCGGAATTGCATTTGCGCTCGTTCCTCTTATCATGTTTACAAGCAACAAAAAAATCATGGGCGGATTGGTTAATCATAAAGCTACAACGGCTGTAGCTTGGGGGATAGCTGCATTAGTCATTTGTTTAAATATCTTTTTGGTTTATCAAACGATAGCATAGCAAACTAAACAACTTACCCAAATAGTGTTTTTAAAAGAAGAAAAAAAGCAAAAAAAGAGACCTCATTTGTTAGGCTGCATCTAACTTTTTGAGGTCTCTTTTTTAGTATTCTTTTATTAAACCATAGCAAAAATGAAATAGACGAGAGTTCCAATAATGGCCGACAGTATTAAGCAACCCAGTGGATATAAATAAGAGTAGTTTTCTTTACGGATTGAAAGAATGCGATCAACAATAAAAATAAGAATGACGCCCAGCATTCCGAATTCAAACATTAATAACCCAAAAATGGCGTGAAACATGAATGACATGATAAAATCAATTTTTTTACTACGGTCTTTTACAAAAGCACTGACTAATAAATCAACGATAACCGTGCCTAACGTCCCCATTATTAAAAAGAAGGGTGTAAAAAATAAAAGGTATAAAGGAAATAAATCAATGAAATGCGGACTGGTTTTTTTAATAGAAAAATTGGGAATTGACTCTTTTATACCTGGCATAAAACAAAAAAGTAAAGTAAAAAGAAACGCAGCTGTAATAGCGGCTGATAGCTTTCTATTCAAATGCATGTTTATTTTTTTATTACTAAATTCAGTAGTTGTTTTTGTATGTTTATGATTCATATGTCTTTAACGTGATGTACGCACCTTTTCCTTTCTCATAACTTTGTTATTTATATTTTATGTCTATCTTTTGTTACCAGCAGTTACAATGATACACGTTCTTTTTGAACTTGACTACACTAACGCGTTTCATGTCTATTCTCTTTTTCTTTTTATGTCTATCGTTTGCTCCGCTTCCCTTGTATATTCCTTCTTTTGATTCAGGAGTTGTAGTATCGTTTGCTCTTTCTATGAGAAACAAGATGGTTTTTACAAAAAAACGCCTTCTTTTTTTATAAAACAAAAGACAGGCATTTTTTTGTATGTAATTAATAATCTTGTTTGGCTTCTTCAAACTTAAACACATCCGCTCGTTCTGATTGCTGTGTAATTAATAGGTTATACGTACGGTTGGCCTTTTTTGGAATTTTAAATGCAACATCGAGGTTAAGTGGTTCATCGTCAGATAGTGACGGTGATGAAAAAGCTGTCCACAGGGTGTGCGGGGTTTCTGTCGATAAATTTCCTCCATCAGACGGTTCGTAGGTTTGATAAGTTGCTGTGTCTTGTAATGTAAGCGTCGTGTCGTTTAATACTACAGTCGAATGTTCATTAGGTGTTCGCTGAAACTGAACGGATACGACAATGTAATGGGTGTTTACTTGTTTAGCTCCTTTAACAGGATAAAATTGCGCATCCGTTGTGGACACATAATATTGACCGTGTTTTGATCGTTCTCCAAATGCTAATCGATCATCGGTTTCATCTTCTTGAGCTACCCGACTTACAGGAGCCATCGTTTCATCGGCTGCTGAAATGGTGTCTGCTCCAGGGGCATGTTTAGGTTGAGTGTTTTTATAAGTGACGTGCGTATCGCCTTGTTTGTCTTCACAAGCGGCGAGACTTGTGAACAAAGCAGCCCCTATAAGGCTTCTGGTAACTATTTTCTTCATGTTATTCCTCCAATGACTAGTCTATATACTATGCTACATGGTATTTATCTAGGAATAAAGGATAATATTGGTGCAATGTGAATGAAGTCAGTGAGATTTGGAACGGATATAGAACCTTCAAAGACTGCTGTGCTTATTTTTACAACAAAAAAGAGACGATTTACGCCTCTTTTTTGTTTGTTCATATTATGAATTTAGTTCATCTAAAATTGAATGCAGTTCACTTAAATGGGTAATTTCATAAGTAGGAATGACTTCATTTCGCTCTTTATCGTGACGATTAATCCATACAGATTTCATTCCAACACGAGAAGAACCCAGTATATCTGTCATTAAATTATCTCCAACCATAATCGCTTCATCTTTCTTTAAATCCATAAGTGATAAAGCATGGTCGAAAATAGATGGATCAGGCTTACCTCGGCCAAATGCACCTGAAATCACAATCTCATCAAAATATGGAACTAGTTCTGATGTAATATCTAATTTGGTATTTTGTAAGTCAGGTGAACCGTTTGTTAACAGCAGCAGCTTGTACTTTCCTTTTAATTTATCAAGCACTTCAAACGTTTCCTCGTATACAAACGGTGTTTTGCGGCGCTCTAACGGAAAACGCTCAGCTAGCTCTGCTCCAAAAGCATCGTCGTGAATTCCTAGGGTACGAAGACCTCGAGTCCAAGCTTCTTTGCGATAAGCAGGAACAATATCTTTCATTTTGCGGAATTCATCATGATCGTCTAAAAAATTTCCCCATAATCCTTCAAATGGATTAATGCCAATCATTTGCGTAAACTCATAGGTTTCATACGAAGCATATAATTCTCTTGCTTCCTTACGCACCGCTTCTTCTAGTTCTTCAGGTTTTAAATTATATTTCTCACTTGCATATGTACAGGTTGCAACGAATGCTTCTTTTACGCTTTTTTGGTCCCAAAGTAGCGTGTCGTCTAAGTCGAAAAATACCGCTTTAATCATGGATGTGTGTACCCCCTACTGTTTTTGAAAAAGTTTAACTATTCTTACACTAGATTACAAGGATACACACAATAAGTCTAGTGTATTTGCGATTTATTCTGTAAATTTATTTTTATCAAGCGTCCTCTTTACAAACAAATTTACAGAAATAAAAACAGCTGATATAATCACAGCATGTATGTATGCAGGAGGTTTTATATGGAATCGTTAGAAGAAATGTTCGGCATTCCCACCGTTCGTACAAGTAAGCGCTTAAGTAGAGTAGTTGCCGCACGCTTGCGTCCTTTTGGGATTACACCAGAACAGTGGACCGTTTTAAAACGCGTATCAGAAGCTGAATATAGTACGCAGAAACAATTAGCTGAACGAGCGGATAAAGATCAAGCGACGCTGACTAAAATTTTAGATTTACTAGAAAAGCAAAATTGGATTCAGCGTATCAGAAATCCAGAAGATCGCCGCTCGTTTTTTATTCAAATAACAGAAGACGGCCTGCGTTTAAAAGCAGAAGTAACGCCTGCTGTGGAGCAGGTATTTTTCGAATTAACGTCCGAATTAAACGAGCAGCAGGTGAAAATTTATACCGAAACTTTACAAAAACTTGAATACCGCGCCGAACAATTGCTTCAAGACACAGAAGACCTGCGTTAAATGCCCAAAACCCCACAGCTAACATTCTGCGGGGTTTTACACGTAGTTGGCGATGCATAGCACTTCTTTGATTTTTGAAATCACTTGTTTGGTTTCATCTGTTAAAGAGGTGAATTTAAACGCGATGGATTCTGCATTTGGATTAATGAAGGGTTCTTTGTTCGTGTCTTTGCGGTAGTCTTCAATTTGTTCTAAACAATATTTTAAAATAAACGACAAGTTCGCACGTCGAAATCTCAAACTGACGGTAGAAGGCCATCTTTTTTGAAACTGATTGCTTCCCTCATACTGAATCGCTCCGATGTAGCGTTCTCCGGATAAAAAAGATTCTTTGCTTCTATATAGCTGAACGGTTTGGGCTGTTCCGCTCCAGTCAATATAAATACCTGCTGTTTCACAAACTTCGTATATGTAATGAAAAAGCTCCGTTACTTCTCCGAAATGGTAGTGAAGCGGATGTTTAGCCGTCATAGGTAGCTCCCTCCTTTATCGACTTTCTACCATTATATTGTAGGAAAAGTAACTTATTCATTTATACAACTTATTTCATACGCATAAGCAGTAAAAATGAAAATATATGTTTTTTAGTTTACATAAAAATATTATAAGTAATTAGCGATAACCCGATTTTCGAAACGCGTCGTATACCGTATCTTCTTGAAGTTTTTCAAGATAAATGTTCGTTGTAGCAATAGAAGAATGCCCTACTACTTGTTTCACAACCGCAAGCGGAACGTCATTAGCTAAACTATTTGTAATAAAGGTATGACGAAACCAATGAGGAGAAATAGATTCGTTTCCTTTTACTTTATAAACAGCTGATTTAATCGTTCGATACAACGTTGTATAGGACAGTCGCTTCTTTTCCCCGGTACGATAGTACTCTTTAATGGAATAAAAAAGGGGTTCGGTGTCAAAAGGACTTAGTTCAGTGCTTTCATTTAACATTTGCCGGTAAGCGAAAAGCGTTTCTTTCACATCATCAAACACGGGAATCGTTCGTTCTTTTTTTCCTTTACCAATCACATCTACAACCAGATTTCCTCGGCGGTCTTCGCGGAAGCTTCCCCAATTTAAACTCAGCAGTTCACTTGAACGCATTCCGCTCATATACAAAAGCATTCCCATTAAGCGATTGCGCACTTTAAATTCCTTTTCATGCTGACGAATGCGCACGACTGATTCTAACGCATTTACAATCACCTGGGCTTCGCGGTCGGTTAGCTCTCGGTACTCGGTGCGGTTTTGTTTTTCCTTGTCGCTGTAATGTCCCTTAGCAATAGATGGTTTTTCAATCCACGTCGTATACAGCGAAGGATAAAAATGAGTAGCGTGTCCAAACTCTAGCATTCTTCTAAAAAATTCTAGCTTTCTTGCAGCGGTGCGATTGGCATATTGATTCATCATTTCTTCATTAAATAATTTGACTTCCATAAATCCAATCGATTTTAATGTAATCTCTCGTTCGTAGAAAAAAGACAGAATCGTTTTCATGTCTTGATTGTAAGATCTGATTGTATGAGGAGAAAGTGATTTTTTGATAATACGCATTGAAAAAAAGAGCTGAATAAATTCTTCATCTGAAACGTGCTTTAAATTCAAGTTGTTATCTTCATCTAACAGTTCTGCTTCTTCCCACTGCTCTTTTAGCTGGCGAAACGAATTTTTAACAGGCGACAATTCAAATTCTTCCACTTTATCCCTCCTAATGATTAAAAATAAATACATGTCTTTTAAATGATTCAAAATGGAGTATAACGAACTTTTATTAATCCACAACAAATACCATTAAAAATTTTTAAAAACCTTTCAAAACTCAATTTAAAAAGCCGGTTTTTTAAAGATTTTAATAAAAAAATCCATTATATGTAAAATAAATTCTGTTTTCTGCTTATTTATCTACTTTATCATACGAACGCTTGATAAGGAAGAGTTATCTTGCGTTAGTATGATAAAGTGTTTTTTAAAAAAAAGCTTCTTTCTAAGGATATGCTTTTTACGCTTTCAAAAGTAAAGTATGCTTTTTTATGCTGGAACGCTAAAATTTATCTTCGTAAGAAGTCCGCAAATTGTGTATACACAAAAACATCACGCAGAGCGTGATGTTTGCTAAAGTGATTCAATTTTAGTCAGGTGGAGCTGTTTGTTATTATAAGAAACGGTATAGGTTCGGTAATACTCTTTTTCTTGACTTTGTCCGTTCGTTGTAATAGAAATAACTTCTTTTGTTCGGATTGCATAGACCGATTCACTTTCTTCTTCACTTGAGAGTTCAACATCTAATACCGAATAATCAACGAGTTCTTCTCGAATATCTCTTTCATACAGCATCTTCACAAGCTGCTTTTGATCATTCCATAAAACACTGTCCTGTTCGATATAAGGCTGTACGTATTCAAATTTATTTGTGTTAATGGACTTTGTTAAATCTCTTAAGTAATGTTCAATAAAAATATCCGCTGTTTCTTGATCAACTTTTTGGATGTTTTTTAAATTAAAATCTTTTTCTTCCTTCTCTTCTTTTTCTTTTTCATCTTCTTTAAAATTGTCGATTCGCTGAGAGCTGTTTTTGCTGATGGCATACTTTGTGTTGTTCTCTTTGAAAACCAAGATTTCTTCCTTTTCCCCTTTTTCATTTGTACGGGTCGTTTTACCTTGGTATGAAATATCACTAGAAGGATTAATTGACTTTACGTATTCGATATATTCATCGGCCGTAATGTTGAGGTATTTTTGATGATAGGTGACTTCATCCCATTCGTTTAACTTCCAGTGCTTATTAACGTATTTAAAATTCATGTAAATGGTCAGTCCGCCGCTTCCTTCTTTACTAATTGGCTCAATAGCCGAGACTGAAAATTGCCCAGCATGATTGTTAATAAGTTCAAATCGAATCAGATGAGTTACATCAGGAAAAAAGCTCATATTGCATTCTTTGCAGTAATAATTAGTAGAAATACTTTTTAGCTTTGTTGCAATTAAAGATGAAGTTGCATATGGCGTTAACGCTTTTTTTAGCGTTTCATAATCAGCAGGGTTAGATTCATTTTCCCATTCGTACTCTTCGCCTAATTCTTTATAAGTACTTGAAATTTTGTTCATCGTCTCAACCGCAGTTTTTTCTGCTTTTTTTTCTGATACAAGGTCAGGCTTGATAGATGACTTAGCTTGATCTTTTGGGATCACTTCATCTGAGGAAGGTTCGGTTGGTTTGGATAACTTAACTGTTTCTTTTTCTTCACAGGCTGTTAAAACCATTAGCAGCAGTAGAACGAATGCAATCGTCCATTTTTTATGCATAAGGTGTCCTCCTCAATGCCGAATTTAGTCTGTTTTTAAAATGATCTTTAATTCTCAAACGTATCGAGCACGTAATCACCGCTTGGAATTCCCCACTTTGCCTTTTTATTTTGATCTGTTTTAGCAAGTAATGAAATGGAATTTTCTTTGAGCGTAATGACAATTGTTCCTTTATTTCCTTGTCCATCATTTTCATATTCAATGGCGGCTTGGTTATTTTCAAAGCGAATATTTTTTTGTTCAACGGTTGACACGCGGATTTTGCTAGGTGGCTGGTACGAATTTATTTTAATCGTTGCTTCCGAGTTTGATGTAGCAAGAAATTGAATGATAGGAGATCCGTTATCATTGCCAGTGGTCCATTTTCCATCGTAGTCGTGTAAATCTGTTGTTTGTGTAGTGGGAGTTTCAGTGCTTGCATTTGGTTTAGATGAAAAGTCAAATGGTTCTACACTCGATAACTTTAACGTATCGTTTTGATAAACGGCTGTATAAAGGCGGTCACAAATTTTAGTATAAGGATCTTTACCCGGCTGTTTTAATAAGCTTTCTTCGTGGGTTTGTATTTTGAACACATGGTTAGGTTCTTCATACCAATTAACAATATGAAACGTTTGCTTCTTCTGCTCGATGCCTTGGCGTGTGAAATTTTCAACAAGAAGGTTTTGCTCTTTATAAAAAGAACTGCCCGCTTTCAAAAAAACTTTTAAATCATCAAAAGAGTTTTGATCCACTGCTTTTCCAAACGCTGAAAAGTAATCAGTCATCCAGGCTGTAATAAATTTCCCGCTCATTGCTTCTTTATTTAAATCAATCGATTGAATGCTTTCTACCTGTGTTTTTGGTTCGTTTAGTACTTTTTTTGCATCTTTTTCTACTATCATTGTATTTCCGTCTTTTAATGTTTCTTCTTGCTGACAGGCTGATAACAGAATAGATGAAACAACCGTGATAATGATTGTATTACGTTTGTTCATCATAATTGCCCCTTCTTTATCTAATAAATGTATGTATATTCTTCCAACAAACAGACCTAGTATATCATTCTACAAAAAAACGCTCAACCCTTTAATTTCACAAGAAAAACGACTTGCCTTTACAGCGAGCCGTTTTTCCTCCTATTTAATGGATGCTTCTTGATATGAATTGGCTGCTTCTTTTTTGAGCTGTCTAGAGCCATAAAAGACATAGTAAATAATTGAAAGAAGGAAAATTCCAAGAATCACATAAATTAAAGGTAGAGAAACGCCAAACAGCATTAAATTTGTTGTAAGAACACTGTATTTTATGATGCTGTACAAGCACAGAATCCCTAATACTAAGGCAATGCTTGGCACGACCGGGTAGTTTACTTTAAAAGGACGGGACAGGTTAGGTTCTTTTTTGCGTAAAATAAAAAGAGAAACTAAACTGATGCAGTACATCATCATTGCTCCGAACACGGATAAGATAATAAGTGCATTGGCAAACGTTGCAGATCCTGCACAAATCACGCCGATTGCTCCCGGAATCAACAAACCGCCGACAGGAACTCCTTTTTTATTCGTTTTAGCGAGAAATTTAGGAAAGTAACCATCTCGTGCAAGCGCATAGGTTTGTCTTGAAAATCCCATGATGATTCCATTTAAGCTAGCAATCAAGCCAAATAGCCCGATAATAGCAACAACGGTTGAAATGCCGTTTCCGTATACAGAAGACAGCGCCTGTGGAAGTGGATAATCGGCTAGCTTCCCGCTTCCTCCGCCAAGTCCTGCTGTTACAAATAGTGTAAACAACGTTGCGGTTGCTAGAGTAATAATCGCTCCAATAAATCCTTTAGGAATGTTTTTCTTAGGATTTTCCACTTCTTCCGCTGCCATTGCTCCTCCTTCTATTGCCAGATAAAACCAAACAGCGAACGGAATCGCTGCTAGTACCCCTGTTGGCCCATTAATAAATGAATGATCATTAAAAATATTCGATGTTTGTACATGAGGCAAACCAGCTACATAAAAAATAGATAAACCAATTAGTGCAACAATGGTAGCTGTAAGCTCAATCACTGCTACTTCTTTTACCCCGATTAAATTTAATAAAACAAAGAAGATAAAAGCTCCTACCGTTGCGTATACAGGGTTAACGGCTGGAATAAGGAAGTGTAGGTATGCTCCTGTTGAGACCGCAATAGCAGGAGGAGCAAAAATAAATTCAAGCAAGCAGGCAATTCCTGCGATATATCCCCCAAAAGGTCCAAGTGCTCTTCTTGCATAAGCTGAAGGTCCACCTGCTTGCGGGATAGATGTTGAAAGCTCTGCATAACTGAACATAAACGTGGTGTAAAACACAGTTACAATTAAGGTTGCAATTGCAAGTCCGATAATCCCGCCTTGTTCAAACCCGTAATTCCACCCAAAGTATTGTCCTGAAATAACCATACCAACTGAAATAGCCCATAAATGAATAGGTTTTAATTGTTTTTGTAACGCCATACGTTCTCCTCCTTTTGATGTTTAGACAATAAGATGTACACCGCTTGTTTGCTGCTTAATCATTTTGTCAATCATAGTACCGATATGTGCGGCTGCCTCAATAGGAGGCGTCCCTCTTTTATGAATATTAGAAATGACCATACGATCAGACTCTTTTTTGCCTTTGCTAGGTTCATAGCACATGTAAGCACTCATTGATTCAGCACTGACCAGTCCAGGTCGCTCCCCAATCAATAGCACAAGTGCTTTTGGCTTTATGATCTCGCCTATTTCATCCATACACGCAACTCTTCCCCCTTTTACAAAAAATGAAGTCCCGATATGAAGTCCATATGACTGCAGGGAGTCAATTAAAGCTGGATAGACGTCACTTATATTTTCTTCAATTGCCTTGGCGCTCAGCCCATCCGAGACTACTACTTGTATATCAGGCCGGTGCACGCAGTTTTTAAAAATTTCTTTCTTAGCGTTATCTGCTAATAACCTTCCTTGATCCGGCCGTTTTAAATAATGTTCTTTTGACTTCACGCGTGTATTCACAGAGAAAAGGTTAAACTCGGCTAAAATATCTTCTGAAACTACTCCATATACAGAGTCGACGGCTGCAGCATGATCCGTGCGAAAAGATAAAACGTCTTTTGTTAGCGGCCTTGTTCCTGTACGTCCGACACCTATGCGGGCAGGGGTAAATTGTTTAAGTGTTTCTAGTGGATCTCGATTTGACTTTGGTATCATAGTAAGCACCTTCCTTAAATCAAATTCATAAAAATAGTTGGATCTCCAGCTCTTGATGTAAAGCGCCCGTTGTCCACAATACGCTGTTCTTCAAGCCACTTTTGAAATAACGGCGTTGGGGTGCGGCCTAACACATTACGCACCGTTGCGATGTCATGATAACTAAGAGACTGATAGTTTAGCATGCAGTCATCAGCCATGGGCACTCCTATGACAAAGTTCACTCCAGCTGTTCCCAGAAGCATACTTAAATTATCCATATCATTTTGATCAGCATCCATGTGGTTGGTGTAACATACGTCTACTCCCATAGGCAGGCCGTGCATCTTGCCCATAAAATGATCTTCTAACCCAGCTCGTAGAACTTGTTTGCTGTTATATAAATATTCAGGTCCAATAAATCCAACAACCGTATTAACTAAGAAAGGCTTATAGTGACGAGCTAAGCCGTAGCATCTAGCTTCGAGCGTTACTTGATCAATATTATAGTGAGCTTCTGATGACAGTTCAGAACCTTGTCCTGTTTCAAAATACCAGCGGTTCGGACCTTTTGCCGTCCCTTTTTCATGAATTAACGCTGTCGCTTCATCAAGCATAGACAGTGAAATTCCAAATGAATCATTACCGGCTTCTGTGCCTGCCAAACTTTGAAAAATCAAGTCAGCAGATGCTCCTTTTTCAATTGCTCTCATCTGACTCGTCACATGTGACAACACACAGTTTTGAGTCGGGATTGCCCATTCATTGATTATATTTTTTGTTTCATTCAAAAGCGCGTAGATATTATCCGTTGTGTCAATAACAGGGTTAATTCCGATAACCGCATCTCCAATTCCATAGCTTAACGCTTCGTATAGAGATGCTCTCATTCCCTTTAAGTTATCTGAAGGATGATTAGGCTGGGCTCGAGAAGCCAATACTCCTTTTTGGCCGATAGTCGTTTGACAAGTAGTTTGCACTTCTATCTTGTCAGCTCCTTGAATTAAATCTAAATTGGACATAATTTTAGTAGCCGCCGCAATCATTTCGCTGCTTAATCCTTTGCTAAGTGCAAGAAGGTCTTCTCCGCTATGCTGATCGGATAAAATGTATTCTCTTAAATCCCCTACTGTCCAATTTTTAATAATGTCGTAAACAGATGAATCAATCTGACTTTCGATTAATGCCGAGACGTTGTCTTCATCTGCGCTGAGCAGCGGGTAGTTTCTGATATCAGCAAGTGTGATATCAGCTAGAACTTGCTTTGCTGCCATTCGTTCTTTCATTGACTCAGCGCTAACTCCTGCGAGTTGATCTCCAGAACGCTCTTCGTTTGCTTTGGCCATGATTTCTTTTAAGCTATAAAATGAAAATGTTTCTCCTAACAATCGTGTAGTTTTAAACATCGTTTCCTCCTTCTATATTTAGTAGATTATGATGAAAAAGCGAGCGTTTTAACGGAAACGGAGATCGCTTCTCCAGCTACTGGTAACCCTAGATCAATGTAATCTCCGTGTGTAAAATCAATTTGATCTAAACAAATAATTTCTAACTCTTTCCTCTGTTTAGCTAATGCTTGTCCTAAAGCTTTTGCAATATCTTGCTCGCATAGAACAACGAGGCACTTAGCTCCTTTAAAACAAGCAATAAATTCAGCGCTTATTACTTTTGCTAATTCTTGAAGCATCTTATAGCTGCAGTAAGGAAAATGAGATAAAGCAATAGCAGCGGGGGGATCTTCTGCGCTGAAAATAGTTGAAGCCTGCATACATGCCGCTCGAGCTCTTTCTTGAAACATCAGCGGATTCCATTTCTCTTCTTGCTGAACAGGTATCTCTACAATCGGGATATTTTTTAACGGCAGCCGCTTCGACCCAATGTATACAGTTGATCCGCTAACTTCTGTATTTTGCATACCAGCCCCAATTACAGTAGCGCGCGTTGTCTCAGCGGCTTGAGAAACTTGGATGGATTGAAAATGATATGCTAGAAGCGGACCAACGTCTCCATGTATGGCCACTTCTTTCACTGTTTTTGGCTTTTGCTTCTCCATCATTGCTCCTACTCCTCCTGAAACCATGATCATTTCGGGGATAGAAAATCTTGTATGAGGAGAAACGAGAAGCGAGGAATTTTGATTCAGCGCATTTACATAATTCACGGTTTCTTCAGCTAGTAATTGACAGATAGACGAGAGCTTTTCAAATGTTGCTTTTTCACCTTCTCGCAGTGTTAAAGAATTATTTTCCAAAAATTCAGTTAAATGAGACGAAACGTAGGTGACAAAACCGTCTGAATTCAGACGAATTAATCTTCCCCCCACATGCAGTGTAAACGTTTCTATAACTTTTCCATTTTGACATAAAGCGATGTTAGCAGTTCCTCCTCCTACATCAATATTGGCAATTACTGCATTTGTTTCAGCAGAATGTTCGATTGCTCCTGATCCTTTTGCTGCTAATATTCCTTCCAGGTCAGCGCCAGCTGTTGCAACAACAAAATCCCCAGCATGTTCGGCTAGATAGTGAACGATACTTTCTGCATTTTGCTTTCTGGCCGTTTCTCCTGTGATGATAACAGCACCTGCTTCCACTTGATCTAAGGAGATTCCTGCATTCTTATACTCTTGTTCTAGTAGTACCGTTAATCTTTGAACATCGATTTCAACATCGTTTAGCATAGGGGTGGTATAGATAGAACTTGCATAGGTTACGCGACGATCAATAATTTGACAGCCTGGCAGCGTAAACTGATTTTGTTGATTTGCTATTAACAGCTTGCTTACAATCAGTTTCGTTGTGCTTGTTCCAATATCTAAACCTATGCTCGTGATCCATTTCTGTAGCATGCTATCAATCCTTTATCTCGTTTGAATATGGTGATTATCATAAAACAGTTTTTTGAATATTTCACTAACTATGTTATCAAACCTGACACACTTTTGTGTAAACAAAGGTGACAAATGACAAAAAAGACTAAATCTTGGTAGATTTAGTCTTTTTGCTTATGATGAGTGTGATTTAGTTATAATCATTCTTGATGCCGATGGAATTAATAGTGAAAGAATGATTAAGCAGGCTATTAGTGATCCTACCATTGAAATCCCGTTCATTGAAAAAGAATACCATAGAGCGGACATGCCCTTTGGCGCATATGATCCCCAGAAAATAATACCCGCAATAAAGTGCCAGAAATACCGTGCGAAGCTGCCGATAATAAGGGATAAAACAATCAAAACAAAAGCTTTTGATCTGTTATTGTTAGCTAAATTTGTTTTAATAGATTGCGAAAAAATACCTCCAAAACCTATAAAAGCAAAAGCCACAATATATTCAATAAACGTTTGCAGCGCTGTTAAAATATAAGCCGTTCCTGTTGCCAACTGTAAAAGCCCCCATAATAGACCAGATAGAGCCCCGCCTTTTACTCCCCAGCGAAAGCACATAATAAAAATGGGCACCATGGAGAACGAAATACTCACAGCCGTTGCAATCTTAATGGAAGGCAAAAGATCAAGTAGAAGTGCTAATGCTGCAAAAATAGCTATTTCAATTTTAGCCTGTAAAGGTAATGCTTTATTCACGTTTCTCACTCCTGTTTTTGAATCATTCATATCAAACGGTTTACACAGGAGTAAGCAAATATATGCTACTATTCCCACATTCCTACGCTAGCGTTAACTAACAGGTTCGAAGGGTCTGAACAATTTGTTCACTCTCAGCACGGCGGCTCCCCCTGTGGTACGTTCGGATATTTATGTAGTATTATGACAACATTCATTATATCATATGTAACAAAATAGATTCGAGAGATTTCAAAGATGTTTCTATTTTCTGAATCTATTTTTTATAATGACAATCGTTTTAGTATTTGGTATACTTCTTTTATGTCAAATGAATATAAAAAACCCTCATCCTAATCGATGAGGTAGAGGTCGCAGTTTTTAATAGTAAAGCAACGGAAATGCAGAGAACATTGAGGATGTTGCTTGAAAGGAAAAATTGCCGAAGTTTAGATCACTTCTCGGTTGATTTAAGCTGGGGCTGTCTCCGAACAGGAACAGAACTGTCACATCATGCGAGTGATGTGAAGAGCTATCTTCACGGAAGGTTGACGCGGTTTTCAGATTTAAAAGCGCGCACATATACTGCGGGCTTTTTTTATGTTATCCCGTCTCTTTCCGTACATTCGAAAGGAGTATTTATCTATGCAAGAGCAGCAAGAATTAAAACGTGGGTTGAAATCTCGCCACTTAACGATGATTTCATTAGGAGGAGCCATCGGAACCGGCTTATTCCTAGCAAGTGGTGGAGCAATTCACACAGCAGGACCTGGGGGAGCGCTTTTAGCTTACGCTATCATTGGTGTCATGGTTTACTTTTTGATGACCAGCCTAGCGGAGCTCGCAGCTTATATGCCTGAAGCCGGTTCGTTTAGTACGTATGCGTCTCGGTTTGTAGATCCATCCTTTGGTTTCGCTCTCGGCTGGAACTATTGGTATAACTGGGCTATTACGATTGCAGCTGAATTATCTGCTGGAGCCCTTATTATGAAATTTTGGTTCCCAAACTCTTCTTCTATTTTATGGAGTGCCCTGTTTTTATTAATTATGTTTGGGCTTAACTACCTTTCTGTAAAAGGATTTGGTGAATCTGAATTTTGGTTTTCGTTAATTAAAGTAGTAACGGTTATCATCTTTTTAGTTATTGGTATTATGATGATTTTTGGTATCTTTAACAATGCAGCACCAGGTTTTAAAAACTTCACGCTTGGTGATGGACCCATTCACGGTGGATTCTTTACTGTCTTAGGTATTTTTATGGCTGCTGGTTTTTCATTCCAAGGAACAGAGTTGCTTGGAGTCGCAGCTGGAGAAAGTGAAGATCCGGAAAAAACGGTTCCTCGTGCAGTTAAACAAGTCTTCTGGCGCATCTTGTTATTTTATATTTTAGCTATTTTTGTTATCGGGATGCTTATTCCATACACAGCGGATTCATTAGCAAGTGATGATGTGCGGGTAAGTCCATTTACTTTAATATTCGAACGAGCAGGTCTGGCGTTTGCAGCATCAGCTATCAATGCCGTTATTTTAACAGCCGTTTTATCTGCTGGTAACTCAGGTATGTATGCTTCTACGCGTATGCTGTGGAACTTAGCGAAAGATGGAAAAGCACCGAGGTTCTTAGCAAAAGTAAATAAACGAGGCGTTCCGGTTAATGCTTTAATCGCAACGGCACTTGTCGGTACACTTGCATTTGGTGCTTCATTTTTTGGAGACGGTGCGGTATACACGTGGTTACTTAACGCTTCTGGTATGTCTGGTTTTATTGCTTGGTTAGGAATTGCCATCAGCCACTATCGTTTTAGAAGAGCATTTGTTGCCCAAGGTCATGATTTGAGTGAACTTCCATATCATGCAAAACTTTTCCCGTTTGGTCCTATCTTTGCCTTTATTTTATGTGCTGTTGTCATTTTAGGTCAAAACTATTCGGCGTTTACGGGTGATTCGATTGACTGGTACGGTGTACTTGTTTCTTATATCGGACTTCCTTTATTCTTAATTGTTTGGTTAGGATACAAATGGACGAAAAAGTCAAAACTTATTCCGTTAAAAGAATGCCAAGTAACAGTAAAAAAATACGAATAAAAAAAGCTCTCTATTCTTTTGAATAGAGAGCTTTTTTATGTGACCTGATCAGCAAAATGAAGAGATATATAGGCGGGCTGATTTTTCATAACAAGCATATAACCTTTGAGGGGGCGATTACAGTAATCAGCAGCTTCTATATAATAAATATGCTGAATTAACCTGCTTAAATGGGTTACAAAAGATAGAAGTTGATGAGTAGGAATGCTTTGGATGTAGTCTATGATTTCTTGTTTAGTTTGAAGGCCCGAATGAGTACATTCTAACAGATGAAAAAGCGGATCTGCTGCTATAGTAGATAGTTCAGAGTTGTGTTTGATTCTATTCAGCTGGATATGCAGTTCTTTTTTGGACCATTTTTTTGGAATAGCTCTTAGATGCTGATATTGAACATGTGTATTCATGATAGCTAACACCTTTCGTATTAAAATAATAAAACGACTTATTATTTTAATAACCTTTACACATGAAACTAAAACGTTGCAATGTGTAAAGGTGTCATACATCTTATAAAATAAGCTGATAAAAAAGAACATCTTGCCACTGATCGAATTTCCAGCCTACTTCTTTAAATTCTCCGCAAAATGTAAAATTAAATTGCTCATGCATTTTGATACTGATATCATTCCCTTTTGTAATCCCTGAAATGACAACGTGATGGTTGAGTTCTTTAGCTAATTCCAAAATTCGCTTCATAAGCTTTTTTCCAATGCCATGCCCCTGCTGGTTTTTATCAATATAAATCGATAGCTCTACCGTTTGAATGTACGCCTCTTTATCTCGATAAGAAGAAAGCGAAGCATAGCCCGCTACTACCCCATCTTTTTCTGCGACAATAAGCGGAAAAAGTTCATTGCTAATATGATTATTAAACCAGCTCCTTCTTTGCTCTACCGTTACAGGCGTTAAGTCAAAAGTAGCAGCACTTGTTTGAACAGACTGGTTATAAATTTCAACAAGCATAGGTAAATCTTCTTCTTTAGCATAACGAATGATCATATGTACAAACTCCTTATAGTATAGAATTATCTTTATTTTACTTCTTTTAATAAACATAATCTACATAAAAAACCGATGTGCGCATGCACATCAGTTGTGATTTTGAGCATATTGAAAGGTTTGAAGAACTTGAAGTGTCTCTTTTGTAGAAACGACCGTCGCAAACTCCTCATGCAAAGAAGACAGTGCGAATGTATGTACATCTTCTGCAGGAAGCCTTGTTTTTCCATCGTAGGACATACAATCAAAGCAAGCTGTTGCATC
This sequence comes from Priestia sp. SRI_019, assembly GCF_057586255.1. Taxonomy (NCBI): domain Bacteria; kingdom Bacillati; phylum Bacillota; class Bacilli; order Caryophanales; family Bacillaceae; genus Priestia; species Priestia sp. SRI_019. The sequence continues at coordinate 235,473 of NZ_JBYCZN010000002.1, read as the reverse complement.
GTTTACAACGTACGTCCTGTACCCTAGATTTCCAGCCATGCGGGCAGTCGTAGAGACGCAGTGATTAGTAGTTAGTCCTATTAAGATAAGCGTATCATAGCCATTTGCTTTTAAATAACTGTCTAGCTCTGTTCCAATGAAGCAGCTGTTCACGTGTTTGCGAATTAAGTATTCGTCTTCTTGTGGACCAAACCCTTCTTTGAACTGAAACCCCTTTGAACTTGGGTGTAAAGGAGAATCTGGATTTTCTGATGCATGCTGTACGTGAATGACAGGATAATCTTGGCGCCTCCATGCTTGCAGTAGTGTCAGCATATGTTTTTCTGCATCTAGATTGTTTCTTTCCCCCCACTGTGGTGAATAAAATCCTTCTTGTACATCAATAAGCAGCAGCACTGGCCGGGAACGTAGCATAAGCATCATCTTCTTTCATCTTTATTTTAAAATGGAAATAACGTATGTGCACCCATCAGATCCGGCTTTTGACGAATGAACCGTTTGTTTCGGTAAATGTATCCGATCTCCTGCCTGACATAGAACCGTATCATGTTCAACTGTAAAGTAAATAGATCCTTCAAGTATATGAAGAATTTCATCAGTTGGATGGGTATGAGATGGGTGCGTTTGAAAAGCAATATCGTGCTGTACTTCAACGTATCCAGTATACGCCGGAAGCAGTTCTTTAATTACTTCTTCAAACTTTCCGCCAACTCCTTTTTTAATAGAGGCTTTTTTTACGTCCATGCTGCTCACTCCTTTTTAATTTAAACGGACACTGTCCGGTAGTATAGTTGTTATCATCGCGCAAAAAATATTGCTTCCACTCTCGGTTTTCCTGCTGTCCATACCATCCTAATTCAGGATGAGCTGATACGTCATCATATGTTTCCAACCGATCACGGACGACCTTTTGTACGTGCTTCCCTATTTTTGAATCTCCTGTCATTCCTTCAAACACCCATCGAGGCTGAAATGTAATCATAAATCCTCTGCTCTTACGGCTTTTACGTAAAGAATGAGCAGGCGTATTACAGACGACAAAAGTAGGTTCTCCGTGAAAGCAAAATTCCCACAATGGATCTTTTGGATCTTTTGGAATGTCTTGCGGCCATTTCTTTTGATCAATTTGATGAAGAAACGTCAGCGTATCCCAAAACATCGTTTCGTACTCTTCCATTGAACGTTCTTTATGTTCAGGCTTAAAGAATAACACAAAGGATGTATAGCGACCTATGGTTTTAAAAGTATCTATGTATTCTCTAAGTGCCGACGCTGCATTCCTAATATCTTGGTAGTTATAAGGAGTAGTCACAAATGAAAACCGCAGTAAATCTTTTTTAAAGCCTTCTACCCCTAATATACAAGGAAATGGATTTTCTTCTGATAATATATCGCTTTGGAAATATTGAAAAGCATCTTTTCCCCAAAACGGGACATGCGTTGACTCTAAAACCTCATTGGCTCGAAAAAGTATTTTTGATGCCATTAAAACCCTCCTTATGGAACTCAACGTTACATGTGTATTAAAGAAAAGAAAGTTTATGAGCATTTTTAACTAAATGTCGCTTCTAAATTTTAAAACTCTAATCTATATATATATAAGCTACTATTGGACAAGTTAGAAAGGAGGCTGTGTTTGTGGAATGGTTTTTGATTGCTATAAAACAAATAATTCTAGGTATTAGTCTCGCAGCACCGGTAGGTCCAATTAATATAGAGATGATTAAAAAAGGGCTGACAAAAGGTTTTTGGGCTTCTTGGCTAGTTGGTTTAGGAGGCATGACGGCCGACATTTTATTTATGCTCCTCATTTTAATAGGGTTAACGCCTTTTGTTCAGATGCAGGCTGTTACTGTTTCCCTGTATGCAACTGGTTTTGTCATGCTCACATTTGTTGGCTTTCAAAGTATGAAACAAGCTGTCTCTCGTTCCTTTTCAGTCGATGTAAATAAACCCTCTATTAAAGGAGATAAATCGTTTTTTTCAGGCTTCTTCATTGCTCTTATGAACCCTTTAAATATTGTGTTTTGGTTTGGTGTATTTGGGTCAAGCTTAAGCGAAAGCCTCCACAGTCAAACGTGGCTATCTGTCTTTTTTCACAGTTTCTTTATTATCTTTGGCATCCTTCTTTGGAATTTAAATATTGCCTGCAGCATTCATTTCACAAGAAAATTTATCACACCTAAGCTTCTTCGTTTCATTACGTTAGGTGCCGGGTTTTTACTTTTTTTATTTGGCTGCCAGTTCGGTTTTAAGTGTATATCCTTACTTATAGGCTGAGCTTTTAGCAATGAGTTCAATAAGAGTGTCATTTACTTTCTCACGTTCATCATAAAAAAGGCCGTGTCCACTATTTTCAAATGGAAGAAGTGTAGAAAATGAAATATGACGATTCATAACTTTTGCAAGATCAAATGGACAAATTTGATCTTTTTTTCCGTGTAATATATATGTCTCAGCGAAAATTTGACTTAAATCTTCCCGTAAGTCTTCGTCTCGTAAAGACACCGCAGTTTTAATCGTTCCATGACCGGATGCCTCTAAACCTAAATCTTGAAACCACCCTCTAAAAGCTGAACTGGTTGGCTGATTAAAAAACTTTTTCCCAAACTCTTCAAGCATGTTAGGACGATCTCTATACGTATTTTGAATAATTGTATATACTTCTTCAGAAGGAAGTCCATATGGAAAATCAGTTTTTTGAATAAAACTAGGAGCCGCTGCTCCTAATAAAATTAACTTCTTCACGCCATATCCTAAATGTCTGCTCATATATCGAATGGCAATGGCTCCCCCCATAGAAAAGCCTACGAGCGTATAATTTTTAAGCTCCAATCTTTCTACTAACATGCGAACATCATCCGCTAATTGATTATAAGAATAGCCGGTGAAAGGCGCATCTGATTTTCCGAATCCTCGAAGATCAGGAGCGATACATCGAATACCTCGGGCCGGCAATGTTGTAAATTGGTATTCGTACATTTTAGCGTTAACAGGCCACCCGTGAAGGAAAAGAACGGGTTCCCCTTTTCCGATATCCCGAACAAAAAGTTTAGTCTTAGGAGTTACGTGAATAAAATAGTTCATGTATAACACCTCCTAGTTGTTCTTATATATATATGTTTAGGACAATTGGAACATTCAAAAGTTTCTTATAGGCCTGTGTAGGATGTGTATAATGTTTATTTGGGATGAGGAGTAGAGTAATTCTTTTATATTGTTTATTTAGAACATAGTTTAATTTAAAAATATAAAGTGAAAAAAGCAGTAAAGCTTTAAAAACTTTACTGCTTTTTTTGTTATTTTTCTTCCAGCCACACATCAACTAAATTGCCAGCTTCGCTTTGGTCCAATACGAATGAACCGTTGCTGTATCGGTCACTAGCTCGCATTGTAGACGGATCAACCTGCTCGATTTGACCTTTAGATGATTCCACTATCATGTAATGTTCTTTAGAGATTGCTTTTACTTTTGCAATTTGATGCGGATTAGCTTTTAGTTCTCGGACCATCACTAGCCCTCGTTTTGCTCGTGCTGATTCTTCAAACTCAGTAATTTTTGTCTTTTTCACAGCTCCTCGCTGCGTGGCGATAAATAATTCAGTTGATAGAGCTTCATCTTCATCGAAGATAACGCCGCTTACAACATAATCATCGTCTTTTAAGTTAATTCCTTTCACACCAGAAGCGCGAGTTCCTACAATATTGATTTCTTCTTCCCGGAAACGCAGTCCGTAGCCAGAACGAGTGGCAATAAACACTTGTTTTTTACCATCCGTTTGATATACATCGATTACTTCATCATCGCCTTTTAAATTAACGGCGACAAGAGCTTTGGAGTAGCGCTGTGCTTTATATTGAAGTAATTCTGATTTTTTGACCATACCATTTTTCGTAAAGAAAAGCAGATACTGATTTTCTTTAAATTCTTTCACCGGTATCGCCCGTACAATTTGCTCTTCTTTATCAATTGGAACAATGTTCATGATATGCTGCCCCATGTCTTTCCACCTGATATCAGGAAGTTCGTGCACTGGCATATATAAATAATTCCCTTTGTTTGTGAAGATGAGTAGCGTTTCGGTTGTATTAATTTCATACTTCGCTAAAATTCGGTCCGTATCTTTCATACCGAAGTCTTGCCCGTTAGACGCGGTGTAAGAACGAAGGCTTGTTCGTTTTACGTATCCGTCTTTTGTGACTGTCACCATCACTTCTTCAGATGGAACCATCACTTCTAGATTAATCTTAATTTCTTCGATTTCCGCTTCAATTTTTGAGCGGCGTTCTGTACTATATTGCTTCTTTACACGGCGTAATTCTTTTTTGATTACATTAAAAAGTTTTTTCTCGCTATGTAAGATTTCTTCTAACTCGTTAATTTTAGCACCTAGCTCTTCGGCTTCCGCTTGTAGAGCTGTGATATCCGTGTTTGTCAAACGGTATAATTGAAGCGATACAATCGCCTCTGCTTGAGGTTCTGTAAATTCATATTTGGCAATTAAATTATTTTTAGCGTCGCGCTTATCTTTAGAAGCTCTAATCGTCGCAATAACTTCATCTAAAATCGACAGGGCCTTAATCAATCCCGCTACAATATGTTCACGTTCACGTGCTTTTTGCAGTTCATATTTAGAACGATTTGTTACCACTTCTCTTTGATGATCAATATAAGCATCAAGAATATTAGCCAAACTCATAAGCTTTGGTCGCTTTTTAGCAATAGCAACCATGTTAAAATTATAAGGTACTTGCAGATCCGTATTTTTATAGAGATAGTGAAGTACTCCTTGAGCATTTGCATCTTTTTTTAATTCTACTACGATGCGTAGACCGGTACGATCCGTTTCATCGCGAACTTCAGCAATGCCTTCCACTTTTTTATCTAAACGAAGCTCATCCATTTTCTTAACAAGGTTGGCTTTGTTTACTTCAAACGGAATTTCCGTAATAACAATTTGCTGTTTTCCGCCGCGAATGGACTCCACTTCCGTTTTTCCGCGAATAATAATTTTTCCTTTACCTGTCTCGTAGGCTTTCTTAATCCCGTCTACCCCTTGAATGATTCCTCCCGTAGGAAAATCAGGACCTTGAATAGCCGTCATCAACTCTTCAATTGTACACGTTGGTTTATCAATTCGCATGATCGTTGCGTCAATTACTTCACCTAAATGATGAGGAGGAAGTTCTGTAGCATAACCAGCTGAAATACCCGTGGATCCATTTACTAGCAAGTTAGGAAACATAGCCGGTAACACAGTTGGTTCGCTGCTTGTATCATCGAAGTTAGACACAAACTCAACCGTTTGTTTGTCAATATCTCGTAGAAGTTCTGCAGCAATCGATGAAAGGCGAGCTTCTGTATAACGCATTGCTGCTGGGGGATCTCCATCAATACTTCCGTTGTTTCCATGCATTTCGATTAATACATTTCTAACTTTCCATTCTTGACTCATTCGAACCATGGCCTCATATACAGATGAATCACCATGAGGGTGATAGTTACCAATTACGTTCCCTACAGTTTTGGCTGACTTGCGAAAGCCTTTTTCTGCTGTATTTCCATCTACGTGCATTGCATATAAAATACGGCGCTGAACGGGTTTTAACCCGTCTCTTGCATCCGGCAGTGCACGCTCTTGAATAATATATTTACTGTATCGACCAAAACGGTCGCCTAGTACATCCTCAAGAGGTAAATCTAAAAAGCGTTCTGTTTGTGTCATTGTACGTCCTCCTCTGCGACCGTTAATACATTTTCATTATCTAAAATATTTGGATCTTCTTCTAATCCAAACGCTACGTTGCTTTCAATCCATTTTCTGCGAGGTTCTACTTTATCGCCCATCAAAGTGGTCACACGACGATCAGCGCGAGCAGCATCATCAATACGGACACGAATCAGCGTACGCGTCTCTGGGTTCATTGTTGTTTCCCACAGCTGATCTGCGTTCATTTCACCGAGACCTTTATAGCGTTGAATCATATACCCTCTTCCTACCTTATCGATAGCACCTTGCAATTCTTCGTCACTCCATGAATATTCAACCACTTCTTTTTTACCTGACCCTTTACTTACTTTATAAAGCGGTGGAAGAGCAATAAATACTTTTCCTGCTTCCACAAGCGGTTTCATATAGCGGTAGAAAAACGTTAGCAGAAGCACTTGAATATGAGCGCCATCCGTATCCGCATCGGTCATGATGACTATTTTATCGTAGTTAATATCATCAATTGCAAAATCTGCTCCTACTCCTCCGCCTATCGCGTGGATGATCGTACTAATTTCTTCGTTTTTAAAAATATCTTGAAGCTTGGCTTTTTCGGTATTGATAACCTTCCCTCGCAGTGGCAGCACAGCTTGAAAGCGGCGATCCCTTCCTTGTTTTGCTGAACCTCCGGCGGAATCCCCTTCGACTAAGTACAGTTCGTTTCGCTGAGGATTTCTTGATTGCGCAGGCGTTAACTTTCCGCTTAGAACGGTTTCTTGACGCTTTCGTTTCTTCCCGTTTCTTGCGTCTTCTCTCGCCTTTCGTGCTGCTTCACGCGCTTGAGCAGCTTTGATTGCTTTTTTTACAAGAAGAGAGCTTACGTCCGGGTTTTCTTCTAAGAAATAGGCAAGTTTTTCAGAAATAACTGCATCTACAGACGAACGAGCTTCGCTTGTACCTAACTTTCCTTTTGTTTGTCCTTCAAACTGAAGCAACTCTTCAGGTATCCTTACAGAAACGATGGCTCCTAAGCCTTCTCGTATATCCGTTCCTTCTAAGTTTTTGTCTTTTTCTTTTAGCAGGCTTACTTTACGGGCGTATTCATTAAATGCACGCGTCATAGCGCTTTTTGCACCGGACTCATGCGTTCCACCATCCTTGGTACGAACATTATTAACGAATGATAAAATGGTTTCAGAATAACCATCATTAAATTGAAAGGCAAATTCAACTTCAATATTATGGTGAATCCCTTCAAAAAAGACGACTGGATGAAGTGAATCTTTTTCTTCATTTAAATATGAAACGAAGGCTTGAATACCTGTTTCATAATGAAAGGTATCGTGACGATCATGTCTTTTATCGATTAACTCTATTTTGAATCCTTTTAACAGAAAAGCCGATTCGCGGAGCCGTTCACAAAGCGTGTCATAATTATACACAGTTGTTGAAAAGATCGTAGCATCCGGTTTGAAATGAATCGTTGTTCCTGTTTTTTTCGTTTTCCCTATTTTTTCTAGCGTCGTAACCGGCTTTCCTCCATTTTCAAAACGCTGTTCATAAATAAATCCATCTCTATGAATGGTTACAGTCAACCATTCAGACAGCGCATTTACAACAGATGCACCTACTCCATGTAAGCCTCCGCTTGTTTTATATCCACCCTGTCCGAATTTACCTCCTGCATGCAAGATGGTTAAAATAACTTCAGGCGTTGGTTTTCCTAGTTTATGCATGCCCGTTGGCATACCTCGACCTTTATCTTGTACAGAAATTGAATTATCTTTGTGAATGGTTACAATAATTTCTTCTCCGTAGCCTGCTAGAGCTTCATCGACAGAGTTGTCGACGATTTCATATACTAAATGATGCAGACCTCGTGTATCCGTACTTCCAATATACATACCAGGACGTTTACGAACGGCATCTAATCCTTCTAGTACTTGAATTGCATCTTCATTATAATTAAATTGTTGTTTCCGAGCCATTCATACTACCCCTTTCATTACAACGAACATTACTACATTATGTATGAAACACAAACGTTTGCGCTTCGTGTCTAAGAATAAATGATCATGTATCCTATCTTTTGATTTTATAGTGTTCGCATAAACAGAACGTATGTTTCTATTTTTGCGTACTTACAAGATTTTAGCACAAATTTCCGTATTATAAAAGCAATATCTTGTGTATTCATGGATTATAAGCATTATAAAGCTAGCTGTCTAACGTCTATTGTAGCGGAAACGCTCTTACTATTTCAATGCATGGTGAAACCCATGCAAGCAGTGTGCATGGGTTGGTTGTTCTGCTTATAGATCTTACTTTGTTAAAGCATGCTCAACTTTTATACAACGATCCATAACTACAGTATACCCTTTTTTAGCGAGCAGGTCATATGCTTCTTCATTAATTAAACCAGATTGTGCCCAAAATACGTCTGCGTCTACTTCTAAAAACTCTTCTGCAACTTCAAGCAAATGCTCAGAGCGACGAAATACATTAACGATATCAATATGCCCTTCAATTTCTTTTAATGAAGATACGGCTTTTACGCCGAGCGCTGAGTTAATTGTCGGGTTCACCGGAATAATCTCGTAGCCTTGCTGCTGCATGGCTTCTGAAACCATATAAGACGTTCGATGAGGGTTATCTGATAAACCTACTACAGCAATGCGCTTGCTTCTCTTTAATATTTTACCAAGCTCTTGGCGGGAAGGAATTTTAATGGACATGTCTATTACCTCTCTTAGCTATATAATATGTACTGAACAACATTCGTGATTTACAGTTGATTTCCTGCATATAGTACCCGTTTTCTCTATTTTTGTAAACGTCTTCTTTTTTTAAAATAATTGTCTCTCACCCAAAACTAGCTATGTTTTTTTAAGTATCTCATGGTAAAATAGAAACGATATAGAAATAAAGGAGCTTTCAAACATGAATTATTTATTACCTATTCTTGCCTATATCTTGGGCTCTATTCCTTTTGGACTAGTTGTTGGAAAACTAGGATACGGCATCGATATACGAGAGCATGGAAGCGGCAATTTAGGCGGCACCAACTCCTTTCGTACATTGGGTGTAAAAGCCGGAATTATTGTTACGCTGGGAGACATTCTAAAAGGAACCCTAGCAGCTTCTTTACCGCTTTTATTTGATACGAATCAAAACATTCTCTTCATTGGTTTATTTGCTGTCATTGGTCATATTTTTCCTGTTTTCGCGAAATTTAAAGGCGGGAAAGCTGTTGCCACGTCCGCCGGAGTGATTTTATGTTATGAACCTCTTTTATTTGCTTTCGTACTATTATGTTTTTTTATCTGCTTATACATAACGAAGTATGTATCACTGTCATCAATGGTTACCGGGGTATTAACCTTTATCTACACGCTATTTAAGCAAGACTACATGCTTATTATGATTATTGGTTTAATTGTAGCCTTTGTCATTTACAGACACCGCGCAAACATTACCCGAATTCTTAACAAAACAGAACCGAAAGTCACATTTTTGTCAGGTAAAAAGAAATAAGAGGATCTTCCTCTTATTTCTTTTTTTATAACCACCTTGTAAGCGAATACATTTCTTATTTATTAGTTATACTGATACTAAAATAAGGAGGTGAATGATGTGAAGAAAAAATGCCCCATTTGCAAACGAAATAAGAAAATGGATTCACAGCTAGAAGGAAGCCGCTACTGCGTTCACTGCTGGGAGACCATTGGAAAACAATATGATTTCAAATGAAAGAATGAAACGATTTAATATAGAAATGAAGCCTTCACCTCTATATTAAATCGTTTTATTTTATCTCATTCCTTCCTAGCTGGATTCGTATATATTGGTAATTTATCTACCTTTCTACTATAATAAATGTATCCGCAGTATTGGAAGGAGCATAATTAATGAAATTAACAGTAACAGAAGCAGCTGCTACGTGGTACAAAGACGAAATGATGCTAGAAGGAAACGAAACAATTCGCTTTTTTGTTCGCTACGGCGGATGCAGTAACGTTCAAAAAGGTTTTTCTTTAGGTGTAAACACAGATTCTCCTAAAAACGTTGGCGTTGAAACAAAAGTTGACGGTTTAACATTCTTCGTAGAAGATGAAGACCTTTGGTACTTTGATGGTCATGATTTGACCGTAAATTATAATGAAGAAACAAAAGAACCTGACTTTCATTACGAAGCGTAAGAAAAAAAGCATCGATTTATCGATGCTTTTTATTCTTGCGCTTAACCCTGCTTTTTGGCATTTTCATAGGCTTTATGCCATTCCGGATAATTACGGCGAATTGAAATAGGCTTAAAGTTTTCTTTTTTCACACATACGTGTGACGATGTTCCTGTTAACGCAAGTTCTTCATTTGAATTAAAAATTTCGTAGCCGTACACAACGCGTAGCCCGTCATAGCTCTCAACCCAAGTATGTACTACAGCTGTCTCGCCATAATGAAGCGGCTTTTTATATGAAGCCTGTATATCAATAACTGGCGACAGCACACCGTCTCTTTCCATTTGTGCATAGCTAAAACCTAAATCACTAATAAACTGCGTTCGACCTATTTCCATCCATACTAAATAGTTAGCATGATACACAACGCCCATCTGATCAGTTTCTGCATAGCGCACTTCGATTTCTTTCTTCGATACTAGCATGATTTTACCTCCTCTTGCACTGTTCCTGTTTTATCTTACCATATAAGGAGAATATACTCCTACTAGTTTGGTTATTACTCAATATGTTGTAAGACTAAGCGCATTTTGAATGCGATATATCAGCATTTCCAGCCGCGTCATCTTATTTTCATACCTTTTATAAGGAAGTGTATATGTGTATTCTTTATTTGTCCATAAGCGGTCAAAATAAGCGTTTAGTTCGGTCATAACCTTTTTGTTAGAAGGGCCTGATACTTTAATGTCCGTTTCTAAGTTCAAGTTATCTAAATTCCGTTTTGTAAAATTTGCTGCCCCTGCAATAATCGTTGCCTTTCTTTTGTTCCGAATAAATAAAGTTTTAGGATGATACTGCTCTTTTCCCGTATGATACCAGCGAACTTTAATATTTCCTTTAGATTTTTTCACAAGTTCTGCTGCGACTGGACGGTTAGGCAGTCCGAACTTCTTTCTTCCAAACGCATTTTCATTAGGATCTAAAATTAATCGTACGTTTGCGCCTTGTTTAGAAGCTTTCAAAAGCGCCTTTATTACGTCTCGATCTCCAAGATAAAACATGCCGAGCCATACATCGTCGCCTTTTTTAGCATGACGTAAATCATGTAATATGTGCTTATAGATTTTGCCTTCTGTTAACAGCTGAACATAGAGGTCTCCCTTTTCTTTTTCTTTCTTCTTATACCGAGGTAACTTTCCTCCATAAGAAAAATCTGACACCGCTTGTTCACTTTTCACCACATCTCCAATGATATTCCCTTTTACTTCAAAGGCCATGTTAGAATTATAAAAACTTGCATCATGAGGATTGGCAGAGGAGATAATAACGCTTTGATCCGTTGCTACTACTTTTCTATGATTCGCTTTTACATTTAACACCTTAAAATAAGCACGAGCCGTCGTCTTAGGCGCATTATTTCCAAAAGGATTGGTGATCCATCCGATTCCTTTTTCACCAAACCACTGAACAAACGTTCTCCACACTGAAGAATACAGTGGAATGGAGTCTCTGAGCTTAGATAAATTGGTTTGCACCACTTTGATTCCGTTTAGCCGCAGTGAATCTAACCACTTTGAATCATGTGAGCCGTAGGTTGTATTGATTTCATCTGTAATAAAGACGATTTCGATAGTAGGATGTTTTCGTTTCTTTTCAATCAGCTTACTTGCAAGCGTATCACTAAGGTGAGGAAACGTTTCGCCTTGGTTATAGTAGCCGTTAAATAGAAACATATCCATAATAATAAAAGCTTTTGCGTCATCAATCGCATTTGTAACTGCTTGAAAAATATGTTGTTCAGAAACAGACGTCTGCTGGTCTTGATACGTTAGGTCTGATAAAAGAAATACATCTTCTACTTTGTGGGGCTTACTTTCGTATGAAACTCCTTTAGGCAAGGGCTTATGCGTGTGATAAGAGCCCACAATAATCAAGACAACAAGTAAATTGACCAAAATCCTTACTACTTTCTTTTTTACGTGCTTTTTCACCTACATAAGCCTCTTCGCTAGTTTGTATTAGTATTGACCTTACTAAAAAAATATAGAAAGAAAGCAGCTAAAACCGTTTATTTTTAGCTGCTTATTGTCGTTGTTTTATTTATTAAATCGTACCTTCGTAACCATTTTGACGAGCTTCTGACTCATCTTTTATTTCGCTGCGCATTGCTTCGATACTTACTTCACGATTGTGATTTTTTTGCTGAATGCGCTGACGTTCTTCTTCAGTGCTGCATGCAGCTGCTTCTTCTGCTTCTTCAATGTTTTTCATTGTATTTTGGACCATTGTTTGTAATTTTTCAACGTTATCACTGCGATCGTCTGGATTCGATTTATTCCATGCCATTGTATCTTCCTCCTCAAAATAACTTTGTTACAATTGTAGTATGCCGGATTTGTTCATCTCTATAAGTGGAAAAAAATGATTTTAGTTTACATAATATAATTATAATTAAGTTAAAATGTATATATAAAACATACATAATATGGTAATATATACATACAAAGGGGGAATCGCTATGACCAAACGAATGATAACATTACTAAGCGTCATTTTTATTGCAGTGCTTGCCGTATTTTTTATGTCGCAAACCTCATTGGCATCAAAGTTGACAGCAAGTGCCTTTATGAAGCCTCATCATTACTCAAAACATGAAGAAAAAATGTTAGCTGTGACAAACCTAGACTACAAAAGCAATATCATTGCATACGATGTGAAAGCTCCTAATCACGCAAAAGAAGCTTATGTAAAAGCTACTTATTACGAAAAGGGAAAAGCAAAAGAGCCTTTATTTTCAGGAGGATTGACTGTTTCAAAAGAATTTGACATGTTTGCTATTACATATAAAATCGATGATGATACTCATAAAGTTATGTTTAATGTAGGCAGCAACGATACAAACCTAGGAATAGAAGCGGAAAAGCAAAAAAAAATGAACGGCTATTCCTTTACTGGATTAGAGAAAAAACAAACGGTAAAAATGAATAAAACATATCCAGTTGCTGCTTTATTTGGTGACGATGGCAGTGGCATACGAGTTGCTCCGCTTTCAACCGACGATGGAGAAGTTGTTAAAGAGCTTATTTCGAGCAATCCTTACGTTTATTTATTCACAGTAGAATTCAAATAATAAAAAGTCGCTGAATTCAGCGACTTTTTATTCATTCACCTTTGGTTTGAATAACTTGAGGATGCTTGCCGGATGTATCTTGCATTTGTTTTCCGTTATTTCCACCAGCTTCTCTCGGTTGAGTGCCGATGTGATTCGGAACAAAAGATTTGCTTTGTTTTTTAGGATTTCCCATGCTTATCCCCTCCTCACCGTTACTCTAACCAACTTACTTTGAAATTATTCAGCTCTTTCAAGCATACGATCTTCTAACCGCTTTTCAATTTCCATTTCAATGCGTTCAATTTCTGACTGATCTTTTAACAGTTGCGTTTTATTTTCTTGCACTAACTCTTCAAATGAACGTTTGCGTAATTTTCTCATGATTCCAACACCTACTTTATGTAATTTTTATGAAAAATCTGAAAAATCTAAAGAAACTGATATCATATAACTATCTATATTGTAACCAATTTGTCAGATAAGTAAACATACTTTTTGAAAAGTTGTAAGAAAGTTTGACATGTTTACTGACTTATCTATGTATACGATGGTAAAGTAAATAAGTTTCATTTTTAATAAAACAAGCAGCGAAGTTAATTCGCTGCTTGTTGAGCAAAGGTTTCCATTTGTTTAAGCGTCATTGGACCATTCACTCGTTGAACAATTTTCCCTTCTTCATCTATAAAGTAAGATGTCGGAATGGTGGAAACCCGATATTTTTTACTTCCTACACTATCTTGGTCGTCCAATAATACACGAAACGTAAACTGTTTTTCTTTAAGAAACTTAGATACTGCCTGTTTACTGCCTTCTGACGAAGTTAAATTAACCGCAAGCAGCTGTACATCGTTTCCATATTTCGCATAAAACGCTTGCATATCGGGCATTTCTTTTTGACACGGCGGACACCATGTTGCCCAAAAGTTTAAAATGACTTTTTTTCCTTTAAAGTCCGATAATTGAACGGATTTCCCGCTCGTATCTGACAGTGTAAACGGAGGCGCTGTATCTTTTGGTTCCAACCCATAAGCTTGACCCGAAGCCTGACGAGCACTATCGTCTTTTTTGATATTTAAATCCTTGTATTCGCTTAAGTTAGAATTATCGGATGCTTCATTTGGAGAAAGCCCTTGCCAAAGTGCGTAGCTAAGAAAGCCTACTAGAAGCAAGACCGCAATTATTTTTTTAACCATATGATCGGCTCCTTTATTTCTTCTAAAAAGTGATAATCTATGTATTAATAGATATGTGCAATATCTACTAAAATAATCCTTTTATAGGGCATTTTCTTTTATAATATAGCATATTTCCCTTTCATTTTTTGTCGAAAACGGTGTGTTTGCATAAAAAAAGAGCGGCTCACAAGAACCGCTCTTTTTCTTTATAACTTACGCATGTGTTTTAGACTGTAATTTATCACGAAGCACCATTTGCAGGATACCACCGTGGCGATAGTAATCAATTTCAACTTCACTGTCGAAACGAACCAGCACTTCAAATTCTTTTTTGTTTCCAGCTTCATCAGTTGCTGTTACTTTTACAAGATCACGTGGTTTTACTGTTTCATCAACTGCTACTGCAATTGTTTCTTTTCCAGTTAAACCTAATGTATCCGCGCTTTCACCATCTTTAAATTGAAGAGGTAAAACACCCATTAATACTAGGTTTGAACGGTGAATACGCTCAAAGCTTTCAGCGATGACTGTTTTAATACCTAAAAGGTTTGTGCCTTTTGCTGCCCAGTCACGAGAACTTCCCATGCCGTAATCTTTACCTGCAAGTACAACAAGACCTGTACCTTGCTCTTTGTATTTCATACAAGCATCATAAATGCTCATTACGTCATTTGTTGGCCAGTGTGTTGTCCAGCCGCCTTCTGTACCAGGAGCTACTTGGTTTTTAATGCGAATGTTTGCAAATGTACCGCGCATCATCACTTCATGGTTACCACGACGAGAACCATATGAGTTAAAGTCTTTTGGTTCTACACCGTTTTCTTGAAGGTAAAGACCTGCAGGTGATGTTTTTGCAATTGAACCCGCTGGTGAAATGTGATCCGTTGTCACTGAGTCACCAAATTTCGCTACTACGCGAAGATCATTTAACGGTTCTACTTCACCTGGCTCTTCTGATAACCCTTCAAAGAAAGGTGGGTTTTGAATGTACGTTGAATCATTCTCCCACGTATAAAGAGCATCTTCGCTTGTTTTAATTTCATTCCAGCGCTCGTTATCATCGAATACGCGCTCATACTCGTTACGGAATAATTCAGGCGTTACCGTACGGCTAACAACTTCTTTAATTTCATCTTGAGAAGGCCAGATGTCGCTAAAGAATACTTCATTGCCGTCTGTATCAATACCGATTGGATCTTTTTGTAAATCTACATCTACCGTTCCAGCCAGTGCATATGCTACAACAAGCGGCGGAGAAGCAAGGTAGTTACCTTTTACTAATTGATGAATACGTCCTTCAAAGTTACGGTTTCCTGAAAGAACAGACGTTACAAGCAAGTCGTTGTCTGCAATCGCTTCTTCAATTTCAGCTTCTAATGGACCAGAGTTTCCGATACAAGTCGTACAGCCGTAACCTACGATGTTAAAGCCGATTTTATCTAAGTATGGAAGCAGCCCTGAATTTTGCAGGTAAGCCGTTACTACTTTTGAACCTGGTGCTAATGACGTTTTCACGTAAGCTGGAACATCCAATCCTTTTTCTACTGCTTTTTTGGCAACTAAACCAGCTGCTACTAATACGTAAGGATTTGATGTGTTCGTACAGCTTGTGATAGCCGCAATGGCAATGGCACCTGTTTTCATTGTTGTTTCTGAACCGTCTGCAAGCTTAAACGTAATTTCTTTATCTACGTCTTTAGCATCAAGTCCGAAGCTTTGGTTGCTAACAGGAGCTGTTAAAGCCTTCTTGAATTCTGTTTGCATTTGAGAAAGTGGAATTAAATCTTGCGGACGCTTTGGACCAGAAAGATTTGCTTCAATCTCAGCAAGGTTAATCTCAACAACGTCAGTGAAAATTGGATCTTCATTTTCTGGTGTGAAGAATAAACCATTTGCTTTTGTATATTGTTCGACAACCTGAATGTCTTTTTCATCTCTTCCTGTTAAACGCATATATGCTAATGCTTCTGCGTCAACTGGGAAGAATCCACATGTTGCACCGTATTCAGGAGCCATATTAGCGATTGTTGCACGGTCAGCTAATGGAAGTTCTGCTACGCCAGGACCGAAGAATTCCACGAATTTTCCGACTACTCCTTTTTGACGAAGCACTTGCGTAACTTTTAACGCTAAGTCTGTAGCTGTAGTGCCGTTTGGTAATTCACCCACAAGTTTAACACCGATTACTTCAGGAACTGGGAAATAAGAAGGTTGACCAAGCATACCTGCTTCCGCTTCAATACCGCCAACACCCCATCCTAAAACACCGATACCATTAATCATCGTTGTATGAGAGTCAGTACCTACTAGAGAATCAGGGAAAGCTACAAATTCACCATCTTCTTCAACAGCATGAACAACGTTTGCTAAATATTCTAAATTTACTTGGTGCACGATACCTGTAGCTGGTGGAACTGCACGATAGTTATTAAATGATTTTTGAGCCCAGCTTAAGAAATTATAGCGCTCTGTATTACGTTGAAACTCAAGGTCCATATTAATTCGTAATGAGTCAGCTGTACCTGCTTTATCAACTTGTACGGAGTGGTCGACAACGAGGTCTACTGGAATTTCTGGATTGATTTTGTCAGGATCTCCTCCTAAATCAGCCATTGCTTTACGAAGTGACGCTAAGTCTACAACCGCTGGAACTCCAGTGAAATCTTGAAGAATAACGCGAGATGGTTTGAAAGGAACATCGATATCTTTAATATCTTTTGTTCCCCATTTTGCAAGGTTTTCGACGTGTTCTTTTGTAATAACACGGCCATCTACCTGACGAAGAACAGATTCTAATAATACTTTAATTGAATACGGCAGCTTAGAAACGTTACCTAAACCTGCTTCCTCTAAAGCTTGTAAGCGGTAATAATTATATGTGCTGCCATTAAGATCGAATGACGAACGAGCGTTAAAAACGTCTTTTTTAGTCATTGCTTTTACCCCCTTAAAATTCTATGTATAAAGGATTTACTTACCCCATCCTCTATTCCCTTCACCATCTATCTTAATATAATATTATACATAAGTAAATAAAAAGAATGTTATTAATTAACATAAGTTTCACTTATAACCTTTTCCATCTCCCTTTTATTTTTCTAATAATTCATATTTCATTGATTTTTACGCATGCTAGAAACGGAGGTGATTCAACATGGCTAAACGCAAGTCAAACCACGTCATTCCTGGAGCTAATGCGGCTAGCGCTCAAGGAAAAGGAGCGGGTTATAATGAAGAATTTTCAAATGAACCATTAACGGAACAACAGAAACAAAATAATAAAAAACGCAAAAAAAATCAGTAAAACAATCTCTTATTGGATATACTAATCACTAGTTAGAAAAGCAAAATCGTTTAACTCCATGAAATCTAACGAGAAGGCGTCATTATATATGACGCTTTTTTTCTGTTCCCATTTCCTGTTTTTGTTAAACCTATTTTTAGAAAGGGGAATTTTTCATCGGATAAATTCCCTGTCACTATCCTACCCTAATAATGAAAGGGAGGCTTTAACTATGAACAAAAACAGCAGCAAAGACATCAGAAGAAATGCGCCAAAAAGCAATTCTGGACAGCCAGAACCGCTAAGCGGATCTCATAAAGTAAAAAACCGTAAGCATTCTCGTCAAAAACACAATAGCGGACATGATATGTAAAACAGCGGCAAGCTCTCTACAGAGCTTGCTTTTTTATGCGTAGAAAAGACAGCTAGTACTTCAAGCTTATTCTTTGCGCAGGAGTTCACTAAGTACATAAACGCGCATATGATAGTAAAGTGAAACAGTTTAAATAATGGAGGAACGCAGAAATGAAAAACAAGCGTCTGCCAGCAGACCAAATGTTTGTAAAAGGCTTTCAAGAGTTGTTAGAAGTCATGCTTTCAAATCCCTTTATGAGTTATTTAGATTATGATTCTGTTCGTATAGATTTATTTGAAACAGAACAATCATTTATTGTCGAAGCTGAATTATTAGGGTATCACCCTAAGGATATTATCGTTCAGATACAACCTGCCCACTTACAGCTGACAGCCAAAAAATACTGCATTAGAGAATTTCATGATGAAAAGCAAGGAACGCTTGCAAGAGAACAAATGGAAGAAAGCGTTGAACGTACAATCGACTTTCCATTTCCATTGATGAATAAAAAAATTACCGCTACATTTAGTAACGAAATCCTCGAAATTACGATTTCTAAACATGAGACAAATGAATCTAATCAGCAAATAGTCCCTATTGATTTCCAATAAAGCTGCAGATGTTGTCTCTGCAGCTTTATTGGAACTATTTAATTGTTTATTTAGCACATAGTTTTTTAAGAATATTCTTCTTTTCAAAACAATGGGATATCTAATTTGTTTTACGGCACACTACTAAAAAAAGAGTAAAAGGAGAACGTTTATGCTTCATACTGCTTGGAAAGGTAAAATCAGCTTTGGATTAATTGATATCCCTATTAAACTGCACGGAGCAATTGAAGAAAAAGATGTAAAGCTGCGCACGCTACACTCCGTTTGCCATACACCTATTCATCAAGAAAAACATTGCCAAACGTGCGGACGAGAAGTAGAATCCGATGAACTGGTTAAAGGATACGAAACTGCGACCGGTCAGTTTGTTGTACTTTCACAACAGGAAATTGACAGTGTCAAAGAGCCCTTTGCAGCAAACAAAGCCGTTGAATTGTTACACTTTGTTTCGTTAGATGACATTGATCCCCTGTTTTTTGATAAGCCCTACTATATTTCTCCTGGAGAAACAAGCCTAAAAGCTTATTATACTTTATTAAATGCACTTGAAATAACGAATAAAGTCGGTATTGCGGATGTATTTTTATATTCCAAGCAGCAAATGGCAATTATTCGTTCCGTGGGCGGATCTCTTATTCTTCACACGATGCATTTTGAAGAAGAACTTCGTTCAGTCACAGATGTGCCTAACTTATCCAGTACTTCTTCCATTAATGAAAGTGATACACAAGTGACGGTGGAATTAATTGAGAAGCTATCTACTTCTTTTAATCCATCTATTTACAAAAACAACTACCGAGACGCCTTACAAAACGTCATTCAACAAAAAATAAATCAAGGCGAAGTTACAAAAGGCAGCGAAAGCGAAGAACGAGATATTCGACATTTAATGGAAATGTTAAAAGTGAGCATAGATCCTTCTACTTTACACCCGACAAAATCAACAGCAGAGAAAAAAACTTCATCCTTAAAAAAGAAAGCATAAAAAAGCTAACGAAGAAATTCGTTAGCTTTCATTTGCAACAGAAGTCTTAGGAACAATAGTTCCATATGACGCCGGTATTTTTAAATATTGCGTTACTTGATTATTTTCTACAAAGACAATAAAGTTATCTTTTTTATCTTTTCCAATACCTTTTGCTTTTGCTTCAGACCACGTAAAGCCCAGCTTTTCATTTACCTCACTGCGAGTCGTTTCTGGTCCAAAAACATATACTTTATCCCATCTAAAATCACATAATTCATTAAAATCAAGGATGGAAGCTTCTTCTTTACTTTGATTTGTTTTTTTAATTTCATTAATTACAGTTTGCTGAAGTTGCGCCTGGTTGCGTTCGCTGTATACCCTGTCAATAAAAAAAGTTGCCAATAGCGCTACTAACGTGAATAGTAGAATCTTTTTCACTTCGTTGTCCTCCTGATACGTTCTCTGCACATGATACGACTTCTTTTCGATACGGTTTTATTCTCTACTATTCTAGAAAATTCAACAGGAAAATACAACTAAAATCTCGAAATGTCATCAAAACATAAAAAACTTAACACTATGTCAACCCATAAAAAAAGACTTGTTCACTTTCTACCTATTCACCTACTCAGCGCTGAAAAAATGTGGTTCTACCGTACAAATAGCTTCAATAAATTCTTCTACTAACCCTTCTTCTCCCGGCAAAAAAGGCAGCGCACCGACTCCAACACGTTTAATACTTTTATAAAAATGATGCTGCTTATAGCCCTCTGCTTTCCCTGGAAACAGCACAATCGCTGTTTGTACCGGTTTTATCCCATTTTCTTCTACAATAGCGTCTCGGTAACGATGCATGGTATTAATATCTTCTTCTCTAGGAGAGGGCGTATCGTGATTTGGTTTGATGCGATACTTAGCGTCAAAAAGATATACACTTTTTTTCTCCCCTTGCTTTACTTCAAGCAGTAAATCAGGCTTTTGAATAACGGTATGAGTATGATGATATGCTTTCTGATACCATAGCGTGACTTCTGCTTTCCCCACTTGAAAACGATGATAAGACGGCTGCATCCTGACGTTCAACCCTTTTTCTGTCGTTGTCATGATGTTTTGCTCTATCGGCTTGCCGTAAGTTTTCAACTTCTTTAAAAGACTAACATACGTCCAGTATTCATAGAGAGTTGCAATATCTTTTAATGAAAGCTGGTAAAATTCTCCGTTAAGAGCCAATCCTCGCGTTAAGAACATAAAGTATCTGCTTGCTTCCCGGTAGCGGGGTGCCGTACGCAGTGTAGAAGGAAGAGTTGAAGCTTGGAGGGTCTTCACCCGTTGCCAAAACACATTATTTAACAGTCTTTTTAATTCGGTATGATTAGTTTCTAGAGCCGACACCGCCTCTTTTTTTACATATCTGTCTTCTATTAATTTGTCAATTAGTGCAGTTAGCTTATGGTACAGCTGCGTCATCATCCATTTAACACTTTGATTTTCAAGATTATCATAGGTAGACACATGCCTGGTGCCAATTGCTTTTGTGGGTACTACTTTTATATTTCGATTAATTTTAATCCCCCTGCTTGAAGATGCAAGATAGGTAGGGTGTGTTCGGACAAAAGATATAGCACGGCTATCTTGTTTTTTTATTTGATCGCCTCTCATGAGCTCATGTTCAACTTTTACCGATTGAAACGGCTGATTTTCAATCTGACGCACAGAATGAAGAAAGGGTTTCATATAGTGAGAGAGCACATGATAAAATTCCGTCCATGTTGCTTGCTTAGACCAAACAGATTTCGCTTCAATATATGTTTTACGAAGCATATCGTATGCCAAATCATGAATGTATCCGTTCACTTCATCAACCATGTGTACATAATCTGTCTTGTAGCTCATCTTTGATGGGAAAATTT
Organism: Priestia sp. SRI_019; assembly: GCF_057586255.1. Lineage (NCBI taxonomy): Bacteria > Bacillati > Bacillota > Bacilli > Caryophanales > Bacillaceae > Priestia > Priestia sp. SRI_019. The sequence continues at coordinate 214,171 of NZ_JBYCZN010000002.1, read as the reverse complement.
CAAGAGTAAAGGACAGCTCTTTTTCTCTTTCACTGTAAACATGAAACGTAGAATACCCTACTTCATTTTGAAAGCTTATATTTCCCGTCAAAATGTAGGGAAATCCTACGGTTTGAAAACTTTGTTCAACTGCTTTTGAATCGTGGGTAACAAACAGGCTTGTTTCATTTTTAGAAACAACTGTAATTTGATAGGTTTCATTTTCAAAAAATAAAGGCTCAAGCGGCGGTTTTGAAGTCATCATGCCTTTTGTTGGCTTTAATACTTTTACATGTGTAATTCCTTTTCCCGTACAAGAAAAAAACATCACTTCTTCGGCAGATTTTATTCTTTTCTTATTTTTCCCTTTTATAACCACCGTACATGTGTCGGTTTCAATTTCAACGTACGGTATTAATCCAAAATGACGTGTATCCGTATACTTCAAAACGTCTCATCATCTCCATTATTTTGCGTGCGCTTTTAGGAAATCTCATTCCATCTGCATTTACGACAGCTGTCTCAAATTCATCATCTAACAGTGTATTTGTACAGTAATAATAAAGGTTTTTTAATAAGTCAAATGTGTACCCATCGCTTCCTGAAATACGAGGCAAAACTTTTTGCAAAATCTGAAAATCAAACGCCTGATCAAATGTAAACATCCCGCTTTTCACCGCGTAAATTAAATAAAAGCATATTTCGTCGCGTACGCGGTAACCTATTTGTAGATCGACTTCTATAAGCATCTCGTTGACGGTTAGAAGTTCATTTGTTACTTCGTGAATGAGCTCAGCATGTTCAACATACGCATCTTTTAAGTGAACATATTGACTTTGAATTTGTACATTTTGAATGCCGTGCTGAGACGGATCTTTATCATCTAAAAAATCAAAAGAATCTAGTTGAATCTTATTTAACTCAATGGTGTTGGTACGATCTAACAACTTTTGACTAAACCCATGAGTTGTTTCATCCATATTAATTGTACCGATAATGAGAAGATTGGACGGCAAATAAATATCTCGGAACATCTTATGTCCCGGGAATAACGGAGCCGTTTTGATTTTCCCTTTTGACCAGCTCCTGCTTTCCATTACGCTTAAAATATCGCTAAAATAATGTTCAACTCGAGCTAAGTTCATTTCATCCAATATGGCAACATATGTGTAAGCTGGGTGCTGAATGGCTTGCTGCATAATCGACAGAAACGATCCTCTGCGAAAATCTCCTCTTAAATCAATATATCCTAATAAATCTGAACTATCGTGCCAATCGGGTCGAACCGGAATGAGCACTTGTCTTCCATTTTCAATCGTAGCACCGATACTATCTGCTAAGAGCTGAGCAAGCTTTGTTTTTCCTGTCCCACTCATTCCTGATAAAACAATAAACGGTTTGGTCTTTAAAGCAAAGTAGGCGTTGGCTATATCATGTCGTTCATATGTAAATCCAGATTTCCTAATATACTCATGAATATGGACGATGGCGTCTTTGTCTCCCATCATCTCTTTGCTCATTCCGTATGTTTTTATATACTGTTCATGCATACTTAGCAGTAAATACAAGTCATCTTGAAGCTGATCATTGCTAGGTAAGTCTGCTATATTGTAAGGGAGGTAAAGAGCTACTCTATCCTCAAAGTTTTTCGCTTCCATGCTTGTACCAATGACAATATGATTATCTTTCAATACGCGGGCATGTTCAGGAGTGAAAAACCGAATGTCTTTCAGATCGGTTCCTTCTTCTGAGTCTCCTCTCATCATGACTAAGTAAATGCGCTGACCGTCTTCACTGAATAAATACGCGACCATCACGTCACTCTCTATATTCTTATTCGCAAGGGTCACGTAAGGAAATGTTTCAGCATGGTGTCCCGATATACGCATTTCTTCTCGATTTATATGCTCCAATCGATAAAGAGAAATCGGAAGCCTGCGTGTAAGCATATTTTCTATTTCATGTTTCACAAGTACATCTCCACCCATTTGTTTATAATGTTCCGCTACATACAGCAGCCGCTCGCGCAAACTCATCGAATTCTCTCCTTTCTGCCTTCACACCAGTTTGTAAAAATAAAAAGCATCGTCAGCTGACCACGCAAAAGGTTCATTTCTTTTATTATAGACGCTTTCTTCGTATAGTAAGCTATTTTATAACGTTAGAAAACACTACACTATTCTTTTCTCTACATATATGTTTATGTTCATTTTAATGAAACATGACAGAAAAGAAAAGCGTTAGGGGCTTAATGAATGAAGAGGCAATGATACGAACAGAAAATAGGCAGCTTCTGTGCAGAGTGATAACACACTTTTTACTGCTGATGTGTTTACAGCATGTAAAATATCGTGCATTTTTATTATTCCCTCCTTTTCCTGTCGAGGTTTTAAAATCTTTTCACGTTTTACACAGAACTACAATACGCTACAGTAGACCACTTCTATTCTCTGAATGAATCCATGTATTATTCATATTTTCAAAGAAGCTACAATAAGCTTTTAAAGACTTAGAAGAACTGTCGTTTGAAAGGAGAATAATATGCTATTCGACTCAACAAAAATCAACCTAGGAAATTTGAACGTTCGCAGTGCTGATCAAGCAAGCAGTATTTCTATTGGAAATACGTCAAAAGTTACAAGATATGTCACAGCAAAGAAAAATCAGGCCTTCGGACAGCAGCACGCTGATCAATGTTTTACAGCAGGATCTGCTCAAAAAACTGTAGATAACGATTATGTAGATGCATTTGCAACAAAAAATGATAAATAAGGAGGAAACCATATGATTTTTTCGCCCATGGTCATTAACTTACAAGCCTTCAAAGTGAACGTTTTGGATAATTCATCCGTTTTAAGCATAGGACCTAATCAGCAGCTTGATGTGTTCGTATCTTATAAACGTAATCAAGGTCTGGGAGAATCAAACGGAGATTTTTCTCCGAACGTAACTCCGTTCTCATGGATTATAGACTCAGATGTAAATGATTCAAACTCAGTTAAAAATAGCGTAATTTAATTTTTTCATCTCCTCTACCTCTACTGCGCACAACGAGCAGCATATCTTCATCTATTCGTCTATTAGCATTCAATCGGAAGCCTAATAAATATAACCTGCATCTGAACTGGCTATATTTATTAGGCTTTTTCTATGAAATGGGCACTTTTTGAAAAGATGATGGGCTGTCAATTTGATCTCGATCATCGACACAGCTTCTCGTTCCTATAAAGCCGCTATCATCACCAAAGTTTTGCCCAAATCCCTGTGTTTTTTTATCTGAATTATTCCAGTCTGCTAGTAAATTCTGTCCGATATTTACTGCAGACGCATTTTCAAAGGAATTTATCTTTAGCATTAAAATATTAATATTTATAGATGCACCTGCCATTTAAACCACCCCCCTTTCAAACTATATTCAAATTCCATCTTTTTATGATGTGTGTAAGGAGGAAACCATATGGACTTTGATAAACTTATGCAGTGGATGGAATTTGCTAAAAAATATCAAACAAATGACTTTTGGAACGGTGTTTTTGATCAAACTGCTTTTAACGAATTTATGAAAGAAAATATGGACATGAATGCTCCTGATTCATATCAGGCACCTCAGGCTTCTAAAAGTAATTTTCCACTCGTTGACATTTACGTTACCCCCCATGAAATCATTATTATCGCTGACTTGCCCGGCTATCTAAAAGAAAATTTGCACGTGTCTGTTTCAGGCAGCCGGCTTTTGTTAAAAGGCTCACCGCACCCTCTCATCACAGGACAGCCGGTTGTACAAGAACGACCTTCTGGAGACTTTAACCGAATTATTGAATTGCCAGAGCCTACGGATGCGCATCATCTGCGTGCAAAATTTGAAAATGGACTGCTTATTCTTTCTTATCACAGGCAGTTTTTCCAAGAAGAACGTATTCACATTGAATAAGGCTTAGTAGTTTTATGAATGAAATTCAATAGTTCACATAAGCATTTATAAACGCAAAGAATTTAACGTGAATTTCCAAACTGGACCAATATATATTTATCTAACTGTTATTACATTGGAAATAAGCCCAAGATGAGGAGAAGCGAAATGTCTATGAAAGGATTTTTCAACCCCAAACAGACTAACCAACAGCTTCATACTGAGCTAGCGGACTTCAAACATCAAATCAAGCGCATTAACACGCTTGAAGTTCACATGAACCGTTTTTTAAAACTCGAACCGCAAATTGGTTCTCTCATAATGCTCAAAAAAAAGCTGGAGGCTCAGCACTCGCACTCCAATGATTCTTCATCTTCACAAAGAAACGCTCATAAAAATGCTGAACAAGCATATGCAAAAGATATGAAAGAGACTGCTAACCAGCTTCAATTTTTAAAGGAAAAAGTAGCGCAATTAGAACAAGCGATCTCCACGCAACCCCCTCGCGATAAAAAGATAGAAACTGTACCTTATCCGGATTTAACTGGCTTGGTAGAACAATCTGTAGAGAAAAAAATGGCTCCTTATCTCAAAAGAATGACCGAACTAGATGAAAGAGTTTCAGCATTAGAGCGCAGCATGTCGCTTTTAACCGAAGTACAGGTGGACATGCTAAAACGAACGTCTTCCCTTCAAGAAGAAGTAAAATTGATTCACCAAAAAGGCACACTTTTAGAAAATGCTCCCCCACCTATTCATATTGATAAATTTTTTCTTGATAAATACGAACAAAACAACAATATTGGCCAAGTTGGCATTAAGGAGCTCGGCGGTACTTTAAACATCGGAGCTACATATGGAAGCGGAGCGATACCAAAGGATTTCACGGACCAAATCCAAAAAGATATGGAAGAGTTAAAAAACGCTAAATCAGATATTTCTTCTGGTAAAACGAAGCCTGCACAAGAGGAAAAAGAAAATTCTTCTTCCACTTTCGAAAAAGAAGAAATATATACGGAAGTTCCTATTTTTGACGAAGAGGATCTAGAAGACGACCCAAAGGAAGAGTCAGTTTAAAAAAGGCATAAAATTATATCTAGTTATGACTAGAATTTTTGCACGCTATTCTTTACACTATAGGTAATAACTTCAAAAAAGGAGATATGCTGATGCCAAAGCTTTTATGGAGAATAGGTGCTGTCATGTTGCTAATGTGTGGAGGCTTTATCTTTTTATTTATTGCTGCTTCGCAAATGGTGGTTCAGCAATACAAACCTTTTTTTAGACGTGAGAGTGCATAACTCTCGCGTTTTTTTATTGAATATCATCCTATTTATGGTAATATATATCAAAAAGATATAGGTGAGGAAAATAAATGAAGGAAAATCAAACAACATATGCAATTTTGGGACTGCTTACCACGGAATGCAGAACTGGTTATGAAATTAAGCAGTTAATGGATCGAAGTTTAAATCATTTTTGGAAAATCAGTTATGGCCAAATTTATCCCACTTTACAAAAGCTTGTGAATGATGAACTAGCAACGGTCAATTCCGTTGCTCAAACTGATAAACCAGATAAAAAAGAGTATGCAATAACGAATAAGGGAAAAGAAGTCCTACAAAATTGGCTGCGTGAACCTATTAAACAGCTCTCCTCCGAACAAAATGAACTTTTGTTAAAACTCTTCTTTAGTAGTCATCAAGAAAAGGACCTTACAATTTCGCAGTTAAAAAACGCTCAGCAGAAATTAACTGAACGTTATTACACGTATTGCGGAATTGAAGACAGCATTTCTAACAGCACTTCTCCTGACCGAACGTATTGGCTTATTACCCTAGACTACGGGAAACGCACAACGTGTGCTTCAATAGAATGGTGCAAAGATACGATTAATAAATTATATGATGAGGAGGGGCATAATTGATGATTCATGCCAATCGTGTGATGGCTAAGCCCGGTCAGGATTTGGTGGTCTTCGTTATAGGAATGCGCATTAATAAATGGACAGCTGTACACAAGTGGTTTCCTGTATTTAAAGCAATGCCTCCCATGATTCGCGAATTGTATGCAAATAAAGATCTCGGTTTTTTATCTCTACAAGGATCTTTTAATTTAAGAACCATCACGCTGATACAATATTGGGAGTCAGTTGATCAATTGACCTCCTATGCCAAGGGCCCTCAGCACTTAAAGGCGTGGAATTCTTTTTATAAACAGGCTTCAAAAACAAATGCAGTTGGCATTTATCATGAAACGTACGTCATTCCTGCAGGAAATTATGAATCAGTATATGTGAATATGCCTTCGTTCGGCTTAGCTAAAGCGCTTGGATCTGAAACTATAACGAAGCATACTCAAACTGCCAAAAAACGTTTGAATGTTAAAAAGCCGCTTTAACTAAAAGCGGCTTTCGTTATATTTGTTATACATATATTTTCAACATTTGATTGGCACCTTTTTGAAATTCGTACGGGACGTCTGCTATTTCTGTTCCTTTTACTAGAGGCGCAATCTCTTCTAACAGCTGCGGCAAATAAGTAGAAAGCTTTCCGCTTAAATTCGTTAAAGGAAACAAGCGTACTTCCTCTTTTGTAACGCGTATCAGTTCTTTTAAAGCCTCTAAATGAAACGCATAATCTAAACGGTCGCTGTACATAAATAAAAAGTTTGCACAAAGCGTTAAATCAAACTCGTTCTTTTGAAACGACAAATTAGGAAGGGCTCCGTACTCATAGGCTTCGGGGTTCTTTTTCATATGAGCAATACAATCTTTTAGTGCTCTTTTTCGATGTTCAGTTAAATCATCAATAGACGAAAAATACTTCCACACATACTGTTCCTGTACATGCTGCATTTGATTCATCGTATGAATTAAATCCAGGCTTCCTTTCTTTTCAAGCTCTTCTGCCGTAAATGTATAGGCACTATCACAGCTAATAGCCTCCGTACCTTGCTGCAAGGCATGAGCAGTAAAAGAACAGGCCCCGCCAGCACAATCTAACACTTTTTTTCCTTTTAAATACTTTTCATTCAAATTAAACATAGCTCTATACTCTTCAAACGTTCTGCCAATAAAAACAACTCGGTCAATTCCTAACTTTTTCTCTGCTAAACTCAACTCTACTCAGCTCCTATCTTTCACTTAGACTTTCATTTTACAGAAAATTGGATTAAATTCCGATAGTTTATGTATTAATTAGTTTAACCACGATCTTTTGAAGGCCTAAAAACAGGCCCCAACACATGACTCCTATCGATAAACTCATAAACAAATGAAGAGAGTTTTTTAAGCAAATATAGACGACAGCAAGTAGTAAAATAGTGCCTGGCAGTCCATAAAGAACGCCTAGCGTAAACTGACTGACCACTTCCTTTTTTTCTCCTTGCACTGATAACCATATAATACTTAGTAAGCTCACAATTGGAAGGGCAGCCACAATTCCACCGTATGTGGGAAATCTTTTGGCCATTTCTGTTACCCCTGCAATAATAAGAGCCGACATTAAAATTTTGATGATACTATACATGTTTTGCACGCTCGCTCAATAACTGAAAAGCCTGTTGAATCAGCTGTTTTTCAGATGCTGTCATTTCGCGTAAAATAGCTGATACTTTTTCTTCATCCAAGCTTGAATTCCGTTTTAATAGGTCTTTTCCTGCTTCTGTTAAATGCAGAATTACTTTTCTTTCATCATGTATATCTCTATTTTTATATACATACCCTTTATCAATATTTCTCTTTACGTGTTCAGATGCCGTATTATGTGAAACGTGTAAATAATCCGCAATTTCTTTTATTCCAACCGAAGATGATTTATCTATATGCTGTAAAAGACGTATTGTTTGGTGTGTTATTTTCTCTTCATGCGTATAGTGCAAATGATAATAAATAGACGTCCAATAGCTGTTTAACTCCTCTATTTTCATGATCTTGCTCCTTTATATCGTATTTTTAGTTATTATCGTATTATACGATATATATTGCAGGAACGACAGCCAGGTTTCAATACTACCTGCTTTTTATCTGACATCTCACATAATAATACGATTTAACAGTTACACTAATCGTACACACTGTGAAAGGCGGTTGTATGACATTGATTCTTCGACTGTTAAAATGGGTTCCGAATCTCTTTACGATTGGAAATTTGCTAAGCGGCGTATTTCCCATAGCTTTTAATATGAATAGCTACGAACGCTTAGCTGCTCTTTTTATTTTTCTAGCCGCTTTTTTCGATTTATTTGACGGCAAAATTGCGAGAAAGCTGAAAGTTAACAGTGAGTTTGGTGTAGAGCTAGATTCTTTGGCTGATATTATAAGCTTTGGCGTAGCGCCTGCAATGCTATTTCATACTCTTTCTCCCCACTCTTGGCTAACCGTACTCGCTTTTATGATTTATCCAAGCATGGGCGCATTAAGATTAGCTAAATTTAGTGCAAATCCAACCATAGGTTATTTTATAGGGTTTCCTATTCCTTTTCCCGCTCTAATTATCGCACTGCTTGGCATGTTTTATTACGTGAATCCTTACCTTATGATTATGTTAGCTATTTTGATGGTTAGCCCTATTCGCGTAATGAAAATTTAGATGCAATAAAAGACAGACAAAATGCCTGTCTTTTATAGTGCTGTCCATTCTTCGCACAGCATTTTATGCTTGAATTTCAGCTCATGTTCTCTTTTTTCAAGCTGAGCTTGTAAAGAAAGCCACTCGCTATTATCAGGTGCTGAGCATAATTTTTCTTCAAGGGACAGTAAGGAATCCAGTACGTCTTCAAGCTGAGCAGCTACTTCTCTTTGCTGTTTTATGTTCATTTTTTTCAACAGTAGTTTTTCATTTTTCTTCATTTTTTCACCTCTTTCTTTTCTTTACCCCATGTTGAGTGTTTTAGTATAGAAAGTATATGGTTAAAAATATTTCTCCTGTAATAAAGATCCTTTAATAGCTTATTTTATTTTTAATGATTATTTAGAACACAGTTTAATAAGATTACTACATCTGATACAATTAGTAATACTTTTACAAACCGTGATATACTTAAAAAAAGAAAGGATGATGAATAGAAAATTATGCTGCAAAAATTTGGTTTTTCTCAGTATGAAAGTCAAGTATATGAAGCGCTGCTTGCGAATGATGGCCCTCTGGATGCTAGTTCAATTGTTACGTATTCGCATGTTCCAAAAGCAAAAATTTATGAAGTGCTTAATCGTTTAATTGATAAAGGTATTGTAGTAAATACATTGTCCGGGAAAAAGAAACTTTACTCAGCGGTAGCCCTTCAAACCGTCATTCAAAAACTTACTGCTGATTTTGAAAATGACATTAATGAATTAAAAACATATAAAATTAAAAAAACGTTTACAGATGATCATGTTTGGAGTTTAAAAGATAAATCCTCTATTTCTGCTCACATCGAACAATTGATTCATGAAGCGGAATCTTCTATTATTTTATCCGCGTGGAATGATGAGTTAGCACATTACCGCTCATTGCTAGAAGAAAAAGAGAAACAAGGCGTAAACGTCGAGGTCTTAACCATAGGAAACTTGCAGACTGCCCTCAAACATTTACATACATTAAATCCAATAGATGATCATAAAAACCTTGAGCCGTCGCAGTTGATTATTGTTGACGATGCTTACCTTTTATTTGCCGGCATTGAACATGAGACATGGAAAGCAATAAAAACCATGTCGCAGCCGCTTGTAAAAGTTTTTGCTGATTTCTTTTATCATGACGTTGCACTTACCCATATTACAAAGAAATATCAAGAGCAGCTTCTTCAAGATTCTGAGATCATGGAGCTGCTTACTCGCCTGCGATATTAAAAAGGTTACTAATTCATTAGTAACCTTTTTAATATTACCTATTGAAATCCCTTCTAAAAAAGGTTACTATTCTAGTTGTAACTTTTTAAAGAGGGGGTTTTTTGATGAATAAAAAAGTTTACATACTTGCGATTGCTTCTTTTGTTGTTGGAACGGTCGAATTAATTCTAGGAGGCATCTTAGACTTAATTGCCGATGCATTTCATGTATCATTAGCAAAAGCAGGTTATTTAATCTCTATTTATTCGTTTGTTTATGCCTTGTCTGCGCCGATTTTACTAAATGTGACGGCTAAGATAGAGCGTAAAAAAGTTTATATGTGGACATTATTTATTTTCTTATTGAGCAATGTATTTTCAGCCTACAGTTCGGGCTATTATATGCTACTGATTGGACGTATTCTTGCTGCTGCGAGCGGTTCTTTTATCATTGTACTATCTACCACAATGGCTTCTAGAATGGTAAAACCTGAATACCAAGGCAGAGCAATTGGCATCGTATTTATGGGAATCAGCGGCTCACTTGTTTTAGGCATTCCTCTTGGTATTTTGATTGGAAATGCGCTTGGCTGGCGTCAAGTATTTGTTATGATTGCAATTTTGACTGCCATTATTATGATTACCGTTTGGTTTACAATGGAGCGTCTAGCTCCTGCGCCAATTGTACCGCTAAAAACTCAGGTAAAAGCTTTACGCAATAAAAAAATGCTCGCTATTCACCTAGCAACATTATTTGTACTTGCGGGCCATTTAACGCTTTATGCGTACTTCACACCATTTTTACAAGAAACACTAGGATTAAATACAACGATGGTGACCATTATTTATGGTATTTTCGGTCTTGCTGCCGTGGCAGGAGGAGGACTTGGAGGAGCTGTTTCTGATAAATGGAACCCTTCTTCATCTGTTATCACCATGATTGCTCTCTTTTTTGTTAGCATGATTGCTATGCCTTTTGGCGTTCATTTACCATTTATTGTATTCTTGCTTCTTATGATCATTTGGAGTGCGCTCAGCTGGGCGGTTTCACCAGCTCAAAGCAATTTAATTATCCATAGTGCACGCGACACGTCGGACATTTTAATCAGCACTAATGCAGCGATTTCACACGTAGGAATTGCGATCGGCTCCTATGTTGGAGGAATTGTCGTTAATCAATACTCTGTTATTTATAACGGCTGGGTCGGGTCTATTTTTGTTTTGCTTGGTCTTTTCTGCTCTCTTTATGCGGTAACACGAACAGAAAGCACAGCAGATACGCTTCACAGTAAATAAGCTTTTATAAAAAAAGCGTACACTATGTGTGTACGCTTTTTTTGATTATGATGGGTCTTCATGCATTTCAGCTGCAAATTGAGATTCGGACATAACGATAAAACCATGCTTTCTTAGCAACGCAGTCGTTACCCCTTCACCGGCTAATTTAACATTTGAAAATGCTCCGTTATATATATGTTCACTTCCACATGAAGGGCTGTTTTCTTTTAGTACAATAACAGTAGCTTTTATTTCTTTTGCGATGCTCAGTGCCTTATAGGCCCCGTCTATGTATATATCTGTCACGTCTTTTCCCGATCGTTCAATAACTCGCGCATTTCCGTTTATTACGTCTATTCCCGTTCCTTTTATAATTTCTGCCGGTTCTCTAGGCGTGTGAAATCCACCTAACAGTTCCGGACACATCATCACCGCTTCTTTATTTTCAACGAGCGCTTCAATTACCTTAACTAAGGCACTGCTTCCATTATATCTGCAAGCTTGACCTGCTAAGCAGGAACTAACCAAAATCACAGAATTCTCCCTCCCATAAAAAAACACTTCTCATTCATCATACAAAGAATATATGATGAATGGAAGTGTTTACCTTTTATATTTTATTCAAGATCACGCTTTGACTCCTGCTCTTTGTCTCGATCCGTTCTCGCTTCAAATTCAGAGCGAGTCATTACGTCCTCTACATGCATATTTACTTCTACTACCTCTAATCCCGTCATATCATGAACTGATTTTTTCACATTATTAACAGTTTCAGAGAAAATAGCTGGAACATTTTTTCCGTATTCGACAATTACTTTTAAATCAAGGGCAACTTGCTTTTCTCCTACTTCAGCGTTAATCCCTTTTGTGATATCTTCAGTGCTGCGGAAGCGATCTGTTAACCCGCTCATAAATCCGCCGCTCATTGATAAAATTCCTTTAATTTCATTAGCTGCAATTCCAGCAATTTTTTTAATGACTTGATCTTCAAATGTTAATGTATTTTGATGTGTATTTTCCTGAGATTTTACTGCTGTATTTGTTTCATTAACTGCCATAACTAACATCTCCCTTAAAGTGATTTTCTATCTTCCTTTAGTAAAGAATCCTACCCAAGCATTTATGTCTAAATGACCGTCTCGCCACTTCCCGATTACATAACCAATTCCCATAAAAGCTACAATTAGCAGCGTGGGGCCAAAACCAATTGTTAACAGCAAAATTGCCAACACTAAACCTGCCAGAATACCAAGTACTCGGCCACGGTACGGAATCAATTTATCTGGAGTACTCATTATGTCCCTCCTTCATCACACAACACGCTCTTTCTTTCGTGTTTGTGTATCTGTTAAGTCAATACGGACGGAGTGAACGGGAAGCTCGAGTAAGGCCTCCACGGCGCGTTTTGTTTCAAGCTGCATCTCTTTTCCTAGTGTTGGTAGTCCATCTCGTCCAAACAACGAACAGTTGATATACAGACTAACTTTTTCTTTGCGAGAATGAATAGAGGCATGGACTTCAGGAGAGCGTATTCCCTGAAAGCTTCTAATTGCTCGTAAAGCTGTAGATTCGATCGTTGCTTTAGAAATTGTTATTTTGCCTTCACCAGTTACAATTGCTAAATTCTTCTTAGGCGGTCTGCTAAATATGCCTGTTAAAAGAAAAATAATAAAAATAACAGCTAAAAATGCGCTTATTGATAAAACTGTGTAGTAAAACCACTCCTGATGCTGCCACTTTTCTAACCAGCTTGAAAGGTGAGGAACCCTATAAACCATCAGTGCTAACATACCGGAACAAATCAGTCCTGCAATTCCAATAATTGCGATTAAAAACCGATTAAAATTATTCAATTTTCCACCTCATCTCAACGTGAACTCCTACTGCTTTTTTGTTGTGTGTAAAGGGAAGGCAACGAGATATTCAATAGTTACCCGCAATATTTTTTTGATAAACTTTCTAACTGTAAAACTGAATATAAAGAAAACGACTAGGTTTCCCTAGTCATTTTCCGCGTCTCTATACGTTGTCTTGTGAGCTTTGATGAACTTATTACCGTTTATTAAACCGCCAATTAATAAAATAGCGGCCGTTAAATAAAACCAGACCATTAAAATAATAATACTTCCAAGCTGACCATAGATTTGCGAGTAGCTTCCAAACTGGACATAGTATCCGAATCCGGTAGATACAACTTGCCATCCTAGCGTGGAGAAAACAGCCCCTGGAAGTACATCTTTCCACGTTACTCTTGCGCTTGGCATCAGTTTGTAAAAAAGAATGAAGAAGCCTAATAAAAATAATGTCCCAATTCCCCATCTAATTGTCGTCCAGCTTTGAAACCATATATCAGGAACATGGACTTTTGTTAGGACCAAATGTCGAATAACCTCTTCAATAATTGGTACAAACAATGAAATAGCTACCACAACCATAAAACCAAAAGTTAAAATCAAATCATTGATTAAACCGCGCAAAAACGTTTGTTTTCTTTGAATATGATACGCGTCATTTAACGAGCGAACCAAAGATTGTATAGCCATAGATGCGAGCCAAAAAGTCGCCAATAAACTAAAAGATAAAACTTTTTTCCCGCTATTGTTAACTGTTTCAATTGACCGTTCAATTACGTCGTAGGCGCTTTTAGGCGTAAATGGTTCAATAAATATCAGCAAATTATTTGTATCAATTGGAAAGAAACTCAGCAGAGAAAAAAGAAAGATAATAAACGGTACAAAAGATAATAAAAAATAGTAGGCTGTTTGAGCAGCCTGATCAAAGAAACGCTCCGTAAAAAAACGAGCGGCAACGGTCTTAGATGTTTGAATCATAACAGCGTTCTCCTTTACTTTCGCTTCACCCTGTAGTGAAATTCATATTCAATTTTTATGTTCAACATGTATTGGATAAGTTTCGGCTTATAAAGCTTTCCTTTTCCATTATCCGCGGTTAACAAAGAATTTAACCTGTAAAATTATACAGCCGGTTCATAAAGAAGATATTATTATAATTACATCTGCCATTACCACCATATCAATAGATCTTCTTTTTCTTTCATAAAACCGTAAATTCTCTGGGACTGCTTTCCCTTTTTTCTTGCATCTTAAACTTTTTTATGCAATGTTAAAAAAGTAAAACATAAGAGCGCCGATCAGCATCAGCATAATCATTAAAACAAAAATAACCAAAGCGTGAGAAGATTGATACGTTTGGCTGTTAATTTTTTTGCGGGTTGAAAAATAATGATAGGTTGAGAAGAGAAGCAAACCTGCACTTGCAGCTAAAGAAAAGATGATAACAGCAATAATAAGAGTATCGGCTGCTTCACTTAATTTTTTTCCGGAATTGAAATGTAGGCCGCCTGCAACAAAGCCAATGCCGAGTGTGGCAATAGACGTTCGAATCCACGCTAAATACGTTCGTTCATTTGCTAAATGCTGCTGAATATAAATGGATTCATTTTCTTTTTTAGTCATTTACATACCACCGTCCTTTTATATGTCTTCTATTATAAATAAATGCTCAAACGAAAATAAATTGAGGACGCTTCACGCCACATTATACCCGAAAAGAACGAATCATTACCATCTTCAAGCGGCTAAAAAACCTGACGTAAAACTGTACCCCTTTCTATTTTCACTTTACGTTAATAGTTCACTAAGTAAATCATTTTATTTTTAAACATTTCTGATATATGGTATAATTTATATTGATAAAAAGATGCTGCATGTATGCTAAAAGAGCAGGCCGTATGGTTTCGCTCTTTTGTTGTTTTCACGCCATGCGGTACAACGAAAGAAGGAAATAGAATGGAATTATGGAAACGAAACTTGTACATTTGCTGGTTCGGTTCTTTTTGCACCACAGCCGGGATGAGTTTAGTTATTCCGTTTTTACCGCTTTATATTGAAAAGCTGGGCGTTCACGATACAAGCTCCATCAGCAGATGGGCTGGTATTGCATTTGGATCTACCTTTTTAATGGCGGCTATTGTTTCTCCTTTATGGGGGAGTTTGGCCGATAAATATGGCCGAAAGCTTATGCTCCTTCGCGCAAGCTTGGGTATGGCAATTGTTATGACTTCTATTGGTTTTGTTCAAAATGTCTATCAGCTTGTCGGACTGCGCTTTTTAATGGGGGCCGTTTCCGGCTTCATCTCTGCAGCCATTACGTTAGTAGCGACTCAAACACCTAAAGAGCACAGCGGTAAAGCATTAGGTATGTTGTCTACAGGGGCTGTATCAGGATCTTTATTAGGACCGCTAGTAGGCGGCTACTTAGGAGATACAATTGGATTGCGTCACGTTTTTTTCGTGACGGGTGCATTTATGTTTTTGTCTTTTTTAATTGTAAATTTAATTCAAGAAGACAAAAAAGAGACGGCGAAAACGACGAAAAAATCTAACATTGGGTTACTGTCTCTTAAAAATTCAAAGGCCGTGATTGGTGTATTTGTTACAACTTTTTTACTGCAGCTTGCGGTTATGGCTATTCAGCCAATCGTTACACTGTATGTAAAACAACTGTCTACTCATACCGATCACCTTGCCCTTATTTCAGGCTTTGTCGTGGCGGCAACAGGAATTTCAAATATTTTAGCTGCATCAAAACTTGGCAAAGTCAGCGATCGCGTGGGCCCTCAAAATGTACTTCAAATATGCTTGCTTATCGTAGCGGTTATTTGCGGCTTGCAGGCCTTTGTGAATAGTACTTGGCAGCTATTCTTACTTCGTTTTTTACTCGGTTTTGCAATGGGAGGATTATTACCTTCTATTAATTCTTATTTAAAGAAAATTGTACCGGACTCTATTACAGGTAAAATGTTTGGCTATAATCAAACAGCGCAATATTTTGGAAATTTAGCCGGTCCAGTCATTGGCGGACAAATTGCCGGAGCTAAAGGAATTCCTTACGTATTCTTAACAACGAGTGTTCTTCTACTGTTGAATGCTGGGTGGGTGTATTATCAGCGCCATCATGGACAACAGCTAGACGGTAAAGCCGCATAAAAAAACCTTCCGTTTTAACGGAAGGTTTTTTTATTACCACAAGGGTTCTTCTTCGCTGCTTACTTCATAAGAAAGTGGCATCATAACAACCGCTGCTATGAAGAAAATAAGCTCCGCGACAACAATGGATGGAAAGGAAAAGTCAAATAGTGAGAGAATAAGCCAAATAATAAGGGGTGCAAATGAGTAGATTGATAATCGCTTTTGGGATTTTGCAGAGATATACTGTTGTTTGTCACAGTGTGGGCATTCTAAAACGTTTCTAAATGTTAACAGTTGTTTAAAGGTTGTCCTCCAGTTCCATTTATGATTACAATTTTGACAGGTGGCCATGGGCATCACGCTCCTAAAAAGATTTATGTACATATAAAGTATACGTACAAGTTGGTAAAGAGTTTCATTTTTATGATTAAAAACGTTTTTACTATTATAACATAAAACAAAATAAAAGGCTTTTCACAAGAAAAAGCCTTTTATTTCAACGTTTATTTAGATACAGCTTCATTCGTTTGAGAAGTTGTTTTTACTTTTATAACCATAATAACAAAAGCGAGCAACCCAAGAATTGCTGCTACGAGAAAAGGAGCTTGAGGCGCTACGGCATTGCCGATAACTCCTGATAATAAAGGAGCAAACGCTGCACCTAACCATCTTAAGAAATTATATCCTCCAGATGTAATTCCTCGTTCATAAGGAGATACTTCCATGACATGACTCGTAAATAATGCATTATTAAGTCCTGATACAAGACCTGCGGCCATGATTAAAACAATGCGTAACCATGTTGCATCAAAGGCAAATAAACAAATTAAAATAAGTGAAAAGACAATTAAGCTAACATGTAACACTTGTTTTGGCTGATATCTTTTTTCTAACTGATGCGCTAAAACCGCTGAGCCATAAGCTAAACATAATCCCCATCCAAAGAAAACAAAGCCAATTTGAAGAGCTCCGATCGATAGAATAAGCGGCGTATAAGCTAACACTGTAAAAAATCCGTAGTAATAAAGCATGCCTGATACAGCGCCTTGAGTAAATGGTTTTAATTTATAAAGTTTTACCATGTCTTTAAAACCCGCTGCTTTACGAGGCTTAGTGCTTGTAGGCTGTTTAACAATCGTTAATACTAAAATAAAGGCGATAAAAATTAAAGCACTTGTACCGAAAAACGGCAATCTCCAAGAAGCATTTCCTAACACGCCTCCTACAAGCGGTCCTCCGGCCATTCCCAAACCAATCGCAGCTTCATATAACCCTACTGCTTTTTTCACTTCACCTGATAATGCAATAAGCAGCGTCATAGCTGTTGCAAAGAAAAACGAATTGCCAAGTCCCCATCCTGCTCGGAAAATAGAAAGCTGAGGAATATTGTTAGAAAACCCGCATAGTGCTGCAAAAATCGTCACAATAATAAGTCCTGTTACCATCAAACGCTTGTCTCCTACACGTGATGCTAAGATGCCTGCTGGAATCATCATAATAGCCATCATTAGCAAATAGGAAGTAAATAACATTTCTACTTGCCAATGGGAAGCTCCAATTTGCTTAGCAATCTCCGGTAAAATCGGATCTACTACCCCGATCCCCATAAACGCTAAAAAAGTAGCTACTACCGTAATAATTTGACCTAATCGGTTATTTGAATGCTGTCCTTCCACTCTTTCATCTCTCCTTTTGTTTTTGTTTTTTCATGTATTTCCATAGCAGATTCTCGCATTTCTTTTAATTCTGTTTTAAATGCCTGCATTTTAACCACTTTAAATCCAATCATCTTGATTTGATTTTCCAGTAAATTTTCTATTTTAGTTATCTCTTTGGCTGATAACCCTTGCTGCTCACTTCTTTCTTCAATCATTCTTTTGAGCGACATAAACTGCTGCAGCTCCTGTAAAGAAAAACCGAGAACTTCTTTTGCTTCTGCTACTTTTTTTAGTTCTTTTACCTCTTCTTCGGAATAAATCCGTGCATTTCCTTTCGTGCGCTGCGGGGGCAAAATGAGTCCAATCTCTTCATAATAACGAAGAGCACGCTTGGTCAAACCGGTCATTTTCGTCACGTCATCGATTAGATACATGCTTTCCCCTTCACCTCTCTTTAACATTAACGTTAACGTCAATTGTATATTACCATTATAGATTAACGTTAACGTTAATGTCAACAATACCAAGACATTTTATGTAAATTTAAAAAATATGTGCACCAAAAAACCTATTGATAAATCAATAGGTTACATCAATAGGTCATATAGCTGCTGTGCTGTTTCTCCTGTTACTTTACCATATACTCCCCGTCTTTTAGAAATAAGTTCCGCACTCTCGGAGGTGAATCGTACATTGTATACGACTCCTTCATAAGTAAGCTGTACATCTGGGTCAAGAGCGACGCTGTAATCAGCTTTTTTCCATTGAATTTGTTTCATAATTGATTCTACAGCTAAAGCATCTTCTGAACTTAACGTTTTATCTCCTGCTTTTATAGGCTTGCCCTCCCTTTTTTTATTAAGTTTTAGTTCAGAATGAGAAGATGAAAATTCAAGTTGTCTTTTATCATGCGCTATGAAATCTTGGGGTAGTTCTACATAGCGGACAACTTCTCCTTCGTGTACAAATACAAGCATTTGATTAGCAGCAGATATTTTTTTCATTACCTCTTCACTGATCGGTGCGTTTACAAGTTTTTCTACGTCGGCTTTCTTGCTTTTGTTTGTGAATAAATATCCTTTTTCCCATTTAAAATCACTTAACTTCGATACATCCACTGACCTTACACCTTTTTTTTCAAATGATTGCTGAATATTCTCTCCCATTTCTTTGTCGTTGGTCACTTGAGCATTAGAACTGCACCCTACTAAACAACAAAAAATAATGCCTATTGCTATAAGAGCCTTCACTTTTACCTTCCTCCTTCCTACCATTCTTTTAGACAATTCCAACTTTGTACCATTTTAACATATAATTCCTATTTTTCGTGAAAACAAATAAAGAATGCGCTTACATAATTTCACGCATATAAATGTGATTTATTTATAAGTTTTTTCTGAATATTTTAAGAAAATTTTAATATTTTATTTAGTTCGTTTTTAAACTTTATCTTTAGACTAAAAAATAAGTTAAAAATAAATAACGCAGGAGGAAAACAATGACTTGTCTATCTGAAGTTTTAAAGTTTAATGAAAAATTTGTAACAAATAATCAATTTGAGGCTTTTCAAACATCCAAATTTCCTAACAAAAAAATAGTCATCTTAACTTGTATGGATACACGTTTGTTAGAATTACTTCCTAAAGCCATGGGGCTAAAAAATGGAGATGCAAAAATAGTGAAAAATGCCGGAGCTGTTATCTCCCATCCCTTTGGCAGCGTCATGAGAAGTATATTGGTTGCCGTCTACGCTTTGCAAGCTGATGAAGTATGTGTCATCGGTCATCATGAATGTGGAATGACAGGCATGAAAGCTGAAGCTATTTTAGCCTCTGCTGAACAAAGAGGGATCAGCGCGGAACAGATTCGTAATCTAAAATATGCCGGTATTGATTTAGAATCATGGTTGACTGGGTTTGAATGTGTAGAAGATAGTGTCGAAAACAGTGTGGATATGATTCGAAATCACCCTTTATTACCAAAAGACGTGCTTGTTTCTGGAATGGTTATTCACCCCTCAACAGGAAAGCTTGACGTTGTTGTAAACGGCTATTCTAAAGACCGAACTGAAACCGTAAGCTCATGAAGGAGGATTTTATCGAATGCTAAAAGATAACCGATTTCAAGGCTATTCAGCAGGGCATTTACAAAAAGATATTATCGCCGGTTTGGTTGTTGGGGTCGTTGCTATTCCTTTAGCAATGGCCTTTGCCATCGCTTCTGGTGTAAGACCTGAATACGGGATTTATACAACCATTATCGCAGGGATTATGGTTTCAATATTAGGCGGATCGAAATTTCAAATTGCAGGTCCAACAGGTGCATTTGTTCCGGTGCTGCTTGGAGTTGTCATGCAATATGATTACGAGAACCTCATTATCGCCGGCTTTATGGCTGGAATTATGATTACGCTTCTCGGAATATTTAAGCTAGGGAAATTTATAAAGTTTATTCCGCGCCCTGTGACGATTGGATTTACAGCAGGAATTGCGATTATTATTTTCTCAGGTCAGATCGCTAACTTTTTAGGATTAAAAGGAATTGCAAAACATGAGGAATTTCATTTAAATATGATTGAAATCCTACGAAAAATTGCAACGATTAACATTTACAGCGTCATCATAGCCGCTATTTGTTTAGCTATCGTGATTACAACGCCAAAGTTTTTACCTAAAATTCCGGGTGCCCTTCTAGGTCTTCTTGTTTCCACACTTGTAGCCATTACACTGTTCCCAGGAAAAGTTGCAACGATTGGCTCTACTTACGGTGCCATTCCTAGTAAACTACCATCTTTTAGCTTTCCAGATTTAACATGGGATAACATCGTGATGCTATTTCCGGCTGCCTGCGTAATTGCGATGCTTGGAGGTATTGAGTCTTTACTATCGGCTGTTGTTGCTGATAATATGGCCAAAACCAAGCATAATAGCAATAAAGAGCTTGTGGGCCAAGGAATTGCTAATATTGCTACCTCACTGTTTGGTGGAATTCCAGCAACTGGTGCTATCGCCAGAACGGCTACTAATATCAAAAACGGCGCAGCTTCTCCGCTATCAGGAGTCATACACGGCTTAGTTGTTTTATTAGTCCTTGTGATGCTGGCTCCTTATGCATCAAACATTCCGCTGGCAAGTATGGCCCCTATTTTAATGTTTGTCGCTTGGAATATGAGTGAGCGTAAAGAATTTGTTCATATTTTAAAAACAAAGTCGGCTGATTCATTTGTACTTGTAGCTACGTTTTTATTAACAGTTTCAATCGATTTAACAACAGGTGTAGGCGTGGGTCTACTTTTAGCTATTGTTATGTTCGTGAAACGAATGAGCGGATCACTGAAGATATCAAAGGTTTTAGCGGAAACATCTGAAAACGCTCACAAATCTGAGTTGATGGAATATACCATGCAAGGATCTCTTTTCTTTGGATCAGCTGAAGTATTAGAAGATTCCTTTGATAACATCGCTGAAGCGAAACCGAAAGTTTTATTGCTTCGAATGAGCCAAGTCTCCTTTATTGATACATCTGGAGAAGCTTTACTATCGAAGGTGGTCGAACGTTTGAAAGATTCGCATAGCCAAGTCGTTATTTCTGGCTTACAGCACCAGCCGAAAGAAATGTTAAAGTCAACCGGTCTATATGATAAAATCGGTGAAAAAAATATATTTTCTTCCGAACCTCCCGTGAGTAAGATTAAAGCTCGTCATAGAATCGTTACTACGTAATAAAAAAGAGATCCGAACGATTAATCGTTCGGATCTCTTTTTTTAAATATTAAACCGGTATCCTGCTCCCCAAACCGTTTCTAGGTACTGAGGATCTGCTGGGTTTTCTTCTAACTTTTCTCTCAGTTTTCGAATGTGAACTGTTACGGTTGAAATATCTCCTGAAGAATCAAATCCCCAAATTTTTTCAAATAGATGTTCTTTACTTAATACTTGATTTGGATGAGAAACGATAAACTTCAGCAAATCGAATTCCTTCGCTGTAAAAAACACTTCTTTGTCATTCACGAATACTCTTCTAGCGAGCGTGTCAATCGCTAAGCCATGAATGCGAATCATACGCTTTTCCTGCTTATCAGAGAGTCTTTCATATCTAGCTAAATGCGCTTTGACTCTTGCGACCAGCTCCCCAGGGCTGAATGGCTTTGTAATATAGTCATCTGCACCTAGACCGAGCCCTCTAATTTTATCAATTTCTTCTTTTTTAGCTGAAACT
The DNA here is from genome assembly GCF_057586255.1 of Priestia sp. SRI_019. Classification (NCBI taxonomy): domain Bacteria; kingdom Bacillati; phylum Bacillota; class Bacilli; order Caryophanales; family Bacillaceae; genus Priestia; species Priestia sp. SRI_019. Next base: position 192,326 of record NZ_JBYCZN010000002.1, on the reverse strand, counting down.
AAAATGATTGGAATATCTTTTGCAGCTCGAATTTGCTTGCACACTTCAAATCCGCTCACTTTAGGAAGCATAATATCCAAAATAACCAGGTCAAAATGTTCATTTAACGCTTTTTCTAATCCCTTATCCCCGCTATATTGAACGTCTATTTCAAAATCGTTAATTTCTAAATAATCTCTTTGCAATTCAGCAATACTTACTTCATCTTCAACTAATAATATCTTCTTCATGTGTATCACCATTTTCATTCATTTTTTGCAAAGAAAAGAAAATACTTGTTCCCTCGCCAAGCTTACTTAGTGCCCAGATGTCTCCCCCGTGGCGTTCAACAATTTGTTTTGCAATGGCCAGTCCAAGTCCACTTCCTCCAGTATTGCTATTGCGGGACTGTTCTGCTCGATAAAACCGGTCAAAAATATGCGCTAATGCTTCCGGTGAAATCCCAGAGCCGTTGTCTTTTACTTCAATAATGAGTTCACTTTCGGTAGCAGAAAGAACGATATCGATTTTTCTTCTTTCTTTATCCATAAATTTAATGCTGTTGGTTGTTAAATTTATTAAAACTCTTCGCAGCTGCTCAGCATCTGCCTTGGCATACAGCGTTGTTAGAGAAACATTAGAAAATAAAACATCAATATCATGTTCGCTCATTTCAAACTGAAGCTCTTGCACATAACTTTCCATAAATGCTGAAATATTAAGTTTTTTAAACACAAATGGAATTTCGTGCAAATCCAATTTAGAAAATAAAAACAGCTCATCGATTAACGCATTCATGTCTTTTGCTTTTGTTGAAATCGTTAATAAATATTTAGAAAGCTTATCCGGCGTATTAGCTACTCCATCTTGAATTCCTTCTACATATCCTACAATGGAAGTAATAGGAGTTCGTAAATCGTGTGAAATACTTGAAAGCAGCTGCTTTCGATTATCTTCATATTGAATTTGCAGTTCAACAGAAGATTTTAGTTTTTGCCTCATTTCTTCAAAAGCTTGCGTTAATTCGCCTATTTCATCCTTTGAATTAGCAGAGATCTCAAAGTGAAGATCACCTTGTTTTATTTTTTCAGCCGCTTCTTTTAATTCACGAATAGGTTTAATAATGCTTCTTGAAACAAGATAGTTTAAAAATCCAATAATAACAATGACTAAAATTAATAGTAGAAAGATTAAAAAAGGGAAAATTCGATTAATAATACCTACATAAGGGCTGATTTTTCGCAAAACGTAAATGCTTCCTTTTTCTTGATTCGAGAAAGGAAAATCAAGGTTGATATATGTAAAGTACTGCTTGCCTATGCGCAGCATGTCCTGCTGATACGAATGATTTCCTTTACTTTTTTGATGCTTTGGCAAGTATTTACGAAGGTTTTCTCCTTTAATGGATTCTGAAGCATATACAACCTCTGTGTTTTTTTGAATCACAATATCAATATTTTCAAATTCATATTTTTTAACCATATCCGGCCGCAGCAGCTGCTCCGGTTTTTCTTCACTCAATAACTTTAAATCCAAGAATGCATTTTCTTCTTCTGGCGTTAACAATTTGTACTCATAGGAGTGACTGTACAGTTTTCTTACAAAATCGGCGTCTCCAGTAATGGAGAAGAAAATGAGAAAGCCCGATAAAAAAAGCAAAATAATAAAGACAAACACAATACTGATATACGTTAAAACAAAACGCAGCTGAATTGACATTTCTTACCCTATGCCCCTTTGGCTTTAACAAAACTATTTGATAGACTAGTAAAGGTGAATAACAAATAGATCGTTAGACATTATACATGTAGCAAAAATTAAAACAACAAAACAAATGTATATTCTCACTTTACCGTGATAGAGTGAGAATGAACACCACCTTTTTTACCATTTTATGAATTACTGGAAAATTATGATCTATTTTTCATAATATTCTTAGGCTGAAAGGTATACTATATGCCTTAATATTTTAAAAAAGGAGATTTTTTAATGAAAATTATTAAAGCTACTTCCTCTCACATCCCTTCTGTTGCCCGTCTGTACGTAGACAGCTGGCGCATTACATACAAAGAGTTAGTACCTGATGCTTATTTAAACAACTTGTCTTATAAACAAAGTGCAGAAAAATGGTCCCTTTTTCTTACCGATCCTTCTCATTTTATTTTGCTCGCTATCGATGAACGAGGAGAGATCGTCGGCTTTTCAGCGGGTAAGCCTCATTTGTCACGCGCTGAAATATACGCGCTATACGTTTGCAAGGAAGTGCAAAGCCAAGGAATTGGTCATCTTCTATTTTCTCATTCAGTAAAAGAATTTGCTGATCAGCAATATACGTCTATGATTATTTGGGCTATGAAGAAAAATAAGAAAGCGACTCAGTTTTATAAAAAATTAGGCGGCAAAAAAATCTTGAATCGCACAAGTCAGTTTGGAGAAACTAAAGTTGAAGACGAAGCTTACGGTTGGGAACGTCTTCCTTCTATATAAATAAACGAGCACACTAACGTGCTCGTTTATTTATATAGAAACACTTGTTGAAGCATTTTCCCGAGCATGCATTCATTTTAGAAAAAAGATAAGACGTGGGCAATCACTCCAACGATAGCAGCAATAAGAAGTGCTTGCTGCTATCTGAAAATCAGCGCATTTACTTGTGCTAAAGCTGTATTCGGTTCATTTAATCCTTTTAACATGGTCATAAGCATTTCATTTAAAATACTATCACCAATGATGAAATGATAGGACCTCGCTTTGTTAGACTCATCCCCATTCTCCCTTTTCATTTTATTTAAATTCATCTTACTATTACCTACCTATACTTATACTTATCCACAATTCAAATATTAGACAAGTGCTTTATAAGCATATACATAACCTTTTAGAATGAATACGCTGTTCTAGCTTATGATGACTACATAAAAAGCAGAGCGATTAACACGCTCTGCTTTTACATTCGAGAAGATAACGTTATTGAGCCGTTGTCTTTTTATCCGTTGAATGAGCTTTATTACAAAGCCCATTCCAGTGCCAAAAACAATTCCCTTGACTCACTATAAAACAATCCAGCCATTTCTGAAAATTCATATGTAATACATGTGCATCTTGAAACGATGCGTTCCGCTTTTTTACTATTATATATGCAGAGTGCGCTGATTTTTTAGAGTCAATGATAATCTCTTCTTCTCCGACAGACCCAATTGTCATATAAAGACTCTGACTTTTATAAGCTGTTTCTCTTACATCTTCTAAGCTATAAAGATTCCCTGCTATTTTTTTGTCAGCATCAATGAACAAATTACACCCATTTGTTAGCTGCAAAAACTGCTTGTAGTCTTCAGGAAGTGATACATGCATTTCTTCTTCAAAAACATTCAGTTGATTCTTGCTTACTCCATCAAAAAAAGCACACGTGGTTCTGTATACTTCTCCTTCATTTTTACACACTTCTATAACATTATTGTTTTCCCACAGCCGCTTTCGAAGTGAATTTATTATTTTTTCAATCATACTCTTCCTCCAAGCGTTGGATTTAAAACGGTTACATTACATTAATTAAACAATAATGTGCTAATTCCTTCTTTCCTACTAAATTATACGACAAACTTTAGAAATTCATGTTCAAATAACATAGAAAAAAGCAGCGAATATCGCTGCTTTACAGGTTATACAGGTGCTTTTTCTTCCTGTTCAGGATGGTGATCGTAATCAATAAGCGCTTTTGGAAGGCCGGTATATTTAGCCCAATAATAAATCCCAAGAGATACGACCGCTATGATAATTAAGTCTACAGGCGTATCAATTAAACCTTTCCCTCCGCCGAACGAACCGATATAAGAAATAAAGAGCATGATGATATAATAAGCAACTAACCACCATGTTGATTTAATCTGCTGACGAAGACTTACTTCATTTTTAGGCACATATTTAGCAAAAATCAAATATATAACAAACATAACCAATTGAGAAGTTAACAGCCATGAAATAGTCTTCCATCCTGACCAGTAGACAATAAAGGAAGCAAAAATAAAGGATAATGGACCAATTATACTCATTCCTCTTAATTTAAAAGGCTTTTCCAAATCTTTTGCGTTCACCATAAAGGCCGCTGATGAAATTGGTGCAATCGCGTAAGAAAGAATAAGCGCAACAGAGCATACGTTTACGAGTGCATTCCATGAAGGAAATGGCAGTGTCCAAAAAATCGAAAGTCCTAATGAAAGCCATAGAGATGATCGAGGAATCCCTGTTTTTTTATCCACATGAGCAAACGTTTTAAATAGCGTACCGTTACGAGACCAAGCATAGATAAGTCTAGATGTTGTATTCATAAAAATATTACCGTTACCACCCGGTGATAAAATAGCGTCTAAAATAACAAGTGTTGCTAGCCAGCCAAGGCCAAGAACAACAGCGATGTCTTTAAACGGCAGTGAAAATTTATCTTGAATGCCCGACCAACCGCCCGTGATCATATCAGATGGAATGGCCCCGATAAATAAGACTTGCAGAGCGGTATAAATAAGTGCCGCTAGAATGATACAAATCACAAGAGCAATTGGGATATTACGCTGAGGATTTTTCACCTCTCCAGCTACAGATACAATCGGATGAAGGCCTAAGTAGGCAAACATAACCCCGCCTGTGGCAATGGCGGCCTGGATACCATCAAACCCCCCGGGAGCAAACTCTCCCATCGTAAAGTTTCCTGACTTAAAATAAAATGCCAGCGTTACAATTACCGTAAGCGGTACAAAATATTTGAAAATAGAAATGATAATATTCGATTTCGCAAATGCTTTTACACTCCAGTAATTGAGTAAAAAGAATAAGCAAAGCAACACAAATTGTAGAATCCATCCGGATATCGTTGGTGAGTCAGAACCGGATTTTGTTAAACCTGGAAACCAGTAAGCCACATACTGTCTCACTGCTGTTACTTCGATAGCGATTAAACTAGTGTAAGCTACGATAGTAATAAACGAAATCATATAGCCTACAAGATGACCGTGTGAATAAACAGGATATCTAATAATTCCTCCTGTACGAGGCAAGGCAGCCCCTAGCTCAGCGTATACAAGGCCTATTAATAAAATAATAACTCCACCAATAACCCAAGAAAAACTTCCTGCAGGACCTGCTTGCGTAGCGACATTACTAACGGCAAACAGCCAAGCGGAGCCAAAAATAGCCCCTAATCCAATCAATGTTAAATCTAATAGGGATATCGTCTTTTTAAACGGACCTTTATTCTCCATAAGCTTCCTCCTTTGGATGAATCATCACTTTTGTTGTTTTTTTTGACAACATTCATATATATTCGATAATATGTGTCAAAATTTTTATTACTATACCCATTCAAAATCACTTTGAATCCCTTTTCTTAATTTATACAGATTAATTAACAGAAAATTTTAAAGAATAACTCTTATATTCAAGACACACTAAAACTTTTTCTTCTCTTCTTTAATAGGTAAAATACTCAATAAATGAAAGGAGTTAGACAAATGACTTTACCAGAAAATTTGCCTGTTGATTTTACAGCTTACAACCACTTAACATTCCTTCCGCTCGGACGCAAAAATAAATCGATTCGGTCCGTAGGAAGTAAACATACTAAAGGGCTGCTTGGACGTTTAAATGACTACTTTGAGCGAGCAATGAATGAGTTATCTCAAGAAGATATAGTCCTTTTTCAAACGTTCTTATATGGAAGTCATAGGGGCGGTTTTCCCGTCGCAATTGATAAAAATGAAGACGTTTATCCTCACTTTTGGAAACCAACTTCATTCCTATGGAAAGAATATAATAAGAATCGCGGCATTCCTATTCATCATGATGAGCTTTATTCTCAAGATTTTACGGTTTTAACTAAAAATGAGTTGGAAAACTACCTCGGAAGTATTATGAAAGATTACATGTTTTGCGCTAGGATACATGATTCTTCCAAAGAAGAATGGATTCAACATATTAATAAGTGTTTCTTCAAACATCCGCTCATTTCCCTTTATCATCGAAATGCAGATGTGATTGAAGCAATTGAACAATCAAAAAAATCACCTTTGCTTTTTATTATGAAAAACCCTGAGCAAATTGCTTTTTGGCGCAATCGGATTGAAATCATTATGAGACCTTTTCGCTCTCTTTCTTCCACCGCCTTTGAGGGAGGTTTTTCAGATACGGAAGATACGGTATTAACTGTTCATGGAGAAAACGAGATCATTCGCTTAACTTCAGAAAACAGGGGTCTCGCCGTAACATATGATGTCACAAATGATACTATTTCACTCGATGATGAGTATAATGTAGTGCTAGCAGCGAAACGATTAGCTACAACTCAGCGGCAGTTCGAAGAGATTATAGATGAAAATGAAGAAGTAATTCAAAAACTGCTTGTCTTTTTCAAATGGAAAAGTCTTTTAAAGCACCATGAAGTGCACATCAAAGAGATCCAAGACAAATTGTGCAGCCTAACCACTTATCAACTTAATGAAGAACAAGTTTTACAGAAAAACGATCCCTTTCTTTCCTTCATTCAAAACGTATTACATGTAAAGACACCGAATGCCAATCTCAAAGTTGGTTCCATTCAATGGTTTTCACAGTGGGATTTTCCAGATGTCACTCTGCTGCAGGAAACAAACAAATTTACATGTTATATGAGTCCAAACGAAATAGAAACGAAGCTGACAGAAATAAGCGCTAAGATAGAAAATGAACTTCATAAGCAGCGTCAGGACCTGCTTTCAACTCCGCTAAAAATCGGTCAAATAACTTTTGATTCAAACCAAATGTTACGGCTATTAACACTTATAGATACTTTAAAAAAAACGGAAACTCAGCAGGTTTACGTACAAATTTTAGAAGGCGTTTCTACTAACAGTATTCGTCAAAAAGAGCTCGATATAATACCCGCGTTTGGATTATTAAATTCCATAAAGCGCAAGCGCATTGTTACGTATTTACAAGAATTACAAAACTATCAGATGCTTAAAAAAGAGAAAAAAGGATTCAGCCTCACTCCAAAAGGAGAAGCCATCCGATGTCTATTTGAAGAAGAATCACGGAGAATATGAGATTATATCTCACGTGATTCTTCTTTTTTGATTTTGAAGACTACTTTCTCTATTAAATGCTTATCATAATTAGAAACCTCCATTCATATAATCATTACTAGATTAGCAAAGTCCTTCATACCTATTAGCCTGACGCTGACATAGAGAGGAGATTTCGCCATTGAAATCTAGTAATCGCGCCAATTTTGTAGTGTTAACATATAAGATGGTTCTTGTTATTTTATCCGTTGTTTTAATGACATCATCTATCATTGTTCTAGTAAGTTACTCAGCATTTAAAGAACAGTTCAATTCTTCTATTGTCTATCAAACGTTATCAAAGCATAAAGCAGAAAGCCTTTATTATTTGATGAGCCAGGAAAACCACCACTTTTCAACGGCTTTTGATAAAAATTACTCGCCTCCAGGTCTTTCTTCTACACTGCTCGAGTTGTCAACAAGTATTCGAGCAGAAGACGCGAGAAGCTTGTTTGGTTCCGAACTTCCTGGATTCAGTATTTACGACTCCAATATCATTATCGCCGGTGAAGGCACAAATTTCACCAACTTCCCTAGAGAATCTGCACCGCCGCTAGATGAAACACTAAAAGAAAGAAATTCTACTACAAAAGTTCAACAGCCTAAAGAAAACAATGGTACGAACGCTCCAAATAATAATACAACTGGCGGAAAAAAGGTATTTTATATTTATCATACACACAGCTGGGAATCTTACTTGCCTCTGTTAGGGCTTGAAGGTGATCCAGATGCTAATAAAGCAGTGGATAGCAAAACCAATATTAATATAGTCGCAAATATGCTAGGAAAAGATTTAGAGGCTCAGGGAATTGGGGCAGAAGTGGATCAAACCAATATTGGACAGAAATTAAAAGAAAAAGGCTGGAACACCAACCAATCGTACGCCATGTCTCGCACAGTAATTGAAACGGCGATGACTGAGAATAGAGATTTAACTTACTTTATCGATTTGCACCGAGATTCGCTTCGAAAAGATAATACAACCATTAAGATTAACAATAAATCGTATGCAAAAGTTGTGTTTGTTTTAGGGAAAGCGAATCAAAACTTTGAACAAAACTTAAAAATGGCAAAAGCGCTTCATGAAGGTCTTGAAAAGAAATACCCTGGGTTAAGCCGTGGAGTTATTGGCAAAAACAAATCCAGCGGTAACGGTGTATATAACCAAGATGTTTCTAAAAATGCGATTTTAATTGAAGTGGGCGGGGTTGATAATAACTTTGATGAACTAACCAACACAACAAAAGCACTGTCTGATGTCATTAGCCAATTTTACTGGCAAGCTGAAAAAGTAGATGCTCCTGCTCAATAAAAAAAGCCCTCTTCACTGAGGGCTTTTTAAAATTCAATTCCTTTTACAGCCGGAATTCCTTCGTCATAATAATGTTTATGAGGCTTCATTTCCGTCACAAGATCTGCTGCATCCATCACTTCTTTTTTGGCAGAACGCCCGGTAATGACCAAATGCATATGCTCAGGGCGCTTTTGAATAAGGTCAATTACTTCGTGTAGCGGTAGCACATCATCAATAGGAAATTTCTCGATAGCCAGTGCATTATTTAACTCGTCTAAAATAACTACATCATATTCGTTCGAGAAGACTTTTTCCTTCGTTAGCGCCCAAGCTTTTTGCAACGCTTCACGATGTTCAGGCGGTGTTTTTGTCCACGTAAAGCCGACTCCGGTTTGAATCATTTCAATTCCTATTCTGTCAAACATCAGCTTTTCGCCATATGTACGCTGAGGAGATTTAATAAATTGAATCATTAATACTTTTTGTCCGCGTCCCGTAGCGCGCAACGCAAGACCTAAAGCAGCGGTTGTTTTCCCTTTTCCGTCTCCGGTATAAATTAACGTAAGACCCCGTTTGTCTTTCAATCTAAAAACCTCTTTTTCTTCGAATTTCAGTTTACAGCCATGTTGTTTTTTCTGTAAACGGTGTTCTAGCAGGCTCTTTCATTTTTGTAAGAGACTCTTCATTTGGATAGCCTAGAAATACGTTTCCTACTACGACTTTACCTGAAGGCTTGCCGATAAACTCATACAGCCTCTCGTCTCGAACAAGACCAACGCCTCTTGTTCTCCAAACGAATCCGAGACCTAGTTCTTTAGCTGCTAGCCACATGGAATGAATCGCGCATGAAACCGCATATTTATTGTCTTCAGTGGCTTCGTCGTCTCCTTCAACTGTATCAGCTGTTACGACGATATGTACAGGCGTATTTTTCACTGCTTTTAACGAACTTTCTACTAAATGAGGCTTTGTAGGAAAGCGCTCCTTTAAATACGCTTCAGCCAGTTCTTCATACTTCTTTTTTGCTTCTCCTTGAATCACATAAAAGCTCCAAGGCTCTCTCATTCGGTCATTTGGAGCCCATGTCGCTGCTTCAAGCAGCTGTTCGATTTTCTCTTGCTCCACTTCACGTGCTTCATGATCTCGTACCGCTCTTCGTTCTTTTAGCTGTGAGATAATCGTCATATTGTCTCCTCCTTTTAACGTTAAAGCAGAATATTTTCCGCTCTTTCTTCGAACCATTTTATTTTTTCTCTAATTGTCACTACTTCACCTACAAGCACAATGGCAGGATGAGCAATTTCTGCTTTTTTTGCTATTTCTTCGATTGTGGCAAGCGTTCCGGTTACGGTGCGCTGATACTTCGTTGTGCCCCATTGAACAAGCGCTACTGGCGTATGTTTATCTCGTCCATGGTCCATCAACTGCTTGCATATATGAGGTAAATTTCCAACGCCCATGTAAAACGCAATTGTATCTATTCCTTGAGCAAGCGCTGACCAATTTAAATAATCTTTTCCTTTTTCTTCTCTTCCATGACCTGTTACAATCGCAAAAGAAGTGGCATGATCTCTATGGGTAACAGGAATTCCTGCATAAGCTGGAGCTGCAATTCCTGACGTGATACCAGGCACTACTTCGTAAGGAATTCCTTGATTAGCAAGCACTTCAGCTTCCTCTGCTCCGCGGCCAAACACAAAAGGATCGCCTCCTTTTAAGCGTGTCACTACTTTTCCTTGAAGTGCTTTTTCAACAAGCAGTTCATGAATACGATCTTGGATGACTCCGTGCTTGCCCGGTAATTTTCCGCAAAAAATAAGCTCCGCGTCTTTTTTAGCATAGTTTAACAACTGTTCATTAGCTAAGCGGTCATATAAAATGACATCCGCTTCTTGAATACACTCCATTCCATATACGGTTATCAGCTTCGGATCTCCTGGTCCGGCTCCTACTAAATATACTTTTCCAACTGTCACACGGCATCTCTTCTTTCTTTTTTTACCGCTTTACACTGTTCCACCCAGTTTTCTACCATCTTCGTAGAAGAGCCGAAATGAAAGTGCGTATAGCCGGCAATTAAATTATTGTTCATATAGCCTTCTTCTTTCATTCCTCGCATCCCTTTTGTATCATAGGCAGGCGAAAACTCTTTCTCTGAATGAAAGGTTGAATAATGAAATTCATGGCCTTTAGCTTGTATATCGCCTTTAAATAAAAAATTCCCCGGCTTTCCCGTCACTTCTCGGTACCCTAAAGCAGCTAATTTTGTCTGCATTCTTACTTGTCCGGGAATAAGCCCCACCATTTCATGGCATGTATCATTTGTTGTGACAATACCATCTGTTAAAAACATAAAGCCTCCGCACTCAGCAAGCGTAGGCAGCCCTCTTTGGATGGCTGCTCGAACAGAGTTTTTAACGTCGATTTGCTGAGCCAGCGTTTCAGCAAATTCTTCTGGAAATCCGCCTCCTATATAAAGGCCATCAGCATCTTTGGGAACTGTTTCTCCTTTTAAAGGCGAAAATTCTACAAGCTCTGCTCCGTAAGCTTTTAACAATTCGAAATTTTCTTCATAATAAAAGTTAAAAGCCGCATCTCTCGCTACAGCAATTTTCACTTGAGGTACGGACGGCTTTGTAAAGATAGGATCATTAATTTCTATTTTAGGAGCTAAAGCCAGTTCATATACTTTTTCGATATCAATTGTATCATGAACAAGCTTTCCTAACTGTTCAAAAAACGGTGTTAACTCTCCTCGTTCAATCGACGGAATGAGCCCGAGGTGACGTTCAGGAATCGTAAGATCATCGTTTCTTTTCAAGTAGCCTACTACAGGGATATGACATTCCTGCTCAATCGCCGCCTTAACAAGTTTATAATGCCCTTCACTTCCAACTCGGTTAGCAATTACACCGACGATGTTAGCTTCCGGTAAAAATTGCTGAAACCCTTTTACAATCGCCGCTGCACTTCTAGCCATACTAGCACAATTGACAACTAAAAGGACAGGGCTATTGGTGATTAAGCTGATTTCTGCTGTTGTTCCTTCGTTCGTTAACGGGTTTTTCCCATCGAAAAATCCCATAACTCCTTCCATGATGGAAATATCAGCATCTTCACTAGCACGAGCGACAATTTCTCTAACCATATCGTGTTCAAGCATCCAGCTGTCTATATTTCGAGACGTTCGTTCTGTAACAGCCGTATGATACGTTGGATCAATATAATCGGGTCCGCATTTAAACCCTTGAACTCTGTAACCAGCTTGTCTTAATGCTGCCATCAGCCCGATTGTAAGTGTTGTTTTCCCTACGCCACTTCCGGTACCGGCAATGACGAGTCTTCTGTTTGACATGTTGTTCTCTCCTTTAGTCATAGGGAATAAGCGCCACTGAAATGGTGACATTCCCTGACTTTTTCTTCACAAGTTCAAGCTTATCAGCACCGCTGTATAACATAGCAGCAGGTTCACTAACGCCATATGCACCTGTATATTTAAAGACAGTATCTGAAGGCTGTTGGATACTTATGGTGTTTAGCTCTTGGGGCGAATAATAGACAAACTCCCAGCCGTACTTAGACGCCACTTCTAACAGCCCTTCTTCATCTTTCTTTATCTCTATTGTACATAATGCTTTTACACTTTTCATGGAAAACTGAAGTTCAGCAAGCGTTTTTTCAATAACGGCTTCAATTTCCGCTGCGCTTGTTCCTCTGTTGCACCCCATCCCAATCGCCAGTACTTTTGGACGGTAAAGAACACCGTTTTCTAAGATCGCTTCTTCCTCTTCTTCTAAATTGCGATGCGTTACAACCAAGGCTGCATGTGGCGATGCTCCAAGAGCTGTCTGAATCGATGAATACGTTTTAATGTTAGCTGGAACAGGGTGCTCATAATGCCACCAGCCCTTTTCACCTGATTCTTGAACCACCGCTATTTCTTCTTCATTCACCACAGAAGCGCTGACAGGCGTTAGTTTTTCTGCTGATTCCCACACCCATCCAAAGCGCTTACCAAATAAATCAACCGGAATTGTTTTTTGCACATCGGATGCTGTTGTAATAACAGGATGAGCTTCAAGAGCTGCCGCAACTTCACGCGTTAGCTCATTTGCTCCTCCGATATGACCCGAAAGCACGCTGATGACATTTTCACCTTTATCATCAATGACAACAACCGCAGGATCCGTTTTCTTATCTTTTAAAATAGGGGCAATCATACGCACAACTGCTCCGAGTGAAATAATAATAATAAGTCCTTTATACGATTCAAAAAGAGAAGGCAAAAGCATCCGAACACTTCCTGAAAACAGCTGGATGTTCTGCTCTTGTTCGTCTCCTTTTTCAAACTTGCTCATGTAATACACGTCAGACTGCTGAAAAGTGCGGCCTAGATTTCTTGCAATTTCTACGCCGTGTTTTGTGATAGCTACAACGGCATACTCTCCGCGCTGTGTAATGAGGGCTTTTTTTCCTTCTTGGAGTTGAATCATTCTGACTTCACTCCTCTTCGAAAGCCATGGGTAAATGTTTTGTCATAAAGTTTTGAACGATAATCTTTGTCATGAATGTGTGGATCAAGTGCCCACCCTGCCAAAATCATCGCCTGCTTGCGAATGCCGTTTGTTCGCATAGCATCATCTAGGTCTTTTACCGTTGTGCGAACAATTTTTTCATCTGGCCACGTTGCTTTATAGACTACTACAACCGGCGTGTCTTCACTCCAACCGGCGTTTATAAATTCTTTCATTACTTTTTTTGTGAGCGTCGCGCTTAAAAATAACGCAATCGTACATTTATGTTTTGCTAAATCAGTTAATTTTTCAAACTCAGGCACAGGCGTTCTTCCTTCAGCACGAGTTAAAATAACTGTTTGAGTCAAATCTGGAATGGTTAATTCCGCTTCAGCCGCTGCTGCAGCAGCGAATACGGAGCTGACGCCCGGAACAATTTCAATATCAACGCCTTCTCTTTTTAAAAGTACCATTTGTTCCATAATGGCTCCGTACATAGCAGGATCTCCCGTATGAACTCTTACAACCATTTTTCCTTCACGCATGCGTTCAAGCATCGTACCGACCATTTCTTCTAAATGCATACCCGCTGTTTTTAACACTTCAGCTCCTGGTTTAGACTTAGCAACTAGCTCTTGACTTACCAGTGAATCAGCGTATAAAACAACATCTGCTTGCTGAAGTAATTTTAAGCCTTTTACGGTAATTAAATCTGGATCTCCGGGTCCAGCTCCGATTATGTATAACTTCATTTTCGCACCACCATTAGCGTTAAGTATTGTAAATCGGCTCCTTCTAATTCTGAAGCTTTCCAGATAATTTCTTCATCTGACGTTACTTTTGTCACCACTGACGCTTTTTCAAGCAAATCAAGCTCTTTTAAAAGACCGACCATAAAATCGATGACTTTGGCCACTTTAATAAAAATGACGCAGTCGTTTTCCATTAATACTTTTTTCATTGTTTCATAATCTTCACGAGCAGGAACAATTGCTACGTGTTCATCCCCGTCTGCTAACGGAATACCTAAACGAGATGCAGCTCCATTAATAGATGAAATACCAGGAATTACTTGAATCGGAGCTTCGGGGTGACGTTCTTGCATTAGACGCATCATGTGAATAAACGTACTGTAAAGCATAGGGTCGCCCTCTGTGACAAATGCTACATCTTTTCCTTCCTGGAGCTTTTCCCATACTCGTTCTACCGTTTCGGTCCATTTTCTTTCCAAAATAGCAGGATCTTTTGTCATTGGAAACACAAGGCCCAGCATATCTTTTTCATTTGCACTAAAATAGACATCAATAATTTTTTGAGCGTAGCTTTTGCTTCCTTTTTGCTTTTTCGGGTACGCGATAACGGGTGATTCTTTTAATTTACGAAATGCTTTTACTGTAATAAGTTCTGGATCTCCCGGTCCAACTCCAAGTCCGTACAATGTTCCAATCATATTCATTCTCCTCTTTTGGCTGTAATAATATAAATGGGGTTTAAAGCGTCAAATCGCGTTAAATGTAAAATGGGCTTGCTTCTTGAAATTTGTGCAAGGGTAACAGCAGTCTCAAACCCTCGTTCTTTAAAAGCTTTCATCGCTTCTGCTAAATTTTCAATCGTTACGGCATTTAATACGATGCGCCCTCCTGCATTTAATCGGCTGCAGCACACGTCCAAAATGGTTTCCATGCCTCCTGCTGTACCTCCAATAAACACCGCATCAGGATCAGCAAACTCACTTAACCCTTCCGGTGCTTTTCCGTGCACAGTGTGGGCGTCTACTCGAAATTTCGCTAGATTTTCTCTGCAGTTTTCTAAGTCTGCTTCATTTTTTTCCACGGCAAAAATTTGTCCTTCACGCGCAATTTTAGCCGCTTCAATTGCGACTGAACCCGTACATGTTCCGATATCCCATACGACGCTGTCTCTCTTTAGCTGCAGGGCGCTAACACTAAGTGTACGAACTTCTTTTTTAGTAATAAGCCCCTTGTCCGGCTTGCGTTGAATAAATTCATCGTCCTCTATTCCAAGAGGCCAAACTGGGCTTTTTTCTACCTGCTTTAATATCACGACATTAAGCGGAGAAAAGAGTTGGTTCGCCGCCTCTTCCAGCGAAAGCAGCTGACAGCGCTCCGTTTCCCCACCTAGGTTCTCTGCTACAAACATCTTGTATTCTGTCATGCCGAATGATAATAAGTAGTTTGCCAGAGCACTAGGAGAATTTTGCTCATCTGTTAAAATCGCCACTTTTTTATAGCCGTCAATACGCTGAGCCAGTCCCTTCATGCTTCTGCCGTGCACGCTTGTAAAATAAGCGTCTTGCCATCGCTCTTTTAGACGTGAGAATGCAAGCTGAATAGAACTTAAATAAGGATATATTTCAACGTCTAGCTTCGTAGAAAGATAGCTTCCTATTCCGTAAAATAACGGGTCGCCTGAGGCTAACACAACGGCATTTCCTTCTTCGTTTTTTAAACGTTCGACAAGAGGAGAAAGACCCCCTTCAATCGCTACTTTTTCTCCTTCAAAATCTTGAAAAAAATCCAGGTGACGCTTTCCTCCAATTAGCACATCACTTTCATACACCCACTGTTCATACATAGGAAGCAAACTTAACTTCCCATCGTCACCAATTCCAATAATTTTAATTGCCATGTTGCACCGCCTGTCCTAAAAAATCTCCTTTTAATGTGTAAAGAGACGTATCGACACCGATTCCGTCCCCTACTTCCTTTAATGCTGATAAACAGCAGTACTCGCACAGTTTTTCAAAAAACTGATGATGACCGCTTTGCGTCATTAAATCTCCCACTTGAGAAGCTGTGTTTGCACCTTTTATTTCCTCTACCAGTTCAGCAGAAGCGCCTGACTCAGAAGCTGCTTTTGCTAAAAAATTAAAATCAATGGGTGCACTTTTTGAATGAACCATCATAACGCCTTGCGCAACTTTTGAAAACTTTCCCATCATGCCTACGAGCGACACTTTTTTCATTCCTTGCTTTTTACATTGTTTTAAAGTAAATCCAACAAAATCTCCCATTTCGATAAATGCTTCTTCCGGAAGATCTGGGAACTGTTTCATTCCATACTTTTCACTTCGGCCCCCTGTCGTAATGACAACGTGCTCACAGTTACTCGCTTTAGCAACGCTGATGGCCTGCACGATACTTGCTTTATAAGCAGCTGTTGAGAACGGAACGACAATCCCCCGCGTCCCCAGTATCGAAATGCCTCCTAAAATACCTAGACGCGCATTTAATGTCTTTTTCGCCATTTCTTCTCCTTCAGGAACCGAGATGACAATCTTAACGCCTTTTTGTATATTGTATTGGGCTAGAAGCTGTTCAGCTGTTTCTTTCAGCATCTTTCTTGGAACAGGGTTAATGGCTGCCTCACCGACAGGAACTGGGAGACCGGGCTTTGTCACACGCCCTACTCCCACTCCCCCATCAATGATAATGTCTGCACCATTACACCACGAAACTTCAGAAATAATCAGCGCTCCGTGCGTGGCATCGGGATCGTCTCCAGCATCTTTAATGATGCTGGCTACAGCACTGCTTGTGCGATACTCGCATTCTTCAAGATGAAACGTAGCAAAGCGGCCGACAGGTAGGTAAATCGTTGACTCATCTTGCACTTCTCCCGAAATTAGCGTAAGCAGAGCTGCTCTCGTAGCTGCCGTTGCACAAGCGCCCGTCGTATAGCCTTCTCTGAGTTTCTTAGGTTCTTTTGGTACTTCCTTCATGCGTTACACCTGTTCTGCAAGAATTGAAATTGCATTTAATGCAGCAACCGTTACCGTACTGCCGCCTTTTCGCCCGATGTTTGTAATAAACGGCACGTCAAGCTTTGCAAGTTCTTCTTTAGATTCAGCTGCTGAAACAAATCCTACCGGCAGACCAATAACAAGCCCAGGCTTCGCTTCTCCTTCTTTAATCAAACGAATTAATTCAAGTAAAGCTGTGGGTGCGTTCCCAATTGCAAAAATTCCACCGTCTGCTTCTTTGATGGCTTTTCGCATCGAAATAATTGCACGCGTTGTATTTAAGCGCTTTGCTTCTTCCATTACGTCCGGATCTGAAATATAAACTTTGATTTCACCGCCGTGTTTTTCAATTCGCTGCTTGTTTGTTCCTACTTGTACCATTTGTACATCTGCAACCACTTGCTTGCCGCTGCGAATGGCTTTAATTCCCGCTTGAATCGCATCCGGATGAAACAGCATGCTGCGTCCAAGCTCAAAGTCTGCAGACGCATGAATTACGCGCTGAACAATTGGGTACTGTTCGTCTGTAAACGGATGAGGCCCAAGCTCTTCTGTAATCATTTCAAAACTTTTTCCTTCAATTTGCTGAGGCTGAACAGTTAACGGTTTAAATTCTGTACGAAAATCCATCTCAATCAACTCCTAGTTTGGTTTAATAAAGCATGAACCACTTCTTCAAACGTGGAATACACGGTCCCATACTCAATTTTCGGTCGCCCAATCATAATAATATCTAAGCCTAACTCTTTAGCTGCTTCTACTTTTTCATCCACAGATCCAACTTTTCCGCTTTCTTTTGTGACCATAACCGTCACTCCGTATTGCTTATACAGCGCTCGATCAAACTCTTTTGTAAACGGCCCTTGAATAGCAATAATATTTTTTTGCGGAAAGCCTAATTGCTGACACTTTTCCATATTATCCAACCTTGGAAGCATACGAGCCACAAGCCGTACATCTGAGAGAGGAAGCAGCTTTTCTGTAAAAACCTGCAGCGTCTTGCTGCCTGTTGTCAACATAATAACTCCTTTTTTCTCAGCTGCTACTTCTGCTGCTTCTTCATACGTAGAAACCATCGTCATATTATCATAGGCAAAAGCCTGCGAAGCCCGCTCATAGCGTATGTAAGGAAGTGCTGTTTCAGCAGCGACGCCGATAGCATTTTTAGACGCTTCTTCCGCAAAGGGATGACTTGCATCCACAATAGCTTTTACACGATGTTCGTTTACAAAATCCATCATATCTTCTTTTGTGAGACGTCCAATTTTCACTTTCACTTCTGCACGCTGCAATTCGATAGCTGCGTTTTCGGTTACAACCGTTGCCGTAACCTCATGACCTGCTTTTTTCACTTGCACGGCTAATGCACGTGCATCGCTAGTTCCGGCTAACAATAAAATCATTTTAGCTCGCCGACCTTATCTTCATGGTGGTCGTGGTCATGATGGTGATCGTGGTGATGGTGTCCGTGATCATGGTCATGATCGTGATGATGATGGTGATCAATATGCTCCATAATGCCGAGGCGATATTGACACGTATCGCAGTTCATTTTCACTTCACCTTCTAATCCTTCTTCAGCACGTTCTTTTAAAATTGTCTGCAGTTTTGGGTGAAAACCGAAATAGCCGGCTAGCTTAAACTCAATGTTTTCATGCTGCATTTTATACTGCTTCACCATTTCTTCCAAACGCTTAATTAGTACTCCTGTAAATAAGAAATACGGGAGAATAACCACTTTTTTAGCGCCCAATTTCAAACATCGCTCCACGCCTTCATCAATCAGTGGAGCGGTCACGCCCATAAAAGAAGTTTCAACGATTTTGTAATTTGTTTTTTCCCAAAGAAGGCGCGTAATTTTATATAAATCACTGTTTGCATCAGGATCACTTCCTCCTCGCCCTAAGACAATAACAGCCGTGTCTTCAGCTGGAGTTTCTAAATTCTCTCCCGATTCTTGTAATCTCGTTTTTAAAATTTCAAGGGCTTCTTCATGAACGCCAATGGGACGTCCATATACGAAGTTTACGTGTGGATATTTTTCCTTAGCTTCATCTATAGCCGCCGGAATATGTATTTTAGAGTGGCCAGCAGGTAAGAGCATAATTGGAATTACAACTACATCTTTTGCTCCTTTTGCCACACATGTATCAATGCCTTGACTTACATTTGGGCGTTCAAATTCTAGAAAACACGTTTCTACTAAAATAGATGCGTCCCAATCATGCTTCATAGTCGAAATAAATTCGCGAATTTGATCGTTCCCTTCAGGATCTCTGCTTCCATGACCGACAAATAAAACTGATTTCATATAATGCCCTCCTATTTTTTAATCTCCACACGGAGCTGGTTCTACTTTTATTTTTGGTGTTATATCTTGATAGTCGAATCCATAAACGTTCTTCACACGCTTAAAGAATTTATGAAATCGCTCATTAGGATGACCTTTTTCTTTATATTCATGGACAATGTTCTCCACTATTTCAACAATGTCATCGGGCGCTATACCTTCCGCCACAATTTGACCTGAATGCGCATTGCGTCCAACGGTTTTAGCTCCTAAAAATAAATCAAACGCACCTTTTCTATAGACAATGCCGATATCTTCTTGAACAGCACCATAACAGGCCATACCGCATCCATTAATACCAAGCTTCAGCTCTTTTGGCATGTCCATTCCCCCGAGACGTTTTTGTAATTCTTCCGTATGTGGAATAGCATCACTTTTTTCTCCGTCACAAAAATCACACGCTTTGATTGTGAACACATCTCCGACCGGAGATAGTAAAAAGGAAGCTGCTTGGAGCTTTTTAATAATCACATCTGGCTGAGTCGTTGGGATTTGCAGTTTGATTTGATGGTCAGGTGTATACTCCATCGTACCTTTTTCACCAACAGCTTCTGCTAGTGTGGTCATTTGAACAGGTGTGAATTTCTTATTGGCAAGTCCTGGGCTAACTGCCACTTCGAAAATTGACTCTATTGGCTGATGTACGACCGCAGAAGTGGTTTCACCTAAAATTGCTTGAAGCGCTTCTTCTGCAAGAGCTCGTGAAGTTGCTGGTTCTTCTGGTTTGGTCTGAACTGCTTCAATAGCTGAAGCTGTTTGCTTTACAGTCTCTTCTTGATCGAGAGCCCATGGTTCTGCTTCTTTTCGAAGTCGCTGATGCGGTCTTAGCGGCTGCTCCGTTTGGTTGAGGGTATATTTCCGCTGATACCCGCGCGGGGTAATCATTAAATCGTCGTAAAAGAACGTAGATGAATTCCCGACAACAACGGTAGTCAGCATGCCAATTTCATGATTTAACATGTCTTTTAAGTTGGTCATTACGACTTCTTCACGGTCACGATAAGCGCTTTTCACAAGACCAACAGGCGTATCAGGAGAACGGTACTTTAATAAAATCCTCTGTGCTTCAACAATTTGTCTTGTTCGTCTTCCGCTTTTTGGGTTGTAAAAAGCCACTACAAAATCTGCTTGTGCAGCTGCTTCGATTCTTTTTTCAATTAGTTCCCAAGGCGTAAGGTGGTCACTTAAACTAATTGTACAAGCGTCGTGCATCACGGGCGCTCCAAGGAGAGATGCGCATGAATTGATAGCCGAAATGCCAGGAATTACTTCCAGCTCTACGCCCGTTTCTTTTTTCCAGCCTTTTTCAATCAACACTTCATACACAAGGCCTGCCATTCCATATACTCCTGCATCTCCGCTTGAAATGACAGCCACGGTTTTTCCTGCTTCCGCTTGCTTTACAGCTTCTTGTGCACGGCTTACTTCTTCGGTCATTCCTGTACTAATAATTTGCTGATTCGTTAACAGTCCTTGAATTAATTCCACATAGGTTTTGTAACCGATGATCATATCACTTTCTTGAATGGCTTCTCTTGCTCGCTGTGTAATATGTTCAAAGCTTCCCGGCCCAAATCCGATAACTAACAGTTTACCTTTCATGCTAGCTCCTCCTTTATGCGTTACTTTTTACTTTGTCAATTCCTTCTATGGAGTCACTGTTTTCCGGAGAAACGAAACCATTTTGATCATATTCATAAATAAGCGATTCCTTTATACTGCAGCCTCCTGCTAAATGTTCTTCGACAATCCGGTGAGCCACGGTTTCAGTGACCTGCTTGTACCAATCTCCTGAAGGATACACAATAGCTACAGGAGCATCTTTGCATCGTCCATTACAGCGTGTACGCGTTGTATGAACCGTTTCATCCAAATCCAGTTCCGTCACTTTATTTCGAATAGCTTGGGTGGCTTCTTCTCCACCTTTTCTCATACAGCTGCTTCCATTACAAATCAATACGTGATGTTTTGTTCCATTTAAGTTCCACGTCGTCACACTCATTCGCTCCTTTACTAAAAAAAGCGCCTCTATCATTGATAGAGGCGCAGAAAAATTCAAACTAAGTTTTTGCACTTCCACCTATATCCCGTAGGGTAAGCTTCGCATTAGAAAAAGGCTGGTTTCCTGGCTTCGATTCATCACTTGATTGCGCCTTCCCGAATACAGTGGCATATGCAATCAGCTCATCTTCACAGTGGCGGGTACCGCGCTGGCTTCACACCAGACTTCCCATTTAACGCAATGTAAACATTGCGCACCTTTTTTGCACGATATGTAGTTTTGCGACATGAGAAAAACCCGCTTCGCTAATATGCGAGCGGGTAAAACGTCAGAATAAGAGTGTACACGAATGCCACTTTAAGCCAACGTTTCCCTTCCCGCTCCCCGGAGAAATAGAAACTTCACAATAAAGACAGGTCTCCTGACTTGTGTATCATTCTACTTGAGAACCTTCCCGTGATTCTTCCACAGTGGTTATACTCGTTCGTCCACACTTACAGTTGCGGGGGCAGTACTGGTCTTTCACCAGTTTCCCTATTAAGCCTTCTTGGCATCTTTACTGTTGCTGTTTGATATATATGAACCTTTTAAACTATCAGAATAATAGAAGTAACTACCATATCATAGCGTACATTTTTTTTTATTTCAACTCTATTCTTTTTATAGGATATAAAGAGCCATAAAAAAACAAGAGCAAAAAATCAGCTCTTGTTTTTCTACTTATATAGCTACCAATGTTAAATGAGGATCATTATAATACACGACTTCTGAAAGAACTTTACAGCCATTTGTTTTGGCAAAAGCTTCTCTCGCCTGCTTTTCAGTTTCAAATTCAAACATTTTCATTTCTTTTCCAGCATATACCGTCAGTACCCACATGAAAAGATTCGCCTCCGATTATTGTAGTGATCGCTATATCCACATTATGACGAAACCATTTCCTTTTGAAAACCCATTCTACAAAACTTGTCACAAGAAACTTTTAAAAATTTAAAAACATTTTAACTTCTGTAAATGAACAAAATGTACAAAAGGTTTAAGCAGTATTGTATCTCTTTAAAAAGGTGCTTTTTTAATCACCTATTGCTCCACCAGTAAAAAATATATAGTATTTATTAAAAAAAAGAAGCCGGACAGCTGGCTTCTTTTTTAAGAAAGGAAAGAACAGACATCGTAATCCCATCCTGTTCTTTATTTTGCATAAAAATACACTAATTAAATATCCCTTTCTTAAAGCAGAACCATGTTCGACTGAATATAGTAATAGAGAAGCTTATACGTATGATTCAATGAATCTTGATGCGTTCTCTCAAACGCATGAGAAGAATCAATTCCTGGACCAATTAAGCCGTGTACGATATCGTGTCCCGCACGAATAGCAGCAGAAGCATCTGATCCGTAAAATGGATAAATATCTAATTTGTACTGAATATCATGCTGCTTAGCTAGCTCCACCAAATGCTTTCTCAAACCGTAATGATATGGGCCGCTTGAATCTTTTACACAAATAGACACAGTGTATTCATCAGTAGATTGTCCATCTCCCATAGCACCCATATCAACTGCTAAGTATTCTACTGTTTGAGGCGTAATATTCGAATTTCCTCCGTATCCAATTTCTTCATTATTTGAAATGAGAAAATGCGTAGTGTATGGCAGTTCGATCTGTTCTTCTTGAATTGTTTTCATGAGCTGAAGCAATAAAGCTACGCTTGCTTTATCATCGAGATGACGAGATTTAATAAAACCCCTTTTTGTTATTTCTACACGAGGATCAAACGAAACAAAGTCGCCAACTTCAATTCCAAGGCTGCGAACATCTTCTGCGCTATGTACTTTTTCATCCAATCGAATTTCTATATTTTCTTGATTCCGCTCAGCTTTCCCTGCATCTTTATACACATGAACAGATGTTTGATGCATAAGAATGGTTCCTGTAAATACTTCTCCTGATGAAGTTTCAATTTCACAATATTCTCCTTCAATAGAATTGTAGCGAAACCCTCCAATCAGGTCGATTTTTAGACGCCCACTCGATTTGATTTCTTTTACCATAGCACCTAATGTATCAACATGAGCCGTCAGCATGCGGTGGTGATCTGTATCTTTACCGGGAATAGTAGCGACTAAGCCCCCTTTTCGATTGCGATACGTTTGAATATTTAGCTCTTTTACATAGTCTTCGACAAATGAAATCACCTTTTCTGTATTTCCAGAAGGACTGGGAATCGAAACAAGCTTTTTAATTAACTGAACAGTTTCCGTCATTATGACACTTCCTTTGTCTCTCATTTCTTTTATTTTACCATATGTTTCAAAAAAGATAACAGGCAGATCCAAACAAAAAAGCCGGGCAGCTGCCCGGCTTTTTTGTTTTAAGCTATGTTTGATTTCTTTAATCCATTTGTATAGTTTAATGATTTTTGCTTATCAAATTCGCCTTCAGACTTCGACATCACAATGGCAGCTAAAGCATTTCCTACTACGTTAACTGTGGTACGCATCATATCAAGAATGCGGTCAATTCCTGCAATAAATGCCATGCCTTCAAGAGGGAAGCCCATAGATTCAAGTGTAGCAAGTACAACTACAAACGATGCCCCTGGTACACCAGCCATTCCTTTTGAGGTTAACATTAGCACAAGAAGGAGCTGAATTTGATCCATAATGGAAAGGTCGATGCCGTACATTTGAGCAATAAACAGCGATGCCAGCGCCTGATAAATGGTTGAACCATCTAAGTTAAACGTGTAGCCCGTTGGAATAACGAACGATGTAACCGATTTAGAACAACCGAAGTCTTCCATCTTTTTGATAAGAGACGGTAAAACGGCTTCTGAACTTGCCGTTGTAAAAGCAAGAAGCAGCTCGTCTTTTAACACTTTTATGAGCGTAAACATGCTTGTTCCAGCCATTTTAGCAATAATTCCAAGAACCACAAGCACAAAGAAAATCATGGTGAAGTAAACGGCGAACACTAATTTTCCTAATGGAATAAGTGATCCGACACCAAACTTTATAATATTAACACCAATAAGTGCAAATACACCTACTGGAGCAAATTTCATCACCAAATTAGTTACCCAAAACATTGCATCCAAGACGCCTTCAAAAAAGGCTAAAACAGGTTTTCCTCTCTCTCCAATCGAAGCTACGCCTACACCAAACAGTACGGAAAATAAAATGATTGGTAAAAGATCACCTTCTGCTACCGATTGAAACACGTTTGTTGGAACAATATGAAGAAGCTCTTGAGCAATCCCTGTACTTTCAGACGTTTTTGCCGTTGCCTCATATTGAGAAATATCGCTTTTTTCAATATGTCCCATGTCAACCCCTGCACCAGGGTGGAATAAGTTCGCGGCAATAATCCCTACTACAATAGCAATGGTTGTAACAATTTCGAAATAAAGAATTGTTTTTCCGCCAAGCTTACCTAATTTTTTGATATCGCCTACTCCTGCGACCGCTACGATTAATGCTGAAATCACAATCGGTACGACAATCATCTTAATTAAATGAATAAATATGTCTCCAACCGGCTGTAAAATAGAAATGGCTGTATCGCTTCCGTAAAAGATAGCACCTACAGCTACGCC
This sequence comes from Priestia sp. SRI_019, assembly GCF_057586255.1. Taxonomy (NCBI): domain Bacteria; kingdom Bacillati; phylum Bacillota; class Bacilli; order Caryophanales; family Bacillaceae; genus Priestia; species Priestia sp. SRI_019. Next base: position 167,734 of record NZ_JBYCZN010000002.1, on the reverse strand, counting down.
TAAAATCAGTCCAATTAGAATCTGAGTTGCTAGACCTAACCTTTTCACTTTCTTGCTCCTTTCGCACAGTTGACTTTCATCCATCGAGCATATGCGGTTCCGCGAACCGTGTATAAATATACATCCTTACAGCACCTTATGTAAACAGTTCTTTACTAAAAGGATGCTAGGCCGCACATGCGAATTTTTAAAAGCCACGGTTCTGTTTTATCATATCAAATAATTGTTGTATATTGAGATTTTTTTGCTAAGTATTTTTCTATTTTTGCTATTTCAGCGAATAAATTAAAAAAATAAAATTTTATATTGAAATATGCATTTTAGGTTAGTATAATACGATACATGTTTATTTTTATTATTCGAATATAAAATTCTGAAAATTTTAATTATTCAACACGATAATAAAAAGCATTTATAATTTTGGAGGTTTTAATGTGTCAAACAAAGTTCCTTTTTCATTTATAGTGGTTATTGGCTTTATGCTTTTTGCCCTATTCTTCGGCGCAGGTAATTTAATCTTCCCTGCAATGTTAGGTCAGTCTGCTGGAAGCAATATTTGGTCAGCAAACGCTGGATTTTTAGTAACGGGTGTAGGTCTGCCTCTTCTAGGCGTTCTCGCATTTGGTTTTTCCGGAAAAGAGGATCTGCAGTCTTTAGCTAGTCGCGTACACCCAGCTTTCGGTATTATCTTTACTACGATTTTATACTTGGCAATCGGACCGCTTTTTGCGATGCCAAGAACGGGAAGCGTTTCGTTCGAAATTGGCGTTAAGCCTTTTTTATCAGAAAATCCAGGGCACCTTCCCCTTATCATTTTCACGGTAATTTTCTTTACTATTACCTGCTTTTTTTCGCTAAATCCTGCGAAAATTGTCGATTTAGTAGGAAAAGTTTTAACACCTATTAAATTAACGTTTATTGGAATATTGGTAGTTGTAGCCGTTGTGAACCCAATTGGGAAATTTGAAGCACCAAGCGAAGCTTATACAACACACGCATTTTTTAAAGGCTTCCAAGAAGGCTACTTAACAATGGATACACTAGCATCATTTGTTTTTGGAATTATTATTATTAATGCAATTAAAGAAAAAGGAGCAAAAACTAACCGACAAATTATCACAATTTGTGCAAAAGCTACGGCTATCGCTGCCGTTATTTTAGCTCTTATTTATAGTGCATTGTCCTATATGGGTGCTTCAAGCGTATCAGAGCTTGGACGTCTTGATAACGGAGGTACAGTTTTGGCTGAAGTATCAAATTACTACTTTGGCTCTTACGGAGGAATTCTTTTAGGCCTGATGATTACCGTTGCTTGTTTAACAACAAGTGTAGGCCTTGTAACATCTTGTTCATCCTTTTTCCATAAGCTGTTTCCAAGTGTTTCTTATAAGTTGATTGCTGTCATTTTATCAGCATTCAGCGCCGTTGTAGCAAACTTTGGTTTAACGGAATTAATCGCTATTTCGGTTCCGGTCTTAACAGCTATTTATCCGTTAGCTATTGTGTTAATTGCTTTAACATTCTTACACCCTTTATTTAAAGGACGTTCAGAAGTCTACCAAGTAAGCCTTCTGTTCACGTTTATCGTTAGTTTATTTGATGGCTTAAATGCTGCTGGATTCAAAATTGCGGCAGTAAACGATCTGTTTACATCGATTCTACCTATGTATGGAGTGGGTCTCGGCTGGGTAGTTCCTGCTATTGTAGGAGGATTAATCGGTCTTGTCATTACCTTCCTTCGTACAAATGATAATACGAACAGAAACACTTCAAGAAAATTGATTAAATAAAAAGAGGATGCGAGTGCATCCTCTTTTTATTATGGCGCCTTATGAGTAAGGAGTTTTTTTCTCCATTAACTTCACTTCTTCTCTTAACACATGTTTTTCGTATAGATATTTATCCGTTCGTTGAAAATGATATTTATCAGCTTTTTCTTTTTCAGATGTGGTCAAAAGCACTCGACGATCAGAAGCATCTGACACACCAAACGTTTCATTTTGATAAGTAGCATACGGAGCTACAAAAAACACTTCTTCAACAGCATCACGAGGAACTTCTTTTGTAAAAGTCGTGTCATTGTATGGAATGAATCCATTTGCTACATCGCCTTTCTCATAGCTAATCAGCTTTACACATCCGTTTTCCGTTTCATAACATTCGTAATCTCGTTCATTATATGCTGCATGCAAACCTTTTCGAATCACAAAAAACCAGTCCTTTACATTGGGTTAGCAACCGCTGGTACAAATCGTTTTTCTTCTGCCACATAGGTAGCTAAAAGTACTTCTTCCCCATTTACCACTTGGTATAGTTCCGCTCCGTTTGCTGGTGGATAATAGTTATCAAATTTGAACTCTGGAACGGTTTCCCCGTTTCGAGATCCTGTAAATCCATTAAGCGTACATGGAGGTCCATCTGTTGTTTTCCCTCCCAACACAGTTCCGTAGGGAATATCAACGTGGCTTACCGCTTGCGATTTAAATTTGATTACACCGTACGTCGATCCTTCTTCAGGAAACGGCCTTTTGCCTGAGCCATCGGTGTAATCTAAACGTAAGCTTTCAACAAAATCTTTGTACGAAGTAATATCATGAACATCTTCAGCTTTAGCTACATATCCTCCCACTGCTGTATAAGAGCCATCTACATACTTTTCAATATCTTTAGCAGGAATCGTTTTTTGCAGCAGCGTATCTTTTGTAAGAGGAGAAACAGAGTCACGTATAGTCTTCATTACTTCTATTTCATGAGAAGTTAATGTTTTAACATCCTTTAATTTTAGTTCATTAAACTCTTTTTTTGTAAGATTAACGCGCTTCAGCACTTCATTAATTTTTTGATCAAAATCTTCTAAGCTTTCTAAATCTGAAGCCGTATAATGAGCATCGACTGTCCTTACATCTTTATGTACTTTCTTAACTTCATTTAACTCATACTGTTCTACTTCATCAGCCGTTTTAAACGTTTCAACGCTTGAAATGGTTTCGCCATTCGTATCAGCTACAACGTAACCGTCTTCAGCTTTGATCACATATCCGACTTCTCCGTTACCTAACACAATTAAGTCTGACTGTTGAAAAGCGGCTTTCTCTTTTTCTTTTTGAAATTCCTTATCTGTCATTCCCTTAGTAACGAGAGCTTTAAGTTCTGACGTGTCTTTACTGTTTTTTTGATTTGCTTCTACTTTCTCAGCTGTAACTGATGAAGTTTCTGTATTAGATGGAGAATGAGTGACCGTCCCGATGACAAAAATAAGACCAAACACAATCCCTATGCCATACAAAAATTTACTTGTTTTATGAGCTCTAAATAAAATTCCTAACACAATGCAAACAATACCCGCAATCAAGCTATCTACTAATAATAGATGTCCCAACCAAACCCCTCCTCTTTAATTCTTGTTTATGTTAAAAAAATCCATAAAAGAAGTCAATACAATTAATGTAAATAAAGTTTTAAACAGGAATATATTCATAATTATTACTAATTAATCCCTTTTAGTAGGTATCAAAAATAAAACACACCATCTAAAATAGATGGTGTGTGAAGTATAGTAAGTAATTAAGAAATTTGTTTAAGTTCTGATGAGAGTTTTAAAAACTCTTCTTTATTTTTCATCAATAGCGTGCGGTCGATTTCTTCTTTTAGCTGTGCTTTACGAAATTCTGCAATCGCCTTGTCTAAAATCATCTCAGCGAATAATGCATCAAGCACCTTTCCGTTGGATTTTTGCGGTGAATTAAGTAAATTCTTTTTCATAAGAAATCAACTCCTTGGCTTTTTTATAATATAACACAAATATTCTGACTTTTCAATCATTTAAACCAAGTATTTTAATCTATTTTTTTTCACATAAAAAGGCCGCCCTTTTGTTATAAAGCGCGGCCTTTTATTACGAATCTGCGGCTTTTTCTTTTACTTCCGCATAGTAGTTTTCATATTCAATAAATTCAGGAGCCTGATGAGCTGCCATGATACCGTGGTAGCTGATATCTAAGCCCACTTCTTCTTCTTCTTCCGTAGATCGAAGCGGAACCACCAAGGAAATAACCTTTAACCCTATCCACGTCGTAACAAATCCCCAAGCGCATAGAGCGATTAACCCAAGAAGTTGAACGCCAAATAATGTCCAGCTCCCTCCTGTAAACACACCGCCGTCTGTAGAAAACAAGCCTACAGCCAACGTGCCCCATATTCCCGAAGCAGCGTGTACAGGAAAAGCTCCTACAGGATCGTCGATTTGACGTGCTTCGAGCCAGTTTGTAGCTGCCATCATTAATAAACCAGATACAGCTCCAATAAAAATAGCAGATGGTGTGTTAACAAAAGCGCACCCGGCCGTAATGCCAACCAGTCCGGCAAGTGATCCATTTATCACAGAAGGTGCATCTGAACGGTTGTAGCGAAATAAAGTATAAAATAAAGTAGCTGCTCCGCCTGCTGCTGCTGATAACATTGTGACAATAGCAATGTGACCAATTCTAACGTCAGTAGCACTTAGCGTACTTCCTGCATTAAACCCGAACCATCCAAACCATAATAAAAAAGCACCCACTGATGCAAGCGGCAAATTGCTTGGAAGAGAAACAGAACTAATTCCATTTTTCGTGAACTTCCCTTTTCTCGGTCCAATCATTATTGCAGCTGCTAAAGCTGAAAAACCGCCAAGAGCATGAATAACTGCCGAACCGGCAAAATCAAGCATCCCTAACTTACTAATCCATCCGCCTCCCCAAATCCAGTGGCCGGCTATAGGATAAATAAATGTAGTCATTAAAATCGCATATAAAAGATATGCGCGGAAATTAATTCGTTCTGCCACCGCTCCAGAAACGATAGAAATGACCGCAATAACAAATGCACATTGAAACAGCCAAAACGTTTCAAGCCCAATTGGAATGTCAAGGTGCGATAAATTACCTGAGAGCGCAAAACCGCTTTTACCGACAACTCCACCTAAATCATCACCGTACATTAATCCAAAACCAATTAAATAGAAACAAAGCGTTCCTATTGTAATATCAGCGAATACTTTCATAATAATATTCACGCTATTTTTGTAGCGGACAAAACCTGCCTCTAGCAAGGCAAAGCCGCCTTCCATTAACAAAATCATCGCCGCTGTTAACACGACCCACGTTGTATTTATCCCTAAACTTAGTTCATTAACACTCATATCCCAACGCCTCCACTGCTTTTTAATCGTTTTATTTCTTGTACAATAGCAGGCGAAAGCGTAATTTCACTTGTTTCTTCATTTTCCGCTTTTATTAATTCAAGAACTTCATGAAGTTCTCGCATTTGTGCTTTAAGGTGATCAATTTTTTTAAAGCGCTCCTTTACGTATACCATATACTCGACCGCTTGATGCTGACTTAAAGGACGCCCGGTAAAAAATTTACGAAACGTTGATAGTGATTGATACCAAGCTTCTTCAGCACGTTTCTTCTCTTCGTATTTACTAATTTTCGTTTTTATATCTTCTATTTCTTGTGCTTTAGCTTCTTTTAACTTCATTATAAATTCAATTAATTTTAATTGAGGCAACGTAATGACCACATTATGATAAAGTTCATCCACTACAACCATGTTATATCTCCTTACATAAGATGTTATATTCTGATTATATGTAGAACACTATAGTAAGTCAATGTAATTTTTTGAAAACTCTTTAAATAGTAAATGCGCCCTATCTTTTTAATACTTATAGAATATTAAGTTCGTATGTGTTGAAATATGACGTTATTTGTTTTATCGTAGGAAGAGGAATCATGTTAGTTCCCTATTTTAATTTTATTTACCTAGGCAATTATTCGCTTTATTTTTTATAAACTTTTATTAAACAAAGGGTTACGAGGTTCTTCACTTATTTTTTCAACGAAATGAGTTGATTTTATCTCGTATTAAAATTAAAATAGAATTATGTGCAAGATTTCACAACTTCACAATGTAGTTTGAAAGTCTAGCAGATAACTAGGAACTACATATGCAACAGTATCCAGCAAAGGAGGACTTTTCATGTCTCAATCAACTATTCAAAAATCAGCTGCAGAGGAAAATGCTGCTGTACAAACAGAAGCGGCAGTTAACAAAGGTCAAGCGGATGTGTTAGATCAATTGTTAAAGCCTGAAGTACAAGAAGCTCTTACTGTTCTTGTAGATAATTTACCAAAATTATCTGAAATGGTAACGGTGCTTACAAAAACTTACGACGTTGCGCAATCATTATTAACTGACGACGTATTAAAAGAAGATCTACTTGGTGGAGTAAAAGAATTTATCGAGCCGGTAGAAGGAACAGTAAAAGGTCTTGCAGCTACTGCAATCGAAGCAAACGATCGTGCAGAAGCAAATGCTTCTAATTCAATCGGTTTATTCGGTTTATTACGCATGCTTAAAGATCCACAAGCTCAAAAACTATTCCGCTTTGCACAAGCGTATTTAGACATTACAAACGAAAAACAAAAATAATTTTCATTAAAAAGTGTGGACGGAGGATCGACTATGTCAAAACATATTTTAATTTTAGGCGGCGGTTACGGTGGTTTATTAACTGCAATGACAGCTCGCCAACACCTAAGTGCGGATGAAGCAAAAATTACAGTAGTGAACCGTTTTGCTACTCACCAAATCATTACAGAATTACACCGTCTAGCTGTAGGCGGCGTTTCTGAACAAGCGGTAGCTTTACCACTTGATAAATTACTTAAAAACTACAACGTTGATTTAAAAATTGCAACGGTAAAAGAAATCTCACCAGATCAACGTGAAGTATCTCTTGAAGATGGTACAAAATTAAGCTACGACTACCTTGTTACAGCTTTAGGTAGTGAAACTGCTTACTTCGGTATCCCTGGTTTAGAAGAGCACAGCTTCGTTCTTAAATCAGTAAATGATGCAAACCGTTTACGTGCACACGTAGAAGCTTGTATCGCTGAATACAGCAAAACAAAAAATAAAGCTGACGGTACAATCGTAGTCGGCGGTGGTGGATTAACAGGTATCGAACTTGTTGGTGAATACGCTGACTTAATGCCAAGCCTATGTCTAAAACACGGTGTTGATCCAAAAGAAATTTCTCTATACTGTGTAGAAGCAGCTCCTACAGTTCTTCCAGGCTTCCCTGCTGAATTAGTAGAGCGCGCTCAATCAAGCTTAACAAAACGTGGCGTTACATTTGTTACTGGTACACCTGTAACAAAAATGGATGCTACAACTGTTGAACTTAAAGACGGCAGCAAAATTGAAACAAAAACAATGGTATGGACTGGCGGAGTTCAAGGTAACTCTGTAGTTGCTAACTCAGGTATCGAAGTAAACCGCGGTCGTGCACTTGTAAATGAATTCTTACAATCTACATCTCATAAAGATGTATTCCTTGCTGGTGACTCAGCGGTTGTAATGGGTCCAGAAGGTCGCCCTTACCCACCTACTGCTCAATTAGCTTGGCAAATGGGTGAAGTTGTAGGCGTGAACTTAGCAGTAGCTATTCGCGGTGGAGCAATGGAATCATTCGTTCCTGTCTTCTCTGGTACACTAGGAAGTCTTGGACGCAAAGATGCAATTGGTACAATCGGCGGAAACAAAACGCAATTAAAAGGTTTACCAGCATCACTTATGAAAGAAGCAAGTAACGTTCGTTACTTATCTCATATCAAAGGATTATTTGCATTAGCTTATTAATCCGTCTTAAAACGAAAGAGGAATTCTCCTCTTTCGTTTTTTTATTTACATAAGCCAAGAAATAAGAAGCGGCAGCGTAATCAACGATAAAATAGCACTAATAACAAAAGCAGATGCCGTTTCGTTTTCCAAGCTTTCAAACCGCAAAGCAATCATCGCTGCTACAGCAGACCCAGGAAAAGCTACCAGTAAAATAGCTTTTGTCACTTCATCTGAAGACAACCCTATCCATACTGCAATTCCGAGCATAACGATGGGTTGAACCGCTACTTTTAAGACGGCTATCCCAAGCGCCCCTTTACTAAAGTTAATTTTTCCAATTCCAATCGTTACTCCTACCGCAAACAAAGCTGCTCCCGATGTAATACTTCCGATTTGATCAAGCATATCCTGTAAAAGTTTAGGTGACTGAAAACCGCAAAGGGTTAAAATCACTCCAATTAACGGTACACATGCCAAAGGCTCAGATAAACCATGCAAAATGGAATGAACCGTTACTTTAAATAAACTTGTTTTCTCTTGCCCTTCTTTTCGCCCCCGTTGTCCAACGGTTCCTAAAATCGTTGCCAGCGGATCTAAAATCGCATTCACCACGATTCCTGTTATAGCAATTGGAATCGCTACGGCGCCTGCACCAAACAATCCTCCGAGTACTGGAATGCCCATAAAAGCAAACGTTGGCTGAGCTGAGTTTAAGGCAAACATAGAAGAGGCAGTTAACGTATTCTTCCCTGCATACTTCACGACAAGCAAGATAATGAGGTAAAACCCGACGATTCCTAAAATCAGCGCTAATAAAAACGGCCATTCGTCTATGAGTGTTTTTCTTGGCGTTGTCGTTACACCTACAAATAAGTGTGCAGGAAGCGCAAACTTCGTTACTAATGTGTTGAGCCCCTTAGACGTTTGCTTATCAAATTTTTTAAAGTGCCCTGCTAAATAACCAAGCAAAATGACAAAAAAGATAGGCGCGAGAATGAGAAAAATTTGACCTATGCTCATTTATCATTCACCTCATTCATCTTTTGCCTTAACCGGTTTATAAACAGGCTGCCATACCGCTGCTTCTACAAGTTCATTTACATTTTGCTTGATAACAGTTGCTACGTTATCTTTTACAGCAGCATCAGCAACTGCTATAGCAACCGCCTTTGATACTTTTTGAAGATCTTTAATGTTGGGAAGAAGCGTATCTCCTTTTGTGTCTGTTTCTGCTATACGCGCTACTGCATTGGCTGCTTCTGCAAACATAGATTCAGTAAACTTTTGAGCGCGAACCACAATGGCACCTAAACCAAGACCCGGAAACACAAACGCATTATTAGCCTGTCCGATTTCATAAGTGTGCCCGTTATATTCAACGGGTTCAAATGGACTTCCCGTTGCAATCAGGGCTTTTCCTTCCGTCCATTTTATAATATTTTCCGGAACAGCTTCAGCAAGTTTAGTAGGGTTGGAAAGAGGCATAATCACCGGGCGCTCTACATGTTTTGCCATTTCTTTAATGATTTCTTCAGTAAAAGCATCCGTGACGCCTGACGTTCCAATTAAAATCGTTGGCTTCGCTTGCTTGACAAGCTCCAACAGTGAAATTTTATTTTCATCGTCTTTTTCCCATTCTTTAATCTCTTCATTTTGGCGAACATACGGCTGTTGAAAAGGAGCTAAATCTTCCATATCTTCGGTTAACAGACCTCTGTAATCATATGCCCAAAAACGATCATATGCTTCTTCTTCAGACAGCCCTTCAAGCATCATCGCACTATGAATACGATCAGCATTCCCAATTCCAGCAGATCCCGGTCCAAATACAACAACCCTCTGATCTTTTAGGGGCGTTCCTGTAATGCGCACCGCTGTTAAAACGGCTGCAAGAGTAATCACTCCGGTTCCTTGAATATCATCATTAAACGTTAAAATTTTATCGCCGTATTCTTTCATAATGTGACGTGCGTTAATATTCCCAAGATCCTCCCAATGAAGAAGCGCTTTAGGAAACTTGGTCGTTATTTCTTTTACAAATTGAGCAATAAAACGATTATAGTCTTCTCCTTTTACTCGTTCATGACGATTTCCTAAATACAAAGGATCTTCAAGAAGCTTTTTATTATTGGTTCCCATGTCAAGAACAACAGGCAGTACGCGGCTTGGGTCAATTCCCGCAGCAGCTGTATAGACCGCTAACTTTCCAACTGCAATATTTATCCCTCCTACCCCCCAGTCCCCGATGCCGAGAATACTTTCTGAATCCGTTACAACGAGCAAATCAATATCTTCACCGTCAAGTCCTAAGTTTTCAATTGCATCACTTAATCGATCCGCTTCATTTACGGATAAATATAGTCCGTCAGGTCGATGGTATTCATGGCTGTATTCTTGGATGGATTGACCTACAGTAGGCGTGTAAATAATGGGAAGCATTTCACTTAAATGATCGGTTAATAAACGATAAAATAAGACAACGTTCCGGTTATGTAGATCATTCAACGAATTATTTTTTTGAAGATCATTCGGTGCTTTTTTGAACTGCTCATATGCTCTCTTCACCTGTTCTTCTAACGTTAAAACCGTTGGAGGAAGAAGTCCCTGCAGATGAAGGTTTTCTCTTTCTTCTTCAGTAAAAGCAGAACCTTTATTTAAATAAGAAGTGGATAAAACTGATTTTCCTTTTAGTGAAGTTGAAATTGACCCATCTTTTTCTACTTTATATGCTCTCATGTTTTTTTGACCTCTTTTCCTAAACAATTAGATAGGGTTAGGTTCAGCAAAGAGATATATTTTTAACCATTTATTTTTAATGAAAACAAAAAAGAGATTAAGCCATAACTACATCAATCCAATCTAAAGACGAACAAACGTGATAAATGAAACCTGTGTTCAACCTAACAATAAAAAAATCCGAACGATTCATCGTTCGGATTTTTCTTACACGAAAATACGTTTTTCCCCGCCTCGTTTTTTATACCACGCTATACTTTTCCTGCTCACTTTCTGAGTAATTAGGTGGCTGTATATGTGAAGGCACAAGACATTCATAGCTTTCCCCTTCTAGCCTATCCTCCAGCTCTTGTTTGGCTTGACTAATCAACTCTTGATTTTCTATCATTCCAATCGCCGTAGCCGCGATGGCTTTTCCAGCCAATAACATCGCATCGTGGGCATACTCCGTTTTCCCTTGAGCAACAGCTTGCCATGTATGAAACGGCGTAGCATAAGCCCACGTTGCAGTCACGCACTGTGCAGTGGGAACATTCCAGCTAACGTCTGCGACATCCGTTGATCCTGTCATGAAGGAAACATTTTTAGACATAGGAGCAATTTGGTTGAAGACTGGATGATCCGCTAAAGCTCTGTCTAGCAGTGAACCCACTTGTTTTTTTGCTGCTTCTTTATCTTCGGCGGATGTAGACTCGTAAATAGCTTTGGCAAAAGCCATTTCTTCGTGTTTCACTTCAGCCAAATTTATCTGCATCATTTGCTTATGCATCAGCTGCTCCATTGTTTGATTTGGAATTAGATTAGCGCAGGCTCCTTGAATTTCCTGTTCCATTTGTGTTTCAGTCATTAAAGCCGCTCCCTTTGCAATTTTCACAACCCGTTCATAAAGTTCTTTTACTTGAGATGGCTTCGGAGCACGAATTAAGTACATCACTTCCGCTTCTGCTTGAACAACATTAGGAGAAATGCCTCCGCTGTTTGTAATGGCATAGTGTACGCGCGCTTCATCTATCATATGTTCACGCATATAATTCACACCAATATTCATCAACTCTACAGCGTCTAAAGCGCTTCTGCCAAGGTGAGGACTAGCAGCTGCATGACTGCTTCTTCCTTTAAATTTAAAAGTTGCTTGCATAACCGCATTCGATGACGTATGCATAACACCATTAACGGTAGCGGGATGCCATGAAAACGCGACGTCTACATCTTGAAAAAATCCTTCTCGTACCATATACGTCTTTCCGTAACCACTTTCTTCGGCTGGACATCCATAGTATCGAACGGTCCCCGGGACATTTTTTTCTTTTAAATATTCTTTGACAGCAAGTGCAGCTGCTAGTGACCCTACGCCAAGTAGGTTATGTCCACACCCATGGCCATTTCCGTTTTTTTTGACCGGATCTGCTACTGCGCACTTATCTTTTTGACTAAGCCCGGTAAGCGCATCGTATTCACCGAGAATAGCGATGATCGGATAACCGCTCCCGTAACTTCCAATAAAACCTGTTTCAAGGTTAGCAATATGTGTACGAAGCGTAAACTCTTCTTTTTCTAACATGTCGCAAATCAGCTGTGCCGACTTATACTCTTCAAACCTCGTTTCTGCATATTCCCATATTTGATCACTGATTTGAGTTAGCTCGTTTCGCTTTTTTTCAATAAGTTGTTCAACTTCTTTAATAATATCCATGAGACACTCTCCTTTTTCTTCATTATTTAACAGCATTTTGTGCGTCCACTACCACTTTTGCAGGTCGAATCGAAAACAACGAAATAGCACAGACAAGAGCGCAGATAATTAATAAAGCAAAGGCTGCATTATACGACCCGCCAAACGATTGTACTAAAAAGCCAATGAGCATCGGTGTTAATACGCCGGCTGCTTGAGCTCCTGTATTGATAAAACCATTTGCTGAACCGACCACTGATTCAGGCAACATTTTTAAAGGAGCTGAAGCGATTAAAATCACATTAAACGAAAACAACAAGGTGACTGCACTTTGAAAAACGATAAACATGCCTACGCTAGGTGAAATGGCCATGAAGCAAAGAAAAATACCCATCAGTAAACCAAACACCGCCGCTATCGTCTTGTCTTTTCCGTCCGGAAGCTTGTCTAAAACAAAGCCACTAACAAACATTCCGATAATGCCTACAAATGCTGGGATAGCGGAAAGAAAACCGATATCCGTTAAATTCAGATGCCTTACTTCGGCTAAATATGTAGGCATCCACGACATGAGCCCCCAGTTAATGGCGTAGATACTGAAGTATGCAATAAATAAATTCCAAATCATCGGAGTTTTGATAATTTCTTTTAATGTCATCTGCTTAGCAGGAATAGCAGAAGTCTCTGTTTTTTCTCTCTGCTGCTTTTCTTTCAGTAAAAAAACAAACAGAACTGTAATAACGAGTCCGATGGCTCCTATGATATAAAAGATACTTCTCCAGCTTATCGTTTGCATCAGCTGCGTCGCTAGAATTGGTGTAACCACGCCCATAATCGTACCTGACGATAACAAAAAGGACATGGCTCTACTGCGTTCTTGCTGAGGAAACCACCCTGCGATTCCTTTCGATGCGGATGGAAAATAACTCCCTTCCCCTAAACCAAATAAAAAGCGAATGATAATAATAGAAGCAAAAGACCAGGCCATTCCAGTAAAAACCGTAAACAAAGACCATAAAAGCACGGCAATTGTAATGACTTTTTTAAATCCAAAGCGGTCTGCTAGCCACCCACCAGGTATTTGCATCAGTGCGTATCCTGCAAAAAAGCTACTTAAGATGATGCCCGTAGAAGAAGCATTAAGGTGTAGATCTTTCGAGATATCTAAAATAGCGTAATTAATAATAAAACGATCTAAGTTTCCAAGCGACCAGCCTAAAAATAATAAAAATAAAATGACGTATTTCCAGTTCGACCTTGCTAGCATAAACGCGCTCATCTCCTTTTTATTCCATTTAATGTAATGTTTTGTAACAAATTGGTTCGTTATATAAATATTAAAAAATTCTGACTATTTTTTCAATGTGTATTTCTATATAATAAGAACTATAAATATGTATTTTTTTACATTAAGTAGTCTATAAGGGGTTGTTAACGTGAATGATTTATTAGCTAATATGAAAGGTTATCTTACATCTGTTATCAAAAACAATTCGTATCAAATTTGGGCAAGTGTTGATTCTGCAAATTTCAACATAATTTTTTCCAGTTCCTCATGCTCATCTCTACTTTATGCTCCTCCCACTAGCCTACATAACGGCAGTGATTCCTTTCAAAAGCATATCGCATATGAAGAGTTCGAAGAAATTTACTTATCCTTTCCAAATCGCTATGCGTTTGTCGTTCGCATATTTGCTAAGCATCACTGGACACCACAACAAATCAAACAGCTATCGGCTAACTTTTCTCCTTACGTGCTGCAAAAAAAGCTAGAGCGGCATGAGCACATTTTGAACGTACTTATGAAAAGTATTAAGGAAATTTCACTTTTACAAGACTCTGATTATCTATTAACAAGAATTCTAGAAAATGCTCTTTCAGTTATTTCTGTTGCGGATATGGGCGTGCTGTGGATGTTTGATTCTTCCACTCAATTTCTTTTGCCTCGCGCCTGGTCAGGGGGTCCAAACAGTGAAATTCAAAACATGAAAATGAAAGTTGGGGAAGGAATTATCGGAAAGACATTTCAGCGTAATAAAAGCTATATGTATACGAACTTAGAGGATATATTACGCGATTCTTCTACTATGACTGACGATAATATTCATTATCTTAATCAGTCCTATACGTTTACAAACATTCAATCTATCATTTCTGTCCCAATTTGTATGGAAGAACAAACGGTATGCGTACTCATTATTTATCAAAACGGCACAACCCCTCTTTTAAATGAAGAGGATAAAGAGCTGTTAGAAAGCTTTTCCGATCAAGTATCGATTGCTCTCTTAAACTCAGCGCTTTTTGAAGATGTTAAAAAACAAAATGAACTTTTAATACGCCGCGATCAAATTCACCGCACATTCATGAATGTTTCACTTCAAAGTAAAGGAATTGAACCAATACTTACCGAATTGCGCCGAATGGTTACATCTCCTGTCACCATTGTAGATTTTGTTGATAATAAGACCTATGGCTTCTTGAAATTCTTTGATATAGACACAAAAACAGCTGAATTCCACACACATTTTCTTTCACATACAAAGCCTTGTTTTTATACTATTGAGGCAAACAGTGTTTATATTCACCCCATACACGGCATTGACACGCTCTTAGGGTTACTTATTATGCAGGCAAATCAAGGAGACCTTTCCCCTTTAGATCAAGTGGCACTCGAACAAAGTAGCTCTGTTATTGCACTAGAAATGCTGAAAAAACAAACGTTAGTCGATTTATTTTACAAGCGAACGCATGAACTATTTAGTGAATACTTAGCATGTTATGACACCACTTTGCTGTATCAAAAAGCAAATGAGTTAAACATTGATACAAAAAAGCATATTCTAGTCACTCTCATCACCATTCGTTCACAAGCTGATCTGCAGCTCTTAAACTTACATCTTCATCGCCTTGTGTCTGATATCAAATCTGTTTTCACTTCAAAAGCACCGGTCGTATACGGATTTGACACCAAAGTAACCATTGTATTTACGCTTGACCCTTATGAAAAACATCATGCTATTATCAAACAATTAGAGGATTTACTCTCAAAATGGCGTTACTACAATGAATGTCATGTGAAAATAGGGGTTGGAAGTCGTTATTCTCACTTTACTCAAATAGGAAAAAGTTATAGTGAAGCTGAAAAAGCTGTCTCTTACCTTCTGTCTCAGCAGCAAGATGGATGCATGTTGTATGAGGAAATAGGAATTAACCGGCTATTTATTAATCAATCAAAAGAAGAAGTCAAAACCTTTATTGATGAAGTATTTCTCCCTCTTAAGAACAATCATTTAAACGACGAACCTTTAGAGCAAACGCTAGAAGCGTATTTCGATAATAACCGCTCTGCTTCACTTACAGCTAAGCAGCTTCATATTCATGTTAATACACTCTATCAGCGGTTGAAAAAAATTGAAGAAAAAATGAACATATCATTTACAAACAGTGAACACCTATTAAAAGTTCAGCTAGCATGCTATTTAAAAAAATTTCACTACAGCTAAAAAACCGATTCTTATTTTTAAGAATCGGTTTTTTCGGTAGAAAGAACAGCCTCAATTGATTGTTTCCAGCGGCTCAGTACCTCTTTGGAATCATGAAGCTGAAATTGAATTCCTGATGTTAAAACTGCATATTTTGCGGAATCTTCTTTAACAGCGGCTACTTCTCCCGTAAATAGCTCATAGCCTGATGACACAGGAGCTTCTTTTTTTAGGCAAAATTTAATGTAATAAGCTTTTCCTTCAACAACTAATGTAACGGTTGCCTTATGATTCTGTATCATGTTTGTTGAAGATGTTGTATCTTTCCATACTAACAGCTTGACGCGTGAAGAGCTAATAGCTACTAGCTCTCCTGCGCTAATCATTGCTACATGAGGAAAACCCTCGGATGTCACTGTAGATAGCAACATCGCATCATGCTGCTTTCTTTCTAGATCTTTTCCATTTAAAAATACCCGCACGGCTCTTGGCAGCTCTGCTTTATTCATTTTACTTACCACCTTTGCTGATTAAGATCGGGGTGGCACAGGAGGCACGTGCGTTGCCAACGGTACGTCTTTTGGATTCACTTTAAATGGTCGAGGGTATTTTTCAGGATTGGTGATCGTCTCAGGTTCAGAAGAACGCCAGGTAAACAAACACACGTTGCATAAGTAAATCTCCCAGGCTCCTTCAACTGGTGATTTAGATACTAAGTTCGCTTGTTTGGCTTCACATCTTGGACAAGTATGCATGTCGATTCCTCCTTGTTTATTTTTGCATCATATTCGTTAAGATTTTTTCCCATTTTTCAGTTTCAAGTGGTGTATCTAAAGGCTGAGAATAGTGGCCTCTTGTTTCAGGTGCAACCGGTGTTGTAGCATCCAAAATCATTTTATCTGTAATACCAGCCGGCTCAGATCCTGGATCAAGTGGCAGAACTGAAAGATTAGGCACGGTTATAACATCATGTTTTGGGTGCATTTTTGTCGATAGCGCCCACATGACTTGCGGTAAATTAAACGGATCCACATCTTCGTCTACTACAATAACTAACTTGCAATATCCTAATCCATGCGGCGTAGTCAATGCCCTCATACCAACCGCCTTAGCAAACCCTCCGTATCGGCTTTTCGTTGAAATGATAGCAACGAGACCGTGAGTATACATCGCGTTCACCGCTTCAATCTCTTCAGGATATGCTTCTTTTAGCTGCTGATATAAAGGAACGCTTGTATTGATTCCAATTAAATAATCTGTTTCTGTCCAAGGCATACCGATATAGAGACTTTCAAAAATAGGATCTTTGCGATGGTATACACGATTGATTTTGATAACAGGCATGCTTCTGCCACCGGAGTAATGACCTGTAAATTCACCAAAAGGACCTTCATACTCACGTTCCCCAGCTAAGATTTCTCCCTCTAAAATCACTTCTGCTCCCCAAGGTACATCTAAATCAGAAAGCTGAGACTTCACAATTCGGTATGGCTCACCTTGAATAGCTCCTGCCATTTCATACTCTGATTGATGGTAATGAAGCGGCGTAGCAGCTGCTGTGACAATCGCGGGTTCACATCCTAAAGCAATGGATACAGGGAGGTTTTCACCTTTTTCTTCGGCTTGTTTCAAGTGAATGGCAATATCATGCTGTGGCACGGGCTGAATGCCTAGACGGTCTTTCCCTTTGACCTGCATACGATATATACCTACGTTTTGTTTACCGAAATGCGCCTTATCATGCTGATCACGAGAAATAACGCACGCTTTATCTAGATAGTAGCCTCCGTCTCCTTGATTCAAGCGAAACAACGGTAAAAGGTCGAATAAGTTAATATCATCTTTAATTTCACACTCATGAAATGGCGCCGTTTCTTCTCTTTTTACTTTAACAGGAAATTTTTCATATCTCTGAGCAAACTCAAAGAACTGTTCTTTTACAGGAGTTGATTTAGGCATTCCCATCATTAACGCGTGATTTGACCAAGAACCCATTACGTTTAGGGCTACCTTTGCGTTGTTGTACCCATAAATATTGGTAAATAATAATCCCGGCGTTTGGTCGCCTAAATTACTGATGGCTTGACCTGCTGAACCTAAATCTGGATCAGGCTGCACTTCATCTGTAATCGTCAGTAGCTGCCCTTCTTTATGTAGCGTATTAAGGAAATCTCTAAAGTCTTTATAAGCCATGTTTATTTTCCTCCTTGTGATAAATGTTTAATTCCATTCCATCTTTTTGCCTCAGGAAGCTCAATTCCTAATTGATCTAACGTTCGAACAGCAATATGGGTGACAAGATCATCAATCGTTTCAGGCTTGTTATAAAATGCTGGCATAGGAGGCACAAGGATAGCGCCCATTTTTGAAAGATCCAGCATGTTTTCTAAATGAATCGTATTCAAAGGCGTTTCTCGAGGAAGTAGCACAAGTGGCTTTCTTTCTTTTAACATCACATCTGCCGTTCTCGCTATTAAGTTGTCTGCTAAGCCCATTCGAATAGATGCTAATGTTTTCATGCTGCAAGGACTAACAATCATTCCATCTATACGAAAAGAACCGCTCGAAATTTTTGCTGCTTGGTCTTGATATGAATAACAATAATCTGCTAGCGCTTCTACTTGCTGAACGCTATACGGTGTTTCTAACTTAATTGTGGCATGAGCCCAAGTCGACATGACTAAATGCGTTTCAACAGAAGTCTTCTTCAAAAGCTCTAAAATTCGAATACCTAGAATAGCTCCTGTGGCTCCTGTGATTCCTACAGCTATTTTCATCTCTCTTTCTCCTCTCTGCTTTGGTTACACATTTAACTTTACACTCATTTTCCATACAATTAAAATATTGATAAAATATATAATAATACCTTTAAAGTATGGAGTTGAATACAGTGGAATTAAGACAGCTGCATTATTTTATTGTCATAGCTGAAGAATTAAATGTGACCAAAGCAGCAAAGCGCCTGCATATGGCTCAGCCTCCTTTAAGCAGGCAGCTAAAACAGCTCGAAAATGAGCTGGGCCTTTTACTTTTTGAACGAAATAATAACAAGCGCTTATTGTTAACGGTAGAAGGTGAGCTTTTTTTAAAACGAGCGAAAGAAATTGTGCAAAGGGTCGAAAAATCAGTATTGGAAGTACAGGAATGTAAAAACGCAACAAATGAAAAGCTTGAAATCGGATGTACGATCTACTGTGCATCAACGGTTCTCGATAAGCTAACTCTTATTCAAAAACAGTATCCAAACAGCACATTTAACATCTATGAAAACGAACCAGCTCACTTAAACGAATTATTAACGGAAGGAAAAATCGATGTAGCAGTCACTACTACTGACTTACCTTATAAACATGTCAAAACAAAAACACTTGCACCAGATGTTTTTGTTGTAGCCGTTCCCAAAGAAAGTGGTTATACATCAGAAAAGATTTCAGTCGCTGAAATTGCTTCTCTCCCTCTCATTCTTCTTCGTTCAAATCGGGAAATAAGCATATACAATCGCATTATAAAGGAATTTGAAAAGACGGATATAACACCTAACATTTTATGCGAATGCCACGACTCAGCGATGCTTCTTAATTTAGTATGTCGCGGCCTCGGTGCTGCTGTTGTTCCTTATTCGATGCTATCTTCTTTTTCACTAGAACATATTAAAATTTTAAACATAGAAGATAATCCATTTGTAATTGAGCCTTTAGTTACGTGGCGTACCGACAGTTATCTTCCCAAAATCGCTCAAGAATTTTTAAAGCTTTTTTAAATATAGATGCACAAAAAAAGGCTTTGCTAAAATAGCAAAGCCTTTTTTGTTCTATATCCATATATGTGATTACATTAACCAAGAAATTAACAGCGGTAATGTAACAAGTGACATAATGGCACTAAGTACGAATGCTGAAGCTGTTTCACCAGCTAGGCTGTCAAAGCGAACTGAAATCATCGCTGCTACAGCTGAACCTGGGAACGCTACTAATAATACTAATTTTACGATATCAGCTGATGATAGACCCATTGCTGTTGCAATTCCTAACATTACAAGCGGCTGAATAGCCACTTTCAAAATCGCAATACCAAATGCCGATGGGCTAAATTGAATTTTACGAATACCAATTGTTACCCCAACTGCGAATAGAGCCGCACCTGATGTAATTGAGCCAATTTGATTTAAACTGCTTGATAATAAATCTGGAGATTGGAATCCACATAATACTAATACTACTGCGATTAACGGAACACAAGCTAATGGTTCAGAAAGACCGTGTAAGATTGATTTAATCGTTACTTTAAATAAGCTTTCTTCTGAATCCCCTTCACTTCTTTCGCGTTGTCCAACCGTACCAATAATAGTTGCTAAAGGATCAAGCATCGCATTTACTACAATACCCGTAATGGCGATTGGAATTGCTACTACATCCGCGCCAAACAAGCTACCTAATACGGGAATACCCATAAACGCAAACGTTGGCTGCGTAGAGTTTAAAGAGAACATAGACGCGCCTGTTAGTGAGTATTTGAATACATATTTTGCAACAAGTAAGAAAAGAACATAAAATCCAATAATACCAAGAACTAATGCTAATAAAAACGGCCATTTTTCAATAAGCGTTTGTTTTGATGTTGTTGTAATACCAACGAATAGATGTGCAGGTAACGCAAATTTTGTTACAAGCGTATTTAACCCTTTAGATGTTGTTGCATCGAACTTTTTGAAATACCCTGCTAAATAACCTAGCAAAATAACGAAAAAGATTGGGGTTAAAATAATAAAGATTTGACTAATTTCCATTTTTGAACACTCCATTGTTTAGATTAGAATCAATCATATAAATTTGCTTTCTTAGAAAGATAATTATCTTCTAAGGCTTGTCTATGGATATTGTTTACGTCAGGCCATTCATCTCCCTTTTTGCTAAACATCTCTACAAATATGAAGTAACGTATAATGGTTCATGAAAACGCATGGACTTTGTTTTTCTGCAATCATTTATTTACTTCGAAGCTGTTCATTTAGTTAAATCAAATCACACAAAACTTGTCATACAATAAAGTAACTCTACAACCTTAGTAAAAACTTGTCATACAATCATGTTGTTGGCTTACTTAGGCTGAAAAAAAACACCTTCAAATGAAAGATGCTTAATCTTGTGACGAAAGAAAGCTACTTCTGATTGATGAGGAAGAATCTCTAAGAGTTTGAAACTCTCAGTTAAAAAGTTCCATAATTTCACAAAGTTTTTACAAACAATCTTACTTATTTGTATATTGCTTTCTGTGACGAATTTATGAACATGTTTTAACTTAACATTTGTAGGGGAATTATTCAATTACATTGCTTAAACTTTTAGTGAAAAAAATATTTTAATCCTGTTTTTTTTACATAAAACGGATTAAAATAGTCAAAAAGACCTATAAATTATCGATTAAAAAGAAGATGATTCATCTATCACCTTCTTTTGCTTACTTTATTTAATAATTACATGTAGATCATAACGTTACTTTATTTTAGCATCAATAATGGAAAAATTGTGTTCTTCTGAAAACCACGTTTTAATTTTTTCCTTTGCTTTCAGTTTAACACCTTCATCAATGTACATGGCAACTTGAATCAATGCAAGCCCCAGAGCTCCTAAATCATCTGTAAATCCAACTCCTGCTGCAAAGTCCGGAATTAAATCTAAAGGAAGAATAAAATAACCTAACGCTCCTATAATGACTGCTTTTGCTTTTGGGGGAATATCAGGTTTTTGCAGCGTATAGTATAAAAGTAATACAGCATAAACAACGTTTGCTCCCGCTTTTTTACCAAACTTTTTAAGCTTGTCCCAAAATTTTTCTTCCGAATAATATTTGGCTGTTTCCTCTGTCCGAACGGGTACAATTTCTTGTTTCTCTTCCATATCGATCACCCTTTCATCACCATATGTACTTATTATAAACGATTATCTCTACCGAATTCCATTGAGAGCTTAAACTCCATAAACCTGCACAAAGCAGGCTTATGAATTTTTTAATGAGTAATGCTTCATAACGATAGTAACTAAGTCATTCAGCGCCGTTTCACTTTTAGAATGATTTTCAAACTGCTGAATGAGATCCATATGTTCAAGCAGCACTTCGTAATTACCCGTCATCTTTCTCAGAACTTCATATGCGGAACTATTCAAATCCACTTGTATTTTCAAATCCTCCAGCTGTACTAGATACTCATTCCAGCGCTGGTCTTGTTCTAGCAGCAGCAATACAATTTCTTTTATCACCTTCCGCACATTGGACTCCATCTTTTCATCTCCTTTGATACACAGATATAACAAAGTCTATGAAAAAAACGAGCTTTTTCATTCTCGTATTAAACAAAAAGAGTTTCTTTTATTTTATAACAAGCCCGCTTAAGAGCTCTTCCCATACTTTATCATCGCGCAGCACGTCCATTGAAAAAATAGGTGCATGTAAAACACATGTATAAGGCAAGTCCCAGTTAGCTTCGGACAAAAGTTCTTTTTCACTGTTTGTCAGCAGCAGTATATAGAAATCGTTTTTGACCATTCCCTTTAAAATATGCTCTAATTCTTTCGCTTCTTCATACGTTCCGCCCATGCGAATAAACAGTATACAAGAACTGGTCTCCATCGACGTTAAAAATCGCTCCGTTCTCCGTTCATATTTTTCTTTGACTTCATTATATGAAAGCCAGTTAGTCTCTGTATTAATAGACGACGGAAAATCATGAGCAGAATCAATTTGATACACCTGATCACGCAGTCTAAGCGTGGAACCATCTCCGAAAGAACTGATATAGGTTAAGTGTTCATATACAAATAAGTCTTTACAGCGATTTTTCAACAGCTGGTTAACATGAGAAAGAGAAATGCTAATACACCAATCAATCACGCCGGCTTGTTTTCGCAAAGAATGTTTTTTCATGTATATCCCTGGAAAACAGTTATAGCCTAAACTGTATATCATATCGTACTGCTTGCTTTTTAGTTCATTTAAAGTAACCATATTCATCCTCCCTTCTACTATAAAATATGACAGCTTTTTATAGAAAGAGGCGGCTTCTGCCTTATACCGTACAAGCTTTTTGTTTCTCAAAAGCTTATGTAAATAAAGAACAATAACGTAAAGGAAAATAACCGAAGCAAAATATTTTGGAACTCGAAAGATTATTGTTAAAATACTTGTATTCCATTGAAATAACAAGGCCTATGAAGTCTTTAAAGAAAGAAGATGAAATTGATGAGTAAGGCATTAAAAAATATTCCGATTTCCGTATTAGATCTTTCTCCTGTAGTTGAAGGAGGAACTGTATCTGACTCACTTAGAAATACATTAGATTTAGCTCAGCACGCTGAAAAATGGGGGTATAACCGCTATTGGCTAGCTGAGCATCATAATATGACAGGTATCGCAAGCTCCGCTACATCCGTTGTAATTGGTCATGTAGCTGCAGGCACGTCGCGTATTCGCGTAGGCTCTGGAGGTATTATGCTTCCTAACCATTCTCCGCTTGTTATTGCTGAGCATTTTGGCACGCTTGAATCACTATTTCCAGGACGTATTGATTTAGGCTTAGGAAGAGCGCCAGGGACAGATCAGCTGACAGCACAGGCGCTGCGACGCGACCGCAGAAGCGACGGCAGTGACTTTCCAGAACAGCTGGCTGAACTGCAAGAATACTTTAAATCGGCTTCAGAAAGTCAGATGCGCGTTAAAGCTGTTCCCGGTCAAGGTTTAAATATTCCGATTTGGCTGCTTGGCTCAAGCGGTTTTAGCGCACAGCTTTCTGCACAGCTAGGTTTGCCATTTTCATTTGCAAGTCACTTCTCACCTAATAATACAATGACAGCTCTTAACATGTATCGCCGTTATTTTAAGCCGTCCGACGTGTTAGACAAACCATATGCAATGTTAGGTGTAAACGTAATCGCTGCTGATACAGATAGAGAAGCTGAACGCTTGGCTACTTCTATGCAGCAGCAGTTTCTAAATTTAATTCGAAACACACCGGGTAAACTAAAAGCTCCTGTGGATAATATGGATGAACTATGGACTGACTTTGAAAAAGCTTCTCTTCAACAGCAGCTGGGCTCTTCTATTGTCGGAAGTCCTGAGACGATTAAAGTCAAGCTGGAACAGTTTATTGAAGAAACACAAGCAGATGAACTGATGATTAACGCTCAAATTTACGATCACAAAGCTCGCCTTCGTTCATACGAAATTGTTTCTCAGCTGTTCAAATAATAAAAAGGCCGGACACGTCCGGCCTTTTTATTTGCTTTCTACTGCTTCAAGAAGTAAATCTGCAAGATGAACGGCCCTTACACTTTCTTCTACTCCTTCTCTGACTACCCCTAGCTTCATTTGAATGAGACAGCCCGGGTTTGCTGTTACAATCGTATGGGCATGGGCTTCTTTCACTTTTTCCATTTTATAATCTAAAATTTGCATAGACATCTCTTGTTCCGTTAGATTATAAATACCGGCTGAGCCACAGCAATGATCCGCATTTTCCATTTCATGAAACACCGTTCCGTTAATCGCTTGGATCAGTTTTCTCGGTGCGCTGGACGTTTTCATCACGTTTCTTAAATGACAGGAGTCTTGATACGTAATAATTTGACTTGGCAGCGATAACTTTTGTTTTTCCACAAACTGCTGCTGCAATAAAATCTCTGAAAAATCTTTGACTTTGGCAGAAAAAGCAGCTGCTCTTTCTTTCCATTCCGGTTCCTCTTTTAATAAATGATCGTATTCTACCAACAGCGCACCGCAGCCTCCTGCATTAAGAACAATATCATCCGCTTGAATGGATTCAAACGCCATAATATTTTGCTTCGCTAACTTCTTTGCCTGATCTTTTTCTCCTCCATGCGCATGCAGTGCGCCGCAGCACGTCTGCACCTCTGGTATGACGACCTTACACCCCGCTTTTTGTAAAAGTGCAATCGTCGCGTTGTTTGTTTCCATAAACATCGTATCCATTAAACACCCTGTAAAAAAAGCAACCGTACGCTCTCTTGTTCCTTCTGCTTCAAATAAAAAAGGTCGTTTCTTCATTTCTTTTTTTGTTAGCACAGGCGGAAGCGTTTTTTCCATTTGTGCTAAATTACCGGGCAGGACATTTAGTATGTTTGTTTTTTGAACAGCTTTTTGCAAGCCGCTTCTTTGATAGAAAGCAAGCAGAGAATGTACATTTTTTAATCGTTCTTTATGCGGGAAAAGCTGTTCGAACACCATATGCCTGAGCGCTTTCACCGGCCATTTATGCCTTTTTTTCTGCTGAATAATATCACGCGCTTCTTCTAATAAGTGTCCGTACTTCACACCCGAAGGACAAACAGGCTCACACGCTCGGCAGCCAAGGCAAAGATTTAATTGCTTTTCAACGGATTCATCAGGTTCAATAAGTCCGTCTACCACTCCTTTCATCAAAGCAATTCTTCCGCGCGGTGACGCTGCTTCATATTGATTCGTTTGTCCATACGTGGGACAGCTTGGCAAACAAAAACCGCATCTCATACAATTCATTAACTCGTCATAATCTAACCGTTCTTTGAACGCTTGCTGAATGTCTTTTGTTGCCGTCATGAACGAACCACCACCCTTTTTCTCGTGTCTTTAGCAAAAATTTTCCCTGGATTCATAATTCCTTGCGGGTCCAAAGCATACTTGATTGCTTTCATCGCAGCTACTCCTTCTCCGCCCATCTTCAATGCTAAATACGGTGCTTTCATTTCTCCGACTCCGTGTTCACCTGTAATCGTTCCTCCAAGCTCAATGGCTTTATGAAAAATCGCTTCAAAAGCTTGTTCAACGCGGTGAAGCTCTTCTTTGTCACGCGCATCTGTTAAACAAGTCGGATGCAGATTTCCGTCTCCTGCATGACCAAACGTACAGATCTTAACGTTATATGTTACGGCAATTTCATTAATCGCTTTGACCATTTCACTAATTTTAGACCGCGGGACGGTTGCATCTTCTAAAATCGTCGTTGGCTTCATTCGCGCTAAAGCAGAAAGAGCTGATCTTCTTGCTGTACTTAACGCTTCTGCTTCTGCTTGCGAAGCCGCTACTTTTACAGATACAGCATTTCCTTCGCTGCAGATGCGTGAGATCATTTCAATATCCCGACTCACCACTTCCGGGGGACCGTCTTGTTCAATCAATAAGACAGCGTTTACATCTGTTGGGAGACCAACTTGCGCAAAATCTTCTACTACTTCGCACGTCGGCTGATCTAAAAATTCAAGCGTAGCTGGAATAATCTTATTGGCGATAATTGCTGAAACCGTCTTAGCAGCTGCGTCCATGTCTTCAAACAGCGCGAGCAGAGTTTGTTTTGTTTCAGGTATTGGAATGAGCTTTAAAATGGCTTCTGTCACGACGCCAAGCGTTCCTTCAGACCCGACAAACAAGTTCGTTAAATCGTAGCCAGCTACATCTTTAGCCAGCTTTCCTCCTGTCTTAATACAATCGCCGTTTGCAAGAACTACTTCAAGACCAAGAACGTAATCTTTTGTTACGCCGTATTTTAAGCCTCGTAATCCTCCTGAGCACTCATTAATGTTCCCTCCAATGGTTGATATTTTCATAGAGCTTGGATCAGGAGGATAAAATAAACCTTTTGCCTCTACGGCGTTAATTAAGTCTAACGTGATAACACCTAGCTGCACGGTAGCGGTTAAATTTTCTTCATCAATTTCCAAAATTTTATTCATTCGGTTAAATGTAAGAACAATTCCTCCTTGCGTTGGACACGTTCCTGCGCTTAAATTTGTGCCTGAACCTCTTGGCACAATAGGAACATGATCTTCGTTGCATATCATTAAAATTCTTTTCACTTGATCTTTGTTTTCAGGCATAATAACCGCATCAGGAAGCGACTGAAAGTTAGGTGTTGCGTCATAAGAGTACACGAGTCTTGCTTCACTGCTATCTTGAAAGTTGGCTGATCCTACAACTTCAATGAGCTTTGCTTTTGTTCCTTCGTTAAGCATAACGTTCCTCCTTATATATCTCTTAATCTTATTATAGTTGCAGAAGCCACGAAGGACTATGGATAAAAAACTAAAAAATAGCGTTTTAAAAACTCATTTTTTGTATGTTTATCTAATGAAGGGCGCACTTACTCCAATAGAGACAGCGCAAGGTAAAAAAGCGTGATGCCCTTTACGCTTTTTGGATCAATGTCTGTGAGTTCTTTCATTTGCTTCAAGCGATAATGAAGCGTGTTAATATGAATATGTAAATCAAACGCCGTTTTTTTTAACGATTGATCGTTGGCTAAATAGCATTTCAGCGTTTCGAGAAGCTCTTTTTCTCTTTGAATGGAAGAAAGCACTCGACTCAAGAATTCCTTTTTTACAGGTTCAGACACGTCTTCTAACATCATGTCCATCAGCAGCTCCTCATAAAAAACAACGGCTTGACGTTTTGAAGCTACTTTAAGCGCTTTTTTCGCTTCTTCATATGAAGCATGCAAATTAAATTGCTCCGCTGGCTTTCCTACACCAATAGTGATCATAACTTGGTTGTTTGCTTGAATATACTGCTGACATTTTATTAATTCTTCTTTAAATCCTCGCCTTGCCTTTTCACCTACAGCCTCTTTAAGTAAAAGCAAGCGATCGTATCCCCAATTTGCAATATAATCTCCTTCAGCTTTATGACTTTCAAACCAGTAGCGAATCATTTCTTGCACCTGCTGCTGCTTCTTTTTCGAAAGAGATAAATCAATTTGAAACAGCGTGCAGCAATAAGCACTGTCTACTTGTACTCCTAAAATATGGCCTCGTTCAATAAATTCTGCATCTACCTGCTGGCTATAAATCCATTCACGAAAAAAAGCTTCCACTCCTTTATTTTCCCATTCCTTCGTTTCTATATAATAGGCTTCGCGAATAATTAACTCTGTTAATCTTCGAATAATGTCTGCAAAAGGCTCAACAGCTTCTGGAGTACCTGTAATGCCAATAACGCCAATAATGTCTCCTTGATAACTGATAGGCAAATTAATTCCTGGCTTAACTCCTTTTAAATCTGCTGCTTCTTTTTTGGAGATATATAGTTTTTGCTTTTTTTGCATCACGTTCCACGCGCCTTCATGAAAAAAACCAACCCGCTTTTCTTCTGTAGAAGCAATAATAATTCCGCGTATATCCGTTACAATTACATGTTCTTTCATCACAAGCTGTACTTCTTTTATAATTTTCTTCGACAGTTCAGACACAAGCTGCACGTTGTTTACACCTCACCTATCATCAATCAAAAGAGCTGAAAGAATGGTTTTCTCTCAGCCCGCTTTTTTATTATGCGTTCACTTTTTCAGCTTTTTTTAGCACGTTAAAAAACTCTTTCATAAATTTAGGTAAATCCGGCCAAGCTTGTCCGGTTACTAGGTTTCTGTCTACGTGAAGCGTCTGTTCAACAAATACAGCACCCGCCGCTTCTACTTCCGGTCGGCAAGCAGGATACGCTGTCACTTCTCTGTCCTGCAGATACTCTCTAACCGTCGTTAACACGAGCTGACCATGACAAATAACGCCTAAAGGTTTATTTTCTTTTAAAAAATGCGCGGCAATTCCCTGAACTTTTGTGTTCATTCGAATGTATTCAGGCGCCCGTCCTCCAGGAATAATAAGTCCATCATAATCGGCGGGATCCACTTCATCGACAGAAGCGTGAGAATCAATTTTATATCCCGTTTTCTCTGTGAATGTTTCCATCTCTGGAAGAAAATCATGAACCACCGTTTGGAGCTTCTTTTTCACTGGAGAAGCAATGGTACACTGAATATCTTCTTCTAAACAGCGATAATACGGATAAAAAACTTCTAAAGCCTCCACTGCATCTCCTGTTAAAATCAAGACACGTTTACTCATCTTTTATCACCTTTTCTTTTAATGTCGTCACTTACTTCTTCTCGCAAGCTGCTTTCCATTCCTGCTTTTCCCCTATGAATAATAAAAAAAGCAGGGCCTTCATTCCTTATCAGGA
This sequence comes from Priestia sp. SRI_019, assembly GCF_057586255.1. Classification (NCBI taxonomy): domain Bacteria; kingdom Bacillati; phylum Bacillota; class Bacilli; order Caryophanales; family Bacillaceae; genus Priestia; species Priestia sp. SRI_019. The sequence goes on along the minus strand of NZ_JBYCZN010000002.1, from coordinate 139,180 downwards.
ATGTCAGCCTTGCTTTTTATCTTGTAATCTTTTTAATTCATCTGTTAATTCACTAAACCAAGCCTTGTCTTTTGTTAGCAGCGCAAGATCAATCAATGAAAGAATTTGCTCTTCGTGCGCCGTTTTTTGAAGGGGCAGCTTCTCTATTTTTTCATCCATCATGCCAATGGTTGTGCCGACCATTTTTTCATCATCACTTTTCACAACGTTGATTAGTGCTGCTTTTTTAGATGGATTAATCGTTTTAATATATCCGTATATAAGTTCACCGTCGCGAGACTTTCCTTTGACCCAGTCGCCTACTTTTAAATTTCCTTCAAATAGCTTCACAGTCATTCTCCTTTCTTCATAAACACGCTAAAAGTTAATGTAACAGCATATAGTATTCTAGAAAGTAGTGTAATCATAATACTTACAGTTTAGAAAGTCAAAGAATCTGTTTTAGAGCAAAAATCTTAATATACAACTAAATCACTGCAACAATAAAAAAATCCGAACGATTCATCGTTCGGATTTTTCTTCAACCAAACTCAGCCTCTTTATTTGTTATACGAGTCCAGTTAAGCTGTAGATTCCAATAATTAAGAAACATGCAAGCGTTTTTATAATAGTGATGGCAAAAATATCTCGGTAAGACTGTTTGTGTGTCAACCCGGTAATGGCAAGCAGTGTAATAACGGCTCCGTTATGAGGAAGCGTATCCATACCGCCTGATGCCATCGCTACAACTCTATGCATAACTTCAGGAGGAATGTTGTACTGATTAATCGCTTCTACATACTTATCTCCCATCGCACTAAGCGCAATTCCCATACCTCCAGAAGCAGAGCCTGTAATACCCGCTAAAATATTTGTCGTAACGGCTCCATTAACAAGCGGATTTGTAAAGGTATGTGAAATACCGTCACGAACGGCTGCAAACCCAGGAAGAGATGAAATAACGCCTCCAAAGCCATACTCAGCTCCCGTGTTCATCGCAGCAAGAAGCGCTCCGCCAATACTTGCGTTAAGACCTGCTTGGAAACCGGTGGTCACTCGCTTCCAATCATACGCAATCGTTGTGATAATTCCAATAACAAGTGCCAATTCCACTGACCAAATACCAACAACTGCGGTTAAATCTACTTTTCCGAACGCTTCAAGACCAATTTTGGCAAAATCAAAACCCTCTGGATACCATTTTGGAATAGAAACAGTAAAAAATTTGTTTGCAACCCCTACAAGCACGAGCGGAACAAATGCTAAAATCTGTCTTACTACGCTAGGTTCATACTTAGGTTCTGTAGAAGGCACTGACTCTTTTTCTAGTTCTGCAGCAGCCGCTAGTTCATTATTAAATCCGTAGTAGCCTTCTCCAGCTTTTCTTGCTTTTTTGCTTCGACTTTCCAAATACCAAAGACCTAAGCTAAAGACAATAACCGATCCGATAATCCCCAGTGTCGGAGCAGCATAGATGTCTGTTTTAAAAAAAGTCGTTGGAATAACGTTTTGAATCTGCGGTGTACCCGGAAGTGCATCCATGGTAAACGAAATAGCTCCTAATGCAATCGTTCCCGGTACTAATCGTTTTGGAATATTCGCTTCGCGGAATAAGTTAGCCGCAAACGGATAAACTGCAAACGCAACAACGAATAAACTTACGCCGCTGTAGGTTAAGATTGCTCCCATTAAAACAATCGCCAAGATCGCACGTTTAGCCCCTACGACTTTAACAATTGTTTTCGCAATCGACTCAGCGACTCCAGACATTTCAACCATCTTCCCGAAAACCGCTCCTAATAGAAAAACAGGGAAGTAGTTTTTAATAAACCCAACCATTTTCTCCATAAAAACGTTTGAGAAAAACGGGAGTGCATAGCTTGGTTCCGTTAAAATAACGGCTAGCAGCGCACAAAGTGGAGCAAACAAAATAACTGAAAATCCGCGGTAAGCAACCAGCATCAAAAGCCCCAGAGACAGCAAAATAATCAGCAAATCCATAACGTTTCCCCTTTCATCCCTTATTCAATTTGTCTTATTTTTTATAAAGTGCAGACTCAAACTCATATTCATAGCACGTGTAATAAAGCTGAATAACTTCTTCTGCCGTCGGTACGATCGGATGATTAGCAGGACTTCCGCTTTGAATCGCATCCGCTGCCATTTTCTCAACCGCCGCGTAAAACAGCTGTCGATCAATGCCCCACGATTGAAGATTAGGAATCTCTAAGTCGATACAAAGCTGCTTAATGGCTTCAATTAACACATCTGCTCCTTCTTTTTTTGTATATGATACGTTCGGAAAAAGAGCTTGTCCTATTTCACCTAAACGATCGATTGAAGCCTCTTTTGTATAGTCCAAAACCGCAGGCAGGAGCATCGCATTAGAAATACCGTGCGGCACATGGAATAACGCGCCAATTGGCCTTGACATACCGTGCACTAGCGCAACGGATGAGTTTGAAAACGCCATCCCTGCCAGCATAGAAGCATAGGCCATTTCGTTCCTTGCTTGAACATTTTCTCCATTTCTGTACACAAGACGGATATTTTTCATGATTAACTCAATTGCTTGAAGCGCAAGTGAATCTGTAAAAGGATGTGCTTTTTTAGACAAATACGCTTCCACTGCATGACTGAGTGCATCAATTCCTGTAGCTGCCGTTACGTGTTTTGGACATGATAGAGTTAATAACGGATCAACAATGGCTGTATCAGGCAATAATTGAGGCCTTGCGAGCATCATTTTTACATCGTACGCCGTGTCTGTAATAACTGTCGCTTTCGTCACTTCTGAGCCGGTTCCGGCAGTCGTAGGAACGGCGACCAAAGGAAGAGGGCTACCTTGAAAATCTTGTTGGTTTTGAAAATACGTTCGTAAATGCCCTTCATTAGTCATCATCACAGCAACCGCTTTCCCAGTATCGATACAGCTGCCTCCCCCTAAAGCAATAACCACATCGCACTGCTCCGTTTTGCATACGGCAAGCGCTTCATCTAGATGAATATCCGTTGGCTCTGAATTTACGCCTGTATACACGGCACAGTCCATGCCAGCTTCTGCTAAGTAACGACGGCAAGTTTCTACATTGCCTGCTTTCACCATAACGTCATCACTTATAAGCAATGCCTTTGTCCCAAGCAGTGCAGCCTGTTCTCCAATTTTAGAAAATGATCCTTCTCCATATAAAACCGTGCGTGGTACAAGTAGTTCATAAATTCCCACTGTTTTTCCCCCTTTGTTATCTCGCTGACAATCTCTCCTTCCGTATTTTCATGCTGACTTATGTAAGCGATTTCATTTGTTTATGCAAAAAACCAACATGAACTTCGTTTTTCTCCCCTATTTATTCTCTTTTTGTATACCCCTTTCCTCTTTCATTCTAAAATTTCATCTTATATTTTTCAATCTTTTTTTGTAACTTTTTAAAAATTACAAAAAAAGCCAGAGGTATTCTCTGACTTTACCATTTAAATAAACTTTTGAACAGTATTATTTCGATTTAATTTATAAATAGACAGCAGGAAAAAAACAAGTGCAAAAGCTAGTAAAATGCTGATATTTAACCATAGGCTGCTTAAATCAGCTCCTTGTTGAACACTTTTTAACGTACTTAATACCCACGTTTGAGGAAGAAAGTCGGCTATTTTCTGCATCACATCCGGCATAAATTCAGGCGGGAAAAAGCAGCCGGACAGTAAACAAGTTGGCGTGATGATAAGCGTCTGAAGACCATTCGCTGCTTTTGAACTTTCTGTAAAAGCGATAATTACAAGAGACAAGCCGATGGCTACTAGACCAAACAAAACTAAAATGAAAAACAGCTGCCACACGGGAATGTTCATATCTACGTGAAAAAAAGTCGTAATACACACAAGTGTAATCATTACTTGCAGAGTTAATAAAATCATATTTGTCATAACATTGGATATCACATATTGCCTTGCGCTAACTGGCGAAGCTAACAGTCTAAAATACGTTCGCTGCTCTTTTTCTTTTGTGATAAGCGCCGATAAATTTACCGCAGAAAAAAGCATAAACATAATTAAATACCCAATTGTCTGCTTGACAATATTTTGATCGGTTCCTTTGTCTTCAAGGGCGTGCGTAGAGACGTGGAATGGCGCTTTTTGATAATTCTCATACATTTGTTTAAACGCAGCATCGTCGCCTTCAGCAGCTTGATTCAGCGCAGAAATATTATCAATATATTGATACAGATAAGATTTAATAAAGCTCGTTACTTCTGCTCCTTTTATTGAAGTGATTGTAATATGATCTGGTTTGTTCGCTTTGACGCTGTCAGAAAACCCTTTTTCAAAAGTAATAACCGCATCAACTTTCTTTGACGTAATCTCATGATCCACTTCTTTGTCCGTAAGCATTTTAACATTTGTTTTATGCATTCCTTTTAAAAACTGAACGGTATCTTTTGTAATATCCGTTGAGTCGTGATTGACAACTCCGATATTCACCGAAGTCCCTCCTGCATTTCCATAAATAAGAACGGACATTAAAACCCCTGCAATAGGCAAACCAATAACAAGCACAAGCGTCCTTTTGTTTCTAAGCAGCATATTTCTTAGCATATTTGTGACAAGCCACATGATATTTTTCATGTTATAACCCCTCTCTTTTTCTCAAAAGCACAATTGCTATGCCCAAAAATAAAATAGAGAAGCCTACATTCAACCCGATCACTGAAAGAGACGCGCCGATATCATTTGTATAAATCAATTTAATAAGTCCATTATTCATCCAGGTTAAAGGTGATACATTGACGAAGCCCTCTCCAGATCCATTTTGAAAATAGGTTCCTCCCACAATACACGACACTTGAATAACGACCATAATAATTGCTCTTGACGCCGCTTCTGTCTTCGTAAGGTAGCTAACTCCTAATCCAAAGCTAGTGGCAAAAAGAATCTGAGATACTAACATTACGAGTACTAAGAGTAAATGATCTCCCCAGTTGGCATCAAAAAAATATTTAGTCGACATAATGACCACTAATACACAAATGGCGTGAACCAAAACAGTGCCCAAAATTTTTCCTACAAAAATTTCAGCGGTTTTAATCGGTGCGGCTACTAATCGACTAGCTGTATTTCGCATACGCTCTCCTCTAATTAAATAACTCGCTGAGATAGATCCGTATAAAACAATCATAGTTGTCATTGAAATGGCGTAGTAGTCTATTGAATTTGGCTGTTTTTGAGAATGAAGAGATGTTTCTTGAATATAGTCATGCTTAGACGCACGGAGCAGGTTATCCACTTGCTGAGGGTTTACTTTTGCCACTTCCATCGCCACATTGTACTTATCCACAAAAGTGCTTAACATACCTTGGACCATGTTGAATTCAATGCTGTTTTCTTCATTTCCGTAGAGATGAATGCCTCCGTCTTTCACTTCTACATAAGCTGTATAACGCTGCTCTTTTACTTCTTTTTTTCCATCCTGATCTTTTTTCAGCGCTTTAAAGTGAATGCCCGATTTTTCTGCATGTGCAGCAAACTGCTTAAAAGCAGCAGATTCTTCATTACTTGTGTCGATTTTATAGAGAACATAACTGTCGTCTATCTTCATATCGTTATTAAAGGCTTGAGACAAAGCTGTTCCTAAAATAAGGACAAGAGCCAGTGGAAAGAGAATCATAAAGATAAATGCACGCTTATCTCGCAGATCACTTTTCATTTCTTTTAAAGCAATTGCAATAATATTCATTTCTCATTCCTCCCTTCTTTTATAAATCTCTTAGACTGCGCCCTGTGAGCGTCAGAAAGACCGTCTCTAAATTAGGGGCTTGTTCTTTAACTGCTTTAATTTCGATATGATGCGTCATTAAATAATGAATGACTTTGTTCAAGTTATTCACTTCGGCGCTTGAATTAATTTTAATAATTCCATCTTCATACGTAACGGCTGTTACGCCTGGAATTTCTTTTAGACCGCTGCAATCTATATCGTCCGCTTCTTTTACTTCAATCCAAATATCTTTTGTATCAGTGATAATAGCTTTCAGCTGCTCTTTTGTTCCTTCAGCAATAATCTTGCCGTGATCAATAATCGCAATCTTTGTACATACCTCTTCTACTTCTTCCATATAGTGACTCGTATAAATGATTGTACTTCCCATTTCATTTAACTTCTTTACAGATGTTAAAATATAATTTCGCGACTGAGGATCAATACCAACCGTCGGTTCATCCATAATGATCAGCTTCGGGCGATGAGCAATCGCGCATGCGATATTTAACCTTCTTTTCATTCCTCCTGAAAAGCTTTTCGGATACGCCTTTTGTTTATCTAAAAGCCCTACAAACGCTAACGCTTCTTCGACTCGTTCGTTAAGAAGTGACCCTCTTAATCCGTAGAGACCTGCAAAAAACTTCACATTTTCATAGGCTGTCAAATCTTCATAAATCGCTAAGTCCTGCGGAACAATTCCAATGTTCATCTTTGCGAAATTTCGGTGTTTCTTTATATTTTTTCCAAGCACTTCAATATCGCCGCTATTGCTTTGAAGCAGACTAGCTACCATATGAATCGTTGTGCTTTTTCCTGCTCCGTTTGTTCCTAAAAAGCCGAATATATCTCCTTCTTCTACTTGTAAAGACAAATTATCTACCGCAATAAAATCTCCAAATTTCTTTGTTAATTTTTGAATCGATAATACGTTCATCATTTCACCTCTAGTGTGTTGGTATATCCTTATTTTATGAAAAAAAGGCAAACTTACGTCAGTGCATAAGTTCACCTTTTCTCCATGAGAAATCTCATTATTTATGTATGAAGTTTCTCACCTATCGGCAGCAGCGTGGTAACAGAAAACCCGTTTGTCCCGTCAACAATCACCGTCCCGTTAATGGAAGCAGCTCGTTCTTCCATTCCTGCTATGCCAAGGCCTTTTTGAAACAAGTGAGCGCCTTTTCCATTGTCTTTGACTTCTACTTTAACCATTTTATTTAATACATGAAGCTCAATGGCAATCATCGTTGCTTCTGCATATTTTAAGGCATTCGTAATAGCTTCCGTTATATTTTCATGGATAATTTTCCACTGAAGAGGAGTGATAAGATCCAAATTCCCTTTGTATACAAGAGGCATTGCAATACTATGTTTAGCCTCAAATTCACCAATAAATAATTTAAGCCTGCTGATTCCTATTTGCTCAGCGGGAGGCTTTATGCTTTTTAACGTTAACCTGATTTCTTCAATGCCTTCTTTCGAAATTGTAATCGCATTTTGAAGAAGAGACAGCGCTTTTTCTTGATCATGCTTCATTACGTGCTTTGCTGCCTCCATTTGAATAAGTGCTCCAGTCATTGAATGTCCAATCTTATCGTGAATTTCCTGCGATAATCGATTTCGCTCTTCTAATTTTGAAGCATATTGAGATTGCCTCACATACTCTTTATTTTCATTCACGTGCTTTTGCAGCTTTTGCATACTTACTCTCATTTCATCGAGCTTTTGTTCATAATTGATTGTCCGCTTTTGATAGAGAGCTGCTCCTGTATAAATAAAGAAAGTAAACGCAGCGACTAACACATACAGCGCGCTAATATCAGAGGGAACAAGCAGTATTGGAAGCAAAACAAGCAGCAGCACCATCCATTTTTTCACGACTGATTCTCCAATAAGCTCACAAAGGTTTAGCGGAAAAAGAAGAAAAAACAAAGGATGAAGTTTATACGCACAATATAGAATAAGGACAATTGAACTAACAATAAACATACGCTTGAACACTCTCTTTTTCACAATGGACGCTGCAATGTTAACACAGCTGTAAAGAAGCAGTGCTAACACAATAGCTGAAATCGAGTGTACATAATTAAACTGAATGTACGTAATAGCCAAAAACAGTATAAGGATGAGCTTAGTCATCATTAATCCGACTTCCATAGCCCTACTTCCCTTTACCGGTTAAATAGTAAATAGCAATTTGAGTACGATGCTCAAGTCCCGTTTTACTTAAAATCGAACTAATATAGTTTGCTACGGTACCTTCTGAAATAAAAAGTGTTTTAGAAATTTCTTTGTTCGAAAGCCCTTTGGCAATCAGCGTCATAATGCTCGTTTCACGCTCGGTAAACTGTGTCATATCCGCTTTTGACTCGCGCTCAGTTGCAGCGTTTAAACTTGATTTAATCTTATCAAGCACAACATCTTGCAGAACCGTATGGCCGTTGAAGACACTTTTGATTGCGTCTCGAATGCGCTCTGGCTCTGTATTTTTTAACAAGTAGCCTTTAGCTCCGTTTTTTACAGCATCAATAATGTATTCATCGTCATCAAACGTAGTTAAAATAAGCGGCTTTGCTTTCGTTGACTCTGAAATAAGTTTTGTAGCCTCTACACCGTCCATGACAGGCATTCTTACATCTAACAGTGCAATATCGACGGAATGATTCTTGCAATATTGAACGGCTTCCTGACCATCTTTTAAAGTAGCGACAACGTCGAATTCTTCATATGTATTTAATATAATTTTCATTCCTTCTCGGATAAACGAATTATCATCTGCAATAATAATAGTAATTTTCATTTCTTTAAGTGAGAACATCTCACTTTTTTTCACATCCTTCTTTCACATCCGTCCGCATGCTTCTCATTTATTGTATCCATAATAAACCAAAAGTTCAATGCAATAGTTCGAGTCTTTCTAAGCACTAAAAAAGAGCAAACCTCCGCAGGTTTACTCTTTTATCTCATTACTTCTGAGCTAACTTCATCACCGTCTCTAAAAGTACGTTTACACCTTTTTCACATTCTTCCCAAGGAGTGAACTCTTCCTCACAATGACTTTTTCCGTTTACGCTCGGAATAAAAATCATAGCCGTCGGAATATAGCTAGCTAAAAACTGTGCGTCATGTCCAGCTCCGCTTACCATTCGCTTATAGGAATACCCAAGCGAACGAACCGACTCTTCCACTTCATCGCAAACCGTTTTATCAAACCACACGGTATCGCGACCCCAAAGCTTGGTCACCCTCACTTCGCAGCCTTCTAACAGCTCTGCTTGATCAGGCAGTGATTGAATAATTTTTTCCACAGATGCAATGACATCTTCATCCGTATGTCTCGCTTCAAGCGAAAAAATAACTTTATTTGGAATAACCGTATGAATATTAGGCAGTACGTTCATACGACCCATTGTATAGACTAAATTTGAATCCAATCTGCCGAGCTCATGACGAGCTTCAGCAATCAGGTTATTAGTTGCAAAAAGTGCGTCTTTCCGCATATCCATCGGCGTCGTCCCAGCGTGATCTGACTCCCCGGTAACTTCAATTTCATAGCATACCATTCCTAGCACGCACTCCACTACACCGATTGATTTGGCTTCTCTTTCTAAAATAGGCCCTTGCTCAATATGTAATTCTACAAATGCCGATGCTTCAGTAAGACGGCTACTCGTATCGCCTTCATATCCGCATGATTGAAGGGCTTGCTTAAACGTCACGCCGTCAACATCTGTCTTCTTCATCATAACGTCTTTTTGAAACTTGCCCGATAAAATACCTGAAGCCATCATAGAAGGCTCAAAACGCGCTCCTTCTTCATTCGTAAAGTTAACAATCATAATCGGCACCTTCGGCTTAATATTATGCTCAACCAGCGTTCTTACTAACTCTAATCCTGCAACTACACCGAGGATTCCGTCAAACCTTCCGCCTTTTTTTACGCTGTCCATGTGTGAGCCAATCACAACAGGCGGCTTATCTTCTAATCCTTCAAGCGTGGCGTAAATACATCCAAGATCGTCAATTTTAATATCCATTCCAAGATCCCGGCAGCATGAGCAAAAATAATCTCGTGCTAAGCGATCTTCTTCTGATAGCGCTAAGCGGGTTACACCGTTATTAGGTGTTCGTCCATACTCGGCAAATTGTTCAAGCGTATTTTTTAACCTTTCTCCATTCACTGCTACTTTTTGTCGTTGCAACTCAACCACTCTCCTCATTATTTGGTCATAAAGTGCGTCTAAGGTGCGGTGTTAATGAATATCATTCATTATGACATAAAATAGGCGATATCACTTGAAGTCTGTTAGAACCCCTTCCATTATTTTTATAATGAAAGTGCGCAGCTTGCCTTATGTATCTATTAGCTTCAAAACGTAAATTTCCTGCTTTTTTCTATGAATAATGCACGCGTTATTTATGCATTTTTATTATAAAAATAGCGATAGGTTTTTTTCAAAAAAAAGAGAATTAGTTATTATACTAACTCTCCTCTACACACTTACTTTTTATTTGCTTTCTTCGCAATCGCAATCATTGTAGCCAAAACACCGACTGTAATAATCACAATAGCAATTACAGCAGTGGTAATAATAATTCCTGATGTTACTTCTGAAACACCCATTAGTCTACGTTCTCCTTTTGTGCCTGACCTATTTATCTACATCAGCATATTGGTCGGTTTATTCCTATTATATACGAAGTTGTAAAGCGACGAAATATGTGACACATAATTGACATACTGTTTATATGTTTTCTTTTAATTCTACGTTTTATTTAAGAAAATACGGGAATAATTCAAACATATATAAGAAATACTCTTTATTTCTTTAAAGAAGTATTGTAATATAAATGTAACAATTGTAATATTAACAGCATGAATGTTACATATATTTCAATGAATGAGTAGGAGGGAAATGGAAATGAAAAAATTTGGAATAATCTTAGCATCACTTGCTCTTTTCTTTTCACTAAGCACAGGAGTTACAGCTCAAGCAGCATCACAAAATCTATCAACGACTAATGCGGTAAAAATTGCAGCAAACGCAAGCAACCATTTCTGGAATGCACTTCATGGATCTAAAGGCAATTTATGTACTCAAAAAACATTTAATTATAAAGGCACTCAGTACTCATATCTTTGTCAAGATTTTAATACAAAAAGCAAACTAGTAAGCTACTTATCTGAAACGTTTACAAACAGTGCTATTCAAAAAGGATTAACAAATTATCGCTACATCACATATAACGGAAAGCTTGCTCGTCCTGTCGGTGACGGATTCAGCATGCTAGAGTGGAACAAAGCAAAAGCAAAACTAACTTATCAGCGCGCCGATGTTCGCTCTTATCAATTTACGGTTCCAACAGTTGACGGAGGAAGTGTAAAACGCACCGTTACATTTTATAAATCTGGTTCACAGTGGAAAGTAAATAAGTTTGATGCTGTACTATAAGCAATATAAAAAACAAGGTCTTCTAAGGCCTTGTTTTTTTATGCTCTCTCTTCCGCTCTTTATTAAAGAAGTTTCACTTTATTTTCACCAACTCCCCTTATAGTATGGAGACACACTACTACTTATTCGATACATTGTCATCGGAGGATTTTATATGAACATACTACAAAAAAGAACGGCTTTTATCGTAACGGCAGCTTTTCTTTTAGCATTTGTTTTCAGTATCGTTTCACTATCACACTATAAAGGAGAAGAACATTTATTTTCAATTCAAGAAAGTCATCAGTTAAAAAAGATTACGAATGGTATATCTGCTCCTGATAATAATTCGAGGGATCATCGTCTTCCTTCAGGAAACGGTCCCTCTTCACCCAGCAATTCCGGAGAACACGTAACGCCTTTTCATAATCTATCTATGGATAACGGTGCCGGAAGTCAAGGAGCTAACAAAGACTATGAAACGCCGCTCGCTCTTTATACGGTGGGCTTTTTTATAGCAGCAGCTTTCGTTTACGGATTAGTAAAGAAAAAGAAATGGCATCATTCGATAGGGCATTCTCGCGTTATTTTATGGTCATTACTTGGCACCGGTTTATTTATTCGGATTGCGCTGATTCCGTGGGTAGGCTCTCATATGGATGCGTCGCTTTTCAAAAACTGGGCATCGGTTGCGGCTAATCATTTTTCAAATTTCTATGCTAAAAGCGGAAGCGATTATCCGCCGTTTTATATTTATATCTTGTTTATCGTTGGGAAAGTTGGCAGTTTACCGGATTTTCAGCAGTATTTTTCGCTGTTGATTAAAATTCCGCCTATTTTAGCAGATGTCGTCACATCTTATTTACTCTATCGTTTAGCTCGTAAATACTTGGCACCTTCTTTTGCCTATCTGTTAGCAATTGGGTATTTATTTAATCCGGCCATTTTAGTTAATTCAACGTTTTGGGGACAAGTCGATTCATTTTTCACTTTGCTTATTGTCCTAGCGATTGTAATGATTACGGAAAAAAGAATTTACGCGTCGGCCGTTATTTTTACAGCAGCGGTCTTAATGAAGCCGCAGGCGATTATTATCCTGCCTATTTTATTTTTCGAACTCATTCGCCTGAAGCAACTGAAGCATTTCTTCGGTATTGCTTTCACTGCTGCTTTCACTGCTACAGTGATTTTATTGCCTTTTTCAGCAGGAAAAAGTCCTACGTGGATTATTGATTTATTCTCATCCACCATTGGAGAGTACCCGTATGCCTCTGTTAACGCCTATAACTTCTTTAGTTTAATAGGCGCAAACTATAAAGACAGCTCTGCAACGCTGCTGCTTTTCAGCTATCATACGTGGGGACTTATTTTTATCGTCGCGACAACTATTTTTTCATGGCTTATTTATATAAAAGGGCGCAGCTTTAAATACGCCGCTCTTGCAGCGCTTATTCAAATTTCCGGGGTATTTACGTTTTCTTCAAGCATGCATGAACGCTACTTGTTTCCAGCAGCAGCGCTTGCTTTAGTGGCTTATATTTATTTGAAAGACAAAAACTTGCTTTACTTATCCCTTGGATTTAGCATCAGTATTTTTATGAACACTTTTTTTGTTTTATACGGTGACAGCAATATGCAAAACAGTACGTCCTATCCGTTTTCTATGTTTGCTACGTCGATGCTGAACGTTTTGCTTGTTGTTTATTTAGTAAAAGTTGCTTGGAATTTAGTCCAAAAAAGTACGGTTTTAAAAACGGCATAATACAAAAAGCTCAGTGAGTATGATTGATCACTGAGCTTTTTACATAACAAGCGACATGCCTGGCGCGTCTTCTTCTCTTTCTTGAAATCCTAATTTTTTATAAAAATGATGCTTTCCTTTAGCTGCAAATAGCTGAATCGATTCAATTCCGCTTTCTTGGCATTTCGTCAACAGCTCTTGAATAATTTGCTTTCCAAGTCCTTTGTTTTGGTATGTGGGATCCACCATTACGTCGCAAATAAGCGCTTGGTAAATTCCGTCTGAAATCATACGGCCGAATGCAATTAATCGGTCATTGTCATAAATACCGACTCTAAACCAGCTGTTGGCTGCCGCTTCAAACAGCTGTTCTTTTGTATAATTGCCTTTTTTACTTTTATGTAATCCGCTCGCTTCATGCAGAGCTGCAAACTGCTCAAATAACGGAACCTCTTTTTTTATTACGTAAGACACGTTCATTCTCCTCTCAATACCGTTGCTTTCTATATTATATTTATACATCAAAAAGAATAATAATTCAACATTTTTATCTAGTTATCTTGTTACCCTTTCTCCAAATAAAAAAACTGCCAAACGGCAGTTTTTTAGGCTTGTGCTGATTTTTTTCGTTTTTTAAGATCAATTCCTGCTATAATAAGCAAAATGATTCCAAGAGCAATCATGATTTTACTCACTGTTTCTACCCACTCAGGTGCGCTTCCAGCAAGTAAAAGTGAAAATCCAATGATATAAATAGGAAACCCAACGAGAGCCCAAGGGGATTTCACCTTCTTTTTCTTCATATGTACGATCTCCTCTTTCTTTACAGATTCTATGTAGGCTGTATATGATGAGTTTATCAGAAAAATTTGGAAACGACAAAGGAGATAAACGCATGTATACGCTGCCTCAAACATTTTGTGATACAATTACTCACCTTTACCCTCATAAAAGCCAAAAGTGGCTCGCTGACTTCCCTCAGCTGATTCGCTACTGCGAACAGCGCTGGGGTATCACCATTCACAGTCACTTTCCCCTTTCTTACCACTTTGTTGCTCCTGCGCGCAAAGCAGATGAAAGCGAACTAGTTGTCAAATTTTTTGTAGAGCCTTCAGAGCTGCTTCATGAGCAAGAAGCACTGACAGCACTAGCTGGTGAGAACACGGTAAAAATAGTGGACAGTGATGCTAAAAAAGGTATTTTACTGGTTGAAAAGCTATCTCCCGGATGCCCGCTTTCCTCTTTATCAACTAAAGAAGAAGCTGCGTTAATCGCTGCTAGGCTTATGAAATCTCTGTGGCGCATGCCTCACTCGGACTCCACTATCGAAACAGCCGTTAAAAGAGAGAAACAGCTTCGAGAGTATACACAAATGTATCCAAGTGGTATTGATTTTCTTTCTTCTGAAACGCTTCAACACGCACTTGCCGTTTTCTCTGAATTAAACCGCACTTCTCAGCAGCTTTTTTTGCTTCACGGAGACTTGCATCATGATAACATCTTACAGTCTGGTGAAGCATGGAAAATAATTGACCCAAAAGGGTTAATTGGAGAAAAAGAGTACGAAATCATCCCTTTTCTTTTAAATCATTTACCTAAGACAAACGTGGCAGAGACAATTGACCATCGAATCAATATATTTGTAAAAGAACTGAACGTAAGTAAAAAACGCATTTTACTGTGGGGATACGCTCATTCTGTACTAGCCACGTGCTGGTTAATAGAGGACCGCCAAAACACCGCTTCTTTTTCACGTGCTATAAAAGCATTTCAGCACTTATTTGAGTACTATTACGGGCATAAAAAATAAGAGCCGACATTTGGCTCTTATTTTTTGCATTTCTCTGCGACAAGCTCATATGATTTTAATCGGTCAGCCGGATCATGCGTAATGGTGACAAGCATGAGTTCATCCGCTCCGTAGCGTGCTTGAACTTCTTGAAGACGGACGTGTACTTCTTCTGGATTTCCGATAATCATGGCTTCTTTCATCTTCTTCATTTTTTTCTCTTCTTCTTCTGTAAGCGGATAGCTGGCCGCTTCTTCAATAGAAGGCACGCCTTTTGCTTCCATTTTATCCTGCTGAATTTTCCATACGAGTGAGCTCGTTGCGATGCGATGGGCTTGCTCGGTTGTTTCAGCGCAAATGACCGATACAGTGACAATCGCATAGGGCTGATCTCCGCTCCGTCTTGGCTGAAATGCCTGTTTGTACTGATCAATAATAGCTGAACCATCTTGTTCACTCATAAACTGGCCAAACGTATAGGCTATTCCGTTTCTAGCAGCGAGCTCGGCACTTTTTTTACTTGTGCCAAGCAGCCATGGTTCTGGAGAGACAGGCGGAAGCGGCGAAGCTGAAAGCTTTGCGTACTCATGTTCAGCCGGAAACTTATCGTCTAAAAACTGCAGAAGCTCTTCAACAAGTTCAGGCATTTTAAATACTTGCTGTAAAAAATTATCCGACAGCGCATTTGTTGCTTCAGCCGATCCACCCGGTGCGCGCCCAATCCCTAGATCAATGCGCCCTGGAAACAGCGTTGCGAGCATGTTATACGTTTCCGCTACTTTATACGGCTTGTAGTGAGGCAGCAGCACCGCTCCCGATCCAATTCGAATTCTATTAGTCTGTGCGCCGATATAGCCAAGCATCACTTCAGGAGCCGAACAGGCAAGTCCAGACAAATCATGGTGCTCTGCAATCCAGTAGCGCTCATAGCCAAGCTTGTCACCCGCTTTGGCCAGCTCCATTGATGCTTCTAACGCTTCCGCTGGGGTCTGATGGGATGAGACGGGAGATTGGTCAAGTATACTTACTTTCATCACGCATCTGCTCCTTATTCGTTCACTTCAATTAAACTTAATGAAAAATCCCCTACCTGGCCTTTTTCATATAAATTTGTAAAAGACGTAGAGTACTGGTGAATCGTTCCTTGGAAATCGAGATCTTCTTCCGGGACATTTACATGAAAAGTACCTTTATATAAAAGTGTAGTAATATCATGATATTCCTCACTTGTTACTTTAAAATCAACTGAAACTTTTGTTTTGCCTTTTACAATCTCTTGTTCATAGCTGTAAATTTGAATAGGCGTATCATTTAATACAATTTCTTGTACCACGTTAAATCGTCTCCTTTTTTAGTGCGTATGAAAAATAATAGCACTTGAAGAAGTCATGAGCAAATAAAAGAGCTTCTGGTTGCGCATGCAAAAAAAGCATGGCTTTTTGCCATGCTTTTAGTCCAAAAACGATCTTATACGCGCTTTGTACGCGTACGTTTGAATACGAAATAAAGAACAATAATCACAAATGCCGCAACCACAAACGGAAGCGTATATTTGCTTGCTACGTCTTCAATGTTCGCCCAGTTCTCCCCTAGCTTTCCGCCTAAGTAAATAAATAAAATCGACCAAGGAATCATCGCTAACACGGTTAAAGACGTAAACTTCCAAAACGGCATTTTAGCAATACCTGCAGGGATCGAAATAGCATGTCGAACAACCGGGACAAAACGAGCGGAGAAAACCACACCCGCGCCGTATTTATTAAACCAGTTTTCCGCAAGATCGATATGCTTATCATGAATAAATAAGTACTTGCCGTATTTTTGAAGAAACGGACGTCCTCCGTAGGCTCCAATCCAATATAAAAACCACTGTGCAATCGTTCCGCCAATAATTCCGGCAATGACTGCTCCTGGAAAACTAATCATGCCTTGAGAAATCATATACCCCCCGTAGGCTAGTACAATTTCACTTGGAATGATTTCAATCATTAAGCCGAGCGCAATACCTAAATAGCCAAGGCTCGTTAAAAAATCCAAAATACTCGTAATAAATGAACTCACCTTTAATCACCTTACTCATTCTTTAATAATTTTACACTACTACTATATTCCAACCATCAGTATAAAAGGAAACTATGAACTCATTATGAACAGCTTACTTCCCTATTGACTGCCGGTACCTTTTCCTCAGCTCATGCGTATGCAGATCTGCTAGGCGGACTGGAATCGGAAGCTTACTTTCTTTTGAAATAAAATGCATCATAAGCTGATATGACATGTCCAAATCAATATAGTTTCCGCACGACAGAAAAATAGGCTTTACCCCTTTGGCTGTCCTTACTACTCTACCATAAACTTCATCATCAATCACAATATCTTCATAAGCACCCTCTGTATCTTCAGGCATAACGTAATCATGTCCCTTGATCTTTAAATAGCTTTTCCCAATTCCAACGGTAGGTTTATTGAGAAAAAACGAAGCATGTGTGGCTACTCCCATGTGCTCGTAGTGCAAATATCCGTTGCCATCAAATAAAAACACGTCGGGCTCTATTTGAAGTTTTTTAGCCGCTTCAAGAATTAAAGGAAGCTCTCGAAAAGCTAGGAATCCAGGGAGATAAGGAACGGTTACTTCTCCTACACTGTGCACTTTTTCTACAACGTTTTTCATCTGATAATCAACCACTACAATGCTGCAAGCTCCGTAAGATATGCCGTTTTCTTCCCAATACGCAACATCAACACCAGCACAGTTATGTATATGCGTCATTTTGACGCCTGATGTTAAATCAATTTGTGCTTTTAGCTTTTGCTGAAGCGTCCGGCACTCCTCTTTCGTTTGCATCGTAAACGCATGTATGTACTGAATATCCATGTTCCATTCCTTTCATTGACTGACTCACCTATTATACAACTATTTTCTAAGAAATTCCTATTCTTTTTTTCACACCTTTTATTATAGCGCTGTTTCTTTAACGTTTGATTAAAATCCCTATTCGTTTACGCATTTTTTGTAAACATCATCATGAAAAAATCCCTATTTTTCTTTACGAAATGTCAACGTTTTCTACACACTTTCTCTATATCAGCATCACATTTTTTCGTTACGCTATTTCTATACCAACGCATAGGAGAGAAATGTGATGAAAAAATATTTAGCTGGTCTAAGCACCGTCGCCTTGTTATGCTGTTCAATCGCTTCTTCTGCTTTTGCACGCACAGAAGAAAAACTTACAAATATCGCGCACCGAGGAGCCTCCGCTTACGCACCTGAAAACACAATGGCTGCTTTTCACCAAGCGCTAGAAATGAATGCAGATTACATTGAACTTGACGTGCAGCAAAGCAAAGACGGTGTACTCGTTATTATGCATGACCGTACCGTAGACCGAACAACAAACGGAAGCGGACACGTTCGAGAGTTAACGTACGCGGAGCTTCAGCGCTTGGACGCAGGAAGCTGGAAAGGGGATTCTTTTGCGAATGAAAAAGTCCCAACTCTTTCGCAAGTGTTAGATGAATTTCAAGGAAAAATCGGTATATTAATAGAGTTAAAAGCCCCAGAACTTTACCCCGGAATTGAAAAAAAAGTAGCTTTTGAAATCAACAAGCGACAGGTCAATCACGTTATCATTCAGTCTTTTAACGTTTTATCTATGAAAAAAATGCATGAGCTTCTCCCAAATGTTCCTATAGGCATACTAACTTCTTCACAGCGAGACGCAAACCCAAATTCAATCCAGCAATTCGCCGCTTTTGCCACTTACTTTAACCCGTCTTATGACATCCTAACGCCTGCTCTTATCCACCAAGTCCATTCTGCCGGAATGAAAATATCGCCGTGGTCTGGAACCAAGCGGCTTCCCGCTTCATTTTTGTGGAAAACAAAAAGCGACGGAGTCATTACAAATTATCCCGATGAAGTGAATTGGGTGCAAACATCAAGTGCTATCGGACAACAGCTCGAAAAAGGAAGCGCACGCCGAGTAATTACACTTGCCGTCACAATGTGGCCATAGTTCCTGTAATCTTTTACTAGTAACCTCGTCTTCCTTACTGCCTTTTTAACACTTCAATACGTTTGATTTCACTGAAATACCGAAAGTTCCCTTTAAAACATCTCTCCATCGTTTTAAAAAACTGCTCAGCTCCTCCTAACACCACCATAAAAAAGTCTTGTTTTGGAAGCACTGCTTTTACGGGAGGAGATGTATGCAAGGTATACAGTACAAACTGTTCAGAAGCCGATTTTAAGGTTAATACTAACGGTTGATCTGGAAAATTCATCTCTCCATATCCGGTCTCTTTTAAACTCTCCATTGCATCCAACAAATAAAGCCACATCCCATCTATAACATCCCATGCAGATACATCAAGAAGCGGCTCACCGTAGTATTCGAGCTTAATAGCTCCTTCAAGACAAGTAAAATCAAACTGATTACCGTAACGAATGAGTTCTTCTTCGTTTGATATATCGATAAAATAGTGTGATTCCTTTTCATATAGAGATGATAAATCGGTAATCAAAATATCTGGACGCTTAATGAACGTTTGAACACGAAACAACATTATCCCTCCATGCTCTGTTTACTTTCACAGCTCAAATAAATTTTCTCCGTCCTTATTTACCCAATACTTTTCTATTTTTGGAATCAAACCTGTAAAGTCTTCATACGTTCCTTTCCAATCGCTTGGAACATATTCTTCAAATGAAGCCGGCTCAGGAAAAAGTGAGTAGAACGTTTTTTGATCAAAGTCCACTAAAAACGAAGGGCTAAAATCTAATACGTCTTCTCCATCTCCGCTTTCTATTTTATCTTCAAACAGCTTTAAAAGAGTAGCTGCATCTACTTTATATGACTCTATACGTTTTAAAAAAAGCTCAGCATTTTCACTACTGAGAACTTCGATCCCTTTTCGTTCAGGTTCAATGTACTCGTCAACGGCTGAATCACCTTCATTTTCAAAAGCTTGTGCAAACTTTACATAATCCAAATACCATAGCTCTCGATCGGTTACATACCATTGAAACTGCTTTTTATGTACCACTCCGACAATTACGTTTTCAGCATATATGGGTTCTAGCATGAGATGGACCTCCTTGCTTTTATTAGTTTTGTGACCTGTTGTATACGATTTAATTAATCTTTAAGCACTCTCTTTTGTACTTTTTCATTCAGCTTTCGTTTTAAATATTCAGCAATTTCTATTTGTCCTCGTTCAATCGCAAATTCATAGGCATCCATCTCTTTCATATTTTCACCAGAGTATGTAATCGATATATTAATATGATTCTCAACTAACAGTTTAACCATCTCAAAATGACCGTTATATATGGCAGCAAACAGCGGATTTCTATCTGGTTCACTAATATCAAGTTCAATATTATGGTTAATAAGATACTTAGCAATATCTATATGTCCTTTTGCAGCCGCTCTTTCTAAGGCATTGGTAGAAAAAGTTCCTCCTTGTGCATTCACATCTATTCCAGCACGAATAAGGTATTGTACAATTTCTAAATGACCATGAGCTGTCGCTACATGTAGCCATGTGCCAAAAGGTGTGATCCATGTTAACATTTCTGGATTTTTCTCAAATAAGTCTCTTACTTTATTTAAGTGACGACCTTTTATAGCACCTCTAATAGCTTTTGCTATGTGAGTTGTTTCCATTTTTCGTTTTCCCTCTACTTTCTACCTTGTAGAATCCTCTCCAAAATATATCGTCTCTCTGCTTGGTGTGATGCGCTGTAGTGTGGGGAGCTTATTGTCTATAGCAAGACTCGACTCGTTGCTTCTTTATATACTCCTACTAGTCTTCATTACTATGATTTTGTTTGATTTTATGTAAAAGAGCCATCACTTTTTCTTTATCATGGGCATGATCTTCCATATATACGTGGCAAATTTTGTGCAAGTAAGTTAAAAACGTTTCATAATCGACAATAACACTTTTGTCAGTGTCACCCGTACCGTCTAGAAATTCAATGCCGTTTTCAACATAGCCCTCTTCCCACGGCTCTAAGTCGTCTGAAAATGTACAAATGTGGTACTCATTTCCATAACCAGTTTCCTCTGAAAAATAGTGTAAGACTTTTAAAAATTTTTGATCTGATAAAGCGCTATAAAAACTTATCATGGGAGACAACGTACAATCTATATCATGAAATAATTCTACGATTTTCTTCATTTGTATCCCCTTTTTATAATTAATTGAATCAACATTTACTATTTGATCACGCCTACTTCTATGAGAGCCTCAAAAAATCCACAATTATTTTCATGCCCTACTTTAGCTGCGGATTAATGAAGCATAGCTAAAAATTCTTTGAATGTATCTGCAACAGGGTACGTGTTCGGCTCAAGCTCAGCAGAATTTTCATGATCCCATACACAAACGCTAGGGTTATCTCTTGAATTTCTATAATCTAAACACACAAAATCTCCTGCAAATAAAGTCGCGATTGGTAATAAAGCTACTCCCAATAAATCTCCATCATCTGTAAGCCGATCCTCTAATTGAGTCCATGTTACATCAATATCAAACGTACCGGCTTCATTGTTCTCTGGGGCTTCAAGAATACATAAAAACCTTATTAATACATAGCTATGACTCTTCACTTTAAAAGCTTTTGCTTCTGGAGAAGCCCCGTTATTTCTTTTTATCATTTGTTTATAGTCTGGAGGTAATTTCACTCTCCAAAACGCTTCCTTTTCAGCTAGTAAATTATCCGATGGTAATGGATAAATGATTGAATCTTTTTTTATTTCCATTGAATGTACTCCTTCTCTGTAGTATTCTTTCATTCCCTATTGAAATATGTATATTTAACATAATGAATTACACTATAAGCTGTTCATTTTTTATCTATCTTTTACAGCCTCGAGATATCTCTTTAGATGCTTTTGTCCTAGCTTACTTTTTGGCAAGATACCAAGGTATTCATATTTCCATATTGTCTTCCTAGCATGGGAATCTGCGGCTGAAAGATCATCATAATTAAATTGAATCGTAAACGTTTCTTTGTGATTAAAAATTAAAGTGAAGCTGGTCCATGGCTCTTGGTTCTCACTTCCGGTAAACACGTTCCACAATTCTTGGATGCAGTCTAATAATTTGTTCCATTGTTTAACATAGTCTTCTTCACTTACAGCAAAAATTTCAGGAATGTCATGACTGTATATAATTTCATCACTGTTATTAGGATAATAATAGAAGTACGCTGTTTGGGCACCATCAACAACTTCACCATAAAGATAAACTTTAGAACACGCTTCCGGAATGGTCTCTATTACGATATTGCCCATGTCTTGATATAGCTTATTCACTTTTTCTTCGTTCATCTAACATTCCTCCTGCTGCCTTGTTAAATTGCCTAAGAAGCCCTAGCAAAATATTAAAGTCTATTACGTTTCACCTTTTCAAACCACTCATTAGCATTATAACTAGCGGTTTTAACATCATCATTTGTATAAACCAACTCGTAATTGTATTCCGCTGTAAAGTGGCCGCTCTTCACATCATAAATTAATTTCATCTCCGTTGGCATGTCTCTGTTATTTTCTTTACACAGCGCTTCAATTTTTTCAATATCTTCATTTAAAATATCTAATACCATAAATCCTCTTTTCGGAGATGTATCATATCTTTCATCCTCATCCTCATCCTCTAAGGCGTCGTTCACTTGATGAGATTTTACATATTGATTGTTAATAAGGTAAAAAAACTTACTGGCGATAATGTTTCCTTCGCACGAAGCATAGATATACACTTTGTCGGCTCTATCGTTAATATATTCCATACAAATTGATATCATATCGGCTTGGAGTTCACTGAATCGCTCTTCAAATTCTTTCATATGATGTTGCACCTCGCTTATAAACTTTTAATTCTACGCTTGTAAAATATTCCCTTGATGCAATTCTTTAGGGTTAATTTAGTACCTTCATGAGGTGGGAATTTAATCACAAATACTGGATTTATGCTAGATTGGATTATTGGGATACTCATTTAAATACTTATTGATTAAAGTCTTGCTTTCGCTATCATCTGGTTCTGTTCCTAAATATTTATATTCCCAAATCACTAGCTGGTCATCAAAGCTATAATCCGTGTCAAACCAATTTGTATAATCATAATGCACCTTCAATTTGCCATCGCTATTAACAGATAGTGTAAAAGAGTACCAAAGTTCTTGCTGATTATCTTTAAAAACGTTTCTTAATCTATTACTTAACTCAAATAAAGCTCGATCCTTCATTTTATAAAATTCTTTATCAATATCGTCGTATTCACAAGGAATTTCTAAACTATATTTATAGTTCTTTTCATTCTCAAGGGTATTATAAAAAAAGTAAGTGCCTCCGCCCGTTTCGGATATTTGAGCATAAAAATAAAACTTTCCCCATTCTTCTGGTATCATTTTATTCACTGTTTCAGCTATTTCTTTATGTAATTGCTTCATTTCATTTTCCACTTTTAGCAACCTCCGATACATTTGACCTTAATGAAACACCAACAAAAACGGTCTCACCTGCCACTCTTTTCATGACTTCAGTTCGTTCAAATTCTATACCTACCATTCTTCCAGATTTAGCTGCTTGATATTGATATTTAGTTTCCTTTATGTATTTTAGACTTAGACCTAACTCTTTTCTCTTTTTATAATGCATCAATTAACCTAAGTTTAGTTACTAATTCATTATATTTTAAAAATATCAACCGCATCTCCTGGAGATTTATTAATAAGGAGTTCAGGAATGTTTGGATTACTCTTCTTTAATTTATATTTTTGAATGTTTGTTAATTCAGGATTGAAAGAAATAGCCTGAGATGTAAACTCTAAGTTTATGAGTTTGTTGTAAACTTCCCCTAAAAATTTTTTCCAATTTTCCAAAGGAGAATTTAAAACCTCACCAGGATCTTCTCACATACGATACCCTTCTGCATAATGAAACATCAGTAAACCTGTTCCAAAATCACAAGCTGCATTTTCTAGAATAACTGTTGGCACTTCAAATCCACTATTCCAGTTATAATTTGCAGCAGAGTAATGAAGCAATAGAGCGTTATTAGTATTCAATAAATAACTTATTATATAATCCTTATCTGTGCTATTAAGTAACTGTTGAAGAAAATGAATATCGTCCTTATCCATAAGTTCTTGCCTCCTTTTTAAAAAACTCAAATGCTATAAATTATTGATTATTGCTGTTAAAATTCTCTTCATATCTTTTCATTTTCATCATTTGTTCTTTATCTTTTTCATCCGCTAATTCTCTACTTAAATATTTGTACTCGAAAATCCCGCATCTTCACTTTGTGCTTACTGCTTCCTTTATTTGTATAGCCTTAATAATTATTTAAATAGGATTATTTGGATATTCTTTTAAATACTGATCTATTAAACTTTTAGTTTTTTCATCCGCCGGTGCTTCATCTAAATATTTATACTTCCAAATCTTTTTCTGTGCTACAAATCCGTAATCTGTATTCAACCAATCTGTATAATCAAATGATACAGAGAACTTCCCTGTTTGCTCTAACATTAGCGCAAAAGAATACCATAGTTCCTGGTTATTTTCTTTAAAGATTTCCCTGAGCTGTTCACTAAGATCAAAAAGCTTATCTTCTTCATTATTAAATTCTAGTTCCGATATGTTAAATTGTTTTGGTATATCTAGACTATACGTGTAGCTATTATCTCTAATTGATTTATAAAAAAAGTAAACTCGCCCCCCTGATTCATCAATCTGTGCATAAAAATAAAATTTCTCCCATTCTTCTGGAATCATATTATTAACCGTTTCTGCTATTTCTTGATACAATTCCTGTAACTGGCTTTCCATTTGCATAAAATTTATCCTCCTGACTGGTTTTCAACTGTTGCTATCCCTAGTTCTTCATCTTCAATTTGGTATGTTATCCTAACTGTTTATCTTTAACTTTTTTATATTTCTTCAAATCCATGTCAAACAACTAAAAAAAGACACTATGATACTTATATATCGTAGCAACTATTAAGCTGACACATCTTATGAACTCTAGCTTCACAAAAGAATTAGCGCTCTTCTTTGCACAAATATAAGTATTGGCCAAATTCAGGAAACACATCCCAGTTTTTTTCAAGGGTATTGTTTGCTTCGCGTTCCTCGACTGAACCATTTTTTAAATCACGCTTTTCCATTGCTATGTAACCATCTTCTCGGAAATTCAAAATCAAACTACTTACTTCTGTATTAGTTTTATCATCATATTCCCAATACATGGCTGTTCTTAAAAAAAGCTTACCTTCACTCATAACTTCGAAATCATAATTTAAATATTTACGAATTAGTTCATCATAAAACCCTACCGAAACCCATTCATTTGTAATATTTATAATATACTTGTGCTTCTCATCTTCCCTTAGTACGACCGTATAGGGTTTATGTTTTTGGTGGTATGTGTATGCAGTATGCTCATCAAGAATGTTCCAAGGCTTCTTTTTGATATCTGACCATTCGTCACAATAATACATTTCCATAGTCACTTGTACACCTTCCCATAATATTTCTACTAACAGTGCTGTTTTTTTTCACAAATTCTTTATACGTTTCTGGTAAATTCATTCTCCATTTACCTTCCTTTTCAGAAAGCACAGTATCGTCCGGCAAGGGATAAATGATTGACCATCCTTACATTCCATTTGTATACCTCTTTAACATTGTGATGAAGTGTAATATTAAAAGGCGATATATCCATTTGGCTTCTGATCATCGTCCTTCTCATAAAATTCAAATATTAACTTGATATTCCTTGATGATGCTACCTTCATGAACTTTAATAAAGCATCATTCAAGTATACAAAATGTAAATATCTCAAAAAAACAACCAAAAGCAGCTGTCATCTAAAAGTCTCATCTGCTTATCTTTGAAGTTAAAATCTGCTTTTAAAAGTATAGCTAAATAATTACACATTTTTAGAAGTTTCTTAGTTATCTATTTCTCAATAGACTCATCAATAAAAGTCTTTATTGAAATTAAATCTACCCTTTTATCAGCATTCTTTGGATAGTTTTCTTCAAGAAAGTGTAATAGCTTATCTGAGATACTATTATTCTCATATACCTTTTCAAAATTTGTTATGAAGCTTTGAACAGTCTGATAATCAACACTTTCAATAGTCTGGGGAAGATACTTTTCTTTTTCATATTGATACGCCTCCCAGATTGTATATGCCAGAGCATTTCCAATACATATCCATACTTTTTCATTATCTTTATCATCGGCCAGTTGCATATAAGTCATGATATCTGTTTCATCTATGTTTTCTAAATATACATACAGGCTATCTGCGTCAAAATCCTTTAATTTTAGCCATTCCCAAGCTTTTTCTAATGACTCAACCGCTACTTCAAATCCTTTAGATTCAGAAATCTTGTTGATAATTAAATTAGATAGTGACAATAGATACTCGACTTTAGCATCCTTGCTCAAATTATTAAATCGATTTATTCGATTGGGTGATCCTCCTTCATACATGGTTACCTTTTGAGTAATTTTATGTATTTCGTATCTTTCCCTTCAAATAATCTTCCTTCTGATTTTCGATTAGCAATATCAAAAAATTCTTTGGCAAGTAAAAGGGATCCCAATTCATAATAAATAACGCCTGAAATAAACTCTCTCTCACCATCATCAAATCGTTTAAAGCCTGATGAGTATAGATGAGTTAGCCAATATTGGGCACTTTCATAGTCATTCATTATGATAAAGGTATCAATGATATCTTTTACCACCTCATAAGTATCACTATATAACCCTTTTGGAAGCGGAATCTCTTCCCACCCTTTGATTAATACATCAACAGATTGTTGATAATTTTTCTGTTCAAATAACTGATCACTTTTCACTCTATATTCTCCAACTCTTTGTTGGATATTTAATTCCATTTTCATTTACATTCTCCTTAATAAAATGGGATGACTTGTTAAGACTAAAGATACATTACTATTTAATAGTTTTGCACTTATAAAATTTGACTAGACCTATTGATTCCTATCCTAAAACATAAAAAGCGCCTTTTTCTTTCCTTTAACAATTACGTGCTGTTAAAAATAATGCATTTAACTGCTTTTTGAGGTGTGCTTACTGTTAGTTCTCACCATTTGCTGTAGTGGTCTACACTTACTCATTCGTTCTGTTTATTTAATAGGTTCCATACACTGAGTTAAAATAATTTCATAAAGTCTTCTCTTTTTATTGAGGTTTCATTGCTTGTACACTCATAATCATAAAAAACTAATTCCATTCTTTCAATTTCCTCTACTGTGATAAAACCGGTCTCAACTGCGCTATTCAAAAAGACAGTGCTACTATCTGCACCGATACCTTCCAGTGCTTGCGGTACATATTTTACTTTTTCGTTTTTATAAGCTTCCCAAGATGTATAAGCGGCGGCATCCACTAGTAGTGACCATAGCCTAGCCATATTCAAGTCTTCTTCTTCCTCAGCAAATTCTGAGATCCCTGTATAGTCTGCATTGTCAATAAGCTCATAGAGTTCATCTCCAGTTACAGTATGAGATTCACCCCATAACCAACATTTGTCTAACGCTTCTCTACCTGCTGGATATCTTTCATCACCTTTACTTATTACAGAAAATACTCTTTCAGCAACAATTAAAACAACCCCAACTTTTCGTTCACTTTGCAAATTAAGAATGAATTTATTTTTCACAAAATCCTCTTTATGTTTATTTAATAATCTTTCCATTTTTTTAACGTACACGTAATTCATTTTTGAACTTTTCTATGATTGTACTGATTGTTACGCTCAAATAAAAGAAAGCACCTGCTTCCTTTTATGGACAATCAAGTGCTATATGCTATATAAACTTACTTAGTCTATTTACACATTATTTTTTAATTATCTTGTAACCCTATTAAAATCCATTCATCTACAATATCCCAGAAATCAACACTATATTCAGGCTGATCATTGGTGAACCACAGTGTTGCTCTATTATCCGTACAATTGTTCAAATCTACCGCAACGTATCCACCCATACCATTCTCAAAAAATCCATAAGTGGTATCAAGATTGATTTCTAATGGATGCTCTAAATCATCAAGAATCCCCCATTCATCTTCTTTAAAATAAGTTACTCTCTCTAACGGTACTAGACCCATTGCTCGACTTGGCATATAATAAAAGCCATTATGTAACTTTCCGTAAAATTTAACAATAGATTGCGGAACACTTGACCAAGCTTGTTCCATGTCTAAATCGTAAATTGATTTGTTTGGTATTCCCCCTTCATAATAAAGAATTTCGTCATTTTCACTCTTCACGCTATATAGAATGGCGTACTGTCCATTATCTATAATGAGTTCAACATCTACTAAATTCTCTTTTAAATATGAAATCGTGTGACTTAATTCTTTTTCACATACCCGATTCCATAAAGCAATTAGTTTATCTTTCCTCTCAGTCTTGTCAGTTTCTATAAATACTTCCAGCCATTCTTTCGGGATGTTCTCTTTCTTAATATTTAGTAAGTCTTCATTAGATACAAACTCAATACTTTTTCTGTATTGTTGCAGAAAAGACAACTTATCCACTTAGAATCACTCCTATTTATCCGCTTAAATTCATTTATTAAACTATCTTTATTTTCTACCGTGTTTTCTCTTGTAAATATGGTTATAGATTGTTGTCGGATAAAAAACAGTTTATTTAGATGGTCACATCATGCCCCCCTACGTCGTTCACCTGTTCATCTAATAAACGAAGTCCCAATCCATTTTCTATATCCCATGTACAATCAAATGTTAGTCCAATATCACGTTCATCATAAATATCCTTATACGAAACAATAATACCCACTAGGCTAATTATTTCAAGTATTTGGTCAGTGTTTTCAGTTTCTAGGTAATGCCTATTTTAACTAACATCACAACCTGACTCATGCCATGTTTGTTTATATACGTCTTTGTACTTGTCATACATGGAACTTCCCCCCACTTACTCGCTGAGCTAAGCTCGTTCCGCTCCTTCAGGTAGGGGTCTTCTAGACTAAAATGATAAAATGTCATCTCACCTAGACTCGTAATTCTTTTTCTACTCATTTCACTCGTACTTTGTTTTTTTATTTATATATTCGTTATTGTGTTTCCTATACGATCTGCTTGTAAAATATAAAATAAGTAGTAAGTCTACTTCATTAGAACGAACCTTATACCTCTACTGGCCCCATAAAACCAGTAATAATAAGAATATGTTCCTTCAATTTGACCTTTTTTAAGTTCTCTACTTTTTCTGCTCCACCTAACCCTAATAGAGGTGTATAACCAAAACACTCATCATACTCTAACTCATTGTATTGTTTAAGCGCTTCGGGATAAGGCTGCCAAGATAAATCTTCATCCCTGAATTCTAAATCAGCAATATTTTGAAAGAAAAATTCAAATGTAAACATAATAATCTTTACTATGCCATACCTGTAATTAAGTAATCCAACATATCCATCCGCCCAAATAATCAAGTCTCCCATACTCGTAGCAAACAATACGATTGAATCCTTAAATCTTGGACAACTCTCCTCCAAGATTTCTATAAATTCCTCTGGATTTACGCTTTTAAAATACCCTTGCATAAATGTACCAAATCCATAATTACTCCAAAAATTTATCACTTCATTTGGTACTAATTCTTTATACTTTTCAATGATTTCACTCGGAACTTTACTATGCAACTTAAAATCTTTTAAATATTGCTCCATTCAAACTCCTCCCCTAAAGTGTTAACTTTACATTCAAATACGTATTTTTAAATTGTTCTGGTGTCATGTTTTTCGCTACTTCCTCTATTTGTTTATCAATACTCTTGATTCTAGACCTCCATTAACTACCTATAGAGAAATTAATCCTCTTATCTCCTATTATTTCAGCTTTCCCACCTGCTATCTAGTCAGGAGTCAGGGTGCTTGAGTAACTAACCATGCCTGAGCTTTTTTCTTTGCTTGTGATAACGGTAATCCCTCACTTTGAAGTTCATTTACCTTTTGTACATAAGCTTTTTGTCTAGCTATTTTTGAACTGCATTTCCTTCTTTCGCTCTACCTTTATCAATAAATTGCTCTCGATTTTTCTGATATTCATATATGGTTAATTCATTCATCCCTTTTTCTTGATCTTTTAACTGTCTTGTAAATTCTTATGAATCGAATTTAGTTTTGTAGGTAAATTTCACTTTAATTTCTTTTGTTCTAGGTATATCATCTAAATGCTTGGCTTTATCCGTATCCTTATTTAAAACCAAAAGCGATAATTGGGTTACCAATTATCGCTTACTAAGTCAAACCATTTGATGTACTATAAAGTAACAATTATTTTATTATCTATGTCTAAGCTCCAATAATAAACCGCTCCGGCATCTTCTCCTGATAATGACAAGCAAATTTTGTTATCAATTGGATCTTCGCCAATAATTAGAAGATTATCAGGTATTATATGGTTACTATGAAAAGCTAAAAATACATTCTGTACATTTTTATGCACTTCTTTAGTAAATGGAAGTATAGATGTTAAAGATGACGTGATTTTTTTGTCTAAGGTTTGACTCCTTCGTATAGTAGGGTTGCCGCCATTGGTTTTAAGTAAAAACTCTTTATAATCATCGGGCAATTCAATATTCCACTCTTCTTCAAATGATTGAATCTCTTGCAAATTTGCAGGCTTACTATTATTTTTAATCTCTATATTCATAAATAAATATTACTCATCCCTCTATAAATTATCTCAGTCCATAACTTTGCAACCCATATCATCCCTAGAGATTCTTTCTTTTAGTTTCAAGTTCTATAGTGAGAGTGTGACACCCTTTACATGCTGTGACAAATCATACATTAAAACGTAGGTGCCAATTTTACATACAATTTAAAATCAACTTCTATATCATTTTCAACACTTGTTCTTTCACATTTTCGTCAAACTTAGCTCCTTCTACATTTGCTCCTGTCCAAACTACATTGTCGAGTTTAGCACCGGTAAAATCCGCTTCTGTGAAATCCCCATTTAAAAGGATTGCTCCGGTAAAATCTGCTTCTGTGAAATTAGCATTTCTAGCATCTACCTCTGATAAATTCACATTTTCCAAATGCGCTTTTTCAAATTTACCATCTGTCAGATTGGCACCGCTGAAATCCGTTCCCGTACAGTCGGCCTGTTCCGCATCAATTCCTGACAAATTTGCATGGCGAAATGTAGCATGATTTAAAATTGTTCCAACTAATTCTCCATGTGAAAAATCAGCCTCATCAAAACGAGTTTCAAAGCAACTACTTATATTTATCTTTGCATATTTCATATTTGCTTTAGAAAAATCCGCTTCGCCAAACCTACAATCTGCCATGTTAATTTCCTCTAAATTACAACTTCTGAAATCAGCTAACTCAAAATCGCAGTCATGAAACGCTGCTCTCATTAGTGAAGAGGCTCTCAACACAACACGTTTTGCCATAATACGCCTTGCCATTACTTCTGACAGGTCTGAAAAACTAAGGTCTAAATCACTCATATCTACCTGATCTATAACCTCATCATTATATTGAGATCTATTTACTATTTCCATAACCCTTATTCGCTCATTACTTTTCTCATCCATGATTACAAATTCCTTTCCTTTAATTTTCTAGATACTTCTTCCAAGCAACATTAGGCGAATACGTGACAACCATTCGACTTTCATGAAAACTTGGCACAGCTATTACTTGAGCTGGTTCTAAGTATTTCATTACATGTAACCACCGATCTAGCAATGTATCCCTATCAGCTTCTAATGGATTTTGTAAAAGATCCATACAAACCCCGCCCCATTCTAATTCTGATACGACAGCGGGAGTATTTAGTAGGAATTCCTTATCAAACATTTCTAAAATATGACCACTAAAATATGTTCTAGCTCCTACCCCCAAGGGACCGTTAGGAAGAAACCTGACCGGTATAGGTAGTGAAGACATATTCATCCACATATGTAAGCGTTCATATTCAGTATTCCATGGATAAGATGCTTTCCAAAAAATTTGCGACACTCCATAACGCGGCTTTACAATTTCTGCGATTTGATCAGATAACTCAAAAAAAACAGACCATAATTTTTTAGGTATTGATTTATGGAACTCAAACTCCAAATATGAACTATGACTCCAGTTAACTTTAAAACTCCCTTTATAGTGCACCGCTTTATCACGATACAGGTGAACTTCAGATACTCTAAGCTCTGAAATCACTTTTTCTAGAATTTCCCGACGATTATATTCTACCTTTACTGTTTCAGAGTTACCCCAATGGGTAGGAGCAAATTTTTCATTTGACTCAAACACATCCAAAAGACGACCTAATAGCTCCTCTTCGTTAAAAGCTACTGTGGGGTACATTGAAATTGAAAAATAATTAGGTTTCATCTATATCCTCCTTACATACTAGATGTCATATCAGCCTGCAATTCACTGAATAAATCTTTAAATTCTTTCATACTACTTTTACTTCTTTAACAATAATAAAATGCTGTAAGGCCATGCTTGCCATCAATAATATATTTAACTATAAATTTCTTTGTTTGCATATTACTCTCAGTATAAATGTTTTTAACGTCAACACTTGTTTTTTTGAAATATTTTTTTAAAAATTCAACCTCATTTCTCTTTAACTTTCTGATATTTTTCACATTCACATCGGATAATTTAAAAACAAAAAATGGCTCACAAAAAAACACTTGTTGCCTAAAAGGCAGTCAAGTGCTTATAGTTCATTTTGTAATATAGCTTTGAACATTATTGTACTGGTCCCATGAATTCAGTAATAATAAGAATATGTTCCTTTAATTTGACTTTTTTTAGATTCTCTACTTTTTCTGCTCCACCAAGCCCTAATAGAGGGGTGTATCCAAAACATTCGTCATAAGGTATTTCGCCCCATTTTTCTACTGCTTTTGGATATGGCTTCCACTTTAAATATTCGTCTCGAAATTTTTCCGAATCTAAACTTTTAAAAAAGTATAGAAAGTTTGGCATAAGTGTTTTAAGTAAGCCGTACCTAAAATTAAGCAACCTTACATAACCATCAGCCCATATGACTAAATCCCCCATACTTGTTGCAAATAATACTAAAGAATCAGTGTATCTTTGGCTACTTTCTTGTAAGATATCAATGTACTCCTCTGGATTGACACTTTTAAAATAACCTGCCATAAATGTTCCAAATCCATAATCCTGCCATAAATCTATTATTTCTTTAGGGACCATATTTTTATACTTTTCAATCAGTTCACTAGGAACTTTATTATGCAACTTAAAATCTTTTAAATATTGTTCCATTCAAACTCCTCCTTTAATGTGTTAACTTTACATTCAAATAAGTATTTTTCAGTTGTTCTAGTGTCATATTTTTTGATATTTCCTCTATTTGTTTATCAACAATTTTAATAAATTAACCCTCTTATCTCCCATTCCTCCTATTATTTCAGGCCTTCCTCCCGCAACCTGATCTGGATTATGAAGTGCCGCTTGGGTTTTTAGCCATTTTTTCGCCTCTTCCTCTGCTTCATCAAATGATTTTCCTTTATCCATAAATTCGGTAATTTTGTCAGATAAAGCTTCTTCTCTAGCTGTTTGTTGAGCAACATTTCCCTCTATTTCCCTGCCTTTATCAATAAATCGCTCTCGATTTTCCTGGTATTCATGTACGGTTAATTCATTCATACCTTTTTCTTGATCCTTTAACTGTCTTGCAAATTCTTCTGAATCGAATTTAGTTTTGTAGTTACATTTCACTTCAATTTCTTTTGTTCTAGGTATATTATCTAAGTGCTTGACTTCACCCGTATCCTGTTGAATTTGACGTTCACTCACACGCTCTGCTTTTACAGGCTTTTCAATCATCTGCATCGTCTGCTGCTTCACATTCTGCAAGGTCTCCCTCACCGTCTGCTGGGCAAGTGCTGGACCAGCCGGCACAAGTTCTGGCATGAGTCTTGGCATGCTGCTGTCTAGGATGTTGTTATACGTTTTATGTAGCGACTGAGTCCAGGAGGCCGGTGCGTTTTTGACGCTTTGGTAGGCTTGCTTTGTGACGTTGGCAACGGCGCTTGTGCGAAGCGTGTTGCGCATGTTGTTAAGCTTTTCGGTTCCCTTGGTCGCAAGGCTTTGTACCATTTTCCCCGCTACCTTCGTAGAAAGCGCTCCAGCTCCAGCAATTCCTAATGCTTGCAGAAGGCTTGCTTTACGCTGCTCTTCACTGATTTTATTCCCAAACATGTCGCGTCCGGTCATGTATTCTCCTAGCCCGTTGGCAGCCACAAGACCGTAAAGGCCTTTTTTGGTTTGCTCTAGGACTTTGAAGGATTTGGCAGATTTGCAGCGTGATCGCTGCGCTTAGGCTATTCATTTGACTACAAATAAAAATGAAAACCCTTTGAAATTATATACCCTCACATAAAAGAAAGCACTTGCTGCCTGTTGTAGACAATTAGTGCTCTCTAACGAATTAAATAGGTCTGACGAATATATGAGTATTCACTCTAGTTTAGATACTATCAAACTACCTATTCTGCTAAGATATTTAGAAATTTTTCAAAGCTGTTACTTACAATATATGTTACAGGATTTAAATTCAAGGATTCTTCATAATTTCAAACGTATACAATAGGCTCTTCAACATGGTAGCAATCATCTAAACAAAGTTCCCTGCAAATAAAACAGCTATGGGGGGTAATTCAACACCTACTAAATTTTCATCAAAAAGAATTCTTTCGTCTAATTGTGTTCTAGCTACTCCTATATCTTAATACTTATTATCTCTTTCTTACAATTAACTCAAAACTGTATTCAGCTTTAAGCCACCCTTCATATCATAAATTACCTTTATCTCCATTGGCATGGCTCTTTTACATTCTTTATAAAATTTTTATCTAAATGTAACTGCCTCCGATCTCCTATGTCTACCACCCAACATGAACTTCTTAATTCAAGAAAAGACATTTTTAACATAAAAAACATTAAAAAAAACCCTCAAAAGGCTATATCCAATCAAAGGTTTAATAATATTTTGCTGATTTTCATAGTATATATTATCTATTTTTTTAATCCTTAACCTTTATTTACACTAATGGAACTTCATACTAATAAATCCAAATCTGTATCAGTCACTAATATACAACCTTAAAAAACTACCTTTTCTCCTGAATCAGTATAAACAAAATACTTTTTATTATTTTCGCTTAGTAAAGTTATATCTGTACCAATAGGCATATCAAAAATATTTATTATAGCAGGTTCTATTTCAATAATCGTTCCCCAGTCGCAAACTGACATATTCGATGCATTTGCAAGAAATTCCTCTGTATCGATATCAGACAAAAATCTCCACCCATTATCAAGATCATTTACTGGTTCTTCTTTAATGCACCATTTTAAGTCCCCTATATTTTTTAGAATATTATTTGATACAACGCTACCGCCTAATCCACTACTTGTTTTCAACTAACCGCCTCCATGACTTTTTTCATATCCTCAGTTCCACGTTCTTCAATTATTCGCTTTAAAGAATAACCAAATTTATTGGAATCATTAAAATCGGGGTGTTTTTCCAAACAGTGTAAAAGTAATTCATTTCCATCCCTTGTGCGTTCTTTTAATACTTCTTGACACAGAGATAATATTGCAGAATTAGAAAATTTTTTATCTTTTAAATTTAAATCAACACCCATTTCAACTAACTTATATGCTAAGTCAACAGCACCTACATAATTAATATTTGCTGCTAAATAGTGCAATTCATTACATCCTTCATTTGAAACAATATTAACTTTTGCATCGTTTTCTAGTAAAAACTTTGCTATATCGAACTTTCTACTAATCAGTGATTTTTCAAGTAAACTAATACCATTTTTATCAACCGAGTTTATTACCTCTTCGATACATTTATTTTCAATCTTCAACTTTTTTAAAAATTCTTCGAGATTTCCAAACTTTATTATAGTCCAAAAATCAGCCTTGTTAATGTCCATTTACATCATTACCTCCCTTATTCATACTCATGACCTCGGTTAGTGCTTGGTAATTCTGGTCTATAGTTTGCAGGGTCCCTGTACCACTCTAAAAATTCTTTCTTTGTAATAGTACCATTCATATACAATTCGTGAATATCAGAATATTTTTCTCCTGGGATATGTCCCATATCCCACTGCCCATTTCTAGGTTTAGATTTATCCCAACCTATTTCGACACCTGATGGATCGTAGATTTTTCCATTAATAGGATCTTTAGCATTTTCCCATACCTGTTCAACTTGGCCCTTCCCATAACTTGGTCTACTGCTACTGTAAGGTTTCTTAGAAACATCACCATTTTTCACCACTTCATCCGTAACCTTTTGAATTTCAGGCTCTACTTTTACAGGTTCGTCAACTTTCCGAAGCGTTTCAACCTCAACCTCGTCACCCATCTTTGTAACATCGCTCTCTGACATAAACCTTCCGTCAGGTCCACGGTAGCTGTTGTGGTTCGGATCATATTTCACCTTCGTTACCATCTGCATCGTCTGCTGCTTCACATTCTGCAAGGTCTCCCTCACCGTCTGCTGGGCAAGTGCTGGACCTACCGGCACAAGATCTGGCATGAGTCGTGGCATGCTGCTGTCTAGGATGTTGTTATACGTTTTATGTAGCGACTGTGTCCAAGATGCCGGTGCATTTTTGACGCTTTGGTAGGCTTGCTTTGTGACGTTGGCAACGGCGCTTGTGCGAAGCGTGTTGCGCATGTTGTTGAGCTTTTCGGTTCCTTTGGTCGCAAGGCTTTGTCCCATTTTCCCCGCTACCTTCGTAGAAAGCGCTCCAGCTCCAGCAATTCCTAATGCTTGCAGAAGGCTTGCTTTACGCTGCTCTTCACTAATTTTATTCCCGAACATGTCGCGTCCGGTCATGTATTCTCCTAGCCCGTTTGCGGCCACAAGACCGTAGAGGCCTTTTTCCGTTTGCTCCAGGACTTTGAAGGATTTAGCGGATTTGTAGGCGTCTAAGGCGTGATCCGCTGCGCTTAGGCCTTTAGCCGTTTTGTAGATGGCTTTTCCGCCTTTTGCGGCTCTTCCTACCCAGCCGACAACCGGAATGAAGCCGGCTGCTGCCATGGCTCCTGCTGCGACGCGCTGTGAGGTAGAAAGTTTTTCACCCGTAACAGGGTCCACGCCTTCTGCTGCTCGTTTATAATCATAATATCCGCTGACCTCTCCTGTAAAGGTAGAAACCGCGTCCCACGTTTTTTCATACCACGGCTTGTTTGCTTCTTCTTCTTGCTTTTTTTCCAGCTCGTATACTTCTTCTTGCTGCTTGTTGTAGTCAACATATGAAGTTGCATAGTCGTTTAGCTTTGTTTGAACTTTATACAGCTCGCTGTCGTGATAGGCTTTTTCGTCAAAGGCAAGCTGATAGACACTTCCTCCTTGACTCGTAGCAAGCTCTAAGCCGCTTACTAGCGTATCCACTACCGCATAGAAGTCATCCATTTCGCTGTATTCTTTTGACCATTCAGCGTCTAGCTGGTTCACTGCTTCAATTGTATCGGTGCGTTTTTTCTCTGCTTCTTCTATTTTATCGTTAAACTCACTCGTTGAAAACGCTGAAATAGAGACGATATCATCGATGCCGTTTAAAATACTCTGCAGATCGTCGTGCTGCTGCGCAACCATTTCTTTAGCATTGCTGTTGGCGTTTTTTAGCTCCGTTTCTAAAAATGATTCAGTTACAATCGTGCTTCCTGATAGCTTTGCTTTTTCAGCTTTAACGTGAAGCGTTGAAAAATAGCTTTGCTGCATTTTAATTAAGTTTTCCCACTGTCCGGCCGTATCAACGTGCTGCTTATAAAAAGATTTTATATTGTCAGCGCCTTTTCCTTCTAAGCTGCCTTCTAAGTCCGCTACGCCCTGCAGCGCTTTTTTCAGTTCACCCAGCTGGCTGAGTAACTCATCGTAGGCTTTTTCCCTGTCTTTTGCTACATCAAACAGTGCTTTTGCATCGTATACCTTTCCCACAGTCATCCCCCTTTGCTGCTACGAATGGATAATAGATTCGTCTTGTTCTTTTAGTAAGTCTACATTAGATTTTGTATCTTTTACGTTTTT
The DNA here is from genome assembly GCF_057586255.1 of Priestia sp. SRI_019. Classification (NCBI taxonomy): domain Bacteria; kingdom Bacillati; phylum Bacillota; class Bacilli; order Caryophanales; family Bacillaceae; genus Priestia; species Priestia sp. SRI_019. Next base: position 101,330 of record NZ_JBYCZN010000002.1, on the reverse strand, counting down.
GTTTAGTGCTTTTATATAAGTAGAAATGAGCGTTTGAATTTCTTCTTCGCGCGCTTCCCATTTCTCTGTAGTATCAAGGCTGTTTTTTCCAAGGTCAGGCATTTTGCTAATGGATAAATTTCCAATCGCTGTGCTGACTGCTTCAAGCTTTTTGATAACGTCAGCGTGATCAAGCTTAATTGTCATGAAAACAGCCCCCTTCTAATTTCACTAATCTTGTTTTCTACTGCGTCATAGGCTTCTTCACCTTTAGCTAATAAAGAATCCGCTTCTCCAATAACGGCGTTCAAGCCACTCAAAGCTCCTTTTTCAGCTTCTAGCGCCCATATCTTTGTTTCAATTTCACGAATGTATCCATCGTAATCACCGTCTAAAATGCCTTTTATGTTGTCGTAGGCTGCCGTACGTTTTTCGTCAAAATCATCCGATAACGTACCCGTCCATTTGTCTCCCAGCTCAGGCTTTTTGATATGTTCAATTTCTTTTAATGAAACAGCTTGTTCATGCTCAATTTTACTTTTAGCCGTTCTTAGCTTAGAAATTTTCCCTTCTACATCTGAGACTCTTCCAGATACTTCACCCAGCAGTCCGTCTAATACGCTTCCTAACCCCATATCGTTCCTCCTGTTCCGCACATTTCGAGTTTAATCCAATAATTATAAGTATAAAATTTGTCTCATTATAGCTAAATAGGAAAAAACTCTCTTTTTTATGCTTCTAGTTTCATGAATTGAGATAAAAATGGAAAATCAGAGAAAAAAGACTCATGTCTAAATACGTCATCCAACCATATACCGTTATCTAAAACAAAGAATAAGTAGAATAAAACCATTTCTTTGTACCTATACCCGTTTTTTCCCACAAATTAAAGCTTTTTGCGTAAAAAGACCAACTTCACTTCGTTTTTTTACACAGCAAAAAACCTCTGCACATCCTGCAGAGGTTTTGTTTTATACTTGAACCGGCGTTGGTTCTTCAGCTGTTTGTTCGTGCTGTATAAGTCCGTAGTTTTCCCATGCTCGGCTTTTCCAGCGGAAAAACATAATAACTGCGCGCGTCCATTCATCGGCTGCGATGGCAAGCCAGATGCCAGCGAGCCCCATGTCTAAATGGAAAACGAAGAAATAACCGAGCGGCAAGCTCATCATGACCATCGACATCGCACCAATTAACACCGGATATTTGGCATCTCCCGCTGCCCGCAGCGAGTTAATCAGCACAATGTTCATCGTTCTTCCCGTTTCAAGCACAATGCTCAGAAGCAGCACCGTCGCCCCAAGCTCAATGATATGCGGATTGTCTGTAAACACGCTGATCAGCTGTGTTCTGAATGTCATCACAAGAACAACCATCATCATCGTTACGGCACTGGCCCATTTGACGCTTTTCCATACGCGATGGTACGCTTCATCTTTTTCGTTTCCGCCTACTAAACGGCCGACAATAATCGCTGTACCCATTCCAATTGCAATGGCAAATAAGTAAATGAACATTGAAATATTCATCGCGTACTGTCTCGCAGCAAGTGATTCTGCTCCTAGGTAGGTTGCATAGTATAAAAAGACAATTTGACAGCCTTGATACATCACTTGTTCGAAAGCCGACGGAATACCGATTTTTAAAATTTTACCGATATATTCTTTTGAAAGCGTAATGTAGTACTGAAATTTCACTCTATATTCCATCACTTGATACAGCAGCCAAAAGAACACAATAAGGGCAACGAATCGGCTGAACGCAGATGAAATCGCTGCTCCTTGCACGCCCATTTCCGGAAAGCCGAACTTCCCGAAGATTAAAGCATAGTTTCCTGCAATATGAAAAATGTTCATTCCAAGTGAAACAAACATTGCCTGCTTCGTAAAGCCATGTACGCGAATAATCGCTGCAAGAGAGTTAATAATCGCTTGAAGAAAAATAGCTCCTCCAACGATGGATAAATAGCTTTGTGCATACATCAGTACGTCACCTTGTAAGTTCATCGCTTCCATCATATGTCTGGAAAACAAAAGAAAACCCGCGCTAATGACTAGCCCGACTCCTAAATTTAACGTAACGGCCAAAGCAGAAATCTTTGACGCTTCCATATACCGTTTTGATCCTAAATACTGAGAGACAACAATTGCCGCTCCGTTACCAATGACCTCTAACACCAAAATCGCAATGTGAAGGTATTGATTGGCTGCTCCGACTCCTGATACGGCATCATCTGACAGCGCACTTAGCATAAAGGTATCAGCAATCCCCATTAACATAAAAAGAAACACTTCTAAAAAGATCGGCCACGTTAAGAAAAACAAATTCAGCTTTTCTTTTGGCCCTTTTTTTGTTTCGACCGCGGTCATCCCATCACCTTCTTTACCGATATCCAATTTCAAACAAGAAGTATCTTACCACACATTTCCTTTGTATACATCCCCTTTTTAGCACATTTTTTATTTTATTTGTTTAGGCATAAAAAAAGCCGCTCCCTTAGAGGAAGCAGCTTTTTTTCCGTTATTAAATTGAAATTTTCACTTCTGCGTTCATACCTGGAAGAACTTTATCTGATGCATCATCAATTGAAATTTTCACCGGTACTTTTTGCGTTACTTTTGTATAGTTTCCTGTATTTTGAGCAGGAAGCATAGAAGACACTGAGTTTGTTGCGCGGCCAATTGCTTCAACATGGCCTTTAAAGACTTTACCTGAATCTCCATCTACTGTAATGTCGACGCTGTCTCCTTCTTCTAAGTCGCCTAGGTCTGTTTCTTTAATGTTTGCATTGATATAGATTTTAGATAAATCAGCTGTTTGTGCTAACACATCGCCAGCTTTTACTAATTGATTTTGAGATGCGTTGTTTTTAATAATCGTTCCGTCAATCATAGACGTTACGTCTGTTGATTTTTCGCCTTCTTTTAAGCTTCCAACAGAATCACCTTGAGAAACGCTATCTCCTTCTTTTACATTCCATTCGCTTAACTGACCGTTAGCTGAAGCGATGACTTGTGAAAGCGGTGCTTCTACCTGCGCTTCATCTGTTTTAACGTAATTTGCTTTTTCGTAGAAATAATATCCACCAAAGCCTACTAGTAATAAAATCACAATGATTCCAACAATGTTAGTAACCAATAAACGACTTTTACTCATCGGAATTCCTTCTTTCTATAGTTAGTATATTATACAGAGGTTTCTTCTGTTTGAGGTGCCGGCAGCATTTTTCTTTCTTCTTGCGGCTCAGCTTCTTCTTGAACCTCTTCTTTTTGAACAAGAATTCTATTTTCACCGCTCCATGCTTTACTTAGTGAAGCAATGAGCATAATTACGCCTAAAATACCAAGCATGTAAAATAAGTTGTGATACGCATGTAAAATCGACGCTTTTTTAGCGCCTGCTACAACAGCCGTCACAGCCGATGTTTTTGCGTCTGCTTGACTCATTCCCATACCCATATAGCGTTTGATCATTTCAGACAGCTGCAGCTTCACCTGAGGATCTACTGAGCTAATTTGACCTCGAAAATCTTCATAATAAATCGCGTTTTGTCGAACAACAAACCACCCAATCACAGGTGCTACAATCGCTCCTAATAAATTTCGAATGGAGTGCAGTGAAATCGAACGCATGGAAGCTTGATGTAAATCTCCGGCTAGTGCCGCTCCTAGCGCACCGGATACCAGTGCCATACTAACACCCATACCAAAGAGCATAATGTGAACATATAAACTTACTAGTGATGTATCAGCTGATACGTTCACCCAGCTAAATCCTACAATGACAATAAGAAGTGATCCAATTGCTCCAAGGTAGCCTGGGCCAAACTTATCATACAAAAATGTCGTTGCAAATGCTGAAATCAGTACCCCAACAAAAAAGTATAAATAAAAATAAGAAAGCGTGGTGTACGATGCATTTTGCACATTTTGCATGACGCCATTAATACCTGCAATGGCTAGAATATACGCCATATGACCGCCAATTGCCATAATTGTACCTGCAACTGGTTTTACGGCTAGCAGCGATTTTAATGGTACTAGCGGATTTTCAGCCGCTAAATCAACTAAGACAAAAATGACAACTAATCCTGCTGCAGCTAGTAAGAACGGCCACACTTGAATAGAAGCAAATCCTTCGTATCTTAGTTCATACAGTGGATACACTAATAAAATCATAATAAGACTAAGAATAAAGATACTTTTCTTATCCACTGGTCGATCTTCTTGCTGAGTTGGATCATGAGCAGGTAATACCTTATATCCGATAAACAGAGAGACAAGAGAAGCTATTATTCCTAAAACAAAAACCCAGCGCCAATTATCCATGCTAAGAGATACAGCACCTAAAAAGGCTCCAATTGCCGTTGAACCGAACAGTCCGCCGATCGCTAACACTAAAAAGAAGTTTCGGATTTTATTCGGAAACGAGATCAGCGCAGCTGGAATAATGGTTAAAAACAGCATTCCTGAGCTTAAGCCTTGAATCAGACGACCAAGGGATAAAAACGCAACGTTTTCGGAAAAAACGTTGATAATCGAACCTGCTAAAAAGACTAAAACGAACGTTAAGTATGCTTTACGCACGCCATATTTTTTCGCAAGCATCGGACCAATAGGTACTCCAAGTCCAAATGCCAAGTTAGAAATAATAGATGGCAATAGTAAGCTTTGTGTACTCGCATCAAATCGATTTTGAATTAATACTTGATTGACCGTGTAGGATAAATTCAAAAAATACTGAGGGCCAATTGAAAATAGCGTTAAAATCGCCATAATTAAGTATTTAGGTACGCTTAAACCTTGTTTGTCGGAGGCTACTGCTGGATTATTCTGACTCATATTTATTCCTCCTTTTATTAAATTCTTTTCATAAGACTAACAATTCCTTACATATTTTATTGTACAAGTTGTATCATGCAAGTTATAGCAGCACTACATATTATACATCTTTTAAAGAAGAAATCAACTTCTTTGTTTCAACTTAAAAAGACTATTTTTCAATAGCCTTTTTGTTCATCTATATGTATTCGCTTTAACATCCATTACTGCGCCATCTTTTAAAATCAAGATTCAAGCGTGATAAACTTTTTTCCAGTGCCAAAACCTCTTCTTCCGACCAATTTTCTAACACTTCAGCATAGGCTTGTTTACGCTTGCTTTGTACATGCTGCAAAATATCTTTCCCTGCATCCGTCATTTCAATTAAACTAATTCGCCCATTTTCTGGACTCGGAAAGCGACGAACAAACTGTTTAGTCTCAAGCGCAGATACTTGCCGGCTAGCTGTAGATAAGCTCAGCTTTAAATTTTCAGCTAATGCATTAATCCCGAGCGGACTGCGCTGATCTAGTTCGCTTAACAGTAAATACTCAGAACGGTCCAAGCTTCCAAGCTTAGGACTGTGCGTCGTTGTTAGACGAACAAGCAGCGCAATTTCGTGTTCAATGGTTTGCAGCGAGTCTCGCTTCACCTCTGTCTCCCCCTTTATCTCATGAAACATTCTGTACTTTTTAATATGTTTACTATACCGCAACCGTTCGCGTGAACCAACCTTTTTTCCGTTTTTCTTCTATTATATAGAAAGATATCATAGATGAGGTACATTTAATTCTAGCATCACAGGACAGTGATCGCTTCCCATTACATGCGGATGAATAGTAGCTTCTTGAATAACGTCTTTGATTCTCTCGGATACGATAAAATAATCAATGCGCCACCCGATATTTCGTTCTCTCACTTTGTTCATATACGACCACCACGTATAGGCTTCTTCTTGATTCGGATACAAATAACGAAATGTATCAAGAAATCCGCTAGCAAGAAGCGTCGTCATTTTTCCTCGCTCTTCTATTGTAAAACCAGAATTTCCTCGGTTTGGCTTCGGATTACGCAAGTCAATTTCTGCGTGTGCTACGTTTAAGTCTCCGCACAAAATCACCGCTTTACGGCTATTTAATTTGTTTAAGTACACGAGCAGATCGTCTTCCCATTGAAGCCTTTCTTCAAGCCTTGCTAAGTCTCTTTTAGAATTTGGCGTATACACGTTTACTACATAGCATTGTTCAAACTCAAGCGTGATAATACGTCCTTCGTCTTCCGATTCTTTATCCACACCGTATGAAACGGATAAAGGCTTTTGCTTTGTAAAAACAGCTGTTCCGGAATACCCTTTTTTCACGGCATAATTCCAGTACTGATAATACCCTTCTAGCTGCAAATCAATTTGGCCTTCCTGCAGCTTCGTCTCTTGAATACAAAATACATCCGCATTCACTTCTTGAAAATAATCTAAAAATCCTTTTCGCACACAAGCGCGAATGCCATTTACGTTCCACGAAATCAACTTCATAAACTCTTCACGTTCTCCTCACTCGATTTATGTATCAGTGTTTAGTGTAGACAATTTCTTGCATGAGTTCAAATAATTTAAAGCGTATACTTTTCTTTTCAAGGTATTCCTGATATTTCTTCTTATTTTATTTTCTGTACCTCAAACACTAGATACAAGAGGTGAAATATAATGTCAACAAACTACACGTATGAAAATAACGAAGAAGTTTCTGCTGTTTCTAAAAAAGAAGAGCATCCTACTAAAGAATGCGAAACACAGAATCAAACGGCGCTTACTAAAGAAGATTTTTCTTTAAATGATTCTGCTATTAAGCACTTTAGCAGGTAATCACTCAGCGAAACCTCCGTTTACCAAACCAATAAAGAGATCCGAACGATTCATCGTTCGGATCTTCCTTAAACTATTCCTATCCTAAGTTCTTTCTTCACGAAATAAAGCTACGAATCGTATCTGCCACAAGTGCATGATCTTCTTCTTGCGACATGCCTGATACGGTAATGGTTCCGATTACGCCGACGTTTTTAACCGAAATTGGAAATGACCCTCCTACTGCTTCGAATTCCTGAGGATCCGCTGCGTAAAACTGCGCGTAAGAACGATCTTTTAACTCGCAGTACAGCTTCATATAGTACGAGCTGTGATGGTGACGAAGAACGGTGTTTGATTTTCGTTTAATCCATTCTTCATGATCGGGAATAGCCCCTTCCATCGCATGTTGAAAGAGAGTTTGACCATTTCGTTTAATGCTTACTGTAACGGCTTTCCCTTTACTTTTTGCTTCATTAATAAGGGCCGTTCCGATCTGTAAAGCCTGGTCATTTGTAAATTGATGAAAGATCAGTTCTTTTTCCTGCTGAACTACTTTTTCAAGCAGTTTCTCTGCCGAATGATTACTCACTGTTTCTCGCTCCTTAGTTAAAATAAACCGCTCGTTTTTCTTTGCTGCTTTCAAATGCCGCTTCGATAACTTTAACCACGTCACGAGCTTCTTCTGCTGAAACCGGAAGCTCTTCTCCTCGAAGCAGGCTGTCGGCAATTTTTTGATAATACGTCACATAAGAACCGTGCAGCGTTTGAATTTCTTTCGTTTCGCCTTCGCCAGTGGTCAGCTTCCCGTAGTGTTCAGGGCTGTCGGCTCCCCACGTATCGTCCACAGGCTTCTTGCCGGCTCTTAGCATATCTTCTTGGCCGTCAATGCCGTATTTAATATAGCTTGCTTTTGTTCCATGAACTTGAAAGCGCGGCCCGTTGCTTGGCACAATGGCACTTGAATGTAAAATAACGCGAAGAGAACCGTATCCAAGCACTACGTGGAAGTAATCATCCGTACGTGCATGATCTCGCTGACCAAATACATCAGCTTGAACAAATTCAGGCATTCCAAAAAGGTGTAAGGCCTGGTCTATTAAATGAGATCCTAAATCGTAAAGCGCTCCTGACCCAGGTCCTTCATTTTCTCTCCAGCGGTCTCGAACAGCTGGACGATAGCGGTCAAAATGAGCTTCATACATTTTAACGTCGCCTAATTCCGCTTCTTCAATCAGCTGTTTCACCGTCAAATAATCATTATCCCATCTGCGGTTATGATAGACGCTTAATTGAACATCTTGTTCTTTTGCTAATTGAATTAATTCATTTGCTTCTTTTTCTGATACGACCATCGGCTTTTCAACAATTACATGCTTACCTGCGCGTAGTGCGTCTTTCACCATTTCATAGTGCATGCCGCTAGGCGTTGTAATAATAACTAAATCAATGCTGTCATCTTCTAGAAGTTCAGATAGAGTGCTCACTACTTCAACATCCTCTAAGTCACTCTTTACTTTTTCAGGATTTGAACTCATTACCTTTGAAATATGAAATTCTTCTAACACGCTTAAAAGCGGCGTGTGAAAGACCGTTGCTGAAAATCCGTATCCTACTAATCCTACTTTTATTTTCTTCATTGTGTTTCCTCTCCTTTATCAAAATCTGTTACGATAAGCCGCACTTGATTTTGTTCTATTTTTTCTTTTACATCCGCTTCTGGCTCTTTATTTGTGATTAAGATATCAATATCGCTCATATCGCATACTCGATGTAAAAATTCACGTTCAAACTTTGTATGATCCGCAAGCATAATAACTTGTCTTGCGCATTGAATCATCTGTCTTTTTAAAAACGCTTCTTCTTCACTTGGAGATGTAATACCAGCTGCACCAACGCCGCACGTACCTAAAAACAGCTGATCTACTTTGTATTCCTGCAACGTAGAAATCGTTCTTGGCCCGGTGACGTTACGGTTTTTCCCGTTAAACTTGCCCGGCAGCAAAAACGTATCACACGCTGTATATTGATCGAGCAAATCCACATTATCAATGGAATTTGTAATAACGGTTACATGCTTTACATCCATATACTCCGCCATCAGTGCGATGGTAGAAGACGTATCTAAAAGCACGTCATACCCCTCCGACATTAACGAAGCTGCTTCTTTAGCAATTTGTTCTTTCGCTTTGGTAGGCGTTCGTTCACTGTAATCAATGATATGACTTGACGATAGCGTCGCTCCGCCTTTAACTCTCATAACCTCGCCGTTTTCTTCAAGCTTGACTAAATCGCGCCTCGCCGTATCTTTTGAAACGGTAAACATATCGCAAATTTCGTCTAATGTAATCGTGCGGTGTGTGTGAAGGTATTCAATAATCGCACTCATGCGCTGCTCTTGATACACCCGAATACCCTCCTTTTTTACTTTGATATGAGCTAATTGTAGCGCAAAGAAAAACTAAAAACCACTAAAAAACTTAAAAAGCTTAATTTTTTTAAGTTTTTAACTTAAATTATAAAAGATTGTTTAAACAAATTCGAAAAAAGCATAAAAGTGTACAAACGCTTTCTGGAAATAACTATCTTATTTTGGATAATACTTCTTTTATATCTGATACCCTTTCACGCTTTTCACTAATCTCTTATGGTTAAGACTTCCAGCAAACGTATAGGCAAAAAAAGCGAGAATCATAAAGATTCTCGCTTTTTCGTTACATCTTATGTTCAAGCGCTTTGAAGTTTTCTTGAAATTGTTCCAAGCGAACAAGTCCTTCTTCACGAAGGCGTTTGTTTTCTTCTTCAATTGCTTTTGTTTCCTGCATTCCTTTCATAATAATATTCCACGTTTGTTCCATCGTTTCTACTTTTACGCTGGGCGCACCCGACATTTTGGCAATTTTAACGCTTTGCTGTGAAATGTTTTCTGCATTGCGAATGAGCAGTTCATTTGTACGTTTGTCTAATTCGTTCATAGACTCGGCTACTAAATTTTGACGTTTTGCTGCGATTGCGTTAATGAGTCCATTTTTAAAAATAGGAATCGTTGTAATAAACGCAGAATTAATTTTGCCAATCAGCTTTGTATTTCCTCGCTGCAGCATACGGATTTGAGGAGCGGATTGATAAGATACTTGTTTTGCCATTTCTAAATCATATAATCGCTGCTCCATCAGCTCAACCGCATTTTTTAAGGTTTGAAGCTCCATTGCCGCCAGCTGATTTCCACTCGACGCTCTTTCTTCAAGCACCTTTAGCTCTTGTTTTAACTCTTCTACTTTTACTTCGCCCGCTACAATGTATTTTTCAAGCTCTATATAATACTGATAGTTTTGCTCATAAAGCTGTTCAAGCGTCGTGGTTGAATGCTTCATTTCGGTTTCATATTTTGTAATCTCTACATACACTTTATCAATTTCAGAGCCCATCGTTTCATATTTTTGAAACAGCTTATCCACTATTTTTTGACCGCGTTTAAAAAGCTTAGAGAAAAACCCTTTATCTTCAACAAAATCTTTTGCATCAAATTTGTCCATAATCTTTCCAAGCTGCTTTAATAATTGACTTGACTCTTCCATGCTAGACGATTTAATTGTACTAAGCACTTTTCCGGAAAACGAGGAAATTTCATTGGCTGTTTCTTTCCCATACTCAAGTAAAGCCAGCTGATTTTTATAATCAATTTGTTCTGCTAAGCGACGTACTTCCGGCTCTTCTCGCAGTTTTGCTTTTACTTCATTAGGCTTTGTTTCTAAAACTTCTTCGGCTTCGTTTACATCTAAAGGCTGTAATTCGTTGGTTGCCATTTAAAAACCCTTCTTTCTTTAAAAGATTCGTTTTAACCATTTTTGAATGAGCGACGGCTCTTTGAATTCTTCATTAAAGCTAATTTCTTCTAGCCAATGTATATCGAAATATTTTTCTTCGACAAACGCTTCTATATCTATTTGACCGGTCGGATTAAAAAGAACAATGTCAACGCCAAATTCATTTAATAGAAGCAGTAAAGCTGCATCTTCACGCGTAAACGTTTCATGTTCATTTCCGTGATAAATAATGAGCCGAGGGACGTGCTGCGTATAATCAAATTTTTGAAGCATGCGAAGCACGTTGTTTGGAAGCTTCAAAGACTGATTAAACAAGTACATTTGATGCTGATACGCATCTTCATGATCCAACCGAAGGAGCTTTGAATGTGCACAGTATCTGGAAATAGCTGCAGCTAGCCCTTGTTGAAGCCCGATAGGCAGCTCTTTATAGCGCCACCAGTTGCTTTCAATCATTTTATCTGGACTGAGTGTCCCATCACTTCCGAGAGCGCCTTGGTAGTGAAAGTGATTATTTCCTTCTATTTTTTGGGCAAAAGGAACAGAGTCAACAGTAAGAGCTAACTCATTTTCTGTTTGCATGAGCTCATGCACTTTACTCCAGTACTCTTTTCGGTTTTTGGAAATGCCAAGCACTTTTGAAAACAGAACCGGCACGTGTACATATGGCTTTGACACTTCAAAATTAGGGCGAATAAACGCCCGTTCTCTCATTAATAAAAAAATCTCATCATACGTCGTTTTAAGAGTAACTGAAGTTGGAAAATACGAACGAAATTGCCAAGGTTTATACAGCATGGACTCCTCTGAATGAAGCACTTGCTCAATTTCTTGAGACGCTCGAAATGCTACCGTACCTTTTCGAACCGGTTTATCCGTTGGAAAAGGTAAAAGCGAGCTAGTAGAAGGAAACGTATAAACCGTTGTTAAATGCTGATTCTTATCTACTTCTTTTAAATGATCCTTTCCTTCTGGATGAAAGGTAAGGACGTCAAAACCTAGTAAAATCAAATAATAGAGAAAATACTGCTCGCTTTTATTCGCATCTCCATACCACATGATGCGAGGCGCGTGCTCAGGAAATGCTTGATCGACCATCCAAGGTTTTACATGATTCAACTGCCACTTTATTAAATCGATTAATACGCGTTGAAAATGCCCGTCCATAAAACCATCTGCATGCTGTTCTTTAAAACACGTTAAGGTTTCAATAAATTTTTCGCGTATTCTTCTATGTATAACGGGATTTTCTGACTTCACGATCAGCTTTTTTCCTTCTAAAAAAGCAAACAGTCGATTGACAGAAAGACCGCGTTCTTCTTGATTAATTTTAAGAATCGTTTGTACTTCTTTTAATCTATCATTTGAAATGGACTTATCAAGCTTATCGTGCAGGACAAGGATCGATGATGATGAATGCGCAAGTTCATAAAGAAAAGCTGCGTACTCGTCCGCATCAAGATGGGTGCCTACATATCTTCCTGCCACTTGTTTATAGGAAATTTGCTGCTCATTTTGTATAAAGTCACCTCGCAGAGAAACATCTTGAGAAAAAAGAGAAGTTCCATTTTGCTCGTTAAGATTAATGATATGAGGATCAATTAGTTTACTCACGCCTTACAGCTCCTTTCTTTTCAGACATATACATGCTAAAAAGAAAGGGTACTCGTTAAAGCACCCTTTCTTTTTCATTTATCCCATGCCTTTTTTATACGGATAATCCGTAGTTGCGGCAAAGGTCGGCCAAGCCACCGGAAAATCCGCTGCCAATGGCATTAAACTTCCAGTCGTTTCCGTGCTTGTATAGCTCGCACACTACAACAGCTGTTTCGATTGAAAAATCTTCACCTAAATCATAACGAAGCACTTCTTCATTTGTTTCGGCGTCTATCAGACGAACAAACGCGTTGGATACTTGTCCAAAGTTTTGTCCGCGAGCATCTGCGTCGTGAATCGTGACGCTAATTCCGATTTTTTCAACGTAGTCAGGAAGAAGGGAAAAATCAACGGCTATTTGCTCATCGTCTCCATCTCCTGCACCCGTACGGTTGTCACCGGTATGCTCCACAGCGCCATTTGGACTTTTCAAATTGTTGTAAAAAACAAACTCCTCGTCATTTACAACCTGACTTGATTTATTGGCTAAAAATGCACATGCATCTAAATCGAAGTCCTGAGATCCAGCATATTTGTTTGTATCCCATCCAAGGCCTACTATTACTTTTGTTAATCCTGGGTTGGTTTTCGTTAGGTCAATGCGCTGACCTTTTGATAAAGAAATTGACATAAAAACATCCTCCGTACGTTTTCTTACTTTAATGATTAGGTGTTTAAACCAAAGTCGTTGACAAGTGCCGCCAAGCCGCCTTGATAGCCGCTGCCAATGGCATTAAACTTCCATTCTCCGCCGTGTCGGTACAGCTCTCCTACTACAACGGCTGTTTCGATCGAGAAGTCTTCACCTAAATCATAACGAATTAACTCTTCGTCATTTGTTGCATTTAAAATACGAACGTAGGCGTTGCTTACTTGGCCAAAGTTTTGACCGCGTGCTTCCCCTTCATGGATCGTAATGGTAAACGCGATACGTTCAATAGATTGAGGCACATTTTTCAAATCTACTTGAACCTGCTCATCGTCTCCTTCACCTACGCCTGTACGGTTATCTCCGGTATGCTCAACCGCTCCGTTTGCACCCGTCGTATTATTGTAAAAAATAAAATCAGATTCTGAAGCGCATTTTCCTGCTCCGTTTAATAAAAAGACAGATGAATCTAAATCAAAATCGTTTCCACCGTCATACTTATTTACATCCCATCCAAGACCTACTACTACGTTTGTTAACCCTGGATTCGTTTTTGTTAAATCTACTTTTTGTCCTTTTGAAAGATTAATAGCCATTTCGTTTCCCTCTTTTCAAATTGTTTATTTTGTATATTTGTTTGCAATTTCAGCCAATCCAGTATCTCTCGTTGCATCTCCAGTTGCTGAAAACTTCCATTCATTCCCGTCTCGGTAAATTTCACCTGCAAATAAAGCGGTTGCTCCTGAATGATCTTCAGATAGATTAAAGTGTACAAGCTCTTCGTTTTTAGCGCTGTCCACAACTCGAATAAACGCATTTTTAATCATACCGAAATCTTGATTTCGCTCAACACACTGATAGATGTTGACTACAAACACAAGTTTATGTACGTTTCCAGGAACATTTCTCAAATTAACAAAAATTTGTTCATCGTCCCCTTCACCTGCTCCGGTAAGGTTATCGCCTGAATGCTTAACGCTCCCGCAGTTACTGTGACGATTTCCAAAATACACAACGGCTGAGTTACTTACAAGCTTATCGTTCGAATTGAGCATAAGAACAGATGCATCGCAGTCGATACTTGGTCCGTTTCCTCCGAAACCAAAAAAGCTGCGTTTTTTTACAGGATCCCATCCTAATCCAACCGTAATAGAAGATAGGCCTTCTCTTCCTTTTGTTAAATCAATTTTTTGACCTTTTTGTAGATTAATAGCCACGTTTATTTACTCCTTTACTATAGCGAACACATTCTTTTTCAGACTCTATATAGCTCTATATCATAGCGCAAATAAATGAAAAAATAGTGAAATCTTTTATACCACTTTTAACGTTTACGTAAATCTTCTTTCCATGGAAAGAATACCACAATCTGGTGATTGTTTCAAAAATTAAGTGGGCTGTTGTGACATAAATTAGTTGATTTAAAGTTTAAAAGGTAAGTCAGCTTACTAAAAAAAGACTGTCTCTAAACCGGAAATCCGAGTTATGAGACAGTCTTTTTTGGCTTATTGAGCTATTTTCAAAGCAGGCTCTTGCTGTTCAGCTGTTTTAGCAGCTGCCACGTTTTGAATACGTCCTTCTGCTTTGTATTCAAACGGGCTATTAAGTGTTTTAATATAGTTTACCGTTGCTTGTAAATCTTCTGGTCCCACTTCCATATCTGAAGAAAGTGCGCCAATCCCGTATTTTTCATTTCCATACATATAGTTATTGACTACTACTGTATATTCTTTTTCTTTGTCAATTTTACTTCCATCTGGAAGCTTGATATCAACTACTTTATTCGTGCTTCCATCCCACGTATAGTTAAAGCCTGCAATATGGAAATCTAGTCCAGATGATGTAATTTGATTGTTTAACACCGTTTCTAAATCCGCTCCGCTTAGCTTTACTTTATTTAAGACGTTGCCAAACGGCTGAATCGCAAATAAATCACCGTATGTCACGTCACCAGCATCAAGCTGTGAACGAACGCCTCCGCCATTCATTAACGCAAAGTCAGCTTTCATTTCTGCTTTCATGCCGTCAGCAATTAAGTTTCCAAGCGCGATATCGCCCGTTGCTCCGCTAGATGGATAACCTTTTGCTAGAGCAGTAGATGAATTTCCAACCACTTCTGCTTTAATAGGTGCTGCTAAGTCTTCATATTTTTGCATAATCTTTGAAACTTCAGGATCTGGCGTATAGTCTTTTTGATAAACGGTCACAATTTTTGCATCTTTTTTCACGATGTCACCCGTATTATCGATTTCAACGTCTACGTCAGAAAACGCTGAGCCGTATGAATAAGCTTGAACGATTAGTTTGTTATCTACTACTTTGTTGTTGTATACGTGATTGTGAGCTGAAAAGATCACGTCAACTTCATCATCAATTTTTTTAGCGATATCGGCTGCATCAAATTCGGTAGACGTTCCATTTTGATTAGATGGATTATGAGCAAGTACTACAATGGCTTTAATACCTTGCTTTTTCAGCTCTTCCGTATATTTATCAATCGCTGTTGCTTCGTCCGTAATTTTTAAGTTTTCATTTCCTTTACGAACAATCATGCTTGGCGTTTCTTGTGTTACAACGCCGATGAATCCAATTTTCTTGCCGCCTACTTCTTTTATCGCGTAAGGTTCCGTAATTAATTTATCAGTTGAAGTATCATAAGCATTTGCCGCTACTACTGGGAAATTCATGCCGTCGTATCCTTTTGTGCCTTTTGGATGGTCTCCGCCTTCAATCATACGATGAAGCTCAGCAATGCCTTCGTCAAATTCATGATTTCCAAGCGTGCCTACATCAAATCCAAGCGATTCCATCACTTCAACCGTTGGCTCGTCTTGAAACAGCGCTGAAACTAGCGGACTTCCGCCAATCATGTCTCCTGCATGAACTAAAAGCGTATTCGGATTTTCAGCTTCTTGTTTACGAATAGCTGCTGCTGTATATTTCATATTTCCAGCTAAAAGCGTTTGGCCATTTGAATTGATTTTTGTATCTGTATCGAGCTGACCGTGCAGGTCGTTCATCCCTAAAAGCTGAACCTTTGTATTATCTTTTGATTCGCCGTTTAAATTAATTTTGTAAATGCCGAATCCTTTGTCATCCGTTTTATTTGTATACGTAATGTTGCTTCCTTCAGTTAAATAGCTTTCTCCGCGCGGTGAGCTTGTGAACGTCACGTTAGCCGTTCCGTTAATTGGTGCAATGGACCAGTTATCGTCAGCTGTTGGTGTAATTTCTTTTTGCTCGGTGATGTAGTCCATTAGAATTTGACGGTTTTCATCCGCTGAATCCACCACAAGCTCGCTTCCTTTTAGACCAGGGAAGTTTCCGCCTCCGCCAGCTCGGTAGTTATTTGTCACAACGATAAACTCTTGGTTCGGATCAACCGGCTTGCCGTTATACGTTAAGTTAACAACGCGGCTTGAATCTCCGTGAATCACGTTTCCATTCACATCGTATTTTGCTGGTTTTGTTACGTCGATTTGGTATTGAACGCCATCAATAACGTCGAAGTTATAAACAGGGAAGCTTGGGTTTAATAATTCCTGCTCTTCTGTTTTGTTCGGTGTAATTTGATTAAACTTACCTGCAGACATATCAATCCAGTCTTTTACAACAGAACCTTTTACTTTAACTGCTTTTAACGTGTTGTCATATAGATACAGGTCGCCAGCGCTTCGGATCGTTAAATCCCCTTTTTTAATTTCCGTATATTCATCCACGCCGTTCCTTCCTGCTTTGAAAGGTGCTCCCACTGATAAGATCGGCAGGTCTTTGTATTCCGGCTTGTTTTGAGAAACATATTTTTCTACGTAATCTTTTTGTGCGTTTGTCACAACTTGAATAGATGGATCATCTTGCACAAGAGAAAAATAGCTGTGAATATCATCGGTCGTTTTACCGATTGGTGTGTTCACGTATTTAACCGTTGCATCGTGATCTTTTTGAACTGCTTTAACAACGCCTTTATCCGGTTCTACCGTGCTTTGCGTAACCGTTTTCCCTGACGCGTCTTTTACGTCTTTATACGTTTCACGCGTGGACGATTGAGAGCTTACTACTTTCCATTTTCCTTTTTCTTCTTTTAACGTTAAGTCAATTAAACCAAGTGACCCTCCGCCGTAACCTGCTTGAACAGCCGGAACGCCGTTGATCGTTCCTTTTGCATTATCAACTCCAGGAAGAGGTTTTTTATCTGCTCCGAGGAACAAACCGTCTAGCGCAGCTTCCGTTTTAGCAGGGAAGACTTTATGCGTGTGTGAAAACGTAATAGCGTCAATGCCTTTTACTTCACTTAATGAATAAATAACGTCTTCCGTATTTTGCTTGTTGCTGCTAAATCCAGAGTGAGCCATTGCAACAACTACGTCCGCGCCTTTTTTCTTCATTTCTGGAATATATTTGTTGGCTGTTTCCACAATGCCTTTTGTAATGACTTTTCCATCAAGGTTTGCTTTATCCCAATCGTTAATTTGAGGCGGTACAAAGCCAATGAAACCAACTTTAATCGTTCGTTTCTTTCCATTTTCATCGACGACTTTTTTATTCATAATTTTATAAGGCATAAATTTATTTTTATCGTTTTTCGGGTTGTTGTCATGATCATCAACGTAGACATTGGCATTTATGTAAGGAAAGTTCGCGTCGTTATACGCTTCTTTTAGAAAGTCTAATCCATAGTTGAACTCATGATTTCCAAGTGTTGCAATATCATAATCCAGCTGATTCATTGCTTTAAATACAGGATGAACTTCCCCTTTTTTTAGCGGGTCAATCTTGGCTTTATACGTGCCTAGAGGCGTTCCTTGGATGAGGTCTCCGTTATCTACTAATAAGCTGTTTTTTACTTCTTTTCGAGCGTTTTTGATTAAGGTAGCGGTTTTAGCTAAACCCACTTTCTCGTAAGAGGCATCTTTGAAATAATCATAGTTTAATAGATTCGTATGAACATCGGTTGTTTCCATCAGACGTATGTTCACAAGCGCATCTTTTTTATTATGGCCTTGATGCTTGCTTTGCTGTGAGCTTTGTCCAGGATGACGTTCTTCCGCTCCTGCCTGTGTAGTTAAAAGAGGCATAGATAATAGAGAAAGTGCCAGTGATGTGGATAGGATTTTTTTCGTTTTACTACTTTTGTTCTTTTTCATCTACCATTCACCTTTCAAGTAAGTTATCATCGCTATAAATCTAGCAACTGTTCAAAAATAGTATAGCAGAAAAGATTTATAAAGGATGTAAATTTTTTGATTTTTTAGTAAACCATTTGTATGCGTTTTATTAGCTTTTTGTAAACCGAAAAATTTTTTTAGTTTCCCTCTTCAAAATCAAGGACTATAGTTTTTATTAATTGGATGAATCATCCTTTTAGAATGAGTCTTATTACCTAATACATCAACGTTCCCACATCCTCTTTTCATTCAAAAAAAATTTATTTCAAGCGGTGTGGATATATGTACTATACATAGGATACGAAAAGCAGACATTAAGTTTGTCACAGCTTCTAACAAAATTTCGTAGATATAAAAAAGAAAGAAAAGGTTTTTCTTTCTAATAAATAGATATATTTATATAATTTTACATTTATAACAAAGAAACGATGTTGAGTCATAAGACATACCTACTACATCAATCCAATCTAAAGCATCTATACACATGAAACCTACGTTCACCTACAAATAAAAACATCCGAACGAAGTTGATTCTCCATCAAGAATCTTGATTCATCGTTCGGATGTTTTTTAGTTAACATACTTTTTTCTCAACCGCGTTTTCTTACTGACCTAATTCTTTAATTTGTTTCATAATACTTGATACATCTTGAATTGATTGAAACAATTCACTGTTTTTTAGCGCTTCTGGATTGAAGCTGCCATCCTTTATATTGGCTTCATACGCTTCAATTCCACTAATGATTTTTTCGTTTTGTTGAACAAGCTGATCGTGCACATCAGAAGCGATGTCAGGAGCTTTTGTTTGATTAAATTCTTCAGCTTTTCCTTTCATTTCCTGCAGCTTTTGCTCTAGCTTCTTTATTGCCTCGTCATCATTAACAGCCTTTTCCGCTAGAGGCGGTATTTCTTCAGCAAACTTTTGCGCTTCACTCACGTAATCTTTTGCATCATTTGCGTAGTTCAGCGTACTGCTTGTATCTTCAAGAAAAGAACAGCCGCCGACCATAAAAAGAACAGCAGTTGATATGACTAGCATCCACTTTTTCACTTAGCACTCAACCTTTCTTAGTTTCTTTTCTGCTATCTTCTTTTCGATTTTCGTTTCTTTAACTCTTTCATAATAATGGGTACAGCTTTTTTTATTCCTTTTTTTACAGCGGGGCTTTTTAACAGTCTCGATAGTTTTGACATTTTTAAGCTCCTCTCTTCTTTTGAAATAACAAAAAACACCTTTACCACATGTGGTAAAGGTGTTTTTATACAGACCTTTACCAATGGCAACATTGGCAAAGGTCTCGCTAACAATTTGCATTGTCAATAAAGCCGGAGATAATAATCTCGAAATGACGACTTTACTGCAAGAGCTACTCCCCTTTGAGCAAAACAGTATTTTTTGTTAACACAATCATAACGCACGTTCCTGATTATCGTCAACTTATACGGAATTAGTACACGTCTTTTTTGGTAAATACCAGAAACGACACGAGCAGCCCGGCAAGTCCCCAAATGGTTAACACACCCAAGGAAAACCCTAGTGTCATTCCTTCAGTCGGAGGAGCTGTGCCTTGCAGGTAAGAAGTTAAATTTAAATTGACCATAAACAAGTACTTAGCTGAATTCCACGAAGAAACCATACTGCTTAAAATCGTACCTGCAATCAAACAAGCAAGCATCACACCCATACCAGCAGCCGTACTTTTAATTAAAACGGACAGCATAAAAGCAAGCGTTCCAACGACCAAAGATACAAACCAAGCAAGGCCAAACTCCATTAAAATATATCTCCACTGCGAAATTAAATGGACGTCCGCTGTATTTAAATCATTTCCCTGCACGCTAAACCCCGTAAGAATCGGGGCTGTCCAGCCTTTAAATCCAAATACAACGCCAGAAATGAGGTACGACAAAACGCCAAACATTAAAATTAAAAACGAGACGGACATGACGAGCGTGATGTATTTACTAAGCAGGATTTTCCACCGTTTCACAGGCCTCGTCAACAATACCTTGATGGATCCCAAGCTGTACTCTGAAGACACTAAATCCGCTGCAATAATCATAATCATCAGCGGCAGCAAAAGCTGAATGGCGTTTTCAATGAATCCTCGCACAAACGTTGGTGCCCCTGGTTCCGAAGGATTGATATCGTTATCTAAATAATACTGCTGCTGCGCCACGCGAATTTCAAGCTGCTTGCGCCAATCATCTGAAATTTGGCTTCCGCTCAGCCGGTTTTGCGTATCGATAATTTCTTGCTGCAGCGTACTGCGCCAATCGGTCGTTCCTAGCTTTTCTTGAAGGCGCTGTGTTTCGCGAAGCTGAGCATAGGTAAACATGGAAATCAAAACGCCCATAATAAGGGTAACGATTAACAGGCGCTTTTTTCGAACGAGCTTGATCATTTCATTTTGAACCAAACTAATCAATCGATTCGCCTCCTGTCATTTCGATAAATAAATCTTCAAGAGTTGGAAGCTTTCGATTCATTTCTTTTACCGTTACTCCTGCTGCAATGAGCTGTTTATTCCACTCTCCCACTTCAGCTTCTTCATAAAACGTCGTGACGTACTCCCCCTGCACTTGCACAAAGTCCGTCACTTGTTTTAAAACGTCTATTCCTGCAGGCTGCGGATCTAGCTTCCACAGTAAACGCTCTTGCTGAGTTAACAGGGTCTTCACCGATTCTGTGTGAATAACTTCTCCTTTTGCGATAATCGCTACTCGGTCACACATTAGCTGAATCTCGCTCAGTAAATGACTCGATACTAGGACGCTTAGACCTTCACTTTCAGCTAAAAAACGAATAAATTTACGCATATCCCGAATCCCAGAAGGGTCTAGTCCGTTCGTTGGCTCGTCTAAAATAAGCACTTTTGGTTTTCCGAGAAGCGCTTGCGCAATTCCTAAACGCTGCCTCATGCCTAACGAATACGTGCGAACTAAATCGTGGATACGCTCTTGCAAGCCAACTAATTCCACCACTTCATGAATGCGTTCTTCTGTCATAGAAGGAATCATGCGTGAAAAGTGCTGCAGATTTTCCCAGCCGCTTAAGTATGGATACAGCTCAGGATTTTCAACAATACAGCCGATATGCTCCATCGCTTTTGTAAACTGCTTCGATACGCTGTATCCACAAATATAAATGGAACCAGCGGTCGGGCGAATCAAGCCGACAAGCATTCGAATCGTTGTCGTTTTACCGGCTCCATTGGGTCCTAAAAAGCCGAACACTTCGCCTCTTTTTAGTTCAAAATCAATATTTTTGATAATTTCTCGTTTTCCTATTACTTTTTTCAGTCCTTTTACTGAAAGCGTTACTTCACTCATATCATTCCCTCCCTCACCACGTAATAAGCGATGCTACACGTTCTGCGATCAGCTTGTAGCCTTTTGCATTAGGATGAAACTTATCGGTATATAAGTAGTCATCTACCTTTAGCTGAAACAAATCAAAGGTCGGAACAAAAACAGTTTGCTTATAATTAGCACTTAATTCACTGCTTTTGTAATTCCATTCTCGTACAATAGCCGTTGTCGTTTTTGCATCTTGCAGGTTACTAAACGGATTGTATAAACCAATTAAAAAAATCGTCGCGTCTTTATTGGCCGACCGGATGCTTTTTAAGATGCTGTCTACGTTTTTTAAATAGTCATTTTCTAGCTTTTGAATATTGTTTTTATTTAAGTTCTGCAGCGTTTGTCCGCCTTGAAATAAGTCATTTCCTCCAATGGTGATCAGTACGGTATCTGCCGACTTAACCTGCCGCTGAATTTCGTGCTGCTTTACTTGACTTGCCAGCTGCGAAGACGTTTGACCTTTTATTCCAAAGTTACTTAAGAGAATTTTCTTCTTCGTTTTTTCTTCAAGATTATCTTTTAAATACCCAACGTACCCTTTTCCCGCTGCATCTCCTGTTCCTCTTGTCAGTGAATCTCCTAAAGCAACAATCGTATAATTCTTGGTACTTTTGTTACTGCTGCTTGTTTCTTGCTTTGGCTTTGGCATTTCTTTTACAGTAGCTTTTGAGGCGCTAACATAATCATAAATAGACATTCCAAGTCCCGCTGCAAACAGCAGACACGAAATAATCGAAATCAAGGATACAATCCATACCCACTTTCCTTTCGCTTTCACGGGCTGCACTCCTTTTCGTCTTTTTAGTTATCTTTTTTTAGAGCTTCAACTGTTTTTAGTAAAGCGGACCAGTCTAAATGACCCCAGCCATTTTCGATTCCTTGTTCATAATGACCTTTCACAAGCTCTCCTAACGGAAGCGGAGCGGACACTTTTTTGGCTGCATCAATAGCCAGATTTACATCCTTTAGGCCAAGCTCCAGCTTGAACCCGGCTGGATCAAAGTCTCTTTTAGCAATTAAATTGCCGTAATTTTTATACACAGGAGATGCAAATAAGCTATTAACCACTTCAAGAAACTCCTCCGCTTGCATGCCATACTGTTCTACCATGACTACTGCTTCAGAAACAGCTTCTAACATCGATACTAATAAAAAATTATTGCCAAGCTTAGCTACATTTGATAAGTAAGGCTCGTCTCCTACAGTGAAAATAGTTTGACCAATCGATTCAAACAGCGGCCAAACGTGCTCTCTTGCTTCTTTATTACCTGCAACTATTACTTTGAGAGCCGCTGCTGCTGCTGCGTCGGGGCGACCTAAAACAGTCGCTGCCACAAAATGCTGTCCTGATGCAGCATGTGCGCTTGTTAATTTTTCCGACAAATCTACGCTAATAGTACTCACTGAGACGTGAATACCACCTTCTTGAAGGCCTGCAAGTACACCGGCTTCTGAAAGCGTTACTTCTTCTAAAGCCTCATCGTTTGAAAGAATCGTAAAGACAAGATTCGCTTCTTGTGCTGCTTGAGCAGGTGTCTCCACAACCTTTGCTCCTTTTTTCACAAGACTTTCCGCCTTCGAAGCAGTACGGTTATAAATAACAAGTTCATGACCCGCCTTTATCATATTTTCCGCCATCGGTAATCCCATATTTCCTAAACCAATTAAACCCACCTTCATCTTTACCACTCCATTTCAGCACTCAGTATGTACGTTTCTTATGCATGTCGTCTATCTTTAGAAAAAGCATATTTTCATTATTATATAACTACAGTAAAAGCGAATACAAAGAATAGCCTTTCTATAATGTTCAAAATGTGACATTTTTTAGACATGATTTATAAAAAACTTGTCTAAAAAATACGAATGGTTTTTAAATAAAGCGCTTGCAAACATAGGAAATTTCTGCTAAGATGTAAGAGAATTATTTTTGTTCGGTGGGGATGTATGAGTATTGTCACTTTTCGTCTTTAGATTTGAGCAAGAATAGTACCACAATGTGCGAGTCCGCACGAGGAGGCAACAATTATGGAACAAGGTAAAGTAAAATGGTTTAACGCAGAAAAAGGTTTTGGATTCATCGAGCGCGAAGGTGGAGACGATGTATTCGTACACTTCTCAGCAATCCAAAGCGAAGGCTTCAAATCTTTAGACGAAGGTCAAGCTGTAACATTTGACGTAGAACAAGGTCAACGCGGACCTCAAGCTGCTAACGTTCAAAAAGCATAAGAAACACAACATATCAGAAACAGATCCTTTAAAGGATCTGTTTTTTTGTGTACAAACATAAAAAAAAGCCCTGTTTTTCAACAGGACCAGTCGGTACAAATACAGAAGTAAAGTTAATGGTACTCTTAGTATAGCACAAGATCATAACAATCTATACGAAATAATAAAATAAAACTTTCATCCGGTACGTTTACCTATGTTTATAGCTATTCCAGACTCTCTAGGGCGCTTGCAAATCGTTTGATTCCTTCTCGAATGACCTCTTCTTCCCCTCTGCCAAACGTAAAGCGAATAGCTCCGCTTTGAGAACTCAGCACGCTTCCTGGTACAAAAGCCACTCCTCTTTTAAGCGATTCTTCCAATAGTCGATAGTCATCGACCGGCTGATTTACTTTGCACCATAAGTGAATCCCGCCTTGAGGTGAATCGAAAGATACTTTTGATCCGAGCAATTCGTTCAGACTCGACGACAGGGCATACTCTTGCTTTTTGAGCTCTTGTCTAAGCTTTTCAATATGTGAAGAAAACGTAGGAGAATCTAAGAATTGATAAGCAATCCACTGGGGAAAGATGCTGTGGCCAAAGTCAATTTGCTGCTTAGCGTCTGCCAGGCGCTGAATCACTTGCTCTGGCCCTACTATCCAGCCAATTCGAAGGCCCGATGCCACGATTTTAGAAAGCGAGCTGATATAGAGGACATTTCCGTTCTCGTCCATCGATTTCAGCGTTTGATGTACATTTCCGTCAAATGCCGTGAGTGAATAAGGATCATCTTCAATAAGCGGAATGCCGTATTCTGAAGAAAGCTCTAAAAACCGCTTTCGACGCGCTTCTGATAACACAATACCGGTCGGGTTTTGATAATACGGATTTAAAAAAACCATACGAATACGATGCTTTTTATGTAATTCTACTAAGTCCTCCGGGTTGGCTCCATTTTTATCTACAGGCAGCAAAAACGTTCGTAAACCTGCTGATTGAAAAAGCGGCAGTGAATAGCTATAAGACGGATCTTCAATCGCTACTGCATCTCCTGGTTTTAACAAACACTGAACAATTAAATGAAGTGCTTGCTGTGCACCTGATGTAATTAAAATGGAATTAGCATCGGTGGAGATTTTCCGGTACTCATGAACATGAGCAGCAATAGCGTCACGCAGACGTTCATTGCCGTGAGGATGATCATAGCCTAAATGCTCATTAAACGGCATGCCCGCTAATATTCGCTGAAAATCTTCACTTGGAAATAAGCTAGGAGCCAATTCTCCGCTGGCTAAGTTTACAAAATCTGTTCGCAAAGCTTCGCTTCTTATTCGTTGTACGAGCGGTAAATTAGGCAAAAATGAACCGTCTTCTACATATCTCCCCCAGTTTGGAATACGTTTACGGGAAATTCCCCAGATGCTTGAACTAACTCGCGTGCCGCTTCCTTTTTTACGTTCTACGATTCCAAGTGCCTGCAGTTCTTCATAAGCAGCTACTACCGTGCTTCTGTTCACGTTTAGCTCAGCAGCAAGCGTTCGTTCTGATGGCAGCATAGAATCCGGCGGAAACGCTCCCGATGAAATACAGCTTTCAATATATTCTGCAATTTGTTTATAAATCGCTTTTTTGCTAGCGCGATCTGGTCTCCAGTTCATGCGGCGTCAGTCCTTACATTTAAACTTTCTTATTAGTAGTTTATCCTTTATCTCTCTTATCTTAAAGCAGTTTTATAAAAAAAGACCATCCAATTTTGTGTTTTTTTGCTCATCCACTGTATCAAAAATTATAATAGTAGCTATTTTTCATTTTTAGATATTTTAGTTTACATAATAATTTTATAGTTAATCATATTGAATGAATTTCACCATGAAAAAGAGATTGAGACATAACCACACCAGTCCAATCTGAAGACGAACAAATGGGATACATGAGCTCATATGGGTTGCTTGGTACACCGCAGTTGATTTCCGTGCAAGACTTCGCTTTCCGCGGGCGGCCGGTGAGCCTCCTCGTCGCATACGCTCCTGCGGGGTCTCACCTATTCCGCTTTTCCCGCAGGAGTCTTCGCCTTGCTCTCCAATCAACTGCTAGAAGCAACGAAATACATGAAAACTACATTCACCATGCCAATAAAAAAAACCCAAACGAAGTTGATTCTCCATCAAGAATCTCGATTCATCGTTCGGATCTTTCTTCAACTAAACTACTTTCGTCACGGCCTCTTTTTTATAGAGGAGGTAAATCTAGCTTGCCTTCTTGAAACAATTCTTTCACCATATGCTTGGCATAACCCGTTGCTTGTCCTAGCGTAATCTTAGCTGGCATAGGCGCTTCGTTTGCATCAACGATTACATCGATAATACACGGCTTGTTTTGCCTAACAGCACTTTCAAAAGCCGGCAGCAGCTCTTCTTCTTTTTCTACTCGGTAGCCAACACCTCCGCAAATATCTGCATACCTGGCAAAGTTCGGATTTGTTAAGTCTGTGCCGAATTCAGCATTTCCCATTACTTCTTGTTCAAATTTAATCATACCGATTTTATGGTTATTAAATAGCACCACAACTAGCGGAAGATTGTATTTAACAGCTGTAATAAAATCTGCCATCGTCATCGCAAAGCCGCCGTCTCCACAGACCGCAAATACCTGCTTCTCGGGATAAGCAATTTTTCCAGCAAGTGCGCCCGGCAGCCCGCATCCAAGAGTCGCTAGCCAGCTTGAAATCACAAACTGCTGATTTGTCATACGAAAATGACGCGCCATCCATACTGTGACGTTTCCTACATCTACGGACAAGACCGCGTTATCAGCCGCTACGTGCTGAAGCGCTCGAATCACTCGCTGTGGCTTGATAGGTAGGCTTTCTTTTGCTTCTTGGGTATCAAGCTGACTCCACCACTTTTTCATACGTTCTTGACTTTGCTCTAAAAACTGGCGATGCTCTGAGCGGCCAACGTTTTCTAAAAACCACTGAACCGTTGCTTTCGCTTCTCCTGCAAGCCCTGCATCTACAGGATATCTTTTGCCAATTTGTGCAGGATCAATATCAATATGAATCGTTTTTGCATGGTCTGGCAAAAAGCCTGTAAACGGATAGGACGTCCCAATCATGATAAGCGTATCCGCTTCTTGCATTGCTTCATACGCTGGCTTTGTCCCGATTAATCCAAGTCCTCCAAGACAATATGGATGCTCATCCGGTATTGCGCCTTTTCCAGGAAGCGTAAGGACAATAGGTGCTGCGATTTTTTCTGCAAATGCAAGCAGCTCTTCTCTCATTTCATGTGTGCCTCGACCGGCTAGGATAACCGGACTTTCCGCTTTACCAATCAAATCTTTTGCTTTTTCAAGATCTTCTCTATGGGGGAAAATGTCTTGCTTGACAATGATGCTTGATGTTTCTCGTGCTTCTGATCCAACTTCAAAACGAGGAATATCATCGGGAATGGTTAACACAGCCACACCTTTTTTAGCATAAGCTGTTCGAATCGCTTGATTAACTACAGTCGGAAGCTGCTCAGCGGACATGACTCGCTGGTTATATACAGCCACATCATCGAACATTCTCTCTAAATTAATTTCTTGAAACGCATCGCTGCCGATGAGGTCAGATTCTACTTGCCCCGTAAGTGCTAAAACGGGCGCTTTGTCTAATTTGGCATCATATAAGCCATTTAGTAAATGAATTGCTCCCGGTCCGGCAATAGCCGTACATACACCGATTTTACCCGTTAGCTTCGCATATGCAGCTGCTGCGAGAGCTCCCGCTTCTTCATGCCTTACTTGAATAAATTTAATTTTATCCTGGGCTTTGCGAAGCGGTTCAATAATTGAATTAATGGAGTCTCCTGGCATGCCGTAAATATGATCAACGCCCCATTCAATTAGCAGTTCAATCAGTTTTTCTCCAGCTTTTTGTTTAAACATATGACTACCCCTTTCTTCTTATATATAGAGATAGTGTGACCTGATACGCTCTTTCTTACTTATTTTCAGCCGTATAATTTTCGTTTTCTTTCGTTAAAGGAAGACAACATCTTCGTTAAATTTTCTTCATTCCTTGCAATTATCATTATCTTTTGCTATTCTATAAGAAGAATTATTTTTGTTCGGCAACAATCGATAGGTGAATACTTTCGTCTTAAAGATTTTGATCATGAGCAAGGATAGTAATACAATGTGTGCATAGCACACGAGGAGGCAACATTCATGGAAAAAGGTACAGTAAAATGGTTTAACGCAGAAAAAGGTTTCGGATTTATCGAGCGCGAAAACGGCGACGATGTATTCGTACATTTCTCAGCAATCCAAAGCGAAGGATTCAAATCTTTAGACGAAGGTCAAGCTGTAACATTCGACGTTGAAGAAGGTCAACGCGGACCTCAAGCTGCTAACGTTCAAAAAGCATAAGTAGTAAAAAGACTCTGATTTCAGTCAGAGTCTTTTTTTTATGTAGAGCTACGCATAAATTTTTTTAACATGTAGTTTGTACACGTTATTATAAATAGTAAACTAAAAGAGTCTCTTCATTCCGAAGAGACCTTTTGTGGAAGAAATAGTTGAAGAAATAAAGTGTGGATGTTGCGTCGTCCTCATTTTTTAATAATTAGCACCAGCCGCCGCCGAAGCAAGAAGCGCCGATGATGATTAATAAGATGAAAAGTACAATGATTAAAGCGAAACCGCCGCCGCAGCCACCGCCGCTATAACCACAACCGTATCCGTAACCTCCGTAGTATCCCATGTGTTTCACCTCCATTTGCTATACTTTAAGATATGTGGATTTAGTTAAATTGCTCCTAATAATTCCATAGAACTTTTGAAAATGTTTGTCATACACTAAAAATACTGCGTTTTTCAAACATGCCCCACAAAGAGATAAAACCTTTGATTTTATGGGCATTTACTCCTCTTTTCTTTATCTTTTAAAAATGTAATCGCTCCCTTTTTCATGAATGTACACCGTGCTGAATACCTTTAGTTATGTACATTCACACGGGAGGGATTTAATATGTTAACACTCGAAATTTCAAAGCAAATCGTTAAAAACGTCTACCCTATTGTCTTATCGAATCGCAGTAAAATCTTTCAAGAGGAAGTGAGCGTCGCCGCTTTGCAAGACTACTTTGGTCTTGATCATGCCTTTAGCGTATATGCAGCTGCGACCATTATTTATCAGCTAGAAGCCGACGGGTATGTATCCAAACCTCTGAAGCGCAATGAATACAAGCGAATTTTGCTCAAATAAAAACAAGCATCCCCGCAAGGATGCTTGTCTTATTTATAGCTATACCTGTCGAATAACTGCTCGACTCTTTTGTGGTAATCAGCAAGGTAGTCAGAAAGCTCAGTTTCACTCAATTTATTTGCCTGTTCCTCAAATAGTGACAGCAGCGAAATTTTAATCATTTCCATTTCCGTTTCCGAGCGATTTTCATTTCGCAAATCTTTTCTTAAATTCCACAGGCTTTGCTCCATTTCATGCTTTAATTGTTCTAGTGAGTGTGGTTCTTCAAATCCGGCACGAATGTCTTTTTTAAATCCACTCATCTTATCACTCCTCGCATTTGCACCTGCTAGATAGTATCTAATGTATACTATACCATAAATAACTATACGAGGCTTAAGCATGCCTTTTAAGCAATTGGTCACAAAATAAAAAACATCTCGTTGGATGTCTTTAACGTTACCTTTTATCTTACTTCGTCTTCTTCACCTTTTACATATTTAAAAAATGAATCAATCATTTCATTTAAAAAATCATTGCGATCTTCAAAATTCATAATTTCTAAAAATTCCACAATATCCTTATCTAAACTAATAGAAGCGGGAACATAAGCAGCCGCTTCCCTTCTTTGCGGGAATGGAATCACATTATCTTTCTTCTTCATAAAACACCGTCCTTTTTCTGTGCTTTACTAGTGTAAGCTTTCAAGGAACGATTTGCAAGTCCCTCTGATGTAAAATTTTATATAAACATTCTTCTGAAAAGACAGGCTATATCTTTAGCTACTCAAGTAGGCTCATTTGACATTAGCTTTTTCATGTTCTGGCGTCATATTAATAATTCGCCGCTGTTTTCTCTTTTCCTTTTGGCATCTTTTAGCAAATTTAAACACAAATATTTTAAAAGAGGTTTTTATTTCCTCCGTATAGGCTAAAGAAAGGAAACAACATTTTTATATGGAGGGGTTACGAATGATTGCATTAACTGGAAAAGTTGCGCTCGTGACGGGGGCGGCGTCTGGAATTGGACGTGCTTCAGCCATTACATTAGCTGAACAAGGAGCGCGCGTTGCTCTTTTAGATTTAGACGAAGAAAAACTACATGAAGTAAAAGAGACCATCATGTCGAGCGGCGGAGAGTGTATAGCCATTAAAACAGACGTCTCCGACTCTGAAAGTATAAAAGAGAGTATCGAAACGATCAGCAGCCTATGGAGTCAATTACATATTGTTTCTATTAACGCAGGCATCAACGGTACGTTCTCTTCTATTGAAGAACTATCACCAGAAGATTGGACAAAAACAATTGATACAAATTTAACAAGTACTTTTTTAACCGTGAAGCATTCTATTCCTTATTTGAAAGCTCAGGGAGGAAGCGTTATTATTACTAGCTCGATTAACGGCAACCGTACCTTTTCAAACATCGGCATGAGCGCATACAGTTCCTCAAAGGCTGGCCAAATGGCCTTCGGCAAAATGGCAGCTCTTGAACTTTCTACATACGGAATACGCGTTAACGTTATTTGTCCAGGAGCAGTTGATACAAATATTGAAAGCAATACATTCCGTCAAGAAGACAAATTAAAAGAAGTCGCGATTCCAATTGAATATCCAAATGGCAATCAACCGCTTGCTAAACGCTCGGCTAAGCCTGAAGAAGTAGCAGATTTAATTTCCTTTTTAGCTTCTGACGCGTCCAAACATATTACCGGAAGTGAAATGTTTATTGACGGCGGAGAATCGCTGCTGTAACGTACAAGCCCCTGCATTATCTGCCAGGGGCTTGTTTTTTGCTTTTATGAACAACGTCTACTCCACCCGAAGCGGATATAATACTGCCTGTAATCATATCTGAGTTTTCATCACAAAGAAACTCAATAATACGCGCAATGTCTTCTCCTGTCCCTGATCGACCGACAGGCGTTGCTTTGTCTTCTAGTAATCTTGCTTTTATAATATCACTTTCTTTCATGTCTCCTACAATATCTCCGGGGCAGACCATATTGGCCGTAATCCCGTATTCCGCTACTTCTAGAGCAAGCGATTTGGTCAGAGAAGCTAGCCCTGACTTAGCGGCACTAAAAGCCGCGCGGTACATCCATCCAGGGGTATGCTCTACATCTTGAAAGCCGTATGTAATAATCCGTCCAAACTGCTGGTTTTTCATAATAGGAACAACAGCTTTGACAAAGTGAAAAACAGAGCTTAAATTCCCTTCCACCATTTCATACCATTCACTGTCTGTGTACTCTATTAATTTCTTTCTTTCAAATACATACGGACCTGCATTATTAATTAAAACATCAATACGTCCAAACCGCTCCATAGCCTGCGCAACGACATGTTCAATATCTTCTTTATTTGTTATGTCTCCTTCTATAAACTGTACGTTATCACTATATTGATGCCATTCTTCTTGCAGTTCTCGCACTTTATTTTTATCACTGCGAAAATGGACGGTAACGGAATACTGCTTTTTTAGAAACTGTTCTGTTACTTTTTTGCCGATACCTTTATGACCTGCTGTAATTAATGCATGTTTCATCGACCTTCACCTCTTTTACTCTACTTCTCTACTATATATATTAGACAGCTTCTTGATTTCTCCTTTACTAACGGAAAAAAGCCCTTGACGAAAGGGCTTTTCTTTTACGGTCTTAACAAAATTTTACCTGTACTTTTTCGGCTTTCAAGAAGCTCATGTGCTTTCGCTCCGTCTTTTAAGTCAAATACCACAGGATCGATTAGCACAAGCTGACCTTTACTGATCCACTCAAACAGCTGCTGTGAGCGTACTTTGCGTTCTTCATAAGATACAAGCACGTTCCACAGATCTCCGCCTGTAAGCGTTTTAGAGGTATCCATCAGCATACGTGGGTCGACCGGGGCCGGATCGCCTCCTGCCATTCCGTAAAATACCACGGTTCCGCCTGTTTTTACGGCTTCAAAGCTTTTTTCTAGCGTAACTCCTACAGATTCGTAGGCAACATCTGCGCCTCGCTTCGTTACTTCTTTCACTTGTTCCACCCAGTTATCTTCGTATAAAAAGACGTAGTCAGCCCCTGCTTGAGCCGCTGCTTTTGCTTTTTCAGAAGATGACGTTAAGCCAATAACCTGTCCGCCTAATAGCTTGGCAATTTGAACTAAAAGCTGCCCTACACCTCCGGCAGCTGCGTGCACAAGTACATAATCACCCGGCTGAATGCTGTAGCTGTCTTGTGTTAAATAGTGAGCCGTTAACCCTTGCAAAAGCACAGAAGCAGCTGTGTCAAACGAAATATCGTCAGGTACAACAATTATTTTATCTTGTGGCACAGCAACAAGCTCTGCATTTGCAAAAGGAACGTCAGCAAACGCAATGCGGTCTCCTACGTTAACATGACTTACTTCTGCTCCTACTTCTTCTACCACACCTGCTCCTTCATATCCTAAAATATACGGAAGTGTACCCGTTAAGTGGTAGTTCCCTTTTCTTCGGTACACATCAGCAAAATTAAGTCCAATTGCTTTTGTTCTTACTAGTACGTCTGTTGGACCAATAGAGGGATTCGGTATATCTTGATAGTGAAGAACGTCAGGTCCTCCAAACCTTTCAAATACTAATGCTTTCATAGATAAGTTACCTCGTTTTCTTTATGTATTCCCTTTCATCGTAATTCAAAGAGATACCAAAAACAAGTTTCTTACTCAGTGGAAAAACGCTTTGTCTCCTCATGAGACAAAGCGTTTTTTTAATTTGTTTGTGCTACGGTTTCTCTCATCGTTCCATTTTTTTGATAAGACGTATGAAAAGAAAAGGCTTTTTCAAGAACGTGCGGTGTTTGGCCGCCTCGCGTGAGCGCTTCTTCGTAATACGCCATAAGCTGGTCGTGGTACATTGGATGTGCACAATTTTCAATAATGCGCTTTGCCCGTTCTCTTGGAGCAAGTCCGCGTAAGTCTGCATATCCTTGCTCTGTTACAATTACATCCACATCGTGTTCCGTATGATCAACGTGTGAAACAAACGGCACTATGCTTGAAATATCACCGTTTTTGGCAATAGATTTTGTTACAAAAATGCCGAGACGCGCATTTCGGGCAAAATCCCCTGAACCTCCGATGCCATTCATCATTTTTGTTCCCATCACATGCGTTGAATTAACATTTCCGTAAATGTCTAGCTCTAGCGCAGTGTTAATGGAAATTAGTCCTAAGCGACGAATAACCTCTGGGTGGTTTGAAATTTCCTGCGGGCGAAGAATGAGTTTATCTCGATAGGCTTCAAAATTAGAGAAAACTTGTTTCATTTTATCCGCTGAAAGCGTAATCGAGCAGCAGGAAGCAAACGTAACTTTTCCTGCGTCAAATAAATCAAACACGGCGTCCTGCAATACTTCGGAATATACTTCTAAATCATGAAACTCCGAATCTAACAAACCGTGGAAAACAGCATTTGCCACAGATCCAATTCCAGATTGTAAAGGAGCAAGCGATTCAGTTAATCGTCCTTCTTTAATTTCTTGGCGTAAAAATGAAATCAAATTTTTAGCCATTACAACCGTTTCTTCGTCAGGTGCTACAATCGTAGACGGTGAATCTAGCTGATTTGTAAATACAATACCCTTTACTTTATCTAAATCAATTGGTATGCCTAACGAACCAATACGATCATCAGATTTTTTCAAAGGAATTGCATCACGCTGTCCTTGAACGCCCGGATCATACAGATCGTGAATACCTTCTAACAGCTCTGGCTGCGCTGTGTTAATTTCAATAATAATTGATTTTGCATGCTCGGCAAACACCATCGAATTGCCGATTGACGTTGTTGGAATCATCATTCCGTCATCCGCGATAGAAACCGCTTCCAAAATAGCGAAATCTATTGGATCTAACACGCCTGAACGCACCCATTCAGAAGTATGGGATAAATGCTGGTCGATAAACTGAAATTCACCTTCATTAATTTTTTTACGCATGGTCGGGTCCGCTTGAAACGGCAGGCGTTTGTTTAACATGCCTTTTTCTGCAAATAGCTTATCAACATCTGACCCAAGTGAAGCACCGGTATACACGCTGACTTTTATTGCCTCAGTTTCCGCTCGTTTCGCTAGCGCAAACGGTACAGCTTTGACATCGCCCGCGCGTGTAAAACCGCTTAGACCAAGCGTCATTCCATCTTGAATCCAAGACGCTGCTTCTTCAGCAGAGACAACGCGATTCTGTAATGCTTCATGCTTAATTCGATTACGTACGTTTTCCATTCTCTTCACTCCTTGTTTTTGCTCTTTTTACCATTTTACTGTAAAGAAAGCGTCCACAAGAGTTTTTGGAATGAAATGGACAAAAATAGCGACAAAACAGCATATTTGATGATAATGAAGCTAAATGACGGTTAAAACCCAAGCAGCTTTCGAAAATAACTGGCGTACGACTGACTGACCGGAATTTTTTCTCCATTGTTCATCACTAATAAAAAAGTTGAATGTGTATCAGGATAAATTTCTTGGATTTGCGTCACATTGACGATAAAGGAACGATGACAGCGCACAAACTCTTCTTTTGGAAGCACATAATCAAATTCATTTAACGTGTATTTATGCGTACCCGTATACTTCTGTGCGTACACATATGTTTTTCGGTCACGCGCTTCTACGTAGATGATTTTTGAGAAAGGAACCGGTATCCATCCCTCGTTCACCTTTAACGTCACAACTGACTTTCCGCTCGTTAACGCGGGAAAAATCGCCGTTACGCATCCTTGAACATCTCCTTCATCTAAGAAAGGTACGGCCATGCCGTAGTAAGGTGTGCCAAACACGTCTCGGTGAATAAATTCCGATACTTTTTGCTTTCGTTCTAATGCTTTATATGTAATCGTTCCTTTTTTAATGTGATCTCCAGGGCTAATTTTTAAATTAATTCGTTTACTTGCCCTGTAATACACGTATGTTTCTAGATCTGAAACAGCAATCGACGCTTCATCGGAAAACAGTTCACTAATAACATCTAGTAGGGCTGAGGCTTTAAATGGTTTCATCTTTTCACCTTCTTTTGTCTAGTTAAACACGTTGCTTCTTTATTGTAGCGCAAAAGCAAAAGCGATTGGGAAAGAAGCATGGAATTTATCCTTTTAACTGCATAAAATTTCTATTTTTTCACAACATAAAACAATGAAATGAAGGAAGGGTGAAATGTATGGGCTATGCTGAATCGACGTTTCGAATCGCCTGTTCATTTTTTGTGCTGCTTCTTTTAACGCGGCTCATGGGAAAAACAGAAATCAGCCAGTTAAATGTATTTACATTTATTACGGCGATTACGATTGGTAATATTGCTTCTTCCCTCTCCACTGATAAGCGAGTGGAAATTGATAAAGGAGTTTATTCACTGCTAGGATGGACATTTTTAACAATCGCTATGGGCTATATTGGAATGAAATCGAAAAAAGCGCGGCATCTTATTACCGGTGAGCCTAAAATTGTGATTAAGCAAGGGAAAGTGATGGAAAAGGCATTAAAACAAGTCCGGCTAGATATTGAATCTCTTTTGGGCATGCTGAGGCAGCAAAACGTATTTTCCATAAAAGATGTAGAATACGCCATATTAGAAATCAACGGAAACCTTTCCGTTATGCAAAAACAAGATAAAAAGCCAAACGCATGGTCAAAAACGCTTTTATTTCCCACTTCAACCGGCGTTATTTACGATGGGAAAGCGAATGAAGATGCTTTGAAGGACCTGCACGTAGACCATAACTGGCTGCATAAGCAGCTAGAAAAAGCGGGAGTCAACTCAATTGATGACGTCTTTTACGCTGAGGTTCAGTCGGACGGATCGCTTTATATTGACTATAAAAAAGATAAATTTAACTCATAAAAAAAATCCGTACCATATAAGGCACGGATTTTTTATTAGCTTGCTTTTTTCACACGATTTGTAATGGTATCTTCTTTTGGTGATGTTTTGCGAATAAAGAAGGCTAAAACAAACGCGATCACACTTAAAATCGTTGCGATCATAAACGCATCGTTAATACCCATTGCTGTACCTTGATTCACAGCTTCAGCCATACTGCCTTTATCTGTCGGCAAAATTTGCTGATTCGTTACGATGTTTTTCACGTGTTTTTCACCTTGATTCATCATAATGGATACAAAGAACGCCATTCCTACAGCTCCGGCAACCATTCGAAGCGTATTAACCATTGCCGTGCCGTATTTATTTAGACTAAGCGCAAGCTCATTTAATCCAGCTGTAAAGATCGGCATCATAAGCAGCGACATCCCAAACATACGAACAGTATAGACAATCATGACATACATAAATGTTGTGGTTGTTTCAAGCTTTGTTAATTCATATGTTGTCACAACGGTAATTGCTAAACCAATAACAGCAAGCCATCTTGCGCCGAACTTATCAAACAGTCTTCCTGTAATCGGAGACATAATCCCCATTACAATTCCCCCTGGCAGTAACAGCAGGCCTGAAAGAAACGGTGAAAAGCCGCGTACGTTTTGCATATAAATCGGCATTAAAATCATACCTGAAAACATTGCCATTGTCACAATTACGTTAATGATTGTTGTCAGCGTGAACATACGGTAACGGAAAATACGGAATTCAAGAAGCGGCTGATCAATTTTTAACTGACGGAAAATAAAGAACAGAATTGAAATACCGCCTACAATGAACATGGCTAACACTTCGGTGCTGGTCCAACCCTTTGTACCGCCCGTAGCGAACGCATAAAGCAAGCCGCCAAATCCAATTGTTGACAAAATAACGCCAAGCACGTCTAGCTTAGGTCGGCTTGTTTCTGTCACGTTTTTCACTAAAATAATCGCCGCAATTACGTTAATAAGTGCAATTGGAAACATCATAAAGAATAAAACGCGCCATGAGTAGTGCTCAACGATTAAACCAGAAAGCGTCGGCCCTACTGCCGGTGCAAAGTTCATTGCTACCCCAAAAATCCCCATCGCAAAGCCGCGGCGGTCAGGCGGGAATAGCGTAAAAATAACGTTTGTAATTAACGGAAATAAAATTCCCGCTCCTGCTGCTTGCACGACGCGTCCCACTAAAATAACGGAAAATGTCGGTGCGATACCGCAAAGCAGTGTTCCTACTGTAAACAGCCCCATTGCTGTAATATACAGTTGCCTTGTCGTAAATCGATTCATTAAAAATGCTGTAATTGGAATAACAATTCCGTTTACTAGCATAAAGATGGTTGTTAACCAGTTGCCCGTAGCCGCCGTTACTTGAAAGTGATCCATCATTTGCGGAAGCGCAATGTTAATCAGCGTTTGATTTAAAAAAGCGACGAGCGCTCCCATTATCATTACGCCAAAAATAGACCGAGTTCGGGCTTGATCGGACTGTTGTGTTTGTGTATTCATTTTAACAAGACCTTTCCCTTTAAAATTATCTGTATGTAAATCTTCAGATGACAAACAGGTTAAGAATATAGTTTATGTGTTCATTCTATTAATTTATGTCACGAATATTTAATGAACTTAATTATATACCGGATAAATATATCTGTTTCCGAAATATTTGTCAACAAATATGATCATTTTCGTAAAACTTTTCCATCAGTATATATAAAGTAGCATACCCTTTAATGAAGAAAAAAATGAGAGCCCTTCAACGAAGGCTCTCATTCTCTTAAGAAATACTTATTTTAAGATTTGAACTTTTACTGTTTTTCTTCCCCATTTTAACGCTTCTTTTTGAGAAGGAAGAAGAACATCAATTTTATTTCCTTTAATCGCGCCTCCTGTATCAGCTGCGATTGCCGTGCCATAACCTTCTACGTATACTTTTGAACCAAGCTTAATCACTTTTGGATCGACAGAAATAACTTTTTGATTTGGATTCTTTTTCAAATCGATTCCAATCGCCGTTTTTCCGCTGCAGCCTTTGCAGTTCGCTGTGTACGCTGTTGCTGTTACTTTAAATTCTTTCACAACGTTTGAAGACTTCGCAGGCGCTGCTTTAGCAGGCGTGCTTGATTTTACTTGAGATACTTTTAATACTTGTTTCGGATGAATGCTGTCTGACTTTAAGTTATTCCACTGTTTCAGCTGACTAACCGATACTTTATATGTCTTTGCAATTTTATATAGCGAATCTCCGCTTTTTACTGTATATGTATTTGTTGCAGCTGATGCACCACTTGCCACACCGAACAGTGACATTAGAACTAAACTGAACGTAATCATTGTCTTTTTCATGTAATTGATTTCCCCTTTATCTACCAATACATAAAAAATAACACATGAATATTACAGTTATATTTCAGTAGCATGTCAATAGTTTGATAGTTTAGTTACAGTAAAAATAAATATTCTTCCTTTTAAACTAGTAAATTAATCACCTTAACATTTCAAAAACATACATATTTAGGCATATAACGGTGCTTTTACACACATTTATATTAGATTATTTCATTTGTAACATTTAATTGGTTCTAGAGGCTTATACTTTATTTTTATATTGGTTATTTAGAACATAGTTTATTTAAAAATAAATAAATGCGTTAAAGTAGCTAAAGGAGCTTAATATAAATCACTTTTTACACCGCAGTTGATTTCCGTGCAAGACTTCGCTTTCCGCGGGTGGCCGATGAGCCTCCTCGTCGCTTGCGCTCCTGCGGGGTCTCATCTATTCCACTATTTCCGCAGGAGTCTTCGTCTTGCTCTCCAATCAACTGCTAGAAGCGTATACAGATATCACCGTCATAACAATAAAAAATCCGAACGAGTTGGATTCTCCATCAAGAATCTCAATTCACCGTTCGGATTTTCCTTCAACTAAAATGCTTTTATCATAGCCTTTTTATTTGAAATTAAAATACCTGCAATACTTGTTAATACGGCTGCCACTGAAGCATTCTGGCTGCCTCAAATCTTTTTTCTACATTTGGCCAGTAAACGATTTTCCACCAATTATCAACGTAGGGATCACGTTCATTTTTGTACTGCAGATAATAAGCGTGTTCCCATACGTCTAATACGAGCAGCGGAATGGTATCCCACTGTGTGAGAAGCTGATGGCGCTCCGCTTGCAAGACTTCAAGCTTTCGCGAACGCGGCGACCATACTAAGATAGCCCAGCCCACACCTTCTACTTTTTTTGCGGCTTGAGAAAAGTGCATCACAAATTTCTCATAGCTGCCAAAGTCTTTTTGAAGCTGCTGCAGCAGCTGGCGCCTCGGCCTTCCTCCTCCTTCTGGACTCATGATTTCCCAAAAGATTGTATGCAGATAATGACCGGAGCCATGAAAAGAAGCTTCCCGTTCCCAATGTTTTATGAGGTCAAAATTATTTGTGTTACGGGCTTGCTGCAGCATGAGCTCTGCTTTATTTAATCCATCGACATAGCTTTGGTGATGCTTGCTGTGATGAAGGCGCATAATTTCCCGGTTAATATACGGCTCAAGAGCTGAGTAACTATAACCAAGCGGCGGCAGCTCATGCTGCCCCGGCGCTATCGATTCCCTCTCCCTGCCGTCGTCTCCAAGCCGCTCTTTTAAGATTTTATCAATGTGCCGTACCGCATTATTGATTTCTTCTAACGTATATTCGTTCACATCTTCTTCACTTAAATATTCAAGAACGTCTTCTTGCGTGCGCGTGATATATGACGTTATATCTACTTCTGTAAAGGCTTCTTCAAATACAGGATCACATACTTGTTCAAGCCAGGTCTGAACTTCCATCAAGTATCTTTTTCTCTCATCTTGATCGGCCATACTTCCCCTCCTTACACCTCATCTTCACTATC
This sequence comes from Priestia sp. SRI_019, assembly GCF_057586255.1. Classification (NCBI taxonomy): domain Bacteria; kingdom Bacillati; phylum Bacillota; class Bacilli; order Caryophanales; family Bacillaceae; genus Priestia; species Priestia sp. SRI_019. The sequence continues at coordinate 61,818 of NZ_JBYCZN010000002.1, read as the reverse complement.
ATATTCAAAAGAAAAAGCAACATAACTTCCTACTTGTATCTATTGAGTTAGAAAATTCGACATAAAAAAGCAAGAGCTCCTTAAAGGATAAACTCTTGCCTTTTTTCTTATATCTTCTTTGCCATATTCACATAATCAATCGTTTCTTGCTTGCTAACAGCCGCGTGCTTCAGCTTTGGATTATAATAGAGCTCGACTTTTATATTATTGATTTCACAGTCATCTGGCATATCCTGCAAATCCGTTAAAAACGGCAGCAAGTGATTGTTCATATCGTATTCAAACGCCCCATTTTGCAAGTAATACACCTTTGGCACATAGTTAATATGGCGAAAAAACTTCACTACGTTGATTCTCTCACCGTATGAGGCGATCACTTCATCTTCTGTCAAGTTCGGATAAGATAAATTAAACACTTGCCGAACCGGCGTTTTCAGCCACTTGGTCAAGCAAGTCTGCGGATTGTTGACAAGCGCTTTTGCTCCTTTTACGTATCCCGCTAAAAACATCGACATAAAGCCGCCGCCTGAAGATCCGTAAAACAATACGTTAGACGAATTCACCTGTGCTTTTTTCATGAACTTTTCAATTAAAACCGCAATATCTTTTAAATAAAAACGATCGCTTGTCCCTTGTCCCCACGCAAGCGACACCTTCCCTAAATAAAGCGTAGGATCGTTATAGTAAATAATTGAATCTTGGAATTCATTCATCCACGAATGGCGCTGAAAATATGGAGGGCCTGCAGGCATTTCCTGACTTGCCCCTCCTCCTGAGCCAAACACAAGCAAATGAGAAGACTCTTTTTTTAATCTCACTAAAAACTCAAACAGCACTCCGTTCCACTTAATCCCTACCAACACGGGCTTGTCAAACGGCAGGTGAAGTTCGTCTAGCTTTTCATACGTACTAGTTATTTTTTCATATTGATCAAGCAACAGCTCTGCAACTCACTTTCCTTAAAATGATCTGTCGTATGCGTCTGACATTGATCATGGCTCTGTAAAAAAAGAACCTGTTACAGTGTATGAAAATCAGTGGACAAATGTTTGTACACGTTATCAAAAATAGGCCTTACCTACATATCCTCCTAGGCTTCTGTCACGAAATAAAACTCTTCACATACGATACAGCATCATAAAAAATTCAAGGATAGGAGCTGGAGACCCTTGTCAACGCCCTATATGGATTACAATAATCCAAACGTACAATACTTTTCTGATGTGAATAAAAACAGACTTAATACGCGAAACGATCAAAATTACATTAACCGATTAGGCCGGGATGTGCTCAACACATTAGGAAACGTATCATTACTTGATATTTACTTAAGCAAAAGCCGCGTAGTCGAACCGCACTATCACCAAAATGCCGCTGAGCTTGTCTACTGCATTGCAGGCTCGGCCGTCGTTTCATTAATCAATCCGTTTAACAACGAAGTCACAAATATTCCGATTACTCCCGGTCAAGTAGCCAATATCCCTCAAGGCTGGTGGCACTGGGAAATTGCGTCTGAAGACAATACGCATTTACTTGCCATTTTTGACGCCCCTTACCCGGAATATATTTTTGGATCGGACATTTTAAATAAAACGCCTATTGAAGTCCTTGCTCACACGTACTGCTTAGATCCAGAGCAACTAAAGAAAACGCTGGCTCCGTTAAAAAATCAAACCATCGTGATTGGACCAACGGACGAATGTAGAGAAAAAGAACACTATAAAAAGGAAAAACAAGCTGGTCCAGCCTACCATCACACGTCTCCTTGTACGTATCCTCCGCCTCAGAATCCCTACTATCACCCTCAAAGCCCCTATCACTATCGGTACTGGTAGAAACAAAAAAACCGCTGCCAACGCAACGGTTTTTTTTGTTGAATACATAACATTATTAGTCTGTATATGTACTATGAAAGGCTGCTTCAATATATGCAACTTGGAAATGATAATGTCCAATTAAATATTTCACAATGTCCACTTGATCAATTTTGCCAGGCTTATCGACCATCGCTTCTTTCACCATTTTTTCAAACGTACCTTGATCAAACTGTTCTTCATGAACAACAATTGTCTCAGAGTACGTTTCATCTTGCCCTTCTGAAATGCGGTAGTAATACAATTTTTTCACCTCAATTTATCTTAAATACATGTATACCCCTAACTAATAACCTTCAAACATTTTTTCAACGTTCTTTTTCCACTTTACGATAGGCTGCGGCTTTTGCTTTTACAAGAAGCCTTGTGAACCAATACGCTACTAACGTTATTCCGATATCAATCAGAAAAATATAAAATAAGCTCATTCCTTTTCCTGAATCAATAAATTTAAAATGGTGTTCAAGGGGCGCCAGTCCAAATGAAAAAACAGCGCTCAGCAGAATCGTATACAGATAAAAATTCTTTTGGTGATTCGTACAATATTGATAAAGCAGCAGAAAGCCTACCGGCAAAATAGAAGCGGTAATATTCGTTGCGTTTGGAAGCTGCGGCGTTAAGAAAAACGTGTGTGTTAAATAACCGGTTCTTCCAAGTGCAGTATCCGTATATGCCCAAAGCACGTGAACTGTATAACCGAAGAAAAACACCTCAAAGATCCGCGTCCGGTCTACGGTAAAATACAACAACACAAGAGGAAGAACGAGCGAAGCAAGCACCACCCAAAACTGCCAGTTTCCAAAATCTGAATACTGATGCCAATACGACGATAATAACTTCTGCAGCTTATCGCTTTGTTCATGTATGTTTCCCCAGTATTGTTTATAGCTCACTGAAGTACCCTCCTAGATAGAATCTCTGCTTATGTATGTACGAATAAGCTCCATTTTATACAGAGAAACATGGAAAGCAGCCATTTATTGCTTGCGATCACCCAAATAGGTCACCGGAAGCTCACGTTCAACTACTTCTTCCTCTTTTCGACCAACAGCATATGCTTTTGCTGTTGGTCTTGAGCTAACTGATGCGGATAGCTTCTCATTTTTAAAATGCAGCGCAACTCCATCATCTACAGCATAGCCTTCTTTCGTTTCCCCGCTTGCAATTAACTCACGATACGACGGTCTTCGATTGCTTTCTCCATCGTAGTGAGGACAGTTACTTCCCGTTAAAAATCCTAAACAGTCGATTTTAGACAGTTTATTGTTCATTGAATCAGTGACGCCTTCTTCAAACCAGCAAATCGAACCTGCGCTTATTCCTGCTAAGATCACTCCTTTTTCATAAGCCTTTTTTAAAATCGTATCCAGTCCCCACTCTTTCCATAAAGAAAGCATATTCCTTGTATTACCGCCGCCTACATACAAAATATCGTGCTGCAGCACATATGCTTTTAAATCTATAAAGTTTGGTGAAAACAGCGATAAATGAGACGGTGTACATACCAACTCCTCAAACGCTTCATAAAACCTTTCTATATAATTATCGGCATCTCCGCTGGCTGTAGGGATAAAACAGGTTTTCGGCACATCTATATGAGCTTGTGAAAGTATGTATTGATCCAGAAGCAAGTTATCCGGCTCCATCGAAAAACCTCCGCCGCCCATGGCTATAATTTGTCTCAATTCAATCATTCCTTTCAAAAAAGTGATATAGGAAATGTAAATTCATACTATTTCAAACGAGAATTTTTCCGTATAATTGAAGAGTGATAAAAAGGTGGTGCAAAGCTTTTGAAAATAGTACGAACACTTTTACTAATACTAGGCATTTTTATTATCTTGTTTTGTATCTTTGGCTATATCGATTATAACGGTCAAAAAATGGAACTAGGACCCAAACAAGAAAAAAACATTCCTTCTTCCATAAGCATTGATGGGAGAACTATTACGCTATCTGCTGTCAGTAAAAAATACGATAAAACGCAGTTTGGCTTTTTTGTTATTCAAAACAATTCGACGCATACCTTAACGATTCCTTACGAAAATACGGCGGATCACTTAAAAGACGGCAAGTGGTACAAAGTTGTTCTAAACGGATTAGAGTTCCCTGATAAAACTGTCATGCTGAAGCCAGGGAAATCACTCAAACTAGATATCGCAACTCCTAACTACAAAGTAGGAAAGTACCGTTTTGTTCAGCACTTTAAAGATGAAAACGGAAAAGAGCATGTGTTAGCGGCTCCTTTTGAAATCGTTTGGCCGAGTCTTAAAAATGTTCTCGGACAGTTTGATTAAAGGTAAAAAAGCACTTACCTGCTATGAGGTAAGTGCTTTTTATCAGCTCTGATTTAAAACGCGAAGCGTAACTTGCTTTGTTCCGACTTTTACCGTCTCTCCATTTTCGATGGCTTCTTTCACACTGAGACTGTGCAGCAAAAGATTTTCTTGAAGCAGCGTTTCAAACTTCGCGACGGCTTCCTTCACTTCTTCGTCTCCGCTAAGCTCCAAATCAATACGTAAATTCACGGGTAAATCCAGCTTTTTGCGGTAATCTTGAACCGCTCGAATTACTTCACGAGCGACTCTTTCCTGCACGAGTTCTTCGGTTAACGCCGTATCCAACACCGCAGTGTACGTGCCGTTTGATGCAACTGCAAAACCTTCTTTTGGCACTTTTTCAACAAGTACGTCTGCCGTTTCAAGCGTTAGGTTTTCTCCTGAAGCAAGCGTAACACTTAGCTTGCCTTGTTCAACAAACTCTTTCCCTTTCTCTTCTGAAAGGTTTTTCAGCGCTTGGTTGACCTCATTAACTTGTTTCCCAAACTTTGGTCCAGCCTGTTTAAAATCCAGTTTTAATACGTATGAAACAAGTTTGTCGTCGTCTTGCTCCACGTTAAAGTTCTTTACATTAAGCTCATCTTTGATGACATCACGATATGCTTTCCACTCTACATCTTCTTCCGTTACCACAAGCGAAAGACTTTGCAGAGGCTGCTTTACTTTTAACGAATGCGTATTTCGGATGCTTCGGCCTAGTTCCACTACTTGAAGCACCGCTGCCATTTCTTTTTCCAGCTTTTCGTTCACTTTCGTTTGATCACAAACAGGATAGTCTGCTAAATGAACGCTTTTCCCTGTGAGATTTTCATGAACATCATCCGCAACAAACGGCGTAAACGGTGCCAACAGCTGACTAAGCGTCACTAACACTTCATGAAGCGTATCGTAAGCCGCTGCTTTTTCTCCGTGCATCCCTTCTGACCAAAAGCGATCGCGAGAACGTCGTACATACCAGTTGCTTAGCTCTTCAATAAATGCCGCGATTTCACGAGCGGCACTTGTAAATCCGTAATCTTCAAGATGTGCTGTGACGCGCTTGACCGTGCTGTGTAAACGCGAAAGAATCCACTCATCCAATTTTGTTTTTTTCAATTCATACGTTTGCTTCGGGTCATAGCCGTCAAGCTTGGCGTATAACACGTAAAAGCCGTACACGTTCACAAGCGTATCAATCACTTTTGACTTCGCTTCTTGCACGACGCGCTCTGAAAATTTCTTCGGATTCCAAGGTGCACTGTCTGCTAAAAGCGCCCATCTAAGCGCATCAGCACCAAATGTATGAATAAGATCAACAGGGTCCAGCGCATTTCCTTTACTTTTAGACATCTTTTGACCGTTTTCATCTAAGACGTGGCCAAGAGACAAAACGCGCTTATAAGGTGCTTTTCCTGTAAACAGCGTTGAAACTGCCATCAAGCTGTAAAACCAGCCGCGCGTTTGATCAATTCCTTCTGCGATAACGTCTGCTGGAAACTGTTTTTGGAACAGTTCATTATTTTCAAACGGATAGTGATACTGCGCAAACGGCATCGAGCCGCTGTCAAACCAAACGTCAATCACTTCGGGCGTTCGCTTCATTTCTCCGCTGCAGACCGGACACGTTAGCTGCACGTCATCTACATACGGCTTATGAAGTTCAATGCTGTCATCCACGGAATGAGACGCATGTTTCTGAAGCTCTTTGATGCTTTTTGGCGCTACTTGATGCTGACATGCTCCGCATTCCCATACGTTCAGCGGTGTTCCCCAGTAGCGCTTTCTGCTGATGTTCCAGTCCACCATATTTTCTAAAAAGTTGCCAAAGCGGCCGTGCTTGATATGATCCGGGTACCACGTCACGCTTTCATTGTTTTTCAAAAACTGTTCCTTCAACGCCGTCGTTTGGATAAACCAGCTTTCATTTGCGTAATAAAGAAGCGGCGAGTCGCATCGCCAGCAAAACGGATAGCTGTGCTCATGCTTTTCTTTATGATACAGCACGCCTTCATTTGCTAAATGACGAACGATATCAACGTCGCAGTCTTTCACGAAACGTCCTTGAAAAGGCGGCACTTCAGACGTGTACTGTCCTTTTTCATCCACTACGTTCACAAACGAAAAGCCGTTTTCTTTTACGACTCTGTAATCATCTTCACCATATGCAGGTGCTAAATGAACAACACCCGTTCCGCTTTGATCCGTTACGTAATCAGCCGTTACGACTTCATGCCCTTTTTCCACTTTCACAAAATTAAACGGCGGCTCATACGACATCCCTTTTAACTCATTTCCTTTATGTTGAGATAAAACGCTATATTCTCCTTTTAACACTTTGTCTGCGAGCGCTTCTGCCACTATATACACGCTGTCGCCTTGCTCAGCGCGAACGTAGTTCATCTCTTCATGCACCGCAAGCGCCACGTTTGACGGAAGCGTCCAAGGTGTTGTCGTCCACCCTAAAAAATACTCATTATCGCGGTTTTTCACTTTAAATTTCACCGTTACCGTTAAATCTTTTACATCTTTATACCCTTGCGCTACTTCATGTGAACTCAGCGACGTTTGACAGCTCGGGCAGTAAGGTGATACGCGGTGGCCTTTATAAAGAAGTCCTTTTTCATGAATCGTGCCAAGCACGTTCCATACGCTTTCAATATATGAATTCTCCAAGGTGATGTAAGGGTCTTCCATATCAACCCAATAGCCAAGCTGCTCCGTGAACGTGCGCCACTGCTTTTCATACACAAACACACTTTCCTTACACTTGTTGATAAAAGCTTCTATGCCGTATTTTTCAATGTCATGCTTCCCTGAAATTCCGAGCTGCTTTTCGACACCGAGCTCTACCGGCAGTCCGTGCGTATCCCAGCCTGCTTTTCGAATTACTTGATGCCCCGCCATCGTCTTATAACGAGCCACCACGTCTTTAATGGTCCGGCCTAGCGCGTGCCCCACGTGAGGCAAACCGTTTGCTGTAGGAGGCCCTTCATAAAATACAAATGACGGATGCCCTTCCCTGTTTTGAACCGACTGCTGAAACACATTTCTCTTTTGCCACTGCTGCTGGATACGCTTTTCGCGCTCTTGCGAAGACTCCCTTACATTCACTTCTTTCATGTGATACCACTCCTTTTAAAGTTAAAAGCACACAAAGAAACCCGTCCCTATGACTAGGGACGGGTTTTAACCGCGGTACCACCCTGGCTTCTATTGATCCGTTCATCAATAGCACTCAGCAACGTACAATCATACGCGTTCTTTTTAACGGTAGACTACCGTTCAAACTTACTTATCGTTCAGTTTGACTTCTCAGAGAGGATATTCCCCTGCAGCTTGAACACTGGCTTTCAGCTATCACCAGCTCTCTGTGGAACAAACTTGCAGCGTACTGATTCTCTTCAACGAATTTGTGTGCTTTTATTAGTAGCTATTGTATGCGGTTTGGAAGGGAATGTCAATGTTTATGAAATTTGTGTATGTTTCTCCGTATAACGTAACCATCTATTGATAAAATAACTGCTTACCACTGTTTGCTTCCTTTTTCACGCTCTCAGGAAAAGGCAATGTACACAAAAAACCACCTCATTTAAGGTGGGTATTATTTGCATCTACCACTTGAAAGATGATCTTTAAAACCAGTTAATAAACGGCGGGATGCTTTGAGGGAAATGAAATAGATTACATGGATCATATGCTCGTTTCACTTCTCGAAGCTTTTTAAAATTCTCTCCATAATACGCCGTTGGCCAATCTCTGATGAGCCGGTCCGGCCAGTTCACATAATCTCCAGTTGTATATCTCGATAAAGCATTTCTTAACTCTTCAATCCATCGAATGTTTGCTCGCTCTTCTGAAGGATGGCTCCATGTAGCAAGGTACTCCTGTGCGATAACAGCATCCCTATAATAGAAGGCCGTTTCATTAGAGGCAACTTCTTCCACTGCTCCCCCAAGAGACTGGTGCCAAATACTAGATTTTTCATTCGGAGCATTTTCTAAAAAATGCTTCATTGTTAAAATAGCGTCTTTTGGAAAAGGTTTATTAAGAAAAGAACCTGACCTTTTTCGAGGGGCGGGTTGGTTTCCGCTCGGATCGTCAAAAAATTGTACAGCTTCAATATATGAAACTTCCTTTATTACTACTTTTTTAGGACACCCAACATCTATTAAAGGCTGCAGAAGCTCCTTTAACTTGAATGATGAACCAACAAACTCACCTTGAGCAATAATCTGATTCGCTTCTTTCGACTTTAACTCAATCTCCGAAGTTAAGCGCTTATCGGTATTTGTGGCCCAGTGCTGCCATGCATCAAAAGCAGCTTCAAAATCTTCCCATTCCCATGTAATTGAAAAGATTGACACCTTTGAGACAGGCTGCACCTTGAATGTAAGAGACGTAACAATACCAAAGTTTCCGCCCCCGCCTCCACAACAAGCCCAAAAGAGATCACTGTTGCGATTTTTATTTGCCTTAATGAGTTCAACTTCTCTCTGTTCATTTACGATGACCATTTCAACTTCAACCAAATTATCACAGGTAAGCCCAAACAACCTTGATAACATGCCAATTCCTCCGCCAAGCACAAGGCCTACAAGACCAACACTGCTTTCCGTACCTGCAGGGATAGTCGTTCCTTTTTTCCATAATTCATTATATACTTTCCCTAGATTAGCCCCTGCTTCTATTTTCGCTGTCATGCTTTTACTGTCGATCTTGATTCTATCCATTTCACTGACATCAATCACTAATCCACCGTTTACCAGTGAAAAATTTTCATAGCTATGCCTGCCGCTTCTTATTCGAAATGGGACATGATTTTCCTTTACCCACTTCAATGCATTTACTACATCGTTTGTATTCTGACAAAATACAATTATTCTCGGAAATTTAGGTACACCTAAATTATTATTTGTTCTAGCCTGATCATATTCCGCATCATCAGGTGTAACGATTCGTCCAGTAAGCTTTGTTTCCTCCACGATATAACCCCTTTCTTAATACAGATAAGATGCTATATCCTATGAATTTTCTTCAGAAAAGACACACAGTTTAAAGGGAGGAAAAAGAGAATAGAAAACTTACTGGAGGGGTTCAGGATAAGTGTGCTAATTTATTTTTAACGTATTTTAAATGACGCCACTATGTGTAAATTACTTCCTAAGTATAAACATAGCAATCTATCATGTGCAAAAATCAATTTATATCATTTACTTGATATCTAGCGGGTCCTCTAAACACTTCTCTAACATGCCACCCAAGAAAAGCGTCACTCGGCTGGTATGCCGGATGAATCGGATCTCTAAGCTTTTGTCCATGATACTTCATAAGCCACTCTTCAAAGCCATTTGTTCCGTGCGCTTGAGTTGCCACTAACAGCTCATTATGATCTGAAAAAGTAAAAACTCCTCGATCAAATAATTTATGATGCATCGAACATAACGCGATTCCGTTACTTTCAATATCTGGCCCTCCCGCTTGATGCCACTTAATATGAGCGGCCTCTACACCAACTAAATTATGACCAAGACGAACGTTAAAACCACAAACAGCGCAGCTATATCCGTAAGCTTGAAGAATTTTCTCTCTAAACTTTGGATCTCTTCTTCTCTTTAACTGTGTTTCAAAATCCAAGCCTACGGCTCTTAATATATCTTCATGGATCGTATCCGGAAAATGCTCATTTAATAAAAATTGCGCTGCATCTTGAAGCAGCGTAGGATCATTTGCAAAAAGGTTGTAAACATCCTGTCTAAAACCGCCTACTATATTTGTACTCAGCAAATATTTATCTGTAAAGCTACGCTTATCAACTTCTTCACTTAGCTCCCATATTCCATCTCCTGTCAAACGAACAAAAGGATGCTCCGGATGATAGGAACTCCGAGAAGGTCCAAATTCCATAAGCAGCTCTTTTAAAGGGATTTTCACCTCGCTATACGGCAAGTGAATTTGCTGTTTAGACTGCAGCTGACCTAGGGCATACAGTATCAACAATGGTTTGTGCGGAGCTCTTTGATCCCTTTTTTTCCAGATGTTTAAGTTCTTTATTTTTTGTAGTACTTCTTCTCTGTTCATAAGCTTGCTTTAACTCCCATCTATAAAACTATTTAAAACCTTAGAGCTAAGACCGTTTTTGAAAAAGTATTAATAAATGTAAGTATAATAGCTAATTCTATTATATGACAGCATCAGATGAGCAAGGGAACTTTATTTGCAGACGCGTTTACAAAACGCTACTTTAAGCTTTCTTATCCAAGTTGTTTTATTCAAAGAATTCTTTTTTCATATCTTCTCTGCTTTTAAAACTTACTCGTTCTGTGTCTTTGATACATACGTTATATTAATCCTCTCATAAAGAAAAAAGCTCTCCAAGAAACATATAGGAGAGCTTTTAAAGGTTGCATATATTTTTTTATCGTTGGGATTCTCTATATCCAGCTGCCTGTGCATCCGCTTCTGAACAGAACCAAACAATGTTATCTTGAGTTCTGTCATAATAAGCTCCGCCAGGTACGTGGTAAATTTTCGAGTTTTTGTTACCTTTGATTTGTCCCGAACAAGACATATTAGACTGTTGATCATCACTCGGATCATTTTCAAATGGCTTATAATTTCTACTGTTGCTAGTAGAACTGCTAGGTGTAGACTGTTGACTAGCTGCTTGTTGTTGAGCTTTACGCTCTGCTTCTTGTTTTGCAGCTTGCTCCTCAGCTTTTCGTTCCGCTTCTTCTTTCGCCGCTTGCTCTTGAGCTTTTCGTTCTGCCTCTTCTTTTGCCGCTTGCTCCTCAGCTTTTTGTTCCGCTTCTTCTTTCGCCGCTTGCTCTTGAGCTTTTCGTTCTGCCTCTTCTTTTGCCGCTTGCTCCTGAGCTTTTTGTTTTGCTTCTTCTTTTGCTGCTTGTTCTTCAGCTTTTCGTTTTGCTTCTTCTTTTGCCGCTTGCTCCTGAGCTTTTTGTTTTGCTTCTTCTTTTACTGCTTGCTCCTCAGCTTTTTGTCTTTTCTCTTCTTTTGCTGTTTTATCACTATCATTCTTTTCAACTTTTTGCTTGCTGCTATCAGCACCATCTTTTTTAGATGAAACAGTGACGCTGTTTTGCGAAGAACTTACTTGAGTTGAAGCAGGGGTAGAAGTTGATTCTCCATCTGTAAAAGCTACAGCAATAAAAAAACAACTAATAATTAAATATAGATAAGAAAATAATACACGTTTTCTTGTTTTGATTTTAAATTTAGGCAATACCCACTTTGGCTTTATTAATCCAACAAATAAGCCTATGATGCTTAAAAACAGAATCAGTAAAGCTAGTCCCATAATAAAATTATGAGTAGCTGCTGGTAATAAGGGATGTAATATGAATAAAAGAATTAAGGTGTAAACAGTAGAAGCCATAAACATTTTCCAAGTTGTCTGTGAACGATATCCTAATACCTTAGTCCAGACAGGTCTTTTTACTACGTTAACTTCCATAGAAGAGTGGTTACGAATAACTTGCTCTACTTCCTTTCCTTTTACCTCTATTGTAATATCCCTATTTTCACCATGACCTACAAATGTAAATACTGATTTTGCAATGCTATGGTCAATTGTAACGCTAGAGAAATCAGCCCATTCATACCGCTCAATTAACATTAAATTCTGTTCAGCGTTGTTGTTAAATTCATAAAAATTCATACCTTTATCGTCTACTGCCGAGTAACATACATTTGAACTTCTTTTCCCGTAATTAGCTTTTGATACTAGCAACAGCTTATTTTGACTATTTGTATAATTGTTCTCTATATAAGCTTTTGCAATTGCTTCATTGGATTCTTTTTGGTTCTTATACCTTGTCTTAGACATTTTGACCTTTCCCTCACTCTTTCTTGATTCCTTACACTAAAAATAGATAAGTTAGTGTGGACCTACTAATATTCGATTCATATGCAACTAATCTATCTTACAATAAAATGTTGTATAAACGGGTATTATATTTCCTTTAATTTCTTTAAAAGGGCTATTTTAGATTTGACCTGCACTTATAAAGGGAATGAAAAGATTAAAAGAAGGAACGAAATGTTATGAGTATAATATTTTCAGCTTCATCTCCATTTTCATACTCTTTCTTGTTCTTATTTTTGTAATTAAGCAAGGATTTTTAATTAAGCAAGGAAATGTTCCTTATTAACAACATCTACTCAAATAAAACATCGGCTAAGATTTAGCCGATGGTTTGGTTCGTTAGAGTCTTTATTTATTTCTAAGAATGTTCATCTACATAACCTGGCTTCTAAAGGAGCGGTAAAAGAGATACTCATACCTCTGCAACACATCAAATAAACATATACAGAATGATACATCTGATGGGATTCGAAAGGAGAAATCACCTTTGACAAAATATCGTATTATGACCTTTGATGGAGGCGGTACTTTAGGGGCTTTAAGTTTACAGCTTTTGAATAGATTGGCTCATCAAAACCCAAAGTTAATTAGTGAAACCAATGTTTTTTCAGGAAATTCAATTGGTTCATTCACCGCTCTTGCACTTGCAAGCGGAAGATCACCAGAAGAGACATTTCAGTTTTTCAAAGATCACATCTTACCGGCGTTCAGCGTTTCCCGACCGGGCGGACCTGTTTTTAATCAACAAGTACCCTATTCTGGTTTTATTAAAGCCATACGAACGTTTTTCCCCCGAGACCTTCGCCTTAGAGACTTAAAGAAACGAATTGTTGTACCTGCGTTCCACTTATTTTCACCGGAGCTGAATCGTTGGAATCCAGTGTTATTCCACAACTTTCCTGGTTCCCCTTATCTTAATGAAAAAGCGAGTGACGTAATACTTAGGAGCAGCGGTGCTCCCGCAACGCAAAGAGCTTATCAAAACTACGTAGATGGTTATACAGTAGCAACTAATACCAGTACAGCTAGTATCGCGTTTGCAGTCGGAAAAGCAAAGCAGCCGTTAGATCAAATTGCCGTATTATCCATTGGAACAGGTGAACAGCCAACTCAATTAAGAAGAGATACAAAGGGATGGGGAATGGTTAGTGCCGATAACATACGCCCTGAGGATATGGAGGACCTGCCTCCGAATTGGGGAGTGCTTTTAGACCGATCGCCTAATGAACCGTTGCTGCCGTTTCTTCAGATTATCTCTGGTGGATCAAGCTACTACGAGTCAATGGTCAGCTCTGAGCTTTTAGGCGATCAGTTTTTCCGGTTGAATCCGCGGATTCCTAATTTCTCTAAAACGGACCCTTCGGTTGTTCCCGCTCTTATTTTGATTGCTAATAAAACGAATTTACGGCCTGCCTTTCATTTCATTGAAAAAAACTGGAAGTGCTAATGTTTTTTGAGAAGAGTATTGAAATAGGGAATTTGTTGTTTTATCAACACAAATTCCTTTTTTAGATAACCCCTTATATTTTAGCCAGCCATGCTAATTCGTTCGTTATTATAATCATGTAATCATGATTTTTCATTCTTTCTCGTTTCACCTATTAAAACTTTACACTTTTCAGCATTTTCACAATCAACTTATCTTGTTTTTCCCCTTGTTTCTCTGTTAAATGATCTCCAGTATATTTGTAATAAAGCTCGATTACTTTATCCGTATTTTTATCTGCTATATATGCTACGTATGTATTTGGAACATACTTAATATTGTTCTTTACAACTTTTTCTTCAGTTCCTTTAAAATATGTATATGCTGAATCGTAATATATACTGATATGCGCTGTTTCTATCTTTTTTGGTTGATTCACATGTAGGTTCTTTTTGAACAGACTCTCTACATTTACCTCCTCATTTTCTTTTACCTTCTCTGCCAGTTCTACGTTCATGTATGAAACTTCATTTTTATTATTAAAGAAATTTCCCGAAGAAGCCACCCATCGCTCATAAAACTGACCGTTGATAGCATAGTCTTCTTTATTTTCATGAATTAACTGATACTCCTCTGGAAACCACATTGTATACTGCCCTGTCTTTGACTTAAACTCGTAAAACTCGTTATCTGCTTTTTTGCCTTTATCTAAGAATTCTCGTGTAAAGTGATCATTAAAAGCGGGGACATTTGGATAACGGGTTTCATTTATCATCCATATACCTCCTATTAAAATAGTAGCTCCAGCAATGACTGCACTAACTGTTTTGGTGCGTTTTTTCATCATAGCACCTCCTTTTACTTATGTTCCGACCTATATTTTATACATGTTCGATACTACCATACTTCTACTGGAAGAAGCATGAACACAATCAATGAAAGACTCATAAATAGTTCCTACCACTCTACAAAAAAAGGAAAAACCAACTCCAACCAAAACAACCGCTAGCTCCCCAAAAGGAACTAGCGGTTGTTCATAATCTCTCAGAAACCGTTCACTCTTCCACCGGCTTCTGCTCATCTGTTAATGTATCAATTTTAGTAATTTGAAGTTTGTCTTTACCAGCAGCTTTCACATGATAAATTCGTTCTTTTTTAAACTGCGTGCTTGCGTCATATGAGTCGGTGAACGTGTATACTTCGTTTGTATAAATGTCATAGGTTCCGTCGTCATGTGATTCTGTTTTTGTCACGAGAAACTGATCGTTAGCAAACGATACGTTTTTTCCGGCAAGTGATGTGATATAGCTTTTTAGCTGTTTATAAACTGGCTGACCCGAGTCAATATAAGGCGCCATCCCACTAAAGTCTCCGCTGTTTAAACTTGAAAAGTAAGCGGCTTTATAGGAGATAAAAAAGTTTTCAAGATCCGTTTTACTTACGGCAGCTGGTTTAGTCTGTTCATTTTTTAACGACGTCGTGCTGGTCGTTTCTTTTATATCTGAGCTTGTTTCTGCCGTTTGATTGTCACGATTCATATATACAATCGTCAGTAACAAGACAAGAACGATAGCTCCTCCTATTAAAATAGGGAAAGTGCGCCGTGATGATTGCTGCTTTTTGAGCACGGGAAAGTCTGCGTAGGATGGCAGCGTAACAGGGTCTATATCTACCTTTAACCGAGCTAACGGCTTTGGTATTTTCATGCTTTTTACACTCCCAAGCGGCTGAAGTGCTAAAAATTCTTCGTAGGTAACAATAAATTCGTTTACTGCTATTCCTTTATACATGCCGTAAATTCGATTCCACAGTTCTCGACACCGAGTATCCTTTATATCTTCACTCAGTTCGTTAAAAAATGGTCGTGATTTTTTAATAAAAGCCGCTAACCACGTTTGATGAACGTCGACTTTGTGGACTGCATTTAGGTCGTTAAGTGATTGCTTTAACTTGGCATGTTCATTTGCATCGTTTTGGCTAATGACTTCCATACTGCGTTGCGTTTCTTTCAGCACAGTAGAAAGACTCTTACTCATTTTTTCTTGCAAGGCATCAAACTGGCTGCGAGCATCAGGCCAGTGCAGTTCGAGTAACTGTTTTTGTGCAGTCGTGGCTTTTCGAATACTTTCATTTAGCTCATGCTGCTTTGTGCGAAAGGCGGTCGCTTTTTGTTTGGTCACTACTTTATTTTTGCTTAGCTGATGCCATTCTTGCTTCAAGCTCTTGTCTTCTTCGAGTACTGTGGCTATCGCTTGTTTTACATGTTCATGCTTTTTTTGAAAGTCAACGAACGCTGACAAATACGTATTCCAGTTTTCCTTCATTTCTTTTAACGATGACGTGTTAGCGTGTCTTTCTGTTAGTTGAAAAAAGTCGTTTCTAAACGCTACCATATCCGCTTCAGAAAAAAGTTCTTTTCCAAAAAGCTCTGTCACATTCCTATGTATGCTTGTTAACTGTTCAATCTGTCTCATATTGCTTTGACGCTTTTTTATGTACTCCGGATAGTCGCTTGAAAGAAACGTCACCATTGTATATTCACTGTTGTTCATGTTGTACTCTGTCCGTTCTTTTTCCAGTTCGTCATACACTTTTTGCAGATGACGTTCTACTATGGAGAGAAATTTTTCTTTGTCCATCCCGTCTACTTCTTCTTTTAGCATGTTTAAAGATTCCGTTTCTCCAATAAGAAATTCCTTTTCCTTATATAGCTGTATCCATGCTTCTAGCAGCTGCGCTGCTGATTTATTCCAGTGGCTTGTATTCATCGTTTGCTTCACCTGTTGTTTTTATTTTTATCCTTTCTTAACTATACAGGAATTGAACAGAAATTCTATTACAGTTTTATTACTCTTGAAAAATGAGGTTTAAGCTTTCTAGAGCCGCTTCTAACGTTTGTTTGTCTCCTTGGTCGTAGCTGTGCGCCACAAGTACTACGGTTGTAAATACGGCTTTCCATTTTGCCAGTCTGTGCGTTTCTTCGTCTACTTTTCCATATTCTTCAAAAAAACATGCTCTTCCTTTAGGAGGTAAAAAGCTGTAGGCAATCGCTAGGTCAACTGCCGGGTGACCAATATGAACATCTCCCCAGTCAATGATGCCTGAAACCATATTGGTTTGATCAACAATCATGTTTTTAATATGAAGATCTCCGTGAACCAGTACGTTTTTTTCTTGATAGTGAATTTCTTGTATGTCATTTACATAGTTTTCAAGAATAGCTTGTTTCGAATAAAGACTACGCTCTTTCATTTGCTTGACATATTTCTCTAGCGCCGGCTTTCGCTTCATCATATCAAGTCGATTCAGCTCATCAAACGGCACACCGAGCTCTTGCGCTTTTGAATACGGATAGTGATGCAGCGTGCGAAGAAACCTTGCTAGTACAGAAGCGGATTGTATGCGCTCTTCTTCTGTTAATCGTGCAGGCGGAGTTCCTTGCACGTAGTGATAGCCCGTAAACGGCCAAGGATAGCCTGCATTCGGCTTACCGAAAAAAATGGGCTCTGCAATGGATAGCGGCAGCTGAGAAGCAAGGCTTGGTAAAAGCTGATTTTCTGTTTTTAATAGTCCTACTGCGAGTTCTCTTCTTGGAAACCGAAACACAAAGCGGTCGTTTACTTGATAAACCGTATTATCAAAGCCGTAGCCAAGCAGTGAAATTGAAGCGGGCGCAAGCTCTGGAAACTGCGTCTCGATTAGCGTTTTGGCAAGCGGTGCTGATACGATTTGTTCTGCATCCCATGCATTTGGCACTGTGATCACCTTTCTTTAACGTGAAGTTTGTATGTTATGTAAAAGTATATTATAAATGATTTTGACCATAAAAACCCTCTGACGCAAAGCCAGAGGGTTTCACTGAATATATAAATAAGATAGGATGCCTTAGAACGGCACACTACGCCTCTAAGTTAGTAGCCTACGGTACGTTTACTACTTAATACGTACACCAAAATACCTCATCGACCGTTTCTTCAACATGCTCCATCTTAATAAAGTTCAATAAAAGATCCGTTTGGTCATTTCCTGTATACTCATCTTGATCAACATTATAAAATTGAATAAGCTCGAGCTTGTACATACCGTTTTTAATATCAATTCTATACTTAGAACAGTTCGCATCAGGCACTAACTGATCTTCAAACTGGGCGGCCATCGTAAGGCAGTCATAATCTACGAGATAAAGCTGATGATTGGTTACATTTATATAACCTGTTGCTTTCCTAAAGTATGTATCTATATCCGACTCTGTTCCAATCTTCACTTCTACGTTCCAAGAGTGTTCAATTCCTTCTTCTGTCATTTGACATACTAGAATATTTCTCTTTTTCATTTCACTGCCGAAGTGATTCAGAAGCTGGTCTAGCTCCCAATCCTCATCGACAAATGATTGGTACTCTTTTGCGTTTGCCACTCCGATAAAATTGGTATCGCCAAAATCCATAGAAAATTTCACTTTATCTCCTCCGAACTTTTGAGTAATTTTTATGATCCATTAACATATATCCGCAAACTTCTTACACGCTTTCTCTAACTCTTCTTTTTTAGCAAGCTGACAAATCCACTCTTCAGGAATGCCATCCAGCTCATAATATACTCCTGCCATAGTACCTGTAATAAAGCCTATTGTATCTGTGTCTTCTCCTAAATTCACAGCGGTCAGTACAGCTTCTTCGTAGTCATCACTTTTCAGAAAAGACCAAACTGACGCTTCTAACGAGCTGACAACGTATCCAGTTGACCCAATTGCATTTATCGCTGCGTGCGGCAAGCTTAGGTTTAACACTCGTTCATACGCAGTGAACTCTGCTTCATACTCCGTACCTGTTAACTGCTTTTGACAGAGATTTACCGCGTTTTCATATGCTTTAAAAGGCTGATCGCCGTCAAGAAGGCGAATAAGCAGCTCCACGTATATAATGCAGCCAAGCGTAGAGCGCACATGGCGGTGCGTGACGTGCGCAATTCTTTCTATTTCTTCTTTTCTTTTTGTAAAGCTAGGTTCATCACGTAGTGTAAACGCAAGCGGAGCAATACGCATAAGCGCTCCGTTTCCGTTGTCGTATTCAGCGCTTCCTCCCCACTCTTCTTTAGGAAGCCCGCTTTTATAGCGGCGAATCGCTTCGCTTGTTGCGATGCCAATATCAAACATTTCTCCGTACGGCGTCCAGTAGCCATCCGACCAATAGTTCGCAAACTTTTGCATCAAATCATATTCATCTTGTTTGTCTAGTAAATTATCAATCAAGCACATCGTCAGAGATGTATCATCTGACCACGTTCCTTTAGGCTGGTTGTATGTACCGTAGCCTGTCATAGTTGTGATCCGAAATGTATCGCGTTTTTTAAACTCAACTGGAACGCCTAAAGCGTCTCCGACAGCTCCTCCTAGAATCGTAGAAAGTACTTTTTTATGTAGCTTCATGCAATCAACTCCTTTCTATTATTGTAATTGTTTGATTTTGGAATTTGCAAGAGATCTCTTGCCTAGACGTTTTTTCTTCTTTTTACAAAGGAATTTACAAGCCTTAATCTAATTTAGTAAGAGGTAAAAAAACATGTGAGGTGTGGTAGATGATTCATTTTTTTGAATATAATTGGCAAGTGAGAGATGAATGGTTTAGCTGGTGTTATCAACTTTCTAGAGAAGAACTGTTGAAGAAGCGGACTGGAGGAACGGGCAGCATTTTACAAACTCTGTTTCATATTATTGATGTGGAAGACAGCTGGATACGCGCCATCCAAGGTAAACCAGATATCGTTCTTTCTTTTGAAGAATACGATACGCTTGAAAAGCTTCAAGCGCTTTCTTCTGCACATAGACCCGAAATTGCCGACTTTCTAAGTCATTTGAATTTTTCTAACAAAAGGTACATAACAGTCCCTTGGGATTCTACTTTTTACACGGAAGCTGACATTTTGCATCACATCATCATTCATGAAATCCATCACATCGGCCAGCTTTCTATTTGGGCAAGAGAGATGAATAAACAGCCTATTTCTTCTCACTATGTAGGAAGAAACATAAAAGACATTGCTTCGTACTTCTCTAAAAACAATTGACCAACAAGAACAAACGTTCTATAATTATTTTGTAAATATATGGAGGTGAAAACAATGAGACCCGAACTTACAAAAAATTTATCTATCAATGACTTTACGGACTTTTACTGGCTCAAAACCGAGCTGCAGCAATTTTGCCGTGAAAACAATATGAGCCCGTCTGGATCTAAAATGGAACTTTCAAAAAGAATTGAAGTGTTTTTAACAACCGGTGACACTCAACACTCAGGAGCACCTTCTAAAAAACGCTCGTCCTCTAAAACGAAAGCTCCGCTAACATTAGATACCGTCATTGGAGAAAATCATCGCTGCAGTCAAGAAGTACGGGCTTTTTTTAAAAAAGCCATTCATCCTACGTTTCATTTTTCCACGTATATTCAAAACTACTTTAAAGAAAATGTAGGGAAAACCTATCGAGATGTGGTAAAAGCGTGGCATGAAGAAGAAAAACGAAAAAAGCAGCCTTCTTATCAAAAAGAAATTGCGCCTCAGTTTGAGTACAACCGCTTTATTCGCGATTTTTTTAACGATCCGAAAAACAAAGGAAAAAGCCGCGATGATGCAATTGCAGCGTGGAAGCATTTAAAACTTCAGACTGGAAGCAATCAATACCGCTCTTAACTCAAACTCTACATATAAAGACCATTAAAACACCACCTCAAGAAAAGGTGGTGTTTGTGCACGCCTGTAGATTTCTTCACATACACATGTGCTGTTTGTTGCGACGTAAAATCTTTAGCTATAAACAGACTCTTTTTTAATTAAACCAAGCGTCTGTGAAGTAGACGCATGAATTTCGTTAAAGAAGTCTGGATGATCAACTAACGACATGCCGTAGGAAGGAATCATTTCTTTTATTTTTGGCTCCCACTTGTTCATGTTTTCTGGGAAGCATTTTTCCAATACTTCAAGCATAACGTGAACCGCCGTTGACGCACCAGGAGAAGCACCAAGAAGTGCAGCAACCGAACCATCAGCGGCACTTACAACTTCTGTACCAAACTGAAGCGTTCCTTTCCCACCGGCTTCCGTGTCTTTGATTACCTGCACACGTTGACCCGCTACGACGATATCCCAGTCTTCGCTTTTCGCGTTCGGGATAAACTCACGCAGTTCTTCGACACGTTTTTCATTTGATAACAGCACTTGCTGAATTAAATATTTTGTTAACGCCATTTCTTTGACGCCTGCTGCTAGCATGGTTAAAATATTATTCGGCTTTACAGAACTGATTAAGTCCAAGTTCGAACCTGTTTTTAAGAATTTCGGTGAAAAGCCGGCAAATGGACCAAACAACAGCGTCTTTTTGTTATCAATATAGCGTGTATCAAGGTGCGGAACTGACATTGGCGGAGCTCCGACTTTGGCTTTTCCGTATACTTTTCCGTGATGCTGCGCAATGACTTCAGGGTTATTGCATACCATAAATAATCCGCTTACCGGGAATCCTCCAATATGCTTGGATTCAGGAATACCTGTTTTTTGAAGTAAAGGCAAGCTTCCGCCTCCGCCACCGATAAAGATGAACTTTGCCGTGTGGTACTCAACTTTGCCGCTGTCTACATCTGCGACTTTTACTTCCCACATACCGTCACTTTTACGTTTAATATCTTTTACACTTCGTTTGTAATGAACGTGAACCCCTTTATTTTTCAGGTGGTCAAACAACATGCGTGTTAAAGCACCAAAGTTTACGTCTGTTCCCGAATCAATTTTAGTTGCGGCAATCGGTTCATTTGACGTGCGCCCCTTCATGATTAACGGAATCCATTCTTTTAGTTTGTCAGGACTGTCGGAATACTCCATTCCTTGAAACAACGGATTGTTTGACAGCGCTTCAAAACGCTTTTTCAGAAACGATACATTTTTTTCCCCTTGTACCAAACTCATATGCGGAATTGGCATGATAAAATCTTGCGGATTGCGAATCAACTTGCTGCTTACAAGATAAGACCAAAACTGTCTTGACAGCTGAAACTGCTCGTTAATTCGGATCGCTTTCGTTATATCTATAGATCCATCAGCTTTTTCTGATGTATAGTTTAGTTCGCACAGCGCAGAATGGCCCGTCCCTGCATTATTCCATTCGTTCGAGCTTTCTTCCCCTGCGTCTGCGAGTTTTTCAAACACTTTAATGTCCCATTCAGGTGCTAACTCTTTGAGTAATGATCCCAAAGTTGCGCTCATGACTCCGGCACCAATTAAGATAACGTCTGTTTTTTTCTGTACGTTGCTCATTATAACCTTCCTCATCCCCTATATTTGTAAAAAGATGTAGGCGCTCCTGCTTACGTAGTAAAAAAATTCAGGTGCGACCTAAGAACACACCTTTTTCTGTCTCACTTATAACTATATCACAGTATAATTGTCTGATGATTATAAACTATTCAAAAATGATAAAAAAGTGAGAAAATCGCCCACAAATTCCAAAAAACTTATTAAATTCCGTCTGCATTTTCTTTTATTAGTAAACTTTTATACCTACTTCTAAGTGGCAAAGCATTGATTAATAAAATAACAAACTATTCCAAAAATTCAGCTTAAAAACCAAAATAACTGTCTTGAAAATTTCACCTACTATAACTATACTCACTCGAATGAACAAACATCACTATAAATAGAAATGCCTGTATTCTTTTTGACTAGTTATACGTAGATGTATATATATATGTATAGAGCACCGGCTCGTCCAGGTGCATTTTTAGAAAAATAAGTATATATTACAACAGCTAATTCTCAACAGATATTGCAAGTTACAATATCTATGTCATATAACATACCATGAAATAAGTGAATAAGTAAATGATTATTCAGAAATTTATGTTATAAAACCTAACATGTATGTTGACTTTTACATAGACTATATTTGAATATTTAAAAGAAAACCCTCCAAATTTTGAAGAGTGACATATTGTTATACGCTCGAGCATTTTTTTGATGAAGCATTTCCACAAAAATACCCCTTAGAGACTTTAGCAAATCAACGTGCACTTACAAAAAGCTTTTCAATCATGTAATTTACTTAAAAAATCCGTAAACGTATCTGCGATGTAAAATACATTGCTCCTTGCACGTTCTTCCACTTGTTCTTCAGTTAAACCTTTCTCTTGCATTAACACTTCTTTTTCAGCAGCATTTTCATGTTCCCAAAATACCACAATCGGGTTGTCTATATTATTTTTATAATCTAAACAAATTAAATTTCCAGCGGAATCATTCGCAATAGGAAAAACCTTTTTCGGAAGCATAGGTTTATATAGTTCATATTTTTGAACAATGTACTCACTGCTTTCCTTATCAAAGCTAAATAAACTACCAAAACAATGCTCTACGTTGCCTACATTAAATTCTGCTGGTAATACGCTAGCACCTCCATTTATTTTTACACAATCAATATAATCTTTAGGTAAGTGGAATCCTAATTGCCTTCCACTTTCTTCAACCTCATTTTCTGATACTTCTCAATCAGCATATTCCCACTCTAAATCTTTTCTCATCTAATTCCTCCTTATAAATACGGATTATTCCATAACTTCAATCAGAAATGGATATTTAATTCTTCATGAATCGATTTTTCTAAATATTCTTCAAAGCTTCCTGCTATAACTTTTTTTCCGCCAAAGTCAAAATCAACTATGATGATTTCTTTATTAGGATATTGAAAGCCTACTGGATTTCCCGCACTGTCTACTCCAATCACAACAAAATGCTCGTATCCTTGAGGCAACATATTTCTGAACTGTAGAGATTTATCTACAAATGACGGTGTAGACACAAACTCTGCCTCTCTTAACCCTAAAACAATCGCTTCACCAATTGCCCCCGAACCATACCTCAAAAGAAATTTTTTTAAGTCCTCTGGAAGTTTCACTTTTAGCTTCGCTTCAGCTTGTGTCACTTCCTCACTAGTAACAGCACCGCCAAAAGCTTCAGGGTACATTTCCAACTCTTGGTCCACTGCTTTTAATAATTCGATCTTCATTCCATTCCTTCCCTTTCTGTAGATGATGATTTAATTCTTTTTTGTACATACTCTTGTTATCTTTGTAAACGCAGGCTAGAAATTAAATCTTCTAAGGAGTTTGCAATTTCTTTAAAACAATCTCGTTCAAAATCTTCTAATTCTACTCTGCCGCTGAGGTTATCAATCACAACTACCAAATCATTGCCTTCTATACCTATAGGAACCTTATCAAGCTTATCGCGATTTCTTTTATATCCCTTTAAGTTCCTTTCAAACGTATCCAATTCAATATTTGGTAATACAGCTTCTAACGTGATGTAATGGCTATCCAGAAAACCATCTAACTCCGCAAACCAGTAGGAATTAAAATAGCAGTCAATTGAAGAATGAAATTTAATATGAAACCTTTCTTCAAGTGATTTTATATCGCTATGATTATCTTTTTGAACAGGGTTCCATAAAATTTCTCCGTCTTCATCCACTTCCCCTTGATAAATCGTTGATTGAACATTTTCGTTGTAGGATGTTTTAAATAGGAAATCCAAACCTTTTTCAAAATATTCTCTTCTTACCTTAAAATAGTTGCTCATAGCATCTTTCATTACCAATAACATCACCTTCACTTAAGACTTTTTCTAATCGTTCAGCATATGTTCGTTCTGTTTCTTCACGCCCTGTTATCTCGGATGAATTAATTCGTCTAAAAAATCCTTAAAACTATGGGCTACTTTATATGTATTTTCTTCTTCACGAGATTGCGGGAAAGAAAGAGAGTGGTCCCAATAATACACACCGTGCCTTTCCGTATCAGTAATAAGTACAATAAGTCCCGAACCAGGATCATCTCCTATTACCAAACTATACGGCAGCATATCTTCTTCAAACTCTTCATAGCATTTAATTAAATCAAACGTTCTTGTTACACCTATCCCATACAAAACATCTAAAGGAATTTCCTGATTTAATTCTTCAACAAAAAATTTACTATATCTTACTTTCGAAGTTCCTCCGTTATATTCAACTAAAAATTTTTTATAATCTTCCGGAAGTAAAAACCCCAAAAGTTCTTCTAATTCGCCTATTGATTCTTCCGTTGCTTGACCAAAGGCATTTAAATTCATTTGATAACTATCTGGCAAGTTTACGTTGATCGTATCTTCTCTCTTTTTTATTTCATCAATACTGACTCCATCAGTCAAAAAGACAGAATCATTATATTCGTTTGTAACCTCTATGTTTTTTTCTTTTTTCATGTTACTTCTCCTTTCGTGCAACCTGTTACAACCGTTCTTTTTTTATATGTAAAATAATCAGTCCTCATATAAACAATTAAGAAAATCGTTGAAGCTATTTGACAAAAAATATATATTTTCCATTTCTTCAGTTTCCTCACAATGAGCCCAATGATAGACTTGTCCGAAATACTGGTTGCTGATCCCAATACATATTTGATTCCCGCTTGGGTCATCTGCTATTGGCATAAACCCTGCTTCTACAATTTCGTCGAAAAGATCAAACTTTTTCTCTAAATTGTCATACATGGTTCCAATTCCATAAAAAATGTTTACTATACTTTCACCCAGCTTTTCAGATATCTTATAAACACTTGGATTTGGATAACCACCGTTATATTCCAGTAAAAAATCTCTATACTCTCTTGGAATTGTAATAGAATGACTATGCTCAAATCGTTCTAAATCTTCAATGGATAAACTTTCATGCATTCTTTCCATTTTCACTAAAACTCACTCCTTATTGATTAGCTTCTTCACCATTTCATTGCTATTTCTACTATATAGATAGTTTAAAATAACATTTACTAATAGGTGACTGAACGTTTAAAGGACAACGTTTTTAACCTTGTCCTTTGATTACTGATTTATTTTATTAAACTAGTAATTTAGAAAAACCGGAGCCTTAGAACCAGCACTAACAGTTTTTCAACAATAGCTTGATTTGCTGAGTTTGAGTAGCATTCACCCATTGTGGTTTCAGGCTTTAGTACACTTCACACTTCTTATGACTAAGTGATGGATTCCATTTTTTCCTCAATCCAATTCATAGCTATTTCTGCATCTTCTTGAGAAATGACTCTTTTTTGGCTTTTATACTTATATGTTTCATAAGCCCACACCAATATAATTTTAACAAACTCAACTGTTTCTAATTTACATACTGGTTCAACCTCATCTTGCTCTTTCTTCTTTTAAGAACTCTTTTAATGCCTCTTCTGACGAAGCAATATCCTGATGAAAAGTCCCAGCTAGAAATTAAAAAACAGGATCTTCTAATTTATTAGAATAACACATACGATGTATCACCTTTTACTATTAATTTACCGCCTTTTAACATTTCGAACTTGGGGTATAAATTGTACATTCAACTAAGCGCTGCAGAAAAGGCAGACTTCAGCATAGTATTAAAATCTTCAAAGGTTTCCATATGTTCACCTGAAGGTTTGTCTAATTCTACAAAACATTTTTTAGAAACATTATAACAATACCAAGCTATATCGGAATCGCCAAAGAAAATCAGCTTATCTTCATCCATAATTGACTTCCACGTTTCATTAGCATCTAAAAAACTTTCCACTTCGTTGATGGGCTTAGCTTCCAAGAAGTCTGGGTCCATTCCGTATATTATTAGTCCATTAAATTCAATTCCATTAACAGTTTTTAAAAATTCACAGTATTCCTGAGGAAGTACCTCCTCACCAAATTTCCCTTCTACATATTTACAAAAACTCGATAACTCTTTTTCACTGCTAGGTAAATTGAGTTTTTTATTCCACTTCTCTTCTAGTTGAGAAATTTGACTAACTTGATCTCTCCACACAAAATCACCTTCCCATCTATATTTAATTTATTCCTTACAAATACAGTCCTTATTGTTACTTTAGTTTTTATCACCAATTTACTGGTTTTCATAAATTTTGATTCAGATGCTGAGCTATTTTCAAATATACAATTTCTACGTTACAAAACTTGAAAAGCATTTAGCCAATCAAGGTATAAGTTTTTCATATATCTAATAAAGTATTCACACCTACATTATTTACTAATAATTCGGTTAGAGATGGTGCAATTTTCACTGCCTCCTCAATGTCAAAATCCGCGAATCTTGTATAGTATATCCCAAAACCATCTTTACCCTGTAGATAGATTAACGCACCACCTCCTTCGTCATCACCAATTGCGATTGAATTCGGGAGATATTTCTGTACTTCATAAGCTTCATTCATTTCTATGCACCCCGATGCTCCCCAAATTCGAATATACATTTGGTCGCTAACATTAATTTCAATGTCTGAAGCCAGCTGAATTATTTCTATAAATTCTGTAGGTGCATCTATTGTCGAAAAGTCCTGTAGTGCTTTAATTTCTTCTTCTTTCGAAGGAGATTTTTTAGCATCAATTGTGTACATACTACTGATATTATCTAGTATATTCATTAATAATCAATCCTTTCATACTTAACACCTAGTTTATTTAGCATCTTGTATTGTTGTTCAAGAACTTGACTAGTAGTATTACGTGAAAAACCAGCTTTAGTTAAATCGTCCACCATGAATTGTAATTCTTCCTGTAATCCATGATGAGATTGTAATTTCCCACCATTTGGACCATCTCCTTTAGGTTTAGGTAAGGAATCCTTATGTGTTTTATTAAAATTAACATAATTAATTTCAGCCGTCCCCTTAGAAACAGCCGCCTTACCACCAGGCTTTTCCACCTTCTCCACAGCTTCTGACTCAACCTTGAAAACACCTTTAACCTTATGTTTGGTTACGGTCTTTTCTGCTTTGTTTACGCGTTTGTTTACGCGAAGTACGTATTCTGCTCCTTCGCTTCCGTATTTCACCGTTTTCCCTGGCACTCTCGCAAAGCTCCAATACCATTCCTGCTCCAGAAACAGAACGGTCAAAATGAGAGAGTTCATCGCCAGTAACAGGATCGTACCTACTTCCCATCCACCTTTTACATTGGAAATCAAAGGCACCATATCTAATGCAAAAGAAACAGTTCCTAGACCGTCCTTTTGTTGCTTTTGGCTTCCGCTTCATATACACTTCTTGCGATTTCAGGCTTTGTATAATTCCGATATATCTATAAGAAATACTTATTTAATTTCAATTTCACTATGTATGTAATTTAAGTAATACAGTTAATCCCTATGTCAAAGAAATTAAAAAATTTATAAAAAACAAAATAAACCTTGAAAGGTAATGTAGCCCATCAAGGTATATGTTTAGAGTAACGTTTTTATTTTTTAATATTCCTTTTCCATACACTTTCTCCGTCAGTTAAAAAAACTGCACTTGGCGGATCATCATAAAGTGAAATTTCAACTAATGAACCTTTCTTTTGTATTAGCCAATTATATAAACGACTTTCCTCACTAGTAGGATGCGCTAAAATATCATTTACTTGAAATACAGCTGCATCATATTCGGTATAATTTACATCGTCGTCATCTAACCCATTATCTGTTTCAAAGACTGTATCTAGTTCACCTACAATCCTTAATCCATTTTCCCATTCTAGTATCATGTCACTATGTTCATATTTTATTAATGTTCCTATTAAAGAGTCATACCCCATATACATCCTCTTTTCTTTTGTTTTTACGGCCTTGATGGTACTATACGAGCTCCATCTTTGCCATAATGTATCAATCCATTAGTAGTCTCAAGGTATTCACCGGTATTTCGATCATAGTACTTCCCAATAGTTTTACCAAAGTCTACTCTTTCTTTTTTACCGTTTGGCAGTAGTTGTCCTTTCCCTGCAAACGTATCAAGCAATTCATAAGCTGTTTTATATTTCATCATACCATATACAATGTTTACAAAACTTCTCATAATACATACCAATGCTTGTCCTTGTGTTTTTCCCTCTTTAGTTTCTTTTGATAATATACATGAAACACTGGGTTTCTAGGTAACTTACTTCCTTTCGCTACTTGCACTTGCTGTACGGCTAAATTATAAAATAAAGCGTGTAGCGCCCTGTTTCCTTGTTTACTTTTATGTGTCTTACCTTTCCCACCAGAACCAAAGTAAACAGGTGCAATCCCCGCAAATCGTGCTAATTTATTGGCATTTGGAAATAACTTTACATCCCCAATTTCTGCAATTAATGCCGATGCCGTCACAAGTTCTATTCCCGGCATCGTCTCTAATTGATAATCTAGTAGATTTACTAGCTGTTTTAATTCCCTTTCGATGTATTTAATTTCCTTCTTTAAAAATTTAATACTTCGTGCACTTATAAAATTATAATGTGTCTACCTACTTCTATCCTAAAATGAAAAAAAGCACCTTTTGTCATTAGACAAGAAGTGCTTTTTTCTTCAGATAATATATTAATAAATATACTTAGGTTCTTTAATTCAAACTCTAATCTTCATAAATAACAGAACCCATATATTTAAGCTTCCTACCATCAAGTTTTGCTTCCTCAACAAGTTCTTCATATTCAAAATCATACAACCGAATAACAATATTGTACGGCTCTTCTAAGCTTTCACCATAAAAGTCTTCAAGTTCACTTATAAGTGAATTAGAATACGAAGCATTCTTTAGTAATTCGGACAAAGAAGATGTAGGATATTCATTGTAGGTACATTCTAATAAGTCTTGATTGTACTCAAGGAAATTTATCTGAAAATCATTCATGAAGCTCGAAGGGATTCTATCTCCCTCATCATCATATTTTATTTCTACATACTTGCTTAACAAATCCTCATCACTACAATTTCCAAACCAAAGAGAAACAGCTCCTGGGTTTTCCATCATAATCCCCCTTTTCTATTTACCTAAGTCCTTCTGGCAATGAATCAATTCCACCTTTTAACCTATAATGTGCCCAATTTCTTAATTTTCTTTTAAATGTATCGTAGTCAAGTGAGTAATCAATTAAATTGAGAAGCTCTCTATGAGCTTTGCCAGAACCATCAAACCCATGTCTTCCTACCGGATTAACAAATTCAACATCTTTCGTTAACGTTCTCATTTCTGCTATATCTTCAGCCGTTACACCCCACCGCTTAAAAATTGGCGCTCGTGATACTAAGTGCCATTCATGGTACCCACCAGGATAACGAATTCTACTCTCAATAATAGTCCTTAATTTTGGAGTAGACCAGGCTAATTCAAATTCATCTACGCTCAATTCATTAAACCATTTTGCAAAGGCTTTACTTCCGGGCATAGTCTCTGATGTAAAGGTTCTAGTCCTCGCGGTTTCTTTTACAAAGTGGTCTTTTACCAGTTTATTTAATTGCGCATTTGATAATTTTTTTCCTTCTGTTTTTTATTAGCAGAAGGTTTTTTTCGAGTGTCAGGTTTCACTCTACTTGCTTTAGGTCTTACCGGCTTCGGTATACTAGTATTACCCTTAGCAACAGCTTCCTGATCATAACCCCCTTCAACATTCGCTTTACTATCAGGCTTTTCCACTTTCTCCAAAGCTTTGGACTGACCTTTCGAAACATTCCCCATCTTATACGTCGGTAACCCATGTAACGCTTCACCAAAGGTCTGTCCAGGTGACTCATCTCCTATCCCTGACAGTAGTTGAGGTTGAGGACGTAAAGTCGGTATCTCAGCATCT
This sequence comes from Priestia sp. SRI_019, assembly GCF_057586255.1. Taxonomy (NCBI): domain Bacteria; kingdom Bacillati; phylum Bacillota; class Bacilli; order Caryophanales; family Bacillaceae; genus Priestia; species Priestia sp. SRI_019. The sequence goes on along the minus strand of NZ_JBYCZN010000002.1, from coordinate 31,680 downwards.
AGTAAAGGTTGAAGCTGCTTCTGAACAGGTTTATACACCTTTTTTGACCAATTGCTTGCTGCTTTTGGGCTAAATCTTTTGTTCAAGACCTACTTCCTTTATCACGTTCCCTTGTTTTTCTTTTCTTGTCAAGGTTAGTTAAATCCAGACTTACCCCTAGTTAGCTACTCTCATTACTTCTTGATCACTATATCTATTCTTCTTCGGATACCTTTTTACCAAATCCAACTTTATAAAAAAACCTTGAAAGGCGTTTAGCCAATCAAGGTAGTAATAAAAAATGTTAACATAAATATTTTTCTTGTCTATGTTCGTAAAATCTCATTTCCCAGCATGAATTTCATAATTTTTTCTTTTATAAAAATTTTAGCAAATCATTCATCCATCCTAAAGTGGAAGAACCGTCTCTTCCTAATTAACACTATTCAAACATTACACCAAAACTAACATTTTCAAAATTCAAATATGCGTTGCAAATATCAGAAGTATAATAGGGTTCAAGTTCTAGAATTTTTCTTGAAGTAATAAACAGTCCAAATCCTGATATATCGTTACAATTTTTTTCAAATATTTGGATTTCCGTATCTGTATCATCATTAGCTACAATTATTTCTACATTTTGATTAACTAATTGAATAATCTTTTCATGAATCTTAATCAACTTATCAATTTCTATATATATATTTTCCTTTAGAAATTCTACGTCAATTATATCAAAATCAGTTTCATAATATTTACGATCATCATATTTATAGCTATTTACTTCTATATTTTCATCATATTGTTTCTTAAATATATTGCAAATCACTTCAATATCTTCTTTCTTTAATTCATGTTCTGAGAGAAGGGTATTAACTAATCTCACTATTTTACAACTCCTTTTTCAATTAAATATTTGTATTGTGAATCACTTAATTTGAAAGCTGTATTCATAGTTCCATCTGAGTTAATAAAAGTCCATTGTTTAGTAGTTTCGTTGTAAATATGCGTTCCTTCAACGTTTCTATATTTACCTTGTTTTTGAACTCCAGTATTAATCAGCTCTGAAACATCGTTTTTGAATAATTCCACACTAGATTTGCTACCATCAGGATAACTTCCAAAATCATTTCTGTGTTTACTGAAAGCTTTATCTATTGAACTTTGTTTGAATACAACATCATCAGCATTGTTGACAAATTTACCCGTACCCTTAGCAACACCCGCCTGATCATGAACTCCTTCAGCATTCGCCTTACCACCAGGCTTTTCCACTTTCTCCACAGCTTTCGACTCGCCCTTGGAAACATCTTTAACCTTATGCTTGGTTACGGTCTTTTCTGCTTTGTTTACACGAAGTACGTATTCTGCTCCTTCGCTTCCGTATTTCACCACTTTCCCTGGCACTCTCGCAAAGCCGCCAAAGACAATTCCTGCTCCAGAAACAGAACGGTCAAAACGAGATAGTTCATTCCCCGTAATAGGATCGTATCCTACACTTGCTTCCCATCCACCTTTTACATTGGAAACCACAGGCACCATATCCGCTACAAAAGAAACAGCTGCTAGACCATCCTGTTGTTGCTTTTTGGCTTCCTCCTCATATACACTTCTTGCGATTTCAGGCTTTTTGTAATTCTCATATAGATACGGATATTTCTTCAACTCTTTTTCTAATTTTGCTTTAGAATGAGCAAGCGCCGCAAGAGTTTGCTGAATCTTTGGGCTGTTTTCTAGTTCAACTGCTTACTTTGCAGGTGACAGTGCACCTAATACTATTTAATGGTATAGCATCCATGAGCTATGAACTTCATACAGTCATTTTTTATATTTTCCAAAGGGTTAATTCCTCACAAAAAGCACTTGTTGCCTCTCATAGACAATCAAGTGCTTTTTATGTAACTGTAGTTTTTCCTCTAAAACTTTAATATTATTTTACAAATGTAAGGTTTTGTATATTTGTCCCACTATAAGGAATATAGATTTTCTTCCTGATTTTAGTTTGAAGCTCTTTTTCCTTTAGCAGACACTACTACGATTTATGTTTTCAAAATATGGTGCTTGATCGCTGCGCTTCAATTGCTTTACTATATAATCAGAACCTTTTTCTATGGCTATTTGTCTCTCTGTTTCATGGAGTGGTATCAACTGGTATAAATTAATAACACCCTTACCTTCATCTATCAGTTGAAGATTTTCTCCACATGGTCGCATGATTAATAAACTTGACATCTTTGTATTATTAGCAAATGGCTGAGGAGGTTCCTCATTAGGAATAATTATGCCTTCGTCAATCCACCCCTCATACATATGTGAAAGGTGAGCTATTTGTCTTATCCAACCCAAAGGCCAGTTGTTTTCTTCCTTCTTTAACGCTTCTTCATTAATCGGCCAATTAGGCGGTAGAGTCATGATCAATTCTGCATATTGTAGCTCTTCTTCTACTTTACCTTCAGCCATAGGAAGTGTACTCATACCTGTTGTAAACAATGTAATTGCGTTTCTCTCTTCGGTTGGCATAATAACATGTACATCTATCTCGACTCGGCTTATTGAAACAATTTCACTTAAGGTAAAACTGACTTCTCCTATCTTATTTTCAACATAATTAAAAATTGAGTTATTATTTTCCGACTCTAATTTATTCATTTCATTTTCACTTTTACTATACAAATAGTCTAAGATTTCATTATGACCTTTCATTTGAGCCATTTTCACAGCATTAATTGTTGTAGTTTCTTGACCTTCACCTAACGTGTACCAAGCAGCAATATTGGCTCCGCTTTCTGCGAGCAGCTTGACCATTTTAAAATGTCCCTGCTGAACAGCTTTTACGAGAGCTGTAGCATGTATATGCAAATCTTCGCCAGCATTCACATTCGCACCTTGATTAATTAACCATTGAGCTGCCTGTATCGAATTATGACTTGCTGCATGTTAAAGCGGAGTAACAAACCTTTTACACTATAGTATAATATTTATCGCCTTTATATTGTTTCTAAATATTCTATTTCTTTACCAGTCCATTTTTTATTAATTAACTCACAGATTTGATCGGAAAGAGAAAAAATTTCTTTCCACTCTGAGCTTTTTTTTATAGAGGAACTATCCCATACTTTCATTTGATTCATTGAAAAATACACATCTTTTAATTTTTTACTTTTTTCAAAAATTTCTTCATCTATAATTCCTTCACTAGCTAATCTATCAAGGGTAAATTCACTTAAATAGGCGGGTGCTTCTATTGCAAACTCTTCAAGAAGATAATACTCCATTAAATCATCTGACAATGTTAAAACATTAGAATTAGAATGCTTTAATGTCTCTAAAAATAGTTTAAATGATTCTCCAATTGATATCACAATTTACTCCCCTTCTTTAATCAATTTGTATTGTAGTACCTTTATCATCAATAGTAGGAACGTAACCATCCTCTTTTTTATATACCTTCACTTTTTTTGTTTTTCCATTTGAAAATCCATAGTATGAACCCTTATGCACTCCTCCACCGCCATGATAGAACACACTTCCATCCGGATTAGTGAATTTCCAACCGTATCCACCCCTTCCGTACACACCTCATTCCAATAGAGTTTCCATACAATCTTTCAGGATTCGCAATGATGTCATCAAATGATGCAGGTTTCCATTGAACATTTTCATTCCCATATTTATTTTTGAAATAATTATTCCAATCTTGTCCAGATACTGGATTCTCTGCTCCAAAATCTGTTTTAGTTCCGCTGACCGGCTGACTATTATTACCCGTACCCTATGTTGATGTTGTAATCTTAAAATCTACAAATAAAAAAATTAGCCTTACCCTTACCAAACTACTTCTTTCTCTTGTACTACGGGTAATAAGCTGTTTTTTGCTTCATCATGCCATATATAATAAAAAGAAACCTTGAAAGGCATTTAGCCAATCAAGGTTATAATCACTTATATCCCAAAAGTTATTTTGCTCTTACTTTAATTGCTCATCACTTCTAACCACTTTCTAGCCTCTCCACCTATTAGAATATTTGGTTGTTCTGGTGTCCCAATATTAATACTTTTAATAAAAGCCTCTTCTAACCCTCGAACCCCTGTTAGTTTAGCTCCTTTTAGTAATACATTTTCAAACGTCGATTCGCTTACGTCTGCATTTTGAAGGTTTGCATTACGAAAATCTGCATTATCAAAAAGGGCTGCTACTAATTTTGCATCACTTAAGTTTGCACTATTAAATATAGTTTCAATACAATCACTCTTAGCAAATCTTGTATTTTGAAGGTTTGCGTTTGTAAAGTTTGCATAAGAAACATCTGCTTTATAGAAATCAGCATTTTCTAGATTAGCAAACACAAAGCTTGAAGAACAAATAGTTGAAGAATACATTTCTATATTAATCAAGTGCATATTATTAAAGATACAATCTGTAATATAAGCTTGATTTAATGGATATTTTATTAAATCTACTTCGGTCAACTTTACTTCATCAAGAACTAACTTCTTGCCTTCTAACCCTAGAGAATCAAGCCAAATTTTATGTGATTCTAAAAGTTGAATTAATTCCTCTTTTTTGCGATTATTAATTATAATTCCCCCCCTCTAAGGATACCAAATAATCTTGTCTGATATCCCCTCTTTTTGTATTGCCTCTTTCAATTGCTTGGTATGTTCTGGGGTCAAATTCCTATCATCAAGTATAACATTGTGACCACGTTCAAACTCTTTCTTTATTTTTTTCATAGCGTTATCAACTGTAAAAGCACCTTTTTTGGGTGAAGTATGACCATTAGGATAAGATTCAAAGCTCTTTACATCCCATTTTTTCTCTGTAACAGTATCAATAAACTCTGCACCTTTATCAGCTTTTTGATCTCTAATAATTCTTCCTAAATCACCGCGACTTTCTAATTCTAACCCAATCTCTCTTTCTTTTATTCCTTGACCTTCAATTCTTCCTCCATGTGATGGATCTCCTGCTAAATCATCCAATTCTTTCTGTGTTCTTCCTCCAGTATATTTTACCGTACCCTTAGCAACATCCGCCTTACCACCAGGATTTCCCACCTTCTTCACAGCTTTCGATTCGCCCTTGGAAACATCTTTAACCTTATGCTTGGTTACGGTCTTTTCTGCTTTGTTTACACGAAGTACGTATTCTGCTCCTTCGCTTCCGTATTTCACCACTTTCCCTGGCACTCTCGCAAAGCCGCCAAAAACAATTCCTGCTCCAGAAACAGAACGGTCAAAACTAGATAGTTCATTCCCCGTAATAGGATCGTATCCTACACTTGCTTCCCATCCACCTTTTACATTGGAAACCACAGGCACCATATCCGCTACAAAAGAAACAGCTGCTAGACCATCTTGTTGTTGCTTTTTGGCTTCCTCCTCATATACACTTCTTGCAATTTCAGGCTTTTTATAATTCTCATATAGATACGGATATTTCTTCAACTCTTTTTCTAATTTTGCTTTAGAATGAGACAGTGCCGCAAGATCCCGCTGAACCTTTGGACTGTTTTCCTTTTGAATATGTTTAAAAACTTCTTTAACATGGGGAGCTTTTTTTTCAAGCTGTTCGAGCTTCTTTTTTTGATCCAGTGGATGCATCATTTCCAGCTCTTTTAGCTGTTTTAGTCCAACTGTTTTAATAACTTGCTTTTCTTTTTGTTGAATAGTCAGCTTTTTAGAACTTGTAGCTTCTTTTTTAGTCCCAACACTCCTAATCTGCCCCTGACTCATCACCGACTGCATAAGCATTCCCTCAACGCCCGTAGCGTTTTGAAGAATCTGTTGAGACGTTAGCATGCCCACAGTTGAAGAATCGTTGAGCGCCTGCAAATATGGACTTTTTTCCAGTTCCACTGCTTGCTCTGCAGGTGACAGTTCCGCTAGTTTTTTCATGTTAGCAGGTGCTGTATCCTGCTGAATTTGCGTTAGCACTTCTCTTATGTAAGGCGAGTCTTTTTCAAGCCTGTGAATTTCTTTTAACTGTTCAGCAGGCGTCATTGCCTGAAGCTGAATCAGTTTTTCAAGACCTACTTCCTTTATCACTTTCTCTTGTTTTTCTTTTCTTGTCAAGGTTGTTGGAATGCCTTTTTCAAAAACCGAGACGCCTCCTGAATCGGTCATCGCTTTTTTCGCCAACGCGCTCAGCTCACTTACATTGCCCGGCTGAATGGAACCATTTTGAAACCCAGCTTTCACTTTAGAAAGCAGCGAGTTTAAAGACGTCAGCTGATCTTGAATGACTGAAAGGCTTTGCGTTTGCTGTTCGTCAAAACGGACTAAATCGTTCATCGTTTTGTCCGCTTTGTTTTTTGCTTGTTCTACTTCTGTTAGAAAACCTTGGTCGTTAAGCGCTGAAACAGAAGCAAGGTGACTGACTTTTTGAATCGCTGCATTCGCTTGATCGACAAGCGAAACGGTTGTATTTCTTGTTTGATTTAAATGCGCAGGAATAGTGTCTTGTAGAAACGGCTGCGTGATGTAGCCGTCTTCGCTCGGTTCAAATGAGCGCAGCGCATGTGTGATTTGAGTTAGTCGAGCTTCATAGGAAGTGAGTAATGAATGATACAGCGTTAAAAAAGAAGCATGTCCCGTTTCGTAAAAAGACCGAATCGCTTCTCCTCCTTTTCCTTTAAACGCATCATCTAAGCTTAAAAATGCCTGAACCTGTGAAATCAGGCCCTGAATTTGTTCTTTTTGACTTTTAATAGAGTCTAAGATAGCTTGAATATTCTCGTGAAAAGCATCGACATCAAGTGTTTTCAATAATCTGTAACCTCCTAGCTGTATCGATGTAGAAAAACAACAATCGGTTAACGAACAAGCGCCCGTCATTTTTCTAAACCTAAGCGGACGCTCCTCTTTATAAGGCTTGCATCATCCGCTAGGTAAAACCTTTTTATTTGAATGCCAAATCTATGCTGGTTGAAAGGTTGTTTTTGATAGCTTTATATAAAATATGAACATTATTTAGCGGCGTTTGCAGCTTTTTCATCTGCTTCTTTTATGGACTGCACGGATTTTTTGGTGGCGTTCAAATCATCGAGGAGCGTTTGCTTGTAGTCCACAATTAACGTTTGCAGCTGCTGGTTCAGCTGGTTTAATTCATCGAGCACCTCTAGTTCTTGTCCGCTTCCTACGTGAAACGGAAAAAGCGGCTGAAACTGCTGCGCAGCAGCGCTTAGGTCACTAAGCGTTCTATTAATTTCACCATCTATTACTTTAATTTCGTCTGCCATATTGCATCACACCTTATCTTTTGCTTCGTCTTCTTGCATTTTAATGGCGCGTTCCATCCCTTGTATATCTGATTGAAGCGCCGTAATTTTTGCATCAATTGTCGTGATGGCATCCGTCAGCTGACGGGTCAGCAAATCATCGTATTCGTCTAACATAGCGGTGCGGATGTCTTCAAACCCAACAGCAAGGCTGCCTGACCAAGTGGCGGAAGTGAGCTCTGGTTCTTTTACCTTTTCCTTTGCACGTTCAAGCTCGCCTTTGACTTCCGTTAACGTGTTTTTACTAGCCGTAAGCTGCTGGATATCTTCATGTGCCTGCTTCACTTGGGTATACAGATGAGCAACAAACATCTCATTCATATGATGACACTTCCTTTATATCTGTCTCTTGGATCTTCTAACAGTAATTCCCTTTTATAGCTTATCAAATAAAAAAAGAGAGCACATCGGCACGTTTTCTTATATTTTTTGGGAATAATGTAGGTTTTTAGTTCAATACCCACTCTTCAGGATAAAATAACCAAAACTATCTTACCATTGACAATTTATCAAGATTTTTGGACTACTTCGCTTGTTATTTCCATGCCACTAAAAGGCCTTTTTACACAATTTTTTTGTTAAAACGCATTCATTCTTTCTATTTCCAAATATTTAAACATGCGCTAGTATATACATAATATAAAGAGGAGGTTGAGTATGAGAGAAAAGCTCGTAAGACTCGGTTATTTACTGGGGTTGGCTCTTGTTTTGTCCGGCATTTTATATTTCTTTGCATCGAACTGGCAAGGCTTTGATCGCTACACTAAAATTGCGCTGAGCGTGGGGCTGATGCTGCTGTTTTACGGAAGTGCGTTTGTAGTGCGAAAGCTCCTTCCTCAGCAGGCGTTTTTAAGTCACTGGACGCTTTTGGCCGGCGCTCTTTCATTTGGATTAAGCATCGCGCTTCTTTCTCAAATTTACAACACGCACGCTGAATCGTACTGGCTGTTTTTAATTTGGCTTGTGCCGATCATTTTGTTTAGCTTTTTTACAAAGTATCGGCCGTTTTACGTGTTATCGTTTGTTTTATTTCAATTCACCATAGCTTTTTTTATTTCACCAACAGGTGCAGTTTCACAGCGAGGCGAACACGAGACGCTTTTACTTTACGCAGGAATGGCGTTTGTGAACTTACTCATCTTTTGGATCATAAAAAAGAAACAGCGCTCGTCTCCTGTGATCATGTATGCGGCGTTTTGTTTGTTTCACTACATTTTTTTAACTATCTCCCTGCCGGATTTCACAGGCAGCTCTAGCTTACGGATTGGTCTTATTATTTTTTATTTGCTGTTTTTACTAAGCTCCTTTTTTTATTTTTCAAAAGTGGAGCCGCAAAGGCCGTTTTTAGGGATTTCCATTGTGGCATTTGCTTTATTTGTTATTGAACAGTTTTTCTCTTTTATTTTTAAACACTACGCTGAATGGTCACTGTTCTTAGCTTTAGGATTCGTGATTGTATTTATTGGTGCAAGCGTATGGTTTGTCAAATGGCTCACTGCTAACACGTCAGCACAAAAAACCTCGCTCCGCGTAATCAAACGAATAGCGGTGATTGGGATTACGGCCATTGCATCGGTCATCGGCAGCAGCTCTTTAGGAGGACTTGTCACACTTATTACAGGAACGTACCCAACAAACGGAATGCTTGTGATTGGCGTTTTGCTGATTGTGGCATGTTATTTGATTAAAGCAGATATTCCAACCGTGAAATATACGCTTTTAATGATGGGCGTATTAATTAGCGGCGGCGCTTCTTTTTTTGTGAACGACATTCTGTTTTTTATCTACGTCATCGCACTTGTAGCGCTTTTAGTATTCACGAAGCATACGCCCGTTCGCCTGTTGCTTTTTGTGCTAGTGCAAGGGCTTCTGTTAATAAAGGTTCCGACTGCTTACTATGACACTATCAAAATAGATTATGTGCTGCTCGCTTTGTTTCTATTAAATGCCGCTGTGTACGCGATAAACGTACACCACGCGTTTAAAAAAGCAGCGCTGCTTCTTGCTTTTATCTTTTTACTGTCGATGACTGAATTAAGCGAACCGTCTTTTTTAAATATCATTTACTGTACGGTGTTTTTTGTAATTTCGACCGTCTTTTTATTTGTAACGGTACGAAAAGAGCCAAAATATGATTTTATTGTCGGCATGATCTTCTGGTTTGTTTTTTTAGCGATGAAATATTACGACTTTGTGTGGGATTTATTTAATAAATCACTTGTGCTCGTTATTTTAGGTCTTATCTTTCTTTTCCTAAGCAGGAAATGGGACCTGTCAACGCCTGATCAGCCGCAGCCGTCGTTTCTTGATCGCAGCCGAACCGCTGTATGGATCATCATTCTTGTTCAGCTTATTATGCTGGGCGGCATTTTCACTAAAAACGAAGTGCTTCTTCAAAACGGAAAAGAAATTAAGCTCGCTTTACAGCCGATCGATCCGCGCTCGCTGCTGCAAGGCGATTACGTTGAGCTGAATTACGACATTGCGCACGTTACCTTACCTCATGTAAAAGACGGTGAAAAAGTGAAGCTCGTTCTTCGCCCTGACAAACAAGGCGTGTATGAATACGCAAAAATCTACCAAGCGGATGATGACTGGAATAAGCCGTATACTTCTAAAGAAAAAGACGTTGTCATTACGGGCAGCTATCACGACTGGGGAATTCAGTACGGAATTGAACATTATTTTATTCCAGAAGGAACCGGCAGCAAAGTGGAAAGCGAAGCTCGTTTTGCTACTGTACGCGTTGGAAAAAATGGAGATGCGATCGTTACAAAAGTAGGAAAATAAAAAAGCAGCCGCTTCAACATTGAAGCGGCTGCTTTTTGTTTTAATTGATCAATACGCCGATGGTCATCGTTAAAATAAGAATCACAAAGAAAATAATGATTCCATAGCCAATCCATTTTATTCTTTTGGGCGTTCCTTTTACATTCATATCCGTTAATTTTCCTTCAATACGCTTTTGATGTTCAGTAACATCATTGTATTCATTGTTAGGTGAAGTGATATTACCCTTCCTTTCTATTTAATCGTTTTCTTTCTTCTAAAAGCTCTTCGTATCTTTTTTCAAGACGCTGCTTGTCTTTTCCTTCTGGCGTGATAGAAAGCTCGCTAATCACTTTTGTTAATTCTAGTTGAAGCGCAAGTTTCTCGGCTTCATTTTGCTGCTGTGACGCTTTTTTGCTTTTACCCGTGTCTTCAATCGCCGCGAGCTCCGCTTTGGACTGTTTTAACGTCAAAACATGCGTCGCAAGCTTTTTAACAAAATAGCGGTCGTGCGTCACAAATAAAATCGTCCCTGGATAAGCTTTTAACACTTCTTGAAGCGCTTCTTTTGTATGAAGATCAAGATAGTTGGTCGGTTCATCTAAAAGAAGAACGTTATAGTTTCCTAAAAAGACTTTTGCTAATGCCGTTTTGACTCGTTCTCCTCCGCTTAGCATCTCTACTTTTTTATACACGTCTTCACGTTTAAAAAGTAAGCGCGATAGTACCGTACGAATAAACTGTTCAGTGTACGGACTGTCTTCTTTAATGTTTTCTAAAATGCTTTTAGCGGGATCTAGATTTTCGAGGCGCTGATGGAAAAAGCCGAGTTTTACAGGCTTCGCAACCGTGATGCCTTCTGTTCGCTGCTCAATCATATTCAGCAGCGTAGATTTTCCGGCGCCGTTTTTGCCGACAATCGCTACTTTCGCTCCTGGCTTCACACCGCCTTTTAGGTTTTGAAACAAGATATGATTACCAGCTGATGCTGAGACTTTGTCAAAGCTTAGTACCTGCTTGCTGTGCACTTGGTGAAACTGCGATAGGTCAAAATGAATTTCTTCCATTTCTTTTGGCTTTTCTTTTTTCTCCAGCTTTTCAATTCTTGTTTCAATCGCTTTTGCGCTTCTGTCTAGCTTCGCTTTTTGTTTTCCGACCGCTCGCTTATGAAGTCTCGCTTCAGAGTTCCCCATACGGCTCGGCGCTTTTTTAAGCGACTTTGATTTTTGGCTTTTTTCTTCAGACGCCAGTTCAAGACGCTGCTTTTCTTTTACATACTGTTCATATTCAAACTGCTGTCTTTCAACCGCGTGTTTTTTTTGCGTCACATATTCTTGATAATTGCCTTCATAGCAGTGAATTTTGCCGCCTTCTACTTCCCAAATAGACGTACAAAGGCGGTTCAATAATTCTCGGTCATGTGAAATCAGCAGCAGACTGCCTGTAAAAGACTTCATTTCTTCTTCAAATTTTTCTACGCCTTTTACATCTAAGTGGCTCGTTGGCTCATCGGCTGCAAGCAGTTCCCCCCCGGATGAAAGAGCAGCTGCAATTTTTTTTCTTGTTTCTTCTCCTCCGCTAAGAAAGTCCGCTTCAGTTGGCACACTCCACTGACTTTTCATCTCAGGAGAAACAGCCGATGTAGCTTGAACATCAAGCTGCGGAATCAGTGAGGAACGGCCATATGTTTGCACAATCCCTTGGTCTGGACTCATTTTTTTCATTAAAATATGAAGCAACGTCGATTTGCCTTCTCCGTTTTTCCCCACAATTCCAATTCGCTCTCCGCGATGTACTTGAAGTTTCTCTGCTTGAAACAGCAGGCGATCTCCATAGCTTTTTTCAATATTTATAGCTTCTAACAATAACATAAAAAAACCTCCCTAGGATTTCTAGAGAGGATTAGAGGTCATAATTAGGCATACGCAAATATGCACCCTTTTATAGAGTAAAAAAAGGGAGAAATCACTTCATATAAGACATATAGAAATGGCACCTAAAAATGTACAGACTAATCCTATCTAGACAAATGTTCATTTAAAATAAAGTTTTAAAAGAATGTCTAAAAAAATAGGATTACTTATCCATTGTCTACGGTACCTTTCCTTTCTTAGTATAAAATGACTTGCTTCTTACAGTGTATGATGAAGTTTTTTAAATGTCAATATCGCTTTGGATGATATCCCCTTCTTTTCCTACGCACAAAAAAATCCTCAGCTGATCTCAGCCGAGGATTCTTTTCTTACACGTATTGATTCACTTTCCCTGTAAAATCAGGCAGCCACTCGCCGTGTGCTTCAATTAAATCATCGCACATACGAATGATGTCATCCATGGATAATTCCGCATTTGTATGAGGATCTAGCATCGCTGCTTGATAGATGTGCTCTCTTTTTCTAGTAACAGCTGCTTCAATTGTTAGCAATTGCGTATTAATATTCGTGCGATTTAACGCCGCAAGCTGCTCTGGTAAATCTCCTACATAAGTCGGCATAATACCGCTTCGGTCTACAACACATGGCACTTCTACACACGCTTTTGTCGGCAGGTTACTAATTAAGCCTCCGGTATTTAATACGTTACCGGCAAATTTAAACGGCACGTTTGTCTCCATTGCTTCAATGATTCTAGAGCCGTACTCATGTGAACGTGTATGAGTTAACTGACTGTTGTTAACCATTTCTTCTCTCATTGATTCCCAATTGCTAATTTGCTCTTCGCATCGGCGCGGATATTCATCAAGAGGGATGTTAAACTGATCAACAAGATTTGGATATTTATGTTTAATAAAGTATGGATGATACTCTGCGTTATGCTCAGACGATTCGGTAATATAATAACCGAACTTATCCATTAGCTCAAAACGCACCATATCGTGATGCTTTGTTCTTTGCTTTTCTTTTGCCAGACGCTTAATTTCTGGATATAAATCTTGTCCATCTCTTTTTACTTCTAGCAGCCATGCCATATGGTTAATGCCTGCAATTTTCTCTTGTATTCCTTCATGCTCCATTCCGAGAGAATCAAATAAATCTTTTGTACATACCTGAACACTGTGACAAAGGCCTACCGTCTTTACATTTGTATAGCGCAGCATTGCACCCGTTAGTGTTGCCATTGGATTCGTGTAATTTAAAAACAGCGCATCTGGACATACTTCTTCAATATCTTTTGCAAAATCAAACAGGACCGGAATCGTGCGCAGTGATCTGAAGATTCCTCCAATTCCTACTGTATCTCCAATTGTCTGACGCAAGCCGTATTTTTTAGGAATTTCAAAATCAATGACGGTGCTTGGTTTGTAACCGCCTACTTGAATGGCGTTAATCACATACTTTGCTCCTGTTAAAGCTTCTCTGCGGTTCAAATAGGCTTTAACCGTAATATTCACTTTATAGTTTTCTTTTAGATTGTTTAGCATATTTTCCGAATCTCTTAAACGCTCAGCATCTATATCGTATAGCGCAAATTCAAAGCCAGCTAAAGCAGGCACAAACATGCAGTCTCCTAAAATATTTTTTGCAAAAACTGTACTTCCCGCTCCGATAAATGTGATTTTAGACATTGTCATCTTCCTTCCTCGTATTGGTTTTATCCTTTTACAGATCCTGATGAAAGCCCTGCAATAAAGTATTTTTGTAGCACTAAAAATAAAATGGTCATTGGAAGCATCGCAATAATCGCAGCTGCTCCTACTAAGCTAAGATTATTTTGATTTTCGGCAAAAAAGCTTGCTAACGTAACGGTTAATGTATGCATTTCCTTATCTTGAAGGAAGAATATTGCAAACTGATAGTCGTTCCAAATGTAGACGCTCGCAATAATTAAAATAGACGCAGTGACAGGCTTTAGCAGCGGAAATACGATTTTAAAGAAAATCGTTAACGTGCCGGCCCCATCAATTCTTGCTGCTTCCTCGAGCTCTTTAGAAATAGTGGAGCGAATGAAGCCCGCATACAAAAAGATCGTTAGCGGCAAAAATGCTGCGACATTATTTAAAATAGCAATTTGGTACGTGTTCATCATCCCCATATTCACAACCATTTTGTACAGCGGAACTAACGCTGTTAAAGGCGGTATTACCATCACGGCGATAAAAATAAAATAGACGTACTTATTTAGTTTCGTTTGGCGGCGCGCTAGAGGATACGCAGCCATTGATCCTAGAAAAATAAGCAGAACCGCCGAAACGAACGTAATGATAAACGTATTCATAAAAGAACTGCCTAAATTCGCTTGCTCCCAAGCCGCTGTGAAATTTTCAAGGTGTATGCTTTTTGGAAATACCCATTTGGAACTAAAGTCCCCGGTTGCTTTTAAAGAAGTCGTAACAAGAATATAAAAAGGGACAATATGAACGAGCGTTATACAAAGAGCTAGAAAGGTAAAAAATCGCTTTTTCCGTTTATTTGTATAGTCCATCACGCTTCTGTCTCCTTTCGTTTAAAGTACACAAGTGCTGATAAGCTAATGACTAAGATAATGAGCGCCATGCACACACCTTGAGTTGCAGCATAGCCGGCGTCCTGTCTTCTAAAATATAAGTCATACATAAAAGTAGACATTGACTGCGATGCATCTCCAGGCCCTCCTCCTGTCAGCGCAACAATTACGTCAAACAGTTTTAAACCTCCGATAATATTTAAAACGACGTTAATTGTAATCGAAGGCATAAGCAATGGAAGCGTGATGTTTTTAAACTGCTGAAGAGCCGATGCTCCGTCAAGCTGCGCTGCCTCGTAATAATCTTTTGAAATACTTTGCAGCCCCGCTAAATAAATAATCATCGCAATTCCAACGAATTGATACGTATTGACGAACACGATAATCCAAGAGTTAAGCTCTGGAGTTCCCAAAGCATTAATCTTCTCAAAACCTAAAAATACAAGAAGGTCATTTAAAGCGCCTCCTTGGTAGGCAAAAAAGAAGTACCAGATATACCCCATAATAATTGGGCTGATAATAACCGGAAGGTAGACAATTGTTCTTGTTACAGCTTTCATTTTAATGCTTTGATTCAGAAGCAAAGCGTATAACAAGCCAATAATATTTTGAAAAATAGTACTGCCTATTCCGTAGAGCAGCGTATTTTTTATCACAAGCCAAGTCGTTGGATCTGCAAGCAAACGTTTATACTGCTGGAGCCCAATCCAATCGTACGTTTGTGAAAATCCATTCCAATTAGTAAAGGAAAGTCTAATTCCGTTAATAAAAGGATAGATAATAAAAACGGTGATAATTACTAAGCCGGGAAGGTACATCCACCATAAAGAAGACTCTGTTTTTAATTTTTTCTTTCGTTTTTCCGTATCTCTTACTACAGAAACCGGCTCTTTCCTGACTAATTCATTCATCGTGTTCACTCCTATTTCAGCTTGTGTTGAAAAGAAGCAGAAGCCTATCTCCCTGCTTCTCGGCGAACAAGGAACTTTTGCACACTATTTTATTGTTTACTGAGACGCTTGTACTCTTTTTCCATCTCTTTTGATAATTGCTTTGGCGTTAAACTTCCCGCTAGCAATTCTTGACCTGTAGAAGACATCACTGCCCACATACCGCTCGGTAAATACTTTCGGTCGAAGTATGGCTCAACTTTAATATCGCTATACTTATCGTAGTATTCAGAGTAGTAGTTTTGTGTTTTATTGTTTGTCAGAGCCGATGCTGAAGACGTTCCTTCGGCAATCTTTTTGGCAACTTTCGGCTGTGACACAAATTCAATAAATTTTTTCGCTTCTTTAAGGTGCTTAGAATCTTTCCACGCAGCAAGGGTAAAGCGCTCTCCGCCAATCCAGCTTTGCGTACCGCCTTTATGAATAGCAGGCACCGGTACCGTTCCTACTTTTACTTCAGGATTTAATTCTGTTGCATCCGGTCCAAGAGATCCGCCCACAAATGTAAAAGCAATTTTATTTTGAGCCATTAATTCCGTTGCTTGAGATACTTTTGCGGTTAATACGTCTTCATTCAGCAGCCCTTTCTTCTTCATTTCTGCCATTGTTTCCGCTAGCGGCGTGTAGTTTGACCAATTAAATGTTCCTTTTTCCAACTGCTTAGCGTAGTTCTTATTTTTTGCTGTAATAAGCTGAGGTGTAGCCAGCTGATCAAACACTTGAGCAATATTGCCATTTTCCCCTCCTGGGATCCATAGAGGCGCTACTTCTCCTTTGCTCTTCTTTTTTACTGTTTCTAATGCTGTTATAAATTCATCCATTGTGTTAGGAGGCTTTATTCCGTATTTTTCTAACAGCGTCGCATTATAGCTAATTCCGTCTTTTGCTTGATTTAAAGGATACGCATACACTTTGCCGCTTTTATCTTTTAAAATTTGATTTAGCGCCGGATCCAAATGCTGAACCCAATCCATATCTTTTAAATCCGCTACATACTCCCCGTAGCGAAGCTGAGACCAACCGTGCGTATCAAATAAATCCGGCATATCATTTGCACCCATTTTCACACGAAGCATATCTTCATAGCCGTTACCCGGAAAATTCGCATCAATTTTAATATCTGGATTTTGTTTTTCAAATTCTGCAATCGCATTTTGAAGCGCTTTTCTCTCCCCTTTATTACTCATCGTAGAAAAAAGCGTTAGCGTTGTTTTCCCATTTCCGCCTGTTGCCGCTTCTTTATTTCCGCAGCCCGCTGCCACAACAGAAAAGACTAGTAATAGAACGAAAAGATACGTAAGCTTTTTCATTTATCTTTTTTCCTCCTTATACTCTATCAAGACATAAATAACTGAATATTCAGTTATTTACACATAGACAAATTCATTGCACAACGAAATAAAGTCACTTATAATTTAATCCTATACTTTTACAAAGGTTCAAAGAGTCCTAGAGATGAAAAAGCTTTTTCATTTACATACTTATCTGCCAATAAGTATGTAGTTTCTAGGGCTTTTTAACCTGCTTTTTCTATGGTTTTTTCTATTTTCCTTCCCCCTTATCACTCTTTATGTATGAATTCTTCTTTTCTATCACCCCCTTTCAAGTTATAACTTTTAGGCTACTGTTTTTTGAGTAAGGCTCCGCAGCTTTCACGATAAATTAATTTAGTCGGCACCATGACTTTTAAAGGAACGGATCTGCCGCTTAACCGATCTACTAGCATTTTAACAGCCTGCCTTCCCATCTCTTCAGTATATACTTTAACTGTGGTGAGCGGCGTGCTCGCAAATGCTGCGATATCCACATCATCAAAGCTTACAATCGCTACGTCTTCAGGAACCTTTATATTTGATTGCTGCAGGGCACGCATTGCTCCTATCGCCATTGCATCACTTGCGATAAAAAATGCCTCAGGAAGATTTCCTTGCTTAATCGCTTGTCCCATCAGCTCATAGCCTTCAGTCATTGAGTACTCTCCTATATAAACTTTCTCAGAATCGAGCAGGCCTTTTTCATGCATAACGCGTTCAAAAACCGTTTGACGCTGATCTTCAATAATAGAACTTCCATTGATATAATGTTCTCTTTCTGTCCCTCCGATATAGCCAATTCTTTTATAACCGAGGTCAAATAAATGATTTAATGCGTGTTTAGTAGCTTTCTCAAAATCAATCATGACCGAATCGTACAAATCCTCATCCGCTTTGTGATTAATAAAAACAATAGTATCTAAATGATTGCTCACTTCTTGAACCGTTTCTGGACTAACTCTTCCCACTACAATCACTCCATCAAGATCCTGCAGCAGCTCTTCTTGCTTCATGCCTTTTAGCCTAAATGACTTTACTGTAAAAATTTCCTTTTCTGCGCATTCACTTTCTATTCCATGGCGAATAGAAGAGAAAAAAGGATCTACTAACTCTTCTTCAAGGGATTGAGCGAAAATAATACCTATTCGAGGAGCTTCTATATCCTTTCCGTTTGCCGTTCCTTTTCGTATCTTCACGGGCGTATATTGCAGCTCTTTGGCTGCATGCAGAATGCGTTCACGAGTAACCTCAGATACAGAAAGCGTATGATCATTATTTAGTACTCTTGATACAGTTGAACTGGAAACCTTAGCGTACGCCGCTATATCTTTTAAAGTTGCCATCTTTTTACCTCTCTATTATAATCTTCTATTTTTACTAAATATTTATCTCTTATATTGGAAGAATAGCACATTAATAAAACGCTTTCAATAAATATTTTTAAAATTTCAGTAAATTTATCAAAAAATTCTCCAAAATTCTTCATTTCTTTTGTTAGTTTCGCCGTTTAAATGACAAAAACGCCGCTATTACTACTTTATTTTTATCACACCGAACTAATACTTAAGTAAACTTTTAGTAAACATTAATTTTCGTAAGAATTTGTTCATATTTGATATAAAACGGTTTGTTGGGGAAAATAAAAGAAGAAATAGTGATAAAGAAAGAGAGAGCCTATGATTAGCCAACATTCTTATTTTCAACAATGTCTGCATGCCATTCAACAATTGCATAATATGAATTTTACGAAAGAACAGCTGTTGCAAAAAGACTTTTTAATCGGTCAAGAAAAGGAACTAAGCATGTACTACTCACCCCATAACGATTACATAAATCCAGAAGCTCATATTATTATTGCCGGCATCACACCAGGCTGGTTTCAAATGAAAACTGCTTTTAAACAATGCGTTTCCAGCCTGTCCCATCATCATCCGCTTGAACAAGTACTGTACGAAACAAAAAAAGCAGCTAGCTTTAGCGGAACGATGAGAGTCAATTTAATAGACATGTTAGATCAATGCGGAATTGCAAAAGTCATGGGCATTAACGGTGCCGCTGAGCTATTTGCTTCACAGAGAGATTTGCTGCATACAACGTCTGTACTGAAATATCCTGTGTTTTATAAAGGAAAAAACTACACGGGGCATCAGCCGCCAATCGAACGATCAGCGCTTCTTTCTCGCTATGCCTTTGAAGTGTTTCCACATGAATTGAGCGAAATAAAGAATTCATGCTTAATCGTTCCACTAGGAAAAGCGGTTGAGAATGTTTTAAGAAAGCTTTCAAGTGAACCTTCGTTTTCTCGGCATACGTATTTATTTGGCTTTCCACATCCATCCGGAGCTAACGGACATCGAAAACGGATATTTGAAGAACACCTAGGTGAATTTACGGAAATTGTGGAGGGGTGGGCTGTAAACAGAAGGAGTTGAAAACGACCTTTAGCTCTTTCTGTTTACAACATCTCCTTCTTTTTCTTCTAGTTCTCGTTCATTTTGCTCTTCATGAAACTCTTCTTCTGTTTGTGCAGCAAGATAGTCAAACGGCGTATAGTAATTACGAGGAATCTTTCGGTGCCAAACTGTTTTAACAATAATAATCAACAGCGGAATACTCACCGTTAAAATAGCGACTAAAACTAGTAGCGAAAAAATCATAAATTATTTCCTCCTGCTTTATGAACCGTGCCTCCTGAAATAACAAAGCGGATATCCTACACCCATTCACTTATATTCAATCTACATTTACCGTCATCAGTATACGAGATTCATGAGTAACAAAACCGTTCTTTTCAAAAAAACGTTCTGGTTTGCCTTGGCCTCTTTCAGTAGACACGTAGACTTCTTTCACTTCTTTTTGTATAAGTAGCTCTTTAAGGAAAGATAAAAGACTCGTTCCTATGCCAGTTTGCTGAGTGCTGCTTAACACACAAATTTCATTTACATAAAACGTCTTATAGTTCGCCCACTGTTCTTCATTTCCTACTATAAATCCTATGATTTTATTATTTTCACTATGAAAGAAACCTATCCCTATGTAACCTGGAGTTTTACTGATATCGTATAAACGAGCATAAGCAGTGTTTATACTCCAAGGCTCATTCCACGGTGACCCACTAAAAACATTTGTATAGATGATTGCTGCTTCTTTAAGATCTTCATCAGTCAATAGACGAACTTCGGCTTTCATCGTGTTTCCCCTTTTCCCATCAGCATGCTTGAAACTCATTAATAACGTTTAACAGCTCTTTTAAATCCTCTATTACATACGAATCTGTGAAACTTCCGTCAAAGAAAACGTCTTTTTTCCATACAGCATGCATACCTGCGCCTCTTGCGCCAAGCACATCATTTTCTGGATGATCCCCGATATATACACTTTCTTCAGCCGACACATCAAGCGCTTTTAACGCTCGCAAAAAGATATCTTTTTGCGGCTTTTTAATGCCTTCTTGCTCGGAAACAAGTATAGTATCAAAATAGTGATCAATTCCAAGCGCTTTAATATTCATCCACTGAAAGTCCGTAAAACCATTTGTGATCATGCCTAGTAACAGCCCTTTTTTCTTTAGCTCTTTTAGTACATCCTCCATATGTAAAAACGAAACGCAGTGAGCTGGAAAATAGTGAAGGTAATCATCTAGCATCCCTTCCCACGTTAGATTCGAAAGATCATATTCGTTCAAAAGCTGCTGATATACTTTGTCTTTCCATACATAGCCTTTGTGATCTAACTCGATAAATCTAGATATGTATTCCTGCTTCGGTATGTGTGCTAGCTCTTCACTATAACGCTCGTATTGATCTTGAATAAAACATTTTAACGAACTGTCTCGATCTAATAGTGTCCCGTCTAAATCAAAAATAACGGCTTTAATCATGATTTGCCTCCTCTATATATAAATCATTCTAGCGATTGGTTAATTATAACATTTACAGCTATACAGCTAACTAGATTTGATTCTTTCCTATAAAAAAGGAGACCCATGGTCCCATGGTTCGGACTCCTTTTTCTTAAAGCCTTTATTTCTTTGTACTTGAATTAATAGATGTATCTATAAAATCATTCACATATTTGCTCATTTCTCTGTACTTCGTCCAGTGTAAATAGTGATGACCTTGTAAAACAACTAGTTTTTGCGACGATACGTGACTTAATTGATCTTGATAAAACGTGATATTAGATTTTTCTTCTTTTGGTTCTTTATCTATTTTTCTAGTAAAAATCATTACAGGCATCTTTGAAGGAAACGACATATCGAGAGTTTTATTTATATTGTTGTTCAGTTCTTTTGCTTCATCAATGACGTTTTTGTTGTAGCCTTTCCAGCTGGAGATTGCTTTTGTCATTTTTAAATTTTTTGTTGTATATGTTCCTTCTTCGGCTAGCGGTAGATACTGATTAGGACTAGTAAGCAGGGCTAAGCGAGCAAGTCCACTTGGCGCTAAAACACTCATCAAACTTGGTATATTCGGCGCTTCTTCTTTAAAATAATCCAGCGCTTTTGGCAGCGTA
Organism: Priestia sp. SRI_019; assembly: GCF_057586255.1. Classification (NCBI taxonomy): domain Bacteria; kingdom Bacillati; phylum Bacillota; class Bacilli; order Caryophanales; family Bacillaceae; genus Priestia; species Priestia sp. SRI_019. The sequence continues at coordinate 10,431 of NZ_JBYCZN010000002.1, read as the reverse complement.
GGGTCTATTCCAATAATTGCTTCTACTTCATCTGGATATTTATTAGCGTAATACATGCTGTAAACGCCAGAAACTGAGTGCGGCATTAATATATACGGGCCTTTTATATCCGATTTTTGCAAAGCTTCTCTCATTTCACTTACACTATTTTCTACGGTACGTTTTTTATTCGTAATGTCACTCCATCCGTATCCAAATGGTTCTACTACCACAACTTTGTTATCCTTCGACAGTTCATTTACTAAAGGTTCAAAATCCAGTGCAGGCGCAGTCGTTCCCAAGCCGCTTAGTAGTACAATTGTATTTTCCCCTTTACCTTTTGTATATACATGAATATCTCTGCCATTAACCTCTACTAATTGACCAATAGGCGGATACTTTTTCTTTTCTACTGCCGTTATAACTTGATTCGTTACAACCAAAATGATGCATATCCCCAATATAGCTACTATCACGTTTCTTAAAATTCTCAAGAACCTAAACTTTTTTTCCACCTTAACCTCTCCTTTCCATAAGTAGCAGTTAGTAAGCCGACGAGAATGCTAGCGAATCTTTGGGACTGCTTACTTACTATGACGCTTCAGAAAACGTTTAGTTCTATTTCCTATATAAAATTTAAAAGAATGATAGCAGCTTACTTTAGCACTAAACGAAAAAAAGGCCTCTTCTGATGAAAGAGACCTTTTACTATTTATTAAAAAGAGAACAATAAAAACTGTAACTTCTTCACTTGATGCCTAAGCGTATAACTGACGCTACGTTTTTAGCCGTTCTTTCAATGTTTTCACCCGCTTTTTCCAGCGCTTCTGAGAGAGTCACTGCCCCCGGCACGACGCTGAATAAAGCCGAAATACCATGTTCATATACAGCTTCGCTTCCTGCTCCAATGCTGCCCGCTATGGCTATGACCGGAACGCTATGCTTTTTTGCTGTTTTTGCTACGCCAATGGGTGTTTTTCCGTAAATGGTTTGACCATCTATTCTTCCTTCACCGGTAATGACAAGATCAGCATCTTTAATATATCTTTCTAACTGAGTTGCCTCAATGACAATGTCTACACCTGGCTTTAACTCCGCAGATAAAAATGCCAGCAGGCCCCCTCCTAGTCCTCCTGCGGCTCCAGCACCAGGAACACTTTGGATATGAATATCCATTTCTTTTTCAATAACTGCTGCGTAATGAGCTAGATTACAGTCAAGCCGTTTAACCATATCAGGAGTTGCGCCTTTTTGAGGGCCAAATACCGCGGATGCTCCGGTTTCACCTGTTAACGGATTGTCTACGTCGCACGCAACTTCTACTTTGACTTCAGCAAGCCGGGAATCCAAGTTTGTCAGATCAATAGCAGCTAACTGGTTTAAACTGCCGCCTCCTTCTTTTATTTCTGCTCCGTTAGCATCAAGAAGCTTTGCCCCTAAAGCCTTGGCCATACCGGCTCCTCCATCATTTGTAGCACTTCCTCCGATGCCAATAATGATATGCTTCACTTTATGATCTAACGCTTTAAGAATCAGCTCGCCCGTTCCTCGCGTTGTGGTGATAAGCGGATTGCGTTCATCCATAGGAACATGATGAAGGCCTGAAGCGGCTGCCATTTCAATAACAGCCGTTTTGCCATCTCCAAGAATTCCGTAAAAAGCTTCCACCTCTTTATCTAAAGGTCCGGTTACTTTAGCTTGTATAATTTGTCCGCCCGTCGCGTCCACAAGCGACTGAACGGTTCCTTCTCCACCGTCTGCCATAGGTACTTTACTAATCTCAGCGTCTGGAAAATGAGTTCTTATTCCTTTTTCAACTGCTTCACAAACATGCAGAGCCGTTAAACTCTCTTTAAATGAATCCGGTGCAATTACAATTTTCATACGCACACACTCCTTTTATTTTTAGCCATATAGCTTTAATACACCAAATATAAGCGTGGATATAATGGCCATGATGAGTCCAATAAGCGATTCGTAAGGGATTAATTTTAAACGTTCTTTTATTTTCATGTTTACACTTCCGCCCGTTGCGTGGAAAAAGCTTCCGTGCGGGAGGTGATCAAGTACGGTCGCTCCGGCATGAACCATAGCAGCTCCGGCTAAAGCAGAAACGCCTAGCTCTAAAATTGTCGATCCAAAAACTTGGCTTGCGACTGCTGTTCCTGCCGTTGTCGAAGCGGTTGCCGCTGACATAAAAATACCTGAAACCGGTGCTAAAACGTAAGCTGGCAACCCAATAGCAGACAAGGCGTGAATAATAACATCTTTTAGCTGGGAGTTAGCAATGATTCCTGCTAATGTCCCCGTTCCGAGAAGCATAATGGCTACACCTGACATTTTCCCTAATCCAGAAATAGCATATGTATTAAGCTGTTTTCCTTTTTTCATCACAATGGCACCAACAATTCCTCCTGCAGGAAGCGCAACCATTGGATCAATATTAAGATCAAAAAGCGGTCGCAGCGCCAGCAGCACGATCGTAACAATGGGTGCTATGATAGCCGTTAAAAACAGCGGCAAGCTGCTTGCATCCACTGTATCTATTTCTTCAGCTTGAACCATTGTTCCTTTTTTCACTAATCGTTTGGCTACGAGATAAGTGACCGCTACGCCAAATATAGCGGGAATGATTCCTGCAGCCATCACGGATGTAAGCGGAATATTAAATGCATCCGAAGCAGCAATAGCGTTAGGATTAGGAGACATTAAATTTCCTGCCTTTCCTCCTCCAATCATTGCTAATAAAATAGCAGGCTTTGACATACCCGTACGTTTAGCAATGGCTAAAGCAATAGGTGCCACTGTGATGACAGCCACATCAACAAACACACCTACTGTCGTAAGAATGAGTGTGGCTAGCGCTAGAGCTAAAAGCGCTTTTGTTTCCCCTAGTTTTTTTACAATGGTTTCTGCTATAACCGCTGCAGCACCTGATTCTATTAATACCCCGGCCAATATACCAGCTGCAAGAATCCGCAGCACTGCGGGAATGATGCCTTGTGCCCCTTCAATCATTAAATTAACGGTATCAGCAATATTAACTCCGCCAATCAGTCCTCCAATTAAAGCTCCGGCTATCATTCCGTATGCGGGAGCCACTTTCTTTAAGATTAATATAATAGCAATTACTAATGCACAAATCGCGCCTAACGCGCTTACTTGAACGTCCATAAAGCATCCCCTTTCTTATTTCTCCTGTCCCTAACGTTAATTGTAAGCGCTATCTTATATTCTTTCATTAGTCACTTCAACAGAAAAAGACCTCACTATCGCAAGATCTTTTATGCACGTGCACAGTTATGAAATTTTAGACAGCAGCATGGCTACATACAGTTCAAGAAGGTCTTTGACTTTTCTTGGATCTTTTCCCGTAATGCTTTGAATTCTATCTAGACGGTAGCTTAGCGTATTTCGATGTATAAAAAGCTTTTTAGCTGCCGTGCTTCCTTCGCCATTTTCTTCTATGTAGACCGTTAACGTTTCGATAAGTTCTTTTTTCTTATCGTATTCCTTCAGCTTTTTATAGTGATGCAACAGATCATGATTTTCTTGAAAACCGGCGCTTTGACGTAACAGCACGGGAATTTGATAATCCGAATAGCAGTAGAAAACAGCTTCTGGGTGAAGCTTAGAACCGACCGCAAGCGTATCTTTTGCCTACTGATAAGATACACGAAGGCCTTTAAAGTCAGGTTGAACAGATCCTGCCGCTAACTTACACACCATCCCAGACGCCCGAAGCTGTTTTTCCAGCTGTTCCGCATAGCTGCTAGCGCTGCCTGCTTCTGTAGATTTTAATATGACTACTCCGTCTGGAAGCATAGCATATAAGTCATTATTAGCTATGTATTTCTTTACAAGCTTCATAACTTCATGGCGATTGTCCGCTGTAACAATCAGTGCCACTCGTGGAAGGTATAAGTTAATATCAAAGCGGTTCGCCCGGTCAAAAAAGAAGGAGTCAAGCGGGTCTTCTTGTTGAAGAAGCTGATGAACCACCTCTTCTTTTAATCGTTCATCCCACTGAATTTCCTCTATTAAAATCATTTCTTGAAAAATCATTTCAGCCGCCATGCGCACGAGTTCTCCGTAATTACGAATCTGTTCTGGCAGTCCTGTTAATCCCACGACTCCAACAATTTCCCCGTTAAAGAAAATAGGCAAATTCACGCCCGGTTTGGCCCCGCGCAGCGAGTCAGCCTGCTGTTGAGTAATTTCGTAGGAACTGCCGTTTTTTAATACCATCAACGCTCCTTCGTGAATTTGATTCATTCGCTTTTTGTCACCCGAACCAATAATGACTCCTTTTTCGTTCATCACGTTAATGTTGCAATCAATAATCTCCATCGTTCTACACACAATTTTCTGAGCTAATTCTTTTGTTATGTATCTCAACATTTCCTCATCCTTTGCCTCTGTGAAGTAAAGCTCAATTTTTTCGTGACAGCTAATTTGTATTCAATGAAAAATTTTCGATACTTCATTATAATATACGTAGAAGCAAAACCACATCTTTGAAACCGCCAACAAAACAGTGCCTATAGGAGGATAAAAGAATGACTGTGTCAAAACTAGTTTTTACCCCTCTTAGCTATACAGGATGGGGATCACTTCAGCAACTGCTTCCGGAAGTAAAAAAATATCACCCTGCTCATATTTTAATTGTCACAGATCCCGTGTTAAAAGACATTGGACTTGTGGATAAAGTGAGTTCTCCCCTCATTAAAAATGGATACGAAGTAGATGTATATGCAGATACGGCACCAGAACCGCCTTTAGCACTCGGTGAAAAACTCGTATCCTATGCCAAAAGCCGAAAATTTGATTTAGTCATTGGGGTTGGCGGCGGCAGCGCATTAGATTTAGCAAAACTTACGGCCGTTTTAGCCGTTCATGACGGAGCTGTAGAAGAATACTTGAACTTAACTGGTACAAAACAAATTTCAAAAAAAGGTCTTCCAAAAATTTTAATTCCCACTACTTCCGGCACGGGTTCAGAAGTAACGAATATTTCTGTATTATCTCTTGAAAGCACAAAAGACGTTGTGACCCACGACTATTTGCTTGCAGACGCTGCCATTGTAGATCCTGAGCTGACGCTAAGCGTGCCTTCTAAAGTAACGGCGGCTACAGGGGTTGATGCATTAACTCATGCTGTGGAAGCTTATGTATCAGTGAATGCAAATCCAGCAACCGATGCCTTAGCACTAAAGGCTATACGCATGATTAGCTCTTCTTTACGAACAGCTGTAGAAAACGGCAAAGATAAAGAAGCGCGAACTCAGATGAGCTACGGAAGCTATTTAGCGGGACTTGCTTTCTTTAACGCAGGCGTAGCCGGTGTTCATGCGCTTGCATATCCATTAGGTGGACAGTTTCATATTTCTCACGGTGAATCAAACGCCGTATTGCTTCCCTATGTGATGGGTTACATACGCAGCAGCTGTGTGGAAAAGATGCGGGATATTTTTGAAGCACTAGGCGGAAACGCTAACTCTTTATCAACAGAAGAAGCTTCTTATCAGTGTGTAAAACAACTGCAGTCACTTGTCAAAGACGTAGGCATTCCTCAAACCCTTCGCGGATTTGATATTCCAGAAAGTGCCCTTCAAAAGCTAACAAAAGATGGCGTCCAGCAAAAACGAATTCTCGCTCGCAGTCCTTTGCCTCTTCATGAAAAAGACATACGAGCTATTTACCAATCAGCGTATGATGGTGCTATAGTAGAACCTGTGCACTAAAAAACTCCCCCTTACCTAAGGGGGAGTTCTATTTATGCTGCTTTAGCCGTTGTACCAAAACGGTTCTCTTTAGGGTCACTAGGATGACAGAATAAAACAATTAGCCAAATACCGCCAATGAGTGGAACTAATGTAATGAGCTGCCACCACCCGCTTTTTCCCGTATCGTGGAGCCTTCTTGCTCCTACCGCTAACGAAGGAACTGCAATCAATAGCGAGTAGATTAACGGCAGAAAAAGAGGCTTATCAATAAAGAACTGAATAAAAGAAAAAATAAATGAAATAACAAAGTTGACCAATACAAACATCCAGTATTCAGTTCGGCTGGCTCGACCAGAAAATACCCCGTAATTTTTCAACACTTTTATGTACCACTTCATATGCAACATCCTCCTTTTTAGTATAAAATTGTAAATTTATAGTTTATATATCCTTTTTATTCAAAAAACAAACCGTTAAACGAACAAATAACGACATTTTTTATACAAAAGAAAAAACTTCTTTCGAACAAAGAAGTTTTTTTAATGTATTATGCTTTTCTATTTAATCAAATCATTTCGGTCTTCCATACTTGGCGGTTCCTCAAGCCATCCGTTTTTGGCCATGATTTTCCCCCCGTCTTGCCCGTATGTTAAAATGTCTTTGGCTGTACTGACAAGAGTAAGAGGAAGATCTCCACGTAAACTAAACGCAGTGCCTAAAGCATTGCTTCCCAGCCCGAAACTGCAGAATAAACTCACGCAGTACATCATTAGTTTATCTGAAAAAGGTGCTACTTTCGACTCAGTCGCTTTCGCTCCCCACGTCGCAGGCGTCTGAATATCGCTTTCCAAAAGAATTTTACTATAATCACTTACAATTTTTTTAGCCAGCTCTTTTCCTTTTACAAAGTACTTCTTCACTTCAGGCTCACTTGCTACTTGAGCGAACCCTGTGATCATTTGCATGCCAAAAATGTTGCTTTCAATTGCGTAATAAATATGTGCTACCTCTACAGTATTTAATGCCCGTTTACTAGAAAATAAATGGATTCCATTCATGTAATCTGTGCCTTCAGCAAACTTCGCTGTTTTAGGTACGGAAACAGCTGGAGGCCTTGGAAGCACGTTTTTTTCCTGAAGATAATCTACACATTTGTCATAGCCACTTTGCGTGAAAGCGGTAAGCTCTTTATATAGAGAGATCATGTCTTTTCTGTAGGACATGGTTAAATGAAGCGTATGTAGCCCCATACTAATTTCTTTTAAAAGGCGAAGAAACATAATATCAAACATCTTATCATAGAGCTTAGGAACGCCTACATTTACATCTTTTTCTGTATATCCTACTGGTATGGCAGCCCCTTCATTCTGTAAAATTGTTTTGATATCTTCAATGTAGTTCACCACTTGCCTATGCGTATCTTGCATAATTTCCTTTGCCCCGTCATCTTCTGCCTGTGCAATAAAATATTCCAAAATTCTTTGGGTCATTGTTTTTTGCTGATAGGTCATCCAAAGAGTAGCAATTTCACTTGAACTTAACGGTATTTCTTGACTCATGCACTAAACCTCCTGCTAGGGATACATACGTAAATCTTCATTTATTCAAGAGTGGGTATCTGTAATGAAGACTTTATTCTAGACCTTAACATTCGTCCCCGCAGTCAGATACAAAACTCTGTCTCTTCCTCAATTAATTCTGCTTCATTTACTATGCACAAATTGGAAGAATTCTATGTATTTATCCTCGCTTTTAAATGGAGGAAACAAAAAAAGCCCCCTCTCATTAAAGGCGCTTTTTCAAAGAAAACGTTTTTATTCCATCGTATCAGAAATTCTTTTGTAGCTTCCGCATTTTTTTAGATATTGAATAATATCTTGATCTTTTACACGCTGAATAGCTGATCCGAACAGTTCTGCTGCTACCTGCATGCGTTCATGTTTATGTTCAATGGTCATAATATATCGAAGCGCATCCACAACCGGTGCATTGTGACGTGTACGACGAGTTATGTACTCGTGAATGGCTTCATTTAACCCTTCCGATTCCGCTTGTTGAAACTCAGGTTTTCTTACTACTTGACTATATACCACTTTTTGACACTCCTTCTCCTCATTTTTAATCATTTTTATCTTTCTTTTATTTCCATTTCCCTAACAAAAAGGAAACAAAACATGCAATGTTAACTTTTTTTAGAGTTTTCTAGCAGATGCATGATGCATTTAAAAGAACATAGGTTTGATCCTTATAAGGAAACTATGATATATTTTTTCTCTACACAGACTATACACAGTAAGGAATGAGGTATTTAGATATGAAGAAAGCTGAATTTATTGATGCTACAAAGGCTCCAGCCTTTAAGCCAGGAAAAGAATTTAAAGAAGCTGTTAACTAATGCTGGGTATAAAGTAAAACAAGCAGACCCTTAATAATTAAGAATCTGCTTGTTCTGCTTTATATAAAGATTATTTCAGTAAGTTATTTTATTTTTTCTAAAAAGATACATATACAGCAGCATATTAACAAGCAATAGATTAAGCTACTATATTTATTTTAATATACAGTTGAGCTAGATAGAATATCTTTATGAAAACGTACTGTTTCAGAACTATAAGTAGTCATATTTAGTACACTTTTTATAGAATATGAGATGAGGATACCCCCATCTTCCATTGTACTCACCCAATAAGGATGAAAGGGTATTAAAAAATAAAATCGCTTATCAAGTTTTTCTAAAACAAATGGTTCGGTAACATTTTTAGTTTCTAAATTACCAACAGAGACATCAATTTTATCACCTATTCTCATCCCACCATAACCCTCTATACAAATTTCAATAAATCCAGTTTCTTGAAGTAATTCTAATTCAACTTCTCCGACGTAATCATATCTTTCTAGTATGTTCGTTCCATTTTTAATTGATTGACGTACGAAATCCCCATCATAATAAAAAACAAATGGCAATTCTAAATCTTTTGAGTCAATAAGATTTTGTATGGTGATAGTACCAACTCCTTTATACCAACTCGTTTATTATTATAACATTATTAAAAAAACACCCTGAAAGGATGTTTAATAGTTAGCTTGTAAAGCTTCACTTTTTTTCTTCAGTTTTTGACTTTCTTCTTCTAACTCAATAATTTTATTTTGGAGCTCTGTATTATCAAAGTCTTGCTCTAACTCTTCAGATAGCTTTATTCGCTGTTTATGAATTTCAATTCGTTGTTTAGCAATCGCTTCTACTTCTTTGTTTAATTGTAATTGTTCATATGGATTCATATAAATTCCTCCCTTACTTTCACTTTCAACACAAGAAGACAGATTCCTTTAAAATAAAGTCCAGTGAGTGTTCCCTATAAACATGCTAATGGCCCCAAACGCACTAGCAATAAAACTAAAACTCCATACAGTGCGCATCCAAGCTGCTAAAGAACCATATGTCTTTTTAAAGGCTACTTCACGCATAAAGATGAGATAAAGAACTGTAAACCCATATACACCAAATGCTACCCATTGAAAAGTTTCTTGAATTTGTGGAACTATTAGAACAACTGCTACTAAAGCTACGGTGAAAATGAGGTTCACAATCATAAAAAAGCTGACGAAACGCATCCACTTAAATCCCTTTTCGTCTAGTTCCACAGCACCTTGGTTTTTTCGCTTTAATTCCTCCATTATTCATTACCCCTAGTATTCAGTTTTATCCATTATAGCACGTTATCCTAGTGTTATTCTTAAAGTACTAGTATCGTTATGTTCAAATTTCAGAGATTAGACTCAAAAATTTTGAAGTTTTCACATTAGAATTTTATACAGTCTCAATCAAAATCTGTAGTTATCTGACATAAATAAAAGAGCAGTTTGCAAATGCAAACTGCTCTTTCGATGACCCGTACGGGATTCGAACCCGTGTTACCGCCGTGAAAGGGCGGTGTCTTAACCACTTGACCAACGGGCCGTGATTGTTTTTTAAGTTTAACTTAACTGTTTGTTATACTGGTGGGCCTAAGTGGACTCGAACCACCGACCTCACGCTTATCAGGCGTGCGCTCTAACCAGCTGAGCTATAGGCCCATAATCCTCATATGTATCTAAAATGGCAGGGGCAGTAGGAATTGAACCCACACTGACGGTTTTGGAGACCGTAGTTCTACCTTTAAACTATGCCCCTATAAAAAGTAGCAGTCATGACGAAAATTGAACCCGCGATGATGATAAAAATAAATGGAGGAGGAAGAGGGATTCGAACCCCCGCGGGCTTTGACACCCCTGTCGGTTTTCAAGACCGATCCCTTCAGCCGGACTTGGGTATTCCTCCGATGTTAGAATGATAAACCTTCTACTCTAAACAACTGAGCTAAGGTAACATTATACTTCTGGTCGGGAAGACAGGATTCGAACCTGCGACCCCTTGGTCCCAAACCAAGTGCTCTACCAAGCTGAGCTACTTCCCGTTCATGGCGCGCCCGAGAGGAGTCGAACCCCTAACCTTTTGATCCGTAGTCAAACGCTCTATCCAATTGAGCTACGGGCGCTTATTAAAATGAGCCATGAAGGACTCGAACCTTCGACCCTCTGATTAAAAGTCAGATGCTCTACCAACTGAGCTAATGGCTCGAAAAACTGGTGGAGGATGACGGGATCGAACCGCCGACCCCCTGCTTGTAAGGCAGGTGCTCTCCCAGCTGAGCTAATCCTCCAAAAAAATCTATATAAGCGCTTTGAT